>NZ_FNAG01000001.1 GCF_900101825.1 Aquimonas voraii
GCGATGCGCGCGCCGGTCTTGACCAGTAGCGCATCCATCACCGCAACCGGCGCGAGCTCGGCCATGCGCTCGGCGTTTCGCATGCGCAGGCCTTCGGCGCGGGCGCGCAACAGGCCCAGGCGCTCGCGCTGCAGCTCGGGCGAGGATTGGCGCGCGCGGTCTGCGGCGGTGTCGCGGAGACGCTGCGTGTAGGCGCGGACCCACTCGCGCAGCGATGCGCCCTCGACCAGCACACCAGCAGCGATCAGACGCGAGACGTGCTGCTGCGACAGGCCGACCAGCAGGCCGAAGTCGGCTTGACTCGGCGCCGGCTTGCCCAGGTCGAAGCCAGCCAGGAAGCCAGAACTCAGGGGCATACAACCCCCCTCGCACCGCACACAGCCCCATGCCGCACCCCATGACTAGCGCGGGAATGCGGCCATGCAACCCGCATCCCGATCACTGCCGGGAGGACCCGGACCGCCGAGGACATAACCCCCCACCCATGCCATAACCGGTCGCCGAGCCCTAGCCCTAGTCGCGTTTTGCGGCCATGCCACCCGCGTGGGGTCGCGCAGGGGAGGACCCACCCCCGGCCATCGGCCGAACCGGTCGCCGGGTTACCCGGCAAACCGGGTTCGGTATCAGCCCCTAAGCGTTTCATATCCTGATTCCCTTTCACGTATGACTGAATCAGAACCCGATAAACCGGTAACCCGGCGATGTTCGACAGCCCACGCGGCAACGTTGCCCGCGAGGTCGCGCTGCTGCCGCACCACCAGCGAGCCGAACAGGCGATCGCGCTGGCGCAGCAGGTAGCGCCCGAGCCGACGCGGGTTGATGCCACCCGGACCGCCCGCTACCGCATCCAGCGCTCCGCGCAGTGGGCCATCGCGCCCGGCTTCCACGATCGCATCCGCGACGGTCACAGCCCGGTCACCGAAGGCACGGCGCCACTCGGTCAGCACCTCGACCGCGGCTTCGCGCTCGGGGTCTTCGCGGTGCAGGATGTCCAGGCACGCGCACGGGTCAGCCAGACCCAAGGCTATCAGCGGGTCGCGCACCCGCCGCGACCACTCCTCGAAGCTGCCCAGCGGCGGGCGCTGCGCCTCGACGGTGCGGCCCCACATCGCAATGGTCAGCAGCGCACGGACCAGCGACACCCTCTCTTGGCGTGCACGCACCACCGGGCAGAACTTGAACTCCCGCGTCTCGGGGCGCTCTACGCCGGGGTCAATGTGGCAGACCAGGAAGCGACGTGTCAGGTCGCCTTGAATCTGCGCGTTGTTGCCCGTGCACGTGATCAGTGCAGCCACCGGAACACGTGGCATGAAGGAAGACCCGAGCACTCGGATAGAGACTTCAGGCTGCGTCATCGCCGAGTTCAGCGCAGACGAACGCAGCGGGCAGTCTAGGTTGTCGATGTTCAACACCGGGTCACCGGCCAGCAGTGCAGCGCCAAGCCGCTTTTCCGCCTCCTCCTCCTTCACGGGCCAGGACATGGCAGCTGCGGGTCTACCGGTCGCAAGCGTGGCAAAGGTGTCGGCCATCTTGCTCTTGCCCGAGCCGCGCACAGGCGCGGTCACGACAATGCCGGGAGCGGTGCTCAGGGACGGACGCAGTACCGCAGTCAGCATCCCAGCGATCGCCACGGCTTCATCGCTGGGATCCACGAACGCGAAGCCACCCACCAGAGCGCGCAGAGGCAGCAGCGCCGCCTCGGCTTCTGCCCTCGTTGGCTTGGTGGGGATTGGTCCCCAATCCTCCGAGCTGCACACCACTGCGCGGCTGACAGGGTCGTAACCCTCGCGAACGATCGTCCCATCGGGGTGCACCACCGGCACAAACGCGAGCGCGCGAACAGGCGGGAACCGCCAACGCCCTACGCGGCTAAGGTAGACCGCGGGCAGCTGGGGCGGACAGCCGACCGGGCGAATCTCGGTTCTGCCGTCCTTGAGTTTGAAGGCCGCGACGAATCGAGCCGAAGCCTCGAAAGACTCCAACAGCATCGGCCCCGACGCCTGCACCAAAGAAGGCACGGAACCATGGCGCCGAACACCCTTCGTCTCGGCGCCGGTGGTCAGGCGCACCAGCACATCGCCGCGCACGTAATAAGGCTCGCCACTCGCGAGGAGCGCGTCCTCACCGTTGGTCGTAGTCTCGTCCACACGCCCCTTCCGGACCATCACCTCGGCTCGGGTGTCACCCCCGGGCGGGTCGGCCGCTCGGCGGCGCTTCTTGGCCTCTTGCGCCACCCTCTCCAGGTCGCGCGCGCTCTTCATGTCCACCACCGTCAACACACTGGCCGCGCCGGTCATGTCAGCACCGCCCGCGCGCTTTCCACACGCTCGCAGGCCACGCGCAGGCGGGCGAGGTCTTCCTTGCTCAGCGGTTCACCGGCGGCCAGAACACCCGCGGCGATCTCGATCACCAGGGCCTCGCGCCCCAGCACGCCCAAGGCCGCAGCCCATGCCGCCTCACGCGAGGCACGCCAGGCCGCGCGGCGCTCTTCCGGCGTGTGGGCGCGGCGCAGGCTTGGCGGGAACAGGTCGCGCCGCTGCAGGCCGAGGCCGGCCACCACGTCATCTACTGAGCAACCTGCGAAGCAATGCAGCAGAACGCGGCCATCATCGCCGGCGGCGATCGACAGCGAGGCCGACCGGTCTTTATGCTCAGGCGCAGAACAGGTCGCAATGAAGCCCCGGCCGCAGCGGCGAACGCCGCTCAGCCGGGACAGCACCCGTTCCAGCGGCCCTGCTTCAACCTCCCGCAGAGCCGCGCCCATCACCCGGCCTCCGGCGGCGGGCTCGATCGGCGCAGGGCCTGCGCCAGGGCCTGCACATCGTCGCCAAGCTCAGGCACAGCCACTTGAGCCGCGCGGCGGATCGGCTCGGAGACGGACCGGAACACGGACAGGCTCACGCAATCCGGGTCGGCCTCGATCCTGCGCAGCTGCTGCACCACCTCGGACAGCTCGCCCGCCAGGAACGCGGCATGCGATGCCAGGGCGGCGCGCGCGTGGGCCGGCGTGCGGGGCATCGTGCGGACGTTGTGGACCCTCACCGCCGAGGGGGCGCCCTCGGCGACAGCGGGCCGCACGAACTCGCGACCCTCGGGCGTGATGCGCACCGCGGGCAGCTCGCGGACGGTGCGCTCGGCAAATCCGCGCTTGCTGGCGCGGGCCTCGCGGCGGGCTTTTCGCTTCGGCTTGCGGCGGCTCACGAGCCAACCACCACGCCCGCAGCGCGGGCCATCTCGCGGAGCTTCTTCAACGGTTCGGCAATGTCGCCGAGCGCGCGGTCCATGGTGTCCGCGCCGAGGCTCGCGAGGTAGAACGGGCGGAGGCGCTGCTCGCGCTGCGTCTCGCCGATCATCGCGCCGAACAGGGCCTCGGCCTCGGCGAGGCGATAGTCGGCCATCTCCAAAGCATCCACCAGGTCGCGCAGGTCTGAAACCGTCATCGTGATGGTGTCGGTATTCATGCCGTCACCTCCGCGCGCAGGGCGGCGGCGATGGCGCGCAGTTCGGCGGCCAGGCTCTCGCTGTCGAAGATGGCGCGGCCCTCCAGGGCCATCGCTGCGTGCTGCAGCAGGCCGGCCCACTGCGGGCGGGGGACGTTGGTGCTTGCGGCCGTTGCGGCCGGGGTGCGGGTGTTCATGGTGCGGTCTCCGTAGGGTTCAGGAGTCCGCCATCGCGACGCCAGGCGCGGGGTGGCGGACGGTGCGGGATTGGCGTACCGGCCTACGGACCGGCGGGCCTTGCGGCCCTCCCGCACCGCCCACCATTGAACAGGTGAGCACGCGCCATGCCGCTGCGCGGGCATGAAAAAAGCGCCGCTGCGAGGCAAGGGGCGCTTATGCGCCGTAGGTTGCGGGACGCCAATCCCGGCCGCTGATTTGGCAGCGACGGCGGGAGCATCGCACCGCACGCGCCCGCACGTCAACGCCTGCGCGCGCATCACGCGGCCCTCGGCGCGCTGCGGCTGGCGGCGATGCGGTCAGCGATCCAGGACTCGACCTCGGATTCCACCCAGCCGGCGCTATTCGGCCCCAGCTGCACGCGGCGCGGGAACTTGCCGGCGCGCTCCATGGCATAGATGGCGGTCTTGCGGAAGCCCACCCGGCTTTCGACCTCGGGCAGGCGGATGATGCGAAGCGGACGCGACGGAACAACTTCCATGGTGCTTTCCCTCTTGGCTCACGGCGCGTGCGTTGCCGTGCGTGAGGGAAAAGCTAGGACGCACGGTCGCCTAAGTCTTCTCAGAAACCGACCGTCTTTCTGAGAAGCGGGGCCTAGCGTCCGCGACGCCGCTCTTCTTCGATCATCTCAGGCGAAGGGCAACAGTATTCGAGCCTTCTTTCGCCCTTGGCGTCGGCCTCGAACATCTGGAACTGTTCCGTCTTCTGCATCCTGTAATACGCCTTCTCGACGACGCTCGCCGAAAGCCCGTAGAACTCCGCGGCCTCCTCGAACGCGAACGGCTTCAGCGCAATCCCACGCACGTTGTGCCTGTAAATCACCATGATCACGGCATCGCGCGCGACCCGGCTTCTTGACTTCGCGCCAAGCCGGTCTCGATCCGGTAAGCCCAAGGCGGCGAGAAAGGACGGGTGCCTCAGCATCTCGAACTCATACCAGGCGTCAACCAACAGCTCGGCGGCCCAATCAGGCACGGGAAGCCGCCAGAGCATGTAGTCCATCGCGCACCGAAGGGCTTGGAACTCCCTAGATTCCTCGCGCTGGGACCGCGGCAGCTCGCTTGCCCTCTTCAGAGTCGGGGCGTCCCGGTACACCGCCTCAAGGTCTTCGATAAGGCCCGATCGACTACAGGAAAGACCCCCGCCAAGGACGCTAGAAACATCCTCGTCTGAACTCACCTTGCGCCCCGCTGGCGACCGCGCAGCGCCTCCAGATAGTCCGCCCACGCCTGCATCATCCGGCGGCGGTCAGGCAGGTGCTGCGTGCGGTTGTAGGCGCGGCCGAGCGGGTCTTTCACCTCGTGCGCGAGCTGGTGTTCGATCCAATCGATGCGAAAGCCGAGCACTTCATCCAACAGGGTGCGCGCGGTGGCCCGGAAGCCGTGGGCGCTCTGCCGATCGCGCCACCCGATGCCAGCCAGGGCCGCCGCCAGGGTGTTTTCGCTCATCGGGCGGCCCTTGCCGCGGCTTGCAGGGAACACAAAGCCGTCCGGGCCGGTCGCGGCGTGCACTTCGCGCAGGATCCCCACCGCCTGACGCGCCAGGGGCACGATATGCGGCTTGCGCATCTTCATTCGGGCGTCCGGGATCGACCATGTGCCGCTTTCCAGGTCGATTTCGCTCCAAGCGGCGCTGCGTAGCTCGCCAGGGCGCACAAACACCATGGGGGCAAGCCGCAGGGCCGATTTCACGATGAAAGACGCCTGCGAGCCCTCGATGGCGCGCAGCAGCTCGCCCAAGGTCTCCGGATCGGTCACCGCGGGGTGACTCACGGGCCTGCGCGACGCCAAAGCGCCCTGCAGGTCGCGCGAGGGGTCGCGCTGGGCGAATCCGCAGGCTACGGCGTAGCGGAAGACCCTGCCGGCCACGCTGCGGGCTCTGCGGGTCGTCTCCAGGATGCCGGCAGCCTCGCAGCGGCGCAGGGCCGCCAGCAGCTCGGGCGGTTCGATCTCGCCCACGGCCCGGGCGCCGAGGTAGGGGTTCAACTTCTCGCGGAGAATCCACTCGATCTTCGCGCGGGTGACTGCGCCGATGTTCTGGCGCCCCAGCCAGGCATTTGCTACGGCCTCGAACGTGTTCTCGACCGCCGCGCGCTTGCGGGCCTTGGCGTCCTTCTTGGCTTGGCCCGGGTCGATACCCTTGGCGACCAGCTCGCGGGCCTCTTCGCGGCGCTTGCGGGCCTCAGTCAGGCTCACTTCGGGGTACTTGCCCAGCGCCAGGCGCCGTTCCTTGCCGTCGAACCGGTACTTGAGTCGCCACAGCTTCCCGCCGGCTGGCGAGACCTCCAGGTACAGGCCGCGACCGTCGAACAGCCGCCGCGGCTTGTCTGCGGGTGCTGCCTTTCGGCAGGCCATGTCGGAGAGCTGGCGCATGGGGCACCTCGTGGGGGCATTTTTCGGCCGCTGCGGCCGGCGCCCCAAGTATGCCCCCGAAAACTTCCCCAACCAACGCGGAATGCCCCCGGTGCGCTCCCTTCCGTTGGCGTCCGGAGCCCCTGCGGCCGTTTCGGCGGGAGCCCCTTGTTTTACTGGCCTTTCCGGCCTTTTCCGCACGCCTTCGCACGTCTGCGGAAGGGGGGCAATTCACATCCCATGGTGCCGAAGGAGGGACTCGAACCCTCACTCTGTCGCCAGAAACGGATTTTGAGTCCGCCGCGTCTACCGATTCCGCCACTTCGGCTTGAGGTGCGCAGGGCAGGCCATGGAGTTCCAGAGCGTGCCGAACGGGCGCGGAGTATAGCAGCGCGCCGCGCTTCCGCATCCGCCCGCCCCGGGCGCTCGGGCGGATCAGCGGTGCTCGGGCTCCAGGTGCTCGCGCAGCCATTCGGCGAAGGCCTCGGTGTCCATCGCACCGATCGACAGATCCAGAAGGGTGAGCAGCCAGTCGGCCTCGCTCGCCACCAGCCGCCAGCCGTTGAGGCGCAGGAACAGCTCGGTGCAGATCAGGGCGGTGCGCCGATTGCCGTCGCGGAAGGGCTTGGCCGTGCACAGGCTGTGGCCGTAGGTCGCCGCCAGCGCGGCGATGTCCGCCTCGGGGCCGAACTCGCCGCCCAGGGTGGCCAGCTCATGCGCGGCGCCAAGCGCAGTGTCGAGAGCATCCGGATCGCGCAGGCCGGGCTCGCCGCCATGGGCCTCCAGCAGCTCCATCTGCAGCGTCAGCACCACGCTGCGATCCAGCCACACCCAGTCCCTCATCGCATCATGCTCCTCCGATGGCCCGACGAGCGGCTCAGAGTGCGAGTTGCTGCAGCAGGGCGCGGCGCTCGTGCATCAGCACGTGGGCCAGCCTGATCTGCTCGGCGTGCTCCGGGTTGCGATTCGACAGGCGCAGACCTTCGGGCCCGTCGAGCAGGTAGACAGCGTCGCCGCGCCCCAGCTTCAGCTGGTTGAGCACGCTTTGCGGCAGCACGACGCCGAGGGAACTGCCGATCGGGATAACGCGCAGGGTGTGCATGGACGACCTCTGGTCTGGGCTGGACTCGCGCCTGCAAGACCCGGGCCGCCGCGGCGGCAGCAAGCCCGGGCGGGGCGCGGCTGTCCCCGGCAGCGCAGGGCGTGGTCGCCGCGCTGAGCGCATGCAAGGCCCCAACGGCAAGCCACTCGCGCGCGGACGGGCGGGGTGTTGCCCCAGGACCACGCTGAAGAATTCAGCGTTGTCGCGGCCGCTGGCGGCGCGATCACGGAGCAAGCCCAGCAGGGACTTGATCCGTCTTGCCCTAGAATCCCGACCTTCCCGCCCGCCTCTGGCTGCTACAGTCCGCGGCTGCCTTCCCCGACTGCCTGTTCCATGCCCCAGCGCGTGCTGCTCCAACTTGATCCGCAGGGCGAGCCGAACTGGCTGGATCTTGCGCGCCCCGAGGCCGGCGAGCACCGCGGTTGGCCGACGCCGGGCTGTGAGGTCGTGCTGCTGCTGCCGACCGAGACCGTGCTCTCGACCCGCGCCGCGCGGGTCGCGCGCAGCGAGGGTCTGCTGCGCCAGGCCCTGCCTTTCGCGGTCGAGGAGCGGCTGGCCACGCCGGTGGAGCAGCTGCATTTCGCGTTCAGCGGATCGGGCGATCCGATCGAGCTCGCCGTGGTCGATGCGCAGTACCTGCGCGATGCGCTGGCCACGCTGGAAGCGAAAGGCCTCGCCGCCGTGGCCGCCTACAGCGAGGCCAGCCTGCTGCCCGCGGTCGAGACCGGGCGGGGCCTGATCCTGCTGTGCGGCGAGCGGGTCCTGCTGCGCGGCGCCGAGGGCGGCGTGCTGGCCGAGCGCATGGCGCTGCTGCCCCAACTTCTCGAACTGTTTGCAGGCGCCGCGGCGCCGCGGGCGTGGACCCTGCTCCGTTGCAGCGATGCGCCCCTCGACGGCCTGACTGCCGCACTGGCCCTGCAGGCGCAGTCGGTGTCGTCCCGTCTCGCCCTCCTGGCTCGCCAGCTGGCGAGTCCGGGCGGGCCGAACCTCCTGCAGGGTGCCTTCGCTCCGCGCCTGCGCGGCGATGCACTGCCGTGGTTGAAGCGCGCCGCAGCCGTGGCCGGTTTCGCCGTCCTGCTGGCCTTCGCCCAGGCGCTGGTTGAGCGCCAGCAGCTCGCCGCACGCCTCGAATCGCAGCGGGTCGAGATGGCCGACCTGCTGCGCGAGGCCCTGCCCGGCACCACCACGGTGGTCGATCCGCGGGCCCAGTTGGAGATCGAATACACGCGACTGCTGCGCGGCGCCGGTGGCGACGATGCCCTGGCCCTGCTGGCGCGGGTGGCGCCCAGCGTGGCCGGCAGCAGCCGCTACACGCTGGAGTCCATCGATTACCGGAGCGGCGCCCTGGAGCTGACCCTGCGCGCCCCCGATGTGGCGACGCTGGACGGCCTGCGGGAAGCGCTGTCCGGGCTCGGGCTGGCGGCCGAACTGACCTCGGCCACGCCGGGGCAGGGGGGTGTCGAAGGGCGTATCAGCCTGCGTGGAGGCCGCGCATGAAGGGCTGGTGGCTGGGTTTGTCCGATCGCGACCGTCGCGTGCTGACCATCGGCGGCGTGCTGGCCGCCCTGCTCCTGCTCTACGCGCTGGCGTGGCTGCCCCTGCAGCGTTCGCGCGAGGCTCTGCGCGTGCAGGCGGCGGCGCAGGATGCGAGCTACCGCTGGATGCAGGCCGCAGCCCCCGAGGTGCAACGACTGCGTGCCGCCGGCGTGGGCCAGCAGGCGGCGGACGGACGTTCGCTCCTGGCGCGGGCCGATGCCGGCGCGCGCGAGTCGGGCCTCGGCACCAGCCTGCTGCGCGTCGAGCCGGTGGCCGAAGGCCAGATCCGCATGGTTTTCCAGCAGGTCGGCTTCGATGCGTTGCTGGCCTGGCTCGAACCTTTCGCGCGCAGCCAGGGCCTGCGCGTGTCCGAGTTCAATGTGCAGACCACCGGCGCCTCCGGCCAGGTCGACGCGCGGATCGGGCTGGAGGAGCGGCGATGAGTCGCGCTTCCTGGCCCCCGCTGCACTCCCGGTTGAGGCCTCAATGTTCGCGCACCGGGTCCTGGCAAGGTCGAGGCGCTGGTAGGTCATGGCCGACCCCGTGGGAGCGAAAGCGCTCCGCTGCGGGGCGCGCCTGGGTCGGACGCGCCAAACAGGCTCGGATTTGGGCCACTGCGCCGCTGCAACCACCGTGTTTTTCCGAGGGCCTTCGATGAAGCTGCTGTTCCGTCTGTTTGTGGTTGGCGTGGTGCTGGTCCTGATCCTGGGGCTGGTCGCCGCTTTCCTTCCGGCTTCGACCGCGCTGGGGCTGGTCCAGGACCGCATGCGCGACGTGCGCATGGAGGGCGTCTCGGGCAGCGTGTGGAATGGCCGCGCCGATGCGCTGACGGTGCGCGAGCGCGCCCTGGGCGCCTTCAGCTGGAAGCTCTCGCCCTGGGCCCTGTTCTCCAAGCGCATCGATGCCGACATCACGCTCGACGGCCCTGAGCTGAAGGCCGAGGGCTTTGTCAGCCTCAGCGGCCCGGGCAGCCTGCAGCTGCGCGGCATGCGCGCCAGCGTCGATGCCCAGCGCCTGCAGGCGGTGCTCGATGTGCCGGCCCTGGTGTTCAAGGGTCGGGTTGAATTCGATCTGCGCGAGCTGGTGGTCGACCAGTACTTCCCGGCCAAGGTCGAGGGCAGCGCGCTGTGGCGGGACGCGATGGTCGCTGGCAGCGCCGACGCGCGCCTGGGCGACATTCGCGCGGATTTCGCCACCCAGGGCGTGGGCACCATTGCCGGCACGGTCACCGACTCCGGCGGCCCGCTCGCCATCGAGGGCGGGACCTTCTCGGCCGGCCTGCAGGGTGTGAGCGCCGAGGCCACGCTGCGCGCCCGCGACGGCGATGCCGCCGTGCAGCGCGCCCTGCAGTACATCGGCCAGCCGCAGGAAGACGGCAGCTCGCGGCTGCAGATCCGCGGTCAGCTCAGTCGGGTCGGTGGGTGAGTCCGCGCATGCATTCGCAACTGCCGACAGCCGAGTTCCTGGACCACGCGCTGGAGGTCGCCAAGCGCGCGGCGGCCGAGGCTGCGGAAGTCATTCGCCACTACTACCGCGGACAGTTCGAGGTCATCACCAAGGCGGATGAGTCGCCGGTGACCCGCGCCGATGTTGAAAGCGAGCAGGTGATCCGCCGCGTGCTGACGGCGGCCTTTCCCGAGCACGCGATCTACGGTGAGGAAGAGGGCACCACCGGCAGCGGCGACTGGCTGTGGCTGGTGGACCCGATCGACGGCACCAAGAGCTTCGTGCGCGGCTATCCGATGTTCAGCACCCAGATCGCCCTGATGTTCCGCGGCGAGCTGGTGCTCGGCGTGTCCTCGGCGCCGGCGTTCAACGAGCTGGCCTGGGCGCGCCGCGGCGGCGGCGCCTTCCTGGACGGCGCGCCGATCCGGCTCGCGCCCGCGCAGCCGCTGGAGCGCAGCGCGCTGTCGACCGGCAACCTCAAGACGCTGGCTGCGGCGCCCGGCTGGAACGCGCTGGCCGGGCTGGTGCGCCGCGCCAGCCGCACCCGTGGCTATGGCGACTTCTACCACTACCACCTGCTGGCTCGCGGCGGCATCGATCTGGTGATCGAGTCCGACGTGAACATCCTCGACATCGCCGCGCTCGCAGTGATCGTGCGCGAGGCTGGCGGCGTGTTCAGCGACCTCGACGGCGGCGAGCTCTCGCTGGCCACCACGACGGTGCTGGCGGGCAATGCCGAGCTGCACGCCGAGGCGCTCGCGGCCTTCCGCGACTGGCGAGGAGCGGGCGCGTGAACGCGATCAAGCCGCCGCCGCAGCTGCCGACCATCCACTCGATCGACGAGCTCGACTACGGCGGGCGTTTCCAGGTCGAGCAGTTGGAGCTCGAATTCAGCAACGGCGCGCGCCGGCGTTTCGAACGCACCAAGCCGCGCGGCCGCGGCGCGGTCATCGTCGCTGCCATGCAGGACGCCGAGACCCTGCTGCTGGTGCGCGAGTACGCCGCCGGCCCGCACCGCTATGAACTGGGCCTGGTCAAGGGGCGCATCGATCCGGGCGAGGATGCGGAGACCGCGGCCAATCGCGAGCTCAAGGAAGAAGCCGGCTTCGGCGCGCGCCGGCTGACCGTGCTGCGCGAGCTCACTCTGGCACCGACCTACTTCACCCATGCAACGACGCTGGTCCTGGCCGAAGACCTCTACCCCGAGCAGTTGGAAGGCGACGAGCCCGAGCCGCTGGAGGTGATCCCCTGGCCGCTGTCGCGCCTGCACGAACTGATGCTGCGTGAGGACTGCTCGGAAGGCCGCTCGCTGGCCTCGATGTTCATCGTCCGCGAATACCTGCAGCGGCGGGGTGCCCCATGAGCGCTCTGGCTTTCGCGCTGGATACCACCGCCCGCGAGGCCGTGCTGGACATTGCGCGGCGCGCCGGTGAGGCGATCCTCGAGGTCTATGCCCGCGATTTCGAGGTCGAGGCCAAGGCCGACCGCAGCCCGCTGACCGAGGCCGACCTGGCCGCGCATGCGCTGATTCGCGATGGTCTCGCCGCGTTGGCCGCGAACGTTCCGCTACTGAGCGAGGAGTCCGCGCCTGAAGACCTGACGGAGCGCCGCAGCTGGCAGCGCTACTGGCTGGTCGATCCGCTCGACGGCACCCGCGAGTTCGTCAAGCGCAATGGCGAATTCACCGTCAATATCGCGCTGATCGAAGAGGGGCGCACGGTGTTCGGTGTCGTCTACGCGCCGGTGCTGGAGGCGCTCTACTGGGCACAGGCCGGGCAGGGCAGCTGGTTGCGCTCTGCCGCGGGCGAGGACATCCAGCTGAGCGTGCAGCGGCCCGCGCCGCGGCCGCTGCGGGTGGCGGTGTCGCGCTCGCATCTCGACCCGAGGAGTGCGGTGATGATCCAGCATCTGCAGCAGCCCCTGCAGGTGCCGCTGGGCAGTTCGCTGAAGTTCTGCCGTCTCGCCGAGGGGCAGGTCGATCTCTATCCACGTTTTGGCCCGACCGGCGAATGGGACACCGCTGCAGGCCAGTGCGTGCTCGAAGAGGCCGGTGGCGCGGTGCTGGGCCTCGACGGCCAGCCGCTGCGCTACAACCAGCGCGAGGGGCTGATCAATCCCGACTTCATCGCGCTCGGCGACCTTGAGCTGCGCTGGTATGAGTGGCTGTGACCGAGGCCTTGTCGAGGCATCTGCCGCCGCCGACAGAGCGCCTGCCGGCAGGCGCCTGCTAGCAGCGTCCGCCGCGCTGGCCCGCTCCCTCATCCTGGCGCCCGCGCCCCGAACGGCTGGCGTCGCGCGCTGCGGCGACGCGTGTCCGCGACTCCATCCCCTCTTCGAGGTCTGAACCGATGCCTGCGTCCATTCCCACCCACGCCGACCCTGTCGAGCGCCTGCGCGCGATCATGGCCCAGCTGCGCAACCCGGACGGCGGCTGCCCCTGGGACCTGAAGCAGAATTTCCGCACGATCGCACCCTGCACCATCGAAGAAGCCTACGAAGTGGCCGATGCCATCGACCGTGGCGACTTCGACGAACTGCGCGACGAGCTGGGCGACCTGCTGCTGCAGGTGGTGTTCCACGCGCGCATGGCTGAAGAGGAGGGGCGTTTCGCTTTCGCCGATGTCGCCGAAGCCATCTGCGACAAGCTGATCCGCCGCCATCCGCACGTCTTCGGCGATGCGAGCGCGGATGAGGCTGATGCCGCGCTGGCGCAATGGGAGGCGCAGAAGCGCGCCGAGCGCGCGGCGCGCGGAGAGACCGACACCAGTGCCTTGGCGGGCGTCACCCGCGGTCTGCCGGAGTGGGCGCGCGCGCTCAAGCTGCAGAAGAAGGGCGCCTCGGTCGGCTTCGACTGGCCCGATGCCGAACCGGTGATCGCCAAGCTGCAGGAAGAGTTGGAAGAGGTGCGTGCCGAGCTCGCCAAAGGCCGCGGCCACGAGGCGTTGGAGGACGAGATCGGCGACGTGCTGTTCGTCGCACTCAATCTCGCCCGCAAGGCCAAGGTCGACGCTGGCAGCGCCCTGCGTCGCGCGAACCTCAAGTACGAGCGCCGCTTCCGTCGCATGGAGGCGCTGGCCGCAGCGCGCGGCACCCCGCTGGAGGCGCTCGGCTTGGCTGAGCAGGAGGCGCTGTGGGACGCCACGAAGGCGGAGGGCTTGTAGCGCTAAGCCGGGATTGGGGATTCGGGATTCGGGATTCGGGATTGGAGAAAGGGTCGCGCGACAGCGCTGGCCCCGAGCCGCTTCGAATATGGCGGGCCCTGACCCACCCTGAGCTCGGCCCTTTCCCGGTCAGAATCTGTCACCTGGAGCCTCTTGGCTGGCACTTGAAGCGGATGACCCGGTCGCTCCTTGCATGCCGGTGTCGAGGGCCAGCGGCGGTTCCAGAGCTACAAACGCGAAAGCCCACCTTGCGGTGGGCTTCCGCGTTCATGCGTGTCGATTCCGAAGCGTCGCGGACGTCTCAGGCCGCTGCCGCGGAGGCCTTGCGCGGGCCTTCCAGCAGGGCGCGGCGCACGCCGGCCACGACCAGATCGACTTCCGCGCTGGTGACGTTGAAGTGCGGGGTGAAGCGCAGCGAATTGACGCCGCCGTGGATCACGCCCAGGCCGTGCTGGCGCATGTATTCCTCGGTGCTGCCGGCGCCATAGCACTTGAACTCATCGGACAGCTCGCAGGAGAACAGCAGGCCAGTGCCCTGCACCTTGGTGATCAGACCGCCGAGTTCGGCGCGCAGCTTCTCCAGCTTCTCCACGAACTCGCGGCCCTTGGCGACGATGTTGGCGCGCACCTCGGGGGTGAGCATTTCCAGCGTCGCGCAGGCGACGTCCATCGCCCGCGGATTGGTGGTCATGGTGTTGCCGTAGACACCCTTGCGGTACAGGCCGGCGGCGCGTTCGTTCACTGCCAGCACGCTCAGCGGGTACTGGCCGGCGTTGAGCGCCTTGGAATAGGTCTCCATGTCCGGCGCCTCGTAGGCCTCGAAGCCTGGGTAGTCGACGATGGACAGCACGCCATGCGCACGCAGGCCCGCCTGGATCGAGTCGACCAGCAGCAGGGTGCCGTGGGCCTTGGTGAGTTCGCGCGCGGCGGCGTAGAACTCAGGCGTGACCTGGCGACCGGGGTCGCCTTCGCCCATCACCGGCTCGAGGAACATGGCCTCGATGTACCAGCCGTTGGCGTCCGCGTCGGCAAAGGCCTGGCGCAGCTCTTCGACCGAATAGGGCGTGATGGTGATCAGCTGCGGCTCGTGGTGCTTCCAGCTCGCCAGGTGCTTGGCATAGGTCGGACGGGTGGAATCGGAATAGAGCATCGGCAGTTCGGTGCGGCCATGGAAGGCGCCCTTCACCGCGATGCGCTTGACCCGCTTGCCGGCGTGGCGGCCGCCCGGATCGGTGTGCAGCTTGGTGTTGACGTCGGCGATGCGGCCAGCCAGCGAGACCGACTCCGAGCCCGAGTTCAGGCACAGGAACTTGTCGTAGGGACAGCCGCCGCGGCGATGGCCGACTTCACGCTTCAGAGCCTGCGAGAGCTTCAGCTGCGACAGGCTGGCGGTCATGATGTTGGCCATCACCTGCGGCCGCGCCATGGCCTCGATCACCGGCTTCGGCGTATGGCCGAAACCGAGCATGCCGTAGCCGCCGGAGTCGTGCAGCACGGCGCCCTTCAGCGTGACGACCCAAGGCCCACGCCCGGCCAGCGCGACGTAAGGGTTCACCGCGTCATCGGTGTAGAAGTTGACGTAGTCGGCGTGGATGGCGGCCAGCTGCTCGGCCTCGTCGGCGCGCAGCAGGGCGTCGAACTCACCGCCGCGCAGGGCCTCGAAAGCGGCGACGGCGGCCTCCACGGCTTCAACGAGTTCGGGAAACTGCGCGCCCAGACGTTCGATCGTCGCGTCGTCGAGACCGCGGCAGCGCGGCGCGCCGCCGTAGCTGCGCAGGGGTTTCAGGCGCTCGATCAGGCTCGGCGTGGCGGTATTCATCTGGCTGGCTCTCCCCGGTGGCTGGGCGGACGCGCGTCTTGCGCGGTCAAGCCCCAATAAAAACAAAAACTTAGGCCGATAGTATCACCCGGCATAAGGGCGGCGTAAGCCGGTGGACGCGGGGTGAAAGGGGCGTGAGCCGTGTCGCTGGGCAGAATTTTCAGCCGAATCAGGGGCTTCCGCGGCCTACGCGTGAGCGCCTGCGAAGCGGTGGCGGCCTGCCGCAGGCCCGGCCGGCGCGGGCACGCAGCGCAACTCCACCCCATGCCGACGCCTGCGACGGTCCATTGGAGCGTTGATCGCGTCGCGCAAGCCCATGAGGCACTCCTCCCCCGCCTTGGGCGGAGCGTGGTCGCCACCCCGCGTGCCCGCGCGGGCCTACGACCCGCGAGGGCAGTACCACGCGGATGTGTCTGGCTGCGGCGTCAGTTTTCCGGAGCCTCGAAGCCATTGGCGAACAGGCGCAGCGGCAGGCTGCGGGCGCTGGCGCTGTTGTTGCTGTCGACGAGATCGCGGCTGAAGCCGGCGGGATCCAGCACCAGGCTGGCGCTGGCTTCGATCTGCGCCGGAGGTGCCGCGCTGACATCGCCGCTCAGCTCGATCTGCAGGCTGCCGCCCGCCGCCAGCGCGGGAATCTGCAGATCGGGCGCGCCGCTGCCGCTGGCCGCAGGGCAGGCAGCACCGCTGCAGGTCCAGGCGAGGTTCTGGAGTCCCACAGGCGCCGCTGCCTGCAGGCGTAGCGCGTAGGAGATGTCCGGTCCGGCGTTCTGTGCGGTGATGCGGAAGCGCAGGCTGCCCTCCGGCAGATAAAGCGGATCCAATGCGCTGACGCTGAGCGAGGGATCGGAGGGCGAAAGCAGGCGCAGCGGCGCACTGTCGCTGCTGTTGCCGAAGTCGGCATTGGTCGAGGTGAAGCTGGCGGTGATTGCATAGTCGCCGACGGCCGCGATCGCTCCGAAGTCGATGCTGCACGATTGTGTGCCCTCCACACTCACCGGCGCCGAGCATGACAGCGTGCTTGCGCCGTTCACCGCGCTGACCGAGTAGGTCCCCGAGGGCGCGCCGGCGCCGTCTTCAATCACATTCAGCAAGGCGCTGAACGCGATACTTGCGCCACGATCACGCGGGCTGGCGACCGGATCGAGCGCGAGGCTGGTTCGGAAAGGGGGCTGGATCAGCAGGCTGTAGGCGCGGGTCTCGCTGAACGGCCCGCCCAGCGCGGCACTGCTGCTGTCGGTGACTCGCACGCTGAAACTGAAGCTGCCAAACGCGCCGGGCGTGCCCGCGAGCAGACCGTTGCCGCCCAGCGTGAGCCCCGGCGGCAGGCTGCCGCCCGCCAGGCTGTAGCTGAGCGGCAGAGTGGCTCCGGTGGCGGCGGTGTCGAACAGTTGACTGTAGGGTGCGCCGATCTGGCCCTCGGGCAGGCTGGCCGGCTGCAGCCGCAGGTCGGGCTTCACCTGCACGATTGCGCTGCCGAAGCTCTCGGCAAAGCCCGGCGCGCCGTTGTAGCGCGCCCGCAGGAGCCGCGGACCCACGACCGTCGCGGTAAGGCTGCAGCTGCCGGCGCCTGCGCTGAGCGTGGCGGTGCAGCTGTTGCCCTGGTCGTCGCGGATGAGGACGTCGCCTGGCACCGGCGTCGTGCCGGCGGCCACGCGGGTCGTCACGCTGTAGCTCTCGCCAATCCGCACGGCTTGAGCGGGCAGATCGATGAGCGACAGGGAAGTCTCCCTATTCTGGAAAGCGTAGACGGTGCCGGCGTAAGTGGCCGCGCCGCTGCTGGCCCCCGGTGCGCCGCCAATCGCGAAGTCGGTCGCCTGTGTGACCGAGTAGCCAATCTGCGCTTCCTGCTCACCGTCGACGGCCACGAGTCTCTGGTTGAGCGTCCACGCGCCTTCCTCGAAGAGATAGCTCTCCAAGCTGCCCTGCAGGATGTTGTCACCGATCTGGTCGCCCGCCAGCCCGGCCAGCAGGCGCGGCCCTCGCAGGGCGAGGCTGAATCCGAATTGCGCTGACGCGGATCCGGCTGCGCTGCGCAGGCTGCCGACCGGCGACCACGTTTGGCCGACGCGGCGGTAGGTCTCGATGATGCCGCCCCCGCTGCCCTGCACCGCGGCCGCAAAGGGCGCCGACGCGGCGGCCAGATCGCCGCTCACTGCCACCGCCGAACCGAAGCTTTCCCCAGGCTGCGCGCCGGATCGCGCGAGGCGCGCCTGCTGCGACCAGCTTCCGCCGTTGCGTGAGTAGACATAGACAATCCCCTGCGAGCTGACCTCCTGGGCCTTGCCCGGCGCGCCGATGATCAGGGTGTCCGCCTCGATGGCCACTGCCTGGCCGAAGCGGTCGTTGGCTGCAGCATCTGCGGCCTGCAGTCGTGCGCTCTGGGTCCAGGTGCCGCCCGACGCTGTGAACAGATACACCGCGCCCCGTCCGCCGTTGTGGTTGGGAGCCGCTGCTGCCAGCGTGGTTCCATCGAAGCTCAGCGCAGCGCCAAAGCGCGCGTTCTGCAGTGGGTCTGAAGGTAGGAGCTTTGCGAATTGCGACCAGCTGGCTCCGTTTCGCTGGAACAGGTAGACCGCGCCTCGCGCTGACTGATGATCCGGGGCACCCACCGCCGCGATGTCGCCCGACAGCGCGACCGCCTCGCCGAAGTAGTCGAAGTTCACTCCGTCTGCCGGCGTGATCTTGGCCTCCTGCTGCCACTGCGCGCCATCGAAACCCTGCACGTAGGCGGCGCCCGTCGTCAGAGTCACCCCGTTGAACTCATAGGGCATGCCCACCAGCACCCGGTTGCCGGAGGCGGAAACGCTCCAACCGTAGTAGCTCTCGCGCTTCGGGTCGGCAGGAGCGAGTCGAACGCCGCTGAGGTAGCTCTTCGCTCCGACACCTGGGTCCGCCGGTGCGGGTTCCGCCGCGAGGCCGACAGCAAGCGCGATCAGGGCCACACTCCAGACCAGGTTCAGGACTCGCATGGACGTCTCCGGGCAGCGGGGGCGCATTGGCGCTGCAACCGTCGTGCCGCGATCACGATGACTGAGCCGGCCCCGGCCAGGGCAGCACCGACGAAAGTCCGTCCCGGCCGTGATCACTGGTCGCGAGCCCGGCACAGTTCCGGAATCGCTGGGCCGGAACTGATCTTCTGCGGACTCGATCTGTCGGCGCGCCCCTTTGGGCGCTCAGCATCGCTGGATTGGTCAGTGCTGTTTTGAGCCCGCACCGCGCCGCAGCACTCCCGAGGACATGTCCGGTTTCTGGCGCATTTCGCGCTTGCCGCCACCGATTTGTCGCCCCCGCCCGGCGCCCCGATAATGCGCGGCTGCGCTGCGCCCCAAGAGAAGCCCGTGAAGAAAACCGATTTCGACTTCGACCTGCCGCCCGAGCTGATCGCCCAGGCCCCGCTGCCCGAGCGCTCGGCCAGCCGCCTTCTGCATCTGCAGGCCGACGGTGGATACACGGATCGGCACGTCCGCGATCTGCCGGAGCTGCTGCAGCCCGGCGACCTGTTGGTGTTCAACGACACCCGCGTGATCCCGGCGCGCCTGTTCGGGCACAAGGACAGCGGCGGCCGCGTCGAAATCCTGATCGAGCGCATCACCGGAACCCATGAAGCGCGCGCGCAGCTCGGCGTCAGCAAGTCGCCGAAGGCGGGCGTGCGGATCACGCTCGATGCTGGCGGCGAGTTCGAGGTGCTGGGCCGCGAGGGCGAGTTCTACCTGCTGCGCCTGCTCGGCGACGAGGCGCTGGAGAAACTGTTGTTGCGCGCCGGCCGCCTGCCGCTGCCGCCCTATATCCAGCGCGAGCCCGGTCAGGATGACGCCGAGCGCTACCAGACCGTGTTCGCCAAGCACGTGGGCGCGGTGGCGGCGCCCACAGCGGGCCTGCACTTCGACGAACCCTTGCTGGCACAGCTGCGTGCGCGCGGCGTCCAGATGGGGCATATCACCCTGCATGTGGGCGCGGGCACCTTCCAGCCGATGCGCGCCGACAGCGTGCACGAGCACACCATGCACAGCGAGTGGCTGAACGTCGGTGCCGACCTGGTCGAACAGATCCGCCGCACCCGAACAGCCGGAAAGCGCGTGGTCGCGGTGGGCACCACGGTGGTGCGTGCGCTGGAAACCGCGATGCGCGAGGGCGAGGTGCAGCCCTTCGCCGGCGACACCCAGATCTTCATCTTCCCCGGCTACCGCATCCGCTCGGTCGATGCGCTGATCACCAATTTCCACCTGCCGCAGTCGACCCTGATGATGCTGGTCTCGGCCTTCTGCGGCCGCGAGCGCATCCTTGACGCCTACCGCCATGCGGTGGAGCAGCGCTACCGCTTCTTCTCGTATGGCGATGCGATGCTGCTTGAGCCAGAAGCTCAAGCAGCCGTGATTTGGGATTCGGGATTCGGGATTCGCTCAGAGCAATAGCCCTATCCCTGAGGCACCGCTTGGGTTCTGGCTCTCTCGATTGGGAGACGGAACACCGGCGTGCCGCGACCCGCATTTACGAATCCCGAATCCCGAATCCCCAATCCCGGCTCTCTCCCATGTCCCGTCTCCACTTCGATCTGCTCACCACCGACGGCGCCGCGCGGCGTGGGCGGCTCACGTTTCCGCGCGGCACGGTGGAAACGCCGGCCTTCATGCCGGTCGGCACCTACGGCACGGTCAAGGCCATGTTCCCCGAGGATCTGCGCGCGCTCGGCGCCGAGATCATTCTGGGCAACACCTTCCACCTCTACCTGCGGCCCGGCCTTGAGGTCATCCGTGCGCACGAAGGCCTGCATGGCTTCGCCCGCTGGGATGGGCCGATCCTGACCGACTCCGGCGGTTTCCAGGTGTTCTCGCTGGCGCACCGCCGCAAGATCACCGAGGAGGGCGTGACCTTCGCCTCGCCGGTCGACGGCAGCAAGGTGTTCCTGAGCCCTGAAGTGTCGATGGAGATCCAGCGCGTGCTGGACTCCGACGTGGTGATGATCTTCGACGAGTGCACGCCGTATCCCGCCACCGAGAAGCAGGCGGCGACCTCGATGCAGCTCTCGCTGCGCTGGGCCGAGCGTTCCAAGCGTGCGCACGAGGGCAATGACGCCGCGCTGTTCGGCATCGTCCAGGGCGGCGTCTACCACGATCTGCGCAGCGTGTCGGCGCGCGGGCTGATCGACATCGGCTTCGATGGCTATGCGGTGGGTGGGCTCGCGGTCGGCGAACCCGAGGCCGAGCGCAACGCCATGCTGGAGCACACCTGCCCGCAGCTGCCGGCCGATCGCCCGCGCTACCTGATGGGCGTGGGCCGGCCCGAGGACATCGTCGAGGCGGTCGCCCGCGGCATCGACATGTTCGACTGCGTGATGCCCACCCGCAATGCGCGCAACGGCCACTACTTCACCAAGCACGGCGCGATCCGTATCCGCAACGCCAAGTACGAGAAGGACACCCGCCCGATCGAGGAGGGCTGCGGCTGCTATGCCTGCGTGCGAGGGTTCTCGCGCGCCTATCTGCGGCATCTCGAGCGCTGCAATGAAATCCTCGGCGCGATGCTGGCAACCCAGCACAACCTTTTCCATTACCAGGCCTTGATGCGCGACATCCGCGCCGCCATAGACGCGGGGCGGTTCGAGGACTTCCGGGCCGAGTTCTATCGCCTGCGCCAGACCCCCGCCCCGGAGTGAATCCTGGGCATCCGGGGGCGCATGGCATAATCCGCGGCTTTGCGGCGGCCAGGACGGCTGCGGCAGCCCCCAACCCTTGACGGAGCTTATTGCCCCATGGACTTCCTGATCTCTCCCGCCTTTGCCCAGGCCGCCGGCCCGCAGCCCTCGCCCTGGTCGCCGCTGATCATGCTGGCGATCTTTTTCGCCGTGTTCTTCTTCCTGGTGATCCGCCCGCAGATGAAGCGTGCCAAGGAACACCGCAACATGGTGTCCGCGCTCGGCAAGGGCGACGAGGTCATCACTTCGGGTGGCCTGGCCGGTCGCATCGACGATGTCAGCGACAGCTTCATCACCGTCGAAATCGCCAACGGCGTCTGCGTGAAGGTGCAGAAGCAGGCCGTCACCGCGGTGCTGCCCAAGGGCACGCTGAAGTCCGCGTAAGCCCCGGCCGCGCTGCCGCCCAATCCTCACGGCCGCGCAGCCCGCGGCCCTCCCGGGTGAACCCCCATGCTTGATTTTCCCCGCTGGAAGTACGCGCTGGTCGTGCTCGTACTGCTGTTCGCTGTCTTCTACTCGCTGCCCAACATCTATCCGCAGGATGCGGCCATCCAGATCAGCGCCAACCGCGGCGCCACTGTCGATGCCGCGCTGGTCGAGCGCGTGCGCGGCGTGCTGGAAGCCCGCCAGCTCGCACCCAAGGCTTTCGAGCAGCGCGAGGGGCAGGGCGCCACGCCGGCCAGCGTGCTGGTGCGCCTGCCTTCACCCGAGGAGCAGCTGATCGCCGCCGATGTGGTCCGCAGTGAGTTGGGTGACGGCTATACGGTGGCTCTGAACCTCGCGCCGACGGTGCCGGGCTGGCTGCAGGCGCTGCGTGCCCGCGCCATGACCTTGGGCCTCGACCTGCAGGGCGGTGTCCACTTCCTGATGGAGGTGGACCAGAACGCCGCGGTGCAGAAGCGCGAGGACGGGTTCGCCGACGACATCCGTCTGCTGCTGCGCGACGCCAAGCTGCAGTACACCCGCGTCGACCGCACGCCCAACGGCATCGTTGTGAACCTGCGGCGGGCCGAGGACCGCGAGGCGGCGTCCGCGGCCATCGCCGCGCGCATCACCGATCTGCTGCTGAGCGAGGGCAGCGAGCCGAACCAGCTGGTCGGCCGCCTGCGTGAGGAGGTGCTGACCCAGATCATCGCCGACGCGGTGGAACAGAACGTCGGCACCCTGCGCAATCGCATCAACGAGCTGGGCGTGTCCGAGCCGGTGATCACCCGCCAGGGCGCCAACCGCATCGTGGTGCAGCTGCCGGGCGTGCAGGACACCGCCCAGGCCAAGCGCATCCTCGGCTCCACGGCCACCCTGGAGTACCGGGCCCAGGTCGATGGCAACCCCATCGAGGCGCGCGACAACGGCCGCATCCCGCCCGAGGCCAAGCTGTACTACACCCGCGAGCTCGGCCCGGACGGCCGGCCGATGCCGGTGCTGCTGAACAAGCGCGTGATCGCCTCGGGCGACCAGCTGGTCCACGCCGCTTCGCAGATGGACCCGCAGAGCGGCACGCCGGCGGTGTCGGTCACGCTGAACGCGGTCGGGGGACAGCGCATGCTGGAGTTCACCCGCGAGAACGTCGGCCGCGGCATGGGCGTGGTCTTCATCGAGCGCCGGCCTGAGACCCGCACGGTCAACGGCGAGGAAGTGCGCACGGTCCGCGAGACCGAAGAGGTCATCTCGCTTGCCAACATCCAGGGCGTGTTCTCCAACCAGTTCCAGACCACCGGCCTCAACAGCCCAGAAGAAGCCGCCCAGCTCGCTCTGCTGCTGCGTGCGGGCTCGCTGGCCGCGCCGGTCGACATCGTCGAAGAGCGCGTGGTCGGCCCCTCGCTGGGTGCGGAAAACATCCGCGCGGGTGCCGAGGCGGTCGTGCTCGGCTTCCTGATGGTCTGCGCGCTGATGATCGTCTACTACAAGGGCTTCGGCCTGATCTCGGTGTTTGCACTGCTGATAAACCTGCTGCTGCTGGCGGCGGTGCTGAGCGTGGTGGGCGCCACCCTGACCATGCCGGGCATCGCGGGCATCGTGCTGACGCTGGGCATGGCGATCGACGGCAACGTGCTCATCGCCGAACGCATCCGCGAGGAGCTGCGCGCCGGCAACACGCCGGTCAACTCGATCCTGGCCGGCTACGAGCGGGCCTGGACGGTCATCCTCGATTCCAACATCACCAAGCTCATCGCCGCCATCGCCCTGTTCTCCTTTGGTTCGGGCCCGGTGCGCGGCTTTGCGGTGGTGCTGTTCTTCGGCGTGCTGACCTCGATGTTCACTTCGGTGACCGTGAGCCGCGCGGTCGCCACCCTGTTCTACGGCCACGGGCGGAAAGTCCGCTCGGTTTCGGTCTGACGCATCCGACGGAGCCGAGCAATGGAATTCTTCAACCCGAACAGCAATGTCAACTTCATGCGGATCCGCCGCGTCACCATCGCGATCTCGGTGGCGTTGATCCTCATCTCGATCGTGGCGCTCGCCACCCGCGGCCTGAACTTCGCGCTGGATTTCACCGGAGGCACCCTGGTGGAAGTCGAGTTCGCCGAGGCCACCGAGCAGAGCACGGTGAACCAGCGGCTGGAGGCCGCGGGCTTCGAGGGGGCGCTGGTGCAGCGCTTCTCCGGTACCAGCTTCTCGGTGCGGCTGTCACCCAAGGCCGTGGCCGAGGACGAACAGGCTGCTGCCTCCGACTCCAGCATCGCCGACGGCAATGCGGCCACCGCCGCTCGCGTGCTCGAGGCCTTGTCGTCGGATGGCGCCAAGGTGGAGATCAAGCGCAGCGAGTTCGTCGGCCCGCAGGTCGGCGCCGAGCTGGCCTACAACGGCATCATCGCGGTGCTCGTGGTCCTGGCCGGCATCATGATCTACATCGCGATGCGCTTCGAATGGAAGTTCGCGGTCGCCACGGTGGTGGGCGAAGCCCACGACGTGATCGTGACCCTGGGCTTCTTCGCGATCATGGGCTACGACTTCGACCTGACCGTGCTGGCGGCGATCCTGGCCGTCGATGGCTACTCGGTGAACGACAAGATCGTCGTCTTCGATCGCGTCCGCGAGCTGTTCCGCGCGACCCGCAAGGACACGCCGGAGGATGTGATCAACCGTTCGATCAACAGCACCCTGTCGCGCACGATCATGACTTCGTTGACCACCCTGCTGACCTGTATCGCGCTCTATATCTGGGGCGGCCCGACGCTTGAAGGCTTCGCCCTCGCCCTGATCGTCGGCATCGTGGTCGGCACGGCCTCCACCATCTTCTTCGCCAGCCCCCTGCTGCTGACGCTGGGCGTGACCAAGGAAGACCTGATGCCGAAGGCCAAGGACGATGCGGAGCTCAATCGCCGGCCCTGAGCGCGCTGGTGGCTCGCTTCAAACAAGAAGGGCGCCCTGTTGGGCGCCCTTGTTGTTTGTGGGGATTCGGGATTCGGGATTGGGGATTCGCAAGAGCCGGCGCTACTGACGGGATGCGAAGGCCGCGCCTTGTCGGGTGTGCGCAAGAGCTGGCGTCGAGGTGTCGATCCCCAACGAATCCCGAATCCCGAATCCCGAATCCCGAATCCCGAATCCCGAATCCCGAATCCCCAATCCCGTCGCGGCAAAGCCGCGACCCCCCGCGATCAATCAAACGCCGCCGCATACCCCGAATTGACCAGCGACTTCTGCACCAGCTCGCTGACCTTGAGGTTGCCGGCCACGATCTGGCCGTACTTGAAGTAGTCGCTGCCGCCGCGGAAATCGCAGACGCGGCCGCCGGCCTCGCGCACCAGCAGCACGCCAGCGGCGATGTCCCAGGGCATCACACCGGCTTCGAAGTAGGCGTCGGCGCGGCCGGCGGCGACATAGGCCAAGTCCAGCGCGGCCGAGCCGGTGCGGCGCACGTCCTCGGCGTCGCGCATCAGTTCGCGCACCGCCTCGAGCTGGGCGCCGATCTTCGAGCGCTGGCGCGGGGCAAAGCCGGTGATCAGCATCGCGCCGGAGAGATCATTGCGCTGGGCCACGCGGATGCGCTTGTCGTTGAGCACCGCGCCCGAGCCTTTCACCGCGCTGTAGATCTCGTTGCGCAGCGGGTCGTAGATCACGCCCAATACCGGCTCCTGGTTGTCCAGCAGCGCGATCGACACGCAGAAGTGCGGAATGCCGTGCAGGAAGTTGCTGGTGCCGTCCAGCGGATCAATCACCCAGGTGTAGCGGGATTTTCCGGTCTGGCCCGATTCTTCCGCCAGGAAGGCGTGGTCCGGGAAGGCGCGCTTGAGTTCGCGGATGATCTCGGCTTCGGCCTGGGCATCGACCTCGCTGGCATAATCCTGCTTCGATTTCTCGAAGACGCTCAGGGTCTCGACGCGGCCGACATGGCGAAGGATCAGGTCGCCGGCACGACGTGCCGCCTTGACCACGACGTTGATCGCGGACTTCTGCATACGCAACTCTCGCTGGGAAAAGAACGGGCGCGACCAGGCTGGCCGTCCCTGAAGGGCGGGGGAGTGTACTGCAAAGCCCCTGCGCCGTCCCGCCCGCCGGCTGAATCGCCCGTTGCCAGCCGTGTTCCCCATCCCATTCCAAGGAACCTCATGCTCGACGCCATCGCCATCGTCCTGGTCCGCCCCCAGCACCCCGGCAACATCGGCTCCGCGGCCCGCGCCATGAAAACCATGGGCCTGTCCGACCTGCGCCTGGTGCAGCCGGACCGCTACCCGGACATCCAGGCGAATGCGCTCGCGGCCGGCGCGGACGATGTGCTTGAACGCGCGCAGGTGTTCGAGCGTCTGGAAGACGCCATCGCCGACTGCCGGATGGTGATGGGCTCGACCGCACGGCGGCGCGGCGTGCCCCTGCCCGAGCACGCGCCGCGCGAGGCCGCCCAGGTGGTGCTGGAGAGCGCCCGCAGCGGCCGCGTGGCCCTGCTGTTCGGCTGCGAGCGCGCCTGCCTCACCAACGAGGAACTGCAGCACTGCCACGCCGCGGTGCGCATCCCGGCCAACCCCGAGTACAGCTCGCTGAACCTGGCCCAGGCCGTCCAGGTGCTCTGCTACGAGTTGCGCATGAACCATCTGTTTCCGGTACAGCCGGGCGCGACCTCCGCGACGCAAGCCGCGGCGCCCCCCGCGCTTGCGGCCACGCTGGAGCGCGGTGACGCGCTGGCCACCCAGGCCCAGGTGGAGCGCTTTTTCGTCCACCTCGACCAGACCCTGCACGACATCGACTTCCACAAGGGCCGTTCGCCCGACGTGGTGATGCAGCGCCTGCGTCGGGTGTTCCTGCGCGCCGCGCTCGACGAGCGCGAGCTGCGCATCCTGCACGGCATCCTGGCCGACGCGCAGCGCATGGCCGAGCTGGCACTGAAGTCGGGCCTGCACGTGCCGACCGCGGTGCGACGCGAGGCGGCGCCGGGCGAGCGCCGCGGCGGCGATGAAGGCCCCAACGAAGCATAGGGTGGGCTCTGATCAACCCCGAGCGCTGAGCCAGGCATAGGGCGGGCCCTGGCCCACCATGAGCCCGACGCTGGCCCCGGTCCTCGTCCACCCGATTCCGCCGAGCCCGACACTCGCCGCGGTCTTCGTCTAGCAAATACCGAGGGCATCCTGGCGCGAGGCGCCCGCCGGCACCCCCTTCGCGCTTCGAATCCCGCTCCGTGGGTCGATGTGGAACGCGGCTTATGAACGCGCAGCGCATGAGGCACGCCGAGGATGGGGAAGCGGTGCCGCGTGGGCATGTGGGTCTGCAGCAGGGCGTGGTCGACGACGTCGGGCCGCGGCGTAGGTTGAGCCCATGGTGGGCCAGGGCCCACCCTATGACGTTGGATGTGTGCGTCGTGAATCACACGCTGCCCACGGCTGTCGTTTTTCCATGGCGGCCCACGACTGCCGGTCATTCTTTGCAATCACCGATGCGCGCCTACTACTGCCATCACTTCGTGCTGCCGCTGCCGCCCGAGCACCGCTTTCCCATGGACAAGTACCGTCGGCTGTACGAGCGCGTGCGCGGCGTCGAGGGCATCGAGCTGGTCGAGCCCCTGCCGGCCTCGATCGAAGACCTGCAGCGTGTGCACTGCCACGACTACATCGCGCGCATGCATGAGGGCCGCGCCAGCGACGCCGAACTGCGGCGCATCGGCTTTCCGTGGTCGCCGGCGATGGTCGAGCGCTCGCGGCGCTCCTCGGGCGGCACCATCGGCGCGCTCACCGCGGCCCTGCGCGGCGATGGCGTCGCGGTGAACCTCGCCGGCGGCACCCACCATGCGGCCTTCGATCGCGGTGGCGGCTATTGCGTGTTCAACGACTCGGTGGTCGCCGCCCGCCACGTGCAGGCGGCGGGGCTGGCGGATCGCCTCTTGGTGGTCGACCTCGATGTGCACCAGGGCGATGGCACCGCGGCGCTGTGCGCGAACGACCCGACGATCTACACCTTCTCGATGCATGCCGCGCGCAATTACCCCGCGGTCAAGCCGCCCTCGGATCTCGATGTCGCCTTGCCGGACGGCACCGATGACGAGGCCTACCTCGATCTGCTCGACCACCACCTGCCGCGCGCCATCGCCGCCGCACGCCCGGACGCGCTCATCTATCTCGCTGGCGCCGACCCTTTCGAGGGCGATCGTCTCGGCTTTCTGAAGCTCAGCAAGGCGGGCCTGCGCGAACGCGACCAGTGCGTGCTCGACACCTGCCGCCGGCTCGGCCTGCCGCTGTCGATCAGCATGGCCGGCGGTTATGCGAACGACGTCGAGGACATCGTCGATATCCACTTCGCGACGGTGCTTGCAGCGCTCGCACAGGCACGCTGCCTTGCAGGAGCGGACGAGCGGCGCGCAGCGGCCGCTACACTGCCGGCCTGCTGATCCGCCCGCCGGAGCCCTGATGCCACCTGTTCCTCCCGTCACCAAAGCGCTGCTCCTGGCCTGTGGCCTGGTCTATGTGCTGCAGCTGATGCTGGGCGAAGTCGCGATGCTGCCCTTCATGCTCTGGCCTGCCGGTGACTATGCACTGGGCGTGTATCAGGGGCAGATGATCAGCGTCGGCTTCCTGCCCTGGCAGCTGTTCACCTACGGCTTCATGCACGGCGGCGAAGCGCACCTGATTTTCAACCTGCTTGCGCTGTGGATGTTCGGTGGCGACGTCGAGCGCGTGCTGGGGCCGCGACGCTTTTTGCTGTACGTGCTGACCTGCATCGTGGGTGCAGGGCTGATCCAGCTCGGCGTCGCCACGCTCGCGGCGCAGTCGGGCGAGCCCTATCCCACGGTCGGCGCCTCAGGCGGCGTGTTCGGCGTGCTGCTGGCCTTCGGTATGGCCTTTCCGAACCGGCAGGTGATGCTGCTGATCCCACCGATCCCGATGAAGGCGCGCACCCTTGTCGTGGTCTATGGCGTGGTCGAGCTGGTGCTCGGAATCACCGGCACGCGCACCGGCATCGCCCACTTCGCGCACCTGGGTGGCATGCTGTTCGGCTTCCTGCTGCTGCAGTACTGGCGCGGCCGCTGGCCCTTCGAGCGCCGACGTCCCTAGGGTGGGCCCTGGCCCACCAACAGCTGCACGCTTGCCCCATTGGATGCCATCCCGTTCGCGGTTCCTTCCGCCTCGGGCGCACTCGACACCGCCGTTGCCGCAGGCCCGCTCGCCCGAATGCCTTGATTGAGGGGATGGGTGCGGAGGCTGCGACGGCAGCGCTCACTCCAGCCGCAGCAGCATTGAGTCCATCCACAGCGGCTCGCGCGCACCGTCGCCGCCGCCGAAGCGCATTGGACCGCCCTCGGGTGTCAGTGCGCGATAGCCGCCGTCGTAGTCCCAGGTGCTCAAATGCAGCACTGCGCCACGCAGGGATTCCGGCTCGCCCAGCAGGCGAGCGGGCAGGGTGATGGTCAGCGTGCTGCTCGCAGGGTCGACCGCAAGCGCGGCCGCGCCGATGGCGGTGCCCTCGCGCTTCGCATCGGCGCCCTCGTGCGAAAACAGCGCGTTCGACCAGCCGTGCAGGCGCAGGCGCCGCTGCCAGCGCAGGCCCTCGGGCATCGTGGCATTCAGCAGGGGCAGGGCGCGCGCGCCGTCGGTGGCCCCGGGCAGGGTGATGTGCAGCGTCAGCGCCATACGGTCGAAGCCATTGGCCGGGTTCCAGTCGCGACTCAGCGCGCGCAGCCGCACCTGCAGGCGCAGGCTGCCGCCACTGGCCTCGGCGCGCGCGCCGGTGAGGTCGAGCAGGCCGCGCTCGCCCCAGCCGGCCTCGGCGGGATAGCGATAGCGGCCTTCCGGGCCACGGTCATCGCCGACCGGGTCCTCGGTTTCTGCGAGCGCGGTCCAACGCGGCTGCACGCGGAAGTGCGCGCTGTCGGAGGCGAGCCCGCTCGCGGTGTCGATGAGCTGCAGGCGATGGCTCAGGCTGGGATCGGCAAGGCCGCGCACGTCGAGGTTGATGGCGAAGCACCCGTCCGCGTCGGCCTCTACGTGCGTGGCGCGCTCGACTTCACCGTCCAGCACCAGTTGCAGCGCGCTGTTGGCC
The DNA here is from genome assembly GCF_900101825.1 of Aquimonas voraii. Lineage (GTDB taxonomy): Bacteria > Pseudomonadota > Gammaproteobacteria > Xanthomonadales > Xanthomonadaceae > Aquimonas > Aquimonas voraii. The sequence goes on from NZ_FNAG01000001.1 coordinate 29,248, forward strand.
TGAGCGCGACCGGCGATCGACAGCCGCTCGGACACCGCCGCATCACCCAGCGCATCGAGCTGCGGCCGCTGCGGTACGGTGGCTTCTGTCGATGCGGCAGGAGGCGTGGGCAGCACCCGCCACACCTGGCCCTCGCGCGCGGGCAGGGTGAGATCCACGCGCCCCTGCGCATCCACCGCCAGCGCGGGCGCTTCGCCCTCGATCGCGAACAGCGGCTGCAGGCGCGTGCCCGGTGGGAGCCCGGTCTCGATCGCGCCGAACACGCTGGGCGCATCTGCCGTGTTCAGCGCGACCAGAGCCGAACCCTGGTCGGACTCCATCAGCCAGACGATCACGCCCGGCGCGGCGGCTTCTGCTGCCAGCACGCGCGGCCGGCCGCGGCGCAGGGCGTGCTCGCCGTGGCGCAGCGCGGTGGCGCGCTGCAGGTAGCGGTACAGCGGATGCGCGGTGTCGAAGTGGTCGCGGCCGTCGCTGCCCCAGCCTGTCGCGAACATCGCGCCGCGCATGCGGGTGAAGCCCTGTTCGGTGCCGTAGTAGATGACCGGGATGCCGGGCAGGGTCATCAGCGCGAGCAGGGCCTGCTTGAGTCCGGCCTCGCTGCCGCCGGCGAGGAAGCGGTCGACGTCGTGGTTGTCGACGAAGCTCGGCATGCGGTGCGGGTCGGCGTGCACGGCCAGCACGCTCTCGATGCGGTGTTTGAGCTCGGCCGGCGGCCGCCCGCGCGCGAACACATCGAGGCTGGTGCCGTAAAGCGGGAAGTTGATCATCGCCGGCAGCAGCGGGCCGGCCGCATCGCGCACATAGCTTTCGATGCGCCGTGCCTGCGTGTCCTCGAAGGCGCGATCGATACCGAAGCCCTCGCCGAACAGCAGGAACTCCGGCTTGCCGACGCGCCGCGCGACCTCGATCACGCCGGGCGCGGCGGGGTCTTCGGCGAACAGGAAATCGCGGAAGTAGGCCGGGGGCACGTAGAAAGCCGTATCGACGCGGAAGCCATCGACGCCGACCTCGCGGATCCAGTGGCCATAGGACTGGCGAAGCGCACGCCGCACCAGCGGGTTCTCCGTGTTCAGATCATCGAGGTCGGCCATCTGCCACTCGAGCAGCTGCACCGGGTCGCTGTAGTCCTGGATCGGCGGGGTCCAGTGGTAGATGTCGAGTCCGCGCTGCTGCACCTCGCGCGCATCGTTCTGGTCGAAGGGCCACTGCGTCGGCCGTGCGGTCGGTGCCGCGCCTGCATTCGCGCGCCAGTCCGCGTCGACCTCGGGTGCGGCCTTGCCCGGCGGGTAGCGGAAATAGTTGCCGACGTGGTTGACCACGATGTCCTGCACCAGCCGCATGTCACGCCCATGCAGCCCCTTGGCCAGAGCGCGGTAGTCGTCGAGCGTGCCGAAGTGCGGGTCGACCTCCATGAAGTGCTGCGCCCAGTAGCCGTGGTAGCCGCCGTAGCCCACCGCCTCGTCCCACCACTGGTGGCGTACCGGCGGGGTGATCCAGAGCGCGGTGGCGCCAAGGCCGCGGATGTAGTCGAGACGACGGCTGAGGCCGGCGAGATCGCCGCCGCTGTAGCGACGCGAGTCGGCCGGGTTGTATTCACCCGCGCCTTGGTCGTTGTTGTCCGGCGCGCCGTCATCGAAGCGGTCGATGAGGGCGAAGTAGAGGATCTCGTCGCGCCAGTCGCGCGGCGACGCGGCCTGCGCAGTCGACGCTGCAAGAAGACCGGCGAATGCCGCCCTAAGGGCAGAACGCCGATGGGTCGAACGCGCGGATCGGATACCTCGGCCGCGGTCGCAGACGTGCGTGACAGAGCAGGTTGGAGGGCTGGGCAAAGGCATCGGAGGACTCCCGGATCGGTTGTGCGATCGCAGCGAAGAGCGGGGGTGTGTGGTCGGAATCCCTTCCGCATCGCAGGGGATGTTCTGCTGCAGTGCGGCGTGCGGGGCGTGGTGGGCGCGCGTCGCGCGAACCAGCCTCCGGCGTCATGTTCAGGGTCATCGAATCGCAGCGAACGCCGCCGAGCGGGCGTCACTGCATGAATACGTATGCAGCCTGGGGCATGTGCCAAAGGGCCGGGGCTACCATCGCCCCGCGCTGAAAGGGACGGGGGAACGTTCCGCGGCGAGGGCGATGCAGAGCGTCGCCCGCAGGCAGAAAACAGACCCGGCGCGCGGCACAGACCGCGTAGCCAGGCTCTCAATCGAAGACCCAGATCGAGTGGAGGGGACAATGTTGAACTTGAAGCGCAACGTGCTGAGCATGGCGCTGGCGTCGGCCGTCGCGATGATGGCCCAGGCCGCCTGGGCCGATGCTGGCATGGCTGCCCAGCAACAGGCCGAAGACGAAGAGGCGGCGGATAAGGAAGACGCCGAGAAGCTTGACGCCATCGAAGTGGTCGGTATCCGCGCGGGCATCGAGAGCGCGATCGAGACCAAGCAGATCGCCGACTCCATCGTCGAGGCCATCTCCGCCGAGGACATCGGCAAGCTGCCCGATGTCTCGATCGCCGACGCGCTGGCCCGCCTGCCGGGCGTGACCTCGCAGCGTGACCGCGGCCGCTCCACCGAGATCAACGTCCGCGGTCTGTCTGGCGACTTCGCCACCGCAACCCTGAATGGCCGCGAGCAGGCCAGCATGGGCACCAACCGCGGCGTCGAGTTCGACCAGTACGCCTCGGAAACCATGCGCCAGGTGGTGGTCTACAAGACCCCGACGGCGAGCCTGATCGGCCAGGGCCTGTCCGCCACCATCGACCTGCAGACCGTGCGTCCGCTGGACTTCGATGATCGCGTGATCGCGGGCAACTACCGCCGCGACCAGTACAAGCTCGAGGACTCGAAGCTGTACGGGGAGCGCGCGAGTTTCGCCTACATCGACCAGAACCAGGCCAAGACGCTGGGCTTCGCTTTGGGCTATGCGTATCTCAACTCGCCGCAGCAGTCGAACAGCTGGCGCGCCTGGGGCTATGAGCCCAACGGCCAGCTCGGCGGTGTCACCATCCAGGGCCGCACCACCGATCTCGTCCGCAAGGGCATCACCGCGGCGATGGAGTACCAGCCCAACGACAGCCACCGCGGTGCGCTAGACGTTTACTACTCCACCTTCGACTCCGACACCATCCAGCGCGGCCTGGAGATCGGCCTCGGCAACTGCACCGAGAACTGCTATCTCGCCGATCTGGTGAGCCGTAATGGCACCAGCTCGACTTACCGCAACGCGCGTCCTGTGCTGCGCACCGACCAGTACGCGAGCGAGGACACGCTGCTGTCGGTGGGCTGGAACCACGAGTACCGAGTCAACGACAACTGGCGTCTGACGACCGACCTCAGCACCTCGCGCGCCGATCGCGACGGCCGCAATTTCGAGAGCAATGCCGGCTTTGCCCCGGGCTTCGCGGGCACCACGCTCGGCGTGGCCCTGAATCCCGGCGGTTGGTACGACATGGACTTCGGCTACGACTTCGCCGATGCATCGCAGCTGCGGCTGTGGGATCCAGGCGGCTGGGGCGGCGACGGCTTCGACAAACCCTATGCGGTCGAGGACACCATCAACCAGGCCCGCGTCGAACTCGAACAGCTGTTCAACGACGGCGCGATCAGCAGCATCAAGTACGGCCTGAACCACACCAGTCGCGACAAGGATCGCTTCGCCTCGGAAGACGCGCTCTGCATCCAGGCCTGCGGTGATCGCGCGACCCTGCCCTATCCGAGCGGTGCCTCGCCCGGCTTCGGCTTCTTCGGTCTGCCGAACCTGCCAAGCTTCGATCCCAACGGCGTGCCCTACAACCGCTTCAGCCGCTTCGCCCAGAATGGTTTCGCGCGCAAGAACTTCGGCGTGGAAGAGGACATCACGACGCTTTACGCGCAGGCCAACCTCGACAGCGCCTGGGGCAGCGTGCCGGTGCGTGGAAACTTCGGTGTACAGGTGCAGCGCGCGGATCAGGAGGGCTTTGGCCTGCGCACGTTCGCGGACAACGCCGCGGGCGACCCGGTCAGTGACGGCGACAGCTACACCGAGATCCTGCCGAGCGGCAACTTGATCTTCGATATCACCGAGGAGCAGAAGATCCGTTTGGGTCTGGCCCGTCAGCTGGCGCGTCCGCGCATCGATGACATGTCGGCCGGCTTCGGCTTCGGCATCAACCAGGCGACCCAGCGCTGGGAGGCCGGTGGCGGCAACCCGAAGCTGCGTCCTTGGATCGCGAATGCGCTGGATGTGTCCTACGAGCGCTACTTCGGCAACAAGGGTTATGTGTCGGCGGCGTGGTTCTTCAAGGATCTGAAGTCCTACGTCTACAACCAGGTGCAGGCGTTCGACTTCACCGGGTTGCCGGTGCCGTCCGGCGCGCAGGTTCCGTCGACCAACATCGGCACGATCAGCAGCCCGGCCAACGGGGAGGGCGGCCTGATCGCTGGTATCGAACTGGCGGTATCGGTGCCCTTCGACCTGTTCTGGGAGCCGCTGGAAGGCTTCGGCCTGCAGGGGCATTACACCGACACGCGGACCAGCATCAAGCCCAATGGCCCAGAGTCCAGCGAGCCGCTGCCCGGCTTCTCGAAGTACACCTCGAACGTGACCCTGTACTGGGAGCGTTTCGGCTGGGGCATCCGCGCCTCGCGCCGTCATCGCTCGGAGTTCGTCGGCGAGATCCAGAACGTGTTCCTCGACCGCGAGCGTGTGCTGGTCAACCGCGAGGCGATCGTCGACCTGCAGGTGAACTACACCTTCATGGACGGCCCGCTCAAGGATCTTGGCTTCTTCTTCCAGGTCAACAACCTGCGTGACAAGCCCTTCCGCACCAACTTTGGCAGCGAAGAGCGTCCGCGCGAGTACGTCGAGTACGGTCGCAACGCCCTGCTGGGTGTGAGCTACAAGTTCTGACAGGCTGAAGCCCCCCAAGTCCCCCGTGGCACCCGAAGCCCACGTCGACTCCCCGCGACGTGGGCTTCGGCTTTTGTGGCGCCGGGAGATGCCGATGATTCGGGCACGTCGTCGCTCATGCCGGCAGCGACTGCGCGCGAGCCAGACCGATGCGTGCGCTGCGGGAAGGTCTTGGTAGAGGGCGCAGAGATCGAGCCTAGAGGGCTCGCCGGGAGATCGCGCCAATTCCAGGCTCGAATAGGGTGGGCCCTGGCCCACCATGAGCTTGAATCGCCCGCGCAAGCGTGGCGTCCCCCTTTGGGGCAGGGCATACCCGGTGACTGGGTCCAGGGTCGAGCTTGTGGTGGGCTAGGGCCCGCTCTATGACTGGGGCGAGGGTCGAGCCTATGGTGGGCCAGGGCCCACCCTATGAACTACGCCGCCTTCGGCCTTGCCGCGCAGTGCCGGTCGATGAACTGCTCGTGGGTCGGCATGGCCTGCACGCAGGCAGCGATCACGTCGCGCACGGTCTCGACGTGCTTCTGCACGGCGGCATCCTCCTGCGCATCGACCAGGGCGTGGTAGCCGCGCGGCTGCATGCGCTGGCCGTGCATCACCTGCACCCAGCTGGGCTCCGCGAACAGCTCGTGGCCGTCGCGGAAGACGCGGCCATTGCTGCGGAACAGGTCCATCTTGGTGCGCAGCTCGGACGGGATGTCCATGGTCCGCACGTAGTTCCAGAACGGCGTGTCGCTGCGCTCGGTGGCGTGGTAGTGCAGGATCAGGAAGTCGCGGATCTTGTCGAACTCCCAGTGCGAGTGGGTGTTGAACTCGTCGATGTCGGTCTGATCGAAACCGGCGTGGGGGAAGAAGGCGGTGAGCCGGGCGATCGCCGACTGGATCAGATGGATGCTGGTCGACTCCAGCGGCTCCATGAAGCCGCTGGCCAGGCCGACCGCGACCACGTTCTTGTTCCAGAACTTGCGGCGCTTGCCGGTGACGAACTTCAGCACGCGCGGCTCCGCCAGCGGCTTGCCTTCGAGGTTCGCCATCAGCATCGAGGTGGCCTCGTCCTCGCTGATGAAGTCCGAGGAGAACACATGGCCGTTGCCGACGCGGTGCTGCAGCGGAATGCGCCACTGCCAGCCGGCGGTGCGCGCGGTCGAGCGGGTGTAGGGGGTGATCGCGTGGCGTGTCTCGCAGGGCACGGCGACGGCGCGGTTGCAGGGCAGCCAGTGGCTCCAGTCGATGTATCCGGTCTTCAGCGCCTGCTGGATCAGAATGCCGCGGAAACCCGAGCAGTCGACGAACAGCTGGCCGGGAATGCACTCGCCGGACTCCATCGTGACCGACTCGATGAAGCCGCTCTCGGGATGCTGCTGGACCGAGGCCACCTTGCCCTCGGTGCGGCGTACGCCGCGGGCTTCCGCGTACTCGCGCAGGTAGCGCGCGTACAGGCCGGCGTCGAAGTGGTAGGCGTAGGCGATGTCGGCCAGCGGCGAGTTCGGGCGATCGCTGCGCGCCGGCATGAACTTGTTGGCGCGCGCTGCCGCGGTATTGATCGAATAGTCGTCGAGATGGCCGGCGCGGCCCTGCTGATGCAGCTTCAGCCAATAGTGGTAGAAGGGCACGATGCCGAGGTCCTGGCCGATCTTGCCGAAGCCGTGGATGTAGCTGTCGCCGAGCTGGCCCCAGTTGACGAACTCGATGCCGAGCTTGAACGAGCCCTGGGTGCGGCGGATGAAGTCGGCTTCGTCGAGGTCGAGTGCGGCGTTGAACAGCTTGATCATGGGGATGGTGGCCTCGCCAACGCCGACGGTGCCGATGTCGTCGGACTCCACCAGTCGGAGGCTGTAGCGGGGGCCAAGCACCTTGGCCAGCGCTGCCGCCGCCATCCAGCCGGCAGTGCCGCCGCCGACGATCACCACTTCACGGATCCGCTGGTCCTGCATGTTCCCGCCCCTTCACTGATCGTGGGTGCGTCTGGCGCGCACGTTCGCGCGAGTGTGCCCCCGAGGCCGGTGGCGGGGAAGTCGAGACGCTACCGCATACGTATGCATCCCGCGCTGCAGCAGCATTCCCTGATTGCGCGCGTCGCCAGATGTCCTCACGGGCTCTGCCCGCTCGGATGCAAGCCTTTCTCCCCTCGTGGGAAGTGCAGGAGCGTGTCGGCTGCCGGTGGCGGCCGCCACTCTCCGCAGCCCGAGCGAAGCGAAGGCAGGTTGGGAGAGGGGGCGTATGCACGCCTTACGCGTCTCGCGCCAGCTTCTACGAGGTCACAACAACGCAATCGACCGATCGCGGCGTCACCACGCGAGTGGATTTGCCAGCGTCTGCTGCCGTCGCCGACACTCGCCGCGCGCGCTAGGCACACGGCCAGCCGGCCACCGCGATTCCGTCGACCTTGTGAGGACTGTCCATGCAGCTGATCTACTCCGCGACCTCGCCCTACGCCCGCAAGGTGCGCATGCTGGTGATCGAAAAAGGCCTCACCGATCGCGTCGAAGTGGTCATCGCCAACCCGCTGCTGGATCCGCCCGAGCTGCTGGCGGCCAACCCGCTGGCCAAAGTGCCGGCACTGATCGTGGAGCCGGGTTTCACCCTGTTCGACAGCCCGCTGCTCTGCGCCTATCTCGACAGTCTGTGTGGCCCGCGCCTGATTCCAGAGGCCGGGCCGGAGCGCTGGCAGGTTCTGCGGCGGGAAGCGCTGGCCGATGGCATCACCGACGCCGCGGTGTCGAGCGTGATGGAGGGCCGCCGCATCGAGTCGCAGCGCTCGCCCGAGTGGCTGATGCGCTGGCGCAGCGCGATCCTGCGCGGGGTGGTCGAGCTTGAGAAGGAAGCCGATCCGCTCGGCGCACGCTTCGATCTCGGCGCAATCGCGGCGGCAGCGGCGCTGGCCTATCTCGACTTCCGCCTGCCGCAGATCGACTGGCGCGCGCAGGCGCCGGGCCTGTCGGCCTGGCTTGAAGCCGTGCGCGGCCGCGAGAGCTTCGCCGTCACCGTGCCGCCCGCGGCTTGAATAGGGTGGTGGCTTGAATAGGGTGGGCCCTGGCCCACGATGAGCCTGACGCTTGCCCCGGTCGCGCCCTTCAATCGGCGTCGAGTGCGTAGCGCTGACGAGCGTCCGCGAAACGTACAGAGGCGAGATCAACGTCCATGGTGGGCCAGGGCCCACCCTATGAGACGCAGCGGCTTCGCGAAGGAATTCGCGTCGCCGGATTCTCATGAACCCCGAACCCCGAACCCCGCACCCCGGCAAACGGCACACGACACGCAACGCCGATACCGCGGCTTCGGCAACTACAGCCCCGGCTGCTTCAGCCTTTCGATGCCCTTGGCCTGCTTGTCCGCCGCCACCAGCGCGCGCACTTCGCCCAGCAGCTCGGCGGCATCGAAGACGATGCCGTCCTTGATCGTGTAGCGCACGCCGCCGACGCGCTCGGGCTCGCCCTCGGCGTTGATGCGGATGTGGCCGGTGCCGTAGAGCACCTTGAGGTTGGCCAGCGGGTTCTCGCTGAGCACGACGATGTCGGCGAGCTTGCCGGGCTCGATGCTGCCGATGCGCTCATCCGCCTTCAGCGCTTCGGCGCCGTTGAGCGTGGCCGCGGTCAGCACTTCCAGCGGATGGAAGCCGGCTTCGCGCAGCAGCTCCAGCTCCTCGATGGTGCCGAAGCCGTAGAGCTTGTAGATGTAGCCCGAGTCGCTGCCGACGGTGACGCGGCCGCCGCGATTCTTGAAGTCGTTGATGAAGGCCATCCAGCGCAGGTAGTTGTCGCGCCAGGCGATCTCCTGCTCGCTGCCCCAGTCGAAGAAGAAGCTGCCGTGGCTGGTGCGGCTGGGTCGGAAGAAGTCCCACAGCGCGGGCAGGGTGTAGTCCTCATGCCACTCGGCCATGCGCGCGCGCATCAGGTCGCGGGTGGCCTGGTAGATGGTGAAGGTCGGGTCGATGGTGAAGTCGAGTTCGAGCAGCTCGCCCATCACCGCTTCGTACTTCTCGCTGCCCTTCTCGGCCGCCTGCGCCCACAGCCGGCCGGCCTGCTCGAAGCGGTGCTGCTCGTTCATGTAGTTGTAGCCGGGCGGGTAGTCCTGCACGGTCTGGCCGTCGAACAGGGCCTCGGGCAGGCCGTACCAGTGCTCCATTGTGGTCAGGCCCCAGCGCGCGGTGGTCAGCACGTTGACCCGTTTCACGTCGAGCTGGGCGTGGTGGCAGGCCGAGCCCATGCCCTGCTTCTTCAGCTCATCAAACGCCGCTTCGAGAATGTCCGGCCGATAGCCGAAGCACTTCATGCCCAGGGCGCCGCGACGCTTCATGTCGCGCACCCATTCGCGGGCGTGTTCGGGCGTCAGCATCGGGCCGATGCGGCCCTGGCCGAAGAAGGCGTAGGGAAAGATCCGCGGCGCGGTGATCGTGTTGGCCTCGGAGCGCTTCTGTTCCGACACGCACCAGTCGATGCCGTTGCCGCAGCCGGGATCGCGCACGCTGGTGATGCCATGCGCCAGCCACAGCTTGTACACGTACTCGGCGGTGACGCCCTGCTCGTCGCCGCCGATGTGGCCGTGCATGTCGACGATGCCGGGCATCACGTAGTGGCCGCTGAGGTCCAACTCGCGGCCGCCGGGCTTCAGCGCGGGCCGGCGCTCGGCGTTGATCGGTGCATCCGCGCTGCCGACGATGCGCACCTCGGCGATGCGGTTGTTCTCGATGACGACATCGGCCGGGCCGAAGGCCGGACTGCCGGTGCCGTTGATGACCGTGACCCCGCGCAGGATCAGCTGGTCGTATGGGCCTTCGCCCTCATCGCGCTCGGGCGCGGGCGGGATCGCCGCCTGCGCGCAGGTGGCGGTGAACAGCAGGGCGAGGGCGGCGCGGAGCAGGCTGGGGCGCATGGCGGGGCCTTGGGTGAGGGCGTTCGTGGAGTGTGGACTCCGGTCGGCATGGACGGCGAGGGGCGCAAGTCATGTTGAAGCCGGGAATCGGGATTCGGGAGCGAAGCGGCGCGCCATCGACCGGGGAGGCGTCGCGACGAGACGGCGCAGGCTGCGCGCCGGAGGCAAGACGGCGGAGCGGACGCACTCTGGGACGGAAACTCGCGAGAGGGGTCACGATGCGCTGTACCAAAGTACGATGGCCCGCGGCGCGGTGCGCGCCGAGCATCCGGGCATGAGCATGATCCGCCTGACTGTCGTCCTCGCCTGCCTCGCGCTCGCTGCCTGCGCTGCCGTTCCCGCAACGAACGAGGCCCTGCCCATGCGTCTGTCCGACGTCCGCGAGACCGTGCATCGTGCGCCCGATGATCTGCTGAGCGCAGGTCTTGGCCTGTCCGGCCTGCAGCAGGCGACTCCGCCGGCACTCGCCGATGCCAATGCGCCGACCGCGGCGGAACTGCGCCGTCGCGCGCTCTGGGCCAACTGGCGAGGCATTGCCGATCTGACCCCGGGCGGTGGGTTCGCTGAAGTCTACGGCGCGCTGCCGGCCGTGCCGGGCCGCGAGTTCCATGCGCTCGCCTGGTTGCCCGAAGCGCGCCATCCGCATCGGGTGATGCTGCAGCTGCCCGATGCCTTCGACGCGGGTGCGCGCTGCCTTGTGGTCACGGCGTCCTCGGGCTCGCGCGGCATCTACGGCGCGATCTCGCTGGCCGGTGGCTGGGGCCTGCCGCGCGGCTGTGCGGTGGCCTACACCGACAAGGGTGCGGGTTCGGGCTTCTTCGATCTGGCGAGCGGGCAGGGCGCTGGGTTGTCTGGACTCGCCGAGGGCGAGCCGGAGTTCGCGCTGGCCGCCAGCGGTGAGCCCCTGTTCGCGGTCAAGCATGCGCACAGCGGTGACCATCCCGAGGCCGACTGGGGCCAGCATTTGCGTCAGGCCGCCGAGTTCGGCCTGCACCAGTTGAGCCGCGCGCTGCCGGCGCAGGCGCCCTTCACCTTCGAGAACACGCGGGTGATCGCGGTGGGCGTGTCCAATGGCGGTGCCGCCGTGCTGCGGGCCGCCGCGGATGCGGACGATTGGCTGGACGCCGCGGTGGCGATCGCGCCGAACGTGCATGTCGCGAACCACGGCCGACCCGCCTTCGACTATGGCACGGAAGCCGGCCTGCTGATGCCCTGCGCGCTGCTGGATGCGCGCTTCGATGCCACGCCCTTCGCGCGCACGCCGCAGGGGGCGCCCGCACAGTGGCGTCAGGCCTGCGAGTTGGCGTACGCGGCAGGCCTGCTGGCGGCTCGTTCCATCGACTCCCAGGTCGCGGAAGCGCGGCAGCGCCTCCACGAGGGCGGCTGGACCGACCAGGCGATCGCCGCCGGTGCGCTCAGCGTCAGCTTCGAGCTGTGGCGCGCGGTCGGCGCGACCTATGCCTCGGCCTACCTGCGCCGCGGGCCGACCGACATGCCCTGCGGATTCCGCGTCGCCGCCGTCGATGCGCAGGGCCAGCCGCGTGCCACCACGGTGGCCGAGCGGGCGCTGATCTGGAGCGATGGCTCGGGCATTCCGCCGACCGCCGGCGCGCAGCTGCTCTCGCCCACGGAGGCGGACGTGCCGCCGGCGCTGGCCGGCCTGCGCTGCCTCGCCGATCTCTGGGACGGCGACAGCGCAGACGCACGAAGCCTGCGCGCGGCGGTCGCGCAGACCCAGGCAGGCCCGCCGCGCGCAGGCCTGCCGCTGACCGTGCTGCACGGTCTCGACGATGGCCTGATCCCCGAGGCCTTCAGCAGCGCGGCCTATGTGGCCCAGGCGGAGCAGGCAGGACGCGCGCTGCGCTACTGGCAGCTGTCGCACGTGCAGCACTTCGACGGTTTCCTGGGGGCGCCGCTGCTGGCCGCGCGCTACCTGCCGCTGATGCCGTATGCCTATCGCGCGCTGGATCAGGCTTGGGCGGACCTTGAGGCCGGCCGTGGGCCGCGCAGTGAGCGCGTTCGCGTGGCGGCCAAGCCTCGCGGCATCGAGGGCGCGGGCGTGGCAGCGCTGCGGGCTGAGCATCTCGCGCTGCCAGCGGGTTGATTCTCCGGGCCTCCGCGCGCCTGCCCCGCAAAACCCCTGTGCTAGCATCCGGCCGCATTGACGCAGGGCCCGCCGCGTGTGTCCCGCGGGCTCTGCGAACCGCGATTTCCCTTGCGCCACGAGGCTTGCGATGAGCGCCAACACGCCTGATTTTTCCGCCTTCGATCCTGCCCGCATGGCCGAGCAGGTGATGGGCTTCTGGAGCTCGATGGCGAGGCCGCAGCCGGCGCCGCCGCCGTCGCCCTTCGCCGCCTTCCAGCAGATGTTCGGCGCGCAGCCGCAGCCCATGCCAGGCGCCGACCTGTTCGCCCAGGCCCAGCAGATGTACGGCCAGCTGCAGCAGGCCCTGCTGCCGGCGTTGGAGACGCCGAACTTCGACGTCGACAGCCTGATGAAGCTCTGGCGCAAGACCTTCGGCGACGCGCCGGCGATTCCGCCCGCGCTGATGGTCCCGAGCTTCCTCGCGCCGATGGCTGGCGGTGGCTCCCCGGGCTTCGCCGCCGAGATGCGCGGTGCGCTGGGGGCGGCACCTCTGGGCCTGATGCGCGAGCACCAGCAGCGCTGGCAGGCCTTCGCGCAGGCGCAGATCGACCTGCAGGCGGTGATGGAGCGCTACAACACCCTCATGCAGAAGGTGCAGCGCGAAGGCATGGCCCGTTTCGAGGCGAAGCTGCGCGCCCACAGCGAACCCGGCAAGCAGCTCGAGTCGGCGCGCGCGCTGTTCGATCTGTGGATCGACGCCAGCGAGGAAGCCTTCGCCCAGATCGCGCTCGGCCCCGAGTATCGCCACGTCTACGGCGAGCTGGTCAACGCGCAGATGCGCGTCCGCCAGTGCGGCATGGCGATCGTCGAGGAGCAGCTGAAGGCCTTGGGCCTGCCTTCGCGCACCGAGCTCGATTCCAACCACAAGCGCACCCACGAGCTGAGCCGCGAAGTACGCGCGCTGAAACAGCGCATCGCTGAGCTGGAACTGGCGGCGCAGGGCGCCTCGAGTGAGACGCGGCGCAGGCCCGAGTCGGCCGCGCGCCCCGCAGAACCCGAGCTCCGCGCCAAGACGTCCAGCGCCGGGACCGAGTCGAAACTCCAGGCCGAGCCTGCCAGTGCCAAACCCAAGCCGCGCGCCAAGGCCGCGAAGCCGACCGCGAAAGCTGCCAAGCAGGCGGTGAAAGCCAGCGCCAGCCGCAAGAAGACGCTGCCACCGCTGGCAGCGGTCACCCCCAAGGCCCCCGCCCGCGCACGCAAGGGACGCTGATCCATGCAGCCCATGAACTTTGCTTCGATGACCGGCCCGCTGGGCTTCACCCCCGCCAAGCTGATGCAGGACCTGCTCGACGCCCAGCGCAAGCTGCGCGAGGGCATCGACAGCCTGCAGCGCGCCGGCGACGTCGATTACGGCGCGACGCGGAAGGAGCTGGTCTGGCAGGACGGCCGCGTCCGCCTGTACCGCTATCGCGGCGAACGCGAGCCGACTGCACGCGTGCCGATCCTGATCTGCTACGCCCTCGTCAACCGGCCCTACATGGTCGACCTGCAGCACGACCGCTCGCTGGTGCGCCAGCTGCTGGCCCGCGGCGAGGACGTCTACATCATCGACTGGGGCTACCCGGACCGCAGCCACCGCTACGAGACGCTGGACGACTACATCAACGGCTACCTGCATGCCTGCGTGCTCGAGGTCTGCCGGCGTCATCAGCTGGCCTCGATCATCCTGCTCGGCGTCTGCCAGGGCGGCGCGTTCTCGCTGTGCTACACCAGCCTGCATCCGGAGCGCGTGCGCAACCTGATCACCATGGTGACGCCGGTGGATTTCCACACCCCGGACAACATGCTGAGCAGCTGGACGCGCAGCATGGATGTCGACCTGTTCGTCGACACGCTCGGCAACGTGCCGGCCGACCTGATGAACCTCTGCTACCTCACGCTCAAGCCCTACCGCCTCTTCTTGCAGAAGTACGTCGGCTTCGTCGAGCAGATGGACGATCCGGTCGAGGTCGAGAACTTCGTGCGCATGGAGCGCTGGATCTTCGACTCGCCGGACCAGGTGGGCGAGGCCTTCCGCCAGTTCATCAAGGACTTCTACCAGGGCAACAAGCTGATGCGCGGCGATGTCTTCATCGGCGATCAGCGCGTCGACCTGCGCAACGTGCGCTGCCCGGTGCTGAACATCTACGCCGAGCAGGACCACCTCGTGCCACCGGACGCCTCGCGCGCGCTCAAGGCTGCCGCCGGCACCCGCGACTACACCGAGCTCAGCTTCCGCGGCGGCCACATCGGCATCTACGTCTCCGGCCGCGCCCAGCGCGAGGTGCCGGGAGCGATCGAGGAGTGGTTGCGCAAGCGGTGAGCTACGTAAGGTCGCTTCAGAACTAAGCGAGTTATCTGCGCAAATGGGATCAGTAGAAATCAGCGTGCTTCGCCGATACGCGCGAGCGGTGTATCACATGCGCTCGCAGTTGGCGCGCAGGAAACTTATGCCGGTTCTCGGTGCAGGGTCTTCAAAACCCTTGGGATTTCCTGATTGGGGAGAGCTTATAGAGCGACTAAGAAGCCATCCTGAAGTCAATGCATCCCATCTCGCTTTTCCTGCGGGATCAAAAACTTCGAGCGCCGAAGTGCTCTTCGAGCATTTTCGACAAAGCCTCAGGCATTCGCCCGATGAGTCCTCTGAGCCATTCAGTATCAGAAAGAGGCAAGTTCGGCTTCGCTGGCTTTCGGTGGTGCGTGATTGCCTCTATCAGGGAGTCGCCCAGGTCAGCTCCCATCCTTATCTTCGTCAGTTTGTTGAATTGATCGCGAAGGCTCCGCTCACAGTAAACTATAATTTCGATGATTCGGTTGAGGAGATGCTCGACGAGTTGCGTGTCTCTGGGGGCGTAGCTCAACAGGCATATGAAACCGTTTGGGAGCCCACTGTTCAATTTTCGCTAGATTCCGGAGTCATCTATCATCCAAATGGCTTCTTGCCGCGCGAACACAAGCGAGCCGGGAGCGCTTGGCTAACTTTTTCTGAGGAGTCTTTTGAGGATCAGTTGATTGATGCGCAGCATGGGGTTTACTCAACCCTGTTGTCGCACTTTTTCAGAAACACGGGATTGCTCATCGGAATCTCGTTAAACGATCCTACGTTGCGCAATCTCCTCAGGCAGTGTGCGCGGGCGAATCCTGGGCATGTTCACTACTACGTGGCGTATTCTGAGAAGCCGGCCGCTGAGTTGACGCGAGAGGTGCTGCTTCAACGAGATGCGCGCTTCCGTACTTTCAATGTAGTTACTTTGAGTTTGTGTGACACCGAGATTTGTGCCTTGGCGCGAATCCTATCTATGAGCGATGAGGACTTCGCCATCCTGGCAGACGATGCCGGTGTTCCCAAGAACTTCGTTTTTTATCTGTCCGGTCCCGTCGGTGTAGGAAAAACGACCGTCCTTTCCCACCTCAAATGTTTGAGAGTGTTTTCTGAGTGGCTGGAGCCGAAGCCAGAATTGGTCTTGAAAGCAGCAGACTCGTTGACTGAGTGTGAGCGGGCTTCGGTTGATGCGTGGATTGATAGGCAGTTCAAGAACAAGAATCTGTTGCTGAGTCGGCTCGAGCACCAGCTTTGTGCTTGCGACAGGTCGCTAATTGATCCGCTTGCTTTTGCGGATACAGGGTCCCGCTCAAAAAGGGTTCAAGAGTTGCTGGCGCTTTTCGCTGGTCACGGGGGGCCGGTAAGAGGTGCCGTGGTTCTTTTGGTTGGCAGCCCTGAAATTTTGGACTTGAGGTCGAAATCAAGACATAAGCAAGGCTCGGTAGAGTATCTTCGCTCATTGCAGGAGCGATTCAGCTCGTTATGGTCTTGTGATAGCGGTGAGGGTGTCGAAGTTTTCGTCGTGGATACTGCTGAGCTGTCCATCCGGGAGGTCGTTCACGAGGTGTCGAAGATAATTCATCTCGAAGATTTCAGGCCGGTTGATCTGCGTGATGTGGCTAATCGTTTTGGGGTGACTGGTGGTAACGTCTCGTAAGCTATACTTGGCCGCGCCACTATTCAATGATCTTGAGAGGGGTTTCAACGCGGATCTTTGCGCTTTGCTAGAGCGGCGTTTCGATGTCTTTCTGCCCCAGCGAGACGGGCACTTGCTTCCTGGTAGTGGCCTTGTGGGAAGCGAGTTTGATCAGAAGGCTCGCCAAGTTCATAAGATGGATGTTAGCGCAATGGAAGGCGCGGATTTGATATTTGCCGTCCTCGATGGGCGGGTAATAGATGAGGGCGTTTGCTTTGAGATCGGATTTTGCTTTGCGCTTGGCAAGCGCTGCATTGCTTTGCGCACCGATTCGCGTGTGCTGCTGCCCTCTGGGATTAATCCGATGATTTCACTTAGCCTCTCTCGGATTTTCGCATCGTTGCGCGAAGTGGAAAGTTGGGTTGAGGCGGGTGCGCCTTTGATCGCCCATAACGGGGGAACCTCAGATTGACCAAGTGCCGGTTCTTGGGCGAGTGGACAGCTGTTTGGCAAAGAGTTGCGGATGGCTCGCTTGCGATTATTTCGGGGTGCTTGAATTGAGGTTTACGGGCCTGATCTGAATTTTGCGTGTGGGGTCTGCCGAAGCATCCGCCACTTGCCTAAGTGCTGGCGCCTGCGCAGTATCGCGCCTGCCCACGCCCTGCCTCGCCCGAATGAACGACCTCCCGAGCCCGGCTCGCCGGCTGTTGCGCCGCCTGTGCGTGTTGCTGGTGCTGGCGGCGCCCCTGCTCGGCCCGCGTGGTGCTGTCGCAGCCCAGCGCTACGACCATGAAGACGGGCTACCGAGCGCGCAGGTGCAGTCGCTGGCGATGGATGCGCGCGGCTTCCTGTGGATCGGCACCCAGGATGGCGTGGTCCGCTTCGACAGCCACCGCTTCCTGCCGATCGATGTCGACGGCGGCTTCAGCGCGCCCGATCCGCATGTGCGCCGTATGCTGGCCGTGCCCGGTGCGGTCTATCTTGCGACGCGCTCGCGTCTGCTGCGCTTCGATCTGGCGACCGAGCGCCTCGATGAGCTGCGCTCGGGCAACGAGGAGATCGTCGGCGTCTATGCACTGAAGGCTGACGCGAACGGTTCGATTTATGCGGGCACCGAGTCCGGCCAGCTCTTCCGCTGGCAGGACGCCGACTGGCAGACGCCGCTGCAGCCGCTGCGCCTGCTCGATGCCGAAGGCCAACCATGGCGCGAGCCGCTGGCGATCAATGACCTGGCGGTGGGCGCGTCGACGCTGTGGCTGGCGACCATGGGCGGCATCCACGCCCTCGATCCGGACAGCTTGCGCCTGCGCTTCCAGCCGCTGGACCTTCCGCAGGTGCAGGGCGGCCGCGCGCACGTGTCGGCGGTACACGAGGACGCCCAGGGCCGGCTGTGGGTCGGCTTCTGGAACGATGGCCTGGCGCGCTTCTCGCCCGCCACCGGGCGCACCGACTGGTTCCACCCAAGCCTCGGCAACAGCGGCGCGCTGCGGGCGACCAGCGTGTACAGCTTCTTCGAGCGCGGCGACCGCCTCTACATCGGCAGCAACCGCGGGCTGGTGGTCTACCGCCGGGACTGCGACTGCCTGCGCGGCCTGAACCTGCCGGAATGGGAAGCGCGCGAAGGCAGCGGGGTGATCATCACCAGTCTTGCCGCCGAGCCCGGCGGTGATGGCCTCTGGGCCGCCGTGTGGGGCTCGGGCCTGGCCCGCTTTTCGCGCTTCGACGAAGCTGTGGAGCGCCAGTTGCCGATCGAGGGGCGCAGCGACTCGCTGGGCCATCCGATGGTGTCCTCGCTGCTGGTCGACCACCGTCGGCGGCTGTGGATCGGCACCTATGGCGCGGGCGTGCACTGGGTGGACGCCGACCAGCGCAGTGCAGGCCTGCACTGGCCGCTGCAGCGTCTGCCCTTCGGCGAGTGGCGGGTCGAGTCGCGTTTCATCTGGCATCTGCGCGAGCTTGACGACGCTCTGCTGGTCGGCAGTGGCTACGGCCTGTTCCGCTGGGACGGCGGGCAGCTTCAGGAGATCGACGCTGAGCTGCAGAGCCTGCGCAGCAGCCTTGTCCTTGGCGATGGCCGCCTGCTGGTCGGAACGGGTTGGGGGCTGTTCCTCAATCAGGACGGTGGTCGCGGGCCCGTGCAGCGGGTTGCCCTGGAGGGCGCGGACGGCCGGCCGGTGTGGTCGATCCAGCGCTGGCGCGACGAGGTCTGGCTGGGCACCGACCGCGGCCTGCTCCGCCTTGATGCGCAGCTGCGGCCGCGCGCGCGGGTGGCGGTTGGCGCGGATGATCGCAGCCTGCCCGGCGCGGTGGTGTGGGCGCAGAAGCCCGACGCCGAGGGCCGCCTGTGGCTCGCCACATCGGGCGGGCTGGTGAGCGTGCCCGACGCGCCCGGCGAGCCGCGCTTCGAACGCCAGTCGTCCTTGCTCGCGGCCGGCATCCGCAGCGTCAACAGCATCGAGTTCGATGCCACAGGCGACCTGTGGGCGGGCTCGCCGCGCGGCCTGCTGCGCTACCGGCCGCAAAGCGGCGAACTCGATCTGCTCGAAGCACGCGACGGTCTCTTGAGTTCGCAGCAGAACATTGGCGCCAGCGCCAGCGATGGCGAGCGGCTCTATTTCGGCGGCATTGGTGGCTTCATCGCCTTCCGTCCCGAAGACGTTCCGGCGCGCTCCGCAAGCCTGCGTCCGACGGTGGTGAGGTGGCGGCTGGGCCAGGGAGAGTGGTTGCCGGGCAACGGCGAGATCGCGCTACCGCATGGCCATGCGCCGCTGCAGGTCGAGTTCAGCGCCTTCCACTACGACCGCCCCGAGCGCGTCCGCTACGCCTATCGCTGGCATCCCGCGGAAACCGAGTTCACGCCGCTGGGCGACGCCCACAGCGCGGTGTTCAGCCGCCTGCCGACCGGCCGCCAGCGGCTGGAGCTGCGCGCCCGGTTGGAAGGCGCAGCGCCGGCTGCGGCCGAGGCCGTCGTGCTTGAGGTGGAGGTCGCCCAGGCCTGGCACCAGACGCTGTGGGCGAGACTGCTGATCGGTACGGCCCTGGTGCTGGCCTGGATCGGTTTCAACCGTCTGCGCCTGCGCCAGGCCAGGCGCTACGCGCAGGGCCTGGAGCGCGAGGTCGGCGAGCGCACGCGCGAGCTGCGCGTCGCCAAGGAGGCGCTGGAGCAGGCCAATGCGCGTCTCCGTCGGCAGGTGGCGATGGATCCACTGACCGGGCTGGCCAACCGGCGCGCGCTGTTCGCCGCGATCGAGGCCCGGCAGGATCGCACTCGCGCTGCCGGCGTGCTGCTGATCGATCTCGATCACTTCAAACGCATCAATGACCGTCATGGGCATGACGTCGGCGATGCCGTGCTGGTCGACTTCGCCGGCGTGCTGCAGCGTGAGGTGCATCGCGACTGCCTGTGCGCGCGCTACGGCGGCGAGGAGTTCCTGCTGCTGCTGGACGAGGCCACGCCTGCGGCGCTCGCTGCATTGGCAGAGCGTCTGTTGACGGATGTGCGCGGACGCCGCCTGCGGCTGGAGGGACATCCGCCGGTGCACTACACGATAAGTATCGGCGTGGCCCTGGCTGCGCCCGACGAGCCGGTGGTGGCGGTGATC
Source organism: Aquimonas voraii (assembly GCF_900101825.1). Taxonomy (GTDB): domain Bacteria; phylum Pseudomonadota; class Gammaproteobacteria; order Xanthomonadales; family Xanthomonadaceae; genus Aquimonas; species Aquimonas voraii. Next base: position 48,681 of record NZ_FNAG01000001.1, read on the forward strand.
CAGCGAGCGGACCGGGCGCTTTACCAGGCCAAGCGCGAAGGTCGCGATCGCTGGGTGCAGGCGCCCGGGGCGGAGGAGGCGGGCGCCTGATCGTTGGCGCAGGGCGGCCTTCCCTGCGTGCGAGTCCAGTCGGCCGTCAGCGCGACATCAGCGCCGCGCGGGTCTCGTCGACGAAGGCACGCAGCTCGGGAAAGAAAGCTTCGAAGCCGGCCTCGGCCTTGGCCTCGTGCAGGCGCAGGGTCGGCAGGCAGGCGACCAGGCCCTCGCCGCCGCGCGAGAGTCGTCGCGCGATCCGCGTCACCGCGCGGTCGACGTTGTCACGCAGCCGGTAGCTGCCCAGCCAGTCGCCAGAGGCCATCAGCGGGGCGATCGCGGCGAGTCGCGGCGGCAGCTCGGCCGCGGCCTCCGCGAGCACGCGGTACACGCGCTGGCTGAAGTTGTGCAGTGGCTGGTCTTCATGGCGCGGCCAGTCGCGCGCCAGCAGGTGGTCGAAGTACACGTCGATCAGGATCCCCGCATAGCGGCGCTGGCCCTCCGGGAACTTCGCCTTCAGGGCGAGCACCTGCGGATGCCGATCGGTGAATCCATCGATGCGGCGATGGATCAGGATCTCGCGCCGCACGATCGCGGGCCAGGCTTCGAACGCGCTGCCGGCCACGAAGTCACCGAGCAGAGCGCCGAGCAGGCCCTCGTCGCTGTGTTCGGCCAGCAGCAGGTGGGCGAGGTAGTTCATGGTCGGCAGTATCGGTCGACCCGCGCCCCCGACCCAGCCGCGCCGAGCATGGAGTGGGCTGTGCCTTCGTGTTCGCGTGGACAGATTCACTAGAATCCAGCGCAGTCGAGACGAGCGGAGCACCCTTCGATGAGCACGCGCAGCCTGCTGATGGCGACGACCCTGGCCCTGCTGCCTTGCCTCTCGGTGGCGGCCGATGTGCAGGAGGCTTGGCGCCTGTTGCCAGCTGAGGCGCGTCCCGCGCCGACGGAACTGCCGGCTCGGAGCGCCTACGCGGTGGCCACCGCTCCGGCGATCCTGGCCGCCGCACCCGCCACCCTGCGCCTGCCCTTTCCGCAGGGTCAGCGCGAAGCGCTGACGCTTGCGATCGAGCAGCATGCCGATGACCGCTACACCTGGCGCGGCAGCCTCGATGATGCCGGCGACTATCCGGCGGTGCTCAGCGTCTCCGGCGACGCGGTGGCCGGCTTCATCAGCGCGCCCGAGGGCATCTGGGAGCTGGTGCCTTCGACCGTCGCCGGCGAATCCTGGCTGATCGAACTCGATGGCGATCGCCTGCCGCCCTGCCGCGGCCCCGTCGATCCCGGCCCACAGGCGTTCTCTTCCGCGGCTGCGGGAAAGCCTGGAGCCGCGCAGGCCCTGATGGACAGTGGTGACCAGGTCGATGTGCTGTTGATGTACTCGCCGGCCGCGCGCGATGCCGCCGGCGGCGTCAGCCAGATCAGCGCGCAGGCGCAGGCTGCCGTGGATTCCGCCAACACCGTGTTCGCCAACAGCGGCATGCGCATGCGCTTCCGAGTGGTCGGCATCGAACTCTTGGAGGGCTGGGTCGAAGGTACGTCCTCGGCCAGCACCGAGCTCGGCCTGTTCCGCTCGAATGCGAGCCAGCAGGCGCGCCGCAACGCGCTCGCCGCCGACATGGTCAGCCTGCTGGTCGCCAATCTGCCCGGCGCCTGCGGCATCGGCTACGTGATGCGCAGCCCGGGCGCGGGTTTCGCCGGCAGTGCGGTGCAGATCACCGACCGCGACTGCGCGGTCGGCAATCTGAGCTGGGTCCACGAGCACGGCCACAACATGGGCTTCGAGCACGATCCCGCCAACGGCACCTCGCCGACAAGCGCCTCCTACCCGTGGTCGTTCGGACACTATGTCGAAGGCCAGGGCGCACAGTCCTACCGCACGGTCATGGCCTACCAGTGCCCCGCCGGCGGCTGCACCCGGCGGCCCCATTTCTCCAGCCCGCGGGTCAGCTTCAATGGCTTTCCGACTGGCGTGGTCGACCAGCGCGACAACGCGCGCAGCGGTGATCTGGTCGCTGACATCGTCGCCAATTTCCGGCTGGAGCAGGTGTGGCAGGGCTTCGCAAACAGCTTCGAGGCCTCGCCCTGATCGGGCTTCGGCTGGTGCGGAATCGCTGGCGACGGAAGGTCTGCTGGCTGGCACTGGGGGTCGCCACCCTGGCGGGCTGCGCCAGCGCCCCCGAGCGCCGTCACCCGCAGCGCAGCGCCGACGAGGTCCGCGCGCAGCTGGTCGATCTGCTGCCCCCGCGCCTGGCGCAGCGCGAGGGCTGGGCGCAGGACATCGAGGCGGCGTTCCGCCACCTTGGCCTGCTGCAGAGCACCGACAACCTGTGCGCAGCCCTGGCGGTGATCGAGCAGGAAACCGGCTATCGCGCCAACCCCACGGTGCCGAACTTGCCGCGAATCGCCCGCGCCGAGATCGAGCGGCGGGCGGCGCGGCTGAAGATCCCGCGGATCGCGCTCGCGGCAGTGCTGCGCCTGCCCTCGGGGGATGGCCGCAGCTTTGAGCAGCGTCTGCAGGCTTTGCGCACCGAGAAAGACATGAGCGATCTGTACGCCGAGCTGATCGCCCGCGTGCCGCTGGGCCAGACCCTGTTTGACGCGGCCAACCCGGTGCGCACCGGCGGCTCGATGCAGGTGTCGATCGCCTTCGCCGAAGCCCACGCCAAGCAGCAGCCCTATCCGTATGCGGGCGTGCAGTCGATCCGCGACGAGGTGTTCAGCCGGCGCGGCGGGGTCTATTTCGGCATCGCCCATCTGCTGCAGTACCCCAGCAGCTACGAGCGCCATCTCTATCGCTACGCCGATTTCAATGCCGGCTGGTACGCCAGCCGCAACGCGGCTTTTCAGCAGGCGCTGAGCGCGCTCAGCGGGGTCCGGCTGGCGCTGGACGGCGACCTCGTTCTGCCGGATCCGGGGCTGTTCGAGCGCAGTCGCAGCGAGACCGAGCGGGTGGCGCTGTCGCTGTCATCGGTGCTGGGCCTGAGCGAAGCGCGGATCTCGCGCGACCTGCGCCGCGCCGATCGCTTCGACTTCGAGCACACCGACACCTGGCGTCGCGTCTTTGAGCAGGCCGATGCGCAGGCCGGAGCGCCCTTGCCGCGGGCGCGCGTGCCGCAGATCCGGCTCAGCAGTCCCAAGCTCACCCGCAGCTTGACCACCGAGTGGTTCGCCGAACGGGTCGAATCGCGCTACCGGCAGTGCATCAACCGGGCCTATCGCAGCGCCGGCTGAGCGTGGCGCCGCTCAGAAGCTGATGAACAGCCCGCCGTTGACCGGCAGCAGCGCGCCGGTGATATAGCCCGAGCCTTCGGCGGCGAGGAAGTCGACCACGCGGGCGATCTCGTTCGGCTGGGCGATGCGGCCGACCGGAATCTGCTGGAGGATCTTCTCGCGGATCGGCTGCGGAATGGTCTGCACCATCGGTGTGTCGCAATAGCCCGGCGCCACTGAGTTTACGGTGATGCCCTTGGCCGCAACCTCTCGCGCCAGCGCCATGGTGAAACCGTGGACGCCCGCCTTCGCGGCGGCGTAGTTGGTCTGGCCGAACTGGCCGGTCTGGCCGTTGATCGAACTGATGTTGACGATGCGGCCGTAGCCCTGGGCGATCATCGGCTCGATCGCCGGGCGGCACAGGTGGTAGAGCGCGTCGAGGTTGACCCCGAGCACGGCGTCCCACTGGTGCTTCTCCAGCTTGCGCAGGGTCGCGTCGCGGGTGATCCCGGCGCTGTTCACCAGCACGTCGAGGCGGCCGTGGCGGGCAACGATGTCGGCGATAGCGCGGGCGCAGGCCTCATGGTCGCTGACGTCGAGCGCGATCGCCTCAAGCGCGCCGAGGCCAGGCAGGGCGCGCAGCTCGGCCAGACGCGCCTCCGGCAGGTGGATGTCGGCGGCGATGACATGATGGCCGCTGGCAGCCAGCGCCTGGCAGGTGGCCGCGCCGATTCCGCCGGTGCCGCCAGTGACGAGGGCGATGCGTGCGCTCATGCGTAACTTCCTTCTTGCGATTCCCCGCGCTTGTGGTCGGCCCGAACGGCGACACGCTCCACAGGGCGGCGTGCGCGACGAGCGCGACCGCCGTGTGTTCCGGGGTTGAATATGGCAGGCGCCGCCAGGCTGGTGCCCATCGTGCGCCGCGACGAGCAAACCGCGCTCAGCGCGGGCGCGGTTTGCTGCCGGCCGCGGGGGGCTCGGCCTTCTCCGAGGTCTCGCTGGCGGATGCCTCGGGGCGCGCGGCGCCCGGGCGCAGCATGCCTTCCTGGAAGCTCTTCCACATGTCGAGGTTGCGCTCGGTCAGCTGGTTCAGCATCGACCACGGCGTCTTGCCAAGCAGGTTGTTGAGCTGGCTGCGGAACTGGTGCTGCTGGTCGAGGAACAGCTGCATGCTGCGTTCGAGGTAGCTGCCCATGAAGCCCTGCAGGCTGTCACCGTAGAAACGGATCACCTGGCTCAACAGCTGGGTGCTGAACATCGGCGAGCCCTTCTCCTCGTGCTCGGAAATGATCTGCAGCAGCACCGAGCGGGACAGGTCCTCGCCGGTCTTGGCGTCGCGCACCTCGACCTCTTCGCCGTCGACGATCAGCTGCCGAACGTCTTCCAGCGTGATGTAGCTGGAGATCTCGGTGTCATAGAGGCGGCGGTTCGGATACTTCTTGATGACCCGGGGCTTGGGCATGGGCGTCGAGGCTCTCTGGGCTGGCAGGGGCCGCGCGCCTGGCTGTTCGACGGGCGCCGCGACTTCGCGTGGGGAAGATGGCATGGCCCGTCCTGGGCAGCCCGGGGCGATGGTCACGGTATGCGGCAATGCCGCAAGGGCCAGCGCCTTCGGGTGTGGTTCCACTGGCGCGGTCGCGCTGCGCCGCGCCAATGGTTTCACATGTTACCAGCCCATGTGGTGGCCGCCGTTGATGTCGAGATTGGAGCCGGTGATCCAGGCGGCCTCCTCGGACACCAGGAAGGCGACGGCGTAGGCGATCTCCTCCGGCTTGCCCAAGCGGCCGGTGGGAATGTCGGCAACGATCTTGGCGCGCACCTCCTCGGGTACGGCCATCACCATGTCGGTGGCCACGTAGCCGGGCGAGACGGTGTTGACGGTGATTCCGAGCTTGGCGTTCTCGCGTGCGAGCGAGATGGTGAAGCCATGCATGCCGGCCTTGGCGGCCGCGTAGTTGGCTTGGCCGTACTGGCCCTTGAGACCGTTGATCGAGCTGATCTGCACGATGCGGCCCCACTTGCGGTCGCGCATGCCGTCGATCACCGGGCGGGTCATGTTGAAGCAGGAGTTGAGGTTGGTGTTGATGACCTCGTGCCACTGCTCGGCGCTCATGCGGTGGAAGGTGCCGTCGCGGGTGATGCCGGCGTTGTTAACCAGCACTTCGATCGGCCCGAGCGCTTCCGCCACGCCCTTGGCGATGGCCGCGCCGCCCTCGGGGCTGCCGACATCCCCGGGCACGATCGCGATGTCGAAGCCCTGGGCTTTCAGCGCGGCCTGCCACTCGCGGGCCTTGGCCTCGTTGCGATAGTTGGTCGCCACCTTGTGGCCCATCTGCGCAAGCCGCTTGCAGATCGCCGTGCCGATCCCGCCCGTACCGCCCGTCACCAGCGCAACGCGTGCTGTCATGCTCCCTCTCCCGTGGTCATCCGGCTCGTTGATGTGTGGCCGCGCAGGCCGGATCCGCGCGGCGGCCCCCGAGTTTATACAGGGCTTGCGACCGCGTTTTGACCGATGGCAAGACCGTGCCCGGTTGGAATACGGCTGAATTCGAATTCAGCGGCCGCGCGCTGGAGCAGTGCGTTCGCCGAGCCCGCATCGGCGACGCGCTCGGGCCTCTGCCCCAGCGCCGCCCAGCACCAGCGGAGCGCGGGCAGCGGATCGCGCGGATCCACCGGCAGCGCCGACAGCGACTTCGATAGTTTGCGGCCCTCGCCGTCTACCACCAGGGGCAGATGCGCATAGGCCGGCGTCTGCAGGCCCAGGGCGCGCTGCAGCAGGATCTGCCGCGGCGTTGAGTCGAGCAGGTCGGCACCCCGTACGACTTCGGTGATGCCCTGTTCGGCATCATCGACGACCACGGCGAGCTGGTAGGCCCAGCAGCCGTCCGCACGTTTGAGCACGAAATCGCCGACCGCCGCGTCCACCGCCTGCTCGATCGGCCCGTGCAGGCGATCGACGAAGGCGATGTGACTGCCTGGTCCCGCCGGCACCCGCAGGCGCAGCGCTGCGGCATGGCCTGACGGATCCGCCACGCAGCGATGGTGGATGCCGGCGCTGGCTGTCAGGTCGCTCCTGCTGCATCGGCAGGAAAACGCGAGGCCCGCGTCCAGAAGCCGATCGAGCGCGCTGCGATAGAGTTCGCCGCGCGCGCTCTGCACCACCACCTCGCCGTCGGGTTCCAGACCAAAGGCTCGCAGGGTGGCGAGCTGGGCCTGCGCGGCGCCCGGCACTTCGCGCATGCGGTCGACATCCTCGATGCGCACGCGCCAGAGGCCGCCGGCGCTGCGCGCGGCCAGCCAGCTGCCGAAGGCGGCGAGCAGGGAGCCCAGGTGCAGCGGCCCGGTGGGCGAGGGCGCGAAGCGGCCCACATAGGCTGAACCTGTCGCCGTCGAAGATCTTGAATTAGGCTCCACGCTCCCTTACCCATGCTGGGGTCCGCCCGCGGACCTGGTCCACGCATCCGAGGTTCTGAACCATGAAGCGCATTCTCCTGTTCGTCGCCACCAACATCGCCGTGCTGCTGGTGGCGAGCATCGTACTCAAGCTGCTCGGCCTCGATATGGCGATGGCCGCCCGCGGCCAGAGCTTCGTCGGCCTGTTGGTGTTCGGCTTGGTGCTGGGTTTCACCGGCTCCTTCATTTCGCTGGCGATGTCGAAGTGGGTGGCCAAGCGCAGCACCGGCGCCCAGGTGATCGAGCAGCCGCGCAACGAGATGGAAGCCTGGCTGCTGCAGACCGTGCAGCGGCAGGCGCAGATGGCCGGCATCAAGTGCCCGGAGGTGGCGATCTACGACGCCCCCGAGATCAACGCCTTTGCCACCGGGCCCAGCCGCAACAACTCGCTGGTGGCGGTGTCCACCGGCCTGCTGCGCGGCATGAGCCGCGACGAAGCCGAGGCCGTGCTCGGTCATGAGGTCGCCCACGTCGCCAACGGCGACATGGTCACGATGGCCCTGCTGCAGGGCGTGCTGAACACCTTCGTCATCGTCCTGTCGCGCCTGATCGGCAGTTTCGTCGACCGCGTGGTCTTCCGCAACGAGGAAGAGGGCGGTGGCATCGGCTTCTTCATCGTGACCCTGGTGGCCCAGGTGGTGCTGGGCATCCTTGCCTCGATGATCGCGATGGCCTTCTCGCGGCACCGCGAGTTCCGTGCCGACGAGGGCGGTGCCAAGCTGGCGGGCAAGCAGAAGATGATCGCAGCGCTTGAGCGCCTGCAGGCCCAGCACGGCGAGAACACCCTGCCCAAGGAGGTCGCGGCCTTCGGCATCAGTGGGCACATGGCGGCCGGCCTGCAGCGCCTGTTCATGAGCCACCCGCCGCTGCCGGAGCGCATCGAAGCCCTGCGCCGCGCGGTCTGATACTCGCCCGCATTCCACGCGCAAAGCAGAAGGCCCGGATCGCTCCGGGCCTTCTGCATTTCCAGCGTCGGCGATCGCCTCAGATGTTGAAGTCGTAGTTCATCTCGGGCGCGGGCGCGGCCAGGAAGTTGCCCTGCACGAAGTGCACCGAACTGGTGAAGAGCACGGTCATGCTTGCGGCGTCCTGCACGAACTCGGCGATGGTCGACTTGCCGAGATCGCCGGCGCGGGCCGCCAGCTCTCGCACCTTCGCCTGGTGCTCGGTGTTGCGGCCGAGGTCTTCGGTGAAGCTGCGGTCGAGCTTGAGCATCGTCGGTTCGAGGTGCTTCAGCACGTCCAGCGAGTGGGTGCTGGCGCCGTATTGCTCCAGGCACATGCCGCAGCCCAGCTTGGCGACCGCGCGCTGGAATTCCTTGGCGCCCTTCAGATAGGTCATCACCCGGGTCTCGGGGACGCCGAACACCAGCTGCTCGCCGCGTACGCCGGTCTGCTTCAAGAGGTTGGCGATCCAGCCGGGCAGGGTGGGGTCCTGCATGCTCTGCGGGGTGATCTTCACCAGCAGTCGACGCTCGTGTTCGCTCTTGACCTTGGCGAGCACGGCGATGGCGTGCGAGAGCACCCAGCGGTCCACCTTCTCGATCAGGCCGTGCTCTTCGGCGATCGGCAGGAAGGCCAGCGGCGGCGCGATCTCGCCGTCGCCGACGCGCATGCGCAGCAGGGTCTCGTAGAACTCGACCGGCTCACCCTGCAGGCTGATGATCGGCTGGTAGTGCAGCATGAAGTCGCCCGACTTCAGCGCCTGCTGGATGCGCGCCACCCAGGTGCGCACGCGCTCTTCCTCGGCGCGGTCGCGGGCGGCCGGATCGAACAGCGACAGCCGGTTGCCGCCCTCCGAGATCGCCGCCTGCAGGCACTGGCCCGCCTTGCCCAGCACCTGCTGGGCCGGGCCGGACTTCTCGCTCATCTGCACGCCGCCGATGCTGACGGTGAGCGTGGCCGAGCGGCTGCCGATCTCGAGGATGTGGCCCTCGAAGGCCATGCGCACGCGCTCGGCCAGTTCGCGCGTCTGTGCGTGGTTGCTGCCGCGGCAGACGAGGCCGAAAGTGTGGTCGGCGAAGCGCGCGAGCAGCACGTCGTCGCCCAGGGTGTGGCGCAGCAGGGTGGCGGCATCGGCCAGCAGGGTGTCGGCGTGGCCGAGGCCGATGTCGTTCAGCAGGTTGCCGAAGTTGTCGACCTCGATCAGCAGGGCGGCCTGGTCCTTGGCGCCGTTCTCGGCGCGCGCAGCCGCGGCTTCGAGCTCGGCCAGGAAGACCTGGCGATTCAGCAGGCCTGTGACCTGGTCGCGCTCGCGCAGGGTCTGCAGCTCCTCGCTGTCGACGAACTGCTTGCGGAACACGATCTGCAGGCAGGGCTCGCCTTCGTAGCTGGCGCGGGCGAACTCCATGACCGCATCGAAATCGATGCCGTCGGCGCGCATGGCCTTGAGTTCGAGCTTCTCCGGCGGCGGCTCGCCCTTGCTCAGGCGCTTGAGCAGGGCCTTGAATTCGCCGGCATGGCTGGGGGCGATCAGGTCGAGCAGGGGCATGCCCTCCACTTCCTCGAAGTCGGTGTAGCCGAACATCTCGAGATAGGCGTGGTTGGCGCGGATGTGCATGCCCTCGTGGGCATAGGCGATGGGGTCGCGCGAGGAGTCGATCAGCGCGTCACAGCGGCGCGCCGTTTCGCGCAGGGCGTCCTCCAGGCGCTGCTGGCTGCGCCGCGCCTCAGTGGCGAGCCAGGCGTGCTTGAGGGTCGGCAGGATCTGCTCCGGGCGCTGGCGCAACACGATGTGGAAGGCGCCGAGGGCGCAGGCTTCCAGCAGGGTGGCTTCATCGATGCCGGAATGGCTGGCCACGAGCGCGGCGTGGCGGCCAGCCTTGCGCATGGCCTGCGCCACTTCGGCGAAGGGCAGCCGCTTGCCGCTCCAGGCCGCGACCACGAGGTCCGGCTGCTGCTTGCCGAGCTGGTCGATCAGTTCCTCGATCGACTCGGGACGCGCGCTGCGGACGGCGATGCCTCCATTGCGCAGTGCGTTGACGATCGACTCCGCGTCCTCGAGGGTGTCCTCGATCTGCAGCAGTCGGATCACGGTTTCCTGCTTGGCCATCAAACTCCCTTGAAACTGCGATTGCGGCGGCACGCAGCCGAGGCTGCCTGCCTGCCGGACCCGCCCCCCAACGGACCTTTGGCTGGTGATGCTGCCGGCGGCGGGCGATGCCATCCATCGCGCTGCGCGCGCCGCAGGTCGGCCAAAACCCCACGCTGGCGACCTGTTCTGCAAGGGCACGGAGTGTGTCCAAATCGGCGGCGGTCCGCAAACGCCGGACGCCATCCGGGCTCCGCCCTGTCGGCGGCTTCACGTTTCGGTCGTGAGCGCCAGCGGCAGTTTGCTGCTCGCGCCGGCCACCTCTCGCACCAGTTTCGGCACCAGGTAGCCCGGCAGCCGCCCCCGCAGCGCGGCCTCCAGCGCCAGCGCCTCGGCCTCGGGCACCTCGAAATGCGCCGCGCCGGCGACCCGGTCGAGCTGGTGCAGGTAGTAGGGCAGGGCACCGGCGGCGAAGCTGGCCTCGGCCAGCTCGACCTGGGCCTCGGCCGTGTCGTTGATGCCGCGCAGGAGTACCGCCTGGTTGAGCACCGTCAGGCCGGCCCCGCGCAGGCTGGCCAGGGCCTGTGCTACCGAGGCATCGAACTCGCGGGCGTGATTGGCGTGGATCACCATCACCTTCTGCAGCGGCAGCGTGGTCAGCCAGTCGAGCAGATCGGCGTCGACGCGCTCGGGCAGCACCACCGGCAGCCGGCTGTGGATGCGCAGCCGCCGAACCTGCGGCAGGGTGAGCAGGCGCTCGCCCAGCTCGCGCAGCTTGGCGGTGGACAGCGACAGCGGATCACCGCCGCTCAGGATCACCTCGTCGACGCTTGGGTCGGCCTCGATCGTGTCCAGCGCGGCCTGCCAGGCGTTGGCCGCGGCGCTGTCCTCCCCGTAGGGATAGTGGCGGCGGAAGCAGTAGCGGCAGTGCACTGCGCAGCTGCCGGTGGCGACCAGCAGCGCGCGGCCCTGGTACTTCTGCAGTACTCCGCGGCCGCTGCGGGCGGCGGCGTCGCCGACGGCGTCGAGGCCGAAGCCTTCCACCTGGAGGGTTTCCAGGTCCAGCGGCAGCACCTGGCGCAGCAGCGGGTCGGCAGGGTCGCCGTGGCGCATGCGCGCCACGAAGCCACGCGGCACCCGCAGCGGGAACCCGGCCGCACCGGCCGGAAGGCGTTCAGCCAGCGTTTCCAGGCCCAGCAGGTGCAGCAGTTCCAGGGGATCCGTGACCGCTTCGCGCCACAGCCGACGCCAGTCGGCGGACGCGCCCTCGGCCGCCCCGGGCTGCGCGATCCGGGGATTTGCGCTTATCATTTCGCCTCTTTGGCCGGCGGTTCGCCGGCGATCACCGCAAACCCAATAGTCTAGCCGCAGCCCGCGGCTCGCACTTCAATCCCCCGGAGCACGCATGGCGACCTACGGCCTGAACGACGTCAAGAACGGACTCAAGATCATCCTGGACGGCGACCCCTACGTCATCGTCGAGGCCGAGTTCATCAAGCCGGGCAAGGGGCAGGCCTTCACCCGCATCCGCGTGCGCAACCTGAAGAACGGCCGCACCACCGAAAAGACGCTGAAGGCCAACGAGACGGTGGAAGGCGCCGATGTCGTCGATACGGACATGCAGTACCTGTATACCGACGGCGAGTTCTGGAACTTCATGCAGCCGGACAGCTTCGAGCAGTTCAGCGCCGACGCCACCGCCATGGGCGATGCGGCGAAGTGGCTGAAGGGCGAGGAGATGTGCGTGATGACGCTGTGGAACGGCGCGCCGCTGTCGGTGGCCCCGCCGAACTTCGTCGAGCTGCAGATCGTCGAGACCGATCCGGGCGTGCGCGGCGACACGGCGTCCGGCGGCGGCAAGCCGGCCAAGCTGGAAACCGGCGCGGTCGTGCGCGTACCCCTGTTCATCGAGAACGGCGAGGTCATCCGCTGCGACACCCGAAGCGGCGAATACGTCAGCCGAGTCAAGTGAACCCCTCCGACCCGGCCCCGCGCCGGGTCGGTGCTATCGGGGCCATGGAGTCCAGAAAGGAGGCGCGGAGTGCATGCGTGAGATCGACCTGCTGATCGAAGCCGGCTGGGTGATCCCCGTCGAACCGCACGCGGTGGTGCTGGAGCAGCACGCCGTGGCGGTGGACGCCGGCCGCATCGTCGAGCTGCTGCCGATCGCCGAGGCCCGCGCGCGCTACGCGCCGCGCGAGACGGTCAGCCGGCCCCAAGCCGCGCTGATTCCCGGTTTGGTCAACGTGCACGTGCACAACCCGATGACCCTCATGCGCGGCCTGGCCGACGACCTGCCGCTGATGACCTGGCTGAACGAGCACATCTGGCCGGTCGAGGGCGCGGTGATCGGCCGCGAGTTCGTCGGCTGCGGTGTCGAGCTGGCGGTGGTCGAGATGCTGCGCGGCGGCACCACCACCTGCAACGAGAACTACTTCTTCCCCGACGCGGCCGCGGCGACCTACCGGCGGATGGGCTTTCGCGCCTGCGTCGGATTGCCGGTGATCGACTTTCCCACCGCCTGGGCGGCCTCGGACGACGAGTATTTCGACAAGGCGCTCGAACTGCACGACGCCCTGCGCTCCGATGCCCTGGTCAACACCGCCTTCGTGCCGCACGCGCCCTATACGGTCAAGGACGCCAGCTTCGAGCGCATCCGCCTGCTGGCCGACCAGATGGGCCTGGTCGTCCACTGCCACGTGCACGAAACCGCGCAGGAGGTCGAGGACTCGATCAAGCAGTATGGCCAGCGCCCGCTGGCGCGCCTGCAGCGGCTGGGGCTGGTGAACTCGCAGCTGTTGGCCATCCACATGACCCAGCTGACGCCGGCGGAAATCGAGCTATGCGCGGCCAATGGCGTGTCGATCGGCCACTGCCCCGAGTCCAACCTCAAGCTCGCCTCGGGCTTCTGCCCGATCGAGGCCCTGCGTCGCGCCGGCGCCAACATCGCCTTGGGCACCGACGGCTGCGCCAGCAACAACGATCTCGACATGTTTGGCGAGATGCGTACCGCGGCGCTGCTGGCCAAGGGCGTGGCGATGGACGCTGCCGCCCTCGATGCGCCCAGCGCCCTGCGCATGGCCACCCTGGGCAGCGCCCGGGCGATGAGCATGGAAGACCGCATCGGCTCGATCGAGCCCGGCAAGGCCGCGGATCTGGTGCTGGTCGATCTGGATCAGCCCGAGTCGCAGCCCTTCTACAACGTCATCTCGCAGCTGGTTTACGCCGGCGCGCGCCAGCAGGTCAGCGACGTCTGGATCAACGGTCGCGCCCGCCTGCGCGATCGCCAGCTGGTCGATGTCGATCTCGAAGCCTTGATGGCGCGCGTGGCCGAATGGCGTACGCGGATCGCCGCGATCCCGCGCCGCCACTGAGCCCGCACCGCCGGATCGGCCCGCGCTCTGGAGTCTGTGATGAACCTGCCTGCTGTGAACGAACGCTCGCGCCGCGAGAACGTCGACCCCGCCGAACTCGCGCGCTTCGGCCAGCTGGCCGCACGCTGGTGGGACCCGAACGGCGAGGCCCGCCCGTTGCACGATTTGAACCCCGCGCGTCTGGGCTATGTCGCCGCGCGCGTGAAGCTGGACGGGGCCGAGGTGCTGGACGTCGGCTGCGGCGGCGGGCTGCTGTCCGAGGCCTTGGCGTCGCGTGGCGCCCGCGTCACCGCGCTCGACCTCTCGCCCGAAGTGCTGGAGGCCGCGCGTCTGCACCTCTATGAATCGGGCCTCAAGGTCGACTATCGCGAACAGTCGGTCGAATCGCTGGCCGATGAATGCCCGGCGCGCTTCGACGCGATCACCTGCATGGAGATGCTGGAGCACGTGCCCGATCCGGCCTCGGTGGTTGAGGCCTGCGCGCGCCTGCTGAAGCCCGGCGGACGGCTGTTCCTGTCGACGCTCAACCGGACGCCTGCCGCCTTCGGCCTTGCCATCCTTGGCGCCGAATACGTCATGCGTCTGCTGCCGCGCGGCACCCACCGCTACGCGCAGTTCATCCGCCCCTCCGAGCTGGCCGGCGCGATCCGCGGCGCGGGGCTGGAACTCGAAGACGTCAGCGGTCTGCACTACAACCCTCTGACCCGTTCGGCGACGGTGGGTGGGCACACCCAGGTCAACTACCTCGCCTGCGCAGTCAAGCCGGAGAGCGGCCGTGGCTGAGCGTGGCGCGGTGCTGTTCGATCTCGACGGCACGCTGGTGGACAGCGCCGCCGACCTGCTGCATGCGGCCAATGTGCTGCGCGCGCGGCGGGGGCTTGAGGCCTTCGCGATGGCACCGTTCCGGCCCTTCGTCTCGCGCGGCGCGCGCGCCATGCTGGGCGCTTCACTGCCGGGCTTCACCCCCGAGGACGAGGCCACGCTGGCCGAGTTCCTGGGCGTCTATGCCGAAGCCGTGGCTGCACACTCGCGCCTGTTCCCCGGTGTCGAGAGCCTGCTCGATGCCATCGAAGCCCGCGGTCTGCGCTGGGGCATCGTCACCAACAAGGCCGAGGGCCTCGCGCGCCCGCTCTGCGAGGCGCTGCGCCTGTTGCCGCGCTGCGCGGTGCTGATCGGCGGCGACAGCCTGCCGCAGCGCAAGCCGCATCCCTTGCCCTTGATTGAGGCCTGCCGGCGCATCGAGGCCGCGCCCGCGGCCAGCCTCTACCTCGGCGATGACCCGCGTGACATCGAGGCCGCCCACGCGGCCGGGCTGCGCGGCATCGCCGTCGACTGGGGCTATTACGATCCGGCCCATCCGCCTGGTGCCTGGGGGGCGCAGCGGGTCATCAGCGCGCCTGTGCACCTGCTGGACGAGCCCCTGCTGCGCGAGCGTGCGGCATGAGCGAGGCCAGCCTGCAGGCGCAGCTTCAGAAGCTCGAATCGCGTCGTCCTGAACTCGCACTGCAAACGATCTTCCTGCCGGCCGCGCAGCGCGATCGCATCGCGCTCTGGTACGCGCTGCAGGACGAGATCGAGGAGGCCTGCTTCGAGCTGTCCGAGCCCTTCATCGCCCAGACCAAGCTTGGCTGGTGGGCCGAGGAGCTGGAGCGCGGCGCCCGCGGCGAGGGGCGCCATCCGCTGGTGCAGGCCTTCTTCGATCTGCCGGCGGCGCGCGCCGCGGACGCATCGCTTTGGCGGGCGCTGCCGCTGTCTGCCCTCGATCTGGTCGAGCGCGAGCTGGCGCCCGGCTCGGTCGAGCAGGCGCTGACGGCGCTGCGTCCCTTGGCGTCCGCTTTCGATCAGCTCGAGCGTGCCCTGTTTGGCGGCGACAGCGCGGAGTCGATGATTGCGATCGAACTGCTGCTGCGCCGTCAGCAGCGCGCAGCCATCGGCCATCACGCGCAGGCGCGGCTGCCGCGCAACCTGCTGGCCCGTCATGGCCTCGCGCCGGCGCATCTGGCCGAGCCCGACAAGCGCGCGCCGCGCGCCGCTTTCACCCGTGACTTCGCGGAGGAGCTGCGCGCCCTGCAGCCATCCATGCGCTCCCGTAGCGCGCGGCCGCGCGCCCTGCAGACCGCCGTGCTGGTCTGGCAATTGGAGCGGCTGGTCCGGCACGGCGAGCCCGCGGCGCCGCGCGGTTTCGGCCTGATGCTGGCGCTGTGGCGCGCCGCCCGGGGCAGTGCGCCGCTGCCGGGTTGAGCGGGCGTCGCGCGACACAGTGTTGTCGCGAGCGTGCGCGAGCACTCAGCTTGAGGCGGGTATAGTCGTCCGCAGTCCCTGGTACGCCGATCCTGCCCGGCGCCGTGGTGCCTTCCGATCGGCGGCAAATGTGCATGCACGATCGTGAAGGCTTGACGTGAAGGCGACAGCCCCCCACCTAAGGTGCAGCCGGCCCATCCCATGACCGATTACGAGGAGACCCCCGTGTCCCCACCCATTGCCGACAACACCGTGCGCGCAATGCCCGACATCGCCTCCGAAGCCAAGCCCGCCGTCGCCGGTGTGCTGGATTGGGTGGGCATGGGGCAGATCGAAGTGCCGGTCAGCGTGGCCAACGCCGAAGGGCAGACGGTCACCTCGGGGGCGCGCGTCACTGCCTTCGTCAACCTCAAGCGACCGGACGTGCGCGGCATCCACATGTCGCGACTGTATCTCCACGTCGACAAGACCCTGTCGAACGAGGCGCTGTCGCCGACCAGCCTGCGCCGCCTGCTCAAGGATTTTCTGGAGTCGCACGCGGACCTGTCGGATCGCGCGTTCGTGCGCGTCGAATTCGAGCATCTGGTGCGCCGACGGGCGCTGAAGAGCGACAACTCGGGCTGGAAGAGCTACCCCTGCGTGATCACCGGCCTGATGGAACACGGACAGTTCCAGGTGGAGCTGTCGGTGCAGATTCCGTATTCCAGCACCTGCCCCTGCTCGGCGGCGCTGGCGCGGCAGTTGATCCAGGAGCAGTTCCAGACTGACTTCCCGGCCGGTGCCGGCATTGATCGCGAGTCCGTGTTGGCCTGGCTTGGCACCGAGCGCGGTATTCGCGCGACGCCGCACAGCCAGCGCTCGACGGCCGAGGTGCGCGTGCGCCTGCTGCCGTCCTTCGCCAACTTCCCGATCATCGACGTCATCGACCGTATCGAGGACGCGCTGAAGACGCCGGTGCAGTCGGCGGTCAAGCGCGAGGACGAGCAGGCCTTCGCCCTACTGAACGGCGAGAACCTGATGTTCTGCGAGGACGCCGCCCGCCGCATGCAGGCTGCGCTGAACGCCGACGAGCGCATCGCCGATTTCTGGGTGCGTGCCTCCCACTACGAAAGCCTACATCCGCACAACGCGGTGGCGGTGGCGGTGAAGGGCGTACCCGGCGGCTACGCCAGCGGGCTGGACTGGATCGCCCGGCTGTCCGATCACCACTGACCGCAAGCCATGCACAGGCAAAAACCCCGGCCTGAGGCCGGGGTTTTTGCTTTCAGCGCCGGGCGGCATTCACCAGAACGGCCGCCACCAAGGGCCCCAGTAGGGCGAGCGGTAGGGATAGGCGTAGCGCGGGTCGACGCGTTCCTCGCGCTCCTCCCAGAGGTACACGACCTCGGCGTCGAGGCGCGGGTACTTGAAGTCGTAGCCGCCGACCGCGCGCTGTTCGAAGCCGCTGATCCGGCCGGTGACGGTGACATCGCGCCCCTCGGCGAACAGGGCCGGGTCGTAGAAGCCGCTGCGGCAGGCGATGAAGCGGCCGTCGGTGGCCTCGCGCTGCGTCTGGGGCTTGCCGTCCGAGCGCAGCGGGCGGGAGAGGACGGTGAAGCAGGTGCGGCTGGCCTCGGGCTCGACGGCGATGAGGCTGCCGCCCCAGCGCACGCTGGCGCCCGCCGTGCCCTGCTGGCTGGCCTGTTCCGGGCTCAGGGCGCTGAACTCGCCGCGGATGGGCTTGGGTGCCGAGGCGCAGGCGCCCAGCGCGAGCGCGGCGAATGCAATCGGCAGCAATCGAAGGCGTGGACTCATGGCTTGACTCCTGGGAATGCGGAGGAAGAGGCAGGTGATCGAGGGCGCCGCGGGCGGAAGGCGCGCAGCTCGCGGATCAGGCGCGTGCGCCGTGCGTCATCGGCCTCGCCAGCGTAGCGCTGGGCGCTGTAATCCTCACTGAGTTCGATCAGGCTTGTTGCCTGTTCGGGCAGCGCTGCCGCCGCGCGGCGTCCGAAGCTGAGCGGCGCCTCGTCGGCCGCGCGCTCGATACCCAGCCTCGCCAGCCGACGACAGAACAGCAGCCAGGCGGCCACCATGGGATCGGCGTTGCGCGGGCCGCCGCGCAGAACCAGCCAGAGCGTGAGCGCCAGCGCGAGGCCGAAGGCGCCGGCCAGCGCCAGTCCGACCTCGCGCCAATTGCCGGCATCGATGCCGAAGCTCAGCAGCAGGCTGCGCTGGCGTGCGGCATTGAAACCCAGCACCAGGGTGTTCCAGCCGTGGCGCAGCCAGTCGGCGGCGTCGAGCAGGGCGCCCAGTCCATCGAAGCGCCCGCGCTCGCGGCTGGCCAGGCCGCCGTCATCGAGAATGCGCTCCGGCGCGACCGCTGCCGTGGGATCGACCCGCACCCAGCCGCGGCCCTGCAGCCAGATCTCGCTCCAGGCGTGCGCATCGGACTGGCGCACCACCACGTAATCGCCCAGCGGGTTGTAGAAGCCGCCGTGGTAGCCGGTCACCACTCGCGCCGGGATGCCCGCCATGCGCATCATCACGGTGAAGGCCGAGGCGAAGTGCTCGCAGAACCCCTCTCGGGTCTCGAACAGGAATTCGTCGACGCTGTCGCGGCCCAGGGGCGGCGGCGTCAGCGAATAGGTGAACTCGCGGTTGAAGCGGTCCAGCGCCTCCTGCACCAGCTGGGCCTCGTCCAGCCCCCTCGCGCGCCAGCCCGCCACCAGTTCGGCCGTGCGCGGATTGAAATTGGAGGGCAGGGAGACGTACTGCTGGCGCAGCGTGCGCGGCAGCGCCGCATCGAAGCTGGCCAAGGGCGCCGAGCGCAGCTGATGGCGGCTGACCTCCGCCAGCGGACGTCGTGCGATCAGGCTGCGATCGCGGTTCAGGCGCAGCGGGTTGGTCGGGCTCTGCTCGAAGGGGGCGCCCGGCACGTCAAGCGCCATCACCCAGCGGCGGTCGGTAGGCTCCTGCACGAGCTCGTAGTCCAGCCATTCGGCACCTTCCTCGACCGCGGGCGCCTCAAAGGCGCGCAGCCACATCGACAGCCGCCAGGTGCGGCCATCGAACTCGCTCAGCACCGGCCCGCGCCAATAGAGCTCGGCTGGTTCCGGCCGGCGGCCGCGAAAGCTGGCGCGCAGGATCGGGCTGTCGTCGATGAAGAGCTCGCTGATGTCGCCCGGCGCCATGGTGTCGCTGAGCCCGGTGCGCGCTTCGGCAGCGTTGTCCGGCAGGCCCCATAGCGGCTGCGGCAGGCGCGGGAACAGCAGGAAGCCCACTGCCGCCAGCGGCAGCGACAGCAGCATCAGGAGCCCGGTGGCGCGCAGGCGCCGCGAGAGTCCGGGAGCTTCCGTGGGGCTGCCGGTTTCGAGCTCGCTGACCCGCGCCAGCGCGGTCAGGATCAGCACCGCCGACAGCAGGGCCAGCAGCAGGGTCAGCGGGCCCTGGTCCTGCAGGAAGGCCGCCATGATCGCGAACAGGCTGAAACTCAGCAGGGCGCGCGCATCGCGCAGGGTGTGGGTCTCCAGCAGCTTCAGCGCCAGCATGGTGGCGAGCAGGCCAGCGCCGGTATCGCGGCCGAACTTGAAGCCGTAGACGTAGAGCACCAGGCCGGCCACGCCCAGCGTCAGCAGCAGGCGCAGCCAGGCCGGGATGTGCGCGCCGCGCAGGCCGGCGCCGGCGCCGGCCAGCCCCAGCAGCACCAGCAGCGGCCCGAGCCAGCCGCTCAACTGCAGCCCCAGCGGCAGCAAGGCGGCAAGGCCGGCGGCCACGCACCAGCCGAACACCGGCAGCGGCAGGCGCGGGCGCGCGGCTTCGCGGCCCAGCAGTGCGCCGAAGCGGGCGGCCAGCGCGTTCACGGCAGTAGGGCCAGGGCGCGCAGGCCCGCGTGCAGGTGGGCCTCACCGCGGCCGGGGCCGATCTGCTCGCCGGGCAGGATCAGTTCGGACACCAGGCCGCGACGCTCGGCCTCGACCAGCCAGCGGGCCAGCCGCTCGATGCGCTGCTCGGGCGGCAGGTGCAGCAGTTGGGCGTAGTCGAGCCGCACTTCGAGGCCGGCCGGGCTTTCGAACTCGCGGACGATCGGCTTGCCGAGCTGGGCGCTGCGCTTCCAGGCCATCAGTCGCAGCGGATCACCCTGCCGGTGCTCGCGCAGGCCGTGGACCTCCTCGCTGGGGCTGCGCTGGCGGCGCAGGCCGCTGCTGGCGCCGTCGCCAGGCAGGGGCGGTGGCTGGTCCTCGAGTCGTGGATACACCAGCACCTGCGCCTGCGGGTTCAGCCAACTCCAGACCACGAACAGGCCGAGCGGCCAGCGCGTCGACAGCTTGATGCGGCCGACGGGATGCAGGCCCCGGCGGGTGGTGGCGAAGGGCAGGGTCGCGCTGGCCTGGCGCTCCGGCAGCACTTCGAACACCCGTGCACGGCCCTCGCGCTCGAGGCACAGGCCGCGCCGCGCGCGTCGGCCCTCGCCCACGAAGCGCAGGCGCAGCTCGGCGGTTTCGCCGGCATGCACGGGAGCTGCGCCCACTTCGACCAGACGCAGACCCGACAGACCCAGCCAGCCGCGCAGCAGGGCGGTGTGCACGCTGGAGGCCATCAGGAACACCAGCATCAGCGCCGGGTTGTTGTTGTAGTTGAGGGCGCCGGCGCCCATCACCGCCAGCAGCAGGCCGAAGAACAGGCCGAAGCGGCTGGGCAGCACATAGATGCGCCGGCGGTGGATTTCGATCGGCAGCGCCTCGGTCTCGCGCAGGCGGGTCAGCGCCGGCAGGCGGCGCTCGGCCTGAGCCTGCGCGAAACGCCAGGTGCGGGCGGCCAGCGCGCGCATGCGTGGCGCCCTCAGGCCTCGACCGGCACCGAGGCCAGCAGGCGCCGGGCGAGCTCCTCGGCGCTGCCGCGGCCGGATTCCACCACCAGTCGGTGCGCCGTGGCCTCAACGAACAGGGACTGCACGTCCTCCGGCAGCACGTGGGCGCGCCCCGCCAGCAGGGCGTGGGCGCGGGCCGCGCGCAGCAGGGCCAGCCCGGCGCGCGGCGACAGGCCGACACGCAGGCCGACGAAATTGCGGCTGGCCGCCAGCAGGCGCTGCACGTAGTCGATCAGGGCCTCGGAGGCATGCACGGCGCCGACGGCCTCGCGCAGGGCCAGCACGTCCTGCGCCGACAGCTTGGGCGTGCAGCGCTGGATCAGTTCGCGGCGATCGGCACCGGCCAGCATGGCGCGCTCATGCTCGGCCTCGGGATAGCCCATCGACAGGCGCAGCAGGAAGCGGTCGAGCTGGGAGTCGGGCAGGGGAAAGGTGCCCGACAGGTCGACAGGGTTCTGGGTGGCGATCACGAAGAAGGGATGAGGCAACGCATGGCAACTGCCATCGATGGTGACCTGCTGCTCGGCCATGGCTTCCAGCAGCGCACTCTGCGTGCGCGGCGGTGCGCGGTTGATCTCGTCGGCCAGCAGCAGCTGGGTGAACACCGGGCCCGGATGGAAGCGGAAAGCGCGCTGATCCGCTTCATAGACCGAGACGCCGAGGATGTCCGAGGGCAGCAGGTCGGCGGTGAACTGCAGGCGCTGGAACTCGAGGCCAAGGGTGGCCGCCAGGGAGCGCGCGAGCGTGGTCTTCCCCAAACCCGGCAGGTCTTCGACCAGCAGATGGCCGCCGGCGAGCAGGCAGGCGAAGGCCAGCTCGACCTCTCGCGGTTTGCCCAGCACCAGCCCGTTGACCTGGGCGAGTGCGGCGCTCAGAGCGCTGCGGCTCGCCTCGGGTAGGATCGCGGCCGTTCGGGCAGTGGCGGGCATGGGCAGGTCCTTGGAGCAGACGATCGAAATCGCGGAAGCGCCGGAGTGTAGACCCGCAGCAGTGAGCGCGGCATGCGCATGAATGGCTCAATGTCCGCCCCCTCCGCTTGGCTGCCGCGCCTGTTCTGGGGCGGCTGGGCGCTGCTGCTGCTGGGCCGCGCCCTGCTCGCGGCGCAGCTGCCGCTGTTCGGCGACGAGGCCTTCTACGCCTGGGAATCGCGGCGTCCGGCCTGGGCCTACTCCGACCTGCCTGGCCTGACCGCCTGGGGCATCCTGCTGGGACGCATGCTGCTGGAATCGGAGCTCGGCATCCGCTTGACCAGCCTGCTGCTGGGCGCCGTGCTGCCGCTGCAGCTGATGCGAATTGCCGACGCCGCAGGGCTCGGCGCGTGGCGCTGGCAGGCCGGGCTGCTGGCCCTGCTGCTGCCGCTGCTGTCGATCAACGGCCTGCTGGCCCTGCCAGAGCCGCCGCTGCTGATGGCGGCTGCGCTGTGCCTGCATGCCCTGCTGCGTCTGCAGGCCTTGCGGACCGCCGCGCCTTTCGCCGCGGTGGCGCCGCCGCTGGTCGAACTGCTGCTGGGCTTGGTGCTGGGCGCCTTGACCCACTACCGCTTCCTGGCCGTACTGGCGGCCGGAGGTTTGGCCGTGCTGTGTGTGCCCTCGGCGCGCCGGCTGCTGGGCGATTTGCGCCTGTGGGCGGTTGGCCTCCTGGGGCTCGCTGCTTGGCTGCCGCTGTTGCTCTTCGATGCCGGCGGCGAGCAGGCCGGCTGGCGCTTCCAGTTCGTCGAGCGCCATCCCTGGGCCTTCCAGCCGGTGGCGTTGGCGGTGCCGATCGAGCAGGCCCTGCTGTCCACGCCGCTGGCCTGGTTGCTCATGCTGCTGGCCTTGCCGCGCGCTTGGCGCGAGCGTGTGCAGTCCCCCGGACCGGCCCTGCTGGCGTTCGCCGGTGGCGGATTGCTTCTGGGGCTGTTCCTGATCGGCCTGTTCGCTGATCGCGAGCGGGTGTCCTTCCACTGGCCGCTGGTCGGCCAGCTGGCCCTGCTGCCGCTGCTGGCCCGTCGGCTCGCCGAGGCGGGCACGGCGCTGCGCCGCTGGACGTGGGGTCTGCTGGGCGCCGGTAGCGCGGCTGTCTGGACGCTCTGCCTGCTGCTGGCCCTGCCCTCGGGGCGCGCCGCCCTGGCCCAGCGCATCGATCTGGCCGACAACTTCACCGATATCAGCGCCCTCAGTGCCGCCCTTGAGGCCCGCCTCGCGATGCTGCCGTCGGATACCCGCGTGATTGCCGACAACTTCCTGCTGGCGGCGCGGCTGGTGCAGTCGCGCGGCGGCGACGCCGGCTTCGGCGTGCTCGATCACGCGCGCAACGCCAAGCACGGACGTGCCCGGCAGCTGGCGCTGTGGGCACAGGACGAATCCGCGTGGCTACCGGTTGCGGACGCTGCGCGTCTGGTGGTCGTCGAGGAGACCGCGCTCGGCCTGGGTGCCCGCCAGCCCTGGCAGCAGCAGCTGTGTGCGCGTCTGCCGGGCCTGCGCTGGGTCGACGAGGTCCAGCTGCACGGCGGCGCCCTGCGCTATCTGCTGTTCGAGCAGCGCGCCGATGCGGGGTCGCGCTGCCGCTTGGCGCCGCTGGCCTATCTCGATACGCCACTCGATGGCCAGCGCGTGCCGGCCCGCTTCCCGCTGTCAGGCTGGGCGATCCGCGACGTCGATGGGCTGGCGCGGGTCGAGGTGCTTCTCGACGGCGCTCTGGTGGCGCAGGCGCGCAGCGACCTCGACTTCCCCGGGGTGCTGGCGCAGTGGCCGAGCTCCGACGATCCGCGGCATCCGCGGGTCGGCATCGAGGCCGACGTCGAGGTGCCCGCCACGCTGCGCGGCACGCGTCAGCTGTCGTTGCGCCTGATCGGGCCCGATGGCCGGGCGCGGGTACTGCCGATGGCGAAGCTGCAGATCGCCGACTGAGGGCGCCGCGGCCTCAGTCGGGCGAGCGCCGCAGGGCGGCGGGTTCGCGCGCGGCCTGTTCGATCACTGCCTGGGTGGCGCCGTCGAGTTCGGCGCCTGCGCTCTCGAGACGCTCGAGCTGGCTGGCGATGGTGGCGCGCGCCCGCTGCAGGGCGGCTTCCGCCTGCTTCAGCTCCTGCAGGCTGGCGGTGGCGCCGTGCCGCGAAATCCACAGCCGGTGCTCGAGCAGATCGCGCAGTGCCTGCTGCACCCGCTGGTCAGCGTCGAGCGAGGCCCGCGCCACTGCGCCGATGTCGGCCGGCACGCGTCCGACCACGGCCTGCATCGCGCTCATGCGCTCGCGCGTGCGGTGCAGCAGCTGCTCCATCTCGTCGGCGCCTTCCAGCAGTCTGATCAGGGCGCGCTGGCGGCTGGCCGCCCGCTGGAAGGGAATCCAGGCGACCATGCCGATCAGGGCGAAGGCGGCGAACACAGCAAGGATCAATTCCACGCCGTAGGTATCCAGGGCGGCAGGGGGGGCGGCCGAGTCTGAACCAAGCGCTTCCCCCGCGGCAACGAAACCCGGGCTGACGCCGCGAGGCGGAGTGGCGAACTGTGCGCCCCGCCCGGGTTTGACGCTCGCGCATGCGCCGCCTATCATGGCGCGCTTATGTCCACGAACCTGCCCGAGACGGTCGATGCCGCGCGCATGCTGTCGGGTCGGCGCTGCTTCGAGGGCAGCCTGCCGATATCGATGCTGCCGCGCTTTGCTGAAGCGCTGGAGCGCGCCGACGGTGAGGTCGCGTATGCGCTTGAGTTCGGGCGTGACGCGGTCGGCGTAGAGTTTCTTGAGATTCGCGCCCAATGCGCGCCCTGGCTGACTTGCCAGCGCACCCTGGAGCCCTACCAGCATCCGCTGGACGTGCTGCAGCGACTGGGCCTGATCCGCAAGGAGTCCGACGAAGCCGGTCTGCCCGAGGGTTACGAGCCGCTGCTGCTGCCGGAAGATCGCCAGCTGCACCCTCGCGACCTGATCGAGGACGAGTTGATCCTTGCACTGCCGCTGGTGCCGGCGCGGCCGGACGCTGAGCTTCCCCCGCAGTTGGCCGGGGCGGCCGAGGCCGAGCCGGAAGCGAAGCCGAATCCCTTCGCGGCGCTGGCGGCACTGAAGAAGAACTGACGGAGCCGCGTGCTCCACAGCCCACGCGGGGCGCGGCCGCAAAGCCTTGCCCCAGACACGCAAACGCAACACCGAAGATTGAAGCCGGAGAACCCCCATGGCAGTGCAGAAGAGCCGCGTCACCCCCTCCAAGCGCGGTATGCGCCGTTCGCATGACGCCCTGACCGCGAAGCAGCTGGCGACCGACCCGACCACGGGCGAGACCCACCTGCGCCACCACATCACCAAGGATGGCTTCTACCGCGGCAAGAAGGTCATCAACGTCAAGTCGGCGGTCGACGCCGAGTAAGGCGTCAAGCGTCCGCGTGCGGACGCCGCATTGCGCGTGACCCAAGGCGGCAGGCCGCAAGGCCTGCCGCTTTTGTCGTGCCCGGAATTCGTGCCGCGCGCTCCGTGCGCTGCTCACCCGCTGTCTACGGAGCGCGTGCTCAGCGCCGTAGTCCGCGCCGGGGCGGGCTTGGGGACACCCTTGCCGCTGGCCGTGCTGGACCGATGGCGTCATCATTCGCGACCCGCCGAACAAGCGTCGCCCCGGGCTCGCACCGCGATCCTCGAAGCGTCCGGGCGCTGCCCGTGCTCCCCATCACCGCCTCACACCAGCTTCCACCCAGGAGACCCCGATGCCCTTCGCTCGCATTCTCGGAACGGGCAGCTACCTGCCCGAGCGCATCGTCACCAATGACGAACTCGCCCAGCGCATCGAGACCTCGGACGAGTGGATCCGCGAGCGCACCGGCATCCGCCAGCGCCACGTCGCCGCGGAGGGCCAGACCACGGTAGACCTGGCCGAGCAGGCCGCGCTGCGGGCGCTCGAAGCGGCAGGGGTGAAGGCCAGCGAGATCGATCTGCTGATCCTAGGCACCACCACGCCTGACCTGGTGTTCCCGTCCTCGGCCTGCCTGCTGCAGCACCGTCTGGGCGCCAACGGCTGCGCTGCTTTCGACGTCAATGCGGCCTGCTCGGGTTTCATGTACGCGCTGGGCACGGCCAACGCGATGATCCGCAGCGGCATGGCGAAGAAGGCCCTGGTGATCGGCGCGGAAACCTTGACCCGCATGCTCGACTGGGATGATCGCACCACCGCTGTACTGTTCGGTGATGGCGCCGGCGCTGTCGTTCTCGAAGCCAGCGAGGAGGCCGGCATCCTGTCGACCCACCTGCATGCCGACGGCGGCTATGGCCACCTGTTGGCCACCCAGGTCGGTGTCTCCAAGGGCTTCAAGCCCGGCGAGCCGAACGCCGGCCTGCGCATCCACATGACCGGCAACGAAGTCTTCAAGGTCGCGGTGAAGACGCTGGACGCGGTGGTCGAAGAAACCCTGCAGGCCAATGGCCTCGACAAGAGCGACCTCGACTGGTTGATTCCGCACCAGGCCAATCTGCGCATCATCAGCGCGACCGCCAAACGCCTCGACATGTCGATGGATCGGGTGGTGGTGACCGTCGATCGCCACGGCAACACCTCGGCCGCATCTGTGCCCTTGGCGCTGGATGCAGCGGTGCGTTCCGGCAAGGTGCAGCGCGGCGAGCTGCTGCTGCTCGAAGCCTTCGGTGGCGGTTTCACCTGGGGCTCGGCGCTGGTCCGCTATTGATCCAAGGTTCTCGTACCCGACCGGCACCCTACGCCCCGGTACAGACAGGTCGCCATACCCTTCACGTATGATGCGCGGCCTTCCAGGGCCAGCCGAGCCAAACGCACGTGAGTTCCAGCGCCACCGCCTTCGTGTTTCCGGGTCAGGGTTCGCAGTCGCCCGGCATGCTCGTCGATCTCGCCGAGCGCCATCCCTCCGTGCTCGAGAGCTTCGCCGAAGCCTCGGCCGGCGCCGGCGTCGACCTGTGGGCGATCGCCTCCGCGGCTGACGATGCCCGTCTCAACCAGACCGAGTTCACCCAGCCGGTGCTGCTGGCCGCCAGCGTGGCCCTGTTCCGGCTGTGGCGCGCGCAGGGCGGTGGCCTGCCGGCGCGGCTTGCCGGGCACAGCCTCGGCGAATACAGCGCCCTCGTGGCTGCGGATTCCCTTTCGCTTTCTGATGCCGCCGCGCTGGTGCGCGAGCGCGGCCGCCTGATGCAGGCCGCAGTGCCTGCCGGCACAGGCGCGATGGCCGCGGTGCTGGGCGCCGACGATGCGGTGGTTGAGGAGGTCTGCGCGGCGGTATCGGCCGAGCGCGTGGTGGTTCCCGCCAATTACAACTCGCCCGGGCAGATCGTGATCGGTGGCCACGCCGAAGCGGTGGACGCGGCGATCGCGGCGCTGGCCGAACGCGGCGTGCGCAAGGCGGTCAAGCTGGCGGTGAGCGTGCCTTCGCACACCCCGCTGATGCGCGAGGCGGCGGATGCCCTGGCCGCGCGCATCGAGGCCACACCGCTGCGCCTGCCCAGCCTGCCGCTGGTGCACAACGTCGACGCCGGCATCGCCGCCGATCTCGATGCGCTGAAGTCGGCGCTGGTGCGGCAGCTTTACCTGCCGGTGCGCTGGACCGACTGCGTGCAGCAGATGATCGCCGCCGGCGCCAGCCGCTTCGTCGAATGCGGCCCGGGCAAGGTGCTCGGTGGCCTGATCAAGCGCATCGACCGTGGTGTCGAATCGAAATCCCTGGGCAGCGTCGCCGACTTCGAGGACGCGCTGAACGGCTGGGGCGAGCGTTAAGCCTCTCCGCCCTGCCCACATCGAACGGAGAATCGGATGAACCAGCCACTCGCAGGTGAAATCGCGCTTGTCACCGGCGCCAGCCGCGGCATCGGTGCGGCCATCGCCGACACCTTGGCCGCGCAGGGCGCGAAGGTGATCGGCACCGCCACGTCCGAATCCGGTGCGGCCGCCATCAGCGAGCGCCTGGCGCCGCACGGCGGCACGGGGCGCGTGCTCGATGTCGCCGACGGCGCCCAGGTCGAAGCGTTGATCGAGGCCATCGGCAAGGAGTTCGGCGCCATCGGCATCCTGGTGAACAATGCCGGCATCACCCGCGACAACCTGTTGATGCGCATGAAGGATGAGGATTGGCAGGCCATCCTCGACACCAACCTGAGTTCGGTCTTCCGCACCAGCAAGGCGGTGATGCGCGGGATGATGAAGGCGCGCAAGGGCCGCATCATCAATATCGCCTCGGTCATCGGCGTGACCGGCAATGCCGGGCAGGCCAACTACGCGGCCGCCAAGGCCGGCATCATCGGTTTCTCGAAGTCGTTGGCCAAGGAAATCGGCAGCCGCGGCGTCACCGTCAACGTGGTGGCCCCGGGCTTCATCGATACCGACATGACCCGCTCGCTGCCTGAAGACGCCCGCAACGCGCTGCTTGGCCAGATCGCGCTGGGGCGCCTGGGCGAAGCGCAGGACATCGCCAATGCGGTGGCCTTCCTGGCCGGGCCGCTCGCCAGCTACATCACCGGCGAGACCCTGCATGTGAACGGTGGTATGTATATGCCCTGAGCACGCCGACTGCGTGCGGGGAAAGTTGCAAGACATTGAATCGAAAGCCCGTCGGGCGCAGACGGGTGGCCGGAATCGTGCCTTGGTGCGGTCTGGCGGTTCCCACTACAATGCGCCGAGTTTCCCGGAGGAATAGAACCCCATGAGCAGCATCGAAGAGCGCGTCAAGAAGATCGTCGTGGAACAGCTGGGCGTCAAGGAAGAGGAAGTCACCCCCAACGCCTCCTTCGTGGACGATCTGGGCGCGGACTCGCTCGACACCGTTGAGCTGGTGATGGCGCTCGAGGAAGAGTTCGAGTGCGAGATCCCGGACGAAGACGCCGAGAAGATCACCAGCGTGCAGCAGGCCATCGACTACGTGAAGGCTCACGTCAAGTCGTAATGCTGCTGCCGCGCGAGGCCCGCAGGGCGGGCTTCGCCAGCGTTTGAAGAGGCCGCCCCCGTCGTCCGACGGGGCGGCTTTCTTTTGCGGCACCCCCGCATCCGTTTTCCGTCGGCGCGAACGCGTCGGCCACTGAACATCAGCCAGGCGCGACGAGCGCCGGCACGGAGCCAGCATGAGCAAGCGTCGCGTCGTCATCACCGGCATGGGCATCGTCTCGCCGGTCGGCAATGATCTCGCCACTGCCTGGGACAACATCTCCCACGGCCGCTCGGGCATCGGCCCGATCACCAGCTTCGACGCCAGCGCGTACGCCACGCGCATTGCCGGCGAAGTGCGCGATTTCGACCCTGCCGCCTACATTCCGGCCAAAGAAGCCAAGCGGATGGATCCCTTCATCCACTACGGCGTCGCCGCCGGCCTGATGGCGCTGAAGGATTCGGGCCTTGAAGTCAGCGAAGCCAATGCCGAGCGCATCGGCACCATCATCGGCTCGGGCATCGGCGGCATCCTCGGCATCGAGGACACCACCGCGCGTCTGCTCGAGGGCGGCCCGCGCAAGGTCTCGCCCTTCTACGTGCCGAGCACGATCATCAACATGGTCTCGGGCCACCTGTCGATCCTGACCGGCATCAAGGGCCCCAACTTCTCGGCCGTCTCGGCCTGCGCCACCGCCAACCATTCGGTCGGCATGGCAATGCGCCTGATCCAGTACGGCGATGCCGACGTCATGGTCGCGGGCGGCGCCGAACGGGGCAGCAGCCCGACCTCGGTCGCCGGCTTCTGCTCGATGAAGGCCATGTCCACCCGCAACGATGACCCGACCCGCGCCTCGCGGCCCTGGGACAAGGAGCGCGACGGCTTCGTCATGGGCGACGGCGCCGGTGTACTGGTGCTGGAGGAGTACGAACACGCCAAGGCCCGCGGTGCGCGCATCTACTGTGAGCTCGCCGGCTTCGGCGCAAGCTCCGACGCCTACCACATGACCGCGCCCGCCGAGGACGGTGAAGGCGCCGCGCGCTGCATGATCGCAGCCCTGCGCGATGCCGGCATCAATGCCGACCAGGTCGGTTACCTCAACGCCCACGGCACCTCGACGCCGCTGGGCGATCTCGCCGAAACCCTGGCGATGAAGCGCGCTTTCGGCGACCACGCTTACCGCACCCTGGTCAGCTCGACCAAGTCGATGACCGGTCATCTGCTGGGCGCGGCCGGCGGTGTCGAGGCGATCTTCAGCATCCTCGCGCTGTACCACGGCCTGGTGCCGCCGACGATCAACCTCGACGAGCCCGGCGAGGGCTGCGATCTCGACTACGTGCCCAACGTGGCGCGCGAGGCGAAGATCGAGGTCGCGATGTCGAACGGCTTCGGCTTCGGCGGGACCAACGGCACCCTGGTGTTCCGGCGCGTCTGACGCGCCGGCACACCCTGGCTCGGCGCGTCCCGCATGCACTGCGTCCTGCCGCCCGCCGCGGTTGATCTGCACGCTGTCGATCTGCTCGACCTGCATCGGGCCGAGCCGGACTTCTTCCCCTGCCTGCTGGAGAGCGCGGCCCAGGGCGGCCGCGCCCGCTACGACCTGCTGCTCGCCGCGCCCGAAGGCGGCTTCGCGCTGGGCGCCGACGGCGTGCTGCGCGATCTCGACGGTCGAATTCTGGCGGGCGGCTTTCTGGACCAGCTCGACCGCGCCTTCGCGGAAGCGCGCACCCCTGCGCGCAGCGATGGCCTGCCCTTCGGCGGCGGCTGGGCACTGCTGCTGGGCTACGAACTCGCCGCCGAGATTGAACCCAGCGTGCCGAGGCTTGCTGCACCGGGCGGTCTGCCGATCGCACTGGCCCTGCGCTGCCGCGCGGCGATCCTGCGCGATCGCGAAACTGGGCAGGCGCAGGCCGTGGTCGAGGGCGATCATCCGCAGGCGCAAGCCCTGACCGAGCGACTGCAGCGCGCTTGGGCCAAGGCTGCCGAAGCGCAGCTCGCGACCGCGGACGCCATGCCGGCGGCGCGCGCACTGCCCGCATTGCCCCCACATCGGCTCGACGAAGCCGATGGCGCTGCTTTCGAGTCCGGCGTGCGCCGCATCCTCGACTACCTGCGTGCCGGCGACGTGTTCCAGGTCAACCTGTCGCGGCCCTGGCGCGTGAGTTTCGACGCCGCACCCGCGCCAGCGGATCTGTACGCCCGGCTGCGCGCAGCCAACCCGGCGCCGTTCGCGGGTCTGCTGGCCTGGCAGGACTGGGCGGTGCTGAGCTCCTCGCCCGAGCGACTGCTGTCGCTGCGCTCGGGTGTGGCCGAGACGCGACCGATTGCCGGCACGCGTCCGCGCCAGCCCGACGATGCGTTGGACGATGCGCGCCGTCGCGCCGAGCTGATCGGGCACCCGAAGGAGCGCGCCGAGCACATCATGCTGATCGATCTGGAGCGCAACGACCTGGGCCGCGTCTGCGTGCCGGGCACCGTCGAAGTCGACGAGCTGATGGGCCTCGAGAGCTATGCCCACGTGCACCACATCGTCAGCAATGTGCGCGGCCGGCTGCGGCCCGAGGTCGGGCCGGGCCAGGCGATTGCTGCCGTATTTCCGGGCGGCACCATCACCGGCTGCCCCAAGGTGCGCTGCATGCAGATCATCGCCGAGCTCGAAGGCGAGGGCCGCGGCCCCTACACCGGCGCGCTCGGCTATCTCGACCGCAGCGGCGACCTCGACCTCAACATCCTGATTCGCAGCTTGTGGCTGCGCGGCGCGCAGGCGGGATTTCGCGCCGGCGCCGGCATTGTCGTCGACTCCGAGCCCGCGGCCGAGCTGGCCGAGACGCGGGCCAAAGCGCGCGGCGTGCTGCGCGCGTTCGATCAAGACGCTCCGCACGGCGTGCTGCGCGCGATGGCTGCGCAGGTGTCGTCGGGGCAGGGGCCCGTCGCCCATCCTGTGGCCGAGGCCGCGGACGCGCTGCCCGCGGCCCTGTCTACTGCCGAGGCCATGGACAACCTCGCCCACCGCCCGCAGCCCGAGCCTGCGCCCGTCCACGTCGGACGCCGCGACTGATGCGCCTCGGCGTGCTGATCGACGGCGCGCCCGCCGATGCGGTCGGCGTAGACAGCCGTGCGCTCAATTATGGCGACGGCCTGTTCGAAACCCTGCTGGTGCAGGACGGTGCGCCGGTCTGGCTGGCCGAGCACCTGGCTCGCCTGCGCCGTGGCTGCGAGGCTCTGGGCCTGCGCGCGCCCGATCCGGACCTGCTGGCCTTCGAAGCGGGCGAGCTGTGCGCGGGCCAGCAGCGCGCGGTGCTGAAGATCCTGCTGGCGCGCGAAGGCGCCGGCCGTGGCTATGCGCCCGAGCCCGGTGCGCGCAGCCAGCGCATCCTCAGCCTGCATGCGGCGCCGCCGCTGGTGGCCAACGACTATCTCGAGGGTGTCAGTCTGCGCTGGTGCGCGACGCGGCTCGCGCTCCAGCCTCGCCTCGCCGGCTTCAAGCACCTCAATCGCATCGAGAACGTGCTGGCGCGCGCCGAACTCGCAAACACCGGCGCGGCCGAGGGGCTGATGCTCGACACGGCGGGGCGCGTCACCTGTGCCACCGCAGCCAATGTGTTCGCCCTGCGCGGCGGCCGCCTGCGCACGCCCTCGCTGCGTGCCGCCGGCATCGCCGGCATCTGTCGCGACTGGGTCTTGAGCCGCGCCGAGGTCGAGATCGGCGAGTTGCTGCCGCAGGACATCGAGCGCGCTGACGGCGTATTCGTCTGCAGCAGCCTGCGCGGTATCCTGCCGGCTGCCCGGCTGGGCGCGCGGACCTATCGCCCCCAGCCCCTGATTGCCGGCCTGCAGGCCCAGCTCTGGAGCGAGGTTCCGGCGCTGGCGCCGCAGGCCTGAAGGAGCGTTTGTCTTGAGTGATTCGAAACCGCGGCCGCGGCGCTGGCTGCGTGCCCTGCTCGGCCTCGTCCTGATCGGTCTGCTCGCTGTCGGCGGCGCGGCGTTCTGGTTGTGGCAGCAGTACCAAGGCTTCGTCGATGCGCCGGTGGCGGGCCTGAGCGCCGAGACCGACGTGATCCTCCAGCGTGGCGATGGCCTGCGCCGCGTGCTGCAGCGTCTGCAGGGTGCCGGGC
This sequence comes from Aquimonas voraii, assembly GCF_900101825.1. Lineage (GTDB taxonomy): Bacteria > Pseudomonadota > Gammaproteobacteria > Xanthomonadales > Xanthomonadaceae > Aquimonas > Aquimonas voraii. Next base: position 80,821 of record NZ_FNAG01000001.1, read on the forward strand.
TCGAAACCGGCCGCGAGGAATTCTGGCGGCTTCTGGCCCGCGAGATGCAGGTCGGCGGTCGCATCCAGGCCGGCGAGTACCGCCTGCCCGCCAACGCCACGCCGCGCCAGCTGCTGCAGCAGTTCGCCGAGGGGCGCGTGCTGCAGCGCGCCTTCACCCTGGTCGAGGGCAGCACGTTCCGCGAGCTGCGATTGGCGCTGAGCCAGGCCGAAGCGCTGGAGCAGACCCTGCCGGGCCTCGATGAGGTCGAGATCATGCGCCGGCTCGATGCCGAGGGCGTGCCGGCCGAAGGCCGCTTCCTGCCCGAGACCTACTACTACACCCGCGGCATGAGCGATCTCGATCTCCTGCGTCGCGCCAAGCGCGCGATGGACCGCGTGCTTGAACGTGCCTGGGCGAATCGACAGCCCGATCTGCCGCTGAAGTCGGCCGACGAGGCCTTGATTCTGGCCTCGATCATCGAGAAGGAAACCGGCATCGGCGGCGAGCGCCGCGAGGTCTCCGGCGTATTCGTCCGCCGCCTGCGCATCGGCATGCGCCTGCAGACCGACCCCACCGTGATCTATGGCGCCGGCGAGAGCTACCGCGGCGTCATCACCCGCGCCCATCTCGACACCGACACGCCTTGGAACACCTACACCCGCGACGGTCTGCCGCCGACGCCGATCGCCATGCCGGGTCGCGCCGCCATCGAGGCCGCGGTCGATCCCGCGCCCGGTGACGCCCTGTATTTCGTTGCCAGCGGTGACGGCGGCCATGTGTTCTCGCGCACGCTGCAGGAGCACAACCGCGCGGTCGCACGCTGGCGGCAGATCGAGCGCAGCCGGAGGGCAGGGCAGTGAGCGCAATGCGCACGCATCCGCGCTTCGTCAGCTTTGAAGGCGGCGAAGGCGCCGGCAAGAGCACCGTCATCACCGCCGCCGCCGAGTCGCTTCGCTCCGCAGGGGAGACCGTTCTGCTGCTGCGCGAACCGGGCGGCACCGCGGTTGGCGAGGCGGTGCGCGCGGTGCTGCTGAACCCCGAGCTGCGTGGCCTGTGCGCCGAGAGCGAGCTGCTGTTGATGATGGCCTCGCGCGCCCAGCTGGTGCGCGAGCGCATCCTGCCGGCACTCGAGCGCGGTGAATGGGTGCTCTGCGACCGCTTCACCGATGCCAGCTACGCCTACCAGGGCGGCGGTCGCGGCATCGACAGCGAACGCATCGCCGAACTGGAACGCTGGGTCGCGGGTTTGAAGCCGGGCCTGAGCTTCCTGCTCGATCTGCCGGTCGAAACCGGACTGGCCCGCGCCGGCAGTCGCGCCGCACCGGATCGTATCGAATCCGAGTCCATCGCCTTCTTCGAGCGCGTGCGCGCCAACTACCGATCGCGCGCCGCTGCCGAGCCGCAGCGCTGGTGCGTGCTGGATGCCGGCCAGCCGGCCGATGCCGTTGCCGCCGCTGTGGTGCAGCGTCTGAACCTCCAGCGCGAGGCCGCACGATGAGTGGGTCGAGCTTCGCACCCTGGCAGCAGCGCGCCTTCGAGCGTGTGCTGGCCAGCCACGCAGCACAGCGGCTGGGTCATGGACTGCTGGTCTGCGGACCGGCGCGGCTGGGCAAGCGCGCCTTGGTCGACGCTCTCGCCGCGCGCCTGCTCTGCACCGCCGCCTCGCCGGGCGAGCCGGCCTGCGGCCAGTGCCGCAGCTGCCGACTGCGGGCGGCCGGCACCCATCCCGACCTGCACCGAGTCAGCTTCGCCCTGAACGACAAGGGCGAGCCGCGCAGCGTGATCGTGGTCGAGCAGATGCGCGAGCTGAGCGACAGGATCAGCCTGACCGCCCAGCTGGGCGGTGCCATCGTCAGCCTGATCGATCCGGCCGATGCGCTGAACCACAACGCCGCCAACGCGCTGCTGAAGACCCTCGAAGAGCCGCAGGACGGGCGCTATCTGATCCTGGTCAGCGACGCGCCGTATCGCCTGTCCGCCACCATCCGCAGCCGCTGCCAGCGCATCGAGCTGCGCCCGCCGCCGCAGGATGAGGCCCGCGCCTGGCTGCTCGCGCAGGGCCTGCCTGCGGCGCGCGTCGAGCAGGCGCTGGCGCTCAGCGACGGCCATCCCGGTGAAGCCCAGGTCCTGCTCAGCGAGGGCGGCCTGGAGCTTCGCGAGGCCGTCCAGCGCGACCTCGAGGCGCTGGCCGCGCGCCGTGCCGCGCTGAGCGAAACGGTCAAAGCCTGGCTGGACGATCGCCCGCAAGAGCGCCTTGCCCACGCCGCGTCACTTGCGCGTGCGCGCAGTCGCGAGCGTCTGCTCGGCGGCGACGCCGCTGCCGTCCCCGAACTCGCCGACTGGTACGACCGCGCCAACCGCGTGCGCGCCCAGCTCGACACCCCGCTCAAGGCCGACCTGCTGCTGGGCGAGCTTCTGGCGGGGTGGCGCGGCGTGGCGTGAGGCTGGCTTAGGGCGCACCGTTCGGGGCGATGCCTGGACGCGCCCAGTGCGCGGCAGGGACACGCCTTCCAGTCGAGAGGGCTCAGTCCAAGTATCTGATCCGTCTGCTTATTCAGGGATTTTCAGACTTGGTGTGCCGGGCCGGGGATGCGTCACCCCTCGCGTCCGCCCAAGTTTCAGAACATTTCACAGCGCCGCCCGATCGTGCCGGCGAGTTCCGCACGTAGGCTCCCGACCCGGGCCCGTTCCGAGGCCGCGGGGGACTGCGAACATGAAGTGTTTGATGCGTTTACTGATGGTGGTGGGGCTGGCGCTCTGCCTGCCCGTGAGGGCGCAGTTGCCGGCGCCGCTGGCGCAGCCGAGTCTCGATCTGCGCGCCGCGGCGCAAGGACGCACCGCCGTGCTGTTGCCCGACGGCAGTGCCATCGTCAGTCACGACGGACGATGGCTGGGTGGCGAGGTCGAACGTCCAGGCCTCGCCAAGATCCGGCCGGACGGAACGGCCGATAGCGCATGGCAGGTCGAGCCCAACGGCACTGTGTTCGGGCTCGCCGTGGTCGGCGACGAGTTGCTGATAGCCGGCACCTTCAGTGCGGTCAACGGTGCCAGCCGCTTGGGGCTCGCCAAGGCCTCGATCAGCACCGGCGCGCTGTCCACATGGAATCCGAACGCGGGCTCCAGCTCCAGCTATCGGTTCGACTCGTTTGCTGTGGTCGGGAATTCGGTGTACGTCGGCGGTACCTTCACGCAGCTTGGAACCGCCGATCGGAGCCTGGTCGCGAAGATCGATCTAGTCTCGGGGGCGGTGGATCCCGGTTTCTCGGTGACGGCGGTGGCTTCGTTCTCCTCGGACATCATCGTGCGAACGGACGGGGCATCGCTGTTCGTCGCAGGGGTGTTCTCCTCGATCAACGGCGTCGCACGAAGCAACGCCGCCAAGCTGTCCCTGGTCGACGGCGCGGTGGATCCCGCATGGGCGCCCGTCTTCAACTCGAACGTCTTCCGCATGGAGATCGACGAGGGCTTCGTCTATCTCGCGGGCTGCTTCAGCGAGGCCGCCGGGCTTGCCCGGAATGGCGCCGCGCGGGTGTCTGCGTCCGGGTCGGGTGCCGTGGACCCGACATGGAATCCCGCCCCACAAAGCAACGCCTGTCTCTACGGCCTGAACGTGACCCCCAACCATGTCTATCTCGGGGGCTTCCTTTCGCAGCTGGGCGGGGTGGCGGTGCAGCGGGTGGGGCGCGTCGCCAAGACCGGCGCCGGCGCTGCCGACCCCAGTTGGCGTCCGGCAACGGATGGCTTGTTCACCTTTGGCGTCTGGGCCAAGGCGGATGGCACCGCTCTTCTTCTGGGCGACTTCGTCCAGGTGGGTGCGACCTACACCCCCGGAGTGGCTCGACTCGACGCTTCGGGCAACGCTTCGGCCAGCGGTCCCTACAGTGAGGACCGCGGCTGGGTCGAGGCGCTGGCGTCCGCGCCCGACGGCGGCACCTACGTGGGCGGGCGATTCCAGAGGATCGGCGCGGCGTTCAGACCCGGCCTGCTGCGCCTGACGCCGGCCGGTGCTCTGGACGCGGGTTGGTTGCCTCCGCTGGTGGGACGCCGTTGGGTGAGCGCCCTCGCCAGCGATGCCAACCACGTGTACGTCGGCGGCGAATTCGCCAGCGCCGGCACCCCGACAGTCAACAATCTGCTTCGCCTAACACACAGCGGGAGTTTCGATTCCAACTGGATTCCGGGCGCCTCCGGGCCCGTGCTTGCGTTGGCCATCGATGAGGCCGCCAATACCGTGTTTGCGGGCGGTCCGTTCAACGCGGTGGCTGGCCAGGCGCGCAACAACATCGCCGAGCTGAGCCGCAGCACGGGCCTGCCCACGGCCTTCAACCCCAACCCGAACGCTCAGGTGAGGGCGATCGCGCCGATCGGCGACGCCGTGTTCATCGCCGGCAACTTCAGTTCGGTGGCCGGCGTTGCCCGCAGCCGCGTGGCCAAGGTCAATCGTTCCGGCGCGCTCGATCCGAACTTCGTCGCCAACGCCAACTCCACGGTGCGCGCGCTGTTGCCCGGGCCCGATGGAACGCTCTACGTCGGCGGATTCTTCACCTCCATCAGCGGCCTCGGTCGCACGGGTCTTGCCAGGCTCTCGCAGGCCAGCGGCGCTCCCGACCCCAGCTGGACAACGTTTCCCAACAGCGCTGTCACCACCTTGGCCGCCGCCTCCGACGGCATCTACGCGGGGGGCAACTTCAGCTCGATGGGGGATCAGCCAAGGCAGCTGCTTGCCCGGATTTCACACGGCAATCAGGTGGCGGCGCTCTTCGCACCTTCCCTCGATGTGGGCCTCACCACAGTGATGGAGCAAGGTGGACGCGTGCTCGCCGGCGGCTTCATGGGCTACTACGCGCCGGCATCGCAGCGCCAGGTGGGGCTCCTCGCCTTCCCCTTGAATGCCACCCCCGTCGCCACGACGACAACCATCACCAGCGACAGCCCCGAGCGCTCGCAGCCGTTCCAGCTGTATCGGGTCACGGTCAATGTAGTGGGTGCGGGTGGCTTGCCTGCCGCCAATCAGCGCGTCGACATCAGCGACGATCGCGGCGAGCTCTGCTCGGCCCTTCTCGACTCCGCCGGCAACGGTGCGTGCGAACTGGTGGGCAGGGTGCCAGGCACGCGGCAACTGACGGCGCGCTTCGCGGGAACGCCCTTGCTGCTTCCAAGCTCTGCCACCGAACCCCACACCGTCGCCGGCGAAAGCAGCACGCCGCCGGTGAACACCGCCATCGATCTGCGTTCGGCCAGTGCGCCTGTCGCATCCGTGCGTCTGTCCGACGGCAGTCTGGTGATCGGCGGCAGCTTCAACCGCGTCGGCGATCAGATCCGCCGCGGCTTGGCCAAGCTGCGGCCCGACGGCAGCTTGGACACCGCCTTCAGCGCGGATGTCATCGGCAGCGTGACGGGACTCGCCCGCGATTCGGCCGACAACATCTATGTGTTGGGGGCCTTCGGCTACATCGATGGCGTGCAGCGCCGGAGCATCGCCAAGCTCACCCCGGCGGGCGATGTCGTCGCGGGCTGGACCGCGGGCAACACGGCGCTCGATACCAGTGTCGGGCCTGCAAGGCTGGCGGTGGAGCCCGATGGCAACGTGCTGGTGCAGACGGTGCCGGCGCTCGTGACCACCCCTCAGAACGGAAGCTTCATCTCTAACCAGGTCATCCGGCTCTCGGGCAGCACGGGTGCGGTGATGCCGGGCTTCAGCGTCGAACTGAGCACCAACACTTTCACCAGGGCGGTGTCCGCCAATCTGCTGGTCGAGGGCTCGATGCTTTATGTGTACGGAAGCTTCGATCGAGTCAATGGCGCGGACGTCGCGCAGATTGCGCGCGTCAGCCTGGTCGGGGGCGTTCTCGACCCGAGCTTCGTGCTCAATCCCGGCGGTCCGGTGGCGGGCGGGAGCTATCCCGTCCAGGTCGCAATTCAGGACGGGGCCGGCGGGCTGTATCTGGCGGGCAGCTTCACCCAGCTCGCGGGCCAGGCGGTGACACAGCCGGTGCGTGTGAGCGGTGCAGGCACGGTAAGCCCGGCGTTCGCGCCCACTGGATTCACCGGCGTCGGCGCGATGTTGTTGCTGGAGGGCAGCCTCTACGTCTCGGGCAGCAACTGCGTTTCCGGCGCGGCTTGCACCTTCGCAACCTCAAAGCTTGATCCGCAGACGGGCCTCGCCGACCCGGCCTTCCAGTCCGGATTCTCGTCGAGTGCATTGCAGCCGCTGGGCGCTGACCTCTGGCTCTCCTACGGCGCGCAGCTGCTGGACGCCAACCAGGTGCTGGCCTTGGGCGCGATTCGCCTGCGCGGTACCGACGGGGTGCGCGTACCGACCGAGTTCGTCACGCGTCCGCCCTTCATCCGCGCCTTGGCGCGACAGCCGGACGGCGCCACTCTGATTGGCGGCAATTTCGTCAGGGTCGGCGGCAATCAGGCCAATCTGGTGCGCGTCACGGCCACCGGACAGTTCGACACGGCGTTCGCTCCCGCGCTCGACGGGCGCTCCGTGGTGGCGCTGAGCGTGTCTGCGAGCGGCGAAATCTTCGCTGGAAGCGGCGGCGCTCTGTTCAAGTTCACCCCCTCGGGCGCGCGCGACCCGAGCTTTGGCACGGGGGGCGAGGTGGCACTCGCGGGCACGGTCTTTGCGCTTGCGCCGCAGCCCGATGGACTGCTGGCGGGGGGGCAGTTCTCAGTGATCGGCGGCGTGAGCCGCCAGGCTCTGGCGAAATTGGACCCGGGCACAGGCGCAGTCGACCCGACCTGGAACGCGCAGATTTCAAACAATGGCGCGGTGCTGGCAATCCAGCGAACTGTCTCGGGCGATCTCTTCCTCGGCGGAAGCTTCACCAGCGTCGGGGGGCAGCCTCGCCAGAACCTCGCCCGCATCACCTCGACGGGTGCGCTTTCTTCGTCCTGGAGCGCCTCCGCCAACAGCATCGTCTGGAGCCTTCTGCTGGACGACGACGCGCTCTATGTCGGCGGCGGATTCAGCAGCCTCGGCGGCAGCGCGCGTCAGCGGATCGGTCGCCTGGATGCGAGCACCGGAGCGCTGCAACCCTGGAACCCGAACAGCGGCACCATTTCCGGATCGGTGCTCGCCATGGCCGCGAGCCAGGATGGCGGCGTGTTCGTGGGCGGCAGTTTCCGCAGCATGGGTGGAGCCTTCCGCAGCAGCGCTGCCAAGCTGGATCGTGTCACCGGTCTGGCCGACCCGAACTGGAACCCCAGCTTCGACGGCCCGGTGTACGCCATTCTCACGGGCTACGGCGAAACGCCGCCGCGGGGCCCGCGCCTCGCCCACATCGACCAGGCCGTCACCCTCGGCGGCGAATTCGAATTTGCCGGGCCCGTGCCCATGCTCGGTTTCACTGCCGTCGAGCCCACCGGCATCCCGCCGCGGGAGATCTTCTGCAGCGGGTTCGAGCAGAGGGCTTGCGAGTAGTCCCTCTTCGCAGATTGTCAGCCGCGGCGCAGACGCTATGCTGCGCGCGGCTGACAGCACCCCCTGCGCCGGACATGACGAATCGTCCGACGTCTTCTGATCGTTCGCTTCCATGGAGTCCCACATGCGTTTCCTTGTCTGCCTCCTGCTCATCGCCGGATGGCCCCTGCGTGCAACGGCGCAGATCGAGATCCCCGAATACGCGGATTTCGCTGACATCTACGACAACCTCGGTGCCGTGGTACTGGCGGACGACAACCGACTGGTGCTCGGCCCGGTGCGCGGCCGTCAGGGCAGCAATCCCGATCTGTTCGTGTTCGTTCGCGAGGGCAATCAATGGCGGCGTGAGGCTGCGCTGGAAACCGGCTGGGAGGGGGGGACGGTGATCGGCACCACCGTCGCAGCGAGCGCCGCCGCTTTCGGCAACCTGAAGATCATGGCCTTTGCCGATCCTTGGCTTGCCGTGGGCATGCCTCAGCGCGCCCAGGATGGCGCGGCCAATCGAGGGGCTGTCCGCCTGTATCGACGTGGCACCGAAGGCTGGCAGGAGCACGGCCTGCTGCGCGCCAGCGCCGAACAGGCCGGCAGCCGCTTCGGCGCCTCGGTGGCGATTGCAGGAGATGTGCTGGCGGTCGGCCAGCCGGGCGCCAACCGGGTCGAGCTCTTCCGGCTGCAGGCAGGAGTGTGGCAGCCCGCGACCAGCCTGCAGATGACCACGGGCGAGGTGGACTTTGGCTATGAGCTGGCCTTCGCCGGCGATCAGCTGGTGGTGCGCAGCAGTGGCGGCCTTCGCATGTTCAGTGAGTTCGCGGGAAACTGGGTGCTGTCCGGAGAGTTGGACACCACCAACGCCGGCTTCGGCAGCAACTTGCCGTGGGCCGCCGAGGGCGACCTGCTGATCACCGCGGCGAGCACCGAGATCCGTTTTTTCCGCAGGGTCAATGGCGCCTGGGGGCTGGCGACCGACATCCCAGCGTTGCCCATGGGCGCCAGCGCCGGCTTCAACGGCTCGCTGCGCGGCTTTGCCTTCAAATCTGGGCCCACGCCCCGCCTCGCCGGCCACGGTTTCGGCGTGAACGGTGGGCCCATGCGCCCGCGCTACTGGGAGCTGGTGGACGGCGCCTGGTCGTCCGCGCGAGACATCGCCCTGCCTGGGAGTGACGCGCCCTCGGCGTTTCGATTCAGCACATCCTTCGCGGGCATGGCCTTCGCTTTCGCGCAGGACCGCCTCTTCGTCGGCGCGCGTCTGGTCAGCGTGGGGCGCGTGCTCAGCCAAGGTGCGGCCTACGCCTACACCCTGGGCGCATCGGGCCCTGCCCATGAGCGCACCTTCCGCCATGGCAACGGTCGGCTGGGCGACAACTTCGGTCACTGGGTGGCCATCGATGGCGAATGGGCGCTGGTGGCGGCCCGTGGCGCCGACGCGCTGAGCCCCACCGGAATTCTGCGCGACGCCGGCGCGGTGCAGGTCTATCGCAAGTCCGGCACGAGCTGGGCCCCGGTTCAGACGCTGGCTCTGGAGGCGCCCGAGGCCTTCAATGCCTTCGGCGAGCGCGTGGCCCTGAAGGGCGCGCTGGCGGTGGTCGCCGCGCAGGGCAGCGAGGCCGGCATCGCCAGCCACGGCCAGATGCATGTGTTCCGACGCAACGCCCAGGACACCTGGGCGCCGCTGTGTCGCCTCACGGCGCCGGTCACGCCCGACGGCCAGCCGCAGGCCTTCCGCAATCGCGGCGACCTGCTGGAAGACAGCGCCCCGATCGAGCTGATGGCCACCGACGGCGAGCACATCGCGGCGGTCTACATGAACCGCCTGTACGCCTGGCGCGCCGAGGCGAACGGCTGCAGCCTGCTGGGGGAGATCGCCATTCCGGATCGCCTGGCTGCACCGGGCGCGCCGGGGGTCACTCAGGCGGGGTCACTGCAGTTCGAAACCCTGGGGCGTTCGATGCTGCAGGGGCGCTTGGTGGTGAGCGAGTTCGGCGGTGCGGTGAACGGCACCTCGCCTCCGTCCCGCACCCTGGTGTTCGATTTCGACGGCAGCGCGTGGGTGCGCAGCTTCGCCCACACCAGTGCCGCTGGCGACACCTGCGCGCAGACCTTCGGTGGTGCGCTGATCGCCCGCGACCACCTGCAGTTCGTCTGTGGTCGAGGCTCCGCCCCCAGCAGGACCTTCGAGCGTGTCGACTGGCGCGAGACCGCGCCGGGCGTCTGGGCCTCGACCGCGCAACCGCTACCGACCCTGGGGGCCTCCGAGAATCCTGTCGGTTTCGCCGGCGAATCCCTGATCACCCGCGAGGCCGGCACGGGCTTCGACGCGGTCGGCCAGTTGCTGCGCGTGCGCCAGCCGCCGAGCTATGACGTGGTCCAGCAGCTGGGGCCCACTGATGCCTGCCTGTCCTTCATCACCGGGCAGATCATCTTTCTTGGCCCCAACGACGTCTTCGTGCCCTGTCCCTACGCGAATGGCCCGAACGGACGCGGCGCTGGCGCACTGCAGATCTTCAGCCGCGCCGCAGCGCAGTTCGCGGGCGAGAAGGTGGGGAGCAGCTTCGGCCCCATTCCGCAGCAGGAGATCCCGCCGCCGCGCCCGGACCTGACCCGCGACGGCTTCGAGGCCGTGCAGTAAGCCCGCCTCCCGTGCGAGTCCCTCGGGGGCCGCGCGGGAACGCGTCGAGCGTCGGGCAGGGCGAGTCCCGCCCGACGCGAGTCCTCACCGCGATGGCGCCGGGCCATCGGCCCCATCGCTGCTCCCCCCGGTGCGGCGCAGCCATCGGGTCTGATCCCCTGCGCCGCGATTCAAGGGCTTCCCGGCGGTGGTGCCATGCCCGTCGGCCCGCGCCGGCCGCGCGCCCCGGCGCAGCAGTCGCCCCAGCGCTGCATCCGGCGCGCTGGTCTTCACCAACTCTTGGCGATTCATGCTCTGCAAGTTCTTGAAAGAAAAAGTCTTTCAAGATTTCAGAGCTTTTCAGACTTGCCCGCGCTGAACCCGCGCCCGCAGCCACTACCCTCCGCGCACCCACCCCGCGACTACCGATATCCGGCAACAGCTCTCCCCCTGGGCCGCTGGCGTTGGTGGCGTGGGGGTGGGCACTCGCGTGGGCGGGCCCCGCGCCGCATCGGAGAGCAGATCGCATGAATCACAGTACGAGCCGCGCCGGCTGGCGCCGGTCCCTAAAGGGTGCAGCGCTGGTCGCGCTGCTGGTGGCCGCTTCCACTGCGCTGGGGGCCAACGCGCCCGCCATGAGCATGGCCGAGGTGGCCGACAAGGCCAGTGCGGAGTCCAAGGCGCAGCAGGTGATCGAGCACCTGCCCGATGGGCGGGTGCGGATGACTGCGCCGATGCAGGATCTGGAGGCGCTGATCGGGTTGGACGGCGTCGCGGTGCGTTCCACCGACGAGGCCGGCGATGCGGGCTTCCATTGGAAGGTGACGGGCGTCGGTCGCGGCGCCTCGCTGAAGGCGGTGCCCGTGATCTGGCCTGAGGCCCTAGCGGTGCACGGCGAGATCGTTCAAGTGCGTCGCCCGGGCGTGATCGAGGAGTTTCGCGCTGACGCTGACGGCATCCGCCAGGACTTCGTGGTGCCGGAGCGACCGTCGGGAGACGGCGAGCTGGTGGTCGAAGTCGCGGCGGAGGGGGCGCAGATCTCGGCGGTTGCGCAGGCCGATGGTCAGGCCGTGAAGGTGCAAATGGCCGATGGCCGTCGCCTGCATTACCACCAGCTGCATGTGACCGATGCGCGCGGCGAGGAGTTGGCGGCACGGATGGAGATGACCGCCGCAGGAGGTCTCCGGATCGCGGTGAATGACGCGACGGCGGCCTATCCGGTGCGGATTGACCCGACGTTCAGCGATGCGGACTGGACGGCGTTGGATGTGCCGGGGTTCAACGGCGTCATCTATTCGATCACCTTGGCGGGCAATCAGGTCGTTGTAGGTGGAGACTTCACGGCTGCCAACGGCGGTGTGCTGGCGAACCGACTTGCGGTGTGGAACGGCAGTAGCTGGTCGGGGCTGGGAAGCGGCGTGGACAGCGCAGTTTTTGCGCTGGCTTGGGATGCGGCTAATAGCCGGCTCTACGCTGGCGGCAGCTTCACCATCGCCGGGGGCGCGGCAGCGAGCCGCATCGCGGTTTGGAACGGCAGTAGCTGGTCCGCGCTGGGCATTGGAATGAACGATGCTGTCTGGTCGCTTGCGTTGGACGCTGCGGGCGGGCGTCTCTTCGCGGGCGGCGATTTCACCACTGCGGGTGGTGCAGCCGCTAATCGAATCGCTTTCTGGAACGGTAGCGCCTGGGCGGGCTTGACCAGCGGACTGAACAGCGGCGTGCGTGCTCTAGCTTGGAACGCAACGACTGGACGTTTGGCAGTGGGGGGGGGGTTTACAACCGCGGGCGGTATTTCTGCTAACCGAATTGCCCTCTGGAATGGCGCTGCTTGGGCACCCTTGGGGGGCGGCGTAACTGGTGGTGCTGTGCAAGCTCTCGCCTGGGACGTGGGGGGTGGTCGATTGTTCGCGGGTGGGAACTTCACAAGTGCCGGTGGCTCGGCTGCAAGTAGCGTGGCGGTCTGGAACGGCAGTAACTGGGCAGCGCTGGGAAGTGGTGTGTTCGGACCGATCAGTGCCATGGCTTGGGACGCAGCCGGCGCAAGGCTGTTTGTAGGTGGCGGCTTGTTGAGCGCAGGGGGATCGTCGGTTAGGAGCATCGCAGTCTGGAATGGCACCGCTTGGGCCTCTTTGGGTACTGGAGTGAATAATGTTATTTGGGCTCTGGCTTGGGACGCATCCACCGCCCGGCTTATTGTCGCTGGTCAGTTCACAGAGGCCGGTGGGCTGGTCGCCAATCGTATTGCCGTTTGGGATAACGGCAGTTGGAGTGCGATCGGATTAAGCGGGATTTCTAGCTCTGTCTCAGCGCTCGCTTGGGATCCGGATAGCGCTCGCCTTTTTGTTGGAGGGGCCTTTGCTGCTGCGGGTGGCGTTGGAGCCAATGGCGTTGCGGTTTGGAACGGAAACGGCTGGAGTGGGCTGGCGAATGGTGTTGCTGGTTCTGTCTCGGATTTGGCTTGGGATGCTGCTGGTGGTCGCCTATTTGTCGGCGGAAACTTCGGTGTAAGCGGTGTGGTTGGCTCCTCAAACATTGCCCTTTGGGACGGCAACTCTTGGGCGGCCTTGGGTGGCGGCGTAAGCGGCGGAACTGTTTCGGCGCTTGCTTGGGATTCGGTGAATGGCCAGCTCTTCGCTGGTGGCGACTTCACCAACGCGGGAGGTGCGAGCGTTAACCGAATTGCGGTCTGGAATGGAAATGGCTGGGCAGCGCTTGGAAGCGGAGTGAACTCGCTTGTGTCGGACCTCGCTTGGGACGCTGCAGGTGCTCGTCTGTTTGCTGGAGGGCTTTTCACCAACGCCGGGGGAACGACTGTCAATAGAATTGCCGCGTGGAACGGGAATAGCTGGTCCGCTTTAGGCAGTGGCTTGGATGGCAGCGTCTTTGCTTTGGCTTGGAATCCTTCTTCTGGCGTGCTCGCCGTTGGCGGAGCGTTTAGTGCAGCGGGTGGCGTAGCTGCAAGTCGTATCGCAGTTTGGACTGGTTCTGCATGGGATGCATTGGCTGGCGGGGTTGATGGCGCCGTTAGGGCTGTTGTTTGGGATGAGCCGGGGCGTCGCTTATTCGTGGGCGGAGAGTTCACGATAGCGGGTGGTTTGGGCGCGAACCGCATCGCTATGTGGGATGGAAGCGGTTGGTCATCGCTCGGTAGTGGGATGGATAATCGCGTTTTTACCCTTGCTTGGGACTCGTCGAACGGACGATTGTTCGCTGGAGGCAATTTCGTATCTGCTGGAGGCCGCCCGTCGGCAGTTGCTCAGGCGCAGGTCGGCTTGAAGCAGACAGTCGATTTTCCCAACCCAGGCCCGCAATCCTTTGGCACCACGCCAACGCTGAGCGCGACGGCCTCCTCCGGCCTGACGGTGACTTTCACCTCAAGTACGACGGGCGTCTGCACGATCACCGCCGGAGGCACCCTGAGTTTCCTCACGACGGGCACCTGCACCATCAACGCCGATCAAGCCGGTGATGCCACCTTCGACGCCGCACCGCGGGTGTCGCAGAGCTTCGCCGTGATCAACGCCCCGATCGATGCCGTCAACGACAGCGGCACCGTTGCGAACGGCGCTTCGGGAGGCATCGCCGTCGCTGACGTACTGCTCAACGACACCTTGAATGACGCACCGGCCACCTTGGCCTCGGTGACGCTGACCCAGCTCAGCACCAGCAATCCGAACATCACCCTGAACCCGGCGACGGGTGCGGTGGCGGTGGCGGCGGCGACGCCGGCCGGCACCTACACGCTGACCTACCAGATCTGCGAGCAGCTCAACCCGACCAACTGCGATAACGCAACCGCGACCGTCACCGTGGGTGCGGCGATCATCGATGCCGTCAACGACAGCGGCACCGTTGCGAACGGCGCTTCGGGCGGTACCGCCGTCGCCAACGTGCTGGTCAACGACACGCTGAACGACGCACCGGCCACCTTGGCCTCAGTGACGCTGACCCAGCTCAGCACCAGCAATCCGAACATCACCCTGAACCCGGCGACGGGTGCGGTGGCGGTGGCGGCGGCCACGCCGGCCGGCACCTACACGCTGACCTACCGCATCTGCGAGCAGCTCAACCCGACCAACTGCGATGACGCGACGGCAACCGTCACCGTGGGCGCGGCGATCATCGATGCGGTCAGCGACAGCGGCACTGTTGCGAACGGCGCTTCGGGAGGTGTAGCCGTCGCTGACGTGCTGCTCAACGACGCCCTGAATGCCGCACCGGCCACCCTGACCTCGGTGACGCTGACCCAGCTCAGCACCAGTAACCCGAACATCACCCTGAACCCGGCGACGGGTGCGGTGGCCGTGGCAGCGGCGACGCCGGCGGGCACCTACACGCTGACCTACCGCATCTGCGAGCAGCTCAACCCAACCAACTGCGATAACGCAATCGCAACCGTCACCGTGGGTGCTGCGCTGATTGACGCGGTGGACGAGGACTACACGGGCACGCAGGTGAACGGTGCCTCCGGTGGCACCCTGCCGACGGTGCTGGTCAACGACACGCTGAACGGTGGTGCGGCTACGGTGGGCGACGGCGGCAACGTGACGCTGACGCCGGGCGCGGCGCCGACGCCGGCCGCTGGCAGCATTGCAATGAATGCGGACGGCACGATCACAATCGCGGCCGGTACGACAGCGGGGGTTTACACGTATGCGTACACGATCTGCGAACTGCTGAACCCCACCAACTGCGACACGGCGACAGTCACGGTCAACGTGGGCGCGGCGCTCATCGACGCGGTGGATGACAGTGGCACCGTGCCAAACGGCGCTGCGGGAGGTACCGCCGTCGCCAACGTGCTGGTCAACGACACGCTGAACGACGCAGCGGCCACCCTGGCCTCGGTGACGCTGACCCAGCTCAGCACCAGCCACCCGAACCTCACCCTGAACCCGGCGACGGGTGCGGTGTCTGTGGCGGCGGCCACGCCCGCGGGCACCTACACGCTCACCTACCAGGCCTGCGAGCAGCTCAACCCGACCAACTGCGATGCCGCGACGGCAACCGTCACCGTGGGCGCGGCGATCATCGATGCGGTCAATGACAGCGGCACCGTTGCGAACGGCGCTGCGGGCGGTACCGCCGTCGCCAACGTGCTGGTCAACGACACGCTGAACGACGCAGCGGCCACCTTGGCTTCGGTGACGCTGACGCAGCTCAGCACCAGTAACCCGAACGTCACCCTGAACCCGGCGACGGGTGCGGTGGCGGTGGCGGCGGCCACGCCCGCCGGCACCTACACGCTCACCTACCACACCTGCGAGCAGCTCAACCCGACCAACTGCGATGACGCGACGGCAACCGTCACCGTGGGCGCGGCGATCATCGATGCGGTCAACGACAGCGGCACCGTTGCGAACGGCGCTGCGGGCGGTACTGCCGTCGCCAACGTGCTGGTCAACGACACGCTGAACGACGCAGCGGCCACCTTGGCTTCAGTGACGCTGACCCAGATCAGCACCAGCCACCCGAACATCACCCTGAACCCGGCAACGGGTGCGGTGTCTGCGGCGGCGGCCACGCCGGTGGGCAGCTACACGCTGACGTACCGGATCTGCGAGCAGCTCAACCCGACCAACTGCGATAGCGCGACGGTCAGCGTCACGGTCAATGCGCTTGCGCCCACGACCGCCGACTCGTCTGTGACGGTGGGCTACAACGCGTCCGCCACCAGCGTGCCGCTGACCCTGGGCGGTGGCGCCGCGACATCCTTGACGGTGGTGACGCCGCCAGCCAAGGGCACGGCGGTCGTCAGCGGCACCACGATCACCTATCAGCCGAACGCTGGCTTTGCCGGTCCGGACAGCTTCACCTACACCGCCACCAACAGCGGCGGCACCTCGGCGCCGGCCACGGTCACCATCACGGTGCAGGACCCGGTGATCACCATCACCCCGAGCGGTGGTCTGACCGCGACGGTAGCGTCCCCCTACACGCAGACCTTTGCCTTTGACGGCGGCGCCCCGCCGTGGTCGGAGTACCAGGTCACGAATCTTCCAGCGGGCCTCGGCATCACCGGCACCACGGCCAACACGGTGACGATCAGCGGTACGCCGACGCAGGCAGGCAGCTTCACTCTCAATGTCGGCGCCTCGGACAGCAGCACGGGCAACGGCCCCTTCACTGTGGGCCAAGCTTTCGGCCTCACTGTGGATGCCGTGGTGCCGGGCGCGCCGAGCATCGGCGCCGCGACTGCAGGCGATGGCGAGGCCAGCGTCAGCTTTGGCGAGCCCGCGTTTACGGGTGGCGCGCCGATCACGGCCTACACGGTGACTTCGAATCCCGGTGGGCTCACCGGCACCGGCGTCGGCAGCCCGATCACGGTCACAGGCTTGAGCAACGGCGTGGCCTACACCTTCACGGTGAGCGCGACCAACAGCGCTGGCACGGGTGCGGCGTCGGAGGCCTCCAACGCGGTCACCCCGCGCGGAGCGCAGGCGGCGCTCACCGCCATCGCCACGCCGTCCACGGTGGCGTTCGGCTCGACCAGCACGCTCAGCACCACGGGCGGTTCGGGCGGGGGTGAGGTGAGCTACGCCATCACCGAGGGCGCTGCGTTCTGCAGCCTCAGCGGCAGCACCCTCACCGCAACCGCCATCGGCACCTGCACGGTGACCGCCACCAAGGCCGCCGGGGGCGCATTCAATGCCGCCACGGCAACGGTGGAGGTCACGGTGGTGCGAGCCGAACAAGCGCCGCTGACGGCCACGGCGAGCCCGTCGAGCATCGCCTTCGGCGGCACCAGCACGCTGGACACGACCGGTGGCTCCGGCACCGGCGCGGTGAGCTATGCGATCAGTGCCGGGAGCGAGTTCTGCTCGATCAGCAGCACGACGCTGACCGGCATTGGCGTCGGCATCTGCACGGTCACCGCAACCAAGGCGGCGGATGCCAACTTCAACGCCGCCACGGCGACGGTGTCAGTGACGGTGGCGCGGGCCAACCAGGCGCCGCTCAGCGTGACCGCCACGCCCTCCGCCATTCCGCTCACCCGCACGACGTTACTCGCGGCCACGGGCGGCAGCGGCAGCGGTGAGGTGAGCTTCGCGGTGACGGCGGGTGCATCGAACTGCACGATCAGCGGCAGCACGCTGACCGGTACGGGCGTGGGGGCCTGCACGGTGCTTGCCACCAAGGCGGGCGACGCACAGTTCAACCCGGCCACCGCGCAGGCCACGGTGGTGGTGCAGGCGGCGACCGATCTGGAAGTCAGCAAGGACGACGGCACCCAGTACGCACTGCCAGAGGGCACCGTGCTGTACGAAATCCTGGTCGCGAATGCGGGCCCGCTCGATGTCGAGGGCGCGCGCCTGCGCGACTTGCTGCCGGCGGGTCTGGCGGATGCGCTGTGGACCTGCACGCCCCTGCAATTGGCCACTTGTCCGCAGGCGGCGGGCGAGGGCGGCATCGACCAGACGCTGACGCTGCCGGTGAATGGCGTGCTGCGCTACCGGCTGAGCGCGCGGGTCACCGCGCCGCTCGGCAGCACGCTGACCAACACCGCGACGATCGACGCGCCCACCGGCGTGATCGAGCTGCAGCCCAGCGACAACAGCGCCAGCGACAGCAACCTCGTGGTGCCGGAGGGCCTGTTCGGCAATGGCTTCGAGGCGGCGCCCAACCGGATCAGCGTGCCTGTACGGGCGTGGTAGCGATGCACTGCAATCCCACCCGCGCCGGCTCTGCCGTGCAGGTCAGTTCCATGAGAGGAGAAAGCGCGATGTGCCTACGATTGAAGGGTCTGCTGTGTGTCGCCCTGGTGGCCGCCAGCTTCAGCGTCAAGGCTGCACCGCCACAGGTGCTGCCCGAGCCTAACCCGACCAGCCTGCGCGGCTCGGCGCTTGCCCAGGTCTCGGTGCGGCATCCCGACGGCCGCCTTGTGGTCGGCGGCAGCATCACCTGGGTGGATGATGCGCCGGTCCGCTATCTGGCGCGATTCTCCGCGGACGGGGTGCACGATCCTGCCTTCGTGCCCGCCTTGCACAGCAATGTCGATGATCTGGCGTTGGATTCGCAGGGGCGCACCTACGTGATGCAGCGCTTCTCGCGGGCCGGCGCCGAGCCACAGGGACTGGTGGTGCGTGTGCTGGACGATGCCACCGGCACCGTGGACGGCAGCTTCCAGTTCGAAGCACCCGCAGGCAATGCGATTTCGGGATTCGCCCTGCTGGTCGATGAGGCCGCCGGCGCGCTGTATGCGGCCACAGCGCCGCGCGACGTTTTCAATCGCTACACGGTGACCCGGCATTCGCTGGAAACCGGCGCTCGCGACCCCGGCTTCGAAGTGGTCGTCAATGGGCTGGTGCACGACCTGCAGCGGTCTGGCGACGCGCTGCTGATCTCCGGCGGATTCAGTGAGGTGGCCGGCGTGCCGCGCAAGGCGCTCGCGCGCGTGGACCGGCTCACCGGCGCACTGGATCTGGCGTGGAATCCGGGGAGCACGTCGACCGCCCCCGGCGCGCAGACGGTGCGCGCCATGCGCGTGGATGGCGCGCACCTGTTCGTCGCCGGACCGTTCAGCGGGCTGGGCGACGCAAGCAGCCGGGGTTTGGCCCGGATTTCGCTCGCCGACGGAAGCGCGGACCCGGCTTGGCTGCGTCTGGTGTCGGGCAGCCTGTCGGCGCTGGCGATGGATTCGCAAGGTCGGCTGCTCGCAGCGGGCGGCATTACCCAGATCGATGGACAGCCGCGCAGCAGCGCGGTAACGCGGTTCAATCCGGACGGCTCCCTCGATGTGACCTACGGCGAGGCCAATGACACCCGCGGTGCCACGGTCATCTCCCTGCATGTGCTGCCGGACGACTCGGTGCTCACCCAGACCTATTTCCAGGGCAATGATCCGACGCGGCTGGTGCGGTTCGATGCCTCGACCGGCCTGCGCCAGCCGCTGGGGACGGCTGCGCTGTTGGGCCTGGTCAACGTGCGCAGCCTGGTCCCGCTGGCTGCAGGCCAGGGCTACGTCGGCGTGCACAACTACGGCCTGATCGAGGGAGCGGCGACCGCAGGATTCGTTCGCCTCGGTGCCGATCTGGCCGCGGTGCCGGGCTGGCGCTCAAGCCTCGGTGACATCATCACTTTCGTTTCGCCCCGCGCCGGTGCGGTGGATGCCGAGCATGCCTACCTGTCCGGTTTCATTGCCGAGCCCGGCGGGCGCTCCGCGGCGCGCCGGGTGCGTTTGGCTGACGGTAGCGTGGACACGCTCTGGCGGCCTACCGGGCTGAGTCCGCCGACGGCCTTGCCCAGCACCATCAGCATTGCGGTCGATGAGGTCGGCGGGTTCCTGTATTTGTCAGGAAGCGGTGGCCTCACTCTGAACCGCTTCGCGTTGAGCGATGGCGCACGGGATACGTCGTGGTCGCCGACCGTGGGCTCGGCCACGCAGATCATCACAAGCGTCGTTCATGACAGCTTTCTGTACATCGCCGGCAGCTTCAACACGGTGGGCGGCCAGGCCTTGCCGCGCCTCGCCCGCATCGCGCTGGCGGGGACGGGCGCGCCCGACACCTCGTGGGCGCCGTCGCCTGCTGCAGCCTTCGTGGCTGCCCTCAGCCTGGATGCCGCCGGGGGCTGGCTTTACGCCGGTGGTTCGGATTCGAACGGGCGGGTCTATCTGCGACGTATCAGTCTGCTCAGCGGTCAGCCCGACCCCCTCTGGGCGCCTCTGGAAGGCCGCACGGGCTCGGTCACCAAGCTTGCCCTCGACGCCGAGCGCGGCGAGCTGGTGGTGTTTGGCGATCTCGCCGTGGGCTGCGCCTCCGAGCGTCTGCCGGCAGTGCGGCTGATCGGAGACGCCCGCCGCGTCGACACACGGTGGAGGGTGCAGCTGGACGAGTTCGGCAGTTTCACCGACGGCCACGTCCTGCCCAATGGCGATGTGCTCACGGCCGGCAGCTTCGAACGCATCAACGGTGTCGGTCGACCGGGTCTGGCGGCGCTCAGCTCGGGCGACACGATCTTCGCCGACGGCGCAGGCGACAGCGGAGGCTGCGTGCAGTAACGGGTCTGGTGAAGGGCCCACGCGGAAGCCTTTGGGCCGGCGCGCCGTGGAGGCGCGCGCGGCCTGGGCTTGCTTCATCCCCAGCGCTGGGCAGGCGCCGTATCAGGCCTCGATACGGGCGCGCAGATCGGCTGCCCAACGCCGCCGATAGTTGTCCTCCGGCAGGCCGCTCAGCTTCTCGGCGCATCGCGCTGCCTGCTCCCGGGCGATAAGGACCTCGCCCCGCGCCAGCGCCAGCTCGCCCCGCAGGCACTGCACCAAGGCATGTCGCGGATGGGTGGCGGGCAGGCTGGCTTGGGTGTCCTGCTGCGCGCGCTCGATCTCGGCTTCCGCGGTGTCGAGGTCGCCCAGCAGCAGGGCGGTGCGTGCCCAGATCTCGGCGAGCGCGCTGCGCTGCTGCAGGCGATCACCCAGGGCCTGCAGGCTGCGGTCGCGTTCGGCGATGAAGATCGGCTGGACCTCGTCGATGAGTCCGGCGGCCGCCTTGGCCCATAGCAGTTCCGCCAGGGTTTGCAGGGTCCAGAGGTGCTCGCGGCCGAGGTCCCTCAGTTCGGCCTGATACACGCCCTCGAACAGCGCCACCGCGCTCGCGGCGTCCCCTGACCAGAAGGCGATGCGGGCGCGCAGGAAGTCACCGAACTTGCTGTAGTGGTGCTCGGGCCCAAAGATCGATTCGAACACCGGTGCGGACTTCTCGATATGTTCGAGCGCCGCCTCGAAATCGCCTTCGATGGTGAGGGTCTCGGCATAGTCCGAGTGGGTCCAGGCGCGGTCCAGCGGTAGATCGTTCGCGCGTTCGCGCCATTGCAGCAGGGCTTCGAAGTCCGCGCGCGCTTCCGTGAAGTGGGCCAGCTGCGCGTGGCACAGGCCGCGGAACCACAGGGCCTCGGAGTACCAGTCTTCGGTGATCTCGTGCCCTGCGCGAGCCAGCGCGTCACTGAGCTCGGCAATGGCCTGCTGGCAGTGACCGAGTTCGAATTCCAGCTTGGCGGCCTCGACCCGGGTCTTGAGACGGGCCGCCCCCAGCGCCTCCGACTCGGCCTTGAGCGCGCTGTCGCAGCCCACCTGGGATGCCGACAGGTCGCCTGCCATTCGACCTTGGGCGCAGAGCAGCAGACCGGCCTCGGCGAGTTCCAGGGGGCGTGTCGTTTGCGCGGGCGCGAGCAGGTCGATGGCGCGACGCGAGTGCTGCATCGCTCGCCGGTAATCGGTCCAGCTGTCGAACACACCCGACATCGCCATGTGTACGTAGGCTGCGGCCTCGTTGTCATTCGCGAACACCTGGTCGATCCGCTCGGCCGCCCGCTGCATCGCCTCGACCAGTCGCGGGTTGCCGTTGTCGCTCTGGGCGACAGAGTAGGGGTCTGCCTGGCTGAGCAATTCGCGACTGAGGAAATGCCGAAGCGCCACGGCGCGCTCGGCATTGCGCTCGGCTTCGCGCTGCGCTGTCTCCGCGCGCAGACCCATCCACACCGAGATCGAGAGCGCGAGCACGGCGGTACCCGCGATGGCGCTGGTGACCCGCCAGCGGCGACGCAGGCGCTGCACGCGTGCCTTCGATTGGGTCAGCTCCTCGGCCTCGCGCTGACGCTGAGCGGCTGCTTCGCGTCGGGCCTCAAGGCTGCGCAGGCGCTCGGCCAGCTCGCCCGCTGAACCCAGACGACGCTTGGGGTCGATATGCGCGGCTTCCGCCAGATCGGCACAGAGCAGGGGATCGCCGATGCGCTCTTCCCAGCCGGGCGCAAGGCTCATGCGCAGATCGCCAGCGAGCAGCTGGGCGCAGAGTACGCCCAGGGCAAAGACATCGGCGCGCTGACCGGCGGCGTGTCCGGCCAGAACTTCCGGTGCGACATAGCGATGCCCGGGCGAGGCCGGGTCCTGCGAGTCGGCGTGTCCGACCTGGGTCGCCTGCCCGATTGGCAGGCCAAGGGCATCGATGCCCGGCGGCAGCAGACCGGCGCCGGCTCCGAGATCGCCGAGCAGGAAGCGCCGCCCGCCCCCGGCCGTTTCGACCGGATAGATGTTCTCGGGCTTCAGGTCGCGATGCGCGATGTCGGTGGCGTGCAGAAGCTCCACGGCCTCGCAGAGCTGCGCGCACCATTCGAGGCGCTCGGTCCGGGTGCTGCGGTTCAGACGGCTGTCGTGCTCGGCCCAGGTGGCGAGGTTGCCCGCCCACATATACGGCGTGGCCACGAAAAAGGGCGGGGCCTCCAGATTCCAGTCGAGCAGAGGCAACACGCAGTCCGGGGGCTTCGGCCCATCCTGCAGCAAACGATGCAGGACCACCTCGCGCTTGAGGGCGCGAAGTCCATCTTCACCCAGCGCGAACTTGTAGGCACGCGACTCCAATCCAGCTTCGCCGAGGGCACTGAAGACCTCTCCGCAGCTACCCCGCCCGAGCCGAGCCTGCAGCCTCCAGCCGGGCCGGTGCGGGACGCTCTCGCCCGGCTGCAGGTCGAGCCGAAGCTCGCCGGGCGAACTGCCGGCGCCGCCTGGCTGGTAGCGCACTTCGCCGGTGAGCCGATAGCCGTAGCCATGCACCAGCCGAATGAGTTCAGCTTGGGCATCGCCCAGGGTGCGTCGCAGGCGGCTGATGCACTTGGCCACGCTGTTGGTGCTTACCACGCGCTCGGGCCAGCCTGCGCTCAGCAACTCCTCCGTGGTGCAGACTTCACCCGAGTGCAGCAGGAGGTAGCGCAGCACACCGTAGGCGCTGCGGTCGAGATCCACAGGTTCGGCCTCGCCCGCGCGCAGGCGTTGATCGGCCTCGAACAGCTGCCATGCGCCAAAGCTCCAGCAACCCGACGAAGACTCTTCGGACGCAGAAATCGTGGTGGACGTGGTCATGGGCTAGGACCGGACTCGCGCGACTTCGGTAGCGGCATGGGGCAAGGCGAGAATAGGGATGGGCAGCCTGTCTTGGGTGAAGGCGGGGTCCGGGTGGCTTCCGCGGCCTGCGTCTATCTGGCCGCGCTCGGGGTCTGCTAACGTTGCGCCACTCCGCTGTCGAGACTCAACCCATGCAAGCTGCCGGAATGATGCGCCAGGGCATCCTGTCGCTGGCGATCAAGGAGAAGCAGGCGCTGTATCAGGCGTACATGCCCTTCATCAAGGGCGGTGGTCTGTTCGTGCCCACCCCGAAGCGCTACAGCCTGGGCGACGAGGTGTTCATCCTGCTCAGCCTGCTGGAAGACAAGGAGCGCCTGCCGGTGGCTGGCAAGGTGATCTGGATCACCCCGGCTGGTGCCCAGGGCAACCGCGCGGCGGGAATTGGCGTGCAGTTCAATGATTCTGCCGAAGGTGAGACCGTACGCGGCAAGATCGAAACCATCCTCGCCGGCCTCACCGGCGGCGACAAGCCGACGCACACGATGTAGCGCCTGCGGAAGCGGTTCTCGCGGGGCCAGCACTCGCTGGTTCGCTATCGAATCCCGAGTCCCGAGTCCCGAGTCCCGAGTCCCGAGTCCCGGCCCTCGCGCGCTGCGCTCGGGCGTTCATCGGCGCAAGGACCCGTGGTCCGTCAGCGCGCCACTTAGCTCCCCAATCCCAGCGCTTCAGGCAAACGGCGCCACGCCGATCAGCTTGAGGTGCAGATGCAGGGCGAACACACCCCAGAGCAGAGATCCCACGATCACGCAGAGTGCGCTGCGCACTACGCTGCCCGGGACCCGCACGACGCCCGCCGAGCGATCGCGCCGTCGCGCCGCGGCGAAGGCGATCACGGCCCAAGCCAGAAAGCCCGCCAGCAGCACGATTCCGTGCAACCAGCCCACCGCCAGCAGGTGGCCGGCCGCCCACAGCTTCACGCCGAGCAGCATGGGGTGGCCGAGCTTCGCCTTGAAATGGTTGCCCGGGACGTAGGCCGCTACCAGCAGGATGAAGGCGGGCAGGGTGAACAGCGCGACCAGGTGGCGTATCCACACTGGCGGCGACCACATCAGCACAGGCTCCGCCCGGGCGAGCGAGTAGCCGTACACGATCAGAGCGAAGCCGGCGACAGAGATGAGGCTGTAGAGACCTTTGTAGACGCCAGCGCCGAGGCGTTCGATCAGGCCTGAACGCAGCGTGGGCGCGAGCGCGTGCAGGCTGTGCACGCCGAGAAAGAGCAGCAGGCCTGCGAGCAGCACGGTCATGGTCGGGTCTCCGGAGGAAAGGGGGGCGCATCGCCCCGCGCGGCTGTGGATCAGGCGCCGCGGCGAGCCTGCAGCAAGGCCAGCGAGAGCGCAATCTGCAGGGGCAGCAGCAGGGCGATCCACTCCAGCTGCTGCTGGGGGTAGACCTGCACCTGGGCCAGCACCACCCCGGCCACGCCGAGGATGGCGATCGCATGCGCGCCGAAGCGCAGGCGGCTGTTCCGCGGGCTGCGGCGCTGGCGCCACAGCCGCAGGCAGGAGGGCAGCAGCAGCAGTGCGAGCGGATTGAACAGCAGCAGGTTGCGGTTGGCCCAGGCCGACTCGTGCGCGGTGCCGAGCCACAGCAGCAGCAGGCCGAGGCCGATCAGGCCGGTGAAGCCCCACACCGAGAACAGCAGCGCTCCGCCGTGCCGGCTGCGCGCGGCGCGGGCCAGCGGCAGGGCCAGGGCCACACCCAGCGCCAGCGCCAGCCACAGCCAGCGCGGTGGGTCCGCGGGCGTGACCGGGCCGCGGTGCGGCAGCAACTCGCGTTCCGCCATGACCAGCGGCTCGCCGGCGGGCGTGCGGACCTCGCGCAGGGCTTCGGCGAGGCGCGAGGGGATGAAGCTCTGCTCCCAGATCGACAGGGGCCGATCCGCATAGGGGCCGAGGCCGAGGTGCATGCCGAGGTGCAGCCAGGGGATGCCGGCGCCGTGGCGCAGTGCTTCGTGGCGGTAGGTGATGCCCATGGAGCGGCCGTCGAGCTGGCGCTTCAGCGCACCGCCGAGGGCGGCGTCCAGCGCGTCGCGGACCTTGGTCGAGCAGTTCGAGACGAAGTAGTCGTAGCGGTACTCGGCGTTCTCGGGCCGAACGTGCTCGGCCAGTGCGGCGACCAGCAACTCCGCTTGTTCCGGTTCCAGCCGCAGCCACTGCAGGCGGGCGCCGCGGCCCTCGGCGGCATAGCTGCCGAGATCGCTGGACATCGGCAGGGCCACCGCGAGGTAGCGCATGTCGCCGCGCAGGAAGCGCGCCAGGAAGCCGGGCTGCGCGAAGTCGAAATAGCCGAAGTTGTAGAAGATCGGCTCGCGGCCGTCACCGTGGTCGACCAGCAGGGCGTTATGGCCGAATCGGGCCCAATAGGCCTCACCGGGTTCCATGGTCACCAGGCCAACCGCTGGTCCTGCGTGAAGGGGCGGCGCGAGCAGGCCCAGCAGGGCGAACAGTGCGGCGAGTGCGATCGACAGACGCGCGGCCGGCAGGCGCCGGCAAGAGGCATCAAGCGGCATCGGCCATCCGCAGTTCGAGCGTGTGCAGGCGGCGGCCGTCGGCTTCGAGTACCCGCAGGTGGAAGCCGCCGAGTTCGAGTTCCTCGCCGACCTCGGGCAGATGCCCCAGTGCCGCGGTGAACAGGCCGCCGATGGTGTCGTACTCCTCGTCCGAGAGCTCGGCGCCAAAGCGTTCGTTGAACTCCTCGATCGGCATCAGGGCTTCGATTTCGTAGCGACCCTGGCCGGTCTGCTCCACGTGCTCGTCTTCGGTGGGCGCGTCGTCATGCTCGTCATCGATCTCGCCGACAATCTGCTCCAGCAGATCCTCGATGGTGACAAGTCCCGCCACGCCGCCGAACTCGTCGACCACGATGGCCATGTGATTGCGCGACTGCCGGAACTCGCGCAGCAGCACGTTGAGGCGCTTGGATTCTGGAATCAGCACGGCAGGACGCAACAGGGCCTGCAGGGCGGGTGGCTGGCCGCTGGCGCAGCCGCGCAACAGGTCCTTCGCCAGCAGGATGCCGAGGATCTCGTCCTTGTCCTCACCGTGTACCGGAAAACGCGAGTGCCCGCTTTCGACCACGGTGTGCAGCACCTCGTCGGGGCTGGCGTCGATGGCGATCGACACCATCTGCCCGCGCGGCACCATAACGTCGCCCACCTGCAGGTCGGATACCGTGATCGCGCCCTCGATCATGGCCAAGCTGTCGGCGGTGAGGAGTCCGGCGGCCTGCGCGGAGCGCAGTTCCTCCAGTAGGTCCTCGCGGCTGCGTGGCTCGCCCGTCAGGGCCTGGGTCAGACGACCAAACCAGGACCGGCTGGACGAGCCGGTGGTACTACTCGGATCTTCGGACATTGCGCTGGGAACATCGCCCGCTGGGGGCACCGCCGGCGAGTGTATCCCAAGACCGTTTGGGGCTTGTCCCGACGGTGCAGACGCGAGACGGGGCGTGAAGGCACAATGAAGAACACTCTGTGCTCGGGGGAGCCATGAAGCAGAACCTGCTCGCTGCATCCTGTCTGACGGTTGTCGGACTGTCGTCTTTCGCGCCGGCGTGTGCCCATGGGCCCGGACCGGACCCCTCCAAAGGCAATGCGACTCGGCTGGAGGTGCTGCGGGTCGAAACCCGGGACGAGGCTGTGATCCGCGCGCTGGCGCTGGAGCACGGCCATCTCATCGTCGATCGCGAAAAAGGCCTGGTGATCTTCGACGCGCCGCAAGGGGGGCGCATTCCGCTGCTGGCCAAGGGCCTCAAGGTTTCGGTCGATCCGGTGCTCAGCGAGGCCCTGAACGAGTCGCAGGCGATCCTCCGTGCCAAGGGCATCAATGGGTACGCCTGCTATCGGTCCGTGGTCGAGACCAATGCGCGCATTGATGCGCTGGTCGCCGAGCATCCACAGCTGGCCAGCGTGGTCGACATCGGACCCAGCTGGGAGGCCCAAGCCGGCGTCGCCGGCGGTGGTGAACGCCTGCGCGTGCTGAAGCTCGGCAATGCGCAGATGCCCGGCCCCAAGCCTGTCCTGTTCGCGATGACCGCCGTGCATGCGCGCGAGTACACGACCGCCGAGCTTGGTCTGCGCTTCGCCGAGCGTCTGCTGGCCGGCTATGGCACTGACCCGGATGCCACCTGGGTGCTCGACCATCACGAGGTGCAACTGCTGGTGCAGTCCAATCCCGACGGCCGCAAGCGCGCTGAAACCGGGCTCTCGTGGCGCAAGAACACCAATCAGGGCTATTGCGGGGCGACCAGCAATTCGCGTGGCGCTGATCTGAATCGCAACTTTCCGTACCTGTGGGGCACCGTTTCAGGCGGCTCCAGCCCGACGCCCTGCAATGACACCTACCGGGGTCCCACACCCGCCTCCGAGCCCGAGACCCAGGCTATCGTCGGCCACGTGCGCGGCCTGTTCCCCGACCGCCGCGGCGACGGCCCGAACGCCGCCGCCCCCGACGACACGCAAGGGTTGTTTCTCGATATCCACAGCTACTCCCAACTGGTGCTGTGGCCCTGGGGATCGACCACCCAGCCGGCGCCGAACGATGCTCCACTGGTGGCCTTGGGCCGGCGCTTCGCCTGGTTCAATGGCTACACGCCGCAGCAGTCGGTGGGCCTGTACCCGACCGATGGCACGACCGACGATTTCGCCTACGGTGAGCTCGGCGTACCCGCCTACACCTTCGAGTTGGGTACGGCGTTCTTCCAGGACTGCGCCAGTTTCGAGAGCCGCATTGCGCCGGACAACCTGCAGGCCCTGATGTATGCCGCCAAGGTTGTGCGCGAGCCCTACCGGCTGCCCTTCGGCCCCGAGGCGCGCGAGCTGCGGGTCGAGCCCGATTTGCCCGTGGTGGGCGAGACGGTGCAATTGAGCGCGGTGATCGACGACAGCCGCAGCAGCACGACCGGCGGCAGCGTGCCGGTGCAGGCGATCACCGCCGCCCGCGCCTACCTCGGCGTGCCGCCCTGGCAGGCCGGCGCGCAAGCGCTGGCCTTGCAGGCAAGCGACGGCGGCTTCGATGCCACCGTCGAAGTGGTTGGCGCCGGGCTGCCCACCACCAGTGCGGGTCGGCAGCTCGTGTACGTGCAGGGCGAGGATGCCAGCGGTGCCCGCGGGCCTGTCGCTGCCGCCTTCCTGGATGTGCGCGCCGCGGACCAGGTGGCCCAGCTGGCCGGGCGTGTCACCCGGATCGTGGATGGTGCCGCGGTGGCAGGCGCCACGGTGCGCATCGGTGGCCTCGCGGTCATCGCCGACGCCGCGGGCCAGTACGCGCGCCGCGTGCCCGCAGAGGCCAGCGTGATCGAGGTGGATGCGTCCGGCTATGAGCCCCTGCGCATTGAGGGTCTGAGCCTGCAGCCCTCCGCGCTGAACACGCGGGATCTGAGGCTCTATTCCTACTGCCCTCTGCTGTCCATGGACGCCGAGCAGGGCGCGCAGGGCTGGACGGCGACGCGACCCAGCGGCGGTACGCCGCTGTGGAGCATCGTCGAAAGCTCGCCTTCGGGCGGCAGCCGCGCCTGGCACGACAGCGCGACAGGCGTCTACGCCAACAATCTGGACACCCAGCTGCTGTCGCCAGCGGTGAACCTGCAGGGCTACACCGGTCTGCACCTTCGCCTGCGCAGCTTCTGCGACACAGAGTCCGGCTACGACTTCGGCACGATCCAGGTGCGTGCGTCGGCCGCCGCCGAATGGACGACGGTCTACAGCTGCAGTGGCGACCCCGCGTGGCGGAGTCTGGACATTCCGGTGCCCCAGCTGGAGGGCGCGGCGCAGGCGCAGGTCCGTTTCCGCCTCACCAGTGATACCAGCGTGCAGCGCGACGGCTGGTATGTGGATGACATCCTGCTGGAAGGTGGTGGCCCCAGCTGTCGCGCGCAGCAGCTGCCCGTCGACCTGTTCACCGACGGCTTCGAGCTTCAGTAGGCCGCGCGCTGAGCGCGCGGCGCGTCGTCGGCGTCAACCTGCTGAGTGCGCGTCGCTGCTGCGCACCTGCACCAGCACCAGCTCGCCGCCGCCTTCGAGCAGCACGCGACCGCGCTCGCCGAACAGGAGGGCGCTGTCGCCTTGGGCGAGGTCGATGCTGAGCGAAGCCTCGCGCACGCGCGCCTGGCCGCCGGCCAGGTGCAGCAGCCAGCGTTCGCCGGCGCGCGGGAAGAACAGCATGCTGCCCAGCAGCGGGCGGGCCAGCAGCCTGGCCTCAACGGCTTCGGGGCGGAACATCAGGTTGATGACCTCGCAGGGGCCGTCGATGCATTCGGCGCGAGTGTCGGCAGCCCCCTCGAAGCGGCAGAGCGCATAAGGCGATTGCAGAGGCGCCGACGCCAAGCCATCGGTATGCAGGCGCAGGCCACCGCCGCGCTGGAGCATCAGCTCGCGCCGATACCCCGGGAAGCTCGAGAACGGTCCATCGGCCTCGATCCGCGCGAGGGAAAACCGCCAGTCCGGCGCCTCGCCCTCGCGCCAGACCTCGCGCGTGCTGCCGCCACCATTGCGCCAGGCCTGGCGTTCGTAGCGGTGTGCGGGCAGGGCGATCAGGGGCATGGCTTGGCGGCGAGCGGCGGCATGGCGCAGCAGTGTAGCGAGCGTGCCTGGGCCCTTCGATCCCACGAAAACGAAAGGCCCCGGCGAGCCGGGGCCTCTCTCCTTCCCTTGGAAGTGTCCGCCGCGCGTGCCTACGCGGCGGGCTCCCCCGGACAGACACCTCCCTGTGTCCGACCGGCGATTTGCGCTGCCGGCATCCACGCCGGGTCGCGGGGCCTTCAGCGCGCGGGGGCCGGCGCCGCCGGGGCGGCGCTGACGATGATCTTGTCGCGGTTCTTCTCGACGGTTGCGAGGCCAATGCCGCGCACTTCCGCCAGCTGGTCGGCGCTGCGGAACGGGCCGTTCTCGGTGCGGTAGGCGACGATGGCCTCGGCCTTGGCCGGGCCGACGCCGGTCAGGCTGGCGGCGAGGGTGGCGGCGTCGGCGGTGTTGATGTTGACCTTGTCGGCGGCGAAGGCCGTGGTGGCCATCAGCAGGGACAGGAACAGGGCGGCGAACAGGCTGGACAGACGATTCATGGCTTCATCCTCATGGGGTCAGATGTCGTGGAATCCCCGGCCAAGCCCCGGGGCGGCCCGGCGCAGCGGCCGGTGGAAACAGTCTCCGCATCCGGCGGCCTCGGTGGCATCGGCGCAGGGCGCCCTTGCGACTGCGACATCACGCGCGCGAAGGGTCGGAGTTTTCCTACCCCGCTCGGCCGGCCACGCCCACTGCGGCTAAACTGGCGGCCACGCGACCGGCCCTGGGCACGGCCCGCGCCACGCTTTTCGATTCGAGGAACCACCATGGATTCGCAGCAGGTCGAGCGCTTCGTCAACGGACTCTGGGACGACGAGATCGTCGGCCAGCTCGTCGAGTACATCCGCATCCCCAACAAGTCGCCGATGTTCGACGCCGACTGGGTCCAGCACGGCTACATGGAGGACGCGGTCAAGTTGATGGAGGCTTGGGCACGTCGACAGCCGGTCAAAGGCATGCGGATCGAGGTCGTGCGCCTGCCCGGCCGCACGCCGCTGATCTTCATCGAGATCGCGGGCAGCGATGCCGGCAACCCCGACACCGTGCTGCTCTACGGCCACCTCGACAAGCAGCCGGAAATGACCGGCTGGGCCGACGACCTCGGCCCCTGGAAGCCGGTGATCAAAGGCGACAAGCTGTTCGGCCGCGGCGGCGCCGACGATGGCTACGCCCTGTTCGGCTCGCTGGCCGCGATCATGGCCCTGCAGCAGCAGGGCCGGCCGCACGCGCGCTGCGTGATCCTCATCGAGGCCTGCGAGGAGTCCGGCAGCTACGACCTGCCGCACTACGTCGATCATCTGGCCCAGCGCATCGGCAAGCCCTCGCTGGTGGTCTGCCTGGACTCCGGTTGCGGCAACTACGAGCAACTGTGGTGTACCACCTCGCTGCGCGGCCTGGCTGGCGGCAATCTGAAGGTCAGCGTGCTGGAGGAAGGCGTGCACTCGGGCGATGCCTCGGGCGTGGTGCCGTCAAGTTTCCGCATCCTGCGTCAGCTGCTGTCTCGGCTCGAGGATGAAGTCAGCGGCCGCATCCGCGCCGAGGAACTCTTCGTCGAGATCCCGGCCGAGCGCATCGAGCAGGCCAAGCGCGCCGCTGGCGTGCTCGATCGCGAGATCTGGGCCAAGTTCCCCTTCCTGCCCGGCATGTCGCCGATGCACAGCGAGCTGCACGAGCTGGTGTTGAACCGCACCTGGCGTCCGGCGCTGTCGGTCACCGGCGTCGAAGGCATGCCGCCCCTGTCGAATGCCGGCAACGTGCTGCGTCCGCATACGGCGGTGAAGCTGTCCCTGCGTCTGCCGCCGACGCTGGATGGCGACAAGGCCGGCAAGGCCCTGCGCAAGCTGCTTCTCGACAACCCGCCCTACGGTGCCAAGGTCGAGTTCGAGCTGGAGAAGAGCAGCACCGGTTGGAACGCGCCCAGCCAGTCGCACTGGCTGAACCACGCCATCGAGCACGCCTCGCAGGCGGCCTTCGGCAAGCCGGCCATGTACATGGGCGAGGGTGGAACCATTCCCTTCATGGGCATGCTCGGCGAGAAGTTCCCCGGCGCGCAGTTCATGATCACCGGCGTGCTGGGCCCGCACTCGAATGCGCACGGTCCGAACGAATTCCTGCACATCCCCACCGGCAAGCGCGTCACTGCGGCGGTGGCGCATGTGATCGCCGAGCACTACGAGGCCAGCGCCCGCGGCGAGACCACCCAGGTCGGCGTGGCTTCGGGCGACACCCGCTTCGGCAACCACGGCTGCTGCTGATCGAGCCCTCAGGCCCCGGCTGCGCTCGCGCTCCGGGGCCATCCATCCACATGCAGGCGAGGTGAGTCATGAGCATTCTGTGGACGCTGCTGATCGGGTTCGTGATCGGGCTGGTGGCACGCTTCCTGAAACCCGGCCCGCAGAAGCTGGGCCTCATCCTGACCACGGTGCTCGGCATCGCCGGCGCCTTTGTCGGCAGTTTCATCGGCCAGACGCTGGGCCTGTACCAACCCGGTCAGGCGGCCGGCTTCATCATGTCGGTGATCGGCGCCATCATCGTGCTCGCCGTCTGGGGCGCGCTCAGCAAAGGAAAGTGAAAGTCGTGAACAGTCTGCGTGCTGTGTTGCTTGCTCCGCTGCTGGTCGCGCTGGCGGCCTGTGGCTTTTCCGAAACGCCGTCGCCCTCGACTGCCGAGGCTCCCGCGCCCGCAGCGCCTGCCGCGGATGTCGTGGCAGCTGCGGCGCCCGCCGTGGCGCAGGTGCTGGAGCCCGGCAAGTCCTGGGCCCTGGTCGAAGCCTCGGACGACACCTTGATGAGTGCCGCCGCCGAAGCGGGCATCTTCATCGAGGTGCAGGACGCGCGCATCGTCGGCTACGGCGGCTGCAACCGCTTCAGCGTGCCGCTGCAGCGCGGCGAGGGCAGCAGCATCAAGCTTGAGGCGGTGGTCGCCAGCAAGCGCGCCTGTGCCTCGGAGGCGCTGAACACCGCCGAGCAGACCTTCCTGCAGACCTTGGGGGCGGCCCAGAGCTTCGAGCTCCGTGAGGAGGGGTTGTACCTGCGTACCGCGGACGGCGCCGAGCTGAAGTTCAGTGCGGGTCGACCCGGTGGTGTGGAAGGCGAGGCCTCGCAGGCCGAGGGCACATGAGCCGCCGCATTCAACAGCGCCGCTCGCGCATCCACGGCAACGGCGTGTTCGCCGCCGCCGACCTTCCGGCCGGCACCCGCCTGATCGAGTACAAGGGCCTGCGCCGCACGCACGAGGACGCCGACGCGCTCTACGGCGACAGCCTCGACACCGGCCACACCTTCCTGTTCACCTTGAACGACGACTACCTGATCGACGCCAATGTCGACGGCAACGTCGCCCGCTGGATCAACCACAGCTGCGCGCCCAATTGCCAGGCCGTGCTGGAGGAAGACCCCAAGGGCGATCCGCAGCGCGATCGTGTCTTCATCGAAAGCCTGCGCGACATCAAAGTGGGCGAAGAGCTGACCTACAACTACGGCATCCGGCTGTCAGTGCCGCACACCGCCAAGCTCAAGAAGCAGTGGGCCTGCCGCTGCGGCGTGGCCGAGTGCACGGGGACGATGCTGCAGCCGAAGGGCTGAGCGTCAGCGAACGCAGGCGGCGCTGTCGCCTCAAAGCTCGATGTGATCCACCCCGCGCCAGGCGTCCAGTGCTTCCTGCACCGTCTGCAATGCGGGTGTGATCGGTTCGGCATGCAGGCGCTCGCGCTCCAGGCCTTCGACGTGGCCGAACAGGGCTTGGCGCAGGGCGTCGAGGCCGAACACGCGCTGCAGCAGGTCGGCCAGCAGGCGCTCGAATTCGCCGGGCGTGGGGCTGATGCACAGTTGATCGAACAGCGCGGACAGCGCCGCGAACAGCGACAGGGCCTCCGGGCCGAGGCCGTGGTCTTCAGGCCGGTAGTCGAGGTGGGCGCGTTCGGCGTCGGTCCAGACCCGGTAGGACAGCCGCGCCAGCGAGTGGTACAGCGGCCCGTCGCTGATCAGCGCCACCAGCAGACGCCCACGATGGGCCAGCACGCTGCCGGCGGCGCTGGTCCATTCGCCGCTGCGCAGGAAGTCGGTGAGCTTCAGCTGTTCGGCGAAGGGGGCGGCCTGCAGCTGGTCGAATATCAGCAGGCTGCGCTCGCTTTCGGAAAACGCACAGGCCTCGGTGATGCAGCGCTCGAAGGCGCGCAGGGGTGCTTCAGGGGGTGCCAGGCTGCCGTCCTCCAGCTGCACCGGCAGCAGCACGGGCGCCGGCTCGGCCTGGCTGAAGTCGTGGTAGAGCACGTGCGGATACTCGAGCGCCGCCCCCAGCGCGTTGGCGAAGGCGGTTTTGCGCCGACCCGCGCTGCCGTCCACATGCAGACAGCGCACGTGATCGATCTTCGCGGCGAACATGCAGTCCAGCGCGAAGCCGTAGTCGGTGTTGCTTTCGAAGCCGTGCAGGGCCAGTGAGCGGCGCAGGTTCATGGCGACCGGAGCATTCGCGCGACGCCCACGGAACGGGGCGGCGCGAGTCTAGCAATTGCGGCTGGACGCGCTGTCTCGCGTCGGCTGTGTCGGCAGGAAGGGCCCGACGAGTGGGGCTCGCCTGTGATTCAACGCCCCAGGTCGGCTTCCAGCACGGCAGCCAGCCGGGCGGCGGCGAGGCGCATCTGCGCTTCCGCCACCGGCCGGCTGCGCTCGACGTAGCTGCGGTCGATGAAGCGCTTCTCGGGATAGATCCGGGCGGATTCGATCAGCGCGCAGGACTGCTCGGCCCAGCGCGCGGCGGCGCCGCGGCCGACGCCGCCGTCCTCGGGCAGGGTTTCGCGGCTCAGGCGCTGCACCAGAGCAGGACGGTCCAGCTCCAGGGTGTCGACCAGCATTCCGTCCCACAGCGCGTGCAGATTCGAGCCCATGCGATTGAAGCGGATCTGGGTGTCATTGCCGCCGCGGTCGAAGCCGTAGCCGGCGTGCAGAGGCTGGTGGATGTCGCCGACGAGGTGGGTCACGAATTTCAGCGCCTCGCTGCGCTGCCCGCGCGGGCTGGAGGCATTCCTCAGCACGGCGCGCTGGGCTTCGAGCGCGGCGACGATGCACTGGCCGTCGGCGCAGTCGCGGCGGGGCCGGTAGCGGCAGTCGCCTTCGGGGAAGTTCACGAAATGCCAGCGCGCGGTGTGGCGCCAAGCCTCTTCGCTGCGGACCTCGTCGGGCCAGGTCGAGACGGCCGCCAGCGAGTTCGAGGGTTCGTTCTTGAGCAGCTCACGCACGGCAGCCAAGGCAGGCGCCGAGAGCTGTTGCTCGGCCAGCTCGCCGATGGTCTGGTGGCCCTTGAAGTTCCAGGCGGCCGCATCGGGGGGGGCTGCGAGTCCCAGCAGAATGAGGGTGACAGTGAGGCGGAACGCAGACAGCATCGGAGCTCATCGAAACAGGGTCTGGGCAGTCTGACAGGACGGACTCATCCCGTCTTCAACAGTCGGTGAACTGCCAATGCGGGACGCCGAAGCAGTGCGCTCCGCGGAACGCTTTCAGTCGCTGTCTGCGCGCAGCGCCTGCCTGTCTCAGGCTCTGGCGGCGGCTACCGCGATGCAATGGCTGTGGCTGGCCCGTGCGGCGCCGTCCGGGCCGCAGGCTACCCCACGGCAGGCGCTCGATCGAAATGTGAGGGCGCGAGCACTACACTAGCGCGCTTGGCCGGGCCCGCCCCGGCTGTATTCCCGCCCCTGGCATCCACGCCCTCACGAGGATTCAAGCAATGACGATCAAGGTCGCGATCAACGGTTATGGCCGCATCGGCCGCAATGTGCTGCGCGCGCTGTACGAGGCCAAGCGCACCAACGAGATCCAGATCGTCGCGATCAACGACCTGGGCGACGCCGAGACCAATGCCCACCTGACCCAGTACGACACCGCCCACGGCCGCTTCCCGGGCGAGGTCTCGGTCGACGGCGGTGACCTGATCGTCAACGGCGACCGCATCAAGGTCTTCGCCGAGCGCGACCCGGCCAAGCTGCCCTGGGGCGCGCACGGCGTCGACGTGGTGTTCGAGTGCACCGGCCTGTTCACCAGCAAGGCCAAGGCCGCGGCCCACATCGCCGGCGGCGCCAAGAAGGTGATCATCTCGGCGCCGGGCGGCAGCGACGTCGACGGCACCTTCGTGTTCGGCGTCAACCACGACCAGCTGAAGGCCTCGCACGAGGTCATCAGCAACGCCAGCTGCACCACCAACTGCCTGGCGCCGCTGGCCAAGGTGCTGCACGACGTGGTCGGCATCGAGCACGGCCTGATGACCACCATCCACGCCTACACCAATGACCAGGTGCTGACCGACGTCTACCACTCGGACCTGCGTCGCGCCCGCTCGGCCACGATGAGCCAGATCCCGACCAAGACCGGCGCGGCCGCCGCGGTCGGCCTGGTGCTGCCGGAGCTGAACGGCAAGCTGGACGGCTTCGCCATGCGCGTGCCGACCATCAACGTTTCGGTGGTCGACCTGTCCTTCGTGGCCAAGCGCGCGACCAGCAAGGACGAGATCGACAGCGCCGTCCGCGCCGCCGCCGAGGGGCCGCTGAAGGGCATTCTCGGCATCAACACCAAGCCGCTGGTCAGCGTGGACTTCAACCACAACCCGCACAGCTCGGTTTACGACGCCACCCAGACCCGCGTCATGCAGGGCACCCTGGTCAAGGTGCTCAGCTGGTACGACAACGAGTGGGGCTTCTCCAACCGCATGCTGGACATGGCCATCGCCCTGATGGCGGCCAAGTAAGCACCTGCAAGCGACGAACGAACGCGCGAACGCCCACCCCGAGCGGTGGGCGTTCGCGTGTCTGCGGCGCACTTGGAAGCACGCAGAAGTGGCGGCTTGCCGTAAGTGCGGTCCGTGAGGGTCTGGGCTCTGTCATGGGAGCAAGCCGCCTCCACGAAACCAGATTCCTGCTCAGCTCCGCCAAGGCCGGCTTTTTGTAGGAGCGAGCTTGCTCGCGACCCGTTCTGGCGAGAGAGGGCGCAGGCTGCGGTCGCCTGCAAGCAGGCTCCTACAGAGAGCACGAGCGGACGAATGCAGCTCTCATCACGAATAGCTGCACTGCGATATCACGCCGGGACGCTCTCAGTTGAAGCCGCGCGGGGCTGCGAATCCCAAATCCCGAATTCCCAATCCCGGCTCTTGGCGCCATGAAGAAATTCCTGATCATCGCTGTCGGTGTGCTGATGCTCGTCGTGATCGGCCTTGAGCCGGTCCTGCGCAGCTTCCGCTACGACATCGAGACGGCACAGCTCGAAGCACCTGACACTGGCCGCTTCACCCTCAGCGTCAGCTGCTGGTTTGGCGATGGCTGGCTTGAGCGCAGCGAATGCGCCTGGCTGTATCCGAGCCAGCGGGGCGAGGCGATGACCGCACTGCCTGTGGTGATCCTGCGCCACGGGCTGCTCACGCGCTCGGACACGGCGACGGTCTATTTGAGCGGCGGCCCCGGCGGCTCCAGCTATCTGTATGAGGAGGCCATGCCCTGGTGGCGCGACTGGATGCAGCAGCGCCTGGGGCTCGATCACGATCTCGTGCTCTACGACCAGCGCGGCAGCGGCTACGCGACGCCGCGCTTGTCCTGTCCCGAGTACGACACGCGCTCGCGCCAGCTGATCCTGGAGGGCGCCTCGATCGATGCGCAGTGGGAAGAAACCGCGCCCCTGCTCGAAGCCTGCGCCGCCGCGGTGCCGGAGAGCGAACGCCGCGAGGGCCTGTACTCCACCGCCACCGCGGCGCAGGACCTGCGCGAGCTGGTACGCGCCCTGCGCGAGGAGTTCGGCTACCGCGAGGTGCATCTCTACGGCGTGTCCTACGGCACGCGTCTCGCCCAGGTCGCGCTGGCCGAATCGATCGAGGGCGTCGGCCGCGTGGTGCTGGATGGCTTCTATCCGGCCGGGCTGGAACTGATGGGCCGCTTCGCCGACGACTATGCGCAGGTGCTCGCTGCCGCGCAGACGCAGTGCGAAGGGCAGGGCGGCTGTGCGGGCGGCAGCCTGCGCAGCCTGCTGGCGCAGGCGCTGGAGCGGCTGTCCGCGCAGCCTGTCGAACTCGCGCTGCCGGCCTTCGAGGAGGCAGCGGCCGCGGTCGAGGCGCAGCCTGAGACGCTGCGGCTCACGCCCGAAAACCTGTTCGCCCTGGTCGAAGCCCAGCTCACCTTCGGCCTGCCCGTGGCTGAGCTGCATGCCCTGCTGCAGCAGGCCGCGCGCGGTGAGTTCGATGCGCGTTGGGAAGAGCTCGCCGCCGACTGGGTCTACACCTTGGACGACCCCGAGTTCAGCACCCTGTTGATGGCCCTGATCGAATGCCGCGACAACCCGCCGCTGCGCCGCGAGACGGTGGCCGCATCCATCGAAGCCCATCCCGACTGGGCGGCGCTGCTCTACACGCCTGAGATCGCCTACGCGCAGTGCGGCCGACTCGGCGTACGCCCGCAGCCGCTGCGGCCCAGCGTGATCCGCCAACCCACCCTACTGCTGGCCGCCGAGTTCGATCCGCGCACGCCCACCGTGCCTGCACTCGAGCAGGCGCGGGGCTTCACCCAGCTGCAGACCCTGGTGCTGCCGCGCAGCGGGCACAGCATGACCGACCTCGATGACTGTGCTGCTGCGGCGGCGGGAGCGTTCCTGAATCGGGGGGCTGCGCCGCCGGAGCGGTGTCCGTGAGCTGGATTCCAATTTGAGATCCCCGAAAAACCCCATGAGAACCCATTCGTCATGACCCGAAACTCGCAGTTCCGTCGCAACGTTGGCTTGCTCGGAGTGGCTTGCGCGGTTAGTCCGGGCGCGGCAAGCGCGAGCAACTTCGAGGGCGCAGGGGTTCTCCTTGTGTTTGTCCTCCTACTTATTTTTGGTCCGCCAATCGTGATCGCCTGCTTGTCTCCGGCGAAGTACGCGGTGGTGGCCTTTGTGATCTCGACGACGGCCTTGCTCGGCGGTCAAGCCGCGGTGCATTACCTTGGCGGCGAGTGGATCGCCGCAATGATCGTCTACGCGATTACGCTGCTTGTCTGCGGGGCCTACGCACTCGATGAACGCGCCAAGATGATTCAGAAGGCAAAAGAAGAAGCGCCGGCGAGGCCGGACGCTTGAAGCCTGTGGACAAGGACAGGCTGTAGTACTGCAGCAGCGTTGGTGCTCAAGCCTGCTGAGTGAGGGCCGCGCGGCGGTCGGTCAAGATCCACCCTGTGCGTGGTGGTGAGGGTTAGGAGAGACGGGCCTGGAGTACGAACTTCCAGGCCACAAGCTCGAATCCAGCCTTCACACCTTCCCGCGCACGAAGCCCTCGACCTCGGCCAAGGCCGCCGCCAGCGCCGGGCCATCCTCGCCGCCGCCCTGGGCCATGTCGGGGCGGCCGCCGCCCTTGCCGTTGATCTTGGCGGCGACGAAGGACACCACGTCGCCGGCCTTGACCTTGCCCAGCGCTGCGCCAGCAACGCCGGCGGCCAGCGAGGCTTTGCCCTCGCTGCCGGTGGCGAGCAGGATCACGGCGTCGCCGAGCTTGTTCTTCAGCACGTCGACCGAGTCGCGCAGGGCCTTGGCGTCGAGGCCATCGAGGCGCGCGGCGACCAGCTTGAAGCCGCCCAGGTCGATGGCGCTGTCAGCCAGCTCGCTGGCGGCGTTCGCGGCCGACTTGGCCTTCATCTGCTCAAGGGTCTTCTCGAGCTGCTTCTGGCGGTCCAGCAGCTGGCGCAGCTTGGCGCCGACTTCGGCCTTCGACGCACCGACCAGCTCGGCGATCTCGCCGAGGCGCTGTTCTTCCTCGCGCACGTGCGCCAGCGCGCCTTCGCCGGTGACCGCCTCGATGCGGCGTACGCCGGCAGCCACGCCGCCTTCGGAGAGGATCTTGAACAGGCCGATGTCGCCGGTGCGCTGCACGTGGGTGCCGCCGCAGAGCTCGGTGGAGAACTCGCCCATGCGCAGCACGCGCACGCGGTCGCCATACTTTTCGCCGAACAAGGCCATGGCGCCGAAGTCCAAGGCCTCCTGCATGCCCATGTGGTGCACTTCGGCGGCGACGTTGCGGCGCACCTCCGCGTTGACCATGTCCTCGATGGTCTTCAGCTCATTGGCGCTCAGCGCTTGGAAGTGGCTGAAGTCGAAGCGCAGGCGGTCGGGCGCGACCAGCGAGCCCTTCTGCTGCACATGGGTGCCGAGCACGCTGCGCAGGGCGGCGTGCAGCAGGTGGGTGGCGCTGTGGTTCAGCACGGTCGACTGCCGGCGCGCGGAGTCCACGCGCGCGGCCAGCACGTCTCCGACCTTGAGGCTGCCGCTGCTGACGTGGCCGACATGGCCGTGGAAGACGCCGGCCAGCTTCTGGGTGTCGCGCACTTCGAAGCGGGCGCCGCCGGCGCTGAGCTGGCCGTGGTCGCCGACCTGGCCGCCGCTCTCGGCGTAGAAGGGCGTGCGGTCGAGAATCAGGATGCCGTGCTCGCCTTCGTTCAGAGCCTGCACGGACGCGCCCTCGCGCAGCAGAGCGATCACCTTGAGCTGTTCGCTTTCCAGATCCTCGTAGCCGACGAACTCGGTCGGCGAGAGGCTGGCGACGATGTCGGCCGACAGCGTGCCGGCGGAGGCGAACTTGCTCGCCGCACGCGCCTGCTCGCGCTGCTTCTCCATCGCCGCCTCGAAGCCGGCCATGTCGACGCCCATGCCGCGCTCGCGGGCCATGTCGGCGGTGAGGTCGACAGGAAAACCATACGTGTCGTACAGGCGGAAGGCGTCAGCGCCGGGGATCTCGCCGCTGCTGCGGGCTGCGACCTCGTCGAAGATGCGCATGCCCTGGTCCAGGGTCTCTGCAAAGCGTTCTTCCTCGGCGCGCAGGGCGGCCTCGACCATCGCCTGCTTCTCGCGCAGCTCGGGGTAGGCCTCGCCCATCTGCTCGACCAGGGCCGCCACCATCCTGTGGAAGAAGCTGCCGCGCACGCCCAGCATCCAGCCGTGGCGGAGCGCGCGGCGGATGATCCGGCGCAGCACGTAGCCGCGGCCTTCGTTGCTGGGCAGCACGCCGTCGACGATCAGGAAGCTGCAGGCGCGGATGTGGTCGGCGATCACGCGCAGGGATTTGTTCTCCAGATCAGCCGTGGCGGTGAGCTCGGCAGCGCGGCGGATCAGGGCCTGGAACAGGTCGATCTCGTAGTTCGAGTGCACGTGCTGCAGCACTGCGGCGATGCGCTCCAGGCCCATGCCGGTGTCGACGCAGGGTGCCGGCAGCGGCAGCAGGCTGCCATCGGGCTGGCGGTCGAACTGCATGAAGACGTTGTTCCAGATCTCGATGAAACGGTCGCCGTCTTCATCAGGGCTGCCCGGGGGGCCGCCGGCGATGTGCGCGCCGTGGTCGTAGAAGATCTCGGTGCAGGGGCCGCAGGGGCCGGTGTCGGCCATCTGCCAGAAGTTGTCCGAGGCATACGGCGCGCCCTTGTTGTCGCCGATGCGGATGATGCGGTCCTCGGGCACGCCGGCGACATCGCGCCAGATCGCGAAGGCCTCGTCGTCGGTGTGGTAGACGGTGACCAGCAGCTTCTCTTTCGGCAGCTTCCAGACCTCGGTCAGCAGCTCCCACGCATAGGCGATCGCATCGCGCTTGAAGTAGTCGCCGAAGCTGAAGTTGCCCAGCATCTCGAAGAAGGTGTGGTGGCGGGCGGTATAGCCGACCTGGTCGAGGTCGTTGTGCTTGCCGCCGGCGCGAACGCAGCGCTGGCTGGAGACCGCGCGCTTGTAGCTGCGTTTCTCGCCGCCGAGGAACACATCCTTGAACTGCACCATGCCGGCATTGGTGAACAGCAGGGTGGGATCGTTGCCCGGCACCAGCGAGCTGGACGCCACCACGGCGTGGCCCTTGGACTTGAAGAAATCGAGGAAGTCCTGGCGGATCTGGTTGCTGGTTTTCATGGGGGCGGGCGGCGGGCACAAGGCGGGCGAAGGACCCTGAATGATGCCGCATGCTGCGCTGCGGTGCCATGCAGGCGCTGGCCTCAAGCCGCGTCGCCGCGGGCTGCCGGACGGCGAGTGGGCAGGGCACGGAAACACAAAGGCCGGGCATCGGCCCGGCCTTTCGGCATCAGCTGCGCGCGGCTCAGAAGCCGCGGCCGATCGACGGGTCGAGTCGGGTCAGGGCTTCGCTGACCGTGGTGGCGCCGGTGCGATCGAGATCCTCGCGGGAGTAAACCCGGCCCGCGGAGCTGCAGCTGCCGCGCTGGCGCTTGATGCGGCTGGCGGTGGCGTCGGGGCAGAATCGATCGAGTCGGGCGCGACGGGCGTCGGCCTCGGAGGCGGCGACGGCCGTGGTCGCATCGGCACTGTCTTCGGGCGGGGCCTTGGGCTCGGCGGCCCACAGGCTTCCGGCGGCCAGCAGCAGGGAAAGGGTGGAGGCAAGAATCAGCGAAGGCTTCATGGGCAATCTCCTCGACGGACAAGGCGCGCGTCAGGGCTGAAAACTGCGCCCGCGCACG
Organism: Aquimonas voraii; assembly: GCF_900101825.1. Classification (GTDB taxonomy): domain Bacteria; phylum Pseudomonadota; class Gammaproteobacteria; order Xanthomonadales; family Xanthomonadaceae; genus Aquimonas; species Aquimonas voraii. The sequence continues at coordinate 122,721 of NZ_FNAG01000001.1, forward strand.
CGTGCGGTCAAGTGCCGCATCGAGCCGATGGCTGGCGCAGGCCGTCCGCGTTCGTGCAGCGCTCAGCTTGCTGAATGGGCAGGTGCGATGCTTCGACCGGTCCTTGGCTCAGCTCGACCGACGCAGGGTCAGCTCGGCCAGGGCCTCCAGCTCTGGCGCCGGCTGCGGCAGGCGCGACAGCGCTGCGCGCATGGTTTCGCCTTGCGCTTCCAGCGCAGCGCGGGCGCCCTCCACGCCCAGCAGGGCGGGGTAGGTGGGCTTGCCCTGTTCGGCGTCCTTGCCGGGCGTTTTGCCGAGTTCCTCGGCGCTACCCTCGATGTCCAGCAGGTCGTCGCGGATCTGGAAGGCAAGGCCCAAGGCCGATGCATAGGCATCCAGCGTCGCCAGCGTGGCGGCTTCGGCGCCGGCGCAGAGCGCGCCCATGCGCACGGCGGCGCGGATCAGCGCGCCGGTCTTGAGCGCATGCATGCGCTTGAGCTGATCGAGAGTCTGTTCGCCGCCGGTGACGGCGAGGTCCAGCGCCTGGCCGCCGCACATGCCGGCGGCGCCGCTGGCGCGGGCCAGCGTGGCCAGCAGTTCGACGCGGATGGCGGGCTCTACCGGCGCCTGCGTCAGCACCTCGAAGGCCAGGGCCTGCAGGGCATCGCCTGCGAGGATGGCGGTGGCCTCGTCGAAGGCGATGTGCACGGTCGGTCGACCGCGGCGCAGGCTGTCGTCGTCCATCGCCGGCAGATCGTCGTGCACCAGCGAGTAGGCGTGGATGAACTCCACCGCCGCCGCAGCGTGATCGAGGATCGGCTCGCTGGCGCCGCAGCTCAGGCCGCTGGCGTAGACCAGCAGCGGACGCATGCGCTTGCCGCCGCCGAGGCTGGCGTAGCGCATGGCCTCGTGCAGTCGGCGCGGCTCGTCGGTGGGGTTGGGCAGCAGCCCGGCGAGGACGGATTCGCTGCGCTCGGCCCAGGCGCGCAGCCGGGCCTCAGGGCGCATCGGTGGCGAAGGGCTGGGCGCTGTCCGGATCGTCAGGGTCACTGAGCAGGCGCACCCGCAGCTCGGCCTGATCCAGCGCGGTCTGGCAACTGCGGAACAGGGCGATGCCGCGCTCGTAGGCCTTGAGCGACTCATCGAGGCTGAGGTCGCCCTTCTCCAGACGCTGCACCAGGCTTTCCAGTTCGTCGAGCGAACGCTCGAAGCCGGCAACGGCACTGCCGTCGGTCGAGGCTTCAGGGGCAGGAGCGGCGGGGTCGGGCGTAGACATACGCGGGAGTGTGCCGAAGCCCTGCGAGCGCGGTCAATGTGAGGAAAGTCCAGCGCTTGTGCCTCGGGTCACGCGCGCAGACCGCGGTGATGACTCGGGTGGGCAGCCGGGCGCGACGGGCGGCTGCCTGCAGCACTGGGCCTGCGGACCATGGCCAGGTCGTCGACGCCGGCGATCGACGACTGTCCGTTGGGGCCCAGCCAGCGCAGGCACAGGCCGTTTGCCGACAGCGCGGCGCGCAAGTCCTCGCGCAGCAGCAGATCGCCCACGGCGACCAGCTCGCCCTCGGCGTTCCACAGGAAGGGCAGATGCGGACGCAGCCACGGCGGCACGCCCAAGGACTGCAGCAAGGTCTTCACGCACTGGCTGGGGCGCTGCGGGGAAAGACGGATGCGCTCACCACCCTGCCTCGCGCGCAGCTGCAGTGCACGCGGCAGCCGCGCATCGGGCTGGACTTCGCCGAGGCCATTGCAGAGCGCGATCGCGTGACCGTCGGGCAGTGCGACTGGACCGCCGCCCTGCCATGCGACATCGAGATCGATCGGCAGTGGCCGCAGTTCGGGCAGCAGGTGGAGCGCGTCACGCCAGGCACGCAGTCGATGCTCGCGCCAGCGCGCTTCGGCCTCGCTGTCGGCGCGTGCATGTAGAAGCTCGCGCTCGATCTGCGCCATCACGCCGGGCGGCGGCAGCGCACAGCCCAGCGCCTGCAGCCAGGCGCGCAGCACGCGTGCGCGGCGCGCAGGTTCCCAAGCCCGCAGCACCTGCAGGTCCAGCGCGCGCGGATCGAGCAGTTGGGCGCGCGCGAGATCGATGGCGTCGAGCGACGCAAGCCGCGCATCCGCCTGCGCGCTCAAACCTGCTGACAGCGCCAGCGTCTCCGCCGCGTGAGGCCAGCGTTGGCGCAAGAGAGGCAACACGGCATGGCGCAGGAAGTTGCGATCGTGGCGCGGGTCAAGATTGCTGGGGTCGTCGATCCAGCGCAGGCCGCGCACGCGGGCGAAGTGCTCGAGCGCGCTGCGCGGTGCGCCCAACAGCGGTCGCCACAACCAGCCGGTTCCGAAGCGGCGCAACGCGCGCATGCCGCCCAAGCCGCGCTCGCCGGCGCCGCGCAGGGCGCGCAGCAGGAAGGTCTCGGCCTGGTCGTCCTGGTGGTGGGCCATCACCAGCACCTCACCCGGGCACAGCGCGGCCTGCAGCGCGGCGTGGCGGGCGCGGCGCGCGCGCTCTTCGAGCCCGCCGCTGCCGCTCGGCACCTCCGCGCGCAGCAGGCTGATGTCGAGGCCAAGGCCGAGGGCGTCGCGACGGCAGTGCTCTGCCCAGCGCGCCGAATCCGCATGCAGGCCGTGGTCGACATGCAGCACGCGCAGGCCGCGGGCGCGCGCCCAGTCGGCTTCGGCCAGGAGTTGCAGCAGCACGCGTGAGTCGAGCCCACCGCTGAAGGCCACGGCAAGGCCTGCTTCGGGCGGTAGGGCGCGGGCATTGAGGTCGATGGCGTGGGGGGCGGGCATGCGCGGCATGGTAGCGAAGCGCAGTCCATGCGCCGGTCTGCATACGTTTGATCAGTACGTGCGGGAGCACCAGCCCCCACAGCGAAGACATCCGCAAGCGCGGCAGCGGACGGTTGCTTGCGGTCGCTCCGTCGACGGGACGAAGAGCCGCGACCGCGTTCGCCGTTGGCCCCGCGAAGGCAGGGGGCAGTGGTCGTGCCTAGTAGACTGGGCGCCTCATCCTCGGGATGAAGACCTTCAAGCCGCGGCGCGACGACGCCTGCAGGCCTTCGTCCACGCGACGCCCCCAATACCCTGCAGGCCATCCATGCGTGCATCGCCCCACATCGTCGCCGTCACCGGCGGCATTGCCTCCGGCAAGTCGGCCGTCACCGCGCGCTTCGAGCAGCTCGGTGTGCCGGTCATTGATGCCGACCTGATCGCCCGCGAGCTGGTCGAGCCCGGCGAGGCCGCGCTGGCCGAGATCGTGCAGCGCTTTGGTGCCGTCGTGCTCGATGCCGACGGCCGGCTGGATCGGCGCCAGCTGCGCCAGCGCATCTTCAGCGACGCCGGGGCGCGTCGCGATCTCGAAGCCATCCTGCACCCGCGCATCCGCGAACGCATGCACGAGCGCGCGCTTGCTGCCGATGCGCCCTATGTGGTCCTGGCGATCCCGCTGCTGACGGCGAGCAGCCGCTATCCCTTCATCGACCGTGTGCTGGTCGTCGATGTGCCCGAATCCGTGCAGATCGAGCGGCTGACGCGGCGTGACGGTGTGGATGACGCTGACGCGCGCGCCGCGCTGGCTGCGCAGATCCGTCGCAGCGAGCGGCTGGCGCTGGCCGATGACGTGGTCGACAACAGCGGCAGCCTGGAGGCTCTGTCCACGGCGGTCGATGCGCTGCATGCGCGCTATCTGGAACTGGCGGCGGCGCGTTGTTAGCGCGGGTGCTACAGGTACTCGCTGCGCACGTCGACGCTGTCGCGCACGCCGAGCGCTTCGAAGTTGGCCTCCAGCCATTCCCGCGCCACCTGACGGCCGCTGTCGCGCAGGCCGAGCAGGAAGCGGCGGTCGGGGCTCAGCTTGCTGGAGACATCAAGCGTAGCCATCAGCGCATCGGCGCGAATCGCATGCAGGTGGATGCGCTTCAGGCGGTCCTCGAACTCCGGCTTGAGCCAGCCCTCGTCCTTCAGCTTGGCGACGAAGGCGACCGCGCGCATCTCGCGCATCAGTGAGGCGTTGAAGCTGATCTCGTTGACCCGATTGGCGATCTCCATCGGCGAACGCGGCGTCTGCTCGCGCACGATCGGGTTGATGTGCACGATCAGGATGTCCGGGCTCGCGGTTTCGTAGAACAGCGGGAACAGCACGGGGTTGCCCATGTAGCCGCCGTCCCAGTAGGGCTCGCCGTCGATCTCCACCGCCTGGAACAGCTGCGGCAGGCAGGTCGAAGCGAGCAGGGCGTCGACGCTCATCTCGGCGTTGTGGAACACCTTGACCCGACCGCTGCGCACGGCCGTGGCGCCCACGAAGAGCCTGAGGCAGCCGGGCGCGCGCAGGGCCTCGAAATCGATGCGCCGGCCGAGCACCTCGCGCAGCGGATTGAAATCGAAGGGATTGAACTGGTAGGGCGAGAGCAGGCGTGTCCAGGTCTCGAAGGCGGCGAAGCCGACGCTGCGCGCCCAGCTCTCGAAGGCCGGCGGCAGAGGTAGCGTCGGGCGCGTCGGGCTGAACAGCAGGCCGCTGGCGGCGACATCGCTCCAGAAGCCATCCAGCGCCTCGCGCGCGCCATCGATACCTCCGCGCAGCAGGCCATCGGCCAGCACCGCCGCATTCATCGCGCCGGCGCTGGTGCCGCTCAGGCCCTCGAACTCGATGCGGCCGTCCTCCAGCAGGGCGTCCAGCACGCCCCAGGTGAAGGCGCCATGCGCACCGCCACCCTGGAGGGCGAGATTGATCCGGCGCGCGCGGGGCTTCGCGCTCACCCGGTGGCCGCGCGCACGAAGCCGGGCAACGCCATCGAGGCGCCGCGACGGTCCACCCAGACCAGCACGGTGTGGCCGTCGGCGTAGAGCAGGTCGTCCTGGGTCGCGCTTTCGATGCGGTGGCTGAGGGTCAGGCTCTTGCCGCCGATGCGCTCGGCGCCCATCACGACGCGCAGGCGCTCGGGCCAGCCGATCGGGCGCCGGTAGTTCATCTGCGCGGCGGCCAGGATCGGCGCGCAGTCGGGGTTGCTCCAGTCCGGGCTGATCTCCTTGAACCAGAGCACGCGGGCTTCCTCGATGTAGCGCAGGTAGCTGGCATTGTTGACGTGGTTGAAGGCGTCCATGTCGCCCCAGCGCACGTCCATCTCGATCTCGAACACGGTCTTCATCGGCGTCTCGTTCATGCCAGCTTCCTGCGGCCGCGCTGCATCGGTTTGGCTTCGCCCACGCCCTCGGTCTTCGCGGGCTTCAAGCTGGGCAGCAGCTTCTTCAGGAACACGCCGGTATGCGAAGCCGGATTGGCAGCGACGGCCTCGGGCGTGCCCTCGGCGATGATCTGGCCGCCGCGGTGGCCGCCCTCGGGGCCGAGGTCGATGATCCAGTCGGCGGTCTTGATGACATCGAGGTTGTGCTCGATCACCACCACGGTGTTCCCGTGCTCGCGCAGGCGGTGCAGCACGCCCAGCAGCAGCTCGATGTCGTGGAAATGCAGGCCGGTGGTGGGTTCGTCGAGGATGTACAGGGTATTGCCGGTATCGCGCTTGGCCAGCTCCCTCGACAGTTTGACGCGCTGCGCCTCGCCGCCCGACAGCGTGGTCGCCTGCTGGCCGAGCTTGATGTAGGACAGGCCGACCTGCATCAGCGTCTCCAGCTTGCGGGCGATCGTCTGCACCGGCTCGAACAGCTTGAGCGCGTCCTCGACGGTCATCTCCAGGACGTCGTGGATGGTGTGGCCCTTGTAGGTGATCTCCAGCGTCTCTCGGTTGTAGCGGCGGCCCTGACAGACATCGCAGGGCACGTAGACGTCGGGCAGGAAGTGCATCTCGACCTTGATCATGCCGTCGCCCTGGCAGGCCTCGCAGCGTCCACCCTTGACGTTGAAGCTGAAGCGCCCGGCCGTGTAGCCGCGGGCGCGCGCCTCCGGCACCTGGGCGAACAGTTCGCGCAAGGGCGTGAACAGACCGGTGTAGGTCGCGGGGTTGGAGCGCGGGGTGCGCCCGATCGGGCTCTGGTCGATGTCGACGACCTTGTCGAACTGCTCCAGCCCCTGGATCTCGCGGAAGGCCTCGGGCGTGTGGCTGGCATCGTTCAATCGATTCGCCGCCAGCCGGAAGAGCGTGTCGTTGATCAGGGTCGACTTGCCCGAGCCCGAGACGCCGGTGATGCAGGTCAGGAGACCAGCCGGCAGGTTCAGGTCGACATTCTTGAGGTTGTTGCCGGTGGCGCCGAGCAGGCGCAGCCAGCGCTTGGCATCCGGCGCCTTGCGTACTGCCGGTACTTCGATCGCACGCCGTCCGGACAGATAGGCCGCAGTGAGCGAGCGCTCGGACTTCAGCACATCCTTGAGCGTGCCCTGGGCGACGATCTCGCCGCCGTGCACGCCGGCGCCGGGGCCGATGTCGAGGATGTGGTCGGCGAGTCGGATGGCGTCCTCGTCGTGCTCCACCACGATCACCGTGTTGCCGAGATCGCGCAGGCGGGTCAGCGTGCCGAGCAGGCGCTCGTTGTCGCGCTGGTGCAGGCCGATCGAAGGCTCATCCAGCACATACATCACGCCGACCAGGCCGGCGCCGATCTGGCTGGCCAATCGGATGCGCTGCGCTTCGCCGCCTGAGAGTGAATCGGCCTGTCGGTCGAGGGTCAGATAGTCGAGGCCGACATCGACCAGGAAGCGCAGGCGTTCGCGGATCTCCTTGACGATCTTGGTGGCGATCTCGCCGCGCCAGCCGGGCAGGGCCAGCTGCTCGAAGAAGGCCATGGAGGCGTCGATCGACAGCGCGCTCAGCTCAGGCAGCGTGCGCTCGGCCACGAACACGTGGCGCGCGGGGCGGTTCAGGCGCTGGCCCGCGCACTCGGGGCAGGGGCGGTTGCTGATGTACTTCGACAGCTCCTCGCGGACCATCTGCGACTCGGTCTCGCGGTAGCGCCGCTGCAGGTTGTTGACGATGCCCTCGAAGCGGTGGATGCGGGTCTGGCTGCGGCCGTTCTCGCCGGGGTAGCTGAACTTGATTTCCTCCTTGCCGCTGCCGTACAGCACCGCCTGCTGGACCGGTTCGGGCAGGCGCGAGAAGGCGATGTCGACGCTGAACCCATAGTGCTTGGCCAGCGAGTTCAGCATGGCGAAGTAGTACGGGTTGCGCCGGTCCCAGCCGCGGATCGCGCCGGCGGCAAGGCTGAGTTCCGGGTGCGCGACGATGCGTGCGGGGTCGAAGAACTGGGTGACGCCGAGGCCATCGCAGCTCTGGCAGGCGCCGATGGGCGAGTTGAAGGAGAACAGCCGCGGCTCCAGCTCGGACAGCGAGTAGTCGCAGACCGGGCAGGAGAAGCGCGAGGAGAACAGCACCTCGGCAGCGTTCGCGTCATCCATGTCGACCAGCTTGACCAAGCCGTCGCCGAGCTTGAGTGCGGTCTCGAAACTCTCGGCCAGCCGCTGCTTGAGATCCGGGCGCGGCCGGAAGCGGTCGATCACCGCTTCGATGGTGTGCTTGTTGCGCAGGCCGAGCTTGGGCACCTCGTCGATCTCGTGGACGGTGCCATTGACCCGCACGCGCACCAGGCCCTGCGCGCGCAGCAGCTCGAACACCTGCACGTGCTCGCCCTTGCGCTCGCGCACCACCGGCGCCAGCAGCATGTAGCGCTGGCTTTCCGGCAGGGCGATCGCGGCATCGACCATCTGGCTGACGGTCTGCGCTTCCAGAGGGTGGCCGTGGTCCGGGCAGCGCGGCGTGCCGACGCGGGCGAACAGCAGACGCAGGTAGTCGTGGATCTCGGTGATGGTGCCGACGGTCGAACGCGGGTTGTGCGAGGTCGACTTCTGCTCGATCGAGATCGCCGGCGACAGGCCCTCGATGTGGTCGATGTCCGGCTTCTCCATCATCGACAGGAACTGCCGCGCGTACGAGGACAGCGACTCGACGTAGCGCCGCTGGCCCTCGGCATAGATGGTGTCGAAGGCCAGCGAGCTCTTGCCCGAACCGGACAGGCCGGTGATCACGATCAGCTTGTCGCGCGGCAGCTCAAGGCTGAGGTTCTTCAGGTTGTGCGTGCGCGCGCCGCGGATGCGGATGGTGTTCATGGCGGGCCGGGGAGGGCGAGGGAAGCCGGTCATTGTAGGCGGGGGGTGTGAGGACGGTGGCAGGGGCGGTGCCTGGGCCCGGGATTCGGGATTGGGGATTCGTCAGGGCGGGCACGGCGGGGCTTGGGCCCGTGCGCCGTGTGAATGCGGCGACCTTGGGCTCTGGCTGCTGTCATCGTGATGTCAGTAAGGCGGGGTGCCCCCGCCCGGGATTGGGGATTGGGGATTCGGGATTCGCGAGCGCGCGCTAGTCGAGCATCAGGTTCTCCGTAGCGTCTGCCCCCGACGATCTCGTATCGATTGCCCTTGGCGCGCCCCGGGTGAGGCTTCAACGCTGGTCCAAAAGGCTTCTGGATCAGGCGTTTGACGCCGCAGGAGTAGGTCGCGCGGGAGGCGCGTTCGAGCGAATCCCGAGGCCCTCGCGCCTTGCGCTCGGGCGTTCATCGGCGCGCGGACCCGTGGTCCGCAAGCGCGCCTCTTCACTCCCCAATCCCGAATCCCGCTGCGCCCGGGTTTGACCCGGGCGCAGCACAAACCTATACTCCCGCGGCTGTCCTGGCGCCCTTGCGCCGTCCTTCCCGTGTTTGCGGGGCCAAAGGGCGGGGCTTCGGGGTTTCCCGGCCCAGGCAGCCGACAATAACTACAGAGGAATCCGCAACATGTACGCAGTCATCGTCACCGGCGGTAAGCAGTACCGCGTGATGCAGGGCGAGACCCTGCGCGTCGAGAAGCTCGACGTGGAAGCCGGCAGCAGCATCGACCTGGATCAGGTCCTGCTGGTGGGCTCGGGCGAAGGCGTGAAGGTCGGCACCCCGACCGTCGCTGGCGCCAAGGTCACCGCCACCGTCAAGGCCCACGGCCGCGGCGAGAAGATCCGCATCATCAAGTTCCGTCGGCGCAAGCACCATCGCAAGCAGATGGGCCACCGCCAGCACTACACCGAAATCGAAATCACCGGCATCAGCGCCTGATCGGCGCCGTCTGAAGCCCTAAGCAGGAGAGTCTTCCATGGCACACAAAAAGGCAGGCGGCAGTACCCGTAACGGCCGCGATTCCAATCCGAAGTACCTCGGCGTGAAGATCTATGGTGGCCAGGCGATCGAAGCCGGCAACATCATCGTCCGCCAGCGCGGCACCCAGTTCCACCCGGGTCCGGGCGTCGGCCTCGGCCGCGACCACACCCTGTTCGCGCTGAAGGATGGCGTGGTCAACTTCGCGGTCAAGGGCCCGAAGAACCGCCGCACCGTGAGCGTCATCGGCGAGTAAGCGCCGCGACCGCAGTACACGCGAAAGGCCCCGCCTCTAGAGCGGGGTTTTTCGTTTTGGAGCGGGGATTGGGGATTCGGGATTCGGGATTCGTCCGACGGTCGAGCCGTATCTTTATCCTCCATCCGAGTCGCTCCGGACTACCGCCGTCCAGTTCGGGGCGCGGCCGCGCCAGATTCCAGCGCAGCGGGCCGCCCAACGAATCCCGAATCCCCAATCCCGAATCCCGGCTCTCAAATGAAACTCGTCGACGAAGCAGACATCCGCGTCATCGCAGGCAACGGCGGCAACGGCTGCGTGAGCTTCCGTCGCGAGAAGTTCATCCCGCTGGGTGGCCCGGACGGCGGTGACGGCGGCGACGGCGGCAGCGTGTTCCTGGTTGCTGACGAGAACCTCAACACCCTGATCGACTTCCGCCACCAGCGCATTTTCCGTGCCCAGCGCGGCGAGAACGGCATGGGCCGGCAGATGTACGGCAAGAAGGGCGAGGATGTGGTCATCCGCGTGCCGGTCGGCACCGTGGTCACCGCGGTCGATACCGAGGAGGTCATCGGCGACCTCACCGAGCATGGCCAGACGCTCAAGGTCGCGCAGGGCGGCGAGGGCGGCCGCGGCAACATCCACTTCAAGACCTCGACCAATCGAGCGCCGCGCCGGGCCACGCCGGGCAGCCAGGGCGACGACCGCGAGCTGCGGCTGGAGCTGAAGCTGCTGGCCGATGTCGGCATGCTGGGCTTTCCCAATGCCGGCAAGTCCACCTTCATCCGCGCGGTCTCGGCGGCAACGCCGAAGGTGGCCGACTACCCCTTCACCACGCTTTATCCCAACCTCGGCGTGGTCCGCGTCGAGCAGGACCGCAGCTTCGTGATCGCCGACATCCCCGGCCTGATCGAAGGTGCAGCCGAAGGCGCGGGTCTCGGCGTGCAGTTCCTGAAGCATGTGCAGCGCAACCGCCTGCTGCTGCACATCGTCGACATGGCTCCGATGCTGGAGGGCGAAGAGGCGGTCCAGCACATCGTGGAGGAAGTCCACGCGATCGAGCGCGAACTCGAGCGCTACGACGCCGAGCTGCTGGGCCGGCCGCGCTGGCTGCTGCTCAACAAGGGCGATCTGCTTGACGAAGACGCCCGTCGCGCGCGCGCCGAAGCGGTGATCAAGGCGCTCGACTGGCAGGCCCCGTGGTTCCTGATCTCGGCGATCAGCCGCGAGGGCACCTGGGCAGTCGCCCAGCACGTCATGGAATTCTTCGACGCTGAAAAGCGCGCGGCGATCAAGGAAGACGAGGACAGCCGGCCCTGGAGCCCGCTGGATTGATCCCACCCCCGGGGCCGCGCCCGGCGGCAACCGCGCCGGCAAACTGCTAAAGTCCGCGCGCTTTCCACTTGGAGTTCACACATGAATCGATTCGTCTCGCTGGCCGCGGCTGGCCTGTTCTCTCTCGGCCTTGTGGCCTGCGGCGGCGGTGACAAGGGCGCGGCGGATCCGGCTGCCTCCACGGCCACCCCGGATGCTGCCCTGAAATCCGCGACCACGGCGCTGCGCCAGAACGACATCGGCCAGTTCGTGAAGCTGGTCCTGCCCGAGGCACGCTACAACGAGGTCAAGGCCAAGTACGAGGCGCAGAAGGCGGAAGCGGGCACGCCCGATCCGGCCGAAGCCGCCGAGTTCGCCGAGATGATGGGCAAGCTGACCGCCGCTGACGCCGAAGCCGCGCTGATGGCTGAGCTCGAGCCGCACCTGGCCCAGTTCGAGGCCGAGCTGGCCCCGCAGATGCCGATGATGATCGGTATGGGCCGCGGCATGGCCGTGCAGGGCATCCAGCAGAACGCCGAAATGAGTGAAGACCAGAAGCGTCAGGCGACGCAGGTGGTCGATGCGCTGGGCAACTGGCTGTCGAACGTCAAGCTGGCCGATCGTGAGCTGGCCAAGCAGGCTGTGGCGAAGGCGGTCGCGACCGCGCGTGCGCTCGATCTCAAGACTCTGGAGCAGCTGCAGGCGCTGAGCTTCGACGACGCCCTGGCCAAGGCGGGCATCGCGTTCGGCGGTCTGAAGGACGTGTTGGCCGTGTACGGTTTCGACATCAATGCCGCGCTGGACAGCGCCCAGATCGAAGTGCTGAACACCGAGGGCGACACCGCCCGCGTCAAGGTCGGCTACACCCTGCTGGGCGCTGCCATCAGCAGCGAGCAGGACATGGTCCGTGAGGCCGGCCGCTGGTACGGCAAGGACACCATGAAGGCGATCAGCGACGCCTTGGACGGACAGAGCGAGGCCGAAGTGGCCGCCGAGGAGGCCGCGCCCGCCGACGAGGCCGAAGTGACCGAGGAGCCGGCCGAAGTCGACGAGGAAGAGGCCGCCACCGAGTAAGGCAACCCGCCTGCACGGCAGACCCCGAAAGGGCGGCCCACGGGCCGCCCTTTCTCGTTCCACCCGCGCATCAGCAAACGTCCGGCTAACGGCGGCTGCGAGCGCTTCGGCGATAATCCCGCGATGACTGCCAGCCCTTCCGTCAAAGAACCTTGGCTGATGCGCCTTCTGGGGCGCGTCCTGCGGCCTTGGATCGCCATCCGCCGCGAACCTTCCACGCCGATCGCGGCGCTGGTGCGCCCCGAGTTGCCGGTGTGCTACGTCGTCGAGCGCTATGGCCTGTCGAACACCGCCATCCTGGCGCGGGCCTGCGCCGAAGCCGGCCTGCCCTCGCCGCTGCTGCCGATCGGCGAGCACACCGCGTTCGGCGACGAGCGCGCGATGGTGGCCTTGTCGCGACGGCAGAGCACCTGGTTCGGACGCCCGCGCTCGCGCACGCACTCGGCCAGCCTGGCCAAGCTGGTGCAGGCGCTGGAGGCGCACCCCGAGCTCGACGTGCAGATCGTGCCGGTGTCGATCTTCGTCGGTCGCGCGCCGGATCGCGAGAGCGGCTGGTTCCGCGTGCTGTTCTCCGAAAACTGGGCCATGGTTGGGCGCTTCCGGCGCGCACTGTCGGTGCTGCTCAACGGCCGCAGCACGATCGTCCAGTTCGCCCCCGGCGTCTCCCTGCGCGAGGCGCTGGCCGAGGGCTTGCCTCGCGAACGCACCGTGCGCAAGGTCTCGCGGGTGCTGCGCGTGCATTTCCGTCGCGTGCGCACGGCGGTCATCGGCCCCGACCTCTCGCACAAGCGCACCCTGGTCGATGCGGTGATCGCCTCGGAAAGCGTCAGCAACGCGATCGCCGACCAGGCGCGCCGCGATGGCATCAGCCTGGAGCAGGCGCGCGGCAAGGCGCGTCGCTACGCGCTCGAGGTCGCCGCCGACTACTCGCACCCGGCGGTGCGTTCGGCCTCGTTCATCCTCACGCCGTTCTGGAACAAGCTCTACGACGGCGTGACCATGCACCACTTCGAGTCGCTGAAGCAGGTCGCGCCCGGCCACGAAGTCATCTATGTGCCCAGCCACCGCAGCCACATCGACTACCTGCTGCTGTCCTACCTGCTCTACGTCAACGGCATCGTACCGCCGCACATCGCCGCCGGCGTCAACCTCAACCTGCCGGTGGTGGGGCCGATCCTGCGCCGCGGCGGGGCGTTCTTCCTGCGTCGCAGCTTCAAGGCCAATCCGCTGTACTCGGCCGTGTTCAGCGAGTACGTGGCCAGCCTGATCACGCGTGGCGTGTCGATCGAGTACTTCATCGAGGGCGGGCGTTCGCGTACGGGCCGGCTGCTCCAGCCCAAGGGCGGCATGCTGGTGATGACCCTGCGCGCCTTCCTGCGCCAGCCGCGGCGGCCGGTGGTGTTCCAGCCGGTCTACATCGGCTACGAGAAGGTGATGGAGGGCAAGAGCTACATCGCCGAGCTGTCGGGTGCGCCGAAGGAGAAGGAGTCTCTGTTCGGCCTGCTGCGCGCCGTGGGCAACGTGCTGCGAAAGCGCTACGGCAAGGTCGCGGTGAACTTCGGCGAGCCGATCTTCCTTGACCGCGTGCTTGAAACGCACGATCCCGAGTGGCGGCGGTTCGCCGGCCAAGCGGACGAAAAGCCGCAGTGGCTGAGCCGCGCGGTGGATGACCTGTCGACGCGCATCCAGCGTCACATCAACCAGGCGGCCGACGTGAACCCGGTGAACCTGCTGGCGTTGGCCTTGCTGGCCACGCCCAAGCACGCGATGGCCGAGGCCGATCTGCTCTCCGCGCTGGACCTGTTGAAGTCCCTGCTGGAGCGCGCGCCCTTCTCCGAGCGCGTCACCGTCACCGTGCTGTCTCCGGCCGAGATCGTGCGCTATGGCGAGTCCGTGCAGGTGCTGGAGCGGGTCAAGCACCCGCTCGGCGACGTGCTGCGCTTCCCGGCGGATCTGGCGGTGCTGCAGACCTACTACCGCAACAACGTGGTCCACCTGTTCGCGGCGGCGTCCTGGGTGGCCTGCTGCTTCCAGAACAATCGGCGCATGAGCCGCTCGGCGGTCGTGCGGCTGGGGCGCCTGCTCTATCCCTTCGTGCAGGAGGAGCTGTTCCTGCCCTGGACGGCGGAGGAGTTCGGCCAGCGCATCGAGGCCACGGTCGAGTTGCTGATCGAGCGCGGGCTGCTGTCCTTGGACGAGGCGGGTGCCCTGCAGCGTGGGCCGGGCCAGACCGACGAGGTGTTCCAGCTCCGGATCGTCGCGCACAGCCTGCAGCAGGCCTTCGAGCGCTACTACATCGCGATCGCCGTGTTGGTGAAGAACGGCTCCGGCGTGCTGAGCTCGGGCGAGCTCGAAAACTTCTGTCAGCTCACCGCGCAGCGCCTGTCCCTGCTGTATTCGCAGGCCGCGCCGGAGTTCTTCGATCGCGCCCTGTTCCGCGGCTTCATCGGCAAGCTGCGCGAGCTCGGCCTGATCCGCCTCGACGCCAACAGCAAGCTCGAATACGACGAGCGCCTGGAGGCCTGGGCCAAGGACGCGCGCCTGATCCTGTCGCGCGAGCTGCGCCATTCGATCCTGAAGATCACCCCGGAGGTGGCCCGCGAGGTCACCGCCGCACCGCCGCTGGAGCCGGTATAGCCCCCGACGCCGCCGGCTGCGCCCTGGCGGTGGTGTCGATGCCCGGCGCGGCGGGAGACTTGCTGCAGTCTGGTTCGGAAGCATGCGGCCACGCCGCGATGGGCTTCAGAAGGAACCCAGCTGTCTTGGGCGCCCGACGTTCGATGTCTTCGGTCAGCGGCCGGCTGCGCTCTCGCCGCTGAGCAGTGCATCGAAAGCGCGCGCATCGCCCTGGTGGTCGGCGGGCTCTATGCCCAGCAGTCGGCAGAGCAGCGCGTAGACGTCCACCGAATCCACGCGCGCTACGGTCGAGCCCGGGCGGAAGGCCGGCCCGTGGCCGACGAACAGAGCCTGCATGTCCGGCAGGGCAGGGTCGTAGCCGTGCCCGCCGCGCTTGGTCTTGCGACCCGGCATGGTCAGCACGCGGCGGGTGGCGATGATGTAGGGCGGCTCGGCCTGGCAGGTGATCGCCGGCACCCGCGGGTGCGTGCCGAACTGCCACTCGGGTGGGAACCCGTGCGGCCGGTAGCAGCGCATGTGCGCATGCTCGCGCAGCAAGGCGGCCCCGACTTCGGCGCTGCGCCCGCGCCGCGGCTGGATGCCGGCCGAGGCGCCAAAGCTGACCAGTTCGAAACTGCGCGGATCGACCAGATCGTCCAGCAGGATCGGCCTTGATTCGTCGATCGCCGTCATGCCGTGGTCGGCGACCAGAACGAGGTTCACGCGGCCGGCCCAGGGCGAGGCGTCGAGGCCTTCGATCAGGGCGGCGACGGCGGTGTCGACCGCCTGCACCGCGCGTCGAAGCGCGGGTGAATCGGGCCCCTGGTCGTGGCCCACCGTGTCGACCTGCTCGAAGTACAGGGTAAGGAAATCCGGGCGCGTGGATTCCGGGCGCGCCAGCCAGGCCAGGACCTGCTGCACGCGTTCGGCGCTGTCGAGGCCGGCATCGTAGGGCAGCCAGTCGTCGGGGTGCTGGCCCTGCACGTCGGCTTCGGTGCCGGGCCAGAACAGGGTGGCCGTGCGCAGTCCGTGGCGGCGGGCGGTGATCCACACGGGTTCGCCGCCCCACCAGCGGCCGTCCGCGACCGCTGTGCGCAGATGCATGGCGAAGCTGCCCAGCGCGGGGTCGCGCATGCTGTTGTTGACGATGCCGTGGCGATCCGGATGCAGGCCGGTCACCAGCGTGTAGTGGTTCGGGAAGGTCAGCGAGGGATACGAAGGCCGCATGGCCTCGGCGCGGCCGCCCTGCTCGGCGAGGCGACGCAGAGTCCGCGCCTCCGGCAGCTGCAGGTAGTCCGGGCGGAAGCCGTCGAGACCGATCAGAAGCACCGGCAGGGGCCGCGTACTTTGCTGGGCGATCGATGTCGAGCGGTTGGCGCAGGCTGCCAGCAGGAGCAAGAGCAGGCAGAGGGCGAAGCGGGCGCGGTGATGGCGGGCGGGGAGGGAGGGCTTGACCATCCCGCGGAGTATGCGGCGTTGCAGCGCGGCGGGCCTCCGCCAAAGGGCATGCCAGGGGCGCGGCCCCGCGCCCTCAGTTGACCGGCCTCAGCTGCGGCCTGAGCCAGCGCAGGCCCTCGCCCGCCAGCCAGGTTTCGAGCTCGGCCGCCGACATCGGTCGCGCGTAGTAGTAGCCCTGCGCAACCGGGCAGCCCGCCTGCAGCAGGAACTGATGCTGCTCCAGCGTCTCGACGCCTTCGGCGACCACGGTCTGGCCGAGGCTGCGGCCAATGCCCATTACCGCGCTGGCCAGGGCACGGTCGCCCTCGTCGGTTTCGATGTCGCGCACGAAGCTGCGATCGAGCTTCAGCTCGTCCACCGGCAGGCGTTTCAGGTAGGACAGGCTTGAATAGCCCGTGCCGAAGTCATCCACTGACAGGTGCACGCCCAGCCGGTTCAGGCTGTCGAGATCGGCGCGCACGTGCGGCTCATCGATCAGCATCAGGCGTTCGGTGATCTCCAGCGTCAGCGCGCTCGGCGGCAGGCGGTAACGCTGCAGCACAAGACGCACGTGCGCGGGCACGTCGTCCTGGCGGAAACGCTGGGCTGAGAGGTTCACCGCAATCGCCGGGATCGGCAGGCCCTTGGTCTGCCATTCGGCGAGCTGGGCGCAGGCCCGCTCCAGCACCCAGGCATCGAGCGCGTTGATGAGTCCGCAGTCCTCGGCCAGCGGAATGAACTGATCGGGCGGCACCCTGCCGAGTTCCGGATGCGTCCAGCGTACGAGGGCTTCAACGCCGGCGAGGCCAGGGCGGCCCAGCAGCACCTTGGGCTGGTAGTGCAGCTCCAGCGCGTCGCGACTCATTGCCTGCCGCAGAGCGCTTTCGAGCTGCATGCGCAGGCGTGCGTTCTCGTTCATTGACGCGAGGAAGAAGCGCACGCAGCCGCGGCCATCGCGCTTGGCTTCGTACATGGCGATGTCGGCGTTGCGCATCAGCGTGTCGAAATCGCGGGCGTCGTCGGGGAACTGGCTGATACCCATGCTGACGCTGGGCATCAGGGTCTGGCCGCCGATCTCGACGCGTTGCGCAACCGCGCGCAGGGCCTTCTCCGCGGCCACCGCGCTTTCGTTGGCATCGCTGTCGGGAAACAGGATCACGAACTCATCGCCGCCGAAGCGGCTGATCGTGTCTGATTCGCGCAGGCTGCGACGCAGCCGCTGCCCGACCTCGCGCAGCAATTCATCGCCCGCCGAGTGACCCAGCGAGTCGTTGATGTTCTTGAAGCGGTCCACGTCCAACACCGCCAGGCTCAGTTTGCGGCCGTCGCGGGCGGCCTGCTGCAGGGCCATTCGCGCACGGTCCACCAGCAGGGCGCGGTTGGGCAGGCCGGTCAGTGGATCGTAGAAGGCCAGGCGCTCGATCTCGGCCTGGTTGTCGTCATGCTGGATAGCCACCCGGCACAGCTGGATGCAGGCGTCGACCATGCGGCGATGGAAGCGGCTGGGCCCGCGCGGCTCGCGGTAGTAGAAGGCGAAGGTGGCGACGACTCGGCCCTCGCGCCCGATCACCGGCGTCGACCAGCAGGCGGCGAGGCCCAGCGGCAGCACCAGGTGCGAATAGGGCGCCCACAGCGGGTCGTTGGCGATGTCCTGCACCTCGACCTCTTCGCCGCGGTAAGCCGCTGTCCCGCAGGAGCCTGTCGCCGGCCCGATCGCCAAACCGTCGAGCGCAGCGGCGTAGGACATGGGCAGGCTGGGGCTGGCCAGCGGCCTGAGTTTGCCTTCCGCGTCAATGCGCAGGACCGAGCAGACCACCTCGGGTGCCAGCGCCTCGACCTGTCGGCACAGCAGGTCCAGCACGGCTCGCAGCGGCCGGCCCAGGGCGACCGACTCCAGCACGTCGCGCTGCAGCAGGTTGACCGCGGCCTCCTGCTGTCGGTCCAGCAAGGGAAAAGTCAGGCCGACCACCGCATCGAGGTCGGGATGCCGGCACAGTCGCAGTTCAACCGCGTCCAGCTTGCCTTCTCTGCCGTTGAGTGCGGCGGGTGCCAGCAGCGCGGTCGGGCTGTTGTCCATGCCGGCCAAAAGGCGCTGCCAGCGCGCCGGGTCGAGATCGCTGACCAGTTCGCCGACGGTGGCCGGCGAGCGCCCGCCCAAGCGCTCGCGCAGCGCACTGTTCATGCCCAGCAGCCGGCCTGCATGGTCGGCCAGAAAGGCGCCCACGGCCGTGCCCTCGAACAGCTCGATGCCGGTGGGTGGTTGGGCGCGGCTGGCTGTCCTCATGACCCTTTTCCCGCGCGGCATGCCCGCACTGCCCCGAGCCGGAGCGGGGGCAGGTGGCAGAAACTGCTGGCAGCTGGGGAAGACATCGTTCCGGCAAGGCTGCAAGCCATGTGCCATCGCGGGAGGCGGGCTCTTGGCAGTCGCCTGTCTGGAATCTGAACAGCGCCGCCCGGGCGACAGGTTTCTGTACAGGACGTTCTGTAAAGTCTCGCCCCCATGACCCGCCCCCCCAAAGCCCGCCAGCGCGTGCTGGAAGCCGCCCGCCGCATTGTCGAAGCGCGGGGCGCCGGACATCTGACCTTCGAGGAGCTGGCCCGCGAGAGCGGCGTTACCCGCGGCGGCATCACCTACCACTTCCCGACCAAGGAAGACCTGCTGCGCGGCCTGATCGAGGCCGACATCCGGCAGTGGGACAGCGCCGCCGCGCCGCCGGCGGAGCTGCCCGAGGGCTGCGTCTGCCCGCGCACGGCCGCGGCGCTGGGCCAGCTGCGCTGCCACCTGAGCGAGGACGAGGCGCACAAGCGCTTCGTCCACGGCATGCTGAGCGCCGGCATGGTCGATGACAGCCTGCTGGCGCCCGTGCGCGAGCATCAGGCGCGCGAGTTCGCCGACTGGACCTGGGACGAGGCGGATCTGCGCCGGTTTCTGCTGCTCGCCGCCGCCGAGGGCCTGTTCTGGCAGAACCTGTTCAATCTGAGCCCGGTGCCCGCCGAGGTGAGGCCGAAGCTCAAGGCCCTGATCGAGCGCCTGCTGCTGGACTGGGCCGACGCTGTCGAATCACCCGCTGCGCCGAACGACCACTGAGGGCGCGGCCGCCTGGACCGCGACTCTGTTTCTTTTCCCTTCTCAAGGATTCCCCCATGCCTGCAGCTCCGCGCTTCCGGATTGATCCCCGGCTTGCCCTCGCACCCCTGCTCATTGCCGTGCTGGCCGCCTGCTCCGGTGGTGGCGGTGGCCCGGCGATGCAAATGCCACCCACCGAAGTCAACGTCGCCACGGTCGTGTCCAAACCCGTCACTGAATGGGACGAGTTCACCGGCCGCATCGAAGCGGTCGAACACATCGAGATCCGCCCGCGCGTGGCCGGTTATCTCACCGGCATCCACTTCGCAGAGGGACGCTCGGTCAAGGCCGGCGACCTGCTGTTCACCATCGATGACCGCGAATACAAGGCGGCGGTGGCCAGCGCCCGCGCCGATCTCGCCCGCGCCCAGGCGCGCCTCGCCCTTGCCGAAACCGAGCTCAAGCGCAGCCAGGCGCTGGTCGAGGCGCGGGCGGTCAGCACCGGAGAACTGGAAACGCGTCAGAACGAAGCCCGCCAGGCCGAAGCGGATGTGCTTGCCTCGCGTGCGCGCCTGGAGCAGGCCGAGTTGAATCTTGGCTTCACCCGCATCACCTCGCCCATCGACGGCCGCGCCAGCGTGGCGCGCCTGCGCGTCGGCAATCTGGTGTCGCCCGGCGAGCCGGTGCTGACGACCGTGGTGTCGCTGGATCCGGTCTACGTGAGCTTCCAGGGCGATGAGCGCGCCTACCTGCGCTACCAGCAGCTGGCGCGCAGCGGCGACCGCGAGAGCTCGCGGGATGCGGCCAATCCGGTGCGCGTGGGCCTGGCCGATGAGCAGGGCTTTCCGCATGAGGGCCGCATGGTGTTTGTCGACAATGCGGTCAACCCGGCCACCGGCACGATCTATGCGCGCGCCGAGCTGCCCAATCCCGACGGCGTGTTCACGCCCGGCCTGTTCGCCCGCGTGCAGCTGCTGGGAGAGCGCCTGGAGCAGGCCCTGCTGGTGCATCCGCAGGCCGTGCTGACCGATCAGGACCGGCGCTATGTCTACGTCGCCGACCAGGTGACCCTGCCGCCGGAGATGGGCGGCAATGGGCAGCCGTATCTGGGGGCGGTGCGCAAGGACGTGGTGCTCGGGCCGACCATCGATGGCCTGGTGGTGGTGGAGCAGGGGCTGGAGGCCGACGACCGCGTGGTGGTCAACGGCATGCGCAAGATTTTCTTCCCCGGCGCCCCGGTGGCGCCGGTCGAGGTGCCGATGGACCAGCCGAACACGGTGACCGCGGCACCCGCCGAGGCTGAGGCGAGTGCGGCCGCCAACGCGGCCGAGGGCTGAGCCATGGCCGCAGGACATACCGATTTTTCGCGCGTCTTCGTCGACCGCCCGATTCTCGCGGCGGTGCTCTCCATCGTCATCTTCGTTGCCGGCCTGATCGCCATCCCCAACCTGCCGGTCACCGAGTATCCGGAAGTCGCACCGCCGACCATCCAGGTCACCGCGATCTACCCCGGCGCCAACCCCAAGACCATTGCCGACACCGTGGCGGCTCCGCTCGAGGAGACCATCAACGGCGTCGAGAACATGATCTACATGAAGTCGGCGGCGTCCTCGGACGGCACCGTGCAGCTGACCATCACGTTCAAGCTCGGCACCGACATCGACCTCGCCGCCATGCAGGTGCAGAACCGCGTGGCGCAGGCCCTGCCGCGCCTGCCCGAAGCGGTGCGCGCGCTCGGCGTGACCACGGCCAAGGCCTCGCCGAACATCACCATGGTGGTGCACATCGTCTCGCCGGATGGGCGCTATGACGGCCTGTACCTGTCGAACTTCGCCACTCTCAATGTCAAGGACGAACTGGCCCGGCTCGACGGCGTCGGCAACGCGCAGGCGTTTGGCGCCGGCAATTACGCGATGCGCATCTGGATCGATCCGGACCAGGCGGCCAACCGCGGGCTGACCGCGCTCGACATCATCGGCGCGATCCAGGAGCAGAACATCCAGGTCTCGGCCGGCGCCATCGGCGCTTCTCCGCAGCCCAGCGGTGCCACCACCCAGCTCCTGGTCAACGCCCGCGGTCGTCTGGAGACGCCGGAGGAGTTCGGCGCCATCGTGCTGAAGACCGGCGAGGGCGGCGCGGTGACCCGCCTGCGCGATGTCGCCCGCGTCGAACTTGGTTCCAACACCTACGCCCTCAACAGCTACCTCAACAACCGGCAGGCTGCCGCCGTCGTCATCTTCGAGGCGCCGGGCGCCAACTCGATCGCGCTGTCCGATGCCGTGCGCGCCAAGATGGCCGAGCTGGAGAAGACCTTCCCGGAAGGCGTGAGCTGGGAGGTGGCCTACGACCCCACGGTCTTCGTGCGCAAGTCGATCGACTCGGTGGTGATGACCCTGCTGGAGGCGGTCGCCCTGGTGGTGATCGTGGTTGTGGTGTTCCTGCAGACCTGGCGCGCCTCGATCATCCCGCTGCTCGCCGTGCCGGTGTCGATCGTCGGCACCTTCGCCGTGCTGCTGCTGCTCGGCTACTCGATCAACGTGCTGAGCCTGTTCGGCCTGGTGCTGGCGATCGGCATCGTGGTCGATGATGCCATCGTGGTGGTCGAGAACGTCGAGCGCCACATCGAGGACGGCCTGTCGCCGCTGGATGCCGCGCACAAGGCGATGAGTGAAGTATCGGGCCCGATCATCGCGATCTCGCTGGTGCTGGCCGCGGTGTTCGTGCCGATCGCCTTCATCGACGGAGTCACCGGCCAGTTCTACCGCCAGTTCGCGGTGACCATCGCCGCCTCGGTGCTGATCTCGGCCTTCAACTCGCTGACCCTGAGCCCGGCGTTGGCCGCCGTGCTGCTGCAGCCGCACGGGGCCAAGAAGGACGCGCTGGCGCGCGGCATCGACCGTGTGTTCGGGCGCTTCTTCGCCTGGTTCAACGCCAAGTTCAAGCGCAGCGGCGAGCGCTATTCGGGACGCATCGGCGGCACCATCCAGCGCTCCTCGCGGCTGCTGGTGGTGTACGCGGTGCTGGTCGGCGTGACGGTGCTGGGTTTCTTCCAGATCCCGGGCGGGTTCATCCCCACCCAGGACAAGCAGTACCTGTTCGCCGGCGTGCAGCTGCCCGAGGGCGCGACGCTGGAGCGCACCGAGGCGGCCATGAAGCGCATGGGCGAGATCGCGCTTGCGACGCCGGGCGTCAAGGACGTGGTGCAGTTCCCTGGCCTCAACGCCGTGCACTTCGTCAGCACGCCGAACGTCGGCGTGATGTTCGTCGGTCTCGACGAGCCGCACCTGCTGCCGAAGCCGGCCGCCGCCATCGCCGGCGAGCTGACTGCCAAGTTCGGCGCCATCCAGGACGGGATGGCCTTCGCCTTCATGCCCCCGCCGGTGTTCGGCTACGGCAACGCGGCCGGCGTCGAGGCCTACGTGCAGGACCGCCAGCGCCTCGGCTACGGCGAGCTCAACGCCAACACGCAGACGCTGACCGGAGCGATCAGCCAGCAGCCGGGCTTCGGGCCGGGTTCCTCGTTCTCGTCCTTCCAGGCCAACGTGCCGCAGATCGACGCGGTGGTCGATCGCGACAAGGTCAAGGAGGGCGGGCTCGCCCTGACCGACGTCTACAACACGCTGCAGGTCTATCTGGGCAGCGCCTACGTCAACGACTTCAACCTGTTCGGCCGCACCTACGCGGTATACGCGCAGGCCGACGCGCCCTTCCGCGACGAGGTGGGTGACGTCGCCCGTCTGCAGGTGCGCAACGCGCAGGGCCAGATGGTGCCGCTGGGCAGCGTCGTCGAGATGGTGCCGAGCTTCGGCCCCGACCCGGTGATCCGTTACAACGGCTACCCGGCGGCGGATCTGAGCGCCAGCCCCTTCGACCCGATGGCGGTCAGCAGCAGCGACGCCGTCCGAATCGCCGAACAGACCGCCGCCCAGGTGCTGCCGCGCGGCATGGCGCTGGAATTCACCGGGCTCACCTACCAGCAGGTCAACCAGGGCGTGGCGCAGTACCTGGTGTTCCCGCTCTGCGTGCTGCTGGTGTTCCTGGTGCTGGCCGCGCTCTACGAGAGCTGGTCGCTGCCGCTGGCGGTGATCCTGATCGTGCCGATGTGCATGCTCTCGGCCTTCGGCGGCATCTGGGTGCTGAACATGATCAACGGCCTGTGGTTCGGCGCCCAAATCGGCCTCGGCTGGATCAACCCGATGACCGCCGCACCGCCGACCATCATCGACATGAACGTGTTCACCCAGATCGGCCTGGTCGTGCTGATGGGCCTGGCCTGCAAGAACGCGATCCTGATCGTCGAGTTCGCCATCGATCTGGAAAAGCAGGGTCGCGGCATCGTCGAGGCGGCGATCGAAGCCTGCCGCCTGCGCCTGCGGCCGATCCTGATGACCAGCTTCGCTTTTTGCGCCGGCGTGCTGCCGCTGGTCTTCGCCGGCGGCGCCGGCGCCGAGGTGCGCCACGTCATGGGCGTGACCGTGTTCTTCGGCATGCTCGGCGTGACCTTCTTCGGCCTGTTCTTCACCCCGGTCTTCTACGTGGTCATCCGCACCCTGGTCGAGCGCCAGCGCGCCCGCCGCATCGTCGCCGAGGAGGCGCACGCCCATGCCTAAGCATCCGCTCGCTCTTGCCCTCGCGATGGCTGCGACCCTCGGTGCCTGTACGGTCGGGCCGGAGTACGTCCGCCCGGAAATCGAACTGTCGGCGCGGTTCGACCAGGCGGGCAGCCATGCGGCCACCGAGGCCGTGCAGCCGGCCCTGTGGCGGGCCTTCGGCGATCCATCGCTGGACGTGCTGATCACCCGCGCGCTGGAGGCCAACACCCAGCTCGCGCAGGCCTTGGCGCGACTCGACGAGACCCGCGCGCTGGCCGGGCTGTCGACCTACAGCCTGTTCCCCACGATCGACACCGGCCTGAGTGCGGAACGCAGCCGGCCCAGCGGTCGCGATCCCTTCCTGCCGCCCGAGCAGGGCCGGACGGACACCTACCGCGCGGGCTTCGACGCCAGCTGGGAGATCGATCTGTTCGGCAGCCTGCGCAACCCGAAGCGCGCGATCGACCGCCGCGTGCAGGCCGATGCCGCCGCGCTCCAGAACGTGCACATCAGCGTCGTGGCCGAGGTCGCGCAGTCCCTGTTCGAACTGCGCGGAGCGCATGCGCGTCTGCGTCTGCTCGAAGAGAACCTCGACGGCTGGCAGCGCACGCTGGATCTCGTGACCGCGCTTGAACGCCACGGCCGCCGCAGCGCCCAGGATGTCGCCGCCGTACAGGCGCAGCGTTCGGCACTGGCCGCGCAGCACGCCCAGCAGGAGGCCGCTCTGGTGCGCGCCGAGCAGCGTCTGGCGGTGCTCACAGCCCAGCCCGTCGCGGAGGTGCGCGCGCAGGTCGACGTCGAGGCCGGTCTGCCCAAGCTGCCGCCACTGGTGGCCGTGGGCACGCCGGAGGAGTGGCTGAAGCGCCGGCCCGACGTGCGCGAGGCCGAGCGTCGCCTGGCCGCGGCCTATGCGGACATCGGTACGGAGGTGGCCAACTACTACCCCAAGCTGACCCTGCTCGGTGGTTTCGGCTGGACGGCGCAGAGCGTCGGCGAGCTCGGCGAGGACGCCTCTGAGCGCTGGAGCTGGGGGCCATCGATTTCCTGGAGCATCCTCGATTTCGGCCGCACCCGGCAGCGCGTGCAGGCCGCCGAGGCCCGCGCCGAGGGCGCCGAGGCGTTGTTCCGCGAAACCCTGCTGCGCGCGCTGGAGGAAACCGAGAACGCGATGGCGGGCTATCGCTCGGCCAATCGCGCGGCCTTCGATCTCGAAGCCGCAGCGGAGGCGGCGCGCGAGGCGGCGCGTCTGGTGCGCCTGCGCTTCGAGGCCGGCAGCGAGGACGCGCTCGCCCTGCTCGACGCCGAGCGCACGCGCATCGACTTCGAGCTGCAGGCGGTGGACAGCGAAGTGCAGCGCGCGACTGCGCTGGCCGCTCTGTACAAGGCGCTGGCCGGTGATTTCGCCGGGCTCGATCCCGAGGCCTTGGCCGCGCGTCGCTGAAAGCAGGCCGCGTGCGGAGCTGTCCGCACGCGGCGCGTGATTCGTGCGGGGCACTGCCTCCGCACGGGGCCAGGGAGGGCCCACCTCATTCCCTACCTGCGCGGGGAAGCGGCCTCAAGCGCCGCTCATTGCTGCGGCAGCGCTGCATGCGAAACCGTTGCGGTGGCCCTGGCCGCCGGTTTGCGCGCATAGCGGCGGTCCAGCAGCACGCCAGCGATCACCGAGACCAGCACCGGCACGGCCCAGGGCGCCAGCTGCAGGTAGCCGCTCATCTGCAGGCCAAAGGCGGCCAACACGCCTTTCAAACCGATGGCGAAGAAGGCGATGTGGGTCGCGGTGCCGCAGCCGAGCATGGCGCCGTAGTGCTCCTGCAGCCACCAGTTGCCGGCATCGATCGGGCGCCACAGGCGGCGCAGCATGCCCGCACCGAGAAACGCGCCGACGGCCGAGAAGCCGATCAGCAGGGGATTGCCGATCCTGAGGCCGACGCCCAGCACGATGGCAGCGGCGGCGACGTTCAGCGCGCCGACGACCGCGTAACGACGATCGTGAAACGCGGCCTGGTCGCGCTTGCGTCGGATCGCCCGCCAGCCCAGCCACATCGATGTGCCGGTGATCACCACCAGATAGGCGAGGAAGGTGCCGATGCCGCTCTGCCCGCGCAGGAAGAACGTGGCGGCCATCGGCATCGCGGTGATGCAGATGCCCAGCATCGCGAGCAGATAGACCTTGCCGCTGCCGCGGTGCAGCGGACCGCCCTTGCGGGCGAAGGCCGCCAGCCAGAAGGTCAGCAGCGACACTGCGCCGGCCAGGCCGTGCAGGCTGACGAGGATCGGATACAGGCTTTCCATGGGGCGGCTCCGTCGCGTTGGGGGTGGGCACAGTTTCGGAATCGAGCCACACAGCGATCAGATGCCTGCCGTCACCCGCCGGGGGTGAGAAAAGTCACCCGCCGGACTCGGCCGGTTTCGCCGCGGCGCGGCCGCTGCCATGCTTCCGCCATGGACATCACCCACATCTCGCCGGAACGCGCACACGCCCCCGCCCAATGGTCGGGTTGGCTCGCTCCGCTCAGCTTCGCGGCCTACATCACTTGGGCAGCGATTGCTGTCGCCGCAGTCGATATCGACACGCTGCAGTCCGGCCTGCTCCGCGAATGGAGCGGCCTCGCCTGTCTCGTCGGCATGCTCGGCCTGTTCATCTGGCGCAGCCTGCGCGAGAGCGGTGTGGACTGCCGCGGCGCACGCTGGAACAGCGTCGCCCAGGGCGTGCTGGTGGTGCTGGCCGAGCGCCTGCTGATGGAGGGCCAGGTCACCGTGCTGCTGGTGATCGTCGCGGCCCAGCTGGTGCTGTTGATGCCGGTGCGCTGGGTCGTGCTCTGCCTGCTCGCCTTCAACGCCGCCGTGGCCCTGCGCTGGATCGGCAGCGGCTGGTCGCCGCTGCAGTCGCTGTTCAATCTGGTTCCGCTGATCGGTTTCCAGGCCTTCGCCACGCTGACCGGCTACTACGCCGGCATGAGTGAACGGGCGCGCGATCACCTCGCCCAAGTCAACGCCGAGCTGCTCGCCACCCAGCGCCTGCTGGAAGAAAGCGCGCGCAGCGGCGAGCGTCTCAAGCTCTCGCGCGAGCTGCATGACGTCGCCGGCCACAAGCTCACCGCGCTGAAGCTCAACCTCGCGCGCCTGCAGCGCGATCCGGCGCTCGCGGCGCGGGAGGAAGTCAGCCTCAGCGCTCAGCTCGCCGACGAGCTGCTCGCCGACATCCGCAGCGTGGTCAGCGCGCTGCGCCAGCACGATGGACTGGAGCTGGGTGCCGCGCTGCGCGCCCTGGCGCGCCCCATACCGGGAACTCGAATCGAGGTGGATGTGCAGGAGGGGCTGCGTGTGGAGTCGGTGGCGATTGCGGAAACGCTTCTGCGCTGCGCGCAGGAATCCATCACCAATGCCCTGCGGCACGGCCGCGCCAGCCACGTGCGCCTGCGCTGCGCGCGCAGCGGCGAGGGCCTTCTGCTGGAGGTCGCCAACGACGGCGAACCGCCGCGGCGCATCGAATTCGGCAACGGCCTGACCGGCATGCGCGAGCGCCTGCAGGCGATGGGCGGCCGGTTGGAGCTGGATACCGGCGCCGCGCGCGGCCTGTGTCTGCGAGCCTTCCTGCCGGAGCAGGCCGCATGAGCGCGCGGATCGCGCTGTGCGACGACCAAGCGCTGGTGCTGCGCGGCCTGTCGGCGCTGCTGGCCGACCTGGGCCTCGAGATCGCGCTGGAGGCGCCCGATGCGGAGAGCCTGCTGGCGGCCCTGCCGCAGAGGCCGGTGGAGGTGATCGTCAGCGATATCCGAATGCCCGGCATGGGCGGCATCGGCCTGATCGGCGCCCTGCGCGAGCGTGGCGATGCCACGCCGGTGATCCTGCTCACCACCTTCGATGACAGCGAGCTGCTGCTGCGCGCGGTCGAGGCCGGCGCCCAGGGCTTCCTGCTGAAGGACGCCTCACCCGAGGACCTGCGCGCCGCCATCCTGCGCGTCGCCGCCGGCGAGACCCTGCTGCAGCCGGTCAGCCTGGGGCCCGTGCGCGCCGGTTGGAGTGCGCCGGACGCCACACCGGGTCAGCGGCTGACCGAGCGCGAGCAGAGCATTCTGCGGCTGGTGGCCGGCGGCTACAGCAACAAGGAAATCGCCCGTGTCCTGCACCTCTCGGAAGGTACGGTGAAGAACTACATGTCCGAGATCCTGGTCAAGCTCGACTGCCGCGACCGCACGCATGCGGTGCTGAAGGCGATCACCCAGAAGCTGCTATAGCGTGGGCCCGCGCCCACCGAGGCTTAATACGCCCGCCGGTGTTGAATCCCGCGCGCACCTGCCTCAGGCCGGTACCCACAGCTCCGGCAGGGCGGGCAGGGCGCGCAGCAGGGGGATCAGCTCGCCGCGCCTGACGAGGGCGGCGGCGCGCTCAATGTCGGGCGCCAGGTAGCGGTCGGTCTCCACGCTCGGGCACTGCGCGCGCAGCAGCGCGTGCGCGGCTTCCAGGGCAGGCGAACTGCTCAGCGGACGCAGGAACTCGATGCCCTGCGCGGCGGCCAGATACTCCACGCCGAGGATGTGGGCGACGTTGTCGATCATCGCCTGCAGGCGGCGCGCGGCGAAGGTGGCCATCGAGACGTGGTCTTCCTGGTTGGCGCTGGTCGGCAGACTGTCCACCGAGGCCGGATGCGCCAGCGACTTGTTCTCGCTGGCCAGTGCGGCGGCGGTCACGTGGGCGATCATGAAGCCGCTGTTCAAGCCTGCGTCGCGGGTCAGGAAGGGCGGCAGGCGCGAGACGCCGGCGTCGATCAGCATGGCGATGCGGCGTTCGGCAATCGCGCCGACCTCGGCGATGGCGGTGGCCATGGCATCGGCGGCCAGCGCCACCGGCTCCGCATGGAAGTTGCCGCCCGAAACCATCAGGCCCTCGTCGGCAAACACCAGCGGATTGTCGGTGACCGCATTGGCCTCGCGCAGCAGCACGCGGGCGGCGTAGCGCAGCTGGTCGAGGCAGGCGCCCACCACCTGCGGCTGGCAGCGCAGGCAGTACGGGTCCTGCACGCGGTCGTCGCCTTCGGCATGCGAGGCGCGAATGGCGCTGCCGGCAAGCAGGGCGCGGTAGTACTGGGCGACGTCGATCTGCCCCGGCTGGCCGCGCACGGCGTGGATGCGCGGATCGAAGGGGCCATCGCTGCCGCGCGCGGCATCGACCGTGAGCGCGCCGATGACGAGCGCCGACTCCAGCACCGGCTCGAAGGCGAACAGCGCGTGCAGGGCCAGTGCAGTCGAGGTCTGGGTGCCATTGATCAGGGCCAGACCTTCCTTGGCTTCGAGCGTGAGCGGCTTGAGCCCGTGATTGGCCAGCACCTCGGCCGCGGATCGCCGCTCGCCGTGGACCAGGAACTCACCTTCGCCGAGCAGGGCGAGCGTCATGTGCGAGAGCGGCGCGAGATCGCCCGAGGCGCCCACCGAGCCCTGCGCCGGCACATAGGGCACCAGACCCTCGTTGTAGACATCGAGGATGGCGTCGATCACCTCCTCGCGCACGCCGGAATGCCCGCGCGCGAGGCTGGCCGCCTTGGTCACCAGCATCAGCCGCACCACTTCCGGCGACAGCGGAGCGCCCACGCCGACCGAGTGCGAGCGGATCAGGTTCAGCTGCAGCTGGGCCAGATCCGCCTTGCTGATGCGGGTGGAGGCCAGCTTGCCGAAGCCGGTGTTGACGCCATAGACCGGGGCGTCACCTGCGGCATGCCGCTGCACCAGCTCGGCGCTGGCGCGGATGCCGGCGCGGGCGTGGTGATCCAGCTCGACGCGCACGCCGCCGGCATGGATGGACTGCAGCTGCTCAAGGCTCAGGTGGCCGGGGGTGAGAGTGACGGTCATGGTGGGTTCCGCGCTGAAGGGGAGCGTTCGAAGCTGTGGCATTCACATGTAAGGCGTTGGTTGCAGAGCGATACCGTGGAGCGGAGGCGAGCTTGAGCCCCTCTCCCGATGGGAGAGGGGTTGGGGTGAGGGTCCGGGCACTCCTCGGTAGAAGACTTCGTCTGCACAGTTTGAGTGCTGATCAAACGTGGGGGATTGAGGGCTCCCGAACCCTCTCCCCCGACCCCTCTCCCATGGGGAGAGGGGAGACGATCATCTAGATTCTTGAGTTGGCGGTGTGGTCTGGCCTCAGCCAGTCCACACCCTCACCCAAACATCGGCAAATCCAGCCCCTGCTCGCGCGCGCACTGCTGCGCGATCGCATAGCCCGCATCCGCGTGGCGCATCACGCCGGTGCCAGGGTCGTTCCACAGCACGCGGGCGATGCGCTGGTCGGCCGCTTCGCTGCCGTCGCAGACGATGACCACGCCACTGTGCTGGCTGTAGCCCATGCCGACGCCGCCGCCGTGGTGCAGGCTGACCCAGGTCGCGCCGCCGGCGACGTTCAACATGGCGTTCAGCAGCGGCCAGTCCGAGACCGCGTCGGAGCCGTCGAGCATGGACTCGGTCTCGCGGTTGGGGCTGGCCACTGAGCCGGAATCCAGATGATCGCGACCGATCACGATCGGCGCCTTCAGCTCGCCCTTCCGCACCATCTCGTTGAAGGCCAGCCCTGCGCGATGCCGCTCGCCGAGGCCGATCCAGCAGATGCGCGCTGGCAGGCCCTGGAAGGCGATGCGTTCGCCGGCCATGTCCAGCCAGCGGTGCAGATGGCGGTTCTCGGGGAACAGCTCCTTGATCTTGGCGTCGGTCTTGGCGATGTCCTCGGGGTCGCCCGACAGCGCCACCCAGCGGAAGGGGCCGACACCGCGGCAGAACAGCGGACGGATGTAGGCCGGCACGAAACCGGGGAAGTCGAAGGCGTTCGACACGCCCTGGTCCTTGGCGACCTGGCGCAGATTGTTGCCATAGTCGAAGGTCGGTACGCCCATCTGCTGAAAGGCCAGCATCGCGCGCACGTGTTCGGCGCAGCCTCGCGCTGCAGCGGCGCGCAGTTCCGCATGTCTGGACGGATCACGCTGCGCAGCCTGCCATTGCTCCACGCTCCAGCCGGGCGGCAGGTAGCCGTTGACCAGGTCATGCGCCGAGGTCTGGTCGGTGACGAGATCCGGCTTCATGCCGCCAGCCTGCGCGCGGCGCACCAGTTCGGGCAGCACTTCGGCTGCATTGCCGAGCAGGCCGATCGACACTGCCTTGCCTTCAGCCGTGTAGCGGCGGATGCGCGCCAGCGCGTCGTCGAGATCCGTTGCCTGCTCGTCGAGGTAGCGCGAGCGCAGGCGGAAATCGATGCGCGACTGCTGGCATTCGATGTTGAGCGAACACGCCCCGGCGAAGCTCGCCGCCAGCGGCTGCGCGCCGCCCATGCCACCCAGGCCCGCGGTCAGCACCCAGCGGCCGCTGAGATCGCCGCCGTAGTGCTGACGCCCGGCTTCGATGAAGGTTTCGTAGGTGCCTTGGACGATGCCCTGGCTGCCGATGTAGATCCAGCTGCCGGCGGTCATCTGGCCGTACATCATCAGGCCTTTGCGATCGAGCTCATCGAAGTGTTCCCAGGTCGCCCACTTCGGCACCAGGTTCGAGTTGGCGATCAGCACCCGCGGCGCATCCGGGTGGGTCGGGAACACGCCGACCGGCTTGCCGCTCTGCACCAGCAGGGTCTGGTTGTCCTCCAGGCGCTGCAGGGTCTTCAGGATCGTCTCGAAGCTGTCCCAATCGCGCGCGGCCTTGCCGATGCCGCCGTAGACGACCAGCGCCTCCGGGGTCTCTGCAACCTCGGGGTCCAGGTTGTTCTGCAGCATTCGATAGGCGGCTTCGGTCAGCCAGCTGCGGCAGTGCAGGGTGCTGCCACGGGGGGCGCTGACGCGACGCGGCGCGGCCTTCGCGGTGGAGGAACTCATGCGGGACTCCTGCGGCCTGGGCGGCCGGGTGGCGGGCGTCGAGTGCGGCGTCGCGGAGTGCGATCGCGCTGGCGGTGCGCCTCGGGAAGGACTACGCTACCTGTCTAGACAGGGTCCGGCAAGTCGAGGTGCAGCATGCGTGCGGAATCGAAGCTTCCGCCCTACGCGCGGATCAAGGCCGAGTTGAAGAACGCCCTGGCGCGCGGCGACTATGCGCCGGGCGCCCAGCTACCCAGTGAATCCGCTCTGGTCGCGGAGTTCGGCGTCAGTCGCATGACCGTCGGCCGCGCCTTGAATGAACTGGCCGCCGAGGGCCTGATCGAGCGCGTGCAGGGCGTGGGCAGCTTCGCCAGTGCGCTCGATCGCGTCTCCAGCACGCTGACCTTGCGCGACCTGCACGAGGAGATCGCCGCCCGCGGTCACGCCCACACGGCCGAGGTGAAGCTGCTGCGCGCCGAAACACCGAAGCCGTCGCTCGCGAAGCTCTTCGGCGTGGAGCCGCGGCGCGAACTCTTCCACAGCGTGATCCTGCATCTGGAGGCCGGCCGCGCTTTGCAGATTGAGGACCGCTGGGTCAATCCGGACGAGGCGCCGGACTATCTGGAACAGGACTTCACCCAGGTGACGCCGACTCACTATCTGTTCGGCGCCACGGCCCTGTGGCGGGCGCGCTACGCGATCGAGGCGGTGCAGCCGAGCGCGCAGGAGGCGCGTTGGCTGGGCATCGAGGTCGGTGCTGCCTGCCTGCGCATTACTCGCGAGACCTTCAGCCGCAGCGCGATGATCACCCACGCGCGACTTCTGCATCCCGGTGATCGCTATGCGATCGAGGGTGAGTTCAGTCCTTGAGCGACGAGGCAGGGGCGCTCTCTGCGCCGGATCTGGGCGGCGTTTCTCACGGATCGCCGGCGTCGGGAACTACGGGACTCGCGCTTGCGCCCAGCCCTGTGGATCGACCGGCCGCGGCCGCGGCTCATGGGGTGA
Organism: Aquimonas voraii; assembly: GCF_900101825.1. Classification (GTDB taxonomy): domain Bacteria; phylum Pseudomonadota; class Gammaproteobacteria; order Xanthomonadales; family Xanthomonadaceae; genus Aquimonas; species Aquimonas voraii. The sequence continues at coordinate 154,916 of NZ_FNAG01000001.1, forward strand.
TCGGTGCTCTCTGGTCCGAGTCGAGTCGGGTGAGGGACTGCGGTCGCGCATAGGCCCAGCCCTGGGCCAGAGGAATGCCGATCTCGCGAAGCCGCTCGATCTGCTCTGCGTTCTCGACGCTCTCGGCGATGATCCTGAGGCCGAGCGCCCCGCCGATTCCGGCGATCGACCGCACGACCGCATCGTCGAGCTCCGAGTCCTGCAGGCCGCGCACGAAGCCGCCATCGATCTTGAGGTACTGCACCGGCAGATACTTCAGGTAGGAAAAGCTGCTGAAGCCGGTGCCGAAGTCGTCCAGGGCGAATTCGCAGCCGTGTACCGAAAGATGGCGGATCACTTCGATCGCGCGATCGATGCGAACGACCGCCGCGGTCTCGGTGATCTCGAAGCAGATGCGCGCCGGGTCAATGCCCTGCTCGTGGCATTCCCGCAGGAAGAACTGCTCGAAACCGCGCTCTGACAGCGTCGTGCCCGACAGGTTGATGCCCAGCCTGGGCAATCGCATGGGGCCCGCTTCCGCAAGTTCGGCGAGTGCGCGCCGGATCACCCAGCGGTCGATGTCTTCGATCAGGTCGTAGCGCTCGGCGGCCTTGATGACGAGTTGGGTGTCCGCCATGCGTCCGTCGCTGACGCGCATGCGCAGCAGCACCTCGAAGTACTCCACCGGCGGCCCGTCCAGTCCGAGCACGGGCTGGTAGACCAGTTCGAAGCGGTTCTCGCTGATGGCGAGGCGGATCTCCCGAACCATGCGCATTTCACTGAGCGAGCTGGCTGCCGAGGCATCGCAGTCCTGGTAGACACGCACACGTCCACGTCCGGCTTGCTTGGCGAGCAGACAGGCGAGGTCGGCCTGCCGCAGGGCATCCTCCGGGCTGATGCTGCCGTCGACATAGGACAGCCCCGCGCTGGCCCGCAGATGGTGAACCTCGCCCTCGGACTCGAACCCCGTCCCGACGAGGCGAGCCAGCAAGTCTGTCAGGCGATCAAGCAGCGCAGCCTGTTCGCCCGGGCGGTAGGCCAGAAGCAACGCGAACTCGTCGCCGCCGATCCGGCTCGCGATGTCGCCGCCATGCAGGCTGGTCCGCAGGAACTGGGCAAACTGGATGAGCAGGGCGTCGCCGGTGCGGTGCCCGAAGGTTTCATTGATGACCAGGAACTGGTCGAGATCAATGTGCACCAGTGCGTACAGGCCGACGCTGCGGCTGGCGCGCTCGGAGGCGAGGGCGAGGTGGCGCTCGAAGCTTTTGCGGTTGTAGAGCGTGGTGAGAGGATCGAACTCGCTGAGGAACTGGGCCTGTTGTTTCGCGGCCTGCTGCGCGCTGACATCCCGGAATACCAGCACGGCTCCAGTCACGCGATCGCATGCGCTGCGTATCGGTGCCGCCGAGTCTTCGACGTGGTATTCGCGTCCATCGCGGGCCAGCAGAATCGAGCCAGGTGCCAGCTCCACCACGCGGCCGGTCTCCAGACAGCGCCGCACCGGGCACGTCTGTGTCTGCCGGGTGAATTGGTTCACGACGCGGAACACCGTCTCCACAGCCTTGCCCTGGGCATCGCTTTCCGACAGTCCGAGGAGTCGTGCGGCGGCAGCGTTGACACGCTCCACACGGCCCTCGGCATCCGTAGTGAGAACGCCATCGCCGATGCTGTAAAGCGTGGTCGCGACCTGGTCGCGTTCCTGTCGTGCCATGCGTTCGCTGGCACTGAGCGAGGTCAGCGCGGCACGCAGCTCGCGCAGCCGCAAATTGAGTGCATGGAAGCGATCGCCCTGACCACCATCCTGAGGCAGAAGTCGAAAGCAGATCAGGCCGTCGCCTGTTGCGGCATCGCGCAGTGCAAACGCAAGGCAGCGCAGGCTGGTCGTGCGATCGCCGTGGACGCGCCACTGGAATCGCCCGGGCAACGCGCGCCCGCTTCGCGCGACATTCCGAAGATACTCGAGCAAACGTTGGAGCTCGGCATCGGGCACCGCGGAGGTCAAGGCATGGGGCGATTCGCCCGGAGTCGAGATCGCCGACAGCAGCTCGGTTGCGCGCGCGCTTGTCCAGTGGATCGCACCGCGGAGGTCGACGACGAAGATTGGATCAGGGAGCGTCTGCGCAAGCGCCTGGAACGCGGAACCGGGCGTCATGCCCGGGCGCCCCGCACGAACTCCACGCCCGGCGCCGAGTCCGCGGGATGCGTTGGCAGCAGAGCAATTCGCACTTTGCAGCCCGGAAAGCCTGCGGCGATGGACTCATCGATATGGACCCGCGCATAGCCGAGGTTCTCGGCAGTGATCGTGCCAAACACCGAGGTCGTCATCTGGCAAAGGGAAACGCGACCCTTGACCAGGTCCCCGAAGGGACAGCGGTCATTGGACAGTACGATCGCCTCGTCCGAAATCGAAACCAGGCGGAATCCGCCCTGGATGCGCCGCTTCAGGTCAACGAGCACCTCCGCCACCTCCTTGGCGGACAGGGCATCGACCCCGTAGGCCTGACGGTAGCCGGCATCCATCCAGTCGGCGATCCGTTGCCCGACCAGCGCCACGAAACCCTCGGCCTCCTGCAGTCCAACGACTTCTTCGAGGACTCCGGCAAGTTCACGCAGCAGCTGGCGGAGGAACACATCGCGATCGAGTCCAGCCGGAGGCGCGGTGATCGTGTCTTGCATGGCGCTGTCCTGCTCGGTCGGTGGAGGGGGGGGGCTGCCGCCAGGTCCGGCGGACCGAGGCGGGACAGGGCTTGAATCGATCGCGAACCGCCAGCGGCTCCCCGTGCCGCCCCGGGGCCCGCTGCGGCCGTCCTGCAAGTCGGGCTGTTGCTGCAAGACTTGTTCCAAAGCTGTCGATCCCGGCGGCGAAGGCGGGCCACGATGCGCAGGCGGCATCGCGATCTCCGATGCGCAAGCTTACGTTGCAGCAGGGCGCATATCGGACATGGGGTGTGGCCCGATGATCGGGCGGCGCGGGGGAGCGTCTCCGACGCGTCGCCCCCAGGCATCCTGCGGGCGTCAGGCCAGCAGCGAGCGCAGCATCCAGGCGTTCTTTTCGTGGATATTGAGTCGCTGCGTCAACAGATCGGCGGTGGGTTCGTCGCCGGCTTCGCCTGCGGCTTCAAGCACCTTGCGGGCAGTACGGCAGACGGCCTCGTTGCCCAGCACCAGCTGCTCCACCATGGTCTTCCAGTCCGGGACGACCTCGCTGTCCTGCTCCTTGATGCTGCTGAGCTTGCCGAACTGCGCATAGGAGCCGGGGGCGGAGAAGCCCAACGCACGGATGCGCTCGGCGATTTCGTCCAGCGCGTTCCAGGCTTCGGTGTACTGGGTCTGGAACATCAGGTGCAGGCTGTTGAACATGGGCCCGGTGACATTCCAGTGGTAGTTGTGGGTCTTGAGATACAGCGTGTAGCTGTCGGCAAGGAATCGGGCCAGGCCTTCGGCCACCTTCTTGCGCTGCTTGTCGCTGATGCCGATGTCGATCTTCATGCAATCCTCCAGAACTGAGACAGAAACGCTGGCGCAGATGCGTGCAGCGCGGAGCCACCGCGCGCATGCCGGTAGAATCGCCGGTCCCCCAAGGCCAGGCCTTGCGCCGGATCAAGCGTGAGCAGCAGACCCGAACTTCCAGCGGACCCCGCGGCGTCAAGCAAGCACGACAACCAAGGCGCGCTGTCCAAAGCGCGTGCTGCCTTGTCGCGTGCGCTGTCGCGCGACCAGCGGCGATTGCGCCAGCTGCTCTCAAACTGGGAGCGCGAGCCGGGGAATGCAAGTCGGCGTGAAGCTTTCGACAAGGCTTTGATGGCCTCGATGGCCTTGCGCGAGTCACGCACGCAGGGTCTGCCCAAGCCCGAGTTCGACAGCGAGCTGCCAATCGCGCGCGAAGCCGAAGCCATCCTCGCGGCGATCCGGAAGCACCAGGTCGTGGTGATCGCTGGCGAAACCGGCTCGGGCAAGACCACCCAGCTGCCCAAGCTCTGCCTCGCCGCGGGTCGCGGTGCGGCCGGCATGATCGGCTGCACCCAGCCTCGCCGTATCGCCGCCCGCTCGGTGGCGCGTCGTGTCGCGGAAGAGCTCGGTACCCAGCTCGGCGGTGCCGTCGGTTTCCAGGTCCGCTTCACCGAGCAGGTCGGCGAGCAGACCTACGTCAAGTTCATGACCGACGGCATCCTGCTGGCCGAGATCCAGTCGGACCGCCTGCTCTCGGCCTACGACACCCTCATCATCGACGAGGCTCACGAGCGCAGCCTCAACATCGACTTCCTGCTGGGGTATTTGAAGGACCTGCTGCGCCGGCGTCGTGATCTGAAGCTGATTGTCACCTCGGCGACCATCGACACCGCGCGCTTCGCCCAGCACTTCGACGGCGCGCCGGTGATCAATGTCGAAGGGCGCAGCTATCCGGTGGAGACGCGCTACCGGCCGCTGGAGCTGCTGGGCCGGGACGAGGGCGGCGGCACGGTGCCCGAGGGCATCGCCGCGGCGATGGACGAGATCAACCGCGAGGACCCGCGAGGCGACGTGCTGGTGTTCCTGCCGGGCGAGCGCGAGATCCGCGAGACGCACCTGCTGCTCAGCCGCCGCAACTATCGCGAGACGATCGTGCTGCCCCTGTACGCGCGGCTGTCGGCGCGCGACCAGGACCGCGTGTTCAACCCCGGCCCGCAGCGCCGCATCGTGCTGGCGACCAACGTCGCCGAAACCTCGCTGACGGTGCCGCGCATCCGCTATGTCATCGACCCCGGCCAGGCCCGGGTCAAGCGCTACAGCCCGAGGCAGAAGCTCGACCGCCTGCAGATCGAGCCGATCAGCCAGGCCAGCGCCAACCAGCGCGCCGGCCGCTGCGGACGCACCGCGCCGGGCGTGGCCTACCGCCTGTATGCCGACAGCGATTTCGCCTCACGGCCCGAGTTCACCGACCCCGAGATCCTGCGCTCCTCGCTGGCGGGCGTGATCCTGCGCATGCTGGCGCTGGGGCTGGGCCGGATCGACGACTTCCCCTTCATCGATGCGCCGGATGAGCGCGCGGTGCGCGACGGCTGGCAGCAGCTGATCGAGCTGGGCGCGGTGGCGCCGAACCGGCAGATCACGCCGCTGGGCCGGCAGATGGCGCGGCTGCCGATCGATCCCAAGCTGGCCCGCATGCTGATCGCCTCGAAGGACTTTGACTGCACGCGAGAGCTGATCACCATTGCTGCGTTCCTCAGCATCCAAGACCCCCGCGAGCGGCCCGGCGAAGCGCGCGAAGCGGCCGACAATGCGCACGCACTGTTCGCCGATCCGCGCTCGGAGTTCGTCGGCCTGCTCAAGCTGTGGGCAGCATATGAGGCTGCGCGCGAGGACCTCACCGCCAACAAGCTGCGCGACTGGTGCGGCAAGCATTTCCTGAACTTCCTGCGCATGCGCGAATGGCGCGAGCTGCACCGCCAGCTGCTGCTGGCCTGCGCCGAGCTCGGCATCGACGCTTCAGCTTCGGCCATGGCGAGCGAGGAAGAGGCGGCGCCGGGCGCGGTTGCCGCGGGCTATGCGCGCCTGCACAAGGCCATCCTCACGGGTATCCCCAGCCAGATCGGCCGGCGCAGCGAGAAGGGCCTGTACGAGGCACCGCGGCAGCGCAAGTACGCCCTGTTCCCGGGCTCGAACCTCGCTCGCAAGCCGCCGCCCTGGGTGGTGTCGGCGGTGGTGATGGAAACGCAGAAGGTCTATGGCTTGATCAATGCCAGCATCGAGCCCGAATGGGTGATCGAGGCCGCGCCACATCTGCTCACCCGCAAGCACTTCGATCCGCACTGGGCGCGCAGCCAGGGCCGCGTGATCGCCTCCGAGCAGATCAGCCTGCACGGCCTGGTGCTGGCACCGAAGAAGCCGATCAGCTACGCCAGCATCGACGCGCGGCACGCGCGCGAGATCTTCATCGCCGAGGGACTGGTGCCGGGCGAGGTCAACCTGCGCATACCGCTGCTGGAGCGCAACCAGCGCGTGTTGCAGCAGGCGATGGAAGAAGAAGCCAAGCTGCGCCGCGTCGGCATCGTCATCGATGTCGATGCCCAGGCCGCCTGGTACGGCAAGCGTCTGCCCGAGGACATCAACACCGCGCAGGGGCTCGAGGCCTGGTACAAGCGACTCTCGCCCGCGCAGCGTGCGGCGCTGGAATGGACGCTTCCGGACCTGATCCCCGCCGACGAGACCGACGCCGCGCGCTTTCCGAGCAGCTTCCGGATTGGTGACGTCAGCCTGCGCCTGTCCTATCGCTTCGAGCCGAATGCGCCGGACGATGGAGTGAGCCTGCATCTGCCCCTGCATCTGCTGAACGCGCTCGATGCGGCGCGGCTGTCCTGGCTGGTGCCGGGGCTGCTGGAAGACAAGGTCGCGGAGCTGTTGCGCGGCCTGCCCAAGGCGCTGCGCCGTAATTTCGTGCCGGTGCCCGACTTCGCCCGCGCCTTCGTCGAAGCCGAAGGTGCACATGCGCACGATCGGCCGGTCAGCGAGGCGCTGGGCGAGTTCCTGAAACGCAGCACGGGCGTGGAGGTGCCGGCGTTCGAATGGGACGAATCCGCGGTGCCGGCGCATTTGCGCTTCAATCTGCGCCTGTCCGAGGGCAAGCGGATCCTGGAGGAATCGCGCGATCTCGCGGATCTGAAGGCGCGCTACGGCGAGAGGGCGCAGGCCGCGTTCGCAGCCGAAGCGGGCCGCAGGCTGGATGGCCATGCCGTGGATCACTTTCCGGAGGCAGGCATTGCCGAGCAGATCCGCGGTGCGGCAGGCGTGCCGGCCTTCCCCGCGCTGAGCGCCGAAAGCGAAGGCGTGCTGATCCGCGTCTACGCCGATCGCGAGCAGGCGCAGGCGGCGCATCCCGGCGGAGTGCAGGCCCTGCTGCGACGCGCGCTGGCCGACAAGCTCAAGCAGGCACGCAAGCAGCTGCCGCTCTCGCCCAAGACGGGACTGATGTACGCCGCCATCGAGAGCAGCGAGCGCCTGCGCGAGGATCTCGTCGAGGCTGCACTGAATGCGCTGGCTGGCGAGCAGCCCGCGCGCATCCGCACGCGTGAGGCTTTCGATGCGCTGGCCGCGGAGATCTCACGCGGCCTGTTCGCCGAATCCATGCGCCGGCTGGAGCTGACCGAGCGCATCGTCACGGCCTATGCCGAGCTGGTGCCGGCGCTTGAACAGAAGCTCATGGGCCACGGCACGGCCAGCTACGAGGACCTGCGCGCTCAGCTGAAAGCACTGGTGCATCCGGGCTTCCTGCGCGACACGCCCTATGAGCGCCTGAGTGAATTGCCGAGGTACCTCAAGGCCATGCGTCTCAGGGGCGAGCGCCTGCGTCAGGACCCGATCAAGGACCAGGCGCGGATGCTGGAGCTCATCCAGTTCCGCGAGGCCTTGGACGAGGCCCGTCGCCGCGGCGTCGATGGCCGTCCTGCGTGGCAGGACCTGCGCTGGGCGCTGGAGGAGCTGCGCGTGTCGCTGTTCGCACAGGAGCTTGGGACACGCGAAACAGTGTCGGCCAAGCGCCTGGCAAGGTTGCTGGAGCAGGCAAGGGTCTCGGGTTGATTGGCGCGCCTTGGTCGCTCGGCAGGCGTGGCACGCATCCGGATCCCTTGCGCGGCGCAGCCTGAAGGTGTGCGCCGCTCAGGACGCGTTCGAGCAGGTCGCGAAGTCCCGAAGACAAACGGCCGGATGCGTGGGCACCCGGCCGTTCTTGCAGCTCCAGCCCGCAGTGGACGGGCGCCGGCTCCGATCCGCAGGATGCGCGATCGAAGTTCGATCAGAAGCCGTAGCTCAGTCCCAACACCACGCGCGAATCTGCGAGGTAGCCGAACAGATCCTCGCCTTCGCCGTTGGTGTCGTGGTAGGTCAGCGAGGCGCTGATCGGGCCGAAATCGCGCGAAAGGCCCAGGCTCCAGTCCAGGTAGCTGCTGCTGCCGTCTTCCAGCACGCCGCGGGCGAAACGCGAGTAGCCCACGCCCGGCGTCAGGGTGAATTCGGCAGGCAGGGCCAGGTCGAGGCTGGCGCCGTAGTACCAGCCGGTCTCACCGCTGTTGTAGACGTCGTTGGTGTAGCCGATGGTGGTGGTGAGCTTCTCGGCGAAGGTCAGGCTGAACAGCAGCTCGTTGTAGTTGAGCGAGCCCTCATCCGGGTACACGTAGCGCAGCACCTGCACATCGGCCGCGACCGAGTCGGAGAGGTTGAAGCCATAGCCGGCGAAGAAGTCGACCTCGAGATCGGTCTCGCTGCCGAAGTCGACCTGCGAGGCCCAAGTGCCGACGTAGAAGCCGGATTCCAGCGAGTAGGTGAGCCCCGCCTGCACGGCCGGGTCTTCATCGGTCTGGGAAACGCCGCGGAAGACGTAGTCGGAGACCACGCCCACATCGCCGGACAGCTCGCCGGCGCTGGCGCCGCCAGCGAGGAGGGCGGACAGTGCGAGGCCGCTCAGGGCGCCGCGGATGGATCGTGCAATACGGTGGTGCATGCTGGCCTCTTTGCGCCTGGGGCGCTGTGTCTAGGTATCGGGGGGTGCTCGATTTATCGCACTGCAGCATCGAGGATTCAAGCTGTGCGCGTGGTCGTGACAACAGGGTCGCAAGCGCATACCGACGGCGCAAGCCAGACTTCGGGGGCGCGCGGTATCGGACCGGTCGCCTGCTAGGCTTGCCGCCCATGGATCTCGCCGAACTTCGTCATCTTCTGCGGCTGCTGCTGGATCGCCGCCGGCTGCAGGCCTTCGCCGGTTTTCTCGCGCGACGCTTCGTCGAGGATCGCTGCTTCGAAACCGCCAGCGGTCTGGCCTACGCCACGGTGTTCGCGCTGGTGCCGTTCACCGCGGCGGTGTTCGGGGTGATCAGCACCTTCCCGGTCTTCGAGGCCTGGAGCGAGCAGCTCACGAACTTCCTGTTCAGCAATTTCGTGCCGGCGGCCGCCCGTACGGTCGAGGTCTGGGTGCGGGATTCGGCCGCCAGCGCCTCACGAATGACCCTGGCCGGCGTGATCGGCCTGCTGGTGGTGGCCCTGCTGCTGATGAAGGGCATCGAGGACACCTTCAACCGCATCTGGCGGGTGCCCAGCGGCCGGGGACCGGTGGCGCGCTTCCTCATGTACTGGGCTGCTCTCACCGTTGGGCCGCTGCTGGTGGTCGTGAGCCTGGCGCTGTCGTCCTACCTTTTCTCGCTGCCGCTGCTGGCCGATGGTGGGCCGGCCGCGGGCTCGCTGCTGCAGCTGAGCCCCTTCCTGCTGGCCCTGTTCGGCTTCACCTGCGCCTACCTGATCGTGCCCAATCGCAGCGTGCGCCTGCGCGACGCCCTGGCTGGCGGCCTGCTGGCCGCGGCCTTGTTTGAAGCCAGCAAGAGCGGGCTCAGTCTGTACCTGCGCCAAGTGCCCACCTACGAGCAGATCTACGGGGCTCTGGCCGTCATCCCCATCTTTCTGCTCTGGGTCTATCTGGTGTGGATTGCCGTGCTGCTTGGCGCATCGCTGGCGGCGTCGCTGAGCGCATTCCGCTATCTGCCGAGCGAGCGCCGACTGCCGGAAGGACTGGAGCTGTTCGGCCTGCTGCGCCTCCTTGCGCGCTTCTCCCAGGCCCAGCATTACGGTCGTGCGCTGGAGGTGGACGAGCTGCGACGCCTCGAGCCTTCGTTGTCCGACGACGCCTTGATGTTCCTGCTGGAACGGCTCACCGAGCTTCACGTCGTGCAACGGGCCGAGCTGGGCGGCTGGTTGCTGGTGCGTGATCTGGATCATCTGGGCCTCGCCGAGCTCTACCGCGGGGCGCGCCTGCGGGTGCCGCTGGAGACGCCCCCCGCGGAGTTGCTGGCCGATGCGATCGGCCAACGTATCGGCTTGCGCCTGCAGGCGCTGGCGCAGGCCGTCGAAGGCGCCCTCGACACGCCGCTCTCGCACTGGCTGCGCGACACTCCGGCAGTAGATTCCACGCCTCCCTTGGCGTTCGACCCTTCCGAGGACACCCCGCGATGACTCCCCTGCCGCAGATCGCCTTGAACCTGCAGTGCTCCGCCCGTCTCGGCCGCGTCGAGAGTGCGCGTCTTCAGCCCCGTGGCATCCTCGCTGTCGCGCTGCTGCTCCTCGCCGGAGTGGCCGCATCCGCGCTGCCCGCGCGCGTCGCCGAGTCCGCGCCGGCCGAGGCAGAGGCGATCGAGCTGACGCTGCCCACTCTCGACCACGGCGTCTTCGACCTGTCACAGCAGCGAGGGCGCTGGGTGGTCGTGAACTACTGGGCGACCTGGTGTGCACCCTGCCGCAAGGAAATGCCCGAGCTGGACGCCCTGCATCGCGAGCGCGAGGATGTCGAGGTGCTGGGGCTCGCGTTCGAGGAGATCGAGCCCGCCGACATGCGCGGCTTCCTGGCCGATCGTCCGGTCAGCTATCCGATCGCGATCGTCGACGTGTACTCGCCGCCCGCAGCGTTTGAAGTGCCGCGAGGCATGCCGATGACCTACCTGCTCGACCCGCAGGGCCGCATCGCCCATCGCTGGCTGGGGCCGGTGACCAAGGCCGAGATCGAGGCGCGCGTGGCGGGGAGCGGGGGTTAGGGCCCTCGGATCTGTGGCTAGCGCGAGAGCGTGCGGATCGCCTCGTCGAGACCGCGCAGACTCATCGGATACATGCGCTGCTCGATCAGCTGGCGCACCAGCCCGACCGAAACCGTGTAGTCCCATGCTGGGCGGGGCAGGGGATTGATCCAGGCCGCGCGGCGGAAGTGGGCGAACAGGCGCTGCAGCCAGGCAGCACCAGCTTCGGCGTTGTCATGTTCGACACTGCCGTGGACATGCGTGATCTCGTAGGGCGCCATCGCGGCGTCGCCGACGATGACGAGGCGCCAATCCGCCGGCAGGCGGTGGATCAGATCAAGGGTGGATGTGCGTTCGCTGTGTCGGCGCGCGTTGCTGCGCCATACCGACTCATAGACGCAGTTGTGGAAGTAGTAGTGCTCGATGTGCTTGAACTCGCTGCGCGCGGCCGAGAAGAGCTCCTCGCAGACGCGCACGTGATCGTCCATCGAGCCGCCGATGTCGAGCAGCAGCAGCACCTTCACCGCGTTGTGGCGTTCGGGACGCAGCCGGATGTCAAGCAGGCCGGCATTGCGGGCGGTGCCGGCCAGCGTGCCGTCGAGGTCGAGTTCGGTGGCCGCGCCCTCGCGGGCGAAGCGACGCAGCCGGCGCAGGGCCAGCTTGATGCTGCGGGTGTTGAGCTCGACGCTGTCGTCGAGGTCGCGGAAGTTGCGTTGCTCCCAGACCTTGGCTGCGCGACGGTGTCCGGCCGACTGCGAGCCGAGGCGGATGCCTTCCGGGTGATAGCCGTGCGCGCCGAAGGGGCTGGTGCCGCCGGTGCCGATCCAGCGGTTGCCGCCGCTGTGTTTGTCTTTCTGTTCGGCAAGGCGCTCGCGAAAGGCCTCCAGCAGCTTGTCCAGGCCACCCAGCGATTCGATCAGCGCTTTTTCTTCGTCGCTGAGCTGTCTTTGCACGGCACGCTGCAGCCACTCGGGTGGCACTTCGGCGCGCAGTCCTTCGCCGATCACTTCCTGCGCCGCCAGCCACTGGCCGAAGGCGCGATCGAAGCGGTCGAAGTGGCGCTCGTCCTTGACCAGCAGGGCGCGCGCCAACCCGTGCAGTTCCTCAAGGTCGGCGAAGGCCAGACCCTGCTCAAGCGCGGCGTGCAGATCGAGCAGCTCGCGCAGGCTGACCGGCACACCGCTGCTGCGCAGGCGTTCGAACAGGCCGATGAACACAGGCTCCTAGCCCTGGCCGCGGCGGGTCATGAAGGCCAGCCGCTCCAGCAGCTGCACGTCCTGCTCGTTCTTGACCAGAGCCCCCGCCAGCGGCGGAATCGCGCGCCGCGGATCGCGCTCTCGCAGCACGGCCTCGGGCACCTCGTCCGCCAGCAGCAGCTTGATCCAGTCGATCAGCTCCGAGGTCGAGGGCCGCTTCTTGAGGCCCGGGATCTCGCGCAGCTGGAAGAACACCTCCAGCGCCTCACGTACCAGGCTTCCCGAGATGCCGGGGAAATGCACGTCGACGATGCGCTTCAAGGTTTCGCGGTCGGGGAAGGCGATGTAGTGGAAGAAGCAGCGACGCAGAAAGGCGTCGGGCAGCTCCTTCTCGTTGTTGGAGGTGATGAGGATGATCGGTCGATGCTGCGCGCGCACGGTCTCCCCGGTCTCGTGAACGAAGAATTCCATGCGATCGAGCTCCTGCAGCAGATCATTGGGGAACTCGATGTCGGCCTTGTCGATCTCGTCGATCAGCAGCACGCTGCGGCGCGGGTGGGTGAAGGCTTCCCACAGCTTGCCGGGGCGGATGTAGTTGCGCACGTCCTCGACTCCGGCCACGCCCAACTGCGAGTCGCGCAGGCGGCTGACCGCGTCGTACTCGTAGAGGCCGTGGATGGCGCGGGTGGTGGACTTCACGTGCCAGCTGATCAGCGGCGCATCGAGGCTGGTGGCCAGTTCCTCGGCCAGCAGGGTCTTGCCGGTGCCGGGCTCGCCCTTGATCAGCAGCGGGCGCTGCAGGGTGATGGCGGCGTTGACCGCCTGCTTCAGTTCAGAGGTGGCGATGTATCGCTGGGTGCCGTCGAAGCGCATGGGGAGAGAGTCGGGAGGCAAGGGGGATTTGACGTCTGCGGCCGAGGTCATTATTCTTCCGCGGCTCAGGGTGTCGCGTGCAAGCGCGTGGCCCTGCTGCTGCACCAGCCCGGGGTATAGCACAGCTTGGTAGTGCGTCTGCTTTGGGAGCAGAAGGTCGGGGGTTCGAATCCCTCTACCCCGACCAGCCACCGCGCAAGCGCTGGGCTGGCGGGCGTGGCCTTCGGGCGGCGACGCAGGATTCGGAAACCGCAGCTGCCGATTGCATGCGCCTGTAGCTCAATCGGATAGAGCACCGGCCTTCTAAGCCGGTGGTTGCAGGTTCGATTCCTGCCAGGCGCGCCAGCAGCAACGAACAATGGTGGATGTAGCTCAGTTGGTTAGAGCACTGGATTGTGATTCCAGATGTCGCGGGTTCGAGTCCCGTCTTCCACCCCAGCACCCGGATGCGGCACAATGCGCATCCACCGCGGCGACCACCCCTTCCGGGGAACGCAGCGGTCACAGTCCAGGTCGGGCCGTTAGCTCAATTGGTAGAGCAGCGGACTCTTAATCCGTAGGTTCTAGGTTCGAGTCCTAGACGGCCCACCACCTTCTTCTCCGCCCTCGCGGAGGCACCCCGGACCGGTCAGGCGAAAGTGGCGGAACTGGTAGACGCGCTGGATTTAGGTTCCAGTGGGGAACCCCGTGAGAGTTCGAGTCTCTCCTTTCGCACCACCCGGGAGGTCTCGGCGGACGGGGCGTCGACTCGGGCGGCGTGGTCTGGTCTGTATCCAAAAGGTTGAGAGCGGGCGGCCAAGCGCCACCGGGAGAGATTCCGGCGCGTCGGCTGCCCTTGTCCAATTCAGGAGTCGTCATGCAAGTCTCGGTTGAAAACGTCGGCAAGCTCGAGCGCAAGCTCACCGTCCGCCTTCCTGCGGAAGGGCTGCAGTCGCAGGTTGCCACCCGTCTGCGCGAGCTCGGCCGCACCGTGCGCCTGGCGGGTTTCCGTCCGGGCAAGGTGCCGGCGAAGGTGATCGAGCAGCGTTTCGGCGCGCAGGTCCGCGCGGAAGCCCTCGGAGAAGTGATCCGCCGCGGTTTCTCGGAAGCCGTCGAGCAGGAGAAGCTGCGTCCGGCCGTGGCTCCGAACATCGAGGCGACCTCGACGGGGGAAGACGGCGAAGTCGCCTTCATCGCCACCTTCGAGGTGATGCCCGAGATCGGCACCATTGATGTTTCCGGCCTCAAGATCGAGAAGCCGGTGTCGAGCGTCGAGGAAGCCGATGTCGACCGCATGATCGAGACCCTGCGCATGCAGCGCCGCACTTGGAACCCGGTCGAGCGCGCTGCAGCGGCGGGTGACATGGTGATGTTCGAGTCCAGCGCCACGACCGACGCCGGCCGCGTGCCTGCCGAGGGCGTCGAGCGCGCCGGCACCATCATCGGCTCCGGCGCCATCCTGCCGGCGCTTGAAGAGAAGCTGATCGGCCTGGCCGCGGGCCAGGAGGGCGAGTTCGAGGTCGAGTTCCCGGCGGAGTACCGGGCTGCGGCTCTGGCCGGCAAAACGGCCAAGATGAGCGTCAAGCTTGTCCGTGTGTCGGAACCCAAGCTGCCCGAGATCGACGCCGACTTCATTCGCAGCTTCGGCGTGGCCGAGGCCGATGTCGACAGTTTCCGTCGCGAAGTGCGTGCCAACCTCGAGCGCGAGCTGAAGGGCGCGCTGATGGCCCGGCTGAAGACCCAGGTGGTCGAGAAGATGCTTGCCGCCCATGCGGACCTCGAACTGCCCTCGCGCATGATCGAGTCGGAGGCACAGGCGCTGGCCCGCCAGGCCGAGCAGCAGGCCGCCCAGCAGGGCAATCTGGGCGCGAAGGCCGATCCGGCCCAGTTCATGGACACGGCCAAGCGCCGCGTCGCCGCCGCCGTGCTGCTGGGTGAGCTGGCTCGCCAGAACGAGATCCGTCTGGATGCGCGTCGACTCACGGAGACCCTGAATCTGATCGCCTCGACCTACGAGGATCCGAGTGAGGTGGTTGAACTCTACCGCCGCGAACCCCAGCTGATGCAGGGCCTGCAGAGCCGCGTCATCGAGGACCAGGTGATCGACTGGATCGCCGATCACGCCGACCTCACCGAGCAGAAGCTGGACTTCCAGGACGTGATGCGCCCGATGGCGGCCTGATCGCCTCGGGGCTTGCGACTGAAACGGCCGCCGCGCTTCGCAGGCGGCCGTTTCGTTTTCAGCTACGCTCACCCACCCCATTCATCGACTGCGCCAAGCACAAGGACGCAACCCATGAGCATCACCAACCTCAATCTGGTCCCGATGGTGGTCGAGCAGACCAGCCGCGGCGAACGCGCCTATGACATCTACAGCCGACTGCTGAAGGAGCGGGTGATCTTCCTGGTCGGTCCGATCGATGACCACATGGCCAACGTGGTGGTGGCACAGCTGCTGTTCCTCGAGTCCGAAAACCCGGACAAGGACATCCACCTCTACATCAACAGCCCGGGCGGCGTGGTCACGGCTGGCATGGCCATCTACGACACCATGCAATACATCAAGCCCGACGTCAGCACGATGTGCATCGGTCAGGCGGCCAGCATGGGTGCGCTGCTGCTGGCCGCGGGACAGGCCGGCAAGCGTTATGCGCTGCCGCATTCGCGGGTGATGATCCACCAGCCGCTGGGTGGCTACCAGGGCCAGGCCAGCGACATCGAGATCCACACGCGCGAGATCCTCACCATCCGCGATCGCCTGAACAAGATCCTGGCCCACCACACCGGCCAGCCGGTCGAGCAGATCGCCCGTGACACCGATCGCGACAACTTCCTGTCTGCCACACAGGCGCGCGACTACGGACTGATCGACGCAGTGCTCGAGCGTCGCTCCGAAGAAACCGTCAAGTCGGGCTGAGGCCGGAAACTTGCATCCCAGCGCCCGGTGCCGACCCTGCTGTCGGCGCCGGGGCTTTCCGGGGGGCTGTGCTATCCTCCGGCGAACACCGGGCCGCGGTAGCCTTCTGGCTCTGAGGTTCCGCCCAAGATATTGAATATGCTGCATTTCGGGGCGCATCGATGGGCGCATCCGGGAGGCCATGAGGCCTCCGCTGCATCTCACAGGTCCATCGGGACGAAGACGAATGAGCGACGAGCGACAGGGCAGGGCGGGCGAAGGCGGCAAGATCCTCTACTGCTCCTTCTGCGGCAAGAGCCAGCACGAGGTCCGCAAGCTGATCGCCGGCCCCAGCGTGTTCATCTGCGATGAATGCGTGGAGCTGTGCAACGACATCATCCGCGAAGAGCTGGAGGAGAAGAGCGCCAGCACCCGCAGCCATCTGCCCAAGCCGCGCGAGATCATGGAGGCGCTCGACCAATACGTCGTGGGCCAGGCGCGGGCTAAGCGCACCTTGGCGGTGGCGGTCTACAACCACTACAAGCGCGTCGAGAGCCGTACCCGCAATGACGAGGTCGAGCTGTCGAAGTCGAACATCCTGCTGATCGGCCCCACCGGATCGGGCAAGACCCTGCTGGCCGAGACGCTGGCGCGTCTGCTCAATGTGCCGTTCACGATCGCCGACGCCACCACGCTGACCGAAGCCGGTTACGTGGGCGAGGACGTCGAGAACATCATCCAGAAGCTGCTGCAGAAGTGCGACTACGACGTCGAGAAGGCGCAGACCGGCATCGTCTACATCGATGAAATCGACAAGATCTCGCGCAAGAGCGAGAACCCGTCGATCACCCGCGATGTGTCAGGTGAAGGCGTGCAGCAGGCTCTGCTGAAGCTTATCGAAGGCACGGTGGCCTCCGTGCCGCCGCAGGGCGGGCGCAAACATCCGCAGCAGGAGTTCCTGCAGGTCGATACCCGCAACATCCTGTTCGTCTGCGGTGGCGCCTTCGCCGGCCTGGAGAAGGTCATCCAGCAGCGCTCGCTGGACAACTCCGGCATCGGCTTCGGCGCCAACGTGCGCAGCAAGGACCAGAAGCCCAACGTTGGCCGCCTGCTGGCGGATGTCGAGCCCGAGGACCTGATCAAGTTTGGCCTGATCCCCGAGTTCGTCGGCCGCCTGCCCGTGCTGGCCACGCTGGAGGAGCTCGACGAGGCGGCCCTGGTGCGCATCCTCACCGAGCCCAAGAACGCGATCACCAAGCAGTTCAAGCGCCTGTTCGAGCTGGAAGGTGTGGAGCTCGAGTTCCGCCCCGACGCACTCACGGCCGTGGCCCGCAAGGCGCTGGCCCGCAAGACAGGCGCCCGCGGCCTGCGCACCATCCTCGAGCAGGTGCTGCTCGACACCATGTTCGAACTGCCCTCGATGGAGAACGTGAGCAAGGTGGTGGTTGATGAGAGCGTCATCAACAACCAGTCCGAGCCGTTCATCATTTACGAGAACGCGGCGCCGGCGCCTGCCAAGGTGGCCTCCGAGTAAGCTTGCCCCGGTTTGCGCCCGATCCCGGCCCCCGCGGCGCGCCTGCGGGGGCCTTCTCGTCTCTGGCCCATGAACATTCGGCGCCAGCGCCGCACCCCGCCCCTGGTTCAGGCAGCCCCGGTCGGCTTCTTGCATGCTGCCCTCGGGGCGGCTGCCGGCGACTGGGGGCCGCCCTTGCAAGGCGCCGCTTCGCCCGCATGTGTCAGTCCAGTGGGCCGCGTGCGCTGTCGCCGACGGCCGTCCAAAGGAGAATTCCATGAGCGATGTTCCTGCACCCGCGCGCGTCGAGTTGCCCGTGCTTCCGCTGCGCGACGTCGTCGTCTATCCACACATGGTCATCCCGCTGTTTGTCGGCCGCGAGAAGTCGATGCTGGCGCTCGAAGCCGCCATGGCCAGCGATAAACAGATATTGCTGGTGGCCCAGAAGGCAGCCGATATCGACGACCCGACGCCCGGCGACCTCTATGGCATGGGCACGCTCGCGCACGTGCTGCAGCTGCTCAAGCTGCCCGACGGCACGGTCAAGGTTCTGGTTGAAGGTGTTGCGCGCGCGCGCGTCGAGCATGTCGAGCAGCGCGAGGGCGCCCTGTATGCGCGCGCCGAAGTGGTCGATTCCGTCCGCGACCGCGATGCCCGCGAGCTCGGCGTGATCCAGCAGTCGCTGCTGTCGCAGTTTGAGCAGTATGTGAAGTCGAATCGCAAGATCCCGCCGGAACTGCTGTCCACGCTGGGCGGCATAGACGACAGTTGCAGGCTGGCCGATACCATCGCCGCGCATCTCGGCGTGCGCCTGTCGGAGAAGCAGAACCTGCTGGAGGCTTTGGAGATCGGCCGCCGCATGGAGCTGCTGATCGGCCTGGTTGAGGGCGAGATCGACGTCCAGCAGATCGAGAAGCGCATCCGCGGGCGGGTCAAGTCGCAGATGGAGAAAAGCCAGCGCGAGTACTACCTCAACGAGCAGATGAAGGCCATCCAGAAGGAGCTGGGTGAGCTGGATGACGCGCCGAACGAGATCGAGGAGATCACCCGCAAGATCGCCGCCGCCGGCATGCCGAAGGAGGTGGAGGCCAAGGCGCGCGCCGAGCTGAACAAACTGAAGCAGATGTCGCCGATGTCGGCCGAGGCGACTGTTGTCCGCAACTACATCGACTGGATGGTCGGCGCGCCCTGGAAGCTCCGCACCCGCGTGCGGCGCGACCTGCGCAGCGCCCAGCAGGTGCTGGACGCCGATCACTACGGTCTCGAAAAGGTCAAGGAGCGCATCCTCGAGTACCTCGCCGTGCAGCAGCGCGTGCGCACCATGAAGGCGCCGATCCTCTGCCTCGTCGGCCCACCCGGCGTGGGCAAGACCTCGCTGGGTCAGTCGATCGCCAAGGCCACCAACCGCAAGTTCGTGCGCATGAGCCTCGGCGGCGTGCGCGACGAAGCCGAGATCCGCGGCCACCGTCGCACCTACATCGGCTCCATGCCCGGCCGCATCATCCAGAACCTGTCGAAGGTGAAGAGCCGCAATCCGCTGTTCGTGCTTGACGAGATCGACAAGATGAGCATGGACTTTCGCGGCGATCCCAGCTCCGCGCTGCTCGAGGTGCTGGATCCCGAGCAGAACAGCGCCTTTGCCGACCACTACCTCGAGGTCGACTTCGACCTGTCCGAGGTGATGTTCGTCGCGACCGCGAACTCGCTGAACATTCCGGGCCCGCTGCTGGACCGCATGGAGGTCATCCGCATCCCCGGCTATACCGAGGACGAAAAGCTCAGCATCGCCCAGCGCTACCTGCTGCCGAAGCAGATCAAGGCCAATGGCCTGAAGCCGTCCGAGCTGAGCGTGGATGTCGAAGCCCTGCGCGCGGTGGTCCGCTACTACACGCGCGAATCGGGCGTGCGCAATCTCGAGCGCGAGATCTCGAAGATCTGCCGAAAGGTGGTGAAGGCCCTGCTGCTGCAGCCCGCCCAGCCCAAGGCGGCGCCGGCCAAGGCGGGCAAGGCCCGCAAGCTGCCGAAGCTGCGACCGGCCAAGGAGGGCGTCCGCGTCACCGTCGACAACCTCGCCGAGTACCTCGGCGTGCGTCGCTTCGACTTCGGCCGCGCCGAGAAGGACAACGAGATCGGCCTCGTCACCGGCCTCGCCTGGACCGAGGTCGGCGGCGACCTGCTGCAGATCGAAGCGACGGTGGTGCCGGGAAAGGGCAACCTCATCCACACCGGCCAGCTGGGTGATGTGATGCAGGAGTCGATCAAGGCCGCGCAGAGCGTGGTGCGTTCGCGCGCCGATCGCCTGGGGCTCGACCCTGAGTTCTACCAGAAGCTCGACATCCACGTGCATGTGCCGGAGGGCGCCACCCCAAAGGACGGCCCGAGCGCAGGCATCGCGATGTGCACCGCGCTGGTCTCGGTGCTGACGCGCGTGCCGATCCGCTCAGATGTCGCCATGACCGGCGAGATCACCCTGCGCGGTCGGGTGCTGCCAATCGGTGGGCTCAAGGAGAAGCTGTTGGCGGCCCTGCGTGGCGGCGTGCGCACCGTGGTGATCCCGGAGGAAAACGCCAAGGACCTCGCCGACATTCCGGCCAATGTCACTGAAGGCTTGGAGATTCGTCCGGTGCGCTGGATCGACGAGGTGCTGGACATCGCCCTCGAGCGTCCAGTGGCCGCGCCGGCCAAGCCCGCGGGTGCGCTCGCGCGCGCTTCGCGCAAGTCGGCCAAGGTCGCCAAGCCGGTGGCGCGCCGCCGGGTGAGCGAAAAGGCGCGACGACCGCACTGATCGGGCTTTGCAGAGGCGAATGGATGCTGTATGCTGCCGGACTTTCCCGGGTGCTTAGCTCAGTGGTAGAGCGTCTCCCTTACAAGGAGAGGGTCGGGGGTTCGAAACCCTCAGCACCCACCACAGCTGAAGCATCCGGACGCTGTCGAAAAAAGTAGTAGACAGCAGTAAAGTTGACCAGCATAATGCTGGGCTTAGCGCGGAGTGGTAGTTCAGTCGGTTAGAATACCGGCCTGTCACGCCGGGGGTCGCGGGTTCGAGTCCCGTCCACTCCGCCATCTTTTCAAGGGCGCCCGCGTGGCGCCCTTGTTTTTTTCCGGGTACGGATGTCCCGTGCCCGCCACCCGAGCACGGTCGAATTCGCATGCTGCAGACACTGCGTGAGAAAACCACCGGCTGGGTCGCCGCCGTCATCGTCGGTGCACTCGCCATCCCCTTCGCCTTCGTGGGCATCGAGAACTATCGCTCCCAGTCGATCGCGGACTACGTCGCCAAAGTGGGCGATATCGAGATCACCCGGGATGACTTCACGCGCCGGTTCGAGTCCTATGTGCAGCGCGCCCAGCAGATGATGGGCGAGTCCTTCCAGCGTTCGCTGGTGGACACGCCGGAGGCGCGGCGCCAGGTGCTCGACCAGATGATTGACGAGGCGCTGTACCGCACCGCCGCCACGCAGATGGGGCTGAAGGTCACGCCTGAGCGTCTGCAGGACGAGATCAAGTCCATCCCTGCTCTGCAGGTTGCCGGCCAGTTCAGCCCTGAGCTCTACCGCGACCTGCTGGCGCGCGAGCGCCTCACGGCCGCGGGCCTGGAGCAGATCCTCGCGCGCGAGATCGAGGCCTCCTTCCTGCCCGAGGGGCTCACGCGCAGCGCGCTGGCGACCGCCGACTATGTTGATGGCTTCCTCACCCTGCGCGACCAGAAGCGCAGCTTCAACTACGTCGAACTGCCAGCGCCCGCACTTGCGGAAGCGCCCGATGAGCAGGTGCTTCGTGCCCACTATGACGAGAACGCAGACCGCTACCGCAGCGAAGAGACCGTCAGCATCGAGTACATCGCCCTCGACCCGGCATCGCTCAGCGTGAGCGAAGAGGTCAGCGACGAAAGCCTGCGCGAGCTGTACGCCCAGGCCGGTCGCCGTTTCGTCGAGCCAGAGCAGCGTCTCGCCTCCCACATCCTGTTCCGAGTGCCCGCGAATGCGGATGCTGCAACCGAAGCCGAGGCCTTGTCCAAGGCCGAGGCCGCACTGCAGCGCGCCCGGGCGGAGGGTGCCGACTTTGCGGCGCTGGCGACAGAGCTTTCGGAGGATCCGGGTTCGCGCAACAGCGGCGGTGATCTTGGCTGGTTGGAGCGCGGCTTCACCGACCCCGCCTTCGAGGAAGCGCTGTTCGCCTTGGGTGCCGGCACCATCAGCGAGCCCGTCAAGTCGGCCGAAGGCTGGCATGTCATCCAGCTGCGCGAGGTGCGTGCTGAAGTCGCCAAGCCTTTCGAGGATGTGCGCGAAGAGCTTCGGAACGAATACATGGCGGCCGAGCGCGAGCGCCAGCTCAACGACCTGGCCGGGCGCTTGGTCGACCTGCTGCTGAAAGATCCCACCGCGCTGGACGCCACCGCCACTGAGCTGGGCCTGGAGCTGAAGACCACTGGCCCGTTTACCCGCAATGCCGGCGTGGATGCGATCAGCAACGAAGCGAAGGTCCGCGAGGCCGCATTTTCCGCAACCGTGCTCGAGGACCGGCTGGTCAGCGACATGATCGAGCTGCCCTCCGGTCAGCGCGTGGCGTTGCGCGTGACTGAGCATGCGCCCTCCGAAGTCCTGCCCTTCGACGACGTTCGCGTGCGCGTCCTCGCCGAAGTCAGCGAGGCGCGCCTGGCCGAACAGGCACGTGCCGAGGCGGATGCCATGGTCGCCCAGCTGAAGGCGGGCGAGACGACGCTCGAGGCGATTGCCGAAACGCGCGGCCTCGAACTCAAGTCCGCTGATGCGCTGGGCCGTAACGCCTTCACCGTGAATCCCACGCTGCTGCAGCAGGTTTTCCGCATGTCTGCGCCGGCCGCGGAAAGCCCCACCTGGGGGCAGTTCGACATCGGTGGTGCGAGCCACGCCCTGGTCCAGCTGACCAGCGTGCAGCCGGGCGACCCGGCGGCAGTTCCACAGGCGGAACGCGATGCGCTGCGCGAGCAGGTGAGCCAGGCCTTGGGCGACGCCGAAGCGCGTGCGCTGGCGGCTGCGCTGCGTCAGCGCACTCCGATCGTGCTGGCTGAAGATCGCCTCTGAGATCCCGCGACAGCTGACTTCACGACAAAGGCCCGCGCAAGCGGGCCTTTGTCATTGAGTCCGTGTCGGGAGTGAACCGAATGTCATCCGCTGGGCCGTCGAGCAACAGGCCTCAGCGGATGACGAGGAGCGCCAGCGGCGGACTGCGCTCAGACGTCGATGCCGGTCATGCCCAGCACGTTGTAGCCACAGTCGACATAGGTCACCTCGCCAGTGACGCCCGCGGCCAGGTCGGAGCACAGGAAGGCGGCGACATTGCCGACATCCTCGATGGTGACATTGCGGCGCAGCGGCGCATGCTCGGCCACATGGCTCAGCATCTTGCGCAGGCTGCCCACGCCGGAGGCCGCCAGCGTCTTGATTGGCCCGGCCGACACTGCGTTGACGCGGGTGCCTTCGGGGCCGAGGTTCAGCGCGAGATAGCGAACGCAGGCTTCCAAGCTGGCCTTGGCCAGGCCCATCACGTTGTAGTTCGCCAGGGCGCGTTCGGCGCCCAAATAGCTCAGGGTCAGGATGCTGCCGTTGCGCCCCTGCATCAGTGGGCGCGCGGCCTTGGCAAGGGCGGCCAGGCTGTAGCTCGAAATGTCGTGGGCGATGCGGAAGTTCTCGCGGGTCAGGTTGTCGAGGAACTGACCGTCAAGGGCTTCGCGCGGTGCGAAGCCGACCGAGTGCACCAGCACGTCGAGATGGCCCCAGCGCTGGCCGAGATCGGCCATCACCGCATCGATCTCGGCGTCCGAGGCGACATCGCAGGGCAGCACCGGACCGCCGCCGAACTCGGCTGCCGCTTCTTCGACGCGCGAGCGAAGCTTCTCGTTCTGGTAGGTGAAAGCCAGTTCCGCGCCCTGCTTGTGCATGGCCTCGGCGATGCCCCAGGCGATCGAGCGCTGGCTGGCAATGCCGACGATCAGCGCGCGCTTGCCCTGCATGAATCCCATAGTTCCTCCTGCGTTGCGATGAAGCTGGCCGAATCGGCGGACTGCCGTTGACACAGCGGAGTGGGTGGCGCTCGCCGGTGTCGACGAATACGCGTGCGTATGCAGCTACACAAGGCAGTGCAGACACGCAAGTGTGCACGTTGAAGCGCGTGATCGCCACGCCGGCAGAGGCAAAGTCTTGCGTACGGCAGAGTACTGGGGAGCCAATGCAGCCCGGGACATCAGCGAGTTCGCCGGGCCTGATCAGACGACCGTTTCCGGAGAGCATTTGCTGCGTACCGGAACGGTCGCCGCATGCTCGGCGCAGCCGGTCAGCGCGAGCGTGCGGAGGTTCCCGCAGTCGCCGGCTCGAGGCGAAGCACCTGGCCGATGCGCAGCACCGATTTCGCGCCCAAGCCATTCCAACGCTGCAGCTCGGTCACGCTGAGCCCATGGCGGCGGGCGATCACCGACAGCGTGTCGCCGGACACGACCGTGTGCAGGCGCGGCTCGGGCAACGGAATCTCGCCGCGCTTGACGCGATCCATGAACGCGATCAGTTCGGCCGCCGCGTTCTCGGGCAACAGCAGGTCCTTGTCGCCGCGCGCGGGGGCCGCAAGGCGCAACAGGGGATTCAGGCTACGGAGTGCTTCGGCGTTCAATCCCGAAGCCTCGCTGAGCAGATCAAGGCGCTGCATGCGCGGCGGCGTGGTGACACGCGTGAGGGGCTCGAAGCTGTCGGCATCAGGAAGAGCGATGCCGAACCGCTCAGGCTCGCTGAGCATGCAGGCCCATGCCTTCAACTTTTCGACGTACTCGTAGGTGCCACGCGCCAGGCCCTGCGGCAGCTGGCCCGGCGGCGGCGGCGCATCGAGCCGCTCCAGCAGTTTGCGCACGCGAAAGGCCCCCGCGTTGTAGCCGGCCGCTGCCAGCACCCAGTCGCCGTGCTCGGCCTGCAGTTGCCCGAGGTGTTGAAGCGCAGCCTCGGTCGCGTCCACCACGGACAGGCGCTCGTCGCGCTCGCCATTCACGCTGAGGCCGAAATGGCGCGCCGTATTGGCGGTGAATTGCCACATGCCCGCGGGTCCGGCGGGCGATCGGGCCTGCGGTCGGTAACTGCTCTCAATGATCGGGATCAGGGCGAACTCGCCGGGCAGACCGGCGGCCTCGACCTGGTCCAGCACATAGTCCAGCAAGGGCAGCATGGGAGCGATCCGCGCACCGAAGCGCTCGGGGCGCGGTGCATACAGACGTACCCACTGAGCCTGGCGACCGTCCTCCGCGCAGTGGTCGGATCCCAACTGGGCGCGCAGGCGCTCGAATACATCCGGCGGCGGCGGTGTGGGTGGCGGAGGTTCTGGTGGCGGGGCGGGCATCGCTTCCAGTGCGGGCATCGGCGCCGCGGGCGGTTCGGCGGGTGCTGGCGGCTCGGGGCGGATCGGCGCCTGGCAGCCTGTCAAGGCAAGCATCAGCAACAGCGCCAGCGGGCGAATGCCGAACGGAAGTGCACGCGCCGCGGAGACGGCGCGTCCAAGCTCCGGAAGCGTGGCAGGGTGTCGCATCACCGGAATTCGTCCTTCCAGCGGCGCAACGCGGCGAACACCTCGGTCGCTGCCGACAGCGCGTGTCCGCACCATGCCTCCGCCGCGGCGCGGATTTCCGGGCGATGCACGCGCAGGAACGGGTTGCAGGCGAGCTCGCTGGCCAGCGATACGGGCAGGCTTGGACGGCCCGCGCGCCGTGCATTCGCGATGGCCTCGGCGCGAATACGCAGGGCCCTGTTATCGGGGTCTACGGTCTGCGCGAAACGTGCGTTCGCCGCACTGTACTCGTGTGTGCAGCACACCAGGGTCTCGGCTGGCAGGGCGGCAAGACGCTGCAGCGAGGCGTGCATCTGCTCGGCATCGCCCTCGAAGAGCCGGCCGCAGCCCAGGCTGAACAGCGTATCTCCGCAGAACAGGTGGCCGCCCGCGAAGTAGCTCACGTGCGAGCGCGTGTGGCCGGGTGTCGCTATCACTTCTATCGACGCCGGCCAGCCATCCAGCCTGAGCGCTTCGCCGTTGCCGACGTGGCGCAGTTCGCCGGGGATCCGGGGATCGGCAGGCGCGAAGCAGGGCAGGCCCAGTCTGCGCTGGAGCTCGACGATGCCGCCGGTGTGATCGGCATGGTGATGGGTGATGAGGATGGCCGCGAGTTCGAGTCCACGTTCCACTTCGGCCAGCACCACACCTGCATCGCCCGGGTCGACGACAATGGCGCCCGCCTCGGGCACATGCAGCAGCCAGAGGTAGTTGTCATCAAAGGCGGACAGGGCGGAAACCGTGATCAAGCAGGCGCAGGGTGTGCTGGGGGGCGCAGAGTCTGGCAGATGCCAATCGGCGGCGCATGACGCGCTGCCCACCGCGCTTGCCTTGCATGGCGCTGGCGGTGGCGCCTGGGAATGGGCCTGCTGGGCGCGGGCCTGGTCGGCTCTGGGCGGTCGCTTCGTGGCGGCCGACTTCAGTCGTGCGGCCGCTGAATCGAGCGCTTGCATGCAGGACCTGGTGGCCGCGCTGGAGCTTGAGCATCACGATCAGAAGGGTTGCGTGCTGATCGGCGCCAGCTTCGGGGGGCTGCTGGCCTCTGCCCTGGCGCGACGGCTGCAGGCGCGCGCGCTGGTGCTATTGAATCCCTTGCCGCCTGCGCCCTTCCAGCCGCCGCCGCAGGGGGGCGGCGACTCCGCGCAGTCTTCGCTGCTGCGGCGCTGGGGGCTGGATGCGCGCCTCGCCGGCACGCAGGCAGCCCTGCCGGAGCTTCGCGGCGGTGAGGCCCTGCTGGCGTTCCGGCGTTGGCGCGATTTCTCCGGCGCGCTGCTCGCCGAGGCGCAGTCGGGATACCGCGTCGAGCCGCCCGACTGTCCCTTGCTGGTGGTTCAGTCCGAGCAGGACGAGGTCATTGATCCGCGCGCAGTCGAGGCCATGGTGACCCGGTGGCGCGCTTCGCATCTGCGCCTGCGCGGTTCGCACGTGTCGCCGCTGCTGGGCAATGGATGGTGGGCGAGCTTCGAGGGCGTCCGCGCCTGGCTCGCCGCGCTCGACTGACGTCGGTTCTTGGCGAACGCGGCCGATACGCGGTGGAGGGCGTTCGGAGGACAGGCTCCGTCCCTTGGCTGGGCACCGCGTTCAGGGCCCGCTTGCCTAGCCCGATCCGGGCTGAACGCGAGCTGCGAAGTTCAGAACCGATTAAGTCCGGCGAACCTAGCGTCCTTCGCGCCGGGGCATCCCGGTCTTGAGCAGCGTGGAGTTCGTCATGAAGCGTGCAGGCCTGCGTTCCTTCTCCCTTGTTGCCGCGGCGCTCGCGCTGAGCTGCGCGGGCGTGGCTTCGGCGGGCGGTCGTGACTACGGTCCGGCCTATGACTACGCCCGGGTCGTCGAGGTGCGTCCGATCATCGAGAGCTACCGCGAGCCGGTGCGCAGCGAGCAGTGCTGGAGCGAGCCCGTCACCTATCGTGAGCCGGATCGCTACGTGCGAGGGTCGCGCGACCGCGCCCCGGCGATTCTGGGGGGCATCATCGGTGGCGCCATTGGCAACCAGTTCGGCAGCGGCAGCGGGCGAGACGCCGCGACCCTCGCCGGTGCCGCCTTGGGCTATGCCGCGGTGCGCGACTCGCAGCGGCATCGCGGTGGCTACATCGAAGGCCGCGAGTACACCCGCTACGAGGACCGCTGCCGGGTGGTGACCGATTACCGTCGCGACGAGCGCGTGGTCGGGTATGACGTCGCCTATCGCTACCGTGGACGTACCCATTGGACACGCACCGACTACCACCCCGGTGACCGCATCCGGGTCGAGGTCGATGTGCGTCCCGTGCCTTACTGATCTCACTTGACGCTTCAAGCATCAGGCCGCGCAGCGATGTGCGGCTTGTTGCTTTTCAGGGCCTGCGGCACAGTGGCCGCCACCGCGATCAACCGAGCCCGCCGCATGCCGCTTCGTGCCTCCCTTGCTTTGTTGGCCCTTGCCGCCGCCGCTGCGGCGTCTGCCGAGACCACCCTGCTGGTGGATGCGCGCATCCACACGCTCGACCAATCGCGCCCGCTGGTGGAAGCGATGGCCTGGGACGCCGAGGGCCGGCTGCTGGCGCTCGGCGAGGCCGCGGCGCTTCGCGAGCAGTACCGCGGCGCACGCGAGATCGACCTTGGCGGGCAGACAGTCGTGCCCGGCCTGATCGACGCCCATGGGCATCTGATGAACCTCGGCCATGCACTGCTGCGCGCCGATCTGATGGGCGCCACCAGCAAGGCCGAGATCGTCGAGCGTCTCAAGTCGCACGCGCGCGACCTGCCGCAGGGCGCTTGGCTGCTGGGGCGCGGCTGGGACCAGACGCTGTGGCCCGAGGCGGAGTTCCCCACCGCGGCTGACCTGGATGCGCATTTCCCGGATCGCCCGGTCTGGCTGGAGCGCGTGGATGGGCATGCTGGCTGGGGCAATTCGCTGGCGCTCTCGGCCTCGAAGCGCGATCTGTCCGGCGACTGGCAGCCTGAGGGTGGGCGCATTCTTCGCGACGCCTCCGGCCAGCCGACCGGCGTGTTCATTGACAGTGCGGAGCGCTTCATCGTCGAACAGATACCGGCGCCGTCCGCGGAGGTCGATGCCTTGGCCCTGGAGCGCGCGCTGGCCGAAGCCGTCAAATTCGGCCTGACCGGCGTGCACGATGCCGGCGTATCGCTCAAGCAGCTCGGGCTGTATCGGCGCTTCGCCGACAGCGGTCGTCTGCCGCTGCGCATCCACGCGATGGCGAACGGCGATGCCGAGGCGCTGGATGCGCTGTGCGCTATGGGGCATTACCGGCATCCGTCCGGGCGCCTGCAGATGCGCACGGTCAAGCTCTACATCGACGGCGCGCTGGGCAGCCGCGGCGCTGCCCTGCTCGCCGACTACAGCGACGAGCCCGGCAACCGTGGCCTGCTGTTCGCCGAACCGCCGGCCTTCGAGAAGATCCTGCGCAAGGCCTATGACTGCGGCGCACAGGTGGCGGCGCATGCGATCGGTGACCGCGGCAATCGGGTGGTGCTGGACGGCATGCAGCGGGTGTTGGGCGAGGCCTCAGCCAGCGACCATCGCTGGCGCATCGAGCATGCCCAGGTGGTCGCTCTTTCCGACATCCCCCGTTTCGCCCAGCTCGGCGTGATCGCTTCGATGCAGCCAACCCACGCCACCAGCGACATGCGCTGGGCGCAGGCGCGACTGGGCGAGGATCGCCTCGCCGGGGCCTATGCCTGGCGCCGCATGAAGGAGTCCGGCGCCGTGCTGGCGCTGGGCTCGGATTTCCCCGTGGAGTTGGTGGATCCGTTGCTTGGGCTGCATGCGGCGGCGACCCGACAGGACGCACGCGGCTGGCCCGAGGGCGGCTGGATCGCCAGCCAGAAACTCAGCCTGATGGAGGCCCTGCGCGGTTTCACTCTCGACGCGGCGCGCGCTGGTTTCGCCGAAACCGAGGTCGGCAGCCTGGAGCCCGGCAAGCGTGCCGATTTCGTGGTGCTCTCACGTGCGCTTGAGGACCTCGCACCCGCCGACATCCTGGAGCTGCGCGTGCAGTCGACCTGGATCGACGGTGAGCGTGTCTACCCTGCGCGCTGACCCGAGCGCGCTCGATCGAGACGCCTTCGGCGCGTCCCGTCCCGGACGCGCAGGACTGGCGTCAGCGGATCGTGGTGCCGCTCCTGGCCGGGGGATGTGCCCGTGAGGCGGCGGCTGCGCCGCTGGCTACCCAGTGCGGACAAGGTCCGCTCGGCGCGCTGGGCGCGCTGGATGGGCCGTGGCATCCAGCATCCGCGTCTGTGGCAGCTCAGCCGCAGAGGCATCGCTCAAGGTGTCGCCATCGGCGTGTTCTATGGGCTGCTGCTGCCCTTCGGCCAGATTCCTCTGGCTGGCATCACCGCCATTCTGCTGCGCGGCAACGTGCCGGTGGCCATGGCCAGCACCTTCATCAGCAATCCCGTGACCTTCCCGCTGATCTACTACTTCGCCTACAAGCTCGGGCTCGCGCTGATGGGAGGCGATCCTGCGGTGGTTGAACTCGCCGGGCCGTGGCCGGACCCCCTGCTGATCGAGTCGCAGATTGCCCAAGCCGAGAGCCAGGGGTGGTTGGCCGCGGGCTGGGCCTATCTGGACTCCTTGGGCAAGCCGCTGCTGCTGGGCTTGGTGGTCATGGCAGTCGGTGGCAGCCTGTTCGCGCATCTGCTCATGAACCAGGCCTGGCGCGTGAGCGCCCGCATCGCCTGGCGACGTCGCCTTGACGAGCGAAGCGCGCGCCGTGCCGCGCAGGCCTTCGAGCAGGCGCTGCGGGCGCGCGAGGTCCCGCCGCATGCTGGCAGCGATGAGGTCTCCGAGGGCGCCGGCGATCCGATCGCCGGCGCCGCCGCGCCTCAGTCGCCGCCGCGCTGACGCAGGCTTCCGCGGGCTGGCGGATGCCAGCACCAGTGCCAGGGCTCGTAGACGATGCCGAACGGATTGCCGCGCGGGTAGCTCAAGCGGAAGCCGAAGTGCCCCGCCTTGGTCTGCAGCCAGGCGAAGGCCGGCGTGTGCTCGAAGCTCACTTCGGCCGGCGGTTCGCCCGGGCAGCTCATATCGAGGGCCCGCCCGCTGTGGTGTTCGGATTCGCCCGGTGCGGCATTGATCGCGAGGATCTGCTCGATGCCCAGCCCGCGCTTCAGCTTGCGGCGGATGATCGCCGCTTGGTACTCGACGCTTCGGAAGCCCGAAATCGCCTCCAGCCGGATGCCCTCACGGGCGGCTGCGCGCTGCATGGCCAGCCAAGCGCGGCCAGCTTCGGCGCTCAGCCACAGGGGGCGGCCGTAGCGATCCTTCCCGGCCTGCCGCATCGTCGCGGGTTCCGCGTGCGAGGGCAGCGACGCGCGCGTCAGCTTGCGCAGGCCCAAGGCGTGCTGCAGTCGTCGCGCCGCCTGCGCGTCCCGCGCCGGCAGGGCGCGCCCGAGTGACCGATGCGGTCGCGTCGCTTCCGTGGGCAGCCACTGGACGATCCTGCCGTCACGCCGATCGCGCAACGCCCAGGTCGCGCACGAACGCTGGCGCCAGGACCGGTTGCCCTTGGGCTGTACGCAACTCGCGGGGAGCAGCTCGAAGCGCCCCGCGTTGACCTGGATGGAGGAACGGTATGGGCGCCGAATTGCTGCAGCCAAGGCCCGCAAATACCGCATCGGCAGCCCGAGGCTCACCAATAAGGGCAAGGGCAGGGCGGGGGAGGGCGGCTTGGAGGGCATCGTCGGAATCTCACTGGAACTGAACGCGGGCACCACGCAGGCTGAACGGACAGCCCCGCGGCGTCCATCTCGTGACGGGCGGCAGGGGCGACGGGTAGAAGCGGCTGGAGGCGACGTCTATCATGCGGCAACGCTTCGTCCGGTTGCTTCCCCCAAGATGATCAGGTCCTACATGACTCGTTCGATAATTCTTCTTCCTTTCGCTGCGTTTTCGTTTGCCTCGCTCTCCACCCCGCTGTACGCCCAGTCCCTCGGTCTTGCCAAGGGCGAGGTGGAAGCATCCTTCTGCACTACGGGCGCAGCGCCCGGCACCACCTCGCCCGGCAACGGGGGCTACGGGCTGTTCCAGGCAGGCAGCCTGTACTTCGCAGATCTCGTGCCCGGCACGCCTGCGCCACCGCCCTGCCAGTGGGCGACGCCTGCGCGCCTGCGCTTGGACCTGCCCCAGCTGCCAGGTCTGGGAGACGTTCGCCTCAACCTCAGCACCGGCCTCAGCCTGACCACGCTCGACGGTGACGACCGCCGGGTGGTTGGATCCACGCTCAGCCCGGTGATCTGCACAAGCTTTCTGGACATCGCCAACCTGCCGAGTGGCCTGGCGCTGAGCAGCCTCTTCGCTCTGGAACTGACCAACGGTGGCGGCCAGAGGCTCGGCTCCGCCTGCACGGTCTCGCAGGCGCCCACGGCGCCGGAGCGCTGCCTTTGGGGCGTGAGCGGCCTGGCGCTTCAGTATGGACAAGGCACGGCAGCCAGCCGCATCTCCGCTTCGCTCGCCAGTGCGCCCACTGGCAGCCCCTACCTGCAGTGTTATGACGCGACCTCCGCTAACGTCGCCCTGGCGCCTGCGCCGGGCGGGGCCGACGGGGTCTTTCACGACGGCTTCGAGAGTCCCGTACCCGATGTGCGCGTGCAGTTCTTTGCCGATGCTGCGGGCCAGCAGCCCATCGAACAGCTGGTGCACGTCGTCGGCTTCCCGGCCGAGTACTACGTGCAGGTCAGCAACCGCTCCGCACTCCCCCTGACGGGCGTCCGCCTGCGCGAGTTCCTGCCCACCTCCGGCGGCAGCCTGTCGCCGGCCGTGACCCCGGTCGCTTGCGAAGAGGTTGCCGGCGCCGCGCCGGTGGCCTGCGCGGGTCCGACCCTCGATCAGGCGATTGACCTTGCGGGCAATGCGACGCGGACCTTCCGCCTGCAGCGCCAGATCGGCGGCTCGGTTGCGATCGAACCCGAAACCGGCGCCCTGCTGGCCGTGGCGGCCTTCGTCGACCCGGCGCAGGGCAACGACGCGCTGCCCGCCGACAATGCGCGTTCGCTGCGCCTTGGCACCATTCTCAACAATCCGCCCACCATCGATTGCCAAGGATTGCCGGCTTCGGGCGCGCCGCTGAGCGCAACCGTCAATTTCCTGGAAACCGACACCGCCCCCCGCAGTTTCGACTGCGCCGTGGCGGACAGCGATGGCGTGCAGAGCTTCGCGATTGTCCAGAACGGCAACCCCGGCACTTCGCCGGTGACCGGCGCGCTCAGCGGCGGCCCAGGCAACTGGACCCTCACGCTGACACGCGAACCGAGTCAGATCGGCTCCACCACGCTCCGCCTCGAAGCCACGGATGCCTTGGGCGGCGTGCGCGTGCTGAACGTGGTAGTGAATGTGACTGATGTGAATTCGGCGCCGAGCTTCACCCTGCTGACAGATGAGATCCGACTGTCGCCCACTGGCGGACTGCCGCGAGATGCCACCGGTCAGCCCATCGATTCGCCGAACGTGGTCCGTGGCGGCAACTGCCCGAGCCTTGATGTGTGCTCCCTGACTTTCCCGGACTTCCTCCGCAATCGCTCCGTCGGCGTGCAGCCGGAGTCTCCCGGGCAGCAGCTGCAGGCGAGCATCAGCTGCGCGCCGCATTCGACCGGCGTCAATCCCTTCGAGGTTGTCCCCAGCATCACGCCGAGCAGCCCGCAGTCGGCGGATCAGCCCTTTGGCTTCGCCCTGACCTATCGCAAGTCGAACTTTGATCCCGCGCCAAGCCCCGCGGTTGAAGTGTTCTGCACGATCACGGTGACTGACACGGGCTCGCCGACCCTGAACGCTCAGCAGACGCTGCGGATCGTCTACAACAACTGATCGCCATTCGCCCAGAACAGCTGAACGCCGGAGCTTGCTCCGGCGTTTGCTTTTGAAGTCCACTGTCGCGCATGAGCAAGCCCGTACCCTCCAGCCCGGCCGAGTGGCTGCGCCAGCGTGCGCCCCAGAATTCCGCGCTGCCTGCTGATGTGGCGGCATGGGTGGAGGCGACCGGCGTCGCCGCGTCCGAGCAGGGAGTATTGACCGACAGTCTTGGCCTGCTCGATCGCCTCGGTGCCGATGCCGACACCCTGCAGGCGGCGCTGCTCTATGCCGCGGGGCCGGAGCTTGAAGCCAAGCCGCCGTGGCCGCTGTCGGCCTCGGTGCGCACTCTGCTGGAGGGCCTGCACGAGGCTGAGAAGGTGTGGGCGCTGTGGGGCGAGCGCGGCGCCCGCAGCAGCGCCGAGGGCCTGCGCCGCCTGCTGCTGGCGATCATTCGCGATCTGCGCGTTGTGCTGATCCTGCTGGCGCGTCAGCTGGCGAAGATGCGCGCTGCCGGCGAGGTGGATGAGGAGGCGAGACGCAGGCTCGCCCAGCTGAGCGCCGACATCCACGCGCCGCTGGCCAACCGGCTGGGCATCTGGCAGCTGAAGTGGGAGCTGGAGGACCTCGCCTTCCGCTACCTGCAGCCCGACACCTACCGGCGCATCGCCAAACTGCTCGATGAAAAGCGCGGCGACCGCGAGCGCTTCATCGAGGATGCAAAGGCGCGACTGCGCGCCGCGCTGGCCGAGGCCGGCATCCGCGCCGAAGTGGCTGGTCGGCCCAAGCACATCTACAGCATCTGGAAAAAGATGCAGCGCAAGGACGTGCCGTTCTCGGATCTCTACGACATCCGCGCAGTGCGCGTGCTGGTCGATGACCTCACCGCCTGCTACGCCGCGCTCGGTGTGGCGCACAGCCTGTGGACGCCGATCGCTTCCGAGTTCGACGACTACATCGCCAACCCCAAGGGCAACAACTACCGCAGCCTGCATACGGCCGTGGTCGGGCCCGAGGGTAAGACGCTGGAGATCCAGATCCGCACCCACGAGATGCACCAGCATGCCGAGCTGGGCGTGGCGGCGCACTGGCGCTACAAGGAGGGCGGCGGCAGCGACGCCGAGTTCGAACGCAAGATCGCGTGGATGCGCCAGCTGCTCGAAGGCAAGGAGGGCGAGGAGGACACCGCGCTGCTCGCCGGATTGTCGACTGAGCTGATCGAAGACCGCGTCTACCTGCTGACACCGCAGGGGCAGGTCATCGATCTGCCGCGCGGCGGCACCGTGCTCGACTTCGCCTACCACGTACACACCGAGGTCGGGCATCGCTGCCGCGGCGCCAAGGTCAACGGCCGCATCGTCCCGCTGACTTATGCGCCGCGCTCGGGCGACCGCGTCGAGATCCTCACCGGCAAGGTGTCCGAGCCGCGCCGAGACTGGCTGCTGCAGGGTGCGGGCTATCTCATCTCCGGCCGCGCCCGCGACAAGGTGCGCGCCTGGTTCCACAAGCTCGATCAGGCCCGCAACCTGCAGGAAGGTCGCGAGGTGCTGGACAAGGAACTCAAGCGCCTGGCCCTGCACCAGCTGGACCTCAACCTGGTGCTGCCGAAGTTCCGCCTGCCGCGGATCGAGGACCTCTATTTCGCGGTGGCGCTGGGCGACCTGAGCCCCAGCCAGGTCGCGCGCGCTCTCCACGAGGTCAGCAGCCCGAAGCAGGAGCCCGAAGCGCCGAAGCCGCTGATCTCGGCGGCCAAGCCGCCCAAGCCCGACCGCGGGCTCACCATCGAGGGCGTGGGCAACCTGCTGACCCAGCTCGCGCGCTGCTGCCAGCCGGTGGCGGGCGATCCCATCGTCGGCTTTCTCACCCGCGGCCGTGGGGTCAGCATCCACCGCGAGGATTGCCCCTCAATGCAGCATCTGGCCGCGCGCCATCCCGAGCGCGTGCTGCCGGTGGAGTGGGGCCGCCGCGGCGGCCAGAGCTACCAGGTCGACGTGCTGGTGCGTGCCATCGACCGCAAATGGCTGCTGAAAGACCTCACCAACGTGATCGGCGTGGCCAACGCCTATGTGCTGGGCGTGAACAGCCGGATGGACCCCGAGACCTCCAAGGCCGAACTCCGTTTTTCGCTGCGCGTCAACGACTTCCAGCAGCTCGGCGAGCTGCTGGGCAAGCTGGCCGCGGTGCCCGGGGTCAGCGAGGTGCGGCGCACGCCCTGAGCCCGGCCGCCCCAGGCAACGCTGCCATGGCGGCGACGATTCGCAGACAATGGCGGCGATGCCCGCGCTGCCCGCTGCCTCTGTGACGCCTTCGCTCGACTGGTTCGCCAGCGCGGCAGGCGCGCGCCTGCTGGCCTGCGAGGCGCCGGGCCTGCAGGAGTTCGGCAGCCGCTGCGTGGGCTGTCGCGCGCTGCTGCTCTGCGGCAGCCGTGCCAGCGGATTTGCGCTGGATCTCGAGGGCCCGCGCGCCGCTGTCTCCTTGGGCTTCGATGCACGCAGCGGTGCGCTCGCCGGCCCTTTGCGCGCGGACATCGACGGCCTGCCGTTCTGCCGCGAAAGCTTCGGCCTGATCCTCGCCTGGCACCTGCCCGCGCAGATGGCGTTCGAGCACTTCGATTTCGCCGAGGCCGCCGAATTGCTGCAGCCGGAAGGTGAGCTGGTGCTGGTGGGCCTGAACGGGCTGTCGGCCTGGCGCCTGCACTGGCAGCGCTATGGCCTGCGGCCGCTGCAGGTGAGCAGTGTGCGGCAGCGCGCGCAGGCCGCCGGCTTCGAGCTGCGCGCGGTGCGTGGTCTCGGCCCGCGCTGGCCCTGGGCCTTGGGTGACGAACCCGGCCCGGCAGTGCTGCAGTCGACCACGCTGTGCGCCAGCCTGCTGCTGCAGTTCAAGCGCCGCCGCCACGGCCTCACCCCGCTGCCTGCGCGCCGCGCGCTGGCGGCCGCACGATTGGGAGCTCCATGAAAGAGGTTGAGATCTACACCGACGGCGCCTGCCTCGGAAACCCCGGCCCAGGCGGCTGGGGCGCTCTGCTGCGCCACGGCGCGCACGAGAAGGAGCTGGCCGGCGGCGAGCCCGCCACCACCAACAACCGCATGGAGCTGCTGGCTGCGATTCGCGCGCTCGAGGCGCTGCGCGAGCCATGCCGGGTGGTGCTGCACACCGACTCGCAGTACGTGCAGAAAGGCATCAGCGAGTGGATCGGCGGCTGGCAGCGGCGCGGCTGGAAGACCGCCGATGGCAAGCCGGTCAAGAACGACGATCTGTGGCGGGCGCTGCTGGTGGCGCAGAAGTCGCACAAGGTCGACTGGCGCTGGGTGAGAGGGCACTCCGGCCACGTCGAGAACGAGCGCGTCGACCAACTCGCCCGCGAGGCCGCGCTGCGCATCAAGGAGAAGGCCGCATGAGGCAGGTTGTGCTGGACACAGAAACCACCGGCATGCCGGTCGAGCGCGGCCATCGCATCATCGAAATCGGCGCGGTCGAAATCATCAACCGGCGGCTGACGGGCCGTACCTTCCACCACTACATCCACCCCGAGCGCGAGATCGACGAGGGCGCGCAGGCGGTCCACGGCATCAGCCTGGAGTTCCTTGAAGGCAAGCCGCGCTTCGCCGGCATCGCCGACGAACTGATCGAATTCCTGCGCGGCGCCGAGCTGATCGCCCACAACGCGGCCTTCGACGTGGGTTTCCTGAACGCCGAGCTGGCGCGCCTGCCGAACACCCCCAGCGTGCGTGACCTCGCGATCGTGACCGACACGCTGGCGATGGCGCGCGAGCGCTATCCGGGCCAGCGCAACAGCCTGGACGCGCTGTGCAAGCGCCTCGGCGTGGACAACGGCCACCGCAACCTGCACGGCGCGCTGCTCGACGCCGAGCTGCTGGCCGATGTCTACCTCGCGATGACCTCGGGTCAGACCGATCTGGGCCTCGCGGTCGCCGCCGAGAGCGCGGCCGCGGCCAGCGCGCGCCGGGTCAGCTTCGACCCGGGCCAGCTGCGCGTGGTCGCCGCCAGCGAGGACGATCTGCAGGCGCACCGCGCCTGGGTCGACAAGCTGCGCGGCGCCAGCGGTGGCCGCAGCCTGTGGCCGGAGGCCGCCGAGGCGTGAGCCGCGAGCTGCCCCGCCTGCCGGCCGACAGCCCGCGAGAGGTCGCGGGCTTCCGCATCCAGCGTCTCCTGGGCGGCGGCAGCAGTGCGCGGGTCTATCTGGCCGAGCATCCCCTGCGCCATCGGCCGGTGGCGGTGAAGCTGATCCGCGCCGATCTGGAAGCCGACGAGGATGGGCTGGAGGAACTGCTGGCGGCGGTGCGGCGCGCCCGTGGCCTGCGCCATCCGCACCTGGAGCGGGTCATCGAAGTGCAGCGCGGCGCCGAGGGCGTGCAGATCGTCAGCGAGTACCTGCCGGGCGGCAGCCTGCGCCAGCGTCTGGAGAAGGCCGGCTCGCTGCCCGCTCTGCAGGCCCTGGTGATCCTGAAACAGGTGCTGTCGGCGCTGTCGGCCCTGCACCAGCGCGGCCTCGTGCATCGCGATGTGAAGCCCGGCAACGTGCTGTTCGACACCGAGGGGCGCGCGGTGCTGGTCGATTTCGGCCTGCTGCAGCCGATCCGCGAAGCGGAGGCGCCGGGACCTGCCGACAGCGTGCTCGCGCCCGCGCTTGGCGCGGGCTCCTCGCGTGCCGGCCAGATCGCCGGCACCGCGGCCTACATGGCGCCGGAACAGGCGCGCGGCGAAGCGGTTGATGCGCGTGCCGACCTCTACAGCCTCGGGGTGATGGCCTTCGAACTGCTGAGCGGCCGTCTGCCCTACCGCAGCGAGGACCCGCTGACCCTGGCCGAACTGCACGAGCGCGCGCCGCTGCCGGAACTGCCGCGCGCGGTCGACTGGCTGCAGCCCTTGATCGACGCACTGCTGGCCAAGCGACCCGACGATCGCCTGGATTCCGCGCAGGCGGTGCTGCAGGTCATCGAAACCCTGGTGCTGGCCGAGCCCGCAGCAGCCGACATCGCGCCGCGCACGACCTCGCGCCTGCTGCGCGCGCCACGTCCTCCGCGTGCATGGCGTAGACGCCTGATGGCCCTTTCGGCGCTCGCAGCCGCACTTGCGGCCGCATGGGTGCTGCTCGCCCGGTAGCGGAAGCCCAAGCCCTACGGCACTTCGAAGCCGTTGCGGAACACTGCGCCCGGCACAACCACCGGCTGGAAGCAGGCGGCCTGTTGGATACGTGGTTCGATCGAGGTCCGCGCGCAGGGCGAGAAGGTGCTGGAGCCGTTCAGGCTCGGGCTCATCAGCCAGCTGCCGGTCTGCGATTCGCAAACGCTGCCGCTCTGGCCGTCGTGGCTGGCGCCGAAGTTGTGCCCCATCTCATGGGCAATGGTCAGCGCGGTGGTGGTGTTGGCGGCGCGGACCTGGTTGATGCCGTAGCCGAATGAGGTGCTGCAAAGCACCGAGAGATAGGCCACGCCCACCGTATTGCCGTCGAAGTCCTTGCCGCTGAAGAGGTGGTTCAGGCCGCCCTTGGGGATGTTGCTGCCCGCACCGCTCGTCATATAGGTGCGGAAGCGCGTCAGCAGCGTATCGCTGCCGCTGACCACGGTCGTGTTGAGCGTGCCGTTGTCGCTCAGATGGCGCAGCGTGCCAACGACGATGCGGGTCTGGAACTGATCGCTGTAGATGCCATCGACGACGTTGATGCGCGAGGCCACGACGGCATCGCGGTTGCCGCCGTGCACGCTGCCGAACTCGGTGTCGGTCACCACGGTGACCGCGAGCTGGCGCACCGGGCTGCCGAGCTTCCCGGGGCCAGCGGCCGCCCCACGCAGGTGGCGCGCGAAGTTCTCGTAGCTGGTGCGGGCAGAGCCTGTCTTCAGTGGGTAGCCCGGCACCGCGACCACGTCGTCGACGAGGCCGGGCAATTCGACGTCGCGCAGGCGATAGGCGAGTAGCGTGTCCGCCGAGGCCGGGGCGCGCTTCACCAGACTGGCGGCCAGGGTGTCGGCGCGGTCCAGCAGCACCAGCTCCGTGCCGTCGAAGTAGGCACCGGAGTAGCGGCCATCGATCAGTGACAAGCGCAGCCAGCTGCCTTCGATGCCTTCGATCTCGCCCTCGTAATGCGTGCCGAGCGCATCGATGGAGGCGCGCGATTGCGGCGGTAGCGCAGCCAGCAGGGCGTGGTTCTCGCGCAGACGCAGCTGCAGGGTCTGGCCTTCGATCTGCAGGTTGAGGCGATCCTGAGCGCGGCGGTCGGTTTCGAGCCGGGCTTCGGCATGGGCAAGGATGCGGGCTTCGGTCTCGGCAAGGGCCGCGCCGAGCGGCAGCGACAGCGCGAGGCCGGCCAGCAGCCGGCGCAGCGTGGGGCGGAAGTCTGAAGCGGAACGCATAGCCTGACCAAATGCAAAAAACTGTGCCAAGTCTAGGCCGGGCCGGCGTTTTGGCGAGTGAACAGGTTCACCAAACGCTGGATCCGCCAGGCGGATCCAGCCGCGAGAGCCGGCCGTTCCCAACGCGCAGCCGGCCGCTTGCGATCCCTCGCAGCGTCCACGCCGGGGCTCTGCCTGCACTGGTCTCACCTGTGCCGGCCACGCAAGCAATGACTACAATTCGCGCCCCGCAGAGCGATAGCCGAGAGCAACGCTGACGCCGAACACGAGTCTGCTTGCCCTCGCGTCATCGATCTGCAGCCAGCGCAATGGCCTTGGGTGGACAGCACCAGAAGTCTGCAAGATGAGCACGATAGCGAAGCACTCAACGATCACTCGTTTTCTTATGCAGGTTCGCAGGAAGATTGATAACGACATGCCCCTGCAGCGTCTGCAGGCGTTCTTGCTGATCGCGAGTCGAGGAGACGCCGGGACCAATCACGCGACACTCATCCATGAACTCGAGTTGTCGCGCTCGCAGGCGTCGAAGGTGGTGGCGGACCTGACCGAGCTTACGAGCCGGAAGGAGCCAGGCCCTGGGCTCGTTGAGTCGGTTCCTGATCCGATGAACATGCGAACCCGAATCGTCAAACTGACTCCGAAGGGGCGGCAGGTCTACGAGCAGTGCTTGTCTTGAAGAGTGGAATTGGCACGGTGTGCCAGGTTCGAAGATGCGAAGTGCAAACTTGAGGGGCAGGCCCATGGAGCGCGCAATGTCCCTGCTCGGTTTTGGCGGGCGCATCGCATTCTGAAGCTTGGCTTGCGCCGAAGGGCGGGTCTCCTGCAGGATGCGATCCCCTTCGCCCCGCACCCCTGTGCGGTGTGGCGGGACGGCGTTTCAGCCCGAGGGGTGATGCGCCGATGGCACCCGCTGCGCCGAGGGATCATTGGTGCAGTATCGGCAGGAAAGGCCGGCAGCGGCTGGCAGAAACTGGACAAGAATCAATCTTCATGGCGCCCCCGGGGCGCCGGATAAGCGGCAGCGAAGCGGCCCGGAGGGATGGCCGAGCGGTTTAAGGCACCGGTCTTGAAAACCGGCGTGGCAGCGATGTCACCGTGGGTTCGAATCCCACTCCCTCCGCCATCCGATCGCCGCGACGTGCCCGCCTTTACAGCGCGCGCGCCCGCATGCTCGACTGCCCGCTTCCGGCAAGGGGCAGGGCATGCGCAGGCGCATCGACTTCAACTGCGACGTGGGCGAGAGCTTTGGCGACTGGCGCATGGGCGACGACGCCGCGCTAATCCCGCTGGCCTCTTCCGCCAACATCGCCTGCGGCTTTCACGCGGGTGATCCCCTGCACATGCGGGCGGCGGTAGCGCTCTGCCTCGAACACGGTGTGGCCCTCGGCGCCCATCCCGGCTGGCCGGACCTGCAGGGCTATGGGCGTCGCGCGCTGGCGGCGAGCCCGGCCGAAACCTACGCCTATGTGCTGTACCAGATCGGCGCGCTTGCAGGCTTCGTGCGCGCTGCGGGTGGGCGTCTGCATCACGTCAAGCCGCACGGCGCGCTGTACAACCAGGCGGCGCGCGATTCGGCACTGGCCGACGCCATCGCCCGAGCGGTGCGGGACTTCGATCCGCAGCTCAAGCTCTATGGCTTGGCCGGCAGCGCCCTGCTTGAAGCCGGTCGCGCTCAGGGCCTGCAGGTGGTGGGCGAGGCCTTCGCCGAGCGGGCCTATGAATCCGACGGCAGTCTCACGCCGCGCGCGCTGCCGGGGGCGGTGCTGCACGACTTCGCCGCCGCCGAGGCGCAGGTGCTGGGCCTGATCGCCCGCAGCGAAGTGCTGGCTCGCAGCGGCGAAGTGGTGCGGGTCGAGGCCGAGACCCTCTGCCTGCACGGCGATCGACCGGATGCGGTCGACTTCGCGCGGCGACTGCGCGCGAGTCTCGCCTCAGCGGGTGTGGAGATCGCCGCGCCGTGAGTTCAAGCGCCAATCTTCTGCCTCTGGTGGGTGTTGGACTGGTCGTCCTCGGCTTTGCCCTGCGCCTGAACCCGGCCCTGGTAGTGGTCGGCGCCGGTTTCGCCACCGCGTTGCTGGCCGGCATCGAGCCGGTCGCCACCCTGGAGCTGTTGGGCACGGCCTTCGTCAAGAATCGCTTTCTCGCCCTGCTGCTGTTGACCTTGCCGGTGATCGCCGTACTCGAGCGGCATGGTCTCAAACAGCACGTGCAAACCGTCATCGTTCGCCTGCGCGCCGCGACCGCTGGACGACTCCTGCTGTTCTATCTCGCGCTGCGGCAACTCCTGTCGATGATCGGCCTGCACAGCCTGGGCGGTCATCCGCAGACGGTGCGCCCGCTGCTGGCGCCGATGGCGGAAGCGGCGGCCGAATCCCGCCATGGCCTGCTGCCGGCGGCCGAGCGCGAGCGCCTGCGCGCGCTCTGCGCGGGCACCGACAACGTCGGCATGTTCTTCGGCGAGGACGTGTTCATCGCCTTTGGTGCGGTGCTGCTGATGCAGAGCTTCTTCGCGGACAACGGCATCGAGCTGCAGCCGATCGAGATCGCCCTCTGGGGCATTCCGACGGCCCTGTGCGCGTTCGCCATCCATGGCGGGCGACTGCTGCGGCTGGATGCGCGGCTGGCGCGCGAAGCCGCGCGCGCAGCCGTCGAGGCGTCGCGATGATCTCGTTGCCGCTGATCTACCTGCTGGCCGGCCTGTTCGTGGCACGCATCGCCTGGCTGTCCGCGCTTGATCGGGCAAATCCCCGTCGGGCGATGACCGCGGCCTTCTGGGGGCTGCTGGCCGTGGCGTTTCTGGTGGGTGATCGACTGCCGGCGGCGTGGATGGGCGGCGTGGTGGTTGCGCTGGCCTTGCTGGCGGGTTTCGGCGGGGTGCGCGCCGGCCGGGTCGAGCCGGTGGCGCCGGAGCAGGTCGCGGAGTCCGCAGCCCGCCTGGGTCATCGCCTGTTCGCGCCGGCCCTGGTCATCCCCCTGGTGACCGTGGCCGTCGTGCTGTTTGGCGCCGGGGTCGGGTGGGGAGAGTGGCGACTGTTCGGCAGCGAAATGATCACCCAGGTCGGTCTCGGGCTCGCCTGCCTGCTGGCGCTGCTGGCCGCTTGCGGGCTGACGCGGACATCACCGCTGCGCGCGGTCGAGCATTCGCGTGGGTTGGTCGATGCGATCGGCTGGGCAGCGTTGCTGCCGCTGCTGCTCGCCACCTTGGGCAGCGTGTTCGCCGCCGCAGGGGTGGGGGAGGCAGTGGCCGAGCTGGTACGTGCCTGGATTCCGGTGGACAACCGCTTCGTGGTGGTGCTGGCCTACGCGCTGGGGATGGCCGGCTTCACCATGGTCATGGGCAATGCCTTCGCGGCGTTCCCGGTGATGACCGCCGGCATCGGCCTGCCGCTGCTGGTGCAATTGCATGGTGCGGATGCGGCCTCGATGGCCGCGATCGGCATGCTCTCGGGCTATTGCGGCACCCTGATGACGCCGATGGCTGCCAACTTCAATCTGGTGCCGGCGGCGCTGCTGGAACTGCGCGACCCTTACGCGGTCATCCGCGTGCAGGTGCCGACGGCCCTGCTGCTGCTGGCGGCCAACGTGGTGCTGATGTACCTGATCGTGTTCCGCCACGGCGCCTGAAGCGAGCGTAGGCCTTTACGGCGGGTTAACCCCGCGCCACCCGCCGCCGTCCAAGATGCCCATCTGCTGCCTCCCAGGAATCCGGCCCATGGCCCCGCCGCTGCGACTCGTCCGACGCCTCCGCCTGATGCTCTTGCCCGCCGCCCTCGTGCTGGCCGCCGGTGCCTCCGCGCAGACGCGCGATCCACTGGATCTGCCCGACATGGGCTCCTCGGCCGGCAGCCTGATCACCCCGGCCGAAGAGACGATGTACGGCGAGTACACCCGTCGCGAGCTGCGCGCCTACGGCATGCTGCTCGAAGATCCCCTGCTCGACGAGTACCTGAACGCACTGGGCCAGCGTCTCGCCGGCGTCAGCGAAAGGCCGCAGCAGGACTTCACCTTCTTCTGGATGCGTGCGCGCGACATCAACGCTTTCGCCACCCTTGGCGGCTACATCGGCATGAACTCCGGCCTGGTGCTGACGGCCGTGAGCGAGGACGAGGTGGCGGCCGTGCTGGCCCACGAAATCGCCCACGTGACCCAGCGCCACATCGTGCGCGCCGTCGAGCGCCAGCAGAAGGACGCCCTGCCGATTCTGCTGGCCACACTGGGCGCGGTGGCCGCCGCGCAGAGCGCCGGCGGCAACAGCGCCGGCAATGCCACCCAGGCGGCGATCATGAGCGGCATTGCGCTGATGCAGCAGCGCCAGATCAACCACACGCGCAGCAAC
Organism: Aquimonas voraii; assembly: GCF_900101825.1. Classification (GTDB taxonomy): domain Bacteria; phylum Pseudomonadota; class Gammaproteobacteria; order Xanthomonadales; family Xanthomonadaceae; genus Aquimonas; species Aquimonas voraii. The sequence goes on from NZ_FNAG01000001.1 coordinate 197,931, forward strand.
GAGTACGAAGCCGACCGCATCGGCATCCTCACGCTGGCGCGCGCGGGCTATCAGCCGATGGCCATGGCGGACTTCTTCGGGCGCATGCACCGCACCCTGCGTTCGACCATCGGTGAGCAGGAGGCGCCGGAGTTCCTGCGCACCCATCCGGTGACCAGCAGCCGCATCAGCGAGGCCAAAGGCCGCGCCGAGGGCAGCCGCATTCCGCTCGGCTTCCAGCCGCCGCCACGCCTTGACGACAGTCCGCTGAACCCGCTGCTGCCCGAGCGCCATTTCTCCGCCGCCGGCCTCGACGCCCAGCCCAGCCGCGCCCTGTTCCCTTGGGTGCAGGCGCGTCTGCGGGTGCTGAGCGCAGACAGCCCGGCGCAGGCGCTGGACGAGTTCGCCAAGCGCGCCGCGGCCCACGGTGAAGGGCTGTCCGACCCGGAGCGCTACGGCTACGCGCTGGCACTGGCGCGGACCAGCGACTCGGCCGGCGCGCTCGCACAGCTGGCGGGCATCGAGCAGGCGCCACCGGGCTACTGGCTGGACCTGGCGCGAGCCGAAGCCCTGCACCTGGGCGGTCGCCAGCAGGAGGCCGAAGCGGTGTTCCAGGCGCTTTACGAGGCGCACCCACGCAGCCGGCCGGTGAGCCTGAGCTATGCCGAGGCGCTGATCCGCAGCGGTGGAGAGACGCAGGGACGCCGCGCGCAGGCGGTTCTGCGGCCGCTGCTGTTGTCGGCGGGCGAAGACATCGCTCTGCAGCGCAGTTTCGGTCGCGCCAGCGAGCTGGCCGGCGACAAGGTCCGTGCCTCCGAAGCCCACGCCGAAGCGGCCTATCTCTCCGGTCGCGCCGAGGATGCGCTCAACCAGCTGCAGGCGCTCAAGCAGCGCGACGACCTCGACTATTACCAGCGCTCGCGCATCGATGCGCGCATCGCCGAGTTGACCCCGGTGGTGCTGGAGCTGCGTGAGCGCGGCTACCGCGCCGGGCGCGAGCCGGGCAGCAATCGCGGCTTCGGTTTCGGTGCCCCGGCGGCTGTCACGCCAGGGACATAAAACTGTTATCTACTTTGCCGGCGGCTGAAAACCTTGAAGGACGCCCCGTGCAGAAGCAGATTCTGATCGTCGACGACGAGCCCGCCATCCGCGACATGGTGGCCTTCGCCCTGCGCAAGGCCGAGTACGACCCCGTCCACGCCGGCGACGCCCGCGAAGCGCAGGCCGCCATCGTCAGCCGGATCCCCGACCTGATCCTGCTCGACTGGATGCTGCCCGGCATGAGTGGCGTCGAGTTCGCCCGCCGGCTGCGCAAGGAAGGTCTGACCCGCGAGGTGCCGATCATCATGCTGACCGCGCGCGGCGAGGAGAACGACCGCGTCAGCGGGCTCGAAGCCGGCGTCGATGACTACGTGGTCAAGCCCTTCTCGGCACGCGAGCTGCTGGCCCGGATCAAGGCCGTGATGCGCCGCTCGCGCGGGGACGAGGAGGACGGCAGCGTTGCAGTCGGCGGTCTGCGCATTGACGGCGCCGCGCACCGCGTCTACGCGGGCGAGACGCCAATCCACATCGGCCCGACCGAATACCGCCTGCTGCACTTCTTCATGACCCATCCCGAGCGCGTCTACAGCCGTACCCAGCTGCTGGACCACGTCTGGGGCGGCAACGTCTATGTGGAGGAGCGCACGGTCGACGTGCACATCCGCCGCCTGCGCAAGACGCTCGAGCCGCACGGGCTGGATGGTCTGGTGCAGACCGTGCGCGGCGCCGGCTACCGATTCTCCACCGACGTCTGATCTGCCGTGCCTGGCCGGCGTAAGCTTGCGCGGACCTCCGCTGCCCGGCCGTCCGTGCGCAAGACGCGACTCCCCACGCCCGCCACCCTCAAGCGCGCCTGGCAGCACACCGCCGGGCGCCTTGCTGCTGTGGTGCTCGGCAGCCTTCTGCTGGGGCTTCTGACCGGACATCCATGGCCTGTGCTGTGCGCGGGTCTGCTCGGCGTTCTGGTCTGGCACTACGCCCAGCTGCACGCCCTGCTGGGCCAGCTCAATCGCCGCGAGTGGCTGCAGCGGCCGGATGCCCAGGGCGTGTTCGCCGAGCTGGCCCGGGTGCTCCACCTGCGCCAGCGCGAGAACCGCGAGCGCAAGCGGCGCCTGCTCGGCACCCTGCGCGCCTTCCGGCAGGCCGCGGCGGCGCTGCCCGATGCGGTGGTGGTGCTGAGCCGCCGCGAGCAGCGCATCGAGTGGTTCAACGAAGCCAGCGAACACTTGCTGGGCCTGTCCTATCCCAAGGACATCGGCAGTCGGTTCAGCAATCTGGTGCGCTCGCCGCAGGTCACCGCCTGGCTGGAGGCTGGCGCCGCCGAACCGCTGATCGACGTCCAGGGCACCGGCGCCGAGGGTCTGCGCTTGTCGATGCGCCTGCTCGAATACACGCCCGAGGAGCAGCTGCTGATCGCCCGCGACATCAGCAAGCTGCTGCATCTGGAGCAGGTGCGCCGGGACTTCGTGGCCAACGTCTCGCACGAGCTGCGCACGCCGCTGACCGTGCTGCACGGCTACCTCGACATGATCGAGCCGGAGGACGTGCCCGAGTGGTCGGGCATGCTCTCGGAAATGCGCCGTCAATCGGGTCGCATGACCCAGATCGTCGAGGACCTGTTGACCCTGTCACGGCTGGAATCGCGCGAGTCGCTGCCGCACGAGCGGGTCGACATGCCCTCGATGCTGTCCGCCCTGCGCAGCGAGGCCGAGGCCATGAGCCTCGGCCGTCATCGCATCGAAATCGACGACCGCGCCGGTTGCGACCTGTTGGGCTCGACCAAGGAGCTGCACAGCGCGTTCTCGAACCTGGTCGTCAACGCCGTGCGCTACACGCCGGAGGGCGGTCGCGTCCGTGTCGAGTTCCACCCCGCGGCGGCCGGAGGCGTCAGCCTGTGCGTGGTCGACACCGGGCCGGGCATCGCGCCCCAGCATCTGCCGCGGCTGACTGAACGCTTCTACCGCGTGTCTTCGAGCCGCTCACGCGACTCCGGCGGCACCGGCTTGGGGCTCGCCATCGTCAAGCACATCCTGCAGCTGCACCAGGCGCAGCTCGCGATCGACAGCGAGGTCGGTGTCGGCAGCCGCTTCTGCTGCGTCTTCGATGCGCGGCACCGGATCGAGCGAGGCGCTGTCTGAAAGGGGGCCGCGAGCACCGTTCAGGCCCCGAAGTCTGGAACCCCTGAATCCCGCGCCGGCACTTGCGGCATCATGGGAACCCTTGGCGCCACGCGCCCCGCCGACTCCGCACAGAACCCATCGCCATGGCCCAGGACCGCGATCTCACCGATCCGTCGCTCTACATCAACCGCGAGCTCTCCCAGCTCGAGTTCAACTTCCGCGTGCTGGCGCAGGCCATGGACGAGCGCGTGCCCCTGCTGGAGCGCCTGCGCTATCTGTGCATCAGCTGCACCAACCTCGATGAATTCTTCGAGATCCGTGTCGCCGCCATCCGCCACCAGCAGGATTTCGGCGGCGGCGGCATGGCCGACGGCATCGCGCCCGGCGCCGCTCTGGCGCAGATCTACGCGCGCGCCGGCGAGCTGGTCGATGCCCAATACCGCTACTGGAACGAGACCCTGCGTCCGGCTCTGAACGACGCCGGCATCCGCATCCTCACCCGTGACACCTGGAGCGCCAAGCAGAAGCGCTGGCTGAAGGACTACTTCGACAGCGAGATCACCCCGGTGCTGTCGCCGCTGGCGGTCGACCCCGCGCATCCGTTCCCGCGCATCCTCAACAAGAGCCTGAACCTGGTGGTGGTGCTGCAGGGTCAGGATGCCTTCGGCCGCAGCGGTGGCCTGGCCCTAGTGCGCGCGCCCCGCTCGCTGCCGCGCATCATCCAGTTGCCGCAGAGCGTCTCGGGCGGCAGCCACGACTTCGTGCTGCTGTCGGCGGTGCTTTCGGCCTTCGTCGAGGACCTCTTCCCCGGCATGACGGTGAAAGGCACCTACCAGTTCCGGGTGACCCGCAACTCCGAGCTGTTCGTCGATGAGGACGAAGTGGAGAATCTGGCCTCGGCGCTGCGCGACGAGCTCGTGGGTCGCGGCTATTCGCACGCGGTGCGGCTGGAGATCGCCGACACCTGTCCGAAGCCCATCGTCAAGCAACTGCTGCGTCACTTCGAGCTGCCGGAGTCGGCGATCTACCGCATCAACGGCCCGGTCAACTTGAACCGCGTCACCGCCGTCTACGACATGGTCGATCGGCCTGACCTCAAGTTCCCACCGTTCAAGCCACGCCTGCACCCGCACGAAACCGGCGAGGAACTGTTCGAGGTGGTGCGTCGGGGCGACGTGCTGCTGCACCACCCGTATGACAGCTTCGGGGTGATCCTTGATCTGGTGAAGACCGCTGCCCATGACCCCAATGTGCTGGCGATCAAGCAGACCCTGTACCGCACCGGCCACAACTCGCCACTGGTGAGTTCGCTGATCGAGGCGGCGCGCAATGGCAAGGATGTCACCGTCGTCATCGAGCTGCGCGCGCGCTTCGATGAAGAGGCCAACCTGCGCCTCGCCGATCGCCTGCAGGAGGCCGGCGTGCAGGTGGTGTACGGCGTGGTCGGCTACAAGACCCACGCCAAGATGCTGCTGATCGTGCGCCGCGAGGGCAGGAAGCTGCAGCGCTACGTGCATCTCGGCACCGGCAACTACCACAGCGGCACGGCCAAGCTTTACACCGACATCGGCCTGATCACCGCCAACCCCGACATCGGCGAGGACGTGCACCTGCTGTTCCAGCAGATGTCGGGCCTGGCGCCGGCAATCCGCTTGAAGCGCATCCTGCAGTCGCCCTTCACCCTGCACCCCGGGCTCCTGAAGAAGATCGAGCGCGAGGCTGCCAATGCCCGCGCCGGCAAGCCCGCCGGCATCATCGCCAAGCTCAATGCCATCAATGAGCCCAGGGTGATCCGCGCGCTGTACCACGCCTCCCAGGCGGGGGTGAAGGTGGAGTTGATCGTGCGCGGGGCCTGTGGTCTGCGACCCGGCGTCAAGGGCGTCTCCGAGAACATCCGGGTGCGCTCGATCATCGGCCGTTTCCTGGAGCACAGCCGCATCTACTGGTTCGCCAACGCTGGCGAGCCGGAGCTCTTCGCGTCCAGCGCCGACTGGATGGAGCGCAACCTGCTGCGCCGCATCGAAACCTGCTTCCCGATCCTCGATCCCAGCCTGGCCGAGCGCGTGCGCACCGAGGAGCTGGAGAACTATCTGCGCGACAACACCCAGGCCTGGGAGCTCAACTCGGACGGCAGCTACGCGCGCATCGAGCCAGGCGCGGACGAGATGCCGCATTCGGCCCAGCAGTTCCTGCTTGCCCTGCTGTGCCACTGAAGGATCCGCGCATGCCCGAGACCCTGCTCAAGGCCGATACCGCGGGCCTCGCCGAGAACGAACTGCTGGCCGCGGTCGATCTCGGCTCGAACAGCTTCCACATGATCGTGGCCCGCCACACCCTCGGCCAGCTGCGGGTGGTGGACCGCCTTCGCGAATCGGTGCGCACCGCCTCAGGTCTGACCGAGCGCGGCGAACTCACGCCGGAGGCGCTCTGGCGCTCGCTCGAATGCCTGGAGCGCATGGGCCAGCGCCTGCGCAACATTCCGCACAACCGGGTCCGCGCGATCGCCACCAACACCGTGCGTCAGCTGCGCAACCCGCAGTCCTTCCTGGTGCCGGCGCAGACTGCGCTGGGCCATCGTATCGAGGTGGTCTCCGGCCGCGAGGAGGCGCGCCTCATCTACCTCGGCGTGGCCCAGGGCCTGCCGCCGAGGAGCAGTCGCCGGCTGGTGATCGACATCGGCGGCGGCAGCACCGAGTTCATCATCGGCGAGGGCTTCGAGCCGCTGGAGCGCGAAAGCCTGCAGATGGGCTGCGTGGCGACCACGCGGCGCTTCTTCGGTGCCGGCCGGCTCTCGCGCAAGCGCTGGAAGGAAGGCCTCACCGAGATCTCGGCCGAGTTCCAGCAGTTCGCCTCGATCTACCGGGCGCGCGGCTGGAAGGACGTGATCGGCTCCTCCGGCACGGTCAAGGCGATCGGCAAGATCATCAAGGGCATGAAGCTCGGCCGCGGCGAGATCACCCTCGAAGGCCTCACCGCCGTGCGCGAGGCGCTGCTCGGCTTCGAGGAAATCGATGGCATCCAGCTGCCCGAACTCTCCGAGGAACGCCGACCGGTGATCGCCGGCGGCGTGCTGGTCCTGGAGGCAGCCTTCAACGAGCTGGGCCTCTCCCAGATGAAGGTCGCGCAGACGGCGATGCGCGAGGGCGTTCTGTACGACATGCTGGGACGCGTGGCTCTGCGCGATCCGCGCGATGGTTCCATCCAGGCCATGGCCCAGCGCTACGGGGTGGATGCTGCCCAGGCCGCACGCGTCGAGGCCACCGTGCTGGCCTTGTTCGACGAGGTCGCCACCGCCTGGAAACTGGGCGAGGACGAGCGTTTGAGCCTGGCCTGGGCGGCGCGCGTGCACGAGATCGGCCAGGCCATCGCACACAGCCAGCATCACGTGCACGGCGCCTACCTGATCGAGCATTCCGACATCGCCGGCTTCTCCAACCAGGAGCAGCAGTTCCTCGCCGCGCTGGTGCGCTCACAGCGTCGCGGCATGCACAAGTCGGTGCAGGTCGGCGCCGGCGGCCGCGATCCGCTGACGACCTTGCGCTGCGTGGTGTTGCTGCGGCTCGCGGTGCTGCTGCATCGCAGCCACGATCCGGCGGGATTGGCGCAGTTCAGCGCCGAGGCGAGCGAGCGCGGCCTGCGGCTCAAGCTGCCGGCGAGCTGGCTGCTGCAGCACCCGCTGTCGCGCGCCGATCTCGCTACCGAACAGGAACTGCTGCAGGAATCGGGCTTCAATCTCGCGCTGGAGTGAGTCCGCATGCGGACCGCGCCACGACGCCGGACGTGCCCGCTTGTCTCGTACAGCGCGCGCGTCGATGCCGCAACGGCGGCCAGGCGCGTGATCGCCGCGACCCTGCCTAGGCTGTAGTGACGGCGATCGGGAGATCGGCATGGCAGCACACTTGAACGACGCGCCATCCCGCAGCGGGCGGCGCTGGCTGTGGTGGATCCCTGCGGGTTGCCTCGTGCTCCTGCTGCTGCTCGGCGCCGGCGCTGCCGGCCTGGCTTGGCTGGTCGATGCCGCGCTTGGCGAAGCCGAGGTCTACCAGGAGCCGCTGCGCCGTGCGCAGGCCTCAGCCGAGGTGCGCGCCCTGCTGGGGGAGCCGGTGGAGGCGGGCTGGCTGCCGCAGGGCCGGATCGAGATCGACCATCAGGGTCGTGGCGATGCACGGCTGTCGATTCCCCTGCAAGGGCCCCGCGGCGAGGCCGTGCTGGAGGTCCGTGCCGATCTGCCCGAGGGCGCCGACGACTGGGTCTACGCGCGCATGGAGGTGGTACCCGCGGGCGGCGGCGCACCGATCGATCTGCGCTTCGAAGCGCGCTAGCGCTGCGCGGGAGAAACCAGCGCCGTCCTGCCCGGCGCTGCAGAGCGCTGCTCAGCAATCGAAGTCGGACGGCACCGCGGGCGTGGCGCTGCGCGACAGCAGCAGGCGGTCGACGCGGTTGCCGTCCATGTCGACCACCTCGATGCGCAGTCCAGGCAGCTCGACGATCGCGCCAACCTGCGGCACCCGGCCAAGCAGGTGCATGACCAGGCCGCCCAGGGTGTGCACATCGGCCTCGTCCCGCTGAAGTCTGAGATCGCCACCCAGCAACTCCTCGACCCGGTCGATGGCGAGCATGCCGTCGATCAGCCAGGAGCCGTCCTCGCGCTGCACGGCCGAATCGCCGGGCTCGGCGCCGCGCTCCGGCAACTCGCCCACCAGGGCTTCGAGCAGGTCGGTCAGGCTGACCAGGCCTTCGATACTGCCGTACTCGTCGACCACCAAGGCCAGATGGCTGCGCTTGCGGCGCAGGGTCTCCAGCAGCTGGAAGGGGCTGATCGACTCGGGCACGTAGACCGGCGGGTGCAGGGCGACTTCCAGCGAAGGCGGCTGGCCCTCAAGGCAGCGCGCGAGGTAGTCCTTGGCGTCCAGCAGGCCCAGCACCTCATCAAGGCTGCCGCGAGCCACCGGCAGGGTCTGATGGCGGCCCTCGCGCAGCACCGCGTGGTTGACTTCGTGGGGGTCTTCGACGTCGAGCCAGCGGATGTCCACGCGCGGGGTCATGATCGCGCGCACCTCGATGTCGTCCAGGCGGAACACGTTGCCGACCATGGTCTGCTCGACTGGCTTGAAAAGGCCACTGGCTGCGCCCTGGGCGATCATGGTGCGGATCTCCTCCTCGCTGACCGCCGGCTCATCGCTGCGGTTGGCGCCGAGCAAGCGCAACAGCAGGTTGCTTGACAGGCTGAACAGGCTGACCAGCGGGTGCGCGATTTTCGCAAGGAGGCTCATCGGTGCCGCGACGAAGCTGGCGAAACGCTCCGGCGCCAGCAGGGCCAGTCGCTTTGGGACGATCTCGCCGATGACGACCTGGAAGTAAGTCACGACGATGACCATGCAGATGGTAGCCAGCAGCTCGCTGTGGGCGGCGATCAGCGGCATCTGCTCGAAGACTCCGATGAGGCGCTCGGCAATCGCGTTCTCACCGAAAACGCCGCTCAAGATACCGATGGTGGTGATGCCGACCTGCACGGTCGACAGGAAGATCGACGGATCCGCGCTGAGCTTCAGCGCCGCCTGTGCCCCACGGCTGCCGCTCTGGGCGCGGGCCGCGAGGCGCGCGCTGCGCGAGGAAACGAGAGCCATCTCCGAAGCGGCGAACACGCCGTTCAGCAGGATCAGGCCAAGCAGGATCAGCAGTTCCATGAGTTGTCCGATGGCAGGCGCGCAGGCAAATGCCGGCACAGCCCGCAGGGCTGGGGGCTGGCTGCGGTGAATTCAAGCGCGCCCTCCGCAAGCGGCGGTTTGCGGGCGTGTGCTGCATGCGCGCGACCGCAGGCCTTGGGGCCGGGGGCTCTCAGCCTTCGGCTTCGAGATGCGCGCGCAGCCCCTCCAGCTGCTGCCCCTGCACGCGATCGACCACGGGCGCGAACTCCGACAGATCGGTGGCGCTGTAGCCGCCAAGCGTATAGCGCATGCGAATCGTGCTGCCGCCGTCGTCGCGGGGGGCGATGTCGAATTCCAGCGAACCCTGCAGGCCCATGCCCTGCAGCGGGCCCAGCCCGCCCAGCAGGCGAAGCCGGTTCGGTGCGTCGACGAAAACCACGCGCAGATGTTCCGCCGATCGCGCGCCTGCATGCTCGCAGAAGCATCCGCCCGCCCGGGGCTCGATGCTCAGCGTGGAGGCCGCCCCCCACCAGGTATGGTCGCGCGGCCACCAGGCATCGACCTCGCCGACCAGCGCCTGCCAGCTGCGCTCCGGGCTCACGGGCGCCTCGATGCGCTGCTCGAGCACGAAGCCGGTGGCGGAAGAGGACAGCACCTCAGCCGGCGCAAGCCCCGGAGCAAGACAGGCCAGCAGGAACAGAGCTTGATCGCGCATGAGGATTCCGGACGTGGCGATCGGGTGATTGGAAGCTGCGCTCGGGCATTTGGCAAGCGAGCCTTGCGTATCCCCGTGCGGCGGGCGCAGTCTCGCGCGGCCAGTCCTGATGGAGACTCCCATGGCCGATCCCGCCGCTGCCCTCATCACCCAGCTGAAAAACATCCAATCGCGCAGCGGGCATTCTCTCGAGCAGCTGTATGCCGCCTTGCAGGAGTGCGGGCTCAGCAAGCACGGCGAAAAGCGCAGCTGGCTGATGGAGCGTTTCGGGCTGGGCTACGGAGACGCCAATACCGTGGTCTCACTGCAGGGCAAGCCGCTGCCCGTGCTCGACGGCCCTGCGCCGAAGTCGGTGGCCAGGGTGGAAGGCGATCCGCTCGACGCGCTCTATGCCGGCAACAAGGCCGGCCTGCGACCGCTGCACGAAGCGCTGATGACCCGCTTGGGGGCGCTGGGTGAGTTCGAGATCGCGCCCAAGAAGTCCTATCTCAGTCTGCGCCGCAAGAAGCAGTTCGCCATGGTTGGCCCGGCAACGGCCAAGCAGATCGAGATCGGACTGAACTGCCGGGCCCTGCCCGAGGATGCGCGGCTCAAGGTGCTGCCGCCGGGCGGAATGTGCCAGGCCACTACGCGCATCGCCGAGGCTTCGGAGATCGACGAGGCACTGCTTGGCTGGATCCGGCTCGCCTATGCCAGTGCGGGCTGAGTACGCCGCACGGCCTGTCAGCCCGCAGCAGCGCGCGCGAAGCGCGTCGGCACTTGCGCAAACTCGATCACGCCGTCACGGAGACGGGAATGACTGCACGCAATCTTTTGCTGGTACTCGCCTTGCTCGCGGTGGTGATTTGGGGGGCGCGCTGCAGCCGCGACCCGCTGCGCACCGAGCTGCCTTTCGGCAGCACGGACCTGTCTTCGGTCGAAGCGTCGCTGGCCAGGCTGGCGCCCGAAGATCGTGCGCGGGTCGAGGCCTACGTGAAGCGCAGCAATGGCGACTACCTGCCGGCCGGTATGGGCGATCCGGACATGCCCTTCAGTGCGCGCACCTTCGCCGAGGCCATCGAGCTGGAGAAACGGTGGGAGGCGCGCCTAGCGCAGGAGGCCGTCGCGCAGCAGGGCAGGGAGAGCGAACGCGAGGCCGCACTGGCGCCGCTGCGCGCGCTCGTCAGCGTTGAAATCCTGCGTGCCAGCATTGACACGCGTCGCGGCGGCAGCGGCTCGGAAGTCGGTGGGGCCAAGCCTGTAGGACCGCGCATCCAGGGCGGCGGCGAGCGCATGCGCCTCAGTCTGCGCGTGCGCAATCGCAGCGCCCAGGATGTGGTGCATCTGGCCGGCACCCTGCGCGCGCGGGATCGGGACAGCCCGCTGGGGCTGTCGCTCTGCTATTTCGAGATCAGCGCGCAGCAGCCGCTCACGGCCCACGAGGTTCGCGACTTCGACTGCGTGCAGCAGCGCGCGATCAGTGAGCAGGAGCGGGCCTTCGTGGCGGGTGCGCCCGGGCGCTTCAGCGTCGAATGGTTGCCGCGTGAGATCACGCTTGCCGACGGGCGCAGCTTGAAGTCGGGCGTGTACTGATCCCCGCGCGTTCGGCGCCGCGCATCGCGGCTGGCCCTGCGAATGCGTGCGGCGACTGGGCTCCTCCCAAACGGTGGGCGGTGCGCGGCGCGCTAGAACAGCTCGCCCTGCGCGGATTCGGCGCGCGGCGGCTCAAAGCGGCTGCAGTCGAGTTCGATCTGGTCACGGTGCAGAAAGCCCAGGCGCTTGCGGGCCAGTTCGAAGCGCGCGTGGATGAGCTTGGCGATGGCGCCCTCGCCGCGCATGCGCGCGCCGAAGCGCGGGTCGTTGTCGCGGCCGCCGCGCATGTCGCGGATCAGGTTCATCACGTGCGCGGCGCGCTGCGGAAAGTGCAGTTCCAGCCATTCGCGGAACAGATCCTTCACCTCGTGCGGCAGGCGCACCACGGTGTAGTTCGCGTACAGCGCACCGGCCGCGCGGCCGCGCTCCAGAATCCCCTCGAGGTCGGGATCATTGATCGCCGGAATCAGCGGCGCGGCGAACACGCCGGTCGGCACGCCGGCCGCGCTGAGCCGGGCGATGGCCTCGAGCCGACGACGCGGCGCGCTGGCGCGCGGCTCCAGCTTGGCGGCGAGGCGATTGTCGAGCGTGGTCACCGAGACCGCGACGAAGACCAGGCGCTGCGCGGCGAGCTCGCGCAGCAGATCGAGATCGCGCTCAACGCCGGCGTTCTTGGTGACGATGGTGCAGGGATGGCGCGTCTCCAGCAGCACCTCCAGCACCTCGCGGGTCAGGCGGTACTGACGCTCGATCGGCTGGTAGGGGTCGGTATTCGCGCCGAGGTTGATCGGGCTGACCCGATGGCTGCGCTTGCCCAGTTCGGCGCGCAGCAGTGCGGCGGCATTGGTCTTGGCGAACAGCCGGGTCTCGAAATCGAGGCCTGCCGAGAGGTTGAGATAGCCGTGGCTGGGCCGCGCATAGCAGTAGACGCAGCCGTGCTCGCAGCCGCGATAGACGTTGATGGAATGCTCGAAGGGAATGTCCGGCGAGTCGTTGTGGCTCAGGATGCTGCGCGCGCGCTCCTCGCTGACCGTGGTGCGCGGCCGTGCGGGCTGGAGGTCCTCGCCCTCGGCATCGCCCGGCCAGCCGTCGTCCTCGGCCTCGACGCGCACCGACTCGAAGCGCCCTTCGCGATTGCTGGCCGCGCCGCGGCCCTTGATGGGGGTGCCGGACATGCGGCGATTGTGCGGCCGCCGGCGCCGGATGTCCCCCTGCTGCGCCCGTCGCGGCAGCGTGCGCTTTGCGCCCCGTCACGCATTGCATACTGCGCGGTCAGTGCACCGCGAACGTTCCAAAGGAGGATGCCGGGATGCTGTGGAGCCTGCTGCTCGTGCTGGTCCTGCCCGCGCTCTGGGCGCTGGCCGCCTACAACCGGCTGGTGCGCCTGCGCAACCAGGTGCGCACGGCCTGGGCCGACATCGACGTGCAGCTGGTGCGTCGCCATGACCTGGTGCCGCAGCTGGTCAGCGTGGCCCAGGCCGCGGCCGAACACGAGCGCTCCACCTTCGCCCTGGTCAGCGAGCTGCGCGCCCAGGCCTTGGGCCTGCAGGTCAGCGGCGGGCAGGGCGCGGCCGCGCTGGGTGAGGTCGAGACCCGTCTGCAGCAGGCGCTGGGTCAGGTCTTCGCCCTGGGCGAGGCCTATCCGGCGCTGCGCAGCAGTGAGAACTTCCTGGCCCTGCAGAAGGCGCTCTCGGCGATCGAAGAGCACCTGCAGTACGCGCGGCGCTTCTACAACGGCGCGGTGCGCGACTACAACGACGCCACCCAGAAGCTGCCGGACACCTTCGTCGCGCGCCTCGGCGGCTTTGCCAGCGCCGAGTTCTTCCAGGCCCGCGAGGGCGAGCGCGCGCCGGCGCAGGTGCGGCTGTCATGAGCGGGCTTCGCGTTCTGATCGCAGTGCTGCTGCTCGCCTGCACGCTGCCGGCCGCCGCGCAGGAGCGCATCCTCGACTACCGCGTCGAGGTCGACATTCGCAGCGACGGCAGCATCGAAGTCGCCGAGCACATTCGTCTGCGCGCGGAAGGCCAGCAGATCCGCCGCGGCATCTACCGCGACTTCCCGACCCGCTACCGCGACCGCTACGGCAATGCGGTGGTGGTCGATCTGCAGGTGCTGGGCGTCGAGCGTGACGGCCAGCCCGAGCCGTGGTTCACGGAAGGCAGGGACAACGGCGTTCGCATCAACACCGGCGGCGACGACTTCCTGCCGGGCCTGCCGCGCGAGTTCGAGTTCAGCCTGCGCTACCGCACCACCCGCCAGCTCGGCTTTTTCGAGGCCCATGACGAGCTGTACTGGAACGCGATCGGCACCGGCTGGGCCTTCCCGATCGAGCAGGGCAGCGTCGAGGTGCGCCTGCCGGCGGTGGTCGACCCCGGCACCATGCGTCTCGATGCCTACACCGGCCTGCAGGGCGCGAAGGGTAGCGATGCGCGCGGCGAGGTGGTCTCGCCGGGCATCGCCCGCTGGACGCTGACGGCACCGCTGGCGCCGGGCGAAGGCCTGACCATCGCGCTGGGCTTTCCCAAGGGGCTGGTGGCTGCGCCCACCCGCACAGAGCGCGTCGGCTGGCTGCTGCAGGACAATCGCGGCCTGCTGGTCGCGCTGGCCACGCTCGGCGTGCTGCTGGCCTGGTGCGTCTGGCGCTGGCGCGCGGTCGGGCGCGATCCCGAAGCCGGCGTGGTCATCGCCCGCTATCAGCCACCGGCGGAGCGTTCGCCGGGCGAACTTCGCTATCTCAAGCGCATGAGCTACGACCCGCGCTGCCTCACCGCCGATCTGCTGGCCGGTGCGGTGGCCGGTGCGGCCGAGATCGAGCGCGAGAAGGGCCTGATGTTCGGCGACACCTGGAGCCTGTCTCGCGGGCCCGTCGCGGTGGACGAGAGTCTGCCCTTCACCGTGCGCAGCCTGCTCGGCAAGCTGCTGCCCGCGGGGCGCGCAAAGCTGGAGCTCAAAAAGAGCAGCAGCACCGCGCAACACATGCAGGCGGCGATGCTCGAGCACGCCCGCGCCCTGCACAAGCGCCTGCACCGCAGCCACTTCAACAACAACACGGGTGACACGGTGCTGGCCGTGGTGATCGCAGTCTGCGGCGCGGTGATCGCCTTCCTCAGCGCCGGCGGCTCGGGCGAGCCGGCGATCATTGGCGTCTGCGTGCTGATGCTGGTGGTGGTGATCGGTTTCGCCTGGCTGGTCAAGGCGCCGACCGCGCAGGGCCGCAGGCTGCTCGACGAGATCGAAGGCCTGAAGCTGTACCTGAAGGTGGCCGAGCGCGATGAGCTGGCGGCGATGTCCGGCCCCGACCAGCCGCCGCGGCTCGATGCCGAACGCTACGAGGCCCTGCTGCCCTACGCCATCGCGCTCGACGTGGAAGAGGCCTGGACGGCCAAGTTCACCGCGGCCGTGGGTGCGGCGGCGGCGGCCGCGGCGACGGAGTCGATCCGCTGGTACCGCGGCGGCAGCTTCAACGACATCGGCAGCCTGGCCAAGGCAGTCGGTACGGGCCTGAACAGCTCGATCGCCTCGGCCAGCAGCCCGCCGGGCAGCAGCTCCGGCGGCGGTGGCGGCGGATCTTCCGGAGGCGGCGGAGGCGGTGGTGGCGGTGGTGGGCGATGAGTTGCCGGGCGACCCTCGCGCCGTGGGTCACACGGCGCAGGCTGCCGCGTCTGGCCCAGGCCAACCCACACGGAGGTGGTCATGTCACGTTTCGATTTCCTGAGCCCGATCCACCCTGAACTGGGTGCCGCGGTGAGTCGCGAAGAAAGCCTGGAGGCCTTGCGGGAGACCCTGCGCGAAGACGCCCGCTGCTGGCTGTGGCTCACGGCCGCCCTGGGCGCATGGTTCGCGTTCTTCCTGTCGCAGGGGGGCGCCGGCCTTGGTGTGCTGGCGCTGTCTTCCGCCATCCTCAGCTGGCTGTGGCTAGGCCGCCTGCTGTCGGAGCCGCGCGTGCAGGCGCGCTTCGCCCATCGGCTGAAGCGTCGCGCACTGCTGGCAGAGTTCCAGCCCTGGTGAGAAGGCCGACTGCGGACGGACACGCGTCGCGGAGGGGTGCTCCGTCCTGTCTCGTTCGGGCGCTGCGGAGGAGCGGGTGCTGAACGGGCGTAGAGCCTCAGGGCAAGAGTTCGAGCCGCCTCAACTCGACGTCGGCGTCGAAGGCCTCGCCGTAGGCCACCAGCGCGACGGAGCGCAGTCTCCGCGCATCCAAGGGGCGTGTGGTTGAAACGGCTTCGAAGCTCGCGAGGGGAAGGTCCAGCGGGCGCCAGTCAGCGGTCACCGCGACTGGCGCCCGGTAGTAGGCCCAGGGCAATCGCGTGTCGGCGCTGCGCAGATGGATCCAGTACGCGCCGGGCTCACCTCGGACTTCCACGCGCAGCGCGCGGAAGGCGCTGGCGTCGAAGTCGCCGCCGTTGGCTGCCAGTGGCAGGCGCACCTGGATGAAGCCGCCATTGTTCTCGAGTCGCACGCGACCGACCATGCGAAGGTGTCGCGATCCGGCATCCTCGACGTAGCCCGCCTGCAGGTGCGAGAGCCCGCCCATCACGCGATCGCTGAAACCCTGCCAGCGCGTACCGATCGACGCGCGACCGCTCGCGTCGGAGAAGTCATCGAGCAGCAGCGGACTGTCTTGAGCCATGGCGTGAGTGGCCAGCGCCTGCGCCAGCAGCGCCAGCGTGCATAGATTGCAGGCGAGGGATCGGTGGCGTCTGGGGCGAAGAGCGGCGTCATCGGGCATGCGCGCGACTGTGCGCCCCTGCCCGCCAAAGAAACGTGCGCGGGCGGCAGCGAGCCTCAGCCCCTCCCCGCCGAGCCGGGCCAGCGCCCGCGCGCACGGCGGCGGTCATTCAAGGCGCAGCATCCTCACGGCGGTAGTCGAAGGACACCTGCACTTCGCAGTTCGCCTGGCCGGGAATCGGTGCGACCACTTTGAGCTCGCCGCGCATGGCTGTTTCGGAGACGACTTCCAGGGCGTAGGTGCCGCGCAATCCGTCCGAACCTGCGGGGGCGACAGCGCCGACCAGCCGATTCGGGGCCACCGGGACCCAGGCGGCGCCCGGCAGGGTGGCGCGTGCATCGAAGGGGCGCTCGAAGCGGACGTCGCCGCTGCTCGGCAGCGGCAGCTGCGACTGCAGCTGCGCATCGAGGCCCGCGGGGCAGTTCTTCGACCGTGCCGGCGCGAGCGTGAGCGACCAGCGACCGTCGCGCGGCTGCAGCGCATCCGGAAGCGCCGGGCAGGCACCCTCCGACGGGGCAGCCTCGCCCCCGAAGTAGGCGTGCAGTTCAGCCGGAGGACGGCGGGTGTCGTAGTACCACGTCCACTCGCCCGCACGATTGCGGAACACCGTGACCGTGTGGCCGGGGGCGTCGCCGATGAGCCCCAGGGCCGACAGCGCGAGATCGGCCTGCACGTGGGTGATCGGCAAGGTGCAGAAGCGGCAGCCGGCGTCGAGTTCGCACAGCGCCCAGCGCACGCCCTCGGCGCGGGCCTCGGTGACGGGAACACTGAACAGGGCCAACAGCAGCAGGGGGGCGAAAGGGGAGTTCGGACGGATGCGCATGGGGAGTCTCCTGTGCGGATCGCAAAAGTACGGCACGCGGACGCGTTTCGCGACAGCGGGGCGCCTGTGCAGCCGCGGCTGCGCGCGGCCGACGAGGGCCGGGCTCAATCCGAGGGCTGGGCTCAATCCGAAGGGAGGCGGCCGTCCGATGCGCTGCCGACTGTGCCTTGCCTGCGCTTCGACCTTCCAGCGGATGGAGGTGCGGCCGGCGCGCCGCAACCGCCGTCGGGGCCGCCGCCCTACGGGCGCTCATGCCTTGATCCGGGAGCGCAAGCTCTGCCGAGGTCCGTCCGATCGGACTCGGCCGCGCGGCGGCAGCCACGGCGCTGGGCTCGCACGCGCGGTCCGCCACGCTGACGCTCGACTCGCGGGCGCGTCTTCATGAGGGGGGGGCACGGCCAGTAGACTGCCCGGATGAGCCGATACCCTGGCCGGCGCGTGCGCTGGTTCCTGCCCTTGCTGATCCTGCCCGTGCTGGCCTATGGCGCCGCCTGCGCGATGCTCTACGGTGCACAGCGATCGCTGATCTACCATCCGCAGCCGCGGGCGCTCGCTGCAGGCGCGCATGAGGCCTGGCTGCAGTCGAAGGACGTGCCGATCCAGCTCAGCGTGCGCGAGCGGGCCGGCGCCGACGCCCTCATCTACTTCGGCGGCAACGCCGAAGACGTCTCGCTGACCCTGCCGCAGCTGGCGGCGACGTTTCCGGCGCATGCGCTCTACCTGCCACACTACCGCGGCTATGGCGGCAGCGGCGGCGAGCCCAGCGAAGCGGCGCTCGTCGCCGACGCGTTGACCGTGTTCGATCACGTCGCCGCGCGGCACGCGCGCGTGGCGGTGGTTGGCCGCAGCCTGGGCAGCGGTGTTGCGATGCAACTGGCCCGCCACCGCGCCGTCTCGCGCTTGGTGCTGGTGACGCCCTTCGACAGCCTCGTGGGCGTGGCTTCCGAACAGTTTCCCTGGATACCGGTGGACCTGCTGCTGGCGGACCGCTTCGACAGCGCCGCGGCGGCGGCCGAGGTCAGGGCACCGGTGGCCCTGCTGGTGGCCGCGCAGGACCGGCTGGTACGGCCCGAGCGGACCGCTGCCCTGCAGCGCGCCTTTGCGCCGAAGCAGGCCGAGCTGCGGGTGCTTGCGGGCGTCGACCACAACACGATCGGCCTGCACCCGGACTATGCCGCGGCGCTCTCGGCTGGAGTGCTGGGCACCCGCTGATGGGGCCGGGTGCGCTCACTCCCAGGTCAGGGTGACGCGGGGGTGGATGCGCTGTGTGGTGTAGAGGGCATGCGGCGCGTCGGCGTCATTCACCGGGTCGACATGGATGCCGATCATCATCGGCCCTGCCAGGCCGCTGCCCCAGTCGAGGGCAACCGCCGACTCGGTGATGAACAGCTTGGTGGGGGCATCCAGCCACGGCTGGATGAACGCGTGGCGCTTGCCCAGCTCGGGCAGGAATCTGCGGTTCTCGTAGAAGCCCGTTCGCTTGGGCAGCAGGCCATCGGCGGCGGAGGCGCTGGCCAAGGCGCGGGCATCCTCGGCCAACTGCAGCCAGTCCGCCTCGGGTGTCGCGGCAATACGCCAAGCGAAACCCTGCTGCAGGCTGGGGCCCTGTGTCGCGATCGTCGCGGCCAGCAGCAGGCACAGCAGATCAAGGCCCAACACCGGCAGCGGCCGCTCGCGCATGGCGGCGAGCCCCAGCCAGCCGACCAGCAGAGTCAGCATCAGCACGACTGCGGCGAGGGCGAACAGTGGCCCCAGCATCAGCACCGGCGTGACGAGGCCGATCGCGCCGCACAGCCAATCCCCGAAGCCCCCGCAGAAGCCCACGGCCAGGAGCAGCATCGCCGAACGGGAAGGGCGCCAGCCCCGCGCCGGGAGCCGCGCGTCGGGGGTATGCGAGTCGGGCGTCGACCCCATGCGCGCGTCAGGGCCGCCAGTTGGCATGCCGCTCCCAGAACGTCACGCTGCGCCGATAGGCCTCGCGGTCCAGCGGCACGCCGGAGCCGCCTTCTTCGACGCCGAGCGCATTGCGCATCATGGTGATCGGCACCATGGGGATCTCTTCGGGCTCCATCGTGTACAGGCAGCCGACGATGCCCCAGTCGGCCTGGATCGGCGTGCCTTCCTTCGCCATCTGCTCGCGGCTGTACAGAATCGGGACAAGGTAGTTCGCCACCGGCGGCTCGATGCCTTCGAACCAGCGCACCAGCACCGGCAGTTCGTCCTTGGTGCGCGCTTCATAGGCGCTGCGCAGGCGGTGGCGGTTGTCTTCGGTGATCGGCAGCACCGAGCCGCGGGTGGACGTCCAGTTGCGATGCACGTGAAGCTGACAGAAGGGCGCATAGCCCGCAATCACCTGCAGCGGCGCGTGCGAGTTCAGGTGCTCGACGAACTGCTCCGGCGTGCAGTCCTGGATGGCGGTGATGCGGCGATCGCGCGGGAACAGGCGCGCGCGGGCGAAGTC
The DNA here is from genome assembly GCF_900101825.1 of Aquimonas voraii. Classification (GTDB taxonomy): domain Bacteria; phylum Pseudomonadota; class Gammaproteobacteria; order Xanthomonadales; family Xanthomonadaceae; genus Aquimonas; species Aquimonas voraii. Next base: position 217,019 of record NZ_FNAG01000001.1, read on the forward strand.
AGTGAGGACGATGGACATGCGTGACTCGGCGCAAAGGGGCGCTGCCTTATAGCGTCTCGTGGAGCGGTGGAGAAGCGCTGGCCTGCGCAGGCCCGGCAAAGCTGCGCAGACGTGATCCTGGCCTGCGCGTCGCATGCGCGCTCGGGGCGCTCCTCTGGCTGGGTGCACAAACGCTTGAGCGGCCACCGATCCCCGAAGGCCGTCCGATGGAGGGCGAGCGCTGTCGGGGCCGATTCAGTCTCCAGCCCTCGGATCGTGGATGGGCGTCGGTGCAAACGCCGAGACAGTGGCAAACTTTCGCCTCTGTCTCGGGTCCATGCTCCGTCTTGCGTACCCCTGCCTTTCCTCGCTGGAGCCTTTGATGAATCGCCTTTCCCGTCCGATTTTCCTGCTCGGCCTTCTCGCGCTCATCTCGACCGCTTCGGCCATGGACCTGCAGCGCTGCAACGGGCGCGTACTGAAGCTGGGCGATTGGGCGTCCGAGGCGCCGCGGCTCTGCGGCGCGCCTTTTCACGTGGACCGCTGGCAGGAGATCGCTTACGTCGACCTTGATGCCCACCGCAGCCTGCGCCAGCGCATCGAGTGGAACGAGGCCTACTTCGACCTCGGCGAGGGCAGCCTGCTGTTCCGCGTGCGCTCTCGCCAGGGCCGCATCGTCGCCATCGACACCCTTGAAAGACGCGGCGGCCCCGCGCAGCCCGGCGACTGTTCATTGGCCGCCCTGAAGCGCAGCCAGTCGGTCGGCGAAGTGGTGCACCGCTGCGGCCTGCCGGCTCAGCGCATCGATCTGGGCGTGGCTCTGGTTGATCAACGTGGACACGGTGAGGAAGCCAAGGACCTGCGCCATCAGCAGTGGCTGTATTCCGCCGGTGGCAATGAGACGCTCGTGATCGAACTGCACGAGGGACGGCTGGTTCGGGCTGGCCTGCGCTGAGCGCGGATGCCGGCCGGCTCCTGTGGCCTCGCCGCCGTGCCGGCCAGCGCCGGCAGCGGGCGGTGGCGCCCGCTCTGCGTCCGCCGGCAGCGCTCAGCGCGGTGGCGCGAGCGTCGACAGGGCGTGGTGCCGCCGGCGCAACGCTGTGCCGCGAATTCGTTCGCGATCGAAGCGTGCGGAGACTCAGCCCGTCGAGGCCGGCGTCGGCGTCGCGAGCAGCGGGAAACGGATCCAGAAGCAGGTGCCACCGCCTTCGGCGTCCTCGAACCACAGGCGACCGCCCATGCGGTCCACCAGCTCGCGACTGATCGCGAGGCCCAGTCCGGTGCCGGAGGAGTTGCGATGGTCGGTGGTGTCAGCCTGGGCGAAGCGCTGGAACACGCGCGCGCGGAAGGCTTCCGGGATGCCCGGCCCATGGTCACGCACGCCGATCAGGATGGCCTCGTCCTGTCGGGTCCAGTGGACCTCGACGGGCTTGCCGGGGGGGCTGAACTTGATCGCGTTCGACAGCAGGTTGACCAGCACCTGCGAGAAGCGCAGCGGATCCAGCAGCGCCTGGGGCGTGCCGTCCCCGGCGTTCAGCACGATGTCGACGCCGCGATCCGACAGATAGTCGCGGGTGCTGTCCACTGCGGCCTCTACCGCGGAGGCAAGGTCCAATGCCTCAGGGTTGAGCACGAGCAGGCCGCTGGCCAGTTTTTCGGCATCCAGCAGGTCGTTGATCAGCAGGCCCAGGCGCTTGCTGTTGCTTTGCGCGGACTTCAGCAGCTCCAGGGCGTCTTCGCTCAGCGCGCCGAGCACGCCGCTCGCCAGCAGACCCAGGGCGCCGGTGATCACCGTCAGAGGCGTTCGCAGTTCATGGCTGACGGTGGCGACGAAGGCGCTCTTGGCCTGTTCGGCGCGTCGGCTTTCGGTGATGTCGCGCGCCACGCTGAGGTAGCCGGTGATGGCGCCGGAGGACTCGCGCATGGCGGTCACCGTTTGCGAGACCTCGACCAGGACACCGCAGGCCCTGCGGTAATGCCACTCGCGGGTCTCGGCGCCGTCGAGCTCGGCGCGCAGAACGAGCGCGCGGAACGCATCGGCAGCCTGCGGGTGCGCTTTCTGAAGTTCGCCCGAGAGGCGCGCGAGCTCGTCGGCGTCGATGAGGTCGGTGAGTGACAGCTGCCCGACCACCGCATCGGCCGGGTAGTTGAGCATGCGCTCGGCGCCGGCATTGAAAAGAATGATCCGCCCCTGCGTATCGGTGGCGATGATCGACACCTCCGATGCTGCACGCAGCACGCTCTGCAGGGTCCTTGCCGTCTCGGCCAGGCGCGCGCGCTCGAGTTCCAGCGCGTTGCGATGCTCGGTGATTTCGGTGATGTCGATCGCGACCGCCAGCACCCCGACAACGCCGCTGGCATCGCGCTCCGGCAGCAGGCGCCACTGGGTGCGGCGCGCCGGCGCGCCCGCCGCGGCCTCAAGTTCGATCTCGAAATCGGCCGCGCGCCCGGCCAGCGCTTCGAGCACATGCCCGCGGATGTCCTGGGTGAAGGCGGGCCCCCAGATGCGCTCCATCGGAAGACCGACCAGGGTCGCGTCGGCCGCCATGAACCAGTCCGCGCTCGCGCGGTTGGCGACGCGACAGCAGAGGCTGCGGTCCCAGGCCGCGATCAGCAGGGGCACCGAGTCCAGCACCAGCTGCAGCTCGCGGCGGATGGATTCGAGCTCGCGCGTGCGTTCGCTGACCAGCGCTTCGAGACGCGCGTTGAAGTGGCGGAGCTTGCGCTCGGCTTCCTTGCGCGGGGTGACGTCATGGACGATGCAGGAATAGCCCGCGGGCCGGCCCTTGGTGTCGAGGATGGGGTTGCGCGAGAAGTGCACCTCGATCCGACGTCCGTCGCTGAGGTCGATGCTCTTCTCCAGCGCGTCTGCGCCGACCTCCAAGCCTGGCTGATCGATCACGCGGGCGAAGTCGCTGAGATAGCGCCCCATCGCCCGTCCGCTCTCGACGCCGAACACGCGTTCCGCCGCGGGATTCCAGGCAGCGATACGGCCGTCCGTTGCTTCCACGAACATGGCATCGGACGCGTGGTCGACGATCTCCGCCATGCGCTGCTGCTGCAGTCCAAGCTCGCGCCGGCGCTGTTTCGACTGATGTACGGCTTGTGCAAGCAGGGCGAGCAGCAGCGTCGTCAGCAGGCCCGCCACCAGGGTCTGAGGCGGGCTGCCCAGGTTGAGCGGGTCCGCGAAGCCCGCCGCTGCGCGCGCCTCGATGATCCAGTTGCGCCCGTAGATCAGCCGCTGCACGCTGGCCCGCTGGGCGGTCTCGGACACCGGCATCGCGGATTCGAACAGGGGGGCGCGTGAGCCGCTCGTGGCGGCATGGGCTTCGTCGATCACGCGCAGATGGGTGTTCGGCAGCTGTGCCACGATGCCGTCCAGCACCTCGCTCATCAGCAGGGGAGCATAGCTCCAGCCGAAGGCCAGACGTTCGCGCTCGTCCAGCGTGTCGGGGGTGCTGGCGCTCCGGTAGACCGGCATCAGCACCAGCAGGCCCTGTGCGGTTTCGCCGCTGGCCTGCACCAGGGTGATCGGTGCGGTCGCGATGGCGCGGCCCTCGCGCATTGCGCGCTCGGCGGCATGGCGGCGGTTCGCCTCCGAGCCGATGTCGAGGCCAACGGCCTGCAGGTTGCGCGCCACCGGCTCGATGAATTCGATGACGAAGTGCTCGCCCTCGTGCGGGGCGAGTTCGCGCACCGCGAAGTCCGGGCGCTGTTCGCGGGCGCGGTCCACGAAGGCCGCCAGCTGCTCGGGTGGCACGCGACGGATGAAGCCGAACCCGCGCGCGCCGCGGAATTCGAGATCGACATCGCGCGTTTTGGCGTAGCGCAGGAAGGTGGCGTGATCGAGGTCGGCCTCGCCGGCGATCACCACGGTGCCGCGGGCTCCGCGCAGGCCGTACTGGTAGAGCGTCATCCGTCGCAGCACCTCGTCGCCGGCGCGGGTCGCGGCCTCGTCGAGCGCGCGGTCGATCGCCTGCGTTCGGGCCTGCTCGTGCCAGCGCATGCCGAGCACGCTCAGCACGCCGCCCAACAGCAGCAGCCAGGGCAGGGGATGGCGCAGCCAAGGCGCGATCTCGGATGCTCTCATCGTGGGGTGTCGCCTTTCGAGTTCGTGGAGCCCTGCAGCTCGGCGGCGGCGCGTCGCAGCGCCTCGATGTCCAGCGCTTCGGCCAGAGGTATCAGCGCGCTCCATCCGGGCGTGTGCGCCTGCGCCTGACACAGGCGGCGCAGCGGTTTCAAGGCGTCGAGCCGGCCTTCCGACAGACTGTCGATGCAGGCTTGCAGTGCGTCCCAGGGGCTGCCGCTCGCTTCGCCGGTCGCCAATCCGCGCGAGGGCAGGGCCGGCCCACGCAGCTCACCCAGAAGCCGGGTCGATGCATCGATGGGCGCTTCTATCGGGGGCGAAAGGGCCTCGCAGGCGTGCTGCAGTCGCAGAGCATTGGCCTCGGGGGCAGCGGAGCGCGCCTCAAGTTCCGCGTCCGCGCTTTGGGGGCGTGGATAGCCGGACATCGCCGCCACCTCTCTCAATGCGTGTGCCTCGATACGCACGATCCTGGCGGCGGCAACCACCCGTCCCTCCGCATCCCTGACCGGCGAAAGCGTCATGAGGACGGTCAGTCTGCGGCCGTCCTTGTGCAGCCGTTCGGTCTTCAAGTTCTCGATGGCGTTGCCGGCGCGCATCGACGCCAGGATCTTGTCCTCCTGCTCGGCCAGTTCCGGCGGCAGCAGACGCGCGGTGGACTGCCCCAGCATGTCGTTTGATTGCCAGCCGAACAGACGCTCCGCGCCGCGATTCCAGCTGGTGACGATGCCATCGAGGGACTCACCGATGATGGCGTCCTGCGAGCTTTCGATGATCGCCGCAAGTCGCGCCTGTGCGAAGCGGAGATCGCGCAGCCTGCGTTCGCCGCGCTGGAACAGCAGGACCCCGGCGCCGGCCAGGCTCAGCATCAACAGCGCGAGTTTCAGGCTTTCCGCCCGGCTGCGTTGACGGGCGGCATCCATCAATGCTGTTGACGCGGCGATGCTGAGCTCCAGCAGGCCGGAGTCGCCGAGCTCGGGCGACAGCATCACCCGTTCCGTGGCGATCCAGTGCTCGCTTGCGTCCTGAAGGCGCTGCCAGCGCTGCACGCGCACTTCGTCGTCCGCCCGCGAGCTGCCCGCCAGCAGCGCGAACTCATCGCGCCAGCGGTGCGGGCGACCGAGGTCGAAGCCGTAGGTCTTGCCCAGGTCGGGGTGCACCACGAAATCGCCCGCGCCGGTGCTCAGGAAGATCTCGAAGCCGGCCGGCAGGTTGCTCAGCGCGGAGTTCATCCAGAGCGCCGCATCGATATTGACGACGATTGCGCCGAAGGTGCGGTCATCGTCGCCGCGCACCGGGCTGACCAGACGGAGCATGGCGCGATGCGGGGTCTCGATGACGCCGTGTTCCCGGTTCAGCGAGGGGCCGTCCACCCACACGCTGCCTGCCGGAATCTGCAGCCCGCGCTGCAGGTAGCTTCGGTCGCCCTTGGCCTGCAGGTCTTCCGCGGCGACGACTCTGATGCGATCGCCGTCGCGCTCCACCCGGACGAGCTCGAGGCCCTGATGGTCGACGCCGATCAGGCGCAGCTGCGAGACCAGCGGGTTCGAGGCCGCGTAGGCCGAGAAGATGTGCTGAAGCCGCTTGTGCCAAGCCTCGAGCGTCGAGCCGTCGAGCGGGTCCACGCCCTTGTGCTGCGATGCACGCACGATGCCCTGCACCGGCGGCATATCCATCAGCAGCAGGGTTTCGCTGCGCAGCTGCCGAAGCGTGCGCGTCAGTTCTTCGGCGCGGTTGCCCGCCACGCGCGTCAGCTCCGTGCGCAACTCCTGGTCGGCTTGCTGCTCTGCGCGTGAGCCCAGCACCCAGGCGCCCCCCAGGGCCAGGCACATCATCAGCAGCGCGAACGGCAGGGAAATGCTGAAGCGAGCGGGGCGGGAACCGGGCGGAGTAGGCGTTGAGGGCATCGTGGCGGACGTTCCGGCGGCGCGCATCCCTCCGCCCGGCGGGCGGCTTCCGGCCTGAGGTGCAATCGGCGTGCCGTCACGCCTTGACGACGGCCGCAGGCGCGCGGCGCCCTCGTCCAAGGGGCGATCGAACAGAACGCCCTGCAGGACAGCGCAGCCGATGTGCCGAGGTCGCTTCGCAAGCAGCCTGACGTGTCGCTCCGCAGGTGCGCAATTCGCTCAAGCCAGAGTGCGAGGCGCACCGTTGCGCCCATGTTGAACTCAAGTTGGAGTCCTCCAGCCAGCCCCCCGTGCATTGGACCCCACGGCAGCGGCCGTCGAGGGTCGTCCGCACCACGCGGAGGGCGTCTGTCTGCGGCACGAGCGAGGGGCCGGCCTATACCTCCTCGATCAACCGTCGCGGGCAGGCGCGATCAAGTCAGCGCCATGAGTCCGCAAGCCCGCAAGGCCGGGTTCATGCGGCTCTCCCTCCCAGCGCCGCCAGCAGATCGCGCGCGGCGCGCAGTCGCGAGGGCGCATCCGGCAGCTCCAGCTTGAGCTTGAGCTTGTCCGGCCCTTCCATCGCGAAAACGCGCGGCTGGCCCTGGATGAGCTTGATCATGTTCATCGGGTCGAGCTTGGGCTGCTTCTCGAACTGCACGCGGCCGCCGCGTTCGCCCATCTCCACTTTCTTGATGCCCAGCGCGGTGGCGTCGAGCTTCAGTTCTGTCACCGCGAACAGGTGCTTGGCCGGATCGGGCAGCAGGCCGAAGCGGTCGACCATCTCGACCTGCAGCTCGTGCAGGGCGTCGCGGTGTGGGGCGCTGGCGATGCGCTTGTACAGGGTGAGCCGCGTGTGCACGTCGGGCAGGTAGTCGTCGGGGATCAGCGCCGGGATGTGCAGGCTGACCTCGGCACCGTGATCGGTGTGGCCGTCCAAGTCGGGGATCTTGCCCTGCTTGATGCTGCGCACCGCGCGCTCCAGCAGCTCGGTGTAGAGGCTGAAGCCGACTTCGGCGATCTGGCCGCTCTGGCCTTCGCCCAGCAGCTCGCCGGCGCCGCGGATTTCCAGATCGTGGGTCGCAAGCGTGAAGCCTGCGCCCAGTTCCTCCAGCGAGGCCAAGGCTTCAAGGCGCTTCTCGGCATCCTTGGTGATCGCCTTGCGGTCGGGGATGACCAGATAGGCGTAGGCGCGATGGTGGCTGCGGCCGACGCGGCCGCGCAGCTGGTGCAGCTGGGCCAGGCCGAAGCGGTCGGCGCGGTTGATGATGATGGTGTTGGCGCTGGGGATGTCGATGCCGCTCTCGACGATCGTCGTGCACAGCAGCACGTTGAAGCGCTGGCGGTGGAAGTCGAGCATCACCTGCTCCAGCTCGCGCTCGGGCATCTGCCCGTGGGCGATGCGGATGCGCGCCTCGGGCACCAGCTCCAGCAGCTCGCGCTGCATGCGCTCGATGTTGTCGACCTCGTTGTGCAGGAAATAGACCTGGCCGCCGCGCGCGAACTCGCGCTGGAAGGCCTCACGCAGCTGGGCGGCGTCCCACTGCGCGATGAAGGTCTGTACCGCCAGACGATGCGCCGGCGGGGTGGCGATGATGCTGAGATCGCGCAGTCCGCTCATGGCCATGTTCAGCGTGCGTGGAATCGGTGTGGCGGTCAGCGTCAGCAGATGCACCTCGGCGCGCATGGCCTTGAGCGCTTCCTTCTGGCGCACGCCGAAGCGCTGCTCTTCGTCGACGATGACGCAGCCGAGGTCCTTGAACTTGACGTCGGCCTGCAGCAGGCGATGGGTGCCGACGATGACGTCGATCTTGCCTTCGGCCAGCTTCTCCAGCTCGGCCTTGATCTCCTTCGCGGTCTTGAAGCGCGACAGCACCTCGACGCGGATCGGCCAGTCGGCGAAGCGGTCGCGGAAGTTGCGGTAGTGCTGTTCGGCCAGCAGGGTGGTCGGCACCAGCACCGCCACCTGGCGGCCGCTCATCGCGGTGGCAAACGCCGCGCGCACGGCGACCTCGGTCTTGCCGAAGCCGACATCGCCGCAGACCACGCGATCCATCGGCAGGCTGGACTGCAGGTCGGTCAGCACGGCCTCGATGGCCTGCAGCTGGTCGGGGGTTTCCTCGAAGGGGAAGCCGGCGGCGAACTGCTCATACTGCGGGCGATCGATGTCGATCGCGAGACCCTGTCGCGCCTGCCGCTTTGCCTGGATCTCCAGCAGCTCGGCGGCGACATCGCGGACCTTCTCGGCGGCCTTGCGCCGGGCCTTCTCCCAGGCCTCGCCGCCCAGCGAATGCAGTGGCGCCATCTCCGGCGAAGCGCCGGCGTAGCGGCTGACCAGATGCAGCTGCGCCACCGGCACGTAGAGCTTGTCGCCCTTGGCGTACTCGATGGCGAGGAACTCGGTCTTGCTGCCGCCGACGTCCAGCACTTCCAGCCCGCGGTAGCGGCCGACGCCGTGATCCTCGTGAACAATCGGCGCGCCGATTTCGAGCTCGCCCAGATCGCGGATGATCGCCTCGGGTTCGCGTCCCGCGCGCTTGCGCCGGCGCGGCTGGGCGGCGCGTTCGGGGTAGAGCTGGCGCTCGGTCAACACGCACAGCGCGGGCTCGACGATGCTGAAGCCGTCTTCGAGCGCCGCCACGGTGATGGCGTAGCGCGGGCCGTCGGCGGCGGCAAAGGCCGACCAGTCGGCCACCGTGGCCGGCTTGAGATCCAGCGCGCCGAGCTGCTCGATCAATGCCTCGCGCCGGCCGGCGGAGTCGGCGGCGATCAGCACCCGGCCTGGGTAGCTCGACAGCAGGCTGCGCAGCGCGCTACCGCTGGGCTCGTTCTGGCGGGTGATCGGCGTGGCCGGCGCGGGCGCATCGCCCAACTCCAGGGCTTCGTTGAAGCGCGGATGCGCGCTGCCGCAGACCTCGATGCGGCGCACGCCGTTGAGCTTCTGGCGCAGGGCCTCCGGCGCCAGGAAAAGTTCCTCCGGCGGCAGCAGCGGGCGTTCGATGTCGTGACGGCGCTGCTCAAAGCGCTCGCTGGCTTGTTTCCAGAATGCGTCTGCCGCATCCAAAGCGCCTTCGCCCAAGAGGCACAGCGCATCGGCGCCCAAGTAGTCGAACAGGCTCGCGGTGTCGTCGAAGAACAGCGGCAGGTAGTACTCGATGCCGGCGGCGGCACCGCCCTCCTTCATGTCCTGGTAGAGCGGGCAGCGCCGCGGGTCGATCGGGAAGCGCTCGCGCAGCGTGGCGCGGAAGCGCTTCGAGGCGGCTTCGTCCAGCGGAAACTCGCGTGCCGGCAAGAGGCGCACTTCCGTGACCTTGTGCAGGCTGCGCTGGCTCTCGGGGTCGAAGGTGCGGATCGAGTCGATCTCGTCGTCGAGCAGCTCGATGCGATACGGCTCGGGGCTGCCCATGGGGAAGATGTCGAGCAAGGCACCGCGCACCGCGAAGTCACCCGGGTCCAGCACCTGCGGCACGTTGCGGTAGCCGGCGGATTGAAGTCTGAGCTTCTCGGCATCGAGGTCGAGGCGCTGGCCGTTCTTCACCACCAGCGAGCTGCCGCTGATGAAGCTGACCGGCGCCAGCCGCTGCATCAGCGTACCGATCGGCACCACCAGCACTCCGCGCTGCACGCCGGGCAGGCGGTAGAGCGTGGCGATGCGCTGGCTGACGATCTCGGCGTGCGGGCTGAAGGGGTCGTAGGGCAGGGTTTCCCAGTCGGGGAAATGCAGCACCGGCAGCCCGCGCGCGAACACGGCGAGCTCGGCTTCCAGCGATTGCGCATGGAAGCTGTCGCGGGTGATCGCGATCAGCAGGCCGCTGTGGCGGCTGGCGGCTTCGGCGACGGCCAGCGCAAGCGCACTCGGGCTGGCAGGTGCGCGCCAGTAGGCACGCTGCTGGCCGGCAGCCGGCAGGGGCGGGGAGAGCAGGGCGGGAGCGGTTGTCGGGGCGTTCAATGCGGTATCCGGGCGGGGGCAGGGCCATGGCAGGCCGCTGCGCGCGGGAAAACCCGTGATTCTAGACCCGCCTGCCCGGGGCGAAGTGTGCAGGCCGGTCGCGCTAGACTTCGCCGGCCGTCCTTCTGCAGACCACGCCATGGGCAACGATACCGACCGCCAGCAGCTGACCCGGCTCCTGCGTGCGTGGAGCGCCGGCGAGCCGCCGGCGGCCGAGGCCGTGCTGGAAATTGTCTATGACCGCGTGCGCCAGCTCGCCGCCAACAAACTGCGTGCGAATCCGGCAAACGGCATCGAGCCCACCGAACTCGCGAATGAGCTGGTCATCAACCTGCTGGAAGCGCACGTCGACTGGGTCGACCGCGTGCACTTCTTCCGCACGGTCGCCGTGGCCATGCGCAACCTGCTCTGCGATATGGGTCGCAAGCAGCTGGCGGCCAAGCATGGCGGTGGTCAGCTGCGGGTGACTTTCCGTGCCGCCGAGAGCGAGCCTGCCCCTGACTTCGGCGTGGCGGAGTCGCTGCACGAGGCCCTGCTGGAGCTGCGCGCGAATGATCCGCGCAAGGCCGATGTGGTCGAGTTGAGCTACCTCGTCGGGCTCGAGCACGAGGAGGTCGCCAAGGTGCTGGGCGTGTCGCTGGCCACGGTCAACCGTGACCTGCGTTTCGCTCGCGCCTTCCTGCGTGATCGCATGCAGTCCTGAGCCCTCGACCGTAGCCTGCCGAGCCGCGGGCAGCAGCGTTTGGCAACCCTCTTGACCCGGCGGTTTCAGCCCTCGGGCGGCAGTGCTTCCCAATCGCCATGGCGCAGCTGCTCAAGGCCGGCAAAGCGCCGCTTGTAGTCCATCTTGGGGTGGCCCTGCAGCCAGAAACCGAGGTAGACATGAGGCAGGCCGAGTTCGCGTGCCCACTCGATCTGCTGGAGGATGGCCCAGGTACCCAGGCTGCGCGCCGGCTCGTCGGGTTCGAAAAAGGTATAGACGGCCGACAGTCCGTTCGGCAGCAGATCGCTGACCGCGATGCCCAGCAGCCGCCCGTCCTTGCCCTCGAAGCGCAGGAAGCGCGTCGGGCTCCATGGGGCCGAGAGAAAGCCGTCGAAGTCCTCGGGGCGCGGCTCGTCCATGCCGCCCTTGGGGTGGCGGCTGCGCAGGTAGCGCTGGTACAGCGCGAATACCGCGTCGCTGCGCTCCGGCGGCGAATCGACCAAGCGGAGATCGACATTGCGCTGCAGGCAGCGCCGCTGGCTGCGGTTGGGCAGGAAGGCCGCCACATCGATGCGCACCGGCACGCAGGCCATGCAGCTCGCGCACTGCGGCCGATACACATGCCCCCCCGAACGGCGAAAGCCCTGCGCCAGCGCCGCCGGGTAGACCGTGGGCAGGGCGCGGCTGTCGGGGTCGAGCACGATGTCGCGTGCGCGCCGCTCGGGCCAGTAGCCGCAGGCGTGTTCGGCGGTCTGGTAAATGCGGATCGAGCCGGCGGCGGTCATGCGGCGAGGTGTTCCGTGGAGTGGGGCTCAGCCGGTTGGAGTGGCGGTCAGCAGGCCGATGCCGAGCGCCACGAGGCCAAGCAGCATGCCCGCCAGCATGCTCCAGATCGCATAGCGGCGCTCCTCCATGCGTTCCAGTTCGGCGCGGCCGGGGTCGCGGCGACGCTCGATTTCGTGGCGACGCTCCAGCAGCCGCGGCAGCCAAAGCAGATTCATGGCGCCCACGGCGGCCATCATCACGATGAACACGATGCCAGGCGCCACCGGATCGCCCTCGAGGCCGGCAAAGAACATGCCGGCGGCGAACAGCACGACCACGGCGATGGCGACCGCGGAGTAGCGCGTGAGCGAGCGCTTCTCCTCCTCGTCGATGGCGGTAATCCAGTAGCGGCGCACGCCGAAGACCACGCCGGCGATGCCGGCGACCAGGGCGAACAGCGCGCTGCCGGCAGCGCCGATCAGCAGCTTGCCCGCGCCCTTGCCGGCGCTGGCGCCGCCGAAGAGAAGTTTTGACAGGCCCTTGCTGCCGCCACCGGCCGCCAGACCTGCTTTCTTGCTGGCGAACAGGCCGCCGGCTGCCGTCGCCGCCATCGCGGCGCCGGGCGCCATCGACAGTCCGCCCACCACGAGTGCGGTGAAGGCAACGCCTGGCGCAGTGCTGCAGGCGAACTCGCCGATCCGCTTCAGCATGTCGGCGCGCAGTGAGTCGCGGGCGCGCTGCAGGCGTTTGCGCACCGCGGCGTCCTGCATGCCCAGCAGTTGCGCGACCTGCTTCGAACTCTGGCCCTCGCGGTAGTAGATCAGCAGGATCTCGCGGGTGTCCTCGGGCAGCTCGTCGATCAGCTCGGCGACGATCCGCTCCTCGTGCTGGCGCGACAGCAGTTCAGGCGCGTCGGGCGTGGGGTCGGCCACCACCGCCAGGATGTCGTCCATGTCGCCGTTGTAGCGCTTCTCGCTGGCGCGCCGACGCAGGTGGTCGCGGGCGAGGTTGCGGGTGATCTGGCGTAGCCAAGGCAGGAAGCTGCCTGAGCTGCGCAGCTGTGGCAGGTTGTTCCAGGCGTTGATGAAGGCGTCCTGGGCGATGTCCTGGCTGGTGGGCACATCGCGGACGATGGCCAGCGCGATTGCCGAGATCGAATTCTGGCAGGCGGCGACAATGCGCCCGAAAGCGGCGCGGTCGCCATTCTGCGCGCGCGGCAGGTGTTCTGAGATGACCAGGTCCAGGGTTTCGGTGTTCATGCGCAGCCAGCGAGGAGGAAGACGGCAGCCCGGGACGTGGCCGCCGGCGCCGTGTGACAGGCCGCCATGCTCGGCGGCCGGAGCTCCGCTGGCAAGCGTGCCGTCCGGGCGTCGCTGCTGGGCTGCCGAATCTCGCCGGCGCGACTGTCGCAAGTCACGCAGGGCCACCGCACCCGGCCGACATGCGGCGGAACTCGAATGACGCCTGAACGCGCTCTTTCGCGTTTGGAACAGTGCGACCACATTGAGGTAATTCCTCAGGCATGCATCGGAACGTGCCATCCGGAAGTGGATGGAACGAATCGTGCATAAGGGCAGCCCAAGGCGAAAGCCGGGCCAAATCCTTGACGTTGCCGCAGGGCTCGCGAGCGAACGGCTTCCGGAACCGCCTTCGTACCTAAAACCATCGGTGAACATAATGAGCAAGCGAAAAGCAGAAGCCGCGGCCAACGAAGCCGCTGACCTCCAAGCCGGCGAAATGCCGGCGGGAACCTCCCGTCTGGACGAACTGCTGGGCCTGTCCCTGCGCCGTGCCGAGTCGGCCGCTTCGGAAGTTCTGGCCGCGCAGCTGAACGCGCACGACAGCACGCCCACCCGCATGATGGCGCTGATGATCGTGGCCGAACGCCCGGGCCTGAAGCTGGTCGATCTGGCGCGCGCGCTGGGCATCGCCCGTTCCGGCGCGGTCGTTCTGGTCGACGAGTTGGAGAACCGTGGCCAGGTCAAGCGTCGCCCGATGCCTGGCGATCGTCGCGCGCACAGCCTGGTGGCGACGCCGCGCGGCCTGAAGGTGCTGGAGAAGCTGGTCGACGTGGCCAAGGCCTCCGACGACAAGGTCTTCGAAGTGCTGGGGCCGCGTGATCGCCAGACCCTGCTGAAGCTGCTGTCGAAGATCGCGCCGCTGCCGGCGGCCTGATCCCGACAGCGATGCGCCCGGCCGGGAAGCCCGGTCGCGTCGAGATGGAATCGCGAGGCGGCGCCAATGGCGTCGCCTCGCTGCTTTTGGGGAGCGCCGGAGGTCGATGTCCTCGCGAGCAGCGTATGGTGCGGGATTCAGTGAATTGGCCCGAGCCGAAGTGCGGACGTCTCAGCCGTCACCGAGCATCCAGCGAACGAAGTTGAGCGACGCCAGCACCACGACCACGATCAGCAGCGCGAGGCGGACTTTGCTGGCCGTCGAGACACGTTTCTTTTCAAGAGTCAACGGGGTGTTATGACCTCCAAGGGCCAAGGCTGACTCTCTGCGTTCTGTTTCCAGAAGACCCGCGTCAGCCATCACCTGCCGAGCGCGGGTGATGTCATCCCCGTGCACGATCCACAGCGCGGACTCCGTGGCGTTGTCGTCGGTGAAGCTGAAGCTGCGGCGACGGTTGCCCTTGTAGGAGCGCGGCTGGCTGATGTGGGTCTCGATGCCATGCTCGGCGAGCAGGCGCGCCACCCCCTCGACGTTTTCCAGCCGGCGCGAGCGGAAGATCTGGCGCATGCCTCAGCCCTCCTTCTCGACCAGGCGGATCAGCCCTTCCTGCGCGGTCGAGGCCACCAGCACGCCTTCGCGGGTGTAGAAGCTGCCTCGCGCCAGGCCGCGTGCGCCGTGGGCGCTGGGGCTGTCGCAGGCGTAGAGCAACCACTGGTCGACGCGGAACGGGCGGTGGAACCACATCGCGTGGTCGAGACTGGCCATATGCATGTCGCGCGACAGGTAGGACATGCCGTGCGGGAAGGTGCTGGTACCGATCAGATGGAAGTCCGACACGTAGGCCAGCAGGCTGCGGTGCAGGATCGGATCGTCCGGAATCTGGTCGATCAGCCGCACCCAAACCTGGTTGTAGGGCGGACGTTTGGCGGGGTGCAGCTCGTCGCGCGGATACACCGAGCGGAACTCGAAGGGCCCGCTGCGGGTGAGCCAGCGCTGGGTGATCGCCGGCAGCTGCGCCAGCGCTTCGGCCGAGATCGGCGACGGCGGATCGATGTCTTCGGGCTTCGGCACGTCCGGTGCCGAGATCTGATGGTTCACCCCGTCCTCGGGGCGATGGAAACTGGCCGAAGCGACGAAGATCGGCTGGCCGTGCTGGATTGCCGTGACCCGGCGCACCGAGAAGCTGCCGCCGTCGCGCGAGTTCTCGACCTGGTAGACGATCGGATGCTCGATGTCGCCGGCGCGCAGGAAATAGGCGTGCAGCGAGTGCAGGGCGCGCTCGGCGGTGACGGTCTGCTGGGCCGCCGACATCGCCTGGCCCAGCACCTGGCCACCGAACACGCGCCGCGTACCGATGTCGCGGCTCTCGCCGCGGAACAGGTTGACTTCAAGGCGCTCCAGGCGGAGCAGGTCGATCAGTTCCGATACCAGAGGATGCATGGGGCGGGCTGCAGCTGGGTTGGCCGCGGAGTATACGGCCCCGCCTGTCGAGCCCCGGTTCAGTCCCCGGCCGCGGTTGCGGCGATTCGCGCAAGTGGAAGATCGGCGAGCACCTTGCTCCACGGGAACAGCGGGCCCGGATCGCGCTTGCGGAACACGAGGCGGCTCGGGTCATCGCTGGCCGGCACCTGCTCGGTGTCGAGGTCCTCGTGGCCCGCGATCTCGCGCAGGTTCGGCAGTCGGACCTGCAGCTCGCGCAGCAGCGCGCGCAGGGCGGCGATCTGCTCGGCGGGGTAGGGCTGGTCCATGCGCTGGCTGCCGCTGGCCAGCCAGTCCGGATAGCGCCCGCGGTTGACCAGCTCGATGCCGACCGAGCGCGCGTTGTGGCCGCGCACGTGGTGGGCGACGCGGTCCAGCGGCACCCACACGTGTACTTGGCCGTCGCGGTCGATGTAGAAATGGCCGCTGTTGCCGGTGCCGCTGGGATAGAGCACGCGCTCGCCGGCGACGCGCGCCTCGGCAAGGTCCGGCAGCTCGGTGCAGTGGATGACGACCAGCTCGATCGACTCGACTGGACGCGCTTCGAGTTTCTCGATGTAGGCAAGCGGCGCCACGTTCCAGGCAGGATCAGTCGGGGGCAGATCGGGCGTCATCGACAGCGTTCCAGGGCGCGCTCCGCAAGGCCGGAAGCGGGCTGCATGCTACCATCCGGCCCCATCTCGAAAGCCCGCCGCAGGGCGCTGGAACCCGCATGAGCCCTCGCGGCCACGTCATCCTCTCGCATGGGCTGGAGAGCGGCCCGCAGGCCACCAAGGTCACCGCGCTGGCCGCCGCCGCAGAAGCCCTGGGCTGGACCAGCGAGCGCCCCGACTACCTCGATCTCGACGCCACCCGCGATGTCGCGCGCCTGCCGGATCGGTTGGCGCGCCTGCTCGGGTGTTGTCGCGCGGCGCTCGCCGCGGGCCGCGGCCCGCTGGTGCTGGCGGGCTCAAGCATGGGCGCCTTCATCTCGGCGCTCGCCTCGCTGGAGGTCGACGTGCGCGGTCTGTTCCTGCTGGCGCCGCCGGTGCGTATTGCCGGGTATCGCGATCTTGATGCGGCGCGCGTGCCGACGTCGATCCTCCACGGCTGGCGCGACGAACTGATTCCCGCGGCTGACGTCGTGACCTGGGCCGCGCCGCGCTGCGATGAGCTGACGCTTGTCGACGACAGCCACCGTCTCGCCGAGCACGTCGAGTACGGCGCGCAGGCCTTCGCACGCTTTCTGGAGCGACTGTCGTGAGCGAGTCCGAAAGCCGCCGTTACTTCGCGACCTGCCCGAAAGGGCTCGAGTACCTGCTGGTCGACGAGCTGAAGGCGCTGGGCGCCGAGGGCGTGCGCGAGGCCCTGGCTGGCGTCTACTTCGAGGGCCCAGTCGAGATCGCCTACCGGGCCTGCCTGTGGTCGCGGCTGGCCAGCCGCATCCTGCTGCCGATCGCCGAGTTCGCCTGCGCCGATGAAGAGGCCCTGTATTCGGGCGTGCAGGCCATCGACTGGCGCACCCACCTGCGCGCCGACGGCACGCTCGCGGTCGACGCCAGCCTGGTGCAGTCGCAGCTGAAGCACGCGCGCTATGCCGAGCAGAAGACCAAGGACGCCGTCGTCGACCAGTTCCGCCAGGCCAGCGGCCAGCGGCCTTCGGTCGATACCGATCAGCCGGATCTGCGCATCAACCTGTTCGTGAAGCGCGACCGCGCCACCGTGTCGATCGATCTGTCAGGCGACGCGCTGCACCGCCGCGGCTGGCGGCTGGAGCAGGGTGCGGCCCCGATCAAGGAGAACCTCGCCTGCGCGGTGCTGATCCGTGCCGGCTGGCCGCAGCGCATGCGGGACCAGGCCCTGTTCGATCCGCTGTGCGGCAGCGGCACCCTGCTGATCGAAGGCGCCCGCATGGCCGCCGACATCGCGCCGGGCCTTGAGCGCGATTACTACGGGTTTCTGGGCTGGCTGGGCTTCGACGCGGTGCTCTGGCAGGGCCTTTTGGACGAAGCCCGCGAGCGCGCGCGGATCGGCCGCGAGTCCTTGTCGCCGCGTTTCTTCGGCTCGGATGCCGACCGTCGGGTGATCGAAGCGGCGCGTGCCAATGCCTCCGTGGCCGGCGTCTCGGCCTTCGTCCGATTCGATGTGCGCGCGCTCGAGGACATCAGTGAGGCGCCCGCGCCGAAAGGCCTGGTGGTGAGCAATCCGCCCTATGACGCGCGTCTCGCCGCCGACCCCGGCCTGTACCGCGCGCTGGGTGCGCTGCTGCGCGGGCCCTGCCGCGCCTGGGCGGCGGGATTCATCGTCGCCGACGAGGCGCCGGGCCAGGCCATCGGCCTGCGCGCCGAGAAGCGCTATGCGCTGTACAACGGCGCCATCGCCTGTTCGCTGCTGCGCTTCGCGCCGGTGGCCGAGCAGCCCGAGCGCGCCCCGGCGCTGCCGAAAGAGCTCACGGCCGGCGCCGAGATGGTGGCCAACCGCCTGCGCAAGAACCTGAAGAAGCTCTCACCCTGGCTGAAGCGCGAGGGCGTCAGCTGCTACCGCGCCTACGATGCCGACCTGCCGGAGTATTCGGCGGCGATCGACGTGTACACGGCGGCTGACTCTGCGCCGGTCGAGGACCGCGGCGTCTGGCTGCACGTGCAGGAATACCAGGCCCCGCGCGAGATCCCCGAAGAGACCACGCGGCGGCGCCTGTCGGAGCTGCTGCAGGCGGCGATGGCGGTGTTCGAGCTGCCGCGCGCGCGCATCGCGCTCAAGACCCGCGCCCCGCAGACCCGCAGCACCCGCTACCAGAAGCAGGACCTGCGCGGGCACTGGCTGCCGGTCGAGGAGGACGGCCTGAAGCTGCAGGTCAACCTGTTCGACTATCTCGACACTGGCCTGTTCCTCGACCATCGCCCGGCGCGGCGGCTGATCCGCCAGCAGGCGCGCGGCAAGCGCGTGCTCAACCTGTTCTGCTACACCGGCGTGGCCAGCGTGCATGCGGCGGCCGGCGGGGCGGCCTCGACCACCAGCGTCGACCTGTCGACGACCTATCTGGAGTGGGCCGCGCGCAACCTCGGCATGAACGGTTACACCGGCGAGCGTCATCGCTTGATCCAGGCCGATGTGCTGGCCTGGCTGGCGCAGAACCGCGAGCGCTTCGAGCTGATCTTCTGCGACCCGCCGACCTTCTCGAACTCCGCGCGCGCGGCGGATTTCGACATGCAGCGCGACCACGCCCGCCTGATCCGCCTGTGCATGGATCGGTTGGCGCCCGGCGGCCAGCTGCTGTTCTCCAACAACTACCGGCGCTTCCGCATGGACGCCGGGATCGAGGCCGACTTCCAGGTCGAGGAGATCGGCCCCGCATCCGTGCCGCCGGACTTCGCCCGCGACCTGAAGATCCACCGGGCCTTCTGGATCCGCTGATCCCGATGCAAATTGCCGCCGCCAGGTTCACCGTGGCGGCGGTGTTCACGCTTCGGTCATACTCGACGCCCGGTCTGCCCATGGACGGGGCAGCCGTAGAGAATCGGGGAGGAGATCGATGTCCAACCAGCGCCACACACCTTCGCGCAGACCGGCGCGCACCGACCACTGGACCTTCTTCAGGCAGTGGCTGCGCAATCCGCTGGCAACCGCGGCCATTTCGCCCTCCGGTGCGCAGCTGGCGCGGCTGATGCTGGCCGAGCTGCCCGTCGATGCGCGTCGCGTGATCGAGCTGGGCGGCGGCACCGGCGTGTTTACCGCGGCCCTGCTGGATCACGGCATCCGCGAGTCCGACCTGATGGTGGTGGAGCTCAACGAGGAGCTGCACCAGCACCTCAGCCAGCGCTTTCCCGGTGCCCACGTCGCCTGCGGAGACGCCCGCGAGCTTGCGAGCCTGGCCGAACGCTGCGGCTTCCCCGAGGGCGGCCTGGCGGACGCCGTGGTCTCGGGCCTGGGATTGCTGTCGATGAGCCGCAGCACCCAGCAGGCGATCGTCGCCTCGGCCTTCGAGTGCATGCGTCCCGGCGGCTGTTTCATCCAGTTCACCTACGGGCCGACCTGCCCGGTGGGCCGTGATGTGCAGCGCGCGCTCGGGCTGCAGGTCAAACGTGCGGGCGTCGCCCTGTGGAACGTGCCGCCGGCGACGGTCTACGTGTTCTCCCGCGCGGCCTGAGGCACGCGGGCTCGCGCGCCGGGCGCTGTGGACTTGACGCACGTTCTGGTCCGTCAATTGCAGGCAGGCTTCCCGACCATGCGCGCGCCCGCTTCCGCCCCCTTCCTGCTGTCCATCCTGCTGCTCGTGCTGCAGTTCGCCGGCGCCGTGGCCCGTGCGCAGGAGGCGGTGGAGGACGCCGTGGAGTCCACGCCCCCGGCTGCGGCCCTGCACGAGTTGGCCCGGCGCACCTGGACCACCCGCGAAGGCCTGCCGCACAACTCAATCAATGCGCTGGCGCAGACCGCCGACGGCTACCTCTGGCTGGCGACCTGGGAAGGCGTGGCCCGCTACAACGGCCGCGAGTTCAAGCTGTTCGGCCGTGAGCAGCTGCCGCCGCTGGAAGACGTCGCCATGCGCAGCCTGCATGTGGACCACGAAGGCGGGCTCTGGGTCGGCGGCGTGCGCGGCGACCTGCTGCGCTACCACCGCGGCGAGTGGACCCGGCTGGAGCCGGCCTCGGCCTTCGTCAATGCCCTGCTGCTGGACCGCGCCGGCCGCCTCTGGGTCGGCCAGGAAGGCGGTGGCCTGCTGCGCGTGGACCCGGACGGCAGCCGCCACGCCTATGGGCGGGCCCAGGGCATGCTGGGCGACAGCGTGTTCGAGCTGGTCATGGATTCGTCCGGCCGCGTGTTCGCCGGAACCTCTGGCGGACTGGTGCGGATCGAGGGCGAACACGCCATCGAGGTGCGCTACAGCGAGGATGGCGGCAATCCCGCAGTGCTTGGCCTGAATCTCGATCGGCAGGGACGCATCCTGCTGTCCACCGCGCGCGGCGCGTTCCGCACCCTGAGTGCGGACTACGCCAGTGGCTTCGAGCCGCTGCACCCGCAGCTCAGCGGCCGCGGCGTGTTCCGTATGGTCGAAGGCCCCGACGGCGCGCTTTGGATCGGCCTGGCGGTGGATGGCCTCGGGCGCCTGCTGGATGGCGAGCTGCAGACCCTGGGCACGACCGAAGGCCTGCCCAACAGCCGTGTCCTGTCCCTGCTGCTGGACCAGGAAGGCGCCCTGTGGACGGCCACCAACGGCGGCCTGATGCGGCTCGGCTCGGCGCCATTTTCGACCCTGACCGACGCCCAGGGTCTGAGCGACAACTTCGTGCGCGCGGTGCTGCGGACCACCGGCGGCGAGCTGTGGATCGGCACGGGCCGCGGCTTGAACCTCTGGAAGGAGGGCCGCCTGCAGCCGCCGCTGGAGGACCCGCGCCTCGCCGGCGCCTCGGTGCTGAGCCTCGCCGAGGATCGCGACGGCAGCCTGCTGGTCGGTACCTTCGACCGCGGCGTGCTGCGCGCGCGCGACGGTCGTGTGGTCGAAACCATCGATACGCGCCGCGGGCTGGCCTACAACCAGGTACGGGCGCTGGTGGTCGATCGCGAAGGGGCAATGTGGATCGGCACGATTGCCGGGCTCGCCGTGCTCGACCCCGGCGCCGAGCGCGTGCGACCGATCTTGGCTGGCCCGGCCGGCGATTTCGTCAACACGCTGCACGAGGACGCAGCAGGGCGGATCTGGGTCGGCACCACCCGCGGCCTGGATCGGGTCGTCGACGGCAGTCGCGCGGAGGCTGGGGTGGCACTGCCTGCGGATGCGCGCTCGGTATTCTCGATCACCGCCGACAGCGCGGACGACGCGCTGTGGGTGGCGAGCGATCGCGGCCTGATGCGCCTGAATCCGGAGAGCGGCCGTCTTGGCTTGATCAGCCGCGCCCAGGGCCTGCCGATGGAGAAGGTGTTCCATGCGCTCGCCGACGGCAGTGGCCACCTCTGGCTGTCGACCAATCGCGGCGCCGTGCGCATTCGCCGCGAGGACGCGCTGGCGGTGCTGGGCGGCAGGCTGCCGCGCCTCACCGCTGACCTGTTTGACGAATCGCACGGCATGGCCAGCAGCCAGTGCAATACCGGCAGCCCACCGGCCGATCTCGATGCCGAGGGCAATGTCTGGATCGGCACTGCGATCGGCGCCGTCCGCATCCGCCGCGAGCGCCTCGCCGAACGTACTGCGCGGCCGCTGCCGACCGTGCTTGAGCGCGCCGCCGCGGAAGGCCGCGAGCTGCCGCTGGATCGTCCCGCCCAGCTGCCGCCCGGCACCAGCCGCATCGACTTCAGCGTCGCCGGGCTCGGCTTCGTGATGCCCGAGCGGATCAGCTACCGCTACCGGCTGGAAGGCTTCGACACCGACTGGGTGGAACGTGGGCGCCTGCACGCGGTCGAGTACACCAACCTCGCGCCGGGCAGCTACCGCCTGCGTGCCCAGGCCGCTTATGCCGGCACCGCCTGGGACTCTCCCGAGGCCAACTTCGAGTTCGAGATCCTGCCCGCACCCTGGCAGCGCCCCTGGGTGCAGGCTCTGATCGCCCTGCTGATGCTGGCGTTGGCCTTCGGCATCTACCGCCTTCGCGTGCGCGCGTTGCGGACCCGTGCGGAAGGCCTGCAGGCCGCCGTGGAGCGCAAGACCGCCGAGCTGCGCGCGTCGACCGAGCGCCTGTTGGCCGCCGACGCCGACAAGACCCGGCTGATGGAGCAGCTGCGCGAGCAGGCCGAGGCCTTCGAACGGCAGGCGCGCGAAGACGCCTTGACCGGGCTTGCCAACCGCCGCGCGTTCGATGAGACGGCGGCCCGCGAGTTCAGCCGCGCGCGCCGCATGGGCACGCCGCTGTGTCTGGCGATGATCGACATCGACCACTTCAAACGGGTCAACGATACCTACAGCCATGCGGCCGGCGATGCCGTCATCGTGCGCCTGGCCCAGCTGATGAAGCGCCAGTGTCGCGGCATGGACGTGATCGCACGCTGGGGCGGCGAGGAGTTCGCCCTGCTGCTGCCGCAGGCGCGCCTGCAGGATGCCGAAGGCGTCTGCGAACGCCTGCGCGCAGCTTTCGAGGAGCAGCGCTACGAGGACATCGATCCGAACCTGCGCCTGACCATCAGCATCGGTCTGGCTTCGGAGGAAGGTGTCAACAGCCATGAGCAGCTGCTGGTGCGCGCCGATGCCGCGCTGTACGCGGCCAAGCGTGGCGGTCGCAATCGCGTGGTGCTGTCCTCCACCGAATAGTCGGCTGCAGGCCTGAGCCGACATCCTGCGCCGGATTCAGCCGCCGCGGTCGGAGCGCAGGGCCTTGAGCGCGGCCTCCCGTCCCGCCGCCTCGCGTCCGGCCAGCAGGCCGAGTGCGACGATGCCGGCCATCACGATCGCCGCCCCGGTCCAGGCGGTCGCGCCGGGCAGGGCTTCGGCGAACAGCAGGGCGCCCAGCACCGAGGCGAAGACGATTTCCGCGGCCTGCATCGCTTCCACCGCACCCAAGGCACCCGGTTGGTCCTGCACGCGGCCGGTGGCCTCGAAGAACAGCACGGTGGCGATGATCCCGGCGAACAGGGCGACGCCGCCGGCCAGCCAGACCTGCTCCGCGGGTGGCGCCCCGCTGCGGGCAAACGCGAGGGCAGCGATGGCGAACCACAGCGGCTGGCTGGCCAGCGTCATGCCGAACACGCGCTGGGTCGCGTTCAAGCGCTCGCCGGTCTTCTCCAGATGCAGCAGCAGGCCGCGATTGCCCAGCGGGTAGGCGAAGGCCGAGACCCCGACCACGCCGAGCGCGATCCAGTCGGCGAGACGCAGCGCGCCGCCGGCGGCATCGAACTGCATCAGCAGCACGCCGCCGATCATCGCCAGCGCGACCGCGAACACGGCCCGCGGCACGCGAGCTCTCGAGTCGCGATACAGCAGCGGCGCGCACAGCATTCCGGCCACCACGGTCAGCTGGAAGCTGCCGGCGATCAGCCAGGACGGCCCGGTCGAGGCCGCCCAGGCGAGGCAGACATAGAACAGTCCGAAGCCGATGCCGCTCCACAGCAGCCAAGGCCCCGGTCTGCGGCGAAGGCTCGCCCACACGGGTGCCACGCCGCCCTGCCAGGCCATCAGCGGCAGCATCAGCGGCAGGGTGATCAGGTAGCGCAGGCAGGCCGTCCACAGCCAGTCGCCCTCGGCATCGGCGGCGGCGCGGTTCAGCACATAGGTGGCGCTGAAGAACAGGGCCGAAGCCAGACCCAGCGCGATCGCGAGATACGCGCCGCGCTTCGCGCTCGCCGGCATGTCAGTCCTGGGCGAAGCGCCGGTAGGCGCCGCGCAGGTAGAGCAGGGGTTCGAGCTCGGAGGACTCGAAGCCTTCGACCTCGGCCAGCAGGATCACGTGATCACCGCCGGCGTAGCGCTCGACGATCCGGCAGGCGAAGCGAGTCACGCAGCCCGGCAGCAGGGGCAGCCCACCCGGCCCGCGTTCGAGCTCGATCCCCGCAAAGCGATCGATGCCGTGGGTGGCGAAGCGCTGCGACAGCTCGCGCTGATCGGCGCCGAGCACATGCACCGCGTAGTGGCTGGCGCGCTGGAAGGCCTCGAACGAGGCTGCGCGCCGGGCGATGCACCACTGCACCAGCGGCGGCTCCAGCGAGACCGAGGAGAAGCTGTTGACCGTCAGGCCGACATCGTGGGCCGCCACGCCGTCGGCGCCGGGGTCACGCGCGGTGACGATGGTGACGCCGGTGGCAAAGCTGCCAAGCGCGCGGCGGAGTTCGGCGTGGGGTTTGGTCATTGCCGGGGCTGTGCAGTAGGGATGGCGATAGTAGCGTCGGGTGGTCGGGATTGGGCGCACGGACCGCGCGTCAAGCCCCTCTCCCCGTGTGGAGCGGAGCGGGCCGTGATCAAGCTCCCGATGGGAGCTTGAGGCCCGATGAGCCCGAGCGAAGCGAAGGTAGGGGTTGGGGAGAGGGGGAGCAGGCCTCGCGGGGCGTTTGCCCCCTCTCCCCCGACCCCTCTCCCACGAGGGGAGAGGGGAGACAGGCTCTGGCTTGCCCGCCAGAGATCAAGTCCCTTCAGCGCTCGACTTCACCAGCGCCTCCACCTGCGGCCACACATGCGCCAGCAGCCGCGGCTGCGCCTCTGCGGTCGGATGCAGGTTGTCCGGAAGAAAAGCCTCGCGATCGGTGGCGATGGGCTCCAGCAGGAAGGGCAGCAGCGCCGTGCCGTGGGTCTCCGCCAGCTCTGCGAACATCCCGTGGAAAGCCTGCGTGTAGTCCGGGCCATAGTTCGGTGGGATATGCATGCCGATCAGCAGCACCTTGGCGCCCGCGGCCTGGCTGGCGCTGATCATGCGCGTCAGATTGGCGCGGGCTTGCCCCAGGTCGAGGCCGCGCAGGCCGTCGTTGGCGCCGAGTTCAATGATCACGACCGAGGGCTCATGCGCCTTCAGATCCGCCTCGATGCGCGCAGCGCCGCCAGCGGTGGTTTCGCCGCTGATGCTGGCGTTCACGACGCTCCAGCCGGGGTGTTCCTGGGCGAGCTTCTCGCCCAGCAGATGCACCCAGCCCTGTTCCTTCGACAGGTTGTAGGCGGCCGAGAGCGAATCGCCGACCACCAGCACCGTGCGTTTGGGCACTGGGCTTTCGGCCATCGAGGCCGCAGAAAGCAGCAGGGCCAGCAGCATCACCACGAATGTGATGACGCCACGTTCAGATCGGCTGGGCGAGGCTGCGCGGGTTTGCAGGATCAAAGACATGGAGTTCCCGTGATGGATGGATCGAGCGAGCCGCGCCGCGAGGGCGCTGGCAGTGGGGCGGCTTCGACGCGCGAGGCGCTGCGTGCGCAGGCCTTGGGCAAGCGGGTACAGCTGCCGACCGGGCCGCTGACCATACTTGAGGACGTCAGTTTCTCGATCAAGGCGGGTGAAACCGTTGCGATTGTCGGCGCCTCCGGTTCAGGCAAATCGACCCTGCTCTCGCTGTTGGCCGGGCTGGACACGCCCTCTTCGGGCGAGGTCGAGCTGGCCGGCGAGCCGCTGTCCAAGCTCGATGAGGACGGGCGCGCCGCGGTGCGTGGGCGCCATGTCGGCTTCGTGTTCCAGAGCTTCCAGCTGCTGCCTTCATTGACGGCGCTCGAGAACGTGATGCTCCCGCTGGAGCTGTCCGGCGCGAAGGACGCCGAAACGCAGGCCCGCGAGATCCTGCGCCAGGTCGGCCTGTCCGAGCGCCTCAGCCACTACCCGCGCCAGCTCTCGGGTGGCGAGCAGCAGCGCGTGGCCCTGGCCCGCGCCTTCGTCACCCGGCCGGCGGTGCTGTTCGCCGACGAGCCCACCGGCAACCTCGACACCAAGACCGGCGAGTCGGTGGTCGAGCTGCTGTTCGAGATGAACGCCAGCAGCGGCACCACGCTGGTGCTTGTCACCCACGACCCCAAGCTCGCGGCCCGCTGCGGCCGCGTGCTGCGCATCGATGCCGGGCGGCTGCTGGCATGAGGCTGCTCAAGCTCGCCTGGCGCTTCACCCGCCGCGACCTCGCCTCGGGCGAGGTGCGCGTGCTGCTGGCGGCGCTGATGCTGGCCGTGGCCGGCGTCACCGCAGTGGCTGCGCTCACCGATCGCGCCGAGCGCGCGCTGGCGATGGAGGCCAACCGCCTGCTCGGCGGGGATGCCGTGCTGCGCGCCGACCAGCCGATCGGCGAGGGCCCGCGCGCGCTGGCCGCCGAGCTCGGCCTGCAGGTCGCCGAGACCCACGGCTTTCCGAGCATGGTCCGCGCCGGCGAGGCCCTGCGCCTGTCCGACATCCGCGCTCTCTCCGAGGGCTATCCGCTGCGCGGCGAGTTCCTGCTGATCGACGCGCAAGGCCGCGAGTACGCGGCCGACGGCATCCCTGCGCGTGGCGAGGTCTGGATCACCCGTGCGGGTGCCGAGGCCCTTCAGGTGGGCATCGGCGATACGCTCAAGATCGGCAGCAGCGAGCTGAGGCTGTCGGCCCTGATCGCGCAGGAGCCGGACGCCGCGCTCGACTACTTCAACGTCGCACCCAAGGTCTCGATCAACCTCGCCGACCTCGAAGCCACCGGCCTGGTGCAGGTCGGCAGCCGCATCAGCTATCGCTTCGCGGTGGCCGGCGATGCGTCCGCGGTGGCGCGCTGGATCCGCGCCCAGCGCGAGGACCTCGGCCGCGGCCAGCGGCTGGAAACGGTGCAGGACGCCCGCCCCGAGCTGCGCAACGCGCTGGAGCGTGCGGATCGCTTCCTCGGCCTCGCCGCCCTGGTCGCGGTGGTGCTGTCGGCCATCGCCGTGGCCATGGCCGCACGCCGGCACAGCGCGCGCCATCTCGATGCCTGCGCGGTGCTGCGCTGCCTCGGCGCCGACCAGCGTGCGATCGTGGTGATCCAGCTCGGCGAGCTGCTGTTCCTCGGGCTGATGGGCAGCCTCGTCGGCGCCCTGATCGGCTACGGCCTGCAGGCCGGAGTCACCGCCTGGCTGGCGCAGGTGCTCGGTCTGTCGGTGCCTGCCCCCGGCCTGCTGCCGTTGGCGCAGGGCTTGGCCGTGGGCCTGATCGTGCTGTTCGCCTTTGCCGCGCCGCCGGTGCTGGCGCTGCGGCGGGTGCCGGCGCTGCGCGTGCTGCGGCGTGATCTCGGCGGCGTCGAGGCCAGCGCGGTCGCGGTGTCGCTGCTCGGGCTGGGCGCGCTGGCGGCGCTGCTGTGGTGGAAGGCCGGCTCGGTCAAGCTGGGCGCAGCCATGCTCGGCGGCATGCTCGGCACCTTCATCGTGCTGGCGCTGCTGGCGCTGGCGCTGGTGGCCGTGCTGAAGCGCGTGCGCGGCCGCCTGCGCGGCGTCTGGCGCTACGGGCTGGCCAACGTCTCGCGGCGCGCGGCGGTCAGCGTGGCGCAGATCAGTGCGCTGGGCCTGGGCCTGATGGTGCTGCTGATGCTCGGACAGGTGCGCGGCCAGCTGCTGGACCGCTGGCAGCAGGCCATTCCCGAGGACGCGCCAAATCGCTTCGTGGTCGGCGTGCAGGCCGACCAGGTCGAGGGCGCGCTGGAAGTCATGCAGGCGCGCGGCGTCGAAGCGCCGGGCCTGCTGCCGATGGTGCGCGGGCGCCTGGTGCAGCACAACGGCGAGGCGGTCACAGGCGAAAGCTATGCGGAGCGCGGCCAGCGCGCGCGCCGGCTGGCCGAGCGCGAGTTCAACCTGAGCTGGGCGCAGGATCTGGCCGTCGACGGCAACCCCGTGGTCGCCGGCCGCGCCTGGGATCCGTCCGGCACCGCGCCCGAAGTCTCGGTGGAGCAGGGCATTGCCGAGACGCTGGGCTGGTCGCTCGGCGACCGTATCGCGTTCGATGTGGCCGGCCGCGTGTTCGAGGCCGAGATCACCAGCCTGCGCGAGGTGACCTGGGAGGGCTTCCGACCCAACTTCTTCGTCATCGCCAACGCGCCGGCGCTGAAGGATTCGGCGGCCAGCTACATCACCGCGGTCAATGTGCCCCGCGGCGATGTCGAGTTCACGCGGACCCTGGTCGGGCGCTTCCCCAATGTCTCGGTGATCGACGTCGACGCCATCATCGAGCAGGTCCAGCGCACCGCGCGCCAGGCCACGCTGGCGGTGGAGTACGTGTTCTTCTTCACCCTGGGCGCCGGCCTGCTGGTGCTGGTCGCTGCGGTCACCAGCAGCCAGGATGAGCGCCTGCTTGAGGGTGGGGTGATGCGCGTGCTTGGCGCGCGCGGCCTGCAGCTGCGTCTCGCCCAGGCCAGCGAGTTCCTGGCGATCGGCATCATCGCCGGCGGTATCGCTGCGCTGGCGGCGACCGGGCTGACCGCGCTGGTGGCGGACATCGTGTTCGAGCTGCCCTTCGCACCCGATTGGGGGCATGTCGCCGCCGGCTTCGGTGCTGGCGTGCTGGCGGTGCTGGTGACCGGGCTGGCCGCCACGCGGCGTGTGGTCAGCACCCCGCCGGCCATCACCCTGCGGGCGCTGCAGGGGTGAGACCCGTCGCCGGAACATAGGGTGGGGCCCTGGCCCACCGCGGCATCAAGTCTCGCCGGAGGCTCGGAGAGACGAGTCATAGGGTGGGCCCTGGCCCACCGTGAGCTTTGCGCTCGCCTCGGTCCACCGTGTTTGTCGCCCCATTGTTCGCGCACCGCGGCAAAGTTCAAGGCCATGGTGGGCCAGGGCTCACCCTATGCGCTCGGCGTTGGCTCGCGCCGCGCCGTGCTCCGGCTAATCCCGAATCCCGAATCCCGAATCCCTCGCCGCAGCGTTGAGTTTCGCTGGGGCAGGACCCACTCTATGCAGGCTCGAAACACCGCCGTGACGCAGCACCTGCCCGCGGCACGCCCCAAGGAACTGGAATGCCCGACATCAAGATCTACAGCACGGCCGTCTGCCCCTACTGCGTGGCGGCCAAGAACTTCCTGAAGCAGCGCGGCCAGAGCTGGGAGGAGGTCCGTGTCGATCTCGACCCTGCCGTCCGCAAGGAAATCGTGGAGAAGACCGGCCGCACCTCGGTGCCGCAGATCTTCATCAACGGCCAGCACATCGGTGGCTTCGACGACATGGTGGCGCTGGACCGCGCGGGCGGCCTCGCGCCCCTGCTGGAGGCAGGCGCATGAGCAGCCGCGTGCAGGAGTTCACCGATTTCCGCAAGCGCATGAACGAGCGCATCCTGTCCGAGGACAATCAGGTGGTGCGCCGCTTCTTCGCGCTCGACACCCAGACCTACAAGGACGGCGCGCTCGACCACAAGACCAAGGAGCTGCTGGGTCTGGTCGCCTCCATGGTGCTGCGCTGCGACGACTGCATCAGCTACCACATCGCCCAGTGCAAGGAAGCCGGCGTCAATCGCGAGGAGTTCTTCGAGACCTTCTCGGTGGCGCTGGTGGTGGGCGGATCGATCGTGATCCCGCACCTGCGCCGCGGCGTGGATTTCCTGGATCAGCTGGAGGCTCCGGAGAGCACCTGACGGTGCTCTCCGGAGCGGGGATTCGGGAGTGGGGATTCGGGATTCGCTCGCGGCCTTCGACACCAGGGTGCGGCGACTCCGAAGCGCCTTGCCTCAGTCGGGAGACCGCTGGACCCCCGTTCCCATCTCCGCGAGCACAGGCTCTTCGCGGAGATGGCCCGCCAAGATTTCTCAAGAACAGGTGAGCCGCTACGCGGGGCAGGCTGTTCCCAGGTCAAGCACTCGCTTGGCATCCGCGACGCGTCATGCTCTGAACCGATTCCCGATTCCCGATTCCCGATTCCCGATTCCCGGCTCTCCATCGCACAACATCAACGCCCCAACAGCGAGGCCGCGCCCCATGAGCTCCCTCTACGACTTCAGCGTGCAGGACATCGACGCCCAGCCCCAGTCGCTGCGCGACTACGCCGGCCGCGTGCTGCTCATCGTCAACACCGCGAGCAAGTGCGGCTTCACCCCGCAGTACAAGGGGCTTGAAGCCCTGCATCGCAAGTACGAGGGCAAGGGCCTTACCGTAATGGGCTTTCCCTGCGACCAGTTCGGCCATCAGGAGCCCGGCGACGAGGCGGAGATCAAGAACTTCTGCAGCCTGAACTACGACGTGCACTTCCCGCTGTTCGCCAAGGTCGAGGTCAACGGCAAGGACGCCCACCCGCTGTTCCAGTACCTGAAGAAGGAAGCCAAGGGCATCCTCGGCAGCGAGGCGATCAAGTGGAATTTCACCAAGTTCCTGATCGACCGCGAGGGGCGGGTGGTCCGTCGCTATGCGCCGACGGACACCCCGGAGTCGATCGAGCGGGACATCGTAGAACTGTTGGGGTGAGACGCCGCGGTGCGTGAATAGGGTGGGCCCCGGCCCACCATGGGCTCCGCTCTCGCCTCGGTATTGCTTCATCGCTTCATCGCTCGAAGCGCGAAGGAACACCAAGAGCCTTCTGTCGGCCCTTCGGCCGGCCCGACCTTGGTGTTGTCATAGGGTGGGCCCTGGCCCACCATGAGCTCGACGGTCTCCTCTGTTCTGTTTCGCCGTTTCGCCGTTTCGCTGCTTCGTCGCGTGAAGCGAAGAGCAAGAGCTTTCGGTCAGCCCTTTGGGCTGCCCGACCTACCTTTCTTTGCGTGGCCAAAGAAAGGTAGGCCAAAGAAAGGCCACCCCTCGTCCGCGCCCTTCGCGCATCCGTGCGCGAAGGGTTCGCGTGAGTCGGTCGGGGTTTTCGGACAGGCCGTCCCTGGCCTGTCGAAAACCTTGGCCGCATCCCTGCGGCCAACCCTGCGGGCGATTCGACCGCCTCCCGCCGCTCCCCAGGGGCCCCGTTGAAGAGCGCGGGCTCCTGCCCGCAGAAGCCAAAACCAAAACCAAAGCCAAAGCCGAAGCCGAAGCGCAAAGCCGAAGCGCAAAGCCGAAGCGCAAAGCCGAAGCGCAAAGCCGAAGCGCAAAGCCGAAGCGCAAAGCCGAAGCGCAGGGCCGGGTGAGGGCTGGCGCCGCGCGAACCCAGGCACTGAACCTCGCCACTGCCCGCCCCAACGCCTTCGTGCCGCACAATACGCGGCTCTGCTCTCGAACCCCTCTCCCCGCGGGAGAGGGGCAGGGGTGAGGGGTCGGCCAGGCGACAGCCCTGACACCGCCGGCTCCGAATCCCGAATCCCCGCTCCCGAATCCCGGCTCCCCAATGCCCCTACTGCAACTGCTCAACCTCAGCCACAGCGTCGGCGGCCCGCCGCTGCTCGACCATATCGACCTCACCATCGAAGCCGGCGAGCGTGTCTGCATCGTCGGCCGCAACGGCGCCGGCAAGTCGACCCTGCTGCGCATCATCGCGGGAGAAATCGCGCCGGATGAAGGCGAGCGCCGCGTGTCCTCGGGCGTGCGTGTGGCACGGCTGGCGCAGGAAGTGCCGCAGGCGACCTCGGGCAGCATCTTCGAGGTGGTGACCGCGGGCTTGGGCGATCTCGGGCACTGGCTGGCGCGCTACCACGCGCTGCTGCCGCGCATCGAAGAGCCTGCCATCGCCAACGAGATCTCCGACCTGCAGGAGCGCATCGAGTCTGCCCAGGGCTGGGACCTCGACCAGCGCGTCGAGGCCGTGCTGACGCGGCTCGGCCTCGATGGCGAAGCGCAGTTCGCGGCGCTGTCGGGCGGCATGAAGCGCCGCGTGCTGTTGGGCCAGGCGCTGGTGTCGGCGCCGGACATCCTGCTGCTGGACGAGCCCACCAACCATCTCGACATCGACTCCATCGACTGGCTGGAAGAGACGCTGAAGTCGCTGCAGACGGCGCTGGTGTTCATCACCCACGACCGTCGCTTCCTGCGCGCGCTGGCCACGCGGATTCTCGAGATTGATCGCGGCCAGCTCACCAGCTGGCCCGGCGACTTCGACAACTACCTGCGGCGGCGCGAGGAGCGCCTGCATGCGGAAGCCCAGGCCGCCGCGCATTTCGACCGCAAGCTGGCCGAGGAAGAGGTGTGGATCCGCCAGGGCATCAAGGCGCGGCGCACCCGCAACGAGGGCCGCGTGCGTGCGCTGAAGGCGATGCGCCGCGAGCGCATGCAGCGGCGCGAGCTGCAGGGCCAGGTGAACATCCAGATGGCCTCGGCGGCGCCCTCCGGCAAGCGCGTGGCCGAGGCCAAGCACGTCACCCATGGCTACAACGGCCGCGTGCTGCTGCGCGATTTCTCGGTCAGCATCCAGCGCGGCGACCGCATCGGCCTCGTCGGGCCCAATGGCGTTGGCAAGACGACCCTGATCCGATTGCTGCTGGGTGAGGCCAAGCCCGATGTCGGAGAGATCGAGCTCGGCACCCAGCTGGAGATCGCCTATTTCGACCAGCACCGCCTGAGCCTGCGCGAGGATTGGAATGCGCTGGAGAACGTCGCCGAAGGCCGCGAGTACATCGAGCTCGACGGCCGTCGCAAGCATGCGCTCGGCTATCTGCAGGACTTCCTGTTCACGCCCGAGCGTGCACGTGCGCCGATCACCATGCTCTCCGGCGGCGAGCGCAACCGCCTGCTGCTGGCCAAGCTGTTCGCCCAGCCCAGCAACCTGCTGGTGATGGACGAGCCGACCAACGACCTCGATGTCGAAACCCTGGAACTGCTCGAAGAAAAGCTCGGCGAGTACCCCGGCACGCTGATTCTGGTCTCGCACGACCGCGAGTTCCTCGACAACGTGGTGACCAGCTGTCTCGTCTTCGAAGGTGAAGGCGTGGTCCGCGACTACGTCGGTGGCTACAGCGACTGGCTGGCCATGCGCGACGCGCAGGACACGGCCGGTACGGCCGGCACGGCCGCGTCCGCGCCCCCTGCGGTCGTCTCTGCGAGCGATGCATCGCCGGCCAAGAACGTCACTGCACCCGGGTCCGCTGCCGCGCCAAGGAAGAAGCTGAGCTACAAGGACCAGCGCGAGCTCGATCTCTTGCCACTGCGCATCGAAGAGCTCGAAATCCGCATCGCCGAACTTGGGCAGCGCATGGCGGATCCCGGCTTCTATCAGCAGCCCGCGGCCGAGGTCGCGGCCGCAGGCGCCGAGCTGTCCAAGCTGCAAGCTGAGCTGGAGGCTGCCTACGCGCGCTGGAGCGAACTCGACGGCTGAGAGCCTGTGAGACCCGCCGCCGGCTGCGGTCGCCGCTGGACGCCCGTGGCCGCTGTGCGCATCGCGAATTCCGCGGTCATCGGGTCCAGCAAACGCCCTTGAATCCACGTGCCGCGCTTTGCCACGAACGCCCAGCGACGCCCTCGCTGCGGCGTCTGGGTCTTCTCACACGCCGGGAGACCCCACGAGGCTGGCGTCGAGCTTGCCGAGCATCGCCTGGGACATCCGTCGCGGCAGGCACACCTGTGCGCAGGCGATTCCGCAGTCTCGACCACGGCCGCGCTGCCCGCAGCGGTTCCGGAGTCCGTCGCACCTCTGCGGAAGGCTCGCATCGGCTTTCCTCTTCGGACTAGGAGTTGCGCATGGCCGCCAACGGCGATGAGTTCCTGCAGAACAAGATCGGCAATTTCCACAAGACGCTTCCGCACGACGCCGAGACCGGGCTCGTCGAACCCAGCGCCTATGTGCACTTCGCGCGTATCGCGGAGAGCCGCGAGCTCGACTTCGATGAGGTCGCGCGCGGGCCCTGTTCGGAACCTTTCCATCCAGGGTTCGCGCGCGCCCGCAACGAGGCCGCGCGTCTGGTCAATCCCTTGGCCTCGCGCTCGCGTGAGCACTGCGGCCCCGATCCCGCCGAGATGGACATGCTGCCTGCGCCGGGCGTGCAGAGCTGCTCCACGGCCGCCGAGATGGTGGAGCTGTACTGGATGGCCCTGCTGCGCGACGTCGAATTCTGCAAATGGTCGTCTGGCAAGCCCTCGTCCGATCTGACGCTTGCGCTGACCCAGGTGCGCGAAGCGTACGACGCTGCGTTGGTGTCGGATGCGAGTCTGGGGCGGCTGCGCCTTGGCCTCGATCTGCCCGCGCGCGAGGGCAAGCTGGATCTGCGCCTGCAAACGCTCTTCCGCAGTGGTCTGCCGGACGAGGACAAAGGGCCTCTGGTGAGCCAGTTCTTCCTGCACAACCCCAGCTTCGGCACGCAGACCATCGATCAGAGGCAGCGCCCGTATCGCAAGGCTCAGGATTTCCTGTGGTCCTGGCAGGACTGGCTGACCGCGCAGAATTGCGGCCGCGATTTTTCAGGCGCCGACTACGGCGATGCCAACACCTACGACGACGCCTTCTTCCTGGAGAAGGAGCCCCGCTTCATCTGCACCATGCGTGACCTGGCGCGCTTCGTTCACAAGGATGCCCTGCATCAGGCCTATTTCAATGCCGCGCTTCTGCTGCTCGGCTGGGGTGCGCCGCCGGATCCGAACACGCCCTATTTCAGGATGCTGCCGCGGCAGACCGCGTTCGCCACCCTCGGCCCGCCGCATCTGCTGACCCTGGTCTCGGAGGTCGCCTCGCGCGCGCTCAAGGTGGTCTGGCGGCAGAAGTGGGCGGTGCACCGGCGGCTTCGCCCCGAGGCCTACGGCGGCGTGCTGGAAGCCCAGCGGCGTACCGGCCGCGATCTCGGCCTCGCCGATTGCCTCAAGCGTTGCGGGCTTCCGTACTCCGACCTGTTGAAGCGCGTCGCCCAGCACAACAAGGCGCAGTCGCGGCCCAAGCTGCAGGGCGAAGCCAGCTGGCTGCTGCCGATGGCCTTCTCCAGCGGAAGCCCCGTGCACCCGGCCTACGGAGCGGGCCACGCCACGGTCGCAGGCGCGTGCGTCACCGTGCTGAAAGCCTGGTTCGATGAAGATCGGCTGATCGGAGACATCGCGCCCAAGGTGCTCGCGGGATGCTGCGAGGGCGCCGCGCTCTACAAGGGCGATGACGTGAATCAGATGACGGTGGGCGGCGAACTGAACAAGCTCGCCAGCAATGTCGCCATGGGGCGCTCGATGGGCGGTGTGCATTGGCGCAGCGACAATACGCGCAGTCTGCGCCTGGGCGAACAGATCGCCACGGTCATGCTGCGCAGGCAGTGCCGCGACTACGCCGAGCCGGGCTATGCCTTGAGCTATCGCAACTTCGATGGGCGGCTGGTCAGCATCGACGCCGGCGGTCGCGTGCAGGTCGACGGGGATCCGGGTTTGCAGGCCTTCTACATGCAGGACCGCTTCGCGCCCCGCTCATGAGCTGAAGGCGGGCGCGGCGAGGCCACGGCTTCGCTGCGCCCGCGCAGAGTCGCGCGCGTCAGGCTTCGGTGCCGTCCTTGAGTCGCAGCAGACGGTCCGAGCCCGGTGCCTCAGGGCGGTTGCGCGCGGCATCGAGCAGGTCAGGCAGGTCCGATGGGCGCACGCCGTCGGCGGCGGAGAGCACGATCCAGCGATCGCGGCCGCGCCGCTTGGCCACGTAGACCGCGGCGTCGGCAAGGTCGACGACCTGCTCCCACTCGAGCGCATCCGGATCGCCCGGCAGGAAGGGCAGGGCCGCCGCGCCGACCGAGCAGGTGCAGTTCAGCAGTTCGCCGCTGTCCAGGCGGAAGTCATGATTTCGCACCGCGCTCACGATGCGCTCGGCCAGTACGCCAGCCTGCGCAGCGTCCGCCTGGCGGGCAACCACTAGGAACTCCTCGCCGCCCCAGCGCACGGCGTAGTCCGACTCTCGCACGACCTCGGTCAACAGGCTGGCGAACTGGCGAAGCACGGTGTCGCCGGCCGCATGTCCGTGCTTGTCGTTGATGGCTTTGAAGTGGTCGATGTCCACCAGCAGGAAGATCAGGTCCCGCTGCAGCCCCGGTGCTGCTGCACCGCGATGGGCGCGGCGACACTGCGCAAGATCGGCCTGGACCTGGCGCAGCAGGTAGCGGCGATTGGCCAGGCTGGTCAATGGGTCGGTCAGGGAGGCCTGCTCCAGCTGGCTGTTGGCCTGGGCCAGCGCCTGGGTGCGGAGTTCGACCAGCTGCTCCAGTTCGCGCCGTCGCGCAGCCAGGTGACGCAGACGCAGGCGCATGAACAGTGCCACCAGCAGGGCGACCGAGATCAGCAGTGCGAGCTGGGTCGAGGCGCGTTGCCAGGGCGAGGGTTCGATCGCGAACGTGAATTCGGTCG
Organism: Aquimonas voraii; assembly: GCF_900101825.1. Taxonomy (GTDB): domain Bacteria; phylum Pseudomonadota; class Gammaproteobacteria; order Xanthomonadales; family Xanthomonadaceae; genus Aquimonas; species Aquimonas voraii. Next base: position 252,520 of record NZ_FNAG01000001.1, read on the forward strand.
AGGGCCCCCATTCACGCAGTCCATCGCGTGCCTGCACCTCGAAGACGTAGCTGCCCGGCGCCAGCGCGGAGAAGGTGATCGGCTGGTAGGGCTGGGGCGCCGACCAGTCGCCGCCGTCGCCACGGAGGCGATAGCGGTAGCGCAGCTGAGTTCCATGGCCAAGGCGGAGGGCCGCGAAGCTGAAACTGAGGTCGCGGGTGCCAGCAGGCAGGCGGCTGCCCGCCGACACGTGGTCTTCGCCTGCGCTGACCCGTTCGATCACGACGCGCGGCGGGGCCTCGACCGGACGCGCACGCTCCACATGCCGCACCAGGCCGAAACCGCTGCCGAACCACAGGGTTCCATCGCGGGTGCGCAGAGCCGCGGTGGCGGTGCCTTCGGGGTGGAGCAGTCCGTCGGCCTCGGTGAAGCTCTGGACCTCGCCCCGCTCCACCCGCGCGAGGCCGCGGCTGGTATAGGCCCAGACTCGGTCAGAGCCATCCACCAGCACGCTCCAGACGAAGTTGTCGGGCATGCCCTGCTCGCGGGTGTAGCGTTCCACCTCGCCAGTGGGCTTGCGGTGGAACAGGCCGTCGCCGTTGCTGCCGACCCACAGACCGCCCGTCGAGTCCACGGCGAGATCCCAGAGGATTTCGTTGCTGAAGCCTTCGTCGCGGCCCAGCCGCTGCACCCCTCCGTCCGCTGCCATGCGCAGCAGGCCGTGGTGCAGCGAGGCGAACCAGAGACTGCCGTCCGGTGTCGGCTCGATCGCCAGCACGCGCGCCACCGACAGCAGCGGATCGGCCACGGGCCGGACGCGAGCGTCCTCCAACAGAGCCACGCCAGTCATGGTGCCAATCCAAAGTCGGCCGCGGCTGTCGCCGTGCAGCGACCGCACAGCATTGACCGGCAGGCCGTCCCGCTCGGTCCAAAGGCGCACGATCCCGCGCTCGGCCCGCCACTCGGCGAGGCCGTCCTCCGTGCCGATCCAGGCTTGGCCTGGTGCGGGCAGCTCGATGTCGTACACGCGCTCGTCGACCAGACCGTCAGCGGCCGTGAGAGTGAAACCCTCGCTCAGGTCCAGGCGGTCGTCGCGCAGCCGCAGCACCTGGACGCCTTGACGCGTCCCAAGCCACAGGCGGCCGGCGGCGTCCTCATCCAGGCTGCGGACGAAGTCGGCCAGCAGCCCGTCGCGCCGGGTGTAGCCATCGAAACTGCCGATCTTGTAACGGCTGAGCCCGCCATCACCACCGACCCAGATCGCGCCCTCGTTGTCCTGCAGCACGCTGTGGTTGACCAGGCTGGCGAGTCCGTCCTCGGGCGTCTGCAGGCGCAGAGCCTGTTCGGTGCCGCGAAGCAAGCCGCGGTTGCCGGTGATCCACAGCTCGCCCGCGGCGTCGCGAGCGATCCCGCTGATGGCCATTCCCTGCGCCGCGGGCGGCAGTCCCGTTGGCGCGGAGAGCTGCTCGCCTTGGCGCAGCAACAGGCCGGAGCTGGTGCCGATCCAGACCCGATCGCCCTCGATCAACAGCGCCGAAACCATGGGCGCGTTGGCCAGCGGCAGGGGCACCGAGGCGTACTGGCCGGTCACCGCGAACCAGCGCAGCAGGCCGTTGGGCGTACCGACCCAGATGCTGCCGTCCTCGGCGCGAGCGAGGCTGGTGATGTGGATGTCGGCGATGATGGTCGCCACGGTCGGTGGGTCCAGACCTTCCGAGCCCTCGACGGGTTCGAGCTGGAACAGGCCTCGCGCCGTGCCGACCAGCAGGCTGGTGCCGCGGGCAGCCAGCGCCTGCACCGAGACATTGCTGATGCCGGGCAGTTCGCGGCAGTCGAAGCGCGTCGCGCCCGGCGCCAGGCTGCACAGCCCGCGCGTGCTGCCCACCCAGACCTGGCCATCGGCACTGCTCGCGATGGCCTGCACCGAGTTGCTGGCCAGCCCGTCGGCCGTGCTGAACACCCGGAACTCGCGACCGTTGAAGCGCCCGAGTCCACTGTAGGTGCCCACCCAGAGGTAGCCCTCGCGATCCTGGTGCAGGGCGATCACCTGCTGCTGCGGCAGGCCGTCCGCGGTGTCGAACCGCTGGGGCTTGGCGTGCACCTCGGCGCGTGTGCCGAACAGCGCGAGGGAGACGAGGGCGAGTGCCTGTAGGGCGGCGGCTGCGAAGCGCGCGCGCAGTCGGGCGCAGGCGAAGGTCTTGAGCGTGGCTGCGTTTGGCATAAGCCGCGCAAAATGCGATCCGGCCCAAGCTCCACGCTGTGCTCTGGCGCACAGTTTCGCGGTGGGCCGGCGCGGGTAGGAAAATTCCTACCCGCAGCCGGGTTCATTCACCCATGTCGTTTCGCGCAGGGCGCGGGCAGTCTTCGGCTCTCGCCGCGTAGCGCCAGAGGGGCTGCCGGCTCCGCCCTCCGCCACCGGCTCTCTCCATGCACGCGACCGCATCCGCGACTGCGCCCAAGCCTGTCACCGACGAACTGCCCCGGCCTCGGCTTCCGGCCACGCTGACGATGCAAAGCGCAGACTGCCGCTTCGAACCCGGCAGCGCCGGCCACACGCTCTGGCTGATCGCCCGCCAGCGCCGAGAGTCGGCAGCGCAGCCTGAGCCTGAGCCGGATTCCGCCAGCCCCTGAGCCGGGGGAGTCCTGTCTACTGCTGCCAGGCGGGCGGGCCATCGCCCCCGCGTCGATAGCGTGCGCGGGCGGCCGCCACGGCGGCTTCCGGCAGCGCGCCGTCCTCCTGCAGCGCATACAGCGCCGCGATCACGATCGACACGGCATCGACCTCGAAGAAGGCGCGCAGGCCCTCGCGGGTATCGCTGCGGCCGAAGCCGTCGGTGCCGAGGGTGACATAGCGTCGCGGCACGAAGGCGCGGATCAGCTCGGGCCAGGCGCGCACGTAGTCGCTGGCGGCGATGATCGGTCCGCGCGTTCCGGCGAACGCGCGGGTCACGAAGGCCGCATCGGAACCCTTGCCTAGTCGCGCTTCGCGCTCGCGGGCCATGCCCTCGCGCTGCAGCTCGCTGTAGCTGGTCGCGCTCCACACGGCCGCCTCGATGCCGAAGTCCTCGCGCAGCAGGCGCTGGGCGCGCAGCACTTCGGCGAGGATCGCGCCGGAGCCCAGCAGCTGCACCTGCGCGGATTCGGCAGTGCCCTCCGGCAGGCGATACAGGCCACGCACGATGTCGGCGGGCTCCACGCCGGCCGGCAGCGAGGGCTGCGGCAGGTTCTGGTTGACCACCGTGAGGTAGTAGAAGACATCCTCCTGCCGCTCCAGCATGGCCTGCATGCCGTGCTCGAACAGCACCGCGACCTCGTAGGCGAAGGCCGGGTCGTAGCTGCGGCAGTTGGGTACGCAGGCAAACATCGGCAGCGAACTGCCGTCCTGGTGTTGCAGGCCCTCGCCGTTGAGCGTGGTGCGGCCGCTGGTGGCGCCGAGCAGGAAGCCGCGCGCACGCTGGTCGGCGGCCGCCCACACCAGATCGCCGACGCGCTGGAAGCCGAACATCGAGTAGTAGATGTAGACCGGCAGCATCGGCACATCGTGCGTGCTGTAGCTGGTGGCCGCGGCAATCCACGAACTGATGGCGCCGGCCTCGGAGATGCCTTCTTCCAGGATCTGCCCGCGCGTGTCCTCGCGGTAGTAGAGCATCGAGCCAAGGTCTTCCGGCTCGTAGAGCTGGCCCTGCGGCGAGTAGATGCCGACCTGACGGAACAGGCTGGCCATGCCGAAGGTGCGGGCTTCGTCGGCGACGATTGGCACGATGCGCGGGCCGAGCGCGGCATCCTTCAGCAGGTTGCCGAGCATGCGCACGGCCGCCATGGTGGTCGACATCTCCTTGCCCTCGGCCTCGAGCGCGAAGCCCGCCCACTGCGCGCGCGGCGGCACCGGCACCGGCGCGCTGGCCTGCGGCCGGCGGCGCGGCAGGTACCCGCCCAGCGTCTGCCGTCGCGCCTTCAGATAGCGCAGCTCGGGGCTGTCCTCGGCGGGCCGGTAGAAGGGCAGCGACTCCAGGTCAGCGTCGCGCAGCGGCAGGCCGAAGCGATCGCGAAAGGCGCGCAAATGCTCGACGTCGAGCTTCTTCTGCTGGTGCGTGGTCATGCGGCCCTGGCCGAGGCTGCCCATGCCGTAGCCCTTCATGGTCTTGGCGAGGATGACGGTCGGCTGGCCGCGATGCGCCACGGCCGCGGCATAGGCCGCGTAGAGCTTGCGCGCGTCATGGCCGCCGCGGCGGAGGCGATCGATGTCAGCGTCCGACAGATCCGCCACGAGCGCGGCGAGCTCGGGGTTCTGCGCGAAGAAGCGCTCGCGGTTGTAGGCGCCGTCATTGGCTGAGAGGGTCTGGAACTGGCCGTCGACGGTCTGCGCGAAGGCGCGCAGCAGTTCACCCGTGGCGTCGCGCGCGAACAGCAGGTCCCAGTCCGAGCTCCACAGCACCTTGATCACGTGCCAGCCGGCCCCGGTGAACAGGGCTTCGAGTTCATCGACGATGCGGCCATTGCCGCGCACCGGGCCGTCCAGACGCTGCAGGTTGCAGTTGATCACGAAGGTCAGGTGGTCGAGGCCCTCGCGCGCGGCGAGGCCGAGCGCGCCGATCGATTCCGGTTCGTCCATCTCGCCGTCGCCGAAGAAACCCCAGACGCGGCGCCCGCCGCCCTCGCGCAGGCCGCGATGATGCAGATAGCGCAGGAATCGCGCCTGGTAGATCGCATTGATCGGGCCGAGTCCCATCGAGCCGGTGGGGAACTGCCAGAAGCCCGGCATCAGCCAGGGGTGCGGGTACGAGCTCAGGCCCTGTCCGCCGATCTCGCGGCGATAGTGGTCGAGCTGGGTCTCGCTCAAGTGCCCTTCGAGAAAGGCGCGGGCGTACACGCCGGGCGCGGAATGCGGCTGGAAGAACACCAGATCGCCGCCGTCGGGGTGGCCCTCTCCCTTGAAGAAATGCTGGAAGCCGACTTCGAACAGATCGGCCGCGGAAGCATACGAAGCGATATGCCCGCCCTGCTCCAGCCCGTCGCGGTTGGCGCGCATCACCATGGCCATCGCGTTCCAGCGCAGGGCCGCATTGAGCTTGGCCTCCAGCGCCTCGTCGCCGGGGTAATGCGGCTGCCGCGCCAGCGGAATGCTGTTGCAGTAGGGCGTGACCCGTGCGCGCGCCGACTGCACCCCGCGGCCCAGGGCGTGGTCGGCCAGGCGGTCGAACAGGAACTGCGCGCGCTCGCGGCCCTCGCGCGCGATCAGCGCATCGAAGGCGTCGAGCCACTCGCGGGTTTCCGTGGGATCGATGTCGGCCTGGCCGTGGCTGGCCGAGATCAGATGACCTGAGGCATTGAAGCGGGGCTGCATGCGGGGCTCGTGCGTCGACGAATGAGCCGCGCAGACTGCCGCGTAGCGGCCGCGATGTCATCTGCTGTCGTCGTGTCGCCGTGCACGCCTGTCAGGACCACGCCCGTTGTCGCCACAACGTCGTGTGCCACAGGGAGGGCGCTTACCCACCATGGCCCTCATCCCGCGGTGACCGGCGGGGAGGCCTCGCGATCAAACCGACGCGAGGCGACAAAACAAAAGGCCCCGGCGTGAGCCGAGGCCTTTGTCTGAAACTGGTGGGCAGTACAGGGATCGAACCTGTGACCCCTACCATGTCAAGGTAGTGCTCTACCGCTGAGCTAACTGCCCGTCGATGCGGGGCGCGCACTCTAACACAGTGCATTCGCGAATCACAACGCCCGATCCGAGGCCCTCGGTATCGGGCGTGATGATGGCTGCGCGATCAGGCCATCTGGCTCTGCACGAAGTCCCAGTTGACCAGGTTCCAGAAGGCCTCGACGTACTTCGGGCGAGCGTTGCGGTAGTCGACGTAGTAGGCGTGCTCCCACACGTCGCAGGTCAGCAGGGCGCGGTCTTCGCCGGTCAGCGGGGTGGCGGCATTGGACGTCGAAACCAGCGCCAGGCTGCCGTCCGGACGCTGCACCAGCCAGGCCCAGCCGGAGCCGAAGGTGGTCAGCGCGGTCTGGGTGAACTTCTCCTTGAAGGCATCGAAGCTGCCGAAGGCGGCGTTGATGGCGTCCGCCAGCTTGCCGGTCGGCGCACCGCCGCCGTTGGGCTTCAGACAGTTCCAGTAGAAGGTGTGGTTCCAGACCTGGGCGGCGTTGTTGAACATGCCGCCGCTGCTGGTCTTGATGATGGTTTCCAGATCCTTGCCCTCGAACTCGGTACCAGCGATCTGGTTGTTCAAGTTGGTGACATAGGTCTGGTGATGCTTGCCGTAGTGATACTCGATGGTCTCGGCCGAGATGTGCGGGGCAAGAGCGTCGCGGGCGTAGGGCAGGGCTGGCAGTTCGATGGCCATGACGGTTCCTTCAGGCGAGCGTGGAAAGGGAAGGGTGATTCGCATCGCGCCCGGCGGCGATGCCGGCGGGCCACGCAGCCGGCGAGGCGGGTGGCCGAGCAGGATGAAATCGCTGCAGGGCCGGCTGGTGTGGGAAAATTGTAGCAAGCAGGCCGCGTGACCCGTTTGTGAGGTTCGCGCGGGGCCGCTCCCGACTTCCCCAAAGACCGCGCCCGCCCGCATGCCGGGCCGCGCTGGAGACCGCATGAACGCCACCGTCGATCGCATCAAGGCCGTGCTGGCCGAACACCCCATCGTCCTCTTCATGAAGGGGACGCCGCAGTTTCCGATGTGCGGCTTCTCCTCGCGTACCGTCGAGGCCTTGAAGGCCTGCAATGCCCAGTTCCACGCGGTCAACGTGCTGCAGGACCCGGAAGTGCGTGCCAACCTGCCACGCTTCTCGAACTGGCCGACCTTTCCGCAGCTGTTCATCAACGGCGAGCTGATCGGCGGCTGCGACATCACTCTGGAACTGCACCAGGCCGGCGAGCTGGCGCGCATCGTCAGCGAAGCGCAGAAGCCGGCATGAGCGAGTCCGCGAAGCCGCTGGCGGGGCGCTCGCTACTGGTCGTCGGCGCGCACGGTGCCTTCGGCTCCGAGGTCGCGCGTGCGGCCGGGCGTGCCGGCGCTCAGGTCGTGCTGCTCGGCCGCCGCGTACCGAAGCTGGGCCAGGTCTACGACCAGCTGGTGGCCGACGGTTCGCCCGAGCCCGCGATCTATCCGCTCGATCTCGAAGGCGCCACGCCCGCCGACTACGCGCAGCTCGCCGATACCCTGCGCGCCGAGCTCGGCGGTCTGCACGGCGTCCTGCACGCCGCCGCCGACTTCAAGCATCTGGCCTCGATCGAGAACAGCGAGCCGCTGGACCTGGTGCGCGCCATCCACGTCAACCTGACCGCGCCGCTGATGCTGAGCCGCGCCCTGCTGCCTCTGCTGCGCGAGAGCGGCAGCACCGAGCGGCCGTCTTCGCTGGTGTTCATGCTGGACGACCTCGAGCGCGTCAGCCGCGCCTATTGGGGCGGCTACGGCATCGGCAAGCACGGACTTGAGGGCGCCTTCCGAATCCTTGCGCAGGAGCTCGAAGGCTCGACCGTTCGAGTGAACGCGGTGCGGCCGGCACCGACCCGCACCAACCTGCGCTCGCGCGCCTACTTCGGCGAAGACCCGGGCCTGCTGCCGCCGGCCGCCGAGCGCGCGCCCGCGATCGTCGCGCTGTTCGACACCTCCGCCGCATCGCGCCACGGCGAGGTCATCGCCCCGTGAGCACCCTGTCGGCGGCGATCCTGCTGTTCATGATCCTCGACCCCTTGGGCAATGTTCCGATCTTCCTGAACCTGCTCAAGAGCCTGCCGCCGGCTCGGCGGCGCTGGGTGCTGGCGCGTGAACTGCTGATTGCGCTGGTGGTGCTGTTCGCTTTCCTCTGGGGCGGTCAGCACATCCTCTCCGCCATGCACCTGCGTCAGGAGTCGGTGGCGATCGCTGGCGGCATCGTGCTGTTCCTGATCGGCATCAAGATGATCTTCCCGACGCCCGAAGGCCTGTTCGGCGAAACCCCCGAGGGCGAGCCCTTCATCGTGCCCATGGCGATCCCGCTGATCGCCGGGCCCTCGGGCATGGCCGCGGTGATGCTGATGTCCAGCAACGAGCCGGAGCGCATGTTCGACTTCAGCCTGGCCCTGTTCCTGGCCTGGCTGGCGACGGCGGTGATCCTGTTTTCGTCCACCTACCTCTACCGCCTGCTCGGCCGGCGCGCGCTCGCGGCGATCGAGCGCCTGATGGGCATGCTGCTGGTGGCGCTGTCGGTGCAGATGTTCCTCGACGGCATTGGCGCGTATCTGGCGCGTTCGGCGGGCGCCGGCTGACGTTCAGCGCACGAACGTTTGCCACGCGGATTTCATCGAGGCCCCCCATGCTGTGCCGGACTCGGAGACGTGCATGAGCTGGAAGACGCTGGACGCACAGCCGCCGCAGGTGATCGCCCATCGCGGCGCCAGTGGCGTGCTGCCCGAACACACGCTTGCGGCCTACGCGCTCGGCCTGGGGCAGGGCGCGGACGTGATCGAGCCCGATCTGGTGCCGACGCGTGACGGCGCGCTGATCGCCCGCCATGAGCCGAATCTAGCGCGCAGCACCGACGTGTTCGACCGCGGCGAGTTCTCGCACTTGAAGCGCGAGGGCGACTGGTGGAGTACGGACCTCGCGCTGGACGAGATCCGCCGCCTGCGCGCACGCCAGCCCTTCGAGGGCCGCAGCGATCGCCATGACGGCCACCACGCGGTGCCGGGCTGGCAGGACGTGATTGATTGGGCTGCGCAGGCGGCCCTGGAGCGCGGGCAGACGGTGCGCCTGTACCCCGAGCTCAAGCATCCCGCGCAGTTCACTGCGCTCGGGCTCGACCCTGTCGCCCTTTTCGCCGAATCGGTGCGCTGCCTGCCGGGCAGCGTCGAAGTGCGCGTGCAGTGCTTCGAGATCGAGGCCCTGCGCCGCGTACACGAGGCCACGCGCCTGCCCTGCACCCTGCTGCTGGAACAGGGCACCGACTGGCGCGCCGCCATCGCCGAACACGGCGCCTGGCTGTGGGGCGTGGGCGTCGACAAGCGCCTGCTATGGAGCGCGCCGGCCCGCAGCAGTGGACTCGTCGAAGCGGCACACGCGGCGGGCCTGCGCGTGCATCCGTGGACCTACCGCGATGACCGAGTGGGCGAGAACTACGCCGATGTGCGGGATGAGCTGCGCGCGGCTTTGCGCCTCGGCGTGGATGGCGTGTTCTGCGACTTCCCGGCCACCGGCATCGAGGTGCGCGAGAGTCTGCGTGCCGTCGTCGAGTGAAGCCGGATGCCGGCTGGACTTCCGGCAGGCGCCGCGAGGCCGCAGACTTCCCGCGGACCCGCGCGATGCGGGCCGCGCAGTCGCGCCGGGATGCCCGGGCAGGGTCTTGAAACCGAGCGGGCCAAGCGGCCGCGCTATTCCTGATCCAGGTTCAGCCGCACGCCCTCGACGCTGTTGCTCACCAGCGTCACGTTGAAGCGCGGGCGGCCCCAGCGCCGCTTGACCAGCACGTCCTCGCCGTCGTCGACTTCGACGCGGTAGTCCTCGCCGATCGCCTCGCGCAGCACGTCGCGCACGCGTCGGGCCACGCCGTTCTCGCTGGTGCGGTGTTCGACTTCGACGCGGACCTCCGTCCTGGCGCCGTCCTTGGGCGTGAACGCAAGCACCAGCTCACCGCTGGACTCGGCATTGCCGCTGAACTGGAGGCGCCATTTGTTCTCGATGGGGGCAGCGTGGGCAATGCCTGCCAGAAGCAGCAGGAGGGACAGCAGGATCAGTCGCATGGGGGCGCTCCGCGCGGGCTTGGGGTGTGCACATCATCGCTCCGAATGCCCCGCCTCGTCATAGCCCCCGCGGGCGAAGGCCGCGGGCTTGATCTGGTCGACGAAGGCGCGCGCCTGCGGGCTCAGGTACTTGCCCTTGCGGATCACCACGCCATAGCTGCGCGGTGGGAAGTACTCGCGCATGTTGTGCACGAACAGGCGCTCACGGTCGGCCTCGCTGATGCAGATGCTGGTGACGATGCTGATGCCCAGCCCCATGGCCACGTACTGCTTGATGACCTCCCAGCCGCCGACTTCCAGCGCCACGGTGTAGGGCACCTTGCGCTGCTGGAAGATCAGGTCGACCAGCCGGTAGGTGGTCAGGCGCTTCGGCGGCAGGATCAGCCCGTAGGGCGAGAGATCCTCCAGCGTCGGGTGCTTCGCGCGCGCCAGAGGATGATCGGGTGGGGTGATCAGCACCGGATCGAAGGAATAGAGCGGCGCATAGTCGATGTCGTTGGGCACGTCGAGCATCGAGCCCACGGCGAGATCGACCTCGTCGGAGCGGATCAGCGCCAGCCCATCCTTGCCGGTGACGTTGTGCAGTCGCAGCTGGACCTCGGGATGGCTGCGGCGGAACTGGGCGATCAATTCGGGCAGCAGATAGAGGATGGTCGAAGCACCGGCGGCGATGTTGAGTTCGCCGCCCTCCAGGCCCTTGAGCCGGCTCTTGAACTCGGTTTCCAGCCCGTCGAGGCCGTCGACCAGCGGGCGCGCCAGTTCATACAGCACCTGGCCTTCGCGGGTCAGATTGAGGCGACGGCCGTGGCGTTCGAACAGGCTGCAGCCCAGCTCGCTTTCGAGCGCACCCAGCTGCAGTGAGACGGCCGGCTGACTGAGAAAGAGTGCTTCGGCAGCCCGGGTCACCGAGCCGAGCCGCGCCGCGTGGCAGAAGGCACGCAGCTGCTTGAGCCGACTGCCCTTGTAGTAGAAGCGCGCGGGCGACTTGCTCATCGCCGCCGGGGCTTCAGGCGTCTTCGAAGGCGTCGGCGGATGCCTGTGCCTGCCACCAGTGGCCGAGCTGGCGCAGGCCTTCAAGCACGCTGACCCGCGGCTGGTAGCCGAAGTCGCGGCGCGCGGCGCTGATGTCGTAGAAGTGCGTGGTCGACAGCTGCTCGGCGAGGAAGCGCGTCATCAGCGGCTCGCCTTTCAGCGGCAGCAAGGTCCAGGCGGCTTCCATGGCGGCGCCGATCCAGTAGGCCGCGCGGAAAGGCAGCAGATCCTTGACGATCGGCGCACCGGCCGCGCGCAGCAGACCGTTGACGATCTCGGAGATCGGTTTGGGCTCGCCGTTCGAGATGAAGTAGGCCTTGCCCGCGCAGCGCGCGCCGGGGTTGCCGTGCAGGGCGTCGAAGGCATCGAGGTGCGCCTGCGCGGCGTTGTCGATGTAGGTGGTGTCGATCTTGTTCTGGCCGTCGCCGACGAATCGCAGCCGCCCTGCCTTCGCGCGCTCGACCATTCGCGGCAGCAGGTGGTTGTCGCCGGGGCCCCAGATCAGACGCGGGCGCAGGGCCACGGTTGAGAGCTCGGTGCCGTTCGCTTCCAGCACGGCTTCTTCGGCGATGCGCTTGGTGGCCGGGTACCAGGCCTTGAAGCCCGTGGCCAGCGGCACCTTGGCTTCGGACAGGCCGACTACCGGCGTCGAGGCGTGATGGGTGACGCTGGGCGTGCTGGTGTAGACGAGCGTGCGCACGTCGTTCAGGCGACAGGCCGCGAGCACGTTGCGGGTGCCGCGCACGTTGGCGTCGAAATAGTCGCGGAAGCTGCCCCAGGCGCCGGCCTTGGCGCCGACGTGGAAGACCGCGTCGACACCCGCGGTGGCCTCGGCCAGCGCATCGAAGTTGGCGAGGTCGGCCTGCACCTGCTTGACGCCCAAGGCCGCGAGCCCCGGATAAAGGCCGCGATTGAAGCTGACGACGGTGAGCCCGCGGTTGACCAGGCGCGTGCAGATCGCCTGTCCGAGGAAGCCGCCGCCGCCGGTGACGAGAATCTTCATGCCTTGCCCCTGCCAAGGATGTCCGCGGCCCAGCGCGCCAGCGCTTCGCGGCCGATCTTTGCATTGTGCCGGATGTCGACCGGAAAGCCCGCGTGGAACAGCACGCGGTGGATGCCGCGGGTGTGCGCGTGCTGGCCACCGAGGTTCAGCAGCTCAGCCTCGATGGCCGAAGCTTCCCGCTTGACCCCTGCTTTCAGTTCGACACACAGCACCGGCGTCTGCGCACCCAAGGCGCCCACGCCGACCAAGGCCGTGCGCCGCACATCGGCATGGGTGTTGAACACGGGTTCGACCTGCTCGGTGTAGAGCGGGCCGCTCGCGGTTTCGACGCGCTGGCTCTTGCGGCCGCAGAACCACAGCCGGCCGGCTTCGTCGAACCAGCCGAGATCGCCCATGCGATGCACGATGCGCTCGCTGCCGTCGGGCAGCCGCTCGCGGATCTTCGCGAGCCGCGTGGCCGCCTCGCGCTCGAAGTAGGCGTCAGTCGCGCTGGGGCCAGCCACGGTGATTTCGCCAACCGTGCCCTGTGCCAGCTCCTGCACCCCGCTCCAGTCGGCGATGGCTTCATCGGTGATTGCGATGATGCGCACCGTATTGGCGGCCACCGGACGGCCCACACAGGTGCCGGCACCGGCCTCGGTGGCGGCGCGGGTCTCGGCCAGCTCGCGGCCTTCGATCACCGCCACCGGCAGGCATTCGGTGGCCCCGTAAGGCGTCCAGATCTGCGCATCGGCCGGTAGCATCGCCTGCATGCGCTGGACCACGGCGAAGGGCACCGGCGCGCCCGCTGAAGTCACGCGCTTCAGCGTCGGCAGGGTGACGCCATGCTGCTCGCCGTAGCGCGAAAGCGTGTCCAGCAGGGCCGGCGAACCAAACATCTGGCCGACACCGAACTCGCGGATCGCGGCAATGAGCCTTTTCGGATCGGCCTTGGCCGGGCGGGTCGGGTCCATGTCCGGAATCACGCTGGTCAGGCTGAGTGCCGGGTCGAACAGCGCGAAGGGCGGGAAGGTCGGCAGATCGACACCGCCGGGCTCGATGCCGAAGGCGCTGCCCAGCAGATCGATCTGGGCCACGAAGTGGCGGTGACGGTAGACCACGCCCTTGGGCACGCCGGTCGATCCGGAGGTGAACAGGATCGCGGCCATTTCATCGGGTGCGGTGTCCGCGAGCTGCGGCCCGGCGCCGGCGCCCAGCGCTTCGACCTCGGCCAGGCTGTGGCCGCCGAAGGGAAAACGCCGGCCGACGGTGACGATGTGCCGCACATGGCCGCGACCCCAGCCCAGCAGCACGCGCGCCAGCTGCGCGAGCGGAATGCCGATGAAACCGGCGGGGGCGGCTTCGCCCAGGCATTGCTTGAGTGCGCGCTTGTCGATGCCGGGGTCGATCAGCACCGGCACCGCGCCCGACTTGAACAGGGCGAACATCAGCAGGAAGAGTTCGGGCGAGGGCCGCACCATCAGGGCCGTGCGCACCCCGCGGCCGATGCCTATCTTGGACAGCCCTGCCGCGATTGCATCGCTGCGGCGATCGAGCTCGGCATAGTTCAAGGTGAGGCCATACTCGGCGCTGCCGTCCGCGCGTCGGCCGGAGGGGCAGCGGATCGCGATCTGGTCCGGGCGCTCAAGCGCCAGCCGCGGCAGGCTCGCGGCGATATTGCAGGAGGAGGTCATGCCGGGGATTCTAGCCGCTGGGCATTGCAGAGCTGCGCCTGATCGATCCGGTGTCCTGCGTGCTCACCCTGCACCGGCGTGAGCGCGAGCAGTTTCCGGCCGCCGGCATCCGCGTGAGTCAGGCACGCTTGGCGGTGCAGTCGGTGCCGGGACTGGTGCTGGCGCTGGACTTCCTGCTTCGATTCGCAGCGCTGAAATCGCGGAAGAAGCCGCGGCCTACGAGGCCTTCATGGCCTGAGCGCGGTGTCGGCGCTTCAGCCCCGCCACTCCAGCCCAAGCACGTAACTGCGCGGCGCGCCGGGAAAGTAGCGGCGCTCGCCGAAGCCGAAGTCGGCGCGTTCGGCGTAGCGGATATCGCCGAGGTTGCGGATCGCTGCACTGACCCGCCAGCGCTCGCGGAGCGCGCGCGACCAGCGCAGATGGACGAGGTCGTGGCCGGCGTGCCAGAAGGTGTTGCCGGCATCGGCGAAGTAGCCGCCCTGGTGCTGCCATTCCAGCTCGAAATCGCCAAGGCCATCGAAGGCACGGCGCAGGCGCAGGCCGCCCAGCCATTCGGGCGCGGTATCGACGCGGTTGCCGAAGCGGATCCGCTCGCCGCCGCCCAGCGCGCGTTCGAAGCGGTAGGTCTGCTCGGACCAAGCGAGATTGGCATCCAGCTGAACGGCCAGCGGCAGGGTCAGCGCCAGCTCCAGCTCGACGCCGACGTGCCGGCTGCGACCGTCGCCGACGTTGAAGCCGGCGGCATCGCGGAAAATGCTGCCGCGCTTGTCCATGGCATAGACGACCGCCTCGACGCGGCCGTGGGGCAGGGGCAGGCCACCGCCGAGCTCCAGCGATTCCGCGCGCTCGGGCCCGAGCTCCGCCACCGACTGTCCGCGCTGCAGGCGGTACAGCTCACCCACCTGCGGTGCGCGGAAGGCGCTGGCCGCGCGCAGGAACAGGCGGCGCCCGTCCTCGTCGACCCGCAGCAGGCCGAGGTTGGCGGTGGGGCGGGTGTAGCGGTCGCTGCGGTCTTCCGGGCGCTGGTAGAGGCAGCCGCCGAATCCGCAGGCGCTGCCGTCCTCGGCGAGGTTGCCGGCGTCCATGCGGTTGTCGTAGCGGTAGCCGATCGACTCGATGCGCGCGCCGCTCTGCAGGCTCCACAGGGCGCCGAGCGGCGCATCCCACTGGACGAAGGCCGCGGCGCTGTCCGAGTGCACGCGGTAGTCGTAGTGGCGGCCGGCGGGGCGAATCGCGTTCTGTGCGGCCGTGCCGGTGCTCAGCGGCTGCGCCTGTCGCTGCAGCAGATCGCCCTGGGCGAATTCGAGGTCGACGCCGCTGCGCAGTGCGCCGCCCAGCGCGGCCACGCCCAGCTGCAGGCCGAGGCTGTCGCTGCCGTTGTCTTCGATCGGCTTGCCGAGCAGGAAGTGCTGGATGAACTCGCCGCGATCGCTGCGCGCATACGGCGTCAGCGAGAGATCGAGCGCGTCGAGCGCGAACTGCCAGCGCCCGGACAGCCGCGCGGACTGCGCCTTGCGATAGGCCTCGGGATTGGGGTTCAGGCGCCGGCGCGCATCGGCAAAGGCCCGGTCGCCGGTGATGTAGCCGGCGGTGTCCTGGTCCAGCGCCTGCGCCGAGAACAGGAACTCGGGCGCGCCCGGCGCCTGCGGCAGCGCGAACTGCGCAAGGACTCGCTGCTGGGTGTAGCCCTCGTCCGCGCGGAAGCTGCCGCTGTCGGTGGCTGACACATCAATGCGGAGGGGCCGCGCCGCACTGTCGCCGGGCAGGCCGGCGATCAGCTGTGCGTAGTCGAAGCTGCCGGCGCGCAGGGCCACGCGCGCTGGCGCGCCGAGGCGCGGCGCACGCAGCTCGATCACGCCGTGCAGGGCATTGCTGCCGTGCACCGCCGTGCCCGGGCCGCGCAGCACTTCTACGGCGCCGGACAGCTCGATCGGCAGCTCCAGGAGCTGGTTGACGTTGCAGAAGCCTGCCGGGCGGATCGGGATGCCCTGTTCCAGCACGAGGAAGGCGCCGCAGGCGCCGGTGCCGGCCAGCACCGGCGAGCGGATGGCCAGCAGCTGCTCCTGACCGCTGCCGCGGCTGGCCCAGGCGCCGGGCACGCGGGCAAAGGCTTCCTGCGCATGCTGGGGCGCGATGCGATCCAGCGTGTCGGCATCGAGGCGCGAAGCCGAGACGGTTTCAGCGGCCGCCGAGCGCGGTGCGCGGGCGGTGACGTGGATGGCATCGAGCGCGGCCGGGTCTTGCGCGGCCAGCAGCAGGGGCAGGGCGATCAGCACGGGCGTGTTCGCAGGTCTGGACAGGGCGCGCAGCCTAGCCGCAGCGAGGTGGTGGCCACGGCAAGGACTGCAGCTGGGCGTGCACTTCCTCGGCCCAGCGCGAATGGCCGAGTTCGGAGGGATGGAAGCCATCGCTGGCGAACAGCTCGGGCGCGGGCTGCACGCGCACCGGCGAATGCAGGGCCTCGTGCCTTCGCGCCGCGGCGACGCCGAGCGCTTCGAGCCTGCGGCTGCGTCCACCCAGCCAGGCGCGCAGCGGCTGCGGCAGCAGTGGGAACGCCTGCATCGGCGGGATGCCGAGTAGCACGATCTGCGCCTGTGGAGAGTGCGCGCGCAGATCTGCCAGCAGGGCGTCGATCGACTTTGCAAAGCCGCGTCCGCGCGTCAGCCCGGTGACGTCGTTGACGCCGACCGAGACCAAGATCAGGTCGAAGGCGTTGGGCTCGATCTTCGGCAGCAGGCGCTGGCGCAGGCTGCCTGCGGTGGCGCCGTTCTTTGCGAGGATGCGCCAGTCCACGCGCAGGCCCTGAGCCTCCGCGATCCGTTCCGCCAAGCGCACCGGCAGCGTGTCCACGATCCGCGCGATGCCCACGCCTTCGAAAGGCGAATCGCCCAGCGCGAGCAGGCGCAGGCGCGGTGCATCCGCAGCACCCGCAGAGCCCTCGCGCCTACCCTCGGCCGCGGTCGCGCGCGGCGCCGAGCGCTTCAGCCGCAGCGCCTGCGGCAGCATCAGCGGCAGGACCGTCCAGAACAGGGCGCTGCGCGCGAACAGGCGATACATGGCCGGATCAGTCGAGGTCGATGATCACCGGCGCATGGTCGGAGGGCCGTTCCCAGGTGCGCGGCTCGCGGTCGATGACCGAGGCCTTGCAGCGGGCCTTGAGCGCTTCTGAAACCAGGATCAGATCGATGCGCAGGCCGAGATTGCGGCGGAAACCGGCGGCGCGGTAATCCCACCAGCTGAACTGGCCGGCCTCCTCCGAATGCAGGCGGAAGCTGTCGTGCAGACCCAGCCCGCACAGCCGCTGCAGCGCCTCGCGCTCTGGCGTGGAGCAGAGGATCTGCTCATGCCAGGCGGCCGGGTCGTGCACGTCGCGGTCGTCCGGCGCGATGTTGAAGTCGCCGAGCACGATGAGGTTCGGATACCGCGCGATCTCCTGTGCCACCCAGTCATGCACGGCGGCCAGCCAGCGCAGCTTGTAGTCGTATTTCTCGTCGCCCACGGCCTTGCCGTTGACCACATAGAGATCGATCACGCGCAGCTCGCCGAAGCTCGCGGCGATGACGCGTTTCTGCTCGTCCTCGAAGCCGGGGATGCCGACCTGCACCTCGCTCGCCGGCGTTTTCGACAGCAGCGCCACGCCGTTGTAGGTCTTCTGCCCGGCGAACACGCTGCGATAGCCGAGCGCGGCCAGCTCGGAGTCCGGAAACTTCGGATCCTCAAGCTTGGTTTCCTGCAGACCGACGATGTCGGGCTGAGCCGACTTCAGCCAGTCCGACAGATGCGGCAGGCGTACGTTGAGCGAATTGACGTTCCAGCTGGCGATGCGCATTTGAAGGCCGGGAATGGGGAATCGGGAATGGAGAATCGTGGGCTGCGCTTCAGGATGCGACGAGCCCTTGCGGGAGCGGGACTATAGCCTTTGCGCGCCGGGCATCGGCAGCTTCGTGATCAGGCAGGTCGGGCCAAGCGCTGCGAGCCCGAAACCGCTCCCCCAATACGGGTCGCGGGCATCAATGCCGTTGCGTTCACGTCCGTTGCCCGTGTTGGGCCAGCCGTGTTGGGCCGTGCTGCGCTTGTGGCCCAAGCTGCGGTAACCCCGTCAGGCCGAAGCCTGCGAGCGGCGATTCCCGATTCCCGATTCCCGATTCCGCATTCCCGGCCTCCAGGCTTCACCGCGCCGTCCAGCCCCCATCCAGCGTCAGCGTGGTGCCGGTGATGTTGTCGGCCGCCGGGCTGCACAGGAACACCGCCGCACCGCCGATGTCCTCGGGGCGGGTGAAACGCAGGCTGGGCTGCTTCTCGGCGAGCAGGGCGCGTTCCGCGGCGGCGTTGTCCAGACCTTCGCGTTCGGCGCGGGCGTCGATCTGCTTCTGCACCAGCGGGGTCAGCACCCAGCCGGGGCAGATCGCGTTGCAGGTGATGTTGGCCTCGGCATTTTCCAGCGCGGTCACCTTGGTCAGCCCGACGATGCCGTGCTTGGCGGCGACATAGGCCGACTTCTCCACCGAGGCCACCAGCCCGTGCACCGAGGCGATGTTGATGATCCGGCCATAGCCGCGCGCCTGCATGCCGGGCAGGGCACAGCGCAGGGCGTGGAAAGTCGCTGAGAGGTTGATCGCGAGGATCGCGTCCCAGCGCTCAGCGGGGAAGTCCTCGATGCGCGCGGTGTGCTGGATGCCGGCGTTGTTGACCAGGATGTCAATGCGCCCGAAGCGCGCCTCGGTGGCGCGTACCAAGGCCTCGACGCCTTCGGCCTTCGCCAGGTCGGCGCCGTGGAAGTCGACCTCGACCCCGTGGGCTGCGACCCTGGCGCGCGCAGCCTCGATCTGCTCCGGTGTGCCGAGTCCGTTCAACATGATCCGGCAGCCTGCCTGGGCCAGCGCTTCGGCCACGGCCAAGCCGATGCCGCTGGTGGAGCCGGTGACGAGTGCGATGCGGGGCTGATTCATGGCGCCGTCCTTCAACAGCTGGGGAGGAGGTGCGAGTCTGGCAGCCGACTCGGATCGCTGCCATCGTGCTTTGGACCAGACATGCGTTCCGGCACACAGCAACGAGCCAGGCCTTGGGGCGGGTATCTCGATGTCGACCGGTGCGCGACGGTAGCGGTAAGCGGCAAGGCCGATGACCTCGCCTTTGTCGCCCCTCGCCGTGCAGCGAGCGACCCAACGCAGCGAAGGCATCGCGGCGAAGCAGCCGATCGAGCGCGCAAATGCGTCGGAGGCGCGGCCTCAGATCAGGGCCGGAGTGGATCTGATAGGCGTAGCCAGAACTGTCTTTTCAAAGCCCTGTTTTGCTGGCAACCTGCGCCCGCTCCCTCGCGGCGTCCGCCCGCGGCGGAGCGTGGGCCTGTGTCCGCTGTGCCTACTTCCATAGAGATTTCTTCCATGTTGAATTTACTGGTGCGCGCACTTGCTGGCGCGCTGCTGTTGCCGGCCTCGATGCTGGCCGACGCCCCCGCCTTCGCGGCCACCGTGACGCCGCCGCCGGTCGAGCACTTCGTCGAGCGCGACGCCTTCCTCGATATCAAGATATCGCCCGACGGCAAGCACCTGGCCGCCAACATGCCGGTTGAGCGCGGCACCGCGCTGTTCGTGCTGGACACTGAAACGCTGGCCAAGCGCGGCGACTTCTACGCCGGGCGCGATATCGAGGTTGCCGACTTCTGGTGGTCCAGCAACGAGCGGTTGCTGATTTCTCCTGCGCAGCGCTTCCTTGGTGATGAGGCGCCCACGTATACCGGTGAAATCTTTGCGGTCAACGCGGATGGGACCCAGCCGACGGCGCTGGTTGGCTATCGTGCCGATGACGGTCGTCGGCACACGCGCATAAAGGCCCGTGAGAGTGAGCGGGTGTGGGCCTCACCCATCGATCTGCTGCCCGGTGCTGATCGACATGCGCTGATCCAGATTGAGCCCTGGTCGAGCCGCACCAGCAACTTTGCCAGCATCGAGCGGCTGGAAACCCAGACGGGCCGTCGCACGCGTGTGGCGATGTCCCCGGTGACGCGCGCGCAGTTCCTGACCGATGCGGCTGGCAATCTCCGTTTTGCCCAAGGGCTCACTTCCGAGAACGACCTTGAGCTCTATCACCTGTCGCCCGGCAGCGAGAGCTGGGAGCTCATCAGTTCGCAGGCCCGTGCCGGTCAGCAGGCCTTCGCGTTGGGCTTCAGCAGTGACGGCGCAGTGGCCTACCTGCAGGTCTCGCGTGCCGAAGGACCGGATGCGATCGAGCGTCTCGATCTGGCGACCGGCGAGCGTACCGAGGTCTATCGCCATGCGCGTCGGGATCCTGCAGGCGCGATCTACAGCCTCGACGGCAATGCCGTGCTCGGCGTGTTCGTGCGCGATCCGCAGGTGAGCATGCATTTCTTCGAGCCTGAGCATCCCGAGGCCAAGCTGAGACAGAGCCTGGCCGCGGCGTTCAAGGGGCATGACGTGTTCATCACCTCGGCGACCGAGGACGGCCGCAAGGCCATCCTGTATGTCTACAGCGACCGCAACCCCGGTGAGTACTTCCTCTTCGATCGCCAGACCAAGCACGCGCGCCATATCGGCAGCCGCGGGCGCGCGCTGGTGCCAGAGCAGATGGGGGAAACCCGGCTCGTCCAGATCCAGGCGCGTGACGGACTGCTGCTGGATGCGCTGCTGACCCTGCCGCCCGGCGCCGAGCCGCGCGATCTGCCGCTCGTCGTACATCCGCACGGCGGGCCTTTCGATATCCAGGACCAGTGGGGCTTCGATCCGCGCGTGCAGCTGCTGGCGACGCGTGGTCTGGCGGTGCTGCAGGTCAACTTCCGTGGTTCGGGGGGCTATGGGCGAACCTTCGTCGAGGCGGGCTACAAGCAGTGGGGACGGTCCATGCAGGACGACCTGACCGATGCCACCCGCTGGGTCATCGAGCAGGGCATCGCCGACGCCCGTCGCATCTGCCTGTTCGGTGCCAGCTATGGCGGGTATGCCAGTTTGATGGGCGTGGCCAAGGAGCCTGATCTGTATGCCTGCGCCGTGGGCGATGTCGGCGTCTACGACCTGGAGTCCTGGGCACGTCGTGTCGACTTCCAGAAGCTGCGCTGGGGCAAGAACTACCTGCAGGATGCCGTGGGCAGCGAGGGCCTGCGCGAGGTCTCGCCGGTCCATCTGGCCTCGCATATCAAGGTGCCGGTGTTCCTGGCCGCCGGCGAGAACGATCGCCGCGCCCCGGTGCAGCAGACCGAAATGATGGAAGCCGCGCTCAAGCGCGCCGGCGTGCCGGTGCAGACCCTGTACTTCCGCGGTGAAGGCCACGGCTACTACTCGACGGACAACAAGCTCAAGTTCTACGGCGAGCTGCTCGCCTTCCTTGATCGCCACATCGGCAGCGGCTGGCAGGCGCCTGCTGTGCCCTGAGATTCAAGCGCAGCTTCGAGCCCAGCGGCCCGGCGTGCCTCGCGCACGTCGGGCCGCTACACTTTGCGCCCTTCGCGCGGGTGTTCGCCCGCCGCCGTTTCCCCCGGAGCGCCGCATGAGCATCAAGTCCGACCGCTGGATCCGACGTATGGCCGAGCAGGGCATGATCGAGCCCTTCGAGCCGGGCCAGGTCAAGCAGAACGCGGCCGGTGAGCGCATCGTCAGCTTCGGCACCTCGAGCTACGGCTACGACGTGCGCTGCGCGCGCGAGTTCAAGATCTTCACCAACATCAACAGCACCATCGTCGACCCCAAGCACTTCGACCCCAGCAGCTTTGTCGATGTGGTCGGCGACACCTGCATCATCCCGCCGAACTCGTTCGCGCTGGCGCGTACGGTGGAGTACTTCCGCATTCCGCGCGATGTGCTGGTGGTGTGCCTGGGCAAGAGCACCTATGCGCGCTGCGGCATCATCGTCAACGTGACGCCGCTGGAGCCCGAATGGGAAGGGCATGTCACCCTGGAGTTCAGCAACACCACCCCGCTGCCCGCGCGCATCTACGCCGGCGAGGGTGTGGCGCAGATGCTTTTCTACCAGTCGGATGAAGTCTGCGAGACCAGCTACAAGGACCGCGGCGGCAAGTACCAGGGCCAGACCGGGGTGACGCTGCCGCGGACCTGAGGGCCCGCGGGCAGCGGAATGGTTCGGAGGAGCGTCACGCCGAAGCGGCAGGCGGCCGTGCGGTCGGTCGGGCGTGCTGGCGACGCTTGCCCTTCGAAGTGGCACGGATTCGAGTCGCCTGCGAGCTGACGGAGGCGGTGACGAGGACCGGGGCAGGCGTGGGGCTCATGGTGGGCCAGGGCCCACCCTATCCGATGGGCTTGACCGCGAGCCCCGCCTCTCGATGCTTGTCCCGAATCCCGAATCCCGAATCCCGAATCCCGAATCCCGAATCCCGAATCCCGAATCCCGAATCCCGAATCCCGAATCCCGCCGCGCCGAAGGCGCGGATCACACCTCGTCCGAGCCCTCGTTGATGCCCTCGAACAGGAAGGTCGAGAGGTAGCGCTCGCCGGTGTCGGGCAGCATCACCAGAATCTGCGTGCCGGGCTCGACATCCTTGGCCAGCTCAAGGGCTGCGGCATAGGTCGCGCCCGCCGAGATGCCGACGAAGATGCCTTCCTTGCGGGCCAGTTCCAGCGAGGTATCGCGGGCGACCACGTCGTCGACTGGGATGTTGCGGTCGAAGATCTGCCGGTTCAGCACCGGCGGGATGAAGTCCGGCGTCCACCCCTGGATCTTGTGCGGCTTCCACTCGTTGCCGGCGAGCAGCGCAGCGCCCGCGGGCTCCGTGGTGCAGATCTTGATGTCCGGCCGCGCCAGCTTGAGGATCTCGCCGGCGCCGGTCATGGTGCCGCCGGTGCCGTAGCCGGTGACGTACCAGTCGAGGCGCTTGCCGGCGAAATCGGAGAGGATCTCCGGCCCCGTGGTGTTGCGGTGGAAGGCCGGGTTGGCGGGGTTCTCGAACTGCCGCGCGAGGAAGCCGCCGACGCGCTCGGCGTACTCCTTGGCCGCGCGCACCATGCCGCTGGCGCGTTCGGCGGCAGGCGTCAGCACCACCTTGGCGCCGAGTGCACGCATCAGCTTGCGTCGCTCGATCGAGAAGGTTTCGACCATGAAGGCGACGAAGGGATAGCCGCGCGCCGCGCAGACCATGGCGAGCGCGATGCCGGTATTGCCGGAAGTCGCCTCCACCACGGTCTGGCCGGGCTTCAGCAGGCCCTTCTGCTCGGCGTCCAGAATGATCGCCAGCGCCAGGCGGTCCTTGACCGAAGCCATCGGGTTGAAGGCCTCGATCTTGACGAATAGATCGACGTTCTCGGGCTTGTAGCGGTTGATGCGGACGATCGGGGTGCGGCCGATGGTGTCGAGGATGCTGTTGTAGATCATGGCGGGGCCTTGGTTTGCAGTCGGGCGATTGCACGCGCTGCGGCAGGGGCGGGCCAGTGTTGCCCTCGCCTATAGTCCGGCGCGTCATGTCGAGTGGCCGCGCAGGCCCGGCCTGGCGCCCCCTGGTTCAGCCGAGTCGAGCACCGACTGTCTGTCTCGCGGGGCCTCAAACGCAGACGCCCGCCAAGGTGGCGGGCGTCTGCGTTGCACTTCGAGTTCGGCCAATCAGTCGATGGTTTCGAAGCCGTTGGCGAAGATCGCATCCGGCAGCGGCGGGCTGACGAAGATCACGAAGCCATCGTGGTCCGAGCTGCCGGTGGGCACCCAGGGCTGCGGCGGATTCGCGATCGGGCCCTGCGGGCAGAGGTTGAGGTCGCGGTTGGTGAAGTTGCACACCCGGAAGCGCTGCGCCGAGGCGTCGACGTTGGCGCGGCCATAGGCCATGCCGGTCACGAACGGCGATGCGACGCTGTTGAACAGGCCGTGGTCGAGCACCTGGTTGGTCGCCACGTCGCGCCCCGTGCTGCCCTGGATGGCGCCGAAGTTCTCGGTGAACTTGTACGAGTAGCGCTCCGCGGGATCGATCACGTCCACCGCGTTCACCAGCGCCGGGCTGACGATGTTGGAACCGCCATCGAGCTCGCAGTTGGTGACCGCATTGGCGGGGGCGCAGGTGTTCTCTTCGTTGCTGTAGGTGCCGGCGATCAGGCCGACCACGTCGACATAGCCGTCGGTGAACTGGTAGGCATTGTGGTCGCCGATGACGAACAGCGGCACCTCGGCGGTGGCCGCGTCGGTCTGCAGTTCCTGCACCAGGTTGGCAATCGAGACGGCCTGCAGGAAGCGCTTGGCGCGAACGCGCTCGCCATCGGGGTCGCTCACGTCCACGCCACCGCGCGAGCGGGTGTGGTTGTTGATCACCTGGAAGTCGAACGGACGGCCGTTGCCGGTGAACGTCGCCTGCAGCAGCAGGGGCGGACGATCGTGCAGGATCGCCGTGGGGCTGCCGCTGGGGTCATTCCAGGTTTCGGTGGCCGCCAGCTGGGTCACCACCGCATTGGTGATGCGCGCGGTGTTGACCAGGTAGCCGACATCGATGCCGCCGACGTCGTTGCCCTCGACCAGATAGGCCTCATACGTCGGGCCGCCGTCGTCAACGATCTGGGCGGCCAGCTCTTGCAGGATGGCCAGATTCTCGACTTCCTGCAGGCCGACCACATCCGGGCTGCGCAGCACCTCGCGGATGTAGGCGCTGACCTGGCCCAGCTGGTGTTCGACACGGGCGGTGTTGGTTTCGAGGGCGGTGGTGGCCGCGCAATTGCTCGGGCTGTTGGCCAGGGCGTCGCAGAAGCGGAAGGCATTGAAGCTGCCGATCGTGAGTTCGCCTGTGGCCGGGGCGGGAACGGGGCGCACGACTTCATTGGTACCTTCCACCACGGTCAGGCTGCTGGGCCAGAACTCGTAGTCGCCGAAGTCGAAACCGATCACGCCGATGGCGGAGAACCGCGTGCCGCCAGCCAGCTCGGTATCGAGCAGGCCGGGAATCAGGAAGTCGGCGTCCATCTCGAGAATTTCCGGGTTGCCGTCCCACACGCCCGCTGCGGCATTGGCAGGCGTCAGCGTCGAGCCGAAGCGAGCGCCCTTTTCGCGCAAGCCGCGCTCGCCGTAAGGCGAAATCCAGACCTCGGCGTACTGCTGGCCGGCGCCGCTGAAGCGCTGATTGGCGACGGTCACCGCCGCATTGTCCATGCGCACGCGCATGCCCTCGAAGCACTCGAAGTTGCCCAGCGCGCCGCAGCTCAGCGCGTCCGGGTCCTTGGACGGAATCGCCTGGCCCAGGGCGCGTGCGGCATTGCCGAAAAACACCGTGGGCGGAAGCTCGTTGCCTGAGCTCTGGACAAGGATGCTGTTGGCGCCATCGCGGGTGCTGGCCACGACGATCTGGGTCAGGCTGAAGAATTCGGCCGCCTGCCCAATCACTTCGACCGCGTCGCCCACGGCAAGCAGCTCGCCCGCATCGTTGCGCGGCGCACCCGCGGTGAAGACATAGATGCCGTTCGAGGTCAGCGGGTTCTGGTCATCGCGTGCGTCCGGCGTCTGCATGGTGAAGCCGGAGGCGCCGATGGCGGTGACCACGTTGTTCTGGCTGCGAACCGGATCGCCAGCCACGTTCGCCGAGGGGTTGCACACGGCGACGAAGGGCGAGCAGACGCCGCTGCCCTGGATGTTGAAGATCTCGGTGAAGGGCAGGTCGTCGTCGAGGATGACACCCTCGGCCTGCGAGGTGCCCAGGGTCACCGCCATGCTGGACGTGGCGATCGTGACCCGATAGGCCTCGTTCGATTCGTCGGTGCGGTCGCCGATGATCTGGACCGGAACGTCGACGCTGGTCTGGCCGGCGGCGATGCTGAACGGCGCCGAGGCCAGGGCCACGTAGTCCTGGCCTGCTGTGGCACTGATATCCGAGGTGGTGGCGGTGAACTCGACGGCCTCCGCCAGCGGCGCGCTCAAGCTGACCGTGAAGTTCTGGTTCGTGGTGCCCGAAGCGCCTTCGCCGATGTCGGCAGGCGCGACGATGTTCAGGGTCGCGGTCGAGGCATCGTCGTTGCGGATCGTGCCGATGGCTTCGGCGTCGCCCAAGGTGGCCCCGACGGGATTGCTGAGCGTGACGCGGAAGGTCTCGTCGGCTTCGTCGACCGTGTCGCCTTGGACGATCACGTTGACCGTGATGCTGCTCTGGCCTTCGGCGATCGTGACGCCGGTTTCGATGCGCGGCGAGTAATCGTTACCCCCCGGCAGGGCCTGGGCGGTGATGTCGCTGGTGATGAAATCGAACTGCACGCCGCCCGCCGGCGCCGGCGCGCTGAGGCTGACGGTGAATTCGAAGTTGACCGGGCCTGCGTTGCCCTCGAACTGGCTGACGTCGGCGACGCTGAGTTCGGGCGTGGCGGACGGACACTCGACGCTGTGACTTCCGAGCCCAGTGAACGTGTCGGTAGCGAAGCCGTCCCACTCGTTCGAGGGCTCGAAAGCGTCGGAGGAATCGGTATCGCCGGCGCACACGGTGCCTTTGCGCCGCAGCGTCCGGTCGGCGGTAAATGTGTCTCCGGATCCCCAGCCAGTGCCAGGATCAAAGCCGACTTGGCCAAACGCATCAACGAGCACGCCGCCGGTCTTGAAAAGCAGAACGGCGTCATCGCCGTTGAAGCCTGTCGCGGTCGAGTTCTGGAGATCGGCGAGATCGCGCAACGCTTGCGCAGCGGAGGTGTTGACGATGACGAAAACGTCGCCGGAGGCGAGCGATCCGGACAAGTTCACCGCATTGCCGAGCGTGGTGCTTCCGTTCGTCGCAAGTCGAATCGAGTACCCCGACAGGTCGACGCTTGCGCCGGTCCCGTTGTAGATCTCGATCGCCTTGTTGTTGCTCGTGCCCTCGACGTACTCGCTTATGATCAAGTCCGTCGGCTGCGCGGAAGCCCAGCTGGCCCCCGCAAGCCCCAGCGCCAGCAGCGCCGCTTGTACCGCCCTCAAACCCTTCATGCCGCAACCCCGCGAACGATGGAAAACCGCCGGAGTGTAGCGGCCGGGGCTTACAGATTCATTTCAGGTTTAGCTGGGGTGTCACAAAAGCGGCTTTGCCGTGATGGGGTTCACGCTTTGGCGTCGGTCGGTCGACGTTCGGCGGCGGGAAGAGTGCGGTCGAGGGGCCAAGCGGCGAAGTCGTCCACGTGCATCGGCGCGATTGGCGGTGACCCATCCGGCAGCTTGCGTTGTCCAGCTGCGCATGCAAGGCCACTCACAGGCGCTCCTCGATCAACGCAGCTCGATCAGTCGAAGCTCGTAGGCGTCCTCACCATCCTCGCGCTGCAGCACCCGCAGCGGTGCGGGCGGTAGGCTGGGGTCGATCCACAGGGTGATCTCGCGGTCCTTGTCGGTGCGGCGGTGGTGCAGGGCGATGGCTTCGCGTTCGCCCATCGGTACGCGCACGGATTCGCTGCCGCGCACGCGGTACTCGACTGCACTGCTGTTGCCGCGGTTGACCATGTCCAGGCGGATGACGCCAGCGGCCCCCGCGCGCAGACGCTGGGCCAGTGCCAGGTTCAGCAGCTGCGGGTTCACCGTGTCCGCGCCCAGTGGGGCCGGGCCGCGGTGCTCGGGCTTGGCATCACCGTTCCAGCGGACTTCCTTCGCGCCCCAGTCGAACTCGGTGCCGATACTGCGACGGCGCAGGCTGATGCCGCCCTCGGCGCGCGCCGACAGCGGTTTCAGCCTGCCATCCGGCAGGGCTTCGAAGTCGGTGCTTTCGCGCATCTCGAAGCCGGACAGCCGGGCCATGCCCGAGGTGCCGCGCACATCGCTGCTGAAGCGCCAGCGTGCATCCTCAATGTGTTCGAGGCGCATCACCGCCTCGCCCTGGGATTTGCCGTCGCGCAGCACTTCATAGCGCGCGGTGAAGGGCTGCAGCGTGCTGGCCTGGGCGTGGCCGCTGGGGGCAGCAAGCGCCAGCGCCGCCATCGCGGCATAGCGGAACAGTCTCAGGCGCATGCGTAGACCTCGCTGTCGCTCAGTTCGAATCGGGAGTCGAGGAAGCGGATCGCATCGCCGTGGCGAACGCGGCCCGAAGCCAGCGCGCGCATGGTCGCCAGCAGCAGCGGGCGTTCAACCTGGCGCACGCGCGCTTCCAGCGTGCGCTCGTCATCGCCGGCGTGCACCGGAACCCGCGCCTGCGCGATCACCGGCCCGCCATCGAGCTCGGCGGTGACCCAATGCACGCTGGCGCCATGTACGGCATCGCCGGCGTCGAGACACTGCCGATGCGTGTGCAGGCCGCGGAACTTGGGCAGAAGGGACGGGTGCAGGTTGATCATCCGACGCTCGAATCGCTGCGCCACTTCGGCGCTGATGATGCGCATGTATCCCGCGCACACGATGAGTTCGGGCTGAACCTGCTCGACCCGCGCGAACAGCGCGCGGTCATGCTCGATGCGCGAATCAAAGCCTTTGGGGCTGAGCGCGCAGACCGGCATGCCGGCGGCCAGGGCGCGTTCGACCGCGCGTGCGCCGGGCTTGTCGGAGAACAGGCCAACGAAGTCGACGTCGAGCTGTCCCGCGTCGCGGGCCTCGATCATCGCCTGCAGGGTGCTGCCCTCGCCCGAGGCCAGCACGGCCACGCGCAGGGCCATCGGCTTAGACGATGGTGACGCGGTGTTCGCCGCTGGCGGCCACCACTTCGCCGATGCGCCAGTGCTTCAGGCCGAGGCGGTCGAGATCGGCTTCGATGGCCCCGGCGGCGGCAGGGTCGACCAGCAGGGTGTAGCCGATGCCGCAGTTGAAGGTGCGCCACATCTCGCGCTGGGGCACGGCACCTTCGCGCTGCAGCCAGTCAAACAGAGCGGGAAGCCGCCAGCTGCTGCTGTCGATGTGCAGGCCCAGGCCCTCGGGCACCACGCGGATGATGTTCTCTTCGAGGCCGCCGCCGGTGATGTGGGCCATGGCGTGGATGGACTCCGGGCGCGCGCCGGGGTTGTGCTTGCCAAGCAGCTCCAGCACCGGCTTCACGTAGATCTCGGTCGGCGCCATCAGCGCGTCGACCAGCTTCACGCCGCCCAGGTCCATCTCGAACGGCCGGCCGGCGCGATCGACGATGCGGCGGATCAGCGAGTAGCCGTTCGAGTGCGCGCCGCTCGACGCGATACCGAGGATGAGGTCGCCGGCCTTGACCGCCGCGCCGTCCAGCAGGGCCGACTTCTCCACCGCGCCGACGCAGAAGCCGGCAAGGTCGTATTCGCCGGGCGGGTACATGTCTGGCATCTCGGCGGTCTCGCCGCCGATCAGCGCGCAGCCCGCGAGCTCGCAGCCGCGGGCGATGCCGCCGACCACACTGACCGTGGTGTCGACGTCGAGCTTGCCCGTGGCGAAGTAGTCGAGGAAGAAGAGCGATTCCGCCCCCTGCACCAGGACATCGTTGACGCACATGCCGACCAGGTCGATGCCGATGGTGTCGTGGCGGTTCAGCTGTTGGGCCAGCTTGAGCTTGGTGCCGACGCCATCGGTGCCCGACACCAGCACCGGCTCGCGGTACTTGCCGGACAGGTTGAACAGCGCGCCGAAGCCGCCCAGGCCACCCATCACTTCCGGCCGGAAGGTGCGCTTGACCAGCGGCTTGATGCGTTCGACAACGGTGTTGCCGGCGTCGATGTCGACGCCCGCATCGCGGTAGGTGAGGGGCTGCTGCGGGGTGCTCACAAGGATGTCCTGGGCCGGCAGGAAAGCCGCGCATGATAGCAGCCGCCTCCGATCGGCCGGCCGCTGCGGGGCGTGATGCGGCCCTCGGTTACCATGCACGCCTGTTCATTCGACGACTTCCGGGGCCTTTCCGTGCGCCTGTCCGTGCCGTTCCGTCCCTCGCTTCGCCTGCCCAAGATCCTGTCCATGCTCTGCCTGTGGGTGATGGGTGCCTCGCTGGCGCTGGCCCAGACCCTTGATCCGGCGGCCCTTTACGAGGGCGAAGCGGCCGTGCCCGACCAGTCCGAGGAAGCCCGCGCGGCGGCCTTGCCGGAGGCCTTGGCGCGGGTGCTGGTCAAGCTCACCGGCAGCGAGGACACCCCGCTGCAGCCGGCCGTGCGCGAGCAGTTGGTCGGGGCCGCCGGCCTGCTGCAGCACTTCCGCTATCGCAGCGAGGTGGCGGTGGTGAACGGCCTGCCCGAGCAGCGCGCGGTGCTGGTCGCGCGCTTCGACCGCGCCAAGGTGGATGCCCTGCTGGGCGGGGCCGGCATCGCCTTCTGGCCCGGCCCGCGCCCGCCGCTGATGCTGTGGCTGGGCATCGACGACGGCCGTGGTCCGCGCCTGGTCAGCGAGGCCCAGGCCCAGGCCGTGGCCGCGCTCAGCAACCGGGCCGCCAACGAGGGCGTGGGCCTGATCTTCCCGCTGCTCGATCTGGAGGATCAGGCGGCCGTCAGCGCGCAGGCGGTCTGGGACGAGAACGTCGCGGCCCTGGTCGCCGGCAGCGCCCGCTATGCCAGCCAGAGCCTGCTCTCCGGCCGGCTGGAGCGGGCCGGCAGCGGCTGGCGCGTGAGCTGGCTGGTGATAGACGGTGGCGAGGTGCTGCGGCGCTGGAGCGATGCCGGCGGCGATGCCCAGGCCCTGCTCGCCAACGGCGCCAGCCAGGCCGTGGCGGCGCTGACCCTGCGCTATGCGGGGCTGGCCGCGCTGGGTGAGCCAGGTCGTTATGCGGTGCGCATCCAGGGCATCCAGAGCGGTGCCGACTACGCCCGCGCCCTTGCCTATCTGCGTTCGCTCAGCCTGGTCCGCGGCATCGAAGTGCGCTCGGCCGAGGGCAGCGTGCTGGTGCTGATGCTCGACCTCGGCGCCGGGGTCGAGGCCCTGCAGCGGCTGGCCAGCTTCGGCCAGGTGCTGCGCCCGCTGGGCAACAGCCCGGGCGGGGCCGCCGAGTTCCAATTGGAACCCTGAGCCGATTGATCCCATGACGGCCCTGCGCCATCTGCCGAATGCGCTGACGATCCTGCGCCTGCTGCTGGTGCCGCCGCTGGCGGTGCTGCTGCTGCGCGGCGAGTACGAAGCGGCGCTGTGGGTGGCGGCCATCGCGGGACTCACCGACGCGCTCGATGGGGCGCTCGCGCGGATGTTCCGCTGGCAGAGCTGGCTGGGCGGCGTGCTCGACCCGCTGGCCGACAAGCTGCTGGTGGTCACTGGCTACGCCTGCCTGTGGTGGCAGAACGTCATCCCCGACTGGCTGGCCGCCCTGGTGGCCTTGCGCGATCTGGTGATCGTCGCCGGCGCTACCGTCTGGCACCGTCGCATCGAGCGCCTCACGCCCGCGCCCAGCCTGCTGGGCAAGCTCACGACTTTCCTGCAGCTGGTGTTCCTGCTGGCGTGCCTGATCCACGTCGGGTCACGCGCCGATTTCGGCTCCGTCCTGCCGCAGCTTGCAGCGGTGACTGGCCTGGCCACCCTGCTCAGCGGCATCGATTACGTCTGGCGCTACGGCCGCCGCGCCC
Source organism: Aquimonas voraii (assembly GCF_900101825.1). Classification (GTDB taxonomy): domain Bacteria; phylum Pseudomonadota; class Gammaproteobacteria; order Xanthomonadales; family Xanthomonadaceae; genus Aquimonas; species Aquimonas voraii. The sequence goes on from NZ_FNAG01000001.1 coordinate 283,279, forward strand.
GCGCCTCGCTTGGAGCTCCGCATGACTGATACCCACAAGTGGCAGCTGCTGGCCCTGACCGTCCTGCTCGGCGGCCTGCTTTACCTGCTGGCGCCGGTGCTGACGCCCTTCGCCGCCGCGGCCCTGTTCGCCTATCTGGGTGATCCGCTGGTCGATCGACTGGAGGCGCGCAAGCTCTCGCGGGGCACCGCCGTCGGCATCGTGTTCCTGTTGATGACGCTGGTGGCCGTGGGAGCCGTGCTCCTGTTGATCCCGATGCTGCGCACCCAGATGGCGGCCTTCGGGGAAAAGCTGCCGGTGTTCGCCGAATGGGTGCAGAACACGGCTCTGCCGTGGATCGAAGTGCAGACCGGCTTCAGCCTCGACCACCTCAAGGCCGAGAATCTGGTCGCGCTGGCCAAGGACTACTGGCAGGAGGCCGGCCAGGCCGCAGGCCAAGTGTTCACTCATCTGTCGCGGTCCAGCCTCGCCGTGCTCGGCTTTCTCGCCAACCTCGCGCTGATCCCGGTGGTGAGCTTCTACCTGCTGCGCGACTGGGATGTCCTGCTCGGCCGCGTGCGCGAGCTGCTGCCGCGCACGGTCGAGCCGACCGTGGTGAAGCTTGCGGGCGAGGCGGACGCCGTGCTCGGCAGTTTCCTGCGTGGCCAGATCAGCGTGATGCTCTCGCTCGGCGCGATCTATTCGATCGGCCTGTGGCTGGTCGGCGTCGACCTCGCCCTGCTGATCGGCATGCTGGCCGGCCTGGTCAGCTTCGTGCCCTATCTGGGCATGGTCATCGGCCTCGGCGCGGCCCTGATCGCGACCCTGGTGCAGCACGGCGATCTGTTCCACATCGTGCTGGTCTGCGCGGTGTTCGGCGCCGGCCAGATGGTCGAGAGCTTCCTGCTCACGCCCTGGCTGGTCGGCGACAAGATCGGCATGCATCCGGTAGCCGTCATCTTCGCGATCATGGCCGGCGGCCAGCTGTTCGGCTTCCTCGGTGTGCTGCTGGCGCTGCCGGTGGCGGCGGTGGTGATGGTGGTGCTGCGCTGGCTGCATGCGCGCTACACCGAGAGCTCGCTGTATGGGGGCGACGGCGACCAAGCGCACCGCCAGAGCCGACGCGAAGTTCGCGCATCGGCACGGCGAGCTGAAGACACCGATGCCCGCATCGAGGCCCAGCCCCTGCGCGGCGCGAAGGCCAACGCTGCGCCGGGGCCGCGCGTCACCACCGCGAAGCCCGACGCGGCCGACGATTCCGCGGATGCTTCGACGACTCCACGCGAGGGTAGCGGCAAGCGCCGCCGTCGCCGCCGCGGCCCGCGCGGCGGCGGAGAACAGCCGGCGTGAGCGTGCCCCAGCTCCCGCTCAACCTGCGCGCGCCGCAGGTCGCGGGTTTTGAGGACTTCGAAGGCAGCGTCGAGGCCGTGGCGCTGCTGCGGGCCTGCGCCCGCGGCGAGGCCTCCGGGCATGTCTTTCTCGACGGCCCGCCAGGCAGCGGTCGCAGCCATCTGCTGCTGTCCACCGTCGCCGAGGCCCGCCGCGCTGGCCGCGAAGTGCAGTACCTGCCGCTGGCCGTGCTGGGTGAGCGGGCTGTGGATGCGCTGCAGGCGGTCGAAGGCACGGGTCTGATCGCACTCGACGATCTGCAGGCCGTGGTCGGTGAGCGCGAGCGCGAGGTCGCGCTGTTCGCCCTGCACAACCGTGCCCACGACCGCGGCGGCCAGTTGGTCTACGCCGCGGACGCCTCGCCGCAGGGCCTGCCGCTCGTGCTTCCCGATCTGCGCTCGCGCCTGCAGCAGTGCAGCCGCTTCTCGCTGGGCGCGCTCGATGACGAGGCCCGCCGTCGCGTACTGAAGCACCGAGCCCACGCACGCGGGTTGGAGCTCGACGAGCCCGTGCTCGATTACCTGTTCCGCCGCCACTCGCGCGACCTGCAGACCCTGACCCGCCTGCTTGATCGCCTGGACCGCGAAAGCCTCGCGGCCCAGCGTCGGATCACGGTGCCGTTTCTGCGGACGCTGCTCGGGCTGGGCGCCTAGCTCGATCGGCATGCCGATGCCAGCGCGGCGTCTCTCGCGGTCCCAGGGGGGACAAGCGCGGCGCTTCCACCAGAACCTCGCCCAGGTCCGCCTGCCCCTTGGCTTGGCCCGGCGCAGGGCAGGGCATCCGCGTTTCTATCCCAGCTGCGACCACTCCACCGCCTCATCGGCCAGCAGCACCGGGATGCCGTCGTCGATCCGGTAGGCGCGGCTGCCGTTGGCGGTGACCAGGGCTTCCTTCCAGGGCTGGCTGAGCGCCTGGCCGTCGGCCTGCTTCACGCTGCCGGCCGCGATCGCCGCGTTGAGCGAGGCCAGGCGCTGCGCGTCCAGCATCTGCAGGGGCTGGCGGGTCAGCGGGCAGCACAGGATTTCAAGCAGGCGCGGATCAAGGGCCATGAGGGTCGCCGGGAGTGATGACAAGCCCGCGATTGTCGGCCAAGCCGCCAAGCCCTGCAAAGCGCGCATCGGCCCAGCCGTCTACACTGTGCGGCTTCTGGCGGGGCGGGGTGCCCGCGCCGGGTTCGCTATCGCCATGCGGAGGCCGCAGCCGATGACGCAGCACACGCCCGCCGCCCACACGTCCGCGCCGCTGGTCGGCGTGGTAATGGGCTCGCGTTCCGACTGGGACACCATGCAGCACGCAGTGCAGCGCCTTGAGGCCCTGGGCGTGCCGCACGAAGTGCATGTGGTCAGCGCACACCGCACGCCCGACCTTCTGTTCCAGTACGCCGAAACGGCCGAAGCCCGCGGCCTGCGCGCGATCATCGCCGGCGCCGGCGGCGCCGCCCATCTGCCGGGCATGCTGGCCGCCAAGACTGCCGTGCCCGTGCTCGGCGTGCCGGTGCAGTCGAAGGCGCTCAATGGCCTCGACTCGCTGCTGTCGATCGTGCAGATGCCGGCCGGCATCCCGGTCGCGACCTTCGCCATCGGCGTCGCCGGCGCCGCCAATGCCGGGCTGTTCGCGGCCAGCCTGCTGGCAGCCGATCACCCGGGCATTCGACAAGCACTGGCGTCGTTCCGCGCCAAGCAGACCGACGACGTGCTGGCCCACCCGGACCCGAGGCAGGCATGAGCGAGCGCAGCCTGATCCGCGTCGGCGTGCTCGGTGGCGGCCAGCTCGCGCGCATGTTGGCCCTGGCCGGCGCGCCGCTCGGCACGAAGTTCCTGATGCTCGACACCGACGCCAAGGCCTGCGGCGGCCAGGTCGCCGCGTTGATGCAGGCCGACTACCGCGACCTCGAAGCGCTGGGCCGCTTCGCCGCGCAGATCGACATCGCCACCTTCGACTTCGAGAACGTGCCCGCCGACAGCGCCGCCTGGCTGGCCGGGCGCGTGCCGGTGTTCCCCAACCCGCGCGCCCTGGGCGTGGCCCAGGACCGCATGGCCGAGAAGTCGCTGTTCCGCGAGCTCGGCATCGGCACGCCGGCCTTCGCCGCGGTCGACACGCTCGACCAGCTTCGTGCAGCGGTCGAACAGATCGGCCTGCCGAGCATCCTCAAGACGCGTCGGCTGGGCTACGACGGCAAGGGCCAGTACCGCCTGCGCCAGCCGGCCGACGTCGAGGCCGCCTGGGCCGCGCTCGCCCATGGCCAGTCGCAGGCCAGCCTGATCCTCGAAGCCTTCGTGCCCTTCGACAGCGAGCTGTCGGTGGTCGGCGTGCGCGGCCGCGACGGCGAGTTCCGCAGCTATCCGCTGACCCGGAACTGGCACCACGAGGGCATCCTTTCGCTCAGCCTGGCGCCGGCCGAAGTCTCGGACGACATCGCGGCGCGCGCCGTGGCGCACGCGCGGGCGCTGGCCGACGCGCTCGATTACGTCGGCGTGTTCGCGCTGGAGTTGTTCGAGAGGGGCGGCGAACTGCTGGCCAACGAAATGGCGCCGCGCGTCCACAACAGCGGCCACTGGACTATCGAAGGCGCGGTCAGCAGCCAGTTCGAAAACCACCTTCGCGCCGTGCTCGGCCTGCCGCTGGGGGACACCGCCACGCGCGGCCATAGCGCCATGCTCAACTGGATCGGCGAACTGCCCGACTGTGCCGCCGCACTCACCGTGCCCGGCCTGCACTGGCACGACTACGGCAAGAGCGCGCGCCCCGGCCGCAAGGTCGGCCACGCCACCCTGCGCGCCGACAGCCCGGCCCAACTCGCCGACGCGCTCGAGCGGGCAGGGCAGGTGCTGCGGCGGCAGGCGCAGGTACGGCCCGCGATCGACGCGCTGCGCGCAGTGGGCTAGGGCGGGTCCAGGGCCCACCCGGCAGCAGGGCTCGCGGCTGATCGAGCCCCTCTCCCACGAGGGAAGAGAGGCTCCGGGCTGAACCTTCCCGGCAGTTCCGGCGACCCGCGAGCGTGAGGCGGGGAGGTGCCGGGTCGAGCTCTGACCGAGCCCCGCGCCTACCCACCAGCAGGGCTCGCGCCTGATCGAGCTCCTCTCCCGCGAGGGGAGAGGGGCTTCGGGTTGAGCCGTCCCGGCAATTCCAGCGACTCGCCCGCTTGAGGCGGGGCGGCGCCGGGTCGAGCTCGTGGTGGGCCAGGGCCCGTCCTATGGCTTCCGCAGGGCGAGCACGGCATCGCGAAGGTTCGCCTCCCACCTGCCGTCGCGATGCACGTTTCCCGCTCGCATGAAGGGAGAGGGCCAGGGGCGGCGCGCGCTAAGGTGTAGGGCAGGCCCATGCAGCAGGTCATCCACCTGAGCGCCCCCAGGGCCATGAAGCAGTCAGCCAGCTCAGCCAGACAGCCAGACAGCCAGACAGCCAGACAGCCAGACAGCCAGACAGCCAGACAGCCCAAGCCCCCCCGCCCCCGATGCCCGACTCTCTCTCCCTCGGCCCGCTCCTGCTGCCCACCCAAGCCTTGCTTCTGGTCGTCGCCACCGCGGCGGCGCTTGGCGTGCTGAACCTGCTGCGCGACGCCGAGCCATCGTCGCGCGCCGGCGCCGAGACGCGCCTGTTCATCGCCCTCGCCATCGGCGTGCTCGGCGCACGCGTGGGCTGGATCGTCCAGCACTGGCAGGGGTATGCGGAGAGCCCCTGGGCGGTGCTGGCCTTTCGTGATGGCGGCTACACGCCCTGGATCGGCCTGCTGGTCGGCGCCGGCGCCGTTGCGGTATTCGTGCTTCGCCAGTCATCTCGCACCGCTGCGGGCGGCGAAGCGCAGGCCGCGGGCGCCACGGAAGGCGCGGCGCGCTCGCTGGCGCTGCGCCGCCGCCAGTTGTGGATTCCCGCAGCCGTTGGCGCCCTGGTCCTGTGCGCCGGCCAGCTGCTGCTCAGCGTCAATGCCCGTCTCGAACCCCTGCCGACCTTCGAGGTGCTGGACATGGCCGGCGCCCCGGCGCGCCTGCCTGGCGCGCAGGGCCGCCCCCAGGTCATCAACCTCTGGGCGAGCTGGTGCGCGCCCTGTCGCCGCGAGATGCCGGCCTTGGCCCGAGTGCAGGCGCAGCGAGCGGATGTGGACTTCATCTATCTCAACATCGGCGAGAGCGTGGACGAGATCGCAGCCTTCACCCGCACCCTGACCGTGCCGCTATCGCCGATCCTGCGTGATCCGCAGGGCAGGGTGCCCGCGCAGCTGGATGTGCGCGGCTACCCGACCACCCTCATCCTCGATGCCCAAGGCCGTCTGCTGCACCGGCGCAGCGGTGAGCTGTCGGAGGCGAGCCTGAAGGCCCTGCTGCCGCCGGCGCGCTGACCCCCGCACTGGCCTGATGGCAAGGCGAAGCCACCGCCCCGCGATCAGCGGCGGCGTTCCGCTTTGCGAACCCCGTCGCAACGCCCCCACTGCCCGGAAACGCTGGTCGGGGGCGGTCTACCGGCTGTCCGCCGTGTGCAGAAGTTGCTGCAAGCCCGCGATACTGTTGGCCTCGAAGAAAACCGGAGCGTCCCATGACACCGCTCGCAGCATCCCGCCAGGCGGGTTTCACCCTCGTCGAACTGTTGATCGTGGTGGTCATTGTCGCGATCACCGCGGCCATCGCCTTGCCCAGCTTCAACGATGCGATTGTCCGCAACCGGCTCGCCTCGCAGTCCAACGAGCTTGTCGCCGGCCTGAGCTTGGCGCGCACTGCCGCGCTTGAGCTCAATGCCGGCGGTGGCTTCTGTGCCGCCAACGATTCCCAGGACGGTTGCGGCGGCAACTTCGAGAACGGCTGGATCGCCTGGGCCGACGCCAACCGCAACAACGTGGTGGACGATGGCGAGATCCGTTCCAGCGGCCGGATCAATGACGACGACTCCATCGTCGGCGTCACGTCCATCCGTTTCGATGGCCGCGGCCGCCGTATCGATCCGGCGCCGAACGTGGGCGCCACGATGACCCTGCGGCCGGTCGACTGCGCCACCGGCAAGGAATTCATCCGCACCCTCACCATCAACGCGGTGGGCTCGGTGACGGTCACCAAGGGGAACTGCTGACCATGCGCGTGAACCTGTCCTCCCTGCTCCGTCGCCAGCGCGGCGTCTCCATGATCGAAGTGATGGTGGCCGTGCTGGTGCTGTCGGTCGGTCTGCTCGGCATGGGCACGCTGATGGCCGTGTCGCTCCGCAATACGCAGAGCGCGAGCTACCGCACCCAGGCCGCCAACCTCGCCTACGAGTACACCGATATCGCCCGCAGCTATGTCGCCCGCGGCAGCAACAGCAAGCTGGGCTCGGTGACGATCAGCAACTTCACCTCGCCCACCTGCAACCTCGCGACGGCGCCCGCCTACAACTGCGGTAGCGGTTCCAATGCCCTGAACTGCGACGCGCGCCGCTTCGCCGACCGCGTCTGCCGCGTGTTGCCCGGCGGCCGCATCCGCGCCGACGCCCAACCCGTCGCAGGCGCGGCGCGCCGCGTCGCGCTGACCGTGGACGTCTGCTGGCTCGACGACCGCAGCGAGGAGGCCGTCGAGACGGCCGGCTGTACATCGGACAGCGAGACGCTGTTCACGCTGACCACCGAGCTCTGAGGAGGCGCCGTGTCCCCCATCCGAACCGCACGCCGCGCCTACCAGGCCGGTGTCTCCCTGATCGAACTCATGGTGGCGCTCGCGATTGGCGTGGTGCTGCTGCTGGGCCTGGTCGAGATCTTCGGCGCCAGCCGGGCTGCCTTCGCCACCGCAGAAGGTGTCTCCCGCGTCCAGGAGAACGCCCGTTTCGCCATCGACTTCATGCGCCGCGACCTGCGCATGGTCGGCCATCTCGGCTGCCTCAACGAGCGCGGCTACATCCGCGGGGGCGGCTTGAGCCCGCGCATGTACAACCATGCGGTCAACCCCGCCACCAACCTTGAGGCCGCGCCCTTCGCCATGCGCCTCGACATGCCGGTGGTCGGCTTCGAGTACAACGGCACGGCGCCTGGCCAGGCGTTCGACATGTCTGCCGGCGCGGCGACCGGCGTGGGCCCCGGCGCCTTTTCGCCCGCGCTTGATGCCAGCCTCGGCGATCTGGCCGGTGACGCCATCCGCGGCAGCGACGTGCTGGTGGTGCGCTTCCTTGGAGGCGAGGCTGCACGCAGCACCCGCGTCAACATCGCCACCAACACCCTGCAGGTGCTGTCGCCGCTGGAGGTGCCCTTCTTCGAGGCCCGCGCGGTCTATGCCATCTCCAATTGCCGCCAGGTCTCGCTGTTCCAGACCCAGGGCGCCGGCGCCAACATCAACGTCGGCGCCGGCGGCATCAACGCGGTGAACTGGGCCACCGAGGAAGAGGGCTACGCCTCGCCGGCCACGGCGGCCTACCGCTACGAGTACTCGGTCTACTACGTCGGCCTCGATGACGCCAGCGGCCAGCCCTCGCTGCGCGTGCGCAACCTCGACCCCGGTCGCGCCGGCCTGCTGTCGGCGCCGCAGACCCTGGTCGAAGGCGTCGAAAGCATGCAGCTGGTCTACGGCGTCGATGTCGGTCCGACCCGCGACGACGTGCTCGACCAGTACGTCACCGCCAACGGCGTGGGCGCGCTCGACGCAACCGCCCAGCTGGCCTGGCAGCGCGTGGTCAACGTTCGGGTCGGCCTGCTCATGCGCAGCCCCAACATCGCCGCTGCGGCGAGAGACGACGCCTCGCCGCCTTTCCGCGTGGCCGACACCATCATTGCCGAAGCGCGCGACGGCCGCGTCCGTCAGACCTACGAAACCGTCATCACCATGCGCAACCGCGTGAGGAACTGAGCCATGCCCGCCCTCCGTCCGCCCCGAGCACAGACCCTGCACCGCCAGCGTGGCGCTGCCCTGTTCGTCTCGATGATGATCCTGATCCTGATGACACTGCTGGCCATCTCGGCCTCGCAGGTCACCAGCCTGCAGGAGAAGATGGTGCAGGCCTATTGGGCCGATGTGCGCGCCTTTGAAGGCGCGGAAGAGCGCCTGCGTGTCGCCGAGCGCGAACTGCGCGCCCAGGCCGTGGCCATCGAGTGCCCCGAAGTGGATGAAACCGCGCCGCCGGTCTGGGTGCAGCCCAACACCGCGCCGGTCAACGCCGGCCAGCATGCCATCAACCTCAGCCAGGGCGAGCAGAGCCGCGGCTCCGGCGTCGGCGGCTCGCTGGCGATCGGCGCGCAGGACGCCGCCCAGTGCGCCTACTTCCTGTTGAGCGCGTCCGAGAGCGATTCGCGCGTCGATGACGACGCCCGCTCCTGGGCGGTCGTCCAGTCCGTCTACGTGCCCTGATCGGCCCACGGGAGATTCCCATGTCCAAGCTCCGAATCCATCCCGGCCTGCAGTCCGCAGCCCTGGTCCTGTGCGCCGGGCTCTCAGCCCCGGCGCAAGCCCAGTTCAACGTCGCCCAGTACCCGCTGTACGTGCAGCAGCCGGTCAAGCCCGCCTTCATCATGGCGGTGGACGACTCCGGCTCGATGACCTTCGAAACCCTGTTCCCGCAGGTGCGCGACGGCTATGCCTGCTGGGACGACGACACCGCGGATACAAACGCCTTTTATGACTCCGACGGCAACCTGCGGCGCACGGGCAACTGCAATTTCCATCACCTGATTCCCACGCCCGGCCACCGGATCGGCACCAACCGCTACGCGATCCCGCCCCTCGACCAGTTCGGCTTTGCACGCTCGCCCCAGATCAACCCTGCGTACTACGACCCGGGCACCGAATACCGGCCGTGGAAGAACGGCGACGGCAGCGAGTTCCCGCAGGCCTCGGTGACCGATACGCGGGTGAACCCCCGATTTGCCACGCCCCGGCTGAACGTCTCGGCCACGCATCTCGACCGCACCGACCCCGAGGGCGAGGACGGCGCCTTCAATGACTCGGGCGCGGCGACCTATGGCATTGGAACCCTGTTCCCGGCCGGCGTCTGGGTCGCACGCAACGGCGCCTGCGGTGGCCTGCCCAATACCGGCGGCACCTTCCAGCTGCTGACCAGTGATGTGGTGCTCACGGCAGGCTGCAACAACGTCTCCCTGCGTCGTGCGCGCACTGGCACTCCGGCGGCCGACGAGCGCTTCCGCGTACCCACCGGCACCGTGCTGCCGGCAGGCACCACCTACTTCCGCGACGCCGACTCGGCCTGTGGCGGACTGGCACTGGCCAGGCCGTCGCAGCGCACTTGGGTGCGCCTCGCCGCGCCCCACACCATGACCGCCACCTGCGATATCGGCATGCAGTATTTGCCGGCCACTTACTACCTGTCGGTGGATACCCCGGCACCGGAGGGCTTCATCGAAGGCAATCGCGTGCTCGCGGCCAATGCCTGTGGCGCCGGCTGCAACATGTACCGCTACGAGATCCGCCCCGAGAACTACCAGACCGCGGCCGGCTACCAGCAGCAGATCCAGAATTTCGCCAACTGGTTCAGCTTCTATGGCAACCGCAACCGGTCCATGATCGCCGGTATGACCCGCGCGCTGGCGGACATCAGCTTCCTGCGTGTCGGCTTCTTCACCATCAACAACCGCGTCGACGTCACGATGAACGATCTGGAGATCCAGTCGGCGCGTGACAACCTCTACGACAATTCGCTGCTCACCTTGCCGGCCAACGGCAGCACGCCGAACCGCCAGGCCGTGCAGCACCTGGGCAACCAGTTCCGCCGCGCGCCGGCGGCCAAGGACGCGGTCAACCCGCCCCAGCCCATCTTGAATGAGGCCAACGGCGGCGCCTGCCAGGTCAACGGCGGCATGCTGTTCACCGACGGCTACTCCAACCAGGATGGCCCCACGGTCGGTAACCGTGACGGTTCGCTGGGCTTCCCCTTTGCGGACACCCACTCCGATACCTTGGCCGACATCGCCTCGTTCTATTACGAGAACAGCCTGCAGCCCACCAACATCGTCAACCAGTCCGGCATCCAGGTGCCCGCCGCCTGTGCGGCCGGTACCGCCGAGCCCTGGGTGGACTGCAAGACCTTCCCGCACATGAACTTCTTCGGCGTCACCCTGGGCGCCACCGGTGAGGCCTACGGCATCACCCATGCGCTGCCGCCGAACGACTGGACCGAGGGCTATACCAACCCGCCGGCCTGGCCCTCGCGCCAGAACGACAACCCGACCGCCGTCGACGATATCTGGCACGCCGCCATCAACACCCGCGGTCGCTTCATCAACGCCACCACGCCCGAGCAGATCACCCAGGCCATGCGCGACGTGCTGCTGGACGTCACCAGCCGCGCCCGCCCGGCCGGCGGCGTGGCGGCCTCGGGTTCGCGCACCGGCGACGGCTTCCTGGTCTACGTGCCCGAGTTCTACTCCGACGACTGGACCGGCGACCTGAAGGCCTATCGCTTGAACGATGGCGGCACCCTGGTGACGCCGCCCGAGTGGAGCATGGCCGAAGAGCTTGAGTCGGTGAACCCGGCCAGCCGCACCATCTACGTCAACGTCGATGGCAGCCTGCAGCCCTTTACCCAGTCCGGCCTGGGCGGCGCCGCCACAGCGCAGTCGCGGCTGGGCATCACGGCCGCCGATCTCAGTGCCTACGGCGGCGCCACGGTGGAGCAGGTGATCAACTACCTGCGCGGTGACCGCACGCTGGAGGCCAGCAACGGCGGCACCCTGCGCAGCCGCCGCTACAAGGTGGGCGACATCCTCAACTCGCAGCCTGAACTGACCGTCGCCGCCAGTTTCGGCTACACCCGCCTGAGCCCGGCCGAGGGCGGTGGCTCCAGCGGCTCCGGCAGCTATGGCCAGTACCTGCGCGACAAACGTGGCAAGGTGCCGGTGCTGTTCGTCGGCTCCAACGACGGCATGCTGCACGCGCTCGACTCGCGCCCCAGCGGCGGCAACGTGCTCTTCAGCATCGTCCCCAACTCGGTGCTCACCAGCCTCAAGGAGCTGCCGAAGAAGAACTACCAGCACCGCTACTTCGTCGACGGCTCGCCGGTGCAGGCCGACGTGCGCATCGGCAGCACCTGGCGCACCATCCTGCTCAGCTCCAACGGCGCCGGCGGCAAGTCGATCATGGCGCTGGATGTCACCAATGCCGCCACCAGCTTCAGCCCGAACAGCGACTTCCTCTGGGAGTTCCAGAACACCAACCTCGGCCACGTGCTGAACCCGCCGCGCGCGGCCCTGCTGGAGGGCGGCAACTGGGTGGTGGTCACGGGCAACGGCGTCAACAGCGGCGACCACCGCTCGCGCCTGTTCGTGCTGAACGCCGCCACCGGCGCCATCATCACCCAGCTCGCCGTGGGCAGCGGCTCGGCCACGGCCCCCAATGGCCTGACCTCGGCCGTGCCGGTCGACACCGATTTCAACGGCAAGGCCGACGCCATCTATGGCGGCGACATGCAGGGCAACCTGTGGAAGTTCAATGTCTCCGCCTCCGGCAGCATCACCGTCGCCAACGGCGGCAGCCCGCTGTTCGTCGCCACCGACGCCAGCGGCAACCGCCAGCCGATCAGCGGCTCGCTCGACGTCGCCCTGCATCACATCCAGGGCCAGATGGTGCTGTTCGGCACCGGCCAGTACTTCGAGGTGGGCGACAACCTCGCCGACGCCTCCGCGCAGGTGCAGAGCTTCTACGGCGTCTGGGACAAGAACGACGGCAGTTCGGCCACCCGCAGCCAGCTGCAGCCGCAGGTGCTGGGCCAGGTCGCACTGGCCAACGGCGGCCAGGGCCGCACCATCTCCGACAACCCGGTCAACTGGGATACCCAGCGCGGCTTCCTGATCGACCTGCGCATCCCCGGTGGCGGCCCCAACACCCTGGGCGAGCGCGCCATCGGTCGCCCGCGCGTGCAGCTCGGCAATGTGCTGTTCACCAGCTACCGGCCGGTGGGCGACATCTGCAACCCCGGCGGCGACAACTGGGTCTACGTGGTCAACCTGCTCACCGGCAACGGCGAGCTGGATTTCCCCGGCTGTGGCGAGGACTGCGCCGCGGTGCGCATCGTCTCGGGCGGCAACCCCGTGCTGTCGCCGCCGGCGGCCGTGCGTCCGGGGGCCGAAGGCAACCCGGTGAACCCGCGCCAGGAGGACCCGGAGGGCAACCTGATCGACCCTGCGCCGACGGCAGGCTGCCGCAACGATGTCGGCATCATTCTGGGCGACGGCTTCGTGCGCCTGAAGCAGATCGACTGCGGACGCCAGGCCTGGCGCCAGTTGCAGTAAAGTCGCGGCGGCCGGGCAGGGGCCCGGCCGCCTCTCACCTCAGAGCATCCGCGAGGAGTTCGATGCCATGAAATCCCAACAGCACCGTGTCCCCGCGCATGGATTCACCTTGGTGGAACTGGTCGTGGTGGTGGCCATGGTCGCCATCCTTGCCGCCATCGCCCTGCCGGCCTACAACGAGCAGGTTCGCACCTCGCGGCGTGCGGCAGCGCAGGCCGTGTTGAACGAGGTTGCGCAGTGCATGGAGCGCTTCAACACGGCGAACGGCACCTACGTGGGCGGCGACGCGCGTTGCTCCGCGACCGATACCGACACCTACACGTTTGTAATCAACGTGCCGAACCGCAATACGTTCAATGTCGTCGCCAACGCCATCGGCGGTCAATCCAGCGACCGCTGCGGCGACCTTGGCCTCAATCAGGCCGGCCAGAAGACCCACAGCGCCGGCACCGATTGCTGGCGTTGAACCAGCGGGTCTTCCACGGGCACAAGGCAGCCCCTCGGTCGCGAGACCGGGGGGCTGCGTCTTTTGCGTGCTCCGCTCTTGAAGTCTTCGGGGTGCATCCCCAGCCTGCGCCAGCGTGCGCACCTGCAACGCACCGAACTCTGCAGCTGCATGCCCTGGCCACTACAGGAGTCCGAACATGAATCGCTGGCGTGCCTTCTTCGTCCATCTGCTCATCAGCGCGGTGCTGATCGGCTCGATCGCTTTCGGCCTGTTCTCGCTGTGGTACCCGCCCGAGTTGTTGGGCTTTGCGAAGGGTGATCGCTTGTTTCTGATCATCGCCGCGGTCGATATCGTCGCCGGGCCGCTGCTGACCCTGCTCGTGTTCAAGCCCGGCAAGCCCAGCCTCAAGTTCGATCTGGGCGTGATCGGCCTGCTGCAGGTGCTGTTTCTCGCAGCGGGCCTGTGGACCGTCTGGGCGAGCCGCCCCGTATTTATCGTTGGCGCCCTCGGATACTTCGAGGTTGTTTTCGCCAATCAGATTGAAGATGAGGATCTTGCTGCAGGCTCGCCGGGCCACACCACGTTGCCGTGGTTTGGTGCGCGTCTGGTCGGTCTCCGGCGTCCGACAGACGATGAATTCGAAGAGATCGAAGCGTCCGGAAAGCAACACCAGACGTTAGCGACGATGCCCCGCTTCTATCAGCCGTTTGAGGACTCATCGGCTTACCTTCGAGGCCGCGCGCGCGGCCCCGGTGCGCTTGTCGATCTGGCTGGTTTTCTGGACATCGGTGGCTTGCGCGTGTTGCAACGCCAGCGCGCTTCTGACACTGAGGCACGCTTTCTTGCAGCAGCCTCGATTCGCGGCAATGCGCTGTTTGAGCTCGATCCCGCGACCGCCAGGCCGTTGCGATACCTGCCGGTGGTTGCCCAGCCTATCGCGCCGCTGGAAGAGTCGACACAGCCTGGCTCGGTCAATGTGCTGACGGCGCCGTTGCCCCCGGTCAACCCGCTCCCCATTCAAGCGACTGTTCCGACCACGCCGAGCTCGGTCGATGAACGAAGCACCGCCGCACAACCTAGCCAAGCAACCCGAAAGTCAGAAATATCGGCTTCAGAAGACTAGTGCAGCAAGCAATCGCCCGCCGGATGCCCCTCGGACGTAGGGGCGGTGGAGAACTCGTTGACGATTGCTCACTTGTTTGATTCTTCAGGCATGTCGCTCGATGGCAGCCCGCTTACCGCCGTGGTTGCGCGGAGTATCTCCCGTAGCCAAACCCTTCGATGTTCAGCTGGCACGCTGTCAATCAGGTTGTTCTGCTCGCCGGGATCGAGGTCGATGCGATAGGCCTCTTCCTTGCCGTCGCGAACGTTGCGCCAGTATTTCCACAGGGCGAGCGGATCGCGCAGGTCGAACAATCCTACGTCCGGGCCCTGCTGGAAGTAGCTGAAGTCGCGGTTCACGCCGTCCTGCAGGGCGCTGCCCGACCACGATTCCGGCACGGGAAAGCCAAGCTCGGCCAGCACTGTCGGCGCGATGTCGATCTGTGCGGCAAGACGCGGCTCGGCGATGGGCTCGCCCGCGTAGCCGCGGCGCATCAGCAGGATGGGCACATCCAGCACCCCCTGCAGCACGGTGTCGGCGTGCGAGTAGCGCCCGCGCTCGCCCAGCAGTTCACCGTGGTCGCCGGTGACCACCACCACGGCGTCCTGCAGATAGCCGCGCTCTTCCAGCACGCCCAGCAGTTCGGCCACCGTGTGATCGAACTGCAGCAGACCGTTGTCGTAGAAGTTGCGGGCCCAGGCCTGCCGCTCCTGCGCCGTGCCGGCCAGGCGGTTGCGCACGTAGTAGTTCACGATCGGCGAGAACTGCTGGAACTCCTCGTGCCGCTTGCCCAAACCATGCGAGGACATCAGATGGAACTGCATGAACACGGGCGTGTCGCCGGCAGGCGGCAGCTCGCGCGCGCGCGCAAGCACCGCGCGGTCGTCGTTCATGTACTCGCTAGACTGCAGGCCGTCCCAGTACAGATCGGCCGGGCCCAGCGCCTCGGCCAGACCGTAGAAGTTGGTGTGGTCGCCGCCCAGGATCAGATAGACCGCATAGCCGTGCCGGCGCAGCACATGGCCCAGGGACAGGTTGTGGGCCGAGAACTCGTGCAGATACTTCGAGCGCGCCAGCGCCATCAGCCCACAGAAGGACTCCGCACACATCGCATGCGCCCGGGCGGCCAGCTGCAAGCGCCCCTCCGCCTGCAGGGCCGACAACCACGGCGTGGTATTGCGGAGGTTGCCGAACAGGTGCATGCGGTCGGCGCGCAGCGCGTCGCCGACAATCAGGATCACGTGGCGGGTGTGGGTTCGCTGGCCCGGTACATAGGCGGCGGCGGCCGCAGCCTCACGCTCGTCGATCACTCGCGCACCCTGGGTGCGGTTGGTCTGGGTGCTGGGCGAGCCCGCCCAAGGGTGGAAGGTCAGCAGCAGCGGCTCGTGGCTGCCCACGTGCAGCGCATCTCTGACCTCGAATGCGCGGTAGGCGCTGATTGCCACCGCCAGCGCCAGCAGGCACAGCGCGAGACCGGGGCGCACCGCGCTACGGAACGCCAAGGCCCAGGCTTCGCGGCGCGCAAGCATCCACCCGATGGCCAGGGTGGCGGCGAAGACGCAGGCGCCAGCCAACAGGGCGAGGCCTACCGGCACGCCCAGCACGGCGAGCAGATCGCGCCACTGCAGAAGGTAGACCTCGATCAGCGGCCAGGTGGCCACGCGCCCCCAGGACTGCAGGCCCATCACCACCGTCCCGTAGTACAGGCCCCAGCCCAGGAACCAGGCGCCATAGACCGTCGCGATGAGAGGCCGCGCAAAACGCCGTGGCAGGCAAGCCATCGCAACCGGCCGCAGCAGCATCAGGCTGGCGATGGCGGGCAGGATGATGGCCAGATGCCGAGGGGCGGCCGCCCAGGGCGCGTGGAAGGCGCCCAGGTAGGCGGCGAGGAAGAGCAGGGCAGGCAGCAGCAGCAGGCACAGCTCGAGCACGGCACCGCGCAGCGCTGCTGCCCTCGTCTCCTGGCTGCGCGCTTCAGGCGGGGTCATGGCTGAGCACCGCGAGTTTCGAGAGTCCCAGCAGGTTGACGCTGCGCAGTGCCGCCAGCGTCCAGCCCGGCTGGTCGAGCACACTGATCGGCAGCCGTGAATTGAAGCCCACCCGGTGCGCCAGCCCGGCCAGCAGGCGCTCCGCGCCGCCCCAGACGCCGGCGCCGCTGAAATGGTTGAGGATCAGCACGCGTCCGCCCGTCCGGCAGACCCGGCGCAGTTCCGCCAAGAGGCGTGCTGGGTTCGGGGTCACCGACAGCACATAGGGCAGGGTGATGCAGTCGAAGCTCGCATCTTTGAACGGCAATTGCTCGGCATCGGCGCAGAGCAGCGCGGGGGCCTGGCCCGTGTGGTCCTGCAGTCCGCCGTCGCGCACGCGCGCCCGTGCCCGTGCGAGCATGTCCGGCGACAGGTCCAGGCCCACGATTTGCGCGCTGCGCGGGTAGCGCGGCAGCGCCAGCCCGGTGCCGACGCCGACTTCAAGCAGCCGCTGCGCGTCGGCAGGGACATGCGCCGCCATGGCCGCCCGCCCGGCCTCCAGCAGGCGGCCGAACAGCAGGTCATACAGCGGCGCATAGCCGCGGTAGACCTTGAGCACAGCCTCACGATTGAGATCAGTCACGCCGGATTCTTCCTGCAAGGGCCAACCCGCCTCGGCGGGTGGTGGCGGGCGAAGGGGCCGGAGTCTCCCGATTCGCGGCGCTGCTCGCAATAGCGCCGCTGTTGCGCAAGGCGATCCATCGCATGCAGCGGCGATAGGGGCAGGTGACGCGAAATGTCACTTATCGCCCCGCGCTCGAACTTGCCTCGGGCGGCAGCGGCCGTGCCCGTGATGCCGCCCACAATGGTTGTGCCGCCGACGCTTTGGCGGCTCAGCCAAGTGCGCAGCTGTCTGCGGAAACGCTTGCTGTGCAAGCCTTCTGCTCAAACTGCAGGCGGCTTCGCACACTTGGCACGCTTGCTGCTAGACCATGCCTGCACACCGCGTTGCACTGGCTCGAAGGGCCAGGGAGTCAGGCGAAGCCGCCAGTCCCGCGTGGTGTGAATGTCAACAAACCCCAACACGTATCCCGGGAGACACACCATGAAGAAGCAGTCCGGTTTCACCCTGATCGAGCTGATGATCGTCATCGCCATCATCGGCATTCTGGCCGCCATCGCCCTGCCGGCCTACCAGGACTACACCATCCGCAGCCGCGTCGGCGAACTCGCCGTCGTCGCTTCGGGCATGAAGGCCACCATCTCCGAGAACATCGCCAACTCGAACGGTAACTTCGCGACGGCCTGCACCGGCGTCACCCTGGTGACCGTTCCGACCCGCAACACGGCCTCCTCCGCCTGCGCGGGTGGCGTCATCACCGTCACTGGCACCGGGGACGCGAATGGCGTGGTTCTGACCTACACCCCGACCTTCAGCTCCAGCGGCGCCACCATCAACTGGCGCTGCGGCACGGCCCCGGCGGACAACTTCCGCTACGTGCCGGCCGAGTGCCGTCAGGCCCCGTAATCGGTATGGTTTCGCTGTGATGCTCAAAGGGGCCCCTCGGGGCCCCTTTGTTTTGCGTTGCATTTCGTGACAATCATCGCGGTCCCGAGTCGAGGCCGGGGCAAAAGCGCTGCAGTCCTTGAGAAACATGCGGTAAAGTGCTGTTCAGATTGACAGCGCACTCGCGGAGCCCCAACCCATGAACGGTCCAGCCACGGTCAACCTGGTGGGCATCACCGGCCTTGCGCGCCGGCTGGTGCAGGACGGCCATCTGGGCGAGGCCGATGCCCGCAAGGCGCTGGAAGACTCCGCCAAGGACAAGACCCCGATCACCCAGTGGCTGATGAGCCGTGGCCTGGTCAGCGGCACCCACATCGCCCAGGCGCAGTCGATCGAGTTTGGCATGCCGCTGATCGACGTCTCGGCGATGGACGCGGGGCAGATGCCTGTCAAGCTGATTGAAGAGAAGCTGATCACCGGCCACAAGGCCCTGCCGCTGTTCAAGCGCGGCAACCGCCTGTTCGTCGGCATCGCCGACCCCACCAATACCCGTGGCCTCGATGAGATCAAGTTCGCCGCCAATCTGGTGGTGGAGCCGATCCTGGTGGCCGCCGATCAGCTCGACAAGGCCATCGAAAACGCGCTCAACGCGGCCGAGGCCACGGTCGGTGGCTTGGAGGAAGACGAGGGCCTCGAAAACCTCGAGCTAGGCGATACCAGCGAAGACGGCGATGCGGCCGGTGGCGTCGACGCCCGCGGCGACGACACCCCGGTGGTGCGCTTCGTCAACAAGATGCTGGTCGATGCGATCAAGCGCGGCGCCTCTGACATCCACTTCGAGCCCTATGAAACCGAATACCGCGTGCGCTTCCGCATGGACGGCATTCTGAAAACCGTGGCCAAGCCGCCGGTCAAGTTGAGCCCGCGCATCTCCTCGCGCTTGAAGGTGATGTCCGCTCTCGATATCGCCGAAAGACGCGTGCCGCAGGACGGCCGCATCAAGCTCAACCTGAGCAAGACCAAGTCGATGGACTTCCGCGTCAGCACCTGCCCGACCCTGTTCGGCGAGAAGATCGTGCTGCGTATCCTCGACGGCTCGGCCGCCAAGCTGGGCATCGACAAGCTGGGCTACGAGGACGACCAGAAGAAGCTTTTTCTCGACGCTATCGAAAAGCCCTACGGCATGGTGCTGGTCACCGGCCCCACCGGCTCGGGCAAGACGGTGTCGCTGTACACCGCGCTCAACATCCTCAACACCGAAGGCCGCAACATCAGCACGGTCGAGGACCCGGTCGAGATCCGCGTGCCCGGCATCAACCAGGTGCAGCAGAACAACAAGCGCGGCATGACCTTCGCCGCCGCCCTGCGCAGCTTTCTGCGGCAAGACCCGGACGTGATCATGGTCGGCGAGATCCGCGACCTGGAAACCGCCGAGATCGCCGTCAAGGCCGCGCAGACCGGCCACATGGTGCTGAGCACCCTGCACACCAACGACGCCCCGCAGACGGTCAGCCGCCTGATGAACATGGGCATCGCGCCCTACAACATCATCAGTTCGGTGACCCTCGTCATCGCCCAGCGTCTGGCCCGCCGCCTGCACGACTGCAAGCGCCGCATCGAGCTGCCCAAGCCGGCGCTCTTGGCCGAAGGCTTCTCCGAGGCCGATATCGCTGCCGGCATGAACCTCTACGAGGCGGTGGGCTGCGACGAGTGCAACGAGGGCTACAAGGGCCGCACCGGCATCTACCAGGTGATGCCGCTGACCGAAGAGATCCAGGCCATCATCCTGCAGGGCGGCAATGCCATGCAGATCGCCGAGGCCGCCGAACGCTCGGGCATCAATGACCTGCGCAAGTCGGCCCTGCTCAAAGCCCGCAACGGCATCACCAGCCTTGCCGAAATCAACCGCGTCACCAAGGACTAAGCCATGGCCGTAGCCACCAAGACCGCCGCGCGCCCCGCCGCCAAGCCCTTGCCCAAGCGCCAGGGCAATGAGCTGCAGCCCTTTGTCTGGACCGGCAAGGACAAGCGCGGCCAGGTCATGAAGGGCGAGCAGCTCGCCAAGAACGCCAACCTGCTGAAGGCCGAGCTGCGCCGCCAGGGCATCACCCCCGGCGTGGTCAAGCCCAAGGGCAAGCCCCTGTTCGGCTCGACGGGCTCGACCATCACCGCCAGGGACATCGCGATCTTCAGCCGCCAGATCGCGACCATGATGAAGTCGGGCGTGCCGCTGGTGCAGAGCTTCGAGATCATCGCCGGCGGGCAGAAGAACCCGAAGATGAAAGACATGCTGGACGACATCAAGTCCAGCATCGAAAGCGGCAGCACCCTGCACGAGGCGCTGAGCAAGCACCCGAACCAGTTCGACGAGCTCTACCAGAACCTGGTGCGGGCCGGCGAGGGCGCCGGTGTGCTCGATACCGTGCTCGACACCATCGCCAGCTACAAGGAAAACACCGAGGCGCTGAAGTCGAAGATCAAGAAGGCCCTGCTCTACCCGACCATCGTGATCGCGGTGGCGATCCTGGTGTCGGCGGTGCTGCTGATCTTCGTGGTGCCGCAGTTCCAGAGCGTTTTCCAGAACTTCGGCGCCGACCTGCCGGCCTTCACCCAGATGCTGGTGGACGCCTCCGACTTCATGATCGCCTACTGGTGGTTGATGCTGCTGGTCGGCGCGGGCAGCATCGTCGGCCTGCTGCAGGCCCGCAAGCGCTCGTTTGCCGTGGCCAGGTTCATGGACCGGATGCTGCTGAAGGTGCCGGTGGTGGGCCAGATCATGCACAACTCGGCCATCGCGCGCTTCGCGCGCACGCTCGCCACCACCTTCAAGGCCGGCGTGCCCCTGGTCGAGGCCATGGACACCGTGGCCGGCGCCACCGGCAACATCGTCTATACCGAGGCGGTGAACCGCATCCGTCAGGACGTCTCGGTGGGCTACCAGCTCAACATCGCCATGCGCCAGGTCAACCTGTTCCCGCACATGGTGGTGCAGATGACCGCGATTGGCGAAGAGTCGGGTGCGCTCGACACCATGCTGTTCAAGATCGCCGAGTTCTACGAGCGCGAGGTCAACGACGCGGTCGATTCGCTGAGCAGCATGCTCGAGCCCTTTGTGATGGTGATCATCGGCGTGCTGGTGGGCAGCATGGTGATCGGCATGTACCTGCCCATCTTCAAGATGGCCGCGGCGATCTGACCGCTCGTGCTCGACGCCCTCATCGCCACCCCGGCGCTGGCCATCGCCAGCGCCGGCCTGCTCGGCCTGCTGGTCGGCAGCTTCCTCAACGTGGTCATCCTGCGCCTGCCGGCGCGCATGGAGTGGCAGTGGAAGCGCGACTGCCGCGAGACTCTTGAGCTGCCGCCCGGCAACGAACCCGAGCCACCGGGCATCGTGCTGCGCGGCTCGCACTGTCCGAAGTGTGGCTTCGCCCTCAAGCCCTGGCACAACATTCCTCTGCTGAGCTGGCTGGCCCTGCGCGGCCGCTGCGCCGGCTGCGGCACCGCGATCAGCCTGCAGTACCCGCTCGTCGAACTGCTCACTGGGCTCGCGTTCGCCGCGGTGGTCTGGCAGCTCGGTGTGGGCGCTCCGGCCCTGGCGGGGCTGGTGTTCACCGCCCTGCTGATCGCGATGAGCGGCATCGACGCGCGCACCACCCTGCTGCCCGACAGCCTGACCCTGCCGCTGCTGTGGATCGGCCTGCTCGCCAGCACCCAGAACCTGTTCCTGGGCATGGACCAGGCCATCTATGGCGCGGTGGTGGGCTACCTCGCGCTGTGGACGGTCTACTGGGGCTTCAAGCTGCTCACCGGCAAGGAGGGCATGGGCTACGGCGACTTCAAGCTGCTCGCCGCCCTCGGCGCCTGGTGTGGGCTCAGCGGCATCCTGCCGATCGTGCTGATGTCAGCCGTGGTCGGCGCGGTGTTCGGCAGCGTCTGGCTGGCGATCAAGGGCCGCGACAGGGCCACGCCGATTCCCTATGGGCCCTACCTCGCCGCTGCAGGCTGGATCCAGTTCCTGTGGGGCGAGCAGATCCTCGGCGCCTATCTGCGCTATTCCGGCCTCGCTCACTGAGCGACGGCTGTACGATCCAAACCATCCTTGGCGTCCCCTCGTCCCTCGTGCGCGAGGGGCGGGGCTCGTCGCAAGCTTTCTACCCCTCTCCCCAACCTGCCTTCGCTTCGGCTCCGCGGGTGATCGGCTGCTACCGGCAGCCGATAAGCACCCCGCTTCGCTTCCCGCAAGGGGAGAGGGGAGCAAAGCCTTCGAGCGCTGATGTTCTGGCAACTTTCAGCGCGGCCTCGCGTCACTGCCCAAGCGCGCGCGTTCCATCGCCACGGTCCCGCCACCGGCCAGCCTCTAAACTAGGCCCATGCATACGCCCCCTGATTCCGCAGCGTCGGCCGCGCCGCCGCTGGATGTGCTCATCGTCGGCGGCGGCCTGGTCGGCAGCAGCCTCGCCTGCGCGCTGGACCGCAGCGCCCTGCGCGTGGCCCTGGTCGAGGCCAGCGCGGCGCAGCGCGAGCAGCCGCCGAGCTTCGACGAGCGCAACCTCGCGCTCAACCGGCTCAGCCTGGATGCGCTCGATGCGCTGGGCGTGCTGGCGCATCTGCACAGCCCGCCGGTGCCGATCTGCGGCGTACACGTCAGCAGCGCCGGTGACTTCGGCCGCGTGCGGCTCGATGCCGCTGCGCACGGCGTCGACGCCTTTGGCGGCGTGGTGGTGGCGCGCGAGCTGGGCCAGGCCCTGCAGCGGCGTCTGGCCGAGTGCCGCGGACTGCTGCACCGCGCGCCGGCGCGGGTGCTGCAGGCGCGCCGCGTCGATGGGCACATGCAGGTCGAGCTCGACAGCGGCGAGCGCTTGAGCACGCGCCTCCTGGTGATCGCCGAGGGCACCGACTCGGCCCTGCGCGAGTCGCTGGGTCTCGGCTCGACGCACAGCGATTACGGCCAGACCCTGTTCGTCAGCGTGGTCGAGGCCGACCGCCCGCACGGCGGCATCGCCTACGAGCGCTTCACCGCCGAGGGGCCGGTGGCGATGCTGCCGCTGGCCGGCACGCGACTCGGCAGTGTCCTCACCGTGCCGAGCGCGCAAGCGGATGCCGTGCAGGCGCTCGACGAGGCCGGCTATCTCACCCTGCTGCAGCAGCGCTTCGGCTGGAAGCTGGGGCGCCTGCGTCGGGTGGGCAGGCGCAGCGCCTACGCCATGCGCCTGGTCACCGCCAATGCCCTGCACGGGCCGCGCTGCGTGGTGGTCGGCAATGCCGCGCAAACCCTGCACCCGATCGGCGCGCAGGGTTTCAACCTCGGCCTGCGCGATGCGCTGACCCTCGCCGGCCTGCTGCTGGACGGCAGCGAGTCCGACGCCGGCAGCCCGGCCCGGCTGGACGAGTACACGCGGCGTCGTGCATCCGACCGCGCCGGCACCATCGACTTCAGCGATGGGCTGGCCCGGCTGTTCGCGCATACCGCAGCACCGGTGCGCTGGCTGCGGGGCCTGGGCCTTGCGGCCTGCGATCACTTCTCCGATCTCGCGCGTCCGCTGGTGCGTGGCGCCATGGGCGCGGAGCCCTCGGCGCTGGCGGCCCTGGACCAGCTGCGGAGGCGCGCATGAGCCGCGCGCGGGCAGGGCATGAGGCCATCGTGGTCGGCGCCGGCATCGTGGGTGCTGCGATCGCCCTGGGCCTGGCGCAGCAGGGCCGGCGCGTGGCCCTGGTCGAAGCGCGCGAGCCACCCGAGTGGCGGGCCGAGGACTCGCCCGACCTGCGTGTCTATGCCATTGCGCCGGGTTCGCGGGCGCTGCTGGACGCGCTGGGCGTGTGGCAGGGCATCGCGGGCGCGCGCGTGCAGCCCTACCGCGCCATGCACGTCTGGGATGCCGGCGGCGGCGCGCCCCTGCATCTCGATGCTGAAGAGTCGGGACTGCGCGAGCTCGGCCACATCGTCGAGGCCGGTCTGATCCAGCACCAGCTGTGGCAGGCGCTGCGCCCCGCCGGTGTCGATCTGCGCATGGGCCGCGTGCAGGGCCATGCCGACGAAGACGGCATCGCCGTACTCGATCTTGAAGACGCCAGCCTGCGCGCGCCGCTCGTGATCGCCGCCGACGGCGCGCACTCGCCGCTGCGCGCGCTGGCCGGCATCGAAACGCGCGGCCACGACTACGGGCAGAGCGGTCTGGTCGCCTATCTGCGCACCGCACAGCCGCATCAGCAGACCGCCTGGCAGCGCTTCCTGCCCACCGGGCCGCTGGCGGTGCTGCCCTGTGCGAACGAGCGGGTGTCGATCGTCTGGAGCCTGCCCACGGCTGAGGCGGAGCGCCTGCGCGGGCTTGACGCAGAGGCCTTCGAGCGTGAGCTCACCCGTGCCTTCGATGCCCAGCTCGGCGCGATGCGGCTGGCCTCGGAACGTGTGCTGTTCCCGCTCCGCCTGCAGCTGGCCCAGCGCTATCGCCAAGGCCCGCTGCTGCTGGCCGGTGATGCGGCGCATGCGGTGCATCCGCTGGCCGGGCAGGGGGTGAACCTCGGCCTGCAAGATGCGCGCGAATTGCTGGCCTTGTCGGAAGAGGCCCTGCAGCGCGGCCAGCCCCTGCATGCGCCGCGCCTGCTCGAGCGCTACGCGCGTCGTCGCCGCAGCGAGAACGCGCTGGCCGCGTACGGCTTCGATGGCTTGAACCGGCTGTTCTCGAACGAGGCCCTGCTGCCCACCTTGCTGCGCGGACACGCCCTCGGCCTCGCTGGCGCGATCGCGCCGCTGCGGCGGCTGTGGGTGCGGCGGGCGAGCGCGCAGTAACGCAAGGTAGCGCTGCCGCGCACGCAGAGCCGGGTCTGCCGGCGCGGAGGCTGATGCTTCGCGCCTGGGGTTTCTTTCGTGGGCTGCTCTCGGCGCAGGCGGGAGCTTGAGTGGCGCACGCGGCTGCGCCCGCTGGCGTTCCCCGGCCGCCCCCCGCGCGCGCCCTTCGTCGGCTGCGTCTTGCTTCGCCGGTTGCGGCGCCAACACACTGCGGCGAAACGTCCACCGGAGTGCCCATGGCGCGACCCGCCGTGTCACGCAGCGCGCTCGATGCGCTGGCGCGCGCCGCGCAGCTCGACGCCGAGCAGAGCGCGCAGCTGTTGGCCGAGGCAGGCGCGCGGCCCTCGGCCGAGGAATGGCGCGTGGCGCTGCGGCGCTTTGCGCGCACCGCGGGCGTGCTGTCGATCGGCTTCGGTGCGGTGTTCTTCATCGCCGCCAACTGGCCCCTGCTGTCAGCGGGCGGTCGGCTGTGGCTGCTGCAGGGGCTGTTCGCGCTGTCGATTGCGACGGCGCTGTGGCAGCCGCCGCCGCAGCCTGTCGGGCGCGCCGCGCTGCTGCTGGGTTTCATCGGCACTGGTGCGCTGTTCGCCCTGTTCGGGCAGACCTTCCAGACCGGCGCCAACCTCTACGAGCTGTTCGCGCTCTGGGCCCTGCTCGGGCTGCCTTTCGTGTTCGCCGCGCGCTGGGCGCCCGTGACAGCCGCCTGGCTGCTGGTCGGCAATACCGCGCTGGCGCTGTTCTGCGGCGTGGTGCCGGGCCAGCATCCGCTGTGGCTGCTGCTGGGCTTCGGCGAACGCAGCTGGGCCCTGCGCATGCTGGTCGCGATGCTGCCGAACCTGCTGCTGTGGGTGCTGGCCGAGTGGCGGGCGCCGCAGGATCCGCGCATCGGCGCGTTGCTGCCGCGCTGGCTGCGCCGCCTGCTGCTGGTGGTGGGGCTGGGCTACGGCACCCTGGCCGCCTGCGTGGCCATCATCGACAGTCGCGAGACGCTGGTCGTAGTCGCGGGCTACCTGTGCGCTGCCGTGCTGGTTGCGGGGTTCTGCTTTCGCACCCGGCGCGAGGCGCTGGGGCCGGTGGCGCTGGCCGCCAGCGGCGTGCTGCTCGGGCTTGCGCTGCTGATCCGGCTGATGCCCGACGGCGGCGACGGGGTCGCCCTGCTCCTGCTGCCGCTGTGGGTGCTGGTCGCATCGGCGCTGGCCGGCGTGCTGCTGCTGCCGCTGGCGCGGCGCTGGGAGGGGGAGCGCGATGACAGCTGAGCTCTCCCGGGCGCGCGAAACGCTGTGGCGCTGGCTGCTGGAGCGCGGATACGCCAGCGGCGAAGCGCCCGCGCCTGCGCCCGCCCCGGTCTGGTACCTCGGCCTGATGCTCGGCGCTGCCGCCTGGGTCTCCGGCCTGCTGCTGATGCTGGTGACCGTGCTGGTGTGGAACGTCAGCGGCACCGGGTCGCTGCTGCCGTTGGCCCTGCTGTGGGGTGTGCCCGGGCTCCTGCTGCTGCGGGTGGAGGGGCTTGGCGTGTTTCCCTGGCAACTGGGGCTGTCCCTGCTGGTGGCCGCCGAATGCGCGGCGGTGGCGGCGCTGGGCAGCGCGCTCGATCGCGCCGAGCCGACCCTGTTCGCCAGCGCCCTGCTGTTCGTCGCGCTCACCCTGGTCGCTTCGCGGCCGGCCGCGCGCGTGCTCAACGCACTGGCGGCCTGCATCGCCTGGGTGATGGCCCTGCGCTGGAGTCTGCTGGGTGAGCCCTGGCTCTACTGGCGCGCGGAGGCGCCGCCCTCGCTGGCGACGGCCCTGCTGGTCTGGCTGCTCTGTTGGGGGCCGATGCTGCTGGCGGTCGTGTGGATCGCGCGCAGCGAATCGCGCTGGATGGCCACGCCCTGGGCCGAACCGCTGCGTGCCGCCCTGGTCGGCGTGATCCTTGCCTTGGCCTTCGCCACGCCCCTGTCCGACCCCTTTGGTGGCCTGCTGCTGCGCGAGAGCGACGGCAGTCGCGACTGGCTGGCGCTGTGGCCGCTGCTGTCCCTGCTCGCGGCCGGCGCCGCTGCGGCGGTGGCCTTCCAGCAGCGTCCGCGTCTGCTGCTCGGCGCCTGTCTGCTGGGCCTGCTGGTGCACGTGGCGGGCTTCTACTTCGCGCTGGGCGTGAGCCTGCTGGCGAAGTCACTGCTGCTGATGACGATGGGTGCGGTGCTGCTCGGCCTTGCATACCGACTGCGCGAGGGGCGCGAATGAATACCGTGCCGGACACGAGGGTGGGGCACGCGTCGCCAGGAGCCGCGGCCCCGCGCGAGCAGCTCTGGGCGCGCGCTTGGACCCTGCTCGCCGCGGCGCTGGTGCTGGGCGCACTCAACTGGGCCTGGGCGGGCAAGGCCTGGATCGTCGCCCAGGGCCGCGAGGTGCGGGTGCCGCTGGCGCCGATCGACCCGCGCTCGCTGATGCAGGGCGACTACATGGCCCTGCGCTTCGGTCTCGCCGAGCAGATCGAGAACGCGCGCCTGCAGGGCTGGGTTTCGGCCGATGCCGCCGCGGTGCACGAGGGCGGTTTCGGACGTGCGCCAGTCAGGGTCGATGCGGCCGGCGTGGTCGAACTCGACTGGGGCAACCCCAGCCCCGAACTCAGCCTGCGCTACCGCCTGCGTCAGGGCCGCGTGTGGCTGGGCACCAACGCCTTCTTCTTCGAGGAGGGCGAGGCGGAACGCTACCGCGACGCGCGCTTCGGCGTGTTTCGCGTGGACCCGCACAGCGGCGAGACGGTGCTGGTGGGGCTGGCCGATGCCGAGGGCAAACGCCTCTAGCGCAACTCAGCCCCGCATCGACGGAAGCCGCAGGCTGATCGATGCCAGCCGGGACAGCGTGGGCCTGAGTTCCATGGGCCGTCGCGGGCCTGGAGCAAGGCTGAAGAATTCAGCGTTGTCGCGCGCCACGGAGGGCGCGCCCGCGGATCGAGCACGTAAGTGCTTGATCCAGCGAAAGCGAGTCCGGACCTGCGGCGGACTCGCGATGACTGATCAAGGCCGGGATGGACTTGATCAGTGCTGCTCTAGGCGGAGACGCGGGCCTCGCTGAGGTTCTGGATGTGCTCGACAAAGGCACCGCGGGCTGACTCCGAATCGAACAGGTCGGGCAGGCGTCCGCGGATCGAATCTCGCAGGGCCTGCGCCTCGCCGGATTCGATCAGTTCGACGGCGCGGTCGGCGAGTTGGGCGGGGTCGTCCACGCTCAGACGCTCTCGCAGGCCGATGCGGGCGAGCATGGCGGCGGTCTGGCGGCCGCGCATGAAGCGGCCTGGGGAAGTCAGCACCGGCAGGCCGGCCTGCAGGGCGTCGAGGCTGGCATTGCCGCCGGAGAAGTGGCGGCTGTCCAGCATCAGGTCGCAGGCGGCGTTGATCTGCAGGTAGCGGGCGCGGCTGCCGGTGGGCAGCCAGTGCAGGCGTGCAGAATCGATGCCCGCATGTTGCAGCCGCTGCGAGAGCGCTTCCTGCCAGGCGGGGCGGTCGTTGAAGAACAGCAGCTGCGCCTCGGGCAGGCGCCGCATCAGTTCGGCATACAGCGCATCGTTGTCCGGATGCAGTTTGAACAGCGACTGCGGCGCCAGCAGCAGGGGGCCGCGTTCAGGCAGGCCGAGATCGGCGCGGGCGGCGGCCGGCGGCAATGGCGGGCGTCGGTAGTCCACGCCCAGGCCCGGCAGCAGGCGCAGCGGCTCGAGGTAGTGCGCAGCGGCGTCGGCGGGCTCCATCTCCGCACAGCTGAGGTAGGCGTCGAGACTGCGCAGGCCCGAGGTGACCGGATGTCCCCAGGCCATGGCTTGGCGTCGCGCCAGCCTGAGCGCCGCCAGCGGATACAGGCGCGAATCCATGCCCAGTTCGGGGTAGAGGATCAGGCCGGCGCTTTCCGCGTGCAGTCGTTCGGCCAGGGAATTGAGCGGCGTGGCCTCTTCGATGAAGTGGAAGCGGCTGGCAGCGGCGCCCATGCGCCCGGTCTCGGCATCGCGGCGCGGGCCGAGCTGGTAGAGCACGACCTCGAAGCCGGCCGCGCGCAGCCAGTCGATCCAGCCGCCGAAGTAGGCGCCGGCCGTGCAGTCGCGGAACACGCTGCCGACCAGCACGACACGCCTGGGGTAGGCGCAGGCCGGTGCTTCGGCGAACTGCGGCAGCACGGCCTGCGCGGCGTTCTGCATCAAGCGGCCCAGCTCGCGCATCAGCGCCGTGTCGTCCTCGCCCATGTAGGCCAAGGGGAAATGGCTCCAGGCCAGGTCATCGAGGGTCTGCCCACGCGCGGGGGCGTCCTGCAGCGCGCCCGCCAGGGTCTGCAGCGCTTCGCGCTGGCGCAGGCGCTCGGCCCGCAGCTGTGCGGCGTCGGTGTAGACCATCGGCCCGGCGAGGGCGGCGGCGAGGCGCTCCCGCAGCGGGGTCTCGGCGCGCGCGGCCGCCGCCGCATAGGCGCGGCGCGCGGCCTCGGCGTGGTTGAGTCCACGCAGTTGCTCGCCCAGTGGCCAGGCCCAAGGCCGACGTGCTTCTTCGTCCAGTTCGAGCAGGGGCCCCAGCGCGCGTTCGGGGCTGGGGCCGGCGCGCTCGGCGCGCAGCCGCAGCTCGGCCGGAAGCTCGCGGGCGCCGGGACGTGCGAGCAGCTCGCCGATCGCGGCGGTGCGCGTGGCCGACTCGGGCTGCAGAAGACAGAGTTCGAGCTGCGCCTCGAGATCCTGCGGATGGGCGGCGAGGTGCTGGCGCAGCGCGCGCTCGGCGTCCTCGCTGCGACCCAGCGCCAGCAGGCAGAGCGCGCGGTTGAACCCGGCCAGTGCATGCGTGGGCGCGCAGGAAAGCGCGGCCTCGAAGTCGCCAAGGGCAGCAGCCTCGTCGCCCGTTCTCCGACTGCGGCTGCCGCGATTGTTGAGCGCCGTCGCCAGCGCGTTGAGCAGGGGTGGGGAAGGTGCGGCGCTCTGGCACAGCATCTGCAGGGCGGCGATGGCGGTGTCGAGCGCACCCGATCGCAAGCCCGCATTGGCCTGCAGCAGCAGGGCCGGCGGCCAGGCGGGACGCAGCGCCAGCGCGGCGCTGGCCGTCGCGAGGGCGGCGGAGTCCGCGCCGGCGGCAAACTCCGCGTGTGCGCGGCTCAGGAGCATTTCGGGAGTCGGGGCGTTGGCGCTTGGCTTCATCGGGGCATTGTAGGAAAGTCGGGCGCCGCGGCCGCGAGGGGCGAGCCCAGCAGGCTGTGGAAGAACAGCCTGGTAGCCCGGCCAGGAATGGCCGGGACGACGAAGCAAGCGCGCAAGCGATTGATGTGTCGTGAGGTGGTGCGGACCCGCGTCGGACCGCTGACTTGGGACACTCCCCGGAAGGGAGTGTTTCAACAAGCTGCCAGCGCGGCCGGGTTCGAAGGCGAGACTGACGGGATTTGCAGAGCACTCCATGCAGAACGGCGAGAAGATCATTGACACCGTGGGCTGCGGCGAAGAGGAAGTCGCGCGCCTGCGGCTGCTTTTCCGCATGGGCGCCGCGCGCTTCAAATCGCGCTGGAAGTTCTCCGAATCGGAGCCACCCGATCTCGTGCTGCTCGACCCGGAGACCGAACTGGGCCGCGCCGCGCGCGAGATCGCCCAGCAGGCCGAGCGGCCCTACATCTGCATCGTCGACCTCGGCACCGAGGACGGCGCGGACTGGGCCCTGCGCCGACCGCTGAAGCTCGATGCGATCGTCCGCATGGTGAACCTGCTGTGCGCTCCGGCGCCGGCGCCGGCGCCCGCGGTTGCGGCTGCGGAGCCGGTGATGAAGGTGCTCAGCCAGGGTGAGAACTTCTTCGACCTCGACCTTGGCGAGGAGCCGACGCCGGTTCGCGATGACGGCCTGCCGAGCATCCAGCTGCCGGAGATCGTCCGCGGCTTCGGCGCCCATGATGTCGAGGGACTGTTCAAGCGGGACCCCTTGGCCAATACCGCCGAGGCGCTGGTGCCGCATCGGATCGGCGAGGGCACGGGCATCGAGTTCACCGAGGGGCCGACGCTGCGCACGCACGCGCGCATCGACGAGAAGGCCGAGCGTCTCGGCAAGCGCGAGAGCGAGGTCGCGCCCGACATCGACCCCAGCCTGCGCCGCGTGAGCACGCAGGACCTGCGTCGTTTTCCCTTGATCGAGTACCTCACCCAGCCCCTGCTCGGCGCGCCCGAGCGAATCGAGCTGCCGGGCCTGCCCTGGCTGGTACTCGATCCGGTGACCCAGAGCTACCACTCCGACGCGGAGCTGCCGGCGCTGGAGCTGTACTGCCTGCAGGAGCTGCCGCGCGCGTCCTTCGCCCAACTCACCAGCGCCGAGTTGGCCGCCGTGCGTGCCCGCGCGCCGGCCAAGCCGTGGATCCGTCTGCGCTGGCAGGTGCGCTACCTCACCTCGAACGGCAAGCTTTCGACCCAGCTCGATCCTGCCGGTCGTTTCCGCCTCGAGCGCCCCATCGAGCTGGCCCGCGACTACCCCGCGGCCTTCCGCGTCTCCACCGCGATGCTGCGCGATCTGCAGCCGCTGCACGAGATCGCGAAGCAGGCGAAGGCGAGCATGACCGAGGTCATCAACGTGGTGAACGCCTACGAATCTGTGAGCCTGCTGGAGTCGCAGCTGCGCGAACGGTTCAGGTGAGGAGCCGGGATTGGGGATTCGAGATTCGGGATTCGCGAGGGCGTGCTCGCGCGTTGCGCGCATAGGGTGGGCCCTGGCCCACCATGGCATCGACGCTCGCCACGGGCCCGAACTGCCCGATCCATGCGCGCGCACCGCGTTGATGCGCGTGCAGGCATGCGCCCTTGATGCAGCCGTGATCGACTGTCACGCCTCGCTTCCCGACCAGCTCGGCAGCGGGCCGCGAGACACGTACATGCACGCCCCGTGATGACGGCGCTTCGACTTCCGGCAGGCTTGAGCTGCGGTGGGCCAGGGCCCACCCTATGCGGCCTCTCCAACACGCGGATGTTTCGTCGTGATCTACACCTGGACCAAGTCCCTGCACCTGCTGTTCGTCATCGCCTGGATGGCGGCGGTGTTCTATCTGCCGCGGATCCTGGTGAACCTCGCCGAGGCCGGCGATCAAGCCGTGGTGCGCGAGCGCCTGCTGCTGATGGGGCGTCGGCTCTATCGCTTCGGGCATGTGATGTTCGGCCTGCTGCTCGTGCTTGGTCTGCTGCTTTGGATGGGTTACCGCATCGATCCGAGCTGGTGGCCGCGGGTGGTGGCGGGCGGCTGGATGCACGTCAAGCTCACCCTCGTTGCCCTGCTGTTCGCCTACTACATCGTCACCGCGCGCTTGCTGAAACGCGTGCAATCAGGCGGCACCCTGCCGAGCTCGAAGGCGCTGCGCTGGTTCAACGAGCTGCCGATCTTCCTGGCGCTGGGCGCGATCTGGTTGGTGATTGCGAAGCCGTTTTGAGCAGGCCTTGGGTGCCGGCAGGGCGCCGACATCTCTGTTCGTGGAACTCGAAAGCACAGTGAGACCGTGGGCCGGAGTCTTCGCAGGTGAGGCTTGCGCGC
Source organism: Aquimonas voraii (assembly GCF_900101825.1). Classification (GTDB taxonomy): domain Bacteria; phylum Pseudomonadota; class Gammaproteobacteria; order Xanthomonadales; family Xanthomonadaceae; genus Aquimonas; species Aquimonas voraii. The sequence goes on from NZ_FNAG01000001.1 coordinate 315,139, forward strand.
TTCGAACGGCCCCTCAACCCAAGCCCTCTCCCGCTGGGAGGGGGGCAATGAACGTGGCACCCACTGAGACCCACGCATGTCCCGACTGATCGACACCTGGTTCCGCATTCCCTTCTGGCAGCGTGTCGCCGGTGGCTTCGTGATCGGCGCGCTGGCGGGCTGGCTGTTGGGGCCGACGGCGACGACCTGGTTCGCGCCGCTGGGCTCGCTCTACGTCACCCTGATCAAGATGATCGCCACCCCGCTGGTGTTCTTCGCTGTGGTCTCGGCGATCGGGCGACTGCACGGGCAGGGCAGTGTGGCGGCGCTGTCGGCGCGCACCTTCGTGTGGTTCGCGATCACCGCGGCGCTGGCGGTCGGCGTGGGTCTGATCGTGGCCACGCTGATGCAGCCGGGCTCGGGGCTTGAGCCGCTGACGCCCGCGGCGGACTGGAAGCCACGCGAGCTGCCGACGCCGGTGCAGGTGCTGCTCGATGTGGTGCCCGCCAATCCCTTCATGGCGCTGGCCGAGGGCAAGATCCTGCAGGTGATCTTCTTCGCCGGACTGGTCGGCTTCGCCCTGGTCAAGCTGGGCGAGAAGACCGAGCGGCTGCGGCTCTTGGCCAACGAGGCCAGCGAGCTGATGATCCAGGTGACGCGCTTCGTCCTGCAGGTCACCCCGATCGGCACCTTCGGTCTGATCGCGGGCCTCGTGGGCACCTATGGCTTCGAGCGCCTGCTGCCGCTGGGCAACTATGTCATCGCGCTGTTTGTCGCTTGTGCGATCCACATCGTGTTCGTTTACGGCGGCCTGCTTGCCGCGCACGGGCTGAACCCGCTGCGCTTCTTCCGCGGTGCCGCCGGCGCCATGCAGATCGCCTTCGCGACCTCGTCGAGCTTCGCTTCGATGCCGGCCTCGCTGCGCTCGGTCAGCGCCAACCTGGGCGTCAATCGCGACTACGCGGCGTTTGCGGTGCCGCTGGGTGCGAGCATCAAGATGGATGGCTGCGGCGCGATCTTTCCTGCCGTGACCTGCCTGTTCACCGCGCAGTATTTCGGCATCGATCTGTCGGCCTCGCAGTACTTCATCATCCTGCTGGCCTCGGTGCTGGGCAGCTTCGGCACCGCCGGCGTGCCGGGCACGGCGACGGTGATGGTGACCCTGGTGATGAGCGCGGCCAACCTGCCGCTCGAAGGCCTGGCTTTCATCATCGCCATCGACCGCGTGATCGACATGGTTCGCACCATGACCAATGTCACCGGGCAGATGCTGGTGCCGGTGCTGGTGGCGCGCGAGACCGGCATGCTGGATGTCGAGCAGTACGAGCGGGCAGTGGCGCCGGCGGAGTTCGAAGGTGTGGCGGTCGAAGAGCGGCTCTGAGCAACCGCGGTGGAACAGCGGCCTTGAAAGGCGATGGTCGAAGCGCGGCTTCGGGTGCCGGGGCGGTTCCGCCTTTTCCGCCGCGGCGGGAGGGGTGTGAAGCAGGCGTGCCCGCTAAACTGCCCGTCCCATGACCCAGCCCGGACTCTTCGCCGAACCTGAAGCGCTCAAGCCGCTGGCCGAGCGCATGCGTCCGCGCGCGCTGGAAGAGGTGGTCGGGCAGTCGCGCCTGCTGGCCCAAGGCAGTGCGTTTCGGCGTGCCGTCGAGAGTGGGCGCCTGCACTCGATGGTGCTGTGGGGTCCGCCCGGCTGCGGCAAGACCACCCTGGCCCTGCTGCTGGCGCGCTATGCCGACGCGCGCTTCGAATCGGTGTCGGCGGTGCTGTCGGGCTTGCCCGAAGTCCGCAAGGTGCTGGCCGAAGCCGAAGCGCGCTTCAAGGCCGGCGAGCGCACCCTGCTGTTCGTCGACGAGGTGCACCGCTTCAACAAGGCCCAGCAGGACGCCTTTCTGCCGCACATCGAGCGCGGCTACATCCTGTTCGTTGGCGCCACCACCGAGAACCCCAGCTTCGAGCTGAACTCGGCCCTGCTTTCGCGCTGCCGCGTGCATGTGCTCGAAGGCGTGGCGCCGGCCGAGATCGTGCAGGCGCTGAACAGGGCGCTGGTGGACGCCGAGCGCGGCCTGGGCCGTCGCGGCCTGCAGGCGTCAGCGGAGAATCTGCAGCTGATCGCCGAAGCTGCCGATGGCGACGTGCGGCGCGCGCTCACGCTTTTGGAAATTGCGGCGGAACTCGCGGAAGGCGAGGGCGGTGAGATCAGCGAAGCCACGCTCACCCAGGTGCTGGCCGACCGCACGCGCCGCTTCGACAAGGGCGGTGAGCAGTTCTATGACCAGATCTCGGCCCTGCACAAGTGCGTGCGCAGCTCCAACCCGGATGCCGCGCTGTACTGGCTGTGCCGCATGCTGGACGGCGGCTGCGATCCGAGCTACCTCGCCCGTCGCCTGCTGCGCATGAGCATCGAGGACATCGGCCTTGCCGACCCGCGCGCGCAGCAGATGGCGCTGGACGCCTGGGATACCTTCGAGCGTCTGGGCAGCCCCGAGGGCGAGCTGGCGCTCGCCCAGGTCACGCTGTACATGGCCAGCACCGCCAAGAGCAACGCCGGCTACGTCGCCTACAAAGCCGCGGCCGCCGAGGTGCGTGCCTCCGGCACCCAAGAGGTGCCCCTGCATCTGCGCAATGCGCCGACGAAGCTGATGAAGTCGCTGGGCTATGGCGAGCAGTACCAGTACGACCACGATGTCGAGGGCGGCGTGGCGCTGGATCAGACCGGCTTTCCCGACGCGCTCGGCGAACAGGTGTACTACCGTCCGGTGGCGCGCGGGCTTGAGCTCAAGCTGAAGGACAAGCTCGACGCCTTGCGTACAGCGCGCGCGCAGGCGCGCGGCGAGGGCGGTGGCGAGTGAGCCTCTGGAGCAGCCTCGGGCTGGTCATGGCCGGCGGCGCGCTAGGGGCCGGCGCGCGCTTCCTGCTGGGGACGTGGCTGCTGCGCCAGCTGGGCAGTGGCTTTCCGTGGGGCACCTTCGCGGTCAACCTGCTCGGCAGCTTCGGCGCCGGCCTGCTGCTGGTCTGGGTGCAGAAGCCCGAGGCCGCTCCTTGGCTGCGCCCCTTGCTGATGACCGGCCTGCTGGGCGGGCTCACCACCTACTCCGCGTTGATGGTGGATTGCCTGCTGTTGTGGCGCGAGCTGGAGCGGCCGGGGCTGGCGCTGCTCTATCTCGCGCTCACCCTCGTCATCGGCTTTGCCGCCCTGCTTGGGGGCTGGCTGCTGGGGCAGGGGCTGCGCGGCTGAACTCGGTGGGCTACCGCTCGTGTTTCCCGCTTGAGCCTTCTGGAGCCTGGGGCGGAGGAGGGCCCAGCCACCGCGCTCAGCCGCCGTGCGGCTGACCGTCAGGATTGCGCTCGACGAAGTACAGACCCGCGTACAGCTTGGGATCGATGGAGTAGCCCTCTCGTCGCCTGGCATCCAGCCAAGCCGGTGCCTGCGCGCGCGGCACTTCGTGCACGGTGATGTTCTCGGTGCTGTCGCCGCCACCGCTGCCGACCCGGACCAGGCCGTGTGCACGCACGAAAGCGATCTGCTCGGTGCTCATGCCCGAGGACGAGGGGCCCATCATCAGGAACTCCACGCGCTCGGCGCGCCAGCCCGTTTCTTCTTCCAGTTCGCGCTGGGCGGCCAGTTCGATCGATTCCTCGCCGTCGACATCTCCGACCAGCCCCGCGGGCATTTCGATGCTGCGCTGCTGGATCGGTTCGCGAAATTGCTCGACGAACAGGATGCGATCGTCCGGCGTCAGCGCCACCACGATCACGGCACTGCCGGCGTTGGTGCGCTCGGCGTATTCCCAGCGGCCGCGCCGGCACAGGCGCAGGAAGCGGGCTTCGTGCAGGGTCTCGACAGCGCTCTCCGCGGGTTCGGGCTTCATGGGGCGACCTTGGCTAGAATGCGCGCCATCTTAGCCAGTCGCGCGCCCTCGGCCGAGGACCGCAGCCTGCGTCCGTCTGCGGGAACCCCCGCGGTATCCGATGGTCGAAGCGCGCCGTTCCCCCGCCCCCTTCCCGGAAGTCCCCCATGCCCCTGAAGCGCTACCTGCTCGCCGCCCTGCTGTGCCTGCCCCTCGCTGCCGGAGCCCAAGATCCCGGCGTCCAGGGCAAGGCTCTGGAAACGCCAGAGCAGTTGGAGCAGGCGCTGGCCGGCGTCGAGGACGTGGACAGCCTGCTGCAGTTGGCCGGTCAACTGCGTGAGGCCGGTGAGGTCGCGAAGGAAACGCTGGTCTGGAAGCGGCTTGCGGCACTGCGCCCACATGTGGGCGCGATGCGCTACGAGCTGGCTGCGGCTTACGCCCTCCAGGACATGAAGTCGGAGGCCTACAACACGCTGCTTGAACTGCAGGCGGCGGGTTTCGCGCACGAAATCGAGAAGGATGAACGCTTCCAGAAGGTCAGCACCACCGAGGTCTGGAAGTACATCGTGCAGGGCTTCCGGAGCAATCGCGACAGCTTCGGTGAAGGCGAAGTCGCCTACACCCTGCCGCGCGAGGACCTGCTGATCGAAAGCCTCGCCTACGACGCGAGCCGCGGCCAGCTGCTGGTCGGCAGCGTGCGCGAGGGCAAGGTCTACATGGTGGAGGCCGACGGCAGCCTCAAGCTGTTGGCCCAGGCAGACGAGTCCAATGGCATGTGGGGCGTGCTGGGGGTGGCGGTTGACGCTGAGCGGGGAGTGCTGTGGGTCGCCTCCACTGCAGTGCCGCACTTCAAGGGCTACAACGCCGAACAAGACCTCGGCAAGGCGGGCATCTTCAAATTCGAGCTGGCCAGCGGCAAGTTCGTGAAGAGTTTCCTCTCGCCTTCCGTACCGGGCCAGGGCTTCGTCCTGTCGACGATCACCGTGGCGCCGGATGGCAGCGTGTACGCCGCCGACGCCGTCAACAACGTCATCTACCAGGTCCGCGACGACAGCTTCCGGCGCCTGCTGCAGGCTCCGCACCTCAGCAGCCTGCGCGCCTTGGCGGTCTCTGGCGACTCCAAGATCCTCTATTTCAACGATGTCCAGCGCGGCCTGTTCGGCGTAGATCTGGCCACGGGCAAGCCCTTTGATGTGCCGGTGCCGCCCAAGCTGACCCTGGCCAGCATCGAAGCCATGGCCTGGTGGAACAACCATCTGATCATTGTCCAGAACGAGCTGCCGCCGAATCGGATCATGCGCCTGAAGATGTCCGACGACGGGCGGCAGATCATGCTCGGCCATCCGCTCGAGGCCAACCAGCAGGCCCTGCCGCTGCAGGTGGGCGCCGCGCTCGGCAAGGACGCAGAGGTGTTCGTGATCGGCAACAGCCAGCGCAACCAGTACGACCGCTTCGGCCTGCCGCGCAGCCGCGAGCGCCTGCAAGGGGCGCGCATCTACCGCCTCAAGGCCGACTTCGCGATGGAGCGCGTCGAGACGCAGCCCTCCAGAATCGCCCGCTGAGGAGTCCCGTGACCCTCGCCGCGGCCTCGATAGGTCGAGCTCGCGGCGCGCCGAGTGATCACGCCTGCCTGCGGCAGCGTTGGGGGCAAGTGCGCCAGCGCGCGACCGTGGGTGTCTTGCGGCTGGCCTTGTTTCAGCGCTGTGCGTCGGCGACGGCTGAGAGTCGTCGTCGGGTCATCGGGCCCAGACGCAGGCTCTCGGCGAGAACCTCGAGGCGGGCGCGGTCGGGAGCCTGGCGCTGGCAGCGGGATGCGGCCTCGCCGACGTCGATATCGCGGCGGATTGTCGCCAGCTCGCGGCAGAGCAGGGCCATGTCGCGATGGGCGGCGATGCGCTGGGCGTGGGCTGCGGCCCCGCGTAGGCGCAGGTAGGGCAGCTCGGCCAGTCGATCCAGCAGGGCATCGAGGCTGCCGAAGTGATCGAGCAGGGCCGCGGCGGTCTTGGCGCCCACGCCGGGCACGCCGGGGATGTTGTCCACCGCATCGCCGGCGAGACCGAGGAAGTCCGGGATCTGCGTGGCATGCACCCCATAGCGCTCGCGTACGCCCGAGGCGTCCCAGCGCAGGTCGCGGGCATAGTCCCACTGGCTGTCGCCTTCGCGCAGCAGCTGGGACAGATCCTTGTCGGCGGAAACGATCAGGCCGGACAGGCCGACGCCGTGCAGGCCTGCGAGAAGGCTGCCGATCAGATCGTCAGCCTCGAACTCCTGATCGGCCAGCGTGCACAGGCCGAGTGCCTCGCACAGCGCCATGCACTGGCGGAACTGGTGCCTGAGGGACTCCGGTGCCGGTTCGCGGTTCGCCTTGTAGGCCGGATACAGCCGATTGCGGAACGAGGTTTCCAGCGATTCGTCGAAGGCGACGGCGATGCGCTCCGGCTTCTGCCTCTCCAGCAGCTCCAGCAGGAAGCGCAGGAAGCCCTGCACGGCGTTGACCGGTCGTCCCTCGACATCAGTGAATTCGTCCGGGATCGAATGCCAGGCGCGAAACACGTAGAGGCTGGCATCCACCAGCAGGACGGGTGCGGCGTTCAACCGGTCCATTCCGTCAGCCGCGCCAGGGGCTCTGGCCGTGGCCGCTCCGGGATGGCGCCCGCGGCGGTGCCGATGTGCACGAAGCCCACCACGGCCTCGCTGTCGGCGATGCCCAGGCGTGTGCGGATCACCGGGTCGTACGCCGCCCAGCCGGTCAGCCACTGCGCACCGAAGCCCGCCGCTTGTGCCACCTGCAGCAGACTGAAGCAGACGCAGCCGACGCTGAGCTGCTGTTCGACCAGGGGGATCTTGTGCGGCTGCTGGTAGCAGCCGATGACCACGATCACCAGCGGCGCCTGGACGAAGCGCTTGCGCTCCTTGTCCAGGGCCGCGGCCTCGATGTCCGGGTTCAGGGCCTGCGCGCGCTCCGCCAGCGCCTCGCCCAGTCGGATCCGCGCGTCGCCGCGCAGGCTCAGGAAGCGCCAGGGCGCCAGCGCGCCATGGTCAGGCACGCGTGAGGCGATGCGCAGCAGTTCGGCCAGCTGCTCCGGACTTGGAGCGGGTTCGGCGAGCAGGCGGGAGGGCGTCGATCGCCGCTGATCGAGCGTGAGCGATAGCATGGTTGCGATTCCGGAATGGCAATGGGAGGGTGACAAAAGTCGTCGCAGGCGCGCCGCCTCTGTCACACTTGCGACCTTGTGATTGGGCCTTGCGCGCGTGTGCACGGTTGAAGCGCGAGGCTTCTCACGTTTCGCCACAATTGTGACCCGTAGACTCGTGGCCCAGTAGGGGGCGAATCCCGCGCCGGAGGACACACGCCATGGTCAGCAAGTCTACCCCCGACAACGTATTGGACATCAACGGCCGACTCGCGATGAAGCCCGGTTTCGACATCTCGTCGCTGGTCTCGGGGCTGCGCGCGCGCGCAGCCAAGCGGCTTCCCGCCTTCCTGGGTGAGACCCTCGACAAGGCCGACAACACCCTGTTCGACTTCGTCCAGCGTGCCGACGGCTCGCTCAACCACCAGGAATACTTCGACGCCATGCGCGAGCTGCGCAAGCAGCGGCCGATGGTCGAGCAGCGCTTCCTGGAGCACATCCTCGGCGCTTTTGCCGCCTACGAGCGGCGCAGCCCCCTGAAGATCGACCTGGAGCAGGGCGGACGCAACGCGCAGACTGGCGAACTCAGCCTCGTGTCCGAGGAAGAACTCGAAGAGCAGCTGAGCGCACGGATGGTCGCGGTGGCGATCTCGCGCGGCCTGGGCCCAGCCCTTCACCAATTGAACCGCCGGCTTGGCGTCTTGATCGGCGGTATCGAAATCGATGACGAGAACAGCCCGGTCGGGCCGGCGCATATCGCCCAGGCCTTCCGCGCCGCGCTGACCGGCCTCGACCTGTCGGTGCGGGTGAAAGTGCTGCTGTTCAAGCTGTACGAGCGTGAGTTCCAGCGCCTGCTGCCCGCCTTCTACGTGGATCTCAACAAGGCCCTGGTCGAGTCGGGCGTGCTGCCCGAGATCCGCCACAGCGTCGCCCGTCGGCCAGGCCAGCCGCCGCGGCCGGTGGATTCGCTGCGCGAGGGTGAGCAGGACGCGGCCTACGCTCCGCCGGCGCGCGAGTACGCCGAGCAGCCTCAGGTCAGCCCGGCCGCGGAACAGGCCCTGTTCTCCACGTTGCACGAACTGCTGGAGACCTACCGCGGTGCGCGTGGCGCCCGCGGCGCGTTCTCCGTGCCGCAGGGCGGCGAACCCGGCGCGGGTGGCTCCACGCCCCTGCGTCCGCTGTCGCCGAACGAAATGCTGTCGGTGCTTTCGCTGTACCAGGGCGAGCTGCCCGAGGGCGTCAGCGAAGCCTTGGATGACCCCGAGCAGAGCCTCGCCCAGCGCTTGAAGCAGGAACTGCTGACCGGCGCCGAGCGACTCGGACTGGACCCCAAGACCTCGCGCATGAGCGCGGCGGATGAGGATGCGATCGACCTGGTCGGCATGCTCTTCGAGGTGCTGCTGGAGGAGCGTGACTTCCACACCGACACCCGCAAGACCATCAGTCGCCTGATCGTGCCCTTCGTCAAGGTCGCCCTGCTGGATCGGCGGATGTTCCTGCAGAAGACCCATCCGGCGCGCAAGCTGCTGAACTCGCTGGCCGAAGCCTGCGAGGGCAACACCGGCGAGGCCCCGCAGGATCGCGAGCTGCTCGATCGCGTGCGCCGCACGGTCGATCGGCTGAGCGTGGAGTTCAACGAAGACGTCGCGATCTTCGAAACCCTGGAGCAGGAGTTCCGGGAGTTCATCGAGCAGCATCGTCGGCGCATCGCGCTGGCGGAGCGCCGTGCCGCCGAGGCACAGCGCGGCAAGGAGCGCTTGGAGTTCGCCCGCGCTGCCGCCACCGCCGAGCTCAATCGGCGCATCGAACTGCACCCTGAGCTGGCGCCCGCGATTGATTCCTTCTTGCGCCGCTACTGGGTCCACCACATCACCCTGATGGGGCTGCGCGAAGGCCATGACGCCCCGAAGTACCAGACCGCGCTGGCGGCGGGCGATGCCCTGCTGGGCGCCTGGTCGGAGTCGCGCGAGCGCCGGCAGTTCTCCGATGCGGCCTTCGCCGCCTTGCGTCCGCAGTTGGAGCCCGTGCTGCAGAGTGCCGGTTGCGTGGGCGCCGCGGCGGACGAGGTCCTGCAGTCGCTGTTCGCAGCCCTGAGCCCACGCGCCGCCTCGCCCGAGATCCAGCAGCAGCTGGCCGGTGCGGTGGAGCGCAATGCCCCGCCGGCGGACTCGCCGACGCTGGCGGCTTCCGTGCAGGGCGAGGAGGTCGAGCCCGAGCCCGATCCGCTGGCTGGGCTCGAGTTCGACGCAGACGACGTCGAGCGCATCCGCAAGCTGCCGGTAGGCACCTGGGTGCAGTTCATCGATGAAGACGGCAATGCCCAGCCCGCCAAGCTGAGCTGGCAGAGCCCGATCTCCAACCGGCTGCTCTTCGTCAATCGTCGCGGCTTGCGCTATTGCGTGGCCTCGGCCGAGGAGCTTGCGGCGATGATTGGCTCCAAACGCCTGGTCATTCGCCAGAACGATGCCGCGTTCGAGCACGCGATGAACCAGGTGCTGGGCCGCCTGCGCGCCAGCGGCAAGGCGGGCGAGGGCGCGAGCCCCAACTGAACCGCCCGTCCCAGCGCTGCGAAGTCCTCCGTGCGTGGTTGCCGCGCTCGGTCCTTGCTCGACTGATTCCTCTGTTCCCGTTCGGGCTCGCGACGCATCCGCATATGCGCCGCGGGATTCGCGCCTCATCGTCCTGCCTGCGGCTACGACTTTCGGCTAGCATCCACCCGGGGTTCACACGAGGGGAGTGATGCGCATGGCGGCAACCGTCTGTGCCGTGGTCGAGCGGGTGCCTGGCGAACGCCGGGTCGCGCTGACGCCGGAGATCGCAAAGAAACTGCGCGCCGCCGGCGTTGCCGTCGTCATGGAGAAAGGCGCCGGCAGCTCCGCTGCGTTTCCTGACAGCGCCTATACGGACGTCGAGTTCGTCGACAGCGCTGCTGCGGCATTGGCACGCGCCGACGTGCTGCTGAAAGTGCAGCCGCCCGAGGCCGACGAGATCGCCGCGCTGAAAGAAGGCGCCATCGTGATCGGCTACCTGCAGCCGCACACTGGCGATGAGCGCGTGCGCAGCCTGCGCGACCGCAGGCTTACTAGCTTTGCGATGGAGCTGCTGCCGCGCACGACCCGCGCCCAGGCCATGGACGTGCTCAGCTCGCAGGCCGGCATGGCTGGCTACAAGGCGGTGCTGATCGCGGCCCAGACCAGCGGCAAGTTCTTCCCGATGCTGACCACGGCCGCCGGTACCATCCGGCCCAGCAAGGTGCTGATCGTCGGCGCCGGCGTGGCCGGCCTGCAGGCGATTGCCACTGCCCGTCGGCTCGGTGCCCAGGTCGAAGGCTTCGATGTGCGCCCCGAGACGCGCGAGCAGATCGAGTCGCTGGGTGCGAAGTTTCTTGACCTTGGCGTCAGCGCGGCAGGCTCCGGTGGTTACGCGCGTGAACTGACACCGGAAGAGCGCGCCGAGCAGCAGCGCAAGCTGGCGGAGCACCTGAAGGGCGTGGATGTCATCGTGACCACCGCTGCGGTGCCGGGCCGGCCGGCGCCGAAGATCATCACCGCCAGCATGGTCGAGGGCATGAAGGCCGGTAGCGTGATCGTTGATCTCGCAGCCGAGACCGGCGGCAACTGTGAGCTGACGAAGGCCGGTGAGACGGTGCGTACCGCCAACGGCGTCGACGTGGTCGGGCCGACCCATCTGGCCTCGATGGGCTGCATCCACGCCAGCGAGATGTACGCGCGCAACCTGTACAACTTCCTGGTGCTGTCGATCAAAGAGGGCGCGATCAGCGCCGACTGGAACGACGAGCTGGTTGCGCAGACCTGCCTCACCCATGCCGGCGAGATCAAGCACGGCCCCAGCAAGCAGCGGATCGAGGGAGTAGCGGCCTGATGGACGGCTTTGTGGCGCTGTATATCTTCATGCTGGCCGCGATCTGCGGCCACGTCATCATCTCGCGGGTGCCGGTGATCCTGCACACGCCGCTGATGTCCGGCTCCAACTTCGTGCACGGCATCGTGGTGGTGGGCGCGATGATTTCGATGGCCCATGCCGATACCACGCTTGAACGCACCATCGGCTTTCTGGCCGTGCTGCTGGGTGCAGGCAATGCGGTCGGCGGCTACGTGGTCACCGAGCGCATGCTGGAGATGTTCAAGTCCAGCAAGAAGAAGGAGGGCTGATCGATGAGCCTTCCCGAATTGCTCGACCTGCTGGCCAAGTCCAGCTACTTCGCAGCCGCTCTGCTCTTCATCATCGGCCTGATGCAGATGGGCTCGCCGGTGACTGCCAAGCGCGGCACCAAGTGGGCTGGTGTCGGCATGGTGATCGCCACGGTGGTCACTTTCTTCGCGCCCAGCACCTGGGGCACGCATGGCATCGATCCGCTCAACCTCGGTCTGATGGTCGTGGCGATCGTGCTGTCCTTCGTGTTCTGGGTGTGGGGCAAGCGTGTGCCCATCACCGACATGCCGCAGATGGTCGCCATCTTCAACGGCATGGGTGGCGGCTCGGCGGCAGCGATCGGCGCCTATGCGCTGATCAACTCGGCCGCGCACCCGGGCGCCTGCACCCCGGCCGACATGGCGGCGCATGCCTGCATGGACACGACCAAACTCGTGCTCGCCGTGCTCGGCTCGCTGATCGGCGCGGTCTCGTTCTCGGGCTCGGTCATCGCCTGGGCCAAGCTGGACGGCCGCCTCGACAAGCGCTTCAGCTTCAGCGGCCAGCAGCTGGTCAACCTGCTGGTGTTCGTAGCCTGCCTCGTCCTGGGCGCGTGGCTGGTGTTCGAGCTCGACGTGCGGGTGATCATCGCCTTCTTCGTGCTGACGCTCGTCTTCGGTGTGCTCATGACCCTGCCGATCGGCGGCGCCGACATGCCGGTGGTGATCTCGCTGTACAACGCCTTCACCGGCCTTGCCGTGGCCTTCAAGGGCTATGTGCTGCAGAGCGAGTCGTTGATCATCGCCGGTACTGTGGTGGGCGCGGCCGGCATGCTGCTGACCCAGCTGATGGCCAAGGCCATGAACCGGCCGATCAGCAACGTGCTGTTCTCGAACTTTGGCGGCAGCTCGGGCGAGGCCCAGGAAATCACCGGCAGCCAGAAGCCCATTGAGGCGTCCGACGTCGCCGCGATGATGGCCTATGCCGAGCGCGTGGTCATCGTGCCGGGCTATGGCCTCGCCGTGGCCCAGGCGCAGCACAAGGTGTGGGAGCTGACCCAGCAGCTGATGAAGCGCGACGTCAAGGTCAAGTTCGCGATCCATCCGGTCGCAGGCCGCATGCCGGGCCACATGAACGTGCTGCTCGCCGAGGCCGGCGTGCCCTATGACCTGATTGCCGACATGGACGACATCAACCCGGAGTTCGCGATCACCGACGTCTCGCTGGTGATCGGCGCCAACGACGTGGTCAACCCGGTGGCCAAGACCGACCCGGCCAGCCCGATCTACGGCATGCCCATCCTTGACGTGGTGAATTCGAAAAACACCATCGTCATCAAGCGCGGCAAGGGCACCGGCTTCGCCGGCATCGAGAACGCCCTGTTCTACGCCGACAACACCCGCATGCTGTTCGGCGACGGCGCCAGCATGGTGAATCAGCTGGTGGCCGAGCTGAAGGCGCTGGACGGGGGGCACTGAGACGCCGGGATTCGGGATTGGGGATTCGGGATTCGTAGACGAGTCGGCGCTCTGGCTGCGGCTGCCGCGGAAACTGAAGACTCGAGAACTGCCGTGAAAGGAAACGCCCCGGACTCTGCCGGGGCGTTTCTTTATGGCGCTCGCCAGTGGGGACGACGCTTGTTGGCGTCACCGCGCTCGACTCACGCCATGCGGCCGTAGACATCCTCGAAGCGGACGATGTCGTCCTCGCCCAGATAGCTGCCTGACTGCACTTCGATCATCTCGAGCGGCAGCTTGCCGGGGTTCTCCAGGCGATGGACCACGCCGAGCGGAATGTAGGTGCTCTGGTTCTCGGTGAGCAGGAGCACTTCCTCGCCGCGGGTCACGCGCGCCGTGCCGCTGACCACGATCCAGTGCTCGGCGCGGTGGTGGTGCATCTGCAGGCTGAGGCTGCCGCCGGGTTTGACGGTGATGCGCTTGACCTGAAACCGCTCGCCCGAGTCGATGCTGTCGTAGGCGCCCCAGGGGCGGTAGACCTTGCGGTGCCAGACCGCGTGGCTGCGCCCGTCGGACTTCAGTGTGCCGACCAGATCCTTGACCTTCTGCAGCTGGTCGCGCCGGCCGACCAGCAGAGCGTCGTCGGTTTCCACCACCACGACGTCCTCCAGCCCGATCAGGGTGATCAGGCGCTGGCCGTGGGCGTAGGTGTTGCGGCAGTCGATGGCGATGACGTCGCCGCGATGCGCATTGCCCTGGGCGTCCTTGGGGCTGACCTCCCACAGGGCGCCCCAGGAACCGACATCGCTCCAGCCCGCGTCGAGCGGCACCACGGCGGCGTGCGGCGTGTGCTCCATCACCGCGTAATCGATGGAATCCGCAGGACAGCCCGCGAAGGCCTCGGCATCCAAGCGCACAAAGTCCTCATCCCGGCGCGCCTTTGTCAGCGCATCTCGGCAGGCGGCCAGCATGTCCGGCGCGAGACGTTCGAGTTCTTCCAGGTAGCGACTGGCGCGGATCAAGAACATGCCGCTGTTCCAGAAGTACTGCCCGGAGGCGACGTAGCCTTGCGCCGTGGCCAGATCCGGCTTCTCGACAAAGCGTTCCACCGCGCGCGCGCCGCTGCCCTCGGTCGCTTTGATATAGCCGTAGCCGGTCTCGGGCGAGGTCGGCACGACGCCGAAGGTCACCAGCTGGCCGGCCTCGGCCGCCGCCGTGGCGGCACGCACCGCCGCGTGGAAGGCCTCGACCTGCTGGATCAGATGGTCCGAGGGCAGCACCAGCAGCAGCGCGTCCTCACCGATGAACGTTGCCTCCAGCGCCGCCACGGCGATGGCGGGCGCCGTGTTGCGGCCCACCGGTTCGAGCAGGATCGACGCCGGCGTGACGCCGGCCTCGCGCAGCTGCTCGGCGATCATGAAGCGGTGGTCGACGTTGCCGACCACGATGGGCCGGCACGTGGTCAGCGCGGCTACGCGCTTCCAGGTCGCCTGCAGCAGGCTGTCCTCGCCGGTGAGCGGCAGGAATTGCTTGGGGTAGGACTCGCGCGACAGTGGCCACAGCCGAGTGCCGGAGCCGCCGGAGAGGATGACGGGAAGGATGTCCTGCATGGCCTTGAGCGTGATCGTTCGGATGGGCGGGAAGGGTAGCGCAGGCCACTTCTGCGAAGCGCTTACTGTGCAGTCAATCGCCCGAGGTGGCGGCGCGCTTGCGCGTGGAACTGCGTGCGGTTGGCTGAAGTCGCCGGTCGCGGATGCTGCAAGCCGGGCCTGCGAAGCGACGTGGGCGCGACTCAGTAGACCGGCAAACGATCCGTGGGCACCTCGGCCAGCAGCGGCGCAGCGCCGTCCTTGGCCGACAGCTCGGGGGCCGCCACCGGCCAGTCGATGGCGAGCGCCGGATCATCCCAGCGAATGCCCTTGTCCGCGGCGGCGTCGTAGGGCGTGCTGCAGAAGTAATGGAACAGAGCGTGCTCCGAGGTCACCGCAAAGCCGTGGGCAAAGCCCGGCGGAATCCAGAACTGGCGCTGGTTGGCGGCGCTGAGCACCACGGCCGCCCACTTGCCGAAGGTCGGCGAGCCGCGGCGGATGTCGACAGCGACGTCGTAGACCTCGCCCTCCAGCACCGAGACCAGCTTGCCCTGCGGGTTCGGCAGTTGGTAGTGCAGGCCGCGCAGCACGCCGCGCGCCGAGCGCGAGATATTGGCCTGCACCGCGTCCATGACGATGCCGTGCTGTGCATAGCGCTCACGGTTCCACTGCTCGAAGAAGAAGCCGCGGGCGTCGCCGAATACGCGCGGCTCGATCACCAGGCAGCCGGGCAGGTCGGTTTCGATCACCTTCACTTGGCCAGCCCCAGCTTGAGCAGGCTCATCAGGTACTGGCCGTAGCCGTTCTTCAGCAGCGGCTGCGCCAGTGCCTCGACTTGGGCGGCATCGATCCAGCCGTTCATATAGGCGATTTCTTCCGGGCAGCAGATCTTGAGCCCCTGCCGCGCTTCGATGGTCTCGACGAAGGTGCCGGCCTGCAGCAGGGATTCATGGGTGCCGGTGTCGAGCCAGGCATAGCCGCGGCCGAGCTTCTCAAGCCTGAGGCTGCCATCTTCAAGGTAGCGTCGATTGAGGTCGGTGATTTCCAGCTCGCCGCGCGCGGAAGGCTTGAGTTCGGCGGCGAAGTCGGGCGCCCGTCCGTCGTAGAAGTAGAGCCCGGTGACCGCGTAGTTCGACTTCGGCGTCTTCGGCTTTTCCTCCAGACCCATGACGGTGCCATTCGCATCGAACTCGGCCACGCCGTAGCGCTCGGGATCGCGCACCCAGTAGCCGAATACCACGGCGCCATTCTGCAAGGTCGAGGCGCGGCGCAGCTGCTCGGAGAAGCCATGGCCGTAGAAGATGTTGTCGCCCAGCACCAGACAGCTGGGCTGGCCTGCCACGAATTCGCGGCCAATCAGATAGGCCTGGGCGAGGCCGTCGGGGCTGGGCTGCACCGCGTAGTCGATGCGCATGCCCCACTGGCTGCCGTCGCCGAGCAGCTGCTTGAACAGGGCCTGCTCATGCGGGGTGTTGATCACCAGCACTTCGCGGATGCCCGCCAGCATCAGGGTGCTGAGCGGGTAGTAGATCATCGGCTTGTCGTAGACCGGCAGAAGCTGCTTGCTGATGGCCTGGGTGATCGGATACAGCCGGGTGCCGGAGCCGCCGGCGAGGATGATGCCTTTCATGAGCGCGTTCCGAAGTTCTCAGTCGTCAGCGGTTGCCATTCATGGCGCAAGCCTGTCGCAATAGCACAGCCCTGCCCAGCCATCCTTGGCTGGGCGCTCGGCGCCGCAG
Organism: Aquimonas voraii; assembly: GCF_900101825.1. GTDB lineage: Bacteria > Pseudomonadota > Gammaproteobacteria > Xanthomonadales > Xanthomonadaceae > Aquimonas > Aquimonas voraii. The sequence continues at coordinate 331,037 of NZ_FNAG01000001.1, forward strand.
CGGACACCCACCGGGTGTCCGCTAGCACGCGTCACCTCGCCCGATTCTTTCGAGTCGATAGCTGCCGTCCAGCACGCGCTGCACCCAGTCCTGATGCTGCAGGTACCAGTCGACGGTTTCCTCGATGCCCTGCTCGAAGCTGCGCGAGGGCGTCCAGCCGAGTTCGGATTTCAGCTTGCTGGCGTCGATGGCATAGCGGCGGTCGTGACCGGGCCGATCCTTGACGTAGGTGATCTGCGATTCGCGCGGCGCACCGTCAGCGCGCGGTCGGCGCGCGTCCAGCAGCCGGCAGATGGTGCGCACCACGTCGATGTTCTGGCGTTCGGCATCGCCGCCGACGTTGTAGACCTCACCCACGCGGCCGGCTTCGAGCACACGTGCGATCGCGCGGCAGTGGTCGCCCACGAACAGCCAGTCACGCACATTCTTGCCATCGCCGTAGACGGGCAGGGGCTCTCCCGCCACGGCGCGTTGGATGATCAGCGGGATGAGCTTCTCCGGGAACTGGTAGGGCCCGTAGTTGTTGCTGCAGTTGGTGGTCAGCACCGGCAGCCCGTAGGTGTGGTGGTAGGCGCGCACCAGGTGGTCCGAGGCCGCCTTCGAGGCCGAATAGGGCGAGTTGGGCTGGTAGGCCGTGGTCTCGGTGAACTTGCCGGTCTCGCCCAGCGAGCCATAGACCTCGTCGGTCGAGACGTGCAGAAAGCGGAAGCCGCCGCGTGCGCCCTCATCGAGCTCGGCATACCAGCCGCGCGCGGCTTCGAGCAGCTGGAAGGTGCCGACGATGTTCGTCTGCACGAAGGCGCCGGGGCCGTCGATGCTGCGATCGACGTGGCTTTCGGCAGCGAAGTTCACGATCGCATCCGGCCGGTGCTCGGCCAGCAGGCGCCGCACCAGCTCGCGGTCGCCGATATCGCCCTGGACGAAAATGTGATTTGGGTTGCCGTCGAGGCTGCTCAGGGTGTCGCGATTGCCCGCATAGGTCAGGGCATCGAGGTTGACCACGCGATGGCCCGCGGCCACCTGCTGCAGGACGAAGTTGCCGCCGATGAAGCCGGCGCCGCCGGTGACCAGAAGTGTGCTCATGCGAAAGACAGGTCCATGGGAAGAGCGGGCCAAGACCGCGGAACGGTCCGGAAGTTTAGTCAGTGCGGATGGCGCTCAGGCGTAGGGGTCCGGGATGCCCAGCCCCGCCAGCACCTCGCGCTCGATGGCTTCCATGGCCTCGGCTTCGGTCTCTTCCATATGGTCGTGGCCCAGCAGGTGAAGTACCCCGTGCACCAGCATGTGCGCGTAGTGGTGTTTGAGCGGCTTGCCCTGCTCCTCGGCCTCGCGGGCGATGACCGGCGCGCACAGCACCAGGTCGCCGAGGATCGGCAGCGGCACGCCCGGCGGCAGCTCGGCCGGGAAGCTCAGCACATTGGTGGCGTAGTCCTTGTCGCGGTAATCGCGGTTGAGCGCGCGCCCTTCGTCGGCATCGACAATGCGCACCGACAGCTCGCCGTCCTCGCGCCGGCCGGCCAGGGCGGCTTCGGCATAGGCGCGCAGCGTGCCGGCTGCAGGCAGGCCGGCGCGCGGCAGGCCGTAGCTGATGTCGATCCGGCTCATGCCTGAGCCTTCGGCGTCGTGCCTTCGGTGGCGGCCTGCGCCTCGCGCTTGGCCAGCTCGCGCACCTCGTCGCGGCGGTCGTAGGCGCGGACGATGCGCGCCACCAGCGGATGCCGCACCACGTCGCCGGCGGTGAAGAAGGTGAAGGAAATGCCCGGCACGTCCTTCAGCACCTCCAGCGCATCGCGCAGGCCGGACTTCTGGCCGCGCTGCAGGTCGATCTGGCTCAAGTCGCCCGTGATCACCGCGGTGGCGCCGAAGCCGATGCGGGTCAGGAACATCTTCATCTGCTCGACCGTGGTGTTCTGCGCCTCGTCGAGAATCACGAAGGCGTCGTTGAGCGTGCGCCCGCGCATGTAGGCCAGCGGCGCGATCTCGATGACGTTGCGCTCCAGCAGCTTGGCCACGCGCTCGGTGCCGAGCATCTCGTAGAGCGCGTCGTACAGCGGCCGCAGATAGGGGTCGACCTTCTGGCTCAGGTCGCCGGGCAGGAAGCCGAGCTTCTCGCCGGCTTCGACCGCCGGCCGCACCAGCACCAGGCGCTGCACGCGGTTCTCGTTGAGCGCTTCCACCGCCATCGCCACGGCGAGGAAGGTCTTGCCGGTGCCGGCCGGGCCGATGCCGAAGTTGATGTCGTGGGTGGCGATCGCGTGCAGGTAGCGCGCCTGGTTGGGGCCACGGCCCTTGACCACCCCGCGCTTGACCTTGATGGCCACCTCCTGCGCGCCCTGCGCGGCATCGGCGGCGGTGCGCTCGACCAGGGCATCCACGCCCGCCTCCTGCAGGCGCAGATGCACCTTCGCGGCGTTCAGGATCTCGTGTCCGGTGTCGTCGTAGAGCTCGTGCAGCAGGGCTTCGGCCTTGTCGGCCAAGGGCTCCTCGGCGATCACCCTGAACACATTGCCGCGGTTGGCGATCTCCACGCCGAGGCGCAACTCGATCAGGCGCAGGTGCTCGTCGAGCGGGCCGCAGAGGTTGGCCAGGCGTTCCAAGCTGTCGGGTTCGAGCACGAAGTCGCGCTGGACGAGCGCGTTGCCGCTCACGCCGCCTCCGCGTCGTCGCGCAGCTGCACGCGGCCGCGCAGCGAATTCGAGAGCGCCTCGGTGATCAGCACGTCGACGAACTGGCCAATCAGGCGGGCAGGGGCGGCGAAATTCACGAAGCGCATGTTCTCGGTGCGGCCGGTGAGCTCGTTCGGGTCCTTCTTGCTGGGGCCTTCGACCAGCACCCGCTGCACGCTGCCGACCATGGCCTGCGAGATCTTCTTCGCGTTGGCATCGATCGCCGCCTGCAGCCTCGCAAGCCGCGCGCTCTTTTCCGCCGCGGGTGTTTCGTCCGGCAGGTTGGCGGCGGGCGTGCCCGGGCGCGAGGAGTAGATGAAAGAGAAGCTCTGGTCGAAGCCGATATCCTCGATCAGCTTCATGGTGGCCTCGAAGTCGCGCTCGCTCTCGCCGGGGAAGCCGACGATGAAGTCCGAGCTGATCGAGATGCCCGGCTTGGCCTCCTTCAGGCGTCGGATCTTGGCTTTGTATTCCAGCGCGGTATGGCCGCGCTTCATCGCCGCCAGAATGCGATCCGAGCCGGCCTGCACCGGCAGGTGAACGAAGGAGGCCAGCTGCGGCACGTCGCGATGGGCTTCGATCAGGCTGTCGCTGAACTCGACCGGGTGCGAGGTGGTGTAGCGGATGCGGCCGATGCCCGGGATCTCGGCGATTGCACGGATCAGGTCGGCGAGATCGGCGGTGCCGGCCTCGGCATCGTTGCGGTCCAGCGCGCCACGGTAGGCGTTGACGTTCTGGCCCAGCAGGTTCACTTCCTTGACGCCCTGCTCGGCCAGTTGGGCGACCTCGACCAGCACGTCCTCGAAGGGCCGGCTGACTTCTTCGCCGCGGGTGTAGGGCACCACGCAGAAGGTGCAGTACTTGCTGCAGCCCTCCATGATCGAAACAAAGGCCGTCGGTCCTTCGGCGCGCGGCTCGGGGAGGCGGTCGAACTTCTCGATCTCCGGGAAGCTGATGTCGACCTGCGGACGGCCGGTTTCGCGCTTGGCCTCGATCATCTCGGGCAGGCGATGCAGGGTCTGCGGGCCGAACACCAGGTCGACGTAGGGCGCACGCTTCAGGATGGCTTCGCCCTCCTGGCTGGCCACGCAGCCGCCGACGCCGATGATGACCTTGTCGTTCTTCTTCTTGAGCTGCTTCCAGCGGCCGAGCTGGCTGAACACCTTCTCCTGCGCCTTCTCGCGGATCGAGCAGGTGTTGACCAGGATGACGTCGGCTTCGTCCTCGTTCTCGGTGAGTTCGAGTCCGTGCGATTCGGCCAGCACGGCGGCCATTTTGTCCGAGTCGTACTCGTTCATCTGGCAGCCGTGGGTCTTGACGAAGAGTTTGCCGGCCATGGGCGGGGCACCTTGCGAATGAGTGGAGCGGCGCGCTGCTTGCTCTGGGGGGCGCCGGCGAAGCCCGCAATTGTAGGCCCGACAGACACTTGCGGCTACTCGCCTGCGGGCCGTCACGCGATCGGGCCTTGTGCCGGCCCGGCCCGCTGGCCATGCTGGCGGACCGTCTGGAGTCCGCCGCGCCCACCATGCACATTCCCTCCGATGTCGAACTGCTGCAGCTGGCCGTTGAGGTCGGCGCGCGCCTGCAGGCCGAGCGCCTGTCGCTGGTGACTGCCGAGAGCTGCACCGGCGGCTGGATCGCCAAGACGATCACCGATGTGCCCGGCTGCTCGGCCTGGTTCGAGTGCGGCATCGCCGCCTACAGCTACGAAGCCAAGCAGGGCTTGCTGGGCGTACGCCCCGACACCCTGTTGGAGCATGGCGCGGTCAGCCGCGAGACCGTGTTGGAAATGGTCTCGGGTGCATTGACCCATGCGGGCGCCACGGTGTCGGTGGCGGTGACCGGGATCGCCGGGCCCAGCGGCGGTACCGATGACAAGCCGGTCGGCACCGTCTGGTTGGCTTGGAAGCGTCGCGGCGGCTACCCGCGCGCTGAGCTGCATCACTTCGAGGGCGACCGCGAGGCCATCCGTCGGCAGACCGTGGCGGTTGCCCTGCGCGGAATCCTCGCGATTCCTACGCCCGGGTAAGCCTTTTGCCGAAGTCACCACATGAATATGTGGGATACTTTGCGCCTGCCTTGCGGCGGTGATCTCAACTTCTGAGAACGCGCTCCCGCAATTTCCCCGCACTTTCAACGATTCAGCCGGCAAGGATCCACCATGGACGACAACAAGAAGCGCGCCCTTTCCGCAGCCCTGTCCCAGATCGAGAAGCAGTTCGGCAAGGGCGCGGTGATGCGCATGGGCGACCAGGCCATCGAGAAGGCCGAAGTGATCGGCACCGGCTCGCTGATGCTCGATATCGCGCTCGGCATTGGCGGTCTGCCCAAGGGGCGTGTGATCGAGATCTACGGTCCCGAGTCTTCGGGCAAGACCACCCTGACCCTGCAGGCCATCGCCCAGTGCCAGAAGCAGGGCGGCACCGCTGCCTTCGTCGACGCCGAACACGCGCTCGACCCCACCTACGCGCAGAAGCTGGGCGTCAATGTCGATGATCTGCTGGTCAGCCAGCCCGACACCGGCGAGCAGGCGCTGGAAATCGCCGACATGCTGGTGCGTTCGAACGCCGTCGACATGGTGGTGATCGACTCGGTCGCGGCGCTCACGCCCAAGGCCGAAATCGAAGGCGACATGGGTGACCAGCTGCCCGGCCTGCAGGCGCGCCTGATGAGCCAGGCGCTGCGCAAGCTCACCGGCAACATCAAGCGCAGCAACTGCCTGGTCATCTTCATCAACCAGCTGCGCATGAAGATCGGCGTTATGATGCCGGGCCAGAGCCCGGAAACCACGACGGGCGGCAACGCGCTCAAGTTCTACGCCTCGGTGCGTCTGGACATCCGCCGCATCGGCGCGGTCAAGAAGGGCGACGAGATCATCGGCAACCAGACCAAGATCAAGGTCGTCAAAAACAAGATGGCGCCGCCCTTCAAGCAGATCGTCACCGAGATCCTGTACGGCGAGGGCATCAGCCGGGAGGGCGAGCTGATCGATATGGGGGTGGACGCGAAACTGGTCGAGAAGTCCGGCGCCTGGTACGGCTACAACGGCGAGCGCATCGGCCAGGGCAAGGAGAACGCCCGCCAGTGGCTGAAGGACAACCCGGCGGCCGCCGCCGAGCTCGAAGCCAAGCTACGCGAACTGTTCGTGCCCTCGGTGGCGGTGGCGGGCGACGACTCGGCGGATGACTGAAGGCGAGCCGTCCAAGCGCCGACGCTCGGCGTCGGCGCTGACGCGCGCGGTCGCCCTGCTGGCGCGGCGCGAGCACTCGGCGCTTGAATTGAAACGCAAGCTGCTGGAGCGGGGCTTTCCCGCCGATGAGGTCGAGGCGGCGCTTGCCCGACTCGGCGAACAGGGCCTGCAGGACGATGCGCGCTTCGCTGAAGCGCTCGCCCGCGCGCGCGCCAGCAGCGGGCGCGGGCCGCTGCGGCTCAAGGCCGAGCTCGCCCAGCATCGGCTCTCGGAGGGGCTGGCCGAGCGAGCGATCGAAGCCGCCGAAGGCGAGCAGGCCTGGGCCGAGCGCGCGCTCGAATTGGCGACCCGTCGGCTGCGTGGGGAAGACCCGTCTGATCCGCGCGTGCGTCGTCGGCTTGCCGATTTTCTGCTGCGGCGAGGGTTTCCGCAGACCGTGGTCTGGGAGGTGCTGAGGCGGCTGGGCGAACAGCCGCACGAGGCGGGAGATTTCTGATCCCTACGGCGCGGGTTGCCCCGTCAAGGGGTGTGCGGCGCAGCCGCAGGCTCAGTTGGCGTCGAGGTGGATCAGCCGCACGCGGCGGCCTTCGGCATCGGTGCCCTGCATGCGTCGCAGTCCGATGCGATCGAAGCTGTGGGCGATGGCCTCTTCGCCGGACACGATGCTGAGTTCGCACAGTTCGGGAATCTGCTCGGCCTTGCCGCCGCCGACTCGGCAGGCAAGCGCCGCGCCCTGTTCGGGATCCAGCAGTATGAAACCGCTGGCATCGATCTCGACCTCGGAGAAGACGAGTTGGCGTGCACTTGATCGGCCTTGCTCGTCGGCGGGCGGCAGCAGCAGCCATTCGCCCCTGCCCCAGACGCGGGCGAGAGAGGCGTCGAAGCCGAAGCGCACGAGTTCGATCTGGCGCAGGCTGAGGTCGCCGGTCTGCGGCTCCTGGTAGGCCAGCCACAGCCGGGCCTTCGAGGGCGAGACGGGTTCGATCAGCATCGAGCCGATGCTCTGCACGGAGCGCGGCTCGCGAAACGGTTGAGCTGGGCCAGAACCGTCGGAGAGCCGGCTGAGGCTCAAGCGGGTGAAATGTGGGCCGATCATGCCGGCGCCAAGGCTCCATTCCGGCTGCCCCGAGGCGTCGTAGCCGTAGAGCACGCCGCTCAGCGTCCCGCTCTGGCGCTCAAGGTTCAAGCCGATGCCGCGGCCGGCCCAAGGGCTCTGGGCCGCAGGGTCCGCCCACCAGTAGCCGCTTTCCAGCTCCGGTGCCAGGGCGACTTCGCCGCCCATCGCGATCAGCTCGAAACCCCGAAGGCGCAGCCCAGCGCTCGATCGCACCACGAAGTGCACGCGCTGCAGGCCAACTTCCTGAAGCCCCTCGCGGGCGGTCGCGAGCAGCCGGGTGTCGAGGCTGTACTGCGTCAGCGCCTGCCCGCAGAACTGCCCCTCGCTTGCGTCTCTCGCAGTGACCCAGACATCCAGCCCGGCGACCTCGATCGTCTCCAGCTGCGGGGTGCAGGCATTCGGCCAGCTGTCTTCGATACGCAGGTCGAAACCCTGGCCCGGGGCCGCGGCAGCCTGCAGCAATTGGATGCGGGCGCCGGCAGCAAGCGCCGAAGCGGGCAGGGTGAGAATCAGCAGAAGAACGAAGAAGCGAGGCATGGAAGGACGGGGATGGCTCAGGAACGGCAGGCCCGAACTTTAGCAGTTCGCCTGGAGCTCGATCGGCTGGGCCGGCGCGGTCGATGGAATCGGGTCGGCCTGCGCGACAGCCCCGGAGTCGCGCCTGTGGCTGAATCGCATGACCACAGGCGGGTTCCGCTGGCTCTGCGTCTTTCGGATAATGGCGGGTCCGCCGCGCGCCGGTTAGCGTACGCGGCTTGGCCGCGCTCCACTCGCGGGCGCGCCATCGGATCCTTCCCGGGGCCCGCATGCGGGTCCTGTCCCTCGTTCGAGACAGGCAAACGGAATCCCACCTATGAGCACCACTATCGCGGTCATCCGCGGCGACGGCATCGGCCCCGAGATCATGGACGCTACCCTGCACGTGCTGGATGCGATGCAGCTGGGCCTGAAGTACGAATTTGTCGACGCCGGCATGGTGGCGCTGGAGAAACACGGTGAATTGCTGCCTGCCGCAACCCTCGAGGCCATCGCCCGCCTGGGCGTAGCGCTCAAGAGTCCGCTGACCACGCCGGTGGGCGAGGGCTTTTCGTCGATCAATGTCGAACTGCGCAAGCGTTTCGATCTCTACGCCAACGTGCGCCCGGCGATCTCGTTCCCGAACACCAAGGCGCGCTACAGCGGCATCGACATCATCACCGTGCGCGAGAACACCGAAGGTGCCTACATCGGCGAGGGCCAGACCGTCTCGCCGGATGGCGAGGTCGCCACGCTGACCCAGAAGATCACCCGCAAGGGCTCAGAGCGCATCGTCCGCTATGCCTTCGAGTTGGCCCGCAGTGCAGGTCGGCGCAAGGTCACCATCGTCCACAAGGCCAACATCCTGAAGAGCACTTCGGGCCTGTTCCTGAAGGTCGCCCGGGAAGTGGCCAAGCTGTATCCGGACATCGAGTGCAACGAGATGATCGTCGACAACACCTGCATGCAGCTGGTGATGCGCCCCGAGCAGTTCGACATCATCTGCACCACCAATCTGTTCGGCGACATCGTGTCCGACCTGTGTGCCGGACTTGTCGGCGGCCTGGGCCTCGCGCCGGGCGCCAACATCGGTGAGAAGGCGGCGATCTTCGAAGCCGTGCACGGCTCGGCGCCGGATATCGCCGGCCAGGGCATCGCCAACCCCTGTGCGCTGCTGCTGGGCGCGGCACAGATGCTCGGCCATCTCGGCATGGAGCCGGCGGCCAAGCGCCTGCGCGCCGCCATCGTCGCCACCATGGAGGCCCGCGATCGACTCACGCCGGATCTCGGCGGCAGCGGCAGCACCATGGAGTTCGCTCGCGCCATTGCCGAGCGCGCGACTGCCTGATCGATCACCGGCAGATCCTCGCCGGAACAAGAAGAGGCGGCGTGCCGAAACACGCCGCCTCTTCTGTGTGTGGCTGAGGCAAGGGAAGACTCGGCGCTCAGTTCCCGCCCAAGGTCGGATCGCTGTTCGGGAACAGGTTCACCCTGTCGCGCTGGAAGCGCCCGCCTTCGGTTCCCGGGTAGGTCACATCGAAACTGATCCGGTTGCCCTGCGCGCCGGCGCCGCCCTGGACCAGATCGAGAGTCATGCTGCCGATTGGCTCGGACAGCTGGATGCCATCGGTCGAAGGGCAGGTCCGGCAGTAGCCGGCCACCTGACGCAGTGGCTGCGCCTGCCCTGGCCTGAAGTCGGTCGCCTGGCCGATGGCCCAGCGAGGTTTGCCGGTGGCATCCGCATAAAACAGGATCGAGAAGAGGCCATCTGCCGCAGTGCCCCTGTCGGTCGAGCCATCGAAGCTCTGCAGGGCCAGCCCCCAACCGCTATCCCCCAGCGAGTACCAGATGCTGCTGAAGTCGCGCTGCACGCGGCCGGGCATCACCACGGGCTGCATGCACCACTGGATGCGCTCGCCGTTGATGCGGGCCGTCATCACCGCCAAGGGGCCGTCCAGCCTGCGGTCGGGGTGGCCGTCCTGGCAGGCCGGATGCAGTCGCGCATTGTTGAAGTTGATCCTGATCGTGCCGGAGTAAGCTGCGCTGGCATCGGACACCGAGTTGTTAGGGCCGAGGTAGTTCTGCCGCAGCAGGGAGTCGCCGAAGGTGTTGCGGGCCGGCACGAACACCCCATCGACGACCGGCCCCGACGAGACGTACCACTCGGGGTTGCCGTCGGCGTCGAAGGTGTAGAAACCCAAGAAGTACTCGGCATCGCGGCCGGTGATGCTGGGCGAGATCAGGCGGAAGTCGATGCCGTGTCCGCTGCGTGCCGGATCGTAGAACTGGTAGCTTGGCGCACTGCTGAAGGTCTTGCTCGTGCCGGGCGTGTCCCTCCAGCCCAGGTCCCGCAGCATGCCGCCAGCGATGCCGAGCTCGCGCGGAGGCGTGCTGCCGACGGTCGGATACATCAGCTGCGGGCCGTAGCTGGCGAAACTCTGGATGTGCGAGTAGGTGGAGCCGGCCTCGATGGTCGTCGGGGAATGCAGGCGGATGAAATTGTCGGGCGGTGCGAAGTTGAGGGTCCCCGCGGTCGTCGCGGCGCGTTCACCCGCGAAGCGAAGGCGGCCGAAGGATGTCAGGGCGGCTGCGCGCTCTGCATCGCTGATACGCAGGAACTCGCGAAAGCCCTCGCCCCCCGCATTGACTGCGACCGCGCGCGCGCCGTAGGCGTCGTCCCATGCCGGGCCGCCGTCCACCAGCCTGAGCTTGGCGCCGATCGGGCCATCGGCATCCTCCTCCAAGTTGACCAGGCCGAAGATGCCCAGCCCGTGGAGCACTTCGTGCAGCGCCACCGACACGAAACTGCTGCCGACCCCGCTGGCTCCTGAGTTGATCCCGTAATCGAAGCGCGCAGCGCCCGGCTGGTCCAGCTTGGAATTGAAGGTCGCGCGCACATCGAATTCGCCGCCGCAGGCGATCCTGCGATCAATCCGGCAGCTGCTGGTGCCGAGCTGCTGCGCGGCGGCTGCCATTGCGAACCAGGTGTAGTCGCGCTCCAGTGCGGGCAGGTTCGAGCCGAATCCGACATCGCTCACGAACACGGACTGCGGTGCGGCCTGGGCCAAGGTGAAGCGATTGCCCGTGGCGTCCCCGAGGTCGGACCAGCACGCCTGGATCCGGACTGGCAGACGCGGCTTCAGCTGTTCGCTGAGCAGGCGTGCGGCAGCGCGGGCGGCTTCGCGGCGCTGCTCGCCCAGAGTCGTGCCCGGATTGCCGCGGGCCGGTTCCAGCGGAGTGGAATCGTTCCAGCCACTGGTGTCGCACGGGTTCTGGGTCGTGCCCGCATGGTCGAACACGAACTCCACCTGCGCGTGCGCCGACTCCTCTTGTTGGAAGCTGACGGTCAGGCTCGCATCCGCCGGCGCACTGTCGAAGTTCACCAGGCCGATGTGCCAGCGTCCGGGCGAGAGCGCGATCGGATTGGCGTCACTGACGAGCAGGAACTCCTCGCCGCCGGCGCTGGCCGATCGATAGTGCGCCTGGTCGAAGAACTGGTTCACGTCGATGCCGCCCTCTGTGCGCAGATCGAACGGAGTTCCTCGCCGAAGCAGCAGGTCCACGTCCTGGGCAGGGTTGGCTGCCGCCAGCTCAAGCCGCATCCGGCGCGCGTCCGCTGGCACGTCCACCACCCACGAGGTGGTGATCTGTCGACCCGGAATCTGGAGCTCCTGGGGCTGGCCGGGCAGAAGCGCCAAAGGGGTGGACTGCGCGAACCCCAGTGCAGGCGTCGCGATCGAGGCCAATATGAAGCTTCTGGCCAGGCGCTTCATTCGCTGTCGTCCTCGGCTGGGGCGTCGGCATCCACGGCGGACGCGTGGCTGCAGTCGAAATGCAGGCTGCCGTCCGCGTGTCGATGGGCGCGCAGCTCGAGCAGCACCGGCTGGTCAGCGCGCACCTCGGGGTGCGGCTTGATGTCATGGATCGACTTGCCGGGCGGCAGCGCGATGGGGTGGAACTCGGGTTTTGGCTGCGCGGCCGATGCGCCGAGCGGGAGGGTCAGCAACAGAAAGACGCGAGGCCAGGATGTCAGCTTCATAGGCTTCCACAGGGACGAAGTTGGGACGCCGAGGGCAGGCCCTCGTGAGCGGGCGGAGCGAAGGCATTGCTGCGCAACGCCAGCACGAGTTCTGGCCGATGCCGGACTCGTGCGGCCCTAGGGTAGCGCTGAGGATCTAAGCGTTGTGGCACGACGTGGAGCGCGCGATGTCTGATCCAGCGCAAGCGAGTCAGGACAGCTGCGGGGCTCTCGACTACGGATCACGGCCAGAAGGGGCTTGAGCCGTGTTGCCTCAGAGCGGCCTCCGGGCGGCGAGATGGTCCAGCACGGCCAGCTCGCCCAGGCCCGGCCGGTAGGCCGCTCGCAGGGCCTGGTGCACGAAGCCGATGGCATGCCCGACCGCAGCGGGAACCTCCATGCCGGTGGCAATCAGGGCGGCGATCGCGGAGGACAGGGTGCAGCCCGTGCCGTGCGGCGACAGGTCCAGCCGTTGCTGTGACCAGCTCAGGACCTGTGGATCTGCCCCATAGAGTCGGTCATGGACTTGGTCCCCTTCGCCGAGGTGCCCGCCTTTCATCAGCACCCAGGCAGCGCCGGCCGCGCGCAGCTCGGCGGCGGCCTGCGCACAGGCTTCGGCGTCCGCGAGCGGGCGCTCGACCAGCACCTCGGCTTCGGGCAGGTTGGGGGTGAGGACCGTGGCGCGCGGCAGCAGGCTCAGTTTGAGCGCATGGATGGCATCGGCGGCTAGCAGGCGTGCGCCCGAACTGGCGACCATGACCGGATCGAGGACGACCGGGATGTCCGGCCGCGCTGCCAGCGCATCGGCGACGCAGTGGATGCGAGCGGCGTCCGCCAACATGCCGATCTTGATCGCCCGCACATCGAAGTCCTCCAGCAGGCAGCGGATCTGCTCATGCAGGAAGCCGAGCGAGGGGAGCTCCACCGCGCTCACGCCTCGTGTCGTCTGCGCGGTCAGGGCGGCGATCGCCGTGAGTCCGTGCACGCCCAGCGCGGCAAAGGTCTTGAGGTCGGCCTGGATACCCGCGCCGCCGCCGGAGTCCGAGCCAGCGATGCTCAGCACGGAGGGGGGGCGTTCGAGGAGGGTGTTGTGGATATGAGACATCGTTGCTGGCTCAGGCATGCGTGGAGGCGGCGTTGGCGTTCCAGGGGCGTCCCCTGAGCGAAGGCGCAGCAGCTCAGGGGCGGGTCTGGAGGTCGGATCGCTGGTGGAACGGGGAGGGGAGGATCGGGTGTTGCGTGCGCGCTGCGGGTGCTTGTGCGGCTGTTGTGTTTTGTCCATACTGCGGCGGCCGCCCTGCAGCCGGGTGGTTCTCACAGGGGAATTCCAACGGTGCACCGCCGCCACGCAACGCAATCCGGATCGCTACGCCCGCGGGCGCTGTCGGCCTTGGTCGTTCCGCTGCTGCTGGTTGCGCCGTTCGCCGTCGCGAGCGAAGCGTCCTCCGAATCTCAGGGCTGGCGCGAGTATGCCCGACTGAGCCTGCAGGGCGATCTGCAGCAGAGCTTGGGCCGCATCGACGAAGCCTCGGGCCCACCCCAGCCGCGCGCGGACACTGCGCTGCTCAGCGAGGCGGTCGGTCGCCTCACGCTTTCTGTGCAGGCCGCGTTCGCGCCCGCGCCCTTGGCATCGGCCTTGGGCGGACACAAGCCCACGTACGCCATGGAAGCGCCGCTGACTCGATTCGCTGTCGAAACCTCGCGCTTCAGCACGACCTCCTTCTCGCCGCAGGTACAGACCCGGATTGGTTCCACCTCCGAGCTCCGCTTCGGCCTCACCGTGGCCAGCCAGCGCTTCGCGACGCCGGGCTTCGGCGAAGTGCGGGCCTCCAGCCAGTGGCTGCCGCAGATGGGCATGCGTTCCTCGGCGGGAGCGACCGAGCAGTCCTACGGGCAGGGTGTGCATTTCGGCTTCGACTCGGATCTCGGTGAGCGACTCGTTGTCGGCCTCAACCTGCAGTCGCGGGTCGACATGGACGCCTTCAAGACCTACCGCGGCCTGTTCTCGGAGCCTGGCGATTTCGACATGCCCGCGCGCACCGGGCTGAGCCTCGGGCTCAAGCCCGTGCAGGGCCTCGCACTGCACATCGGTGCCGAGCGGGTGTTCTACAGTGAGGTTGCAGCCTTCACTACCTATGCTCTGCCGAGCCAGCTGCTGGCCCTGCTGGGAGACGGCTCCGCGCCGGTGTTCGCTTGGCGCGACCTGAACGTGTACTCGGCGCGGGCCGAACTTGCCGATGCCACAGGCGGTCAGTGGGGTCTGGAAGTCACCACCCGTCAGCAGCCCTCGCCAACCTCCGCACTGTTTGACCTCGCGCTCCGCGAGCTTTACTCGGGCAATCACGTCGCCGCGCGCTACCAGCGGCAGGTCGGTGAAGACAGCTCTTTCAGCATCGGCGCGAGCTATGCGCCGGCGCAGTACATCTTGGGGCCCAACCCCTTCCGCAACCGCTATCGCGAGGGATCGCAGGTGGAGGTGGAGCTCAACTGGTCGGTCGCTTTCTAGTTTTCCACCCTGCCTCTGGCAGGGCACTCCTGAGGACTCAAGTTAACAGGGCTTGATCTCGAAGGGCTCCACGCAGGTGGGGCCCTCTTTTTTTGTTTGCTCGACTGGGCCGAGCAATCCGCTTCGGATCTGCTCAGGGGGCCCCATCGTCGCCGGCCAGCAGGGCTTCATCGACGCTGCCGGCGTCGAGGCTGGACAGCGTGCGCCAGCGGTTCACGATCGTGCAGAACAACTCGGCCGTGCGCTCGGTGTCGTAGACCGCGGAGTGGGCTTCCGCGCTGTTCCAGGCAATGCCGGCCGCTTGCACCGCGCGGCTCAATACCGTCTGCCCGAAAGCGAGCCCCGCGAGTGTGGCCGTGTCGAAACAACTGAAGGGGTGGAAGGGATTGCGCTTGTGGCCGGTGCGCCGCACTGCCGCGTTGAGGAAGCCCAGGTCGAAGGCCGCGTTGTGGCCCACCAGCACCGCGCGCTGGCAGCCGTAGCGCTTCACCGCTGCGCGGATGGGAATGAACAGGTGGTCCAGCGCCGCACGCTCGTTGAGCGCGCCGCGAAAGGGATGGTCGACATCGATGCCGGTGACTTCGAGCGCCTTGGGGTCGATCTCGGCGCCCGGGAATGGGATCACGTGGGTGGACACCACGCTGCCCGGAAAGACCCGGCCCTCCGCGTCCATTTCGATGGGCGAGGCGGCGATTTCGAGCAGCGCATGGCGCTCCGCATCGAAGCCACCGGTCTCGACATCGACGACGACGGGCAGGAAGCCGCGGAATCGCGCGGCCATGGAGCGTGCGGGCTGGGGCGTGGTCATGCGGGGCCCGGCCCGCCGCGCGTGCGATCGTGTTTCATCGCGCGGCAGGATAACAGCTTGGGTCGGCGGCGCCGGCTTGACTGCGGCGGGCGGGCTGCACAAGGTGCGCGCTCATCCAATGCGTGGAGTGTCGATGATTTCGATCCAGCCCTGGGGCGCCGGCCCCCATCCCGGTGAAGGTGTGGGACCGGGTTTCGACGCCGCTCGTCTGCTGGCGGCGCGCGAGCGTTCCCTTGAGGCCACGCGCCGCATCGCCGCACGACTGTGTCCCGGGATGCGCGAGGACCAAGCCAATCGCGTCGCCGATCAGGTCTTCGAGGAACTCGGCTTCGAGCGGATCTGGCATCCGACCCACATCCGTTTTGGCCGCAACACTCTGAAGCTGTACAAGGAGGCCTCGGACCCGGAGGTGGTGCTCGGTGAGAATGATCTGTTCTTCATCGACATCGGCCCGGTCTGGGACGGCCACGAGGGCGACTACGGCGATACCTTCGTGCTCGGCGATGACCCAGCGCATCACGACATTGCCGCCGCGGCCCGCGAGCTGTTCGAGGTGGTGGCCGAGCAGTGGCGCAGCGGCTGCAGCGGTCGCGAGCTCTATGCTTTCGCTGAGCGTGCGGCCGAACAGCGCGGCTATGCACTCAATCTCGGTGCGCCGGGGCATCGGCTCGGGGACTTCCCGCACGCCGTGCACAAGGCCTGCAAGCTCGCAGCCGCCGAGTTCGCGCCGGCGCCCGGCCTGTGGGTGCTGGAGATCCAGATCCGCCACCCGACCCGCCCGATTGGTGCCTTCTTCGAGGACCTGCTGCTGGCCTGAGCGGGGAGCGCCTGCGGGACCGGGGCGGGCCTCGGCAGCCTGTTGAAAAACAGCCTGCTAGCCCGGCCAGGGATGGCCGGGACGAGAAAGCAAGCGCGTAAGCGATTGACGTGTCGTGAGGCGGTGCGGACCTGCGCCGGACCGCCGACTTGAAGAACTCCCCGGAAGGGAGCTTTTCAACAAGCTGTTAGTGCCGGCGCACCAGCACCACGGTGACATTGTCCGAGCCGCCACCGTCCAGGGCGGCGACGATCAGCTGGTCGACGCACTCCTGTGCGCTGAGGTCGCTGCGCGCCAGCGTGCGTTCGATCTCACCGTCGTCGACCTCTTCGGTGAGGCCGTCGCTGCACAGCAGCAGCTGCATGCCCGGCTTGAGTTCGCCGCTGATGGTCTCGACGCGCAGGTTGTCGGGGTCGGTGACGCCCAGCGCCTGCGTCACGACATTGCGGTGCGGGTGGCTGCGCGCCTGCTCGGCGGTGATCGCGCCCTGTTCGATCAGCTCCTGCACGTAGCTGTGGTCCTGCGAGAGTTGCTGCAGACGGCCGTTCCACAGGTAGGCGCGGCTGTCGCCGACCCAGGCGACCTCGAAGCGATCGCGCTGCACCCGCACGGCAGCCACGGTGGTGCCCATGGGCAGGGCATCGCTGCGCTGGCGGCTGTGGTCGATCAGCTCCTCGTCGGCGCGTTGGATCGCGGTGCTCAGCGACGCCCCGCCACGCACCTCGCGGACGATCGCATCGCGCGCCATTGCGCTGGCGACTTCGCCGAACTCGTGCCCACCCATGCCGTCAGCCACCAGCCAGAGGCCGAGCTCGCTGTCACCGTAGAAGGTGTCCTCGTTGTGTTCGCGACGCAGCCCGACGTGACTGAGCAGCCCGAATTCGATCATGCGTGCAGACCTGGAGTTGCGGATGTGGATGCGGGGCGCGCGTCTGCGCCGGCATCGCGAAGTGTCTGCAATCCTATACGGAGAAAGCCGCCGATGTCCGTCAGTGCCGCGGTGGCCTGCAAGCCGCGCTGGATACGTGCCCGGAAGGTCGCGGGGGGCGGAGGCCTTGCCGCGCTGCTCGGGCTTGTGCGGATCGAACGCGGTCCGTATTATGCGCGGCCTTGCAGCGCGGCCAGCCGCGCCGTGGGAACCACCTGGAGAGGTGGCAGAGTGGTCGAATGCGCCGGACTCGAAATCCGGTATACGCCTCCGGCGTATCGAGGGTTCGAATCCCTCCCTCTCCGCCAGATATGTACAAAGGCCACCGAGAGAAACTCGGTGGCCTTTGTCGTTTCCGGGCCTTGGCTCGAGTTTGAACGCGGTGGCGCGGGCGATGGCCCACTGGCGAATCAGGCGAGCGCCCGCTTGGCCGCGCGCGCCACGCGCTGGCGGCGACGCCGGCGCAGCACCGCGAACTTCCACAGCCAGCGCACTCCGAAATAGGCCAACGCGCTACCGATGCAGGCGAACAGGGCCAGCCCGGTGATGAGCGGTGCGCCGACCCCGTCAAACCAATGCAACCAGCCGCTGGCCGCCTCGGCCGCGGCGAGCGCGCCATGCACCTCGGCCTCACTCGGAGCACTGCCAAGCACCCAGCTGCCGACGAGATAGGCCGCGTAATAGACCGGGCCGAAGGTGAAGGGGTTGGTGACCAGAGTGCTGACCAGCGCCGTGGGCACGTTGGCGCGCAGCAGGATCGCCAGCGCACCGGCGAACAGGAACTGACCCAGCGGGATCAGGAAGCCGAAGAAGACGCCCACCGCCACGCCGAGGGCCACGCTGCGGCGCCGCCGCGTCCACAGCTTGCTGTCAGCGAGACGCGGCCCGAACAGGCGGCCCAGCTGGCCGCTGCGGATCTGCTCGGGGGTCGGGGCGCGGAAGGCCATGCGGGCGAATCACCGATGAGGGAGTGCGCGGCAGTC
This sequence comes from Aquimonas voraii, assembly GCF_900101825.1. Taxonomy (GTDB): domain Bacteria; phylum Pseudomonadota; class Gammaproteobacteria; order Xanthomonadales; family Xanthomonadaceae; genus Aquimonas; species Aquimonas voraii. The sequence continues at coordinate 348,586 of NZ_FNAG01000001.1, forward strand.
TAGTGTGGCCTGCGCCAACGCAGGCTGACGCAGCCGGCACTTTCGCCGAAGGTCGTGCAAGCCTTGGGCCAAGGCTGTTCTGGCGCACCCATGCCAAGGGAGGGCGGCGGCTGCCGCCCTCCGTTCGCCCGACTCAGGAGTCGGCGTACTTGATGCTGCAGCCGTAGGGCTGGGTCACCGCCGTGCTGATGCTGCCGCCCGCCGCGAGCTCGGACAGGCCGGTCGGCACGTATTGGGTCGCCTTCGGGATGTCGGCGACATCGGCGCTGGGGATGCTGTCGATGGCGCCGTTGTAGCGCAGCACGCCCTCGCCATCGATCACGTACATGTGCGGAGTCGTCTTGGCGGCATAGGCGCGGCCGACCGTGCCGTCGGCGTCGAACAGGTAGGCGGCGTTGGCGGCATTCCAGCCAGCGGCGATCTGCTTGGCCTGGTCGGCGCTGACGTGGCCCTGTTTGCCGGGGGCGGAGGAGTTGACGGTCAGCCAGACCACGCCGGATTCAGCGGCCTCACGCTGCTGCTTCTGCATGTTTTCGCCGTTGTAGTGCTTCTTGACGAAGGGGCAGTCGTGGTTGGTCCACTCCAGCACCACGGTCTTGCCGCGGAAATCCTCCAGCGAATGGGTCTTGCCGTCGGCGTCGGTCAGGGTGAACGAAGGTGCGGCGGCGCCGATCTCGGGTGCGGCGGAGGCGCTGCCGACAGTGAGGCCGAAAGCGGCGAGGCTGGCGAAGGCGAGGCGGGACAGGGCGATGCGGTTCATGCGGGTCTCCTGCTGCGTTGCTTGGGAAGGTTCAGCCGTCGGCGCGGGCCGGCGGCAGGGCTTCGAGCGCCTCGCGTACGATCGCGGGCGTCAGAAGTTGCGGCAGGACGATCGGCTCGCCCCGCGCGGGATACAGCACGTACAGCGGCACGCCGCTGCGGCCGAAGGATTCGAGATAGGCCGTGATGCCGGCGTCCTGACGGGTCCAGTCGCCTTTCAGATAGACCACCCCGCGCGTTCTCAGCGCGTCCGCGAACTCGGTCGAGGACAGGGCCACTCGCTCGTTGGCGAGGCAGGTGATGCACCAGTCCGCGGTCATGTTGACCAGCACCGGTCGGCCTTCGTCGCGCAGGGCCGCGAAGCGCGCGGGCGTCCAGGGCTCGTGCAGGGCGCCTGTTTCGGCCGCGCCTGCAGGGCCGACTTCGCGCGGCGCGAGCAGAGGCAGTGCCAGCGCGGAGACCATCGCCATGGCCGCGAGCGCACGCAAGGGCAGGGCGCCGCGCTCGCGCCCCTGCGCGCGCCGCAGCAGCCACAGGGCGAAGGCGATGGCGATGAAGCCGCCGCCGAGCGCGGTCAGCGCCAGCATGCCGGTCTGCCGGCCGAACACCCAGGCCAGCCAGAGCACGGTCAGGTACAGGGGAAACGCCAGCAGCTCGCGGAAGGTCTGCATCCAGGCACCTGGCCGCGGCAGCAGCCGCGCCAACGCGGGCACATAGCCCAGCAGCAACATCGGAAAGGCGAGGCCCAGCGCGAGGAAGGTGAACACCAGCAGGGCTTCGTGCGTCGGCAGCACCAGGGCTGCGCCCAGCGCCGTGCCCATGAAGGGCGCGGTGCAGGGGCTTGCGACTACGCAGGCCAGCACCCCGGTGAAGAAAGCGCCGCGACGGCCGCCGCCCTCGGTGAGCTGCTGGCCCATGCCGGTCATGCCGGCGCCGAACTCGTAGAGGCCCGAGAATGACAGGCCCATGGCGAACAGCAGCAGAGCGATGGCGGCGACGAAACCGGGCTCCTGCAGCTGGAAGCCCCAGCCGATGGCCTCACCGCCGGCGCGCAGGGCGAGCAGAAGGCCGGCCACGAGCAGCACGCTGGCGAGCACGCCCAGCGTGTACCACAGGCCATGCCGCCGCATTTCCGCCGCATCGTGCGCGGATTCGACGGCACCCAGCGCCTTCAGGCTCAGCACCGGGAACACGCAGGGCATCAGGTTCAGCACCAGGCCGCCGGCGAAGGCCAGCAGCAGGGCCAGCCACAGGCCGACGGGCGCGCCGGCCGTGTTCGAATCATTGAACCCGCTGCTTGCCTCGGTCGCCTCCTGACCGCTCGCTGCCGCTGCCGCTGAAACGGATGCGGCTTGGTGGCGCGCGAGCACCGTGTAGCCGCGATCGCCATTGCTCAGCAGCAGTTCGATCCGTTCGGGGGCGCTGGCAAAGAACTCGGAGCGCGCAACCTCGACGCGGAGTTCGTCCTGCGCGATCGAGAAGCGCGGCGGATCGGCATTGGCCAGTATCTGCGGCGTGGCCGGCATCAGGGTCCAGCCGTCGGCGCCTGTCGCGAAGGCCGCGGCCAGCGGTCCGTCGAGCCGGATTTCGATGGCCACGCCGCTGTTCTCGGCGCTGTACTGGGCTTCGACATCGACCCGCTGCGCCTGTCTTGCAGCGGCACGCTCGAAGGTGGCGGCCTGCGCGCTGCGCTGGGCGCGTTGCGCGACCGGCAGCGCCAGACGGTACTCGCCGCTGCCGGGGATGCACTCCAGCTCGCAGATCAGCCAGCTCGCCTTGAGCGTGATCGTGATCGAGTCCGCGGCGAAGTCCGCAGGCACCGCCACGCTGACCGGCAGCAGCTCGGTATGGCTGTAACCGAAGTTGACCAGCCCACCCGCGGGCTGGCGTTCCGGCAGCGGCCACTCGATTTCGCCTGCGACCAGCCCGTCGGGTAGCGTGAATTCCATCCGCGTGGGCAGGCCGGAGTCGCCGGGATTCTTCCAATAGGTGTGCCAGCCCGGGTCGTGCTCCAACAGCAGGCCGAGCTTGAGTGTCTGCCCGGGCACGGCCGCGTCGGCGGCGGCGACCAGGCGCGAGCGCAGGTGGTCGGTGAGCAGGGGCTCGGACTCGGCGGCGCTGCTCGCAGCGCCGACTAACGCCGTCGACAGGCCGAGCAGCAGGAGCAGAAAAGATCTGAACGATGCGAGCACGCGACAGTCCTTGGGGAAGTGTTGCGGGAGGCCTTGCCCCGGCAGCATGCGAGTGCCGCGCGTGACTCCCTGATCACCGGTGCAGGTTGCACAGGGCGCTACACTGCGCGCCTCCCCCGTTGGTACTGGCCGCGCGCACCTTGCGCGAACTCAAGTGCGCGCTTTCGCGCTGCCTCGACACTGTCTGCACGGTCTTTACACATCCCCAGCGATCCGTCACCCGGAGCCCCGCATGAGCGACCTCTACGCCGAAGCCTTGATCACGTTCCGCGACCTGCTGGACGAAGCCAGGTCCGTTGGTGACCCCGAGCCCACCGCGATGACGGTGGCGACTTGCGATGCCGCCGGCCGGCCCTCCGCGCGCACCGTGCTGCTCAAGGACTTCGACGAGCGCGGCTTCGTGTTCTACACCAACTTCAACAGCCGCAAGGGCCAGCAGCTGCAGGCCAATCCGCAGGCCGCCCTGCTGTTCCTGTGGAAGACCCTGCGCTACCAGGTGCAGGCCAAGATCGAAGGCGCCGTGCAACCCGTCAGCGCAGCCGAGGCCGACGCCTATTTCGCCTCGCGTCCGCGCGCCAGCCAGATCGGTGCCTGGGCCTCGCTGCAGTCGGAAACGCTGGACAGCCGCGCCACGCTGGATGCGCGCATCGCCGATATCGAGCGCGAGTTCGAGGGTCGCGAGGTCGCGCGACCGCCGCACTGGTCGGGTTTCCGCGTGGTGCCCGACATGATCGAGTTCTGGTACGGCGTGCCAGCGCGTCTGCACGACCGCCACCGCTACGAGCGCGTCGACGGCGAGTGGACCAAGCGCCTGCTGTATCCGTGAGCGCGCAGGCCCCGCGCGGACCGCGCCGCATCGTCTGCCTCACCGAGGAACCCACCGAAACGCTCTACCTGCTCGGCGAGCAGGACCGCATCGTGGGCATCAGCGGCTTTACCGTGCGGCCGAAGCAGGCGCGGCGAGACAAGCCGAAGGTGTCCGCCTTCACCTCGGCCAAGATCGAAGCGATCCTCGCGCTCAAGCCGGACCTCGCCATTGGTTTTTCCGACATCCAGGCCGACATCGCCGCCGAGCTGATCCGCCGCGGCGTCGAGGTGTGGATCGCCAACCACCGCAGCGTGGGCGAGATTCTCGACTACATCCGCCGACTGGGGGCGCTGGTCGGTGCGTCCGCCCGAGCCGAGGCGCTGGCCGACCGGCTTGCCGCCGGTCTGGACGCACTGGCGAGCACAGCCGCGAAGCTGCCGATGCGCCCCCGCGTCTACTTCGAAGAGTGGGACGAGCCGCGCATCAGCGGCATCCGTTGGGTTTCCGAGCTGATCGGCATCGCCGGTGGCGATGACATCTTTCCCGAGCTGGCTGCGGAATCCTTGGCCAAGCACCGCATCCTCGCCAGCGACGATCCGATCCTCGAGCGCGCGCCGCAGATTGTGTTCGGCTCCTGGTGCGGCAAGAAGTTCAGGCCCGAACAGGTGGCAGCACGTCCGGGCTGGAGCAGCGTGCCCGCCGTGCGCGATGGCTTCCTGATCGAGGTGAAGTCGCCGCTGATCCTGCAGCCCGGTCCTGCGGCGCTGACCGATGGCGTGGCCGAGATGGCGCGTCACATCCAGCGCTGGTCCGCTTTGCAGAATGCGTGAGTCTCGAGAGGCCGGGAATCGGACCATGGTCCGGTGCTTCCGTGACCGTCTGCACACGGTTTGACTCGGGCGAGCGTGGCATGATTGCTGCATCGCAGCAGTTACTGCGTGACCCATCGCCCGCCCGGCCCCCAAGGCTGGCTGCTACGCGACCACGCCCACGCCCCGACCAGAGGGCCACTGAGAGGGCGCACCGCGCGCGGGCCCGCTGCAGCACGAGGAGGCACCCAATGCTTTACCACCTGCACGAATTCCAACGCTCATTGCTGAGCCCGCTGGTCGCGTATTCCGAGGCCACCGCGCGCCTGTATTCCGACCACGGCAGCTGGATGTCCAAGCTGCCCGGCGCCGACCGTATGGCCGCCGGCTTCGAACTGATGTACCGCCTGGGCAAGGACTACGAAAAGCCCGAGTTCGGCATCCGCAGCGTGGTCGCACATGGGCACGAGATCCCGATCGTCGAGTACTGCGTGCTGGCCAAGCCCTTCTGCAAGCTGATCCGCTTCAAGCGCTTCAGCGACGACGCGGATGTGGTCAATGACCTCAAAGACGATCCGATCGTGCTGGTGGTGGCACCGCTGTCCGGCCACCACTCGACCCTGCTGCGCGACACCGTCAAGACCCTGCTGCAGGACCACAAGGTCTATATCACCGACTGGATCGACGCCCGCATGGTGCCGTTGTCGGCGGGCCCCTTCCATCTCGATGATTACATCGCCTACATCGAGGAGTTCATTCGCCACATTGGCGCCAAGAACCTGCATGTGATTTCGGTCTGCCAGCCCACCGTGCCGGTGCTGGCGGCGGTCTCGCTGATGGCCAGCCGGGGCGAGACGCTGCCGCGCAGCCTGACCATGATGGGCGGGCCGATTGATCCGCGCGAATCGCCGACCAAGGTCAATGATCTGGCGGTGAACAAGCCGCACAGCTGGTTCCAGAACACCGTCATCCACACCGTGCCGCCGAACTATCCCGGTGCCGGTCGCCGCGTCTATCCGGGCTTCCTGCAACATGCCGGCTTCATCGCCATGAACCCCGGCCGGCACATGAGCTCGCACTGGGATTTCTACGAAGACCTGGTGCGCGGCGATCTGGAAGACGCGGAGGGCCACCGCCGCTTCTACGACGAGTACAACGCCGTGCTCGACATGCCCGCCGAGTATTACCTGGACACCATCCGCGTCGTCTTCCAGCAGCACCTGCTGCCCAAGGGCGAGTGGGACGTGTCCGGCGAGCGCGTGCGCCCGCAGGACATCCAGGGCGTGGCGCTGATGACCATCGAGGGCGAACTCGACGACATCAGCGGCATCGGCCAGACCCGCGCCGCGCATCGCCTGTGTACCGGCGTGCCGGAAACGATGCGTGAGCACTACGAAGTGCCGGGTGCCGGCCACTACGGCATCTTCAGCGGCCGGCGTTGGCGCGAGACGGTCTACCCAAAGCTGCGGGACTTCATCCGTCGGCATGTGGCCAAGCCCGCTGACGAGTCGGGCGCCTCCCGCACCAAGCGTTGAGGCGCGAGCGAGTGTTTCGCCTCGGGCAGGTGCCCGGGGCTGTGCGCATATCCACGCTTGCCGCATGATCGCGCCCTCAACGCAGGAGAGCGACATGGTGGAGCAGCAGCAAAGCAGGGAAGACACTCGACCCGGGGCGGAGACGGTCGCGCTTTCACCTTTTCGGCTGCCCAGAGAAACCGCGCCGACCTGGGAGGTCGAGCTGCTGCTGTCGGGCGCGACTTTCTTCGCGCTCATGCAGGTGCCTGCCTGGCTCAGCGCCCAGCTCGCGTTCTGGGATTACCGCGTCACCGGCAGCCTGCAGGATGTCCTCAGCTTGGTCGGGGTGTTCGCCAAGGTCATCGCCTACATCCTGATCCTGACCCTGCTCGCTCACCTGATGACTCGCGCCCTGTGGGTGGCGGCCCTGGGCCTGCGTTCGGTCTACCCCACCGGGATCCGCTGGCGGAGTCTGCGCTACGGACCGCGCTTCCGCGCCGTCGCGAGGCGTGAACTTCCGACCCTGCAGCGACTGATCGACCGCAGCGACGATGTCGCCAGCCAGATGTTTGCGGTGGCGGCGCTGATGGTGGTGATGACACTGTTCTCGGTCGTTACCACGGCGGCCATGGCCTTGCTGGCCTGGCTGCTGGCTCTGCCCTTCGGGGGGCAGCATGTGGACTGGATCATGCTGGGCTTGGTCGCCCTCTGGCTGGGCCTGCATCTGCTCGCCAATCAGCTCGACAAGCGCATGTCGACGCGCTCTCCCCACTGGCGCTGGGCCCACTGGATCATCTGGGTGCAGCGCCTGCAGCTGCGCCTGCCGCTGGGGCGGATGACCACCGGCCTCATGCTGGTGTTTACCAGCCGCTTCGGCGTGGTTCGGGGCACCGTGGGCTTGATGATCCTGCTGTACGCCCTGATCGCGATGGCCTTCGTCGACATGCTGTGGGATCGGGCCCACCTCTCGGCCGGGGCCGCGCGCCTCATCACGCAGCTCGACGGCGCCCACGTGATCGAGAATGCGCACTACGCGGATCAGCGCGATCCGGTGGTGCATGCATCCACCCCGTACATCGGCAGTCTACGCGCGCGTGGTCCCTACCTGGAGCTGGTGATTCCTTATCAGGTGCAACAGCACCCGGCAGCGATTGAAGCGCTCTGCCCGGGCGCGGAGCAGGGCCTGCAGGCAGCCGCCGAAGATTCCCGAAGCGCGACGAAGTCCTTGAGCATGGAGGCCGAGACTGCCGAGCGTCTGGCGCGAGCAAAGGCCGCCGAAGCTGAAGCCGCCGAGCGCGTGCTCGCCTGCGTCGCGCGCCTGCACGCGCTGCGCCTGAACGGCATCCCGCTTGAGGTGCCCTACAGTTTCCATGTGGGCCCGGACTCCGAACTGCCGGGCTTTCTGGTGATGGTGCCAGTTGCCGATCTGCCTCCGGGCCGGCATGTTCTGGAACTGTCCCGGCTGCCCTATGCCGAGCGCGACACGCTTCTCGTGCATACCGAACAGCGGCCGGCGGGCGCGCCGCGTCAGATCGTGTTCTGGAAGTAGCACGGGCTCAGCGGGTCCAGACCCAGTGCGCCGCCGCTGACCCAAGCCGTGCCCGGCAGCGGGTGCCCCTGGGACTCAGCCCGCGGCGCGCCGCTCCGGCATCGGGGTGGGTTCGGGCTTCTGCAGGCGCAGCTCGACTTCGACGCCGGGAATCTCGCGCAGCATTCGGGGCAACAGCGGGGTGGGGCGCACGGCGAAGCCGCCGTCGCCGTACAGGCGCCCGCGTGCGCCGGGGATCATCAGCTCGATCTGCACCCCGGTGTGACCGGGACGGTGGCTGGCGAGCAGCTCTTCGACTCTGCTCAGCGCGTCCTGCGTACGGTTGTCGACTTTGAGCAGCAGGTGGCGGCTGTGCTTCGCACACAGCTCCTCCAGCGTCAGCAGGCGGCGCAGACGCAGGCTGTAGCCGTCGCCCATGCGGTCTTCCTGAAGGCTGCCCTCGACCAGCACGATCTCGCGGCTCTTGATCAGCGGCGCGTACTGCGCGCAGGCCTCGGAGAACAGGGCCGCCTCGATCTGCCCGCGGCCGTCCTGCAGCTGCACGAAGGCGCGGCTCTCGCCGCTGCGGCGCACATCGCCGACCACGCCGGCCAGCAGCACGCTGGCTTCGGTGCCACGGGCGAACTTGCGCTCCGAGTAGGCCTTGTCGAGACCGCCGAGATCGCAGGTGATGACCTGGCCCAACAAGTCACGCCAGGGGTCGATGGGGTGGCCGCTGATGTAGTGGCCGAGCACGCGGTACTCGTCCTCCAGCAGCTTCTCCAGGGGAAATTCTGGCACGCTCGGCAGTTCGGGCAGCACCGGCTCCGGCGCGCTGCCGCCCAGGTCGAACAGCGAGACCTGACCGACCTCGCGGGCCTTGGCCTGCTGATCACAGGCGCGCAGCACGTCGGGCAGCTGCTCCATCAGGCTGGCGCGGTTGGGGCCGAGACCATCCAGCGCGCCGGCGGCAATCAGGGTCTCCAGGCTGCGGCGGTTGCGGCGCAGGACTTCGACCCGTGAGCACAGGTCGTACAGGCTGGTGAACTCGCCCTTGCCGCGCGCTTCGACGATGGCCTCGCAGGCCTGGCGCCCCATGCCCTTGATCGCGCCGAGGCCATAGACGATCGAGCGCGGGGTGTCAGCCTCGAAGGCGTAGCTGCTGCGGTTCACGTGCGGCAGGGCGACGTCGAGCTTCATCACCCGGCATTCGGCCAGGAAGGTCACCACCTTGTCGGTCTTGTCCATGTCGGACGAGAGCACAGCGGCCATGAACTCGGCCGGGTAGTGCACCTTCAGCCAGGCCGTCTGGTAGGCGACCAGCGCGTACGCCGCCGAGTGCGACTTGTTGAAGCCGTACTCGGCGAACTTCTCCATCAGGTCGAAGATCGAGGTCGCGGTCTGCGGATCGATCTGCCGTTCGGCGCAGCCAGCTTCGAACTTGGCGCGCTCCTTGGCCATCTCCTCGGGCTTCTTCTTGCCCATCGCGCGGCGCAGCATGTCGGCGCCGCCCAGCGTATAGCCGGCCAGCACCTGCGCGATCTGCATCACCTGTTCCTGGTAGACGATGACGCCATAGGTCGGCGACAGCACCGGTTCCAGCAGCGGATGCGGGTAGGTCACGGCGGTCTCGCCGTGCTTGCGGTCGCACCATTCCTTGTCCATCCCCGAGCCCAGCGGGCCGGGCCGGAACAGGGCGGCGAGCGCGATGATGTCTTCGAAGCGGTCGGGGCGCGCGCGCTTCAGCAGCTCGCGCATGCCGCGCGATTCGAACTGGAACACGGCCACGGTGTCGCCGCGCGCGAACAGCTCGTAGCTGGGCTTGTCGTCCAGCGGCAGCGCGGTGATGTCCAGCAGCTCGCGGCCCTCGCGCTTGAGGCGCCGGTTGATGGCCTTCACCGCCCAGTCGATGATGGTCAGCGTGCGCAGGCCAAGGAAGTCGAATTTCACGAGACCTGCGGCCTCGACATCGTCCTTGTCGTACTGGGTCACCACGCTGCGCAGCGCGCCGGGTTCTTTCGGCGGCGGTTCGGCGAACAGCGGGCTGAACTCGGTCAGCGGTTCGGGCGCGATCACCACGCCGCCAGCGTGCTTGCCGGCATTGCGGGTCAGGTCTTCGAGCTTGAGCGCCAGGTCCATCAGATCGCGGACTTCGTCCTCGTGCTGGTAGCGGTCGATCAGCTCGGCCGAGCACAGCTCCTTGTCCTCCTGCGCCGCCTTGCTGCGGCCCAGCGCGTCGTCCAGCGAGATGCCCAGCGTGTTGGGGATGAGCTTGGCGACGCCGTCGACGGCGGGGAAGGGCAGGCCCTGCACGCGGCCACAGTCGCGCACGGCGGCCTTCGCCGCCATGGTGCCGAAGGTGATGATCTGGCTGACCCGGTCGCGGCCGTACTTGCGGGCGACGTAGTCGATGACTTCGTCGCGACGGTCCATGCAGAAGTCGATGTCGAAGTCGGGCATCGACACGCGCTCGGGGTTCAGGAAGCGCTCGAACAGCAGGTCGTAGGGGATCGGGTCCAGATCGGTGATGCCCAGCGCCCAGGCCACCAGCGAGCCCGCGCCCGAGCCGCGGCCGGGGCCGACCGGGATGTCGTTCTGCTTGGCCCAGTTGATGAAGTCGGCCACGATCAGGAAGTAGCCGGGAAAGCCCATCTTGCAGATCACGCCCAGCTCGACGTCCAGCCGCTCGAAGTAGCTCTGGCGCGTATGGCCCGGTGCGATCGGCGCCTTCTCAAGACGCTTGTTCAAGCCTTCGTGCGCGGTGCTGCGGATCCAGCTGTCGAGGGTGTGTTCGTCCGGCACCGGGAAGGCCGGCAGGAAGTAGGTGCCCAGCCGCAGTTCGAGGTTGCAGCGGCGGGCGAGCTCCAGCGAATTCTCGAGCGCGGCCGGAATGTCGGCGAACAGCGCGGACATCTCGTCCGAGGACTTCAGGTACTGCTGGTCGGAGTACTCGCGCGGACGTCGCGGATCACCCAGCACACGGCCCGTCGAGATGCAGACGCGGGCCTCGTGGGCCTCGTAGTCCTCGGCCTCCAGAAAGCGCACGTCATTGCTGGCGACCACGCCCAGGCCGCGGCGGATGGCGAGATCGCAGGCGCCGGCGATGAAGTCTTCCTCGCCCTCGCGCCGCGTGCGCACCAGCTCGAGGTACAGGCGGTCGTCGAACTGCTGCTGCAGCTCTCGCAAGCGCGCCTCGGCTGGCTCGGACTTGCCCTCGCGAAGCAGCTGGCCGATGTCGCTGCCCGGACCGGCCAGCGCGAACAGCCCGCCCGCATGCTCGGACACCCAATCGGGGCGAACGCAGACGAAATCCCCCTGGTGGCCATCGAGGAAAGCCCGCGACAGCAGGCGCGACAAGTTGAGGTAGCCCTCGCGATTGCGGCACAGCAGGGTCAGGCGCGAGAGGCTGCCGTCGGCCGCCTGCACGATCACGTCGCTGCCGGCGATCGGCTTGATGCCGGCCTTCTGCGCTTCCTTGTAGAACTTGATCAGGCCGAACAGGTTGGACAGGTCGGTGACCGCCACCGCAGGCAGCTCGAGGGCCGCGCAGCGCTTGATCAGCTGTGGCAGTCGGATCGTGGAATCGACCAGCGAGAATTCGCTGTGCAGGTGCAGATGGACGAAGCGCGCGGGCATGGCAGGGCAATCCGGCAGGTCGGCCAGCCTACGGCCGCGCCCCAAGCCGAACAAGCCTTGACAGCATATGGGCCGTCGCAGGGGCGTGGCCGTGCTTCACATCCGGTAGCATCCGCCGCTGTTTTCGCAGCGCAGCACGCCCATGTCGCGACAGCGCATCGTCGTCAAATTCGGCACCTCCACGGTCACCGCCGGCGGTCCGGGCCCGGACCTGCCGCGGCTCGCCGAGCTGTGTCGGCAGCTGGCCGCGCTGCGTGCGGCCGGCCACGACCTGGTGCTGGTCAGCTCCGGTGCGGTCGCCACCGGCCGCAGCGCCCTGAACGCAGCACCCGCGCGCGATGTGCCGGTCAAGCAGATGCATGCCGCGGTGGGTCAGCCGCGCCTGCACGCGCTCTATCAGCGCCTGTTCGGCGAACACGCCATCGAGGTCGCGCAGGTGCTGCTGACCCGCAGCGACGTCGAGAACCGCCGGCGCTACCTCAATGCCCGCGAGGCCCTGCTGACCATGCTGGCGCACGGCGTGCTGCCCATCGTCAACGAGAACGACACCGTGGCCACCGAGGAAATCCGCCTCGGCGACAACGACATGCTGTCGGCCCTGGTGTGCAGCCTGGTCGATGCCGACCGCCTCGTCCTGTTGACCGACCAGGCGGGCCTGTACGACAGCGACCCGCGCAGCAACCCGGCCGCGCAGCTGATCCGCGAGGTCGGCCCGGGCGCCTTGCCGGAGCAGCTGCGCGCGGCGGCCGGCGGCAGCGGCAAGCTCGGCACCGGCGGCATGGCGACCAAGCTCGGCGCCGCGGAACTCGCGCGTCGCGGCGGCGCCGTGGCGCATATCGCCGCCGGCAGCGAGCCCGATGTGCTGACGCGGCTGCTGGCGGGCCAGGCGATCGGCACGCGCTTCGCCCCGCAGGGCGAGCGTCTGGCCGCGCGCAAGCGCTACATCACCGGCGGTACTGCCCGCGGCGCGCTGGGCATTGACGACGGCGCGGCGGCGGCACTGCTGCGCGGCGGTAGCTTGCTGCCCGTGGGACTGGTCACGGTTTCAGGCAGCTTCGATCGCGGCGATGCGGTGCAGGTGCTGGATGCAACCGGCGTCGAGGTGGCGCGCGGCATCGCTGCTTACAGCGCGACGGATCTGGCGCGGCTGTGCCGACGGAAGTCCGAGGACATCGAAAGCCTGCTCGGCTATCGCTACGGCGACGAGGTCATCCACCGCAACGACCTGGTGCTGGCCCCGCGCGCTGCGGAGAACCTGACATGAACGAACCCACCTCGCGCGTCGAGCGCCTTGCCGCCCAGGCCCGCGCCGCCCGCGCCGCCCAGCCTGCGTTCGCCCGGCTCCAGGGCCCCGCGCGTGATGCCCTGCTGCGGGAGATCGCGCAGCGTCTGTCCAACCAGCGCGCGCCGCTGATCGAGGCCAACGTCCGCGACCTCGAAGCCGGGGCCGCCGCGGGTCTTGGACCGGCCCTGCTCGATCGCCTGCGTCTGGACGGCCCGCGCCTCGACGGACTCGCCGCCGATGTCCGCACCGTGGCCGCCTTGGCCGATCCGCTGGCCGGTGAATTCGATCGGCGCGAACTGCCGAACGGGCTGCACCTCGCGCGTCGACGCGTGCCCATCGGCGTGGTGGGCGTGATCTACGAGGCCCGGCCGAATGTCACCGTCGACATCGCCGCGGCTGCGCTCAAGTCGGGCAACGCGGTGGTGCTGCGCGGCGGCCGCGAGGCGCGGCAGACCAATCTCGCCCTGGTCGCGTTGCTGCACGAGGCACTGCGCGCGGCTGGTCTGCCCGAGGCCTTGGTCAGCTTCATCGATGCACCCGAGCGCGAGGCGGTGTCCGAGCTGCTGCAGCTGGCGGATTGCATCGATGTGATGGTGCCGCGCGGCGGTCATGGCCTGATCGACCTGTGCCGGCGCGAGAGCCGCATCCCGCTGATTGCCGGTGGCGTCGGCGTGGTCCACATCTACGTCGACGCCAGCGCTGATCCTGAGCGCGCCCTGGCCGTGATCGAGAACGCCAAGGTGCAGCGGCCGGCCGTCTGCAATGCCTTGGACACGCTGCTGGTGCAGGCCAGTGCCGCCGAGCGCCTGCTGCCGATGCTGGCCCAGCGTCTGTCGGCCTACGCCGTGCTGTTCCACGCGGATGGAAAAGCCGCCAGCCTGCTGGCGGCCGGTGGCGCCCGCGTCGAGCCCTTGGCGCCTGGCGATTTCGATCGCGAATGGCTGGGACTGGAGCTGGGGGTGACCCTGGTCGACGACGTCGATGCTGCGATCGCGCACATCGCGGTCCATGGCAGCGGGCACTCCGAAGCCATCCTCAGCGAGGACCCCGAGGCCGTCGCGCACTTCCTCAACGCGGTCGATGCTTCGGCGGTCTACCACAACGCCAGCACCCGCTTCACCGACGGCGGCCAGTTCGGCATGGGCGTCGAGGTGGCGGTGGCCACGGGGCGCCTGGCGCCGCGCGGGCCGGTCGGCCCGGCCGAGCTGACCAGCTGGAAATGGGTCGGCCGCGGCGATTATCTGGCGCGGGCCTGAGCCTGATCCTGCGCCATCGGGCTCGGCTGTGGCGGCGTTTTTGCGGTGCCTGCAGGCCCTGGCCCGAGAGCGGGCCCGTGGCGCGCCCGCTCTCGACCTGGTCGCGGGCTTCGCGTCGACCATCGCCAGCGCGCGGCACGCGGTTTGCCTAAGGTCGGGCGTTACTCCCTGAGAGCCGAGCTCTGGACGTCCGCTCGCTGACACTGTCGATCTGCCTGCTGAGCCTGCTTCCGAGCTTGGGTCGGGCTTCGACGGCCGCCCTGGAACAGGCCCCGCCGGAGAGCGCTGGCGTCGCCGCTCCGGGCCCGCAGAACCTGAGCCCGGATGAGCTGCGCATCCTTGAGCTCTCGCTGGAGATCGAGGACCGCGACTGGATGCGCCCGGCCGAGGCGGCGGAAAAGCTTCGCGCTGCCCTGCCGGCGTTGCCCGCGGCCTCGGCCCTGCGCCGTGAATTGCTGGGCATGCTCGGGCGCATGTACGCCAATGCCGACATGAAGGAGGCCGCGGAGGCCACCGCCCGCGAGCTCGATGCGCGGCAGGCCACCTGGGCCGATGGCAGCGATCTCGCCGCGGCGATGATCCGCCTGCGCGTCAGGCTGCGCGAAGGAGGCGCGGCAGCAGTGATTCCCGAGCTGCAGGCCCTGGTGCCCCGCGTCGAGGCTGAGCTGGGCCTGCGCGAGCGGCTGCGCTTCTGGTTCCATCTCGCCTCCGCGCTCAGTGGTCAGGCCGAGTTTGGCGAGGCCGTGCGCGCCTTCCAGACCGCGAGCGACTTGGCCGATGAGCTTGGCCGCCCCGGTTGGCGCTCCAGCATCCGCTCCTCGCATGCCAGCGTGCTCTCGCAGCTGGGCCAGCATGAGCGCGCGGTGGCAATGGCGCGCGAAGCACTGGAGCTCGCCCATGAGCTGGGCGACGACACCCTGTTGAGCGAGGCCTACACCACGCTCGGCGTGGTGCAGGATTCGGCGGGCGACTCCGAGGGCCTGTTGCAGTCGATGCAGTCGGCGATCCACCACGCTCGCCGGGCCGGTGACGGCGATGGACTCTCCGTGCTGCTCGGCAATGTCGCCCACTACCACCTCGTCAACGGCCAGTACGCCGAGGCCGAGCGCATCTCGCAGGAAGCGCTGGATACGGCCGAGGCCTCGGAGGATCCGCGCGGCCGGGCGCTGGCGCTGGCCAATCTGGGCCTGGCCCGGATCGGCCTTGGCCGGATCGAGGAGGGTAAGGCGCTGGTAGCGGAGGGCATCGAGTACGACCGCCTGCAGGGCCTGCGCAACGAGCTGGCACTGACCTATGCCGAACTGGGGGCCGCGCTGGAACGCGCTGGCGATCTCGGTGGTGCGATCGAGGCCCTGCACGCGGCGCGCGCGCTGCAGGACGAGATTTTCCGCGAGGACCAGCAGCGGGCCGTGCTCGCGCTGCAGGAGAAGGTCGAGGCCAAGCGTCGCGAGAAAGCCATCGAACAGCTGGAGGCCGAAAACGCCCGCAGCCTGGCCGAGTTCGAGCGCAAGCGCCTGCAGCAGTGGGTGTGGCGACTGCTCGCCGTGCTGCTAGTGCTGGGCCTGGCGCTGGTGGTGATCGGTGTCCGTCGCCTGCGCGCGAGCAATCGCCACCTCGATGGCATCAACGCCCAGCTGCGCATGCAGAGCGAACGCGACCCCCTAACCGGGCTGGCCAACCGTCGCCATGTACAGGCGGTGCTGCGGCATGCCGGAGGCGAGCGCGCCTACACCGGCACGCTGCTGCTGATCGACCTCGACCACTTCAAGCTCATCAATGATCGCCACGGCCATGCTGTGGGCGACGCCCTGCTCGTCGAAACCGCGCGCCGGCTGCGCGCCGTCTGCCGTGGCCAGGACCTTGCCGCGCGCTGGGGCGGCGAGGAGTTCCTGCTGGCGGTCGACTGGCTGGCGCCGGCGGATGCCGCGCACCTGGCCGAGCGCCTGCTGGCCGAGCTGTCGCAACCGGTCGACATCGACGGGGCGCGTATCCCGGTCAGCGCCTCGATCGGCTTCGCCGCGCTGCCGCTGCCTCCGGCAGGCCTGAGCCTGCCCTTCGAGCAGGCGCTGCGCCTGGTGGATGCCGCCCTCTACCTCGCCAAGCTGCGCGGGCGCCATCGCGCCTGCGGCGTCAGCTGGCTGCGCGAGGGCGCGGCGGCCAACCTGGAGGCGGTCATTGCCGATATCGAGCACGCTGAAGCCCTAGGCCGGATCGGCCTGCAGGTGGTGGTCGGTGCGGAGGGCTCCGCATGAGCGGTGCGATCGAGGGAGCGGCATCGCCGCGTGACCCGGGCGGCGGCAGGCTGCCCGCCCTGCTGCTGTTGCTCGTCTGCGGCGCCGCGCCCGCAGCCTTCGCCGCCCGGCAGATGACCGAGTCGCCCGAGCCTGTCGAATCGGGTCTGGGCCTGAACAGTGCCGCGCCCGGGCTGCCAGCCGCGCGCCTCGATGCGGCCGTGCGCCTGGCGGCCGAAGACCCTGCGCGAGCGCGCGCGGCTCTGGACGCGCTGGCGGCCGAGTGGCGGATCGAAGCCGCATCTTCCGACCCGCGGGCGCGGCTGCTGCAGCGCGCGCGCCTGCAGCTGCTCGTCGAAGCGCGCGATGCCAAGGGGCTGGCCGCGGCCCTGCGCGCGGCCGCATTCGACGGGGCCGTCGCGAGCCCCGCCCCGGGCGCCGGCGCGGTGCCATCAGACTCCGCGGCGGCAGCCGATCTCGCGCTGATGGAGGCGCAGCTGGCCGAACTCGAGAATCGACCAAGCGTGGCTGCCGAACGCGCCCGCGCCGCCTTGGACTTCCATCGTTCGGCCTGCCCCTTGCCGTCGGCGCTGCGGGTGGACTCGGTGCTGCAGGACGACCCCGAGGCGCGTGAGCGTAGTCACGCTCTGGGCGCCTTCGCCGATTGCGACTACCGCGCGGTCTGGCAGGCCGAGCGCGTGCTGGAGCGGCAGGCACTTGCCAACGGCGTGGTCGCGCAGGCGCGATCCTCCGCGCAGGGCCGGCTGGCCTTGGCGCTGGCCGCAGGCGATGCCTACCGGGCGGCGCAGACCTGGTCGCTGCTGGGCTTCCTGGCCTCGCAGGCGGGTGAACCCAAGGAGACCGTCCTGGGCCTGCTGGCACAGGCCCGGCGCACGGCCGAGCGGGTCGGCGAACCTGAGCTGCGCATCCGCACCCTGGTCAACGAGGCCGCAGTGGCCATCGATGCCGGCGATGCGCGCACCTCGATCGCCCGCCTGCGCAGCGCGCTGGCGCTGGCGCGTTCGGCTGGCCTGCAGCGGCCGCAGGTGATGCTGCTCAACAACCTGGCCGACACCCAGCTGCGCCTGCGTCAGCCGCGGCAGGCCCTGCGCACGGTGCAGGAGGCCCTGCCGCTCGCCGAACGCCTGCAGGAGCAGCGCGTGCTGCAGGCGTTGCACAACAACGCCGGGCTCGCCCACATCGGCCTGGGCCAGATCGAGGCCGGCAAGCAGCAGCTGGCGCTGGCCGAGACCCTGCTGGGCGAAGAGGGCAACGAGGGCCAGCGGGTGCAGATGCTGCGCGAGTTCGGCGAGGCGCTGGCGGCGGCCGGCGACGCCGGCGCCGCGCTTGAGCTCTACCATCGCGAACGCGAGCTGTCGGCGCGGATCAGCCGCGAGAACCTCGATGCCGCGCTGCGCGATATCCAGGCGAGTTTCGACGCCGAGGTCCGCCAGCGCGACATGCAGCTCCTGGAAGACCAGCTCGCCACCCGCAGCGATGAGATCGCCAGCCAGGACCTGACCCTGCGCATCTGGCTGCTGCTGCTGGCCGTGCTCGGCGTCCTGCTGCTGCTGGGTGCGCTGCTCTACGGGCGCCTGCGCGGGCGCGAGCGGCTGCTGAGCGAGCGCCGCGAACGCCTGCGGCGCGAGAGCGAGCAGGACACCCTGACCGGGCTCGGCAACCGCCGTGCCTTCGAACTGCGCATGCAGGGGCTGGTCGCGCGGCCGGGCGCGCCCGGCGCCCTGCTGCTGCTCGACGTCGATCACTTCAAGCGCATCAACGATCGCTACGGCCACGCCTCGGGCGATGCCGTGCTGGTCGAGGTCGCTCGCCGCATCCAGGCCTGCCTGCGCCGCGAGGACCTGGTGGTGCGCTGGGGCGGCGAGGAGTTTCTCGTGCATGTCTCCGGTATGGGCAGCGCGCAGGCGATCGCGCTTGGCCGACGCATCCTCGAGCGCATCGCCGGCGAACCGGTCGAGATGCCGAACGGCAGCCTCCGGGTCAGCGCCTCGATGGGCCTCTGTCTTGACCTGCTGCCCAGCTGCAGCGCCGAGCTAGGCTGGGAGGAACGGCTGCGGCTGGCCGATCTCGCCTTGTACGCAGCGAAGAGCCGCGGTCGCAGTCGCGCCGTGGCGGTGGTCGACAGCAGCGGCGAGGCCGAGGCTCTGCGCGCGCCGGAAATCGATTTCGAGGCGGCCGAGCGCAGCGGTCTGCTGCGAACCCAGAGTGCGGTGGTGCTGGGCTGAGCCGCGTCGCTGGCGTCGATGCGGGAACTGAGAGCATGTGAGAACCATCCGCCTACTGCGGCCGCCTCTGGCCGCCCGTGGCGGCAGCGCGCTACGCGAATTCCGCGGTCACTCGCTCGCCAAACTCCCTTGAATTCACCTATCGCGCTTTGCCACGAACACCCAGAGGCGCTCTCGCTACGGCGTCTGGGCTTTTTCACACGCTCCGAGGTCAATCCGCGGCGATGGCTGCGCCGCGGCGCGCCTGCGGTGTGACTGGCGCCCCCGGCGGATCGGATTCGACCCGATTGCGGCCCGCGGCCTTGGCCGCGTAGAGCGCGCGATCGGCGCGTGCGAGCAGGGCGGGCTCGTCGCCATCAAGCTTGGGCTCGAAGCTGGCCACGCCGAGGCTGACGCGGATCCGTGAATCCGCCTCGACGGCCCGGCGCAGGCGTTCGGCCAGACCGACCGCTTCGGCGAGGCCACTTGGCGTGATCACTGCGAATTCCTCGCCGCCGTAGCGGGCCACCACGGTGTCGCTGCGCACCGCCCGCTGCAGCAGCTGGCCCAGCTGGCGCAGCACTTCATCGCCGGCGAGATGGCCTTCGCGGTCGTTGACCTGCTTGAAGTGATCGACGTCGATCAGCAGCACCGACAGCCGGCGGCCGGTCAGCAGGGCGCGTTCGACGCCTTCGCGCAGCAGGCGGTCGAAATGCCGGCGGTTGGACACCCCGGTCAGGGCATCGGTGTCGGCAAGATCGCGCAGCGTGCGGTTGGCATTCACCAGATCCGCCGTGCGCCGCGCCACCACCTGGTCGAGCTCTTTTTGGCGTTGCTCCGCCAGTGCGTGCTGCTGGCGGCGATGGGCGCGGCGCTGTCCGAGCAGGGCCAGTGCGCCGAGCGCGGCGGCGCTGGCGAAGCCGGTCCAGAAACCGGCGCTGAAACCGGAGGCGGCCGGCTGCGACGGAACCGTTGATGCGAAGCCGGCCACGGGGGCGGCAAGGGCGGCGAGGGCAACCCGGAGTGGAGTGGGTCGAGACGGGCGGGTCGGCCGCATGCAGGGCGGAGATCGAAAGCCGGGGGCGGCGGGCAAGGGCCCGATGCTACGACGGACTCTGCGGCCTGACCATGCGGCCTTGGCAGCACCGGATTCGGCGCTCGGGAATTCAAGCCAGCGTGGCGTCCCGGCTCGACGCACACAGACCCTGCAGCGACGGAGCGCGCAGGGGCGAGGCGGGCAGTGCTCGGCCTCAATCGGCCAGCAGGCGGCCCTGCGCTGGCTGCGTCGCGGCGGCCTCGCGCACCGGCGCGAAGCTGCGGCGATGGGCGGGGCAGGGCCCGAAGGCGCGCAGCGCCTCGAAATGCCCGGGCACCGGGTAGCCCTTGTGGGCGGCGAATCCGTACTCGGGGAAGCGCTCGGCCAGGGTGAGCATGGCGCGATCGCGGCTGACCTTGGCGAGGATCGAGGCCGCGCCGATGGCCGGATCGCGGGCATCGCCCTTGACCCAGGCTTCGGCTGGGCAGGGCAGGCCGGGCGGGATCGCATTGCCATCGATCCGCGCCAGCACGGGGGGGATGGGCAGGCCGCAGACCGCGCGACGCATGCCTTCCAGGGTGGCGCGGTAGATGTTGAGCGCGTCGATCTCGGCCGGCTCGATGTGCACGATCTGCCAGGCCATGGAACGCTCGATGATCTGATCGAACAGGGCCTCGCGGCGCTTCTCGCTGAGCCGCTTGGAGTCGCCCAGCCCGTCGATCGGTCGCATGGGATCGAGGACCACCGCGGCCACCACCAGCGGGCCCGCCAGCGGGCCGCGTCCGGCCTCGTCGACGCCGGCGATGCCGGGCGTGCGCGCGCTGCACGGCGGGTCACCGACGGGCTCAGTGCGCATCGATCAACTCGGCGATCGCGGTCGCGGCGCTCGCGCTGGCGCCCTGCTTCAGCTCGGCGTGGAGGCGGGCGAAGGCCTCGGTCTGCGCCGCGGCCGCGGCGGGCGAATCCAGCAGCGGCGCCAGCGCGCGCTCCAGCACCTCTGGCCGGCAGTCGTCTTGCATGCACTCCGGCACCAGCGCGCCGCCGGCGAGCGCATTGGGCAGGCTGAAGTGGCTCACCTTGAGCAGGCCGAAGCTCCGCACGATCCAGTGGGTCAGCGCGCTGATGCGGTAGCCCACCACCATCGGCGTGCCGGCCAGCAGGGCTTCGAGGGCGGCCGTGCCCGAGGCCAGCAACACCACATCGGCCGCGCGCAGGGCCAGCGAAGACTGTCCGTCGAGCAGGCGGATGCGCGGCGACGCGCTGGCGCTCGCGAGCTGCGCCTCGAAGGCGGCCCGACAGGCCGCATTCGCCATCGGCGCGATGATCTGCAAATGCGGGCGCGTGGCCTGCAGGCGCGCGGCGGTGGCGATGAAGTCGGCGCCGATGCGGCCGATCTCGCCGAGCCGGCTGCCGGGCAGCAGGGCGAGCAGTCGGGCATCGGCAGCGATTCCGAGTGCCGCTCGCGCCGCAGCCCGATCATGTGGAAGCGGGTACTGCTCGGCCAGCGGATGGCCGATGAAACGGGCGTCCACGCCGTACTCGGCGTAGATCGGCGGCTCCATCGGGAACAGGCAGAGCACGCGGTCGGCCGAGTGGCCGAGCTTGGCCGCGCGCTCGCGCCGCCAGGCCCAGACCGAGGGGCTGACGTAGTGGACGGTGCGCAGGCCCGCCTGCTTCAGGCGGCGCTCAAGGCCCAGGTTGAAGTCGGGCGCGTCGATGCCGACGAAGACATCGGGCCGCAGACGCAGCAGGCGCGCGCGCAGCTGGTGGCGCAGCCTCAGCAGGCGCGGCAGGTGGCGCAGCACTTCGGTGAGGCCCATCACTGCGAGCTCGCTGCAGTCCCACCAGCTCTCGAAGCCTTCGGCGCGCATCTGCGGGCCGCCGACGCCGACGAAGCGGGCCTGCGGGTAGCGCTGGCGCAGGGCGCGGATCAGATCGGCGCCGAGCAGGTCGCCGGAGGCCTCGCCCGCCACCAGCGCGATGACCGGCGCGGGCCGCGCTGCGTCCATCAGCGGATCAGGCTGCGCGTGCTGCCGTCGATGAAGTCGAGCAGCAGCTTGAGATCCTCCGAGGCCTGGGCCTCGTCGGCGATCTTGGCGCGCGCTTCGGCCAGCGGCAGGCCGGCCATATAGAGGGTGCGGTAGCTGCGCTTGATCGCGGCGATGCGCTCCGCGCTGAAACCGCGACGCTTCAGGCCCTCGGCGTTGATGCCGCGCGGCTGCGCGTACTCGCCGGCGACCATGACATAGGGCGGCACGTCGCGGTTGACCGAGGCGCCCATCGCGGTGAAGGCGTGGTCGCCGACCTTGCAGAACTGGTGGATCAGGCTGAAGCCGCCGAGGATCACCTGGTTGCCGATGTGCACATGGCCGGCCATCGAGGCGGCGTTGGCGAAGGTGTTGTTGTTGCCGATTCGGCAGTCGTGCGCGATGTGCACGTAGGCCATGATCCAGTTGTCGTCGCCGATCGAGGTGATGCCCTCGTCATCGGCGGTGCCACGGTTGATGGTGACGAACTCGCGGATCAGGTTGCGGTCGCCAATCACCAGCTCGCAGCGCTCGCCGCGGAACTTCTTGTCCTGCGGCTCGCCGCCGATCGCGGCGAAGCTGTGAATGCGGTTGTCGCGGCCGAGGCGGGTGGGGCCGTGGATCACCACGTGCGAGTCGATGCGGGTGCCGGCGCCGATTTCGACCTCGTCGCCGATCACGCAGAAGGGGCCGATCTCGACGCCTTCGCCGAGCTTCGCCCCCGGATGGATGACGGCGCTCGGATGCACGCTCATGCCGCGCGCTCCGCGCAGAGCAGCTCGCAGCAGGCCACCTCGCGGCCGTCGACCGTGGCCACGCACTCGTACTGGCCCATGCCCATGCGCATGCGCTTCTGCACCGACTCCAGCACCAGCTGGTCGCCGGGAACGACGGTGCGCGCGAAGCGCGCCTTGTCGACGCGCACCAGGTAGAAGATCGGCTCCTCGCCGGCCGGCTTGGGCGGCTCGGACAGCTGGGTCAAGAGGCCCGAGGCCTGGGCCAGGGCCTCGACCACCAGCACGCCGGGCATAACAGGATGACCCGGGAAGTGACCCTGGAAGAAGGGCTCGTTGATCGTCACGTTCTTGATCGCGCGGATGCGCTGACGCGGCTCCAGTTCGAGCACGCGGTCGACCAGCAGAAAGGGGTAGCGGTGCGGCAGGATGCCCATGATCCGGGTCACGTCGACCGGCAGTTCGGGCAGGTAGGGCTCGCTCATGAGCTCGATGGGTCCTTGTCGTTGTTGTTCTCGCGGCCTTCGCGCAGCACGCGGCGCGCGAGCTGGTCGAGCTGGCGGAAGCGGGCGGCGTTTCGACGCCACAGCCGGCTCTCCTGCAGCGGCACGCCGGAGGAGTACTGGCCCGGTTGATCGATGCTGCTGCTCACCAGCGAGCGCGCGGTCAGGGTCACTTTGTCGCAGATGCTGAGGTGGCCAACGATGCCCACGCCGCCGCCGATCAGGCAGTAGCGGCCGATTTTCGCCGATCCGGCGATCGCCGCGCACCCTGCCACCGCCGTATGGTCGCCGATCACCACGTTGTGGCCGATCTGCACGAGGTTGTCGATGCGCACGTCCACGCCGAGCCGGGTGTCCTCCAGCGCGCCGCGGTCGATGCAGGTGTTGGCGCCAATCTCGCAGTCATCGCCGATCTCGACGCCGCCCAACTGCGGCACTTTGATCCAGTGGCCGGCCTTCATGGCCAGACCAAAGCCGTCCGCGCCGAGCACGGCACCCGGGTGGATGCGCACGCGCTGGCCGAGGCGCACGCGGGTCACCAGGGTCACCCGCGCGACCAGCACGCTGCCGGCGCCGATGCTGCAGTCCTCGCCGATCACACAGCCCGGACCGAGCATGACGCCGGCTCCGATGCGCGAGCGTGCACCCACGCTGCAGTGCGGACCGATGCTGGCGTCAGCGGCGATCTCCGCGCTCGGATCGATCACGGCGGTCGGATGTACGCCGGCGGCGTAGGCCGGCTGCGGCTCGAACAGGGCGGCGATTTCGGCGAAGGCCACATAGGGGTCGCGGGCGACCAGCACCGCACAGGGCGCCGAATCGGCCGCATCGGCGCGCAGCACGACGGCCGAGGCGCCGGTGTGGGCGAGCTCCTTGCGATAGCTCGGGTTGGCCAGGAAGCTGAGCTGGCCAGAGTAGGCATTGGCGAGTGTGCCCACGCCCTCGATGCGCAGCTCGCCGGCGCCACGCAGCTCCAGCCCGAAGCGCTCGGCCAGCTCCGCCAGCGTGAATCCCGGGATGCTCACGGGCGTTCGTCCACTGCCCGTTCGCGTTCGAGCAGGTCGAGCACGCGATCGGTGATGTCGACGCGTCCTGAGACATACAGAGCGCCGCTGGAGATCACCAGATCCAGGCCGTTGTCTCGCGCGTAGTTGGCGATCGCCTCGTTCAGCACCGGCCAGGCGCGCTGGACCTCCTGTTCGCTGCGCGTCTCCAGCTCGTTGCGCAGGCGTTCGCGGGTGCGCTCCACCGAGCGGCGCAGGGGATCGGCCTCGGCGCGCAGGCGCGTGGCTTCGTCGCCATTCGCTGCCTGCAGGCGCTGGTCGAGACCTGCGAGCCGGCGCTCGTCCTCGCGCAGCAAGGCCACGCTGGCGTCGAACTCCCTTTGCAGTCGGGCGCGCGCCTCGCGCACCTGTGGCGAGTCATCGATCAGCCGCTTCATGTCCACATAGGCGATGCGCGTGGGCGCCGCGTCCTGCGTTGAGGCGATGTCCGGCCCGCCGAGCAGCAGTGCGCCAAGCGCCAGCGCGCCCAGCCACGCCCGACCCGCACCCGTGGTGACGGGCGGCCGAAGGGCGCGCGGGTGGCGGGGCATGGGGGCGCGGTCCGTCAGTGCGTTCCGGTCATCCTCAGAACAGCGTGCCGAAGGTGAACTGAAGCTTCTCGACGCGATCAATCTCGCGGTCGTACTTCAGCGGCTGCGCCCAGCTGATCACGATCGGCCCGATCGGCGCCTGCCATTGCAGGGCGATGCCCGCGCTGGCGCGCACATCGCTGCTGCTGAAGTTCTCAGTGCCGGCGAAGACGTTGCCGAAGTCGACAAAAGCGGAGACGCGGGCGCTGTTGGAGTCGAGCAGGGTCGGGAAGATGAACTCCAGGCTGCCCACGGTCTTCAAGGAGCCGCCCAGCGGCTGACGGGTGGTGGGCGCGAGCGTGCCGAAGCCGACCGGCCCCAGAGTGTTGGTCTCGAAGCCGCGGATCGAGCGCTCGCCGCCTGCGTAGAAATTCTCGAAGAAGGGGAGGCCGTCGGCCACGATCAGACGCTGGGACGTATTTCCCTGTCCATCGACGACATCGAGGAGCCGTTCCTTCCTGTCACCGTAGCTGTCGCCATAGCCGATGTCGGCGCGAGTCAGCAGCACCAGGTGACGACTGAGCGGCCAGTAGCGGTTGAACTCGTAGCTGAGCTTGTAGTACTCGACCGTCGAGCCCGGCAGGGTGACTTCGGCCGCCACGCGCTGGAAGGTGCCACGGGTCGGGTTGAAGAAAGCGTTGGTCGAATTGCGTGACCACGACAGCTCGGTGCGCCATGAATTGAAGGTGCGGCGCTCCAAGGCGTTGATGTAGTCAATGATGGACTGCGGCGTGAACCCCTCGGACGGGAAGATCGTGTTCCGATCAATGCCAAAGGACAGGCCCACCGTGTCGGTTTCGGTGATGGGCAGGCCGAAGATGGCGCGGAAGCTGCCGGAGTCGGAGCGGAAATTGGCGAGGTTGGCGTCGACCTGGTCGAGCTCGCGGTAGCTCATGTTGTAGCCCACCGAGACGCCGTCTTCGGTGAAGTACGGGTCGAAGTAGGAGAAGTCCATGCGCTTGACGAAGCTGTTGTTCTGCACCGTCACGCCGATCTGGTTGCCGGTGCCGAAGAAGTTGTTCTGCTGCACGGCGACGGTGGTGATCAGGCCGCTGAACTGCGAGTAGCCCAGACCGAACTGGAAGCTGCCCGAAGTGCGCTCGGTCACGCTGATCTCGATATCCACCTGGTCGTCGGTGCCCGGCACCTGCGGGGTGTCGATGGTGACGTCGTCGAAAAAGCCGAGGCGCTGCAGGCGGATCTTGCTGCGGTCGATGGCCGCCTGCGAGAACCACATGCCCTCGAACTGGCGCATCTCCCGTCGAAGCACCTCGTCCGAGGTGCGGGTATTGCCCTTGAACACGATGCGGCGGACGTTGACGCGCTTGCCGGGATCGACCACGAAGTTGATCGAGACCTTGCGGTTCTCGCGGTCGATCGTGGGCACCGGGTTCACGCTGGCGAAGGCGTAGCCGATGTTCGACAGGGTGTTGGTCATCGCGTCCGAGGTGAACTCGAGCAGGCGCCGCGAGAAGGTCTGGCCTTCGGCGATGAACACCAGCTTCTCCATGTCCTCGACGGGGATGATGGTGTCGCCGGACACTTTGACGTCATCGACCGTGTAAACCTCACCTTCGGTGACGCTGGCGGTGATGTACATGTCGCGGCGATCGGGGCTGATCGAGACCTGGCTGGATTCGATGTTGAAATCGACGTAGCCGCGGTCGAGGTAGAACGAGGTCAGCTTCTCCAGGTCGCCCGAGAGCTTCTCGCGGGAGTACTGGTCATCCTGGCGGTACCAGGACAGCCAGTTGGTGGTGCCGGACTCCCACTCGTCCAGGATCTCCTCGGTGCTGAAGGTCTTGTTGCCGACCAGGTTCAGGTGCTTGATCTTGGCGGCGCGGCCTTCCTTCACGTCGATCTTGATGTCGACGCGGTTGCGGTCGAGCTGACTCACCGTCGGGCTGATCGAAACGTTGTACTTGCCGCGGTTGTTGTACTGCCGGGTCAGCTCCTGGGTGACCTTGTCCAGCTGCAGCTGGTTGAAGGTCTCGCCCTCGGACAGGCCAATGCCCGAGAGGCCCTTCATCAGCTCCTCGGTCTTTATGTCCTTGTTGCCCGACAGCGTGATCGTGTTGATCGCCGGTCGCTCGGTGACCGTCACCACCAGGATGCCGTTGCCCTGGCGGTCGAGGCGCACGTCGCTGAAGAAGCCGGTGCGGAACAGCGCGCGGATGGCGTCGGCGGCTTCGCCGCGGCCGACGCGGTCGCCCAACTCCAGCGGCAGGTAGGTGAAAACGGTGCCGGCCGAGATCCGCTGCAGTCCGTCGATGCGGATGTCGGTGATGACGAAGGGCTCGAAGCTCTGGGCCTGCACGGGCGCGGCGATCATGAAAGCCAGCAGGGGGAGCGCGGTGTATCTGTTGCTCATCGGGTCCGTTTCCGTTCAAGGCCGCCCGTCCGCGATTGCAGCGCAGCAGCAGGCATACATACCCCATGGGAGAGACCCGTCGTACGGGCTCCCCGGCAGGGGGCGGTGGGGTGCCGGGCGGGTAGGGCGGCCCGTTCGGCGGAGGCGTCTTTCCGGCTCAAGAACTGAACAGGCGCAGGATGTCGTTGTAGAACGCGAGGGCCATGAGGCCGCCCAGCATTGCCAAGCCGACATACTGGCCGAGGATCAGGGACTTCTCGCTGACCGGCGCGCCTTTGATCGCTTCGATAAGGTAATACAGCAGGTGACCCCCGTCCAAGATCGGTATGGGCAGGAGGTTCATGATGCACAGGCTCAGCGAGAGCACGCCGAGGAAGAACAGGAACCAGGCCAAGCCGCGCTGGGCCGAGTCGTTGGCGTACTGGGCGATCGAGATCGGGCCGGACAGGTTCTGCAGCGAGGCCGCACCCGTCACCATGCGATAGAGCATGCCGAAGGTCGCCGTGGTCAGGCGCCAGGTTTCGCTGAAGGCGGCACCCACCGCTTCGACCGGGCCGTAGCGCAGCAGCGCGTCATGCTGGGCCGTTGTCGCCGCCGCACCCACGCCGATCCGCCAGGTGCGCGCTTCTCCTTCGCCGCTGGCTTCCGGGCGCAGGCTGACCTCGAAGAAACCCCCCTCGCGCTCGATCGAGGCGATCACCGCCCGCCCGGCTTCACCCGCGGCCCGCACCTTGGGGGCCACCTCGTCGAAGCCACGGAGTGCTGCACCGTCGAGGCTGCGGATGCGGTCGCCGGGTTTGAGTCCGGCCGCTTCGGCGGGCGAGCCCGGGGCGACCAGGCCGATCACCGGCGGCAGCAGGATCTGCTGAGGTACCAGGCCGATCTCGCGCATCAGCTCGGTTTCCTTGAGCTCAGCCGGCAGGCGGCCCAGTTCGAGCTGGCGGATCTGCGCCTGGCCGTCCGCATCGGTGACTTCGATGGCGATGGTGCGGCGGTCCAGGGCGGCGCCCATCAGGCTCATGGCGACATGGGTCCAGGTCTGCGCCGCTTGGTCGCCAATGCGCAGGATGCGGTCACCCGGAGCGAAACCGGCTTCGGCGGCGATGCCGTCCGCGCGACCGACCAGCGGCTGATAGTCGCCCTTGCCGACCAGGAACATGCCCCACAGCAGCAGCAGGCACAGCAGCAGATTGAAGATCGGGCCGGCGGCGACGATGGCGATGCGCTGGGCCACCGACTTGCGGTTGAAGGCCTGGTCGAGCTGGTCGACAGGCACGTCGGCCTCGCGCTCGTCCAGCATCTTGACGTAGCCCCCCAGGGGCAGGGCGGCGATCACGTACTCGGTGCCGTCCCGGCCGATGCGCTTCCAGAGTGGCTTGCCGAAGCCGACCGAGAAGCGCAGGACGCGCACGCCGCAGCGGCGCGCCACCCAGTAGTGTCCGAATTCGTGGAAGGTCACCAGAATTCCGAGGCTGACGATCAGCCACCAGATGGAACCGACGATGTCCTGCATGAGCGGTCTTCGCTTCCTTGGTGAGGGCTTCAGCGGAGCTGCTTGCGCGCATGCGCGCGCACCCGGGTGTCCAGATCAAGCAGGGCGGGCAGGCTGTCGGCACGCTCGCCGCCGAACCTCTGCAGGCTGGCATCGATCAGCTCGGGGATGCCTAGAAAGCCCAAGCGGCCCTGAAGAAAGCCTGAAACCGCCTCTTCATTGGCCGCGTTCAGGCAGGTCGTGGCGGCCGGACCGGCGCGCAGGGCCTCGAAGGCCAGGCGCAGGCAGGGGAAGGCCTCAGTGTCCGGGGCCTCGAAGTCGAGCCGGCCCATCTTCACGAGATCCAGCGCGGAGACGCCGGCCTCGACGCGCTCGGGCCAGGCCAGCGCGCAGGCGATGGCGGTGCGCATGTCGGGCGGGCCGAGCTGGGCGAGCAGGGAGCCGTCAAGGTACTCGACCAGGGAGTGCACGATGCTCTGCGGGTGCACCACGACTTCAATGCGCTCGGCCGGAGCGCCGAACAGCCAGTGGGCCTCGATGACTTCCAGACCTTTGTTCATCAGGCTGGCCGAGTCGACCGAGATCTTGCGGCCCATGCTCCAGTTCGGGTGCGCGCAGGCCTGCTCCGGCGTGATCTGAGCAAGCTCCGCGCGCTTGCGGCCGCGGAAGGGACCGCCCGAGGCCGTCAGCACAAGCCGGCGCAGGCGCCCATCGAAGCCTCGGCCCACCGCCGGCTGTGGCAGGCACTGGAACAGCGCGCTGTGCTCGGAGTCGACCGGGATCAGCTCGGCGCCCGAGCGCCGGACCGCGTCCATCAGCAGGGCACCGGCGACCACGATGCTTTCCTTGTTGGCCAGCAGCAGGCGCTTGCCGGCCTCGGCCGCGGCCAAGGTCGAGGGCAGGCCGGCGGCACCGACGATCGCTGCCAGCACGGTGTCGCAGAGCCCGGAGCGGGCGGCGGCTTCCAAGGCCTCGGTGCCAGCGGCGGCCTCCGTGGCGATGCCGCGGGCCTTCAGTCCAGACGCCAATGCGGGCAAGCCCGCCGGGTCGGCGATGATGGCGAGTTCCGGTCGATGCCGTTCGCACAGCGCCAGCAGCGCGTCGACCTGGCTGTGGGCGCTGAGTACCGTCGCCTGGAAGCGTTCGGGATGGCGGCCGATCACATCGAGGGCGCTGCCGCCGATCGAGCCGGTGGCGCCGAACACGGCAACCCGCCTCATAGGCCCAACCAGACCTTGCCAACCGCGAACACCGGCAGCGCTGCCACCACGCTGTCGACACGGTCGAACACGCCGCCGTGACCGGGGATCAGGTGGCCCGAATCCTTGGCGCCGCCCTGGCGCTTGATCACGCTCTCGAACAGATCGCCCAGCACGGAGGCCAGCGCGGTGACCAAGGTCAGCAGCAGCAGCGCCGGCAGTTGACTCACGCCAAGTCCGAGCAGGGCGAAGCAGAGGATCGACAGCAGCAGGGCCGCGGCCAGGCCGCCCCAGAATCCGGCCCAGGTCTTGCCCGGGCTGATCGACGGACACAGTTTGCGGCCGCCAAGCCGGGTGCCGGCGTAGAAGGCGCCCGTGTCGGCCGCCCAGACGAGGGCCACCGCGAACAGGGCCCAGCGCGGGCCCACGGGTTCGTCGGCATGCAGCAGGGCGAGGCCGGTCCAGGCCGGTACGATCAGCAGCAGCAGGATCACCAGCTTGGCGCCGCGCTTCGCCGGCGCATCGCCGGCCAGCAGACGGGGGCGCGCCAGCCACAGCGTGGCGAGCAGCCACCAGACGCAGCCGATCAGGGCGACCAGCGGGTACAGGTTGTGCAGGTGGCTGCTCTGGTGTGAGAGCCAGGCCATCAGCGCGGCCGGCGGCAGCAGTACCGCAGCGCGCCCGGCCGCGCCTTCAATGCCGATCAGAGCGGCCCATTCCCAAGCGGCCACGAGAAAGATCACCGCCACCAGCGGCATGAGAATGGACGTGGGCAGCCAAAGCACGGCGCTGATCGCCAGCGGCGCCATCAGCAGCGCGGTGGTGACGCGCTGGTTCATTGGAAGGTCTCCTTCAGCTGTTCGCTGGTGCGGCCGAAGCGGCGCTCGCGGCTGGCATAGACGGCCAGGGCCTCGTCCAGCACCTCGCGGCTGAGGTCGGGCCACAGGGTCTCGGTGAAATACAGCTCGGTGTAGGCCAACTGCCAGAGCAGGAAGTTGCTGATCCGCTGATCGCCGCCGGTGCGCAGGAACAGGTCTGGTGGCGGCAGTTCTGCGAGGCAGGTTTCGGCGTGCAGCAGGGCTTCGTCGATCTGCCCGGGCTCCAACTCGCCGTTCGCCACCCGATCGGCCAGGCGCCGGGCCGCACGAGCGATGTCCCAACGGCCGCCGTAGCTGGCGGCGATGCTGAGCTGCAGTCCGGCGTTGCCGGCCGTCAGCGCTTCCGCGCGGTCCATGCGGGCCTGCAGCTCGGGCTTGAAATGGCCGCGTTCGCCGATGAAGCGCAGGCGCACGCTGCGCCGGTGCAGCTCCTCGACCTCGCGATCCAGGGCGCGCAGGAACAGACCCATGAGCGCCGAGACCTCCTCGGCCGGGCGCTGCCAGTTCTCGCTGGAGAAGGCGAACAGGGTGAGCGCAGCGATGCCGCGCTCGATGCACCAGTCGATACACAGGTTGACTGCGCGCGCGCCGGCGCGATGGCCCAGCGTGCGCGGGCGGCCACGCAGCTTCGCCCAGCGACCGTTGCCGTCCATGATGACAGCGAGGTGGCGGGGCACCGATGCGGCGGTGGCCTCGTTCGATGGGGCGGCGAACATGCCGGCGGGAGCCTTGGGGCGCCCGCTCAGACCGCCATCAGCTCGTCTTCCTTGGCCTTGACCACGCCGTCGACGTCCTTGACGAAGCGGTCGGTCAGGGTCTGGATGTCGGTCTCGGCGCGACGCTCCTCGTCCTCGCTGATGGTCTTGGCCTTGAGCAGCTCCTTGACCTGCTGGATCGCGTCGCGGCGGATGTTGCGGATCGCCACCTTGGTGTTCTCGCCCTCGCCGGCCACGTGCTTGGAAAGCTCTTTGCGGCGCTCTTCGGTGAGCGGCGGCAGGTTGATGCGGATGACCGTGCCGGCGGTGTTCGGGGTCAGGCCGAGGTCGGAGGCGTGGATGGCCTTCTCGATCGGGCCGACCATGGCTTTTTCCCAGGGGGTGATCGTGATCGAACGGGCGTCGGCGATGGCCACCGAGGCGACCTGCGACAGCGGCATGTCCGAGCCGTAGTAGTTGACCTTGAGGTGGTCGACCAGGGCCGTGGATGCGCGGCCGGTGCGCAGCTTGGTCAGTTCGAAGCGCAGCGCCTCGACACTCTTCTGCATGCGGTCCTGGGCGTTTTTCTTGATGTCGTTCAGCATGGCGGTGGCCTCGGTCGGCGGGCGGCAGGGCGCCGGCCTGTTCAAATGGGGTGGTGGTTTATAGGCGCAGCCCGGCGCACTGGCAATCCGCAGTGCAACCAGCGCCTCAGGCGCCGCGATCGACCAGGGTGCCGATCGGCTCGCCGCGCAGGATGCGCATCAGGTTGCCGGGCACGCCCATGTCGTAGACCCGCATCGGCATGCCGTAGTCGCGGCAGAGGGCGATGGCGGCGGTGTCCATCACCTGCAAATTGCGGGTGATGACGTCCTCGTAGCTCAGGCGCTCGTAGCGCTTGGCTTCGGGGTTCTTCTTCGGGTCCGAGTCGTAGACGCCGTCGACTTTGGTCGCCTTCAGCATCAGGTTGGCGCCGATCTCGACCGCGCGCAGGGCGGCGGCGGAGTCGGTGGTGAAGAAGGGGTTGCCGGTGCCGGCGGCGAAGATCGCGATCCGGCCTTTCTCGATGTGGCGCACCGCCCGGCGGCGGATGTAGTCCTCGGCCACGGCATTGATCTTGATGGCGCTCATCACGCGGGCGTATCCGCCGATCTTCTCGATCGCGTCCTGCATGGCCAGCGCGTTCATGATCGTCGCCAGCATGCCCATGTGGTCGCCGGTGACGCGGTCCATGCCGGCGGCGGCCAGACCCGCGCCGCGGAAGATGTTGCCGCCGCCGATGACGAGTCCGATTTCGGCGCCGGCCCGGCTCGCGTCCAGCACCTCCTGCGCGAGCCCACGGATGACCTCGGGGTCGATGCCGTAATCGAATCGGCCCATCAGGGCTTCACCGGAGAGCTTGAGCAGGACGCGTCGATACTTCAGGGGGGCGCTGTTCACTGGGGCTCTCCGGCGGCACAAAACCGCCGCATTCTAGCGGTTCGCGACGATCTCTGCTGCACAGCGGTGCAGGGAATGCGAAGAAATCGGGCGGAGATCGGGCGTTTCGAGGGAGTCGTGAGCGGCGCGTATTGGATCGCCGGCGTGCGGCACGGTCGCGTCGACTCACAGGATGGGCCCTGGCCCACCATGGCCTCGACCATGCTTCAGGCATGGCTCCGTCGTCGGTGGTTGGCTGCGCCGCCGCGGCTCTGGACCAGGGATGTGCAGCGAAACGGCCCCACGTGCCGCGCGCGCGAGGCGTGGTGACTCAAGGGTGGGGCGGTGTGGAGCTTATGGTGGGCCAGGGCCCACCCTATAGCATCTCGATATCGCCCAGCGCGCGGATCAGGCGGCGGGCTTTCTTGTTCGGGCGCGTTTCCGGCGCCTGGTAGCCGGCGCGCTCAGCGGCGCGCAGTGCGGCCTGTTCGAGGCGGCGTGCCTTCGAGGCCTCGGATTCGAGGTACAGAGCCTGCGCCACCGGGGCCGGCCCGCGGGTGTCGGAGATCCCAAGAACTTGGACCTCGTAGCGCTCTCCAGCGCGTTCGATCGCGAGTCTGGTGCCGATACGCACGCCGCGCGAGGGCTTGGCCGGTTGGCCGTCGACCTCGATCCGGTGCGCCTCGATCTGTGCCTTGGCGAGCGCCCGGGTCTTGAACCAGCGCGCCGCCCACAGCCAAACGTCGAGGCGGACGCTGTCCGCCTCGATCGAGCCTGTCGAACCGGGTCCGCTCACGCCGCGAGCAGCAGGCGATTGACGCGACGGATGAAGCCGGCCGGATCCTCCAGCGGCGCGCCCTCGGCCAGCTGGGCCTGCTCGAACAGGACCAGGGCCAGCTCCTCGCGACGCTCGCCTTCGCTCTCGCTCTCGAAGCGCTTGAGCAGGGCGTGCTGCGGATTGATCTCGAGGATCGGCTTGGGCGTGGGCACGTCGTGGCCGGCGGCGCGCATCATCCGCTGCAGGTGCAGGGCCATGTCGTATTCCTCCAGCACCAGGCAGGACGGCGACTCGGTGAGGCGCTGCGACACCCGCACCTCGCGCACGCGCTCGCCCAGCGCGGCTTTCAGGCCTTCCAGCAGCGGCGCCGCCGCCTTGCTGGCTTCCTCATGCTGTTTCTTCACTTCCGCGGCATCGGGCAGGTCGCCGAGGTCGAGTTCGCCCTTGGCGATGTTCTTCATCGGCTTGCCGTCGAACTCGCGCAGATAGCCGCTCATCCACTCGTCGATGCGCTCGTGCATCAGCAGCACCTCGATGCCGCGTGCCTTCAGCGCCTCCAGCTGCGGGCTGTTCGCAGCCGCCGTCCAGCCATCGGCGGTGAGATAGTAGATCGCCTTCTGCCCGGTCGGCATGCGCGCCACGTAGTCCTCCAGCGAATGCAGCTGGTCGGCCGAGGCGCTCTTGGTACTGGCGAAGCGCAGCAGCTTGGCGATGCGCTCGGCGTTGGCGGTGTCCTCGCTGACGCCTTCCTTGAGCACGCTGCCGAAGGCGTTCCAGAACTTCAGATACTTGTCGCCGTCCTCGCGGGCCAGTCGATCCAGCAGGTCGAGGACGCGGCGGGAAACGGCCGACTTCAGCTTCTCGATCTGGCGGTTGTTCTGCAGCAGCTCGCGCGAAACGTTCAGCGGCAGGTCGTCGGAGTCGACCACGCCGCGCACGAAGCGCAGGTAGCTGGGCAGCATCTGCTCCGAGGCATCCATGATGAAGACGCGCTTGACGTAGAGCTTCAGCCCCTTGCGCTGGTCGCGGTCGAACTGGAAATCGAAGGGCGCGCGCTCGGGCACATACAGCAGACTGGTGAAGTTCTGATTGCCCTCGACCCGGTTGTGGGTCCAGGCCAGCGCATCGGCGAAGTCGTGGCTGATGTGCTTGTAGAAGGCCTGGTAGTCCTCGTCCTTGATCTCGGCCTTGGGCAGGGTCCACAGGGCCTTGGCCTCGTTGAGGGTTTCCAGCTCGGGCGCTGCAGCTTCCTCGCCCTCCTTGGCCTCGACCGGCTTGGCCATGCGGATCGGAAACGCGATGTGGTCGCTGTAGCGGCGCACCAGCGATTTCAGTGTCCAGGCCTGCAGGAACTCATCTTCCTCAGGCTTCAGGTGCAGGATCACCGAGCTGCCGCGCTGGGCGCGTTCGGCCGGCTCCAGGGTGAACTCGCCGCTGCCGTCCGAGCTCCAGCGCCAGGCTTCGTCGCTGCCGGCGCGGCGGCTGACGACATCGACGCGGTCGGCGACGATGAAGGCGGAATAGAATCCGACGCCGAACTGGCCGATCAGCTGGGCATCGCCCTTCTGCGCTTCCGAAAGCTGGGCCATGAAGGCGCGGGTGCCCGAGCGGGCGATGGTGCCGAGGTGCTCGATCAGCTCCTGCCGGCTCATGCCGATGCCGGTGTCGCGGATCTCCAGCGTGCGCGCCTGCGCATCCACCACCAGCTCGATCGCCGGATCACCGTCGCCGCCCAGTAGGCTGGCATCGGTGACCGCTTCGAAGCGCAGCTTGTCGCAGGCGTCCGAGGCGTTGGAGATCAGCTCGCGCAGGAAGATCTCCTTGTGCGAGTACAGCGAGTGGATGACGAGCTTCAGGACCTCGCGGGTCTCGGCCTGGAAGGCATGGGTCTCGACCTGGCTCATGGGGCCTCCGGGTTCAGGTGGGGATCAAGGGTGCGTGAGCACCAGCCGCCCCGGAATGGGGCGGGGCGGGGCGGTTTTCAAGCCGCTTGTCGCCGCAGCAAGACCAGAGTTTCGAAGTGGCTGGTGTGCGGGAACAGGTCCAGCACCTGCGCCTCGACGGGCGCGAACGAAGGCAGGCGTGCCAGATCCGCAGCCAGACTGTCGACATTGCAGCTCGAATAGATGAGCGTCTGCGCCGTGCTGGCCTCGATCGCCGCGCACAGCTCCGCGCCGATGCCGCGGCGCGGCGGATTGACCACAATGGCGTCGACCGTGCCGGCTACGGCGGCCCCGGCACTGGCGTCGGCGACTTCGAAACGTGCGTTGGACAGGCCCAGTTCGTCAGCCGAGCGCTGCGCGCTGGCGATGGCCTCGGGGCTGATTTCCCGGCCGATGACCGCGATGGCATGCGGCGCGCAGTGCAGGCCGAAGCCGCCCACCCCACAGTACAGGTCCAGCAGGCGGTCCGGTTTGAGATCGGCGACCCAGCGTGCGGCCTGCGCGTACAGCGCTGCGGCCAGCGCGGTGTGGGTCTGGAAAAAGCTGCGCGGCTTCAAGTGCAGCGGAATGCCGTTCAGGACCATGCGCAGGCTGTCCGGCCCGGGCAGCAGGATCTCGGTCTCGCCTTCCAGCACGGCCTTGTGTTCGGGCTGCAGGTTCACCGAGACCGGGCACAGCAAGGGCAGGGCAAGCCTGAGCGACGGCAGGTGCTTCTCGATGCGCGACAGCGGCTCTCTGGAGCGCAGCACGAAGCGCAGGCCGAGCTCGCCCGAGGGCGCGATCGTCAGCAGCAGGTACTTCAGCTCGCCGCGGCGCTCCGCCAGCGAGTAGGGCGTGATGCGGGCCGCGCGTATGAAGTCGCGGAGCGGCTCGAAGGCGGCGTGCAGGGCGGGTGGATAAAGCAAGCAGTCAGCGAGATCGACCGCGTGGTCCCCGAGATCCACCAGACCCAGGATGGGCGACTCGATGCTGCCGCCCACCGCCATCTTGGCCTTGTTGCGGAAGCCGCTGAGCGCGCTGGCTTGGGGCGGCAGCCAGCGCAGACGGGAGCCGCGGATGCGCGCCTCGGCCAGCGCCTGCTTGTCCGCCAGCTGCTCCGCGTAGCCGCGCTGGATCCAGCCGCAGGAGCGGCAGCGGGCCGCGGCGAAGTGCGGGCAGTGGAGGCCGGGATTCGGGATTGGGGAGTGGGGATTCACAGCCTGCAGGTTCGAGCGCGAGGTGGGGCCAGCCTCGGGCTGGGATCAGTCGCGGCCGTCCTCGTCGTCTTCGGACTCGTGACCCGCGTCGGCTTGGTTCGCCTTGAGCTGCGCGTCATCCAGGCCGCGCAGCAGCTTGAACAGCTCGCGGTAGGCGGCCGGTGGGCGGTCGGCGGCGCGTTCGTCGCGGGCCTTGCGGATCAGCTGACGCAGCTGCTGGCGGTCAGCCTCGGGATAGGTCTCGATCACTTCGGTCAGGGCGGACTCGTCGTCGATCAGCCGGTCGCGCAGGGCTTCGAGGCGATGAAAGCGCGCGTTCTCGCGGCGCTGCGCATCGCGGTCGATCTCCAGATGCGCGCGGATCGCGTCGACGGCATCCTCGTCGCGGCGCAGCAGCTTGGCCAAGTACTGGGTCTCGCGCTTGCGGGCGATGTGCTGGGTGATGCGTCGCGTATGC
This sequence comes from Aquimonas voraii, assembly GCF_900101825.1. Lineage (GTDB taxonomy): Bacteria > Pseudomonadota > Gammaproteobacteria > Xanthomonadales > Xanthomonadaceae > Aquimonas > Aquimonas voraii. Next base: position 385,190 of record NZ_FNAG01000001.1, read on the forward strand.
TGCACGGCTGCGCGCAGGGCGTCGTCCAACGGCACCTTTTTCAGCTGGGTGTCGGACAATGCCACCAGCCGCTCGGCCAGCTCGAACACGGCCAGGGCGTCGCGGCGCTGCTGGCTGCGGCTGGGGCCGCGGTCTTCGAAATCAAATTCTTCGCTGTCGTCGTGGCGGTTCATGGCGGGCGCCGGCGGGGTCCAAACCAGCAAGGATACGTGAGTGGGCGCACAAGCTCTTTCCATCGATGCATCCATGGCCCGTCTGGCCGAGCTGGCCGAGGATGCGCTGAAGCGCTGCAGGGCGCTCGGCGCCGATCAGGCCGAGGTTGGCGTCAACGAAGACTCGGGCCTTTCCGTCAACGTGCGCATGGGTGAAGTCGAGACCGTCGAGCACACCCGCGACCGAGGGTTGTCGATCACCGTCTTCTTCGGCGGCCGCAAGGGCAGCGCGAGCACGGCCGACCTCGACCTCGGCTCGATCGAGACCAGCGTGCAGCAGGCCTGCGCCATCGCCCGCCATACGGAAGCCGACCCCTGCGCGGGCTTGGCCGACGCCGAGCGCATGGCTCGCGAATTCCCTGATCTGGACCTCTGGCACCCCTGGGGGCTCAGTGCAGATGCCGCGGTCGAGCTCGCGCTGGCCTGCGAGGCGGCCGGCAGGTCCGTGGATCCGAGGCTGTCCAACTCCGACGGCGCCTCGGTGAGCAGCGGCACGAGCTTGGGCATCTACGCCAATTCGCATGGTTTCTTCGGGGCGGAGCGCAGCACCAGCCATTCGATCAGCTGCTCGCTGATCGCCGGCCAGGGTGAAGGCATGCAGCGCGACTACTGGTACAGCAGCGCTTGCGCCGCGGAGGACCTCGAAGCCGCGGAAAGCATCGGCCGCCGTGCGGCCGAGCGCGCTCTGCGTCGGCTCGATCCGCGCGAGGCGCCGACCGGCGAATTCCCGGTGCTGTTCGCGCCCGAAGTGGCCCGCAGCCTGATCGGCCATCTGCTGTCGGCGGCCTCGGGCGGTGCCCTTTACCGGCGGGCCTCCTTCCTGCTGGATGCCTGCGGTCAGCAGGTCCTGCCGACCTGGATGCAGCTGCGCGAGCGTCCGCGCATCCCGCGCGGACTGCGCTCGGCGAACTTCGATGCGGAAGGCGTCGCGACCGTGGACTCCGACCTGGTGCGTGATGGCGTGCTCGCGCGCTACATCCTCGGCAGCTACAGCGCGCGCAAGCTGGGCCTTTCCAGCACAGGCAATGCCGGCGGCGTACACAACCTCATCGTCGAAGGCCGTGGCGAACCTTTCGAGGATCTGCTGGGCGGTATCCGTCGCGGCCTGCTGGTGACCGAGCTGATGGGGCAGGGCGTCAGCACGATCACCGGCGATTATTCCCGTGGTGCGGCTGGCTTCTGGATCGAGAACGGCGAGATCGCCTGGCCTGTGGACGAGTTCACCATCGCGGGCAACCTGAAGATCATGTACCGCGATATCGAGGCGGTCGGTGGCGACATCGACCCGCGGTCACATATCCGCACTGGCTCCATCCTGATCGGGCGCATGACGGTTGCGGGTGGCGGCGAAGGCTCTTGAGCGTTCCTTGACATCCTTGGCCGACAGCGCGACAACGTGCGGGCTGTAGGGATACCGCCCCGGTTGAATCCACTTCTTGCAAGGAGCTGAAGATGAGCGACACGCCCGAAACCCCGAACGTTCCGTTCAATCAGCCGCCGGAGCCGCCGGCCGGTCTCAGCCCGGATAACAGCGAGAAGCAGTTCGCTCTGTTCGTGCATCTCTCGGCCCTCATCGGCTTCTTCATTCCGCTCGGCAACATCATCGCGCCGCTGGTGATGTGGCAGATCAAGAAGAACGAATCGGCCTTCATCGACGACCAGGGCAAGGAAGCGGTGAACTTCAACCTGACCCTTCTTCTGGTCGGTCTGGCCCTCATCGTGCTGACCCTGATCACGTTTGGGCTCGCCATCTTCCTGACCGCGCCTCTGGGCCTGGTGTTGTGTGTCGCCTGGCTGATCTTCGCCATTCTTGCGGGCATCAAGGCCAATGAGGGAGTCGCGTACCGCTACCCCTTCATCCTGCGCCTGATCAAGTAAGGAGTTCGCTCGACTGACTCCAGACGCCCCGCCTGGTGCGGGGCGTCTGCGTTTCTGCAGCGCGCTGCTGCCGCTATCCTTGCCGGCTCTGCCGCCAAGGTGCACGCCAGCATGCCCTATACGCCCATCGTCGCCACGCTCGGCTATGTGCTCTCGCCCGACAGTCAGCGCGTGCTGATGGTTCACCGCAACGCGCGCGCCGACGACCAGCACCTCGGCAAGTACAACGGCCTCGGCGGCAAGCTCGAACCGATGGAGGACATCGCCGCCGGCATGCGCCGCGAGATCCTTGAAGAAGCCGGCATCGAATGCCTGTCCATGCAGCTGCGCGGCACCTTGAACTGGCCGGGCTTCGGCAAGCGCGGCGAGGACTGGCTGGGTTTCATCTTCCTGATCGACCGCTTCTCGGGCGAGGTGCCGCAGCGCAACGCCGAGGGTGATCTCGTCTGGGTCGAGCGCACGCGGCTGATGGAGCTGCCGATGTGGGAAGGTGACCGGCACTTCCTGCCGCTGGTCTTCGACGCCGACCCTCGCCCCTTCCACGGGGTCATGCCTTACCGCGAAGGGCGTATGCAGAGCTGGAGCTACAGCCGCCTGTAGCGTGCTTTGGCGAGCCCCGTTCAGGAATTGCTAAGCCTGGAACGCTTGGCTATAGTCGCTCGGACATGTCACACGCGCTGCGTGTGCACTAAGGAAGGCCGGCATGGCCGTGGGGCGACGCAAGGCACCGCGCTTGCTGCAAGCGCCGAGAGTGTCGCGTCGGGGGTAAGGCGCCCAAGGCCCTGCGAAACAGGCGCAAGGAGAGGTGGCATGCTGATTCTGACTCGCCGCGTAGGCGAAACCCTGATGATCGGTGATTCGATCACCGTGACCGTGCTGGGCGTGAAGGGCAACCAGGTGCGCATCGGCATCGGGGCACCGAAGGATGTTGCCGTGCATCGCGAAGAGATCTACCAGCGAATCCGCTCGGAAAGCACGGAAGCCACCAAGGCGCCTGCCGAGGGCGAACCGTCTGCGTGATCAGGCTTTACCAGTGCGAGCGGCTCGTCTATAGTTGCGCGCTCTGCGGTGTTGGGCTGATGGCCCGGCGCCTGCAAAACCGGAGAGATGCCCGAGAGGCCGAAGGGGCTCCCCTGCTAAGGGAGTATAGGGTCAAAAGCTCTATCGAGGGTTCGAATCCCTCTCTCTCCGCCAGATGCACATCGAGGGGGCCGCGAGGCCCCTTTCGATTTGAGCCAAGAGCATCCGGCAGTGGTCGGTTGTTCCACGGCTGAAGCATCGGGGTGTAGTGCGTTTCGTGTTCGCACAGCGATGCAAAAAACGGCATCGCGGGGCTTGACGAAATGGCGGTTGCCCCGCATAATTTCGCTTCTAGGCGCCCGTAGCTCAGTTGGATAGAGCACCAGGCTACGAACTTGGGGGTCGGAGGTTCGAATCCTTCCGGGCGCGCCACACAGGGAAAGCCGATCGAGCAATCGATCGGCTTTTTTCTTGCCCTGAGTCCGGGCAGTGCGTGGTACTCGCGGCAGAGTCGGGATCGCTCCTGCGATTGCGGATGGAATCCTGCGGCGCTTGCTTGAGTCCATGGTCTGCGGGGCTCCGAGCTTGGCCACGCTCTCAAGTGCTCGCGTGAGATCCACGGTCTCCGACGCGCGGTGCTGATCTCGCCAAGGTGATCGGACGCGCGCGGTGCGCGCCCTTGGACACGCCTTGCGCGGAGCTTCGTGTGAACCTCAAGAGCGCTACACGAGGCCCATCTTCGCGGCCTCCAGCGTGGCTTCGGCGCGCGAATTGACCCGAAGCTTGCGGTAGATGTCCTTCACGTAACCCGAGGTGGTGTGGGGCGACAGCCCCAGTGCGGCTGCAGTCTGCTGCACCGTGTAGCCCTTGGCGATGAGCTGCAGCACCTCGGCCTCGCGGGCAGTAAGCGCTTCCGAGGCAGTCGTGTTCGCCGGGGTCTCCGGCCGCTGGAACTGCCGCAGCAGTCGGCGAGCGATGCTGGGCGAAAGCGGCGGTTGGCCGTCGAGAATGCCACGCAGCATGCGCGCGAGTTCGCGTGCGGGCAGGTCCTTCAGCACATAGCCCTGGGCGCCCGCGCGCAGCGCCGGAAACACATGGGCATCGTCATCGAACACGGTGCTGACCACGCACAGCGTGGCCGCACCGCTGCGCTGCAGACTTTCGATGATGCGCGTGCCGTTGCCATCGGGCAGCCCCAGATCGATCAGCGCAAGCGCGGGCGGCGCCGGCAGGCGAGCAAGCACGCGGTTGGCCTCGGCGATATCGCCGGCCTCATGGATGTCGATGCCCGCGAACGCTTCGCTCAGGGCAGCGCGCAACCACGCCCGCGCGGGCGCGAGGTCATCGACCAGCAGCGCGCTGCGCGGCGATGTCGAACCGGGTTCCTGCACGCTCATGGCCCGCCCTCGGGCAGCGGGAAGCGCAGCACGATCTTGGTTCCGCCCTGGGTGCCCGGTGTCCAGTCGATCTGGCCCTTCAGTTCGGCGGCGCGACTGCGCATGCTGTCCATGCCGCGTCCTTCACGCAGGTCCGCGGGCGTGCCGAAGCCATCGTCGGTCACATCCAGCAGCAGATGTGCGCCGTCAGGGCGGGCCCGCAGGCGAAGGCGGCGCACCTTGGCATGACGTATCGCATTGCTGATGCCCTCGCGAACGATGCGATGCAGATGCAGCGCCTGACCGGAATCCAGCTGCGGGTCGGGCAAGCCGTCGGCCTGCTCCCAGACGAGTTCCGCTTCGACCGCCCACAGCCGCTGTCGCGCTTCTGCCTCGATGTCGGCAAGCACATCCGACAGCCTGCCCGGCTCGCCGCGCGAACGGCTGACGACGTCGCGCAGGTTCTGCAGCGCGGCGCGAGCCTGATCGGCATGCTCGGGGCTTGGCGCGGTGTAGATCATCTGCAGCAGATGCGAGCCGAGATCGTCGTGCAGATCACGATGAATGCGCTCCCGCTCTTCCAGGGCTGTCTGCTGGCGGACGCGCGCGCGCTCGGCCCGGGACTGTTCGGCGAACAGGGCCTGCTGGGCGGCAAGCCGCGCCAGGAGCCGCTGGCGCTCCCGCCACAGCCATCCACAGACGGCCAGGGCGATGAGTGCCAACGCAGAAAGCACCGCAGCCACTCAGCGCTCCCCGAGGATCGCTTCGTACTGGTTCAGGACCCGCTGCGTCCGCGGGTGATCTTCGCCCAAAGTCGCACGCAGGACGGCCAGACTGGTCTCGAAGCCCTCGCGCGCTTCGATGAAGCGCCCGAGTTCGGCCATGCACTGCGCGCGGTTGCCCATGAACATCCCGGTGTAGACATGCTCGGCGCCCAGCGACTGGCGTGCGCGTTCGACCAGGGTGTCGAAATGGCGCAGGGCTTGGTCCAGCTGCCGCGCATCCATGCGCAGCATGGCGAGATTGTTCAGCACGCCCAGCGCTTCCGGCGCCTCGAGTCGGCCCAGCGAGCGGTAGAGCTCGAGGGTCGCGGCATGCAGGTCGGCGGCCTCGTCGATCCGACCTTGCTTTTCCAGCGCCAGGGCAAGGGTGTCGCGGGCATTCAGCGCGAGACGGTGATCGGGTCCGAAGCGGTCGCTCAGGCCCTCCAGCGCGGAGCGTGCAAGGTCCTCGCTGCGCTTGGCCTCGCCCTGGTTGACCAGGGCGGTGGCCAGGTTCAATCCGCTGCTGAGGGTGGAGGGGTGGGTCTCGCCGAGCATGCGGCGTCGCGCCGTGTACACGTCCTCGAGATCAGCCAAGGCGCCTGTCTCGTCGCCCAAGCGGAACTTGAGCGTGGCGGCGAGGTTGCGGGCGTACAGCGTTTGCGGATGGTCTGCTCCGTAGCGCAGCAGATAGGCGCTGACCGAGGCGGCATTGACCTCGGCGGCTTCGGCGAAGCGTCCCAGCAGCTGCAGCACGGATGCCAGATCGTGGCGCAGGGCGAGAGTGATCCGGTGGCTGGCGCCGAGGCTCGTGTCGGCGCGCTGCAGCGCTGTCTGCAGGTCGGCAAGCGCGCTCTCGCGCTCCCCCTTTTCGATGCGGGCACGCAGGCGGATCTGTTCGATGTCCAGCTGCTGCTCGGCGGGTATCGCGTCGTCGAACTGCTTGAGCAGTGCCTCGGCTCGCGGATCGATGGCATCGAACTGGCCGCTGACGAGATCGGCATTGAGTCGCTGGATCGCAAGCCGCAGGCGGAGATCCGCCATCGTTTCGCCTTCGGGCAGCGCCAAAGCCGCTTCCAGCAGCTCCGCCGCGCGCTGGCCGTCGGACAGGCCCAGGTGGGCATCGGCCAGCGCGCCGAGCAGTCGGGCCCGGGTCACGACGGGCATGCTGGCATCGGCCTGCAGGGCCTCGCCTGCGCCGAACAGCAGTTCATTGACCCGCAACTCCCTGCCCAGGCTGCGCTCGGGGTCAGCGGACTGCAGCATGCTGGTGAGGAAGTCGCCAATCGCCTGCGCCTCGGTGGCGCGCGCCTCGGCTTCGGCGCGGGCCTTGTTCTCGGACCACGCGAAGCGCAGCGAAACGGCAGTCGCCGCGACGAGCACACAGGCGATACCCGCCACAGCGATGCTCAGCGCGCGATGGCGCCGGGTGAAGCGGCCAATCAGATAGGCCGGTGTGGGCGCGCGTGCGCTGACGGGGCGGCTTTCCAGCACCGCGTGCAGATCGGCCGCGAGCGCATCGACGCTGGCATAGCGACGCCCTCGCTCGGGCGCGATCGCCTTCATCACGACCTCGCCCAGGTCACCCTGCGCGTGTCGGCTCAGGGACGCCAGCGGCGGCGGATCGCCCGCGCGGACGATGTCGAGCGCCTCGAAAGCGGAGGCCGTGCGCAGACGCGGATAGGGCAGCTGGCCGCCGAGCAGTTCGTAGGCGATCACGCCCAGCGCGTAGACGTCGCCGCGCACGTCCACCGGTTCGCCGGCCAGCTGCTCCGGCGCCATGTAGGGCAGGGTGCCGAGGATCTGGCCGGCGACGGTCAGCGTCGGGTCACGGCTCTCCCCGGTTTGCAGGAGGCGGGCGATGCCGAAGTCGAGCACGCGCGTACTGCCGTCCGGCGCCACGAACACGTTCGAGGGTTTGAGATCGCGATGCAGCACGCCGCGGCCGTGGGCGTACTGCACGGCCGCGCAGATCGACAGCAGCACGCGCAGGAGCGTCTCGCGATCGGGCTGCGCACGCGCGACCCAGCGGGCGAGGTCCTCGCCGGGCACCAGCTCCATCGACAGCCAGGGAAGTCCGCTGTGCACGTCGACGCCGGTGGCGTAGAGGCGAGCGATACCGGGATGCTCCAGCTGCGCCAGCAGCTCGATCTCGCGCGCGAAGCGCTCCAGCGCCGCGCGCGTCGGCAGGCCGGCGACCTTCAGCGCGACTTCGCGCAGCGGCGCGTGCTCCAGCGCGCGATAGACGCGGCCCATGCCGCCCTCGCCGAGCAGGCCGAGAATCCGAAACGGGCCGATACGCTCCGGCAGGCCGTGGGCGGCCTCCACGCCGGGCTCGGAGTCGAGTGCGCGTGTCGTCGGGTCTTCCGGTCCTGCCGTCATCGCGTCCCCCGCGTGTGGTGTCGATCAGCCGGCGCGGCTGGCGATCCGCGCCCGTCCCGCCTTGCTGCCGTTTGGACGACCCAGCGCCTCGGCCAGCCACTGGCCGGTCCCGGCGAGGCCATCGGCATCGACGCCGTGCGTGAAGCCCAGGCCTTCCAGCAGATAGAGCACGTCCTCGCTGGCGACATTGCCTGAAGCGCCCTTGGCGTAAGGGCAACCGCCGGCGCCGCTGACGGCTGAATCCACCACGCGCACACCGGCCTCAAGGCAGGCGGCGATGTTGGCGATGGCTTGCCCATAGGTGTCGTGGAAATGCACGGCGAGCGCGGACATCGGAACGACGCTGGCCACGGCTTCGAGCATCGCTCGCGCCTTCCGCGGCGTGCCGACGCCGATGGTGTCGCCCAGCGAGATCTCGTAGCAGCCCATCGCGTGCAGACGCTGCGCGACGCGCACGACCTCCGCCACCGGCACCTCGCCCTGGTAAGGGCAGCCGAGCACGGTCGAGACATAGCCGCGCACGGCGATGCCGTCGGCGCGGGCGGCCTCGATCACCGGCGCGAAGCGCTGCAGGCTCTCTTCGATGCCGGCGTTGATGTTCTTCTGCGAGAAGGCTTCCGAGGCCGCGCCAAACACCGCGATCTCTTCGACGCCGACCGCCTTGGCGCGCTCATAGCCCTGCAGGTTCGGCACCAGCACCGGATAGCGCACGCCGGGCCGGCGCGCGATCGCGCTGAACACCTCGGCGGCATCGGCCAGCTGCGGCACCCACTTCGGGCTGACGAAGCTGGTGGCTTCGACCGTCTGCAGGCCGGTGGCGGCCAGGCGCTCGATCAGCTCGATCTTGAGTGCGGCCGGCAGCAGGGTCTTCTCGTTCTGCAGGCCATCGCGCGGGCCGACTTCGACGATGCGTACGTGGTCCATGGATGTTCCTTGGTGTCAGCGCCGCGCGCGCATCAGTTCGGCTTCGATCTCGGCCAGCGTGCGCCGACTGCGCTCCAGCACGATGGAGGCCTTGCGCTCGAACAGGCCGGGGGTGTCGACGATGCGCAGCATGTCTTCGCGGGTGCCGCGCACGTAGACGTGCAGCTCGTTGAGCGTGGACGAGACCGTGCCTTCGAGGACGCCGTCGATGATCATCCGTGCGGCGGCGCGGTCGTCGACCTTGTGGATCTCGAGCTTCGCGCCGCGCAGGCGGTAGCGGGCGATGAAGAAGTTGCGCGTCGGCACCGGCGTGACGCCGTGCACGGGCGGCAGGCTCACCAGATCCTGCAGGGCGGCATCCGCCACCACCACGTAGCGCTGGCCGCGGTGCTCGACGTAGTTCAGCGGAACCGGCGCCTGCCGCAGGGGGCCGCCGTCTTCGAGCTGGGAGAGCAGAAAGCTGCGGCACTGATCGTCAACCAGAAGCCCGGCGACCTGGCTGTCTTCGGAACGGTCCAGCCACACGCCTTTCCACGCTTCATCGCAGCGCTGAATGCGCTCGCCCGGCGGCGACTCGAAGCGGGTCTCGACGCAGCCCGCGAGCATCAGCGCACACAGCGCGAGCAGCAGCGGGCGCATCACTCGGCGGACTCCAGCCGCAGCAGCACCGCATCGGCTTCGACGAAGTCACCCGCCTTGACCTGCACGGCTTCGACCACGCCGGCGCGCGGCGCGCGCAGGCTCAGCTCCATCTTCATCGCTTCCATCACCAGCAGCACCTGCTCGGCCTCGACGCGATCACCCGCCGCCACGTTGACCAGGACGATGCGGCCCGGCATCGGCGCGCGCAGGCGGTCGGCATCGCCGCTGCTTGCCTCGCCCTCGAACTCGAAGGAGGGCCGCTGCTGCAGGCTCCAGCGTTCGGCGCCGTCATGCAGCAGGGCGCGGGTGCCGTCGAGCTGGCAGAGAAAGCGGCGCAGCCGGCCGTTGATGCGCAGGCTCAGGCTGTCGGCGCCGAGCTGGGCGTCGCGGACTTCGACGCGGCGGTCACCGATGCGGATCTCGTAGTTGCCCGCGCTGCCGGCGACGTGAAGCTCGGCGCGCCCGCCGGGCGCATCCAGCACCAGCAGGCGATCACCGGTATGGCCGCCGCGCCAGCTGTCGGCCAGCGCCCAGGGCGAATCCGGCTCGGCGCTGCGCGCGGCCTCGGCGTGTACTTGTGCGTGCTCGCCCAGCAGCAGGGCGGCGGCGCCCGCAGCCAGCAGCTCGGGAGAGGCCTCACGCGCGCCGGGAAGCACCTGGTCCAGATGACGATCGAGGTAGCCGGTGTCGATGGTGGCATCGACCACCGCGGGATGGCGGATCAGCCGCTCCAGGAACTCGATGTTCGATTTCGGACCTTCGATGCGCGAGCGCGCCAGCGCATCGGCCAGCCGCGCCAGCGCCTGCGGACGATCCGGCGCGTGCACGATGAGCTTGGCGATCATAGGGTCGTAGAACACGCTGACGGTATCGCCCTCGATCACGCCGCCGTCGATGCGCACGCCGGGCAGGCCCTGCGGCAGCTGCAGACGTTCGATGCGGCCGGAGCCTGGCAGGAAGCCGGCTTCGGGGTCTTCGGCATACAGCCGCACTTCGATGGCGTGGCCGCGGCTTTCGATCTGCTCCTGCGACTTCGGCAGGCGCTCGCCGGCGGCGACGCGCAGCTGCCATTCGACCAGATCCAGGCCGGTCACTTCCTCGGTGACCGGATGCTCGACCTGCAGGCGGGTGTTGATCTCCATGAAGTAGAAGTCGCCGGCCGGGCCGACGATGAACTCCACGGTGCCGGCGTTGACGTAGTCGATGGCGCGCGCGGCCAGCACGGCGGCGGCGCCCATCTCGGCGCGGCGCTCGGCGGTGAGGAAGGGCGAGGGCGATTCCTCGATCACCTTCTGGTAGCGGCGCTGCGCCGAGCACTCGCGTTCGTTCAGATGGATCACGTCGCCGTGGCTGTCACCGAAGACCTGGATCTCGATGTGGCGCGGGGTTTCGACGTAGCGCTCCAGCAGCACGCGGTCGCGGCCGAAGGCGTTGGCCGCCTCGCGCTGGCAGCTTTCCAGATTCGGCAGGAACTCGGCCGTTGAGCGCACGATGCGCATGCCCTTGCCGCCGCCGCCGTGGGCGGCCTTGATCATCAGCGGGTAGCCGATGCGCTCGGCCTCGGCGGCGAGGCGGTCGCGCGACTGGTCCTCGCCGGTGTAGCCCGGCACCACCGGCACGCCGGCCGCGGCCATCAGCTCCTTGGCGCCGGCCTTCGAGCCCATCTTGCGCATCGAAGCGCCCGAGGGGCCGATGAAGACCAGGCCGGCGGCGGCGACGGCGTCGGCGAAGTCGGCGTTCTCGGACAGAAAACCGTAGCCGGGATGGATGGCTTCGGCGCCGGTGGCGCGCGCGGCCTCCAGAATCGCCTCGGGCCGCAGATAGCTCTCGCGCGGAGCGGAGCCGCCGATGTGCACGGCGACGTCGGCCAGCCGTGCATGCTGGGCGCCCGCATCGGCGTCGGAATAGACGGCGACGGTACGGATGCCCAAGCGGCGGCAGGTGCGGATGATGCGGCAGGCGATCTCGCCGCGGTTGGCGATCAGGACGGAAGCGAAGGGCATGCGGGAGCGTCTCGCACGGCCCGCGGGGCTGGGGGCCGCTTCAAGGCCCGCTAGTTTCGGGGATTCGCCCGCGCTTGGCTATGTGTCGCAGGGCGGTGGCGCAGGCCTGCGGAGACTACAGCCCGCTCAGCGCACGCAGCTCGGTGCAGGGCTGGCCGCGCTCCCACAGTTCGTCGAATTCGTTCTGCAGCTGGCGACGGCGGCCTTCCGCCTGCAGGCTGGCGCTGCCCTCGAAGCGGCTGGCCAGCGGGCGCAGGAAGAAGCCGCCGGCATCGTTCAGCAGCAGGGCCATCGGGTTCTGCTGGTCGATGGGCTCGCTGACCTGGCGAACGTGGATGAGGCTGGTCAAGCGCTGCATCAGCGGCAGCCAGGGGTGCTGGGCGCGCTGCAGGCTGGCAGGTTCCTGCAGCAGCAGGCGCACCTCGACGCCGCGGCCGCGGGCCAGCAGCTGGCGCAGGGCTTCGACCGCTTCCGGCGTGCCCAGCAGCACCGGGTCGAGGTCGCGGGCGAACACGCACAGCCGGTGCCGAGCGCGCCGCACGAGCTGCAGGCTGATTTCGCGGGCCTCGTGCTCGCTGTCGATGGTGAGCAGTTCGGGGCCGGCGCTGCGCGGGATTTCGTCTTCGCTCAAGCCACGCCGCATGTGCACATGCTCGATGCCGGCCTCGAAGAAGTGCTCGCCGTAGGCTTCGAAACCGTGGCGCGCGTAGAACTCACGCGCATGCACCTGCGAGTGCAGCTCGACCTGCTGAAGGCCGCGCGCGCGGGCGATCTCGACCAGGCGCTCCAGCATCACCCCGCCGACGCCGCGCCCGCGCCACGCCTCGAGCACGGCCATGCGGCCGATGCGGCCGTCCGGCATCAGCCGGCCGGTGCCAATCGCCTCGCCCTCGGCGCTGCGCGCGAGCACGTGTTGGCACAGCGGATCGAGCGCGTCGAGTTCGATGTCCAGCGGAACGTTCTGGCCACGCACGAAGACCTCCTCGCGGATCGCGCGCAGGCTGTCGAAATCGCGGCGGTAGTCGGCGGGCTCGACGGTGAAGCCTTCGGGAATGGCTGCGCTCATGCGGAACTCGCGGAAGGAATCGGCTGGAAGGGCAGCGGCATGGGGCGCTCAGCGCGCGCGCGGCTTGCGCGCCGGCTGCAGGATCAGATGCCCGGCCTGCAGCAGCGCCCAGGCGCTGTCGCGGTCCTGCGGCTTGAGGGCGTTCCAGTCGGCGCCGACCAGCGCATCGCCCCGCGCCAGGCGCTTGGCGCCCGCCAGGCTGCAGGGATAGGCCTCGCCGTGCACGAACAGCAGCGCAGCGCGGCCCTGTCGCGCCCAGGCGCTACGGCTGAAGGGATGCCAGCCGAGCTGACCGCCGGCCGCGAGCGTGTCGTCAAGCTTGCTGCGGCTGGGCAGGCGCGGGCCGGGCTGCGGCGTGCCGGCGTTGCGGTAGGCGGTGATGAAGCGCCCGAACCAGCGGCCCAGCGCTTCGTCGTCCATCGCCAGCAGCGGGGCCAGCGCGTCGCGCACGCGGGCCAGCGCCTGGGCGTCGATCTCGGCACAGTCGCTGGCCGGGCTCAGGTCCGGATCGACATAGCGCAGCTCTTCGGTGAGCTGGGCGCCCAGCTCGTCCGCGAGATCGGTGACCAGCTCGTTGACGGACGGTGCGCGCATGCCCAGCGACAGGGTCAGGCAGGGCGTTTCGGCGACACCGTGGTGGGGTACGCCGGGCGGCAGGTAGAGCACGTCGCCGGGGCCGAGCACCCAGTCGTGGCTGGGCGTGAACTGCTGCAGCAGGCGCAGCTGCGCGCCCTCGCGGAAGGTCTTGGGTGCTGCAGGATCAACGTCGATCTGCCAGCGCCGCTCGCCCAGGCCCTGCATCAGAAACACGTCGTACTGGTCGACGTGCGGGCCGACCGAGCCTCCCGGCACCGCATAGCTGATCATGATGTCGTCGATGCGCCAGCGCGGCAGGAAGCCGTAGTGCTGCTTCAGCGCCGCGACATCGGCGTCCCACTTGTCGACGTCCTGCACCAGCAGGGTCCAGTCGCGCTCGCCGAGACTCGCGAAGCGTTCCTCGGGAAGCGGGCCGGTCTCCAGCGCGTACTGGTCCTTGCGGCGGTCGTGCAGGACCAGACGCGACAGCGCGCCGTCTTCGCAGGCGAGGCCGGCCAGATCCTCGGGCGTGATCGGACAGGCCAGATCGGCGAAGGCGCCGCGGATCAGCAGGGGGCGCTTCTGCCAGTAGTCGCGCAGGAAGGCCGCCGGGGCCATGCCGAGGCGCTGCTTGGCGCTGGCCTGCACTTCGATCGGCAGGGTCGACGCACTGGCGCGCTTGCGGGGAGCGATCGCCATCTCAGATCGCCTTCGCGAGCTTTGCCGCGAGGCCGGTGTAATCGCTCGGCGTCAGCATCAGGAGGCGCGACTTGTCGTGCTCGGGCAGGTCCAGCGAGGCGATGAAGGCGCGCATCGATTCCTGGGTGATGCCGTGGCCGCGGGTCAGCGCCTTCAGCTGCTCATAGGGGTTGGGCAGGCCGTGGCGGCGCATCACCGTTTGCACGGGTTCGGCCAGCACCTCCCAGGCCGCGTCGAGGTCGGCCGCCAGGCGATCCGGATCCGCCGAGAGTTTGTTCAGGCCGCGCATCAAGGCATCGATGGCGATCAGGCTGTGGGCGAAGGCAACGCCCAGGGCGCGCAGCACGGTGGAGTCGGTCAGGTCGCGCTGCCAGCGGCTGATCGGCAGCTTGGCCGCGAAGTGCTCGAGCAGGCCGTTGGCGATGCCGAAGTTGCCCTCCGCGTTCTCGAAGTCGATCGGGTTGACCTTGTGCGGCATGGTCGAGCTGCCGACTTCGCCGGCCTTCACTGCCTGCTTGAAATAGCCCAGCGAAATGTAGCCCCAGACATCGCGGCAGAAGTCGATGCCGATCGTGTTGATGCGGCGCTGCACGTCGCAGAGTTCGGCGATGCAGTCGTGCGGCTCGATCTGGGTGGTGTAGGGGTTGAAGTGCAGGCCCAGGCCTTCCACCAGCGTCTTCGCGAGCCCCGCCCAGTCGACCTCGGGGTAGGCCACCACATGCGCGTTGTAGTTGCCGACCGCGCCATTGATCTTGCCCTGCAGCTCGACTGCGTCCAGCTGCTTGAGCTGGCGACGCAGGCGCGCCAGCACGTTGGCGATTTCCTTGCCGACCGTGGTCGGCGAGGCGGTCTGGCCGTGCGTGCGCGAGAGCATCGGCAGCTCGGCATGGGCGTGCGCCAGCTCGCGCAGCTTGGCATCGAGCTTGCCCAGCGCCGGCTGCAGCACCTCGCGACGGGCCTCGGCCAGCATCAGCGAGTAGCTGAGGTTGTTGATGTCTTCCGAGGTGCAGGCGAAGTGCACGAACTCCAGCGCGGGCCCCAGTTCGGCGTCCCCGCGCAGGCGCTCCTTGATGAAGTACTCCACCGCCTTGACGTCGTGGTTGGTGGTGCGCTCGATCTCCTTGACCCGCTCGGCGGCGGCCACCGAGAAGCTCGCGGCGAGATCGCGCAGACGCGCGACAGCGTCTGAAGAGAAAGGCTTGAGCTCGGGAATGCCCGGATGCGCGGCCAGGGCCAGCAGCCACTCGACCTCGACGCGGACGCGGGCGCGGATCAGACCGTACTCGGAAAACACCGGCCGCAGGGCGTCGACCTTGGCGCCGTAGCGGCCATCGACGGGGGACAGGGCGGTCAGCGGGGAGAGGGCAGTGGACATGGCGCTCGCGCAGGCGGGGAGGGGAGGCCGCGGATTTTACGCTGCATGGCCCTCCGCGTCGGCTTCGCTGTCCCGCGCGGGCGTAGGATCGGGGCTTTCCCGTACCGGAGAACCGCCATGGCCAAGCCCCGGATCGAACGCGACAGCCTCGGAGAGCTCGCAGTCCCCGCCGAGGCCCTGTGGGGCGCGCAGACCCAGCGCGCGGTGCAGAACTTCCCGATTTCGGGCCAGCGCATGCCGGCGGGCTTCATTCGCGCGCTGGCGCTGATCAAGTCGGCCGCGGCGCGCGCCAACGCCGATCTCGGCCTGCTTGAAGCCAAGCTCGCCGAGGCAATCGGAGTGGCCGCGGCCGAAGTCGCCGAGGGTCGGCATGCCGCGCAGTTTCCGGTCGACGTGTTCCAGACCGGCTCCGGCACCAGCAGCAACATGAATATCAACGAGGTGCTGGCGGCGCTGGCGAAGAAGCGCCTGCGCAAGCCGGTCTCGCCGAACGACCACGTCAACATGGCGCAGAGCTCGAACGACGTGGTGCCCAGCGCCATCCAGGTGGCCGCGTCGCTGGCCCTGCGCGAGCAGCTGCTGCCGGCGCTGAAAGCGTTGAAGAAGACGATCGGCAAGCGCGCCGAGGCGCTGGCGGACGTGCCCAAGACCGGGCGCACCCACCTGATGGACGCGATGCCGCTGACCTTCGGCCAGGAGCTCGGCGCCTGGGCCGCGCAGCTCACCGGCGCGCGCGAGCGCATCGAGCAGGAGGCCGAGCGCCTGCGCTTCCTGCCGCTGTCGGGCACGGCGATCGGCACCGGCATCAATGCGCATCCGCAGTTCGGCAAGCGCGCCTGCCGCGCCCTGCAGGCGCTGGCGGGCATCAAGTTCCGCCCCGCCGAGAATCTGTTCGCCGGCATCGCCGGACAGGACGCGGCGCTTGGGCTGTCGGCGCAGCTGAACGGGCTGGCGGCGATCCTGATGAAGATCGCCAATGACCTGCGCTGGATGAACTCAGGTCCCTTGGCGGGCTTGGGCGAGATCGAGCTGCCGACCCTGCAGCCCGGCAGCTCGATCATGCCGGGCAAGGTGAATCCGGTGATTCCCGAAGCCGTGGCCATGGTCTGCGCGCAGGCGATGGGCGCACACGTCACGGTGACGATCGCCGCGCAGAGCGGCAACTTTCAGCTGAACGTGATGCTGCCGCTGATCGCGCACCACCTGCTGCAGTCGATCGAGCTGCTGGCGAACGCCATGCGCCTGCTGGGCGAGCGCGCGATCGCAGGCTTCCGCGTGCGCGCGGATCGGATTGATGACGCGCTGGCGCGCAACCCGATCTTGGTGACCGCGCTGAATCCGGTGATCGGCTATGCCAAGGGGGCGGAGATCGCGAAGCGGGCCTATGCCGAAGGCCGGCCGCTGATCGACGTCGCCGAGGAGGTGAGCGGTCTGCCGCGCGCGCAGCTGGTCGAGCTGCTTGACCCGCGCGCGCTGACCCGCGGCGGCGTGCAGGGTGGGGGCGCGGCCGGCGGCTGATACACCGGACGCTCCCTCCAAGCGCGGTCAGCCCGCCAAAGCCTCACTGCCGCCCACGGCCTGGGCGGCGCGATCGCGGCCGCCCTTCTTGGCGAGGTAGAGGGCCTTGTCGGCGAGAGCGATCAGGCGCTCCGGCGAGAGCTGGCCACTGGGGACGCGCGTGGCCACGCCGATGCTGATGCTGACGGTGCCCTTGGGCGAATGGGCATGGGCGATGGTCAGACGCTCGACATTCGAGCGCACCGTCTCGGCGATCTCCATGGCGTGTGCGGCGGTGGTCTCTGGCAGCAGCAGGGCGAATTCCTCGCCACCGTAGCGCGCGGCCAGTTCGCAGGGGCGGCGGATCGCGAATTGCAGAGCGCTACTGATGCGTCGCAGGCACTCGTCACCCTGCAGGTGGCCGTAGTTGTCGTTGTAGGGCTTGAAGTGGTCGACGTCGCACATCAGCAGCGACAGCGGGTGGCGCTGGCGCTCGCCGCGATCCCACTCGCTGCGCAGGACGGTATCGAAGTGTCGCCGGTTGGCAAGCCCCGTCAGGCCGTCCATGGCGGACAGGCGCATCAGCTCGCGGTTGACCTGGTCGAGCTGGTGGGTGGTTTCCAGGAGCTTGTCGCGCATCTGGGCGATGCGCGACATCGCCCGCACCTTGGCGGCGAACACGATCGGGTTGATGGGCTTGACCAGATAGTCGTCGCCGCCGGCCTCGATACCGGCTTCCAGATCGGCATCGCTGGCGCGGCCGGTCAGGAACACGATCGGGGTCCAGTCGCCGGGGCCCTCATGCGCGCGGATCCGTCGGGCCACGTCCAGGCCGTCGATGTCGGGCAGCACCACGTCCAGCAGAATCAGGTCCGGCCGGCGCTGGGCGTAAAGGCTGAGGCCCGCCTCGCCGGTTTCGGCCTGGATGGGTTCGATGCCGATCTCGCGCAGCAGGTGGGCGATCATCGCCTGGCTGGTGCGCGAGTCCTCGATGACAAGCGCCCTCACGCGTCCCCACCCCGGACCGGGCCGGTGGCCGAAGGCTGGCTTGCACTGCTGGACATGCTCGCCCCCGTGGCGGCCGTTGGAACTGGCCTTCGGTGATGCAAGTCCCGCGCCGCGGCCGCCGCCGAGCGCTCGGCGGGCGCGTGAGGTTCGGGCTCAGCGCCAGTGTTCGGCTACCCAGGCGGTGGGGTGCACCTTGCGGTACCACTTGCCGCTGACGCCGGCGATGGCGTCGGGCGGGTTGGGCTTGCCGTGGAAGGCGATGATCTTCGCGCCTTCGGGCAGGCGCGGCGGCTGGAACCAGCACAGGATCCCCGGCCGCACGCAGTGGCGCTTGAAGCTGCGGCACCAGCTATCCGGCCAGTAGCTGACCTTGCCCTGGCGGCCGAGGTAGCCGGTGATGAACTCCTGCTCGTTGCGTACCTCGGACAGAGCCTTGTCCTTGTTGGCGGCGAGGTAGTCCAGCGCATCGGCATGCGCACCGATGGTGTAGCGGTAGACCGAGGTGTTGCCGGTGCCGTCGCGCTTGTCCCATTCCTTGATGACCACGAACTCGCCCGGTGGCTCGAAGAATTCGTCGAGGCTGTCGACGATCACCACGTCGAGGTCGATGAACAGGGTGGTGCCGCGCAGGTCGTAGAGCTCGCGCTTGAAGCTGGTGAGTTTCAGCCAGCCGTGGGCGAAGGTCCAGGGCAGGCGCTGGTCGAAATCGGCAAAGCCCACCTCGGGGATGTCGAACACCTCGATATCGGGCTCGATGCCGCTGCGGTCATCCGTCAGACAGACGAAGCGATGGGGGCGCTTGAGGTGGCGGCGCACCATCGAGCGCAGGCGGTTGACGTACTCCGGGCCGTATTTGCGGCCCCACTTGATGCACAGGACGTTGACCGGTTCCATCGCTGATCGCGCTCGCCATCGGGGTGGTTGCAAGGCCCGGCATTCTACATGCGAGGGCAAGTCGTCCCTCGCCGCGGGCTTGCTAGACTCGCGCGCCGTCCTGCGCGGAGCCAGCGCCGTGAACCGCAGCGAAATCCCTTCCCAGGCCAGCGAGACCGTGCAGGAGTCGCGCGTCACCGACGCCCGCGGCGCCCTGCTGTTCGACCGTCGACGCATCGCCCAGGCCGACCGCCTGCTGCTTGAGCCCCAGCACTGGGCAGGACGCGGCCGCATGGAGGTCGCGCGCGGAGGCCGTGGCGCGGTCTGCTTCGTACGCGGCGAATTCGGCGAGGCGGTGATCCGCCACTACCGCCGCGGCGGCCTGGTCGGCCGGGTGATCCGTGATCTGTATCTTTGGACCGGGGAGGACGGCAACCGCGCCTTCCGCGAATTCCGCCTGCTCGCGAAGCTGCGTGATCTCGGCTTGCCGGTGCCCGCGCCTTTGGCCGCAGGCTATGCGCGAGCGGGTCTGTTCTACCGCGCCGACTTGATGACGCTGGCGATTCCCGAAAGCCGCACCCTCGCGCAGTGGCTCGCGGACGGCGAGGCGGCGTCCTTCGATTGGTCGGGTCTGGGGCGACTGTTGGCGCGTTTCCATGCGGCCGGCGCCTTCCATGCCGACCTCAACGCCCACAACGTGATGCGTGATGGCGCGGGCGCGCTCTGGCTGATCGATTTCGACCGCGGTGATCTGCGCGACCCCGCGCTCGGCTGGCAGCGCGCCAACCTGCAGCGCCTTGCCCGTTCTTTGCGCAAGCTCGGGCTGCAGGGCGAGGCGCTGACGCCGGCCTGGTCTGCCTTGAGCATGGGCTATGCCGAGGCCGGCGGCAGCGCGGCCGCCTGCGAGCTCAAGCCCGCATGAGCTCGCCAGCCAGCGCGAGCACGCACGGCGGCTGGGCCCTGCATTTCCTCGGCGTGGGCAGCAGTGCCGCGGTCGAGCTCGGCTCGGCCTCGGCAGTGCTGGAGCACGACGCTCGCCCGCTGCTGATGATCGACTGCGGCGGCGAGGCGTTGACCGCCTACGTGAAGCACTACGGCGAGCCGCCCTCGGCCCTGTTCATCACCCACGCCCATCTCGACCACATCGGTGGCATGGAGCGACTGTTCTTCTCCCTCTACTTCGATGAAGCCCGCCGCGGCCGCTGCCGGCTGTACGTGCCGGCCACCGTCGTGCCGCTGCTGCAGGCCCGACTGGCCGACTACCCCGGGGTGCTGGCGGAAGGTGGCGCCAACTGGTGGGATGTCTTCCAACTGATCCCGGTCTCGCGCAGCTTCTGGCACGCCGGCCGGCAGTTCGAGGTGTTTCCCTGCCGCCACCACGCTCCAGACACGGCCTTTGGCCTCGCCCTGCGCGGCAGCTTCGTCTACAGCGGCGATACCCGGCCGATCCCCGAGCAGTTGGCGCGCTATCCCGAAGAGACCCTGGCCCACGACTGCGGCCTGCGCGGCAACCCCTCGCACACCGGGCTGGACGACATCGAACGCGAATACCCGCAGGCCTGGCGCGAGCGGCTCGCCCTGTACCACTACGGCTCGGCCGCGGACGGCGAGGCCATGCGCGCGCGTGGCTACCGCGTGCTGGCGCCCGGAGAGCGCCTGCCCTTGTCAGCCCCCGCGCCATCGACTCTGCCGGCGACGGTCTGAGCGTCCCCGAGGCTTGTGCAAATGTGTCCGAGCGGCTACTCTGCCGCGCTTCGCAGCGTTCGTGCGTGAGACTCCGGAGAGATGTCCGAGTGGTTGAAGGAGCACGCCTGGAAAGTGTGTATACGGCTAAACCCCGTATCGAGGGTTCGAATCCCTCTCTCTCCGCCAGTTTCCGCCACTGAACGCCCTGCCTGCCGCTACGCCCGACCGGGGCCGCGGCCGCTGCCCGGCAGCCCCTTATGGTGGCTCCCGTCGGTGCCTTCGCGACGATAGGCTGCAAACCCCGCCAGGCCCGGAAGGGAGCAACGGTAGTAGCTGACTCGGGTGCCGGAGTAACGCTGGCGGGAGTCGCCACCCTTTCGTTCACGACAAGGCCCGCTTTCGCGGGCCTTGTCGTGTGCGCGGGATTCGGGATTGGGGATTCGGGATTCGTCCGAAGGGCACCATGCACGGTCGAGTCGCTGCACGCTGCGTTGCTTGCCTACGCGGCCGGGCGGTGAGCGAAGGCGAGGCAGCAGACCTGCCGCCAGTTTTCAGCCTTCGGTCGAATCCCGAATCCCCAATCCCAGGCCGGCCCAAAGGGCCGGCCATGGCACAATCGCAGTCCGCTCCACGCTGCAGGCTTCGTCCATGTCTTATCTCGTCCTCGCCCGCAAATGGCGGCCGCGCCGCTTCGCCGAACTGGTGGGGCAGGAGCATGTCGTGCGGGCGCTGACGCATGCGCTGGAGAGCGGGCGCGTGCACCACGCCTTCCTGTTCACCGGCACCCGCGGCGTCGGCAAGACCACCATCGCGCGCATCTTCGCCAAGAGCCTCAACTGCGAGAGCGGGCAGGGTGCCGAGCCCTGCGGCGAATGTTCGGTCTGCCGCGATGTCGATGCGGGCCGCTTCGTCGACCTGCTGGAGATCGATGCCGCCAGCAACACCGGCGTCGACGATGTGCGCGAACTGATCGACAACGCCCAGTACATGCCCGCGCGCGGCCGCACCAAGGTCTACCTGATCGACGAAGTGCACATGCTGTCCAAGCCGGCCTTCAACGCGCTGCTGAAGACGCTGGAGGAGCCGCCCGGGCATGTGAAGTTCCTGCTCGCCACCACCGACCCCGAGAAAGTGCTGCCGACGGTGCTCTCGCGCTGCCTGCAGTTCAACCTGAAGCGGCTGACCGTCGAGCAGATCCAGACCCAGATGACCGCGATTCTAGGCGCCGAGGGCATCGAGGCCGAAGCGGCGGCCATCGCCCAGCTGGCGCGCGCGGCGGACGGCAGCCTGCGCGATGGCCTGTCCTTGCTCGACCAGGCCATCGCCTATGGCGGCGGCGCGCTGCGCGAGCCCGAGGTGCGGGCGATGCTGGGCACGGTCGACCGCGCCCAGGTCGGGGCGCTGATCGAAGCCCTGGTCGCCGCCGACGGCGAGCGCCTGCTGGCCACGGTCGACAGCATCGCCTCGTTCGCGCCCGACTTCGGCGCGGCGCTGGACGCCCTGGCCGAAGCTCTGCATCGCCTGCAGCTGACCCAGCTGGTGCCGTCGGCGGCGGTCGAGGACGAACGCCTGGATCTGAAATCCCTGGCGGAGCGGGTGCCGGCCGAGCGCGTGCAGCTCTGGTACCAGATGGCGCTGCAGGGTCGCCGCGAGCTGCCGATGGCGCCGAGCGAGCGGATCGGCTTCGAGATGGCCCTGTTGCGGATGCTGGCCTTTGCCGGTTTCGATCCGGATGCGGTGCCGGCGCGACCGAGCGGCTCGGCGGCGCGCACCGAGCCTGCGCGCAGCGCAACTTTGCGCACGGAATCGCCTGCGCGCGTCACCGAATCCGCCGCGCCGCGTTCAGTGGCGGGTGCCTCCGATGCGATCGCGCGCCTGAGCGCGGTCTTCGACGATTCGCCGGCACGCTCACGTGGCCCCACGGCTGAAGCGCCTGCCTCGCCGCGCGCGCAGGCGCCGTCGCCGGTGATGGCCGCGCTGGCGCGCTCGGGCGCTGCCGCGCTGCGGATGGCGCCTGAGCCCGAGGCGTTGCCGCTGGCGTCGCCTCCGCCGCGGGCAGAGCCCAGGCGCGAATCCTTCGATCCGCCGCGCGAGCCTTCGGAAGCGCTGCCGAGGCCCGTGATGGCGGCCACGTCTCTCGCCGCGGCCCCGCCCTGGGACGCGGCTCCGACCACGCAGCCTCCGCGCGGCGGGGAAACGCCGTTTCCGGCAGTCGCGCTACCGAGCGCGGCTGAAGACAGCACCACCACCACTGCCGCCGTCGACGTCGTGCGCCCGATGCTCAAGGCCGTGGACGCGCCGCCCGCGCGCCTGCTCGACCACGAGGACTGGCTGGATCTGCAGGCCCGCTGCGGCCTCGGCGGCCCGGTCCGCGAGCTGGCGGCACATTCGGTGTTCGCCGGCTACGACGGCATCCGCCTGAAGCTCAGTCTGCCGTCGCGCCTTGAACATCTGCGCCTCGACGGCACCATCACCGCGCTGGCGGCCAAGCTGGGCGAGGCCTTGGGTGAGCCGCCGCGCATCGAGTTCATCAGCGAGGAGCTGCAGCGCGAGACCCTGCACGCCCGCACGCACCGCCAGCGCGGCGAGCGTCAGGCTGCAGCCGAAGAGAGCTTCCAGAACCACCCGGCGGTGCGCCGCCTGATCGACCAGCACGGCCTGCGCCTGGTGCCCGACTCGATCCGCCCACTCGACGAGTGATCCCTCGCGCTTCGCGAATCCCCAATCCCCAATCCCCGCCTTCAAAAGGAACCCCCATGCGCGGACCTCTCGCCGGCCTGATGCAGCAGGCCCAGAAGATGCAGGACAACATCAAGAAGGCCCAGGAAGAGCTGGGCGCCATCGAAGTCAGCGGCCAGGCCGGTGGCGGCATGGTCAAGGTGCAGATGACCGCGCGCATGGAGGTGCGTCGCGTGCAGATCGATCCGTCGGCGATCGGCGACGACATCGAGATGCTGGAAGACCTGATCGCTGCGGCCTTCAACGACGCGGTCAATCGCGCCAACGAGGCCTCGCAGGCGCACATGGCGAAGGCGACTGCGGGCATGCCGCTGCCGCCCGGCATGAAGCTGCCGTTCTGAGCCCGCATTCCGGATGGAGCGCGCATGGCCCTGCTTGACCAGCTGATCGACGCCCTGCGCGTGCTGCCCGGCGTGGGGGCAAAAAGCGCCCAGCGCATGGCCTACCAGCTGCTGGAGCGCAACCGCGAGGGCGGTCGGCGCCTGGCCTCGGCGCTGGAGGCGGCGATGTCGGGCATCGCCCACTGCGAGCGCTGCCGCACCTTCAGTGAAGACCGTCTCTGTCCGGCCTGCGCCAGCGCCAGCCGCGAGGCCAGCCAGCTCTGCGTGGTCGAGAGCCCGGCTGATCAGACGGCGATCGAGGCCGCCACCGGCTATCGCGGCCTCTACTTCGTGCTGCTGGGGCGACTGTCACCGCTGGACGGCCGTGGGCCGCGCGAACTCGGCCTGCCGCAGCTCGATACGCGGCTCGCAGAAGGTGAAGTCCAAGAACTGATCATCGCCACCAGCGCCACCGTCGAAGGTGAGGCCACGGCCCACTACCTCAGCCAGCTCGCCGCCAAGCACGGCGTGCGCGCCAGCCGGCTTGCGCATGGCGTGCCGCTGGGCGGCGAGCTCGAGTACATCGACCGCGGCACCTTGGCGCATGCCTTCGGCTCGCGCCAGTCGGTTCCCCAGACACCCCGCACAGGAGCATCGGAATGAGCGAAACCCTTTTCGACCGGATCATCCGCCGCGAAATCCCCGCCGACATCGTCTTCGAGGATGAACACGTGCTGGCCTTCCGCGATATCCATCCGCAGGCGCCGGTGCATGTGCTGTTCATTCCGAAGAAGCCGATCGCCACGCTCAACGATCTGGACGAGGCCGACACCCTGCTGGCCGGCCGGCTGATGAAGGCCGCCGCCGATTACGCCAAGGCCGAGGGCTTTGCCGACAAGGGCTATCGCGTAGTGATGAACACCCATCGCGACGGCGGGCAGTCGGTCTATCACATCCATCTGCATCTGCTGGCCGGCCGCCAGATGACCTGGCCGCCGGGCTGATCTTGTCTGCCTCATGCCGCAAACACGAAGGGCGACCCTGGGGTCGCCCTTCGCGTCTTCAGGCCCCGGGGAGGAAGCCGTTCAGAACTCGAACACCACCTTGACGTTGGCACCGGCCGGCACGCTGTCGACATAGCCGATGGCGCCGGGCTTGCCCGCCACCTTGGCGACCACTTCAGCGTCGTTGCCGGCTTCCTCGGGCTGCTTGGCGCGTCCGGTGAAGATCAGCCGCGACCAGTGCGCGGTGAGCTGCGAGCCGGGCTTGCCCAGCACTTCGGCATCGAACTTGTCGCGGACCGCGCCCGCGCGCTGGAAGACCAGCACCACCGGCGCATCGCCCACCTTCTGGTCGCGGCCAAGGAAGACGCCCTGTACGCCGGCCTTGTCGAGGCTCGACACCGCAGCGTCGGCGGACACGATCACCGCGCCGGCATTGGCCTGGGCAGCCAGCGCGAGGCCAGCCAGAGCGAAAAGAGACTGCAGTTTCATGGATTCGTCTCCTCCCCTCAGTACGTGAACACGACGCCGGCGGCGATCAGGTTGGCATCCTGGCGCCCGGCGATGTCGCTCCGATAGCGCACGTAGTCGGCCTTGAAGGCGACGTTGCGGGCGAAGTCCCAGCGCAGTCCCACGCCGGTATAGGTGTCGTCGAGGCCCTGCGAGGCCACTACGGCCGCCACCGTGCCAAACAGCGGATGCTGGGCGGGTACCGTGTCGAGGATCTGCATAAGCGCCTCGCCGTCGCGCGTGCCCCAGGTGAGGTGCGGCATGACGTTGCCGAAGCGGTAGCCGGCAGTGACGTACATGTTGTCGATGTCCGGAATGACGCTGTCCTTGACCCGGGTCTCGACCCACTCGCCGATGAGCAGCCAATTGTTGCGATCGATCTCGAAACCGACGTTCTTGAAGCGGCCCTTGTCCTCGCTGGGCGCGATCAGGCGTGCCGTCTCGGGGAGGCCGAACTGGTTGAGGGCGCCGATCAGCGGTGTGAGCGCCGCGTACTGCAGGTCCACGTCGGCCTGGAAGTAGGCCGCGCGCAGGTTGAGCCAGCTGTCGTGGTTCAGATCCCAGGAGACTCCGGCGAACTGGTCCAGCGTGCCGCGATCCTGGCCTCCCAGGCTGCCATCGAAGCTGCCGTAGAAGACCTTGGCCTGGGAGAACCAGCTGCCGAAGGCATGGTTCCAACCGAGGCTGGCGCCGTCGGCGTTGTTGAAGGTGAGGTTGTAGACGGCGCGCGGCGCAAACACCCACGGATAGGCGTAGCCGACGTCGAGGAAGTCGGAATAGCGGTACAGCGGCGTGCGCTGCCGGCCCAGGGTCAGGTTGAAGCCGTGGTCCAGCTTGATGCCCACGTAGGCCCAGGCGAAGTCGGCGTCGAAATCCTCGCTGCCCTGCGCCACGATCTGGCCGGTCGCGCTGACGCGCTCGCTCAGGTCGGCACTGACCTGCACCGCGAACAGCGAGCCGCGCTCGAAGTCGAGGTCTTCGTCGTAGCCGTTGGGAAAGACGGTATTGCTGCCGGTGGTCTGGCCGGCGATGACCTGACCAAAGCCGCTCACGCTGACTTCGGCACTGGCCAGAGAGGGGAACAGCAACGCCATGCCAAGGGCGCAGACAAGGGGTTTCAGCACGGTAGGACTCCTGCGGGGGTGAGTGCAGGTCGCCTCAGTGCATCGCGCATGCCGGAGTGCGGTACGCCAAACCGCTCAGCGCGACAAACGATCTCGCTCGGGTGGTTTTCGCGAGCTAAGTGTCTGAAATAAAAGGATTGTGAAAGGGTGTTTCGTTCAGTCTGCGGTCATCCTGTCAGATCTGACAGCTTGAAACGCCCCTCGGAGGCTGGTCTCAAGCCCCGGGCCCACGCTCCGATTAACGGAAAGTTGACGCGAGGCTCGAGTCTCCGCGGCTCAGGCCGCCTGGTGTGAGCCGTAGCGGCGCAGGCGCGCGTAGCGCTGCTCCAGCAGGGTGTTCAGATCGAGGCGCTCCAAGGCTTCCACTTCGCCGATCACCGCCGTCTTGATGCGCTTGGCGGCTTCGGCCGGGTCGCGGTGGGCGCCACCCAAAGGCTCCTTGATGATCTTGTCGATCAGTCCGTGCTCCAGCAGGCGCGGTGCGGTCATGCCCATCTGCTCGGCGGCATCGCGGGCCTTGTCGGCGGACTTCCACAGGATCGAGGCGCAACCTTCGGGCGAGATCACCGAGTAGGTGCTGTATTCGAGCATCAGCGTGCGATCGCCCACGCCGATCGCCAGCGCGCCGCCCGAGCCGCCTTCGCCGACCACGGTGCAGACCACCGGGATCTTGAGCTCGGCCATCTCGATCAGGTTGCGCGCAATCGCTTCGCTCTGGCCGCGCTCCTCGGCACCCACACCCGGATAGGCGCCCGGCGTGTCGATGAAGGTGAGCAGGGGCAGCTTGAAACGCTCGGCCAGCTTCATGATGCGCAGCGCCTTGCGGTAGCCCTCGGGGCGCGGCATGCCGAAGTTGCGCTTGATCTTGCTCTTGGTGTCGCGGCCCTTCTGGTGGCCGATGATCGTCACCGGTTTGCCGTCGATGCGACCGATGCCGCACACCAGCGCCGCATCGTCCGCGTAGGCGCGATCACCGGCAAGTTCTTCAAACTCTTCGCAGATGTGCCCGATGTAGTCGAGCGTGTAGGGCCGCAGCGGATGCCGCGCCAGCTGCGCCACCTGCCAGGGCGTGAGCTCGCGAAAGATCTCTTCCGTGCGCAGCTTGAGCTTCTCGCGCAGCTTGCCGATCTCCTCCTCGATATTGAAGGCCGAGCCCTGGCTGGCATGCCGCAGTTCGGCGATCTTCGCCTCCAGCTCGGCGATCGGCTGCTCGAAGTCGAGGAAGTTCTGGTTCATGGGGCGCGGTCTTGGGCGAGCGTGAAGGGCGGAAGTATAGCCGGCGACCCCGAGTCGGCTCGAACGCAGGGGTACGGACCTGCGTCCCGCAGCGCGCTTGGCTACACGCCCTCGACGGCGGCGCGCAGCGCCGAGCCGGTGACCTCGGCGAGCAGCGCCAGGCCTTCCTCATCGATGCAGTAGGGCGGCATCCAGTACAGCACGTCGCCCAGCGGCCGCAGCAGCACGCCGCGTTCGATGGCGTGGCGGTAGGCGCGCAGCCCGGCGCGCTGAGTGGAGGGCAGCGCTGCGCGTGTGGCTTTGTCGGCGACCAGTTCCAGCGCAAGGATCATCCCCGTCTGGCGCACCTCGGCGACGTTCGGGTGCTCGGCGAGGGGCGCCGCCAGCGCGGCCATGCGCGCCGCGGTGGTGCGGTTGCGCTCCAGCACCGGTTCGCTCTCGAAGATGCCGAGCGTGGCGCGCGCCGCCGCGCAGGCCAGCGGGTTGCCGGTGTAGCTGTGCGAATGCAGGAAGGCGCGCTCGCGGCTGTCGTCGAGGAAGGCCTCGTAGAGGTGCTGCGGCGCCAGCACGGCGGCCAGCGGCAGGAAGCCGCCGGTGAGTCCTTTCGATACGCACATCAGGTCCGGCGCGATGCCGGCCTGCTCGCAGGCGAACAGGGTGCCCGTGCGGCCGAAGCCCACCGCGATCTCGTCGGCGATGAAGTGCACCCCGTGGCGCGTGCAGAGTTCGCGCGCACGCTGCAGATAGTGCGGGTGGTGCATGCGCATGCCGCCGGCGCACTGCACCAGCGGCTCGACGATCAGCGCGCTGATCGTTTCGCCCTCGCGCTCGAACAGGGCTTCGAGCGCCAAAGCGGCGCGCTCCGCGCAGTCGCGCGGGCTCTCGCCCGGCAGCGCGTCCCAGGCATCGGGCGACGGCGTGAAGATCGGCGTGATCAGCAGCGGCGCATACACCCGCCGGTACAGAGGGATGTCGGAGACGGCCAGCGCGCCCAAGGTCTCGCCGTGGTAGCTGTTCGACAGCGCGACAAAGCGCGTGCGCTTGTCGTCACCGCGGTTGCGATGGCTGTGGAAGCTCATCTTCAGCGCGACCTCGATGCCGGCCGAGCCGTTGTCGGCATAGAAGACCTTGCTGAACGGTGCTGTGCCTTCGGCGCGCGGCGCGAGCCGCAGCAGGGCCTCGGCCAGCTCGATCGCCGGCGCGTGGCTGAAGCCGGCCAGGATCACCTGCTCCAGCTGCTGCGCCTGCTGCGCGATCGCCGCACCGATGCGCGGCTCGGCGTGGCCGAACAGATTGGTCCACCAGGAGCTGACCGCATCGAGATAGCGGCGGCCCTCGAAATCGATCAGCCAGGCGCCTTCGCCGCGCGCGACCGGCACCAGCGGCAGCAGATCGGTGTGGTGCTCGCGCATCTGCGTACAGGGGTGCCAGAGCACGTCCAGATCGCGCTGGCGCCAATGGGCTTGCAGGGCAGGGGCGGTCGACATCGCTTTGCTACACTCGCGCGGTTCGTTTTCACAGGCGGCCCGCAGGGGCCGGATCACCATCCCGCCATGATCTTCCGCCCGTCTTCCCGCGTCCATGCCGACGTACCTGCGCGACTGTCCGCCCAGCGCTCCTCGCGCGGCTTCACCCTGATCGAAATCCTCGTGGTGGTGACCATCCTCGGCATCCTCGCCGCGCTGGTGGTGCCGCAGCTGATGAGCTACCCCGACGAGGCGCGCGTCACCCGCGCCCAGCAGGACATCCAGTCGCTGCGCACTGCGCTCGATCTCTACCGCATGGACAACTTCAGCTACCCCAGCACCGAGCAGGGCCTGGGCGCGCTGGTGGCCAAGCCCGGCGGTCGGCCCGAGGCGCCCAACTGGCGCAGCGGCGGCTACATCAAAGAGCTGCCCAAGGACCCCTGGGGCGGCGACTACGTCTATCTCAGCCCCGGCCAGACCGGCGACTTCGACCTGTATTCGCTGGGCGCCGATCGCGCGCCGGGCGGCGAGGGCGCGGCTGCCGACATCGGCCGCTGACCCGCCATGGCGCGGACCTCGCTGCCGCGGTCCTTCGCCAGGGTCGTCCGCGCACGCGGCTTCAGCCTGATCGAAGTGCTGGTGGTGGTAGTGATCCTTGGCGTGGTTGTGGGCTCCGTGGCGCTATCCGTCGGCGGCGGCGCCTCGCGCGAGCTGGAAGCCCAGGCCACCCGCCTGCAGGCCCTGCTGCGGCTCGGCTGCGAGCAGTCGGAGCTGACCGGCCGCGACCTCGGTGTGTTCCTCAGTCGTCGCCGCATCGAGTTCGCCTGGCGCGGGCCGGATCGCTGGTATCCGCTCACCGATGCCCCGCGTGAGCCGCTGCGTCCCCGCCAACTGGACGAGGGCATCGAGTGGTCGCTGGAGCGCGATGGCGAGCGTCTCGGTCTGCTTGCAGACCCGCCAGCCGACCCGCAGCTGCTGTGTCTGGCCAGCGGTGAGCTGAGTCCCTTCCGCATCGAGCTCTCGCGTGCCGACGTGCCGGAGCGCTGGCGGCTCGAAGGCCGTCCGGACGGGCAGGTGCTGAGGGAGCGCGGGGATGGCTGAAGAACCGGGATTCGGGATTGGGGATTGGGGATTCGAAGAGGCCGCGCTTCGCTCCGCTCTGCAGCAAGTGGGTCGTCTCCCGGGCTGCGCAGAGACCAAGCCTTGTATCCCGAGAGTCGGTGGCCATGCTCCGGGGATGGCGCCCGTAGCGCCATTCAACGCCGCGTCTGCGAATCCCGAATCCTTGCCCTCACGCGCAGCGCTCCGGCGCTCACAGGCGCGCGGACCGGTGGTCCGCAGGCGCGCCTCTTCGCTCCCGAATCCTGGCGCGCGCGAACGCGCGCGCGGCTTCACCCTGCTCGAAGTGCTGATCGCATTGCTGATCCTTTCCCTGACGCTGGTGGCGCTGATCCGTGCGGCCGGGCTGCAGGCGCAGGCGCTGAACCATCACCGCGACAGCACGCTGGCACAGTGGGTGGCGTCCAACGTGGCGGCCGAGCTGCGCGCGCAGGGCGCGCCGCCCGTCGGCCGCCAGCAGGGCGAGATGCGCATGGGTCCGCAGCGCTGGCGCTGGCAGGCCGAGACCAGCGACACCGACGTCGAACGCGTGCGGCGCATGGAGATCACCGTATTCGCCGCCGAGGGCGACAGCCTCGCCGGCAGTGAGGCCGATCCCGTCGCCCGGCTCACCGCGTTTGCAACGCCATGATTCCTGATAGCGCTCCGCAACGCAGTTCGACGGCGAGCGTGGTTCGCAGGCGCGTCTGTGCGCTCTCCCAATCCGGCGCGCGCATGCGTGCGCGCCAGCAAGGCTTCACCCTGCTCGAAGTCGTGGTGGCGGTCGCCCTGTTCGCCGTGGTCGCGGCCCTCGCCTACGGCGGCCTCGACAGCGTGCTGCGCGCGCGCGGGCAGCTCGAGGCCCAGGCCGAGCAGTTGGCGCGGCTGCAGTTCGCGGTGGGGCAGATCGAGCGCGATCTGCGCGCGGCCGCGGCGCGGCCGGTGCGTGACGGTTTCGGCCAGCGCCAGCCGGCGCTGGTCGGTACCAGCACCGGCATCGAGCTGAGCCGCCATGGCTATGCGAATGCACTGGATGCCCGTCGTGCGGAGATCGAGCGCGCGGCCTACCGGCGCGTGGAGGATCGCCTGCAGCGACTGCGCTGGCCGGTGCTGGACCGCGCGCCCGGCACGCTTCCCGAGCAGGTGGAATTGTTGGAGGGCGTGAGCGACTTCCGGCTGCGCTACTTCGCGCGCAGCGGCCGCGAGTACGACCGCTGGCCGGCGCCAGGCAGCAGCGAGCCGCTGCCGGTGCGCGTCGAAGTGGAGCTCGAGGTCGTGGGCATCGGCCGCGTGCATCGCCTGCTGGAGCTGCCCGATGCGGAGGCGCGGCTGTGAGCGCGCTCATGCGAGCCCATCCGCCAGGCCCGCGGCGCCAGCGCGGCGTAGCCCTGATCGTGGCGGTGCTGGTCCTGGCACTGGCGGCGGTGATCGTGGTGGGCCTGCTCGATGCCGGCGAGATCGCCCAGGCGCGCACCCGCAACAGCCTGCGCGCCGAGCAGACCTGGCAGTTGCAGCGTGGGCTCGAAGCCTGGGCCGCGCAGGCCCTGCGCGAGGACCAGCGCGCCGAGCCCGGCATCGACGCCTTCGACGACCTGTGGGCGCAGCCGCTGCCGCCGCTGGACATCCCCGGCGGTCGCATTGTCGGTCGCCTGCGCGAGCAGGGCGGCTGCTTCAACATCAACAGCCTGCTGCGCGGCGACGAGCCCGATGAGCGCGCGCGCCAGCGCTTCGAACGCCTGCTGCGCACGCTCAACCTGAGCCCGCTGGTGGCGGCGCAGGCACTGGACTACATCGACGCCGACATCGACCCCAACGGCGGCGGTGCCGAGGACGGCGCCCACCTCGCGCAGACGCCCGCGCGACGGGCGGCCAACCGGCCGATGGTCCACGTGTCGGAGCTGCGCCTGCTGCCGGCACTCGATGGCGAGGCTTACCTGCGCCTGCGCCCGCATGTGTGCGCGCTGCCGCAGGGCGTGCCGATCAATCTAAACACGGCTTCGGTGGAGCTGTGGATGAGCCTGGACGAGGCAATCACCCGCCGGCAGGCCGAAATCCTGGCGCGCGAGGGGCGCGCACGCTATCGCGATCTCGGCGAGGTCAATCGCGAGCTGGAGCGGCTGGGCCTGCCGCCGCAGCCCGAGGACGCCGCGCTCGGCGTCTACATCAGCCACTTCGTGCTGGAGGCCGACATCCTGTTCGACGAGCTGCCCTTCCGCTACAGCAGCCACCTGTACCGCGACCGCGAGATGGTGAACGTGCTCGCGCGGACGCGCGGCGAGCTTTAGGGTGACACGGACAAGGTCGCTCCTGGGCTTGATCCGTGGTCGCGAGTCCGGCACATGTTCGGACGCGTTTGCGCTCGATCAATGACCGACGTGCGCGATCCGCGGGCGCGCGCACCATGACGCGCAACCACCCTGAAATGTTCAGCCTCGCGTTCGCGGCCGGGCAAGGCGCGCCGGGGCTGAGCCGGCTGTCCTCCTCAAAGATTCAGTGGTCGGTTGGCGCCCGCTCGTGCAGTCGCTTCATCGCCGCCGCGCACCAGCGCTCGGCTATGGCCGGCGAGGTGACGCAGACCGCGCGCTCGGAGGCCACGCGCACGGCGCGCTCCAGCAGCTGGATGTCGGCCTCGTGCTGGCGGGCCACGTGCGGGTCCTCGAAGAAGACCACGCGCTGGCAGCGATCGGCCAGCACCAGCTCGGCGATCTGCGCATCGCCGCCGAGCGGGCCGCTCTGGTAGCGGTCGACGAAGTCGCGCGCGCGCGGCCAGCCCTTCGACCAGGCGAGCTCATTCAGGCGCCCGCCGGTGGTGCCGGTGGCGATGCGGCGGGCAAAGCGCGCCAGCAGGTCGAAGTGCCGATCGGCGAACTCCACCATGGCCTGCTTGCGCGAGTCATGCGCGATCAGGGCCACGGTCTGCTGCTCGAAGGCGAACAGCGGGTCGGCGTCTGCGGTGGCGCCAAGGCCCGCCAGCACGCGCTCGACCTCAATCCACTCGACGGCCCCCGCGAGCGTTGAAACAAAAGGCTTGTCGTGGGTCACGCACTGGCGTTTCAGCGCCTGCGCCTCGGGATAGATCGAGGACGGATCGACCGGATCCATGAGGTAGATCGCGCCATCGAGCGCAGGCGCGATTTCGGTGCCACCGGCAATGCCCGCGACCAGCTTCATGAGGCCACCCTCGCGGCCCATCGGATAGCGCACGAGTCCGGGGTGATCCACGAGCGCCCGCCGCGATTCGATCACGTCGAAGGTGCGACCGACCGCATACAGGCACAGATCCAGTGCACGAATGCTCGGGCCCGAGCGGCGCAACCAGCGGAACAGCAGGGCATCGGGGCCTTCGTGGTGGCGGCGGTTGGCGGCGAGGCCGAAACGCAGGGGCATGGCGATCACAGAGCGGCGGTGGGCGATCGCGCCACGTTAGCGGATGCAGGCTGCGCTCGGGCGAGCCTGCATCCGTATTCAGCGCCGTGTGGCGCTAGCGACGGCCAATCAGGCCGAAGCCGGTCGCGCCGTTGTCGCCGACGAGGACGAGGCGCTGCAGGCCGCCCTCGCGCTGCACCCAGCCGCGGCCGCGATAGGCCGCCTGCGCGGGGAACTCGAGGTCCTCGAGTTCAAATTCGACGAAGCCCGGATTGGCCGATGCCACGCGCAGTCTGCCCTGCAGACGGCAGCCCGCTTCCAGTTCGAAGAGGCCGACGCGCAGGCAGAGCTCGCCCTCGCCGCCGATGTCCAGCTCGCCCACGGTGTCGAAGAACTGGCCGCGCATGGGCACAGGCCAGCGGCCGGCCAGCAGCCCGGTCGTGAGCGGTGCGACCGCCTGCTGCGTGCTGGGTGACAGCGAGAGGCTGCTGCCGCGGCCCGCATCGAAGCTGAAGCTGAGAGAGCCGCCCTCGGTATCGAAGCTGCCCTCGGCCCGCATGGGCTGAAGGGCGTTGGCGCGGCCGAAGATCCAGTCGCTGGCGTAGCGACTGAACTCCAGTCCTGAATCTTGCTTGATACGTGCTCGGGTGACCGCGCCCGGATCGCCAACGAAGCTGCGACCGGGAACGGCATCGGCACGCGTCGCCAGCGGGGTCAGCATCCACAGGGTCTGGTTCTCGTCGAGCGCGGCATATGCCGTGGGCCGCACTCCAGACGCAGCGCTCTGCTCGATCCCGGTGAACAGGGCGAACGCGGATTGGGCTGCGTCGCCCAGCTCACAGTCCAGCCCGGCGATGTGCGTCAGCCGGTGGATCTCGCTGCTGCCGCTGCCGTAGCCGGGCTGGTCGCTGTCCCACTGCAGCAGGCCGCGATCGCAGCTGCTGAAGTCGAGTGCCACCTCGCCCCAGACGGGCATACGCAGGTCGGTGTCGCGGAAGCTGCCGAAGCGCATGCCGCGCGGTGCGTAGGCGGTGGCCTCGATGCGGCGGCCTTCGATGCGGCCGTCGAGGTAGAGATGCACCGGATTGCCTTCAGCGTCGTAGACGTACCAGAAGGCCAGCGCGCGCTGGTCCTCCAGGATTTGCACCGACAGGCCGTGGCCGCTCTGTTCGGGGTTGTACCAGGCGCCGCTGATGCCGGGCGGCAGCTGGGCTGAGGCGAGCGCGGGAAGCAACAGGGCAAGGCAGGCAAGGCTGCGAGGTATGGATGTCATGAAGGTCACTCCGGCAGTGCGAGAAATGAAAGCAGAAAGAAAGGCAGCAGCGGCATGCGTCTTCCTGTCTTCGCAGGTTCGGCGACGTGCCGCTAAAGGGCGCAGCACAGGCTGCGCGTGCAGGATGCCAAAGCGTCGACGCTTGGACTGTCGCGCAACTGTAGGCCGGCTGTAGCGGCCGTGAGTGGAGGCGTCGGTTCGGCTCGTCAAGCGCCGTCAGTGGTCTTCGCGCCGGGGCGAGGTGCTCAGGCTCAGCGGGATGCTCCGCCACTCGGGCTTCGGCGGCTCCACTGGCCGCATCTCGATGCAGTCGACCGGACAGGGCGGCAGGCACAGGTCGCAGCCGGTGCAGAGCTCGGCGATGACCGTATGCATGCGCTTGGGCGCGCCGACGATGGCATCGACCGGGCAGGCCTGGATGCATTTGACGCAGCCGATGCACAGCTCTTCGAGGATGAAAGCCACCCGCTGCGGCTGCTCGGCGCCGTGCTCGGCGGACAGCGGCTTGGGCTCGCGGCCCAGCAGTTCGGCGAGCGCACGCACCCCGGCTTCGCCGCCGGGTGGACACTGGTTGATGTCGGCCTCGTCGCGGGCGATGGCCTCGGCATAGGGTCGGCAGCCGGGGTAGTTGCACTGGCCGCACTGGGTTTGCGGCAGCAGCGCGTTGATGCGCTCGACCACCGGGTCTTCATCGACCCGGAAGCGCCGCGCCGCCCAGCCCAGCAGGCCGCCCAGCGCCAGCGCCAGCAGCACGAAGGCGATCAGTCCGCTCATCGCCCGCCTACTGGGCCGACGCCGCGCCGAGGTGGGCGCGCAGGGCCTCGCCCATGGCGATTTGCGGTTCCGAGGGCTCCAGGTCCTCCTCGGCTTCGCGCTCGGCGACCTTGGCCTGGGCCAGTGCGAACGCCTGCTCCCAGTCCAGGGTCTGGTTCAGCGCTTCGATCAGCAGAGCGCGGCCGAAGTAGGTGAAGTCGGAATCGACGCCACAGCCGAAGGAGGTGCGGTCGGCGCGCGCGGCGGTGATCACCAGGGTGTGCTCGTCAGCCAGCGCCGGCAGGAAGCCGCCCGAGTAGCAGGCCGAGACGATCAGGATGCGCCAGCGGATGCCGGCCTCATCGAGCATGCCGCGCAGGTCTTCGGGGGCGATCGGGTTCAGCGGCAGCGGGTCGAGGGCGACGTGCAGGCGGTGGTCCTCGTAGCCGTGGCTGGTCATGAACAGCAGCAGCACGTCTTCGTCGAGGTCCATGCGGCGGCCGAGTTCCTTCAGGGCCAGCGCGAGATTGGTGCGGCTGGCCAGCGGCGCGGAGTCGACCGTCTGCGGATTGTTCAGCAGGCTCAGCACCCGTGGGCCCGCGCCCAGGCGCTCGGCGAACAGCCGCGCCGCATACTCGACTTCGTTGCGGAACACGTTCTCGGCGCCATCCGCGCCGAAGGCCAGGGCAAACAGCTCGCGCTCACCCGGCTCGCCCTTGGGGATCGCGGACAGCGCCTCGCGCAGCCGACGCGGCTGCTCGAACATCAGGGCTTCGGGGTCGAAGTCGAACTGCGGCTGTGCGGCCTCCCATTCGGCTGCCAGTGCCGCTTCATCGGGATACCAGAACGCGGTGTAGAGCGCGCCCTGCAGCGGCAGCAGGCCGCCGACCGCCATCAGCGTGCAGGCGGCCACGTGACGCAGTGGCTGGCGCTCGGGCACCAGCCAGCGCAGCAGGCGCCAGACCAGGGCAAAGGCGAACAGCCAGGCCAGCAGGAGCAGCAGGGCGGTGTCGCGCTGGCTGGCGGCGGCCGAGTCCTCGCCCAGCAGCCAGCCGAGCCAGGCCTCGATGCCTTCGGGCGGCTCGAAGGGTAGGGCGGCCAGCAGGATTCGCAGCGGCAGCAGGCCGATCAGCAGGTAACCGGCCAGCACCTGCCAGCCGCCGGGCCGGCGCAGCAGCTTGGCGGCGGCACCGGCCAGCAGGCCGAGCAGGGCGACGCTGCCGCAGACCGCCACCAGATGGGCCCAGAACAGGGCTCGCGGCTCGGGTACGGCGTACCAGCCCGCGACGAGTTCGACCAGCAGATGCAGGCCCAGGCCCCAGACGATCAGCCGGCCCGAGGGCGGCAGCGGGCGCGAGCGCGGACGCAGCAGCAGGCCGAGCTTGAGCCCCTGGCCCAGCCCGGTCAGGCGCGCGCGCAGGCTCATGCGAAGGTGGCGGGCGTGATGCCGCGGAAGTCCGTGTGGCGGGCGTGTCCGTTCGCCGCCTCGCCGTCGCGCGGCCGGGGATAGTCGTCGGCGCGATCGATCAGCACCGTGCGCATGCCGGCGGCGCGGGCGGCGTCGAGCTCTTCGACCACGTCCGAGAGGAACAGGATTTCCGCCGGTGCCAGCTGCAGCGCATCGGCGATGCGCGTGTAGCTGGCGGCCTCGCGCTTGCCGCCGATCTCGGTGTCGAAGTGGCCGGAGAACAGGGGCAGCAGGTCGCCCGCCTCGCTGTGGCCGAAGAACAGCTTCTGCGCGCCGACCGAGCCCGAGGAATAGACGTACAGCGGCAGGCCGGCAGCGTGCCAGGCGCGCAGCTGCGCGGCGGCATCGGCGTAGACGTGGGCGGCGTAGTCGCCGTTCTCGTAGCCGGCCTTCCAGATCATGCCCTGCAGGGCCTTCAGCGCGGTGTGCTTGCGGTCCTCGTCGATCCAGCCCTGCAGCACCTCGGGAATGCAGGTGTCCGGGCCAGCGGCGCCCAGCTCGGCGGCGACCGCATCGACCCAGCGCGCGACTTCCGGATCCTTGCCGCGCGCTTTCAGGAACGCGGGCAGGGCGCGGCGCGCGTAGGGGAACAGCACGTCCTTGACGAAGGAGATCGAGCTGGTGGTGCCTTCGATGTCGGTAAGCAGGGCGCGGATCGTCATGGGCTTAAGGCGGCCTCACGCTCGTAGCGCGGGAAGCGCTGGGCGATGTCGGTGCCGGTGAAGTTCGCCACCCAGCCCGCCGGGTTGTTGAACAGGCGGATGGCGATGAAGTAGGGCTGTTCGCTCATGTCGAACCAGTGACGGGTGTTGGCCGGCACGCTGATCAGGTCGCCGGCCTCGCACAGCACCTCGTAGACCTTGTCGCTGGGGTGCAGGGTGAACAGGCCCGAGCCACCGACGAAGAAGCGCACTTCGTCTTCGCTGTGGGTGTGCTCGTTCAAGAACTTCTGGCGCAGGGCGGCACGGTCGGGGTGGTCCGGGTTCAGGCTGACCACGTCGACCGTCTGGTAGCCGCCCTCGGCCATCAGCCGGTCGATGTCGGCGCGGTAGGCGGCGATGACCTCCTCCTGCGAGGCGCCCGGCTTGACCGGGGCGGCGGCTTCCCAGCGCTCGAAGCGCACGCCGATGGCGCGCAGCTGCTCGGCGATGGCGGCATGCTCGCTGCTTTCGAACAGCGGCGCCTCGGGCTGGGCTTCGTTGAAGATGCGGATGCGGCTCATGCGTTCAGTCTCCTCAAATCCAGTTCGCAGGCGAGCAGGAACTCCAGTGCGTCCAGGTGTCGGCGGGCTTCCGCCAGGTCGCGGCCCCAGGCGTAGACGCCGTGGCCGTCGATCAGATAGCCGTACAGATTGGGCTGGTCGAGCAGCGGCTCAATCTGCGCGGCCAGCGCGTCCATGTCCTGGCTGTTCGGCAGCACCGGGATGTCGACATCCAGCTCGTGCGTCGCGTTGCCGCGGAAGGCCTTCAGCAGTTCGTAGCCGGACAGGCGGATGTGGCCGTCCTTGGCGAACAGGCGCGAGGCCACGGTCTGGTTGTGCGAATGCGTGTGCAGCACGCAGCCGATCTCGGGGAAGCGGCGGTAGATCTGCGTATGCAGGCCGGTCTCGGCGGACGGGCGCAGTTCGGTCTCGACGCCGCGGCCATCGAGGTCGACCACCATGATGTCGGCGGGCGTGAGTCGGCCCTTGTCGCGGCCGGAGACCGTGACCGCGACCAGCTCGCCGTCGAGGCGCATGGAGAAATTGCTGCTGGTGGCCGGCGTCCAGCCCAGACGGGCCAGCTCGGCGGCAGCGGTGATGATGTCGTTGGCGCGCTGCGGCAGGGCCGCGCGGGCGGCTTCGGTGAGGGTTTTCATGGGCGCGGAGTTTAGCCCGGCGCGGTGGCGCGGTCGCATGAAGAGCGCCGCTCAGGCGATCCGAGGGGGCACGAGCCCGGATCCTGGCAAGGCGCGCAGGCAACTGCGAATCGTTCGCGCCGCGCTTCATGTGCCCTGCATGTCGGCAGGGGCATGGTGCGTCCTCGCCGCGAGGACGAAAGCCCCGGCAATGCGAAGTGCTTGCGACTTGACCCCAGTCAACGCGGCGCGACGCAACGCCAAGTAGGGTGCCGGCCCAGCTGCGCTGATCCCCAGCCAACGCCAGGAGACATCGATGTCCAATTCCCCGAGCATTCCGAGCCGTCGCCAGTTCTTTCGCACCGCTGCCGTGGCCGCGGTCGGCGCTCCCATCGCCTTCAAGCTCATCACGCAGCCAGCGGTCGCGGCCTCGACCAAGCCGCCGCTTCCGCTCGACAATCCGCAGGCCGTGGCCCTGGGCTACATCGAGGACGCTGCCAAGGTCGACAAGGCCAAGTACGCCCAGTTCAAGGAAGGCAGCAACTGCAACAACTGCCAGTTCCACCAGGGCGCTGCGGGTGACTGGGTCGACTGTGCGCTGTTCCCCAACAACGCCGTAGCCGGCCCCGGCTGGTGCGTGTCCTGGGCCGCCAAGGCCGGTTGATCGCTGTTGACCGCTGCACGAACGAAGGGCCGGCTTTCGCCGGCCCTTCGCTTTGGTGGTGGCCGATTCCGGTGCCTGGCCGGGCTCGACCCGCCGGCTCAGTCGGCGCCCTCGAAGCCGTCGGCGAAC
The DNA here is from genome assembly GCF_900101825.1 of Aquimonas voraii. Taxonomy (GTDB): domain Bacteria; phylum Pseudomonadota; class Gammaproteobacteria; order Xanthomonadales; family Xanthomonadaceae; genus Aquimonas; species Aquimonas voraii. The sequence goes on from NZ_FNAG01000001.1 coordinate 424,151, forward strand.
ATGGGCGGTTCGGCCAGCACGGCAAGCCCGGCCAGTACGGCGGCATCCATCTTGAGAATCCCTCCCGCCAGCGCCCGGGGGCGCAGCAGGTTCTGCGGCAGGTCGCTGGCCTGATGGTAGTGCGGGTAGATGCCCGCGCCGTTCTCCCAAGTGAACACCGCCGGGATGCCGCGGGCGATGAAGGGCCAGTGATCGGAGTAGGCCTGGGTGCCGGCTTCGATGATGCGCAGCTCAGGCGCATAGGTCGCCGCTGCCGCGCGATAGCGCGCGAACTCGCCCTGGAAGGCCGATGTCGTCTCGATCCGCGTGTCCAGCAGGTCACTGGTGGCGTGCGCGATCATGTCGACGTTGATCATGTGCTCCACATTGGCCAGCTGGCCCGAGTCGGCCAGGCTCTGCACCCAGGCGTAGGCGCCGACCAGGCCCTGCTCCTCGCCGGCGAAACAGGCGAAGACAATGCTCTTCTCGGTGGCCACCGCTTGGAACGCCCGCGCCAGCTCGATGACGCCGGCGCAGCCCGAGGCATTGTCATTGGCACCCGGCTGCGGGCTGACGCTGCCGTCGCAAAGAGCGCTGTTGCGCGAGTCGTAGTGCGCGCCGACCACGATCCAGCGCTCGGGCCGGGTGCGGCCGAGCTTGATGCCGATCGGGTTCTGCAGCTGTGCCGGCGCGCAGCTCGTGCTGCTCAGGGTGAAATCATGGCGGGAGGACGCCAGCCCAGCCTCGTCGAACCGCGCCAGGATGTAGTCGCGGGCCTGCGCCAGCCCCGGGCTGAGGCTGTTGCGGTTGAAAGCCGAGAGCTCGGAAACGGTGGCGAACCAGCGCGCCGTGTCGATGCGCGCGACCAGCGCGTCGACGGCGGGATCGCTGGCGGCGCGTGCCTTGGCCATGGCCTCGGCCGGCACCGCGCGCGCGACCACGCCGTCCTTTGGCACCGGCATGCCGCCCATGCCGCCCAGCCCCGCGACCCGCGCCAGCGCCGCCGGCCGCCGCACGAGGCTGTAGCCGCCGACCACGGCCACCACAGGCTCCGGGTAGTGCTGGGTGCAGACCAGATCGCGCACCACGATCTCGTCGCGGGCGATCGGTGCCGGGCCGGCCCGGCTGCCTTCCAGGCGCAGCCAGTCTGCGAGGAATTCCGGTGCGACACCGACCAGACGCTCGCTGCCGAAATCGACGAACCACTGGTAACCCGTGCGTGCCGCCAGCGCGTCGGCATCCGCACCGGCGCCGGCATGAGTAGGCAGCACCACAGTGGGCACGGGCGGCTGTGTTGAGGACGCAGCCGCCGCGAACGGCAGCCAGAGCCAAAGGCCCGCCAGGTGTTTCAGTGTCATGGACTGCCTCCCCGCAGCACACCGCGGACGACGCGGCGGGGGCAGCATACCGCCGCGATGGACTGGACGCCCTGCGCGGCGTCGCGCGTCCGCGCTTGGCCGGCTACCCGGCCGTGGGCGCAGCGGTTTCAGTCGAGTTCGGTCCGCGTGCTCTGCCCCCGGTTGAGAAGTCCGCCGCGCTCGCGCACCCTGTGCGGCCGCCCGACCGGGTGGCCCTTTCCCCGCACGACTTCGAATCCCCCATGGACCTGATCGACGACCTCATCTGGCGCGGCCTCTTGGCCGACTGCACCGACATCGACGCGCTGCGCAAGCGCCTGGCCGAGGGGCCGATCTCCCTGTATTGCGGCTTCGATCCGACCGGCGATTCGCTGCACGTCGGCCACCTGATGGGCCAGCTGACCCTGCGCCGCTTCCAGCGCGCCGGTCACAGGCCGATCGCGCTCGCCGGCGGCGCCACCGGCATGATCGGTGACCCCTCCGGCAAGTCGGCCGAGCGCAATCTGCTGACCCGCGAGCAGCTCTCCCACAACATCGCCTGCATCAAGGCCCAGCTGGCCCGCCTGCTCGACTTCGGCAGCGGCGCCAACCCGGCGGTGCTGGTCGACAACGCCGACTGGACCGCGCCGCTGTCCTTCCTCGATTTTCTCCGCGATGTCGGCAAGCACTTCCCGCTGAGCGCGATGCTGGCCAAGGACTCGGTGAAGTCGCGCATGGCCGGCGAGAGCGGCATCAGCTACACCGAATTCAGCTACCAGCTGCTGCAGGCCTACGACTTCTACCACCTGCGCAAGGAGCTCGGCTGCGAGCTGCAGATCGGCGGCTCCGACCAGTGGGGCAACATCACCGCCGGCACCGAGTTCGTGCGCCGCAAGCTGGGTGTGCCGGTCTACGGCTGGACCTTCCCGCTGATCACCAAGGCCGATGGTTCGAAGTTCGGCAAGACCGAATCCGGCGCGGTCTGGCTCGACCCCGCGCGCACCAGCCCCTACCGCTTCTACCAGTTCTTCGTGAACACCGAAGACGCCAAGGTCAGCGAGTACCTGCGCAAGTTCACCTTCCTCGACCGCGCCGCGATCGAAGCGCTGGAAGCCGCGCACGCGGCCAACCCCGGCGCCCGTGAGGCGCACAAGGCCTTGGCCCGCGAGGTGACCACGCTGGTCCACGGCGCCGAAGCGACGGACGCGGCGATCGCCGCGAGCCAGATCCTGTTCGGCGCCGAGATCGGCGATACGCCCGAGGCGGTGTTCGAGGACGTGATCGCCGAGATTCCGAACGCGCAGCTCGAACGCGCCCAGCTCGACGGCGAGGGCGCGGCGCTGATCGACCTGCTGGTGCTGAGCGGGCTCTGCCCGTCCAGGGGCCAGGCCAAGCGCGACCTGGAGGGCGGCGGGGTTTACCTCAACAACCGCCGCAGCAGCGGCGTCGACCAGCGCGTGATGGTGGGCGACCTGCTGTTCGGCCGCTACCTGCTGCTGCGCCGCGGCAAGAAGAGCTACGCGGCGTTGCGGGTGGGGTGAGGTCAGCAGAAACCTTCTGGCGAGTGAGCGCGAGCGACCCGCCAGAATCGGCCTTGTCGGCCGGGTCAGCCGTCACATCCGACAGCCACTGCCGCACGGCTCGCCAAGCCGTCCGTGACGATGTTCGCAGTCGCCGCTGGCCTGCACCATCGCCATCCAGCCTAGGCTGCTGAAACCGGCAGTCGTTCCGTGCGCGTTCGCTTTGCAGGCGGTCACGATTTCTCCTGACGAAACCTGGGCGAGCCCCGTAAGCTCGCGCCAGGGCAGCGCTGGCCGGAGCGGACATGCACGACGGACTCGAAGGGCTACTGGCCGATCTCGCCGATCGCATTGCCGCGGGCGACAGCGTTGATCTCGACGCCCTGCCGGCGGAGCTGCGCGAGCACCCCGAGGTCCGAGGTCTGCTGCGCTTTGCCCGCGTGGCGCGGGCCCTGGACCGGCACCAGTCCGGGCCGGCGTTGGCCATGGGCACGGATGAGGAAGCTACGCCGATGCCCGCGCAGATCGGCCCCTGGCGCGTGCTGCGCCTGCTCGGCCGCGGCGGCATGGGCGAGGTCTGGCTGGGCGAGCGCGTCGATGGGGCCGTCGAGCAGCGCGTCGCCATCAAGCGCGTGCGCGGCGCCAGCCCGGCTTTCGTGCGGCGTCTCTTGGCCGAGCGCCGGATTCTGGCGCGGCTGTCGCATCCGAACATCGCCCGCTTCATCGACGCCGGCGTCGACGCCGAGGGCCAGCCCTGGCTGGCCTTGGACTATGTCGAAGGCGTCGAGCTCGTGGACTGGTGCGAAGGCCAAGGGCCCGATCTGGAGGCGCGTCTGCGGCTGTTCCTGCAGATCTGCGCAGCGGTCGAGCACGCGCATCGGCTGCTGGTCGTGCACCGTGACCTGAAGCCGGGCAACGTCATCGTCGATCGCGAGGGGCGCCCGCATCTGCTGGACTTCGGCGTGGCCAAGCTGCTGGACGAGGAGGCCGGCGACACCACGCTCGCGGCACTCACGCCGGCCTGGGCAGCGCCTGAGCAGCTGCGCGGTGAGCCGATTTCGACAGCGACCGATGTCTATGCCCTCGGGCTCGTGCTGTGTCGTCTGCTGAGCGGCGCACTGCCTGCGTCTCGTGCCGGTGGCAATCTCGCCAGCCTCGTTGCCGAGCTGGGCGAAGAGGACACCCAGCGGCCAAGCCGGCTGGCGCGCGCGGCGACAGGACTGCCGTACAGCCCCGAACGGCTCGCCGGCGACCTCGATGCCATCGTCGCCAAGGCCCTGCGGCCCGAGCCGGAGTCCCGCTATGGCTCGGTGGCGGCACTGGCCGAGGACATCGAGCGCCACCTGGCATCGCGTCCGCTGCGCGCCCGCGTACCGACCCGCTGGTACCGGTTCTCGCGGTTCGCGAAACGCCATCGGGGCATGCTGAGCGTGGCGACTGCGGCCAGCCTCGCGGTCGTGCTCAGCCTGGGCATGGCGCTGTGGCAGGCCAATCGCGCGCGCATCGAGGCCCAGCATGCGCAGGCGCAGACTGTGCAGGCCGAAGCCCAGGCCGAGCGCGCGCGGAGCGCGGTGCAGTTCCTGCTCGGCGTGTTCGCGCCGGTCGATCCTTTCGCCCGCGACGCCGCCTCGGCGGTGGATCTTGACGAGGCCTTCCGCCAGGCCCTGACGCGGCTGGACACGGACTTCGCGCCCGAGTCGCTGATCGCGCTCGATCTCACCCGCGAGTTCGGCAACATCCTCGGCAAGCGCGGCGAGGTCGAGGAGGCGGCCAAGCGCCTGGACGCCGGCATCGCGATCGCGCGCCAGCGCTATCCCGAGTCACCCGAGCTGGCCCTGCTGCTGCTCACTCGCGGCGCCCTGCACAGCCAACAGGGCGAGTACGCCCCGGCGCGCGCGGTGGTCGAAGACGGCGTGCGGCTGCTGCGCCCGCTTGCGGCGCGCTATCCCATCGAGCTGGGCGAGGGCCTGTTCCTGCTGGCCAATCTGGATCTCGTGGACGAGCGCATGGACGACGCCGAGCGGCATGCGCGCGAGGCCGATGCCCTGCACGCCAGGGCCCTGCCTGCCGGCGACTTCCGCCACGCGGTGGCGCGCTTCAATCTCGGCATGCTGCTGCGCCACCAGCGCCGCACTGCCGAAGCCCGCCCCGTGCTGGAAGACGCCGTGCGCCTGGCCGAGGCCGCGCGCGGGCCGGACGCCGCCGGTCTGGTCTACATGCTCGACGGGCTGCGCGGCGCGGCCCAGGCCCTGGGCGATCGCGAGGCCGAGCGCGCGGCGGCCGAGCGCATGCTGGCCGTCGCCGAGCTGCATTTCGAGGGCGACCATCCGCTGCGCGCCGATGCGCTGACCGAGGCCGGCAATATCCGCCTGCGCAGCGCGGGCGACCCCGAAGGCGAGCGCATGCTGCGCGAGGCCGCGCGCATCTTCGCGGTGCACAGCCACCCCTACGAGGCACGCGCCTGGCGCCTGCTCGGCATGTCGCTGAACATGCACGGCGAATGGGCGCGCGCGCTGTCCGCGCTCGACGAGGGCGCGCGTGCCTGTGAACGCATCGGCGCCGGCTATGCCGAGTGCCTGAGCGCGGCGGCCGAGCGCGTCACCAGCCTGGCGCGACTGGGGCGTGGCGACGACGCACTGGCCGCCAGCGTCGCGCTCGATGCGCTGATCGCCGCAGAGGGCACGCACGGCCCCGACACCGGCCTGATGGCCGACGAGGCCCGCGCCGAAGCCTTCGCTGCCAACGGCCGTCGCGACGAGGCGCTGGCCCTGTTCGATGCCCTGATCGCCGCGTACTCGGAGCGCTACGGCGCCGAGCACCGCATCGTGCTGACGCTGCGCGAGCGGCGCGACGAGGTCGTTGACGTCGATTGAGAGGCCGGCCTGAACCTCTGTGTCGGCGTGCCGCTGCCAGCGCGGAAGGGGCGTGCGGAGAGCCGGGATGTCACACTGCCGGCCGCGGTGCTTCGTGGCCGCCGGACTCCTACAGGCACGACGGGATCGGTATGGGCGCAACGGTGGCTTCTCCGCGCATCCGCAGAAGCGTGATGGCGCTCCTGGCCTGCGTGGCGCTCGGCGGCTGCTTTCGGGGCGGTGATGAGCCGCCACCGCCAGGCTTTCCCAAGGTCGACACCGACTACCGTGACCCGCAGTTCCCGGACTGCCCCAACCTCGAAGGCAGCTATTCGCTGACTCCGGATGCGCCCGCCAGCTTCGACCCGCGACCGATGCTCGGAAACCAGGTCATGCAGATGGACGGTGGTGCCCTCCTGATTGAACGCGGCCCCATGGGCTGCGCGTTCGATTCGAGCGGTGTTCCCGTCGGGCAGTCGGTGGCGATCTGCGGTTTGAGCATGATCCTTCGCCGCGCGCCAGCCGAGGTCGATGCCGAGGCCGAAGCTCTACTGCGCCGGGATCCCGCGGCCTATGGCCGCTGGTGGCTGGTCGCGCGCAAGGGCGTTTCCCTGCAGGGCTCGCTGCACCTCAACCTGTACGCCTACGAGCGCGACCTGGAGCGCCACGGCCCCGTGCAGGACCAGCGGCGACCGCTGACGCATCAGACCTGCCACGAGGGCTGGCTGGAGCTGGAAAGCGGCTGGCGTGATGGCCACGACCAGCGCGTCGAGCTCACCCGCGACCAGACCAGTGGCCTGGTGCTGCGTCAGACCGTGGTGCTCTCACGGGATGAGTTCACGGTCTGGTGCGGCGACGGCTGCAAGGGCATTCCCTACTCCGTGGTGTCGGAGGCGCGCTGGGCTCGCCTCGCGCCGGTGGAGCGGCCGCCCATGTGGTCGCTCGACCCCCAGCGCCTGCCGCCGCTCGCTCGTTTGCCAAGGGGCGCCAGTCCGGACGCCGGGGCGAGGCCGCAGCTCGCGGTCATCGAGCCGGCGCCGCGCGTGCCGCCTGCCGAAGATCCCGCGAGCCTGCGTGCGTTCCTGCGCGTGTTCGAGCTGGAGGACCGGATCCGCAGCGGCCTTGAGGAGGAGCGGATCGATATCTGGCGTCCTGAGAACGGTCGGGTGCTGGTCACCGGCACGACGCCCAGCACTGCCGCGGCTTCGGCCTTCCTGCGGCGGCTGCAGGGCGACGCGGTGGTGGCGCGCGCCGATCTGGTGTCGATCACGGTCGAGGGTGATCGCATGCGCTTCGCGATCCTGCTTGACCTGCATCCCGAGTAGGCGCTAGGCCTGCACGGCCTCACCCGTCTGCAGCCGCCACAGCCCCGCGTACAGCCCATCGCGAGCGAGCAGCGCTTCGTGCGTGCCGGACTCGACGATGCGGCCTGCGTCCAGCACGTGGATGCAGTGCGCATGGCGCACGGTCGAGAGGCGATGCGCCACCACCAGCACGCTTCGGCCCTGTGCGGCTTTCGCCAGTGACCGCTGGATTGCCGCTTCGGTCTCGTTGTCGACGGCCGAGGTCGCCTCGTCCAGCACCAGCAGCGGCGGATCGCGGTAGAGCGCACGTGCCAACGCGATGCGCTGGCGCTGGCCGCCCGACAGGGTGTGGCCGCGCTCGCCGACTTCCGTGTCGTAGCCCTTCGGCAGCGCGGCGATAAAGCCGTGCGCCTCGGCTGCGCGCGCGGCCGCTTCGATGCGCGCAGGGTCGGGCGCGGCGTCGCCATAGGCGATGTTTTCGGCCACGGTGCCGTCGGTGAGGAAGGGCTCCTGCGCGACATGGCCGATCTGCCGGCGCAGCCGGCTGCGCGGCAGCTCCTCGATGTCAATGCCGTCGAGCTCGACGCGGCCGGCCTTGGGCGTTTCAAAGCGCAGCAGCAGCTTGATCAGGGTGCTCTTGCCGCTGCCGGTGGCACCCACCAGGCCCACGGTGTGGCCAGCCGGCACCTCCAGATCGATCCCGTGCAGCACTTCGGTATCGCCGTAAGCGAAGCGGAGGTCGCGGAAGCGCAGGGCGCCTTCGCTGCGTCCGGCCAGCTGGCGTTCGCCGCGGTCCGCCGGCTGCGGCAGGGCCAGCAGGTCGAACACCCTGCGCACCGAGGTCATGCTGCGCTGATACAGATCGGTGAGCTCGGCCAGCCGCGTCAGCGGCCACAGCAGACGCTGGGTGAGGTAGACCAGGGCCGAATAGCTGCCGACGCCGAGCTCGCCGCGCAGGGTCAGCACGCCGCCGTAGAGCAGGGTGGCGACGAAGCCGGCGAGGATGGCGATGCGGATCACCGGCGTGATCGCCGCCGCCACGCGGATGGCCTCGGCATTGCGCTCGCGATAGGCGGCGCTGGCGTCCTCGAGGTGCTTCAGCTCGGCCTGTTCCGCCGTGTAGGCCTGGATGGTCGCCATGCCATGCAGGTTGTTCGACAGCCGCTGCGAGATGCCCGCGGCGGCCTCGCGCGCGGCGGCGTAGCGCGGCTGCAGGCGGCGCATGAACCAGAAGGCGCCGAACAGGATCAGCGGTACCGGCAGCAGGGCGAGCAGGGCCAGCGGCGCCGACAGGGCGAAGAACACCGCACCCACCAGCAGGGTCGAGCAGAACACCTGGATCAGATCGTGGGCGCCTGCATTCATGAAGCGCTCGATCTGGTGCACGTCTTCGTTCAGCACCGAAGACAAGCGCCCGCTGCGCGCATCCGCCAGCGCGCCGGGGGTGAGCCCCTGCAGATGCGCGTAGGCCTCGATGCGCAGGTCGTGCTGCAGGCTCTGCGCGAGGTTGCGCCAGCGCACCATGGCCAGGTACTCGGTCAGCGATTCGAGGCCCCAGATCAGCACGGTCAGCGCGGTGAGCAGCAGCAGCTGGTGGATCGGATCGGGCAGGCCCATGCGCGCGATGAAGGACTCGCGCTGGTTCACCACCACGTCGACGGCGATGCCGATGAGGATCTCCGGCAGCACGTCGAAGACCTTGTTGAGCACGGTGTAGACGGTGGCGATGGACGCGGTGCGGCGATAGCTGCGGGCGTGGCCCAGCAGGCGGCGGAGCGGATGCATGATTCGGGACCGGCGGGTGTGCGAAGCCGCGCAGTGTAGGCCGGCCCGTCGATCTGTCGCGTGCCGAAGGGGCCGCATACGAAAACGGCCGGGCGTCATGGCGCCCGGCCGCTATCGCTTGAATCGAAAGCAGGTGCTCAGGCGGCGCGCGCGGGCAGGCCTTCGTTGGCGCGCTCGTTCGGACGATAGGTCTCGTAGACCACCACCGGAATCCCAAGATCGCCCAGATGCTGCTCGATCAGCGGCTTGACCTCGGCCCAGTCGAGGCCGCCGACGCCGGTGGCGAGTCGTGGCAGCGCCAAGCTGGCCCAGCCTTCCTTCTTCACTTCCTTGGCCAGCGCGCGCAGCGCGTGGTTCACGTGCTGCACAGTTGCCTTGCCGGCCTTGGCGCCGTGATCGTAGGCGGCTTCCTGGGTGAACAGGGCGACGATGCGGCTGGGATACACGCCGCCCCAGGTCCACAGCTCGCCCGACTTCGGGTGCTGGGTGTGGCAGTAGTGGCGGAAGTCCTTGTACATGGCCGGCACCGCCTCGTGCAGCGCGAAAGCCAACCCTTGGTCGAAGGCATCGTTCGGAGCGACGCCGTGGGCAATGGCTTCGGCCTGGCTGTGGCGGATGTCACCGGATACATAGCGGATCATGGGGCCTCCTTCAAAGGCGTTCGGGATACGGCCCCATGCTGCGCCTCGGCGCACCGCCGGGTTTTGACAAGTCTCAAGCCCACGAGCGCTCCGGCGGGGTCCGGGCCCTGCCAAGCGGAATGCCCGAATCGGGTCCGCTTGCTGCCGGTGCTTCGTCCCCCAGGTGGAGCCGCGGAATCAAGAAGCCGTGAGGTCCTGACGCGCGGCCGCCCGCGACTGGCGTCTCGAGCGCTCTGCCTGGACGCCGCGGACTAGAACCCACCTCGCACGCCGATGCCGACGCTGATGCGCGGCCGCTCGCGGGTGTTCCAGTCGCGCGGCCACAGGTGGATCTCGCGCGCGTCGACTTCGGGCAGGATCAGGCGCTGCTCACCGAGCTGTACCTCACGTTCGCCCGTGATCCGTCCGGTCAGCGTGAGAAATCGCCCCGGAACGACTTCATTGGGATCGAGCCGGCCCGCGCGAATGGCGATGAAGCGGCCGCCATCGCGGGCCTGCGGAATCGGACGCGCCTGGCTGTCGGTGGGAAAACCCAGCAGCTCGATCTCGACGTAACCCTCGTACTCGTTCAGGGCGATCACCATCCCGCCCCAGAGCACGTTGCGGTCCATCTGCGTGTCGATCTGTGCCGCCACCGCGCGCGGCGAGGGGCTGGGCACGGACGGCGCATCGCGAAACACCGGTGTCGGCACGCAGCCCGCGAGCAGCAGCACGGCGAGCATGGACAGGATCCCGCGCAGTTTCATGCGCCTTCCTCGCGTTTGAGCCAGTCCAGTCGCGAGCTGGCTTGGGTTTCGCCCAGGGCTTCGCGCAGGTAGGGAAGGGCCTGTGACAGGGCCTGATCGAAGCGGTAGGGCGGGTTGACGATCAGCATGCCGCAGCCGTTCATGCGCAGCGGCGAGTCGTCCGGCCGCACCAGCAGCTCGGCCAGCAGCACCGACTTCGCCGGCAGCTCGGCGGCACGGCGCAGGAAGCGCGCCACGCCGGCGCGCCGCTTGATTGGGAACCACACAGCGAACACCGCCTGCGGCAGGCGCTCCAGGCCCTGGCGCACGGCGCCGAGGATGGCGTCGTACTCGGCCTCCTGGGCCTCGAAGGGCGGATCGACCAGCACCAGGGCACGGCGTTCGATCGGCGGCAGCAGGGCGCGCACCGCGGCGTAGCCATCGCGGGCCTCGGCCTTGGCGCGCGGGTAGGGTTCAAGTGCCGCGGCGAGCGCCGACTGCTCGCCGGGCTGCAGTTCGCAGGCGACCAGTCGATCCTGCGGGCGCAGCGCGCGCGCGGCCAGCAGGGGCGAGCCCGGGTAGGCGCGCAGGGGGGCGATGCCATGGCCCGAGTGCGCAAAGGTCTTGGCATCGAAGCGGTCGACCGCCTCGACATAGGCAGCCACCAGCGGCGGCGGGCTGGCGCGGCGCTTGGGCTGCTGCTCGATGGGCCGGCGATCGATCAGCTTGAGGATGCCGCCCTCGGCCTCGCCGGTCTTCTGCGCCTCGCCCGAGTCGAGCAGGTAGCCACCGCGACCGCCGTGGGTGTCGAGCAGCAGGAAGCCGCTGTCCTTGCGCTGGAAGGCCTCGATCAGGCCGAGCAGGGTGGCGTGTTTCAAGACGTCGGCGAAGTTGCCGGCGTGGAAGCTGTGCTTGTAGTTCATCGGCGCATTATGGGGGGTGGCGGGCGGCGGTGACTTCCGGCGCAGAGGCAGGCGGGCCATGCCGGCCGTAAAGTGCGCGCCGGGGTGGGCATGGAGCCCGCCGGGGGAAAGACCATGAAGAAGCTGCTGAAGTGGGGCCTGCGCGGGTTTCTGGTGCTGCTGCTGGCCGGCGGTGGCCTGCTGGCGCACACGATCTGGTTCAAGCCGCTGAAGATCGAGTGGTTCTATGAGCGGGTGTTTGCCGAGTTTGCCTTCAACAGTCCCGAACTGCTGTCCTCACTGCGAATTCTGCCGGGCTGGCTCGACTGGTACAGCGACGAGTTGGACGACGCCTCGCTGGCCGGCGAAGAGGCATTGCGCGCCAAGGTGCGCAACGACCTCGCCACCCTGCGCAGCTACGACCGCAGTTCGCTGGATGCCGAAGGCCAACACTCCTACGACCTGCTGGAGACCTTTCTCGCGGTGCAGGTCGAGGGCGAGCGCTTCGCGTACCACAACTATCCACTGAACCAGCTCTTCGGCGTGCAGAACGGCCTGCCGACCTTCCTCGCCACCCAGCATCCGATCGCCTCCACGAGCGATGCCGAGAACTACCTCGCGCGCCTTGCGGCGGTGCCGCGCAAGCTCGACCAGGTGCTGGAGGGGGTGCGCCATCGCGAATCACTGGGCATCCTGCCGCCGCGCTTCGTGGTCGAAAAGGTGCTGGCCGAGATGCGTGGCTTTCGCGACGCTGCGCCCGAGCAGAACATCCTCTACACCAGCTTCGACGAGAAGCTGGGCAAGCTTGAAGGGCTGTCGGGCGAAGATCGTGCGGCCCTGCTGGCGCGCGCCAGTGCCGCCATCGTCGAGCATGTGCAGCCGGTGTACGGCCGCCTGATCGACTACTACGACGCGTTGCTGCCGAAGCTGCAGGACAACCACGGCGTGTGGGCGCTGCCGGACGGTGGGGCTTACTACGCCTGGGCTGTGCGCTCGCAGACCACCACCGAGATGAGCCCGGACGAGGTGCATGAACTCGGCCTGCGCGAGGTCGAGCGGATCGGTGCGGAGATGGACGCCATCCTGCAGGCGGAGGGGCTGCTCGAGGGCAGCATTGGCGCGCGCGTGCAGCAGATCGCGCAGCGGCCGGACCAGCTGTACCCGAACACCGACGAGGGCCGCCAGCAGATCATCGACGATTTCCAGACGATCATCGACGAGATCGACCAGGGCATCGGCAGCGCCTTCAACCTGCGCCCGGCCGCAGGCGTCAAGGTCGAGCGCGTGCCCGAGTTCCGCGAGAAGACCGCGCCCGGCGCCTACTACAACGCGCCGGCCTTCGATGGCTCGCGCCCGGGCATCTTCTACATCAACCTGCGCAACACGGCGGAGGTCGCCCGCTTCGGCATGCGCACGCTGGCCTACCACGAGGCGATTCCGGGGCACCACTTCCAGATCGCGATCCAGCAGGAGCTGCGCGGCGTGCCGACCTTCCGCAAGCTGCTGCCCTTCACCGCCTATGCGGAAGGCTGGGCGCTGTACACCGAGCGTCTGGCCTGGGAGATGGGCTTCCAGCAGAACCCGCTGGACAACCTCGGCCGCCTGCAGGCCGAGATGTTCCGCGCCGTGCGCCTGGTGGTGGACACCGGCATGCACCACAAGCGCTGGACCCGCGAGCAGGCCATCGACTACATGCTGCAGATGACCGGCATGCCCGAGACCGACGTGGTTGCCGAGATCGAGCGCTATCTGGTGATGCCCGGCCAGGCGCTGAGCTACAAGGTCGGCATGAACGCCATGCTGGACGCCCGCGAGCGCGCCCGCGCCGAGCTGGGTGAGCGCTTCGATCTGAAGGGCTTCCACGACGTCGTCCTGCAGTCGGGCTCGATGCCGATCACCCTGCTGAATCGCCGCGTGGATGCGTGGATCGCGGAGCGCAAGCAGGGCTGAGCAGGCGAGGGGTCCGCCTGTCGCTTGCGCTGCACTCCCTCGCGCGACCTGGTGCCGCTTCGGCTGCCGAGGGCAGCCGAAGCCTTGCCGCCACGGTGGATGAGGACCCACCCTATCTCCAATCCCCAATCCCCAATCCCGAATCCCGAATCCCCAATCCCGAATCCCATGCCGAACACCGACACCCTCGACCTGATCGACCGCTACTACGCCGCTTTCAATCGCGGCGACCGCGAGACCCTGCTCGCCCTGCTGTCCGAGAACGTGGTCCACGACCTCAACCAGGGCGCCCGCGAAACTGGCCGCGAGGCTTTCCGCGCCTTCATGCAGCGCATGGATCGCTGCTACGCCGAGCAGCTCACCGATATCGTGGTGATGGCCTCGGCCGACGGCCGACGCGCGGCCGCCGAGTACGTCGTGCACGGCGAGTACAAGGCCGACGATGAGGGCCTGCCGCCGGCCCGCGGCCAGCGCTATGTGCTGCCGGGGGGGGCCTTCTTCGAGATCGAGAACGGCTGCATCACCCGCGTCACCAACTACTACAACCTGCAGGACTGGATCGCGCAGGTGCAGGCCTGATGGGCGTCGAGCTGCGCTGCCTGCGGCCCGCCGAGTACGCGCGCCACACGGCCGACGTGGCGCGCCTGCGCATCGAGGTGTTCCGCGCGTTTCCCTACCTCTACGACGGTGACGTCGGCTACGAGGAGCGCTACCTCGACACCTACGCGCAGTCGGCCGACAGCCTGTGGGTGCTGGCGCTGGACGACGAGCGCGTGGTCGGCGCCAGCACCGGCTTGCCGTTGGCAGATGAAGACGCTGCGTTCAAGCAGCCCTTCATCGAGCGCGGCATCGACCCGCAGCGGGTCTTCTACTTCGGCGAGTCGGTGCTGCTGCCGGCCTATCGCGGGCTGGGCCTTGGGCATCGCTTCTTCGATGCGCGCGAAGCGCATGCACGCGCGCTGGGGCGCTTCGACTGGATGGCGTTCGCTGCCGTCGACCGCGCCGCTGATGACCCGCGTCGCCCTCCAGACCATCGCGACAATGATGCGTTCTGGGCCAAGCGCGGTTACCAGCGCCAGCCCGGTATGGGCTTTCGCCTGAGCTGGAAGGAGCTGGGCGAGTCCGACGAGAGCGAGAAGCCGCTGACCTACTGGCTGCGCGCGCTGGAGGCCGGCTGATGCGCGTCGCTGTCGCCGCCTATCCGCTGGAAACGATCGCGAGCTTCGAGGCCTGGGCCGACAAGCAGCGCCGACTGCTGGGCGAGGCCAAGGCCCTGGGCGCCGATCTGGCTGTGCTGCCGGAGTACCTGTCGCTGGAGCTGGCAGGTTTCCAGCCCGCCGCCGTGCGCGAGGACTTCGCCGCTTCGCTGGAGGCGCTGCAGGCTCTTTTCGAGCCCTGGCAGACGCTGCATGTGGAACTTGCCCGCGCGCTCGACCTGCACATCCAGGCCGGCACCTTCCTGCTGCGCCAGCCGAATGGCCGCTATCGCAACCGCGCCTTCTGGTTCACGCCTTCGGGCGAAGTGCACTGGCAGGACAAGCTCCAACTCACCGGCTTCGAAAAGGCCAGCGACCTGATCGAGCCCGGCGACGCGCTCAAGGTCTTCGATCTCGACGGCCTGCGCGTCGGCATCGCGGTCTGCTACGACAGCGAGTTCCCGCTGCCGGTGCGCGCCCAGCGCGAGGCCGGCGCCCGCCTCCTGCTGGTGCCGAGCTGCACTGATACGCCGGCCGGCGCGACCCGGGTGCGCACCGGCTGCATGGCGCGCGCGTTGGAGAACCGCATGCTCGTTGCGCGTGCAGTCACCGCCGGCGAACTGCCCTGGAGCCCGGCGCTCGACACCAATACCGGCGAGGCCGCGATCTACGCGCCGATGGATGTGGGTCTTCCGGCCGACGGTGTGCTGGTCGTCAATGCGCCCGGCGAGACCTGGGCCGTGGCCGAGCTGCCGCTGTCGCGGCTTGAGCGCGCGGCTTCGAAATCACAGGTGGCCGTGGATTCGGATTGGCCGCAGCAGCTGCGGCCCGGAGTGCTGCGGGCCGAGGTGCGGGTCCTGTAAGCCCATCGCTTTCATGGTCTGCGCCCGCGCGGACTGCTGGATCGCGTTCGGTGCGGCTGCGCCGGCGGTACTGCGAGGCATGCGAGGGTCACGCCCATCCAGCTTCATTTGCAGGCAAGCGCGTGCCGCTGCAGCTTCGGGCCGGCCAGCAACCGGAAATCCGGGGCAGAGCGGCGGGAGCCGTGTCGGGGCGGCGGCGGTTGCAGACACTCACTCGCCAGCGAGAACCCCCGCCGGCCTGCCCGGAGCGGAGGCGCGCCCGGCCCAGTCCGCGGGTGTGAGCGGCATGAGCCCATGGCGCAAACGTGCCCGATCGCACGCCGGGCTCGGTCTGCCGTCTTCCCAGGCGGGCATGAGCTCGTGGCAGGGCGAGGGGCGGTGGGCGTATTGGCTGCAGTGGGCGTCCTCGCCGACCGTGCCGCGCAGTGCGACGCAGCGCGGCGCGGGCTGGTCGGTGCCGAGCATTGCGACCCGCAAGGGATCGAGCTTCCGCGTCAGTGATTCAGGGATTCCGTCCGGCGTGTGCGGTGCGGTCTCCGCCCAGTAGAACGCGACCCGGTAGCTGGCGCAGCAGGCGCCACAGCGCAGGCAGGGGTGGCGGGGCAGGGTGGATTCCGAGCGCGGGCGGGCGTCAGTGGCCATCGGCGGGCGTATCCAAGAAGTGCGTGCCGGTGCCGCGCAACTGTGGGCGGGCCTCGAGGTTTCAAGCCGAACGCTTCCGCCAGTCTTGCCGATGCCGCTGGTTTCGGGCGCCGGAGCCAGGGCGACCGCGCTTGCCCAGCGGGCTGGCAGCGGCGGTCGATGGGCCTCCGGGCCGCTTGCCCGTGGGCCGATCCGGCGCGATCCTTGGCGGCGATGCCGAGCCGCGGCCACGCCCGCGGCCGGCAGGCCCGAGACTGAACGCCGCTCCGTCGAGGCTGCCGGACCGATGCAGCTGTTGCCCACTTCCGCCGCACGCTTCGTACCCGCCGCGGCCAGCGCCAGTCCGGCGCCGAGTGGCGGCGCGCGCGCGCCGGTTTCCGAGGTCCAGGGCGTATCGCCCACTGCCAGCGGCCCAGGGCGTGGGGAGACCAGCGATCCGCTGCAGGATCCGGCGGTCCAGCGGGTGATCGCCGAGCTGGCGGCCCGTGACCGCGAGGTGCGGGCCCACGAGCAGGCCCATGTGGCTGCAGGGGGCGAGCTGATCACTTCGGGCCCCAGCTACACCTACCAGACCGGCCCCGACCGCCGACGTTACGCTGTCGGCGGCGAGGTCGGCATCGACACCTCGCCGGTGCGCGGCGATCCCGAGGCGACGCTGGACAAGGCCGCGCGCATCGTCGCCGCAGCCTTGGCGCCGGCCCAGCCCTCGCCGCAGGATTACCGCGTGGCAGCGCAGGCCAACCAGATGGCCTCGCAGGCGCGTGTCGACATCGCGCTGGCGCGTGCGCGTCAGGCCTACGGCGAGGTTGCCTCCGTGGGTCCTGCGCAGGCCGCTTTCTCGGTGCGCGCCTGAGGCCATCCACCGCGCGTGAGCTGCTCCGCCCCCGACTTTCGCCGCATGCCGTCGGGCCGGTCGTGACCGGCCTGCGTGCTAGACTTCGGCGGTTTTCTGCCCGCGCCTGCCTCGCTTCGGTAGAAGTCGCGCACGCGGCCGGGTTGGCCCACCACACGAGGGTGCACATGCCCAAGCTTGCCCAGCGCATGGGGCGCGCCAAGCCCAGCGCGATCATGCAGATCGTCGAGAAGACCCGGCAGATGAAAGCCGCTGGCCGCGAGGTCATCAGCTTCTCGATCGGCGTTCCGAATTTCCTGCCCGGCCCGCACGTGTACGCGGCTGCGCGCGAGGCCCTGGAGCACGACAGCGGCCAGTACGGCAGCAATCGCGGGCCGGATGCGCTGCTCGATGCCTTCCTGAAGCACATCGAGGCGGCCGGCCTCACCGGTTACCAGCGCAAGCACTGCGCCACCGGCATCGGCGCCAAGCACATCCTCTACAACCTGGCCGAAGCCTTGCTCGATCCGGGCGACGAGATCGTCTTTCCCTCGCCCTACTGGACCACCTACGCCGACATCGCCGAGATCGTCGGTGCGCGCGCCACGGCCCTGCCTTGCCCGTCCAGCCAGAACTACAAGCTGACGCCGGAGCAGCTGGATGGCGCGCTGGCGCGCGGGCCCAAGGTGTTTCTGTTCAACAACCCGTCCAACCCGACCGGCATGGTCTACAGCAGCGACGAGATCGCCGCCATCGCCGACGTGGTGGCGCGCCATCCGGACGTGTGGATGATCTGCGACGACATCTACCACCGCATGGTGTTCAGCGGGCAGAGCTACCACAACGTGCTGCACTTCCGGCCTGAGCTGGCGGACCGCGTGATCTTCGTCGACTCGCTGTCCAAGACCTATGGCATGCCGGGCTGGCGTGTCGGTTTCATGGCTGGCCCTGAGTCGGTCGCGCAGGCGCTGACCACACTCAACTCCAACCACATCACCAACGTGCCCGAAGTGGTGATCGCTGCCGCCATCGCCGCGCTGTCCGGCCCGCAGGACGTGCCGGCGGCGAAGGTGCGCGAGTTCGAGGCCAAGCGCGACCAGGTGCTGGCGGCATTGGCGCAGATCCCGGGCGTGATCTGCCCGAAGCCCGAGGGCGCCTTCTACGTCTTCCCCGACATCGCCTGCGCCTTCGGCCGCCGGCACGGCGATCGGGTGATCGCCGACGACGTCGACTTCTGTGCTGCGCTGCTCGAAGCCAAGGGCGTGGCCTGCGTGCCCGGCTCGGCCTTCGGCGAACCCCGCGCCTTGCGCATCTCCTACACCTGTCCGGATGCTCAGCTCACCGAGGGCTTGAAGCGCATCCAGGCCTTCTTCGCGGAGTTGGCGTGAGCGGACGCGTCTGGCTCGTCCTGCTCGCGCTGCTGGTGGCCTTCGGCGTCTGGCGGTCGGAGTGGTCGACCCAGGCGGCGCTCGACAGCCTGCCCGGCGCTGGCGACCCCAGCCGCGTGGTGATGGTCAGCGCCGAGTGGTGCGGCTACTGCCAGAAGCAGCTGGCCGAGTTCCGCTCGGCCGGCGTGCGTTTTACCGAGCTCGACTTCGACACCGCCGCCGGACGCGAGGCGGTCGAGGCTCTGGGCGGTCGCGGCGTGCCGATGACGGTCATTGGCGACGAGATCATCCACGGTTACAACCGGCCGGCGCTGCAGCAGCATCTCGCGGCGGTCGGCTACGAGATGCGCTGAGGCCGCGCGGCCTCGGCGATGCGTGTCCCGACGTTCCACCCACCCCAGAAGACGACACAGGACCCTCCCATGAAGACCCCCGTCCGCGTTGCAGTCACCGGCGCCGCCGGCCAGATCGGCTACTCCCTGCTGTTCCGCATCGCCTCCGGCGAGATGCTGGGCAAGGACCAGCCCGTGATCCTGCAGATGCTCGAGCTGCCGATGGAGAAGGCCCAGGCCGCGCTCCGTGGCGTGATGATGGAGCTCGAAGACTGCGCCTTCCCACTGCTGGCCGGCAT
This sequence comes from Aquimonas voraii, assembly GCF_900101825.1. GTDB lineage: Bacteria > Pseudomonadota > Gammaproteobacteria > Xanthomonadales > Xanthomonadaceae > Aquimonas > Aquimonas voraii. The sequence continues at coordinate 442,698 of NZ_FNAG01000001.1, forward strand.
GGTTGGCACCGATGATCCGGAGGTCGCCTTCAAGGACGCCGATGTGGCCCTGCTGGTCGGTGCCATGCCGCGCGGCCCGGGCATGGAGCGCAAGGACCTGCTGCTGAAGAACGCCGAGATCTTCACCGTGCAGGGCCGCGCCCTGAACAAGGTCGCCTCGCGCAACGTGAAGGTGCTGGTCGTTGGCAACCCGGCCAACACCAATGCCTACATCGCCATGAAGTCGGCACCGGATCTCGATCCGAAGAACTTCACCGCGATGCTGCGTCTCGACCACAACCGCGCCCTGTCGCAGCTCGCGACCAAGGCCGGCGTGGCCGTGGCCGACATCGAAAAGCTGGTGGTGTGGGGCAACCACAGCCCGACCATGTATCCGGACTACCGCTTCGCCACCGCCGGCGGCGCCTCGCTGAAGGACAAGGTGGCCGACGAGGCTTGGAACCGCGAGACCTTCATCCCCAAGGTCGGCAAGCGCGGAGCGGCGATCATCGAGGCGCGTGGCCTGTCGTCGGCAGCGTCCGCGGCCAATGCCGCCATCGACCACATCCGTGACTGGGTGCTGGGCACGAACGGCAAGTGGGTGACCATGGGCATTCCGTCCGACGGCAGCTACGGCATCCCGAAGGATGTGATGTTCGGCTACCCGGTGACCTGCAAGGACGGCAAGTACGAGATCGTGCAGGGCCTGGCCATTGACGAGTTCTCGCAGGAGCGCATCAACTTCACGCTCAACGAGCTCGAGGAAGAGCGCGCCGGCGTCGCCCACCTGCTGGGCTGAAGCCTGCACCGAAGTTGTCCCAGGAAAGGGCGGCCCACGGGCCGCCCTTTTCGCTTCCGGCGCGGCTGGGTCCCGGACTCTACCCTGCCCCGAACTGCCCTTACGAATCCCGAATCCCCAATCTCCAATCCCGGCTCTTACCGACCAACGTCGACAGGCGCCGGCTGCCGCATCCGTCTAGGCTTCGTGAGTCCCCCGCGGAGCATCGGCCATGCGTTACGACGACCTCTATCGTCACTCGATCGAACAGCCCGAGGACTTCTGGGCGGAGGCCGCCAAGGCCATCGACTGGGAGACCCAGCCCCAGCAGATCCTCGATGACTCTAAGCCGCCGTTCCGGCGCTGGTTTGTCGGCGGACGCACCAACCTTTGCCATAACGCCATCGACCGTCATCTGGCGGCCCGTCCGGATCAACCTGCTTTGATCGCTGTCTCGACCGAGACAGGTCTCCGCCAGACCTGGACCTATGCCCAGCTCTACCGGGCCGTGAGCCAGTGCGCGGCGACGATCCGTTCGCTCGGCGTGGGCGAGGGCGACCGCGTGGTGATCTACATGCCCAACACCGGCGAGGCGGTCATCGCGATGCTGGCCTGTGCGCGGATTGGCGCGATCCACTCGGTGGTGTTCGGCGGTTTTGCCGCGCACAACCTCGCCCTGCGCATCGACGATGCTCAGCCCAAACTGCTGATCTGCGCCGATGCCGGCATGCGCTCGGGCAAGGTGATCCGCTACAAGCCGCTGGTCGATGCCGCGATCGCCGAGGCGAAGCATCCTCCGGCGCATGTGCTGGTGATGAACCGCGGGCTCGATGGCGATATGCCGCGCACGCAGGGGCGTGACGTCGACTATGCCGAGGCCTCCGCAGCCTTCGCCGAGACCGAGGTTCCGGTGGTCTGGCGTGAGAGCAACGCGCCCAGCTACCTGCTCTACACCTCGGGTACCACCGGCAAGCCCAAGGGCGTGCAGCGCGATACCGGCGGCTATGCAGTGGCGCTGGCGCTGTCGATGCGCACCGTCTTCGATGTCGGGGCGGGCCAGGTGATGTTCTCGACCTCGGACGTCGGCTGGGTGGTGGGGCATTCCTACATCGTCTACGGGCCGCTGATCGTCGGCGCCACGACGATCGTCTACGAGGGCCTGCCGACCACGCCCGATCCCGGCATCTGGTGGGAGCTCTGCGCACAGTACGGGGTGCGCACCCTGTTCTCTTCGCCAACCGCGGTGCGCGTGCTGAAGAAGCAGGACCCTTCCTGGCTCAGCAAGCACGACCTGTCAGCGCTGAAGTGGCTGTTCCTCGCCGGTGAGCCGCTCGATGAGCCCACTGCGCGCTGGATCAACGACGCGCTGGGCGTGCCGGTGATCGACAACTACTGGCAGACCGAAACCGGCTGGCCGGTGTTGTGCCTGCAGCCGGGGCTTGAGCTCAAGCCCACCAAGTTCGGTTCGCCCGGCCTGCCCAACCTCGGCTTCAATCTGAAGCTGATCAATGAAGTCAGCGGAGAGCCCTGCGGCGCGGGCGAGAAGGGCGTGCTGGCGATCGTGCCGCCGCTGCCGCCTGGCTGCCTCAGCACCGTCTGGGGCGACGACGCGCGCTTCCTCTCCAGCTACTTCAGTCATTTCAAGGAGCTGCTCTACAGCTCGCTGGACTGGGCGATCCGCGATGAAGACGGCTACTACTTCATCCTCGGCCGCACCGATGACGTCATCAACGTCGCCGGGCACCGCTTGGGAACCCGCGAGATCGAGGAATCCGTGTCGGGATGCGGGGTGGTTGCCGAGGCCGCGGTGATCGGAGCGGCCGATGAGCTGAAGGGCCAGGTGCCGGTGGTGTTCGCCACGCTCAAGGGCGGCGATGCCGCTGATCGCCGTGCGGCCGCCGACGCGATGATGCGTCAGGTGGTGGAACAGTTGGGGGCCGTCGCGAAGCCTGCGCGCGTGTATGTGGTGGAGGCGCTGCCCAAGACGCGCTCGGGCAAGCTGCTCAGGCGCTCCTTGCAGGCGCTTGTCGAAAGCCGTGACCCTGGGGACCTGTCGACGCTCGATGACCCTTCCGCGCTGGAAGCCATTCGTTCTGCGCTGAAGCGAGGGCCGGACCTCGGCTGAGCTGTGCCTGACAGCAAAAATGACAACGGCGACCCTGGATGGGGTCGCCGTTCGGCAAGCTGTCCGAATAGCTCGGTCAGCTAAAGCTCGTACACGCTGTAGAACGCGTGATCACCGATCAGTGCCACCGGAGTGCCCTGGGCCCAATTGGGACGCTTTGCCAGATCGTTCACCAGGAAGTGGCTGGCTCCGGGAACGACTTGGCGCCTGGACTCGCTCGGATTGCGCCAGTCGCGCATGGCATCGAAAGCCACCGCGGCCGCCCGGTCCCAGGCCTTAGGATTCTTGATCACGAACTTGCCCGAAACCAGCGTTGGCGCGAATTGGCGAGGCGAGGTCACCACCGAGCACACGGAGTCGCCCCAGCGACCGTCTTCGAGGCGACGAAGCGCGACTTCAGCAACGGCCCGCTGGCCGAGAATCGACTGGTTGCGGGCTTCAAGGTAGATGGTGGTCGTGAGGCACAGCGGGTCGGCGACCGGCTGCGGCAACACGTTGGCCAACCAGAGGATCCAGGCCAGTTTCATGCGGACTCCTGTTCCGTTGCGTCGGAGTTGAGTTCCCGCGCTCGAACACGTCGCGCCTTCTTGAGGTGGCGTCGGGTGCGGTAGCGGGGGAATACGCCGACATGGCGTTGAAGGTCACGCCTGGCGAGGGCAGGAAGGGCGCCTCGTCGCCAGCCGCTTTACGGATGTGAACGTTCGTTGTGCACGATCAACGAGGACGTTCGCGCCCCCGGTTCGGGCCGGGCACCGCGGGGCGGACTGGTGGCGAGAGTACTGCTCAAAAGTAAACGCAGCCTGAATGCTTCCGTTCAGTCCTGAACGAAAGCTGCCTTGCATTTCTGTTCTTCTGAATAGCTATGTGTGGCATGCGGGCCTGCATCAGAGTGCAGCCGCGGCGCGTACGCCCTCCTCGATCGCGCGCTTGGCGTCGACTTCGCCGGCGAGAAGCGCACCGCCAACGAGCTGCGCATGCATGCCGGCTGCGCGCAGTTCGGCATGCAGCGAATTCACCGATTCCTGGCCTGCGCACAGCACGATGTTGTCCACGTCGAGGACTCGTGCTTGCCCTTCGATCTTGCAGTGCAGCCCGCGATCATCGATGCGCAGATACTCGACATCGCTCAGCGCGATGACACCTTTGCTCTTCAATGCGGCCCGATGCACCCAGCCCGTGGTTTTGTTGAGGCGCGCGCCGGGTTTGCCACTGCTGCGCTGGAGCAGCCATACCTCGCGAGGCGAGGGTTCAGGCTGTGGCGCCTTGAGGCCGCCACTTCCGGTATAGGTGAGGTCGACGCCCCACTCGTCCAGCCAGCGCGCCGGTTCGAGCGTCGGTGAAGGATGCGGTGTGGTGAGGAATTCGCAGACATCAAAGCCGATACCGCCGGCACCGATGACGGCGACGCGCTTCCCCACTTTCGCTCCCAGCAGCACATCGGCGTAGCCGAGGACTTTCGGATGATCGATGCCGGGGATGCTCGGCACTCTCGGCCGAACGCCGGTGGCCACGATATGCGCTTCGAACGCTTCGGCCCTGAGTCTTGCTGCGTCTACGCGCACCCCGAGGCGAAGTTCGATGGCGAGTTCCTCGATGCGCGTGCTGAAGTAGCGAAGAGTCTCGTTGAACTCCTCTTTGCCCGGCACCCGCCGTGCAAGATTGAACTGTCCGCCGATCTCCGTTCCCGCTTCAAACAGCACCACCCGGTGGCCGCGTTCGGCGGCGGCGCAGGCCGCGGCGAGGCCAGCGGGACCCGCGCCTATCACGGCGACACGCTTGGGTCGGGCAGCGGGCGTCAGCACGATCTCGGTCTCACGGCAGGCCATGGGGTTGACCAGGCAGCTCGCGGGCTTGTTCTCGAAGACGTGATCGAGGCAGGCCTGGTTGCAGGCGATGCAGGTGTTGATCGCGCGGGCGCGTCCGGCGCGCGCCTTGTTCACCCAGTCAGGGTCGGCGAGCAGCGGGCGTGCCATCGACACCATGTCGGCGACTCCCGAGGCCAGTAGCGACTCCGCGATCTCAGGCGTGTTGATCCGGTTGCTCGTCACCAGCGGCAGCTCGACTTCGCCGCGCAGGCGCGCGGTGATCCCGCTGAAGGCCGCGCGCGGCACCGAAGTGACGATGGTGGGCACACGCGCCTCGTGCCAGCCGATTCCGGTGTTGATGATGCTGGCACCTGCGGCTTCGATCGCCTTGGCGGTCGCGACCACTTCTTCCCACCCGCTGCCGCCATCGACGAGGTCCAGCATCGATAGCCGGTAGATGATGATGAAGTCGCGGCCAAGCGTTTCACGTGTCCGACGCACGATCTCGACCGGGAATCGCATGCGGTTCTCCAGGCTGCCGCCGAAGCCGTCGTTCCGCAGGTTGGTCCGTGGCGCCAGGAACTCGTTGATGAGGTAGCCCTCGGAGCCCATCACCTCGACACCGTCGTAGCCGGCTTCGCGCGCCAGCTGCGCGCAGCGCACGAAGTCTCGGATTTGTGCTTCGACACCGCGCGCGCTCAACGCGCGCGGCTTGAAGGGCGTGATCGGTGCCTTCAGCGCCGACGGAGCGACGGCGAGAGGGTGATAGGCGTAGCGGCCCGCATGCAGGATCTGCATGCAGATATGGGCGCCCTCTGCGTGCACCGCAGACGTGACCTGCCGATGCCGGCGGACTTCCCACGGCCATGAGAGCTTGCCGGCGAAGGGCTTGACCCATCCCGAGATGTTCGGCGCGATACCGCCGGTGACGATCAGGCCGACGCCACCGCGGGCGCGGGCCGCGAAATAGGCCGCAAGCCGCGGGTAGTCACGCGCGCGGTCTTCAAGGCCGGTGTGCATCGAGCCCATCAGGACGCGGTTGCGCAGGCGGACATGGCCCAGATCCAAGGGGCTGAGCAGGTTGGGAAAGGGTGACTGGAACATGCGGCAAGCCCTTCGGGTGCAGGCCCTCACCATGCCCAAGGGGCTTCGGGTGGGCAAGGGTCATGGCCTTGCCGCTGCGTCGACATGTCTGCCGGGCCCTCGGGCTCGCGTGTCTCGCGCTGACCCGGAGGTCCGGCATGGGCCCTGTGAGGGGGCGGAGCTCGCGGCCGTGAATTGCGAACCTCGTTACAAATGCGTTAACTTGGGCGTCATGCTGTCGACTTAGAGTGTCGCCCGCCGCGCCTGCCTTCGTTCGGCGCTTTGCTTGGACGGCCTTCGTCCTCCGTTGCATTCCCGTATCTCCAGGAGAACACCAATGCAGAAGAACCTCCTTTGCTGCGCGCTGCTGGCTGGCGTCGGTTTCGTTGGCGCCGTGAACGCGCAGGACTTCGATGATCGCTGGTATGTCGGCGCGTCCGCCGGGATCGTCGAATTCGACGATGTGCGCGGCTTGAAGGACAACGCCCAGTTCGGCCTGAACTTCGGCAAGTTCTTCACTCCGAACTGGTCGCTCGACGCCGAAGTTGGCTACACCAACCCGCAGCTGCGCGGCAATTCGCTCAACTGGAGCCAGTACGGTCTGGGTCTGACGGGTCGTTACCACTTCCGCGAGGCGGGCGACAACTGGGGCCCCTACCTGGCGCTGGGCGCTGGCCTGTGGCGCCATGAGCGCGAGTTCGAAAGTCCCGTCGGCGCCCCCGGGCAGATCAAGGGCAACAATTTCGCGATGAACCTGGGCGTCGGCATCCAGCGCGACTTCGGCCGCGCCATGGTGCGCGCCGAGTACGGTGCCCGCTTCGACTTCGACAGCGAGAGCGTGGGCAACGAAGACTGGTTCGCCGACCGCGTCATGTCGCTGGGCGTCAGCTTCCCGCTGGGCGCCAAGGCGGAAGCCCCGGTCGAGGCCCCGGCTCCGGCCCCGGCTCCGGCCCCGCAGGTCAGCTGCGCCGATCTGGACGACGACGGCGACGGCGTCAACAACTGCGAAGACAAGTGCCCGAACAGCACCCCCGGCCAGACCGTGGGTCCGGACGGCTGCCCGGTGCCGGTCACCATCGACCTGCGCGGCGTGAACTTCGACTTCGACAAGTCGACTCTGCGCCCGGACGCGGTCGCCACCCTGAACGAAGTCGTTAGCATCCTGCGCCAGTACAGCGATCTGCGCGTGGAAGTGGCCGGCCACACCGACCTCTGCGGTTCGGACGCCTACAACCAGACCCTGTCGCAGGCGCGCGCCCAGGCGGTGTACGACTTCCTGACCAGCAATGGCATCAGCGCTTCGCGTCTGGTCGGCCCGACCGGCTACGGCGAGAGCCGTCCGCTGCAGCCCACCGGCCAGAACCTGCCGGAGTGCAAGAACGAGACGAACCGCCGCACCGAGCTGAACGTGCAGAACTGATCCGCCCGCGCAGCGAGCAACACCCGAAAGCCCGGCCTCGTGCCGGGCTTTCGCTTTTCTTCGTGGCCCCTGGGTTCCTTTTTGCGGGAGGCGGGCGGAACAGGGCTGTCGCGAAGCGGTGTCGGTGGGCGATCCGATAGGCACTTGACCGACAATCCGCGCAGCCGCGATGGTGCCGTCGTCATTCCAAGCCCAGCCCACACGCCATGACTGCTCGTCGCTCGCGTCTCGCTCTTGCACTCACGCTTGCCCTGCCGCTGGCCGCGCAGGCCGATGAAGACCGCTTTGCCCTGGTCATCCACGGCGGTGCAGGCACCCTGACGCGCGAGGCGATCACGCCCGAGATCGATGCCGCCATCCGTGAGGATCTGAATCGCGCGCTGGACGCCGGTGCCGCCGTGCTGTCGCAAGGCGGGGCCAGCCTCGATGCCGTGGTGGCGTCCGTGAAGGTGCTGGAGGACTCGCCCTACTTCAACGCCGGCAAGGGGGCGGTATTCACCCACGAAGGCCACAACGAGCTGGACGCGTCGATCATGGACGGCAGCACGCGCCGTGCCGGCGCGGTCGCGGGGCTGCGCACCGTTCGCAATCCGATCGATCTCGCTCGCCGGGTGATGGACGATTCGCCGCACGTGATGCTGATCGGCGAGGGTGCCGAGCGTTTCGCCCGGGAGCGCGGCATCGAGCGGGTCGACCCGTCCTACTTCCGCACCGAGCAGCGATGGCAGCAGTTGCAGACCGTGCTGGAGCGCGAGAAGGCGCAGGCGGCGATGCCCGCTTCGACCTATTTCGGCACCGTCGGTGCAGTGGCCTTCGATCACGGCGGGCGCATCGCTGCGGCAACCTCGACCGGCGGCATGGTCAACAAGCGCTGGGGCCGCGTCGGCGACGCGCCGATCATCGGCGCCGGCACGTACGCCGATGCGGGCTGCGGCGTCTCCGCCACCGGCTGGGGCGAGTACTTCATCCGCCTCTCGGTGGCCCACGACATCTGCGCGCGAATGCGCTACGGCTGGCAGACGCTGGCGGTTGCCGCCGACGCCGTGCTCCTGGAGGAGGTGCCCAAGCTGGGCGGCGATGGCGGGGTCATCGCCATTGACGGCAAGGGGGCGATCCGCATGCCCTTCAATACCGCAGGCATGTACCGCGGCTGGATTACCGTGGAGGGCGAGCGCGGTGTGGCGATCTTCGCGGACGAGTCCGATCCGGACGGGCGCACAACGCCCAATTAAGCCGACTGAAGCGTCAGCGTTGAAACGTTCTCGGGAGGATCCATCGGCCGAGAACGCGACAGGCGCCGCGGCGACCGCGGCGCCTGTCGCAGTCGAAGGAGCTCAGAAGCCGCGATCGCCGGAGAGCAGACCTCCAAGCCCGCCAAGCACCGAGCCTTCCTCCTTGCTGCCGCCGCGCTGGTAGGCTGCGGCGAACATGCGCCCGGCCATGCGCGAGAAGGGCAGGGACTGCAGCCAGACATGGCCGGGGCCCGTCAGCGTGGCGAGGAACACGCCCTCGCCGCCGAACAGCATCGACTTGATGCCGCCCACCGGCTTGACGTCAAAGCCCACCGTCTGCGAGAGCGCAACCACGCAGCCGGTGTCCACGTCGAGGCGCTCACCCGCCTTGAGCTCGCGCTCGACCACGGTGCCGCCGGCGTGCACGAAGACCTGACCGTCGCCCTCAAGCTTCTGCATGATGAAGCCCTCGCCGCCGAACAGCGCGGTCATGATCTTCTTCTGGAAGAAGATGCCGATGCTGACTCCGCGTGCGGCGCACAGGAAGCTGTCCTTCTGGCAGATCAGGCGGCCGCCGTAGTTCTTCAGCGACAGCGGGATGATGGTGCCCGGGTAGGGCGAGGCAAAGGCGACCTTGGCCTTGCCGCTGCCCGCGTTCGAGAACAGCGTGGTGAACAGGCTCTCGCCGGTGATCACGCGCTTGCCGGCGCCCAGCAGCTTGTCCATGAAGCTGCCGCCCTGGCCGCTGTGGCTGCCGTCGCCGAACACCGTCTCCATCTGGATCTGGGCGTCCTTGAACATCATCGCGCCCGCTTCGGCGACGGCGCTCTCGCCGGGGTCGAGTTCGATCTCGACGAACTGCATGTCGTGGCCGAAGACCTGGTAATCGATTTCGTCGGCGCTGCGCTGCCCGACCGGAGGCGGCGCCACGGGTGCGGCCATCGCCGTGCTGCCTCCGGTGAGTTCGGTGCAGGCGCTGATCGGCATCCATTCGGCGAAGCCCGCGCGCCAGCAATGACCGTTGGGATTCTGCCGCGCCTGCGCGGCGGCGGCGGCGTGGTCGAGCGGGCCGGTCTGCTGGCCGCCGTAGCTGAGGTACCAAGCGTGCATGGGGACGTCCTTTACTGCGGAAGGGAAGCGAACTGCGCGTCGAGCTCGGCGCGCTGCGAATCATCGAGCTTGAGGCCCTCGGCCAGACGCTGCATCCAGCGGCGTTCGGCCTCGGTATCGATGCTGATGGTGATCAGCGCGGCGGCATAGACCTCGGCCGCCAGATGCGCGGGGGTCTGCGCCAGCAGCTCGGGCATGGACAGCGGCTGGGCCAGTTCATGGCGCAGTGCGGCGAGGTCATCGGCGTCGAGGCCCGCGTCCTGGGCGCGACCGAGAATGGCCTCGCGCTCGTTGCCGTCGATCAGACCGTCGGCCGCGGCGGCCGCGATCATGCTGCGGATGACCAGCAGTGCCTCAGGGACCAGCGTCCGCTGCGCATGTATCGGTGCCGGAATGGCGGCCGGCGCCGGCGGTGGTGGCGGGGGAGGCGGTGGGCTCATCGCTGGCAGCGGCTGCGCGGTCGGCGCGGCTGAGGCCGGCGATGTGGACTGGCCCTTGTAGTGCTCCCACGCGGCCATGGCCACGCCGAGCGCGCCGAGGCCAAGCGCTGCCTTCTGGCCCGTGCCCAGGCCGCCCAGGGCGCCGCCGATGCCGCCCCGCGACTTGTACTTCTTGCGGCCGCGATCGCCGCCCAGGGCGCCACCCAGGGCGCCGCCCAGCATCTGCTTCAGTAGTCGCTCGGGGTCGAACATCGTTGCGGTTCTCCGTGGTGGTCAGTGCGGACTCGAGGATGCGCGACGCGCGCGCCGCGGGGCTGTGACGGCCGGTGGCGGATGGTAGCGCCTGCCGGCGCTTCGCCAAGCCGGGCGGGCCGACTACACTATCCGGCCTGCCGCGCCTTCGCGGCCGCTGCAGCCTTGGACCTCGCGACACATGCCTGACCGCGTCAACTCCCTGATCCCACGCGGCCCCGGCGGCATGTGGAAGGCGTTCAAGTGGTCGATGCAGGGCCTGGCGGCGGCGTTCCGGCTGGAAGCCTCCTTCCGTCTCGAGGTTTATCTGTTCGTCGTGCTCGGCCCGCTCGGCCTGTGGCTTGGACAGACGCCGCTGGAGCGCGCGGTGCTGGTCGGCAGCCTGCTGCTCGTGCTGTCGGCGGAACTGCTCAACTCGGCGATCGAGTCGGCCGTTGACCGCATGGGCCCCGAGCACAATGAGTTCGCCGGCCGCGCCAAGGACATGGGCTCGGCCGCGGTCTTCGTGCTGATGATGAACGTACTGCTGTGCTGGGCGCTGCTGCTTCTGCCGCGCGTCTGGCCCTGACCCCGCCGCGCTCCGTGCCGGCATCAAGGAAACCCCCGCAATGACTGCTGCCGATTACCCCGCCCTGATCCTGAAGCGCGGCGAAGACCGCCGACTCCGCGGTGGCCACCTGTGGGTGTTCAGCAACGAGGTCGATGTGGCGCGTTCGCCCTTGACGGCCATGGAAGCCGGCAGTCCGGTCCACGTGCTGGATGCCGGCGGCAAGCCGGTGGGTACCGGCTACGTGAACCCCTCGACGCTGATCTGCGCGCGCCTGCTCGACCGCGGCGGCCATGCGCTGGACCGCTCGCTGCTGGTGCACCGTCTGAACGTGGCCTTGGCCCTGCGCGAGCGTCTTTTCGATACGCCGCATTACCGGCTGGTGTACGGCGAGTCGGACGGTCTGCCCGGTCTCGTCATCGACCGCTTTGGCGATGTCGTGGTCGCACAGCTCGGCACGGCCGGCATGGAACGCATGAAGTCCGCTATCGCGGACGCCGTGCGCAAGGTGCTGAACCCGGCCGCCCTGCTGTTCCGCAACGACGGCGGTGCGCGCGCCATCGAAGGGCTGCCGTCCTACGTCGAAGTGGCTTTCGGCGAGGTGCCGGAGCGGGTCATCGTCGACGAGGGCGGGCTCAAGTTCGCGGTGGACGTGCAGCACGGCCAGAAGACGGGTTGGTTCTTCGACCAGCAGGACAATCGCGATCGTCTGCGCAAGCTGGTGCCGGGCATGCGCGTGCTGGACGTCTTCAGCTATGTCGGCGCCTGGGGCATCCGCGCGGCCGGCTTCGGTGCGCGTGAGGTCACCTGTGTCGATGCCTCGGGCCCGGCCTGCGAGCAGATTGCCGACAACGCCCGCCGCAACGGCTTCGGCGACACCGTCGAAGCGGTCTGCGCCGATGCCTTCGAGTACCTGAAGCAGGCGCGGGCGGAGCGCCGCAAGTGGGACGTGGTGATCCTCGACCCGCCGGCCTTCGTCAAGCGCCGCAAGGATTTCAAGGAAGGCGCGTTGGCCTATCGCCGGATCAACGAGATGGCCATGCAGGTGCTGGAGCGCGACGGTCTGCTGGTGAGCGCGTCCTGCAGCTACCACATGGGCCGCGATGCCCTGCTGGAGGCTATCCAGGCTGGCGCGCGCCATCTCGATCGGCAGGTGCAGGTGCTCTGTAAGCTGCAGCAGTCCGCTGACCATCCCGTGCACGCCGCCATCGTCGAGACAGATTACCTGAAGGGCTACGTCTGCCGCGTGCTGCCGGCCTGATCGCATGAGCGCGTCGAACTTCCACCTCCACCAGATCGACCCGATCGCCGTAAACGTGATCGGCTGGCCCGTGCACTGGTACGGGATCATGTACCTGCTCGCCTTCGGAGCCGCCTGGTGGCTGGGCCGGTTTCGACTGCGGCAGGGCCGCTTTGGCGTCAGCGAGCAGGCCTTCGGCGACCTGATGTTCTACGGCATGCTCGGCGTGGTGCTGGGCGGGCGTCTCGGCTACATCGTGTTCTATGGCTGGCAGCAGGTGCTGGCCGATCCGCTGTCGATCCTGCGCGTGTGGGAGGGCGGCATGAGCTTCCACGGCGGCCTGCTGGGTGTGATGGCAGCCGTCTGGTGGTGGTCGCGCGGGCAGGGGCGCTCGATCTGGGAGACGCTCGACTTCGTCGCACCGCTGGTTCCGCTGGGCCTGCTGTTCGGGCGCATCGGCAACTACATTGGCGGCGAGCTCTGGGGGCGCACCACCGACGTGGCCTGGGCAGTGATCTTTCCGAGCGGACTGCCGCGCGAATATCTGCACCGGCCGGCGGCCGAGCTGCAGCGGCTGCATGCGCAGGGCGCGCTCGATGCGTTTGCCCGACACCCTTCGCAGCTCTATGAAGCCTTCCTCGAAGGCTTGGTGCTGTTTGGTCTGTTGTGGTGGTTCTCGGCCCGGCCGCGCAAGCGCTATGCGGTCTCCGGTGCCTTCGCGCTGGGCTACGGGCTGTTCCGCTTCGCCGTGGAGTTCGTGCGTGAGCCGGACGCCCACATCGGCTACCTCGCCTTCGGCTGGTTCACCATGGGCATGCTGCTGAGTCTTCCCCTGGTGCTGGTCGGGCTGCTGCTGATCGGGCTGTCGCTGCGCGCGGCCACGCCTCGCTCAGCCTGAACAGACATCACGGAGACTCGGATGCAGGCCTATCTCGATCTGCTGCGCCACGTGCTCGAACAGGGCACGGAGAAATCCGACCGCACCGGCACCGGCACTCGCTCGGTGTTCGGCTGGCAGATGCGCTTCGATCTGCGCGAAGGCTTCCCCCTGGTCACCACCAAGAAGCTGCACCTGCGCTCGATCATCCACGAGCTGCTGTGGTTCCTGCGCGGCGAGACCAACATCGCCTACCTCAAGGAGCACAAGGTCAGCATCTGGGACGAGTGGGCGGATGCCGAAGGCGAGCTGGGGCCGGTCTACGGCAAGCAATGGCGAGCCTGGCAGGCCGCTGATGGACGGGTGATCGACCAGATGCGCTGGGTGCTGGACGAGATCCGCCGCAACCCCGATTCGCGCCGGCTGATCGTGTCGGCCTGGAACGTCGGCGAGCTGGAGCAGATGGCGCTGATGCCCTGCCACAGCCTGTTCCAGTTCTACGTCGCGCAAGGGCGGCTGTCCTGCCAGCTCTACCAGCGTTCGGGCGACATCTTCCTGGGCGTGCCCTTCAACATCGCCAGCTATGCGCTGCTGACCCACATGGTGGCCCAGGTCTGCGGGCTCGAGGTCGGCGATTTCGTGCATACCCTCGGCGATGCGCACCTGTACTCGAACCACTTCGAGCAGGCGCGCGAGCAGCTTGCGCGCAGCCCGCGCGCCTTGCCGCGGCTCCGGCTGAACCCCGAAGTGCGCGATCTGTTCGCCTTCCGCTACGAGGACATCGCCATCGAGGGCTATGACCCGCATCCTGCGATCAGGGCTCCGGTGGCGGTGTGAGCCCGCGCATCGAACTGGTCGTCGCGATGGACCGCGCGCGGGCGATCGGCCTCGGCAATGCGTTGCCCTGGTCGCTGCCGGATGACCTCAAGCACTTCAAGGCGCTGACGCTCGGCAAGCCGCTGCTGATGGGCCGCAAGACCGCGGAGTCGCTGGGTCGCGCCCTGCCGGGGCGATTGAACCTGGTGCTCACGCGCAGCGGCCATGCGCCCTTCGAGGGCATGCAGGTGGTCGCCAGCGTTGATGCCGCGCTTGAATCGGCACGCGCGGCCCACGCGGAGGTGCTGATGGTGATTGGCGGCGGCGAGCTGTACGCACAACTGCTGCCGCAGGCGCAGCGCCTGCATCTGACCGAGGTGGACACCCTGGTCGATGGCGCGGACACCTGGTTCCCGGACTTCGATCGGAGCGCCTGGATCGAGCGCGCGCGCAACCGCCATCCGGCGGATGCGCGGCATGCGCACGCGTTCGAGATCGTAGAGCTCGAACGTGAGCCCTGAGCCGGGTTGCTGCTGAACGCGCCCGATTCGCCCGCCCTTGAAATCCTGCGCCGCGCTCGCACTTTTGTCAGCGTTGGCGGCCGCGGTGCCGCCCGTTACCCGCAGGAGTTGAGACATGAGCACGTCCCGCTATCCCTGGGCCGTTCAGAGCGGCCTGCAGAACGAACTGAAGCAGGTGTTCGACCGATTCTTCGGTGAGACCACCGAGGGTGATCAGAGCAATGTGGTGACCAGCCAGTGGGCGCCGCGCGTCGACATCCGCGAGGAGCCGAGCCGCTTCGTGATCGAGGCCGACATTCCGGGCGTCGATCCCAAGGACATCGAGATCCACATGGACAAGGGGATCCTCTCGATCCGCGGAGAGCGCGGCAGCGAGTCCAAGGAAGAAGGCGCGAACTACACCCGCATCGAGCGTTCGCGCGGCAGCTTCTATCGACGCTTCGCCCTGCCGGATACGGCCAACCCCGATGGGATCGAGGCCAAGGGCGCGCACGGCGTGCTGGAGATCGTCATTCCCAAGCGGCCCGAGACCACGCCACGACGGATCTCGGTCAACGCCGGTTGAGGCCGGTCCAGCGGTTAAGCTTGCAGAGCCCGCGGCTGGTCCGCGGGCTTTGCATGATCGGGCGCGGACCGCGGGTCCACAGCGGGCACCGCCGCGACCGACCACTCGAGTGAGCAGCACACAGCTTTCGGAAGCCCCATGGAGTTCAAGGACTACTACAAGACGCTGGGCGTGGAGCCGGGCGCCAGCGACGCGGATATCAAGGCCGCCTACCGCCGGCTGGCCCGGAAGTATCACCCCGACGTCAGCAAGGAGGCCGGAGCCGAGGAGCGCTTCAAGGCGATCAACGAGGCGTATGAGGTCTTGAAGGACCCGGGCAAGCGCAATGCCTACGAGCAGCTGCGCGCCGGCGGTTTCCGCCAGGGCCAGGATTTCCGACCCCCGCCGGGCTGGGACTACGACGGTCAGGAGTTCGGTGGCGGCGGCTTCAGCGATTTCTTCGAGTCCCTGTTCGGTGCGGGCCGCTCGCGCGGCGCCCGCACCAGTGCGGGGGCGGCACCGCGCGTCGAGCGACGCATGCGGCTCGACGTCGATCTCGAAACCGTCTACGCCGGCGGCCGCCAGCGCGTAGAGGTCGACGGCCGCACCCTGGAGGTGAAGATTCCGGCCGGTATCCAGCCAGGCCAGAGCATCCGTCTGGCGGGGCAGGGCGGACAGGGGCGCGATCTGCTGCTGGAAATCGCCTATCGCCCGCATCCGCGCTTCGAGGTGGACGGCCGCACCATCACCCATCGGCTGGCGGTCATGCCCTGGCAGGCGGCGCTGGGCGCTACCCTCAGCGTGCCCACCCTGGGCGGGCCGGTCGAGCTCAAGATCCCGGCTGAAAGCACCACCGGCCGCAAGCTGCGACTGCGTGGCCGCGGCCTGCCCGGCACGCCGCCGGGCGATCAGATCGTGCTGCTGGAAGTGCATGCACCGCCGGCGCGCGGCGAGCGTCAACGTGAGCTCTACCGCGAAATGGCGGCGGCCTTCTCCGAGCCCCTCGCCAAGTAGGGCTGGGATCGGGGCCTGGCTGGGGCGCTCGCTGGGACGCTTTGCGACCTCTGCCCGTGCCTGCCGCCACCGGCGCGTAGAAGCCGGCAACGCTTCAGCGCCGCCAGCCTTGAGCGGATTCCCGCTTGCTCCGCTCCGAGTCCCCGCGGGCGGCCTCACTGATACCCGAAGAAGCCCTTGAGCATTTCCTGGTGGCCGCGGTAGTCGGCGGCACTGGCGGGCTCGAATCGGGTGGAGCCGATTTCCAGCAAGGCTTGGTAGGCATCCGGATTCTGGTGCAGCTTGAGCAGTGCTTCGCGCACCGCGACGACAACGTCCTCGGGTACGCTCGGTGCCGCCGAGAAGGCCATGCCGGGGAAGTCGCGGGTGGTGCTCATGATCTGCAGGTTCGGATACATGTCGGCAATGAAGCGCGGCACCATGGCTGCGTCGGCCTCGCCGCCGAAGATCATCTCGACGCCATCGCGCCAGGAGGCCGCCTCGGAACGGATGTCGGGCTGCGCGATCGGGTTGGTGAAGATCTCGAAAAGCAGCGCGTAGCCAAGGCTGGGCGAAGTCATCGACACCAGTCGACGCCCGACCAGCGCGTCCATGCCGCCCTCGGCCAATTCCGGCAGGGCCACCAGGGCATAGGCCGTCTTCTCGGCGAGTCTTGCCAGCGGACGGAAGCCCTGGCGCTGCGCGCGGTAATCGGTGAAATGCGCCTCTTCGAAGGCGAAGTCGATGCCGCTGGACTGGCGGATGTCACGCCAGTGGAAGTTGTAGTTGCGCGCGGTGACCGCGACGAAGCGGTGTCCCGTTTCGCTTGCGAGATAGTCGAGTAGCGGCTGGTAGATCTGTTGATTGCGGTCGGGTGGAAACGATGGCTCCAGGGCCACCTTGAATTCGTCGGCCAGGACTGGGGCCGAAACCATCGTGATCAGCAGGGCGAACAGCGCCTGCAGCCATGCTCTGCGGCCGCCTTGGACGGCCATCCTCCCTCCTGTGTGCCTCGTCATCGCTGTCTCCTTGTGGTCGCTGCAACCGACCCTGTTGCCCGGGTCTTGTTGGGTGTCGATGGGCCCGCGGCGGGCCGGACTCAGCCGTATAGCAGAGCCAGTACGACCCGGCCACGGCGCGTGGATGGCCGTTGGACGCCGATTCAGGCGAGTGGGATCGGCGGTTCTGCCAGTGCCACCGCTTCGGCGCGAGTCGTTCCGCAGTCGTAAACGGAGCCAGGCTGCAAGGCGGATGCCACGGCCTGGACCAGACAGCCGCCTGCATCGACCGGCGCGGCGTCCAGCACTTCGCCCACCGCCTGACCGTCCCGCAGCACGGCGCTGCCGCGTGCCGGCGGCGCCCCGTCGGCCGCGTACAGACAGGCGATTCCGCGCTTGCTCTGTCCGAGATAGTGGGTGCGCGCGACGATCTCCTGCCCGGGATAGCAGCCCTTCGAGAGGCTGATCGCCTGCAGCCGATCAAGCCCCAGCATGTGGGCGGTGTGGCTCCCGCCTTCGGCATCAAGGCGCGGCACGCCGGCCAGGAGGTCCAGTCGCTTCCAGATCGGATCCAGTGCGGCATGGGTCCGGGGCTCCTCATTGTGGCGAACCTCGATCCAGCGTCGGTCCATCCCGGCGAAGCGCACCGCCCTGTCGGGTGGAAGCGTGTGGATGCCGCCAATGATGTGCGCGTCTGACAGCGTCGACAGCCGCGCCTTGCGCCGCAGGACGAAGCGCGACAGCTCGGCAGCCAGGCTGTCGGCAGGATGGTCAGGCAGCAACAGATCGAATGACTGGGACTCGTGCCGAAACAGCAGAATCAGCGCGACCACGCGACCTTTGGCATTGAGCCATGCGCTCCACTGCGCCGAGCCTGGCTGCAGGGTGGCGACGTCCGAACTCAGCAGCGACTGCAGGAAGGACTCTGCGTCCGGGCCTTCGCAGCGCAGCACGGACCAGCCCCTGAGTGGGCCGGTGATGGGCTCGGAAAGGCTTGAATACAGGGCGTTCACGGCAGTCTGCGACCTTTGTTGTCTTGCGGCATCCGGGCCTGCGGAGTACCCTTCCGCAGCTTGATTGCCCCGAGATGATAGGCCAAGTGCAGCCAGCCCCCGAGCCCGCGAAGCCGCCTTCCACGCCCGCCGCCGACGTGCCTGCCACCGGCCCTGCGCGCGTTGACGATGCGCCGCGCGAGATCGGTGGCCGCGAAGGTCCGGACCCCACCCGCTACGGCGACTGGGAAAAGAACGGCCGCTGCATCGACTTCTGAGCTCCGGCGCGGTGGTCTCCGCGTCCTGCGGAGCCCTCCTCCGGGAACTCTCCTGTCGCTCCTGCATCCCGCGGTGCCTTGCATGCCGCGTTCACGCGTTGGATCACGCACCGATTCGACGCGCCGTTCGCGCGCTTTCGCCGAACATTGCGCGTCACGAATCGGGATCCAGGAATGAGCACACGCAAGCGTCCCCTCTCGCCGCATCTGCAGGTCTACCGGCCGCAGATCACGTCGGTGCTGTCGATCAGCCACCGTATTTCCGGCATCGTCAACGCGCTGGTTGCGCTCGGCATCGCCGGCCTGCTGATCAGTGTCGCGGCCGGGCCTGAAGCCTATGCGCGCTTCGCCGCGATCGCCGGCTCGATCCCGGGCCAGATCGCCCTGTTCCTGTTCACGCTGGCGATCTGCTACCACCTGTTCAACGGTATCCGCCATCTGTTCTGGGATGCCGGCCGCGGCTTCGAGCTGTCCGCGGTCTACGCCTCCGGCTACACCGTGATCGCGCTAGCAATCGTTTCGGCGCTGGGCATCTGGGCCGTCGTGCTGGGAGGTGCGGCATGAGCCTGCGCAATCCGCTCGCCAAAGCCCGCGGTCTCGGTTCGGCCAAGGACGGCACCGCCCACTGGTGGGCGCAGCGCGTCTCCGCGATCGCGCTGGTGCCACTGGTGCTGTACGTGCTCTACCTGCTGGTGTCGCTGGCCGGGGCGGACTACAACACCGTGCGCCTCAGCATCGCGCAGCCGGTCAATGCGCTGCTGCTGATCCTCTTCATCGGCACTGCCTTCTGGCACGCCCGCCTGGGCCTGCAGGTGGTGATCGAGGACTACATCCACGTCGGCTGGCTCGAGATCACCCTGATGATCGCCGTCAAGTTCGTCTACGTCGTGCTGGGCCTGGCCGCGATCATCGCGATCGGCCGCATCGCCTTCAGCGCCTGAGCCAGCCCGAGCGAGTACCCATGAGCGCTTACAAGATCATAGAACACAAGTACGACATGGTCGTGGTGGGAGCCGGCGGCGCCGGCCTGCGCGCGACCTTCGGCCTCGCCCAGAAGGGTTTGAACACCGCCTGCATCAGCAAGGTCTTCCCGACCCGCTCGCACACGGTCGCAGCGCAGGGCGGCATCTCCGCCGCGCTCGCCAACATGGGCGAGGACGACTGGCGCTTCCATTTCTACGACACCATCAAGGGCTCGGACTGGCTGGGCGACCAGGACGCCATCGAGTACATGTGCCGCGAGGCCATCCCGGCCATCATCGAGCTCGAGCACTACGGTGTGCCCTTCTCGCGCACCGAGGACGGCAAGATCTACCAGCGTCCGTTCGGCGGCATGACCACGCATTACGGCAAGGGCACCGCGCAGCGCACCTGCGCCGCCGCCGACCGTACCGGTCACGCCATCCTGCACACGCTCTACCAGCAGTCGCTGGCGCATGACGCGCGTTTCTTCATCGAGTTCTTCGCGCTCGACCTGATCATGGACGAGGAAGGCGCCTGCCGCGGCGTGCTGGCGCTGGAAATGGCCACCGGCGACCTGCATCTGTTCCGCGCCCAGGGCGTGGTGCTGGCGACGGGCGGCTACGGCCGCGCCTACTTCTCGGCGACCTCGGCCCACACCTGCACCGGCGACGGCGGCGGCATGGCCCTGCGCGCCGGCCTGCCGTTGCAGGACATGGAGTTCGTGCAGTTCCACCCGACCGGCATCTACGGCGCCGGCTGCCTGATCACCGAGGGCGTGCGCGGCGAAGGCGGTTATCTGACCAACTCCAAGGGCGAGCGTTTCATGGAGCGCTACGCGCCCAACGCGAAAGACCTCGCCTCCCGCGACGTGGTCAGCCGCTCGATGACCATCGAGATCCGCGAGGGTCGCGGCGTTGGCGAGCACGCCGACCACATCTTCCTCAACCTGCAGCACCTCGGCCCCGAGGTGATCCACGAGAAGCTGCCGGGCATCGCCGAATCCGCGCGCATCTTCGCCGGCGTCGACGTCACCAAGCAGCCGATCCCGGTGCTGCCGACCGTGCACTACAACATGGGCGGCCTGCAGACCAACTACCACGGCGAAGTGGTCACGTTGAAGGACGGCAACCCCGACACCGTGGTGCCGGGCCTGTATTCGATCGGCGAAGCCGCCTGCGTGTCGGTGCATGGCGCGAACCGCCTGGGCTCGAACTCGCTGCTGGATCTGGTGGTGTTCGGTCGTGCAGTGGCCAATCGCTGCGCCGAGACCATCAAGCCGGGTCAGAACCACAAGGCTCTGCCGGCCTCGGCTTGCGACAAGTCCCTGGCCAACCTCGACAAGCTGCGCAACGCCAAGGGCGGCACGCCCACCGCCGAGCTGCGCCTCAAGATGCAGCGCACGATGCAGAACCACGCGGCGGTGTTCCGCACCTCCAGCAGTCTGGTCGAGGGTGTCGAGAAGATGCGCGAGATCCACGCCGGCTTCGAGGACATCCGTGTCTCCGACCGCTCGCTGGTCTGGAATTCCGACCTGATCGAAACCCTCGAGCTGCAGAACCTGCTGGGGCAGGCGGTGGCAACCGTCGTGTCGGCGGAGAACCGCAAGGAGTCCCGCGGCGCGCACGCGCACGAGGACTTCCCCGAGCGCGACGACGACAACTGGCACAAGCACACGCTGTGCTGGGTGGACGACAAGGGTCAAACCCGCATCGACTACCGCCCGGTGCACATGAATACGCTGACCAACGAAGTCGAGCCGGTGCCACCGAAGGCGCGGACGTATTGATCTGGTCGGGATTGGTGATTCGGGATTCGGGATTCGCAGAGGAAACACCCTCAAAGCGCACCGCAGACCGTTCACGAATCCCCAATCCCGAATCCCGAATCCCGGATAAAGAGCCATGGCCGAATTCACCCTGCCGAAGAACTCCAAGATCACCCAGGGCAAGCACTTCCCGGCGCCGGCAGGTGCCAAGAAGGTGCGCACCTTCAAGGTGTACCGTTGGAACCCGGATGACGATGCCAACCCGCGGGTCGACACCTATGACGTCGATCTCGACAGCTGCGGCCCGATGGTTCTGGACGCGCTGATCAAGATCAAGAACGAGATCGACCCGACGCTGACCTTCCGACGCTCCTGCCGCGAGGGCATCTGCGGTTCGTGCGCGATGAACATCGACGGCACCAATACGCTGGCCTGCACCAAGGCGATCAGCGACTGCGGCGGCAAGCAGGTGCCGGTGTATCCGCTGCCGCACATGGAAGTGATCAAGGACCTGGTCCCGGACCTGACCCACTTCTACGCGCAGTACGCCTCGATCCGCCCCTGGCTGCGCACGCAGTCGGCGCCGCCTGCTTCGGGTGAGCGACTGCAGTCGAAGGAAGACCGCGCCAAGCTCGACGGCCTGTACGAGTGCATTCTTTGCGCCTGCTGCAGCACGAGCTGCCCGAGCTACTGGTGGAATGGCGACCGCTACCTCGGCCCGGCCATCCTGCTGCAGGCCTACCGCTGGATCATCGACTCGCGCGATGAGGACACCGGCGCGCGCCTGGATGATCTGGAAGATCCGTTCCGCCTGTACCGCTGCCACACGATCATGAACTGCGCCCGGACCTGCCCGAAGGGCTTGAATCCGGCCAAGGCGATTGCCGAAATCAAGAAGCTGATGATCCAGCGGCGAGGGGTTTGAATCTCCGCACAAAGGCGCCTTCGGGCGCCTTTCTGTTTTGGGTGTCGGCGGACACGCGGCAGACCTTGGCTCCAGCAGATTCAGCGCAGGCGGGAGCCTACGAGTCTGCATAGGGTGGGCTCGGGACCACCGTGGCCTGAATGCGCGCCTCCCCCGTTGCTGGCCGCCCGCCACGTGCCCGCAGGTTCGCGATGATTGTCGGATTGACCGGGGCGAGGGTGGCGCTCAGGGTGGGCCAGGGCCCACTCTATGCCTGCACCCTGCACCCTGCACCCTGCACCCTGCACCCTGCACCCTGCACCCTGCACCCTGCACCCTGCACCCCGAATCCCGAATCCCGAATCCCGAATCTTCGCCCTCCATGCACAGCATCCTTCTGCCCGGCTTCGCACTCGCCGCACTGACCTTCCTGGTCTGGTGCCGGCTCTACGTTGAACGCCTCGGCCAGATGAAGCGCGAGCGCGTCCATCCGCAGGCGGTCGCAACGTCGGCGCAGATGGCGGCGAAGCTCAAAGACACGCGTGCAGCCGACAATTTCCGCAACCTGTTCGAACTGCCGGTACTGTTCTATTTCGCCATCGCCGTGGCGGCGCAGACAGGGCAG
The DNA here is from genome assembly GCF_900101825.1 of Aquimonas voraii. Classification (GTDB taxonomy): domain Bacteria; phylum Pseudomonadota; class Gammaproteobacteria; order Xanthomonadales; family Xanthomonadaceae; genus Aquimonas; species Aquimonas voraii. Next base: position 464,985 of record NZ_FNAG01000001.1, read on the forward strand.
GGCGGGGCGCTCGTGCTTGGCTTGGCTTGGACCTTCGTCGCTCTGCGTGTGCTGCACAGCGCGATCCACTGCAGCTACAACAAGGTCATGCACCGCTTCACGGTCTATGTCCTGGGTGCGCTGTGCCTCTGGGGTCTGCTGGCCGTCGTGGCGATGGGGCTGGCTGGCCTGCTCTAGAACCTTTGCTGCCGCCAGCGGCGTCGTCCGTGGGACACCCGAGGCCGCGGTGTTCAATGCGTCTGGGCGCCCAGGGGCCGATGCGCTCAGGCGCGGCTCACGGCGCGTGCAAAAGTTTCGAAAGCCGAGGGTTCCAGCGGCTTCGAGTAGCCATAGCCCTGGATCTCGTCGCAGCCCAGTTCGTTCAGTAGTTGCATCTCCGCGGCGGTCTCCACGCCCTCGGCGATGATCTCCATCTTGAGGCCGTGGCCCATCCGGATCACCGCCGTAACGATCTCGCGGTTGCTGGTGTTCTGGTCAAGGCCGCGCACGAAGAACTGGTCGATCTTGAGCTTGTCGATGGCGTAGCGCTGCAGATAGCTCAGCGACGAGAAGCCGGTTCCGAAATCGTCCAGCGCGACGCGGAAGCCAGCCTGGTGCAGGCGGTCGATTGTCGCCGCAGCAGCCTCGGGGTTCTTGAGTGCCACCGCCTCGGTCAGCTCGATCTCGATGCAATGCCGGGGCAGCTCCCAGTGTTGCAGCGCGTCCTGGAGTTCGTCCAGCCATTCGGGCCTCGCGAATTGCACCGCCGAGACATTGACGGCCAGTCGAAGCTCGGGCAACCCCCTCTTCCGCCAGGCCGAGATCTGCCTTGCCGACTCCCTGAAAACCCACAGGCCGATGGTATTGATCGCTCCGGTCTGCTCGGCGATCGGGATGAACTCGGACGGTGACACCAGGCCCCACTTGGGGTGGCGCCAGCGGAGCAGGGCTTCGGCCCCGGTCAGTCGCCCGCTGCGCAGGCAGCGTTGCGGCTGATAGAGCAGCAGCAGTTCGCCGCGGTCGAGTGCGTCCATGAGATCGGCAGCAAGTTCGAGAGAGCGCTTCGAACTTTCCTGCATCGAGGGCGAGAAGAACCGCAGCCCGTTGCGTCCCGCCTGCTTGACCTCGTACATCGCGATCTCGGCCGCCGAGGACAGCCCATCGAGCGTGCCGGCATCGTCCGGGTACAGGGCGATGCCCGCCGAGGCGTTGAGTGCCACGCGGTTGCCCTGCACGCTGCAAGGCTGCTGCAGGGCCGACAGCGCCTCGCGCGCGCTCAGCGCCACGCTCGCCTGCTCGGCCTCGGCAAGTGCAGCGATGAAGGCATCGCCGGAGAAGCGGGCCAGCGGAACCTCCGGTCCCAGGCTGGCGCGCAGGCGGTTGGCCATCTCGACCAGCAACTCGTCGCCGGCCGGATGTCCCAGGGTTTCGTTGATCGCCTTGAAGTTGTCGAGGTCGATCCACAGCAGCGCTGTGCGCGAGCGGGCGCCATCGGCGGTGGCCAGCAAAGTTTGCAGGCGCTCGTCGAAGGACTTCTTGTTGAGCAGGCCGGTCAGGGGATCGAAATCGGAGAGCGCTTGGATGCGCGCTCGGGTGGCGCGGGCTTCGGTCACGTCTTCCTTGTGGGCGACGTAGTGCGAGGCGCGTCCGTGCCCGTCGAGGATCGGGTAGAGCAGCGCCGACTCGATGTAGATCCGGCCATCCTTGCGGCGGTTGATGAACTCACCCTGCCAGGCCTGGCCGCTGTGCAGGCGTGACCACAGTTCTGCGTAGGTTTCCGCGGGGGTCTGGCCCGAGCCCAGCATCCTCGGATCGCGTCCCAGCACCTCGGATGCCTCGTATCCGCTGACTGCGGTGAACGCGGCATTGACATACTGGATGCGCACCTGAGGATCGGTAATCAGCACCGGGTGCGGGCTCTGGTCGAGCGCCATGGACAGGCGTTTGATTTCGTCCAGCTGCCGCATCTGGGTCGTGATCTGCCAGAGCGTTTCCGCCAGCCTGAGCAGCACATCGAGATCGTCCGCCGTGTAGGCGGCCGCCTTGTCGGCCACCACCAGCAGCAAACGGGATTCAGATGTCTTCGGGGTCGGGGCGCTGGCGATCCGCTCGCAGGCCCCGCCGCTGCCGCCGGCCGCGAGTTCCAACGCAAGCGGCCGCAGGCAGCGCTCACGGTGGTGCTGAGCGGCGTCGAGGATCCCCGCCGGAAGAGCCGAGCGGCCCGCGATCTGCTCAAGGCTCCCGTCGGTGTCGCCGAGCCGAAATACGGCGGCCAGCCGGCTGCAGGTGAGCGCTTGCGCGTGCTCAGCGGCGCCTTCCAGCACGGCCTGTATCTTGGCCTTGGCCGACAGCTCGCGCAGCGCCAAGACGGCGGCATTGAGGCGCGAGTCGCGCAGCATCAGCTGCGCGGCCTTGACCGTATCCGTCACGTCACGGGACAGCATCAGGTAGGTAGAGGGCCGGCCACCGGGCTGCTTCTTTTCAGCCACCGACAGCTCGAACACGCGCAGGCCCTCGTTGACCGCAAGTTCAAAGCGTTTGCCGCGCGAGATCCCGGTTCGCGCCGCTTCGGCGACTGCCTCGAAACAGATCGCGACCGCAGCCGCGGGCAGCACCTCGGCGATGCGCCGGCCGACCAGCGCGTCGGCCGGCGCCGCCAGTTTGGCGGGCTCATTGGCGTGCACGTCCAGATAGGTGCCTTCGGCATCGATCTCGAAGAGCAGGTCCGGCAGGGTGTCGAGGGTGGCTGCCTGCTGGGCGCGCGCGGCGAGCAGGTCCACATAGGGCTTCTGGATGACGGCGACGAACAGCCCCTGGTAGACGAAGCCATAGGCCAAAACCTTGTAGGCATGGCCCACGAGGTTGTAGACGTCGGTGACGCTTCCGTAGAGCGTGAAGAAGAACTCGCTCATCGCCATGGTCGCCGCGGCCAGGGCGAGCTTGCGCAACCCGAGCTCGCCATCGGACTGCGGGCGCCGGCTGAAACCATAGGCTGCCAGAGCATAGGCGGCGATCAGTGCGTACTCGGCGCCGATCTTGAAGGCGGTGAGGCCGCTGCCGCTGACGAAGGTCGAAGGCAGTCGGTGTTGCTGGAAGACCACAAGGTAGAAGACCAGAAGTGACAGTCCGAGAACCGCTGCCAGCAGCAGTCGACGCGACCCGATGGGAAATCTCAGGTCGGCGCCTGGCCAGAATGCAGCCAGCAGCAGGCCCAGGGCCGCCAGGGCGCGCGCCGCCAACCAAAAGGCGATCCCTTTCTCGGGATTGTTGGGCGTGATGAGGTCCGGCATGCCGTCGTAGGAAAGCACATGGCCGAGATCCAGCAGGGCGACACCCAGGAAGCACGCGCCCAGCAGGGTGGCGCGGGCGTTGGCACGGAAGCGCTGCGCCGCCCAGCTGACGCCGAACACCATGGCAGCGATCGCGATCGCTGAAATCTCCAAGGCGCTGTGCAGGGGCAGGTAGCCGGACAGGCCGCGGGCGGCCTGCGGCGGCGGCAGGACGAGCACAAGGCCCAGAGTGACGAGCAGTCCGAGCAGCCAGGGCAGCGCGTTGTGCTTCGAAGGGGTCAGCGCGGCAGACATTGGGCGTCAACAGTTTGGCATGGGGGCGTGCGACGGGTGCCGCGTCGGCTGAAGCAGAACGGTGAAGGGCTCATCGCTTCGCGCTCGCCTAGAATGCAACCCCGCTTGCAATCCTCATACCCATGACCGAGCCCATCACTCCTGAAGACCTGCGCCGCTGGCGCTGGCGTTCGCGCCGTGGCATGCGCGAGCTGGACCAGCTGTTCGAGCGCTACCTCGATTTGGCCGAGCGCCAGCCCGAAGCCTTTGATCGAGAGGCCTTCGAGGCGCTGCTGGTGTGCGAAGACGATGCCCTGTGGCGCTGGTTCATCGGACGCGAGCGGCCCTCCGATCCGGTCATCGCCCGCCTGGTCGACACCATCAGTGCGCTCCCTCCCGCTTGAGCTGAAGCCTTCGCCGGTCCTGCAGGCCGTGCTGGTCGTGCTGGCGCTGCTCGGCTTGCTTGCACTCTGGCTGTCGGCGCTGCCGCGCGCGGCCTTGGCGCTGCCACCCCTGCTGGCTGCCATCAGCCTGTGGCGCTTGCGCAGGCTGCCGCGCGGACGACTGCTGCTGCATGACAGTGGCCAGACCGAATGGTGGCCCGCGGCAGTGCCCGGCTTGGCGGCGCCGGAAGCGTCGCCGGCCGAAGGGCTCGGCCTGGAATTGCGCGGGCCGATCGCCGTGCTGACCCTGCGGATTCAGGGCCGGCTACTCCGTTGGCCGCTGGCATCGGATACGCTGCCGGGCCCGCAGCTGCGGGTGCTGCGGCTCTGGCTGGATCGCCACGGTGAGCGCGCGCAGGCACCGAGCTCGACTTCGACCCACTGACAGGCCGTCCGCCCCGTGTTCCGCCCCATCGAAATCGCCATCGGCCTGCGCTATACGCGCGCCAAGCGGCGCAACCACTTCATCTCCTTCATCTCGCTGGCCTCGATGCTGGGCATTGCGATTGGCGTCACCGCGCTGATCACGGTGATCTCGGTGATGAACGGCTTCGAGCAGGAGCTGCGCGCGCGCATCCTGGGCATGGTCGCCCACGCCACCATCAGCGGCGCCGGTGAGGACCTGCAGGGCTGGCCGCGCGCGGTCGAGCTGGCGAAATCCGATGCCCGCGTGCTGGGCGCCGCCCCCTACGTCGAGCGCGAGTCCCTGCTGCAGGCCGGCCGCAGCCAGGGCGCCCTGCTGCGCGGCGTGGATCCATCGCGCGAGCCCGAGGTCAGCGAGATTGCCGAGCTGATGAAGGAAGGCGCGCTCACCGACCTCGAACCCGGCGCCTTCCGCGTGCTGCTTGGCGCTGATCTCGCGCTTTACCTGGGCGTTGGCGTGGGCGACAGCATCACGGTGATGGTGCCGGAGTTCCGCAGCACGCCGGTCGGCGTGGCGCCGCAGATGCGCCGCTTCACCGTCGCCGGCATCTTCAGCGCCGGCATGCAGGAGTACGACCGCCAACTCGCCATCATCCACATGCAGGATGCCCAGCGCCTGCTGCGCATGGGCGAGGGCGTGACCGGCGTCCGGCTGAAGCTCACCGACATGATGCAGGGCTGGCAGGTGGCGCGTGACCTCACCGAACAGCTCGACCACTACTACCGTATCCGCGACTGGAGTGCCGACCACAGCAACTTCTTCCGCGCGATCCAGATGGAGAAGACGGTGATGTTCATCATCCTCTCGCTGATCGTCGGCGTGGCCGCCTTCAACCTGGTCAGCTCGCTGGTGATGCTGGTCACCGACAAGCAGGCCGACATCGCCATCCTGCGCACGCTGGGCATGAGTCCGCGCTCGATCATGGGGGTGTTCGTGGTGCAGGGCAGCCTGATCGGCGTGGTCGGCGTGCTGCTCGGCCTGATCGGCGGCGTCAGCCTGACTTTGAACCTCGACCATGTGGTCAAGGCCATTGAAACCACTTTCGGCTTCGAGGTGATGCCGGCCGACGTCTACTACATCACCGGCCTGCCCACCGACCTGCGCGGCGATGACGTCGGCCTGATTGTGCTTGTCGCGCTGGTGATGAGCATGATCGCCACCCTGTACCCGGCCTGGCGCGCCTCGCGCACCGAGCCCGCCGCCGCCCTGCGCTACGAGTGATGCGCCATGACTGAGTCGAATGCCGTCATCGCCTGCCGCGGACTGGCCAAGACCTATGCCGAGGGCGACCTGCGCACGCCGGTCTTCCAGTCGATCGACTTCGAGGTCGCGCGCGGCGAGACCGTCGCCATCGTCGGCGCCTCGGGCGCCGGCAAGAGCACCCTGCTGCATATTCTCGGCGGGCTGGACACGCCAAGTACAGGCGAAGTCTTCGTCGCCGGCGAAGCGATGAGCCGGCTTTCGGACGCCGAGCGCGGACGCCTGCGCAATCGTGCGCTGGGTTTCGTCTACCAGTTCCATCACCTGTTGCCCGAGTTCACCGCGCTGGAGAACGTCTGCATGCCGCTGCTGATCGCCGGCCGCAGCGTGGCCGAGGCCGAGCGTCAGGCCGCAGCCCTGCTCGATCGTGTGGGTCTGGGCGCACGTCTGCGGCATAAGCCGGGCGAGCTGTCGGGCGGCGAGCGCCAGCGCTGCGCGGTGGCGCGCGCGCTGGTGACGCGACCTGCCTGCGTGCTCGGCGACGAGCCCACCGGCAACCTCGACGAGAAGACCGCGGCCTCGGTCTACGGCCTGATGCTGGAGCTCAACCGCGAGGTCGGCACCAGCTTCGTGCTGGTGACCCACGACCGCGCGCTGGCCCGCAAGATGGACCGTGCGCTGGAGCTTTCGGGCGGCCAGCTGCGGCCGCTGGCGGCGGCCTGAGTCGAGCCCGGATGGCGACCGTGCCCGTGCTGGCAGGGTCCGCTTCCTATCGCGCGGCTTTGACTGCACCGGCGTTCGGCATCGGCAGCGCGCTCGGCCTGCTGGTCGGTGTCTCGGCGGCACTGACCCTGACGAGCCTTCCGCCTGAGTGGATGTCTTGGCTGGCCCTTGTGCTGGGCCTGCTGGCCTGGTTGTCGCCGCGGCTAGGTTCGAGCCTGTTGCGCTGGAGCGGCGCCGCGCTGTTCGGCGCGGCGCTGGCTCTGCTGGTGGCACAGTCGGCACTGCAGCAGCGTCTGCCCGCGGAGCTGGAAGGCCGCGACCTGCGCGTGCAGGGCCGCGTGGAGGGGCTGCCGCAGCGCGGTTTGGATGCAGTGCGCTTCGACTTCCGCGTCGAGAGCGGCGAGGGCGAGGCGGACGTGCTGGCCGGGCGGCTGCTGCGGATCGGCTGGTACCGCAGCGAGCAGGCGCCCGAGGCCGGCAGCCGCTGGTCGCTGCAGCTGCGTCTCAAGGCGCCGCGCGGCGTCGACAATCCGGGCGGCTTCGACTTCGAACGCCATGCGCTGCAGCGCAGGCTCGCGGCCACCGGCTACGTCCGCGAGCACCCAGGCAATCGCGAACTGACCACCGGCGCGGGGCTGGATGCCGTGCGGGCACGGCTGTCGCAGGACATGGTCGTGGCCTTGGGCGGCGAGGGGCCGCTGCACGCGGGCTCGCGCTTCCTCCGCGCGCTCACCGTCGCCGACACCCGCGCCTTCGATGAAGCCGACTGGGAGGTGCTGCGCGCGACCGGGGTCGGTCATCTGATGTCGATCTCGGGCCTGCACGTGGGCCTGGTGGCCGGTCTGTTCGCCCTGTTCGCGCGCGGCCTGTACCGGCTGTGGCCGCGCTTGGGCCTGCGCCTGCCGCTGCCGCAGGGCGCAGCGCTCGCAGCCCTCTTGGGCGCCGCCGGCTACGCGGCGCTGGCCGGCTTCGGCGTGCCGGTGCTGCGCAGCCTGCTGATGGTGGCCGCGGCGCTTCTGGCCGTGCTGCTGCGCCGACGCTCCAGCACCTGGCAGGCCTATGCCCTGGCCCTGCTCGTGCTGGTGCTGAGCGATCCGCTGTCGGTGCTCGGCGCCAGCTTCTGGCTGTCCTTCATGGGCGTGGCCTGGCTGCTGTGGTGCATGCCGAGCGAGCTGCAGCAGCTGCCGGGCTGGCGTCGCCTGCTTGGCGCACAGCTGGTCGCCAGCCTGGGCCTGCTGCCCTTGACGGTGTTCTTCTTCGGTCAGGCCTCGGTGGCGGGCGCGGCGGCCAATCTGCTGGCCGTGCCCTGGGTCAGCCTGGGCGTGGTGCCGCTGGCCCTGCTGGGCGCGGGCCTGCTGCTGCTCGGGCTGCCGATGCTCGCGACTCCGGTTCTGCTGCTGGCGGCCTGGCTGATGGACCTGCTGTGGTGGCTGCTGGCGTGGACCGCCGGGCTGCCGCATGCGCAGGTGTTCCTGCCGGAGCCTGGGGGCTTGAGCCTGCTGCTGGCCGCCGTCGGTGTGATCTGGCTGCTGATGCCGCGCGGCACGCCGGGTCGGGCCTTGGGCGCCGTGCTGATGGTCCCCTTGCTTTGGCCGCGGCTCGCGCCGCCCCCGCCCGGCGTGGCCGAGCTGCATCTCTTCGATGTCGGCCAGGGCCTGTCGGCGCTGATCCGTACGCAGAACCACGCCCTGCTGCTGGATACCGGGCCGGCCTTCGGCAGCGGCCTCGACATGGGCGAGGCGGCCGTCGTGCCGGCCCTGCGCGCGCTGGGCCTGCGCCGGCTGGATCGCGTGCTGGTCTCGCACGGCGACGCCGACCACTCCGGCGGCACCGCCAGCGTGATGAGGGCATTTCCCGCGGCGCTGCAGACTTCGGATCGCGCGCGCTTCCCGCAGGCCCAGCCCTGCGTGGCCGGCGAGCGCTGGCGCTGGGACGGCGTCGACTTCGAGCTGCTGCATCCGCCCGAACACTTCCCCTATCTGCGCAATGAGAGCAGCTGCGTGCTGCGGGTGCAGGCGGGCGGACAGGTCGCGCTGTTTGCCGGCGACATCGGCCGCCTGATCGAGCAGCGCCTCGTCCGCGAGCAGCCCGAGCGCCTGCGTGCCGACATCGTCGTGGTGCCGCATCACGGCAGTGCCGGCTCCAGCGACGCGGCCTTCGTGCGCGCCACCGGCGCCCGCCACGCGCTGGTCGCGGCCGGCTACGCCAACCGTTTCGGCCACCCCCGGCCCGAAGTCGTCGAGCGTTGGCGAGAGGCGGGCGCGCGGGTCTGGAATACCGCCGAGGCTGGCGCTCTGTGGCTGCGCCTGGGTGCGGGCCAGGAGATCGCGCCGCAGCCGCGGCGTCGCCTGCAGCCGCGCCTGTGGCAACCGCCTCCAGCGGCTGCGCCGTCGCCCTGACGCCACGCGGGCCGCGCACCCGCCGAGCCCTGCGCGCGGAGCTTGCGCATGAACGCGAGTCTCGCCGCGCATGGGCCGCGCGGCGCCAAGCTGCTAGAGTTCCGGGCCGGGCGCGCGGGTGATGCGCTGCACAGTGCCTCCATGCCGGCGCTGTGCGCTCCACGGGCTCCCGCGCCCGACGCGTGCCGTGCGCGTGCCGGCCTCCCTTCCATCGCCAAGACCCTCCATGGATCCGACCCAGCTTCGCCTCATCCTTCTCGTCCTCGGCCTGCTGTTCATCGGCGCCGTGTACTGGTTCGGACGTCCGCGGAAGCCGGGGCAGGGCAAGCGCGTGACCGAGCGCGGCGCGCCGGAGCCTCGCCCCGAGCCGGCTTTCAGCGACCACCAGCACGACAGTCTCGACAAGGTCATCCAGGCCGAGCTGGCCCGGCTGGAGAAGACCTTGGCCGGTGAGGTCGACGAGGGCCCGGGCGCCTCACGGCTGCCGGGGATCCAATTCGAGCCCGACCTCGACGCGCGCCCGCGCGCGGTCGAAGCCGCGGCGCCGTCGCCGAGCAGTCAGCCTGCGCCGGCCCAGTCCACCCTTGGAGCGCGGCCGAATCCCGAGTTCGACAAGGTGGTCAGCCTGATCGTGGCGGCGCGTGCCGGCACCCTGCTGCACGGTGGCGACATCCTGGTCGCGGCCGAGAAGGCTGGGCTGGTGTTCGGCGACATGCAGATCTTCCACCGCCTGCCGGACAATCGTCCCGAAGCCGGGCCGATCTTCAGCGTGGCCAACGTGGTCAAGCCGGGCAACTTTGACCTGCGCCAGCCCGACCAGACGCAGACGCCGGGCGTCACCTTCTTCATGACCCTGCCGGGCCCGCTGCCCGCTCTGGATGCGTGGGAGGCGATGCTGCCGGCTGCGCAGCGTTTCGCCGAGCTGCTCGATGCGGTGGTGCTGGACGATGAGCGCAACGCGCTCGGTCGGCAGCGCATCCAGTTCCTGCGCGACGAATTGCGCGCCTACGACCGCGAGCGCGAGCGCCAGGCCAAGCGGCCCTGGTAGCGATCTTCGCGGTATCCGCGGGCGCCATCGTCCGCGAGGGCTTGATCCGGTCCGCCTACTGCGTGAGGTCGCGCAGGCGCAGGCTGTCCTCGTCGCCGATGCGTCCTGCCTGGGCCAGCAGAAGCTCGGCGCAGGCCAGCGCGTCGATCGCCGCGTTGTGCGCGCGATAAGTTGGCAGCCCGTAGCGTTCGCGGCAGGCATGCAGGCGCATGTAGCCGCTGGGGTCGACCTCGTTGCGGCGGATGCGCCGCTCCAGCGCCAGGGTGTCGATGTAGCGCAGGGTCGGCGGTACGCCGAAGCAGCGCCGGCAGGCGGCGGCCAGGAAGTTCAGCTCGATCGGGGCGCCATGCGAGACCAGCACCCGACCCTCCAGCTCAGTCAGTAGCTGCTGCACGGCCTCCGACAGCGGCAGGCCGTCTGCGATGTCGGAGTCGGTGAGCCCATGCACGGTGGCGCTCTGGCCCACGCTCTCGGAGCTGCCCACCAACACGTGGCGGGCGCTGCCCATCTGGACGCGGCCACCGCTGATGCGCACCCAGCCCATGCTGAGGATCCGATCCTGCTCGGTATCGAGGCCGCTGGTCTCGAAATCCAGCGCCAGCAGTTCGGCCTGTCTCCACGGCGTGGACAGTGCCGGCAGGGGCAGGGCGTAGTGGCGTTCCATCGGCGTGCCGGCGGCGCGCCGCGCGTACAGCAGGTGGCGCAGCAGGCTCACTGGACGCCGAACGCGTTCGACAGGCCGGCCTGGGCCTGGCGGATCACCAGAAAGGCGTCGCGCAGGGCGTCGCGGTCGATGCGGGTGAGCTGGCTGGGGTTGATCCGGTTGTCGGTCTTCTCGCCCGCCGCCAGTTGGGCCGCCTGGTGCTCGAGCTTGAGTCGCGACAGCAGCCGGAAGGCTGCTGCCAGTTCGGCGGCGTCGGAGTCGACCATCTTGCCCAGGCGGCGCAAGCCTTCGATACGCGCCAGGCTGCCGGGCTCGCGGATGCCCGCCGCCAGTGCGCGCACGCGCAGCAGGTCGTTCAGCGGGAGGCTGCCGGCCTTCTTCATGTCGAGCGTGTCGCGGTGCTCGCCACGATTCTCGACGACGAAGCGCCGGAACAGGCCAAGCGGAACCTCGTGGGTCAGCGCGTGCTTGGCCAGGATGGCAAGGAAGATCCCGTGCCGTGGCGAGGCGTCGAACAGCGACTCCTGCAGCGCGTCGAACAGGGCGTGGTCGCCGTGCACGCAGCGCTGGTCGAAGAAGATCGACGCGTGCAGCAGTGCCTTGGGGTCGGGCTCGTGCATCCAGCTGCGGAAGTAGCCCTGCCAGACGTCGAGCGGCTGCCGCCAGCGTGGGTTCTGCGCCATGACGTCGCCATTGCAGAAGACGTAGCCGCAGGCATCAAGGCCCGCGCAGACGAACTTCGATAGGCTCTCGAAATAGTCGGCGCCGGCTTCATTCGGCGTCTGGGCCAGCAGCAGGCCGTTGTCCTGGTCGGTATGGGGCCCCTGTTCGTTGCGCGCCTGCGAGCCAAACGCCAGCCAGGCATAGGGCATCGGGGGCGGTCCGAATCTCTCCTCCGCCATCCGCAGCAGCTGGCGGGTCACCGCATCGGTGAGCGCTGTGAGCATGCGCATCACATCTTCGGGCCGCGCGCCGTTCGCCAACATCAGCGAGAACATCCGCGGCATGCGGCCGGTCACCTCCTTGAGACCCTCCACGGTGTCCTGCTTCGCGACCTGACGCACCAGGTAGAGCGGGTGCTGGGTTTGCAGGCTGACCAGGTCGCGGGTGGTGATCATGCCCGCAGGTTTGCCCTCGCGGGTCAGGGGCAGATGGTGGATGCCACGGTTGGCCATCACCAGGAAAGCCTCGAAGACAGGCCTGTCGACGTCGAGGTGGGTCGGGTCCGCGGTCATGATCCGAGTTACCGGCTCGCCCGGGTCGAGTCCGGCGGCAAGCACGCGATTTCGCAGGTCGCGGTCGGTGACGATGCCCTGCATGTGCTCCTTGTCGCCAACCAGGATTGAGGAAACTCCTTGTTGCGACATCAGTTTGGCGGCCTCGCGAATGCTGGCCCCGGGTCCCACCATGACCGGGGCGCGGCTGCCGAGCCGGCTGACCGGAGTGCTCATCAGCTCGTTGCCGCCGCCGGCCTCGGCGGCAGCGCGCATGCGTTCTTCCAGGGTCGACACGAAATGCTGCTCGAAGGCCGGGTTGGCCGCACGCAGGGTGTTGAACTCGGCCACCGGCAGCAGGTAGATCAGCCCGTCCTCGATCAGGGTCACCCGGTTGCGCACCGGCTTGCCGGTGAGCAACGAAGGCAGGCCGTAGCTCTCCCCCTCGGCCAGGCGATTGATGAGACGGCCGGCGCCATCATGCACTTCGACCGCGCCGCGACGGATCACCGCCAGCGCGGTATTCGCCTGGCCGATGGCCAGCAGCACCTCGCCGCGGCGTCGATAGATGATCTCGATCCCACGCGCCGCGGATTCCAGCTGCTCCGGGCTGAGTCGATCGAAGGGCGCATGGCCGCGCAGGAAGCCGATGACCTCGGCGAGTTCGGGGCTGGTGCTCATGGCAGCGGCTCGCGGACGGGGCCTTCACCTTAGCGCTGGCGGCCGATGCCGGCGATGCGGCTTTGGGCGTAGGCGAGCGGCCTGCCCGGGGCCAGGCACGGCACGATGGCGTGCCCGCTGGGCGGGCGCGGCGGTTAAACTGCGCGACTGCCCTCCGGATCCCCGAACATCCCCGCCATGCAAGAGAACTTCGACCCCAAATCCATCGAAGCGGCCGCCCAGAGCTTCTGGGACCGTACCCGTGCCTTCGAGGTCGTCGAGGACAGCTCGCGGCCGAAGTACTACTGCCTGTCGATGCTGCCGTATCCCTCGGGCGCGCTGCACATGGGCCATGTGCGCAACTACACGATCGGCGACGTGATCAGCCGCTACAAGCGCATGCAGGGCTTCAACGTGATGCAGCCGATGGGCTGGGACGCGTTTGGCCTGCCGGCCGAAAACGCCGCGATCAAGAACAAGACCGCGCCCGCCAAGTGGACCTACGCCAACATCGCCCACATGCGCGGCCAGCTGAAGCGGCTCGGCTTCGCCTACGACTGGTCGCGCGAGGTCACCACCTGCACGCCCGAGTACTACCGCTGGGAGCAGCAGTTCTTCACCCGGCTGTTCGAGAAGGGCCTCGTCTACCGCAAGAACAGCGTGGTCAACTGGGATCCGATCGACCAGACCGTGCTGGCCAACGAGCAGGTGGTCGACGGCCGCGGCTGGCGCTCGGGTGCGGTGGTCGAGAAGCGCGAGATCCCGCAGTGGTTCCTGAAGATCACCGACTACGCCGATGAGCTGCTGGAAGGCCTCGACAAACTCGAGGGCTGGCCGGAAGCGGTCAAGACCATGCAGCGCAACTGGATCGGCCGCTCGGAAGGGCTGGAGATCCAGTTCGGCGTCGAGGGCAGCGCTGATCCGCTGACCGTCTTCACCACCCGCCCCGACACCCTGATGGGCGTCACCTTCGTCACCGTCGCTGCCGAGCATCCGCTGGCGCTGGACGCCGCGAAGGAGGACCCCGCGTTGGCCGCCTTCATCGAGCGCTGCAAGCAGGGCGCGGTCAACGAAGCCGAGCTGGAAACCCAGGAGAAGCTGGGGGCGCCGACAGGCCGCTATGCGCTGCATCCGATCAGCGGCGAGCGCGTGCCGATCTGGATCGGCAACTTCGTGCTGATGGGCTACGGCACCGGCGCGGTGATGGGCGTGCCCGGCCACGACGAGCGCGACGGTGAATTCGCGCGCAAGTACGGCCTGCCGATCCGCATGGTGATCATCAACCAGGATGTCCGCGATGCGCTGGACGAGCTGCGCCGCGATGCGGCGAAGGGCGGCGACGCGCTGACCACCGCGCTCGGCGGCGGCGCCCTGCGCGATGTGTTCGAGCCCTCGGCCGCCGTGCAGGTCATCGAGCAGTTCGAAGCCGCCATCAAGGACGAAGTCGCGTTCACCGAGCGCGGCTGGCTGGTCAACTCCGGCGAGTTCGACGGCCTCGACTTCGCCCAGGCCTTCGAGGCGATCGCCGCCAAATTGGAGGCCATGGGCCGCGGCACCCGCCGGGTCAACTATCGCCTGCGCGACTGGGGTGTTTCCCGCCAGCGCTACTGGGGTTGCCCGATCCCGATGCTGTACGACGCCGAGGGCAATGCCCACCCGGTGCCCGAAGACCAGCTGCCGGTGCGCCTGCCCGAGGACGTGAGCTTCTCGGGCGTGGCCTCGCCGATCAAGGCCGACCCCGAGTGGCGCAAGTACAGCGACCCGGCGACGGGTGCGGTCTTCGAGCGCGAGACCGACACCTTCGACACCTTCATGGAGTCCTCCTGGTACTACGCGCGCTACTGCTGCCCGGGTGCGAACGACATGCTGGACGGCCGCGCCAAGTACTGGCTGCCGGTCGACCAGTACATCGGCGGCATCGAGCACGCGGTGATGCACCTGATGTACTTCCGCTTCTTCCACAAGCTGCTGCGTGACGCCGGCTATGTGGACAGCGACGAGCCGGCGACGAATCTCCTCTGCCAGGGCATGGTCATCGCCGATACCTTCTTCCGCACCGAGGCCGACGGCAGCAAGACCTGGATCAACCCGGCCGACGTCGATCTGCAGAAGGACGAGCGCGGCCGCGTCACCGGCGCCACCCTGCGCGCCGACGGCCAGCCGGTGCAGATCGGCGGCAGCGAGAAGATGTCGAAGTCGAAGAACAACGGCGTCGACCCGCAGTCGATGGTCGACAAGTACGGCGCGGACACCGTGCGCCTGTTCTCGATGTTCGCCGCGCCGCCGGACCAGAGCCTGGAGTGGAACGAGGCCGGCGTCGAAGGCATGGCGCGCTTCCTGCGTCGCCTGTGGACCGCCGTGCATCGCCACGTCAGCTCGGGCGCCGCGCCGGCGCTGGACGCAGCGGCACTGAACGCCGAGCAGAAGGCTCTGCGTCGCAAGCTGCACGAGACCATCGAGAAGGTCGCCGATGACATCGGTCGTCGCCACGCCTTCAACACCGCGATTGCCGCGGTGATGGAGCTCTTGAACGCGCTGACCAAGTCCGATGACGACAGTGCGCAGGGCAGGGCGGTGCGGCAGGAGGCCTACACGGCGATCGCGCTGATGCTGAATCCGATCACCCCGCACACCAGTCACGCACTCTGGCAGGCCTTGGGCCACGGCGAGACCCTGATCGAGGACCAGCCCTTCCCGAAGGCCGATCCGGCCGCCCTGGTGCGCGATGCGCTGACACTTGCGGTGCAGGTCAATGGCAAGCTGCGCGGCACGGTGGACGTGGCGGTGGATGCCGCGCGCGAGGCCGTCGAGCAGCTGGCGCTGGCCGAGCCCGCGGTGCAGCGCGCGCTGGAGGGGCTCACGGTGCGCAAGGTCATCGTGGTGCCCGGGAAAATCGTCAACATCGTCGCCGGCTGAGGCCGCGATACTGTGGCACGCCCATCGGGCCAGACCGGTGGGCGCGGAACAACGTCGGGGAGTAGCGCAGTCTGGTAGCGCATCTGGTTTGGGACCAGAGGGTCGCAGGTTCGAATCCTGTCTCCCCGACCATATTTCTCACAGGGTGTCCTGATGCCGATCGTGTCGCCGCAAGCCTCGCGCCATCGTCTTGCCACTGCCGGCCTGCTGCTGGTCTGCCTGCTGCTGGGCGCCTGCGGTTTCCGCCTGCGCGAAGACGTCCGCCTGCCGGACAACCTGAAGACCCTGCGCCTCGCCCAGGTCGATCCCTACTCGGCGCTGGCCCGCGATCTGCAGGCGGCGCTGGAGCGCGCCGGCGCGCAGGTGATCGAGGATCCGGCCCTGCCGTCTGCGGTCCTGCGCGTCGATCGGCTTGAGGAGCGCCGCAGCCCGCTGACGGTGGACGCCGCCGGTCGTGCGCAGGAGTTCGAAATGGTGCTCAGCGCCGAGGTCTCGCTGGCCGATGCCGCGGGCGCCTATGTGATGCCGCCGCAGACGCTGGAGCTGCGGCGCGACTACCTGTTCGACACCGCGCAGGCGCAGGGCACCTCGAACGAAGAGGAACTGATGCGCGAGGAGCTGCAGCGCGAACTGGTGCAGGCCATCCTGCGGCGGATCGACTCGGCCCTGCGCTGATGTTCGGTGCGGCGGACTCGGCCGGTGCGAATGGCGACCTGCCGGCGGTGGTGCTGATCGCCAGCAGCGAAGCCCTGCTGCGGGTCGAGGCCGCGGATCGTCTGCGTGCGCAGGCCCGGGCGGCGGGCTACGCCGAGCGCGAGATCTTCGAGGTCGACGCACGCTTCGACTGGTCGCAGGTGCAGGCCAGCTGCGCGGCGATGTCGCTGTTCGCCAGCCGGCGCATCGTCGAGCTGCGCATCGCCTCCGGCAAGCCGAACAAGGACGGCGTCGAGTGGCTGCAGGACTACTGCCGCAATCCGGCCCCCGACGTGCTGCTGCTGATCCTCTGCGAGGACTGGAGCAAGAAGCACGAGGGCGCCTGGTTCACCGCCGTGCAGAAAGCCGGTCGCGCCCAGGTGCTGTGGCCGATCAAGGTGCACGAGATGTCCGGCTGGCTCGGCCAGCGCCTGCGCGCGCAGGGGCTTGAAGCCAGCCGCGAGGCGCTGGAGCTGCTGGTCGAACGCGTCGAGGGCAATCTGCTGGCGGCGGCCCAGGAAGTCGACAAGCTGGCCCTGCTCAAGCCGGAAGGCCGGATCGAGGTCGATTTCATGGCCCACGCGGTCGCCGACAACGCCCGCTACGACGTGTTCGGCCTGAGCGACGCGGCGATCGGCGGGGATGCCCAACGCGCGTTGCAGATCCTGGCGGGCCTGCGGGCCGAGGGTCAGGCGGTGCCTGCGCTGATCAGCTGGCTGTCGGGCCAGGTCCAGCAGCTGTTGCGGGTGGCCGAGGTCAAGGCCCGCGGTGGCAATGTCGAGTCCGCGCTGCAGGCGGCCGGTGTGTGGTCCTCGCGGCAGGGCCCATTCAAGAAAGCCCTGGCGCGCGCGGGTGTCGCCCACTTCGAGACCCTGCTCGCGCAGTGCGCGAAGGTCGAGCGCATCGGCAAGGGGCGCGAGCAGGGCGACGGCTGGCGCGAACTGGAGCGGCTGCTGGTGTCGCTGGCCGAGCCCGGTGCGCGCCCGACCCTGCTGGCCGGCTGAACGCGATGGGTAACGCGCGTCCGCTGCACGTCGTCTACGGTGGCACCTTCGATCCGGTGCATCGCGGTCACACGGGCATTGCCCGGGCGGCGCGCGAGGCCCTGCTGGCCGCGGGACTTTCGATCGCGGCCTTTGACTTCCTGCCGAACGCGGACCCGCCGCATCGCGCGCCGCCGGGTGCGGCGGCAGGCCACCGCGTGGCCATGCTGTGGCTGGCGCTGGCCGGCGAGAGCGGCTTCGGCATCGACCTGCGCGAGCTGCGCCGCGGCGGTGCCTCCTACATGGTCGACACCCTGGCCGAGCTGCGCGGCGAGCTTGGACCCGAGGCGCCGCTGGTGCTGTTGCTGGGCGAGGACGCCTGGCGCGGCTTTGATCGCTGGCAGCGTTGGCAGGCGATTCCGGGCCTCGCCCATCTGCTGGTGGTCAACCGCCCGCATGCTGGCCACGCCGACGCGCCGCCCGCGCTCGCGGCGCTGGCGCGCGCGCATGCGCTACCCCTGGCGAAGCTGGGCGAGGCCCCGGCGGGCGGCATCTGCAGGATTGAGCTGCCGCCTGAGGCGGCCTCAGCCACCGAGGTGCGTGCGGCCGTGGCCCGCGCCGATGCCGCGGCGATCTCGGCGTATCTCGAGCCCGCGGTGGTCGCCTACATCGCGCGCCACCGGCTGTACGCGCCGCCGCTGCCCGGCGCAAGCTGAATCGCGCGGCCGGCGTCTGCCGGCGCGCTCACCTATACTTTGCCCTCGCGCCCTTGGGCGTCCCTTCCGCAACAGGTCAGCGTCTTGAATCCGAAAGCCCCCGCCACGCCCGCCCCGCGCGCCCGCGCCGCCAAGAAGACCGCCCCGGGCGGCCCCTCGCCGGAAGCCCTGAACGCGCGCATCCGCTTCGCCCTGGAAGAGATCAAGGCCCGCGACATCCGCGAGATCGACGTCCGTGGCAAGGCTGGCTTCACTGACACCCTGTTCATCGCCTCCGGCACCTCGACCCGCCACGTCAAGGCGATCGCCGATGAAGTCCAGAAGCGCATCAAGGAGATCGGCGCCATGCCGCTCGGCGTGGAAGGCGAGCGCGAGGCCGAGTGGGTGCTGGTGGATCTGGGCGACGCCGTGGTCCACGTTTTCCTGCCGCGCGTGCGCGAGTTCTATGCGCTGGAGCGGCTGTGGAGCGTGGATGGCGACACGCCGCGGGCCGCCGACGCCGAAACCGAAGAAGGCTGATCCGGCCCTCGTGGCTGCCGGGCACGCGGCATGAAAGCCCAGCTGATCGCGGTCGGCACCGGCATGCCGGACTGGGTGCAGACCGCCTGCGCCGACTACTTCAAGCGCCTCTCGCACTGGCTTCCGCTGCAGCTGGTGGAGCTGGCGCCGGGCGAGCGCGGCAAGGGCCGCGACACGGCCCGCGCGATGGAGGACGAGGCCAAGCGCTTGCTGGCCGCGGTGCCGCGCGGCACCCATATCGTCCTGCTCGACGGCCGCGGCCGAGCGCATTCCAGCGAACAGCTGGCCGAGCGCATGCAGGCCTGGCGCATGCAGGGTCAGGACCTCGCCTTCCTGATCGGCGGGCCTGACGGCTTCCACGATTCTGTACGTCGCGCGGCCGGCGAAAGCTGGTCGCTGGGGCCGCTGACCCTGCCGCATCCGCTGGTGCGCGTGGTCGTGGCCGAGCAGCTCTATCGGGCCTGCAGCCTGCTGGCCAACCATCCCTACCATCGCGGCGGTTAGTGGGACGGCATCACCACGGTCCGAGGAACCAGTCGAGGGTCGACAGAGTGAGTACGACCAGCAGAGAGAACAGCAGGGCGGCGCCCGCGATGGCCCTGGTGCGCGACTTGGGCGTCTCGACGACCCGGCCCGCGATGAAGCCGAGCAGTCCCCCGCCGAGGATCTGCACCAGCCCAAGGCTGAGCGCGCTGTAGAGCAGCCAGGCCTGCGCCCCGGCGATGAGCCGATCGCTGATGGCCACGTCCTGCAGGTCTCCGAAGGGGCCAACAAGCCCAGCGAAAGGTACCGGAAAGCGGAAAGCGGCCACCGCAAGCAGCACCAGCAGCAGGGTGAACACGACGGTGAATGCGCTTCCCTTCAAGGCATGGATCATCACGGCTTCCTTTGCTGATGGTGTAGGCGAGCCGGTGACCGTCTCACGCGCTTTCAAGCCCCGGGACAGCGCGTCCAGACCAGGCTGCGGTTGTTCGCCGGCATTGCGATATCAGCGGCCAGCGCGAAACCCTGCGCACGGGCCAGCGCGTCGACCGCCTCGAAGTCGCGAATGCCGCGCTTGGGATCGTCCGCGCGCAGTTGGGCGTCGAAAGCGGCATTGCTCTCGCTGGTGAATCGGCCGCCGTAGTTGAAGGGGCCGTAGACGACCAGCGTTGATCCGGGCTCAAGCACCGCGCCGACCAGACCAAAGAACTGCTCGACCTCGGGCCAGCCCATGATGTGCAGGGTGTTGGCGCTGTAGGCGGCATCGAAACGCTGCGCAGGCCAGCGCTCGCGGCGGGCGACGTCCAACTCGAAGGGCGCGGGCAGGTTGGGCAGCCCGGCCTGTGCAATGCGTGCGGCCAGCCCGGGAAGGTAGTCGGCGCGGTCGCTGCTCTGCCAGTGTAGATGCGGCAGATGCGCCGCGAAGAACTCCGCATGCTGGCCGGTGCCGCTGCCGATCTCCAGCACCCGCGCCGGTATGGCGAGATGCTCGCGCAGCACGGCGAGAATCGGCTCGCGGTTGCGTTCGCAGGCGGGGGAGAAGGGCAGCGCTGCCGCATCCCCCTCAGGCATTCGAAACCGCCTTGTAGAGCGTCCAGCCGGCGACATAGAAGCCTATGGCCGTACCCATGTTGGTGAGGAAGAAGTTGATGAACACGCGCGAGACGCGGTTGCGCCACCAGCCACGGATACTGGTGGCGTCATCGCGCAGGCGGTGGAAGTCAGCCACGGTGGGCTTGCGCAGCCAGGCCTCGACCAGAGAGCTGACCATTCCGGAGGACAGGGCCGGGTGGAGCGGCGTCACCGGGGAGACGGCGAACGCAGTCAGGATGGACAGCGGGTGACCGCCCGCGAACAGGCAGCCCACCGCGCCAAAACTGCCGGTGATCAGCGCCCACTGCAGCACCATGTCCGTGCCCACATCGCTGCCCTGCGAGAAACCATAGATGAACCCACCAACGACCAGCGCAGCAAGGATCACCGTGATCCAGGTGCCCCAGTTCTTCGGTGGCGGCAGCTGACGCAGGCTTTCGCGCAGCTCGCCGGGTTCGCGTGCATCTTCCGCCAGATGTTGGGCGAGGCCCGCCAAGTGGCCGGCCCCGATCACCACGAGCACATGCTTCACCTGTGGGCTGCGCGCCGCTTCCTGACGCAGGGCTGCGGCCATGTACTGGTCGCGTTCGGCGATCAGCGCCCGATACAGAGGTTCGCGGCTCTTCGCGAACTCGCCGAAGGTGGCTTCCAGCAGGTCGCCTTCCTTCAGCTTCTCGATCTCGTCTTCCTCGATCTTCTCGTTGACCAGCAGGCTGGCGACCAGCCCGCTCATCATGCTGAGTCGCTGCCAGAAGCCGACCGAGGCGGCCGTGCGCTTGAGCGTGATAGCCACATCGCGATCAACGCGCCAGACCGGCAGCTGAAGGCGCTGGCCTTCGTCGATGGCCGCCAGCATCTCGGCGCCGGGCTCGACGCCCAGCTGCTCGGCGAGGCGACGCTGGTACGCGGACAGGGCCAGGTTGGCCGCCACCAGGCTGACCTTGCCTTCCTTGATCACGCGGAACAGATCGAGCTTGGCCAGCGCATCCGGATTGCGCATCGACTGGTAGCGCGGCTCGCACAGCTCGACTGCGATCGCGTCGAAGTGCTTCTGGGCGGCCAGCGCCCGTACGGCGTCCACGCTGGACTGGGATACGTGCGCGGTGCCCAGCAGGGTGTAGAACACGCCGTCGCGCTCGATTTCGAGGATCGGCTGACCGGCCAGCGGGTCGTGGCTTGCGTCGCAGACGACGTCGGTTCGGGCCTCAGTCACGGTAGCGCTTCAACAGGTCGGCATAGGCGTCGATGCGACGGTCGCGCAGGAAGGGCCAGATCCGGCGCACGGCTTCGGAGCGCTTGAGATCGACATCGGCCAGCAGCACCGCGTCGCTGTCGGTATCGGCCTCGGCCAGGATCTCGCCCTGCGGGCCGAGCACGATCGAGCTGCCCCAGAAGCGGATGCCGCTGCCGCCGGTGGGCGAGGGCTCGAAGCCCGTGCGGTTGCAGCTCAGCACCGGCAGGCCGTTGGCGACCGCGTGGCCACGGTGCGAGAGGATCCAGGCCATGCGCTGGCGATCCTGCTCGTCCTGCGGATCGTTCGGATCCCAGCCGATCGCAGTCGGGTACAGCAGCAGCTCGGCGCCGGCCAGCGCCATCAGGCGCGCGGCTTCCGGATACCACTGGTCCCAGCAGACCAGCACGCCGAGGCGGCCGACCGAGGTGTCGATGGGCTCGAAGCCAAGGTCGCCCGGCGTGAAGTAGAACTTTTCCAGGAAACCCGGATCGTCGGGAATGTGCATCTTGCGGTACTTGCCGGCGATGCTGCCGTCGGCTTCGAACACCACCGCGGTGTTGTGGTACAGGCCGGCGGCGCGTCGCTCGAACAGGGAAGACACGATCACCACGCCATGCCGCTTCGCCAGCGCACCCAGCCGCTCGGTGCTCGGGCCAGGGATGGGTTCGGCGCGGTCGAACTCGTCCACGCTCTCGTGCTGGCAGAAATAGGCGCCGTTGTGCAGCTCCTGCAGCAACACCAGCTTCGCGCCCGCGGCCGCCGCTTCGGCGACACGCGCCTCGATGCGCGCGAGGTTGGCCTCGACCGAGCCGCGGTCGCGGTCCTGGATCAGGGCGACGCGCAGCGTGCCCTTCGAGTCAGACGTGTTCATTCAGCACTCCTCGCGGCAGCTGCATGGTGATGCAGTGCAGGCTGCCGTTCTGCCAGATCAAGGGTCGGCAGGGCAGGGCGACGATCTGGCGTTCGGGGAAGGCGCGCGCCAGCACGGCCTGGGCCTCGGCATCGGCCGGGTCGCCATAGGCCGGCATCAGCACCGCGCCGTTGATGATCAGGAAGTTCGCGTAGGACGCCGCCAGCCGCCGGCCTTCGTCGAGGATCGGCTGCGCCCAAGGCAGCACGAATACCTCATACGGCTCGCCGTTCGCCTGGCGCAGGGCGGCGATCTCCTGACCCATCGTGGCCAGTTCGTCGAAATGGCTGTCGCCGCGATCACTGCAGCCCTGGTAGACGATGCGCGTGGGGCTGGCGAAGCGGGCCAAGGTGTCGATGTGGGCGTCGGTGTCGTCGCCTTCGAGGTAGCCGTGGTCCAGCCACAGCACGCGGTCCTGGCGCAGCTCGCGGCACAGCAGCTCGGTGACTTCCGCGCGCGAGCGGTCGGGATGGCGCTCGCTCAAGCAGTGCCAGGTCGAGAGCAGGGTGCCGGCGCCGTCGGTCTCGATGCCGCCGCCTTCCAGCGCGAAGTCGATGCGCCGGCGCTGCGCGCTTGATGCAAACACGCCGGCCGCAAACAGCTGCTCGACCAGACGGTCATCGGCGCTGGCCTCGAACTTGCCGCCCCAGCCGGTAAAGCGGAAATCCAACAGCTCGAAGCCATCCGTCGTGCGCAGGCTGATCGGACCGGAGTCGCGCAGCCAGGTGTCGTCGTACTCGGCCTCAACGCAGCGCACCTGCGACAGATCCACGCCGCGCGCAGCCAGCAGGCTGCGCAGGCGCGCTTCGAGCGCCGCATCACGTACGCAGACCACCAGCGGCTGGAAGCGGGTGATGGCTGCCGCGAGTTCGACGTAGGTGATTTCGACCTCGGCCAGGCGCGGGGCCCAATCGGTGTCGTCATTCGGCCACGCGATCAGAACCGCGGACTGGTCTTCCCACTCCGCGGGGAAACGCGCTGAAGACCGGTTCATCCGTTCGGCTTTTCCTTGCGAATCGGGCCCTTCTCGTTCGGGCTGGCGCGATTGACCACGGCATTGACCACGTGGCTGTTCTCGAAATAGACGGTGAATTCCGGATAGCTCCAGCGGGTGATCGGCGGCTGCTGCGGGCTGCTGCCGCCCACCGGGGCGTGCTTCGTCGTGGGCGCTCCGAACTGCGCCTCGACCTGGTTCATCAACATGCCGCGACGAGGCAGGTTGGCGCCGCTGTGAGTGCGCTCCACCCGGTCGATCAGAAGGACATCGCCTTCAATCACGCGCTGGGTGCTTTCCTGCGCCGAAGCGACTCCGTGGGACAGGGCGAAACAGACAGCCAGACAGCCAAGACTGCGCAACATGGTTGATTCTCCGTCGAAGGTGGCGGACTCCCCGCGCGGATTGTAGAGCCTTGTGTCGGCTGGCGACCATGCGCGCGGAGCGCTTGCGGAATGTGTTGACCTGCGGCGCATGCGCCCAGGGCGCGCGTGACCCGCATCCGCCGGCGGCGGTCGGCTGGGCTCGGCAGCGGACATGGATGCTCCGCCCCAGAAAGCAGAAGGCCGCCCGGGGGCGGCCTCTTGCCACGCCTGCAGCGGCGGCCGGCGCTCAGCGCTGGCGGGCCTTGAAGCGGGGGTTGCTCTTGCAGATCACGAAGACCTTGCCGCGGCGACGCACGACCTTGCAGTCGCGGTGGCGGGTCTTGGCCGACTTGAGGGAGTTCAGGACTTTCATGGGTTGAGCCTTGGAAAGGAGCGCGACAAACGCCGTAGTGTAGTGAGCTGTCAAGGCATTGACAAGCGAGTGGATGCTTCAGCGCCGTCCTCCCAGCCCCCCAAGCACGCCGCGCAGGAGCTGCCGGCCCAACTGGTTGCCCACCGTCCGCATCGTCGACTTGGCCATGGCCTCCACCGCGCCCTGGCGGCGCGAGGTGCCGAACAGCCATTCGTTGAGCTTCTGGCCGATGCCGCCCCCGGCCTCCGCTGGCTGGGTGGACGGCGAGGGCGCGCCCTGCGCGGAGGCGGGGCGCGCCCTCGGCGGTGGGCTGGGCGGGGCCGCGCTGGCGGCCACTTCGGCGCGCCGCGACAGGATCTCGTAAGCCGACTCGCGATTCACCGCGGTGTCGTATTTGCCTCCGACCGGGCTGCGCATGCGCTGGGTCTGGCGCTCCTCGGGCGTGATCGCGCCGATCCGGCAGCGCGGCGGGCAGATCAGGGTGCGCTCGACCGGCAGCGGGATGCCCTTGTCCTGCAGGGTCGAGACCAGGGCCTCGCCGACGCCGAGTTCGCCGATCACCCTGGCGACATCGAGCGTGGGGTTGCTGGCGAAGGTCTCGGCGGCCGTGCGCACGGCCTTCTGGTCGCGCGGGGTGAAGGCCCGCAGCGCGTGCTGCACGCGGTTGCCGAGCTGGCCGAGGATGGTGCCGGGAATGTCGTCCGGGTTCTGCGAGCAGAAGTACACGCCCACGCCCTTCGAGCGGATCAGGCGCACCACCTGCTCGACCCGCTGCAGCAGGGCGGGCGGGCAGTCGTTGAACAGCAGGTGGGCCTCGTCGAAGAAGAACACCATCTTCGGCCGGTCGAGGTCGCCCACCTCGGGCAGGTTCTCGAACAGCTCGGAGAGCATCCACAGCAGGAAGCTCGAGTATAGACGCGGCTTCAGGATCAGCTTGTCGGCGGCCATCACGTTGACGATGCCGCGGCCCGACATGTCCTGGCGCATGAAGTCGTTGAGATCGAGCGAGGGCTCGCCGAAGAAGTGCCTGGCGCCATCACTCTCCAGCCGCAGCAGCTGGCGCTGGATCGCGGCGATGCTCTGCGCGCTGACCAAGCCGTACTCTGTGCTGATCTCCTTCCGATTGTCGGCGACGAAGCCGAGCAGGGCGCGCAAATCGTCCAGGTCGATCAGCAGCAGTCCCTGCTCGTCCGCCAGTTTGAACACGATGTCGAGCACGCCGGCCTGGGTGTCGTTCAATTCCAGTACGCGGCCCAGCAGGGTCGGGCCCATCTCCGAGATCGAGCACCGCACCGGGTGGCCGAGCTCACCGTAGATGTCCCAGAACACCACCGGACTGGCCTCCTGACGGTAGTCGGTGATGCCGATCTGCTCGACGCGCTGGCTGATCCGCTCGTGCGGAGCGCCTGCCTGGCACAGCCCTGCCAGATCGCCCTTCACGTCGGCGAGGAAGACCGGCACGCCCAGACGAGAGAAGCCTTCGGCCATGACCATCAGGGTCACCGACTTGCCCGTGCCGGTGGCGCCGGCCACCAGGCCGTGGCGGTTGCCGTAGCGCGCGAGCAGGTCGACCTGCTGCGTGCCCTTGCCGATGAGGATCCTGTCCATCTGTGCCTCGCTGTGGTGAGCCGCGGGCATCATAGCTGCGGCTTCGTCGATCGCGGGCCGGGCGATACACTGCGCGGCTTGCCGCGGCCTGCGGCGCCGAGATTCCAAGCCGATCCTCCGATGCCCATGTTTGCCCGACTGACCGGCTGCGCGCTGGCCCTGCTGCTCGCCGCCTGCTCCGCTGCGCCCACCCGCTCTGCGGCCGATGCCGTCGAGGACGCCAGCGCGCTCGGGGCCTCCTTTGATGCCGCCCTCGACGATGCGCTGGGGCACGTCGAGCGCGTGCGCGCCAATGAGGCGGTCGAGCACGCCACCCTGGTCGAAGCGCGTGACCGTCTGCGCGATGCCGCGCGCGCCTGTCTGGAGGCCGCGGGCTGCGGCGTGGAGCGCGTGCTCGCTGGCTATGAGCGCCTGGCTGCGCTGGGCCTGGCAGTGGGCGAGGACTTTGAGGCCGGCCGCGAGACGGCCGAGCCCGAGTCCGGTGGCGATTCGCCGCTGCTGGCCGATCTGCCCGAGGCCCAGCGCTCGATCACCCTGCTCAATGGCCGCGAGCTGAGGGACCTGATCGAACTGAACACGCCGGTGAAGTCCGCCATGGTGGAGTGGCTGACCTGGATGCGGCCCCAGCTCATCACCGCCTGGGAGAACTATCACTACATGCGCCACCTGATGTGGCCCGAGTTCGAGCAGGCTGGCCTGCCCGAGGCGCTGCTGTTCGGCATCCTGGCCAAGGAGTCCGGCGGGCGCGTGCACGCCGTCTCGCACGCGGGCGCCTCCGGTCCGCTGCAGTTCATGTACCAGACCGGTCTTGGCTATGGGCTGGGCCGCGTCGACGGCTTCGACACCCGCTTCGACGCCCAGCTGGCCTCGCGCGCCAGCGTGCGCTACCTCAATGACCGCTTCCGCGAGTTGAACGGCAGCCTCGAATTGGCGCTGGCCGCCTACAACGGCGGTGAAGGCCGCATTCGGCGCATCCATCAGGCCACGGGCGGCAAGTCCTTCTGGCATCCGCAGGTGTTCAGCCAGCTGCCGCGCGAAACCCAGGACTACGTGCCGATGGTGCTGGCCGCGGCCTGGTTGTTCCTGCATCCGGAAGAAGTCGGGCTGGAGTTTCCCACGGTCGACCTGCAGCCCAGCGGTTTCACCCTGGCCCAGCCCAGCACCCTCAATGAGCTGACTCTCTGCCTCGGCCAGCAGGGCATCCGCGACGGCTGGTTCCGAACCCTGCGCAACCTCAATCCACGCTTCGAGCCGCACGCTGTGATTCCCGCGGGGACCGTGATCCGCGGTCCGCAGAGCATGGTCAAGGCCTACGCCGCGCACTGCGTCAGTGGTCCGCGGCTGGAGCTGGCGCGGGCCCTGGCGGCCGCCAATCGCCCCAGCCAGCCGGCGACCGCCAGCGCCGCGGGTGCGCGCAGCTACACGGTGCGCCGCGGCGATTCGCTGCACAGCATCGCGCGTCGGCACCAGTGCGCGGTCGAACAGCTGGCGCGAGCCAACGGTGTGCGCGGCCCGCGCTACCTCATCAAGCCCGGGCAGCGCCTGCAGCTGGTGGGCTGCCGCCGGCCGTGAGCGCGTCCGCCGCCGACCGCCCCTTGGTGCTGGCCCTGATGGGGCCGACCGCCTCGGGCAAGACCGCGCTCGCGATCAAGCTGGCGCAGCGGCATGGCGGCGAGATCATCAGCGTGGACTCGGCCCTGGTCTATCGCGGTCTGGACATTGGCAGCGCCAAGCCGGATGCGGAGGAGCGGGCCGGCATCCCGCATCACCTGATTGACATCCGCGAGCCCGACCAGCCCTATTCGGCGGGCGAGTTCGCGCAGGACGCACGGGCCGCCGTCAATGCGGTGCTGGCGCGCGGGAATCTGCCCCTCCTGGTCGGCGGCACCGGACTCTATTTCCGGGCCCTGCTGGGTGGGCTCTCCGCCATGCCGGCCTCCGAGCCCGAGGTGCGTGCCGCGATCGAGTGCGAAGCGGCGGAGCGGGGCTGGGCTGCGCTGCATGCCGAGCTGGCCCAGGTCGATCCCGAGGCGGCCGCGCGCATCCGCCCGAGCGACCCGCAGCGCATCACCCGTGCGCTGGAGGTCTGGCGCGTGTCCGGCCGAGCCATCAGCGCCTGGCAGCGCGAGGCGCCGCTGTCGCCGCGCCCGCCCTGGCGGGTGCTGAAGCTGGTACTGGCACCCGCCGACCGGAGCCAGCTGCATGCCCGCATCGCCCAGCGCTTCGAGCGCATGGTGGGGCAGGGCTTTCTCGACGAAGTGCGCGCGCTGATGGCCCGCTCCGAACTGCATCCGGACCTGCCGGCGATGCGGGCTGTCGGCTATCGGCAGGCCTGGCGTCATCTGCGCGGCGAGACTTCGATGGCCGACTTCCTTGCCGAAGGCATCGCCGCCACCCGCCAGCTGGCGAAGCGCCAGCTGACCTGGCTGCGTGCGGAGCTCGACGCCTTCCGGGTCGATCCCCTCACCGATCCTGCACGCGCCGAAGCGCTGTTCCGGTTGGCGAGCGGGCTGGACGGCCGCTGAACGGCAGGGGCTGCGCCGGCGGTCCAACCTGTACACTCGGCCGCGTTGCCACCGAGCCTTGCCGTCTTGGCGAGTGCCCCCAGGTGGAGACCGTGCGCCCGGCAAGCGCACAGAACAACAAGCACATCGAACATCCCATCCAAGGAGCGACCATGTCCAAGGGCCAGTCCCTGCAGGATCCTTTCCTCAACGCCCTGCGCCGCGAACGCGTGCCGGTGTCGATCTACCTGGTCAACGGCATCAAGCTGCAGGGCACCATCGAGTCCTTCGACCAGTTCGTGGTCCTGCTGCGCAACACGGTCAGCCAGATGGTCTACAAGCACGCCATCTCCACCGTGGTGCCCGCGCGCAACGTGCGCATCGGCCCCGGCGGCAGCAGTGACGTGGCGGATGCCACGGGCGAGCAGGATTGACCCCCATCGTCCCGCAGAACCCGGCCCGGCTCCATGTTTGAGCGTGAGAAGCGCGGCGAACGCGCGCTGCTGATCCAGCCGCAGGCGCCAGGCCGGGACGAGTCCGAAGCGCTGGAGGAGTTCGGCGAACTGGCGCGCTCGGCCGGCGCCAGCGTGCTGGCCAGCATCAGCGCCCGCGTCGATCGTCCAAACCCTGCGCTCTACATCGGCAGCGGCAAGGCCGATGAGGCCAAGGAGCTGTGCGCCCTGCACGACATCGATCTGGTGCTGGTCAACACCACGCTGTCGCCGGTGCAGGAGCGCAACCTCGAGAAGCATCTGCAGTGCCGGGTGGTCGACCGCACCGGCCTGATCCTCGACATCTTCAGCCAGCGCGCGCGCAGCTTCGAAGGCAAGCTTCAGGTCGAGCTCGCCCAGTTGAAGCACATGTCCACGCGCCTGGTGCGCGGCTGGACGCATCTGGAGCGTCAGCGCGGTGGCTCGATCGGCCTGCGCGGCCCCGGCGAAACCCAGCTGGAGACCGACCGCCGCCTGCTGGCCGAGCGGGTCAAGGTGCTGTCGCGGCGGCTGGAGCAGGCCGAGCGCCGCCAGGCCCAGGCGCGGCGAGCGCGCCTGCGCAACGAGGTGCCGCGCATCGCCCTGGTGGGCTACACCAACGCCGGCAAGTCGACGCTGTTCAATGCGCTGACCGGCGCCGGCATCTACGCGGCCGACCAGCTGTTCGCCACGCTCGATCCGACCGTTCGGAAACTCTCGGGCCTGGAATGCGGCGAGGTCGTCCTGGCCGACACCGTCGGCTTCGTCCGCGACCTCCCGCACGAGCTGGTAGCGGCCTTCCGCTCGACCTTGTCGGAGGCGCGCGAGGCCGATCTGCTGCTGCATGTCATCGATGCCGCCGATCCCCAGCTGCGCGAGCGCGTGGCCGACGTCGAGAGCGTGCTGGTCGAGATCGGCGCGGGCGACATCCCGCAGATCCAGGTGTTCAACAAGATCGACCGCATCGAGGGCGCTTCACCGCGCCGCGATCGCGTCGAGGAGGGCGCAGAGCGCGTCTTCGTCTCGGCCCGCGATGGGCTTGGCCTCGAGCTCCTGCGGAGTGCGATCAGTGAGCGCTTCGCCTCCGAACGGGTCGGCCTGACGCTGGCGCTGGACTCCGCCGAGGGACGTTTGCGCGCGCGCCTGTTCGCGCTCGGGGCGGTGCGCGGCGAGAACAGTGACGAGCTGGGCTGGCAGGTCGACATTGATCTGCCGCGCGCCCAGGCGGCCAAGCTTGCGGCCGAGTTTCCGGCCTTCCGCGAGGCGCTCGCCGGAACGCTGGACGCCCCCGCGGAAGACTGGGAGGCGCGCGGGCGGGCTGGCTGAAGCAGTCGCGACGTGACCTCCACGATGCCTCGCCGGGTGGCTGCTACACTCCGGCCCCTTGGATTCACGCCCGTAAAGACGACCGCATCGCGCGTCGGCTGCGGGCAGCGCAGCGATCACGTATGGAGCATTCGATGGCCTGGAACCAACCTGGCGGCGGAGGCAGCGGTGGCGGCAAGGACCGCGACCCCTGGAACAACAACAACGATCCCGGCGCCGATGTCGAGGCCTTCCTCAACAAGCTGAAGGCGAGCCTGAACCGGGTCTTCGGTGGCTCCGGCGGCGGCGACCCCTCGCGCCGCGGTGAGGGCCAGGACCCGGTGGGGCGCGGCCTGATGCTGCTGGTGCTGCTTGCCGTGCTGGCTTGGGCGGCCTTCGATTCGGTCGTTTTGGTCGACGAGCGCGAGCGTGGCGTGGTGCTGCGCTTCGGCAAGTTCGACCGGATCATGGCCCCCGGACCGAACTTCAAGTGGCCGAACCCGGTCGAGCGCGTACTGAAGCTCGACGTCACCCGCGTTCGCAGTGTCTCCGACCAGGTTCGCCTGCTGACTGCGGACGAGAACATCGTGCAGATCGATTACGGGGTGCAGTTCGTGGTCAGTGATCCGAAGAACTTCTTCTTCGGCACCCGCGAGCCCGAGGAAACCCTGAAGCAGGCCGCCGAGAGCGCGATCCGCGATGTCATCGGCGGCAGCCAGATGGACGCGATCCTGACCGGCGAGCGCGCCGCGCTGGCGGCAGAGGCCCAGACCCGCCTGCAGGCCACGCTGGACAGCTACGCCACCGGCCTGCAGGTGACCGTGCTCAACATCCCCAACGCCCGACCGCCGCAGGAAGTGCGCGAGGCCTTTGACGACGCCATCAGCGCGCGCGAGGACAAGGAGCGCATCGAGAGCGAAGCCGAGGCCTACCGCAGCACCGTGGTACCGGAAGCCCGAGGCGAGGCCGCACGCGTGCGCACCCAGGCCGAGGGTTACCGCGAAGCCGCGATCGCCCGCGCCACCGGTGAGGCCGAACGCTTCCGCCTGCTGGCCGGCGAGTACCGCAAGGCGCCCGAGGTCACGCGTCGCCGCCTGTACCTCGAAACCATGCAGGAAGTGCTGGCCAACAACCGCACCATCTACTCCGGTGACGGCAATAACGTGCTGTATCTGCCGGTCGGCGGCGATGGCGGACAGGGCCCGCAGTCCCGCCTGCCCGCGGCCGCGGCGGCCTTGCCACAGCTGCAGCCCAATCTGCCTGCTTCGACCGGCGCGGCCGCCGGCGAGCGCAACCGCAACAGCGGCCGCCCCGAGCGTCCGAGCCGCGAGGAGAGCCGCCGATGAGACCCTCACTGCTGATCGTCATCGCAGCGCTGCTGCTCGTGCTGGTATCCAGCCTGTACAAGATCGAGGAGAGCCACGTCGGAATCCGCTTCCAGCTGGGTCGCGTGGTCGAGACCGACATCCAGCCCGGCCTGCATTTCAAGCTGCCGGTGGTGCAGAACGTGATGAGCTTCGACCGCCGTATCCTGTCGCTGGACTCGCGGCCCGAGCGTTACCTCACGTTCGAGAAGAAGGACGTCAACGTCGATTTCTTCGTGAAGTGGCGCATCGCCGATGTGCAGCGCTTCTACACCGCCACCAGCGGCATCGAGGAGCAGGCCCGCCAGCGCCTGTTGCCGATCATCACCGAGGTCATCCGCAACGAGATCGCCCAGCGCACCCTGCAGGCCGTGGTCGCCGGTGAGCGCCGCGATCTGGCCCAGCGCTTCGTCGATGTTGGCAACCAGCGAGTGCGTGACCTCGGCATCGAAGTCGTGGATGTGAGAATCAAGCGCATCGACCTGCCCGAGGACAGCGAGGTGATCGGCTCGGTCTTCCAGCGCATGCGCGCAGAGCGCCTGCGTGTGGCCAACGAGCTGCGCGCGGAAGGTCAGGAGATTTCCGAGACCATCCGCTCCGATGCTGATCGTCAGCGTCAGGTGCTGGTGGCGGAAGCGCAGCGCGACGCCGAGCGCATCCGCGGTGAGGGCGACGCGCGTGCCGCCGAGATCTACGCTCAGGCCTACGGGGCCGACGCCGAGTTCTACGCCTTCCACCGCAGCCTGCAGGCCTACCGCGAAGCCTTTGCGCGTGGTGACAGCGTGCTGGTGCTCGATCGGGATGCCGAGTTCCTGCGTTTCTTCGAGCAGGCGCCGCAGCGCTGAGGGCCTGATGCGGCGCGCCACAGGGCGCGCCGCCCTGGGAGCACGTAGCCATGACCGATCTGCTCGCTGCCCTCTGTCTCGTGCTGGTGTTGGAGGGGCTGCTGCTGTTCGCCGCCCCCGATGCCTGGAAACAGGCGGCCGAACGGTTGATGCAGATGGACGCGCGGGCGCTCAGGCAGATCGGCGGGTTGATGATGATCGCGGGGCTGGTGGCGCTGCAGTTCGTGCGCTGACGCCGCCCGTTCGCGAGGGCGTGCAGCGGCCGCATGATTCGCGGATAATCTCGCAAAGCCGGGGTCTCGTACCCCGGCTTTGGCGTTTCTGGCGCCCGCACAGGTGGCGGCCGGAGTCGCGCCCACGGTGGGCCAGGGCCCACCCTATGAATGGAATTGCGCCGGGCAAGCATGGCTTGCCCGCGGGCTTGAGCGCGGCGGGCAGGAGCCCGCTGCCGGCTTCTGAGTCGAGGCAGGAGCCGAGACCAGAAGCGAGGTCGCCCCACGGCGGGGTGCCGAAACGATCATCAATGTGGAGTGCTTGGGTGGGTCAGTCGGTTGTAGTTCTCGGGGCGCAGTGGGGGCGAAAGCCCGTGCGCCGGGCAACCACCGGTTGCCCGCGGGCTTGAGCGCGGCGGGCAGGAGCCCGCCGCCGGCTTCTGAGTCGAGGCAGGAGCCGAGACCAGAAGCGACGTCGCCCCACGGTGGGGTGCCGAAACGATCATCAATGTGGAGTGCTTGAAATGGGTCAGTCGGTTGTAGTTCTCGGGGCGCAGTGGGGCGACGAAGGCAAAGGCAAAATCGTCGACCTCCTCACCGAGCGCGTCGGTGGCGTGGTGCGTTTCCAGGGCGGCCACAATGCCGGCCACACGCTGGTCATCGGCGGCAAGAAAACGGTGCTGCACCTGATTCCGTCCGGCATCCTGCATCCGGGCGTGCTGTGCATGATCGGCAACGGCGTGGTGCTGTCGCCGGCGGCGCTGCGGAAGGAGATCGGCGAGCTCGAAGCCGAAGGTATCGACGTGCGCTCGCGGCTGAAGATCAGCCCGGCGACGCCGCTGATCATGCCGTACCACATCGCGCTGGATCAGGCTCGCGAGAAGAAGGCCGGCGGCAAGGCGATCGGCACCACCGGTCGCGGCATCGGTCCGGCCTACGAGGACAAGGTCGCGCGTCGCGGCGTTCGCGTCTCGGACCTGCACTACCCGGGTGAGCTGGCCGAGAAGCTGCGCAACGTGCTCGATTACCACAACTTCGTACTGACCCAGTACCTGGGCGTGGAAGCGGTCGACTACCAGAAGACCCTGGACGAGGCGCTGGCCTTCGGCGAGTACGTCGAGCCGATGAAGGCCGATGTGGCCGGCCTGCTGCACGAGCTGCGCAAGCAGGGCAAGCAGGTGCTCTTCGAGGGCGCGCAGGGTTCGCTGCTGGACATCGACCACGGCACCTATCCCTACGTCACCTCCAGCAACACCACCACCGGTGGCGCGCTGGCTGGCACCGGTGTGGGCGCGGACGCCATCGATTATGTGCTTGGCATCGCCAAGGCCTATGCCACCCGCGTCGGCGGCGGCCCGTTCCCGACCGAACTGAAGGACGAACTGGGCGAGGAGATCCGTCGTCGCGGCCAGGAGTTCGGCGCCACCACCGGCCGCCCGCGCCGCTGCGGCTGGATCGATATCGTCGCGCTGAAGCGAGCGGTGGCGATCAACGGCATCACCGGCCTGTGCGTGACCAAGCTCGATGTGCTCGATGGCTTGTCCAGCCTGAAGATGTGCATCGGCTACCGCTATCGCGGAAAGGAAACCGAGTACGCGCCGCTGGATGCGGCCGGCTGGGAAGAGTGCGAGCCGGTGTATCTCGAGTTCCCGGGTTGGAGCGAGTCCACCCACGGCGTCACGGAATGGGACAAGCTGCCGCCGGCCGCGCGCGCCTACCTGCGCTCGTTGGAGGAGCTTGTTGGCTGTCCGCTGGCGATGGTCTCGACCGGCCCGGACCGCAACGCGAATATCGTGCTGAAGGATCCATTCGCGTAAGCCTGCGTTATGCGTCTAATCATTCCAGCCGTCTTCGCTTTGCTTGTCGCTTGCGCCAGTGGGCCGGATCAACCCGCCCCAAGGGACGACGAGTGCTTGACGGGCCAGCCAGCTATTTGGACTCTCCTCGAGTCCCCTCCTGCTAATTCGGCGCAGTTGATTGGGTTGGTCTCAACAAAGTTCGCCAATCCTCCCAAGCAGTTCGAGGAGCGTTGGTACTCGTCTGGCGGAGATGTTCTCTACTGTCGCCGCCACGACTGGTGCATACAGGAGGCTTGGACGCTGGCTCCGAGCGGACCCACATGGAGCGTCGTAGACCGGAAGTCGTGGGTCTGCGTGACGACGCATAACAGTTCATTTAAGCCGACGTCGCTCCGCGAAGCGGCTTAACGCAGGCGATGACGAGCCCGATCGACACGCCCGAACGCCGCGCGCATCTCCGCGCGGCGTTCGAGGCGCACGCGCTTCGCTGTCCGCCGCAGGCCGATCTCGCCGCCGCGTACATCGACCTGCTGGCTGACCCGCTGGCGTTTTCGCGCGAGCGTCTGGCCGGCCACTTCACAGGCTCGGCCTGGCTGGTGTCAGGAGACGGACAGCGGGTGCTGCTGACCCATCACCGCAAGCTGCAGCGCTGGCTGCAGCTGGGCGGTCACGCCGATGGCGATGCGGATCTGGCGGCCGTTGCGCTTCGGGAGGCCGAGGAAGAGTCGGGCCTGCAGGGCCTGAGTCTCGAGGGCGGGCTGTTCGATCTCGATCGCCACTGGATTCCCGAGCGCGGCGAAGTGCCGGGCCATTGGCACTACGACGTGCGCTACGTCGTTCGCGCCGGTAGTGATGAGGTCTTCGCGGTCAGCGAGGAATCGCTGGCCCTGGCCTGGGTGTCGATCGAGGATCTCCTGATCGCCGCGTCCTCTGATGAATCGCTGCAGCGGATGGCGAGGCTTTGGCAGGCGCTTCGGCAGGCTCGCCAGCAAGCCTCTCGCGCGCCCGCCGACCCGGGCGTCACTCCTTCTTCGCAGCCTGGGTTTGCACCCGGCGCTTCAGGCTGAGCTCCAGCTCGGTGTTCAGGCCGTTCACCGCCAGATGCACTTCCAGCCCCATGGCCACGCTGGCCACCAGCAGCGAGGCCACGCCGAACAGGGCGAAGCCCGCGGGCACTTCGCCCAGGGCGAAGCCGGTGTAGGCGTCAATCGCAAGCGCGAGGCTGGTGGCAACGAAGGCGCCCAGCGCCACGTACAGCAGCACGCAGGCGCGCAGCACGTAGTGGCTGCGGCGACGGTGCTGGGTGATCTGCCGATCCACCGCAGCGCGAAGTTCCTCATTGCCGCATTCGCCGCGCGTCTGCAGCAGCGCGCGCAGGCGATCGACCACGCGTGCCAGCCGGTTGTTGGCCGAGATCAGCAGCGAACCGGTGGCCGCCATCAGCAGGGCCGGGGCCAGCATGGCGGTGAGGATGGGGTAATGGCTGCCGGCATCGGGGATCATCGGTGAGTGGCTGCACGGGGGAGGGCGGCCACACATGCTAGCCGGCAAATGGAGCGCTGGTTGCGTCCATGTGGGCGCAGCACAGGTCGCGGAGTCGCTCCCGCGGGAGCACGGATTCCCACGAGCTCATGGGGTGGGCCCTGGCCCACCGGAGCTCGACGCTCGCCTCCGGTCAGGCTGTTCGTTGATGAAACCCGGAATGGCCGCGGTGACCCGTTGGGGCGTTCGGTTTGCCGATGAAAGCGCGCCGAGCACGCGACATGAACGGCGAGGTCCAGGCCATGGTGGGCCAGGGCCCACCCTATGCACTCGCGAGCGCAATGCTTGATTGCATCCGTGCTCGCTTCGTTCAAGCTCTTCCCGAATCCCGAATCCCGAATCCCGAATCCCGAATCCCGAATCCCGAATCCCGAATCCCGAATCCCGAATCCCGAATCCCGAATCCCCGTCAGAACCGCCAGCGCAGGTTCAACAGCCAGGCCTGCGCCCGATAGTCCGGGCTCTCATCGCCGAGCAGGATGACATTGGCCAGGGTGTTCGGCGCGGTCCCGTCCTCGGCGAAGTCGGCGCCGTCGAAGCGTTCGAGGCGGTAATGCAGTCCCAGCTCGACCCCTTCGCGCAGCACGTATTCGAAGCCGGCATCGACCCGCAGCAGGCGGGCGCGGGTGTCGGGCAAGGGTGCGCTGGTGAGCGCGCTGCCGGTCGTGACGCGCAGCGCGCCCTGCGCATCGCTGAGGCTGGCATCGGCGCGCAGGCGCAGGCGCGAGCCGGGTGCACGATGGGCGAGGCCCACGCCCAGGCTGTCCACCGTGTCGGCGTGTTTGACCGACCAGTTGCGGTTGGGGTCATTGGCCTGCGGCAGGCGGTTGGCGCCGCCCTGGAAGGCCCGCCCGCGCTGCGCGGCATCCAGCCATTCGCGGCCGGCGAAGGCATTCAGCCAGAGGTTCTGCGTCAGCCCCTGCGCGAGATCCAGCTGCACGTGGCGTACTCGGCTGTCGGTGAGGCCGAACTCCGAGGCGCGGTAGTCATCGCGCACCTCGCCGAGGCTCAAGTTCCACTGGCTGCGCGCGCTGGCCGCGAAGCTGGCGAAGCCGCCGACCTGATGCCGACGGCGGTCGGCCAGGTGGTACTGGCGCAGGCCGGGAAGATTCTCGAAGGCGCCCGGCACGCTGGCGATGTAGTCGGGACTGTGGCTCTCGACAAAGTCGCGGCTGCCCAGATAGGTCGAGCCTTCGCGGTCCGCGCCGCCCAGCTTGAAACCGTAGTCGAAGCGTTCGCCCACGCGGTGCCGCAGCTTGAGCAGCAGTCGCTGCTCACGGCTGTCGCTGCGCGCCGAGGCCGTGCGCTTGATGGCCTGGTGGGCGAGTTCGGCGTCGATGCCGAAGCGCTGATGCGGATGCCAGCCGGCGCCCAGCGCGTACAGGCTGTCACGATAGCCGGGGGCGACGTTGAAGCGCCGGCGCGCGCTGTTGGCGGCGGCGCTCTGCAGTTCGGAGTCACCGCTGATGTAGACGTACTCGTCGACCGGCGTGCGGTTGTCGCGGTCATCGATGCGCAGGCGCGCGTCCCAGCGCAGCGCGCTGTCCGAGCGCTGGGCCAGGCGCAGGCTGAGCAGGCGGGTGTCGACGCGGCCGTCGAGGTCGGGACGGGGCAGCGGCACCGACAGCGCCGCCAGCAGGGCCGGCACCGCGCTGTAGTCAAGATAGGCCTGGTTCTGCCGCATCTGCCCGACGGCGAGATCGGCGTTGAGGCGCAGGCTGGGCGAGAGCGCATAGCCGGCGGCGAGACTCAGCTGGTGGAAGCGGTTGTCGGGCGCGGGCTGGGCGCGATTGAGTGCGGGCGACCCCGTCCCCGCAGCCCATCCGGCCACCTGGGCGAAGGGCGTCTGCCAACTGAGTGCATCGAGCGCGTTGTCGAAGTGCGAGAGGTAGAAGCCGGTGCGCAGCTGCAGGCGCGGGCCGGCGTGCAGCAGGCCGAGGTCGGCCGTGCGCGTGCGCTGGTCCAGCGGGGCGGCGAGCAGGATCGCGCGCGCATTGCCGCCGGTGTTTCCGCTGACCGCGGCGAAGCGGCGCAGGCCGGACTGCTGGCTTTCGCGATAGCGGGCATCGAGCTGCAGGTGCGCGCCGAGGATCGCGCGGCCGCGCAGCTCGGCCTGGCCGCGACGGCGCTCAAGCTCGACCGGCACCAGCGAGGGCAGCAGCTCGCGCATCGCGGCGGTGGTGGCGCCGGGCACCCAGCCCGCGGGCAGGGCGAAGCCGCCGCGGCCGTCGGCGTGCATCGGGGTGAGCACCTGAGTCACTCCGCTGGAGAGGCGCCCGCCTTCCGCCTCAATGCGCCAGCGGCCGGCTTCGCCCAGGGCGAGCGAGACACTTGGCTGCGGACCGCCGGCATCGCGCACTTCCGCGCGCCAGAAGCGCGAGGTCTCGGGCGACAACGGTTGGCACAGCAGCAGATCCAGCAGGCCCAAGGCGCCTTCGTCCTGCGCGCGGCCGGCGAGCGCGCCGCGGCGGAAGGGATCGGCGCTGGGCAGGGCGGCCGTCAGCACCAGACTGTGGCAGCCATCGTCCACGGGCAGCCAAGCGGGGGCGTCCTTCGCTGGCGCCGAAAGGCTGCTGGTGGAGGCCAGCGCGAGGGCGAGAGCCGTGGCGAGCGGAGCGATCCTGCACTGCATGGCTGTCTCCTATCGCGTGGCGCCAACGCCGGAGGGATGGTTGCTGCCGTGCACCTGCTGATGGCAGTTGAGGCAGTCCTGGCCCATCAGCGAGGTCGAGCCCGAGGGCAGGCTGCTGCCGGACAGCCCGGTGCCAGACAGCGCCGTGCTCGGATGGAACTGGGCCAGATGGCACTGCTGGCAGAGGAAGGGCGTGCGCTGCTTCAGCAGGGCCGCATGCGAGCTGCCGTGTGGGGTGTGGCAGCTCATGCAGTCTTCGGCGGCCGGCGGATGCTCCCAAAGAAACGGACCGCGCATCTCGGCGTGGCATTCGTGGCAGGTCTCGTTGAGCGTGCTGCGCGTGAGTGCCCCCGGCGTGGCGCTGCCGTGCGGGGCGTGGCAATCGCTGCACTGCATGCGACCCATGTCCAGCGGATGCGCCGAGACCTTCATGAATTCGGCATGCTCCTTGCGATGGCAGCTGGCGCAGTGCGCGACCTCGGTGTCGGCGCTGAGCATGGGATCGTCGAGCGTGTGCAACTGGTGGCAGTCGACGCAGGCGAGGCCAGCGTCGGCATGCGCACTGGCGGTCCAGTGCAGGGCGCTGTTGCGGTGGCAGTCGAGGCATACCGCATCGCCGGCGCCACCGCCTTCACCCTTGGCGAATCGCACGTCGGTGGCGGAGCGTGGCTCGCCGCGCGGTGGGCGGCGCATATGGGCCTCGCTGGCGCCGTGGCAACTCGCGCAGCCCTCTTCGGCGAAGCGGTTGCGTGGGTCGGACAGCACGGCGTGCGGTCCGTGCAGGACGGCGTTGAGCTCGGGATCGTCGTGGCAGGCGAGACAGGTGTCGGCGGCTTCGGGAAGCTGGGCGTGAGCGAGCCGTGCGTCCGTCACAAGCAACAGCAGAGCGGCGCAAAGGACTGGAGCAAGCGCGCGCAGGCGCCGCATGATCGAATGCATGAACGCGCCCCCGCGCATCGGAATGTGGGCAAGTCTAGACAAATGTAGCCAAGCTGGTTTTGATCCTGATCGGGGCGGCCCGATCAGGCGCCGCCATCCTTGCAGTCGCTCCGCAGGGCGATAACTCCATCCCCCACCTCCGCCAGGAAGATGCCATGAGTCAGCGCGGCACCCACACGCCCCTGCAGCAGCGTGCGGCCTTCTGGCTGTTTGTCTACGTGCTGCTTGTGGTCGCACCGCTGGGCCTGCTGCTGCTTGGCGAACGGCCGCGACCCGGCGGCTTCTGGTGGGACTTCGCGTTGGCCTTGGGCTATGCCTCCTTGGCGATGATGGGCCTGCAGTTCGCCCTGACCGCGCGCTTCAAGCGGGCCACCGCACCCTTCGGCATTGACCTCATCTATTACTTCCATCGCCATCTCGCCTCGATCGCCACAGCTTTGCTGGTGATCCACGCGCTCATCCTTCTGCTGCGTTTCCCTGCGGCCGTGGGGCGGATAGACTTCGTCAACGCGCCGATCCACATGAGTGCTGGCTGGGTCGCTGTCTTCGCTTTTCTTGCGCTGGTCGCCAGTTCGCTGTGGCGCAAGCGGCTGCGGCTGGAGTACGACCGCTGGCGCCGCGTGCACGTGGTGCTGGCGGTGATCGGCCTCGTTGCAGCCCTCGTGCACGTGCTGGGCTCGGCCAGCTACCTCGAAGTGCCGTGGAAATACGCGCTGTGGGCGGGACTCGGTGCGTTCTGGCTGGGTCTGGTGCTGTGGGTGCGCGGCCTGCGTCCGTTGGCCTTGATCCGGCGACCTTGGACCGTGGTCGAGGTGCGCCCCGAGCGCGGCCGCAGCTGGACGGTAGCGGTCGAGCCCGAGGATGGCCGGGGCTTCGATTATCGCCCGGGCCAGTTCGCCTGGCTGAGCCTGCGCGCCTCGCCTTTCGGCATGCGCGAGCATCCCTTCTCGATCGCCTCCAGCCCCAGCCGGCCGGGCAGGCTGGAGTTCACCATCAAGGAACTGGGTGACTTCACCCGCACCATCGGCAGCCTCAAGCCCGGCGAGAGCGCCTGGGTGGATGGGCCCTACGGCAACTTCGGCGTCGAGGGCCACGAGGATGCGCCCGGGCTGGTCTTCATTGCCGGCGGCGTCGGCATCGCGCCGGTGATGAGCCTGCTGCGCTGGCTGGCCGATCAGAAGGACGCCCGGCCGCTGTGGCTGTTCTACGGCAACCGCGATGTCGAACGCATTGTGTTCCGCGAGGAGCTTGAAGCCCTGCAGCAGCAGCTCTCTCTGAAGGTCGTGCATGTGCTCGGAGATCCACCCGCGGACTGGCAGGGCGAGCGCGGTTTCATCACGGCTGAAGTGTTGAACCGGCACCTGCCGGGGCAGCGTGATCGCCTGCACTATTTCGTCTGCGGCCCGGAGCCGATGATCCGCCTGTCCGAACGCAGCCTCGACGCACTCGGCGTGCCGCTGGCGCGCCTGCACTCCGAGATCTTCGATCTCGCCTGAACCCGAACACGCATCGCCACCACGAGGAGACACACCATGCGAGAACTCTGGGCCCGCCGCTTGGCTGCCATCACCGGTCTGATGGTCGTGCTGCTGTCGGCTGCTTTTGCCGCCGTGCAGAACCCGCCCGCGGGCACCGCCTTGGTGGCCAGCGTGGCCGCGGACGGCGCCGATGCCGCCCTGCTGGCGCGCGGACGCGCGGTGCTCGAAGCCAATGACTGCCTGATGTGCCATTCGATCGCCGGCGAGGGCAGCCCGCGCAGCCCGCTGGATGGCGTCGGCTCGCGTCTGTCCGAGACCGAGATCCTGCACTTCGCGATCGCTGACGAATCCGTGCAGGACGATCTGTCGCCGCGCGCGATCAAGGCCAAGCGGGACTACGCCGAACTGCCGCAGGAAGACCTGCAGGCGCTGACGGCGTATCTCGCTTCGCTGAAGTAGTCGGGAGTTACCCGGGCGGAGTCCGCAGGCGCCCGCCCGGGATGCGCCTCACTCGTCCTCGAGCTGGCTGCGCGCGAACTCGGCGTCGAGCTTCTCCATCGCGTCCTTGGGCTTCAGCCTGGCGGCGCGCTCGTAGGCCGCAGCGGCATCGTCCTCGCGCTTGTCGCCGTAGAGCAGCATCAGGCCGTTGCCGTACTCGATGTGGGCGATCGGCGAGTCGGGCGTCAGCTCGACTGCGGTCGCGAGGTGTTTCTCGCCCAGCGCTGCCTTGGCGCCGTAGGTCAGGCCGCCCAGCATGCTGCCGACCTTGTTGATGATCTCGGCGTGGTAGAGGCCCAGCGCGGTGTGCGCCTCGGCATGCTTGGGCGCGAGCTTGAGCGCGGCATCCAGGCTCTCCTTGACCTTGCCCGCCAGCCCTTGGGTCAGGGCCTTGGCGATCGAGATGCTCTGGCTGTAGCGGCCGATCGCGAACGCCCGGCGGAAGTGGCTGTTGGCGCGCTTGGGCAGGACCTCGGACGCGGCCTCGGCCAGCGTCACCAGCTGCTCGTAGCGCTTGAGCTTGGCCGCGTCGGAATCCAGCAGATGGCTGCCGTGGATGCCGCCTGCCTTCACTGCGACAGACGCACCGAGCACGCCCAAGGATTCGCCCAACTCGAAGGCCTGCTGGAAGTCGCCCGCATGGAAAGCCCGCCAGGCCTGCTGCAGCGTCGCCGCGGCTTCGCCTGTATCGAGCTTCAGCTTCGCGGCTTTGAGGCTGGTGGCGACATCGGCCTCGTCAGGGTAGGGCTCGCAGTCGCCGGCGTGCAGCTTGGCCCAGGCCTTCTCCAGCTTGGCGCCGGCGTAGTCGAAGCCCTTGCTGTCATGCGGAAACGCCGCCCAGCTTTTGCTCTTGGCCATCCGAAACCTCCGTACGCGCGCGCTGCGCATAGTGTGTTTGTTCTATCGGGCAAACCTAGCATGCGCTGCGGCGCCCTTGCGGTGCCGCGTGCGCCGCCCGGCGCTTCGCTCCGCGCACAGGAAGCTCTCCATGAAGCAGATCAAAGCCCGTCGTATCACCAAGCCGGCCAAGGCCGAGCTCAGCCCCCGCAACCTGACGCTCGCCGCGCTCGGCCTTGCCGCTATCGCCCGCCGCGAGGGTCGCGGCCTGCTGGGCCGCATCGAGAAGCGTGGCCGCCGCATTGCCGAACGCGTGCAGCTGGAGGCCGGCGCCGCCGGTGGGCGTGTGGTCGAGCTGGCCGAACAGGTCCGCAACCGCGTCGAACAGGCCAGCCAGCCGCTTATCGTCCGCGTCGAAAAGCTGCTGAACCGCGCGCCCAAGGCCAAGCGCAAGGCCGCCAACAAGCGCGCCCCGGTCCGGCGCGCTGCCGTCAAGCCGGTCGCGAAGAAGCGTACGCGCCGCGCCTGATTGCGCTTTGCCGCCGCCCACAACAACAAAGCCCGCTCGCGCGGGCCTTGTTGCTTTCGGCGTATTTGCCCCGACGCCGCGATACACCGCCGTCGCAGTGACCGCCTTCCAGAGAGTTCCGACACTGTAGGAGGGCCAGATCCCGCCGGCTCTTACGAATCCCGAATCCCCAATATCGAATTCCGGCCTCTCACCTGTATG
Organism: Aquimonas voraii; assembly: GCF_900101825.1. Classification (GTDB taxonomy): domain Bacteria; phylum Pseudomonadota; class Gammaproteobacteria; order Xanthomonadales; family Xanthomonadaceae; genus Aquimonas; species Aquimonas voraii. Next base: position 507,343 of record NZ_FNAG01000001.1, read on the forward strand.
CCGCCAGCAGATGGTGCAGGTGCACACGCTCGGCGTCGCGCAGGAAAGGGGCGATCAGCATCAGTACCTGGTGGATGCCGCGGTTGATGCTCTCGCGCTCGTCCTGCTCGCCGCGCACGGCGCTGAAGTTCAGCCAGAAGGTGGAGATCAGCAGGATGTTGGTCGAGGTCGCCTGGATCTCATCGGCGCTGGCGCGCATCACCTCCGCGCGCACCAGGCCCTGCATGATGCGGATGGCGTTTTCCCCGGCGCGCTTGAAGATCCGTGCGAAGTGCATGCGCAGCTTGCGGTTGCGGCTGGTGATGTCGACCAGATCGCGGTAGACGAAGCGGAAATCCCAGATGCATTCGAACACGGCGTGCAGCTGCAGCCAGATGTCCTCCAGCGTCGGCAGGCGGTCGTCCGGGGCTGCGAGTGCACTGTCCATGCGCGACTCGAAGCGCGCGAACAGCTGCTCGATGATGTCGTCCTTGTTGCGGAAGTGGTAGTACAGGTTGCCGGGACTGATCTCCAGCTCGTCGGCGATATGGTTGGTGCTGACATTGGGCTCGCCGCGCGCATTGAACAGCGCGAGGCTCGCCTCGAGAATGCGTTCGCGGGTGTCCTTGGCCATGTGGCTCGCGCGGACCGCGCGATCAGCCGGTGAGCTTGTTGACGAGCGCGACGTACTTTTCCATCGCCGCGTCCTTGGAGGTGCCGGCGAGCTTGGCCCAGGCCTCGTACTTGGCGGTGCCGACGAAATCGAAGAAGCCCGGCTTGGGCCCGCTGACATCGCCCTCGGCGCCCTGCTTGTAGAGCGCGTAAAGCTGCAGCAGGGTGTCGTTGTCGGGGCGGTCGGGCAGTGATTTCACGGCCACGGACGCGGCTTCGAAGCGGCTCTTAAGGTCACTCATGGATTCCCCCCGGGGACGACTGGCTGGCAGCGCGACGCGCTGGAGGTCGCGTTGATAGCACGCGTGCGAAACAGGGGTCAAACGTGGACGACGCGCGCAGGTCATGCGCGCGTCGTCCGTTCTGCCGCGAAGCGTTGAAGTGCTGGCTCAGGTGCCGATGATGCCACCGTCGTCCTTGGTGACGACCACGGTCGCCGAACGCGGTCGGGCGCCATTGCCGTCCGGCCAGCTGCTGCCGTCTGCAGGATGCTGGATGTTGACGAACAGGGTGCGCAGATCGGGCGTCGCGGCGATGCCGGTCACCTCGCAGCCCACAGGGCCGACCAGGAATCGGCGGATGTCGCCCGACGCCGGATCCACGGCGAGCATCGCGTTGTTGCCGAACGGGCCGGAGCCGAGCTGGCTGCCGCTCATGTCGGTCTGGATCCAGAGCAGGCCCGCCGGATCGAACCAGAGGCCATCAGGGCTGGCGTGGATCGAGCTGGCATCCAGCTTGGCCGAGGCGCCCGCTGCCGGATTGGCGCTGTCTGCCTCCGTGCCCGACAGCAGGAAGATGTCCCAGCTGAAACCGGTGGCGGCATGGTCGTCGCCGTTCTCGCGCCAGCGGATGATGTGGCCGAAGGGGTTGGGGCCGCGCGGGTTGGCCGCGTCTTCCTGCTGCTCGGTGCGCGAGCTGTTGTTGGTCAGGGTGAAGTAGACGCGACCGTCGCGCGGGTCCACCGCACCCCATTCGGGGCGGTCCATCCTGGTCGCGCCGACCACGTCCGCGGCGAGGCGCGTGTTGATCAGTACGTCAGCCTGGTCTTCGAACTGCACGCCCGCTGCCGCCGCCTTGGCGCGGAAGCCGGCGTCGTTGAAGTCCAGAGGCAGCCATTCGCCAGTGCCGTCGGCATTGAACCTGGCCACGTACAGGGTGCCGCGGTCGAGTGCGTTGCGGGCGACGCTCAGCGGCGCAGGCAGATAGACGTCGCGGGTCACGAACTTGTAGATGTATTCGTTCTGCGAGTCGTCGCCCGAGTAGAAGGCCATCGGGCGGCCAACCTTGACCGGGGCGAACACGCAGCCTTCATGGGCAAAGCGGCCCATCGCGGTTCGCTTCACCGGCATCGCGCTGGGGTTGTAGGGGTCGATTTCGAGGATCCAGCCCTGACCGTTCGGCTCGTTGCGGTAGTCCGCTGCCGCCGAGTCGCCCCTCGGGCTCGCGTCGAAGCGCTCTTCCACGGTGTCCCAGCGGTAGCGGCTGTTGGAGGTCGGAACCCCGTAGCGGCTCTGGTCGCGGCCGCGCTGGCCGCGGTTGACGAAATAGCCGGCCCAGTTCTCCTCGCAGGTCAGATAGGTGCCCCACGGGGTGTAGCCGTTGGCGCAGTTGTTGATGGTTCCGCGCGTGCGGGTGCCATCCGGGCTGTACTTGGTGACCACATGGCGGCTTCCGCGGACCGGGCCGCCGATCTCGCAGGGCGTGTTGGCGGTGATGCGCCGGTTGTAGCGGGAGCCCCTGACCACGCTCCATTCACCGCTGCCCTGGCGTGCCACTTCCATCACGGTGACGCCGTGAGCGGCAATTTCCTTGCGCACGTCGTCGGCCAGACGCTTGCCGTCGACCAGCTGCTGGCCGTTCGGATGCAGCTCGCTCTGCTCGATGTATTCGTGGTTCATCACCAGCAGGCCGCGCTGGTTGCGCTGCGAGAAGTCGAGCGTGAAGTAGTGCATGCCGTCGTGGTTCTGACCAATGAGCTTCTCCTGGTCAGCCCCGGTATTGGTGCCATCGGGCTTGTAGGCCGGCGAGTCGGCAAACAGGGCATCACCCCAGCGGAAGGCCGGACGGGCGGTATAGCCCGCCGGTACGGTCACCGTGTCGGCGCGGGTCACCGCCACCGGCGCGAAACCCGGGCGGGTCGGCAGCGGCAGGGGCAAGTTCTTCTCGCCGTTGAGAAAGCCTTGCGGACGAGCGACGCCAGCCAGGACGTCGTGGCTGATGAACATGGCGCCGACCGCGGCGGCCAGGCTGCCTTTCAACAGGTCGCGGCGGCTGCGGCTGGCCAGCACCTCGGCGAAGTGCGGATTGCGCGAGCGGTTGCTGTCTTCGTGGTCGAAATCCACGGTGCCGTAGGGGGCGGGGCTGGCGTCGTGCTGCATGGCGTGCTCCTGGCTGCTTGCGGGGGGCTCACAGGCCCCGGAAGCGGTGCAGCATCGCGGCCGCAGATGACGGCCCGCGTACGCCCAGGTTGCAGTCACATGAAGCGAACATGACGGGTAGGCGGCGGGCGCGTCGGGCGCTATCTTGGCGTCCACACCATGCGGCGCCGGACGGGGTGCTCCGGACGCGGCAGACGATCACGAGGGAGGGACTGCAATGAGCTATTTCGTCACCGGCGCGACCGGCTTCATCGGCCGCCACCTGGTCAGCAACCTGCTGAAGCGCAAGGGCACCGTCTACGTACTGGTGCGCAAGAGTTCGCAGAGCAAGCTGAAGGACATCGGCGAGCGCATGGGTTGGGACATGGCGCGGGTGCAGCCGGTGATCGGCGATCTGGGCAAGTCAAAGCTCGGGGTCAGTCCGGCTCAGCTGAAGTCCCTCTCGGGCAAGGTCAAGCACTTTTTCCATCTCGCGGCTATTTACGACCTTGCCGCCAGCGCCGAGGCGCAGATCGGCCCCAACGTCGACGGCACCCGTCACGCCATCGAATGCGCCGAGGCGATCGGCGCCAAGACCTTCCACCACACCAGTTCGATCGCCGTCGCCGGCCTGTACAGCGGCGTGTTCCGCGAGGACATGTTCGCCGAGGCGGAAAAGCTCGACCATCCGTACTTCCGCACCAAGCACGAAGCGGAGAAGGTCGTTCGCGAGCGTTGCAGCATCCCTTACCGCATCTATCGCCCCTCGATGGTGATCGGCCATTCGAAGACCGGCGAAATCGACAAGATCGACGGCCCCTACTACTTCTTCACCCTGATCAAGAAGCTGCGCAGTGTGTTGCCGCCATGGATGCCAACCGTCGGCATCGAAGGCGGACGCATGAACATGGTGCCGGTGGATTACGTCGCCGACGCAATGGACCACATCGCCCACAAGCCCGGTCTCGATGGCGGCTGCTTCCACCTCACCGATCCCGCGCCGCGGCGCATTGGTGAGGTGCTGAACCTGTTCGCCCGCGCTGGACATGCGCCGCAGATGAGCATGCGGCTCGACGCACGCATGTTCAGCTTCATCCCCGCGCCTGTGCGCATGGCGCTGGGCAGCCTCGCCCCGGTCAAGCGCTTCACCGGCATGGTGCTCAAAGACCTCGGCATTCCGTCCTCGGTGCTGGGCCTCATCAACTATCCGACCCGCTTCGATTGCCGCGAGACCGAGCGCGCGCTGAAAGGCTCGGGCATACGCGTGCCCGACCTCGAAAGCTATGCGTGGCGCCTCTGGGACCACTGGGAGCGTCACCTCGACCCCGAGCTGTTCGTCGATCGCTCGCTGCGCGGTCGGGTCGCCGGCAAGGTCGTGTTGATCACCGGCGCTTCGTCCGGCATCGGCCGCTCTGCGGCCTTCAAGGTCGCGGCCGCGGGTGCGGTGACGGTGATCGTCGCCCGCGGCCAGGAGGAGCTGTTCAAGACCCGTGACGAGATCATCGCCGCCGGCGGCAACTGCCACGCCTATACCGCCGATCTCGCTGACCTGAACTCCTGCGATGAGCTGTTGCGGCAGGTCATGGCGGAGCACGGTCGGGTTGACATTCTGGTCAACAACGCCGGGCGCTCGATCCGTCGATCCATCGCGCTGTCCTACGACCGTTTCCACGACTTCGAGCGCACCATGCAGCTGAACTACTTCGGCTCGCTGCGCCTGATCATGGGCGTGCTGCCGGGCATGAGCGAGCGCCGTCGCGGCCAGATCATCAACATCAGCTCGATCGGCGTGCTGGCGAACTCACCGCGGTTCTCGGCCTACGTGGCTTCGAAGGCCGCGCTGGATGCCTTCAGTCGCTGCGCGCAGGGCGAGTTCTCGGGCCACGGTATCGCCTTCACCACGATCAACATGCCGCTGGTGCGTACGCCGATGATCGCGCCGACCAAGATGTACGACTCGGTGCCGACCATCTCGCCGGACGAGGCGGCGGACTTGATCGTGCAGGCGATCATCGAGCGGCCGGCGCGCATTGCAACACGGCTCGGCATCTTCTCAGCGGTGCTGAATGCCATCGCGCCCAAGGCCTACGAAGTGGTGATGAACACCGCCTTCCAGCTGTTCCCGGATTCCGCCGCGGCGCAGGGCCAAAAGGGCGGGGAAGTGCAGCCGTCCTCCGAGCAGATCGCCTTTGCGGCGTTGATGCGCGGCGTGCACTGGTAGGTCGCGCACAGGCCGGAGCGGCGATCCGTCGCCGCGAGGCGCGGCTCCAAAACGAAAACCCCGCGCCAGGCGCGGGGTCTTCGTTTGCAGCAGTTGCGCAGCGCTTACTTCATGCCGCGCAGATCGCTCAGCGGCCCCTGTTGCGCAGCGAAGTAGGCGGCGAGATCGGCCATCTGCTGCTCGTCCAGACCGGCGACGAAGCCGGCCATGATGGCGTTGTTGCGCTGGCCGGACTTGTAGGCCTTGAGCGCCTGCAGCAGATAGTCCTCGTACTGGCCGGCCAGATTCGGGTACTGGCCGTCGCCAATGCCGTTTCCGTCAGCGCCGTGACAGGCCTGGCAGGTCTTGGCCAGTTCGCGCCCGGCCTCAACGTTGCCGCGGCGGGCGTCCGCAGAGGTCGCAAAGAAGGTCAGCAGTGCGGCCAGGGCCGCCGAGGTCAGGATCTGCGCGCTCACTGGGCGTCACCCTTGTTGTAGCTGGAGAGGAAGGCCGCGATATCGCGCAGTTCCTGCTGGCTGTAGCCCTCGGCCTGCGCGCGCATGGTCGGGTGCGGACGCTCGCCGTTCTGGTAGGCCGTCAGCGCAGCCACCAGGTACTCGTAGTTCTGGCCGGCGATCTTGGGCACGTGATAGTGCGGGTAGACGTTCTTGTAGCCCGCGATCCCGTGGCATCCGGTGCAGGTGTAGGCCAGCAGCTTGCCGTTCTCGGCATTGCCTTCGGCCAGGGCGGGCAGTGCAGCAGTCGCCAGGGCGAGGCTCGCGACGATTCGCAGGATCGGCTTCATCGATGGGTTCCAGCGTCGAGGTGTGGCGTTTGGAGCGCGCTGGCCTGTCTTTCGGCAGGTTCACGGCACGTTGGAAAGCGGCGGAGTATAGCCTCAGCGGCGTGCAGGGAGCCAGCCTTGGTGGGTCAGGTGCGCACCCACCGCGGTTCTCTCGTTTCGACAGGGCATGCCGTCCTTCACGCGCATCAAGGGCGGGCTTCGTCCACGCTTCTGGCCGTCATTCCGCGGCATCGCCGGATTTGCAGACGCAGCCCAGTGGCTCAGTGCTTGACAATGGTGGTGATGTAGACAACTATAACACCACTCCCCCCCCAGCCTCTCCCCGGTATCCGCCATGCGCGCGCAATCCTCACCGCCCATCCTGACGACTCCCGTGCGCCTGCTCGGGGCCTGCGTCCTCGCAGCTGCCCTCGTGTTCGCAGCGGGCTGCGGTCGCTCCGAAAATGCCGCAGACACGGGCGATTCTGCAGCCCAGGCCGACCAGGAAAAAAAGACCGGCGGGCGTGAGGAGCAGGCGGTGCCCGTGGAATCCGCGCTGGCCGTGCGCCAAAGCGTGACCGCCAGCTACAGCGGAACGGCGCCACTGGAAGCGCCGGGCGAGGCCCAGGTGGTGGCCAAGACCTCGGGCGTTCTGCTGCGCCTGTTCGCCGAAGAGGGCGATCGCGTGAAGGCGGGCCAGGTGCTGGCGCGGATCGATCCTGAGCGCCCGCGACTGGAGGTGCAGCGCAACGAAGCCATGCTGCGCAAGCTGGAAGCAGAGTATCGACGTGCCCAGGAGCTGTTCGAGCGCAAGCTGCTCGCGGCCGAGGCGCACGAGCGCCTGCGCTTTGACCTCGATACCCAGCGCGCTGCCTATGAGATGGCCAAGCTTGAGCTGTCCTACACGGAGATCGTGGCGCCCTTCGACGGCGTGGTCGCCCAGCGCATGGCCAAGGAAGGCAATCTCATCCAGATCAACCAGGCCATGTTCCGGGTGGTCGACACCTCGCGACTGGAGGCCGTGCTCAACGTGCCCGAGCGCGAGCTGGCGACGCTCAAGGCCGGCCAGCCGGTGGCCCTGCGCGTGGATGCTGCGCCCGGCGTGGTCTTCGACGGTTCGATCGATCGCGTCAGCCCGGTGGTGGACGCCGCCAGCGGCACCTTCCGGGTGGTGGCGGCTTTCAGCGAGCCCAGCGGCGTGCTCAAGCCCGGCATGTTCGGGCGTATCGAAGTGATCTACGACGAGCGCCAGCAGGCGCTGACGGTGCCGCGCGAGGCACTGATCGAGGGCGAGGGCGTGCCTGCCGTGTTCGTGGTCCGCGAGGGCCGCGCGGTGCGTACCCCGATCGAAATCGGCCACCTGAGCGGCAGTGTGGCGGAAGTGCGCGGCGGCTTGAGCGAGGGCGATCGCGTAGTCACCACCGGCAAGGTCACCCTGCGTGATGGCGCCCTGCTGCAGCTGATCGGTGAACCGTCCGCGGGCGTTGACGCCGAAGCCATCGCCCAGGGCAAGCCCGCGACCGGCACCGCCGGTTGACCCCGGCCGCAAGGAACGCCTCATGAACATCGCCGAGATCGCCACCCGCCGTCGCGTGACGGTGGGGATGGTGACGATCACCTTCCTGCTGTTCGGCTTCATCGCCCTGCGCGACCTCAAGGTCAACCTGCTGCCCGACCTGAGCTATCCCACGCTGACGGTGCGCACCGAGTACACCGGCGCGGCCCCGTCCGAGATCGAGAACCTGATCACCGAGCCGGTCGAAGAGGCCGTCGGCGTGGTCAAGAACCTGCGTCGCCTGCGCTCGGTCTCGCGCACGGGCCAGAGTGATGTGGTGCTCGAGTTCGCCTGGGGCACCGACATGGACCGCGCCGGCATCGAGGTGCGTGACAAGCTGGAACTGTTGCGTCTGCCGCTGGAAGCGGAGAAGCCCGTGCTGCTGCGCTTCGATCCCTCGACCGAACCGATCATGCGCCTCGGCCTGGCGGGACGTGCCGATGTCACGGGCTTCGACATCGCCGAACTCAAGGACCTGCGTCGCTACGCCGACGAGACCCTGAAGAAGCGGCTGGAGCCAGTCGACGGAGTGGCGGCGGTCAAGGTCAGCGGCGGCCTCGAAGATGAAGTGCAGGTGCTGCTGGACCCGCAGAAGCTGGCGCGACTCAATCTGACGCCAGCACGGGTGATCGAGCGCCTGAAGCAGGAGAACATCAACATCTCGGGCGGTGCCATCGACGAAGGCAACCAGCGCTACCTAGTGCGCACCGTCAACCAGTTCGCCAATGTCGAGCAGATGCAGGAACTGCTGGTGGCGGTTGATCAGGGCGTGCCGGTGCGCCTGCGCGATGTCGCCTCCGTCGGCCAGGGCTTCAAGGAGCGCGAGGCGATCATCCGTATGGACGGCCGCGAGGCGGTCGAGCTGGCGATCTACAAGGAAGGCGATGCCAACACCGTCGCCGCCGCGGCTGGCGTGCGCCAGCAGCTGGAACGCCTGCGCGAGAACCTGCCGCCCAACGCCAGCCTGATCACGGTCGACGACCAGTCGGTGTTCATCCAGAACTCGTTGGACGAGGTGGGTTCGGCCGCGCTGATGGGCGGCCTGCTGGCCGTGCTCATCATCTTCTTCTTCCTGCGCGATGGCTGGAGCACCTTCGTCATCGCGGTGTCGCTGCCGGTCTCGATCATCGCCACCTTCTTCTTCATGCAGCAGGTGGGCCTGAGCCTCAACGTGATGTCGCTGGGCGGGTTGGCCCTCGCCACAGGCATGGTGGTCGATGACTCGATCGTGGTGCTGGAGTCGATCGCCAAAGCGCGCGAGCGGGGCTTGGGGATCATCGAGAGCGCCATCGTCGGCGCCTCCGAGGTGCGACTGGCGGTGGTCGCTTCCACGCTCACAACGGTGGCGGTGTTCTTTCCTCTGGTTTTCGTCGAAGGCGTGGCTGGCCAACTGTTTGGCGACCAGGCTCTGACCGTCAGCATTGCCATCATCATTTCCACGGTCGTGGCGATGGCACTGGTGCCCATGCTGGCTTCGCTGCGCTCGCGCCCGCCGCTGGCCTATCCCGAGGACCAGGCCGAGCTCGACGTTGCCCGCGGGCGGGTTGCGCGTCTGCGGTTGGCGGTGTCTCGCGGCCTTCTGCGCTTCGCCCGTCTCCTGGGCCGGTGGGTGGGTGGCAGCCTGAGCGCCATCGGTCGCGTGTTGCTCAAGCCCTATGACTGGCTGGAGGCCGCCTACGCCCGCGCCTTGCCGAAGGCGGTGGCGCGACCCGCGCCGGTCCTGCTCACGTCCACCGCGGCCTTCCTGTTCACCCTGGCCTTGGTGCCCGGCCTGGGCATGGATCTGATCCCGCAGCTCGCCCAGGGTCGCTTCGAGATGACCGTCAAGCTGCCGCCGGGTACGCCGCTGGCCGACAGCGATGCGGTGGTGCGAGAACTTCAGCGCCGCCACGCCGAAGACCCGCGGGTGCGCACCATCCACGGCGTCAGCGGCAGCGGCACGCGCCTTGACGCCAACCCCACAGAATCGGGCGAGAACATCGGCAAGCTGCTGATCGTCCTCGCCGAGGGCGCGGGAGAGAACGCCGAGGCCGGGCTGACGGAAGCCCTGCGCGAAAGTGCCGAAGCCTGGCCGCGGGCGGAGGTGAAGTTCTCGCGCCCGCAGCTGTTCTCGTTCGCGACGCCGTTGGAAATCGAGATCCGCGGCTACGACCTCGACCAGCTGCAGGCGGCCGGCCTGGAGCTGGCGCGACGGCTTCAGGCCGATGACCGCTACGCCGACGTCAAGTCCACGGTGGAGCAGGGCTTCCCCGAGATCCAAGTGGTCTTCGATGCCGAACGGGCGGCGGCGCTGAACCTCACCACCCGGCAGATCGCCGACCAGGTGGTGCGCCAGGTGCGTGGCGAAGTCGCTACCCGCTACAGCTTCCGCAATCGCAAGATCGACGTGCTGGTGCGCGCAGAAGAATCCGCCCGCGCCTCGGCGGCCGATATCGGCCAGCTGATCGTCAACCCGGAAAGCGAGCGTCCGGTCCGGCTGTCTGCCGTGGCGGATGTCATCAGCACCGAAGGCCCCAGCGAGATCCATCGCGTCGACCAGGAGCGCGTCGCCGTGGTCTCGGCCAACCTGCGCTACGGCGACCTCGGCACCGCGGTGGCGAACATCGAGCGCATGCTGGCGGAGCAGCCGCTGGGCGCCGGGCTCGACGTCAACATCGGTGGCCAGAACGAGGAGCTGCAGGCTTCGGTCAACTCGCTGGTGTTTGCACTGGTGCTGGCGATCTTCATGGTCTACCTGGTGATGGCCTCGCAGTTCGAGTCGCTGCTGCACCCCTTCGTCATCATGTTCACGATCCCGCTGGCGGCGGTCGGCGCGATTCTCGCCCTCAAGCTTTCGGGCAACGGCCTGTCGGTAGTGGTTTTCATCGGCCTTATCCTGCTGGCCGGCATCGTGGTCAAGAACGCCATCGTGCTGATCGATCGGGTCAACCAGCTGCGCGAGGAGGGCGTGCCCAAGCTCAAGGCGATCTGCGACGGATCGCACGAGCGCCTGCGCCCGATCGTGATGACCACGCTGACCACCCTGTTCGGCTTCCTGCCGCTGGCGATCGGTGGTGGCGAGGGGGCCGAAGTGCGTGCGCCGATGGCGATCACCGTGATCGGTGGCCTTCTGGTCTCCACGCTGCTGACCCTGCTGGTGATCCCGGTGATGTACGCGCTGCTCGACCGCAAACCGGATGCCTACTACTTCGAGCGCGGTGAGCGTACGCGCGCAGCCGCGGAAGCCGAGCGCCAGGCGCGCCTCGCTGCGGCGGAGTCCGCGGCATGAGCCTCTCGCGCCTCAGCCTGCAGCGGCCGGTGACCGCGAGCATGTTCTTCGTTTCCATGCTGCTGGTCGGTTTGATCGCTGCGTTCCGGTTGCCCCTGGAGTTCCTGCCTGAGGCGGATGCTCCCTTCCTCTACGTGGATTTTCCGTACCCGGGCTCCAGCCCTTCGGAGATCGAGGAGACGATCACCCGCCCGGCCGAGGAGGCGCTGGCGACCCTGCCGGGCATCAGCCGCATGTTCTCGCAGTCGCGCGCGGATGGCGCCGGCGTGTTCATCCAGTTCGACTGGAGTCGCGACATCCAGATCGCCGCGGCTGATGCGCGCGACCGCCTGGACGCGATCCGCGACGAGCTGCCGTCCGACTTCCAGCGCTACCTGGTTCTGAAGTACAGCACCAGCGATCAGCCGGTGCTGCGCATCCGGGTGTCCAGCGATCTCGACTTGCAGGCCCAGTACGACCTGCTGGACCGCGAGGTGAAGCGACGCATCGAGCGCGTGCCCGGGGTGGCGCGCGTCGATCTGTCGGGCATTGCCCCGCCCGAGGTCGAGATCGAGCTCAACAATGATCGCGTCACCGCGCATGGCATCGATCTGAACGCCTTGGCACAGCGGCTTTCCGCGGCCAACTTCTCGGTTTCGGCCGGCCAGATCACCGAGGCCGATCGACGTGTGCGCGTGCAGCCCGTCGGCGAGCTGCGCTCCTTGGAGGAACTGCGTGCGCTGCCGGTCAACGCGGCCGGTTTGCGCCTGTCCGACATCGCCGAGGTGCGACTGAAGCCGGGGCGCCTGGACTACGGACGCCGGCTCGACGGCCGCCCTGCGGTGGGCATCGACATCATGAAGGAGCGCTCGGCCAACCTGGTCGAGGTTTCGCGCGGTGTGCTGGCGGAGGTCCAAGCCATCCACGCCATGCCCGCCTTCGCAGACATCCAGCTGTTCGTCATGCAGGACCAGGCGGAAGGCGTCACCACCTCGCTGTCGGAGTTGGCCAACGCGGGGCTTCTGGGCACCGCCCTGTCGGTGCTGGTGCTGTACTTCTTCCTGCGCCACTGGCCCTCGACCCTGATGGTCTCGGTGTCCATCCCGATCTGCATCGTGATGACGCTGGGCTTCATGTATTTCTTCGGGCTGTCGCTCAACATCCTGTCGATGATGGGCCTTCTGCTCGGCATCGGCATGCTGGTCGACAATGCCGTCGTGGTGGTCGAGAGCATCTATCAGAAGCGCGAGAAGTATCCGGACAACCCCTTCCGCTGCGCCATCGAGGGCACCCGCGAAGTGCAGATCGCGATCTCGGCCGGCACCCTGACCAGCATCATCGTGTTCCTGCCGAACATCTTCGGCGAGCGCAACTTCATCACCATCTATCTGAGCCAGGTGGCCTACACCATCACCATCTCCTTGCTCTGTTCCTGGTTGGTGGCGATCAGCCTGATCCCGATGATCAGCGCGCGCCTGCGCGCGCCCAGGCATCTGGTCGATGCCTCGCGGCAGGCGAGCCGTTTCCAGGACCGCTACGCGCGCTGGCTCGACGCCTCGCTCCGGCACCGCTGGAAGACGCTGGCCGCGATCGCCGCGCTGGTCGCCGTGAGCCTGGTGCCGATGTTTGGCATCAAGGCCGACATGATCCCGCAGGGTGAGACTCGCGAGGCCGAGCTCAGCTACCGCTGGAACGGCAGCTACCGCCTGGAGGACATCTCGGCGGCGGTGAAGCAGGTCGAGGACTACCTCGAAGCCCATCGCGACGAGTTCGAGATCGTGCAGATCTACAGCTGGTACAGCGAGCGCGGCGGCGGCGGAACGCGCATCGATCTCGATCCCGAGGGGCGCACGCCAACCCCGCAGGTCATGGAGAAGATCACCGCGGGCCTGCCCAAGCTGGCGATGGGCGAAGTCGCGTTCCAGGAGAGCGAGGGCGGTGGCCCGGGCGGCGGCGAGGGCATGCAGGTGGCCCTGATCGGCGACAGCTCCATGCTGCTGGAGGAACTGTCCGAAGCCGTGGTGCCGGTGCTCAAGGCGCAGTCCTTCGTGCGCGATGCCTATGCAGACCTCGGCGCCAAGTCGCGCGAGATCCAGGTCCGGGTCGACCGCGACCGCGCACTGCAGTACGGATTCTCCGCCCAGCAGGTGGCGCAGTTCATCGGCATCGCCCTGCGCGGCACACCCCTGCGCGAGTTTCGCTCGGGCATGACCGAGGTGCCGGTCTGGCTGCGTTTCGAGGAGGCCGACAGCGCCAGCGTCGATGACCTTCGGGATTTCAAGCTGGCGAGCCCGCTCGGTGGGCAGGTGCCTTTGCTGGCAATGGTGGACGTGCAGGTTGTCGCGAGCCCGAGCACCATCAATCGCCAGAGCCGGCAGACGGCGCTGCCCATTCGCATCGCGCTGGCCGATGGCGTCACCATGGACGATGCCCGCAAGCAGATCGAACCTCTGATGGAGCAGTTCGAACTCCCCGCGGGCTACCGTTGGAACTTCGGCACCAGCTTCGAGCTGAACGACCAGGCTGGCGCGCAGATGGCCTTCAACACCCTGATCGCGCTGATCATGGTCTACATCGTGATGGCTGCCGTGTTCGAGTCGATCACCTTCCCGGCGGTGATCGTCAGCACGATTTTCTTCTCGGCGCTGGGTGTTTTCTGGCTGTTCTGGCTGACCGACACGACCTTCTCGATCATGGCGGCGATCGGCATCCTGGTGCTGATGGGTGTGGTGGTGAACAACGGCATCGTCATGGTCGAGCACATCAACACGCTGAGGCGGAGCGGCATGGACCGCCATGCCGCGCTGGTGGCCGGCTGTCGCGATCGCCTGCGACCGATCCTGATGACCATGGGCACGACCATCCTCGGCATGCTGCCGCTGACCATGGCTGGCACCCAGATGGGTGGCGACGGTCCGCCCTACTACCCGATGGCGCGCGCCATCGTCGGTGGCCTGGTGTTCTCGACTCTGATCTCGCTGTTCGCGCTGCCGACCTTCTACGCCATGGTCGACGACTGGCGGCTGCGTTCGCGGGCCCGCTGGAAGACCGCCTGGGCGCAGCTGCAGGGGGCGCAGGCCAGCCGCGCCTGAAGCCGCGCAAGGCAGCCTGTGGGGGCATTGCCTAAACTAAGGGGCCCTCGCCCCAGAGCCCTGCCCATGTCGCTTGACCAGGATGCCGTCCGCGCGCTGCTTGCCCCTCTCATTGATGAAAACACTGGCCAGAGCCTGGTCGATGGCGTCCGCGCCATCGGCGTGGATGGGCCCCGCGTGCTGGTCGAGCTGCAGCTGAGCTATCCGGCGGCAGGGTTCCGTGTGGCCTTGGCCGAACGCGTGCGAGCCACGCTGGAGGCCGACCCGCGCATCGAACGCGCCACCGTCGACGTTTCCTCGCGTGTGCTGGCGCACAAGGTGCGCGAGGGCCTGAGCCCGCTGCCCGGAGTCAAGAACATCATCGCCGTGGCCTCGGGCAAGGGCGGCGTGGGCAAGTCGACCACCTCGGTGAATCTCGCGCTGGCGCTGGCCGCCGAAGGCGCGCGCGTTGGCGTGCTGGATGCCGACATCTATGGGCCGAGCATTCCCCGCATGCTCGGGCTTTCCGGCAAGCCGGACAGCCCTGACGGCAAGACCATCACGCCCAAGCGCGGCCACGGCCTGCAGGCGATGTCGATCGGGTTTCTGATCGACGAGGACACGCCGATGATCTGGCGCGGACCGATGGTCACCCAGGCCCTGCAGCAGCTGCTGAATGAAACCGCCTGGGACAACCTCGACTACCTGATCATTGACCTGCCGCCGGGCACCGGTGACATCCAGCTCACGCTGTGCCAGAAGGTGCCGGTGTCGGCCGCGATCATTGTCACCACCCCGCAGGACATCGCCCTCTTGGACGCCAAGAAGGCCCTGCAGATGTTCCGCAAGGTCGAAGTGCCGGTGCTCGGCATCGTCGAGAACATGGCCATCCACGTCTGCTCGAACTGCGGCCACGCCGAGCACATCTTCGGCGAAGGCGGTGGCGCGCGCATGGCTGCGCAGTACGAGGTGCCCCTGCTGGGTGCGCTGCCGCTCGACATCCGCATCCGCGAACAGGCGGACGGCGGCGCGCCGACGGTGGCGGTAGACGCCGAGTCCGATCTCTCGAAGCGCTATCGCGAGATTGCGCGTCAGGCCGCGGGGCGACTGTCGCTGCGCGCGAAGAACAAGGCCTTCGGATTTCCGAACATCGTGATCAAGAGTGACTGATGGAGCTGGGATTGGGGGTGAGGCGGCCCGCTTGCGTGGCAATGGCGCGCAAGCGGGCCGCCTCACCCCCAATCTCCAATCCCGGCTCTCAAGCCCTATGCCAATTCGTCGCCCTGCACCGAAGTCGTAAGGGCGAATGGCACCGGCGGGCGTAGTCTCGGAGCCTCGTTCACGAGCCCTTGAGGATTCCGCCATGCCCGCGCAGCCGCTGTCGTCCACGCCCAGACCCGAGGCGCAGATCGCGCCCGCGCCGGCGCTGGATTACCTGCGGCGAATTCTGACCGCGCGCGTCTACGAGGTTGCGCGCGAGTCCGAGCTGGAGCCTGCGCCCCGGCTGTCGGCGCGGCTCGGCAACACGGTGTTGCTGAAGCGCGAGGACAACCAGGCGGTGTTCTCGTTCAAGCTGCGCGGCGCGTACAACAAGATGGTGCATCTGTCGCCGGAGGCGCGCGCACGTGGCGTACTCGCGGCGTCGGCTGGCAATCATGCGCAGGGCTTGGCCTTGGCCGCGCGCAAGCTCGGCTGCCGCGCGGTGATCGTGATGCCGGTGACCACGCCGGCGGTGAAGATCGAATCGGTGCGCCGACACGGCGGCGAGAACGTCGAAGTCATCCTGATTGGCGACTCCTACAGCGATGCCGCCGCCCACGCGCGCGCGCTTGAACGCGAGCACGGCTACACCTTCGTGCATCCCTTCGACGATCCCGACGTGATCGCCGGGCAGGGCACGGTGGCGATGGAAATCCTGCGCCAGCACACCGGGCCGCTGCATGCCATCTTCGTGCCGATCGGCGGCGGCGGCATGGCCGCCGGCGTGGCCGCTTACGTCAAGGCGCTGCGACCCGAGGTGCGGGTGATCGGCGTGCAGACCGAGGATTCGGACGCCATGGCGCGCTCGCTCGAAGCCGGACATCCGGTCACGCTGGACGACGTCGGCCTGTTCTCCGACGGCACCGCGGTGAAACGTGTCGGCGATGAAACCTTCCGCCTGTGCCGGCTGCATCTCGACGAGGTGCTGCGGGTCGACACCGATGCCCTCTGCGCGGCGATCAAGGACGTGTTCGAGGACACGCGCAGCCTGCTCGAACCCGCCGGCGCGCTGGCCGTCGCCGGCCTGAAGCAGTACGTCGCCCGCCAGGGCCTGCGCGGCGAGCCGCTGGTGGCGGTGGCCTCGGGCGCCAACCTCAACTTCGACCGCATGCGTTTCGTCGCCGAGCGCGCCGAGGTCGGCGAGCAGCGCGAGGCCCTGTTCGCGGTGACCATTCCCGAGGAGCGCGGCAGCTTCCGTCGCTTCGTCAACCTGCTGGGCGGACGCGGCATCACCGAGTTCAACTACCGCATCGGCGATGCCTCCGCCGCACACATCTTCGTCGGCATCAGCACCCGCGGCCCCGGCGAGGCCGAGGCCCTGGCGCAGGCCTTCGCCGACGAAGGCTTCCCGGCGCTGGACCTGACCCACGACGAGCTGGCCAAGCTGCACCTGCGCCACATGATCGGCGGACGCTCGCCGCTGGCCCGCGACGAGCGCGTCTATCGCTTCGACTTCCCGGAGCGGCCCGGTGCCCTGATCCGCTTCCT
Source organism: Aquimonas voraii (assembly GCF_900101825.1). Classification (GTDB taxonomy): domain Bacteria; phylum Pseudomonadota; class Gammaproteobacteria; order Xanthomonadales; family Xanthomonadaceae; genus Aquimonas; species Aquimonas voraii. The sequence goes on from NZ_FNAG01000001.1 coordinate 523,956, forward strand.
TGCAGCCATGAACCCGGACTGGAACATCAGCCTGTTCCACTACCGCAACCAGGGCGCCGATTACGGCCGCATCCTGGTCGGCCTGCAGGTGCCCGAGAGCGATCGTCCCGCTTTCGACCGCTTCCTGGCTGGGCTGGGTTATCCACACAGCAACGAGACCGACAATCCGGCCTACCGCTTGCTGCTGGGCTGAAGCGGGGCCCTGAACGGTGCCCAGCGTGCACTTGCAGCATCCCTTGTTTCGGCTAGGCTGGGGCCCACCTCGGGTTCAGCCAGTCGAGTAAGGAGAACGCCATGAGCAGCCAGGGCAGCGTATGCGGCATGAACCCGAACACCGGCCGCGTGGTGGTGCGCACCGAAGGCGGCTATACCGTGATGGACATCGAGCGCGGCATCGTCGGTCCGCGCGATGTGCTGGCCGGCCGCATCACCGGGCCCGGCCGGGCCATCCTGGTCAACACTTCTCGGGAGTCCAGCGAAGTCACCGTGCGCGTGGAAGTCATCGATGCCGCGCTCGACGTCGCGCGCGCGCTGCTGCACGAGGACGAGGTCGAGACCGACGTCGCCCGCAGCTGTGCGGAGGGCTCGGGGACGGCGTGATGAGCCGGGATTGGGGATTCGGGATTGGGGATTGGTGAACAGCGGGTTTGATCCCTGCCTGCGCTGGCCCCGCCACCGCAACCGGCACCGTCGGCGTCGGGCTCCCGGAGCGGTTTAGGCGCGTTGTCCTCCGGCCGCAACGAAGTCGGGCCGCGTGCGCGCAGGCCGGTCATCGGCGAACCGCGGTCGAAGGTCGTGTCCCCGCCGCTGAGTCAGCGTGCTCCCGCGGCACTCTCCACTTGACAACCGTTCGCTCCCGAACGCCGGATGCAAGGACTCACTCATGCCCCTGCCTGACACTCTGGTCTTCCTGCACGGCTGGTCGGTCACCAGCACCGAAACCTATGGCGGCCTGCCGGAGCGGCTGGCGGCCGAGTACGCCGCGCGCGGGCAGACGCTGCGGCTGCGCGACATCCACCTCGGCCGTTATGTGTCTTTCCACGACGAGGTGCGCATGGAGGACTTGGCGCGTGCGCTGCAGGCTGCGGTGGAGCGCGAGCTCGGCGCGCTGATCCAGTCCGGCCGGCGCTTCGCGGTGATCACCCACAGCACCGGCGGTCCGCTCGCGCGCGAATGGTGGTGGCGCTACTACGTGCAGCCGCGTGGGGCCCCGTCCTGCCCGATGAGTCATCTGGTGATGCTGGCGCCGGCCAACTTCGGCAGTGCGCTGGCCCAGCTCGGAAAGGGGCGGCTCGGCCGCATCCAGGCCTTCGCGCAGGGCGTGGAGCCCGGAGCCGGCGTGCTCGACTGGCTGGAGCAGGGCAGCCCCGAGGCCTGGGCCCTGAACGAAGCCTGGTGCCGCGGCCGCTTCGGTGAGCCGGGCGGAGAGCACGGCCGCGGGGTCTATCCCTTCGTGCTCACTGGCCAGAGCATCGACCGCAAGCTCTACGACCATCTCAACCCCTACACCGGCGAGAGCGGCAGTGACGGCGTGGTGCGGGTGGCCTCGGCCAACCTCAATGCGGCCCTGCTGGTGCTGGAGCAGGGCCGCAGTGGCGACCTGCAGCGCCTGGAGCCGGTCGGCGGCCTGAAGCGCGCGCCGCGCACGGCGTTCCGCCTGATCGCCGGCGCGGCGCATTCCGGCAAGGCGCGCGGCATCCTGCGCGGCGTGTCGGCGTCGGCGGGCGGGCAGGGGGGCGAGACCGTGCAGGCGGTGCTGCGCTGCCTCGAAGTCGACTCCAACGCCGCTTACGCGAACGTCTGCGATGCCTTCGAGCGCGAGTCAGAAGTGGTGCAGGACGCCGAGCGGGTCGAGATCGAAGCCGTGGCAGTGCTGCCCGATCGCGCACATCTGCACGATCGCAGCAGCCTGGTGATCTTCCGCCTGCAGGACAGCGAGGGCGGTGCGCTCAAGGATTACGACCTCGTGCTCACCGGCGCGCAGGACAGCCCCGACCTGCTGCCCGCGGGCTTCCTGCGCGACCGCCAGCGCAACAGCAGGCACCCGGGCAGCCTGAGTCTGCTGTTCAACCACGACCTGATGGCCGGCTGCGCCGCGATCCCGGACCCACGCCGTGCGGGCGCCGAACTGCGCGCCGCCCAGCCCGGGGTCGATCGACTAGGCCTGAAGCTGCGTCCGCGCCCGGAGCAGGGCTTCGTGCGCTACGCACAGGCGGCGATCCAGGCCGAGCCCACCCTGCTGCGGCAGGTGCTGCGGCCGAACCAGACCACCCTCGTCGACCTGCGGCTGCAGCGTCTGGTGGACCGCGCCAGCGTCGAGTTCGGCGCTGCCGGTGGGGTGCACTCGTTCAGGGGCGTGAAGCCCAGCGGTGAGTCGGTGCCCTGAGTCGCGGGCCGGTCGGGTCCTGCGCCGCCGCAGGTCGCCTTTGGCGCGGAGGTGGCCCGTCATCGCTCGACGCTTCTCGGATGCCGTCCCGAAGGGCCCTTGGGTCGCTTCGATCTCCAAGCGCCCCCCGGGCTCAAGCCCGGCGGGCGGCGCGCTTGTCCAAGCTCTGCTCCGCTGCGCGGCTCAAAAGCTGTACTGCGCACGCAGCCCGGTGAAGTGCCCGCTGTAGTCGCCGGGGCGGCTCACCCGCAGGCTGCGGTCGGCGTCGAAGTCGCCGTACTGGGCGGCGAACTGCCAGCGTGCACCCACATAAACGGTGGCGGCCAGGCCGATCTGGGTTTGTGCGCCGAGGTGGGCACCGCCCAGGTCGAAGTCGACCCGACTGATGCGCGCCGCCAGCTCGAAGGCGAGGCTGCCGGCCTCGAAGCTCGGCTTGCGCAGCGCGCCGTCGCGCAGGCTGCGAGCGTGCCCGCCGCTCAGCCAGCTGGCCTGCAGCGTGGCGCCGCGACCCTCGGGGTCATCGCCGGCGCGCTGGCCACGCAGGGCGAAGGCCTCGCCCTGCAGGGTCCAGCTGCCGCGCAGCCAGGCCGCTTCCGCGCCGAGGCGCAGGCTGTCGTCGGTATTCGCGAAGTTGCCGAGATCCAGCGGCGCCAGCGGCAGCAGCCGCGACTCCGGGCGCGCGCGCAGGCGCAGGCGCTCGTCTTCGCGGGCCTCATAGGCCGCCGCGAGGCCAAGGTGTAGATCGGGGCGGGCGACACTGACGAGTCGCAGGGCCGCACCGGCCGTGCCCGAAACCTGTTCCGCGGTGCCGGCAAAGCCGCCGGCCTGCAGCTGCATGTCGCCGAGCCGCTGGGTCCACATCAGGCCGACCCGGCGGCCGAAGTTCGAGGCATCGTGCACCTGCGAGCGCTCCAGCAGCATGAGGTCGCGCGAGGAGCCCTGCTCCTCCAGCGAGAAAGGCTGTTTGTACTGGCCGATGCGCAGCTTGCCGGCGCCCAGGGGCAGATCGGCGTAGACGTCGGTGACCGTGCCGATGGCGAAGTCCCATTCGCCGCGCAGCTCCAGGCCCGAGCTGTGGCGAGCGCGCAGGCCAACGCGTGAGCGCCGCGCACCGTCGGCATCGCCATCGCTGCCGCCGTCCACGCGATACTCGATGTAATCGTGCTGAAACGAACCGGCTGGCGTGAAGCTCCAGTCGGAGGCGCTGCACAAGGTGGAGGCGGGCAGCAGGACAGCGGCCACGTACAGGGCGGGACGGTGCAGGCGCATGGGCTGGGATCCGGTGGAGAGGGTCAAGGCGAAGAGAATATTGCGGAGAGATGGCAGTTTTGTGACACCTTGGCCCGCGTGATGTCCCCCACGGGCCTTGAAAATCGGCCCGGCGCCGCCCTGCGGGCACGTGCCGTAAGCCTGCTGTCATTATTCCTTCATGCCGGCACGCGCTTCTCGCCGCTGCCGCGCAGCGCCGTGCACCCACCAAGCCGGGTAGCCCGGGTCCGAACGCTCTCCACTTGTAGCGATGGCGCGTTTCCTGCTTCGCTGCGAGGCATGGTCCGCCTCCTTTCCTGCTTCGCACTGTGGCTGCTCCTGGCTGGCTCGCTGCCGGTCCGCGCCGCCGCGGGCGAGTTTCCGCTGGACGTGCGCGTCCTCCCCGCCGAGTCAGAGCCTGCCGCCGTAGCGCGGCCCTTGCCGGAGCCCGGCTGGCGCAACCGCGTGCTGTCCAGCGCCGCGCCGCGCGCGACCCTGCTGATCCGTCCGCAGTCAGGGGCCTGGCCACCCGGCGACTGGGTGCTGCAGTTGCGCATCTCGCCCCTGCATCGCGTGCAGCTTGAGCAGGGCGAGCAGCGCAGCGCTTGGACGCGTGGCCTCAACCCGCAGCCGGGGCTGCATGCCGGCCACGGCGACGTGGCGTTCGCCCTGGCCGAATTGCCGCCGGGCAACGCCCCGCTGCGCGTGCATCTGGACTCAAGTGGCGTGCTCGCCTCCACGATCGCCCTGCGCCTGCTGCCCGCCGATGAGTATCGGGCGCAGGACGCCGCCTGGCTGGCCTATGCCGGCGCCACGCTTGCAGTGATGGTGGCCATGGCGATGATGGCCCTGCTGTTCGCAGCCTACCTGCGCGATTCAAGCTTTCTCTGGTACGCCGGCTATCTGCTGGCCTACGTGTGGATCCTCGGGTTGCAGAGCGGGTTTCTCGCCGCTCCCCTGGGCTTGAGCTTTACCGCCGGGGGCAGCCCGCTTTCCGGGCGTATCGCCACCGCCGCCGCCGTGGCCTGCGCCGCCATGTTCCTCGATCGCTTCGCCCACCTTGATGTGTACGCCCCCCGCCTGCGTCGCGGCCTGCACCTTCTGGCCGGCGCGATCGTTCTCTCCAGCCTCGCCTCGGTGCTGCCTTCCGAAGCATGGGTGCAGGCTGCGCGCGCGCTGACCAACCCGCTGATCATCCTCGGCGGTCCGCTGCTGCTGGTGACGGCGCTGTGGGCCGCCCTGCGCGGCTCGCGCTATGCCCTGATCTTCGCCATCGGTTGGGCGCCCCTGCTGGCGGTGACGGTGATGGGCAGCCTGCAGATGTTCGGCCTGTTCAGCGCCTGGCGCTGGCTGGACAACGCTGGCATGGGCGCCGGCGCTTTCGAGGCATTGGTGCTGTCGGCAGGCCTCGCCTACCGCAGCATGGAGTTGCGCCGCGATCGCGACTCGGCGCGCCACCTCGCCGACGTCGATCCCTTGACTGGCCTGCTCAATCGCCGGGCCTGGAGCGAACGCGTGCGCCGCCTGATGGCGGACCAGCCCGATGGGCTCTGCGTGCTGTTCATCGACCTCGATCACTTCAAGGCCCTGAACGACGCCCACGGCCATGACCTCGGCGACCGCGCCCTGGCCGATGTCGCCGCCTGCCTCAAGCGCAGTCTGCGCGCCCATGACCTGCTGGCTCGCCACGGTGGCGAGGAGCTGGTCGCTGCGCTGCCGCGCTGTGGCCTCGATGCGGCCGCCCGCATCGCCGAACAGCTGCGCCGCGCTGCCTCGAACCTGCGCTTCGCCGCCGAGGGCCCGCAGGGGGAATCGCCCAGGCTCACCTTGAGCATTGGTGTGGCACGCCAGCGCCCGGGCGAATCGCTCGAATCCCTGATCCGTCGCGCCGACGCCGCGATGTACACCGCCAAGCGCAGCGGGCGTGATCGGGTCGAGGTCGATCGGGAGGGCGCTTGAGCGCGTCTGACTGCGTGCTTCTGCCGCCCCGGCCGATGCGCCTGGCCGAGGCCGCGGATGCGCTGGCGCAGGTGTTGGGAACCGTCAGGCCGACCTGGGTCGAGCGCTGGCTCGCCAATCAGGACTACGACTTCTGCTCTCGGCGGTGCGCCGCCGGCTTCGACAGCGAGCTCCGCTGTGCTGGCTGGGAGCGCGAGTCCCCGCAGACTGAATTCCGGCTGTTCGGGCTGTCGCCGCCTGACCCGCAGTGGCAGCCTCTGGTGCAGCAGGCCGGCTGGCAGTTCGGCGCGTCCACCCCCTCGACCTGAGCCCCTTCACGTGAGTCCGCGCTGATCGCCTTGCTCCCGCGGGCGCTATCGCTGTCGGGCCTGCCGGATGCCGCTATCGAAGCTTGAGGGCGCACCATCGAGGCGGCTCGGGCCGCCAAGGCGGGGCAGTGGCTGGGGCGCTGTCGGGCGCACCCGGAGAGGCGCCCCGCGCCTTCCGCCTGTAGAATCGCGTTTTCCCGCTGCGTGTTCCCCCATGACTCCCCTGATCTTCGTCACCGGTGGCGTGGTGTCCTCGCTTGGCAAGGGCATCGCTTCAGCCGCACTCGCGGCTATCTTGGAATCGCGCGGCCTGCGCGTGACCCTCATGAAGCTGGATCCGTACATCAACGTCGATCCCGGCACCATGAGCCCCTTCCAGCACGGTGAGGTCTACGTCACCGACGACGGCGCCGAGACCGACCTCGACCTCGGCCACTACGAGCGCTTTGTGCGCACGCGGCTCGGCCGCATGAACAGCATCACCACCGGACGCATCTACGAGAACGTGATCCGCAAGGAGCGTCGCGGTGACTATCTCGGCGCGACGGTGCAGGTGATCCCGCACATCACCGACGAGATCAAGCGCTGCATCGATGCCGCCACCGCGGGTTACGACGTCGGCCTGGTCGAGATCGGCGGCACCGTCGGCGACATCGAGTCGCTGCCCTTCCTTGAGGCGATCCGCCAGATCCGCAGCGAGCGCGGGCCGGACAAGGCCCTGTTCATGCACCTGACGCTCGTGCCCTACATCGCCGCCGCCGGTGAGCTGAAGACCAAGCCCACCCAGCATTCGGTGAAGGAGCTGCGCAGCATCGGCATCCAGCCCGATGTGCTGCTGTGCCGCTGCGAGCAGCCGCTGCCGGAAGGCGAGCGCCGCAAGATCGCGCTGTTCACCAACGTGCCCGAAAAGGCCGTGATCTCGGCGATCGACGTCGCCAACATCTTCAGCATCGTGCCCTGGCTGCACGAGCAGCAGCTCGACGAGCTGGTCGTGCGTCAGCTGCATCTGCCGGCCAAGCGTGCGGCCGAGCTGGGCGACTGGATGGAGGTGATCGATGCGGTCGACCACCCCGAGGACGAGGTCACCGTCGCCGTCGTCGGCAAGTACGTCGACCACCAGGACGCCTACAAGTCGGTCGGCGAGGCGCTGAAGCACGGCGGCCTGCGCCAGCGCACGCGCGTGCGTCTGAAGTGGATCGAGTCCGAAGATGTCGAGCGTGAGGGCGTGTCGGTGCTGGCCGGCGTCGACGCCATCCTCGTGCCCGGCGGCTTCGGCGATCGCGGCTTCGAGGGCAAGGTGCGCAGCGTGCAGCATGCGCGCGAGCAGGGCATTCCCTACTTCGGCATCTGCTACGGCATGCAGGCGGCGGTGGTCGATTTCGCCCGCAACGTCGCCGGACTGCGCGATGCCAACACCACCGAGAACGACCGCAACGTCGCCCATCCGGTGATCGGCCTGATCACCGAGTGGCGCACGTCCACCGGTGAAGTGGAGCGCCGCACCGAGGCCTCCGACCTCGGTGGCACCATGCGCCTCGGCCTGCAGGAGTGCCGCCTGAAGCCCAACACCCGCGCGCGCGAGCTGTACGGCCGCGATGTGATCGGCGAGCGCCACCGTCACCGTTACGAGTTCAACAACTACTACCGCACCCAGCTGGAGGACGCGGGCCTGGTGATCGCCGGCAAGTCGATGGACGATCTGCTGGTCGAGATCGTCGAGCTGCCGCGCGAGCAGCATCCCTGGTTCGTGGCCTGCCAGTTCCACCCTGAATTCACCTCGACCCCGCGCGACGGCCACCCGCTGTTCATCGGCTTCATCCGCGCCGCGCGCGAGCACAAGGCGGCTGCCGCGAAGGAGGCCAGCGCATGAATCTCTGCGGGTTTGAAGTCGGCCTGGACAAGCCGCTGTTCCTGATCGCCGGGCCCTGCGTCATCGAGTCCCTGCAGCTGCAGATCGACACTGCCGGCACGCTCAAGGAAATCACCTCCAAGCTGGGCGTGCCCTTCATCTTCAAGTCGAGCTTCGACAAGGCCAACCGCACTTCGGCGACCAGCTTCCGCGGCCCGGGCATGGAAGAGGGCCTGAAGGTATTGGCTGAAGTGAAGCGCCAGCTCGGCGTGCCGGTGCTCACGGACGTGCACGAATACACGCCGATGGACGAAGTCGCCAGCGTGGTCGACGTTCTGCAGACCCCGGCCTTCCTGTGCCGGCAGACCGACTTCATCCAGAAGGTGGCGCGCGCCGGCAAGCCGGTGAACATCAAGAAAGGCCAGTTTCTCTCGCCCTGGGAGATGAAGCACGTCACCGACAAGGCCAAGGCCACCGGCAACACCCAGATCATGGCCTGCGAGCGTGGGGTGAGCTTCGGCTACAACAACCTCGTGTCCGACATGCGCAGCTTGAGCGTGATGCGTGACACCGGCTGCCCGGTGGTGTTCGACGCCACCCATTCGGTGCAGCTGCCCGGCGGCGCCGGCGGCAAGAGCGGCGGCCAGCGCGAATTCGTGCCGGTGCTCTCACGCGCGGCCGTGGCCGTGGGCATCGCCGGCCTGTTCGCCGAGACCCACCCCGACCCCGACAACGCCCTGTCCGACGGCCCCAACGCCTGGCCGCTGGGCCGAATGGCCGAGCTGCTCGAAAGCCTGGTCGAGATCGACCGGGTTGTGAAGAAGCGGCCTTTCATCGAGAGGGGTTGAGCGGCCTGCGCCGCGAGGCCCGATCCTTAGCTACCGCGAATTCCCACCCTCACGGAAACCCTCATGAGCACGATCCGCAGCATCCACGCCCGCGAAATCCTCGACTCCCGCGGCAATCCCACGCTGGAAGCCGAAGTCACGCTGGAATCCGGCCAGGTCGGCCGCGCCGCCGTGCCCTCGGGCGCGTCGACCGGCACCCGCGAGGCGGTGGAGCTGCGCGACGGTGACCGCACGCGCTACCTCGGCAAGGGCGTGACCCGCGCGGTGGCCAATGTGCGTGGCGCGATCAACGACGCCCTGCGCGGTTTCGACGGTGCCGATCAGGCGGGCCTGGACCAGCGGATGATCGCGCTGGACGGCACCGAGACCAAGAGTCACCTCGGCGCCAACGCGCTGCTGGGCGTGTCGCTCGCCAATGCGCATGCGCAGGCTGCCGCCCGCGGTCTGCCGCTGTGGCAGCACCTCTTGGGCGATCGTCAGGCCCTGCTGCCGGTGCCGATGATGAACATCATCAACGGCGGTGCGCATGCCGACAACAACGTCGACATGCAGGAGTTCATGGTGCTGCCGGTCGGCCTGCCGAGCTTCGCCGAGGCCCTGCGTGCGGGCACCGAGATCTTCCACGCGCTGAAGTCGGTGCTGAAGGGCCGCGGCCTGTCGACGGCTGTCGGCGACGAGGGCGGCTTCGCGCCGGACCTGCGCTCCAACGAGGAGGCCGTGGAGGTCATCCTGGAGGCGATCGGCAAGTCCGGCTATCGCGCCGGCGAGGACATCTACCTCGGTCTCGACTGCGCGGCGTCCGAGTTCTACGAGAACGGCAAGTACCAGCTGGTCGGCGAAGGCCAGCGTCTGTCCTCCGAGCAGTTCGCGGATTTCCTGGCCGGCTGGACCCGTCAGTACCCGATCATCACCATCGAAGACGGCATGGCCGAGGACGACTGGGACGGCTGGGCCGGCCTGACCGCGCGCCTGCGCGAAAACGTGCAGCTGGTGGGTGACGATCTGTTCGTGACCAACCCCAAGATCTTCCGCGAGGGCATCGCCAAGGGCATCGCCAACGCCATCCTGATCAAGGTCAACCAGATCGGCACGCTGACCGAAACGCTGGAGGCCATCGCGATGGCCGAGGCCGCCACCTACGCGCAGGTGATCTCGCACCGCTCGGGCGAAACCGAGGACACCACCATCGCCGATATCGCGGTGGCGACCACGGCCACCCAGATCAAGACCGGCTCGCTGTGCCGCTCGGATCGCGTCGCCAAGTACAACCAGCTGCTGCGCATCGAGGAAGCGCTGGGCGCTTCGGCGCGCTACGCCGGTCGCGCCGCGTTCCCGCAGCTCAAGCACTTCCGCTGAACCCCGCGCCCCGCCTGGGCCCGCATGTTCCGACTCGCCATCCTTGCCCTGCTTGCCCTGCTGGTCTACCTGCAGGTGCAGCTGTGGACCGGTGCGGGCGGGCGGGCCCAGGTCGAGGAGCTGGCGAAGGCCGTCGAGCGCCAGCGTGTCGAGAACCGCCAGCTGGAGCAGCGCAATGCCGCGCTGGAAGCCGAGGTTCTCGATCTCAAGGAAGGCGCGTCCGCGGTCGAAGAGCGAGCGCGCGCCGAGCTGGGCATGATCCAGCCCGGCGAGGTGTTCTACCGCGTGGTGGATGGCGACAAGGTGCCTGAGCCGGCGTCCTCCGAGCCCGTCGAGGGCACACCCACCGCCGTGTCGCGTCCGCGGCAATGAGTCCGCGCGTCTGGGCGGTACTCCCCGCCGCTGGCAGCGGCCAGCGCATGGGCTCCGCCGTTCCCAAGCAGTACCTGACGCTGGCTGGAGGCAGCGTGCTCGAGCACAGCCTGCGCGCGGTGCTGGCCCATCCCGAGGTGGCCGGCGCCGTGGTTGCGCTCAGTGCGGGCGACGCGCGCTGGCCGGGTTGGACAACGCTCGATGGCAAGCCCGTCCTGCGCGTCGAGGGCGGTGCCGAGCGCGCCGACAGCGTGCGTGCCGCGCTGCGCTTGCTGGCCGCGCGGGAGGATGCCGACGCGCTGTGGGCGCTGGTGCACGATGCGGCGCGGCCGTGTCTGCGTGCGGAAGATCTCGATCGCCTGATCTCGCGCTGCCTTGCGGCAGGCGAGGGCGGTCTGCTGGCGGCGCCGGTACGCGACACGCTGAAGCGCGTGGATCCCGCGCGACCAGCTCGCGATCAGCGCGCGCTCGGCACCGAGCCGCGCGCAGGCCTGTGGCGCGCGCTGACGCCGCAGCTGTTTCCCCTGCAGGCGCTGCTGGCTGCCCTGGAGGCGGCCGAGGCGCAGTCGCCCGCGGTCACCGACGAGGCCATGGCCATGGAGCGCGCTGGCGTGCGGCCTTTGCTGGTGGAAGGCGCGGACGACAATCTCAAGATCACGACCCCGGCCGATCTGGCGCTGGCGGAGTTCCTGCTCAGCCGCCGCTGAGCTCGCCACGCTCCGGTTTCGCAGGGGTGACATGGTGCGCCTCTCGAAGAGGGGCGTCCGCGCTTCACATCCAACGGCGAGCGACAAGCCCACGCGCAGGGCCGGTCGGCCGGGGGTGGGGTGCAGGTTCTCAGAGGCTCAGCCGCTGCGCAGCCGCCAGGACGTCGCTGAACACGCCCGCCGCCGTGACTTCGGCTCCCGCGCCAGGCCCGCGCAGGGTGAGCGGCGGCTGCTGCTGCAGATCAGTGCGGATCTCCAGCACATTCTCGCGCGGCCGCGCACTTGCCAACACATCGTCGAGAGGCAACGAGGCGACGCCGACCCGGCCGCCTGCCGGGCCGACTCGAGCCACCACGACCAGGCGCTCGCCCCGCGCCTTTGCGGCCGTGATCCGCTCGCGCCAGTGCGCGTCCTCCGCCCTCAGCGCCTTCTGCAGGGCGTCGCCATGGATGGCACTCGCGGTCGTCAGCGGCTCGACCGCGATCTGCTTGGGCTCCAGCGGGAAGCCGGCTTCGCGCCCAAGGATCAGCAGCTTGCGCGCCACGTCCTGGCCGCCCAGATCCTCCAGCGGATCGGGCTCGGTGTAGCCCAGATCGCGCGCCTCGATCACCGCCTCGGAAAAGGCCGCGCCTTCATGCAGTCGCGAGAGCAGGTAGGACAGCGAGCCCGACAGCAGGCCGCGAATGCCGAGCACGCGCTCGCCGCGCAGGCGCAGATCGCGCAGCGGGCCGAGCACCGGGATCGCTGCCCCGACCGTGGTTTCGTAGTGCCAGGGCGTGCGCCGCGCACGCTCCTGCAGCGTGCTGTAGAAGGCCCAGGGGCGCGCGCCGGCATGCTTGTTGGCGGCGGCGATGGCGATGCCTCGACCCAACAGGGCCGGGTAGTCAGCCGCGACCTCATCGCTGGCCGTGCAGTCCACCGCAACCGTGTGGGCAGCGCTGCCCACTCGCGCCCACAAGCGGTCGAGATCGCCGGCGCTGCGCGGCGCGAGCAGTGCGTCCACGCCGATCGGATCGAGACCGTGCTCGCTTTCCGCCAGGCCGCGACGGTCATAGGCCGCGCGCAGGCGCAGATCGATACCCAGCCCAGCCCTCAGGATCTCGCTGCGCTCCGCGAGGCGCGCCCGGAACGCGCTGCCTACGCGGCCGCGGGCGCCGATCAGGACGAGGTCGATGCGTTTGGGGCTGGAAGCGGGCGTGCAGGCGGACAGGGCGGACATGGCGGGTGTTGGCGGTAGGGGCGGGCGCCGAATAAGACCACACATGCATCGCGATGAAAAGATATGTTTTGTCCCATGCCGTTCCGTACGGCGTCGCAGGATCGAGCCCAGAGTGGGCAAGGGCCCATCATGGGCTGCATGCTCGCCCCGGACGGATCGCGCTGAGCTTCAGTTGCTGAACCCAAGGCAAGGCTGAAGAAATCAGTCTTATCGCGCGCCATCGAGGCCGCGTCCGCGGATCGAGCGTGCAAGTGATTGATCCAGCGCCAGCGAGTCCGGATCTGGGCAGGACTCGCGAGCACTGATCAAGGCCAGGATGGACGCGATCCGTATTGCCCCAAGCTCGACCCCGTCCGCTCGGACCACAGGCCGCTCCGGCTCAATGGGGCCTGCGCGAGTGCCTCAAGGCCGTTCCGCGACCAGCCACTCGATCAAACTTGAGAGCGCCGCCGCGCTCGCCTCGTTGAACGCCGCCACCACCGCGGCCGCGTCACCCGCGCGCACCCCGGCCGAGGCCTTGAAGTCACGTTCGGCGACGATGCGCTGCCGCGGGTCCACGCGCTTGGCGTGGAAGTGAATGTGTACCTGCTGTGTCTCGCGCTCGAACTCGAAGCGGCGCAGCTCGCCGATCAGCCGCTCGTCGCCGGCCAGCACGTCGCGCTCGCGGCCGGCGCGCAGGCGGCCGTCGTCCTCGATGGCGCGGATCACGAGTCCCTGCCAGAGCTGCGGCAGGGGCGTACTCCATCGCGCGCCGCGCAGCAGGCCAAGCTCGTCGACGCCAGCACGCACCACGATGCGATCGGAGTCGAGCAGGCCGGCCGCCGAGGGCGCGTCCACCAGCACCTGTCGATTCCCGTTGCCACCTGCGTGAGCGGCGATGTCGACGCTGAGCGCGAACACCCGCGTCTCGCCCTCGCGCGCCTGCGGCAGCGCACAGGCGCCGAGTGCCACGAGCATCAGTACGGCGCCCATCCGGGCCAGGACAGCCAGCGGCCGACGAACACAGGGGAAGGCACTCATCGCGGGTCGTACTCCTTGGGCTGGTCGCGGCCCAGCAGCAGGCCGGAGGCATCGCGCTCGATGCGCTGGCTGAGCGCCGACAGTCGCGCGAGCGTCTCGCGCAGCTCGGCCAGGGTGGGGGCCAGCTGCGGCAGGCCCTGTTCGCCGAACCGATCGATCGCCGCGCGGTTGTGCTCGACCAGCTGCTGGGTGCTGTCGGCCAGGCGTCGCGTGGCCTCCAGTGTTTCGTGCAGGCTGTACAGGATCGGCTCTGCGTCGCTGGCCAGCAGGCCGTCCGCACGTGCGGCGATCGAATCCAGCCGCTGCAGCAGCTGTTCGGCCTGGGCCAGCGAGGTGCGCAGCGATTGACCCGCGGCGGAAAGATCCTCGAGCGCCCGGCCGACCGCATCGCCATGCTCGGCGAGCGTGGCGCTCAGCGATTCGATGTGTGCGAGGGTCGCGCTCACTTTCTCGACGTTGCCTTCGCTGAGCAGGCTCGATGCGCGCGCCATCAGCTGGTTGACGTTGAGCACCACGTCTTCGCCCGAAGCGAACAGCTTGGCCAGGGCGGAATCTTCGGCGACGATCCGCGGCACGGTGTTGTCGGGCGCTTCCAGGCGCGGCGCCTCCGCGCTGCCGCCTCCCAGCTGGATGATCGCGACACCGGTCAATCCGGTGAAGGTGAGCTTGGCCGTGGTGTCGGTCTTGACCGGCGTATCGCTGCCGACGCGGATGTGGGCGATGACTTGGCTGGGGTCTTCCGGCGCCAGCTGCAGCCGCCGCACTTCGCCGACCTGGATGCCGTTGTACTGCACGGCCGAACCGACGGTGAGCCCGGTGACGGCCTCGGCGAACAGCACGTCGTAGTAGGCCCATTCGCGGTCGAGCGACAGCTTGCCCAGCCAGAGCACGAACAGGAAGGCGAGCACGAGCACGGCCAGCGCGAAGCTGCCGATCAGCACGTGGTGGGCGCGGGTTTCCATGAGCTCAGGTCCTCATCGTTTGCGCCTGCGCGCTGCGACCGCGTGGGCCATTGAAGCATTCGCGGATCCACGGGTGCGGATGGGCTTCCACCACATCGACCGTGTCGGCCACCTGTACGCGAGCGTCGGCCAGCACGGCCACCCGATCGCAGATGGCGTACAGGCTGTCCATGTCGTGGGTGACCAGAAAGACGCTGAAGCCGAGTGCAGCGCTGAGCGTGCGGATCAGCGCGTCGAAATCCGCCGCGCCGATGGGGTCCAAGCCCGAGGTCGGCTCGTCGAGGAACAGGATCTCCGGGTCCAGCGCCAGTGCGCGTGCCAGCCCCGCGCGCTTGCGCATGCCGCCCGAGAGCTGGCTCGGGTACTTGTGCGCGGCTTCGGCTGGCAGGCCGGTGAGGCGGATCTTCAGCAGCGCGAGCTCGTCGAGCAGGTCCGCGGGCAGATCGTAATACTCCAGCAGCGGCACCTTGACGTTCTCGATCACCGTCAGCGAGGAGAACAGGGCGCCGTCCTGGAAGAGCAGGCCGAAGCGGCGCTCATAGGGCCGTCGAGCCTCTTCGTCGAGGTGGGTGGTGTCGTCACCGAACAGTCGCACCGTGCCGCCATCGGGCTGCTTCAGGCCCACGATCGAGCGCAGCAGCACCGACTTGCCCGCGCCCGAGCCGCCGATCACCCCCAGCACTTCGCCGCGGTAGAGGTCGAGGTCGACGCCGTCATGCACGCGCTGTGCGCCGAACTGCGAGATCAGCCCGCGCACCTCGATCACCGCCTCGCGCGTCGGTGCATTCATACGCCGAGCTCCATGAAGAACATCGCGAACAGGGCGTCGAACAGGATCACCAGGAAGATGGATTGCACCACCGACGAGGTGGTGTGGCGGCCGACCGACTCGGCGCTGCCGGCGACCTTCATGCCCTCGAGGCAACCGACCACCGCGATCAGGAAGGCGAATACCGGCGCCTTGATCATGCCCACCCAGAAGTGGCGGATCTCGGTCATCTCGTAGAGCCGGCTTATGAACATGCCCGGGCTGATGTCGAGCGCGGCCGAGCCGACCAGGGCGCCGCCGAGCAGGCCGCTCATCATGCCGATGAAGGTCAGCAGCGGCAGCATGATCAGCAACGCGAGAAGCCGAGGCAGCACCAGCAGCTCGACGGCATCGAGGCCGAGCGCGCGGATGGCGTCGAGCTCTTCGCGACTTTTCATCGAACCGATCTGCGCGGTGAACGCGCTACCCGAGCGCCCGGCCAGCAGGATGGCGGTGAGCAGCACGCCGAACTCGCGCAGGAAGGAATAGGCCACGAGCTCCACGGTGAAGATGGACGCGCCGAAATCGCGCAGCACGGTGGCGCCCAGAAAGGCCACCACGGCGCCCACCAGAAAGGTCAGCAGGGCCACGATCGGCACGGCGTCGAGGCCGGTCTGCTCCATGTGGAAGACCGTCGAGGTCAGGCGCAGACGACGGCGCCCGCTCAGCACTTTCGCGAGGGTGGCCAGGGTCAGGCCGACGAAACCCAGCAGTTGGCGGGTATCGAGCCAGAAGCTTTCCAGCGCCGCGCCCATCCGCGCCAGCACGGCGATGAAGCCGTGCGGCCGCGCCCTGGGTGCTGCCGGCGCACTGCGGCGTTCGATCAGCAGACGCAGCAGATCGGCATCGGCCGGGCGCAGTCCCTGCAGATTCTCGAGGGTGTCGCCATGGCCGGCGCGCTGCAGCAGACGCAGCAGGATCAGCGCGCCGCAGGTGTCGAGGCGATGCAGGCCGGTGCAGTCGAAGGCCGCGTCTGTCTCGATGCTTCCGAGCACGGACGCCGACTCCGCCAGCGGCCGTGCATTCGCCAGCGTCCAGTCGCCGCGGAGCGCGAGGCCAGTCGGCGTGCGCTCGATGCGGGCGGGCAGGGTGGTCGTATCGGACATGGGGCGGAACATAGCATCGCTGCGGCGGGGCCTGGCTTGGCTTTGCTCAAGTCAGGCAGCGCATGTTGAAAACCTGCGCGCCGCGCGAAGTCGCTGCTTGCTCCCCTCTCCCCTCTCCCCTTGTGGGCGAGGGGCCGGGGGAGAGGGGGCAGCTCGCGTGAGACTTGATGTCCTCGGCTGACGATCAGCCCGGTCCCAACCAGAACCAGAGCCTGGATGCGCTGGACCGACGAGGGCCGATGGAGTGATCGCCCTGTTTGGCTGGGATTCCTGCTACGCCGCTGCGCACCTGTTCCAGCCAGCCGGTACCCGCGCGCAGCGTTGCCGGCTCGGATGGGCTGGGGAAGTGCCAGTGCTCGCCGCCTGGATCCCGTCGGATCACCCACAGTTGAGGGGCGATCCAGGCGGCTGCCCGGTTGTTGGGAATTGCGAGTTGCCGCGGCGACGGCTCAGAGAGACGTACCTTGCCCTCGCTGTCAGGGTGCCGACGCAGCGCATGGATCAGTTCGAGGAGTGAGGCGCAGCCCTCGCCATCCGCATTCAGATGCCAACCGGGAAAGTGCTTCTGATTCTCGGTGTATCGCCAGAGCGTGATCCTGCCTCGCTGTTTCCAGCCCGGCGCCGCACTCAACACTCCACGCCCCCCGCCACCCGCAGATCGCTTGGCGTCTCCAGCGCCGTGCCGATGGCGATGCCCAGGCCCTTGGCCAGGGTCGCCAGCGACATGCTGGGCGCGCCTGGATGCCGGCAGGCCTGTTCGGGCAGGTAGGGGATGTGAATGAAGCCGCCGCGCACGCCGGGGCGCACCGTCGAGAGGTGATGCATCAGCGCGAAGAACACCGCGTTGCAGACGTAGGTGCCGGCGGACAGCGAGAGCTCGGCCGGCACGCCGTGCTGGTTGAGGCTGGCGTGCAGCGCCTTCACCGGCAGCGAGGCAAAGTAGGCGTTTGGCGCTCCCTCGATCAGCGCGCTATCAATGGGCTGGGCGCCGCTGTTGTCGGCGATGCGCGCATCCGCGAGGTTGATGGCGAGGCGCTCGATCGACATCCGCGCGCGGCCACCGGCCTGGCCGACGCAGACCACCAGGCTCGGCTTGACGCGCTCGATGGCATCGATCAGCGCGCGAGGGCCATCCGAGAAACACACCGGCAGGGCAGCGGGCTCGACCCGATGGCCGGCAATGCGTTCGCCCGAAAGCTCATGCAGCACTTCCAGCGCGGGGTTGATCGGCTCGCCGTCAAAAGGCTCGAAACCCGTCAGCAGCACCCGCGGCAGACCGGCCATCAGTAGTTCGAGGCCAGCACCTGGGTACTGACGGCGACGAAGTGGAAGCTGCTGCCCGCGAGTACGAAGAGGTGCCAGATGGCATGCGCGTAGGGCAGGGAATCCCGGTGGTAGAAGAGGGTGCCGAGCGTGTACGCCGCACCTCCGGCGAGCAGCCAGGCGATGGTGGCGGTGGACAGCTCTTCGACCATCGGGCCGAAGGCGATCACGATCAGCCAGCCCATGGCGATGTACATCATCGTCGACAGGCGCGGGAAGCGTCCGGTGAAGAACAGCTTGAACACTACGCCCAGCACGGCCAGCACCCAGATCACGCCGAACAGGGTCCAGCCCCAGCTGTCGCGCAGGCCAAGCAAGGTGAAGGGGGTATAGGTGCCCGCGATCAGCAGGAAGATCGCGCAGTGGTCGAGCACCTTGAGGCGCTGCTTGAGGCGCTCATGGCGCGCCGCGTGGTACAGGGTCGAGGCGATGTAGAGCAGCGACAGCGTGACCACGAAGACAATGGCGGTGCCGAGTTGCCAGGCATCGCCCCAGAGCGCGGCGAGGGTGATCAGCACGGCGCCGGCGGCGGCGCTGGCGAACACGCCGACACCGTGGGTCAGCGCATTGAGCAGTTCTTCGCGGTGCAGCGGCGTGGCGAGGTGCATATCGGTCCTGTGCATGGTCGGCCCTGCGGCTTGGATGACAGTGGGGTCGCGCCTTGGCGCGACGCGCAGTGTGGCATGCTGCGGCGGCGGGTTAGCATACCCGTCGGTTCAGTAATTCCGCATCCGCCCATGATCCCGATGCAGCCGGCATTCACCACCCTGCGCGTGCGCAGCCCCGACGGCGCCGAGGCCGACCTGCGTCTCGCGATGCCGCCGGAGCCGGTCGCGGGGCTCTACCTGCTGCCAGCGCTGGGCGTTGGCATCCGCCCCAACGAAGCCTTTGCCGCCGCGCTCGCCGAACAGGGGGTGGCGGTGGCGATCCACGAATGGCGCGGCCTTGGCGGCAGCAGCCTGCGCGCCTCGCGAACCTGCGACTGGGGCTATCGCGAACTGCTGCAGCAGGACATTCCCGCGGGACTCGCCGCTGCGGAGGCTGCACTGCCGGGGCTGGGCTGGTCGATCGCCGGCCACAGTCTGGGTGGCCAGCTCGCACTGATCTCGGCGGCGCTGCAGCCCCGGCGCTTCCAGCGCGTGCATGTGCTGGCGAGTGGCCTGCCGGACTGGCGCGCCTACCCGCGTCTGCGCGGTCTGGGGATCATGGCGGCCCTGCATTTCATGCCGCTGTCGGCGATCCTGCTCGGCCATTACCCCGGCGAGCGCTTGGGCTTCGCAGGGCGTGAAGCCCGCGGGCTGATCCGCGACTGGTCCTACAGCGGACGCCGTGCGCGCTATCGCATCCGCGAGGGCAGCGTCGATCCGGAACAGGCCTTGCGTGAGTTCAAGGGCGAGGTGCGGGCCCTGCATCTGGCGTCCGACTGGCTGTGCCCGCGGGCCTCGCTGGAGGCACTGGCGGCCAAGACCCCGCAGGCGCGCTGGCAGATCGAGACCCTCTACGACCCCGAGTTCGCCCCGCGCCGCGCTGACCATTTCAGCTGGCTCAGACAGCCCGGGCCGGTGGTGCGCAGGCTGCTGGCGGCGTAAAGCGGGCTCGCGCGATGCCCCTCTTGGGCCGCGGTGCCTTCGCGCTCGGCACGCGGGGTCGGCATCGCCCGGGACGCGCCGCAGATCGGGTCGACCGGCGCGCCTGCGAGTGCGGAAATGCGCGTGCGACCCGGGCCGCGGGGTCAGCGGTCCGTCGGGTGGGTCAGCAGCGGCCGGCCCCGCGTCGGGTCGCACGCCCGGTTCGCGCGAATGTCGAAGAGTCGCGCGCTTGCGACACCGCTTTTCGGTTTCCTCAGGGCGTGGAAAACTGCGCGCCTTTCCCCGGTCATTGACTCCCTTCTGGCATGCACATTTTCGGTCTCGGTCTGCACGTTCTGATTGCGCTGTATTTCGCCATCCACGCGGTGCGCAGCGGTCGGGAGATGTACTGGCTGTTCGTGCTGTTCGCGTTTCCGCTGCTGGGCAGTGTCGTGTACGCGCTGGCCATCTGGCTGCCTGAGCAGCGCGGCAGCCGTGCCTTCCGCAACGTCAAGCGCGCGGCTGGAGAACTGATCAACCCCGGCCGCGAGCTGCGTGAAGCGCGTCAGGCGCTCGAGGCTTCGCCGACGCCGGCCATGCATCTGCGCTTGGCCGATGCGCTGTTGGCCATGGGCCAGGCCGAGGCGGCGCTTGAGCATTACAGTCAGGCCCGGCGCGGTTTCCATGCCGAGGATCCCGAGATCGAAGTGCGGCACGCGCATGCGCTGCTGGACGCCGGGCGACCCGGGGACGCGCGCGCCATGCTCGACGCGCTGATCGAGCGCCGGCCCGACTTCCGCTCGCCGCGCGGGCACCTGGTCTATGCGCGCGCCGTTGCCGCCTTGGGCGACCGCGAGCGCGCGCGCGAGGAGTTCGATGCGGTCATCGAAGGCTTTGCCGGGCTCGAGGCGCGCGCGCGCTATGCCGAAACCCTGCTGGAGTGGGGCGCCTTGAGTGATGCCGCGGAGGTGGCAGCCGCGGGTTTGCGCCTTGCCGAGCGCATGCCGGCGCATTCGCGCGAATTGAATGCCGAGTGGCGGCGGCGTCTGAAGACCGTCGCTGCGCGCGCCCGGGCGAGCTGATCGCGCCAAGCTCTGCGTCCGCGGTGAGCGGATGCAAGGCTTGAACAGGAGGGGCCCTGGCCCACCCCGGGCTCGAGCGCGCTGCGTGTCCTGAGCCTGCACCGTGCCCTGCGCTCGCAGCATGGGCGCTCGCCATCTCACCGCGTGTGGCGAGCCTCCGGCCAGGGTGGGGCAGTGCCATTTGCGGGGAGCGTGTTGAGAGACCCCCTTGTGGGGAGTGTTTCAAGTCGGCGGTGCGGCGCAGGTCCTCACTGCCTCCCGACACAAATCGCTTGTGCACTTGCTTCGTCGTCCCGGCCATGCCTGGCCGGGCAGGCAGGCTGTTTTTCAATAGCCTGCTAGAGCTGTTGCTGGACCTCGCGATGCCAGTCGGCGAGGGCGTCGAACAGGGCGAGGGCTTCCGGATCGGCCGCATGCTGGGCCCGCAGTTGAGCGAGCAGTGCCGGATAGCCGTCCAGGTCGTATTCCGAGCGCCCCGAGGCCGGCGCCAGACGCCGCTGCAGGTAGTCGCGCCAGCGCATCTGCTCGTCCAGCGACAGTGTCTGTGGCCAGTTGCGCGCACGGTAGCGGAACAGCAGCGCCTTCAAGCGCGGGTCGCGCAAGCGGGGCTCGAATGCGGCCAGCTGCTCGGGCCGGCTTCGCCGCAGGGCCTCGAACTCCGCGCGGTCGGCGTCGGGCAGAAAGCCGGCGTACAGCGCGCCGTCGGCGTCTTCGTCCTCGAAGCTGCGCCCGCGCGCGAACACCGCGCGGACCTTTTCGGCGAGACCCGGTGTTTGCTTCAGCAGCGCATGGGTCTGCAACGCGCGTTCGCGGTCGAGCTTGAGCCGCGCCAGCTCGGCCTCGCTGACGTGACGCAGTTCGATCAGGGCCGGGCATCGGTTGGGGTGGATCTCTTTCAGCGCGACACGCTGCTCGCCTTCAGGCAGGTCGGCCTGGGCCACGTAGAGGCGGTCGGCGATGTCGTCCGGCGCAAGCTCCAGCAGGCCCCGCGGGTCGCTGCCGAGATCGAAGGCGATGATCCGCCCCGGCACCAGCGGATGCTCGGCGATCGGCGCCACGATCGCCGCACAGCCGTGTTCGGCGCTGAACATGCCCGACACGTGCAGCACCGGCGTCATGTTCGCCACGTCGAGCAGGCCGAGCGCGCGCGGCTTCTTGCGGAAGCCGTAGTAGTACTCCCACATCCGCGGCTGGGCGCGACGGAACACCCGCGCGAGGTCGATCAGGGCCTCGACGTCGGACAGCGCGTCGTGCGCGCGGCTGTGGCCGCAGCCGTTGGCGCGGGCCAGTTGTTCGAGCTTGAAGCTGGGCAGGCCGTCCTCGCGGGTCGGCCATTGAATGCCCTCGGGACGCAGCGCGTACAGCAGGCGGGCCAGATCCAGCAGGTCCCAGCGCGAGTTGCCGCGCGCGTACTCGCGCTGGTACGGATCGAAGAAGTTGCGGTAGAGCGCGTGGCGGAGGTGTTCGTCATCGAAGCGCAGGCTGTTGTAGCCCACCGAACAGGTGCCGGGCTGGGCCAAAGCCTCGTGCACGCGGGCGAGGAACTCCGGTTCGATCAGGCCGTCGCGGCGCGCCTGCTGCGGCGTGATGCCGGTGATCAGGGTGGCCTCGGGCGAGGGCAGCAGGTCCAGCGCCGGCTGGCAGTACAGCATCAGCGGGGCATCGACGACCTCCAGTTCGGCGTTCGTGCGGATGCCCGCGAACTGCGCGATGCGGCTGGTGCGCGGGCTGCGGCCGAAGGTTTCAAGGTCGAACCAGAGGAAGGTGTCTTTCATTGAGCGACGGGATTCGGGATTCGGGATTGGGGATTCGGGATTCGCGGAGCGCTTCGCTGGTCTCCCGTGTGGGGTGTCATCTCCCTGGGCTTTTCGACAGGGAGCGGGACGACTGCGAGGGCGGATGATCACTAGGTGGCCTAGAAGATCCACGCGAACGCGAACAGGCCGAGCATCATGAAGGCGATGGCGACCTTGAGCACGGCGCCGACCACGAAGCCGATCCAGGCGCCGACGCCGACATGGGTCGCGCGCTGCAGGCTGCTGCCGGCGATCAGTTCACCCAGCAGGGCGCCCAGGAAAGGCCCGAGCAGCAGGCCGAAGATGCCGAAGAAGAGCCCCGCGACTGTGCCCACCGCTGCGCCGACCAGCGCCCACACGCTGGCGCCCACGCGCTTTGCGCCCAACAGTCCGGCGACGAAGTCCGCCAGCAAGGCGAGGCCGGTCAGCACCGACAGCGCCGCGATCCAGCCCCAGCCGACCTGCTCGAATCCCCCTGCCCAGGCCGAGAGGATCATGCCGCCCAGCATCAGCGGAATACCCGGCAGCGCCGGCAGGATCGTGCCGGCCAATCCCACCAGAATCAGCACGACCGCGATGGCGTGCAGCAGGATGGGTAACCATTGGGAAAGGTCCACGCGTGCTCCGGTCTGGTTTGATCTGTGGCGGAAAGATGGGTGCTTGGGCGGCGCGTGACAATGGCGACTCCGCTTGCACCGCCCCATCGGGGCGATGCGCACGAACAGCGCGCTGGGGCCCGCCTGGGCTGTGATGCCGAGGCGATCTTACGGTTCTGCGAACTCGCAGCTGCCGCGGCGCTGCTAGACTCCAGGAGGGCCGGGGGAGCCGGCACTTCAAGGAGAAAGCCCGTGGATCCGAACCAGACGCCGCCACCCAACCCCTACGCCGCACCGCAAGCGGCTGTCTCTGATGTTGCCGTGGACACCGTTGGCGAGCTGGCCTCGCCCTGGCTACGGCTCGGGGGCTACATCATCGACTTGTTGATCCTGATGGTCGTGGTGTCGCCGGTGTACTTCATGCTTTTTTGGAGTGCCGTGAGTTCTGGTCAGCAACCTGGCTTTTTGAC
Source organism: Aquimonas voraii (assembly GCF_900101825.1). GTDB lineage: Bacteria > Pseudomonadota > Gammaproteobacteria > Xanthomonadales > Xanthomonadaceae > Aquimonas > Aquimonas voraii. Next base: position 546,939 of record NZ_FNAG01000001.1, read on the forward strand.
GGGTCTGGGTTTCTCGGTGTTCGTTTTCATCGTGTTTGTAGCGCTGCAGGGCTACTTCCTCAATCAGAGCGGTCAGACCATTGCCAAGAAGCTGCTGAAGATGAAGATCGTCGACGAGAACGGCAACAAGCCGGAGTTCGTGAAGCTGATCGGTCTGCGCTATGGCGTGGTGCAGCTTGCTCAGATCGTTCCATTTCTAGGCTTCCTCTACGCCATCGTCGATGCGCTCTTCATTTTCCGCGATGACCGCCGCCGCATTTCCGATCTGCTGGCGGGCACGCGCGTGGTGATGACCGAGTAAGGCGCCACCTCCGCCGCGAGCGGTACCGCAGGGGCGGCGCCGGCAGGCGTCGCCCCTGTGCTTTTGGGGCGCTGCGGGGCATTTCGTGCGCCTTGCCAGCGCTTGCTCGAGTCGCGCGCTCTTGATCTTCTGAGGCGCCTGTGTCCTATTGCATTGCAGCACGCGCGGCATCGGCTCGGGGGAGCCGACAGCGCCGGGACGCGCCGATCGGCCGTCGCAAGGGGAGGGACAGGGGGCGTGGCTAACCAGTACTTCGACGAGATGAATACGGATCCGCAGGGCTTGGCGTCGGCCGCCGTGCGTCCGCACTACCGGGCCTTCCACGAGTGGCTGCAGAGCACGCCGGAGCCGCGGATCGCGCAGAAGCGACGCGAGGCGGAGGTCGCCTTCCATCGGGTCGGCATCACCTTCACGGTCTACGGCGAGAAGTCGGGCACCGAGCGCCTGATTCCCTTCGACATCATCCCGCGCATCATCCCGGCCCACGAGTGGCGCCTGCTCGATACCGGCCTGCGACAGCGGGTTCGCGCGCTGAATGCCTTTCTGGCCGACATCTATGGGCCGCAGCGCATCGTCGAAAACGGCGTCATTCCACGCGAGCTGGTCCTGTTCAACGGTCAGTACCGGCCCGAAATGCGTGGACTGGGCCTGCCCGGCGACATCTATGCACACATCGCCGGCATCGACGTGGTACGTGCTGGCGATGGCGAGTACTACGTGCTTGAGGACAATCTGCGCGTGCCCTCGGGCGTGTCCTACATGCTCGAAAACCGCAAGATGATGATGCGGCTGTTCCCCGAACTGTTCGCAAGGCAAAGCATCGCGCCGGTCGAGGACTACCCCGATGCCCTGCTCGACATCCTGCGCAGCGTGGCGCCGGCCGGCGCTGAAGAGCCGACCGTGGCCCTGCTGACGCCCGGCGCCTACAACTCGGCCTACTACGAACACGCCTTCCTTGCCCAGCAGATGGGTATCGAACTGGTGGAGGGTCAGGACCTCATCGTCAGGGACGACACCGTCTACATGCGGACCACACGCGGTCCCCAGCGCGTGCACGTGCTGTACCGCCGCGTCGACGACGATTTCCTCGATCCGGAAGTGTTCCGCTCCGATTCGATGCTGGGCGTGCCAGGCCTCATGCGGGCCTACCGTGCGGGTCGGGTCAACCTGGCGAACGCCATCGGTACCGGCGTGGCGGACGACAAGTCCATCTATCCCTACGTCCCGGACATGATCCGTTTCTACCTGGACGAAGCGCCCATCCTCAACAACGTGCCGACCTGGAAGCTGCGCGAGCCGGAGGATCTGCGCTACGCGCTCGATCACCTCGACGAGCTGGTGGTCAAGGAGACCCAGGGCGCGGGCGGCTACGGCATGCTGATCGGGCCGACGTCGTCGCGCGCCGAGATCGAGGAATTCCGCCAGCGCATCCTTGCCAACCCTGCCGGCTACATCGCGCAGCCGACCCTGGCACTCTCGACCTGCCCGACCTTTGTCGCGACGGGCATCGCTCCGCGCCATATCGACCTGCGTCCCTACGTGCTCTCCGGCGAGGAGGTGCGGATCGTGCCCGGCGGGCTCACCCGGGTCGCCCTGCGCGAGGGCTCACTGGTGGTCAACAGTTCGCAGGGCGGCGGCACCAAGGACACCTGGGTTCTTGAGGAGGACGCCTGATGCTGTGTCGTACGGCCAGTGACCTGCTGTGGATGGCGAGGCACATCGAGCGCGTCGACAACGGTGCGCGCCTGATCGACTACGCCCATCGGGTGGCGCTGCTGCCCGATCGCCTGGAGAAAGGGCGTGCGCTCACCGAGTCGTGGGGTGCGGCCCTGAGCGCACTGGGCCTCGAAGCCGAATACGCGCGCCGCTACGGGCGGCTCGATGAGCATTCGGTCCTGCAGTTCCTGATCTTCGACGCCGACAACCCGAGCTCGATCTACGCCTGCCTGCATGCGGCGCGCGAATCCGGCCGCGCCCAGCGCGGTGCCATCAGTGCGGAGATGTACGAGGATCTCAACTCCAGCTGGATGCGCGTGCGTGACCTTGACTGGGACCAGCTCAACAGTGAGGGGCTCTCGCAGTTCCTCGACTGGGTGAAGCGCCGGTCCGCCGCGTTCCGCGGCATCACCCTGGGCACGCTGGTGCGCGACGAGGCCTACACCTTCCTGCAGCTGGGCACGTTCCTGGAGCGCGCCGACAACAGCCTGCGCCTGCTCGACATGTATTTCGGCGAGACGCGGCAGCGCCCCGAGCAGGAGGCGAGAAGCGCGGTCGAGTACTACCGCCTATCGGCCCTGCTGCAGGCGCTCTCGGCCTTCGAGACCTATCGCAAGATCTACCGCGACACCGTCGCTCCAGCGCGTGTCGCCGAGCTGTTGGTGCTGCGATCGGATATGCCGCGCTCGCTGGCGACCTGCGCCTCGGCGATCCACCGCAACGTCGAAAGCCTGGCCGGCGGACGCCGTCTGGAGGTCGTCCGCCAGTGCGGGGCGCTGGCGTCCGAGCTGCGCTATGCGCGCATGGAAGCCCTGCTGGCGCCTGGAACGAGCGCGTTTCTGAAGTCGGTGATGGCGCGACTGTATGCGATCTCGGACGGCATCTTCCGCGAGTTCATGCTGTCGACCGACGTGGTGTCGGCATGACCGCGCCGGACGCTCCCGCTATGCTCTTGCGCCCCGTTTGGCCGGATCGACCATGACCTACTGCCTCGGCATGAATCTCGACGCCGGCCTGGTGCTGGTGTCCGACTCGCGCACCAATGCGGGCGTCGACAACGTCGGCCGTTTCGAGAAGATGCGGGTCTTCGCGCGCGAGGGGGAGCGGGTGGTGGTGACACTGTCCGCGGGCAACCTGTCCGTCACCCAGAACGTGCTGAGCCTGCTCGAGCAGCGTGCCCGCGGCGGCGGTGAGCACAGCCTGTGGTCCGCCGAATCCCTGTATGACGTGGCCTGCCTGCTCGGCGAGGCCATGCGCGAAGTGCAGCGGCGTGACGGTGACTATCTGCGCAAGCACAACATCGATGCATCGGCGAGCTTCATTGTGGCGGGACAGATCCGCGGCGAGGCGCCGCGCATGTTTCTCGTCTACACCGAAGGCAATTTCATCGAGACCTCGCACGACACGGCGTTCTTCCAGATTGGTGAGATCAAGTACGGCAAGCCCATCCTGGATCGCGTGATCGAACCCTCCACCGCCCTGCACGATGCGGTGAAGTGCGCGCTGATCTCCTTCGACAGCACCATGCGCAGCAACATCTCGGTCGGCCCGCCGCTGGACGTGCTGGTCTACGAGCGCGACAGCTTGAAGCTGGGCCTGCAGAAGCGGCTGGACGAAGGTGACCCCTACCTGCAGCGCATCCGCCAGCAGTGGGGCGAAGGCTTGCGACGCGTGTTCACCGGGCTCGAAGGGCCGGATTGGACACGCGCCTGAGTTCCGGTTGAAGGGTGGGCGCACTGTGGCACCGGGCACCCAGCATGGGGCCGTGCGTCGAAGGGCGGGTGGCGTCCGCTGAGTCCGCGCTGCCCGAGCCGGGTGCCGGCCGACGGCGGCTCGCGCTCCCGAGTCTCGTGAGGCAACAAGGTCGCGGCTCTGTCCGCTGATCGGGCATCGAAGGACGCCACCGGGCATCACCGATCCTGAATTCCTCAGCCTTGCCTCAGGAATGCGAGCAGATCGTCTGCCTGCATGGGCTTGGCGAACAGGTAGCCCTGACCCACATCGCAGTCCAGCTCCTTGAGTCGGCTGAGCTGGGCGGGCGTTTCCACCCCTTCGGCAATGGTTTCCAGCCCCAGTCGGCCGGCCAGGCCCACGATCAGGTTGGCGATCGATGGATCGGTTTGCAGCATGCCCACGAAGGAGCGGTCGATCTTGATGCGCTGCACCGGCAGGCGGCGGATCACCGAGAGCGAGGAGTAGCCGGTGCCGAAGTCATCGACCGAAATGCTCGCGCCCAACTGGCGAACCCGTTTCAGGGTCTCGACGATGTGATCAAGATCCTCGATCGCAACCGATTCAGTCAGCTCGATCTCCACGTCGCGCGGGTCAGTACCGCAGTCGGCCATGGCGCGCTCCAGCGAGTCGACGAAATCGGGCTCCCTGAACTGGATGTGCGAGACGTTGATGGCGATGCGGAAGGGGCCGCTCGCCGCGGCCTTGAAGCGCCGATGTTCGCGGAAGGCGACGCGCATGATCCATTGGCCGAGCGGCACGATCAGGCCGGATTCCTCGGCCAGCGGGATGAAGCGATCCGGCGCGACATAGTCACCCTGGTCGTTCTTCCAGCGCAGCAGGGCCTCGGCACCCAGGATGGCACCCGTGGCGAGTTCGACGAAGGGCTGGTAGACGAGGAACAGGCGCTCGGCCAGGAAGGACGCGCGCAAGTCGTTGAGCAGCAGCAGCCGCTCCTTGGCGGCTTCCGATTGGCTGGACTCGAAGTAGAGGCACTTGCTGCGCGCCAGCATCTTGGCCTGCTTCAGCGCGATCGAAGAGTTCTGCAGGGCCGCGCGGCATGTAGTGTTTTCCTGTCTGCAGTCCACCAGGCCGCAGGTGGCGGTGAGCCGAAGTGCGTGATCGCCCACCTGGAAGGGCTCGGAGAACAGCGCGGCCAGGGTGTCGGCGTTGACCCGCTCCCGCGGCCCGGCAAGGCCGAACACGTCGGTTCCGAGTCGTGCGGCGATCACGGGGTCCGGGAACCGCTCTTCGATCCGTCTCGCCACGGCGAGCAGTACCTCGTCGCCGAAGCTGAAGTCGAGCACGCTGTTGATGCCCGAGAAGTTGTCGATGTCGATCTGGGCCACCACGGCATCGCCGTGGCCGAGATCGCGCACCCGCTCGATGAAGGCATTGCGATTGGGAAGGCCGGTCAGCGGATCGACATAGGCCAGCTGTGCGATCCGCTGCTGCAGGAAGACGTTCTCGAAGCCGGCGGTGATGTTGGTGCTGAACACCTCGACGAGGTGCTGGTCAATGCCGTCCAAGGGGGCGGGGGTATCCAGATAGGCGGCGACGCCGGCGCTGTGGCTCACCGGAAAATGCAGGTAGGTGCCGGCATCGGTGATGGCCCTGCGCAGTCGCAGGGCGTCCTTGAGGCGTGACGCCACGCGCGTGTCGGGCAGGGCCTCCAGCGGCAGCCCGATGAAGGGGGCGAACCGGCCAGCCGCAGCAAGCACCATCGGCGGATCGCCGGGTGAGGGCGCAGAGGCGCAGACCAGGCCCTCGGGCTCCATGCCGAGCAGGGCGCAGAGTTGGGTGACCACTCCATCGGCGAAGCGCTTGATCCCCTTTGAGCGGCCGAGATCGATGCTCGCCGCAATGATGTTCTCCAAGCCCTCGCGCGTAGCCTCGAGCTGGCGGATCTGCCGGTAGGAGCGGATCGCCACGGTCAGGCTGGTGAACAGACGTATACGCGTCAGCTCAGCCTTGGATTTGTAGTCGTTGATGTCGTATCGGGTGATGGTCTCCACCTCGGGCGCGTAGCCAGGCTGGCCGGTGCGCAGCACGATGCGAAGCTCGCGACGCTCCAGCCCCTCGCGCGCATACCTGACGAGATCGAGGCCGGCTCTCTCGGACTCCATCACCACATCCAGCAGCAGCACGGCGATGTCGGGATGGGCGGCGAGCACCTCCCGAGCCTCGCTGGCCGAGTGGGCGTGCAGGAACAGCAGCCGCCGACCCTCCATCTGGATGTCGCGCAGGGCCAGAAGGGTGGCGCTATGCACGTCCGGCTCGTCGTCGACGATCAGGATCTTCCAGCAATCGACGTGAGGATGCGTCTCGCGGTCGCCCGAGGGCTCCGGAGCGAAGTCGAAGAGCGGCTCACTGTTCGGATGGGCGGTTGGCACCATGGGGGATTCCGGCGGGGCGTCCTGGGGCTTGGCGTGCAAGCGTCATGCCGTCCGTTTTGCGCCCCGCGAGTCGGGAATCTCGATGGTGAACGTGGTGCCTTCACCCAGCCTGCTGTCGACCGAGATCCGCCCCCCGAGAACGCTCGTCACCAGGTTGTAGAGGATGTGAAGCCCAAGCCCGGACCCCCCCTGCCCGAATCGGGTGGTGAAGAAGGGCTCGAAGATGCGGCCCAGGTGCTCGTCGGCGATGCCCGCGCCGTCGTCCCGCACGCTCAGCTGCACCCAGCCGTTGCCTGCGCGGCGTCCATCGATGTGCAGCGAGCCCTGTTCACGCTCGGTGTAGGCATGGGTGACCGCATTGCTGATGAGGATCATCAGGGTTTGCGAGAGCGCGCCCGGGAAACTGTCGAGCTGGATCTCCGGCTCGATGTCGATGCCCAGTTGGATGCCCGCCTTGCGCAGGGAAGGGGTCATCACGATGCCCACTTCGGCCACCAGATCAGCCAGCCCGAAGCGTCGCTGCTGATGGCTGGCCTGGTCCACCGCCAGCTGCTTGAAATTGTTCACGAGGTCGGCGGCGCGCTGCAGGTTGCGGCTGAGCATGTCGGAGGCCTCGCCCACGGTGTCCATGAAGGCGTGCAGTGCCTGTCGCGTCAAGCCGCTCTCCAGCGATCTCTGCAGAGCTTCGTGCGCATGCTTGACCGTCGAGGCTACGGTGATGGCGTTGCCGATCGGCGTGTTCAGTTCGTGCGCCACCCCGGCGACCAGCGAGCCGAGGGCGGCGAGCTTCTCGGATTGGATCAGGTCCTGCTGGGTCCGGCCAAGGTCCAGGAGCGCTCTTGACAGCTCGCCCGTACGTTGTTGCACGCGGGCCTCCAAGTTCTGGTTGAGCTCTTCCAGCTTGCGCTCGACCTCCTTGCGTTCGCTGATGTCGCGGACGAAGCAGTTGTTGTATTCCCGGCCATCGAAGGCCAGGTAATTGGCGATAACCTCCACCGGGAACAGCGTGCCGTCCTTGCGCCGATGTCGCGTCTCGAAGCGCAGGCGTCCGCGCTCACGGAGTTCTTCGAAGACGGCCTTCGCGCTTGCCGCCGGGAAGTCGGGATCGATGTCTGCAACCTCCATCGTTGCCAGTTCTTCCCGCGTGTAGCCGAGGTTGGTGCAGGCGGTGTCGTTGACGAAGAGAAAACGCGTATCCGGGGCGATCAGGAAGAACGCATCGCCTGCGCGCTCCACTGCGAACTGGGTCAGCCGCAGCGCGGTTTCGTCCTGCTTGCGCTGGGTCAGGTCGCGCGTCAGCCAGACGCCGATTCGGCGATCGCCAAGCTCGATCCGCTTGGCCGAGACCTCGCAGTAGAGCGTGCTGCCCGAACGGTCACGGCAGGTGATCGGCGCGGATTCCACCTGTCCAGCGCGCGCGAGCTGATCGATCAGCTCGCGGTAGCGGCTCGGGTCGGCAAACAGTCCGAGTTCCTCGCCGCTGCGACCGACCGCGACCTCACGATCGATGCCGAAACATTCGCCCCACCTTCGATTGACGTCGATGAAGCGGCCGCTCTCGATATCGAGGGTGGCGAGCGGCTCAGGCATGAGCTGAAAGGTTGCCGCCAGCAGGGCGCGACTGTCGCTGAGGCGATCCTCGGCCTGCTTGCGGTCGGTGATGTCGGTGATGAAGCCATCGAGGTAGAGCACCTCGCCGCGGGCGTCGCGGACGGCGCGCCCGGTCTCGGCCACCCAGCGGTAGTAGCCCGCACGGTGGCGTACCCGGTACTGGATCTGCCAGCTGCGATCCGCCCGGATCGCGGCATGCACTTCCGCCGCCACGCGGTCATTGTCCTCGGGGTGGTTGAGCTTGCCGTAGGAGATCACCGCGTTGTTCAGCAGTTCCTCGGCGCGGTAGCCGGTGATGCTGTCGATGCTGCTGCTGAGGTAGAGCATGGTCCAGTCTTCATCGCATCGGCAGCGGAACGCCGTGCCCGGCAGGTTCTCGAGCAGTGACTGGAACTGATCGTGGCTGGCGCGCAGTTCCGCCAACGCGCCCTGCGACTGCGCGAATTCCTTGTCTGTGGCCACAGCGCTGCCTCTTATGACGGGGGTGCAGTCCGGGCGTGATCGCGTTGTGAGGACGCGCGCAGCCCGTGGATTCACCCGCCCATGCAAAATCGGCGCCCGTATGGGCAACCGCGCGGGTGGGCCCGTGGCGGCGCTCACAGTCGGGCGACTGGGCTATTGGACCGCGGTCCGCGAGCGCCCGCCTCTGTGGGCCGCCAGCGCGGACGGGCGCGCCGGGACAGCTCAGCCCCAGTCGCCGCGCAGGGCTTGCAGCGCCGCCAGGGCGGCGATACCGGCGGTTTCCGTGCGCAGAATGCGTGGCCCGAGGCGCAGGCCCTGGGCGCCGGCCGCGCGCAGCTGTCCGAGATCGCGTGGACTCAGGCCGCCCTCGGGACCGATCACCAGGGTCAGTCGTTCGAAGGCCGGCAAGGCGGACAGGCTGTGTTCGCCGTCGGGATCCAGCGCCAGGATCAGGTGGCCGTCGGCCCTTGAGGCCGCGAGGAAATCCGCCAGCGCGCGCGGCTCCTCGATCTGCGGCAGGCGCGCGCGTCCGCACTGCTCGCAGGCGCTGGCGACCACGCCGCGCCAGTGCTGCAGTCGCCGGTCGGCGCGTTCGGCATCGAGTTTGACCTCGGTACGCTCAGTGACCACGGGTGCAATTCGGCTGACGCCCAGCTCGGTGGCTTTCTGCAGCACCCAGTCCATCTTCTCGCCGCGCGCCAGCGCCTGCGCCAGGGTCACCTGCAGCGGCGATTCGCGCTGGACCTCTATCCGCGCTTCGACCTGCACCTCGGCGCTGCGCTTGGCGACCGCACTGATCCGCGCGCGGTAGTCGTAGCCATCGCCGTTGAACAGCAGCACCTCGTCGCCGAGGCCAAGGCGCAGCACGCGCAGCAGGTGGGTGGCGGCGGATTCGGGCAGGGCGAGGGTCTGGCCCTCGATCAGCTCGGCGTCGATATGGCTGCGGATGCTGCGCATGGCGGTGTCTGGCATCGGAAAACAGGCGTGAATGTACCAGCGGTCTCGCATGGCGCTTGCGTCGATGCGGCACACGCGCGTCGGCGCAAAGAGCGCGGGTGACGGGGTCGGCGCGCGCCCGTGCGCCCCAGTCTCAGGCCCTGAGACAGCGCTGCGCTTCGCTTGCCGCCCCGCGCTTCGAGCCCGTCGCCATGTCCCTGCCTGCGCCCTTGCCCTATGCCCCGCAGCTGATCGAAACGCACAGCCGTGCCATCGCCGAGGCGCCGCGCATCGAGCGAGTCCGTGCCGACCGGCTCACCGGCAAGCTCAAGCACAAGTACGGCAGCCGCATCACCGGGCATTCGGTGCAGCCGGCGCGCGAGGGCCGCTACGCCGAGCTGCCCGCCGACCTGCCGGCACCGATCGCGAATGCGCTGCGCGCGCGCGGCATCGAGCGTCTCTACAGCCACCAGGCGGAGGCCTGGCAGCGCGCGCAGGCCGGCGAGAATTTCGTGGTGGTGACACCGACCGCCTCGGGGAAGACGCTCTGCTACACCCTGCCGGTGCTGGCCGGCGCCATCGAGAATCGCAGCAAGGCGCTCTATCTGTTCCCGACGAAGGCTCTGGCTCAGGACCAGCTGGCCGAGCTGCTGGAGTTGAATCGCGCCGGCGGGCTCGGCATCAAGGCCCACACCTTCGACGGCGACACGCCCGGCGATGCGCGCCAGGCGATCCGCCTGCACGGTGATCTGGTGATCAGCAATCCGGACATGCTGCACCAGGCGATCCTGCCGCACCACACCAAGTGGGCGCAGTTCTTCGAGAACCTGCGCTACGTGGTGATCGACGAGATCCACAGCTACCGCGGCGTGTTCGGCGCGCATCTCGCCAACGTGCTGCGCCGGCTGCAGCGGATCTGCGCCTTCTATGGAGCGAAGCCGCAATTCATCCTGGCCTCGGCGACGATCGGCAATCCGGCCGAGCATGCCTCAGCGCTGATCGGCGCGCCTGTCGAGGCGATCACCGACAGCGGCGCACCCAGCGGCGAGAAACACCTGCTGCTGTGGAACCCACCGATGGTCAATCGCGAACTCGGCATCCGCGCCTCGGCGCGCTCGCAGAGCACCCGCATCGCCCGGCTGGCGATCAAGGCCGGCCTGAAGGCGCTGGTATTCGCGCAGACGCGGCTCTTGGTCGAGGTCATCACCAAGTACCTTAAGGACGTCTTCGACCACGACCCGCGGCTCCCGCCGCGGATTCGCGGCTACCGCGGCGGCTACCTGCCGACCGAGCGCCGCGAGGTCGAGCGGGCCATGCGCGAGGGCCGCATCGATGGCCTGGTAGGCACCTCGGCGCTGGAGCTCGGCGTCGATATCGGGGCGCTGGATGTGGTCGTGCTGAACGGCTATCCGGGCAGCATCGCCGCGACCCGCCAGCGGCTCGGCCGCGCTGGCCGCCGTGGCCAGCCCAGCTTGGGCGTGCTGGTCGCCGGCAGCACCGCGCTGGACCAGTACATCGTGCGGCATCCGGAGTTCTTCGAATCGGCCTCGCCGGAGATGGCGCGCATCCACGCCGACCATCCGCTGATCCTGCTCGACCACATCCGCTGCGCGGCATTCGAGCTGCCCTTTGTCGAAGGCGAACGTTTCGGCGGCGTCGAGCCCGCGCCCTGGCTGGAGGTGCTGGCCGAGGCCGAGGTGCTGCACCAGGAGTCCGGCCGCTGGGAATGGATCGCCGACAGCTTTCCGGCCAATGCGGTGTCGCTGCGCTCGATCGCCGATGGCAATTTCGTGGTGGTCGACCGCAGCGACGGGCGCCAGCAGATCATCGCCGAGGTCGACTACTCGGCGGCCGCGCTGACGCTGTACGAGGGCGCGATCTATCTGCTGCAGTCGCAGCCCTTCCAGGTCGAGAAACTCGACTGGACCGGCCGCAAGGCCTACGTCACACGGGTCAGCGTCGACTACTACACCGACGCCATCGACTACACACGCCTGCGTGTGCTGGAGCGCTTCGACGGCAGCAAGGCGGGCGAGGGCAGCTGCCATCACGGCGAGGTGCACGTCGTGCGCCGTGTCTCGGGCTACAAGAAGATCCGCTACTACACCCACGAGAACATCGGCTATGGCCCGGTCAACCTGCCGGACCAGGAGCTGCACACCACGGCGCTGTGGTGGTCGCTGCCGGCGGAGGTGCTGGAGTCGGGTTTCGACAGCCGGCAGGACGCGCTGGATGCCTTCCTCGCCGCCGCCCACGCGCTGCATCTGGTGGCGGGGCTGTCGGCCATGGCCGAGGCCCGCGACCTGCAGCAGTCGGTCGGCAGCGCCGATGGCAGCTGGAGCCGGGTCGAAGGCTTCGGCCGCGACTTGCCCGATGCCGCCGAGGCAGACAGCCGCTTCGCGCCGGCAGTGTTCCTCTATGACAACTACCCCGGTGGTATCGGTCTGTCGGAGCCGCTGTTCAAGCGTCGAACCGAACTGGTGCGGGCGGCGCTGGATCTGGTCGAGGCCTGCGACTGCGCAGCGGGATGCCCGGCCTGCGTGGGGCCGGCCCTGCAGGTCGATGAAGAACAGGGCAAGCAGGGGGCGGGACCGAAGGGGTTGGCCCAGCGCGTGCTGGAGCTCTGGGGCGGGCAGGCTGCGCATGGCTGAACTCGCCGAGCGTCTGCGGCGCCTTCGAGCGCAGGCCGGTGCACCGCCAGAGCCGGTGCCCGTGCGTACCGCGCCAACGGTCGACACAAGCCCGCCCGCAATGTCCACGCAGTCGGCGCTCCATCCACCGCCAGCGCGCGTGGACGGCCTCAAGGTTCTGCTGCGGCGGCAGGTGGCGCGGTCGGGCCACGGCGCTGTTTCGAACGTGGCGGCAGGCCCTCCAGCAGAAGGGGAGGGCGTCCTGATCCCGGGGCCGACTGTGGGTGTCGCGATTTCGTCGCAGGCTCCCGGCACCGAGATCAGCCACGGCCTGTTCGAGCATCGCGAGCTGCTCGCGATGCCTGCGCCAGTGCCCTGGCTGTGGCTGCCCGATCTGCATCCGCAGCTGCTGCCCACTGATGCCCTGCTGCACTTCGATACCGAGACGACGGGCCTGGCGGGCGGCACCGGCACGCGAGCCTTCATGTTGGGATTCGCGCGCTGGCGGCCTGAAGGGCTCGAGGTCCGCCAGCTGTGGATCAATGCCCTCGGCGCCGAGCCGGCGATGCTGGAGCGCTTTGCGCAGTGGCTCGCCGAAGGCGCCTTCCAGCTGGTCAGCTACAACGGCCGCAGCTTCGACGCGCCTCTGCTGCGCGCGCGCTATCGCCTCAGCCGTCAGCGCGATCCGCTGGCGGGGCTGCCGCACCACGACCTGCTGCACGCGGTGCGGCGCCGCTTCCGCCGTGAGTGGCCGAACTGTCGGCTGGCCGAAGCCGAGGCGCGCCTGCTCGGCGTGCGCCGGATCGATGACCTGCCCGGTGCGGCGGCGCCCGCGGCTTTCCTGGAAGCCCTGCGCGGCAGCAGCGCGGCACCGCTGCAGCGCGTGCGCGCGCATCATTTCCAGGATCTGGTGAGCCTGGCTGGGTTGCTGCCGCGGCTGTGCGAGCTGGCGTTCCAGGCGCCGCGCAGCTGGAGCCTGCAGGCCTCGCTGGCAGTTCGCGGCGGCGGATGAGTCGCCGACCATCGCTGCGGTCTTGTTCTGTGTGAAATTTCCTTTGACGGATGTCTTGGAAAAGTGATATTTCGACTATCACGTCTGGGAGCAGCTCGGCTTCCGAGCGGCAGCTGCGCGGACGGAGGCGGAGCGAGTGGCCTCGCGTTGAGAGTGGCGTCTGTCGGCCCTCAGGCACCCCACTTCCGAACCCGAGGCTGCCAATGCGTCATTCCCTGCTGCGTTCCGCCCTGCTGCTTGCCCTTGGCTGTTCCGCCGCGCTACCCGCGGCCGCCAGCGTCGTCCGCGAATGGAACGAGACCCTGCTGGAGGCGGTGCGTGAAAACGCGCCGCGGCCAACCGTGGTCTCGCGGACCCTGTTCATGACGTCGGCGGCGGCCTATGACGCCTGGGCCGCCTTCGATGCGCGCGCACTGGCGGCAACGCCGGCGAACCGCGGCCTACGCCGTCCGTCCGCCGAGCACACCGAGGCGAACCGCCGCATCGCAGTCAGCCATGCGATGTTCCAACTGCTCCTGCACGCCTACCCGAGCGAGCGCCCGCGCTTCGAGGCGCGCATGCGTGCGCTGGGCCTGGACCCCGGCTTCCAGTCGACCGATCCGGCCACGCCGGCCGGCCTCGGCAACCGGGTCGCGCAGAACGTCATCAGCGCCCGCGCCAACGATGGCAGCAACGCCGCCCGCAATTTCGCGGACACCGCCAATGCGGTGTTTCCCGTGCCGTATGCCGCGGTCAACGCGGCTGACCCGGCCGCACCGAACGCCCCGGGCGGTGCGCAGTTCGATCTCAACCACTGGCAGCCGCTGCGCGTGCCCACCGGCACCGTACGCGACGCTCAGGGCCAGCCCGTGGTCGACCCAACGCGGCCGGAGTCCTACCGCGACCAGACCTTCCTAACCCCGCACTGGGGCTCGGTGCGGCCGTTCGCGATCGCCTCGGCTGCCGCCCTGCTGCCACCGGCGCCGCCGCGCCATGGCTCGCAGGAGCCCTATGTCGATGCCATGGGCCAGCGCAGCACCTCGCATGAGGCCTTCGTCCGCCAAGTTACCGAGGTGCTTGAGATCAGCGGCGCGTTGGACGACCGCACCAAGGTGATCGCCGAGTTCTGGGCGGACGGCCCGCGGTCGGAAACCCCGCCCGGCCACTGGAACCAGCTGGCACAGGGCGTGTCGCTGCGCGACGGCCATGACATCGGCGCGGATGTGCGCCTGTTCCTGGCCCTGAACGGTGCGCTCATGGACGCTGGCATCGCCACCTGGAATGCGAAGCGCGTCTACGACCTCGTGCGTCCGGTCTCGGCCATCCGCCATCTCTTCCATGGCGAGCAGGTGCGCGCCTGGGTTGGGCCGAATCAGGGCACCGGCATGATCCTGGGCCAGCATTGGCAGCCCTACCAGGAGTCGACCTTCGTGACGCCGCCGTTCTCCGAGTTCACTTCGGGCCACAGCGGCTTCAGCGCGGCCTCCGCGGCGGTGCTGGAGGGAATGACCGGCAGCCCGCGCTTCTTCGACGGGGTCACCCGCATCGACCGCGATCTGGATCGCGACGGCCAGCCCGATCTGATCGGCGAGTTCCGCGCCCAGCCGGGCTATCTGCGCTTCGAGACCGGGCCGGCCGCCCCTGTCGTGCTGCGCTGGCCGACTTTCAAGGACGCCGCGGACGAGGCCGGTTTCTCTCGACTCTACGGCGGCATCCACTTCCAGGACGGTGACTTGCGCGGACGCGAGATTGGCGAGCAAGTGGGCGCCGCGGTGCTGCAGCGCGTGCAGGCGCTGGCGTCCGGTGCGCTGCCGATCGGCGCCGGGTTCACCGGCGTGTGGATGGACCCTGCGCGCGATGGCGAGGGCCTGTCGCTGCAGATCGATGCCGCCGGCACCGTCGTGGTTCAGTGGAATACGTATGACAACGAGCGTCGGCAGATGTGGCTGGTGGGTTCGGCCCGGGCCAATCCCGATGGCAGCGTGACGGTGCCGCTGATTTCAACTTCGGGCGCGCGCTTCGGCGTCGCGTTCAACCCCGCCGATGTGCGCACCCAGGCCTTCGGCAGCCTCAGCCTGCGTTTCACCGACTGTGACCGCGCTGAGGCCAGCTACACGCCCACCGTGGCGGGCTACGGCGCCGGCCAACTCAGACTGCAGCGCCTGTTCAACCCGGGCGGCAGCCGCTGCGGCGAGCTCTGAAACGACGAAGGCAAGGCTGAAGAGTTCAGGGTTGTCGCGCGCCATGGAGGGCGCGCCCGCGGATCAAGCACCGGATCCCTGATCCAGCGAAAGCGAGTCCGGACCCGGGCCGGACTCGCGACCACGGGTCAAGGACAGGAGGGACTTGGTCCGTGTTGCCCTAAGGGACGACGCAGGTGCGTCGTCCCTTCCGTTGCTTGCCCGCGCTCGCGGTTGCGTTGCCGCGGCGCTCAGATCGCCTTGGAGAAGCGCACCGGCTGCGCGGGGTTGCGCAGGTAGCGGTCGAAGCACATCGCCACCACACGCATGAGCAGACGCCCACGCGGGGTGATGCGGATGAAGTCTGGCTCCAGGCTGACCAGCCCGTCCTCAACCAGCGGCGGTAGCTGTAGCAGGGCGTCTTCGAAGTAGCTGTCGAAGTGGATGCCGTAGCGGCCCTCAAGCCCGCGCTTGTCGATCTCGCCTTGGCACATCAGGTGCTGGATCAGGTCGGCGCGCAGCACATCGTCGGTGTCCAGGGTCAGCCCGCGGACGATCGGCAGGCGGTCCGCCTCGACCGCCTCCACGTAGGCACCGAGTTCGCGGGCGTTCTGTGCGAAGTGGTCGCCGATCCGGCTGATCGCACTCATGCCCAGTCCGATCAGATCGGTCTCGGCATGCGTGGTGTAGCCCATGAAGTTGCGCTGCAGGCTGCCGGCTCGCTGGGCGCGCGCGAGCTCGTCCTCGGGCAGGGCGAAATGGTCCATGCCGATGTAGTGATAGCCCGCCGCCGAGAGCTTCTCGATGGCGAGCTGCAGCAGGCGCAGCTTCATCTCCGGCGGCAGCAGGTCTTCAATCTTGATTTGCTTCTGTGCCTTGAACAGGTCCGGCAGGTGGGCGTAGCTGTAGACCGCGAGACGGTCCGGGCGCACCGCAATCACGGTGTCCAGCGTGCGCGCGAAGCCCTCGAGGTTCTGTCGCGGCAGGCCGTAGATCAGGTCGATGTTGACACTGCGAAAGCCGTTGTGGCGGCAGGCCTCGATAACGGCCAAGGTGTCCTCGACGCTCTGGATGCGGTTCACCGCTTCCTGCACATCGGGGTCGAAATCCTGCACGCCCAGGCTGGCGCGGTTGAAACCCAGCTCGGCCAGATGGGCGATACCGGCGGGATCGACGCTGCGGGGGTCGAGCTCGATCGAGAAATCGCGGTCGCTGCGGGTACTGAATTTGAATTCGCGGCCGAGGCTGAGGATCAGCTGCTCCATCAACTCGGGCTTTAGGAAGTTGGGTGTACCGCCGCCCAAGTGCAGCTGCACCACTTCGCGATCGCGGTCGAACAGCGGTGCCACCAGGCCGATCTCGCGCTGCACGTGTCCAAGGTATTTCTCGCCGCGGCCCAGATCGCGCGTGATGATGCGGTTGCAGCCGCAGTAGAAGCAGGGCGACAAGCAGAAGGGGACATGCACGTACAGCGAGAGCGAGCGTGGGATCGGATCGGCATTGCTCTCACGAGCGGCCAATCGATAGGCGCGGGCATCGAACTTCTCGGTGAAGTGCGGTGCGGTCGGGTAGGAGGTGTAGCGCGGACCGGGACGGTCATAGCGGCGCAACAGCTCGGCATCGAAGGGCGGGAGGGTCGGCATGGCGCGCAGTCTTGCGCCGACGCTACGCGCCCGCGTTGATCGCGATCAACCCAGGCGGATGCATGCCTCAACGCGCAGGCGGGTTGGCCAGCATTCGCCCCAGCTCTGCGTCCTTCTCTGCCCACAATCCGTTGAGCCAGCTCTGGAAGCGCTCTCGAAACTCGGCGTCTTCCTGATAATCGCGGCCCAGCAGATCGCGCGGCAGCGGGCGTGTCCGCACGCGCAGCCGGATCTCGGGAATGCGGCCCGCCAGCAGGTCGTACAGGCTGGGCCGGCCGGCAGGGTAGGCAATGCTCACGTCCACCAATGCCTGCAGGCTGTCGCCCATGGCCTGCAGCACGAAGGCGACACCACCGGCCTTGGGCGCCAGCAGGTAGGTGTAGGGCGAGTTCTGGCGCGCATGCTTGCCCGGCGTGAAGCGTGAGCCCTCGACGAAGTTCATCACCGACACCGGGGTGTAGCGGAACTTGGCGCAGGCTCGGCGGGTGGACTCGATGTCCTTGCCGCGCAGGCTGGGATCACGCGCGATCTGCTCGCGGGTGTGGCGGCGCATGAAGGGAAAGTCCAGCGCCCACCAGGCGAGGCCCATCACAGGCACCCACATCAGCTGTTGCTTCAGGAAGAACTTCAACATCGGAATGCGGCGGTTCAGCGCCATCTGCAGCACCGGGATGTCGACCCAGCTCTGATGGTTGGCGATGACCAGGTACCAGCCCTCGACCTGCAGCGCGTCGAGTCCCTCGAACACGTAGCGGGTCGGCGTCAGCAACCGCATCAGCGCGCTGTTGACCGCCACCCAGCTGGTGGCGATCGCGATCAGCAGCCGGGTCAGCCCAACCTGTGCCGCGCGGAAGCGCAGCACCAGTTTGAACAGTGCGAACAGCAGCAGCACCGGCACGTGGATGGCGGTGTTGAGCGCGACGAGACTGAAGGTGAACGCTGCGCGCAGCGACGCCAGAACGGGTTTCATCAGTGAGCGAGGATGGCGGCGGGGTGCGGGGAGTATGCCTTGGAGCGGAGATTGGAGATTCGGGATTCGGGATTCGCAGGGCTTTGCTGGTCTCGGGAGCGCCCAGTGCAACCCTTGATCAAGCACCCTCACGCGAGGTGAGCAAGCCTCGGGCCCCAATCAGCCGCGCCCGCTGCCAACGAATCCCGAATCCCCCACTCCCGAATTCCGGCTCTCAGAACATCTCTTCCCCGATCGCCATCAGGGTGTCCGCGCCCGCGCGTGCGGCGCGGAAGTGGTAGGCCGTTTCCGGCAGCAGGCGGCTGAAGTAGAAGCGGGCGGTATGCAGCTTGCCGGCGTAGAAGGCGTCGCCGCTGTCCTTTTTCTCCAGCGCGATGCGGGCCATGCGTGCCCAGAAGTAGCCGTAGACCAGATGGCCGACGATGCGCAGGTAGTGGGTCGCCGCGGCGCCCACCTCGTCCGGGTTGCCCATGGCCTTACCGCCGAGCTCCATGGTCAGCTGGGTCAGCTTCTGGCCCAGTTCGGCCAGCGGCGCGATGAACTCGGCCATGCCCGGATAGGCCTGTTCGGCCTCGGCGAACTTCGCGATCAGGGCGCCGAACTTCTGCAGGCGCTTGCCGCCGTCGCCCAGCACCTTGCGGGCCAAGAGGTCCAGCGACTGGATGCCGTTGGTGCCCTCGTAGATCATGTTGATGCGGGCGTCGCGGAGGTACTGGCTCATGCCCCATTCCTCGATGTAGCCGTGACCGCCGAACACCTGCTGGGCGAGCATGTTGGTTTCCCAGGTGTTGTCGGTGATGAAGGCCTTGACGATCGGTGTCAGCAGGGCCACGAGATCCGCGGCTTCCTCGCGCGCCGCCGGATCCGGATGCGACAGCTCGCGGTCGATGAGCTGGGCGATCCAAGCGGTGAACGCGCGGCCGCCTTCGGTGTAGGCCTTGGCGGTCAGCAGCATGCGGCGCACGTCGGGATGCACGATGATCGGATCCGCGGCCTTGTCCGGGTGCTTCGGCCCCGTCGCCGAGCGGCTCTGCAGGCGGTCGCGCGCGTAGGCCACCGCGTTCTGGTAGGCGGCTTCGGCCAGGCCCAGCGACTGCATGCCGACGCCGAGGCGCGCCGAGTTCATCATCACGAACATCGCATTCAGGCCGCGGTTCGGCTCGCCGATCATCCAGCCGGTGGCGTCGTCGAGGTTCATCACGCAGGTGGCATTGCCGTGGATGCCCATCTTGTGCTCGATCGAGCCGGCCTTGATGCCATTGCGGGCGCCCAGGCTGCCGTCTGCATTCGGCACGAACTTCGGCACCAGAAAGAGCGAGATGCCTTTGGTGCCGGCGGGCGCATCGGGCAGACGTGCCAGCACCAGATGCAGGATGTTCTCGGCCATGTCGTGCTCGCCGGCCGAGATGAAGATCTTGGTGCCCGACAGACGATAGCTGCCGTCGCCGTTCGGCTCGGCGCGGGTGCGCAGGATGCCGAGGTCGGTGCCGCAGTGCGGCTCGGTCAGGCACATCGTGCCGGTCCACTCGCCGGAGACGATCTTCGGCAGGTACAGATCCTTCTGTTCTTGGCTGCCGTGCGCCTTGATGCACTCGTAGGCCGAGTGCGACAGACCCGGGTACATCAGCCAGGCCTGGTTGGCCGAGTTGAACATCTCGTAGACCGAGTTGTTCAGCACGATGGGCAGGCCCTGTCCGCCGTAGGCGGGGTCACAGGCCAGCGAAGGCCAGCCCGCTTCGATGTACTGCTGGTAGGCCGCTTTGAAGCCGGTCGGGGTGGTGACCACGCCATCGCCGTGGTAGGTGCAGCCCTCACGATCACCGACCGCATTGAGCGGGTGGATCACGTTCGACGCGAACTTGCCCGCCTCTTCCAACACTGCATTGAGCATTTCCGCGTCGACCGCCTCGTAGGCAGGCAGGGTCTTCAGCTCGTTCTCCGCGTTCAGCAGTTCGAACAGCACGAAACGCATGTCGCGCAGGGGGGCGGTGTAGCTGGGCATGGTGGAGCTCCGGCAGGCCTTGAGGAGGACAGCCGCGGGCGGAAAGCCATACGCGGCCGTATGTTGGCGCCGCGCAGTATGCCGGAGAGGCGCGCTGATGTCAGCGCGGAAAGCGTGAAACCCTTTGGGAATCAGTTGTTTCGAATGGTGAAACAAGCGTTTGAAAGCGCGCGATGGCGATTGGGACTGACGCCACGACCGAATGAAGCCGAAGCCGACGTGCGCGTAGGGTGCGCCTGTGGCGCACCCGCAGTTTCGAGAAACGCGAAGCCCCGACCGAAGTCCAAGCCTGCGCGTGGGTGTGGTGCGCGACACGCGCACCCTACAGGGCTTCGCTTACGTGCTTCTGGGGCTGAGCCATCCGTGGCGAGGTGCGCCCGCCCGCGCATCCTTGCGCGGGCCTAGCCAGCCGCTGGGTCCGCCATTCAAGGCGGACCCAGAGCGCGTCAAATGCTGCTTGGGCTGAGCCATCCGTGGCGGGTCGTTCCCGCCCGCGCATTCATGCGCCGGCCTGATTCGATGTGCGGACTGCGCTTCAACGCAGTCCACAAGCACATCAGTGTCGAGGGGCTGAGCCATCCATGGCGAGGTGCGCCCGCCCGCGCATCCTTGCGCGGGCCTAGCCAGCCGCTGGGTCCGCCATTCAAGGCGGACCCAAAGCGCGGCTGGCTAGCCCTCATCCCGCCAGCGGCGGAGGCGGGTGGCCAGGGCGATCATGGCGACGCCGGCAGCGGCGCCAATCCACAGGTTGAGCGAAGCCAGCGCCTGGCCCATCAGCTTCCAACCGAAGCTGCTGGTGACGTTTTGCAGATTGCCGCCATCGACGAGTAGCGCCGGATCGGTGACTGCCAGATGCAGCGGGAAGCTGCCAGGCAGTACGCCGAGCAGGATGCGCATGACCACATGCTTCCAGTACGCCGTGTACTCGAGGTTGATGAGGCTCAGCAGGTCGAACCAGTTCAGCAGCAGGCCAACCGAGACCGGCACCAGCAGTGCCCACAGGAAGGGCTTGCTGCGCGCGAAGGCTGAGATCAGCAGCAGCCAGCCAATGGTCGGCAGAGCCCAGAGTGCATTGACCGGCACGTTCGCCAGCATCTGACCCCACACGTTCAGCAGCGACACCGGCGCCCACAGCACAGTGAAGGGATTGATGCCGTGGAACAGCACGTAGAGGCTCAGCAGGATCAACAGGGCGAGCTGCAGCACCATCGCGATCAGGGTCGAAAGGATGGGCGCCAGCAGGGCGGCGGCCAGCACTTTCGAAACCACCATCGAGCTGTCTGACAACGGCAGCGACTTCCAGAAGAGCACGCTGCGGTCCCGGCGGTCATCGTAGAGTGCGCCCAGCAAGTAGAAGAAGACCACGAAGAACAGGATGAACTGCAAGAGGCCCGACATCGACAGCAGGGCCACATCGAGCGCTGAGCCCAGGGTCTGCAGCTCGTTGTCCGACAGCCGCTCGGTCAAGCGTTTCAACGGGATGCCGATCTGGATGTCACCCGTGAATTTCTTGCGGAAGACCTCGGCCGTGATCAGCCCCATCACGGTCAGCAGCAGGGTCACGCCGGCGCCAATGGCCGGTGCCCAGAAGAAGCCACCGCGGTTTTCCCAGTATTCGCGCTTCAGCAGCCAGGGCAGGGTGGTCTTCATGCGTAGGTTCCTTTCATGGTGGCCACGAAGATGTCGGCGACGCCGGGCGTGCGGATCTCGCCCATGCGGCTGAGCGCGGCGCGGTCGGCGCCATCGAACAGGAAGATGCTCTTGCCGAAGACCTGGCGCTCGTCCAGCGGCTTCATGGCGCGGCAGGTCTCGACATGCTCGGCGCCGACCATGACTTCGGTAAAGCGCTCGCCCACGTCCTCCATGCTCGCCGACAGCGAGACCTCGCCGTCGCGGATGAAGATCAGGTCGGTGAGGATGTGCTCGATTTCCTCGACCTGGTGGGTGGTGACGATGATCGTCTTGTCGTGGTCGAAGTAGTCATTGAGCAGGTGCTGGTAGAAGGCCTTGCGGTAGAGGATGTCGAGGCCGAGGGTGGGTTCGTCGAGCACCAGCAGGCGGGCGTCGATCGCCATCACCAGGGCCAGGTGCAGCTGCACGATCATGCCCTTGGACATGGTCTTGACCTTCATGTCCGGGGTCAGCTTGGTGGCCTTCAGGAAGGCTTCGCACTTCTCTCGCGAGAAGCGGGGGTGCACGCCTTCGACGAAGTCGATCGCCTCGCGCACGCGGATCCAGCGCGGCAGAACAGCAACGTCGGCGATGAAGCAGACGTCCTGCATCAGCTGGTTGCGCTGGGTGCGCGGGTCAAGGCCCAGCACCTTGAGTTCGCCCTCGTAGGGGGCGAGACCGAGGATGGCCTTGAGCGCCGTGGTCTTGCCCGCGCCGTTCGGGCCTATCAGGCCGACGATGCGGCCGGCGTGGATGTCGAAGTCGAGGCCCTTGAGGGCCGTGGTCTTGCCGTAGCTCTTGCTGAGGCCGCGCGCGCTGATCACCGTGCTCATGCCTGTGTCTCCCTGTCCTCGTCGCGATTCATGAGTTGGTCGAGGCGTAGCCCCAGTCGCTCGATCCGCGCCAGCACGGCGGGCCACTCCTCCTTGAGGAATCGCTCGCGTTCGCTGGCCAGCAGCTTTTCGGGTGCGCCTTCCGTGACGTACATGCCTAGACCTCGACGTTTCTCGACCAGGGATTCGTCCACCAGCTCCTGATAGGCGCGCGAGACGGTGATGGGGTTCAGCTGGAAATCGGCAGCCACCTGCCTTACCGAAGGCAGGGCATCGCCCGGCTTCAACACGCCGTCCAGCAGCATGCCGATCACCTTCTCCTTGAGTTGCAGGTAGATCGGCGTGTTCTCGTTCCAGATCACGCTCATGCGTTAAATCTCCTGGTCCGCCGGGCGGGCGCCGCCGCCAGGCACGTAGGGCAGGGTCATGCGTAGCTTCAGGCTGCCGGGAGTCGTGGCTCTCGGCAGCGGCATCGCGAGTCCACCTGCCGGGGGGGAGCGCATTGCCTCGATGGGCGCGACGGCGCTTGGGTGCAGTGCGAACAAGGCAGCAAGCAGGCCGCAATAGGCGAGGGTCGAGACAAGACTGAACGCCAGACGGGTGCCAGGGGCGAGATGTTGGCATTTCATGGAGGGGCGCTCCTGTCTGTGCGGGTGGGGCGTTGGTGTTGTAGTTGACTATAACACTAGATTTTGGGCTGTCAAGCACGTCCGCGTTTGCCGGCCAGACGCGACTGGCCTAGCCTGTGCTCTGGCCGCAGTCCGCATGGGCTCGCGCCTGTCACGAGATCTGCGCGCAAGCTGCCGATTTCCCACATTTTCTCGCCGGCTTCGGCCGGCCAAGTCCAGATTCGGAGCCCTCATGCAGATCGCAGACCGCTGCGTCGTGTCCTTCCACTACACCCTGACCAACGACGCCGGCGACGTTCTCGACAGTTCGTCCGGCCGTGAACCCCTGTCCTATCTCCACGGCGCCGGCAACATCGTGCCGGGTCTCGAATCGGCGCTCGAGGGTCGCGAGGCGGGCGACAGTTTCAAGGTGTCGGTGGCGCCCGAGGAGGGCTACGGGGTGCATCACGAGGGTCTGGTCCAGCAGGTGCCGCGCGCGGCCTTCGCCGGCGTCGACGAGGTCCAGATCGGTATGGAGTTCCATGCTCAGGGGCCGCAGGGGCCCTTGGCGGTGACGGTTACTGCGGTGGACGGCGATACCGTCACCATTGATGGCAACCACCCGCTGGCAGGCCAGACCCTGCATTTCGCCATCGAAGTGACCGGAGTCCGCCAAGCCACTCTGGAAGAGAGCCTGCATGGCCATGTGCATGGCCCGGGTGGCGTCGAGCATTGAAGTGTGCGTCGGCGTAAAGCGTTGATCTGAAAAGGTTGTCCGGTCTTGAGTCCCTGTAAGATCTGCGTAGTCGCTTTGACGTGAATGATGGCGTATAGTGGCTTCGCTGTGTTTGCTGGGGTCACCGTGACTCGTGACCCGATGGTGTTGGTTCCACAACGTTCATCGCTTCACCTCGTGTCTTTCTCCGAGCAGACCCAGTCGGCGGCATCCAAAGTCGCCGCATTCATTTCATTCAAGTTGCAAGGAGCAAGACATGTCTGATCGTCAGACCGGCACCGTGAAGTGGTTCAACGACGCAAAGGGCTTTGGCTTCATCAGCCGCCCGGACGGCGAGGACCTCTTCGTTCACTTCCGCGCCATCCTGGGCACCGGCTTCAAGTCGCTGCAGGAAGGCCAGAGCGTGAGCTTCGTCGTGACCAAGGGCCCGAAGGGCCTGCAGGCCGACCAGGTCCAGCCGCTGTAATCTGCAGTTCAACTGCCGATTCGAACAAAGCCCCGGGAAACCGGGGCTTTGTTTTTTCCGCCCGCCATGTCTTGATGCGGAAATGAAGCCACTGCTCATCCTGCATGCTGGCGATGAAGCCGGCACGACTCGACGATTGATCGACGCGGTCCGCGAGGGCGCCCAGACCGCGGAGCCCGGGCTGCCGGTTCGCCTGCAGCCGGCATTGGAGGCTGGGCCCGAAGCCCTGTTTGAAGCGGGGG
The DNA here is from genome assembly GCF_900101825.1 of Aquimonas voraii. Taxonomy (GTDB): domain Bacteria; phylum Pseudomonadota; class Gammaproteobacteria; order Xanthomonadales; family Xanthomonadaceae; genus Aquimonas; species Aquimonas voraii. The sequence goes on from NZ_FNAG01000001.1 coordinate 571,064, forward strand.
CCGTAGTGTTCGCCACGCCGGAGAAGTTCGGCTACATGGCGGGTGCGTTGAAGGACTACTTCGACCGATGTTTCTATCCGCTCGAAGGCAAGGTCCCGGGGCTTGGCTACGCGCTGCTGGTAAGCGCCGGCAACGACGGGCGAGGTGCGGTCGACTCCGTGCAGCGCATCGTCCGCGGCCTGGCCTTGAAGCCGGTTGCCGAGCCGCTGCGTGTCGTCGGGCAGCCGCGCCCTGAGGATCTCGCCGCGGCGCGTGAGCTCGGCGCAGCCCTCGCCTCCGGGCTCGTCTTGGGTATCTTCTGAATCGCCATCGACAAGGACGCCTGCATGAACGAAGCCGCTGAATCCCATATCCACCGCGACTCTGCGGACGGTGCGGCGCCACCGCGACTGCTCACCGAGATCGAAGCTCGTATCCTCGCCAGCCTGTTCGAGAAAGCGCAGACCACGCCGGAGCAGTACCCCCTCACCGTGAATGCGCTGCAGCTGGCCTGCAACCAGAAGAACAACCGCGACCCGGTCAGCCAGTACGAGCAGGGCGCGATCGTGCACGCGCTGCGCGATCTGGAGAATCGCGGCTGGGCGCGGCAGTCCTCCGAGGGCGTGCGCGCGCAGCGCTGGGAGCACCGCTTAGATCAGCACCTGGGCCTGACCCCGCGCAAGGCGGCTGTCCTATGCACCCTGTTGTTGCGCGGCCCGCAGACGCTCAACGAGATCCACACCCGCAGCGAGCGCCTCACGCCGTTCCCGGGTGTCGAGGATGTCGAGGACACCCTGGAGCGCCTCATCGAACGCGCTCCGCCGCTGGTGGTGAAGCTCCCGCGCCAGCCCGGTCAGCGCGAGGAGCGCTACATGCACCTGCTGTTCGGTGCGGTCGATCCGAGCTTGCTGGCCGAGCGTGCCGGCAGCGAGCGCGTACCTCGCGGAAGCTCGGGGCTGGAGGCCCGGGTGGAGGCGCTGGAGGCGGAAGTCGCCGAGCTTCGCACCGCACTGCAGGCGCTGGGCGCTCTGTAGAACTTTGCGCAAGCGTCACCGGCGCAGGGCCTTCGACCACCGTCGCAGGCCCTGCACGCGTGGGATCTCCTAAAATATCGGTTTCCCCCAGCCGGAAGCCACGCGCCATGGGCACGCCCGCCACGATCCGCCAGGACGACTTCATCCAGAGCGTCGCCGACGCCCTGCAGTACATCAGCTACTACCACCCGGTCGACTACATCCAGGCCCTGGCTGCCGCGTACGAGCGCGAGGAGAGCCCGGCGGCCAAGGATGCGATGGCGCAGATCCTGATCAACTCGCGCATGTGCGCCGAGGGCCATCGACCGATCTGCCAGGACACCGGCATCGTCACCGTGTTCCTGAAGATCGGCATGGACGTGCGCTGGGACGCCACGATGAGCGTCGAGGACATGGTCAACGAGGGCGTGCGCCGCGCCTACAACCACCCGGACAACAAGCTGCGCGCCTCGGTGCTCGCTGATCCCGCCGGCAAGCGCTTGAACACCAAGGACAACACGCCCGCGGTCATCAACATGACGGTGGTACCGGGCAACACGGTAGACGTGATCGTGGCTGCGAAGGGCGGTGGCTCCGAGGCCAAGTCCAAGTTCGCCATGCTCAACCCGTCCGACTCCATCGTCGACTGGGTGATGAAGACCGTGCCGACCATGGGCGCGGGCTGGTGCCCGCCGGGCATGCTGGGCATCGGCATTGGCGGCACCGCCGAGAAGGCCATGCTGCTGGCGAAAGAGGCCCTGATGGAGCACATCGACATCCAGGAGCTGATCGCACGCGGTCCTTCCAACCGCATCGAGGAGTTGCGCCTGGAGCTGTACGAGAAGGTCAATGCGCTTGGCATCGGCGCGCAGGGCCTGGGCGGTTTGACCACGGTGCTCGACGTCAAGATCAAGGACTACCCCACGCACGCGGCCAACCTGCCGGTGGCCCTGATCCCGAACTGCGCGGCGACCCGCCATGCGCACTTCGTGCTCGATGGTTCCGGCCCGGTCAGCCTGGAGCCGCCCTCGCTGGAGGACTGGCCCAAGCTGACCTATGACGCCAGCAAGGGCCGCCGCGTCGATCTCGCGACCGTGACCCGCGACGAGGTCGCCGGCTGGAAGCCCGGCGAGGTGCTGCTGCTGAACGGCAAGATCCTCACTGGCCGTGATGCCGCCCATAAGCGCATGGTCGATATGCTGAACCGCGGTGAGTCCCTGCCGGTCGACTTCACCGGGCGCTTCATCTACTACGTCGGCCCGGTCGATCCGGTGCGCGACGAGGCCGTGGGGCCCGCCGGCCCGACCACGGCCACCCGCATGGACAAGTTCACCGACCAGGTGCTGGGCGCGACCGGCCTGCTTGGCATGATCGGCAAGGCTGAACGCGGCCCCGCGGCAATCGAAGCGATCAAGAAGCACCGCTCGGTCTACCTGATGGCGGTGGGCGGTGCGGCGTATCTGGTGTCCAAGGCGATCAAGTCGGCCAAGGTGGTCGGCTTCGAGGACCTCGGCATGGAGGCCATCTACGAGTTCGACGTGCGCGACATGCCGGTGACCGTTGCCGTCGATTCGGCCGGCGAGTCGGTGCACAACACCGGCCCGAAGCAGTGGCAGGCGCGCATCGGCAAGATCCCGGTGGTGCTGGCCTGAGCGGGTTCGCATGCGTGTCCTGCTGATCGGCGGCTCGGGGCTGGTGGGGCGTGCGCTGGCTGCTCGCCTTTCCAGCCGTCCGGAGCTCCAGTTGGACCTGCTCCTGCGGCGGGTCGCCTCGGGGGTTTCCCCGGGCGCCCGCGTGTTCGCCGCCGAACCGCTGTCGGAGGCGCTCCAGCAGTGGCAGAGCGCGGGACAGGGCTGCGATGTGTTCATCAGCGCGCTCGGCACCACCCGGAGCATTGCCGGATCCATCGATGCCTTCGCACGGGTGGACCGGGACCTGGTGCTGCTGATGGCCAAGGCGGCGCGCGCAGCCGGGGCGCAGCAGGCCATCCTGGTTTCGTCCGTGGGTGCGGATCCGCGCTCGCGCAACGACTACCTGCGCATCAAGGGGCAGGTGGAGGCGGCGGTTGCCAACCTGGGCTTCGAGCGCTGCGACTTCCTCCAGCCGGGGCTGCTGCTGGGCGAGCGCGAGGGGCAGCCCGCGCGGCCGGCTGAGCGCCTCGGACAGCGGTTGGCGCCGCTGTTCAATGCCCTGCTCATCGGTCGGCTCGCGCGCTACCGCGCGATCGAGGCGGGGACCGTCGCGGCGGCAGCATCAGCACTGATCGGTCGCCGCGGCTCAGGCATCTGCCGCCACCAGGGGCCCGCGCTGCAGGCCTTGGCAGGGGGCGGCTAGGCGCACGCGAACGCAGAGCCGCAGAGCCGCGCCCGGCGTCCTCTAGAGGCGGATCGCGGGATGCGCGATCCGTGCGGCCGATTCGGTCACTGAACGTCGCTGCCCGCGCCCGGTCGCCTCACGTACACTTGCCGGCCTGTCCGACCCCAAGGTTTTCCCGGAGAACGCGCGTGCTGGAACTGCTGATTGCTGGCGGCTGGGTGATGTGGCCGATCCTGCTGTGCTCGGCCCTGGCCCTGGCCATCATCATCGAACGCTTCTGGAGCCTGCGACGCTCCAAGGTGCTGCCTCTCGACTTGGGCGATGAGGTCCGGCAGTGGGCGGCCAGCGGTCGGCTCGACCCCAAGCACATCGAAACCCTGCGTTCGAACTCGCCGCTGGGCGCCATCCTCGCGGCCGCACTGGAAGTGCGCCATCGCCCCCGCGAGCAGATCAAGGAGCGCGTCGAGGACGTCGGTCGCCATCAGCTGCACGGCATGGAGCGCTTCCTCAACACGCTCGGCACCATCTCCGGAATCAGTCCGCTGCTGGGCCTGCTGGGCACGGTATTCGGCATGATCGAGATGTTCCTGGGCATGCTCACCCACGGCGTGGGCGATGCCAACCAGCTCGCCGGCGGCATCGGCGAGGCCCTCATCACCACCGCCGCGGGACTGTGCGTGGCGATTCCCGCCTTCATGTTCTACCGCTACTTCCGCGGCCGCATCGCCGAGTACGTGGTCGAGATGGAGCAGCAGGTCATCGCGCTGATCGACACGCTCGAGAGCGTGCCGCAGCCGGGAAGCGCGCAGCCGGCGCAGCGTCCCCGTCGACCGATGCCGGGCGCCGCGGGTACCGGAGCCGCCTGATGAACTTCGGCAGCCGCCGCTCGCTGGAAGACCCCGAGCTGAACCTCACGCCGCTGATCGACGTGGTGTTCTGCCTGATCATCTTCTTCGTGGTCACCACCACCTTCGACGATCGCTCCGCGCTCAATATCCAATTGCCCACCGCCAGCCCTTCCGAGGCGCTACCCGTGGGCGAGCCGCTGCAGGTCCAGATCGATGCCGAGGGTCGTTATTTCATCGCGGGCAATGAAGTGCTGAGGCGCGATGCCGCGGCCCTGCGCGAGGCGTTGGAGCAGATCGCTGGTGATGACCGAGAGCGCAGCGTGATCCTGCGCGCCGATGCCCGCACCCCGCACCAGGCGGTGGTGACGGCCATGGACGCGCTCGGTGCGGTGGGTTTCACCAAGCTCTCGATCGCCACCGTGCCCGAGAGCGAGGCCGCGAGCGGCACCGAGGGCCGATGAGCGCGTCACCCGGGAGCGCCGAGACGGGGGCGCAGCTGTCGGCGGCGCAGTCCTACCGACGCCTGCTGGGCTATGCGAAGACCTACTGGGGCTTCGGCCTGATCGCGCTGATCGGCATCGGCCTCGATGCGGCTTCATCGGCGGCGTTCGTGCAGCTGATCGAGCCGATGCTCAATGACCTGTTCGTCGCCCGCGACCCGTGGGCGATCCAGTGGCTGCCGGTGATGCTGATCGGCGTGTTCGTGGTGCGCGGCATCGGCACCTATGCCACCGACTATGGCATGGCGCGGGTCGGCCGGGGCGTGGTGCGCGACCTGCGCGTGGCGATCTTCGCCCACTACCAGCGGCTGCCGGCCAGCTGGTTCGATCGCGAGCCCTCCGGCCAGATCATCGCGCGGGTGATCTACAGCGCCGAACAGATGGCGCATGCGGTTGCCGAGGCGCTCAAGGTCCTGCTGCTGGATGCACTGATGGTCATCGCGATGGTCGGCGTCATGCTTTCGAAGAGCGCCAGCCTGACCCTCTACCTGTTCGTGATGGTGCCCCTGGCCGGACTGGTCTGGCAGTTCGTGGGCAAGCGCTTCCGCCGCATCAACCGGCAGATCCAGGGCGCCGTGGGCGAGGTGACCGGCATGGTCGAGGAGGCCGTCGACGGTCATCGCGAAGTGCGTGTGTACGGCGGACAGGCGCGCGAGGCGGAGCGCTTCGGCGAGGCCGTGCAGCGCAACTTCCGCTTGAACCTGAAGGTCGCCGCGACCAATGCGCTGAGCACCTCGACCGTGCAGCTGATCGCCGCCAGCGTGCTGGCGGCAATCGTCTGGCGCGCCACACGACCGGACCTGCTCGACACCATGAACCCGGGCAGCTTCATGGCGCTCATCGGCGCGATGATGGTGATGTTGCCTTCGCTCAAGCGTCTGACCTCGGTGCAGTCGATGCTGCAGCGTGGCATCGCCGCCGCGGACGATCTGTTCGCCGTGCTCGACACGCCGCCAGAGCAGGATCGCGGCAGCCTGCGCGTCGAGCGTGCACGCGGCGACATCGAGTTCGACGCGGTGCGGCTGGCCTATCCGGGGGCGAATTCGCCCGCGCTCGACGGCGTCAGCCTCCGCTGTGCTCCGGGCACGGTCACCGCTCTGGTGGGGCGCTCGGGTAGCGGCAAATCGAGTCTGGTCAGCCTGCTGCCGCGCTTCTACGAGCCCAGCGAGGGCGTCGTCAGGTTGGATGGCCAGGCGCTGCAGGACTACCGGCTGGAGGACCTGCGTGCGCAGATCGCCCTGGTCAGCCAGCGCGTGGTGCTGTTCACCGGCAGCATTGCCGACAACATCGCCTTCGGCGCCATGCGCCGGGTGGAACGCGCCGAGATCGAGGCCGCCGCCGAGGCCGCCAATGCCATGGAGTTCATCCGGCCGCTGCCGCTGGGCCTGGACAGCCCGGTGGGCGAGGGCGGGGCGCTGCTGTCGGGTGGCCAGCGCCAGCGCATCGCGATCGCGCGCGCCCTGCTCAAGAACGCGCCGATCCTGATTCTTGACGAGGCCACCAGCGCGCTCGACAGCGAAAGCGAACGCCTGATCCAGGAGGCGCTGGCACGACTGATGCGTGACCGCACGACGCTGGTGATCGCGCACCGCCTTGCCACCGTCGAGCATGCCGACCAGATCGCCGTGCTCGAAGCCGGCCGCGTGCAGGAGGTCGGCCGCCATGCCGAACTGCTCGCCCACGACGGGTTGTACGCCTCTCTGCATCGCCTGCAGTTCAACGAGTCGGCGCCGGCCGCGGCCGATCCGCGGCCATGAGGCTCCGCGCCCGCCTGGAGTCTTGGCTGGTCAGGCGTTGGTACGGTTCGCGTCCGATCCTGCCCCTGCTGCCGCTGTCGTGGCTGTTCGGCGGAGTCGTTGCGCTGCGGCGCTGGCTGTATCGGCGCGGTCTTCTGAAGGCCGCGCCGCGCGCCATTCCCGTGCTGGTGGTGGGCAACCTGACCGTAGGCGGGGCAGGCAAGACACCGGCGGTGCTCGCCCTTATCGAAGGCCTGCGCGCGCGGGGCTGGCGCCCCGGCGTGATCTCGCGCGGCCATGGCGGTGACGCACACGCTGCGGCCCTGCTGCCCGAGCAGCCGGATCCGCGCCGTTTCGGTGATGAGCCGAGCCTGATCCGGAAGCGCAGCGGAGTGCCGGTGGCGGTGGCGCGCCGGCGCAGCGAAGCTGCCGCCCTGCTGGAGCGCATGGGTGAGGTGGATCTGCTGATCGCCGACGACGGCCTCCAGCACTACGCCCTCGCGCGCGACATCGAGGTGCTGGTGGTCGACGGCGAGCGTCGCTTCGGCAACGCGGCCCTGTTGCCGGCTGGCCCACTGCGCGAGCCGCTGGCGCGTGCCGGTGCCTGTGCCGCCCGGGTCTGCAATGGCGGCACGCCGCAGTCGGGGGAGTGGTCGATGCGGCTCCAGGCCCAGGCCCTGCGCGCTCTCGGCGAAGGCAGCGCGCAGCCACCCGAGGGCGGCCGGGTGCACGCCGTGGCCGGTATCGCCCATCCCGCGCGCTTCTTCGCCAGCTTGCGCGCGCTGGGTTTCGACCCGATCGAGCATGCGTTCGCCGACCACCATCCCTTTGTCGCTACCGACCTCGAATTCGCCGACGATCTGCCGGTGCTGATGACCGAGAAGGACGCGGTCAAGTGCGGGCGCTTCGCTTCCGCGCGCTGCTTCTACCTGCCGGTCAGCGCGAGCCTGCCGGAAGCACTGTTCGACCTGCTGCACGCGCGGCTCAAGGCCGCGCAGGATCTGCGAGGACACCGATGAGCCCTAGCTGCGATTTCGTGGTGGCGATTCCCGCCCGTCACGCCTCCACCCGCCTGCCCGGCAAACCGCTGCAGTTGATCGCCGGTGACCCGATGATCGTGCACGTTCTGCGGCGCGCGCTGGAGGCCGGTGCGAGCGAGGTGGTGGTGGCGACCGACGACGCGCGCATCGCCGAGGCCGTGGCAGGGCGGGGGGCCACGGTCTGCATGACCGCGCCCGAGCTGGCCTCGGGCACCGATCGCCTCGCCGCCGCCGCACGCGCCTTGGGCTGGTCCGATCAGCGCATCGTAGTCAATCTGCAGGGCGACGAGCCGTTGGCCCCGCCGAGTGCGATCGCCGCCGCCGCGAGGCTGCTTGAAGAGAGTGGCGCCCGCATCGCCACCCTGGCGCAGCCCATCGCCGACAGCGAGGAGCTGTTCAATCCCAACTGCGTCAAGCTGGTGCGCGCCGGCAACGGCGATGCGCTCTATTTCAGCCGTGCGCCGATTCCCTGGGATCGCGACGGCTTCGCTCGTGACCGCCTGCAGCTGTCTGGCCCGCACTGGCTCCGCCACATCGGTCTCTATGCCTACCGCGCCGGCGACCTGCAGCGCTTCGCCGCGATGCCGCCCGGGCGCCTCGAACAGCTGGAGTGCCTGGAGCAGCTGCGCGCGCTGGAGGCCGGCTGGCGGATCGCCGTCGCGCTGTCGCCCCAGCCCTTCCCCGCGGGTGTCGACACGCCCGAGGACCTCGCGCGGGTCGACGCGGCGCTGCGAGGCGCGCAGGCATGAGGACCGCCCGCGACGGCACCCGCAGCGTGCTCTTCGTTTGCCTTGGCAACATCTGTCGCTCGCCGATGGCCGAGGGCATCCTGCGAGCGCGTGCGGCTGAAGCGGGCCTCGCCCTGCACATCGATTCAGCCGGCACCGCCGGCTACCACGCGGGCTCGGCGCCGGACCCCAGGGCCATGCGGGTCGCGCGTTCCCGGGGCACGCCCATCGACGCCCAGCGGGCGCGCCAGTTCGATCGCCGCGACTTCAGTCGCTTCGACCTCATCCTGGCGGCCGATGCCAGCAACCTTCGCGACCTGCGTGCGCTGCAGCCACAGGCTGCACAGGTCTCGCAGGCGCGGCTCGCCCTGCTGCTGGAGTGGGCCGGCCTCGGCGAAGGCGCGGAGGTGCCCGACCCGTACTACGGCCGCATCGAGGACTTCGAAGAGGTGCATGCGCTGCTGGATCGCGCCTGCCGGCGGATCACGGCGCGGCTGCTCGGCATGGCAGAATGTGAACCGCAGCACGATGGGATGGGCTGGAGCAGCCACTGCTAGGACCCTGCCCGTTCCGCTCGGGTGAACAGCGCAAAGTGCGCGCAAATTGAGGATGCATCGATGGTGCCTGGCGCGCGCGCCCCTGAGTTCCACATCGCACTCGAGTGGGTCAATGCACCGCCGCAGCGCTTGGCCGAACTCAAGGGGCGCGCGGTCCTGCTGTATTTCTTCCATGTCGGTTCGGCCTGGTGCCAGAACGGGCTGGAAGACATGCGGCTGCTGCAGAACCAGTTTTCCGACGGGCTCAGCGTGCTCGGCGTGCATTGCCCGAAGTTCGAGGCCGAGCGCGATCCCAAAACCCTGCTGAAGGCCTTGAACCGCCTGTTCGTGCGCTTCCCGGTCGCGCAGGACTCAGACTTCATCAGCTGGCAGCACCATGGCATTGAGGCCTGGCCCACCGCCGTGCTGATCGATACCGGGGGCCGCGTCGTTGAGCGCGTGGTCGGCGAGCCGCTGCGCGAACGCCTGCAGTCGCTGATCGACAGCGTGCTGCAGAAGGCCGGCGAGACCGATTCCCGCGAGTACGAGGCGGCCAGTGCGTTCTCCCGCCCGGAGCCGCGGCTGCCGCTGGCGTTCCCGAGCGGCCTCGCCGCGAGCGAGCGCCATCTCTACGTTGCCGACACGGGCCACAACCGGGTGCTCGAGTGCACGCCGGATGGCCGCATCCTGCGCCAGTTCGGTTCCGGTAGCGCCGGTTTCATCGACGGTGGCAGCGCGGAGGCGAGCTTCCTTGCCCCGCGCGGCCTCGCGCTGTGGAAGGATGCGCTCTACGTGGCTGACACCGGCAACCATGCGGTGCGCCGGATCAGCCTGCTCGACGGCGATGTCGACACGCTTGCCGGCACCGGCCGCGCAGGCCCGAGCCCTGAGCAGGCGCCCGGCGACCCGGCCTCGTGTGCGCTGAATGCGCCGTGGTCGCTGGCGACGGCCTTCGACAAGCTCTACGTGGCAATGGCCGGATGGAACCAGATCTGGGAATACGACCTCGGGCGTCGTCGCCTCCGCCCCCTCGCCGGTTCCGGAGCCCTGGCACTCGGCGACGGCGAACAGCAGGCTGCGCACTTCGCGCAGCCGGCGGGCCTCGCCTTGGCGCAGAACACTCTGTTCGTCGCGGATTCCGCATCCTCTTCGATTCGCGGCATCCAGCTCGCCAGCGGCAAGGTGCAGACCCTCATGGGATCGGGCCTGTACGAGTTCGGTGATGTCGACGGCCCGCTCGGCCAGGCCCGTCTGCAGTACCCGCTGTCGATCGTGCTCGACCCGCGCGCGCCGCAGCTGTGGATCGCGGATACCTACAACAGCGCGCTCAAGCTGCTGACGCCGGCGACCCGGCAGGTCAGCACGCAGAACCTCGGCTATCGCCTGCATCAGCCGGCGGCGCTGGCGGTCAACCGCAGCAGCCTGTTCCTCGCCAACACCGATGCGCATGAGGTGCTGCGCATCGACTTCGACAGCCAGCTGCCGCGTCGCCTGTCGATCGGCGAGTGAGCCCGCGGCGGCGACACGGCACATGAACAACGAGTCGGTCACTGGCTTCGATGGCAAGGAGTTCGCGAGCCGCCTGACGCTGGCCCCGGGCGTCTACCGCATGCTCGCCGCCGACGGCAGCGTGCTGTATGTCGGCAAGGCGGCCAGCTTGCGCAAGCGCGTCGCCAGCTACTTCACCCGCAGCCCGCGCGAGCCGCGCCTGCGGGTGATGATCAGCCAGATCGCGAATATCGAGATCACCGTGACCCGCAGCGAGGGCGAGGCCCTGCTGCTGGAGAATCAACTCATCAAGTCGCTCAAGCCGCGTTACAACATCCTGTTGCGCGACGACAAGAGCTACCCCTACATCCACCTGACCACCGCCGACGAGACTCCTCGAATCCGCTTTCACCGCGGTCCCCGAAGCCAGCCCGGGCGCTACTTCGGGCCGTATCCGGGCGTGACCGCGGTGCGCGAAACCTTGGCTCTGATTCATCGCCTGTTCGGCCTGCGCAGCTGCGAGGACAGCGTGTTCCGCAACCGCACGCGGCCCTGCCTGCAGTACCAGATCCAGCGCTGCAGCGGGCCGTGCGTGGGACTGGTTGAGCCCGATGAGTACGCGGAATCGGTGCGCCGCGCGGCACTCTTGCTGGACGGGCGCAGCGACGATCTCGTCGGTGAACTGGCTGCGGCGATGGACCGTGCCGCCGAAGCACTCGAGTTTGAACGTGCCGCCAAGCTGCGCGACACCGTGGCGGCCGTGCGCAAGGTGCAGGCACGGCAGGTGGTCGACGGCGAACACGCCGAGCTCGACGTGCTGGCCTGCGCGCTGGAGGGCGGCCGCGCTTGCGTGCTGCTGCTGAGCTTCCGCGATGGTCGCAACCTCGGCAGCCGCAGCTTCTTCCCGAAGCTCAACGGCGCCGAGGACGCCGCCGAGGTGCTTGGCGCTTTCCTGACCCAGCACTATCTGGAGCAGAGCCCGCCGAAGGAGATCGTCCTGAGCCACGAGGTGCCCGACCAGGCTCTGATCGAGCGCGTGCTCGGTGAGATCGCCGGTCGCCGGATCGAGCTCAAGCTGCAGGTGCGCACCGATCGCGCGCGCCTGCTGCAGCTGGCCAGGCAGAACGCCGAGCTGGCCCTGCGCAGCGAACTGGCCAGCGCCGCCAGCCAGCGCGCGCGCCTGGACGCGCTGCAGGGGCTGCTGGACCTGCCCGAGCCGCCGCAGCGCATCGAGTGCTTCGACATCAGCCACACCCAGGGCGAGGCCACCGTCGCCAGCTGCGTGGTGTTCGATGCCGACGGACCGGTGCGGGCGCAGTACCGCCGCTACAACATCAGCGACATCACCCCCGGCGACGACTACGCCGCCATGCAGCAAGCGCTCACGCGGCGCTTCAGGCGCGCGGTCGAGGACGGCGTGCTGCCCGACCTGCTGCTGATCGATGGCGGCAAGGGCCAGCTGGAGCAGGCGCTGGGCGTCATGTCCGAACTGGACGTGCAGGGCGTGGCGGTGATCGGCGTGGCCAAGGGCGAGGAGCGCAGGGCCGGGCATGAAGCTCTCGTCTTTCCCGACGGTCGTCTGCTGCGCCCCGGCCCCGACTCGCCCGGCCTGCACCTGATCCAGCAGGTGCGCGATGAGGCCCATCGCTTCGCCATCACCGGCCACCGCGGGCGCCGCGCCAAGGCGCGCGAACGCAGCAGCCTGGACGACATCGAAGGCATCGGCGCCAAGCGACGCGCCGCCCTGCTGCGCCACTTCGGCGGGCTGGCTGGCCTGAAACGCGCCAGCAGTGAAGACATCGCGCGCGTTGAGGGCATCAACGATGCGCTCGCGCAGCGCATCTACGCCGCGCTCCACGGTCTGGAACCCGGCGAAAGCTGAGGCGCAGGCCGCGCGCGCGGAGACGGCGCACCACAAGCGTCGCCCGAGCGGGCAGAATTGACGCTCCGAGCCCAACCGCGCCCTGCGCGGTGCGCCGCGCCGACGGATGCACGCGTGCCCCTGAATCTGCCCAACCTGTTGACTCTGTTCCGCATTGCCCTGATTCCGGTGCTGGTGCTGGTGTTCTACCTGCCTTATGCATGGACCAACCTCGCTGCCGCGCTGGTGTTTGCGGTGGGCGCGATCACCGACTGGGCGGACGGCTATATCGCGCGTCGCTACGGCATGTTCTCGGCCTTCGGCGCCTTCCTCGATCCGGTCGCCGACAAGCTGGCGGTGGCGGTCGCCCTAGTCATCATCGTGCAGGCTCATCCGACCGTGTTCATGGCGCTCATCGCGGCGGTGATCATCGGGCGTGAGATCACCATCTCCGCGCTGCGTGAGTGGATGGCCGAGATCGGCCAGCGCGCGACGGTGCGCGTGGCTGCAATCGGCAAGATCAAGACCATCGTGCAGATGGTGGCCTTGGTGATGCTGCTTTATCGCGAGGACCTGCTGGGCCTGCCTGTGTTCCTGATCGGTGAGGTGCTGCTGGCGGTGGCGGCAGTGTTGACGCTGTGGTCGGGGGTCCAGTACCTGCTGGCCGCGTGGCCGGCGATGCGGGGCGAGGCCGCGATCGAAAAAAAGTCCACCGACGAGGCTTGACACATCATCTCTGATGCCTACAATGGCGGGCTCCAGCGCGGGAATAGCTCAGTTGGTAGAGCACGACCTTGCCAAGGTCGGGGTCGCGAGTTCGAGTCTCGTTTCCCGCTCCAGATCCACGAAACCCCGTGGTGACTTCGGTCCTCCGGGGTTTTGTTTTTAAGCGGAACGGCGAGCCGCTTCAGCGGCATCGGTGTGACGCTGGTGGTAGAGGCACCGCCACGGCCTGGTGGCAGAGTGGTCATGCAGCGGCCTGCAAAGCCGTGTACGCCGGTTCGATTCCGACCCAGGCCTCCATTCTCAGGAATGGGTGAAAAACAAGAGATACGCGGGAATAGCTCAGTTGGTAGAGCACGACCTTGCCAAGGTCGGGGTCGCGAGTTCGAGTCTCGTTTCCCGCTCCATTGAAAGCCCCGGGCGCAAGCCCGGGGCTTTTTGTTTGGATGATTGCGCCTTCGCGGGGACGCGCGTTCCTGCCTGCAGACGCAGGCGGGCGCTTGGCGGCGCCGGCAAGGCATGTGCTGGCTGAACTCGCTGTGGCTCCTGTCCTTCCTGCACTTGGTGCCGGGTCGGTGCAAGGGCTGGCGGCGACGCCCCCAACGCGGTGGTGCGGCGTGTGGCGTGCGCGATGATGCGCTTGACCGCTGCTTCCGGCGCCGTCCAGTCCCGTTCCGGCGGGCCCGCCCGGCGGCCCGCCACCCGCCGAGTATCCCGGAGGGCGGGGAACTGCGATGAATCAGAGCGTGCCGAGCTGGGAGCCCTTGCAGCATGGCCAGCCGCTTGCGCTGGAGCCCTTGCCTGCACCGGGTGCCACCCCTGGTCTGCAGCGTCCGCCTGACCGGCAAAAAAAAGCCCGCCGGCCCGGTGGCAGCAGGGGAGGGATCTGCGGCAACACCTGAATGGGCGGCGGGTTCTACCAAGCGCCCGCCGGCAAGCCGGCAGGCGCGCGTCCTCGGCGGACGCAAGCGGAAGTGCTTACTCGCTGGCGGGCGCGGACTCGGTGGGTTCACCCTTGGTCGCCACCTTCGCCTTGGACGCCTTGGCAGCCTTCACGGCCTTCTTGGCTGGGGATTTGGCGGCCGGCTTGGCGGCGGCAGGCCTTGCGGATTTCGATCCCGCCTTGGTGACGGTCACGTCGGCCTTTGCGCTCTTGGCGGCGGGCTTGCGCGCAGCGGGTTTGCTCTCAACGCCAAGCTTCTTGAGCTCAGCGGTCAGCGCGTCGACGCGCTTGGCCAGGTGGCCGAGATCCTCATGGCCCGGCACGCCGAGGCGGTTCAACGCGCGCTGCACGCGTTCCTCGAAGATCTTCTCGAGCTTGTCCCAGGTGTCGGTGGCGCGGTCACGCACCTGCTCGACGCGGTTTTCGACGGCGTCGCGGACGGCGTCGACGCGGCCGGTGGCGAGTTTGCGGGTCTTCTGTTCGATGCTGGAACCTTCCTTGACGAGGTTCTCGAACAAGCGCGAGCCTTCTTCCTGCGCGCGATTGAAGGCGCCCATGCCGGCCAGCCAGATGCCCTGAGCGGATTCCATGATCGAGCGCGACAGCGTCTCGGCCTTGCCACCAAGTGCAGCCACCGGGGACTTGGCGGCAGTCTTCTTCGCGGCCGGCTTGCTGGCCTTGGCGGTCTTGGCGGGGGCCTGGGCGGCCGCGGCTTTCTTGAACTTGGCCATGTGCAGTTCCTCGGTGGGAATAGGGGCGAACGTCCGGCATGCTGCCGGCGCCACCTAGAATAATCACACTATGCGGCGACTGTGCCGGCGCCCTTCAGCGCGGTTTGCGGCTGGGCTTGCGTTCGACGCGTTGCTCGATCAGTTCCTGCACTTCGTCCAGCGCCCGCGACAAGCGAGCGGTGGTCGCGGTGTGCGGCCGATAGGCGCGCCGCACCCCCTCCATCAGGGACGGCGCGCTGGTGTCCAGCAGGTCCTCGCGCAGGCCCAGACCAAGACGGGCAAGCAGGGGCCGCAGACGATCGCGATGGAGGCCCAAGTCGCGCAGAGTGGCGCGGTAGGCATGCTCGCAGACGCGCTGCCGCGAGGCGTAGCTGAAGGCGTTGGTGAAGAACACCTCGGCATCGTCGTGGTTGGGCTCGAAGATCAGCTGGTCGCTGTGCGCGTACTGCTGCGCGTACTTGGCCAGACCCACTTGCATGCGCGACTGCAGCAGGGTTCGGAAGGTCTGCGACAGCACCATCGGCAGCCCGCCTTCGGTGACCGAGGACAGGCGCTCGCCGTCCGCGCCGTGGGCGCTGTGGCCGTCGTAGGGCACCAGCGGGTTCAGGCCGATCAGCAGATCGATGTCCTCATCGAGCGCCACCGAGCCATGCATGGTGCGGCGCAGTGCGCCGTCCACCAGGTGTCGGCCGTGCAGCTTCACCGGAGGGTAGAGCCCCGGCAACGCGGCGCTGGCCTGCACGGCCACGGAGATCGGTACGTCGTCCCAGCCGCTGCTGCCGAAGCGCACGGTCTCGCCACTGTCGAGGTCGACCGCGATCACCCGCAGCTTGCGCTTGAGTTCGCGGAAGTCATTGCTGCGGCCGCGCCGGGTGAAGGCATCACGCAAGAAGTGTTCGATGCCGCTGTTGTCGAACAGTCCGTTGGGAATCAGCCCGCCGAAGCGGCCCAGCAGATCGCCCACGCCGACCTCACCCGGATGGGCCAGCGCATTGCGCCAGAAATCCAGCAGCAGACGCGGCAGCCCGATCACCCGTCGGGCGTATTCGAAGACCGCCGGGCGCAGGAAGGTCTCCGGGCGGAAACGCACGTCACCGCTGTCGCCGGTCAGGAAGATCCGGCACATCGTGGCGGTGTCCATGCGGTTGGCCAGCGAAGCCGCGAGAAAGGCGCCGGAGCTGACGCCGACGTAGATTTCCAGTCGCGTCAGGTCGAGGCCCTCGATCGCTTCGTCGAGGGCGCGCAGGGCGCCGAGTTCGTACATCCCCCCGATGGGGCCGCCGCCAGCGACGGCCAGGCCGATGCGGGGCTTGCGACGACGCGGGGCGCTGGCGGTCTGGATCGAGAGCATGCGCTAGGGTATGCAGGAGTCGAGCCAGCGAGTGTAACGCTGGCGTCGGCCTGCGCCCCGCATCCCAGGGACGCGCCCTTCGCCGCCTGCGACCAAGGTCGAATGCACGCCCATCACCCCACTGCCCGTCGCCTGTCGCGCCTCATTGCCGCCAATCAGCGCCTGCGTGACGCTGGGGCAGAGCCACGCAACCGCTCGCCATGGCTGCCCGCGCTGCAGCGCTGGCAGGCGCAGCGGCTGCAGCGCAGCTTCGGGAGCTTCCTGAAGCGCGGCGACACACGCCCTGCCGCCGAGTTCTTCCTGACCGATCTCTACGGCGACCATGATGTCAGCGGCCGCGACGCCGGCGTGGCGCGCATCGTGCCCCGGCTGATCCGCCTGCTGCCCGAGGATTTCCTGCGTACTGCCGCCGACGCCATCGAGCTGGGCGCGCTCAGCCACGCCTTCGACCTGCGGATGGTCGATCGGCTCGTCCTCCGGCACGGCCCGCACCCGACCGGGCTCGATGAGGCGCGATACGCACAGGCCTACCGGGACTGCGGACTGCCGCGTCTGCGCGCGCGCCAGATCGATCTGATTGTCGAGGTCGGGCAGTCGCTGGATGAGGCCGTGCGGCATCCGATGCTCGGGCGCGTGCTCAAGCTCTCGCGTCTGCCGGCGCGCGCCGCCGGTCTATGGGAGCTGCAGCGGTTCCTGGAGCGCGGATTTGCAGCCTTCGCCGAGCTGGGCGGTGCGGACGCGTTCCTCGGCACCATCGAGCGGCAGGAGCGCGAGGTCAGCCGCCGGCTGTTTGCAGGCCACGCGCGGCCCTTCGCCCTGGCTGGCGGGGCGAACGGGCAAGGCGGCTGATTGCCGCGCCGCCCCTCAGCTGTTTCAGCGGTCGGCCGCTTCGAAGAGCCGCCGATCAGGCGGGCCGGATCCCGCGCACGCCGTCCTCGACCACGTAGCGCCCGACGGTGCGCACCGCGCTCTGGCGCTGCTTGACCGTCTCAGGGGAGCGCAGCAGCACCTCGGCATCGCGGCCGATCTCGACCAGAACGTAGCCGCGCTCGTCGCTGTTCAGGTGCAGCAGCTGCGGGTTGTCGGCGCGCAGCGCCTCGTACGCGGACTGCGGCCAGCCCTGCGAGGACATCGAGGTGCCGCAGACCTCCGCGGCGAAGGTATGCGCCTCGCCCCAGGGATCGGCCTGCACGTTGGCGACCACGTTGGCGTGGAGGTCGCCGCCGATCACCATCGGGTTCGACAGCCCCGGTCGCGCCAGCGCCTCAATCAAGGCGCGCTGGCTGTGCGGATAGCCGTCCCAGCCATCGGTCCAGACGGTACGTCCGGCACCGGCCCGGTTGTCCATGGGAGTCAGCAGGGTCTGCTGGGCGATCAGGTTCCAGCGTGCGTCGGAAGACTCCAACTCGCGGAGCAGCCAGGCCTCCTGCTCGCGGCCCAGCATCGTCCGCTGCGGATCCTCGAGTGCCGCGCAGGTCGCCGCATCAAGCGTGACCGAGCCGCCGCGCTTGACGGGATCCGGGCAGGCCATGGCGCTGCGGTACTGGCGGTCGTCGAGCACGAAGAAGCGCGCGAGTCGGCCATAGTCGACCCGAGTGTGGATCGGCATGGACCCATCGAGGCGCGGTCGCATGCGGCGCGGCAGCGGCATGTGCTCGTAGTAGGCCTGGTAGGCGGCGGCGCGGCGCAGCAGGAAGCGCGGGTCGGCGTGTTCGCTCTCGTCCGCGGCGGGGTCGTTGTCGACCTCGTGGTCGTCCCAGGTCAGCAACCAGGGCAGGGCGGCGTGGGCGTCCTGCAGGTCGGGGTCGGTCTTGTACTGGGCATGGCGCACGCGGTACTCGTCGAGCGTGTAGGGCTCGCCGCCCATGTGCCGGCGCACCAGATCGTCGCCCCAGCTGTTTTCGTAGATGTAGTCACCCAGGAACACCATCAGATCCGGCGAATCGCGCAGCAGCTGGGCGTAGCCGTTGAAGTGACCCTGCTCGTAGTGCTGGCAGGACGAGAACGCGAACTTCAGCGCCCGCGGCATCGCATCCAGGGCCGGTGCAGTGCGCGTGCGGCCGCTGCGGCTGACGGCGTGACCGGCGATGAAGCGATAGAAGTAGACGCGATCCGGGCGCAGGCCGCTGACATCCACGTGCACGCTGTAGGCCAGCTCATGCACGGCGCGCACGCGACCTTCGGCCACGACCTTGCCGAAGGCTTCGTCCTCGGCGACCTGCCACTGCACCGAGACCAATGCATCGCGCTCGATGCCGCCATCGGCCTGCAGCGGTGCCGGCGCCAGCCGCGTCCACAGGCTGAAGCCCTCGGGTGTCGGATAGCCGGAGGCGACGCCCAGTTGGAAGGGATCGGCCACAAAGCGCGGCCCCTGCTGGGCGCGCGTCTCACCTGATCCGAGCAGGCCAAGCAGGCCGAGCCCGGCTGCAGCGGAGAGTAGATCGCGACGGCTCAAGCGGCCGGAGCGCAGCAGGGCGTCGAGTCGGGCGGAGCGGTTCGAATGGGGCATGGCGGGCAGTAGGGGGGCGGCGGGCGAGCGGTCTAGCCTGCCAAAGCGCGATGACGGGGGATAGCGTCGGAGGACGCGGCTCGCATTGACGCTCGCTTGAGTGATCTGCACCATCGCCCGACGGGAAGGGAGAGGCAGATGCCGAACACAGCTGCGAAGACAGCGCGCGGTGCACCCAAGCGCGAGGCCATGTCGAAGGTCGACACCGCCTGGCTGCGCATGGAGCGGCCGACCAATCTGATGATGATCACCGGCGTGCTGATGTTCTCCGAGCCTCTCGAGCTGTCGGCGCTGAAGAAGCTCATCAGCGAACGCTTCCTGGCTTTCCCGCGGTTCCGCCAGAAGGCGGTGGATGCCGCCACCGGTGCCCACTGGGAGGATGACGAGGACTTCGACCTGGACTGGCATGTGCGTCTGACCGCATTGCCGGGTCGCGCCGACAAGGCTGCACTTGAGAACCTGGTCAGCCTGCTGGCCTCGACGGGCCTCGACCACTCCAAGCCGCTTTGGCAGTTCCATCTCGTTGAACCCTACAACGGCGGCAGCGCGCTGATCTCGCGCATTCACCATTGCTATGCCGATGGCATCGCGCTGGTGCAGGTGCTGCTCTCGCTGACCGACGTCAGCCGCGAACCCAAGCCGGGCGCCGATCTGCCGCGGGCCTGGCTGAAGGACGACGGCCACAAGGTCACCAAACGCTTCTTCGACCCGGCCTTCCAGCAGTTCGACCGCGCCATGAAGATGGGCGGCAAGGTGATGGAGAAGAGCCTGGAGATGTACCGCGATCCGGGTCTGGCCGCGGTGCTGGCCAAGGAGGGCGGCGAGATCGCCCGTGAGCTTGGCCATGTGCTGATGCTGCCCGACGACCCCGAGACGCCGCTCAAGGCCGGGCTCGGCGTGAGCAAGCGCTGCGCCTGGGCCGAGCCGCTGCCGCTGCAGGAGGTCAAGACCATTGCCCGCGCGCTGGACTGCACGGTCAATGACGTGCTGCTGGCGGCCGTCGCCGGCGCGCTGCGCGCCTATCTGCTGGAGAGCGGCTTCGACCCCAATGGCTGCGGCATCCGCGCCACTGTGCCGGTCAACCTGCGGCCGCTGGAGCACGCCAAGAAGCTCGGCAACCACTTCGGCCTGGTCTTCCTCGACCTGCCGATCCACGAATCGAACCCGCTGCGCCGCCTGCAGCATGTCGCCGACAACATGCGTGAGATCAAGTCCTCGCGGCAGGCGATCATGACCTTCGGCGTGCTCGCCGCGCTGGGCATGGCACCACCCGCCGTGCAGAAGCTCGCGCTTGAGTTGTTCAGCAAGAAGGGAACGGCGGTGGCCACCAATGTGCCGGGTCCGCAGATGCCGCTGTATCTCGCCGGTTCGGAAGTCAGCGATCTGATGTTCTGGGTGCCGCAGACCGGCAGCATCGGCGTCGGCATCAGCATCCTGAGCTACAACGACCGCGTGCACTTCGGCCTGATCAGCGACGCCAAGTGCATCGCCCGCCCGCAGGAAGTCATCGACCGCTTCGCGCCGGAGTTCGAGAAGATGCTGCTGGCGACACTGCTGGAGGACTGGACTGCGCCGATCCGTCCGGAAGATGCGGAAGACACCCTGCGCCGCTGCCTGCAGTCACCCGAAAGCTTCACCCGCGCGGCCCCGGCCAAGGCCCGCAAGACGCCGCGCCGCAGAAAGAAGCTCGCGGGCGCCTGAGCGAGTTCGCGGGAAGTCCACTCATAGGGTGGGCCCCGGCCGAGGGTGAGCCATGCCTTCGCCGCGGACATCGGGCGCGAAACGTCGTTCGACGCGCTGTGAGGCACATCGAGCGTGCATAGGGTGGGCCCTGGCCCACCATGAGCCACACGCTCGCTTCAGTTACGATTGTCTTGGGCGCGGCACCTCTCGTGCCTGTCCAAGCTGCGGCAACGTCGACCTCCTGGTGGGCCAGTGCGCGCCCCATGAAGCGCGAATGCCTCTCTCCGGCGCGGGCGAACGTTCTGGAATATGCGAGTTCAGCGAGCGACACTGTGCAACTCGACATTCCGTGAGGTCGTCCCCATGTCGTTCGCCATCCGCTGCCTGATGCCGTTTCTGCTGGCCTGCGCCAGCGCCCACGCCGCCACCTACCAGGTCGGCCCTGGACGACAGTGGACCCAGCTGCAGCCGCTGTTCGACGCCGTCGACCTGCAGCCCGGCGATATCGTCGAAGTCGATGGCGGAGTGACCTACCCGGGCAACGTGATTCTGCGCGAAGCCGATGGCGGCGCGCCCGGCAATCCGGTCACGCTGCGCGGTCTCCGGGTCGGCGGACAGCGGCCGATCCTGCAGGGCGGCACCAACACCATCGAATTCCGGCTCGCCAACCACGTGGTCTTCGAAGGTTTCGAGGTGGTGGGCTCGGTCGCCGACAACACCTTCCGCTGCATCTACCACCACAGCCACGACGTGTTGATCCGCGACGTGCTGGTGCGCGACTGCCCGCGCCACGGCATCCTCGGCGCGGACAACGATTCCGGCTCGCTCACCATCGAGTTCAGCGAGATCCGCAACGCTGGCTCCAATCAGTTCAACCACGCCATCTACATGGCCACCGACGAGCTGCGCTATCCGGGCAGCGTGTTCCGTCTGCGCCACAGCGTGGTCCGCGACAGCCGCTTCGGTGACTCGGGCGAGGGCGGCAATCTCATCAAGAGCCGCGCCGAGCGCAACGAGATCCACTACAACTGGCTGGAGGGCGCGTGGTTCCACGCGCTGGAGTTGATCGGCCCGGATCCGGCGGGCGGCGTGCCTGCAAACGCGGCGCGCGAGGACTCGGACATCGTCGGCAACGTGGTCCTGCATGACGGAGCCTTTGGGGCGATTTTCCGTTTCGGCGGCGATGGCACCGGCGCCAGCAACGGCCGCTACCGCTTCGTCAACAACACGGTCATCCGCCGCGGCGGCAGCAACGACACGCCGACGCTGTTCCGTCTGTTCGACGGCATCGAGTCGGTGGAGATGCACAACAACGTGTTCCTGCGCGAGGGGGCATCTGCTTTTCGAATCATCCGCGAGGTCGAAGCCGCGTGGGTCGGCGGCGTCTCGCGCATCCGCGGCAGCCGCAACTGGTTCGACGCGGGTTCCACCTTCGTGCCCACCGGCTGGGTCGACAGCCTGACCGGCTCGGATCCCGGCTTTGTCAACGCTGCGGGCAACGACTTCCGCCCGGCGCCGGGTTCGCCCCTGCTGGATGCTGCGGGCGCAGCGATGACCGCGAATGGCTACGAGATCAGCGCGCCGCTGTTCCCACCGGGGTTCCATCCGGCGGCGGCCGTGCAGGCGGCCCTTGCCAGGCCGATCAGCGGTGCGCTGGACATCGGCGCCTACGAGCGTCCGATCGATGGCTTCCTGTTCGCCAACGGTTTTGAGGGCTGAGAGCGGGAACGGCCCCAGGCCCGAGGGACGTGCGGCCGGCATCTCCGGGCCTTGCTCGGCGCGGGTGGCCGGGCCAGCGAGCGGACGCCGGCAGGTCGGCTGAAACCAAGGGCTGCACCACTCGCGCTGGCTGATCCCTCAACAGGCGTCCGGTGATGCACACAGGGAAGCCCAAGCGCTGCCCGAGCGCGCACTGCAGACGCCGGCGCAGGCTTCAGGCATAAAGCGCTCTGAACCCGAGCCCGGCCCGCCCATGCACGCCACCGCCCCCGAGCCCTTGCGCATCCGCCGCTCGCACACGCCGCCCACGCCGGCCGTGCGGCGGCGCGAGCTGTGGGCCTGGATGATGTTCGACTTCGCCAACTCCGGCTACACGACGGTGGTGATCACGGCGGTGTTCAGCGCCTACTTCGTCGCGACCGTGGCCGGTAACGCCGACTGGGCGACGTTCGCCTGGACCGCGGCGCTGTCGCTGTCCTACGCGCTGATCCTTCTCAGCGCGCCCGTGCTCGGCGCCTGGGCCGATTTGCGCGCCGGCAAGCGCGCGCTGCTGTGGTGGACGACCGGGCTCTGTGTGCTGGGCACCGCCGCCTTGGCCTGGACCGGGCCCGGCAGCGTGGTGCTGGCGCTGGTCCTGATCGTGCTGACCAACACCGCCTACGGAACCGGAGAGAACGTGATCGCGGCCTTCCTGCCCGAGCTGGCGCGCGAGGAAGCGATGGGCCGCCTTTCGGGCTATGGCTGGGCGGTGGGCTATCTGGGCGGGCTCGCAATCCTCGCGGTCTGCCTGTGGTGGATCACCGGCGCCGACTCGCGTGGCTCGGAGACCGTTACCGCCGTGCAGCAGTCGATGCTGTTCACCGCGCTGGTGTTCGCGCTGGCTGCGCTGCCGACCCTGCTGCTGCTGCGCGAGCGCGCGCGACCGCAGCCCCTGCCGCCCGGCGGCGCGCTGCTGGCGACGGCGTTCTTGCGGGTGCGCGAATCGCTGCTGGGCAGCGCCGGGCTGACCGATCTGCGCTGGCTGCTGGCCTGCATCGTGTTCTACCAGGCCGGCGTGGCGACGGTGATCGCGATCGCCGCGATCTTCACCACCCAGGCGCTGGGCTTCACCACCGCCGAGAGCATCCAGCTGATCCTGGTCGTGAACGTTACGGCTGCGGCGGGCGCCTTCCTGTTCGGCTGGCTGCAGGACCGGCTGGGCCACAAACCCCTGCTGGCCCTGTCCTTGTTGGGCTGGCTGCTGGCGATCGGCCTGTTCTGGTTCTCGGAGTCGCGCACCGTGGTCTGGGCGGCCGCCAATGTGGCGGGCCTGTGCATGGGTGCGTCGCAGAGCGTCGGCCGCGCGCTGGTCGGCGTGCTGTGCCCGCCCGCTCGCGAGGCCGAGATCTTCGGCCTCTGGGGGCTGGCGGTGAAGCTCGCCAGCATTCTCGGCCCGCTGTCCTATGGCGCGGTCAGCTGGATCAGCGGCGGCGATCACCGCACGGCCATGCTCTGCACGGCCCTGTTCTTCATTGCCGGCCTGGCCATCCTGTTCAGCATCGACATTGAGCGCGGACGCGCCGCGCGCGGCCTCGGATAGGGAGGGCCTTGGCCCACTTCAAGTTCCAACCCCAGGAGCTCAATCGGGCGCCGCACGACTCAAATCGCGCTCCGTTGGGTGGACCCTGGCACACCAAGAGCTCGACCCCGCCGTGCCTGCGCACGCCAAGCGATGTCAAAGGGTGCCGATCAGGAGACTTCTTTCGGTACGGACCACGCTGCGTGGGCCCTCCGCGCTACTTCGGCGCCCCCGCCCCACGCCGTCCGATCTCGCAGCCCGTGCAGCCGCCGCAGGCGGATGGCGCGCTCACAGCTTCCGCAGCGCTCGCACACCGCGAGCGCACGCGCTGCCTTAACGGCCGCGTCAGCCGCCAAAGGCTGACGCCCAGGGCCAGCGCGACCAGCGTCCATTGCCAGTGCAGAGCCATCAGCCGCCTCCCAGGGCGACGGCGGTCTGGTAAGTCAGCAGCGCCATCACATAGGCCAGCGCGAACAGGTAGAAGGCGGCAAAGCCCATCTGCTTCCACGAGTTGGTTTCGCGCTTGATGGTCGCCAGCGTTGACAGACACATCGGTGCGTAGATGTACCAGACCAGCAGGGACAGGGCCGTGGCCAGCGACCAGTCGCTGGCGATCAGCGGCTCCAGCGCCGCGGCCGCGGCCTCGTCATCGACCGCCGACAGCGCATACACCGTGGCCAGCGAGGACACCGCCACCTCGCGTGCTGCCAGCCCCGGGATCAGTGCGATGCAGATCTGCCAGCCGAAGCCCAGCGGCGCGAACACGAAGGCCAGCGCGTGGCCGATGCGCCCGGCCAGGCTGTACTCGATGGCGGCGCCGGTGGCGCCGTCCGGCGGTGCCGGGAAGCTCAGCAGGAACCACAGCAGCACGGTCATGGCGAGGATGATCCCGCCGACGCGCTTCAGGAAGATCATGCCGCGCTCCCACAGGCCGATGGCGAGGTCGCGCACGTGTGGCAGGCGGTAGCTGGGCAGTTCCAGCAGCAGCGGGTGTTCGCCCTGGTCGCGCTTGAAGCGCTTCATCAGCCAGGCCACGGCCAGCGCGCTCAGGATGCCGGCGAGATACAGCCCGAACAGCACCAGACCTTGCAGGTTGAACAAGCCGCCAACCGATTCATTGGGTACGAAGGCCGCGATCAGCAGCGCATACACGGGCAGGCGTGCCGAGCAGGTCATCAGGGGCGCCACGAGAATCGTCGCCAGCCGGTCGCGCGGGTCGCTGATGCTGCGCGTGGCCATGATCCCCGGAATGGCGCAGGCGAAGCTCGACAGCAGCGGAATGAAGCTGCGTCCTGACAGCCCGGCCGCCGACATCATCCGGTCGAGCAAGAACGCGGCGCGCGGCAGGTAGCCGGATTCCTCCAGCGACAGAATGAATGCGAACAGGATCAGGATCTGCGGCAGGAACACCACCACGCCACCGAGCCCGGCAATGACGCCATCGACCAGCAGGCTGGCCAGCGGACCCTCAGGCAGCGCTGCGGCCACGATTTCGCCCAGCCAGGCCGTGCCGGCGTCGATGCCGTCGCTGAGCGGCGAGGCCCAGCTGAACACCGCCTGGAAGATGCAGAACATCACGATGGCCAGGATCAGCAGACCGTAGAGCGGGTGCAGCAGCACGCGATCGAGCTGCTCGTCGATGCGCGCGGTGCGCTCGGGCATCACCACGCAGCGCTTGAGCAGCTCGCGCACGCGGGCGTGCAGATCGATGGAGCGCTCGACCTCGGGCGCTGCGGCCGTCGGCAACGGCGCGTCCAGCGCGTCCAGCAGCTCGGCCGCGCCCTGGCGCTTGACCGCGATGGTCTCCAGCACCGGCACGCCGAGCTCGGCGGCGAGCGCTTCGCGATCGATGCGGATGCCGCGGCGCTTCGCCGCATCCATCTGGTTCAGCACCACCAGGGTTGGCCGGCGCAGGGCGAGGATCTCCAGCGCGAAGCGCAGGTGCAGGCGCAGGTTGGTGGCGTCGAGCACGCAGACCAGCACATCCGGCGGATCGACATCACTGCGCTGGCCCAGCACCACCTCGCGGGTGATGGCCTCGTCCAGGCTCGCCGCGTCCAGGCTGTAGGCGCCGGGCAGGTCGAGCACGCGCACCTCGCGGCCGGCCGGCGTGGTGAAACGGCCTTCCTTGCGCTCGACGGTGACGCCCGCGTAGTTGGCGACCTTTTGCCGGCTGCCGGTGAGGCGATTGAACAGGGCGGTCTTGCCGCAGTTGGGATTGCCCACCAGAGCGAGCTGGAGCGATGCCGTGCTCATGCGCCCGCCGCCTCGATTTGCACCTGCACACGCGCGGCTTCCGCTCGACGCAGGGCGAAGCGCGTGTAGCCGATCTGCACCAGCAGGGGCTCGGCGCCGAAGGGGCCGCGGGTCAGCAGGCGGACCGGTTCGCCCTGCACAAAGCCGAGTTCGCGGAGGCGTCGGCCGATGATGTCGGTGCTGCCCGGAAGCTCGTCCACGCCGAGCACCGTCGCGGTCTGGCCTGCGCTGAGTTGGTCGAGATGCATGGCGCGTTTCCTGAGAATGGTTCGCATTATAGGTTCCGCGCGGGCCGCGCGTCAGCCGCCCCGATCGCGCTCCGCGCTGCTGTCGGTCAGCCGGCGTTTCGGCGTGCCAAGCTGCACCCCCCAGCCCTGAGACGCCCGCCATGTCGATCGCCCGAATCCATCCACAGCCGCCTGAGGAGTACTGGTTCGTCGAGGGCTGCCACATCCTCGAATGGCACAATCGCGTCGACGACCCTGCACTGTCGGTCGCGCGTGCCCGGGTCGCCTCGGGCCAGACCACGCGCTGGCATCGCCTGCATGGCATCACCGAGCGTTATCTGATCCTCTCCGGGCGGGGCAGGGTGGAGGTGGAAGGGCTGCCGCCCACCGAACTCGGCGCCGGCGCGGTCGTGGTGATCCCGCCGGGCGTGGCGCAGCGCATCGCCTGCGTTGGCGAAGAGGCGCTGGTGTTCCTGGCGATGTGCACGCCGCGCTTCGAGGCGGCGGCCTATGAGGATGTCGACGCGACGTCGTCCTTCTGAGCCCGGGTCTCGGGAGACCACGCGGATGGGCTCGCGCGGCGGCCCGCCCGACCCGGCCGCGGTCCCGGCCACGAGTCGCTTCGATGGCCCGGCCCCTCGAAGGAGCGCGCGCCTGGGCGATACTGCGGGTTGTCCGCGCCGCCCGTGTTCGACCTCTCATGACCGATCTCA
The DNA here is from genome assembly GCF_900101825.1 of Aquimonas voraii. Lineage (GTDB taxonomy): Bacteria > Pseudomonadota > Gammaproteobacteria > Xanthomonadales > Xanthomonadaceae > Aquimonas > Aquimonas voraii. The sequence continues at coordinate 597,522 of NZ_FNAG01000001.1, forward strand.
TGCTGCCTTCGAACGACCGCTTCGTCGTCGCGATCTCCTCGCGCGCCCTGTTCGACCTGGAGGACAGCCACAGTCTGTTCGAACAGCAGGGTCTCGCCGCTTACGCCGAGTTCCAGCGCCTGCGCGAGAACGAACCGCTGGAGCCCGGCATCGCCTTTCCGCTGGTGCGCAAGCTGCTGGCCCTGAACGCGCATGCGCAGCCGGGTCTGCCGCAGGTCGAGGTGATCCTGCTCTCGCGCAACTCGGCCGACACCGGACTGCGCATCTTCAACTCGATCGAGCGCTATGGGCTGGAGATCGTGCGCGCCGCATTCACCAACGGCGCGCCGACTTTTCCGTACATCCGCCCCTTCGGCGCGCACCTGTTCCTGTCGGCACACGCCGAAGACGTGGCGCGCGCGCTCGAGGCCGGCGTGGCGGCAGCCACCATCCTGCCGAGCAAGGCTTCGCTGCGCGACTCCGAGCAGCTGCGCATCGCCTTCGACGGTGATGCGGTGATCTTCGGCGATGAAAGCGAGCGCATCAGCACCGAGCAGGGTCTGGCGGCGTTTGCCGCCAATGAGCGCGCCCAGGCCGAGCAGCCGCTGTCGGGCGGACCCTTCCGCGGCGTGCTGGCGGCGATTCATGCCATCCAGAGCGCCTTCCCGATGGAGAACTCGCCGATCCGCACCGCCCTGGTGACCGCGCGCTCGGCGCCCGCGCACAAGCGCGTGATCCTCACCCTGCGCCACTGGGGCGTGCGCCTCGATGAGGCCCTGTTCCTCGGCGGTCGCGACAAGGGGCCCTTTCTCGAAGCCTTCGGCGCCGACATCTTCTTCGACGACAGCCACAGCAATGTCGAGTCGGCGCGCAAGCATGTGGCGACCGGGCATGTGCCGCATGGGGTGCTGGGACGGCCGGGATGAGATCCTGTGCCTGCGGCCCCTCGCAGGCACCCTCAGGCGGAGAATCCGGGGTGGCCTGCTAGAATCGCGCCCCTTTCACACAGGCAGGCGGGTGTCTCGCCCATGAGCTGGCTTTCCAAACTGATGCCCTCGCGGATCCGCACCGAGGGCGGCAACAAGCGCGGCGTGCCCGAGGGGCTGTGGAGCAAGTGCGACAGCTGCGCGGCCGTGCTCTACCGGCCCGAGATGGAGCGCAACCTCGAGGTCTGCCCCAAGTGTGGGCACCACCATGCGATCGGTGCGCGCCAGCGGCTGTCGATGTTTCTCGACAGCGGCAGTGCCGTGGAGATCGCCCCCAACCTGGAGCCCAGTGACGCCCTGCGCTTCCGCGACCAGAAGAAGTACAAGGACCGCATCGCCGCCGCGCAGAAGCAGACCGGCGAGAAGGACGCGCTGATCGCCATGCACGGTCGTCTGAAGGGCCAGCCGCTGGCCGCCTGTGCCTTCGAGTTCCGCTACATGGGCGGCTCGATGGGTTCGGTCGTCGGCGAGAAGTTCGCCCGCGCGGCGGAGTACGCCCTGGCCGAGCGCATGCCCTTCGTCTGCTTTGCCGCCACCGGCGGCGCACGCATGCAGGAAGGCCTGTTCTCGCTGATGCAGATGGCCAAGACCTCGGCCGCGCTGGGCCGCCTGCGCGCGGCGGGCCTGCCCTACATCTCGGTGCTGACCCACCCGACCACCGGCGGAGTTTCGGCCAGCCTGGGCATGCTGGGCGATCTCAATGTCGCCGAACCGCAGGCCCTGATCGGCTTCGCCGGCCCGCGCGTGATCGAGCAGACCGTGCGCGAAACCCTGCCGCAGGGCTTCCAGCGCTCGGAGTTCCTGCTGAGCCACGGTGCTATCGACCTGATCGTCGATCGTCGCGAGATGCGCGAGCGCCTGGGCGCGATCCTGGCGATGCTGATGAAGGCCCCGCGTCCGGCGCCCGACCCCGCCGCGGAGGCCATCGGCGCATGAGCGGCAAGCGCTGGTTCGGCACCGACGGCATTCGTGGTCGCGTCGGCGAAGGCCCGATCTCGGCCGACTTCGTGCTGAAGCTCGGCTGGGCGGCCGGGCGCGTGCTGGCCCGCGAGGGCCATGCCGGCGTGGTGATCGGCAAGGACACCCGCATCAGCGGCTACATGTTCGAGTCGGCCCTGGAGGCCGGCCTGGTCGCCGCCGGCGCCAATGTGATGCTGCTGGGGCCCATGCCGACGCCGGGCGTGGCCTTCCTCACCCGCCAGTTGGGTGCGGACGCCGGCATCGTCATCAGCGCCTCGCACAATCCGCACTACGACAACGGCATCAAGTTCTTTTCGGCCGACGGTGAAAAGCTGACGGACGCCGTCGAGCTCGCCATCGAAGCGGAGTTGGAGCGCGCCTTCAGCACGGTCGGCTCGGAAGAGTTGGGCAAGGCCGTACGCATCCGCGATGCCGCCCAGCGTTACAGCAGCTTCTGCAAGTCGACGGTCGACCGTGGCTTCAGCCTGCGCGGCATGAAGATCGTGCTCGACTGCGCGCACGGCGCCAACTACCAGATCGCGCCCGAGCTGTTCCGCGAGCTCGGCGCCGACGTGATCTCGATGGGCGTCTCGCCCGATGGGCTCAACATCAACCAGGACTGCGGCAGCACCCATATGGACGCGCTGCGTTCGCTGGTGCGCGGCTCGGGTGCGGCGCTCGGCATCGCCTTCGACGGCGATGGCGACCGCGTGCTGTTCGTCGATGCCGAGGGCGGGCTTGTCGATGGCGATGCGCAGCTCTACATCCTGGCCTGCGACCGCCTGGCCCGGGGCGAGAACCCCGGCACCGTGGTCGGCACGCTGATGAGCAACTACGGCCTTGAACGCGCCTTCGCGCAGCGCGGCATACCCTTCGTGCGCGCCAAGGTCGGCGACCGCTACGTGCTGGAGCAGCTGAAGGCTCACGGCGGGCTGATCGGCGGCGAGGCCTCGGGCCATGTGCTGGTGCTGGACAAGGCCAGTACTGGCGACGGCATCGTCAGCGCCCTGCAGGTGCTGCAGGCGCTGCGCCGCAGCGGCACATCGCTGAAGGCCCTGCAGGAGGGCCTGAGCTGGGTCCCGCAGAAGACCGTAAATGTGCGCATCACCCCGGGCGCCAAGCCGCTGGAGTCGGCAGGGGTGCAGGCCGAGGCCAAGGCGGCCGAAGCCCGGCTGGAGGGCAGGGGACGCCTTGTCCTGCGCGCCTCCGGCACCGAACCGCTGATCCGCATCACCGTCGAAGCGGACGACGAGGCGCTGCTGCTGGATGTGCAGCAGCGCTTGCGTTCCGCCGTTGAAGCCGCGCTTTAGCGCGGCTTCAACGGCGGCGGGATTCGGGATTGGAGATTCGGGATTCGTTTTAGAGCCTTGCGACTGGGGCGAGCCTCTTGGACTCGCCCCGTATTCAGCCGTCAACGGAGCGAGCGCTTAACGTCTGCCGCGCGCTGACGACCGCGCTCTACGAATCCCGAATCCCCAATCCCGAATCCCGTCGCCTCCAAACCCCAGAACCCTGAACTCCGCCACTGCCAACAACGAAGGCGAACCACATGTCCATCCCCACCCTAGATATCCGCCGTTTCGACACCGACCGTGATGCCTTCGTCGCCGAGCTCGGCGCGGCCTATCGCGAGTGGGGGTTCTGCGGCATTCGCGGTCACGGCATCCCGCAGGCGCAGATCGACCGCGCCTATGACGTGTTCCAGCGTTTCTTCGCCCTGCCTGAAGCGGTGAAGAAGCAGTACCACGTGCCCGGCAGCGGCGGTGCCCGCGGCTACACGCCCTTCGGCATCGAGACCGCCAAGGGCGCCAAGCACTTCGACCTGAAGGAGTTCTGGCACGTCGGCCGCGAGATTCCGCGCGACTCGAAGTACGCCGAGGTGATGCCGGCCAACCTCTGGCCCAGCGAAGTGCCCGAATTCAAGGAGGTCGCCTACGGCCTCTACACCACGCTCGACCAGCTCGGCTCGCGGGTGCTGTCGGCGCTGGCCCTGCATATCGATCTGCCGGCCGACTGGTTCGCCGACAAGACCAACTTCGGCAACTCGATCCTGCGGCCGATCCACTACCCGCCGATCACCGCCGACGACATCCCCAATGTGCGCGCCGGCGCGCATGAGGACATCAACCTGATCACCCTGCTGGTCGGTGCCTCTGCGGCCGGCCTCGAAGTGCTCTCGCGCAAGGGCGAGTGGGTGCCGTTCACCGCTGACGAGGACACCATCGTGGTCAACATCGGCGACATGCTGCAGCGTCTGACCAACCACGTGTATCCATCGACCACCCACCGGGTCACCAATCCGCCCGGCGAGGCCGCGCGCAAGCCGCGCTATTCCACGCCCTTTTTCCTGCACCCGAACCCGGATTTCCTCATCGAGACCTTGCCGCAGTGCATCTCGGCCGAGAACCCGAACCGCTACCCCGAGCCGATCAGCTCGCACGACTACCTGATGGAGCGGCTGCGCGAGATCAAGCTGGTCTGATCGCAGCGGCACTGCACGACCTGAGCGGGGCCCGGCGCATGCGTCGGGCCTCGTTCTTTATGGACGCGCGCAAGTCGCGCCCTGCTGTCTGCCTCAGCGGTCCATGCCGGCGAAGCCCATGAAGGCCAGGGCCATGAGGCCGGCGGTGATCAGGGCGATCGGTGCGCCGCGGAACGCGGCCGGGACGTCGGCAAGGGCCAGGCGCTGGCGAAGTTGGGCGAACAGCAGCAGGGCCAGAGCGAAGCCGAGGGCGGCGCCGAAGCCCTGCAGCAGGGCCTCCAGCAGCGAGTGCCGGGCCTGCACGTTGAGCAGGGCGACGCCCAGCACCGCGCAGTTGGTGGTGATCAGCGGCAGGTACAGGCCGAGCACGCGGTAGAGCAGGGGCGCGCGGGCGCGCATGAGCAGTTCGGTGAACTGCACCACCGCCGCGATCACCAGGATGAAGCCCAGCGTGCGCAGATGGGCGAGATCCAGCGGCTCCAGCAGCCAGGCTTGCAGCGCCCAGGCCAGTCCTGAGGACAGGGTCAGCACGAAGGCGGTGGCCAGCGACAGGCCGAGTGCCGAGTCCAGTCGCTGCGACACGCCCATGAAAGGACACAGCCCCAGGAACTTCGCCAGCACGAAGTTGTTGACGAGCGCGGCACCGAACAGCAGGAGGGCGAGATCCGACATGGCGCGCAGTCTAGTCGAGGCCGTCCGGGCGTCCCTTGTCTGCGCCTGCCAGCGGGGGATCGAGGGCGAAGGCGACCACGTGCTCGAGGTCCAAGCGGATGCCGATGCGCTGGCCGATCGCATGGTCGTGGTGACTCGGCACCAGCGAGAGCAGGCGCTCGCCTGAGTCGAGCCTGAGGGTGTAGAGGAAATCGGCGCCGCGGAAGGCGCGGGCAACCACTTCGGCCTGCAGCGGGCTGGCATCGTCGTGGACCACATCATCCGGCCGCAGCAGCAGCTGAAGGCGCTGGCCCGGGGCGTGGCGGGATCGCGGCATGCGCGCTTCACCCAGGGGCGTCATGAGGCGCTGATCCTCCAGGCAGATCGCGCCCACAAACACCCCTTCCCCGATGAAGCGCGCCACGACCGGGTTGGCAGGCTGGTGGTAGAGCGCATAGGCGCTGTCCCACTGCTGCAGCGCGCCCTCGGCGACCACGCCGATGCGGTCGGCCATGGCGAAGGCCTCGACCTGCGAGTGGGTGATCAGCAGCGCGCCCACGCCTTCCGACTTGAGGGCGGCGCGCACGTCCAGAGCCAGGCGTTCGCGCAGGTCGGGGTCGAGGCTGGAGAAGGGTTCATCCAGCAGCACCAGCGAAGGCCGCGGCGCCAGCGCGCGGGCCAGCGCCACGCGCTGCTGCTGGCCGCCGGACAGTTCATGCGGATAACGGGGCTCGAAGCCCGCCAGGCCGACCAAGGCCAGCATGCGCCGCGCGCGCGCCTCGGCCTCGCGGCGCGGCAGGCGGAACAGGCCGAACATCACGTTGCCGAGCGCGGTCAGATGCGGCAGCAGGGCGTGGTCCTGGAAGACCATGCCGATGTCGCGCCGCTCCGGCGGCAGCTGCGCGCCGGGGCCGCTCAAGACACGGGGATCGGCGTCCGCCGCACGACTCTGGATGCGCCCGGCATACAGCGGCGCGAAGCCGGCGATGGCGCGCAGCAGACTGGTCTTGCCGGCCCCCGACGGCCCGAGCAGGCAGCCGATTTCACCCGCTTCGATGGCGAGGTTCACGCCGGCCAGCACCGCGTGGCCGTCGTAGCCCACCGCACAGTCGATCAGTTCAAGTCGCATCGCGGGCGCGCCTTGTCAGCAGAAGTACAGGGATCAGGCCGACCGCGACGATGCTGAGCGCCGGCAGCGCCGCGCGCCGCCATTCGCCTTCGTTGGTCAGCTCGAACACGCGGGTGGCCAGAGTGTTCCAGCCGAAGGGGCGCATCATCAGGGTGATCGGCATTTCCTTCATAACGTCGACAAACACCAGCAGGGCAGCCGTGGCCAGCCCGCCGCGCAGCAGCGGCCAGTGCACCTGCTGCAGCCGGCGCAGGCCGGTGACGCCCAGCAGCTGCGCGGCTTCCAGATGGCTTTCGCGCACGCGCAGCAGTGCGCCTGCGACCGGCGCATGTGCCACCGCGGTGAAGCGGACGCCGTAGGCGATCAACAGCAGGCCGAGACCGCCGGTGAGGGCCATGTCGATCTGCAGGCGATCCAGCAGCCAGCCGCTGGCGCGGGTCACCGGCACGTACAGGCCGATCGCCAGCAGCGCGCCCGGCAGGCCGTAGCCCACCGTGCCGACGCGCAGCGCCAGGGTGCTCAGAAGGCCCGGCTGCTCGCGTGCCGCGAGCGCCAGCACGAGCGCAGCCACCACGGTCAGCGCCGCCGCCATCGCCGACAGCAGCACACCGTTCCAGACGAACTCGACATAGCGCGCGTCAAGCTCATGCAGATGCGCGGAGGCGATCCAGCCGAGTCGCGTTACCGGCAGCACGAAAGCCAGCGCGAACACCAGGGTGCAGAAGCCCGCGGCGAGCCAGCGCCAGCGCCCCAGCGGCAGGCGCGTGGCATTCACCGCGCCCAGCTGCACGAAGGACTGCCGGCGCCGCGAGTGCGCTTCCAGCAGCACGAGCGCGATCACCGCGAGCAGCATCACGGCGGCGATCTGCAGGGCGGTGTCGGTGGAGAACATGGCGAACCAGGCGCTGTAGATCGCGCTGGTGAACGTGTCGTAGTTGAAGGCCGCGACGGTGCCGAAGTCGGCCAGGGTTTCCATCAGCACCAGCAGCACGCCGCCGGCGATGAACGGACGCGCCAGCGGCAGGGCCGCACGCAGAAAGGCGCGCCGAGGCGACATGCCCAGCGCGCGGGCCGCTTCGAGTGCACGTGCGCCCTGGCTGGCGAACGCGTCGCTGGCGACAAGATAGACATACGGAAACAGCGCCAGCGTCATCACCGCGATCACGCCACCGCGCGATCGGATCTCGGGAAGCGTCAGGCCGTGCTCGCGCAGCAGGGTGGCAAGAGCGCCGCTGTAGTCGAACAGACCGATGAACGCCACCGCGAACACATAGCCGGGCAGGGCCAGCGGCAGCACCAGCGCCCAGCGAAAGAAGCGCCGGCCGGGGAATTCGGTGAGCGCGATCAGCGCCGCCAGCGCGGTGCCGAGCAGGGCGCTGCCGAGGCCCACGCCGAGCAGCAGCCAGAACGTGTTGAGGCCGACCCGCGGCAGCGTGTGCTGCCACAGGTGGCCGAGCAGTTCCGGATTGGGGTTGAACAGCGCCGCCAGCGCAGCGACCAGCGGCACCGCACTGGGCAGGCAGAGCGCCAGCGCCAGCAGGCTGAGCCCGCCCAAGCGCCCGCGCCGCGTGGGCGGCGCGAACGGAATCGCATCAGCGGTAGCCGACACGATCCATCAGCTGGGTCGCCTGCACCTGCAGCGCGCCGGCGCGCGAGACATTGATCAGGTCCTGACGGAAGGGACCCCAGTCGGCGACGGCGGGATCGACCGCAACCGCCGGGTTGGCCGGGAACTCGAAGTTCACCGAGGCGAACTGGGCCTGTGCCTCACCCGCCGACAGCCACTCAAGGAAGGCCTGCGCGGCTTCCGGCCGTTTCGCGTGCGTGGTGACGCCGGCGCCGGACACGTTGACGTGCACGCCGCGCTGGCCTTCGCCCTGGTTGGGCCAGAAGATCGCCGCCGGCAGGGCCGGGTTGTCCCGCTTCAGCCGGCCGAAGTAGTAGGTGTTGGCGATGCCGACATCGCAGCGGCCGGCCGCCACCGCCTGGATGACCTCGTCATCGCTGGCGAAGGGCTGCGCCGCCAGATTGGCGACCCAGCCGGCGACGATCGCCTCGGCACCCTCGGCGCCGTGGTTCTCGATCAGGGTCGCGACCAGGCTCTGGTTGTAGACCTTCTTCGAGGTGCGCAGGCAGAGCCGGCCCTTCCACTCGGCGTTGGCCAATGCCTCGTAGGTGCTGAGCTCGGAGGGCTGCACCTTGTCGGTGTTGTAGATGAGGGTACGGGCGCGCACCGACAGGCCGAACCAGCGGTTTTCCGGGTCCTGCAGATGGCCGGGGATGTTGCTCTCCAGCACCGGCGATTCGAGCTTGCGGAGCAGGCCGAGCTGGGCCGCCTGCCAGAGGTTGCCGGCGTCGACCGTCATGAAAACATCCGCTTCGGTGCGGGCCCCTTCGGCCTGCAGGCGGGCCATCAGCGGCGCTTCCTTGTCGGTCAGGAACTCGATTTCGACCCCGGTCTCGGCGGTGTAGCGGTCGAACAGCGGTTTGATCAGCTGCTCGTTGCGCGCGGTGTAGACCACGAGATCGGCGGCCTCGACAGCCGGCGCGAGCGAAAGCGCGAGCCCGGCGAGGACGGGAGCGGCAAGGAGAGGAAGGCGGATGCGCATGGGAGAACCTGGTCGATGAGGCCGGAAATGAGAATCGATGTTATCCAGCCCGAGGTGTACGGTCCATGTGCCTGAAGCCGATGCGTACACTTGCGGCCCATGAACGAGACCCCGAAGCATGCCAGCCGGCGTGCGGCCGCAGGAAGCCGGCTGCCGTCGCGCAGTGAGGCAGATTCCATCGAACTGTTCGCCGAAGCGGCGGTGCGCGCGATCGACGCGCGCTTGATCGAGGCGCTCGACGGCGACGCCTATGCCCTGATGCAGCGTGCGGCCTGGTCTGCACTGGATGCGCTCAAGCAGCGCTGGCCGCGGGCGCGCACCCTGGCGGTGGTCTGCGGACCGGGCAACAACGGCGGTGACGGCTGGGTGCTGGCGCGGCTGGCGGAGTCGGCGGGCTTTGATGCCTGGGTGGTGCACCTGCGCGCCGACGACCATCGCGGCAGCGAGGAGGCGCGTCGCGCGCGCTGCGATTGGCGCGGCCGCCGCGTGGCCTGGGAGGACGATCCCGAGCTGGCTGCGGAGAGCCTTGGCCTGGCGGATTTGGTGGTCGATGCCGTATTCGGTCTCGGCCTGACGCGCGCGCCCGCGGCGCCGCACGCCGATCTGATCGAGGCCATCAACCTGGCCCCAAGTCCCGTGCTGGCGCTCGATCTGCCCTCAGGCGTGGATGCCGACACGGGCGCGGTGCCCGGCGCGGCAGTGCGGGCCGATGTCAGCATCAGTTTCGTCGCGGCGAAGCCTGGGCTGTACACCGGCGCCGGCCGCGCGCTTTCGGGGGAGCGCCGGCTGGCTTCGCTGCTGCTCGAGGGCGTGGACCCGCCGGGCCCCAGCGCCCACTTCGAGCCGATGGCGATCGCGCTGGATGCGCGAGCACTGGCCGGGGCCCTGCCGCGCAGGCGCATGGATGCGCACAAGGGCGACAGCGGGCATGTGCTGGTGCTGGGCGGCACCAGCGGTATGGCAGGCGCGGCCCTGCTGTGCGCGCGCGCCGCGCTGCGCGCCGGAGCCGGGCTGGTCAGCATGGGAACGCGCGCAGCCCACGCCGCGGCCCTGGTCGCGGCGCAGCCGGAATGCATGGTCCGGGGCGTCGAAGCCGTGAGCGATCTGGATCCGCTGCTTGAGCGTTCAAGCGTGGTCGCGCTGGGACCCGGCCTGGGGCAGGGCGAGTGGGGCCGTGCGCTGTTTGGGCAGGTGCTCGCGGCGCATCGGCTCTGCGTGCTCGATGCCGACGCCCTCAACCTGCTGGCGCAGATGCCACGCGCCTGTCCGCACGCCGTGCTGACTCCGCACCCCGGCGAGGCCGCGCGCCTGCTCGGTGTGAGCACCACGGAAGTTCAGCGCGACCGCTACACCGCGCTTGCACATCTGGTGCAGCGCTACGAATGCCCGGTGGTGCTGAAGGGCGCAGGCAGCCTGGTCGGCGCGCCCGGCGAGGTGCCGCGGGTGATCGACGCCGGCAACCCGGGCATGGCGGTCGGCGGCATGGGTGATCTTCTCGCTGGCGTGATCGCGGCCCTGATCGCGCAGGGGCTTGCTGCCTTCGATGCCGCCGTGCTGGGCGCGCTGGCGCATGCCGTGGCCGGCGATCTGGCCGCCGCCGAGGGCGAGCGCGGCCTGCTGCCTTCGGATCTGCTGCCCTTGATTCGACAGGTGCTCAATCGACCCGCGGAGTCTTCGCGATGAGCGCCAGCGTATCCACGTCGACGGGCCGGCTCGTTCTCGATCTGCCGGATGAGGCAGCCAGTCAGCGTTTGGGCCAGCGGCTCGCCGCTACCCTGCCGGCGCGCGCAGTGGTGCACCTGCGGGGCGACCTCGGCGCCGGCAAGACCACTCTGGCCCGCGCCCTGCTGCGCGCGCTCGGCGTCGAGGGCGCCATCAAGAGCCCGACCTACACCCTGATCGAGCGCTACCCGGTCGAAGGCGGCGAAGTCGCGCATCTGGATCTGTACCGCATCGCCGATCCGGAGGAGCTGTCCTTCCTGGGCCTCGATGAGCTCGCCGACAGCGCGCGTCTGTGGCTGGTTGAGTGGCCCGATCGCGGTGCGGCCTTTCTGCCGGCCGCCGATCTGCGGATCGGGCTGGCCGTAGAGGGTGCGGGGCGCAGGGCCGAGCTGGAACCGCTGAGCCCGCAGGGTGCCCGCTGGTTGACCGCGCTCGCTGCACTAAAGTGAAGAAATTCAGCAGCTTGTTCGAGATGCTGCAGCTGTCTGTGCGGGCTGGCTGGCGTTCCTGCCTGCACGGCAGTTGAACCCGAATCTAGAAAGGCGGCGCATCTGGCGGATTTCCAAGCATTTTTCAGCTTGCGCACAGGCGCTGCATCGGCTTGAATGTGCGCCATGCTCAGGGGAAGCCTCCGCCTCGTACTGCTTGCGCTGCTCAGTCTGGTCGCGTTCGCGGCCGGGGCGGTCGAAGTGCGCGAGCTGCGCGTTGCGACGGGCGAGGAGCGCACCCGGCTGGTGCTGGATCTGTCCGACAGCGTGGACTACAAGCTGTTTTCGCTGGACAACCCGCACCGCATCGTCATCGACCTGAAGTCGACCAGTCTTGGTCGCGGCGCGCGGGTGCCCGACTTCCAGCCTGGTCTGCTGCAGCGCCTGCGCACCGGCGTACAAAACGGTCGCGACCTCCGCGTCGTGCTGGATCTGCAGCGGGGCGTGCGTCCGCGCAGCTTCATCGAGCCGCCGGGCGACGGTCGCGGGCATCGGCTGGTGATCGATCTGCCCAACGGCGCGAGCGCCGTGGCCGAGGCGCCGGCGCGTACGGTGCAGACTGCTCTGCCCAGCAGCGATCGCGACATCGTCATCGCCATCGACGCCGGCCACGGCGGCCGTGATCCCGGTGCGATCGGCCCGGCGGGCACCTTCGAGAAGAACATCACGCTGGCGGTCGCGCGCGAGCTCGCCCGCCATGTGAACACCATGCGTGGCTACAAGGCCGTGCTGATCCGCGATTCCGACGTCTTCATCCCGCTGGAGCAGCGCTACCGGCTGGCGCGCGAGGCGCAGGCGGACCTGTTCGTGTCGATCCACGCCGACGCCGCACCGCGCGCCAGCGCTGCCGGCTCCTCGGTGTATGTCCTGTCGACCCGCGGCGCCACCAACGAGGCCGCGCGCTGGCTGGCCGATCGCGAAAACGCGGCTGACCTGGTCGGCGGCGTCAAGCTCGACGACAAGGACAACACACTGGCCGCGGTGCTGCTCGACCTCGCGCAGAGCGCGACGATGAAAGCGTCCGAGGACGCCGCCAATCAGGTCTTGAACGCGCTGAAGCGGGTTGGCAAGGCGCACAAGCCTGCGGTGGAGCGCGCCAATTTCGTGGTGCTGCGCTCGCCCGATGTGCCCTCGATGCTGGTCGAGGCGGCCTTCATCAGCAACCCGGGCGAAGAGCGCAAGCTCAACGATGCCGGCTACCGTCGCCGCCTGTCGGCGGCAGTCGCCGACGGCATCCGCGACTTCTTCAGCCTGCAGCCGCCGCCCGGCACCTGGGTGGCGTCGAACACCACGGCGCGCGCGCGCGAGCACATCGTTGCCCGCGGTGAAACCCTGAGCGCGATCGCCGTGCGCCACGGCGTCAGCCTGGCCAGCCTGAGAGCGGCCAATGCCGGGCGTGTGCGCGGCGATGTGGTGCGGGTCGGCGACCGACTGCAGATTCCCGGCGCCTGAGGGTCTCCAGGCGCCGCTTCTCGGATCGGGTGCTTCTCAGAGGACGCTCTGATTCGTCATCCCCGCGCATCGTCGGCCCCGGCGTTGGCGGGGTCCAGTGTTCTTTCGACCGCCGCCCCTGTACCGACTCAGCGAATGCATGCAGTCCGGCGGTTGGCGGGATGGCGCCGGCATGGCAGTGTCCCGTCTTCTGCAGCCACCGAGGCCGACCCATGCCCGAGATCATCAACCCGCGCGAGCACGACCTCGGTGGCTTCAAGGTGCGCCGCGCGCTGCCTCACGTCAGCCGTCGCCGCATCGGCCCCTTCGTGTTCTTCGACCACATGGGCCCGCATACCTTTCCGCCGGGCGAGGGCATCGCCGTGCGCCCGCATCCGCACATCGGCTTGGCCACCGTCACCTGGCTGTGGGAAGGCTGCATCCGCCATCGCGACAGTCTCGGCAGCGTGCAGGACATCCAGCCGGGCGACGTCAACTGGATGATCGCGGGCTCAGGCATTGTCCATTCCGAACGCAGCCCAGACTCGTTCAAGGATCGTGCGCACCCGATCCACGGCCTGCAGACCTGGATCGCCCTGCCGGTCGAGCAGGCCGAAATGCCGCCGGCCTTCGAGCACCACCCGGCATCCACACTGCCGCGCGTCGTGCGCGACGGCGTCGAGCTGACCTGCGTGGCCGGCCACGGTTTCGGCATGCGCTCGCCCGTGGGCGTGCAGTCGGACACGCTGTACGTGGCGATCGAGATGCAGGACGGCGCCGAGCTGGAGATCCCGCCCGAACACATCGAGCGCGCGCTCTACCTGGTCGAAGGCGAGGCCGAACTCGATGGCATGCCGCTGCCGCCCTGGGCGCTGGTGGTGCTGGACGAGGGCAGCCTGCCGCGCCTGCGTGCGCAGGGCAGGGCGCGCCTGATGCTGTGCGGCGGTGCCCCGCTGGGTCCGCGCTTCGTGTGGTGGAACTTCGTCGCCAGCAGCCGCGAGCGCATCGAGCAGGCCAAGCAGGACTGGGCCGAAGGGCGATTCGCGGAAGTTCCGGGCGAGAGCGAGTTCATCCCGCTGCCGGAGCGCTGAAGCGCTCGATCGGAGCGCGCGTCCAATCCGCGCAAGCTGCGCCTGTGAGGCACCACTTCCACGGTGCAGGGCGTGTCTGTGGCGCAGCACCTCGACGTCACCACCTCAGCCGCTGCGCTGGACCGCCTGCTTGAAAAACTCCCCGGAAGGCAGTTCTTAGCAAAGCGGCTAGAGCGTGCCGGAGCGCTCCATGCCCTCGACCCGCAGACGCTCGCGCGGATCGAAACTGCGCTGGCGCAGGGCGTTGAGCGCTGCGGCGTCGGCTGTGCCCGATCTGACCAGTCGATCGCGCTCGCGCGCATAGGCCTGCAGCCGTCCGTCCCAGGCCGCGCGTTCGGCGTCAAGCGCGTCCAGGCGCGCCGCTGCCTGTGCGCCCCACAGCGCCTCGCGCTCGGCGCGCCGCTGTTCGGCAGGCAGGCCCAGCGCCTCGAACTGTCGGCTCTGTTCTTCGGCCAGTAGTGCTGAGCGCGCCTCGCGCTCGGCCGGTGCCACCGCTTCGGGCGAAGGCTTCGAGTGTGCATGGCTTGAATCGAGTCGCTGCACCGTGCGGGCGTCGTGATCGCGGGCTTCGCCGAACATGGCCTCGGCGTCTTCGCCGAACCACTGCCGTTCAAGCGCCCGTCGCGCCTGCAGGGTGTCCGTGAGCGATGTGCCCGCGGGCAGCGCGGCGAGCGCCTGCCGCAGGCCCAGATAGCGCTCGAACGCCGCCATCACCTCCGCGACGGCTCTCGCTCCCAGACGCTGTGCCGCGTGCTCGGCCAGCAGGGCGTGGATGTCGTTGAGCTGAAGCTCGCCGAGCAGGGCGAGGTGGTACTCGGAGAAGCGCACCGTGGCGGCATCCATGCGCAGCCGGCCGTCGGCGGCGAGTCGAAGCTCGCCGTCGACTTCGCTGCCGCGCAGCGAGCTGCGTGCGAGACGGTCGGACGCGCGAGACTTCTCATCTGACGAGATCGGCGCGGACAGCGTCACCGTCAAGGCGTCTTGAGCTCCATGGGGCGCCGCGCGCGCAGTCATCCCCGCGGTGGCGATGGCCTGCGGGGGCGCCTCGACCAGCGGTACGCGCGCGTTCCGAGCATCCGGCGGCTGCGGTAGCACCAGCAGCACGCCGAGCAGCCACAGCCCGAGCACGACTGCGCTGCCGAGCAGAAGAGGCCGGCGTCTTGCCGCCTGCGATTCCAGCGCGGCAGGCGCAACTTCCCGCGCTTGCACGACTTTCAGAGCCCCGCGTTCTTCAGCCGGTTGGCGTGCGCGCGCAGCACGGCCTTCGGATCGGGTGTGAACCAGCGGGTCAGGCCCAGCACCTGGTTGACCTGGTCGAGATGGTTCCAGGGGTAGTCATCGCGCAGAACAACACCGAGGTGCGAGCTGCAGCGCCCGACCAGGCCGTCGTTCTGCTCGAAGCCGAAGAACAGGCTGCCCGCGCCCAGCAGCGGGTCGCCGGCGTCAAGCACGTGGGTCAGCACCGCCGTGCCGCCCCAGCTGTAGTAGCGGATGCCGTTGACCACCGCCGCGCCCTGGCCGCACGCGGTGGCCGGCATGCCCTGCGGGAAGCGCCGGTTGAAGTCGGCCGCACCCCGCGAGGACAGCGAGGCCAACGCGCCCAGCGCGTTCTGCGGGTCGCGGCTGCCGGACAGGAACTCGATGAAGCCGGACAGCGCGTTGACGAAGCCCGCCACCAGCGGCCGCAGTGGCGAACCGACGGGCAGGGTGGTGTCGAGCGCATCGGCGACCTTGCTGCCGGTGTGCGGCGCGCCGATCGATGTGACCGAGGCCACCAGATCCGGGCGCACCGCGGCGACGTAGCGGATGGTCGGCCCGCCGTGGCTGTGGCCGATCAGGTTGAACTTCGCGTGGCCGTGGATGGCGCGCAGGCTGTCGAGCTGGCGGATCAGCTGCTCGCCGCGGACCTCACTGAAATTGCTGGCAGAAACATCCGCCACGTAGACCCGCGCACCGCCGGCGCGCAGCTCGGACGGCATGCCGTACCAGTAGTCGTAGACGCCCAGCAGCGAGTCGAAGCCGAGCAGGCCGTGCACCAGCACGATCGGGTGTCGGGTCTGGGTGTAGCCGCTCTGTGCAAGCGCGGCGGTGGATGCGAGGCACAGCAGCAGGGCCGCAAGGGCGGCGCGGATCGAACGTACGAACATGCTTCCCTCCCCGAAAGCGTGTCGATGCGGTGTGCGGCTCGCGGGCGGCCTGTTGTTGTTGTGGCCTGCCGCGCGCGCCGGTCGAGTCCGTTCGCGTGAATCCCGGGGCGCGACCCTACGCAGGCGTAGGGTGGGCATCAAGCTGCGCTGCAGCGAAGCCCGCCATGAGGAGGCGACGCGCTCACCGAGGGGCATGCGCCCCACGAGATTGTGATCGAACTGTTAAAGTTCGCGTCCGATGCGCCCTGCGCCGAACCACAAGGACACCGCCATGCACCGACCGATGCTGCTGGCCGCGCTGCTCACCTTCGCTTCCGGAGTCACCCAGGCGCAGACCGCGCCGCCGCCCGCCAAGGGCGTGGTGCCGATCACCTATGTAGGCAGCAATGGCCGCATCGGCGTCGGCATCAATGACGACGGCGACGTCAACGGCGAGTTTCTCGGCTTCTTCGCCCACCGCGGTCACGCCACCGGCATGGTCGAAGGCTGGTACGGCCAGGGCGGCGCGGGCGGCTTGAAGCTCGGCTGGCACTGGCTGTGGGGCGGCCGCACGCTGGACCAGGTCATCGCCGATCCGAGCGGCGCCAGCGTGGCCAAGGTGTTCGCCGCGGTGGATCGCAACGTCATGGGTGACCGCAAGGCCAGCCTGGGCTTCGGCTGGGAGCGCGAGAC
This sequence comes from Aquimonas voraii, assembly GCF_900101825.1. Taxonomy (GTDB): domain Bacteria; phylum Pseudomonadota; class Gammaproteobacteria; order Xanthomonadales; family Xanthomonadaceae; genus Aquimonas; species Aquimonas voraii. The sequence goes on from NZ_FNAG01000001.1 coordinate 613,869, forward strand.
CTGGTTCGGGGACCTCTACGTCTCGGCGGGCCTCACCGACGAGCGCCTGGTGGACAGCCGCACGCGGGTGGATGTCAGCACGATCACCGGCACCAACGCCACCGGACGGCCCTTCACCCAGCAGCGCACCCTGACCACCCTGACGCGCGTGTTCGAGCAGGCCTATGACCACGGCCTTGGCGCCCGCTTCGGCCGCTTCTTCGAAGAGGCCCAGCTGCGTCTGCAGGCGGGCTTCGACCGCGAGTGGGGCGATTTCAGCTCGCACCAGAACACCTTCAGCCTCGGCGTCGAGAAGTTCATCCCCGGCACCGGCCACAGCATCGGCCTCAGCATCGAGGCCCTGCGCCGCGCCGGGGATTTCGTGCTGGATCGGTCGGACACCCGCGGCCTGCTCAGCTGGCGCTATGACTTCGGCGGTGCCCAGGCCTATCGCGAGGTGCAGCCCTATCGCGATGTCGAAGTCGTCACCGAAGTCGAAGTCGCTGGCGAGCCGCAGCTGATGCGCAACGAGGTCGGCATGGACGCGGCGACCTACTTCAAGCTCGACCGCTTCAGCCTGCAGGATGCCGATGCCTCGCAGCTTGATGCCCTGCTGGCGGCACTGAAGTCCGACAGCCGCGTCTCGCGCATCCGCATCGTCGGACACACCTGCGATCTCGGCCGCGACGCCTACAACCAAGGTCTGTCCGAGCGCCGCGCGCGTGCCGTGGCGGAGTTCTTCGCCAGCCACGGCGTGTCGATCGAGGAGATGGACGTCTCCGGTGAAGGCGAGAGCGATCCGCGCTTCCCCAACGACGGCGAAGCCAACCGCGCGAAGAACCGCCGCGTCGACGTCAGCTTCCTCAGCGTCGAAGAGCGCAGCGTGCCGGGCGAAACCCGCATCGAGAAGCGCAGCGAGTGGAAGCGTGAGCCGGTGGCGGCACCGCCCGCCTGGATCGAGCGCGCCTTGCGCAACCCGGCCGCGCACAAGCGCGCCGTCGATGTCTATCGCTTCGAGGAGACCGAGCAGAGCGAACAGCTCGGCCCGCAGGTGCTGGTCAACCGCGCGCCGCTGGCGGTCAACGACAGCGCGACGGTCGATCGCGACGCCAGTGCAGCGAGCATCGCGGTGCTGGGCAATGACAGCGATCCGGATGGCGACACCTTGACGATCACCACGGTCTCGGCGCCGGCCAACGGCAGCGCCACCCTCAGCGGCAGCAGCGTGCTCTACACCCCGCGTGCCGGATTCACCGGCAGCGACAGCTTCACCTACACGATCAGCGATGGCGCACTGACCGCCACTGCGACAGTGGACATCACCGTGCGCATCGCCCCGCCTGTGGCCAACCCGGACACCGCCAGCACCGTGCGCGGCACGCCGGTCAGCTTCAACGTGCTGAGCAACGACAGCGACCCCGCCGGCGAGGCGCTGAGCCTGGTCGCCGTCGGCACGCCCTCGAACGGCAGCGCCAGCTTTGTCGCCGATGGCGTGGTCACCTACACGCCGGCCGCTGGCTTTCTCGGCAGCGACACCTTCAGCTACCGCGCTCGCAACGTCTCGGGTGCGGAGGTGGAAGGCCGCATCACCGTGACCGTCACCGCGGTGCCGCCGCGCGCGCTCTCGGACGTGGCCACCACCCCTTACAGCACGCCGATCACGGTCAACGTGCTGGCCAACGACAGCGATCCTTCGGGCGACACCCTGACCCTGGTCGAGGTCACGGGCGCCCGCAATGGCACGGTCAGCTTCAGCGCCGATGGCAGTGTCACCTTCAGCCCGGACGCGGACTTCTTCGGCGGCGTGGTCACCTTGGGCTACCGCATCCGCAACACCGCGGGCGGTGAGGACACCGCCAGCCTGGTGATCACGGTGTCGCCGCCGGTGGGCCCGATTGCCGTGGCCGACGAGGCTTTCACGCCAGGCATCACCCCGGTCGAAATCGATGTGCTGGCCAATGACAGCGACCCGCAGAACCTTGCCATCCGTGTCGTCACGGTCAACCGCGGTTTTCGCGGCACGACCACCCTGCTGCCGGACGGCCGCGTGCGCTACGTGCCCAACGACAACTGGTGTGGCACCGATCTTTTCACCTACATCATCGAGAACAGCGCCGGTCTGAGGGCAGCGACGACCGTGATCGTCCGCCGCATCGCCGGCAGCTCGGCCAGCCCCGGCGCGCAGGCCAAGAGCTGCTCGATCCAGTAAGTCCTGGCCTGGGGCGGGCCGCCTCTCGCGGCTCGCCCCATACCGTCCTTGAGTCGGCCACGGAGACGGGTGCAGATGCGTCGATCCTCCCTGTTCGGCTTGACCGGACTGGCGCTGCTGGCCTTCGCCGGCAACTCCCTGCTGTGTCGCGCGGCCCTGCGCGACACCGCCATCGACCCGGCCAGCTTCACCCTGCTGCGCATGGTGTCGGGTGCCCTCGTGCTGGCTCTGCTGGTCGGCCTGCGATCGCCGGTGCAACTGCGCAGCGGAAGCTGGATTTCCGCCGCCGCGCTGTTTGCCTACGCCATCGCGTTTTCCTACGCCTACATCGGGCTCAGCGCCGGCACCGGCGCCCTGATCCTGTTCGGTGCGGTGCAAGCCAGCATGCTGGGCTGGGCCCTGCTGCGCGGCGAGCGCTTCGGCGCGCTGCAGTCGCTCGGCTTCGCACTCGCCATCGCGGGCCTGATCGGCCTGCTGCTGCCCGGGCTGTCGGCGCCACCGATCGGTGCTGCCCTGCTGATGCTGCTTGCAGGCGTGGCCTGGGGCGTCTACAGCCTGCGCGGACGCGGCGCAGGTGAGCCCACCGCCGTCACTGCCGGCAACTTCCTGCGCGCGGTGCCGATGGCCGCTGCCGCCCTCGCGGTCGCCCTGCTGCTTGCGCCTGATGCAATGCAGATCGATGCGCCGGGCAGTCTGTACGCCATCGCTTCCGGCGCGCTCACCTCGGGCCTGGGCTACGCGATCTGGTATCGCGCCCTGCCGCAGCTGCGCGCCAGCACCGCCGCCACCGTGCAGCTCAGCGTGCCGGTGATCACTGCGGTGGCCGGCGTGCTGCTACTGAGTGAGCCCTTGAGCCTGCGGCTGGTGCTGGCCTCGGTTGCGGTGCTGGGCGGCGTGGCCCTGGTGGTGCTTTGGCCGAAGAGCACCCGCTGAATCGAGTTGGCTCGAATCGTCTGTGGTGCGGCCTTCCGAACGCAGGGAATCAGAACTGCCGCCGCACCCAAACCCCCGCATTGCTGTCGTCCTCCAGCTGGCCGAAGAAGCGCTGCACGCGGCCGCCAAAGACATTCGCGCTCGCGCCGAGCAGCCACTGGTCGCTCAGGCGATGGCTGGCGGTGAGGCGCAGCCAGCGGTCGTGCTGGTTGGGTGAGTGGAAGGCGATGGCGCTCAGGTTCAGGCGATCGCGCAGGGCTTGTCGCGTGATCCGCAGCGAGACCAGCCGGCGTGATTCGCCATTGAGGGGTGAGAGGTTGCCGGGCTCACTGTCGTGGCGCTCGACGTAGAGCTGCAGGCCGATGGTCAGCTTGGGTCGCCACTCTTTCTCGAAGGCCACCATCGCGGCGCTCTTGTGCGGCACGCGCGCGGCGACGGTTCCGGGGCTCGCCCCCAACTCGGCGCTCGACCACTCGCGACCTGCTTCGAACGAGGCGATGCCGCCGAATACAGGCCCGCGCAGACTGAAGCCCGCGCTGTCGCGGCGGAAGTGGCTGGGCCGGCCTTGCGCGTCGGCGCCCAGCGGCTGCTTGTCGAAGCCGCGGTAGGCGTACAGCGCGTACTCAATGCCTTCATGCCTGCGATGCAGACGCAGGCCCCATTCGCTGCCGCCCGGCGCGCTCGCGTCGATCAGGTCGCGGCCGCCGACGCGCTCACCGCGGCGCGCATCGAAGAAGCCGAGACGCTGGCCGTCGATGTAGCGGTCGGGGGTGAAGCGCGGCGTCCAGGCGAGATCCACGCTCAGCGCATCGAAGCGCCAGTCGAGCCGCAGACTGTTGGACGGCGCCTTGAAGTAGAGGTCTTCGCCGCCGGCCAGCGGGGTCTCGAAATCCTTGGGAAAGCGGTCGTTGATGAACAGCAGATCGCCCGTGCCCCAGGACAGCACCTGGCGGCCGATGCGCGCATGGCCGCGGCTGCCCACCGGCAGGCTGAGCATGCCCTCGCGCAGGTCGAACCAGAGGCCATCCTCGACGCCATCCGCATGCACATCGAGCTTGGCGCTCAGCTGCGCGCGCTCGAGGTCGTGGCTGACCTCAATCTGGCCCTTCAGCTCGGCGCGGCTGGCGCGGTTGTCGAACAGCGGGTCGCGGTCGAAGCGGGTGCTGTAGGCGGCTTCGACGTAGCCGCTCCACTGGGTGGGAGATTCCTCGCCCCAGTCGTCCCAGTCGTCGTCCTGCGCGATCACTGCAGACGACAGGCCGAGCGCCAGCAGCGCGGCCAGCGGCCGCAAACGAACACCTGCACTCACGGGCGCAGCCACTGCTGGGGCGGGTTGCGCAGGGCGCCTGTGCCGAAGGCGCTGGCGTCGAGGCCGAGGTCGTACTGCGGATTGCGCATTTCCATGAGCGTGCTGCTGCCGGAGCGCAGGTCGGTGACCTGGCTGCGTATCACGGTCGGGTGGCCCTGCACCACGGCGGTCTCCAGCGTCTCGATCTTGCGGAACAGCTCGCCGTCGGCGTTGTAGTACTCGGCGCGGATCGGCAGGAAGGTCGCGGGATCAATGACCGCATGCGAGTAGGCGAACTCGACGCTGTCCGGTTCCTTGGGATCGCAGCGGATGACGATCTCGCGCTCGCCTTCGCTGACGATGGAATGCCAGTCCAGGGCCGGGTTGCGGCCGCTGATGTCTTCGTAGAAGAAATCCGAGCCGACGAAGCTGGTGCGCTTGTCGCCGGCGGAGATGCGCTTCTCCAGGTCCAGAGCGGGCAGATAGAGCCAACGGTCGTCGTCGCGCTCGGTCTTCTTGTTGACCAGAAACGCGGTGCCGCGCACGTCGGCGGGGCGCGAGAACACGACCAGGAAATCCTGGTCGCCGCCGTCTTCGATGTCACGGCGCAGGATGGTGAACACGCGCTGCTGCTGCTGGCCGCGGCCATCGGTGATCAGCATGCGTGCGAGGCTGCGGCCGTCGTCGCCAGCGTAGCGAGCGGCCTGCTGCGCCTTCGCCACGATGGCTTCGGCGCGCGGGTCGACTTCGCGAGCCTGCGCAGGGCCTGCGGAGAGCGCGGCGAGCAGGGCAAGGGCGAGGGTCTTCAGTACGGGCTTCATCGCATCATCCTCTTCAACATCCATCCATTGCCGGCGCCCAGCAGGGCCGCCAGCAGGTACAGGCTGACCACGGCCGACAGCGCCATGATGCCGGCCAGCAGCCAGCCCACCGTGATGTAGGGCACCAGCGGCGCGAACAGCAGGGGCGTGAAGCCCACCGCGATCACGATGGCATTGCGGCTGATCGCCAGCGCCGGCTCGCGGAACAGGGCGTCGAGCGTGGCCTCGACATCGCGCAGCTCGGCGGCGAGCGCGCGGGCGCGCTGCAGGAAGTGGATCGCGAAGTCCACGGCCAAGCCCAGCGCCAGCGCCGACAGCACCGCGATCGGCATGTCGTAGTCCTTGCCCATCCAGCCGACCAGCCCGTAAAGCACGCCGATCGACAGGGTCAGCGGCAGCATGGCCAGGAGCCCAAGCGGCAGGCTGCGGAACAGCAGCAGCATCATCACCAGCACGGCGCCCCAGGCGCCGGCCAGGCTCATCGCCATGCCGTGCACCATCTCGCCCTGCCACACGCGATTGAGGTGCGTCTTGCCGGCCCAGCGCGCGCTCACGCCCGAAGGCAGCGGATGCGCCGCAAGATGCGCGGCGACGAAATCTTCGACCCGACTCATGTCCTGGTTGTCGCCGCTCGTCATCTGCAGCCAGACCAGCGCACTGCGGTAGTCGGGGGTGACGAAGTGCCAGAGGTCCTGTGGACGGTGCGAGCCCTGGAACTGCAGCAGGGTCTGGGCGACGCCGGCCTGGCTGTCGGGAATGCGCTTCTCGGCGAGATCACCGCCGCGCAGCTCGCGGTGCACGGTCTTGACGATGTCGGTGACGGCGTTGGACTTGCCGACCAGGCCTGAATCATCCAGCGCCTGCTGCAGCTGTTCGATCCAGCGCAGCATGTCGGGCTGCTGGAAGCGCGCCAGCTGGCTCTGCGCCGCTTCGATGCGTGCGGTCCAGGCCTCGATGAGGCCGAAGTCGGCGTCGCTGTCGTCGACCGCATCCTGCGCGGCACGCAGGGCATTCGCCGTCTCAGGTTCGGACTGCAGCGCGGCGAGCACGGCCTCGCGCAGCGGGTCTGCCGGCGTCGTCGACCATTCGCGCGTCCACTCCGCGCGCAGGGCGTCCACGTCCTGCGCCAGCACCAGCCAGGCATCGTAGGTGCCGGCGAAGTGCGCGTTGAGCGCGCGATCGGCCACGCGAATCTCGTGGCTGGCCTTGAACCAGCGCACCGGGTTGTCGTTGATCTCGATGCGCAGGATGCCGACGGCGCTGAAGGCCACGGCCAGCAGTGCAATGCCGAACACCAGCGGACGCGCCTGCTGCGAGCTGCAGCGGATGAAAGCCAGCGGCGCGTACAGACGGCTGCGCTGGGTGTCGATCGCGGCGATGCGCGCCAGCGTGGCCGGCGACAGCCGGCAGAGGAAGGCCGGCAGCAGGGTCATGGTCAGCGCGAAGGCCAGCAGGATGCCGAAGGCCACGAAGGCGCCGAACACCTGCACCGGCGGGATCGGCGTCAGCAGCAGCGAAGCGAAGCCCACCGCCGAGGTCAGGCTGGTGAACAGCATGGGCTTGAACAGATCGCCCAGCACCGCCTGCATCACCGTGCCGGCGTCGTCGCCGGGCCGATAGCGCTCGGCGAAGTCCGACTGGATGTGGATGGCATCCACCACCGCGATCGGCATCAGGAAGATCGCGATCATCGAGCTCATGATGTGGACCGGAAAGCCCAACCCGATCAGCGCGCCCATGGTGACGATGACGCTGCCCATCGCCACCAGCATCGGCCCGGTCACGAACAGGGCGCTGCGGAAGAAGCCCCACATCAGCAGGAAGATCACCAGCCCCGCCAGCGGCGCGCAGATTGCCATCTGCACGAACATCTCGTAGCCGAAGGTGTCTTCCGCCACTGGCAGGCCAGTGATGTGGAAGGCATCCTCGCTGTCGAGCGCGGCGATCAGGCCGCGGATCTCGCCGGCGATGCGGTGGCTCTCGTTCTTGTCTTCAATCGGCACGTACAGCGCGGCGGCGCGGGCGTCTTCCGAGGCCAGTGTCCCGTAGGCCTGCGGCAGGCGCTCGACCGCCGCGCGGATGGCCTGCGCTTCGGCCTCGGTCGCAGGCGGCGTGCGCATCAGCCACTCGAAGCGCACCGTGCCCGGCCCGCCCTGAGTGACGTTGTCGACCTCGGCCAGCGACATCAGGTCGACCTCGACCACGCCTTCAATGCGCTTCACCTGCTCGCTCAGCGCCTGCAGGGCGGCCAGCGAGCGCGGCGTGTAGATGCTTTCGCCAGTTGCGATGACACCGACCACGATCGCATCGCTCAGGCCGAAGCGTTGCTTGGCGGCGTTGTGGAACACGCGCTCGGGCTGCTCGGCCGGCAGCATGTTCTCGGGGTCGGTATCGATGCGCACCTGCGGGAACTGCAGCAGGGCGAACAGGGTGATCGCCAGCGTGGCCGCGAACACGGGCCAGGGACGTTCGATGCAGGCGCGCCAGAGCGCGCGCAGGGCAGGGGGCATGCGGAATTCGCGGGTCGGGAGCAGGCGCGGAGTGTAGCGGTCCGCCCCCATGGGCGGCAGGCCGGACCGCTTCCCGCTGCCGCCGGCCTGACGCGGGCGCGCGTGCGCGGCGGATGCAGCGCAGTGATACGCGCTGCGTCCCCTTTGCGTCATGGCAAGTCGAAGGAGGCCGGATGCGTGTCCGGCGGAACAGATCCCGGAGTGTTGAGATGCGTCTGGCCTTTTCGACGGTGTGTTCGATTCTTGCCCTGCTAGTGGCGGGCGGCAGCCCGGCGGCGTTCGCGCAGGAGCTGCGCCGCGTGCTGGCGCCCGGCGCTCCGCCGACCCAGGCCACCGAGGCTGTACGCGATCCGTGGCTGTCGACGGATGGACGCCATGTCGTCTTCGTCAGCGCCTCGCCGAACTTCAGCGCCAGCGGGCTTCTGCAGGTGTTCCGCTACTCGCTGGACAGCGGCGAGCTGCGCCTGCTCAGCCGCAACGTCTCGACCGGCGCGGCCGCCGATGCGGCCAGCTTCGCGCCAGTGGTCTCCGCAGACGGTCGCTACACCGTGTTCGAGAGCACCGCCATCAACCTGGGCCCGATCGGCAGCGGCAGCCAGCTGTTCCGCGCGGAGGTGGGTGGGGCGGTGCGGCGGGTCAGCGAGAGCCCCGGCGGGGCGGCAGGCAACGAGGCTTCGCGGCACCCCGCCCTCAGTGCCGACGGCCGCTTCGTGGCATTCCATACGCTCGCCAGCAACCTGCTGCCGGCCGATGGCAATGGTGTCGCCGATATCATTCTGAAGGATCTCGGGACCGGCGCGACCGAGCTCATCAACCGCACGGCCAGCGGCGGCTTCGGCAATGCCGGCGCGCAGCCGCTGACTCCGCAGGCGATGTCCGCCGACGCGCGCTTCGTGGTCTTCAGCACCGCCGCATCGGACACGGTGGCTGGCGGCATCAACACCTTCGGCGTGGCCCAGGTCTATCTGCGCGATCGCAGCGCAGGCACGACCCGCCTGTTGTCACGGAACGGCAGCGGTGAGGCGGCGAACGGGACTTCTGACCAGGCTTCGATCTCGGCCGACGGTCGCTACGTCGTGTTCCGTTCGGTGGCCAGCAACCTGGGCGCTACCGGCAGCCGCCTGTTCGTGGTCGACACCGAAGGCGGCACGCTGCAAAACATCCCGCTGCCGCAGGCCAGCGACTTCAGCCCGCCCTTGGCCGCCTCCGCGGCGATCTGCCGCGAGGGGCGCATCAGCAACGCGGGCGACGTGCTGATGATCTGTAACCTGCTGTCCGGCCAGCCTGCACAGGTCTTCCGCTGGCGGCGATCCAGCGCGGCCTTCCAGCTGCTCAGCCGGGGTCTGGATTCGCCCTCGACCCTGGGCGATGCCATCAGCGGCAGCCGCGTGGCGCAGACCCCGGACGGCGCGAGTTGGGTCTTCGAGTCGCAGGCCGCGAACCTGGTGGCCGGCGACAGCAATGGGGTCACCGACGTGTTCTACGCCAGCCCGCTCCCGACGCCATCGAGCGAGCCGATCTTCCGCAACGGCTTCGAACCGCTCTGAGCGCGGGCGCTCGCGCCCGCACCGCCACTCACTCCGCGACCCTCGGCGCCTGCTGCGGGCTGGGAAGCGGCTTGTCCACCGAAGGAGAACACCATGAGCATCCCCCAGGCGCTGCGCCGTCTTGGCCTGTCCGGCCTGCTGGCCCTGCCCGGGCTCTCGGCAGCGCAGCTTGTCGTCACCACCCCGGAGGACGTCGGCCCCGGCAGCCTTCGCGAGGCCCTGCAGGCGGCCAACGCCCATCCCGATCTCTCGACGATCCGCTTCGACATCGACCGCGCCCGTTTCGGGCCGGGGCCATGGACGATCCAGCTCGCGACCGAGCTGCCCGAGATCCGCACGCCCACGCGCGTGCTCGGCTTCACCCAGCCGGGCAGCGTCGCCGGCCCCACGCCGCTCGATGGCGATTACCGAGTCCAGATCGACGACTCGGCGGTGGCCGATAGCGTGGACAACCTGGGCGCGGCGCTGGCTGTGGTGCGCGGCGGCGAAGGCAGTGAGATCAGCGGCCTGGTCTTCCTGGGTGGGCGTGCGGGCAAAACCAGCGTGCTGCTGGCCGCCGATGAGGCTGCGGTGGTGCTCTGCCGGGTCGGCGTTGATGCCGCCCGCCGGGCCGAGCCGGTCGCGGGCGCGGCGATCTCGGCGATCCACGCCGACCGCATGCGGGTCGAGCGCAACCTGATCGGCGGCTCCGGCAGTTCAGCGATCCAGCTCACCGGCACGGGCCACAGGATCAGCGGCAACTGGGTGGGCTACGACGGCTACGGCAGCTCCAGCCTGGCCAACTTCGTGGCCGGCTCCGGCATCGTCGGCGGGTTGATCGCCTTCAACCCGCCACCGCGGCTGCTTACGGCGTATTCGGTCGCGGTGCAACAGGGCTACCTGGGCTTGCGTGACAGCACGATCAGCGACAACTGGGTCTCGCAGACGCAGGGCAGCGCCATTGGCCTGAGCGGCAGCGCGGTCGGCACCCGCGGCAACCGCGTGCAGGGCAATCGTATCGGCATCGACCTGTGGAACGGCGCGGGCGCCTGGGTCGACGCCGGAGTCCGCATCAGTTCCGGGGCCGACAACAACCGGGTGATCGACAACCGCATCGGTCGCGCCAACGCCGGCATCCTGCTCGGCGACAACCGCGGCGCCACTCCTCAGCTCGCAGGCGAACGCAACACCTTGAGCGGCAATCTGTTCACTGAAATCGCCCAGCGCAGCATCGGGCTGGATCCGGCCCGCGCCTTTGCTCCGCCCGCCAATGACCCGGGCGATGCCGACAGCGGTCCCAACCGCCTGCAGAACCACCCCGTACTCAGCTTCGCCAGCAGCCGCGGTGGCGTCGAGGGACAGCTGGATTCGGCCGCCCATGCCAGCTACCGCATCGATCTCTACAGTGCGCGTCGCTGCCATCCCAGTGGGCGCGACAGCGCCGAGTTCCACTTGGGCTTCGGCACGGTGCAGACCGATGCCGCAGGACGCGCGCGCTTCGTCCTGCAGGCCCAGGTCCTGCCCGGCGGTGGTCTGCGCGCGGGGGATGTGATCTCGGCCACCGCCACCGATGCCGATGGCAACACCTCGGAGCTTTCGCCCTGCCTTCCGGCAACCGCCGCACCGACGCCGCAGGTGCAGGCGCCGGCCTTGCCCTCGCCGCTGCCAGCGCATGGCGGTCCCCGCCAGCTCGCGGTGGAGCTGCGTTCGAGCTTGGCGAGACTGCCGGAGGGCCGCGTCGAACTGCGTGCGGTGAGCGCCACCGGCGAGGCGATCCTCGGCAGTGGCCTGCTGAGCGCGGGGCGACTGCGGATCGATGCGCCGCTCAGCGGATTCTTTCCCTTCGCAGGGCGCTATGCGATCGAACTCGACTACGCGGGCGACGGCTTCCATGCGCCGCTGCGGACCTCGCTGGGCGACGTGGTGGTGTTCCGTCCCGCGCTGGCGCTGGAGTCGATCGAGGCCAGCAGCCTGGTGCGACGCGATGTCTCCAGCGGCGACTACGAGTACCTCTCGGTCGCTTCGGCAAGCTGGATCAAACTGCCGCTGGATTCGCGCCTGCCCTGGATCGACGGCGAACGCATCGCCAACGCTGCGGGCGATCCCCTGGATCGGGCGCTTGCGGGTGAACGCAGCCAGTATCAGGTGGGCGACGGACGCGGCGGCGTCGCGGCGATCGGCAGCGCCCTGCTGGGCCCCGATGTCGAGGTGCTGGATCTCGTGCAGATCGATGCCGATCCGCGCGCCGATGCCGTGGTGCGCGACCGCGGCACGGGGCGCTACGGCACGGTGCTGTGTGTCTTTGTCAGCGAGGGCTGCGAGCGCAGCGGCGAACTCGACGTGCCGGCGGAGCATCGCTACGTGCTGAGCGGGGACTTCAACGGCGATGGCCAGCAGGATCTGGTGTTCCGCGACCCCGCCAACGGCAAGCTGCTGCTGCTGTTCATGCAGTTCGGCAAGCCCCTGTCCGTCGACAGCCTGGCGCCGCTGGCCGACGAGCAGCCGGTCGCGGCGGTCGACCTCGATGGCGATGGCTACGAGGACCTGGTCTGGCTGGATGCCCCCGGCAACTCGCTGCTCGTGTCGATGATGAAGGCCGGGCGCGTCGTCGACCTCGTCCGCGAACCGCTGCCTGCGGGCGACTGGACCAGCCCCGGCAGCGCACATCTGGCCAAGCCCACGGACCCGGACTATGGGCACGGCCACCTGCTGCTTGCCGAGCGCAACACCGGCGAGGTGATCGCGTGGCGCGAGGTCAGCGTCGGCGGCGGCCGGATCCGCGCGCGCATCGATGGCGTGCTGTTCGACCCCGGCTACGCGGTCCAGCGCACGCGTTGAAGCGGCGGGCGAGGGAGTCGAGTCGCCGCAGCGGCGCAGTGAGCCCTCGCGGCTTCAGTCGCGTTCCGCGGCGGCAGTCGCGTCTGTCGTCGCGGTCTGGCTGCGCTCGCGCTGCTGCAGCCGCCACATCTGCGCGTAGTGCCCGTCGGCCGCCAGCAGTTCGGCATGCGTGCCCTGCTCGATGATGTGGCCGGCGTCCATCACCAGGATGCGGTCGGCATTCATGATGGTCGACAGCCTATGCGCGATCACCAGCGTGGTGCGGCCCTGCTGGATGCGGTCGAGCTCGGCCTGGATGGCGCGCTCGGATTTCGAATCGAGCGCCGAGGTGGCTTCGTCGAAGATCAGGATGGCGGGGTTCTTGAGCAGCGCGCGGGCAATCGCCACGCGCTGCTTCTCGCCGCCGCTGAGCTTCAGGCCACGCTCGCCGACCGGGCTGTCGTAGCCTTCCGGCAGGGCGGCGATGAAGTCGTGGATGTGCGCTGCGCGGGCAGCGTCCTCGACCTCGGCATCGCTGGCGTCGACGCGGCCGTAGCGGATGTTGTAGCGGATGCTGTCATTGAACAGCACGGTATCCTGCGGAACGATGCCGATCGCTGCGCGCAGGCTGTCTTGGGTGTAGTCGCGCAGGTCGAGTCCGTCGATGCGGATATGGCCGGATCCCACGTCGTAGAAGCGGTAGAGCAGGCGCGCCAGCGTGCTCTTGCCGCTGCCCGAATGGCCGACCACCGCGACCGTGCCGCCGGCCGGGATCCGGAAAGAGATCCCGTGCAGGATCTCGCGGCGCTCGTCGTAGGCGAAGCGCACGTCCTCGAACTCGAGCACCGGCCGCGTCGCCTGCAGCACGCGGGCGTCGGCGCGGTCCTGCACCTCGCGGTTCTCGTCGAGCAGGTTCCACAGCTTCTCGATATTGGTCAGCGCCTGCTTGACCTCGCGGTACATCATGCCGAGGAAGTTCAGCGGCGCCGCCAGCTGCAGTAGATAGGCGTTGACCAGCACCAGATCACCGACCGTGAGCTCGCCGGACACCACGCCCGAAGCGGCGCGCCACATGAGCGCAGTGACGCCGAGCGAGATGATCGCGTTCTGGCCGATGTTGAGCACGGCCAGGGTCTTGTAGCTGCGCACCTCGGCCTCTTCCTTGGTGCGCAGGCTTGTATCGAAGCGCTGGGCTTCGTGTTCCTCGTTGTTGAAGTACTTGACCGTCTCGTAGTTCAACAGGGAATCCACGGCCGAAGCGCTGGCCGCTGTGTCGGCTTCGACGGACGCGCGGTAGAACTTGGTGCGCCACTCGGTGACGCGGATGGTCCAGACGATGTAGGCGACCAGTGTCAGCCCGGTGATGACCGCGAATCCGGTGTCGTAGAGCACCACCAGAACGATGGTGACGAGCGTGACTTCGATGATCGTCGGGAAGATCGTGTACAGCGTCCAGTCGAGCAGGTCGGAGATCGAACTGCCGCCGCGCTCGACGTCGCGGCTGACGCCGCCGGTCTTGCGGTTCAGATGGAAGCGCAGGCTGAGCGCATGCAGGTGGCGAAACACCTTCAGCATCACCGTGCGTGCGCTGCGCGCCATCACCCGCGCGAACACGATCTGCCGCAGCTCGGTGAACACCCGCTCGGACAGGCGTGCGGCGCCGTAGGCCAGCAGCAGGCCGACCGGCAGCACCAGCATCAGGCTGGTGGCGTCGGAGGGCAGATTCAGTCCGTCGACCAGGTTCTTCAGGATCATCGGCACGGTCAGGCCGGCCAGCTTGGCCGCCATCAGGCAGGCGAGCGCCAGGGCGATGCGGCCGCGGTAGGGCTTCAAAAAGGGCAGCAGGGTGGCCACCACCGCGCGGGTGGTGCGGCGGTGGTCGACGGCGGGGGCAGGGCTATTCATGGCGGCAAGGTGAGGGCGTTGTGCATCGCACGCAAGCCATGAACGCGAAACGGGCGCCTCAAGGCGCCCGTTTCGTCGGGATCAGCGCGGGCGCCGGACGCCCGGGCCGGCTTCAGGCCTCGAGCGCGGCGAGGATCGATTCGGCCGAGGACACCTTGAACTCGCCCGGGGCTTCGACGTGCAGCAGCTTGACCACGCCGTCTTCGGCATACAGGGCGAAGCGCTTGCTGCGCAGGCCCATGCCGAAGGCGGTGGCGTCGAGTTCAAGGCCCAGCGCCTGGGTGAAGGCACCGTTGCCGTCGGCCAGCATCATCAGACCGTCAGGGGTGTTCTGGCTCTTGCCCCAGGCACCCATCACGAAGGCGTCATTGACCGCCATGCAGGCGACGTCGATGCCGCGGCGCTGGAACTCTTCGAATTTCTCGACGTAGCCCGGCAAGTGCTTGGCCGAGCAGGTCGGGGTGAATGCGCCCGGCACCGAGAACAGCACCACCTTCTTGCCCTTGAAGATGTCCGACGTGGTCACGGCCTGTACGCCGTCGCGCAGCAGGTTCAAGGTGGCTTCGGGGATGGAGTCGCCGATCTGGATGCTCATGGGCTGCGCCTGTGCGGGGTGGAAAGGGCGCACAGGTTAGCCGGAAAACGTGAAGACCCGGCGAGGAGGCCGCGCGGAGGGCGCGTGGGCTACCCTTGGCGCCCTCGTCCAGCCCGGAAGCTGCCCATGATCGTCGTCCATCATCTGGAAAAGTCGCGCTCCCAGCGCGTGCTATGGCTGCTGGAGGAGCTGGGCCAGCCCTACGAGGTCAAGGTCTACAAGCGCGATCCCAAGACGATCCTGGCGCCGAAGTCGCTGATGAAGGTGCATCCCCTCGGCAAATCGCCGGTGATCACCGATGGCGAGGTCACGGTCGCCGAGTCCGGGGCGATCCTCGAGTATCTGGTGGAGCGCTACGACAGCGCCGGCCGCTTCAAGCCCAAAGCCGGCGCGCAGGCGGCGCTCGACTACCGCTACTGGCTGCACTACGCCGAAGGCTCGCTGATGACCCCGCTGATCCTGGCCCTGGTGTTCTCGCGCTTGCCGACCCAGCCCATGCCCTTCTTCGTCAGGCCCGTTGTGAAGGGCTTGTCTGCGAAAGTGATCGCCAACTACATCCGCCCCCAGCTGCAGACCCACTTCCGCTTTGTCGAGCAGCAACTCGCCAAGTCCGATTGGTTCGCCGGCGATGCCTTCTCCGCCGCCGACATCCAGATGAGCTACCCGCTGATGGCCGCGGTGGAGCGCAGCGGTTTGGAGCTGCCGCGTGTGCGTGATTTCGTGGCCCGGGTCAAGGCGCGGCCGGCCTGGCAGCGCGCCGAATCCGCCCATGGGCCCTTCGAACTGCCGGGGAGCGACTGATGTCCTTCGACTTTCCCTTCACGCTCGGTTTCATCCTGCTCACCGGCCTGGTCAGCTGGCAGTGTTTTGAACGGCCCGGCCTGCTGGATCGCCTGCTGCTGTGGACGCCGGCGGTGCAGCGCGGCCAGTACGAGCGCCTGTTCACCTATGGGCTGGTGCATGCCGATGTCGGCCACCTGCTGTTCAACATGATCACGCTGTTCTTCTTCGGGCGATTGATCGAGGGTTTCATGGCCGAGCGCTTCGGCCTGTGGGCGTTTCCCTTCTTCTATCTCTCCGCGCTGCTGGTGTCGGTGTTGCCGGGCTACTTCCGCCACGCCCGCGACCCGCACTACCGCACGCTGGGCGCCTCGGGCGCGGTCTCGGCGGTCCTGTTCGCCTTCATCCTGCTGGCGCCCTGGAACCTGATCTTCGTGTTCTTCCTGCCGGTGCCTGCAGTGATCTACGGCGCGCTCTACATCGGCTACAGCGTCTATATGGACCGCAGGGGCGATGACCGCATCAACCACAGCGCGCACCTCTGGGGTGCGGTCTATGGCCTGGTCTTCATGCTGATCGCCGAGCCGCGGGTGCTGGGGCATTTCCTTGCCCAGCTGCTCAGTCCGATGGGTTAGAAGCCGGGATTCGGGAGTGGGGATTCGGGATTCGTTGAAGAGCGCGAAGCATTGCGCCAGTTCCGGGGTTTTCCAGTTGTGAGCTCTTCGTGAGGGCGGTGCTGCGGTGTGGCGCAGGCCTCACGGCCGCAAGTGCCGGCTCAACGAATCCCGAATCCCCACTCCCGAATCCCGGCCTGCGGCTGGCCGCGGGCTATAATGCCCGGTCATTTCGCCCAGACCGAGGCGGGCCGCGCGGCCCCACGCATGCAGCACATCCGCAATTTCTCCATCATCGCCCACGTCGACCACGGCAAGTCCACGCTCGCTGACCGCATCATCCAGATCTGCGGTGGCCTGGCCGAACGCGAGATGGAAGCCCAGGTGCTTGACTCGAATCCGATCGAGCGCGAGCGCGGCATCACCATCAAGGCGCAGTCGGTCTCGCTGCCGTATACGGCGCTCGATGGCAAGACCTACCAGCTCAATTTCATCGATACCCCGGGTCACGTCGATTTCAGCTACGAGGTGAGCCGCTCGCTGTCGGCCTGCGAAGGCGCTCTGCTGGTCGTGGATGCGGCCCAGGGTGTGGAGGCGCAGTCGGTCGCCAACTGCTACACCGCGGTCGAGCAGGGTCTGGAAGTGATTCCCGTGCTGAACAAGATCGATCTGCCCACCGCCGACTGCGAGCGGGTGAAGGCCGAGATCGAGGCGGTGATCGGGCTGGACGCCACCGACGCCCTGCAGGTCAGCGCCAAGACGGGCCTGAACGTGCGCGATGTGCTCGAAGCCATCGTCCAGCGCATCCCGCCGCCCAAGGTCGGCGACACCGATCGCCTGCAGGCGCTGATCATCGACTCCTGGTTCGACAACTACCTGGGCGTGGTCTCGCTGGTGCGCGTGGTGCAGGGCGACCTCATCCCCGGCGAGAAGATCCAGGTGATGTCGACCGGCCGCGTGCACCAGATCGACCAGGTCGGCGTGTTCACGCCCAAGCGCCTGGTGAAGAACAAGCTGGGTCCGGGCGAGGTTGGCTGGATGTGCGCGTCCATCAAAGACGTCCACGGCGCGCCCGTCGGCGACACCATCACGCTCGCGGCCAAGCCCGCGGCGCAGCCGCTGCCGGGCTTCCAGGAAATGCAGCCGCGCGTGTTCGCCGGCCTGTTCCCGGTCGATGCCGAGGATTTCCCGGCCCTGCGCGAGGCGCTGGAGAAGCTGCGCCTGAACGACGCCGCCCTGCGCTTCGAGCCGGAAAGCTCCGAGGCCATGGGCTTCGGCTTCCGCTGCGGCTTCCTTGGCATGCTGCACCTCGAAATCGTGCAGGAACGCCTGGAGCGCGAGTACAACCTAGATCTGGTCACCACGGCACCCACGGTGGTCTACGAGGTCCTGACCACCGACGGCGAGACGCTGACCCTCGACAACCCGGCCAAGCTGCCGCCGGTCAACAAGATCGACGAGATCCGCGAGCCGATCATCCTCGCCAATGTGCTGACGCCGCCCGACTACGTCGGCAACGTCATCAAGCTGTGCGAAGAGAAGCGCGGCGTGCAGAAGAATATCCACTACATGGGCAGCCAGGTGCAGATCAGCTACGAGCTGCCGATGGCCGAGGTGGTCCTGGACTTCTTCGACCGCCTGAAGTCGGTGAGCCGCGGCTATGCCTCGCTCGACTACCACTTCCAGCGCTTCGAGCCGGGCCCCTTCGTGCGCCTCGACGTGCTGATCAACGGCGACCGCGTCGACGCGCTCTCGATGATCTGTCACCGCATGCATGCCGACCGGCGCGGCCGCGACATCTGCGAGCGCATGCGCGAGCTGATTCCGCGGCAGATGTTCGATGTCGCCATCCAGGCCGCGATCGGCGCGCAGATCATCTCGCGCTCCACGGTCAAGGCCCTGCGCAAGAACGTGCTGGCCAAGTGCTACGGCGGTGACGTCAGCCGCAAGCGCAAGCTGTTGGAGAAGCAGAAGGAAGGCAAGAAGCGCATGAAGCAGGTCGGCAGCGTGGACATTCCGCAGGAAGCCTTCCTCGCGGTGCTTCAGGTCGACAACAAGTAAGACCCGGTTTCCGCTTCGATCCCACTCTCAATCTCCTGGAACGCCCCCACGTGAACTTCGACTTCGCTGCCCTGCTGGTTGGTCTGGCCGCATTCACCGGCATCGTCTGGGGCATTGACGCCCTGTTCTTCGCCAAGGCCCGCGCCGAGCGCGCGCAGGCGGGGTCGAGCCTGGGCACCGAGGTGGTGCGCGAGCCGGTGATCGTCGAGTACTCCCGCTCGTTCTTCCCGGTCATCCTGATCGTGCTGATCGTGCGCAGCTTCCTGGCCGAGCCCTTCCGCATTCCTTCAAGTTCGATGATGCCGAACCTGCAGGACGGCGATTTCATCCTCGTCAACAAGTTCACCTATGGGCTGCGTCTGCCGGTGCTGGACACCAAGATCGTCGAGCTCGGCGAGCCGCAGCGCGGCGATGTGGTGGTGTTCCGCTACCCGGTGAACCCCAAGGAGAACTACATCAAGCGCGTGATCGGCCTGCCGGGCGACGAGGTCGTCTACCGCAACAAGACTCTGTTCATCAATGGCGAGCCGCAGCCGCAGGAGCGCATCGGCCGCTACATCGGCGTGGGGGCCGGGCGCGAGATGGATGGGGCGGACCACCTTCGCGAAACCCTCGGTGAGCGCGAGCACGAGATCCTGATGCGTCCGACCCAACTTGGACGTCAGGGCGAGGGCCGCTGGGTGGTGCCAGAGGGCCATTACTTCGTGATGGGTGACAACCGCGACAACAGTCTCGACAGCCGCGCCTGGGGCTTCGTGCCCGAGCGCAACCTGGTCGGCCGCGCCTTTCTGATCTGGTTCAACAGCGACTTCGAGTTCGGCCGCATCGGCCAGGGCATCGAGTAAGGCCGGTGCATTCGGACTGGCGCCCCGGTGCCGGCATCGAGGCCCTGCGCCTGCGGGCGCGACTGAACCACTGCATCCGTGCCTTCTTCGCGGCGCGCGGCGTGCTCGAAGTGGAGACGCCGCTGATGTCGGCGGCCGGCAACACCGAGCCGAATATCCGCAGCTTCGCGCTGGACTACAGCGGCCCGAACGCCGGCGCCTCGCGCCGACGCTATCTGCGCACCTCCCCCGAGTTCCCCCTGAAACGTCTGTTGTCGGCCGGCGTGGGCGATTGCTACGAGCTGGGGCGGGTGTTCCGCGATGGCGAGTGCGGCGGCCGCCACAATCCCGAGTTCACGATGCTCGAGTGGTACCGGCTGGGCATCGACCACTACCGGCTGATGGACGAGGTCGCCGAGCTGCTGCTGTCGGCCTTCGCCCTTGTGGGCCGCACGCTGGAAGTTCGGCGTTCGAGCTACCGTGCGCTGTTCCGCGAGCACACGGGAATCGACCCGGCCCTGGCCAGCGAAGCTGAATTGCGCGTGGCGCTGGCCGGCCATGACATCGACGCCGACGGCCTGGAGCGCGATGACTGGCTGGACCTGCTGCTGACCCATCGCATCGAGCCGGTACTGCCGCGCGACGAGCTGTTGTTGCTCTACGACTTTCCGGCCAGCCAGTGCGCGCTGGCGCGGGTGGCGGGCGCGGGCGCCGAGGCGCATGCCTGCCGCTTCGAGGTCTACGTCGGCGGGGTCGAGCTGGCCAACGGCTACCACGAGCTGAGCGACGCGGGTGAGCAGCGTGCGCGCTTCGAACGCGACAACCAGCGTCGCCGCGCGCGCGGGGATGCCGAGCTGCCGATCGACGAGCACCTGCTGGCGGCCCTGCAGCATGGCCTGCCTGACTGTGCCGGCGTGGCGTTGGGCGTGGATCGGCTGATGATGTTGCTCACCGGCAGCGAGCGGATCGATCAGGTCATCGCCTTTGCCGGGCCGCGCGCCTGATCCGATCTCCCGCTTGGCCTCAGAGCGTCCTGCAGCCCAGCGCTTCCAACACACCATGCACTGCCGGGATCTGCGCCAGCCAGGGCGCGGCCAGGGTCAGCAGGCCCGAGGCGATGACGAGTGCGGCGGCGGCGCGGCGGGCGCCGGGGCGCTGCAGCCAGCGCAGGGCGCGGGCGCCGCTGTAGGTCAGCGGCAGCATCAGCGGCAGGGTGCCGAGGCCGAAGCTGGCCATGATCAGTGCCCCCTGCAGGGCATCGGCGCTCAGCCAGGCGGCCGACAGCAGGGTCAGGCTGAGACCGCAGGGCAGCCAGCCCCAAAGCAGGCCCATCGCGAACTGTCGCGCCGCGGTGTTGGCCGGCAGCAGGCGCTGCTGCAGCGGCGCCAGTCGCGCCCACAGCGCAGCGCCGGGTCTGGCGAACAGGTTGAAGCCGGCGCCGGGAAACAGCATGCGCAGGCCGACCAGCACCAGCACCGCACCCACCGCCATGCGCGCGCCCAGCAGCAGGGCATCGCTGCGCGCGAGTGCGATCAGACCCGCGCCGAAGCCACCTACGAGCAGACCCGCCAGCGTGTAGCCGGTGATACGCCCGAGGTTGCTGCGCCAGGCCATGCGCCAGGCCTCGCCCGGCGTCTGCGCGCGCGCGCTGACCGCGATGCCGGCGGCGACGCCGCCGCACATGGCCACGCAGTGCACGCCACCGAGCAGTCCGGCGATCAGTGCGGCGCCCAGGCTCAGCCAGTCGATCGGCATGGGGTGTCGAGCCCTTTCACGGCTGCTCGCGCTCGGCCTGCGCGCGCGCTTCGGCGGTGTTCTTCAGATCGCGGTCCTTGCTGTCCTCGGCGAGGATGTCGATGGCCGGGGTGTCGAGGTCGTCGAACTGGCCGCGCTTGACCGCCCACCAGAAGGCCCAGACCGCGAGCCCCAGCAGCACCAGGCTGACCGGCACCAGATAGATCAGCACGCTCATCGAGGGGACTCGGGCAAGGTCGGAGGCGACATTCTGGCCGTATCCGGAAGCGTCCACGCAGCGCTGCGCCCGAGCCGCAGGGCATTGAGCGTCACCAGCAGGGACGAGCCCGCCATGCCCAGCGCAGCGATCCAGGGGGTGACCCAGCCGGCGGCGGCAAAGGGCAGGGCGATGGCGTTGTAGACCAGCGCCCAGGCCAGGTTCTCACGGATCATCCGGCGCGTGCGCCGGGCCAGCTGCACCACCTGCGGCAGGCGCATCAGGCGTTCGCCCGAGAGCACGATGTCGGCCGCACGATGCGCCATCGGCGCGCCGCAGGCCAGCGCGAACGAGACATCGGCGCCGCCCAGCACCGGCGCGTCGTTGATGCCGTCGCCCAGCATCAGCACGCGATGGCCCTGCGCCTGCAGTTCGCGCAGGCGGGCCAGCTTCGATTCTGGCGTGGCCCGCGCCGACCAGCGCTCGATGCCGAGCGTGCGCGCCGTGGCCTCGACCGCCTCGGGCGCATCGCCGCTCAGCACCTCGACGCGCAGGCCCTGGGTACGGAGCGCGGCGATCGCTTCATGCGCATCGCTGCGCGGGGCATCGACCAACTCGAACCGGGCGATGGCGCGAGCGCCGTCGCCCAGCCAGATGCCCGGCAAATCGTGGTCGAGACCGGCGGCGAAGCCGGCGTGGCCGATGCGCCAGCGCCGGCCTTCGACCTCGCCCGCAACGCCCGCGCCGGCGCTGACTTCGATCGCTTCTGCGCGCGGTGCCGCGATGCCCGCGAAAGCGCGCGCCAACGGGTGGCCAGCGTCGCGTTCGAGCGCCGCGGCAATGCGGGTGACGGCCTCGGCATCTAGTTCGGCCAGCGCCTCGACGCGCGCGATCTGAGGGCTGCCGGTGGTGAGCGTGCCGGTCTTGTCCAGCAGCACGGTGTCGACGTCGGCCAGATCACTCAGCGCATCGCCGCGCAGGGGCAGGGCACCGAGCTTGGTCAGGGTGTTGCCGGCGGTGGCGAGTGCGGCCGGAATCGCCAGCGACAGGGCGCAGGGACAGCTCACCACCAGCACCGCCAGCATCACCTCGAAGGCGCGCTCAGGGTTGAATTGCCACCACACCGCGAAGGTCAGCGCCGCCGACACCATCAGCGCGGCAACAAAGTGGCCGGCCACGCGATCGGCGATCTGCGCCACCCGCGGCCGCGCGTTCTGCGCGCGTTCGACCAGCTGGGTCAGATGCGAGAGGCGGGTGTCCTGGCCGGTGCGGGTGATGCGCAGGCGCAGCGGCTGCAGGCGGGCGACGCTGCCGGCATAGACCTCGTCGCCGGCGCGCTTGGTCACTGGCGTCGATTCGCCGCTGAGCAGGGCTTCGTCGACTTCGGCGGCAGGCATGTCGAGCACACCATCGGCCGGCAGCGCCTCGCCCACCGGCACCCGCACGCGGTCGCCCACCGCCAGCGCGGCCACCGGCACCTGTACGGCTTCGTCGCTGGCATCCAGCCTCCAGGCCAGCGCCGGCCGCGCCTGCGCCAGCGCATCCACTGCGGCATTCGCGCGCTGCCGCGCCATGCGTTCGAGATAGCGCGCCACCAGCAGGAAGAACACGAACATCACCGCCGCGTCGAACCAGACGTGAGCGCCGCCGCGCAGGGTTTCGACGAGGCTTGCGAAGTACGCCAGCAATACCGAGCTGCCGATCAGCGTGTCCATGCCCAGGCGACGCTGGCGGAGCTCCTTGACCATGCCGGCGAGGAAGGGCCAGCCGGCGTAGAACACCACCGGCGCCGACACCGCGAAGGTGATCCAGCGGAAAAAGTCACGCGTGGCCGGCGCCATCTGGTTGGCGAAGTCGAGGTACAGCGCCTCGGCGAACATCATCGCCTGCAGGCTGCCCAGGCCCGCCACGCCGAGACGCAGCAGCAGCTGCCGGCGTTCGGCGGCGCGCGCGCGCTCCAGCCCTTCGCCCGGCGACAGGTGAGCGGCATAGCCCAGCCCCGCGAGGCGTTCGAGTGCCGATGACAGGCGCAGCCGCGCCGGTCGCCAGCGCAGGCGCACGCGCCCGCTGATCGCGTTCGACTGCACGTCCTCCACGCCGTCCAGCGAGCCCAGCGCACGGTCGATCAGCCAGGAACAGGCCGCGCAGCGCATGCCGTCGACGATCAGGGTCAACTCGCGGCAGTCCGGCGCCTCGGCCGGCACGCGGCTGTGCTCGGCCAGCACGTCCTCGCGATCGAAGGCGCTGTAGTCCTGCGCGTCCTCGCCGACGCGGCGGCCCTGCTCCTCGCGCAGCTTGTAGTAGTCGCCGAGACCCGCCTGCTCGATGAAGCGCGCGGCGCCCGCGCAGCCGCCGCAGCAGAACGCGCGCTGCGCGCCCTTGAACTCGGTTAGCACGGGGGCGGCCGGCAGCGGCTCGCCGCAGTGGTGGCAGGCGGGGCTGCGCATGTCCATGGCCGGGTTCAACCGCCCGACAGCATGGGCATCAGTTCGCTGCGGGTCGCGCCGGGGTCCAGCCGGCCGCCGACGCGCCAGCTGTGGTCCGGCGAAGAAAGCTCGATGTTCCAGGCCTGGCCGGCGGCGCCGTCGACACGGCCGTGCCAAG
Organism: Aquimonas voraii; assembly: GCF_900101825.1. Taxonomy (GTDB): domain Bacteria; phylum Pseudomonadota; class Gammaproteobacteria; order Xanthomonadales; family Xanthomonadaceae; genus Aquimonas; species Aquimonas voraii. The sequence continues at coordinate 637,286 of NZ_FNAG01000001.1, forward strand.
CCTCGCCCGACTGGATCAGGCGGATCTCCAGATCGCGGCTGGCGCGGCCGGCATGCAGCAGGCGCAAGGTGAGAGACGGCACGCCGTCGCTCAGACCCTGCATCCGCGCGGCGATGGCGCCCGTCTCCAGGTCGATGCTCAGCTCGCCGCGCAGGCCCAGCTCGATGGCGCGGCGGTCAGCGGCGATGTCGGCGTCCTGGATCTGCAGGGTGCGGCGCACCACATCGGGCACCGCGTCGTTGCTGCCGGAGCGGATGGCGATCGCCAGGGTGCTGAGTCCAGCGACGACGGCGGTCAGGGGCAGGGCGATGACCAGCCAGACCATGGGTTCGCGGAACCAGGGACGGGCGTTGATGCTGGAGCTCATGGGGCGGATCGACAGCGGGGCGGGCAGGGCCGCGAAGTCGACAGGGTAATCGCCGGGGGCAGGCCGGGCTTGAGATCGATCAATCCGCGGCGCGGGTTGCCGTCGGCCCAGAACAAACACACCGCGGCGCCATCCTTGGCGGCCACGGTGCTCCGGGGGGACACGGGGTTTGCAGCAGATCGACAGTTCGATGAAACCTGTCGATCGGGGAGATCCGCAGCGGACGGGGAGGACCGCTGCGGAGGCCGGACCGTCTCCCGCCGCTTGCGCATGCGGGAGCCGGGAAAGGTCCGGCTTCAAGCACTTCTCGAAAAACGGCGCTCGGATCGATCACCGAGCGTGCCGCGATCCTCAGGCCGCGGCGGCGGTCGTGCGGCCGATGGCGGCATGCGCCGCCGCCAGGCCCTGCTGGCGATTCTCAGGCGAGAGGTTCAGCCCTTCGGCGCGCAGGACCTCGATGCTCGAAATGCCTAGGAAGGCGAACACCTGGCGCAGGTAGGCCTCCTGGAAGTCGGCCGGGCTGGCGTCGCCGTAGATGCCGCCGCGGGTGCTGGCGACGATCACGCGCTTGCTGCCGGCCAGGCCCTCGGGGCCGTTGGCGGTGTAGCGGAAGGTGACGCCGGCGACCGCGATGCGGTCGATCCAGGCCTTCAGCGTCGAGGGCAGGCTGAAGTTGTACATCGGCGCGCCGATCACCACGACGTCGGCGGCGAGGAACTCCTCCAGAACGGTCTTGGCCAGCTCGGCTTCGGCGGGATCGCTCTTCGCCAGGGTGGCACCGGTGAAGTGCGGCAGCGGCTGGGCGTCGAGGTCGCGATAGCTCACTTCCACATGCGGGCTGTCGGCGCGCAGCTGGCGCACCACCGCGGCGGTGAGTTCACGGCTGGCTGAGGCGCTGCCAAGCGCGCTCGAATCGATATGCAGGACCTTCATGGCGGTGCTCCGTGGGTGGACGACGGTGCACAGCTTGATTGCCAACGCTGTTGCGATAAATCCAGCGCAGGAGCACGCTGCGTTGCGCTGCTGGAACGAACGCTCCGGGAGCCTCGACAGCCCAGCGACCTCAGTGCTGCCGCCGCCCGCTCTTCCGATTCCCCATTCCCGTTTCCCGATTCCCGGCTCCCAAATGCACGACCTCAACGATCTGCAGTACTTCGCCCTGGTCGTCGAACACGGCGGCTTCTCCAAGGCCGAGCGCGCCAGCGGCATGCCGAAGTCGCGCCTGTCACGGCGCATCACCGCGCTCGAGGACTCGCTGGGCGCGCGCCTGCTGCAGCGCTCGACGCGGCGTTTCGCGGTCACCGATCTCGGTCAGAGCGTGTATCGCCATGCCCGCGCCATGCTCGACGAGGCCCAGGCCGCGCGCGAGGTGGTGGAGCGTCAGTCGGCGGTGCCGCGCGGGCTGGTGCGGCTCAGCGCGCCGGTGGCGATCGCGCAGCGCCAGCTGGCCCTGCTGCTCCCCGAGTTCCTGGAGCGCTACCCGGAGGTGCGGGTGCAGCTGCACGTCAGCAACCGCCGGGTCGACCTCATCAACGAGGGCATCGATGTCGCCCTGCGCGTGCGCACTCGGCTCAACGACGATGGCAGCCTGATCCTGCGCAGCTTCGCCCAGATCAACGAGTTCCTGGTCGCCAGCCCGCGCTACCTCGACCGCAGCGGCCGCCCGCGTCATCCGGTCGATCTGGCCGCCCACGCTTGTCTGTCGATGAGCGAGGAGCCTGGCCAGCAGCGCTGGGAACTGCATGGCCCGGAGGGCGCGATCGAGCGCGTCGACTTCCAGCCGCGCTTGATGGCGCATGACTTCCCGGTGCTGCGCGAGGTGGCCGCGGCCGGCCACGGCATCGCCCTGCTGCCGGAGACGGTCTGCGCCGATCTGCTGGGCAACGGTGCGCTGGAACGCGTGCTGCCCGACTGGAGCCTGCCGCAGGGCATCTTCCACGCGGTCTTCCCCTCCCGCAGCGGCCTGCTGCCCTCGATCCGCGCGCTGATCGACTTCCTGGCCGAGCGCCTGCCGCAGCTGATCGACGACCAGCGCCGGCACAGCGGCAGCGCGCGCGCCGACGACGTCGAAGCCGCGGGCAGCGCCTCCGTTCCCGCACGGTCGCGCTTGCGGGGGCGCGCAGCACGATAGGGATCGCGCTTGAAATCGGCCTGCGTGCCTCAACATGGCGGGATCCGTCGCAGATTCCGCAGGCAGCGACGGCAGTCCCCGCCACCCGAGGTCCTCCCGTGAGTCTTCTGATGTTTGCTGCAGGCCTGGTCCTGCTCGTGCTTGGTGCCGACGTCCTGGTGCGTGGCGCCAGCCGGCTTTCGCTGTCGCTGGGGATCTCGCCGCTGGTGGTTGGGCTGACCGTGGTCGCCTTCGGCACCAGCGCGCCCGAGCTCGCCGTTTCCCTGCAGGGGGCGGTCAGTGGCCAGGGTGACATCGCCGTGGGCAACGTGGTCGGCAGCAACATCTTCAATGTGCTGGTCATCCTTGGCCTGTCAGCAATGATCACGCCTTTGGTGGTGCACCGTCAGATCGTGCGCAAGGAAGTGCCAATCATGATCGGTGCCTGCCTGTTGATGTGGGTTCTGTCCTTGGACGGCGCCTTGGGCCGTCTGGATGGTCTGCTGCTGACGTCCCTGCTTGTCGTCTACGTGGGCACCCTCTACTGGCAGAGCCGCGGCGCGCCCGCTGAAGAGCAGGGCGGTGAGCTTCCCGAGGGCGGGCCTTGGCTGGACCGGACGTGGGTGCAATTGCTGATGATTGCCGTGGGGCTGGCGCTGCTTGTGCTGGGCTCGCGTTGGCTGGTCGCCGCAGCCATCGATTTCGCGCAGCGTCTTGGCATCAGCGAGCTGGTGGTTGGATTGACCATCGTTGCCGCGGGGACCTCGTTGCCGGAAGTCGCCACGTCCGTCATCGCCGCACTCAAGGGGCAGCGAGATATCGCGGTCGGCAACGTGGTCGGCAGCAGCATCTTCAATATCCTTGCGGTGCTCGGACTCACTGTGCTGGTGGCGCCCGGCGATATCACTGTTGCCGCTTCCGCCTTGCGCTTCGACATCCCGATCATGATTGCGGTCGCCGCGGCCTGCCTGCCGGTGATGTTCCACGGTTACCGGATCGAGCGCTGGGAAGGCGTTTTCTTCTTCCTGTTCTATGTGGCCTACACCGCCTGGCTGGTGATGTACGCGCAGGAGCACGCGCTGCTCGATGAGTACCGCACCGCCATGGTCTACGGCGTGTTGCCACTGACCGCGCTGACCTTGTTCGTGATGGCTTGGCGCGGCTGGCAGCTGCGCCACACCCGCTGAGGACCCCGTAAAGGTCCACGAGCGCGAGGGGGCTTCACGCCGCGCGGGCATGCGCGGCCTCGGGGAATCGTAGAATCGGGGGCTTTCCACCGCCCGGAGCCCCCATCATGAAAACCCGCGCCGCCGTCGCCTTCGAAGCCGGCAAGCCGCTCAGCATCGAAACCGTCGATCTCGAGGGCCCGCGCGCCGGTGAGGTGCTGGTCGAGATCAAGGCCACGGGTGTCTGCCACACCGACGAATTCACGCTGTCCGGCGCCGACCCCGAGGGCCTGTTCCCGGCCATCCTCGGCCACGAGGGCGCGGGCGTGGTGGTCGAAGTCGGCGCGGGCGTGAAGTCGCTCAAGCCCGGCGACCACGTGATTCCGCTGTACACGCCCGAATGTCGCGAGTGCGAGTACTGCCTGAACCCCAAGACCAACCTCTGCCAGGCGATCCGCAGCACCCAGGGGCAGGGCCTGATGCCCGACGGCAGCAGCCGCTTCTCGCTGGACGGCCGGCCGATCCGCCACTACATGGGCACCTCGACCTTCTCGAACTTCACGGTCGCGCCCGAGATCGCGCTCGCCAAGATCCGCGAGGACGCGCCCTTCGACAAGGTCTGCTACATCGGCTGCGGCGTCACCACCGGCATCGGCGCGGTGATCTACACCGCCAAGGTCGAGGTCGGCTCGAAGGCGGTGGTGTTTGGCCTCGGCGGCATCGGCCTGAACGTGATCCAGGGCCTGCGTCTGGCCGGCGCCGACATGATCGTCGGCGTGGATCTGAACCCTGCGCGCGAGGCCATGGCGAGGAAGTTCGGCATGACCCACTTCGTCAATCCGAAGGAGGTCGAGGGCGATCTTGTCCCCTATCTGGTGTCGCTCACCAAGGGTGGCGCGGACTATACGTTCGAGTGCATCGGCAATGTCCAGGTGATGCGCCAGGCCCTGGAGTGCGCGCACAAGGGCTGGGGCACCAGCGTCATCATCGGCGTCGCACCTGCCGGAGCTGAGATCAGCACGCGGCCCTTCCAGCTGGTCACCGGTCGCAACTGGCGCGGCAGCGCCTTCGGCGGTGCGCGCGGCCGTACCGACGTGCCGAAGATCGTCGACTGGTACATGGAGGGCAAGATCGACATCGACTCGCTGATCACCCACACGCTGCCGCTGGAGCGGATCAACGACGCCTTCGACCTGATGCATCGCGGCGAGTCGATCCGCTCGGTGGTGGTGTACTGATGGGCCTCGAAACGCTCTCGGCCCAGCGCTGCTTCGGCGGCGTGCAGGGCTTCTACCGGCATGAGTCGACGGCCTGCGGCGGGCCGATGCAGTTCGGTGTCTACACCCCACCGCAGCCGGGCCCGTGGCCGGTGCTGTTTTACCTGGCCGGGCTGACCTGCTCGCCCGAGACCTTCGCGATCAAGGCCGGCGCCCAGCGCGTCGCCGCCGAGCTGGGGCTGGTGCTGGTGATGCCCGACACCAGCCCGCGCGACACCGGCATCGAAGGCGCCACCGGAGACTGGGAGTTCGGCGAGGCGGCCGGCTTCTACCTCGACGCCACGCGGGCGCCATGGAGCGCGTGCTTCAACATGCAGCGCTATCTGCTCGACGAGCTGCTGCCTGCGGTGGCCGCGAATTTTGCGGTCGACCTGCAGCGCTGCGGCGTGTTCGGACATTCAATGGGCGGGCATGGCGCGCTGACGCTCGCGCTGAAGAATCCAACCCGCTTCCGCAGCTGCTCGGCCTTCGCGCCGATCGTCGCGCCGAGCCAGGTGCCCTGGGGGCAGAAGGCGTTTCCGCGCTACCTCGGCGAGGATCGCGCCGCCTGGCGCGCCTATGACGCCACGGCGCTGGTCGAGGATGGTCATCGTTTCGAGGGTGAACTTCTGATCGATCAGGGTCTCGATGACAAGTTCCTCGAGTCCCAGCTCAAGCCCGAGCTGTTCGAGGCCGCCTGCGCACAGGCTGGCCAGGCACTGCGGGTGCGCCGGCACGCCGGCTACGACCACAGCTACTGGTTCATCCAGAGCTTTGTCGAGGACCACCTGCGGCACCATGCGGCGACCTTGAGCTCGAAGGCTTGATCCTGCTTTCGCGGGGTTTTCCTCGATTTCGCAGGGCGGGGCTCGATGTGGTCCGCGCATGCGGCGCTTGCGAAAGATTGCAGGCGTCGTCGCGTGACAGCCTGATGGCGTGGGGACGTGAGAGCGGGGCGGCGTTCAGGCCATGGTGGGCCAGGGCCCACCCTATAAATGCATGTGCCTCGCAAGTCACAGGCCGGCCGCGGTGCGTGACACGCGCTCTCTCACAGGGTGGGCCCTGGCCCACCATGGCCTTGAGGCTTGCCCTGCGCCCGGATCCCTTGCCTTTCCCGCGAACGCGGACCTGGCTTCGCTCCACGCCCGTCTGATGCAGAGTGGCGCTGGCCTGCGACGCCGTGATCGGCCTTCGGTAAGGTTTGGCCAGATGAGCACCAACGGGCACTGCGAGTGCGGCATTCAAGCGCCCTCAGCCCGTCGGTTGTCGAGCCTCGGTTAGCGCTTGCGGATCATTCCGATGGCGTCGAGGCCTTCGTCTCTCGCACACGCATCGGCATCGAGTCGACCGCGTCGATCAACTCGGAAAGCTGATCCACCTCGCCGCGGCTGGCCTTCAGACCGCCGTCCAGTCCAAACAGGTGCAGGCCGGGTCGCAGCGGCGCGCGCGCCAGTGCCCGACGCAGGCCCTCGGTCGAGGCGCCGCTGGCGACCTCCTCGGCGAGGGCAGGCATGCCGCCCATCCATTCAAGCCTCGGGTCGTTCCAGCGCCATACCGATACGCGGCGTTCGCGGAGCGCCGCCGCCTGCCGCGCCAGCGGGGCCTCTGTCGCTGGCGCGATTGCCTCGTCCACCACGATCAGGCGCCGCTGCCACTGCTGCGCGGCCAGCCAGTCCTCTGCCATCGCCGGGGCGGTGAGGCAGGCGAGGGTGAAGAAAAGGCATCCCAAACATCGCATGAGGCCCAGCCTGAAGCTGCAGGGGTCGAAGCCGCGTGTGCGCGAGCGCGGCACCAACGGGTCCCGGCCGACCGCCCTCGCGGTGCAGCGTTTGCAAACGGGCCCCGTGGGCGGCGTGCCGGACCGCGGTCGAGCTGCGCGCCGCGGGCGCGCAGGCCGCGTGATGCGTCGCACAGATCGTGAGGCCACCGCTGTTCTCCTACCCCCGGCTGCGAGGAAGTCCGACTGACAGTCGGGCCACGCGCCGACTGCGGGGGATTGCGCCGAAGCGGAGCCTGTGTCGGCCGCAGCGTGAATCGATGGGCACCGCAACTCGCCTGGAATCGGCAGGGGCGCTTCAGCTCTCCGCCCGCTGCGCGTTCGCCACTCAATGCACCCCGCGCCTCCCGGGATCGACCGCGTCATCCCTGCGCGCCTTTTTGGAGAACCCCATGAACCCTCTGCAGATCCGCGACCTCGCGATTGTCGACATCAACCCGGACCTTCTGCTGGCCCGGCTGCGCCTGTGCCGGCCGCGCATCCTGATCGTCACCGAACCGGACCTGAGCTACGGCAGCAACGGCTTCGGCCTGCTGCGCGTGCTCGAAGCCCTGACCACCGACAGCGGCGTCACCAACAAGCCCTTCCTCACGCTGGCCTACCGCGGCGTGCACGCCAACCCGGTGACCGTCGGCGGCGACAGCTATACGGTGCTGAACAATTTCAACTTCGCCACGGCAGCGACGCCAGTGACGACTGCCAACTATGACCAGATCTGGCTGTTCGGCCGCAGCAGCGGCAACGGTGCGCTGCCGAACAACGAGATCCAGGTGATCGCCAACTTCATGAACGCGGGCGGCGGCGTCTTCGCCACCGGCGACCACGGCAGCATCGGCAAGCCGCTGTGCGGCAGCCTGCCGCGCATCCGCCATATGCGCGAGTGGAGCAGCATCCCGATGGGCGGCGAAAACAACATCGATCTCGCCGTGCAGCGCATCGACACCGTGGTCGACCCCGGCGCGAATGGCCTCTACGACTTCAGCGACCAGGGCGACAGCATCCCGCAGCGGATCTTTCCGCACTACACCGTCACCCCGGACGCGACCACGCGTTGGCAGGCGCGCGTGCATCCGCTGCTGATGCTGCCGGGGGCGCCGGTGGTTCGCGATGGCAACACCGGCAACGTCAATTTCAATCGCGATATCGACGTGCTGCCCGACCACCCGCACGAAAGCGTCTGCTACGCCGTCACCAGCGCGGCCGTGCTGGGCGCCAACTACACGCTGGCGGGCCTCAACTTCGCCGAGTTCCCGGCGCAGTCGGCCAATCCGGCCCAGCGCGTGCGCGCTGAGCTGGTCGCTTCAGGCGTATCGGGTGGCCGCGCGGTGCAGAACGGGGTGTGGAAGCCGCCGGTACAGCCGCGCATGTTCGGCCTGATCAGCGCCTGGGACGGCCGCCTTGCCACGGCCTACACGGGCCAGAGCCAGCGTCCGGGGCGCATCGTCTGCGACTCGACCTGGCACCACTACGTCAACGTCAATCTGAACGGCATGCGCCCGGGCGGCGTCCCCGATGCCAACCTGCAGAAGATCTACGCCTACTACCGCAACATCCAGAGCTGGCTGCAGCCCGCCAACCGCGTCTGGTGCCGGCTGTGGTGGGACCTGATCGTGCTGCGCCTGCATCCGCGCTTCCTCGAAGAGCTCAGCCTGCCGCAGGACCTCAAGCCCTGGCCGGTGCAGGTCGGGCTGGGGCGCGAGGCTCTGGCCCTGCTGCGCGAAGAGGGCGGCGCCGATGCCGCCGACGAGTTCATCGATGCGGTGCTGCAATCCGACGAGGAAAGCGCCCGCATGCTTGATCTGCTGGCGCACGAGCGGATCGGCGAGACCGTGCTGGATGCCGAAACCCTGCGCGCTGGTGCGCTGGGCGCCATGCTGGCGAGCGTGGCCGAAGCGCTGCCGACCGATCAGCCGGAGGCCCTGCTGAAGCGTATCGAGGCCGGTCCGGAGCGCGACATTGCCGAGCTGACGCGTTCAGCACGCACGGCGCTGCGCGAGGGACTGAGCGCAGCCGCACTCCGTGCCGAGGCGACTCTCGGCTTGGTGCGCGCCGTGCGCGGCAAGGCGGAGATCGGCGCCGATTGAGCGCAAACCTGCGCGCTTGACGCGGGGACACATTGAGCGCGTTTGCCCGGCTTCGCCTCGGTGCGAATCCGGGCATCGCCTCGATGCACGGTGGACTGCCTCAGTCTGCGGCCGTACGGCGAACGCTCGCACCGTTCTCGGCGTCGCCGCGCACCGCGGCGATGGCAGCCGCATAGGCGGGCTCCAGATCCTCGGGGCCATCCACACCGAAGCCGAGTTCGCGGATGCGGCCGTCCATCAGGCCGTAGATCCAGGCGTGCACGCTCAGCGCCTGTCCCCGCGCCCAAGCATCCCGGACGATCGTGGTCTGGCAGACGTTGATGACCTGTTCGATTGCGTTGAGCTCGCACAGGCGGGCGTGGCGCAGGCTGTCGAGTTCGGCTTCGGCCAACAGCGCGCTGTGCCTGTGGGCGACATCCCCGACATGGCGAAGCCAGTAGTCCGCCAGGCCCACGCGCGTCTTCGCCATCGCCGCATGCACGCCGGAGCAGCCGTAGTGCCCGCAGACGATGATGTGTTCGACGTGGAGGACGTCCACTGCGAACTGGATGGTCGACAGGCAATTGAGGTCGGTATGCACCACCACGTTGGCGATGTTGCGGTGGACGAAGACCTCGCCCGGTGCGAGACCGGTGACCTGATTGGCCGGAACTCGTGAGTCCGAGCAGCCGATCCACAGGTACTTGGGTGCCTGCTGCGCGGACAGCCGCTTGAAGAAGCCGGGATCCTCGGCGCGCACGGCCTCCGCCCACTGGCGGTTCTTGTCGAGCAGTTCGCGCAGCTGGGTCATGAGACGTGAAGGCAAAGTCAAAGGCGCCGCATTGTAGGCGCCGCACTCGCAGAAGCGGAATGCCGGCACGGCGCGCCAGCGCCGTGCCCGTGGGCAAGGTCGCGAATGGCTCTGCACCGCGCGCGGGCGCATCCGGCCTGCGCGGGCTTTCCCAGCCTGCAACCGGCGCCGCGGAGGGGCTTCACATCCTGCCGCGGCACTTGCGGCCAGCGCGGTCCGCGATCAGGTCTCCGACTGCGAATCGCGCGGCCGACTCCCCAGCGGTCCACCGCCCATCGAGATCACATTGCCCGAGCGCGTCGAAGGCGGCGCAGCGGGCGGCGCCAGCTCGCTCTGCAGCGGCGCCGGCGGCGGCTCGCGGCCGGGCAGGTGGCTGGTCATGCGGTCGAGGGTGCGGTCGAGCATCTGGATGCGGAAGTGGGTGCGCATGGCTTCCAGATCGCGCACGAAGCCGCGGGCATCGTGGCGCTCGCCGAACTTCACCCGCAGCTTGACCCGGCCTTCCTCCGATTCCGGCAGGCCCTGCAGCACGTTCAGATCGCGCACCCGCAGCTCGATGACCGGCATCAGCCACAGGAAGCCCGCCGAGAACCGAACGCTGAGCAGGGTGTCGAGTGGAATGCGCAGGCTGCGCATCTCGCTCTTGATCACCCCGAACACCGCATCGCGCGTACTGAACTGCAGTTCGAGCCCGAACTCATCCAGCCGCGCCAGCCCTTTGACCTCGCCAAAGCCGCCGTGGGATTCGAATCGAAAAGGAATGGTGTCCATGGGCGAGCTCGATGCGTTGGGACCTGGCGCGGGCAGACTGCGCTGTCCCCGGCGATGTGACAAGGCCGGTGTGCACGGGTGAGTCCTTCGGATCGCGGCACGGTGCTGCGTTCGTTAGGGCAACGCTGAAGAATTCAACGTTGTCGCGCGCCATGGAGGGCGCGCCCGTGGATCGAGCACGCGATGCTTGATCCAGCGAAAGCGAGTCCGGACCTCGGCCGGACTCGCGACCACGGATCAAGGCCAGGCGGGACTTGATCCGTATTGCTTTAACCTCAAGCGTTTGCTGACTCCGCCACCGGCGGTGTGCGGTTCCCTCTGAACATGGACCTGATCGCGTGAATCCTGTTGTGCACCGTGAGTTTCCTTTCCTGATGCCTGTCACTGCTTCGCGAGGCCGAGGGGAACGCGCACACCCATCGCGGCGGCGGCCCGGCGTGGAGGACTGCAAGGCTTGAATTCCAAGGCTGAAGGGCGGCTCGCAAGGCAGGGGGCGCGTGGCATTGCGCGCGGCCTCGTGCTCGCCGCGGCAGCTCTCGTGTTGGTCTGCGCCATCGTGCTGGTGGTTGTCTGGCACGTGCGCCGTGCGCCGCCCGATTCGGCGATCGCGGGTCTGATCGCGCGCTGGCAGGCCCCTTCGCAGGCTTTGGGCGCCAATGCCTTCAAGCACCTGTGGCAGATCGAATGGGACATTCCCGAGTCCGAGCGTGCGGCTGTTCTCGCTGAGGATCGGCGCCGCGCGCTCGCGCATGCGGAGGCCTTGCTGCGTGCCGCTGTGGAGTCGGCACCGCCACCCGTCCTGACCCGCAGCGCGGATGCCCGCTACCCGCGCTGGCCGCTGGAAGATCTCCCGCAGTTGGACTGCGGCGGCAGAGAGGCCGAGTGCCTCGATGGATTTGCCGCGATCGACGCCGAAGCCTGGCGCCGTGTGGACAGTGCGCCCTTGCTGAGCGCTCGTTTGGCCGCCGTGCACGAGTTCGGGCATCTGCGCGTGGATGACGCGCTGCATTTCGCCACCTACCTGGCCGTCGCGCAGGAGCGAACGGGCGCCTCGCGGGTGTGGCTGGCGATGGCGGCGCGCGCGTTTCGCGCGGGTTCGACGCAGCAGGGATTGGGTATGGCCTGTCGCGAACTCGCCACCGCGCGACGCTTCGCCGAAGGCAGCACCCACCTGATCACTCGCTTGATCGAGTCAAGCCGGATACTCGCGGCGGCACACCTCGCCGCCGATGTTCTGGCCGAGCTTCCCGCCGAGGCGCCGCTTCCGGCCGAGTGCGAGGTGCTGACTGCGCCCCTGCAGGCTCCATCGGTGTCCCTCTGCGCGGCGGTCGGGGGCGAATATCGCTGGTTGCGGCATTCGCTGGAGTCCGCGTTCAACGGCGGTGTCTCGGACCTCTGGCCTGCGGCGTCGGGCGAGCCCTCCCGCCTGCTGTTCGATGGTGAATTGAGTCTGCAGTGGCGAGCCCGCGCGATGTCCTGGGCCTGCGATCAGGACGTGTTGGCGCAGATGCTGCGCGGCGACCCGGCGGTCATCCGACGCGTACGCGAGTGGCCCGCGGACCCCCCTGTGCTGCAATGCATGGCGAACCCGATGGGCTGCACCCTCGATCGCGTCTCGCGACCGGATTTGAGCGTCTACGTCGAGCGGATCCTGGAGGAAGCGGCAGCGTTGAGGATGCTGGCCGTGCTGGTCGAGCTACGGCCGAAGCTGGCCGACGGTCTCTCCATCGAAGAGGCGCTGGCTCAGCGCAAGCCTCCGGAGACGGTCATCGAGCCGCGTCTGGGCCTGCAGGATCAGGCCTTGATCTGGCAGGGGCCGCCGCCCAAGCGCGCCCTTGGGCTGTGGCCGGTGCCGGCAAGTCGACTGTCGAGTGAACCCGCTGCAGGCGAGTCGCCGCCCTGAGTTTGCGGGCCTTCGTCCTCCCCGGGCTGCGACTGCGAAGCTCAGCTTGGATCGTTCCCGGGCCAGTGCGCAGCCCCTGCGCGGCGCGGGTCCAGCCTGCTAAGGTGCCGGGCCCTGACGCCGCCGGACCCCGGATGAAAGCCCCTGCCGCCCTGCTGGAACTGATCGAAGACGGCATTCTCGATGCCGTGATCCGGCCGCTGAAGAGCGGCAAGGAGGCGGCGGTCTATGTCGTGCGTCGCGGTGAGGAGATCTGCTGCGCCAAGGTTTACAAGGACATGGCGCAGCGCAGCTTCCAGAATCGCGTGCAGTACCAGGAGGGCCGCAAGGCGCGCGGCAGCCGCGAGGCCCGCGCAATGGGCAAGGCCACAAAGTTCGGCAAGCGCGAGGCCGAGGCCGCCTGGAAGACCGCGGAGGTCGATGCGCTCTACCGCTTCTTCGATGCTGGCGTGCGCGTGCCGCGTCCTTACGGCTTCTACAGCGGGGTGCTGGTGATGGAGCTGGTGGCCGATGCAGACGGCCACAACGCGCCGCGGCTGGGCGAGGTACAGCTCGCGCCCGAGGTCGCCCGCGACTATCACGCGCGGCTGATCCGCGAGGTGGTGCGCATGCTCTGCTGTGGACTGATCCACGGCGACCTGTCCGAGTACAACGTGCTGGTCGACGCCCAAGGCCCGGTGGTGATCGATTTCCCGCAGGTGGTCGATGCCGCCGGCAACAACGCCGCCCGCGACCTGCTGCGTCGCGACGTGAACAATCTCAGCATCAGCCTCGGCCGCTTCGCGCCCGAGCTGATGCAGACGCGCTACGCGGAAGAGATGTGGGCCCTGTTCGAGGCCGGCGAGCTGACGCCGGACACGCCGCTGACCGGCGTGTTCGAAGAGCAGTTGGCCGAGGTCGACCTCGACGCCATCGAGTGGGCCATCCGCGACGCTCGCGAAGAAGCCTTGATCCGTGAGCAAGGACGGCTGGCGGCAGAGCAGGACGACTAGCGACGACTGCAGGCCTTTGCGTCCTGCCCTCGCCGCGTTCGCGTCGGTGGCGACCCTGCGAGACGCTGGGTTCTCAGCGATGGCCCTGGCGTGCATCCCGCAGTTCGATGCGAGCACTCGGCAAGGCCCGGGTGTCCGTGTGCGGCGTCCGAACGCGCGGCCGAGTCGCCCTCAAGCAGCGCCCGCGCGGCCGCGCGCAAGGCTTCCCAGCCCGCTACAGCAGCGCGTGCGGAATGTCGTCGTAGCGCTTGGAGTAGGCCAGGCGCTCGGCGCGGCAGAAGCCGCTGCCCATGGTGAAGCTGCGGCAGATGCTGGGCCGTTGGCTGTAGATGCTGCAGCACATCTGCATGCGGTCGACCGCCACGCACCAGCCATCCTCGTCGCGCGCCATCACTTCCAGGCCTTCCGGCGTGTGTTCGGTCAGGTGCCGCGGCACGACGTCGTCGGGCATGACCACCACGGTGAGACGGCAGCACACGGCTTCGCAGTCGTCGCACTGCACCTTGGGGTCGACCAGATGGTCGTCGGGGAGAATCTCGAAGGGCACGCGCGGCTCCGACAGGGGGGAACGCACTCGGCGCGGGCCGAACACGGCGTGCAGGGTCGCATGTTCGGCGCGGGCGTGCGTGAATCGATGCCTCCTGCAAGCTCGCCCGGGTTCCTGTTCAGATCGCTGCGGTCGCCGTCGATCGCCTCGTCGTCATTGCGTGTGCGAATCGCAGTCGCCGCAGCCGGCGGGTGATGCTCACAGGTTCATCGGCACTCGCGCGGCACGACCCGGCGGAGCACCCGCCGCGAGTGCTCAAGACCGGGCAGGCTGGGTCTTATGTCGACCTCGACACGGTTGCAGTCCAGCCAGTTCAGTTCAAAGGCGCCGAACGGAGTGATCTGCACCTGCTCGGGCCGGAAGTCACGACCGAATTCGCCGCCGCGAGCGATCACCGCATTGCGGACCTCGAGGCGCTCGCCATTGAGCGCGCCGGCGCCGACGGCCCAAAGCTGGGCCCCATCGCGGTAGGTGTACCAGGCGAGCGTCGCAAGCTCACCGCCGCCCTCCACCGCGATTTGTACGCCTTCGCCGGAGCGCTCGGGATCGTAGTAGCTCCCCGAGAGGCTGCGATCGGGCAGGGCGTGGCTCAAGGTCTGGCAGTCGCTGGTCACGATCTTGCGCAGGGGCACCTGGAAGGGCGCGAATCCGCTCTGCTCGGGCCAGACATCGAGAACCGCGTGGTTGCAGTCGGACAGGCTCAGGCGGAGACGGCCAAAAGCCTCGCGCACCACCGCTGACGGGTCGAAGGCGCTGCCGTAGCCGGTGCCGCGGGTGATCTGCACGGCGCCGAAATCGAGCGCCTCGCCGCGCAGCTCGGCGGCGCCCAGCACCCAGATCGGCTCGCCCTGGTGGTGGAAGTAGCAGCTCAAGGCAAACAGGCTGTCGTTGCCCTCCAGACTGAGTACGCAGCCTTCGCCTGAGCGCGTCGGCTGGTACCAGGCCCCCACGTACATTGAGCGGCGCGCTTCGGGACGGGGCCAGCCGATGTCGTAGAGCGCGTCGGCGCTGAGGTCGGTGAAGCCGAAGCGGCTGCCTCCGAAGATGCGCGGACTCATCAGCGTCACCGCTTCGGTTTCGATGGCGAAGTGACCCCGATCGAACATGCGTGGACGACCCGCCACGGTTCCGCGCGGCACCGAGCCGGTGTCGAAGCCCAGCTCGACCCGGGGCCGCTGCTCGGCGGCGGCAAGCAGCTGCGCCGCATCGGGCGGCGACAGCATCCACAGCGGAATCGGCCAGTGGGCGCTCGCGGCAACCCCCGCGCGTGCCGTCGTGCGCGGGTCTTCGATATCTCGCACGTCTTCCAGCAGCAGGGCCAGTGCGCCGGCCTCGCTGGCGTGGCGCCATTTGAGGTCGGGACTGCAGCCGCCGCTGGACGCAATCAGCACCGCCCGCTCAGGCAGGGGGCCGCGCTGCGCTTCGCAGGCATCCGTCGCGCTGCGTGCTGTTCCCGCGGTCGCGGCCGCCCCGGTCGCATTGTCCGCGCGCACCAAGGTGCCGACGATTCCCGGTGCGGGTAAGGTCGGCTCCAGCTGCACGCTCGCCGCGGGGTACTCCGTCTGCGGCTCGGAGTCGAGCAGGCGTACGCGCCGACGCTGACCCAGCACCTCGATCAGCCGCGCACGCACGCTGGGGCTGTCCAACAGCAGATCGCCGGGCTCGGCGAGTGATTGCGCGCGATCCGCTGCATTCATCTCGGCGAAGGGGCGCTGCAGCCGATCGCTGTACAGCAGCCTCGAAAACGCATCCAGGTGCGGCGAGCCGGGCTCGGGTTGACCGTTTGCCTGGATCGCGCCCGCGAAGCCGAGCGCGTGACCAATCTCGTGCAGTGCGAAGGCGTAGAACGGGTAGGCGGTGGGCGGGGCGGGCTGGTAGCGATCCAGCCCGTACCAGAAGCCGTCCGGAACGATGGACCTGAAGCATTCCAGTTCTCCCAGGCGGCTGTTGAAAACCACCTGCAGATCCACGGCGTGCGACGCGCGACGCTCACCGGTGCGCGCAATGACGGTGGGCAGGGGATAGCGCGTGTCGGGCGCTGGCATGCCGGCGGCATCATCGACCCAGGCCGCCGGGCCGCCATACCCCGCTGCGGCGCAGCCGAGGTCGGCGAATGCGGCGCCGATCCGCAGATGGGTGCGGCTGTCCAGGCGCATGGCCCAGATGCCGAGAGCGGCATCCAGCGCGGCCTTGCGCTGATTGCCGAGCGTGCTGGCCGCGTTGCCGGGCAGCGCCTCGGCCGGGCGCTTATCCAGAAAGCCTGTGCCCGGCGGATCCAGATAGACCACTTCGAACATGCGTTGAGAGCTTGTGGCCTTCGCTTCGGCCGCAGCATCGGCAGGATGCCGTGGCGGCGGCTGCAGCCGCGGTGCGAATTCGCGCAGCGCGCCGGGGCCGGCGAGGTCGCACTGCAGCACCGGCTGTCCCTGTGCGTCGAGCGCCAGCAGGGTGAGTGTGGCGGCTGCCGGAAGCCGTGTTCCGGCCTCAGGTGCTGCCAGGGCGGGGGCGGGCAGGCCCGTGCCGAGCAGGAGCGTCAGCGCAGCGCCTGCGGCGCAGAAGGCGTTCGGAACCATGGCAGTTCACCGGGGCGAATGTCCGGTAACCCTAGTCGGGCCGTGCCGACTCCGCAACGTCCGCGACGCCTGCCGCTTGAAGCCTTGGCCCTCTCCCGCCGAGCGGCAGCGCAAGTGCCCGGAAGTCCGGGCGACGAGCGCGCCCTGCGGCCAAGGCCAGGCAGTGGCGGCGAACTCAAGGGACTGTCCAGCCCGCGCCCGCCGAACTCGCTGCGCGACGTCCTCACGCGGCGCGTTGGCCTTGGCTGGCGATGGCGGAAGGCAGGTCCCCAGAGCGTATGAAAAAACCATCGGCCTACTGCGGCCGCCTGTGGCCGCCCGCGGCGGCAGCGCGCTACGCGAATTCCGCGGTCACTAGTTCGCCAGACTCCCTTGAATTCACGTGCCGCGCTTTGCCGCGAACGCCCAGAGACGCCCTCGCCACGGCGTTTGGGTTTCTTCATGCGCTCTCAGCGCATGACGGCCCACAGGGCGATGCCGAGCGGAAGCGACCAGAACAACAGCGTTAGCCGCCGCTGCCCCCGTGTCAGGCTGCGCGGCGGCGCGAAATTGAAGAGCACGCTGCCGAGCAGCCACAGGGGCGGAAGCACGACATCGCACGCCCAGCACTCGCCTCGCGATGCGCCCTGCTTCTCCTCGGGCGTCATCCGCGAGTTCTGTCGATGTTGGCCGCCTGCATCGACACCTGCTTGCCGTTGGCCCTCTGACGGCCGATCTCGACAAAGCCGAAGCGCGCGTGGAAGGCGGCCGAGACCGGGTTGGGTGGATCGAGGTCGTACTCGCAGACCAGCGAGTCGACGCCGGACGTACGGGCGAAGTCGAACAGCGCCTCGTACAGCCGGCGGCCGCAGCCCCGGCCCTGGGCGGACGCCGCGACCACGACGCGGTCGATGTAGAGGAAGCGTCCGCCGCGCGCGTCGAACCAGCGGTAGTTGGGGCTGTCGTAGTCGGCGCCGGGTGCCACGGCCAGCAGGAAGGCACAGACGCCGGCTTCGTTTTCGATCACCTGATGCCAGTTCGCCTGGGCGTGCAGGTGCGCCAGCTTCGCTGACTCCAAGGGGCTCAGGTACTGCACCTGTTCGGCGTTGAGTGAGAGCAGGCGGGGGAAATCCTGGGGCGTGGCGTCGCGTAGATGCATGTCTTCGCCGATGAGCGTCGTTCAGGCCGCCAAGACTGGGACTGCGTCGCCACGCCTTCAAGTGGCCAAGGCCTGTCTTGAAGAAAGGGCGGTCCGGGCGCGAACCCGGGCCGCCCTCAAGGCAGGCGAAGCTGCGATCAGAGCGTGTGAGAACACGTACGCCGCAGTGGGCGGAGGGGTCTCACGGGCTCTCAGTCGGTCAGCTGTTTGAAGTAGCGGGTCCAGCCGCGCACGCCGCCGCTGTCGCCGATGCGCTCGAAGCGGGCGCGGCGATCGCGGGCGACGCCGTCCTTCCAGCTGGCCCAGCTGCTGACCGTGTTGCTGCCCTGTTCGGCGCTGAACTGCTGGTGCCAGCCGCCGATCACCGCGTAGCTGTGCTTGACCACGGCCGAGGTGCTGCAGGACGCCATGCGCGTGTAGGTGTGGCGCATGGTGGCGCTGCTGGTGCGCTGGATCCAGCTCGACAGTCCGGCGTCGCAGTCGGTTTCAGTGACGCCGTAGCCGCCCGGACCCATCGTGCCGCAGTGGTTCTCGGTGAAGTAGGCCATGCCGTCCGAGCCGCAGGAGCCGGCCCCCGCCTTCGCCTGGCTGAGCTCGAACAGCGGGGGCGCGTCGGCGAGCTGCACCGGCGCATCCAGCGCTTCCACCACGCCGCGCAGGGCGACCTGGTCGGCGATCGCGCGGTCCTTCTGCGCGTACTTCGGCGCCGGTGCCCGCCCTTCGCGCAGGCCCTCGAGGCTGGGGCTGGCGCCGTCACTGGCGTAGGTCTTGGCTTCGCTGAACACGCCTTCCAGTTCGACCAGCAGTCGCGGCACGGGCACGTGGTCCGGCGTCATCAGCAGGAACATCTCCAGCGGCGTGGCGCCGGCTTCGCTGTCCAGCGCGCCCTCAGCCCTGCCGGCGGGCGCGGTCTGGCCGACGACGATCTCGCGGGTGTCTGGAAACGACAGGAACTGGACGTGGCGTCCGTCCTTCAGGGCCAGCTCGGCGAGCGTGTCCATGCGCACGCCCTTGGCGGGCTCGACGCGGGGGAACTCGGCGGCCGCAGTGGTGCTGATGAGTGCGGCGACGGCGAGGGTGAGCAGGCGCGTGGCGCCCAAGGGCTTGGATGTCGCGATGTTCATGGGAATCTCCTGGCGATGCAGATCGGTCTGCATGGACAGTTGCGAGATTCGATGGGCAAAACGACATGGGCGAGCGCACGGCGCCGTCGCCGACGCCGATGCGACTTCGCTCTGCAGACTTACTTCACCTGCGCGCCGGCCTTGGCACCCGCATCCGCGTCGAGCAGGAACAGATCGTCGCCGCCGGTGCCGGCCGACAGGATCATTCCTTCGCTGATGCCGAAGCGCATCTTGCGCGGGGCCAGGTTGGCGATGAACACCACGCTGCGGCCGACGAGCTTCTCCGGCTCGGCGTAGGCGGCGCGGATGCCGCTGAAGATCTGGCGTTCGCCCAGATCACCGGCATCGAGCTTGAAGCGCAGCAGCTTGTCGCTGCCTTCGACAAAGCCGCACTCCAGCACCTTGCCGATGCGCAGGTCGAGCTTGGCGAAGTCGTCGATGGAGATGGGATTGGGGAGTGGGGATTCGGCATTCGCAGCCGGCGGTGCGGAGGCCGCAGGCGTGGCCGCAGCCTCGGGCTTGGCCGCGGGCTTGGTGGCGTCCGCTGCGGGGGCGAGGCTTTCCTTGCTGTTCTCGATCATGGTCTCGATGTGCTTGGGGTCGATGCGGGTGGCGAGTGCGGCATAGGGCGCAATCGCGTGATTGAGCAGGGGCTGCGCCAGGGTCTCGAAGGCGGCCAGCGGGCTCTGCAGGAAGGTTTCGATCCGGGCGACCGTCGCCGGCAGCACGGGCGCGAGGAAGCCGGCCAGCAGGCGGAGCATGTTGATCGCCAGCGTGCAGATCGCATGCAGCTCGGCCTCGCGGCCTTCCTGCTTGGCCAGCGCCCACGGCGCTTGGGCGGCGATGAGCTCGTTGGTGGCGTCGGCCTCGGCCATGATCCGGCGCAGTGCGCCGTTGAAGTCGCCGCTGGCGAAGGCGCCGCGCTCACCCAGGCAGGCCTGCGACAGCCGATCCCAGGCGCCGAGGTAGTGCTCGAGGTTGGCATCGCTCAGGGCCTCGGCCAGCTGGCCGGCAAAGCGCTTCTCGATGAAGCCCGCGCAGCGGCTGGCGATATTGACGAACTTGCCGACGATGTCGGCGTTGACGCGCTGGGCGAAGTCCTCGAGGTTCAGGTCGAGGTCGTCGACGCCGCCCGAGCTCTTGGCCGCGAAGTAGTAGCGCAGGAATTCCGGGTTGAGGCCTGCATCCAGATAGGTTCTCGCCTGAACGAAGGTGCCGCGCGACTTCGACATCTTGGCGCCGTTGACGGTCAGATAGCCGTTGACGTGCAGCTGGGCCGGCACGTTCATGCCCGCGCCCTTCAGCATCGCCGGCCAGAACAGGCCGTGGAAGTTGATGATGTCCTTGCCGATGAAGTGGTGCATGCGCACCCCGCTGCCGGCGGCCGTGAGCGCGTCGAAATCCATGCCGCGCGCAGCGCACAGGGCCTTGAAGCTGGCGAGGTAGCCGATCGGGGCGTCCAGCCAGACGTAGAAGAACTTGCCGGGCGCATCGGGAATGGCGAAGCCGAAATAGGGCGCGTCGCGCGAGATGTCCCAGTCGCGCAGGCCGCCGTCGAGCCACTCGGCGAGCTTGGCGCGCACGCCCGCATGCGCGACATCGCCGGCCAGCCACTCGCGCAGGAAGGCCTCGAACTTCGGCAGCTCGAAGAAGTAGTGCTCGCTCTCGCGCAGCTCGGGCACGGCCCCGGAGACCACCGAGCGCGGGTTCTTGAGATCGGTCGGCGCGTAGGTGGCGCCGCAGACTTCGCAGTTGTCGCCGTACTGGTCGGTCGAGCCGCACTTGGGGCAGTCGCCCTTGATGTAGCGGTCGGGCAGGAACATCTGCCGCTCGGGGTCGAACAGCTGCTGGATGCTGCGGCGGGCGATGTAATCGCCCTTGATGCGGCCGTAGATCAGCTCGGCGAGGGCGCGGTTCTCGTCCGAATGCGTGCTGTGGTAGTGGTCGAAGGCCACGCCGAAGTCGGCGAAGTCGCGCTCATGGCTCTGCTGGATGCCGCGGATGAAGTCTTCCGGCGCCAGGCCGGCCTTTTCGGCGGCCAGCATGATCGGCGTGCCGTGGGCATCGTCGGCGCAGACGAACCAGGCTTCGCGGCCCTGCATGCGCTGCGCGCGCACCCAGATGTCGGCCTGGATGTAGCCGACCAGATGGCCAAGATGCAGGTGGCCATTGGCATAGGGCAGGGCGCAGGTGACGAGCAGCGGGGCGTGGTCGGACATGATCGGGATGCGGCCAGGACAAACGGCCGCGGATTATCCCATGCGAGGGTAGGGAGCAGAGAAAGGAGGAATGCGACGGTGTGCACGGGCGGTCGCCTGCAGCCAGGCCGCTGGATGGAGCGGCGCACGGGCGGCCGCAGCGCTACAGGCGTGGGACCGTGCTCTTTTGGAGTCTCGCATCCCGCATCGACCGGGGCGAGGGCGCAGCTCATGGTGGGCCAGGGCCCACCCTATGCGGGTTCGATGTTGGGGGGCGAGCAGCGCGCGGCCGCAGCGCGCCAGACCTTGGTCCACACTCGTTCCGAATCCCGAATCCCGAATCCCGAATCCCGAATCCCGAATCCCGAATCCCGAATCCCGAATCCCGAATCCCGAATCCCGAATCCCCAATCCCGAATCCCCAATCCCGGCTCTCCCCTCGACGCCCGCAAATCGCCAGAACCCGCGCGCTGCGCTGCCACGGCGCTGCCGCTCAATGCAGGCTCCCTCTTCCGTGGAGCGCGCCATGCGACTCGGTTTCAAGATCCCCCTGATCGGTTTCACCATGTTCGTGCTGCTGGTGCCGATCCTGCTGTTGAACGGCTTGGTGTACGAGCGCAAACAGCGCGCCGCGGAAGTGCGTGCCGAAGTCGCGCAGAGCAGCAGCCGGGCACAGCGCATCGTCGGCCCGCTGCTGCGCGTCGAGCTTGAACGGGTCCTGCCTGAGCGGCGACTGGTCACCGAAGACGGCGTGCAGCGTGAGGTGATCGAGACCAAGACCGTTCGCGAGGCGCGCCTCGTGCTGCCGGCGCGCCTGAGTTACGAAGCGGGGTTCACCAGCGAGCGCCGCGGTCGATCCCTGTTCCTCGCCCTGCTGTATCACCTGCAGCTGAGGGCCAAGGCGGAATTCGATGTCCAAGGCCTGATCGGCGAGGGCGAACGCGCGATCCGTGCCGACCTGGTGTTGGGGCTCGGCGACAACCGTGGCATCCGCAGTCTCGCCCTCAGCGCAGGCGGCAAAGCGCTGAATGTCGAACCCGGGGCTCGCTTGCCCTGGCTTGAAGCCGGCGTGCAGGCCGCGCTGCCCCTGGCCCAGCTCGATGCCCCGGCGGTCAGCGTCCAGCTTGAGGCCGAAATCAGCGGCACCGAGGCGCTGGACTTCGTGCCCGTCGGTGCCGATACCGAAGTGCGCCTGGCGGGCGACTGGCCGCACCCCTCCTTTGGCGGTGACCTGCTGCCGCAGGCGCCCGAGCTGCGTGAGGACGGCTTCAGCGCGCAGTGGAAGGTCTCGCGCCTGGCCAGCCAGGCCCAGCAGGCGGTGCGCCAGTGCGGACTGGAGAACACGCACTGCGCGGGTGCGGCCACCCACGCCTTCGGGCTGCGACTGGTCGATCCGGTCGACCGCTATCTGATGACCGAGCGCGCCATGAAATACGCCCTGCTGGTGCTGGTGCTGGTGTTCGGCGCGGTGTTCTTCGTCGAAGTGGTCGGCGGCGATGAGCTGCACCCGCTGCACTACGGCCTGATCGGGCTGGCGCTGGCGATGTTCTTCCTGCTGCTGCTGGCGCTCAGCGAGCACATCGGCTTCGGTCCGGCGTATCTGCTGGCCGCCCTGGCCTGCATCGCGCTGATCGCGGCCTATCTCGCCGGCGTGCTCGAAAGCCGCGCCAAGGGCTGGGCCAGCGCCGGTCTGCTGGCGGGTCTGTATGCGCTGCTCTACGCGCTGCTGAAAGCCGAGGACTACGCCCTGCTGGGCGGCGCGCTGGTGCTGTTCGGCTGTCTGGCGGTGTTCATGCTGGCGACCCGGCGGGTGCGCTGGGCGGCGCTGGGTCGCAAGTCCGCCTGAGACGGCAGCGGAGGGTGCGGTCCGCCTTGGCGGGCCGCGTCCTCAGTCGCTGACACTGCTGCTGGCGTCGCGCTTCTCGCGGGCTTCGAGCGGCGTCTCGCCGTGCTCGATGAACCAGACGTTCTCGGCGATGTTGGTGGCGTGGTCGCCGATGCGCTCGATGTTCTTGGCGATGAACAGCAGGTGCGTGCCGGCACCGATGTGCGCGCTGTCCTCGGCCATCCAGCCCAGCAGGGCACGGAACAGCTCGGTGTGCAGACGGTCGAGCTCGGCATCGCGCTCGCGCACGGCAATCGCCAGCGCCACATCGCGCTGCACGTAGGCGCGCAGCACGTCGCGCAGCTGGCGCCGGGCGAATTCGGCGAGCGGGCGCAGGCCGGCCGCGGCCGGCACCGCCGGCTGCGTGTTGAGCACGCGGCAGCGCTTGGCGAGGTTGGCGGCAAGGTCGCCGACACGCTCGATGTCGCTGGCGATGCGCAGGGCGGCCAGCACCTCGCGCAGGTCGCGGGCCACCGGCTGGCGCAGCGCGAGCAGGCGCAGCACGTCGTGGCTGACTTCGCTCTCGCGGCGATCAATCGCGAGGTCGCCCGCCACCACGCGCTCGGCCGCGGCGTCGTCGCGCTGTTCCAGCGCAACGAGGGCGGCTTCGAGCTGCTGCGCCGCGGCTGCGCCCATGGCTTCGAGTTCCTGGCCCAGGCGGGCCAGCTCGGCGTCGTAGTTCTTGTGGATGTGCGATTCGTGCATGGCGCGCTCCGATCAGCCGAAGCGGCCGGTGATGTAGCCCTCGGTCTGCGGGTTCGAGGGGTTGGTGAAGATGCGCTCGGTCTCGCCGTGCTCGATCAGCTGGCCCAGGTACATGAAGGCGGTGTGGTCGGAGCAGCGTCCGGCCTGCTGCATGTTGTGGGTGACGATGACGATGGTGAACTGCTGCTTCAGCTCGGCGATCAGCTGCTCGATCTTGCCGGTGGCGATCGGGTCGAGCGCCGAGGTCGGTTCGTCGAGCAGGATCACCTCGGGCCGCAGCGCCACCGCGCGAGCGATGCACAGGCGCTGCTGCTGGCCGCCGGACAGGCCCAGCGCATTTTGCTTGAGCTTGTCCTTGACCTCCTCCCACAGCGCCGCCTGACGCAGCGCGGCCTCGACGCGGTCGTCGAGCTCGGAGCGCGACAGCGTCTCGTGGTGCTGGATTGCCCAAGCCACGTTCTGGTGGATGCTCATCGGGAACGGCACGGGCTTCTGGAAGACCATGCCGACCTTGCTGCGCAGGCGGTTCAGCGGGTACTTCGGGTCGAGGATGTTCTCGCCGTCCAAGCGCACCTCACCGCTGGCCACCAGACCCGGGTACAGCGAGTAGATCCGGTTCAGGCAGCGCAGCAGGGTGGACTTGCCGCAGCCCGAGGGGCCGATCAACGCGGTCACCTGACGCTCGGGAATCGGCAGGTGGATGTCGCGCAGCGCGTGGTAGCCGTTGTAGTGGAAGTTCAGGCCGCGCACGTCCATCTTGAGCGCGGGTGCCGCTGCGGGGCTGTCAGTCATGGCCTTGGGACTTGCGGAGCAGGAAGGTACGCGCCGCCAGACTCAGCAGCAGCACGAACAGGGTGATGACCAGCGCGCCGGACCAGGCCAACGCCTGCCAGGCGGGGAAGGGGCTCATCGCGAACTGGAACACCACCACCGGCACGTTCGCCATGGCGCCCGTGAGGTCGGTGCTCCAGTACTGGTTGGAGAAGGCGGTGAACAGCAGCGGTGCGGTTTCGCCGGAGATGCGGGCGAGCGCCAGCAGCACGCCGGTGAGAATGCCGGGAGCAGCCGCGCGGTAGAGCACGTGCACGGTCACCTTCCACTGCGGGATACCGAGGCTGAGCGCGGCCTCGCGCATCTGCGAGGGCACCAGGCGCAGCATCTCGTCGGTGGTGCGCACCACCACCGGCAGCACGATGAAGGCCAGCGCCAGCGCACCGGCCAGCGCCGAGAAGCGCGTGTGCTGCACCACCAGTGCGTAGACGAACAGGCCGATCACGATCGACGGCGCCGACAGCAGGATGTCGTTGACGAAGCGGATCACCTCGCCCAGCGCCCGGCGGTTGACGTACTCGGCCAGGAAGGTGCCGGCGGCGATGCCGACCGGCGCGCCGATCAGGATGGCCAGCAGGCTCATCACCACGCTGCCGAACAGGGCATTGGCCATGCCGCCGTCCTGACCCGGCGGCGGCGTCATCTGGGTGAACAGGTTCAGATCCAGCGCAGCGATGCCGCGGCCCAGCGTGGTCCACAGGATCCAGACCAGGAAGAACAGGCCGAACAGGGTGGCCGCACCGGCGAGGATCAGGGCCGCGGTGTTGCGCAGGCGACGGCGCAGGTACAGGGCGTTGGACATCACTGGCCCTCCCGGCGCTTCAGGCTGAGCAGCATCAGCTTGGCGATGCTGAGCACCACGAAGGTGATCAGGAACAGGGTGAAGCCGAGCATGAGCAGCGAACCCAGATGCAGCGGATCGCGCGCCTCGGCGAATTCGTTGGCCACCGTCGCGGTGATCGAATTGCCGGGCTCCAGCAGGCTGGCGCTGATGCGGTTGGCGTTGCCCAGCACGAAGGTCACCGCCATGGTCTCGCCGAGCGCGCGGCCCAGGCCCAGGAAGATGCCGCCGATCACCGCCGAACGCGTGTACGGAAGCACGATGTGCCAGGCAACTTCCCAGGTGGTCGAACCGAGCGCGTAGGCCGATTCCTTCAGCCGGGTCGGCACGGTCAGGAAGACCTCGCGCATGACCGAGCTGATGAAGGGGATGATCATGATCGCCAGCACCAGACCGGCGGTCAGCGTGCCCAGGCCGAGCGGCGGGCCGGAGAACAGATGCCCGATCAGCGGCAGCTCGCCGAGCGTGGCATCCAGCCAGGGATTGACGTATTTCGACATCACCGGCACCAGCACGAACAGGCCCCACATGCCGTAGATGATCGAGGGGATGCCAGCCAGCAGCTCGATCGCCGAGGACACCGGCGCGCGAAGCCAGGCGGGTGCCACCTCGGTCAGGAACAGGGCGATGCCGAAGCTGACGGGCACCGCGATCAGGATCGCGATGCCCGAAGTCACCAGGGTGCCGTAGATCGCCACGCCGGCGCCGAACTGGCGCTCGACGGGGTTCCATTCGGTCGAGGTGAAGAAGCCCGGCCCGAAGGTCTGCAGGGCGTTCAGCCCGCCCCACAGCATGGAAGCGGCGATGCCGATCAGGGCCAGCAGCACGAAGCCGCCGGCGGCCGCCATGCTCCAGCGGAACAGGCGGTCATAGCGCGCATCCGCGCGGGCACGCTGTTCAACCGCGTGCCCGGCGGAGGAAGCCAGTGGGGTTTGCATTGGCGTGGGCTCGGACGGCCTCGATCAACCTTCGCTGGTCGGGAACTGCGCCTGCCAGTAGGCCTTGACCTGCTCGGCCAGCGGCTGCGGCAGGGGCACGTAGTCCAGCTCGGTCGCCATCGGCTGGCCGTTGTCGAGCACCCAGCCGAAAAACTCGAGCACGCCCTGGCGCGCTTCCGGCTTGCCGTTCTTCGGCATCAGCACGAACACCGAGGCGGCGATCGGCCAGGCGGCCTCGCCAGGCGCGTTGGTGATCACCAGGTTGAAGTCCTGGGCATTGGTCCAGTCGGCGCTGGCGGCGGCGGCCTGGAAGCTCTCGGCGTTCGGCTGCACGAACTGGCCGGCGGCATTCTGCACGGCGCCGTAAACGCCGCCGGTCTGCAGGGCATAGCTCAGTTCGACGTAGCCGATCGAATTCGGCAGCTGCTGGATGAAGGCGGCGACGCCCTCGTTGCCGCGGCCGCCCACACCCTTCGGCCAGGACAGGGCGGTGCCTTCACCGACCTTGGCAGCCCAGTCCGGACTGACCTTGTTGAGGAAGCTGCTGAAATTGAAGGTGGTACCCGAACCGTCGCTGCGGTAGACGACCTGGATTTCGGCCTCAGGCAGGCTGAGCTCGGGGTTGATCTCGGCGATGCGCGGGTCGTTCCACTGGGTGATGTTGCCCAGGTAGATGTCGGCCAGCAGGGCGCCGGTGAACTTGATCTGACCCGGCTGCACGCCCTCGAGGTTGACCACCGGCACCACGCCGCCGATCACGATCGGGAACTGCACCAGGTTCGATTCAGTGAGCTCGGCGGTAGCCAGCGGCTTGTCGCTGGCGCCGAAATCGACCGTGCCTGCCTTGACCTGGGCAATGCCGCCGCCCGAGCCGATCGACTGGTAATTGACCTGGGCGCCGGTCAGGCGGTTGTGCTCGGCCGACCAGCGCGACAGCACCGGAAAGACGAAGGTCGAGCCCGCGCCGGTGAGCTGCTGGGCTTTTGTCGCGGGTGCTGCGGCAGGGGCGTCGCTGGCGCCGCTGGCAGCGCCGGTCGCCGGCGGCTGGGAGCCGCCGCAGGCGGCGAGCAGGGCGGTAGCGAGGGACAGGGTCAGCAGGCGGGGCAGGGCGTGGCGGCGCATGGGGTCGACTCGTTCAGGTGGTCGGAGAAAAATGCTGCATTTTCGTGACAGCTGTATGACAGCCTGCTCCCGCAGGGGCGATGAAGGTCTTTCGCGGCGGCAAAGTGTGCGCTTGGGCTGGGTTCCGCGCGACCGACGACGGCTGCCGCAGGCTCAGCTTGGACTGGACAACGCCGCCTTGTGGCGGAACTGGCACAGGTCCCGCACCACGCACAGCCCGCAGTCCGGCTTCTGCGCCTTGCAGACATAGCGCCCATGCAGGATCAGCCAGTGGTGGGCGTCCATCAGGAACTCGGCCGGCACGCGCTTCATCAGGGCGTCCTCGACCACACGCACGTCCTTGCCCGGCGCCAGGCCGGTCCGGTTGGCGACCCGGAAGATATGGGTATCGACCGCCATCGCCGGCTGCCGGAACCAGGTGTTCAGCACCACATTGGCGGTTTTGCGCCCCACCCCCGGCAGCGCTTCGAGGAATTCACGGTCGCCGGGCACCTCGCCGCCGTGGCGTTCGAGCAGCAGCCGGCAGGTGGCGATTGTATTGGCGGCCTTGGCCTTGTACAGGCCGATGGTCGAGATCCGCTCGCGTAGGCCGTCCTCGCCGAGATCCAGCAGGGCCTGCGGGGTGTTGGCGATCGGGAAGAGCTTGCGGGTGGCCTTGTTGACGCTGACGTCGGTGGCCTGCGCCGAGAGCAGCACCGCGATCAGCAGCTCGAAGGCGCTGCTGTATTCGAGCTCGGTCTTGGGTTCGGGGTTGAGCTCGCGCAGGCGGCGGAAGAACTCGAAGCGCGCTGTCGGCGCCATCGGCCGGCTGGGTGGGGTCTCGGCGGTCTTGGGCAGAGCCGGCTTCTTCGCGGCTTTCGTCACCATCTTGGTTTTGCCCGCGCGGGTTGATGTCTTCTTCGAGTTGGGCGCGCGGTGCTTCGCGTTCTTGGGGGGCAGAGTCATGGGCGGTCGGGGCGTGGGGCGAGTGCGGAGCTCACGGTGGGCCAGGGCCCACCCTATGCGTCAGCGCGGCCGGGCGCTCGGCGAATGAGGATGCGGTTGAGGGTCAGGCGAGCGAAGCCGGCATCGGGAACAGGGGCGAGCGTGGAGCTCATGGTGGGCCGGGGCCCACCCTATGAGCGGTCGGGGATATCGGAACCTATCGTCGGTTGAGCGAGGCCTGGCGGGCGGCGATCAGCAGGCCGAGCAGGACGAAGGCGCCGGGCGGCAGCGCAGCGATGAGGAAGCGGTGGCTGCTGAAGTCCAGTTCCAGCCGGGGCAGGCCGAGCAGGCGGCCGGCGTCGGCGAACAGGCTGCCCTGGCCGATGCCCTCGCGCAGCAGGCCGAGAATCAGCAGCACGCCCAAGAACCCGAGTCCCATGGCGAATCCATCGAGGGCGGCGCGGGCGGGATCGGTGCGGCTGGCCAGTGCTTCGGCGCGGCCCAGGATGGCGCAGTTGGTGACGATCAGCGGCAGGAAGATGCCCAGCACCGCGTGCAGGGCCGGCAGGAAGGCGTGCATGGCCAGTTCGATCGAAGTCACCACCGCGGCGATGACCATCACGAAGGCGGGGATGCGCACTTCCGCGGAAGTGAGCCGGCGGATCAGCGCGATCGCAGTGTTGGTCGCGGTCAGTGCCAGAAGCGTCGCAAGACCGAGGCCGAGGGCGTTGACTGCGGTGCTGCTGACCGCCAGCAGCGGGCACAGGCCCAGCAGCTGGACCAGGCCGACGTTCTGGCTCCACAGGCCGGCTTCGAGCGTGGCGGCGGCTTCGGCGCGGTCGGGCAGGGTGAAGGGTGACGAGTCCAGCGGCACGGCACTCATGGACCCAAACGGCACGGAAGGCGCTGTGGCCTGCGCGGGAGCGCTGGCTACGGGCGCTGTGCCCAGGGCCGCGATGGATGTTGCCCTTGTCGACGCAGTCGCCGTCGAAACGGTCCCGGCATCTGAGCCTCCGGCGTCAGTCGCGCGCATCTGGGGCATCCTCGAAGTGCAGGCGTGCGCCGGGCTCGGCGGCCCAGATCGCCTCGCCATGGCGCTGCAGGAAAGCGAGCGTGCGGCCCAGGCCGCGGGCGATCGCGCGCGGGGTGAGGGTGGCGCCGCTGAAACTGTCGAAGTCGCCACCCTCGCGGCGCACGGTCCAGCGCGGCAGCGGCGTGTCGCCAAGGCTGCGACCGTTGTAGCTCTCGATCCAGTCGCTGCGCTCGCGCTCGATGGGGTCGCCGAGCCCCGGCGTTTCCGCATGGCGGGTGACGCGCGCGGCGATCACGGTACCCGCAGCGTCCACGCCCAGCAGCAGTTCGATGTCGCCGCTGTAGCCCTCGGGGGCGGTGGTTTCCATGGCCAGCGCGCTGGGCCTGTCGCCCAAACGCCCGCGCCAGATCCGCGCCGGCGCTTCGCGGCCCAGCCACTGCGGCGCGCGCACCCAGACCGAATCGGCGATCGGGTCGTTGTTGTAGCGCGTCGGCGGCAGCACGACAGCGAGTGCTGCGCGTTCGGCGGCGGCGCGGGCGTTCTCGATGCGCTCGCGAGTCAGGCGTTCGACCACGCTCAGCGCGCCGATCGCGATCAGCGCGCAGGCGCCCAGCAGCAGGGCCGCGCGACGCAGGCCGGCGCCGCTCATCGTGGCGCTCCATAGACCCGTGGCCGGGTATGGCGGTCAATGAAGGGCGCAGCGCAGTTCATCAGCAGCACGGCAAACGCGATCGCATCGGGATAGCTGCCCCAACGGCGGATGGCGAGCGTCAGCACGCCGACACCGGCGCCGAAAATCAAGCGACCGCGCGGGGTGCTGCAGCCTGAGACCGGGTCGGTGACGATGAAGAAGGCCGCCAGCACCAGCGCGCCCGAGAACACGTGCTGCAGCGGAAACGGATGCACGTCGGGCTCCATCGCCCAGAACGGCAGGCTGAGCAGGATCACGCTGCCCAGGGTTGCCACCGGCGTCTGCCAGGGGATTTTGCGGCGGATCAGCAGCCACAGCCCGCCCAGTGCGAAGAAGTTGGCCACCCACTCCCAGCCGCGGCCGCCGAAATCGCCGAAGCGCGGATCGCTGCGGATCTCGACCAGGGTCTGACCTTGCAAGGAGAGCTGGCGCACGGTGTCCAGCGGCGTGGCCATGCTGATCGCGTCCCAGCCGGCGGCCGGCGTGGACCCGCGGAAAATGATCTGCAGGCTTTCAATCAGGCCGGGGGCCTCGGCGGCCAGGCCGCGCGGCGCCAGCCACTGGCTGAGTTCCAGCGGAAAGCTGACCAGCACCACGGCATAGCCGGCCATGGCCGGATTGAACAGGTTGTAGCCCAGCCCGCCATAAGCGTGTTTGGCCAGGCCAATTCCCACCGCCATGCCCAGCGCCGACACCCACCAGGGCGCCAGTGGCGGTAGGCAGAGCGCGAACAGCACGGCCGCGAGTGCGGCGCTGCCGTCGCCCAGGAAGGGCGCAAGCGCGCGCCCGCGCAGCTTCAGGCAGACGGCTTCGACAACCAGCGCGAACGACACCGCCAGCGCGATCTGCACCAGCAGGCCGGGGCCGAAAAAGTAGACATGGGCCAGCACGCCGGGGACCAGGGCGACCAGCACTTCGAGCATCAGCGCGCGCACGCTGCCGCGCGCTGGCAGGTGCGGGGCGGGCGCGGTGTCGAAGGTCTTCACGGCGCCTCGTCCTCGCGCGCCGACTCGGCGGACTTGCCCGCGCTGCGCGCCTTGGCCTTGGCAATCGCGGCCGCGATCGCGGCCCGGCTGGCGGCCTGCTTGCCGGCCTCGGCGCGACGTGCGGCGAGTTCCTGCTTCTCGCGCTCCAAGCGCACTGCGCGGGCCTCGTAGCGCGCGCGCGCTTGATGCGCGTCGATGGCTTTGCGACGGGCCAGCTTCAGTCGCGTCTTGCCCGAGCGGAAGCCCTGCACCAGGGGAATGTGCGAAGGGCAGGCCAGGTCGCAGAGCCCGCATTCGATGCAGGCCTCCAAGCCCAGCTGCGCGGCGTCTTCGATGTCCTCCGAGCGAAGACTCTCATGCAGCAGCTGCGGCAGCAGGCGCGGCGGGCAGACCTCGGCGCAGTCGCCGCAGCGGATGCAGGGCAGGGCGGCTTCGACCGGACGCGCGCTCGCGCTGTCCAGCACCAGCACGCAGGTGCTGGCTTTGACGATGGGAAAGCCGTCGTCCGGCAGGCTGACGCCCATCATTCCGCCTCCCATGACCAGGCGTTGTGCACGCTCGGTGTAGCCGCCGCTGGCCGCGACCAGATCGGCGATCGACGTGCCCAGGGCCACCCGCCAGTTGGCGGGCTCGACCACGCCGGGGCCAGTGACGCTGACGATCCGCTCGACCAGGGCCTCGCCGTGCACCACCGCGCGCCAGGCGGCTGCTGCCGTGCCGACGTTGTGGACGACGATGCCGAGGTCTTGCGGCAGGCCGCCGATGGGCACCTCGCGGCCGGTCAGCACCTCGATCAGCTGGCGCTCGCCGCCCTGCGGGTAGCGGGTCGGCACTTCGACAAGCTGCAGTGTGTCGACGTTGATGCGGGTCAGCGCCGCCATCAGCGCCTCGCGCGCCGGCGCCATGCTGTCCTCGATGGCGACCAGCACGCGCTGCGCCCCCAGCACATGCCGCAGCAGCAGGCCGCCGCGCAGCACCTCTTCGGCGCGTTCGGCCAGCAGACGCTCATCGCAGGCGATGTAGGGCTCGCATTCGGCGCCGTTCAGGATCAGGGTGTCGCACGCCTGCATGAGTTTGTCGGCGGTCGGAAACACGGCGCCGCCCAGGCCCGCCACACCGGCTTCGACGAGGCGTGCGCGCAGCTCGGCCGGACCGCGTTCGGGCCAGTCTTCGATGGGCGCGAAGGGCAGGGCGTCGAAGGGTGAATCCGCGTCAACGCGCAGGACAAGGGCGAGATCGATGTCGCCGGGCGCATGCGGCAGGCCGCGTGGCTCGATGGCTTCGATCACGCCCGCCGTGGGCGCATTCAGGCACGCGCCGCCGCTGTCCTCGGGCCGTGCCAGCACCTCGAAGCGATGCACGCGCTGGCCGGCCACCACGCAGGGCGCGAGCCGGCCACGTGCGTGCATGCGCAGCGGCAGGCACAGGCGCGCAGGCAGCGGGGCTGTGCGGATCGGCTCGATCGGCAGCCGGCCCTTGCGGCCGTCCAGCGGCAGCCCACCGTGGAAGCGGTAGAGCTGCGCCATGGCTTAGGCGTCGCGCGCCCAGCCCAGCCGCTGGCCGACCCGCACCGGATTCTCGGGGAACAGGCCGTCGTCGAGCTCGAAGCCCTGCTTCGGCAGGCAGACGATCACGGTCGAACCCATGTTGAAGCGCGCCATCTCGGCGAAGCGTTCGAGCGTGATGTTCCTGTCACGCAGGTCACGGCGGACGATGCCCGAGCCGTAGGGCGGAATCTCGACCCCGCCCCAGACCGTTTCCACGCCAGACACCAGCATGGCGCCGACCATCACCACCGCCATCGGCCCGCGATCGGTCTCGAAGCGGCAGACCAGGCGCTCGTTGCGCGCGAACAGACGCGGAATGCCGGCCACCGCGAAGGGCGCGACGCTGAACAGTCGGCCCGGGATGTGCACGGTTTCGATCAACCGCCCGGTCCAGGGCATGTGGGCGCGGTGGTAGTCGCGCGGCGACAGGTAGACGGTGATGAACCAGCCATCGGCAAACGGAGCGGCGGCCTCATCGCTGCCCAGCAGCTCGGCGGCGGTGAAGCTCTGGCCCTTGGCCTGGAAGATCCGTCCGCGCTCGATCCGGCCAAGCTGGCTGATGCGGCCGTCAGCGGGCATCAGCAGGCTGTCGGCGGCCGGGTCGGGCTGGCGCGCGCCGGCTTTCAGGCGTCGGGTGAAGAAGGCATTGAAGTGCGGGTAGTCGTCGAGATTGGCCGAGTCGGCCTCGTCCCAATTCACCGCAAAGCGCGTGCTGATCTGGCGGATCAGGAAGTTCTTCCAGGCGCGGATGCGCACGCGCGTCGCCCACATCACCAGGCGCGACAGAAAGCGATGGGGCAGCAGGTACTGCAGCAGCAGGGAGGGCGACATCCGCTCAGCTCCCGGCGACGCGATGCGCGGCCAGCGCGCGCAGGTCGGCAGCGATCTTGGCCGGATCCAGCGGCGGTCGCACCAGACCCACTTGCAGGCCCTCGGGATTGATGATCGCCACGGAGGCGCTGTGGTCGACCGTGTAGCCGCCTTCCTCCAGCGGGCTCTGCATGTAGACCATGCCGAGGCTGCGGGTGAAGGGCTGCAGGGCGCTGTGGTCTGCGGTCACGCCGCGGGCGGTCGGGTCGAAGTACTTGGCGTAGTCGCCGGCCAGCTTGGGGCTGTCGCGCTCGGGGTCGACGCTGACGAAGACGATCTGCGGACGATCGATCTCGGGCAGGTCTTCCATCGCCTTGCGCGCCTTGGCGAGGTCGGCCAGCGTGGTCGGGCAGATGTCCGGGCAGTGGGTGAAGCCGATGAAGACCAGGCTCCAGCGCCCCTTGAGGTCGGCGAGTGTGAAGGCGCGGCCGTCCTCGGCGGTCAGGCTGAAGTCGGGGATTTCTTTGAACTGCGGATACAGCAGGCTGTTCTGCATCTGCGGCAGGTCGGCAGGTGCGAAGAAGCGCTGGCCGGCGTAGAGGCCGACGCCGGCGGCGAGCGCGGCGATCAGCACGGCGAGGACGGGCAGCTTGCCGCTGCTGGCGGGGGCGGACGTATTCATGGGGCCGAAGTATACGGCGGGGCCGATGGCGCCCGGATTCGGAAGCACCGAACGGAGGCGATGACTGCAGGCGAAAGCTCGCCTTGTGGACGTCTCATCACGCAGGCTTCGCAAAAGCTGCATCGGCGCTTCATCGGCCTGCGCGCACCCTGCGCGCCCCTCACACAGGTCAAGGCTCCCATGCAGGGCACCTACGAGACGCCGCTGGTCGTGCTGTCCGTTTTCATCGCTGCGCTGGCCAGCTATGTGGCCATCGAGTTCGCCGGGCGCGTGGACGGCGTCGCCGGGCGTCGTCGCGGCTGGCTGTTGGCCGGTGCCTTGGCCATGGGCAGCGGCATCTGGTCCATGCATTTCGTCGGCATGACGGCGTTCGAGCTGCCGGTGGCGATCAGCTTCGACCTGGGCATCACCGTGCTGTCCTGGGTCGCTGCGGTCGCCGTGTCGGCGCTGGCCCTGGTGCTGGTGACCGGCAGCGGACTCAATCGCGCGCGCATCGCCTACGGTGCATTGGCCATGGGCGCGGGCATCTGCCTCATGCACTACGGTGGGATGTGGGCCATGCGCATGGAGCCGGGCATCGGCTACGACCCCGTCTGGTTCACGGTCTCGGTCCTGATCGCCGTATCGGCCTCGGCAGCGGCGCTGTTCGTGGTTGCCCAGCTCAAGGTGGTGGCGAGCTGGCGCGACATCGGCCTGCGCCTGGGCGCCGCCGGCATCATGGGGCTGGCCGTGGCCGGCATGCACTACAGCGGCATGGCGGCGGCGCGCTTCGATGCCAACGCCTTCTGCGCCAGCTCGAACGCACTCAGCGCCGAATTCATGAGCACGCCGGTGGTGATCCTGAGCCTCCTCGGTCTGGCCATCGCAATCGCTTTTGCGGTGGCCGACGCGCGCGAGGTCCTGCGGCGCGAGCGTGAAGCCCGGGCCGAGGCTGCACGGGTCAAGGACCTGGCTTTCATCGACGGGATCACCGGGCTGGCGAACCGCCCGCGCCTCGGCCAGTGGGTGACGGCCCGGCTCGCGCGCGGCGCGCGCTTCAGCCTGCTCAGCATCGGCATCGAGGCCGGCTCGGGCCGTGGCGACGAGGATCTCAAGACGCTGGCCTTGGCGCTCCAGCGCGGCCTCAGGAACATCGGACCGCTGGCCCGCAGCGGCAGCGAGCAGCTCACCTTGGTGCTGGACACGGACGACACCGCGGCGCTGCTGACCTGGAGTCGGTCCGAACTCATGCCGCTTCTGGCGCCTCTGTCAGCCGCCGGGCTGGGCTTCGAGTTCGGCCTCGCGATCGCGCCCGCCGACGGCGGCAATGCGCAGATGCTGCTGCTGCGCGCGGGCGCACGCGCAGGATCGCTGGAGTGGCTGATCGAGCAGGCCGCCGAGGCAGACGGCCTGGGCGCTGCCGCTTGAGCCGGCTTGTGCCCGGGCGGGACCCATCCGGCCGCCCGGGCTGAGCAGGGGGTAGCCGCTATACTTCGCGGCCGTTCTCCCGTCGCCGTGACCCATGCCCGCCGAACTCCGCAGCCTCATCGACTTCATCCGCTATGGCGCGACGCGCTTTGGCCAGGCGGGCCTCACCTTCGGCCACAGCTACGACAACGCGCTGGACGAAGCGACGCAGCTGGTGCTGCACGCCCTGCATCTGCCGCACGACCTGTCCCCGGCCTACGGCGCCGCACGCCTGACCGCGGAAGAGCGCGATCTGGTCCTGAGCCTGTTCGAACGGCGCATCCGCGAGCGCATCCCCGCCTGCTACATCACCGGCGAGGCCTGGTTCGCGCAGCTGGCCTTCAAGACCGACCCGCGTGCCCTGGTGCCACGCTCGCCGATCGCCGAGCTGATCGAGGCCGGCTTCGAGCCCTGGCTGGGCGGCCGCTGGGTGCAGCGCGCGCTCGACCTCTGCACGGGCTCGGGCTGCATCGGCATCGCCACCGCTGTGCACAACCCGGAGTGGCAGGTCGACCTGGTCGACATCAGTGAGGACGCACTGGATCTGGCGCGCGAGAACATCGCCCGCTTCGACGTCGGCGATCGCGTGCGCGCGATCCGCAGCGACCTGTTTGCCGGGCTGGCAGGTGAGCAGTACGACCTGATCGTCAGCAACCCGCCGTATGTCACCCACGCCGAGGTCGACGCGCTGCCGGCCGAGTACGCGCACGAGCCCGAGCTGGGTCTGCGCGCCGGTGACGATGGCCTGGACCTCGCGCTGAAGATCCTGCGCGACGCGCCCGAGCACCTCACCGAGAACGGTCTGCTGATCGTCGAAGTGGGCGAGAGCGAACGCGCGCTCGTGCACCTGCTGCCCGAAGTGCCTTTCGCCTGGGTCGAGTTCAAGGTAGGACAGATGGGCGTTTTCGTGGTCGAGCGCGGCGACCTCGTGGCCCACGCCGCTACGATCAAGGCGCTGGCGGACGCGCGTTGAGGCGTTCGGTTTCCGTGAGCTCATAGGGTGGGCTCTGGCCCACCGGAGCATGACGCTGCTTTGGCGCCGCTGGTTTTTGCTTTCGAAAGCTGCCGGCGCTGTGCCTGAAATTGCCTCGGGCGTGCAGTCGCACAGTGCGTTGGAGGCATCGGCATTCAGACGCCTCCCTTCACCGAGGCGCGTTCGCGGCCACGGTGGGCCAGGGCCCACCCGATTTGCGCGCGATGCCCGCCAAGTACACGAGTCGTGGGTCAACACCCACCTGATGGGATAGCGATGTCGCACAACACCTTCGGCCATCTTCTGCGCGTCACCACTTTCGGCGAGAGCCATGGCCCCGCGATCGGCTGCGTCATTGACGGACTGCCGCCCGGCATCGCGATCGCGCCCGAGGACTTCCGCCACGACATCGAGCGCCGCGCCACCGGCAAGTCCCGCCACACCTCGCAGCGACGCGAGGCTGACGAGGTGGAGATCCTGTCCGGCGTGTTCGAAGGCGTCACCACCGGCACTTCGCTGGCGCTCTTGATCCGCAATGTCGATGCCCGCAGCAAGGACTACGGCAACCTGGTCGACGTGTTCCGGCCGGCGCATGCCGACTACACCTACCTGCAGAAGTACGGCGTTCGCGATCACCGCGGCGGCGGCCGCTCCTCGGCGCGCGAGACCACCGTGCGCGTCGCGGCCGGCGTGATCGCCAAGAAGTGGCTGGCCGAACGCTTCGGCGTGCGCGTGCGCGGCTATGTCTCGAAGCTCGGCCCGCACCTGCCGGCCAAGCTCGACTGGGACGCGGTCGAGGGCAATCCCTTCTTCTGGCCCGATGCCGAGCACGTGCCGACGCTGGAGGCCTACATGGACGCCCTGCGCAAGGCCGGCGATTCGGTCGGCGCGCGCGTCACCGTCGTGGCCGAAGGCGTGCCCCCCGGCTGGGGCGCGCCGCTGTACGCCAAGCTCGATGCAGAGCTGGCCTCTGCGCTGATGGGCATCAATGCGGTCAAGGGTGTGGAGATTGGCGACGGCATGGCGGTGGCCGGACAGCTCGGCACCGAGCATCGCGATGAGATGACGCCCGAAGGATTTCTCAGCAACCACGCCGGCGGTGTGCTCGGCGGCATCAGCACGGGTCAGGACCTGATCTGCCATCTGGCGCTGAAGCCCACTTCCAGCCTTCGCCTGCCGGGCCGCAGTGTGGATCGCCACGGCAACGCTGCTGAGGTCGTGACCCACGGCCGCCACGATCCCTGCGTGGGCATCCGCGCCACACCGATCG
Source organism: Aquimonas voraii (assembly GCF_900101825.1). Lineage (GTDB taxonomy): Bacteria > Pseudomonadota > Gammaproteobacteria > Xanthomonadales > Xanthomonadaceae > Aquimonas > Aquimonas voraii. The sequence goes on from NZ_FNAG01000001.1 coordinate 674,766, forward strand.
CCGAGGCCATGGTGGCTCTGGTGCTGATGGACCAGGCCCTGCTGCATCGCGCCCAGTGCGGCGATGTCGAGGCCCCGCCGCGGGTGCCCGGGCAGGTCGGGGAGCCGCCGCACTGACTTGCCCGATCGGGCGCGTGATTCGCCCGTGAATCGCCCGCCCGCGACATGAACATCTGTCAGCGCAGCGCGTGCTGCGTTGCATCAGCTGCGGCGCACGCTAGAGTGCGCGGCCTGCGACTCCCACCCCCGAGCACGGAAACCCTCGATGTCCAAGAGCCTGAAGATCGCGATGGTCGGCGCCACCGGCGCCGTAGGTGAGACCCTTCTGGAGATCCTGGCCGAGCGCAAATTTCCCTTCACCGAGCTGATTCCACTGGCCTCCGAGCGCTCTGCGGGCGACCTGGTCCGCTGCGGTGAGCGCAGCTACACCGTGCGTGATCTCGCGAACTTCGACTTCGCCGGCGTCGACATCGCCTTCTTCTCCGCCGGTGGCAGCGTGTCTGCCGAGCACGCGCCGCGCGCCGCGGCGGCGGGTGCCGTGGTGATCGACAACACCTCGCACTTCAGGCGCGATGCCGACGTGCCGCTAGTGGTCAGCGAAGTCAATCCGGAAGCGATCAGAAACCGCCCGCGCGGCATCATCGCCAATCCGAACTGCTCGACCATGCAGATGCTGGTGGCCCTGGCGCCGATCCATCGCAGCTACGGCATCACCCGCATCAACGTCGCGACCTATCAATCCGTGTCAGGGGCAGGGCGCTCGGCGCTGGAGGAGCTCGGCAAGCAAACGGCGGCGCTGCTGGCCTTCCAGGACCCGAATCCGCAGCGTTTCCCGGTGCAGATCGCTTTCAACCTGATCCCGCACATCGACGACTTTCTCGACAACGGCTACACCAAGGAAGAAATGAAGCTGGTGTGGGAAACCCGCAAGATCCTCGGCGACGACAGCATCGAGGTGAACCCGACCGCCGTCCGTGTGCCGGTGTTTTTCGGTCATTCCGAGGCGGTACACATCGAAACCCGCGAGAAGGTCACGGCCGAAGCGGCGCGTGCGCTGCTGGAACAGAGCCCGGGCGTGGTGGTGGTGGACGAGCGCGCCAAGGGCGGCTACCCGACGCCGGTGACGCACGCGGCGGGCAAGGATCCGGTCTTTGTCGGCCGCATCCGCGAGGACATCAGTCACCCGCGCGGCCTCGACCTCTGGATCGTCGCCGACAACATCCGCAAGGGAGCTGCGCTCAACGCCGTGCAGATCGCCGAGCTGCTGCTGGCCGAACGGGGCTGATGCCTGGCTTCCAAGGGCGGGTGCGGCACCTTGTCGCCGCACCAATGTCACGAAATGTGATTGCGTTCACCCTCGGGTCCGTGCCTGCGCTCGCAGGTGCGGCCTTAATTGTTGGTGAAATGTCACCGTTGACCTATAGTTAGCGCGCCGTTGTCATGTCGTTTCTAGGATTGGTCCGTTCAGCCGGAGTACGGTCGGGGCGGATCAGGGGTGCGCGGAGGGGCCCGGTTCGGGTCGTGCGCAGCCCAAAGCGGCCAACACCAGACATCCGCCGCGGATGGGGGACAGAGTTCAATGAACAAGATGCTCAGATTGCCGGTGGCGCTCGCTTTCGCGCTCGGTGCCTCCAATGCCTTTGCGCTCGGCCTGGGCCAGGTGCAGGTGAAGTCCAGCCTGAATCAGCCGCTGCTGGCGGAGATTCCCGTGCTGGAGAATGCGCCCGGTGAGGCCGCGGACCTGCAGGTCCGCCTGGCGTCGTCCGAGGCCTTCGCCCGCATCGGGCTCGAACGCCCCAGTGCTTCGCTGCTGACCTCGCTCAGCTTCGAGATCGTGCAGGGCGAGGGCGGCAAGACGGTCATCCGGATCAGCACGCCCAACCGCGTCAGCGATCCCTTCGTCAGCCTGCTGATCGAGGCTGAATGGGCCCGCGGCAAGCTGCTGCGTGAATACACCCTGCTGCTGGATCCGCCGCTGGCCGTGCCCTCTCGCGCGAATCCGTCGCAGACCCAGGCTTTGCCGCAGGGCGATGTCCGCCCGGCGCCGTCCGAGTCGCTGGCCACGCCGCCGCCCTTGGCGGCGGCGGGCACGGCGGCCGCTGCCGCGCCGACCTATGCGCCAGGCGAGAGTTACGGCCCGGTCAACTCCGGCGACTCGCTGTGGAAGATCGCCAGCCAGTCGATCCCCGACGGCTCGGTCAACATCAACCAGATGATGGTGGCGATCCAGCGCGCCAACCCCGAGGCCTTCGTTGGCGGCAACATGAACCGTCTGCGCACCGGCGCGGTGCTGCGTATCCCCTCGCGCGAGGAGATCGCCGCGGTGGGGGCGCGTGAAGCCTCGCAGCTGGTGCGCGAGCAGACCAGCGGCGACACCGCCCTACAGCCGATCGAGACCGATCGCACGCCTGTGGCGGCGGCCTCCACCCAGACTCCGCGCGCGGATTCGCGGCTGGCGATCGTTCCGCCGCGCGGCGAGCAACCCGCCTCGGCGGCGCAGACCGGGGCCGTCGCAGGTGGCGATGGCAGCGAGTTGCGTGCCGATCTGGCGCGTGCCCGCGAACAGAGCGAAGCCCTGAGCCAGGAGAACCGCGAGCTGAAGTCGCGGGTGGAGCAGCTGGAAAAGATGCGCGGCGACAGCGAGCGCCTGCTTGAGTTGCGCAGCAGCGAGCTGCGGGCGCTGCAGCAGCGACTGGCCGAAATCGAAGCGCAGCAGGCTGCCGCCGGCGCTACCGAGGCCGCTGCCACGCCCGCGGTCGAAGCTCCGGCAGCCGAACCTGCGGCCACCGAACCTGCGGCCAGCGAGTTGGCCGCGCCGGCTATCGATGAGGTTCCGCCGACCGCGCCAGCCTCCGAGGCGTCGGCGAGTGCCGCTGACTCCGCCGAAGCCGCGGCGCCGGCGACCGAAACCGAAACCGCGCCCATCGAAGAGCCCGCTGCGCCAGCCGCGCCGCCGGTGACCGAGCCGGCCGCCAGCGAGACCCCGGCGCCCGCCGAGACCCTGCCGCCGCGCCCGCCGCGCCAGGAGTGGTACGAGAATCCGCTGGTGCTGGGCGGTGGCGGTGCCTTGGTGATCGGCCTGCTGGCCCTTCTCGGCCTGCGCGGGCGCGGCAAGAAGAAGGCGGCCGCAGCGGCTGCGGCTGCGCCCTCTCGCTTCGAAGGTGCCGATTTCGGCATGCCTGGCGCCAGCGCCAGCGCGGCGACCGGCTTCGAGGAGCACGAGGACGAGGAAGAGCGCGAACTGCTCGACCGCGTGGCCGAACAGCCCGACGACCTGGAGCGCCACATCGACCTGGTCCGCCACTACTTCGGCATCAACGACGCCGCCCGCTTCGAGGGTGCGGTCGAGGCCATGTACGCCCAGGTCTACGATCCGGACGACGCCAACTGGCAGCTGGCCCTGCAGATGGGCCGCGAGATGCTGCCCGACCACCCGCTGTTCATGGAACTGCCCTCGCAGGACGCGCCGGTCAGCGGCTGGGAGCCCGCCCCCGCAGCCAGCCCCGAGCCTTCTGCCTACGACACCTCGGGCTACCGCGCCGACAACGGCTTTGCCAGCACGGTGCAGGCCACGGCGGATGAGCCCGAGTTCCGCATCGATCTGTCGGAGCCGGAACTGGTCGTGCCGGAGATCGAGCGTCCCAACCTGACCCAGCCCGAGGCGCCGCTGGAGTTCGAGTTCGATTCGACGCCCGCCAAGACGGCACCTGCACCCGCGCCGGTGCCGCCGCCCGTGGCCTCGCCGATCCAGGACGATGCTGGACTGAGTGCAGACGCGATCGAAGCGGCGGCGACCAAGCTCGAGCTGGCCCGTGCCTACCTCGACATGGGCGATGTCGAGGGCGCCCGCGGCATGCTGGAGGAGGTCACCCAGGAAGGCACGGCGGAACAGCGGCAGGATGCGCGCCGACTGCTCGACGAAATCCGCTGATCGCTCCCAGACTGTGATCGAACAAGGGCCGGCTCGCCGGCCCTTGTTCGTTTTCCGGCCCGTGAACGCGCAGATGTGACCGATCCCCGTTACTTTTGCGCGCTCAGCGCACGCGAGCTGCCCGGCTTTGAATCCCCAATCCCCAATCCCCAATCCCGAAGCGCCACCCACCACCCGCTACGCCGCGGCCGTGGAGTACGACGGCGGCGCCTTTCTGGGCTGGCAGCGTCTGTCGCACGGACGCACCGTGCAGGCGGCGGTCGAAGAGGCCCTGAGCTATGTCTGCGACTCGCCGGTCGAGGTCACCTGCGCGGGCCGCACCGACAGTGGTGTGCACGGCCGTGGCCAGATCATCCACTTCGACATCGCCGCCGAGCGCAGCCCGCGCGCCCTGATGATGGGCAGCACCTCGCGCCTGCCGCCGGCCGCGGCCCTGCTCTGGGTGCAGCCGGTAGCGAGCGACTTCCACGCGCGCTACTCGGCCCTGGCGCGGCGCTACCGCTACCGCATCCTCAACCGCCCAGTGCGGCCGGCGCTGGATCGCCAGCAGGCGGCGTGGGAGCGCCTGCCGCTGGATGCCGAGGCCATGCACCGCGCGGCCCAGGCCCTGGTGGGCGAGCACGATTTCAGCGCCTTCCGCACCGCCGCCTGCCAGGCCAAGCATCCGAATCGCCACCTGCATCGCATCGAGGTCGTGCGGTCAGGCCAGTGGGTGGAGATCCGAGTGCAGGCCAACGCCTTCCTGCACCACATGGTGCGCAACATCGTCGGCAGCCTGCTGCCTATCGGTCGCGGCGAGCGGCCCGAGGACTGGTTGGGCGAGCTGCTCGCCGGCCGCGATCGCAGCGTCGCCGGGCCCACCGCTGTGCCGCAGGGGCTGGTATTCGAGGGCCCGCTCTATCCGGCGCGCTTCGCGCTACCGCCAGAATTCACATGGTCGGATCTGTCCTGACACACACCTTGGATGCGCGCTGTTGACGTGCCGGGCTGCGCGATGTCGCACACTACGCGCCTGATGACGGTTTCGATCCACCAGCGCACGCGAATCAAGTTCTGCGGCATGAAACGCGCCGCCGACATCCGCGCCGCGGTGCAGCTGGGCGTCGATGCGATCGGTCTGATTGTCGTACCGGGTACCCGGCGTGGACTTGCGATCGAAGAGGCTGCGGTGCTGCGGCGCGAAGTGCCTGCGCTGGCGAGCGCCGTGCTGCTGCTGATGGATGCCGAGCCCGATTTCGCGCGCGCCGCGGTGGAGGCGGTGCAGCCCGACCTGCTGCAGTTCCACGGCGCTGAAGCGCCCGCGTTCTGCGCGAGTCTGGGGCGGCCCTGGATCAAGGCGGTGCCGATGGGTGGCAACGAGGATCCGTTGGCCTACCAGCGCCGCTATGCGGGGGCGGCCGGGTTCGTGTTCGACAGCCACGGCGCGGGCGCGCAGGGCGGCAGTGGGCATGCCTTCGACTGGGCGAGGCTGCCGGCGGAGCGCCTGGCACCGCTGCTGCTGGCGGGTGGATTGAAGCCGGAAAACGTGTTCGAGGCCGTGTGCGCGGTGCGCCCGCATGCGGTCGATGTATCCAGTGGCATCGAGGATGCGCCGGGCGAGAAAAGCCTCGCGCGCATGCAGGCATTTGTAAGCGAGGTGGAACGTGCAGACCGCGGCCAAGCGAGTTGAAACCATCGAAGTCAGCGACTTCTCCCAGTACCCCGACGCCCGCGGCCACTTCGGCCAGTTCGGCGGCAGCTTCGTCAGCGAGACCCTGATCGAGCCCCTGCGCGAGCTGGAAGCCGCCTACGAACGCTACCGCAAGGATCCCGAGTTCATCGCCGAGCTCGAGTACGACCTCAAGCACTACGTCGGCCGGCCTTCGCCGATCTATTTCGCCGAGCGCCTGACCGCGCAGGTCGGCGGCGCGAAGATCCTGCTGAAGCGCGAGGACCTGAACCACACCGGCGCGCACAAGATCAACAACACCATCGGCCAGGCCATGCTGGCCAAGCGCATGGGCAAGACCCGGATCATCGCCGAGACCGGCGCCGGCCAGCACGGTGTGGCTTCAGCGACCGTCGCCGCGCGGCTGGGCCTGAAGTGCGTGGTCTACATGGGCGCCACCGACATCGAGCGCCAGGCCATCAACGTGTTCCGCATGAAGCTGCTGGGCGCGGAGGTGGTCGGCGTGACTTCGGGCTCCAAGACCCTGAAGGACGCGCTCAACGAGGCGATGCGCGACTGGGTCACCAACGTGCACGACACCTTCTACATCATCGGCACCGTCGCCGGCCCCAGCCCGTACCCGCGGATGGTCCGCGACTTCAACGCCGTGGTCGGCCGCGAATCGCGCGCGCAGATGCTGGAGCAGTACGGCCGCCTGCCGGATGCGCTCGTCGCCTGCGTCGGCGGCGGCAGCAATGCCATCGGCCTGTTCCATCCCTTCCTCAACGACCGTGAAGTCAAGATCTTCGGCGCCGAAGCCGCCGGCGACGGCATCGAGACCGGCCGCCACTCCGCCTCGCTGGCCGCGGGCCGCCCCGGCGTGCTGCACGGCAACCGTACGTATCTGCTCTGCGACGACGACGGCCAGATCATCGAGACCCACTCGATCTCGGCCGGACTCGACTACCCCGGCGTCGGCCCCGAGCACGCCTTCCTCAAGGACAGCGGCCGCGCTGAGTACGAGGGCATCACCGACAGCGAGTGCATGGAGGCCTTCCACCTGCTGGCCCGCACCGAAGGCATCCTCGCTGCGCTTGAGTCCAGCCACGCAATCGCGCTGGCCATCAAGAAGGCGAAGCAGATGCCCAAGGACGCGCTGATCCTCTGCAACCTCTCCGGGCGCGGTGACAAGGACATGTACACGATTGCCAAGCGGGAGGGCATTTCGTTGTGATGCCGGGATTGGGGATTCGGGATTCGGGATTCGCAAGAGCAAGAGCTGTCTTCCCTCGCTGCGTAGCTAGTCGTCACACATCAACGCGAAGCTCTTCTCTCCTCTCCCACGAGGGGAGAGGGGCTCGACTCGAACCATCGAGTTTCGATTTAGGAACGGCATCCGAGCGAATGCGCGAGGCGCCCATCCCGGTGTTCGAAAGCCCGCTCTTCTGCGAATCCCGAATCCCCAATCCCGGCTCCGCACCACTCGCCCTCTCACTGAATCCGACCATTCCCATGGCTAACCGCATCGACACCTGTCTCGACCAGCTCGCCGCCGCCCAGCGCACCGGCCTGATTCCCTTCATCACCGCCGGTGATCCCTCCGACGCCGCCACTGTGCCGGTGATGCACGCGCTGGTGCGCGCGGGCGCGGACGTGATCGAGCTGGGCGTGCCCTTCTCGGACCCGATGGCCGATGGCCCGGTGATCCAGCAGAGCAGCGAGCGCGCGCTGGCACGCAAGGTCGGTCTGCGGCGGGTGCTGGCGATGGTCGCCGAGTTCCGCCAGCAGGATGCGGACACGCCCATCGTGCTGATGGGCTATCTCAATCCGGTCGAGATGTTCGGGCTGGAGGCCTTCGCGAAGGCCGCCCGTGAGGCCGGGGTCGACGGCGTGCTGCTGGTGGATTGCCCGCCCGAGGAGTCGGCGCCGGTGCGTGCCGCGCTGAATGCCGAGAACCTTGCCCTGGTGCCGCTGGCGGCACCCACCAGTGCCGGCGAGCGCCTCGCCACGCTGGCGCAGAGCGCGCAGGGCTACCTGTACTACGTGTCCTTCGCTGGCGTGACCGGCGCCGGCAAGCTCGACACCGCCGAGGTCAAGGGCAAGGTCGCGGCCATCCGCGCGCTCACGACGAATCGGATCGCGGTCGGCTTCGGCGTCCGCGATGCCGACAGCGCGCGCGCCATCGCCGAGTTCGCCGACGCCGTGGTGATCGGCAGTGCCTTGGTCAGTACGCTCGCCGAAGCCGTGGACACCGCCGACGCCTGCGCGCGCGCCGAAGCCTTCCTCAAGCCGATCCGCGCTGCGCTGGGCTGAGGGCGGTCCTGCGGATCGCGAGGCCACGGCGGGCTCGCGATCCGCGGCCCTTGTCGTCACGCAAGCAGGCGCCGCCGCGAGTGCGGCCTGCGCTGTGCCGCGGTTCAGCTCTTCGGCTCGTCGGTAAAGCGCCCGATCGCGCAGCTGACGAAGGACTTGGCGCCAGCGCTGAGCGCGGCCAGGCCTTCGACGCTGCCCTGTTCCGGGTAGCCCAGCTTGAGCAGCCGGGCGGCGATCTCGGCACGCAGGCCCAGCGGCGCATCCACGCTCAGGTGACCACTCTCGACATCGAGACGCGCGGCGCTGACGCCCTCGATGTCGAGCACCGCGCGGCGGATGCTGTTGCCGCAGCCGCCGCATTTGACGTTCATCAGAGCGAATTCGAGGCTCATGGGATCTCCCGCGCCGGCGATCGTGCCGACGCTGCAGACGCAGGAGTCTGCGCGAGCGCCCGTCTCGTTGCCTTGATCCGGGGCAAATGCCAGCGATCTCGACGAAGGTCCAAGCCGGCTGCGCCCCGTCTGCCTGTTAGTGTCGTTCGGGCCGTCGCGGCGGGAGAGAGCTGGCATGCAAGGCGAGTCGATGCTTGACGCCCGCGCAGCGGGGGGCGATGCCGATGGCGAGGGCATGCACGCGCGGCCGATTGCTGAACGCATCGATTGGCTGCTGGCTCGCGCCGAGCAACATTCGCAGGTCTTCAGTGCCTCCGATTCGGTGCTCGCGCGCGAGCGCTACCGCGCCCTGCACCCGACCGCGCTGGCGGCCATGAAATGCATGGATGGGCGCCTGAACCTTGCCTATGCCACCGGCACGCCGATCGGCCTGATCCAGCCCTTCCGCAATCTCGGCGGGCGCTTCGACCTTGGCTGGCCGCATCTCGGCGAAGTGCTGTCGGCCTGGGTGCTGCGGCAGATCCGCGAGGGCCGACGCGTGCTCCTGCTGCTCACTTATCACTTCGCGCGCGGCAGCCGCGAGCGCGGCTGCGCCGGTTTCGGCTTCGACACTGCGGCGGCGCAGGCGCATGTGCAGGGCCTGCGCCAGCAGGTGGAGCGGGTCTTCGGCCAGGGCCACGATGCCGTCTATCCGCTGGTCTGCGGCTTCGAGACCGACGAGGACGCGCTCTGCCTGCACGCGCCCGGCGGTGAGGTGCTGGACCTCGCCGGCCTGCGCGAAGACGAGGCGGGCGCGCTGCCGCAGCGGCTGCTGACCCTGTTTCCCGACATGCCCGCGCAGGTGCGCGAGGACCTGCTGCCCCTGCTGCTGGGCAATCTCCGCCACGTCGGAGCGATCCGCGCCAGTCAGCGGCCGCTCGAAGTCGAGCACCACGAGTGGGTGCTCTGCGTCGGTCGTGGATTCGACGTGCTGCACATGCCCAACCACGCCCTGATCGTTGGCCCCTACAGTCCGCGCCTCGATCAATCCATCGCGACCGCGGCCGGCATCATCGAGTCGAATATGCGCAGCGGCCGCATTCCGGACGACGGCTTCCTGCTGCTGGCCTCGGTGCCCTACGAGGAGCCCGGCCCCGATCGTGCCCGCGCTGAACTCAAGGCGCGCTTTCTTTGCGAATTCTCTTGTGAGCTGATCCGCGAGCGGCATCCGTGGTTGGCTGGGCGCATGCACGTGCAAAGGGCGGTGCTGGACTGGCCGCGGCGCCAGCTGCAGCTGCTCCGGGCTTGAACAGTGGTGGTCGCGATGCGGCTTGATCTGACTCACTGAGGCCGACGCGCGGCGAGGGCACACTTTGGCGTCGCCGCGCCCCAGAATCGCCGCCATGCCCTCCGACACCACCCTCGCGCTGCCCGCCCCCCTGTTCCGCCTGCGCGGGGTGGGCCGGGTGTACGGGACGGGCCCGAGCGCCGTGCATGCCCTGCGCGGGGTCGACCTCGACCTCTACGCGGGCGAGGTCGTGGTGGTGCTCGGGCCCTCGGGTTCGGGCAAGAGCACCCTGCTGAACATCCTGGGTGGCCTTGATGCGCCTACGGCCGGCAGCGTCGAGTTCGAAGGCCAGCGGCTGGACCAGAGTGACGAGCGCGCGCTCGGCGAGTACCGCCGCCGCCACGTCGGCTTCGTGTTCCAGTTCTACAACCTGATTCCCAGCCTCACTGCGGCCGAGAACATCGAGCTGGTCACCGACATCGCCGACGACCCGATGCCGGCGGCAGAGGCTCTGGCCCAGCTCGGCCTGGGCGGCCGCGGCGACAGCTTTCCCGCGCAGCTGTCCGGCGGCGAGCAGCAGCGCGTCGCGATCGCCCGCGCCCTGGCCAAGCGGCCGCGGGTGCTGCTCTGTGACGAGCCGACCGGCGCACTCGATCTCGCCACCGGCGTGCGCGTGCTGGATGCGCTGGTGCAGGCCAATGCGCGCAGCGGCAGCCTGAGCCTGATCGTCACCCACAACGCCGACATGGCGCGGCTGGGCGATCGCGTGGTGCGCTTCGCCGATGGCGCGATCCGCTCGATCGAGCGCAATGCCGCGCGCGCCCAGCCTTCGGAGCTGCGCTGGTGAAGCGCCGGCCTCTGCTCAACAAGCTTGGCCGCGACCTGCTGCGGCAGCGGGCGCAGGCTTCGGCGATCGCCGGTCTGCTGGCGCTGGGCGTGGCGCTCCTGGTCACCGCCATCGGCACGCGCGCCGCGCTGGAGCGCGCCCGCGACGATTATTACCTGCAGCAGGGTCTCGCTGATCTGCAGCTGATGATGGTGCGGGCGCCGCGGGCGATGGCGGAGCGTGCCGCCGCGCTGCCGGGCGTCCAGGCGGTCGAAGCGCGGCTGGCGGTGCCGGCCCTGCTGGTGCTGCCCAACGTGGACGGCGCGCTCAGCGCGCGCCTGTACTCGCTGGACGATCCCGAGCGCGTGCAGGTCAATCGCCCCTGGCGGGTCGAAGGCCGCTGGCCGGAGCCGAACGCGCGGCGGGAGGTGGCTTTGAACGAGGCCTTCGCGCAGGCGCAGGGGCTGGACATTGGCGATGCGCTCGAACTGACGATTCGCGGCTCGCGCGAGCGGCTGCGGATCGTGGGTATCGCCAACTCGCCGGAGTTCGTGTTCGTGAGCCCGCCCGGCGAGCTGCTGCCCCAGCCCGAGCGTCATGCCGTGCTGTGGATGCCGCGGCGCGCACTGGAGCAGGCGGCGGGGCTCGAAGGCGCCTTCAACGAGCTGCTGTTGCGCTTGGGCGAGGGCGTTGCGCCCGAGGTGGTCGCGGCGCAGCTGGAGCCGCTGTTCGCACGCTACGGCGCGGGGCGCGCGCAGGACCGCAGCCGCATTCCTTCCGCACGCCTGCTGGATGACGAGCTTGAGCAGCTCGGCACCATGGCGCGCCTCCTGCCGCCGGCCTTTCTCGCGGTCGCGGCCTTTCTGCTCAATCTCAACCTGACCCGGCTGGTCGAAGCCGAGCGCAGCACGCTGGGGCTGATGAAAGCGTTCGGCCTGCGGGCGCGCGAAGTCGTTGGCGGCTATCTCGGCTTCGCGTTGGTGGTCAGTCTGGTCGGCGTGCTGTTCGGGCTGGCGCTGGGCCGCGCCTTGGGTGAGCTGATGTGCGGCCTGTATCTGGAGTTCTATCGGCTGCCGGTGCTGCAGTACCGGCTGCAGCCGGGCATCGTCGCCGCGGCCTTCGCAGTCGGCATCGGTGCCGCACTGGCCGGCAGCAGCCTCGCTCTGCGCCGCGTGCTGTCCCTGCGACCGGCCGCCGCGCTGGCGCCGCCGCCACCGCCCAGCTTCCGCCATGGCGCAGGGCCGCTGGAGGCGCTGGCCGCGGGCTTTGATCCGCTGACCCGCGTGGCCCTGCGCCGCGTGCTCGGCTTTCCGCGCCGCAGCCTGATCACCGTCGCCGGCTTCTGTGCGGCCTTGATCCTGCTGGTGCTGTCGATGCAGGCGCCGCTGGCCATCGAGCGCCTGCTCGACATCAGCTTCGGCGCGGCCAAGCGCCAGCAGATCACCCTCAGTCTTGCCGAGAACGCGGGCGCCGATGCCCTGCGCGCGCTTGCGCGACTGCCGGGCGTCGAGCGCGCTGAACCCTTCCTTGCGCTGGATGCGGTGTTCACCGCTGGCCTGCGTTCGGTCAACGAACCGCTGCTCGGCTTGACGGCCCAACCCCTGCTGGAGCGGCTCGTCGATGCCCAGGGCCAGCCGCGGCTTCTTCGCGACGACGGCCTGCTGCTCAGCGGCTCGCTGGCCCGCCAGCTGGGTGTGAGGGCAGGTGACCCCGTCGAGGTGCAGCTGACCGGCGGCCTGCGCCGTCGTTTCGTGCTCCCGGTGGCCGAGGTGGTCGAGGTCACCATCGGCAGCGGCGCCTGGCTGGAGATCGACGCCTTGGCCCGCTACTCGGGACAGCCCGGCCGGATCAGCGGCGCGCACCTGCGCCTGCGCGCCGACCAGCGTGCGGCCTTCGATGCCGCCGTGCGGGCGACGCCGATGATCGCCGCCAGCAGCGATATCGAGGCCGCCTGGGGCGCCATGCAGCGCATGTTCGAGCAGGGCAGCGGCACCATGACCAGCCTGTTCACCGGCTTCGCGGTGCTGATGGCGGTGGGCATTGCGTACGCCACCAGCACCGTGGTGCTGGGCGAGCAGCGCCGCGATCTCGCCACCCTGTGCGTGCTCGGCTACGGTCGGCGCGAGGCCAGCTATGTGCTGTTGGCCGAGTTGGGACTGCTGTGCCTGATCGCCCTGCCGCCGGGCTTGGTGTCGGGCCACTACGCCGCGCAGGCCTTCCTGCGCGCGATGGCCACCGATGTGTTCCAGTTTCCCAGCCTGTTCGAACCCAGCCTGCACCTGCGGGCGGGCCTGATCCTGCTGGCCTCGGTCGCCGCCACCGCGCTGTGGGTGCGTCGCGGGGTCGATCGGATCGGCCTTGTCGAAAGCCTCAAAGTCCGGGAGTAGCCGAATGCCTGATCGCCCGTCCAGACGCCGCACCCGCCTTGCCTGGGGCGCGTTGCTGCTGATCCTGCTGCTGTCGGCGCTGGCCGCACTGTGGCCTCGCGCGCGTGAGTTCGAGCTGGTCGAGGTCGGCACAGGCGCCCTGCGCATCGAGCGCAGCGACCGCGGCATCACCCGCATGCGCGAGCTGCATCCGCTGGCCGCGCCCACCGCCGGCGTGCTCGAGCGCATCACGCTCGAGCCCGGCGATGCGGTGGACGCGGGTCAGGTACTCGCGCGTCTGCGACCGCTGCAGTCGACGCCGCTCGATGCACGCAGTGCAGCCAGCGCGCGGGCCGAGCTGGCCGCCGCCGAAGCCGGCCTGCGCCAGGCTGAGGCGCATGCGGCCTCGGCGCGCGATGCGCGGCTTCGATTGGAGGCGTCGGGCCAGCGCGGCCTGGTCAGCGAACGCGATCTGATGGCTGCGCGTGCGCTGGATCGCGAAGCCGCCGCGGCCGTGGGTGCGGCACGCGCCGCCGTCGAGCAGGCGCGCAGCCGGCTCGCGCTCTCGCTGCCCGACGCCGAAGGCCGCATCGAGCTGCGTGCTCCGGTGTCCGGCGTGCTGCTGAAGCGGCATTTGCAGGGCGAGCAGCCGGTGGCGGCGGGACAGCTGCTGCTGGAGCTGGGCGTGCCGTCCTCCATCGAGGTGGTCGCTGATTTCCTGTCGCAGGACGCCGTGCAGTTCGCGCCGGGTGCGCCGGCGCGCATCGAGGGTTGGGGCGGCGCTTCGCTGCCGGCGCGGGTCGAGCGCATCGAGCCCCTGGGCGAGCTCAAGGTCTCGGCGCTCGGCGTCGAGGAGCAGCGCGTGCACGTGATCCTGCAGCTCGACAGCGTGCCGCCGGGCCTGGGCCACGGCTACCAGGTCGAAGCCTTCGTGCAGGTCCGTGAGGCGCGCGACGTGCTCGTCTTGCCGATCGAGGCCCTGCGCCGCGAACAGGCCGGCTGGCGGGTCTGGCGCGTCGAGGACGGCCGCCTGCGCGCGCGGGCCGTCGAGGTGGGCGACAGCGACGGTCGCCAGCGCGAGATCCTCTCCGGGCTTGAGCGTGGCAATCGGGTGCTGCGCTTTCCGCCGCCCGGCGATCTGGAAGGAGAGCGCGTTCGCATCACGCCCTGACCTGCCCGCCGGCTTTCAGACCAGCAGCAGGGTGCCGAGGCCGAGGAAGGCGAAGAAGCCGAACACGTCGGTGACCGTGGTCAGAAAGATGCTGCTGGCCAGTGCCGGATCGAAGCCCATGCGCTTAAGGGTCAGCGGCACGGCGACGCCGGCCAGGCTGGCTGCGGTGAGGTTGATCACCAGCGCCGCGAAGATCACGCCCGACAGCGCCGGGTCGCCGAACCACAGCCAGACCGCGCCGCCGAGCACCAGGCCCAGGCCGAGGCCGTTCAGCAGGGCCACGCGCACTTCCTTCCAGACCAGGGTCCAGACGTTGCTGGCGCCGACCTGGCCCAGCGCCAGACCGCGGATCATCAGCGCCAGCACCTGGGTGCCGGCGTTGCCGCCCATGCCGGCGACGATCGGCATCAGCACGGCCAAGGCCACCACCTTCTCAATGGTCTCCTCGAAACGGCCGACCACGCTGGCCGCCAGAAACGCCGTCAGCAGGTTGATGCCCAGCCAGATCATGCGTCGCGGTGCTGCGCGCAGCACCGGGCTGAACATGTCCTCGTCCTCGTCGAGGCCGGCCGCCGACAGCACCTGGTGCTCGGCCTGCTCGCGGATGATGTCGACCACGTCGTCGATGGTGATGCGGCCGACCAGGATGTTGTTCTCGTCGACCACCGGCGCCGAGACCCAGTCGTGGTCCTCGAACTGCCGCGCGACCTCGGCGGTGAGCGTGTCGACCGGAATCGCCGGGTGGTCCTCCTCGTCCATCAGCTGGTTGATCGGCCGCGCGGGCTCGGACAGCAGCAGCGCTGTCAGCGGAATCCGGCCGAGGTACTGGTGGCGGCGGCTGACCACGTAGAGGTGGTCGGTGTTGTCCGGCATCTCGCCGCGCAGGCGCAGGTAGCGCAGCACCACGTCGACGGTGACGTCGGCGCGCACGGTGATGACGTCGGGGTTCATCAGGCGGCCGGCGCTGTCCTCGGGATACGAGAGCACCTGCTCCAGGCGCTCGCGGTTCTCCCGGTCCATCGACTTCAGCACCTCGTCGATGACCTGGTCGGGCAGGTCCTCCATGAGGTCGGCGAGGTCGTCGATGTCCAGCGATTCGGCAGCGGCGACGATCTCGTCGGTGTCCATCGCCGCCAGCAGGCTTTCGCGCACCTCGTCGCCGACATGGACCAGCACTTCGCCGTCGTCCTCGGCGTCGACCAGGCCCCAGACGATCACGCGCTGGTCGTGGGGCAGCGACTCCAGCAGGTTGCCGATCTCGGCCGGGCTCAGCGTGTTGACCATGCGCCGCACCGGCCCCAGGCGGCCGGAGTCGAGCGCCTCCGAGAGCAGCCTCAGCTGGCGTGCGGCTTTGTCCTGGCGGCTGATCTCGGCCATGGCAGGCTCTCGGCTTCAGTGGGGCGGGCGCGCTGCAGGGCAGGGCGCGGTGAGGGTGTCGCGTCCGGGCGATGCCGGGGTGCTACTCGGGCGAGCCGCTGCGATCAGGCAAGCGCGAGAACGGACGCTGGCGTTCTTCTTTGCGCTCTCCTCGTTCCTCGCCGCTCGCCCTCAAGCAGCCTCGAAACGGTTGGCCGCGACGTTCTTGCGCACCTTGGCCGGGTCCCAGATGCGTCCGTTCATGGCGATGTAGACGCCCGGCGGTAGGCACTGCACGGCGCCGACGGCGGTGCCGATGTTGAACTCGGCGTCCGAACCGCGGAAGCGCGCCGGGTTCAGCGCGCCAGTCATGACGATCGTCTTGTCCGGGATGTCGGCCAGTACCCGGCCGGTCTCCACCATGCTGTCGGTGCCGTGGGTGACCAGCACATGCTTCGCCGGCTGCGCAAGGATGGTCTGCTTGATCAGCGCGCGGTCGGCCTCGGTGAGGTGCAGGCTGTCCTTGCGCAGGATCGGGATCACCGTGAAGCGGAAAGCGACGCCCAACTCTTCAAGGATGCGGCCGATCTGCGGGTCGCCGATCTGGTAGTCGGACTTGTCGTCGAAGTAGATCTTGTCGATCGTGCCGCCGGTGGTGACGATGCAGAGCTGGTCCATGGCGAGGCCGTCTAACGCGGGGAGGCCGCGAATTATACGGGCTGGGCTCAGCCCCCGGCCCTTTCCGCCGCGGCCGTGACCAGCTTGCGCCAGTAGATGCGGCGCGACAGGCCGTGCCAGGCCGCCGCACAGCAGACGCCGGCCGCCAGCGCGGCTTCGATCAGCCCGGGCCAGAGTGCGGCGGGCACGGTCCAGGCCTCCATCACCCCGTGGGTGAAGTGGAACATGGCGATGAAGCCGGCCCAGAACAGGGCCTTCCTCATGTTCGCCAGCGCGCACAGCGCCGGGATCAGCAGCGGCAGGCCGAGAAAGCCCAGCGGCACCCAGGGGCTGACCCGCGCCGGCGGCAGCAGCACCAGGTACCAGGCCAGCTGCAGGGCGATCAGCGCCCACAGCAGCACCACGCCGATGCGCCAGGCGCGGCGGCCCACATGTTCGGGCACCGGGCTCGCGTTCTCGTCGAACAGGTTGGGGTTGGCCGATTCGAGACTCATGCGCCGGCTCCAAGCTTCTGCGCGATCACAGCCACGCGCCGGCCCAGCGCGCGCGCCAGCTGGCGCTCGTCCTCGCTGGGATGGGTGTGGCCCTCGTGCCCGGTCCAGTGGCTGGCGCCATAGGGCGTGCCGCCGGTGGTCGTGGTGCTGAGTGCGGCCTCGGTGAAGGGGATGCCGGTGATCACCATGCCGTGGTGCAGCAGTGGCAGCAGCATGGTCAGCAGGGTCGACTCCTGGCCGCCGTGCATCGAAGCCGTCGAGGTGAACACCGCGGCCGGCTTGCCGGCCAAGGTGCCCGAGGCCCATTCGGCGCCCAGCGAATCGAGGAAGTGCTTGAGCGGTGCGGCCATGTTGCCGAAGCGGGTGGGGCTGCCGAGGATCAGGCCGGCGCATTCGGCCAAGTCGCTGCGCTCGACGTAGGGCGCACCGTCCTCGGGTTCGGGTGGGGCCGTGGTCTGGGTGATCGGCGCCACCGGCGGCACCGTGCGCAGGCGCGCGGCCATGCCCGGCACTTCATCAACGCCGCGGGCGATCTGCCGCGCCAGCTGGGCCACGCTGCCGCTGCGGCTGTAGTAGAGGATCAGGATGTCGGGCATGGGCGGACGTGGTCGGGGTGGAACAACGGAGGCGAGGCTCAGGGGTTGCGCGCTTGCCCTGCGGATCTTCCGGCAGGCGAGATCAATGCGGAGCGATCATCAGGACCGGATGCGCGCTCCCGTGCAGGGACCAAGCGAGGGCGGAGGCCACGCTGGGCCAGGGTCCACCCTATGGCTCGTCTTGCCGTGCCGGCAGCAGCGCCGCCGCCGCCACGGCGCTGGCGCTGATCGCCATCAGCACGCTGCCGAGAAAGGGGCCGACGAAGTAGAAGAGCAGGGCGGTGTCGAGCCCCAGCCAGACCACCAGGGCCATGCGCAGGCCGCGGCCGAACAGGCGCGGGGCCACGGCGCAGGCGGCGCAGAGCAGCGAGGCGATCAGCAGGTGCACCGCATACAGGATCCAGGCGCCGCGCAGCACATCGAAGCTCGGCAGCGGCTGCTCGGCACCGACCGCGGCCAGATCCAGCAGGCCTTGATCCAGGCGCGGATAGGCCAGCAGATGAAAGCTGGCCTGCGCCGCCAGCAGCACGCAGGCCACGGCCAGCAGCCAGAGTTCGGGGCGCAGACGGCGCGTCGTCGGGGTCGGGCTCATTGCGTCAGGGTCTCGAAGCCATCGCGGAAGCGGCCGCTCAGGGTACACGCGGCGGCGTTGGGCACGCGCTGCGGGAACGGCGTGTTGTCGATGCCGAAGGCGCGCAGCTCGTCGATCTCCCAGCCCGGCGCCGTCACGGCCGCATCGGTGGCGATCAGAAAGCGCAGGCGCACGCGCTGGCCGGCGAGACTACGGCCGAAGTCGATGCGGTGCGGCGCGAAGGCGTCGGGCCAGCCGGCGCTGCGGCCGACGAAGGCGGCGCGACCGGCCAGCGGATTGTCGCAGCAGTCGGACAGCAGGCCGCCATAGGCCGGGCTGAGCTGGCCGAGTTCAGTGACATCACGCCAGCTCTGGCCCTCGTCCAGGCTGATCTCGACCACGCCACCGTCGTAGAAGGTGCTGCTGCTGGCCTCGAAGCTGTAGCGCGCGTCGAACTCGACGCGGAAGTCGGCATCGGCGCCCACTTGCAGGGCCGGCGATTCGATCCAGGCCTGACCCTCGGTGCCGAAGTCGGGCCCGTACAGCACCCAGCGCAGCGGATCGAGCGCGCGCCGCCGCCAGCCCACCAGTTCGGGTTCCAAGCCCTCGTCCTGTCCGGGTGTCCAGACCATGCGCGGGCTGTCGAAGCCATCGCTGCGGCTCACCGCATCGACGAGGTCGAAGTCGACCGCGAAGGCCTGCGTGCCGACTTCGCCGGTGGCGAAGCCGATCGCTGGATCGTCCGGCGTGGCCGTGACCGTGATTGCCTGCAGGCCAGCGCCGGCATACAGCGCCACCGGCAGCTCCAGCGTGTGTTGCTGCTGTGGCGCCAGCGCCGGCAGCGTGCGCCCGCTGCCTTCGGCAAAGACGAGGCGATCGCTGGAGCTGCGCAGATCGACGCGGCTGTCGGCCAGGGCCTGCGTGCCGGAGTTGCGAACGCCGAGGCGCAGGCGGCCGACTTCGCCAGGGTCGAGCACGCCATCGGCATCGCAGCTGGCGTCCTCGATCAGCTCGATGCTGTCGATGCGCAGATCGCCGCCGTCGACCAAGCTCGGCTGCACGCCCTGCAGGGTGAGACTGCCGCGGCTTGGGGAGCGCGCGCGCAGGCCGGCGCCGCGCGCGGCAAACGCCGAGCCGCAGAGGCGCAGGTCTTCGGCATCGCTGACCGCCATCGTCAGCAGCAGGGCGTCGCGGGCCTCGGTGTAGGTCGGTGCGTTCGGGGTCAGCTTGTAGGCGGCCACCAGGTACTCGCTCATGCGCCGCTGGGCTTCGTCGAAGCCGTAGCGCGGAGCGGGCGGCAGGGTCTCGCGCAGCAGGCTGGCGTAGCAGTCCCAGAGCAGGCTGCCCCAGACTTCGCCGGCGTTGTGCACGGCCGAGTTGTCGGCCGACAGGCTGGCCGGCGTGCGCGGGGCCGCATCGGGAATCTGCGAGCCGCTGGCGATGTGCTGGAACTCGAGCGGATTGATCTCGCGCCGGGTCGAATAGGGGTAGCGGCGGATGCCGAAGTAGCTCGCGTTGGGGCTGAAGCTCGGCATGCGGCCGGCGCTGACGTAGTTCATCACCCCGTAGCTGCCGCTGAAACCGGCGCCCTCGGGCTGCAGCGCGTCTTGCTCGCGCACGAGCAGCAGCAGGGCGTGGAAGTCGGCCCAGCCCTCGCCCATGGCGCGGCTCTGATGGGTGCTGAGGCCCGTGGCGTTGCCGATCAGGCGATTGCTGATGTAGTGCCCCCATTCGTGGGCGACGATCGCGGCATCCATCGCCGCGTCGCGGTCGGCGCCGCGCTCGGCGCTCAGCTCGACGCTGAGCGGCCCCTGCGCCAGCCGCTCGCGCAGCCACAGGCCATCGCTGCGCTGCACGCTCTGCGTCGGTAGATCAAGCTCGGGGGCATCGCCGGCGAGCAGCGGCCAGCCTGCGGCCTGCGCGCTCATGATCACGAGGCCCGCCGCGCCCGCCGCCTGCGCATGGCGTGCCTTGTCGAGTGCCTCGCAGCCGCCGTCTTCGGCCAGCACGATGCGTCCGCTGGCCGTCGCCGGCAGCGCTTCGCAGGCGTCGGCGGCATTGCCGACGCCGTCGTTGGCCAGCGCCAGCGGCGCGCTCAGTCGGTAGGTGCCCGGCCCGAACTCGGCGACGCGCACCCGCAGTGGCGGCCCGGCCGCGCCCGGATCCAGCGCGCCCACCTGCGGGCCGCGAAAGCGGAACAGCTGCATGCGCGGCGGCGCGCCGTCCGCCGGCGTGGACATGTTGGCGTTGTCGAGGCCCGAATGATCCAGCGTCTCGACCCGCAGGGCGTCGAGCTCCTCGCCGCCGCGACCGAAGTTCGACATCTGCGCATTGCCAGCGGCCTCATCGAAGCCGGCGGCGTAGAACCAGTCGTGCAGGTAGTTGGTGATGTAGAAGGCATTGACCACGCCCGCTTCGATCTGCCCCGCGCTGGCATCCGGTGGCAGCAGCGGCGCATAGCCGGGCACGAAGGCCAGCGGGCCGCTCGGCTGGGCGCGGATGTCGCCGACGCTGAAGCCATCGGGTTCGGCCAGATCGGCATAGGCGTCGACGTTGTTGCCGCGGCTCTCGACATCCTCTGCGCGCAGCCAGGGATCGCTGAAGCCGCTGCCGGGCCAGGCGAAGCCGAGCGGCGCGAAGGCGAGCGGTATCTGTTGCGGCGGGCCAAGTGCTGGACGGAAGCCGTCCGGAAGCGCGCTGGGGTGCGGCATGTCGGCGCGGCCCTGCGGGCCCGGCTCGGGGCGATGCGCCGGCGCGGCTTCCGCATAGGCCTGCCAGAGGAAGCTCGCGTGCGCCGACAGCTCCTGCCGCCGCCGCAGGCTGCCGTCGACCGCGTCGACCAGGCTCGCCTGCAGGCGGCTGGCGCGCGGGCCTTGAGCCGGCAGCACCTGGGTCTCGACGTACCAGGCCGGGCGCAGCTGGCCGCGATGGCGATGCCAGACCGGCACCCCGCGCACCGGCGCGGCCAGCTCGGCGCCGTTGGCTGAGCGGCTCAGCAGGGTGGCAAGCTGCAGTTCGCGGTAGGGGCTGGTCGATGTGGCCTTCGGCATCGCCGTCCAGGCGCCGCGCAGGCTCGCGGCATCGAACCCCCAGGGCGCCAGCGCCACGGCCGCAGCCTCTTCGAGCGGAAGCCGCCAGGCCCGCGCCTCGCTGGCGACGGCGTCGGCACCGCGTCCGCCGCCGCTGCTGGCGCGCACCCGGCCCTGCGCATCCAGCAGCAGGCTGATCCGCTCGCCGAAGATCTCGATGCCCTCGCGCTCGGCGGCAAAGCGCAGCAGCCGCGCGCCGCTGAGCAAGGTCTGCTGATCGATCAGGCGCAGCGCGTCGGCGCCCGGTGCTGCGCTGCGCGCCGCGTCCGACTGCAGGTGGGCGAGCGCGAGGCGCAGCGCTTCGTTGGCATCGGGCGGAGCCCGCGTCACGCTGAGTTCGCCCCAGGGCAGCACATGCAGACGCCGGTCTTCATCGGCCTGGGGGGCCTCATCAGGCTTGGCCACGGCGACCGGGCCGCACATCGATGACAGGGCCAACGCGAGCGCCAGCGCTCTGCGCGGGGCGGCGAGCCCTTCGCTGGTTCTGTGTGTCTGCGGTCGTGATCTGGGGTGTTTGTACAGGGGCGCGCGCATGGCGGGGCCAGCATGCCGCCGATCGGCCCTGTCCGCCATCCCGCAGGCCTGTCCGGCCCGCTTCAAGCAGCGCGGCCGTGGGCCGGACGCCGCGGCCGCGCAAGGCATTGGCCGCCCGCCCACGAACTGCGCTCCGGAGGATCCCCGCAGGGCTCGCGCCATGGACTTGACGCAGGCCCGCCGCGGAACGACGCCATTCGGTTGGCGTGGCATCGCTCCAACCCCGGTGCAATTCGTTCGACCGAGCGGGCTGGGTCTGTCCCGAACAGGCACACGGGCGATCGGTCGAAAGCTGCGCTCTGGCGACTTTTGCGCGGCCCCGGCCGAACCCGACGGCCTCGGCGGCAGGCCTCATCCCTGCGGATTCAGCTGGATGCCATGGATTCCACCCAAGTGCGATCAGTCATAAGCCCCGTTTCGCGGTAGCATTTCCATGCTTGGGCAGACGCTGGCATGCGGCGTGCAGGCGAATTCCGCGGCCGCGCTTGGATGGGTGATTTGCCCGCTCCGCGGCGCTGTTGCGCCAGCTGCCCGCCACATCGTCAAAGGGGAAGAGATGGCAACCGCACCGCGCAAGACCGCCTTGGGCGCAGAAGAGCTGGAGCACCGCAAGCTGGGCCTCGGGGTGCTGGAGCGCCGCCTGCTGATCCTGATCGATGGACAGCGCGGCCCGACCGAGCTGCAGACCATGATGGGCAAGACCGAAATCGCTCCCCTGCTCGACCATCTGGTCGAGGTGGGCTGTGTCCTGTGGCCGGGGCGCGAGGGCGCGGTTGCTCCGAAACCGGCGGCGCCGGTCGCCGAGGCAAGCGCGGTGGCACCGACGGACGACCTGCCCGAGCGCAGCCCGAAGGAGCGCGAGATGGCGCGCAACTTCATGCTCAACACCTTGCGGACCTTCATCGGGCCCTACGCGAACCCCGAGCTCATGAAGCGCCTGCAGTCGGCGCCGGACAGCACCACCCTGCGCATGCTTTACCCGGAGTGGCGCGCCCTGATGGACGCACCACGCGCGGCAGGCAAGCGCATCAACGAGCTCGACGCCGAGCTCAAGAAGGTGCTGTAAGGGTCGCCGGCAGGTTCGATCCGCTTCCTGTCGCACCGAAGCCGCGGGCTGGCCCGCGGCTTTTTGCTTTCCTCAGACAAGCTCCCGTGTTCCAGAACCGGGCCTGGCCGCAGAGCACGCCCTTTTCCTCTCCCGTGCCTGCGCGGGTCGTAGACACCGCGCGCCCCTTTGCCCGTTCGCTCAGACCTCGATGGCCGGCGGCGGCATCGGCGGCTCCGCTCCGCCCTCGCCGCGGTTCGCCGCGAACACGTCCTTCCAAGCCGCATAGAGCACACAGGCGATCAGCGGCGTGAACACGCTGCCGACGATCAGCGCGCCGAGGAAGAACGGCAGCCAGCTGAGCAGTATCGCCAGCAGGGCGCGGGCGAAGAACAGGGTGATCACGGTCAGCAGGAAGGCGCCGAGGTTGGCGGCCGCCGCCTGCGCACTCTCGCGCATTGCCGGGAAAGGCTCGATGCCGTCGAACATCACTCGCGGCAGGGCGAAGAACAGCAGGGCGGCGGTGGCAAGCCCCAGCGGTATCAGCAGCAGCACCAGCACCAGCAGGCCGCCAGTGCCGAACAGGGCCGCGGGGTCCACCGTGCTGGGGTCGATGGGCTGTGCGCCTCCGGCCATGAGGGCTGAGGCACCGAAGCTCATCAGCACCATCACGCCGAGCATCACCGCCAACACCACCATGGCCACGCTGGGTAGACAGAGCGCGATCAGGGGGCCGGCCTTGCCGGGCTGGCGAAAGCCCTCCAGCAGCTGGTCGAAATCCGCTTGACCACCCCTGTCCTGGGCGCGCGCCGCGCTGGCGATGCCGGCATAGAACACCGGGCCGACGATCAGCAGGGCCATCGCGCCGAGCAGGGGCACCACGGCGATCACCGTCATGGCCAGCCCCATCAAGAGAAAGGGCGCGGGGTTGGCCAACAGCAGCCGCACGGCGCAGCCGATCCATTCCACGGCCTGGGCGGGTTCGACGCGCTTGAACTGCATTCCTTGACTCCGGGAGTTGAAACGGGATCGCCGCTCAGGCGTGGCGCTGGCGCGCATGCCGCACGAAGCGGCGCAGCACCTCGCGGGCCGTGGGCGCGGGGCGCACTTCGCGGGCAAGGCTGTGCGGGCAGCTGCCCTCGCGGCGCAGTTCCTCGCCACGGGCGCGGATGTAGCCGCGCATCATCTGCGCGCTGAATTCCGGGTGGAACTGTACGCCCCAAGTCCGTGCGCCGACGCGGAAGGCCTGGCAGTCGTCGCGCTCGGAGTGCGCCAGCACCACGGCGTCCTTCGGCGGCGCCAGCACGGTTTGCAGGTGGGTGGTGTGAGCCGGCAATTCGCTCGGCAGTGCGCTGAACAGCGGATCGCGCCCGGCCTCGGGCGTGAGCCGCACCGGCACGGTGCCCATCTCGCGGCCGCGCGGGTTGTAGCCGACCTCGCCGCCGAAGGCGTGCGCCAGCAGCTGATGGCCGTAACAGATGCCGAACAGGGGCAGTCCGCGCGCCTCGGCTTCGCGCAGCCACTCTGCGCTGCGCTCGCTCCAGGGCAGACGCTCGGTGACCATGGCCGCCGAGCCGGTGACGAACACGCCGGCATAGCGCCGCGGATCGGGCAGGTGGGCGCCGTCCAGCACCGGGCAGACGGCGGTGTCGCGGGCACTCAAGCCTGCGGCCACGCGGATCCAGTGGGTGAAGGGGCCGAGCCTGCGCAGCGAAGGCACCGGGCGTCCGGTTTCAAGAATCAAGAAGGGCAGGGGGTTCATGTCTCGGGGGGCAGAACGGTCTGGGCTTCTTCGATGGTGGTGAGACCGGCGGCGACGTGGGCGGCGGCCGCACAGCGCAGCGGGCTCATGCCGCTGTCCATGGCGGCGCGGGTGAATTCGCCGAGGTCCATGTCGGGCTTGATGCGGCCCAGCAGCTCAGGCGAGAGCACCAGCATCTCGTACAGGCCGATGCGCCCGAGGTAGCCGGTGTTGCGGCATTCAAGGCAGCCGACCGGCGCGCAGCCCAGGGCGGGCTGGGGCAGTGCGTGCTTGCCGACCAGGCCGCGCCAGGCGGCACCGTCGATCGGCGCCTCGCGTTTGCAGTGGGGGCAGAGCGTGCGCACCAGACGCTGCGCGAGCACGCCGTTCAGTGTCGACTGGATCAGATAGTGCGGCACGCCGAGATCAAGCAGGCGGGTGATCGCCGAGCAGGCGTCGTTGGTGTGCAGGGTCGACAGCACCAGATGGCCGGTCAAGGAAGCCTGCACCGCCATCTGCGCGGTTTCGAGATCGCGGATCTCGCCGATCATGATGATGTCCGGGTCCTGGCGCAGCAGGGTGCGCACGCCCGAGGCGAAGTCGAGGTCGATGGCCTGGTGCACCTGCATCTGGTTGAACTCGGGCGCGATCATCTCGATCGGGTCCTCGACCGTGCAGACGTTCACGTCCGAGGTGGCGAGGCGCTTCAGGGTCGAGTACAGGGTGGTGGTCTTGCCCGAGCCGGTGGGGCCGGTGACCAGCACGATGCCGTGTGGCCGCGTGGTGAGGTCGTTCCAGGCTTCGGCTTCATCGGCCGAGAAGCCCAGCGCCTCCACGGGTTTGAGCGCGGTGTCGGGGTCGAAGATGCGCATCACGCACTTCTCGCCGAATGCCGTCGGCATGGTCGACAGGCGCATCTCGACCTCGCGGCCGCCCGGCGAGCGGGTCTTGATGCGGCCGTCCTGCGGGCGTCGCTTCTCGGCCACGTCCATGCGGCCCAGCACCTTGATGCGGCTGACCACGGCGATCATCACCGGGGTCGGCAGCTCGAACACCTTGTGCAGCACGCCGTCGATGCGGAAGCGCACGCGCGACAGGTCGCGACGGGGTTCGAGATGGATGTCGGAGGCGCGCTGCTCGTAGGCGTACTGCAGCAGCCAGTCGACGATGTGGACGATGTGACGGTCGTCGGCGCCGACCTCGCCACTCGCGCCCAGCTCGACCAGCTGCTCGAAGCTCGGCAGGCCGGTCTGCGCCTGCTCTTCGTTGGCGTTCTTGGCCTTGCGCACCGAGCGGGTGACGCCGAAGAACTCCATGGTGTAGCGATGGATGTCCAGCGGGTTGGCGACCCGCAGCTCGATCTCGCGGCGCAGGATGTGGCGGATGTCGTCCAGCCAGCGGGTGTCGCAGGGTTCGCTGGTGGCGACAATGACGCGTTCCGGCGAGACCTCGACTGGCAGGATGCGGAAACGCTGGGCGTAGGCGTGCGAGAACAGACTGGTCACCGCCGGCACATCGACCTTGGTGGGGTCGATGCGCAGGTAGGGCACGTGGCTGGCCTCGGCCAGCCAGGTGGTCAGGCGCTCGAGGCTCAACTCGGTGCCGGCCTTCTCGTGGCTGGCCAGCTTCAGATTGGCCAGCAGCACCAGCGGATGCACCTCGATCTGCGGCTTGCCCGACTTCGCCGCGCCGCGGGCGCGCAGCGCTTCCTTGGCCTCGATCAGCCCGTCCTCCTGCAGCAGGGGCAGGACGACATCGAGCGACAGCCGGCCGTTCGGCAGGCGCGGGCTGTCGGGGCGCGTCGAAGCGGGGCGGCGGACGTGGCTCATGCGGGCTTGGCTTCCCTTGCCGGCGGCCCCTCGGGCCGCGAAATGCAGGCCGCTATACTAGCGCGCTTGCCCATGCCGCCCCGGTGAAACATGACGGCCAACGCCGCGAATCTGCTCACATTCCAGGAACTGATCCTGCGCCTCAACGCCTACTGGGCCCAGCAGGGCTGCGTGCTGATCCAGCCGCTGGATCTCGAAGTCGGCGCCGGCACCTTCCACCCAGCGACCTTCCTGCGCGCGCTCGGCCCCGAGCCCTGGAACGCGGCGTACGTGCAGCCCTCGCGCCGCCCCACCGACGGCCGCTACGGCGAGAACCCGAACCGTCTGCAGCATTACTACCAGTACCAGGTGGTGATGAAGCCCAACCCGGACAACATCGTCGAGCTCTACTTCGATTCGCTGAAGGCGCTGGGCGTCGACCCGCTGGTGCACGACCTGCGTCTGGTCGAGGACAACTGGGAGTCGCCTACGCTGGGCGCCTGGGGTCTCGGCTGGGAGGTCTGGCTGAATGGGATGGAGGTCACCCAGTTCACCTACTTCCAGCAGGCCGGCGGCCTCGAATGCCGACCGGTCACCGGCGAGATCACCTACGGGCTTGAGCGCCTGTGCATGTACCTGCAGAACTGCGACAACGTCTATGACCTGATCTGGACCTACGGGCCGGATGGCACGCCGGTCACCTACGGCGATGTGTTCCTGCAGAACGAACGCGAGCAGAGCGCGTACAACTTCGAGCACGCCAACGTCGAGGAGCTGTTCCACCGCTTCGACGCCTGCGAGGCCGAGGCACTGAAGCTGGTCGAGCTGGGCCTGCCGCTGCCCGCCTATGACCAGGTCTGCAAGGCCAGCCACAGCTTCAACCTGCTGGACGCGCGCCGCGCGATCAGCGTCACCGAGCGCCAGCGCTACATCCTGCGCGTGCGCAATCTGTCCAAGGCGGTGGCCGAGAGCTACCACGCCCAGCGCGAGAAGCTGGGCTTCCCGGTGCTGAAGGATGCAGCCGAGCGCGCCAAGCTCGGACTCGCCCCCCTGAACGCCGACGGCAAGGAGGCCGCGTGATGAGCACCGCACCGCTGTTGATCGAACTCGGCACCGAAGAACTGCCGGTCAAGGCCCTGCCCGAACTCGCCGCGGCCTTTGCCGACGGCGTGGTGGCCGGGCTGGCCAAGCGCGGCGTCAGCCATGGCGCAGCGCGTAGCCTGTACAGCGCGCGCCGACTGGCCGTGCTGATCGAAGACGTCGCCAGCGAGCAGCCCGAGCAGCGCTCGGAAGTGCTCGGCCCCTATCTCAACATCGGCCTCGATGCGGACGGCAACCCGACTCCGGCGCTCAAGGGCTTCGCGCAGAAAAACGGCGTCGAGTGGACTGCGCTGGAACGCACTACGGACAACAAGGGCGAGCGCTTCGTCGCCCGCTCGGTCAAGCCAGGCGCACGCACCGCGGATCTGCTGAACGACGTGCTGGCCGACACCCTGAAGGCCATGCCGATCCCCAAGCCGATGCGCTGGGGCGGGCATGACTACGGTTTCGCGCGGCCCGCGCACTGGCTGATCGTGCTGCTCGGCGGCGACATCGTCGAAGCCTCGACGCTGGGGCTCAAGGCCGACCGCATGAGCCGCGGCCATCGCTTCCACCACGCCAAGCCGGTGTGGATCGCGAAGCCCGAGGACTACATCGACAGCCTGCGCGCTGCCAAGGTCCTCGTCGACGCCGACGAGCGCCGCGAGCGCATCCGCGCGCTGGTGAATGAGGCGGCACAGGCGGTCGGCGGCGTGGCGCGCATCGATGCCGGTATCCTCGAAGAAGTGCAGTGCCTGAACGAGTGGCCGCAGCCGATCACCTGCAGCTTCGAGCGCGAGTTCCTGCGCGTGCCGCAGGAGGCCCTGATCGCCACGATGGAGGCCAACCAGAAGTTCTTCCCGGTGCTGGACGCCGAAGGCCGGCTCACCGAGCACTTCATCGGCATCGCCAACATCGAGTCCAAGGATCCGCGCGAGGTCCGCAAGGGCTACGAGCGCGTGATCCGCCCGCGCTTTGCCGACGCCAAGTTCTTCTTCGACGAGGACCTGAAGCAGGGCCTCGGCTCGATGAACGAAGGCCTTCGATCCGTGACCTACCAGCAGAAGCTGGGCAGCTATGCCGACAAGGTGGCGCGCATCGCCGCACTCGCACGCTCGCTGGCCCCGGCATTCGGCGTCGACGCCGAGCTGGCCGCGTGCGCTGCCGGCTACTGCAAAGCCGACCTGCAATCGCGCATGGTCGGCGAGTTCCCCGAGCTGCAGGGCATCGCCGGCCGCTACTACGCGGCGGCTGCGGGCGAGCCTGTGGAACTGGCGGCCGCGCTGGACGAGGTCTACATGCCGCGCTTCGCCGGTGATGCGATTGCGCCTTCCAAGCTGGGCCAGCTGCTGGCCGTGGCCGAGCGCCTGGACACGCTGGCGGGCGGATTCGCGGCCGGGTTGAAGCCGACCGGCAACAAGGATCCGTTCGCGCTGCGACGGAATGCGCTGGGCTTGGCGCGGACGTTGATTGAGGGTGGGGTGAATCTCAGTGTGGATGACGCGATCGAAGCCAGCCTGGCCGAGGTCGGCGAACACATCGCCTTGCAGCTGCGCCGTGCTGCCGCTTTGAAGGCGCTGCCGGAGGGTGCGCCGTCGTCCGCGCGCGAGGCTGCGCTGGCCGCGGCGGGCGCGGATTCCGCCGCGTCGCGCGTCATGCCCAAAGCGGACGACATCGCCGAGCTGCGCGACTTCATCTTCGACCGCCTCCGCGGCTACTACGCCGACCAGGGCGTGCCGTCGCAGCAGTTCGAAGCCGTGCTGGAGTTGAAGCCCGCCTCGCTGACCGACTTCGATGCGCGGCTCAAGGCCATCGCCGAGTTCGCCCAGCTGCCCGAAGCTGCCGCACTCGCCGCCGCCAACAAGCGCATCCGCAACATCCTGCGCAAGAGCGAGGACGTGCTGCCCGAGCAGATTGACGAGTCGCTCTTCGAGGGCCACGCCGAAAGCGGCCTGCACGGCGCCATCGAAGCGGCCATCGCCGCCACCGACCCGCTGCTGGCCAAGCGCGACTACGTCGGCGTGCTGATGCGTCTTGCCCAGCTGCGGCCCAAGGTCGACGGCTTCTTCGAAGCGGTGATGGTGATGGCCGAAGACCCCAAGGTCCGCGGCAACCGCCTCGCCCTGTTGAAGCGCCTCTCCGACCGCTTCCTCGCCGTCGCCGACGTCTCGCAGCTGGCGGTGGGGTAGTGCGGCAGCCCATAGGGTGGGCCCTGGCCCACCGGAGCCCGACGCTCGCTTCGGTCAAGGCGCTGGGCGCTCTTGAGCCCTTAGCCTTCCGGGAGCGCCTCGAAGGCGCACATTGGCCGCCGGTTGCAGCCGATATTCCCGGGGAGCCATGCGGAGCCCGCTTCAAGCCCCTCTCCCCGTGGGAGAGGGGTTGGGGTGAGGGCCGGGCGGAGCAAGCGCTTCGCGCCTCGCCAAGCATCACGACTCGGCTCTTGCCTACGCTCCAGCGGGCAGGAGCCCGCGCTCTTCCCGGGGCCCCTGGGGAGCGGCGGGAGGCCGTGGATCCGCCCGCGGGGTCGCCGGCAGGGATGCCGGCGATGTTCGTGACAGTGCAGGGATGCACTGTCCACGAACACCCACGGGCACACGCGAACCCGGAGCGCAGGGATGCGCGTAGGGCGCGGACGAGGGGTGGCCTTTCTTTGGCCTACCTTTCTTTGGCCACGCAAAGAAAGGTAGGTCGGGCCGGCCGCAGGTCGGACCGAAAGCTCTTGATCTTCGCTTCGAGCGGCCTGCTATCGAAACGCCGAACAAGCAAAGAGCCGAGTAGGCGATCTTGGCGAGACTCGGAGCGCGCGCTTCGCCCGGCCCCCTCCCCAACCCCTCCCCCTATGGGAGAGGGGCTAAGGGCGCCCACCGAGCCGCGCATGCGGCAGCCCTCCCCATGACCGACCGCCTCCACGACACCCTCAAATCGGTCTTCGGCCACAGCCAGTTCCGTGGCCCGCAGCAGGCCATCGTCGAGCATCTGGTCGCGGGCAATGACTGCCTGGTGCTGATGCCCACCGGCGGCGGCAAGTCGCTGTGCTACCAGCTGCCGGCCCTTTTGCGGGAGGGTGTCGGCGTGGTGATTTCGCCGCTGATCGCACTGATGCAGGACCAGGTCGAAGCCCTGCGCCAGCTCGGTGTACGCGCGGCCTTCCTGAATTCCAGCCTCGACAGCGACACCGCCGCCGGCGTCGAGATGGATCTGCTGAACGGCGATCTCGACCTGCTCTACGTGGCGCCGGAGCGCCTGCTCACCGGACGTTTCCTGAGCCTGCTCGCGCGGGTCAAGGTCGGCCTGTTCGCCATTGACGAAGCGCACTGCGTTTCGCAGTGGGGCCACGATTTCCGCCCCGAGTACCGCGAGCTCAACCTGCTGCACGAGCGCTGGCCGGACGTGCCGCGGATTGCGCTGACCGCCACCGCCGACCCGCCGACCCAGCGCGAGATCGTCGAGCGCCTGGGGCTGAACGATGCAAAGCAGTTCGTCACCAGCTTCGACCGCGCCAACATCCGCTATCGGATCGCCTACAAGCAGAACGCCAAGCGCCAGCTGAGCGACTTCCTCGATCGCCATCGTGGTGAAACCGGCATCGTCTACGCGATGACCCGCAAGCGCGTCGAGGAAACCGCCGAGGCCCTGCAGCAGCTCGGCCACACGGCCTTGCCCTACCACGCCGGCATCGATGCCTCGATCCGTGCGGAAAATCTGCGCCGCTTCCTGCGCGAGGACGGCATCGTGATGGTGGCGACGATCGCCTTTGGCATGGGCATCGACAAGCCGGACGTGCGCTTCGTCGCCCACATCGATCTGCCGCGCTCGATGGAGGGCTACTACCAGGAAACCGGCCGCGCCGGCCGCGATGGTGCGCCGGCCGAGGCCTGGCTGCTCTACGGCCTGGGCGACGTGGTCAACCAGGCGCAGATGATCGAGCGCTCGGAGTCGTCGGATGAGCGCAAGCGGGTGGAGCGCCGCAAGCTCGATCAATTGCTGGGTTTCTGCGAATCGGTGCGCTGCCGCCGACAGGTGCTGCTGGAGGGCTTCGGCGAGGTGTATCCGAAGCCCTGCGGCAACTGCGACAACTGCCTGGAGCCGGCCGACACCTGGGACGGCACGGTGGCGGTGCAAAAGGCGCTGTCCTGCATCTACCGCACCGGCCAGCGCTTCGGCGTGGTGCACCTGATCGACGTGCTGCGCGGCGCCGACCACGAGCGCATCCGACAGCACGGTCATGACCAGCTCACGGTCTACGGCCTGGGACGCGAGCTGGACGAATCGACCTGGCGCAGCGTCTACCGGCAGATCCTGGCCGGCGGACTCGCGGTCATCGACATCGACGGCTACGGCGCCCTGCGGCTGA
Organism: Aquimonas voraii; assembly: GCF_900101825.1. Classification (GTDB taxonomy): domain Bacteria; phylum Pseudomonadota; class Gammaproteobacteria; order Xanthomonadales; family Xanthomonadaceae; genus Aquimonas; species Aquimonas voraii. The sequence goes on from NZ_FNAG01000001.1 coordinate 706,025, forward strand.
CCGAAGCCAGCCGCGCGGTGCTGAGAGGCGAACAGCCGGTGCGCCTGCGCCGCGACCCGGAGGCGATCAAGGGCAAGCGGGGACCGAAGCCGGGCACCGCGCGCCGCGCTGCCGTGGAGTTCGCCGATCCGGACACCGAGGCGCGCTTCCTCGCGCTGCGTGAGCTGCGCGCGCGGCTGGCGCGCGAGCAGAACGTGCCGGCCTACGTGATCTTCCACGACAGCACGCTGGCGGCGATTGCGGAGGCCGACCCGCAGGACTTGGACGAGCTCGGCGAGATCGCCGGCCTGGGGGCGCGCAAACTGGAACGCTACGGCGAGGCGGTGCTGGAGGCCTTGGGGGAGCTGTAGACAGGCACCATGTGGCGAGTGCGTCCGCCTCTCCCCAAGCCCTCTCCCTCCAGGGGAGAGGGGCCTTAAGCTGGCGCGGCCGGCGTTGATGTTGACGCCGATGCTGGCGTCGATCATCAGTCTGTCGACGCTCTCCCCAATCCCCAATCCCCGCTCCGAATGCCCACACTCAGCTTCCGCTTCGCTGAAGAACCCGACGCCCCCGCCATCGCCGATCTGGTCGAGAGCGGCTATCGAGGCGAGCGCAGTCGCGCCGGTTGGACCACCGAGGCCGACTTGCTCGATGGCCAGCGCATCGATGTCGAGGGCGTGCTGGCGGTGATCCGCGATCCGGCCAGCCGCGTGCTGCTGGTCGAGCGCGAAGGCCAAGGCGGTGTCGAGCTGGTGGGCTGCGCGCAGCTTGAGCGCAAACCCGACTACGCCTACTTCGGCATGTTTTCGGTGCGGCCGGGTCTGCAGAACGGCGGCATCGGCCGCGCCGTGCTGGCCGAGGCCGAGCGCATCGCCCGCGAGGATTGGGCGCTGCCGGCGATGTGCATGAGCGTGATCGTGCAGCGCGCCGAACTGATCGCCTGGTACGAACGCCGCGGCTATGCGCGCACCGGCGAGTACCTGCCGTTCCCCTATGGCGACGAGCGCTTCGGCAAGCCCAAGCGGGACGATCTGCGCTTCGAAATCCTGCGCAAACCGCTGGCCTGAGCGCCATGCCCGCGCGCGCACTGCCGGAAGACCTGCGCGCCCGACTCCATTTGCAGCTGGCGACGCTGGAGCGCGCCGGCATTGCTCCGCTGCAGGCCCTGGACGCGCTCGACCTGGGGCCCGAGGCCGCGCAACGGCTGCGCTCGGCGCGCGGTTTCCTGATGCAGGGCCAGCCGCTGGCGCAGGCCGGGCGGCTGGCCGGCCTGTTCACGCCGCTGGAGGCGGCCGTCATCGCTGCGGCCAGTCAAGGCGGTAGCCCCGCGGGCGCCCACCAGCGTCTCGGCGAACAGGCCTTGCTGCTTGCGCAGCAGGGCAAGACGCTGCGCGGACGCCTGCTGCTCCCGGGCTTCGTCGCGCTGGCGGCGCTGCTGATTCTCCCCCTTCCGTCGGTGGTGGCAGGCAGCCTCAGCGTGGCGGCCTACCTGCTGCGGGTGATTCTGGTGGTTGCGGGCGTAGCGGCGTTGTTCGCGCTGGGCCGTGAGCTGCTGCGTCGACACGCGGCGGCCGAGGACTGGCCCGGCCGTGTCGCGCTGGAATCGCTGTCGCTGGGCCTGCCGGTCCTCGGGCCCCTGATCGCGCGCCTGCAGGTGCAACGCTTTCTCGAGTATCTCGCCCTGCTGCTCGACTGCGGACTTCCCGCGGCCGAGGCCGTGCGACATGCCGCGTCGACCTTGCGCGTGCAGCCAATCCGCAGCGATTTCGAAGCCTCGGTGCCTGCGCTGCTGGCCGGGCACAGCCTGCATGCGGTGGCCGGCGGCTGGCGCTTCGTCGCCGACCCGATGCTGGCCGGCCTCATCGCGACCGGCGAGGGCAGTGGCCGACTGCCGGAGCTGCTCGCGCGCTATGCGAATGCGGAAGGCGAGGCGCTGGAGTCGCGCATCGATTCGCTGGCCACGTGGATCCCGCGCATCGTCTACCTGCTGCTGGCCCTGCTGCTGGCCTGGCAGCTCGTCGGTGGTTTCGGCGCCCTGCTGGGCCGGGACATCGGCTGAACTCCCGGCCCGGCGAGGCACCGGAGCTTCAGTCCACGAACTTCTGCCACAGCACCCACAGCACCAGCAGCGGGGCGACGACGCGCACGCTCCAGCGCCAGGCGGTATAGAGGCCGTCGCTCAGCTGCGGCAGTTCCTTGCGGGTGAGCTTGGCGTCAAGCACCCAGCCCGCATACAGCGAGACCAGCAGACCGCCCAGCGGCAGCATCACGTCGGAGGCCACGAACTCGATCGCGCCCTGCAGGTCACGGCCGCCGATGCGGATCTCGCTCCAGACGTTGAACCCGAGCAGCGACAGCAGTCCGATCGCCCAGACCAGCACGCCTGCAAGGATCGACGCGCTGCGGCGGGTCAGCGGCGTGCGCTCCACCAGATAGGCCGTCGGCGGCTCCAGCAGTGAGATCGATGAAGTCCAGGCCGCGAACATCAGCAGCAGGAAGAACGCGAGGCCGTAGAGCGCGCCGCCCCACATGTCGCTGAAGGCCATGGGCAGGACGGTGAAGATCAGACCGGGCCCGCCGCCCGCAGGATCCAGATTGAAGGCGAACACGATCGGGAAGATCGCGAGTCCTGCCAGCAGAGCCACGCCGGTGTCCATCAGCGCGATCGATACGCCCGCCTGCGGGATCGAGACATCGCGCGGCAGGTAGGCGCCGTAGGCCATCATTCCGGCGAGGCCCAGGCTCAGCGAGAAAAAGGCCTGGCCCAGCGCCGCCAGCACCACGTCGCCGTCGATCTTGCTGAAGTCGGGCGTGAACAGGAACTCCACTGCCGAGCCGAAGTGGCCGGTGCGCACACCGTAGATGACCAGCAGGATGAGCATCAGGAACAGCGCAGGCATCAGCAGCTTCACCGCGCGCTCCAGGCCCTTTTCGACGCCGAGCGCAACCACGCCGATGGTCAGCACCATGAACACCGAATGCCAGAACAGCAGGGTCCTGGCGTCACCCAGCAGGCCGCCGAAGGTGGCCGGACCGTCCTCGATGCCGGCACCGCCGAACAGCTGCACGAGGTACAGCCAGCCGTAGTGCATCGTCCAGCCGGCCACCACGCTGTAGAAGCTCAGGATCAGAATGGCCGAGACCATGCCCATCACGCCGATCACCGACCACGCCTTGGAATGGCCGGTTTCGCGGGCGAGGTTCAGCAGGGTGTTGATGGGGCTCTGCCGGCCGTGGCGACCGATCAGCACTTCGGCAAACAGGATGGGCAGACCGATCAGGGCGATGCAGGCGAGGTAGACCAGTACGAAGGCGCCGCCGCCGTTGTCCGAGGCAAGGTAGGGAAAGCGCCAGATGTTGCCGAGCCCGACGGCAGAGCCCGCCGCGGCCAGGATGAAGGCCGTACGCGAGGACCACATGCCGTGTACCGAATGCTTGTCCATCCAATGAACTCCGCGGAGCTTTAAGGGGCGGCGCCGATGCGCCGACGGGGTGGGTGCGTCGCAGCTCAGGCCGAGGCCCGGACTCGCGCGATCTTGTAGCCGAAGTAGGCCAGCACGCCGGCCAGCACTGGGCTCACCAGGTTGAAGAAAACGTAGGGCAGGTAGTCCAGCGTGCCGACCCCGAGCGTGACCGCCATGTAGGCGCCACAGGTGTTCCAGGGCACCAGCGGCGAGGTCAGGGTGCCGCCGTCCTCAAGCGCGCGCGAAAGATTCTCGGGTGCGAGACCGCGCTTCTCGTACTCCGGCTTGAACAGGCGGCCGGTCAGCACGATCGCCATGTACTGGTCGGCGGCGACGAGGTTGCAGCCGAGCGCGGTGGCGATGGTGGCGGTGATCAGGCTGCCCGTGCTGCGGGCCAGTGCCAGCACGCCGCGGATCAGGCGCTCCAGCAGGCCGACCGATTCCATCACCGCGCCAAACGCCATGGCGCAGAGGATCAGCCAGACGGTGTTGAGCATGCTTTCCATGCCGCCGCGGCTGATCAACTCGTTGACCGCCTCGTTGCCGGTGTCGGCGCTGTAGCCGGTGGCCAGGGCTTTCCAGGCGCCGGACAGCAGGGCCCACGGCCGCGAGAGTTCATCCGAGCCCGCCAGTGCGACCACGCGATCGGGCTGGAACAGCACGGCAAACACCGCTCCCAGCAGCGCGCCGATCAGGATGGTCGGGTAGGCGGGAAAGCGCTTCACCGCCAGTGCGAAGACCACCACCAGCGGGATCAAAAGGTGCAGGCCGAGGTTGAAGTGGCTGCCCATGATGGCGGCGAGGTCGCCGAAGTCAGCGCCGCCGCTGGCGGGCTTGGCGCCGATTCCGACGACGGCGAACCCGATCAAGGCGATGGCGAACGCCGGCACCGTGGTCCAAGCCATATGCCGCACATGCGTGAAGAGCTCGCCGCCGGCCGCTGCTGGCGCGAGGTTGGTGGTGTCCGAAAGCGGCGACATCTTGTCGCCGAAGTAGGCGCCCGAGATCACCGCGCCAGCGGTGATGGCCGGTGACATGTCGAGGCCCGAGGCCACGCCCATCAGCGCCACGCCGAGCGTGCCGGCCACGGTCCAGGAGCTGCCGATGGCCAGCGCCACGATCGCGCAGATGAGGCAGGCGGCCGGGTAGAAGAAGCTCGGGTCCATCAGCTTCAGGCCGTAGACGATCAGCGCAGGCACGGTGCCCGAGAGGATCCAGGTGCCGATCAGCGCGCCGACTGCGAGCAGGATCAGCAGGGCCGGCGTGGCCAACGCAATGCCGCGGGTGATCGCCGCCTGGATGTCGTCCCAGCGCAGGCCGTTGTAGATGCCGATCAGACCGGCAACGCCTCCAGCCAGCAGCAGGGCGATCTGGTTGGCGCCGTAGGAGGAATCCGAGCCGTAGAGATAAACCGAGCTGGCCAGCCCCGCCACCAGGAAGATCAGCGGCAGCAGCGCCTGCAGCAGGCTTGGATCGCGCCGCGGCGCGGTGGCGGTGTCAGACATTCCCATCCCCGTTGTGCTGTTCAATCGGCGGCATCGGGCAGCGTCCTGCTGCGCGCGCCTTCATGGTCCGTGTGCATCTCGCTGTGCCCCATCGAACCCGCCGACCCCACCCCCGTGGGCCGGCGGAGTGTAGCAGCGGCGTCTTTGCCGCCGGGATTGGGGATTCGGGATTCGGGATTCGAAAGAGCACGTTGCCGCGACACGTGCTGCCTTGCGGAAGCCGAGATCGAAGCTGTGATACGAGCCCCTCCCCCATGGAAGGAGAGGGGTTGGAGAGAGGGGGCAAATCACGCCGCGCGCTCAGCCATCCTCAGCTTCAGCGCGCGATGCTCGGCCCTTCAGCGATTCTCCATTCCCGATTCCCCATTCCCGGCCTTGTACCTCTCAAACCACCCCAGCGTGTTCAGCACCTGCGCCAGCATCTGGCTGGGGCGGGCATTGATGCCGTGGCCGGCACCCGGGATACGCAGCATCGCTGCCGGCACGCCGCGCAGCTTGAGCGCCTGGTAGTACTGCTCGGTCTCGGAGATCGGCGTGCGGTAGTCGTCCTCGCCGGTGACCAGCATCGTTGGCGTGCGCACATTGCCCACCAGCGACAGCGGCGAGCGGTTCCAGTAGTGCATGGGGTCTTCCCAGGGCATCGACGGGAACCAGTACTGCGAGAACAGCGGGTAGAAGTCGGCGGTGAGCACGAAGCTCGTCCAATTGATGACCGGCTTCGCCACCACCGCGGCGCGGAAGCGCTCGGTCTTGCCGATGATCCAGGCGGTCAGCACGCCGCCGCCCGAGCCGCCGGTGACGAACAGCTGCGCCGGATCGACGTAGCCGCGCGCGACCACCGCATCGACCGCGCTCATCAGGTCGTCGTAGTCCTGGCTCGGGTAGTTGTGGTGGATGTGGTCGGCGAAGGCCTGACCGTAACTGGTGCTGCCGCGCGGGTTGGAATACAGCACCACATAGCCGGCGCTGGCGTAGAGCTGGATCTCCGGCGCGAAGCGTGGGCCGTAGTTGGCGTAGGGGCCGCCATGGATCTCGAGCAGCAGCGGGTACTTCTTCGACGGGTCGAAGCCCGGCGGCAGGGCGATCCAGCTCTGGATGTCGAGGCCGTCGTGGCCGGACTTCGTCCAGATCTCCTCGATCCGCGCCAGCTCGCGCTGCGGCAGCACGTCCGAGTTCAGATCCGTGAGCGCGCGCGCGCGGCCGCGCTCGATCAGCCCGACCTCGGCGGGCGCCAGTGCGGTGCCGAGCGTGTAGGCCACGCGCTCGCCCGCCACCGAAAAGCTGCCGCCCGGGTAAGGCCGGCCCATCGCGGTGCCGCCGAGGTCGCGTGCGAGCACTTCGATGCGCTCACTGCGCGGATCGATGCGGGCGACGTGGGTTTCACCCTGACGGTCGTAGCTGAAGACGATGCGGCCGCGGCCGTCCCAGCTCGGGCTGTCGATGGCGTGGTCGAAATCCGCCAGCAGGCGCCGGCTCTCGCCGCTGCCGAGCTCCAGCAGGTACAGGCCCGTCTGGGTGTAGCCCCGTCGCTGGTCGTCGAAGCCGATGTAGGCGATGCGCTTGCCATCCGGCGAGAGTGCCGGCTGCATGTCCGGGCCTTTGCGCGCGGTCAGCGCGGTGGCGGCTCCGGTGAGCAGATCCACGCGGTAAAGCTCGCTCTCCATCGGATCGAGCGCCGCGTTCCCGGCGTAGTTGGCCGAGACCAGAAGGGTTTCGCCGTCGAGCCAGCGCGGGCTGCCGCGGTGGTTGACCTTGCCCTGCGTGACCTGGCGCGGAGTGCCACCCTCGGCCGGCAGCACGAACACGTGGGTGTAGGCCGGCTCCGTATAGCCGCGGCCATCGGCGCGGTAGCCGATGTCCTCGATCAGCTTGGCGGCTGGCGCCCAGTTGGCGCCTTCGGGCTTCGGCGGCAGCTTCGCGAGTGGCTGGGTGGGGGCGGGTACGGCCATGCTGAAGGCCAGCCAGCGGCCGTCCGGCGACCACGACAGACCCGAGGGGCTGCGCTCGAGCTGGCTGATCTCCGAGGTGGCGCCGGTATCCATCCAGCGCACCCAGATCTGCGACTTGCCCTCGCGCGCGCTGACCCAGGCGATACGGTCGCCGTTCGGCGACCAGATGGCCGCGCCGTCGCCGCTGCGGCCGGTGGTGAGCGGGCGGTGGGTGCCGCGTTCGAGGTCCAGCAGCCAGAGGTGGCCGCGGCGGCGGTCGTTCTGCTTGTCAAAGTGGTTGCGCAGGTAGACCACCTGGCGCGCATCGGGCGAAAGCTCGGGCTGGCTGGCCCACTCCAGATCGAAGACGTCCGGCGGCATCAACGGCGGACGCTCCTCGGCACAGGCGGGCAGGGCTAGCGCCAGCCCGACCACGCCACCGACGAGGACGGCAGCGCTGCGGGCGAGCAGGACGACCAGCGGATGGCTGGGCGCGGGCGGACAGGACAGGGGGGCGTTGGGCATCACGGGCTCCGGTACGACTGGCCACAGGGTAGGCAGGCGCGCGCCGCGCCGAACGTGCGGATAGTCCTGTCGGCCTGCTGCGGCCCTTCCGCTATCCTCCGGCGTCTTCCGCCCGGAGCACGCCCATGCACCCGCCCCATGGCATCCACACGCTGGACACCGGCTTCCATCGGCCGAACTTCGATGCGGCTTACCTGATCGTCGAGAACGGCCGCGGCGCATTCGTCGACTGCGGACTCAACGCCTCGGTGCCGGCCCTGCTGCAGGGCCTGGCCGCGGCGGGGCTCAGCCCCGCCGACGTCGACTGGCTGATCCTCACCCATGTGCATCTGGATCATGCCGGTGGCGCCGGCCAACTGATGCAGGCGCTGCCGAACGCGCGGCTCGTGGTGCACCCGCGCGGCGCCCGCCACATGATCGACCCCAGCCAGCTGATCGCCGGCGCCAGCGCGGTCTACGGCGAGGACGAAGTGGCGCGCACCTACGGGCGCATCCTGCCCATCGATGCCGCCCGCGTGGTCGAGGCCGGCGACGGCCACCGCATCGACCTCGCCGGCCGCGAGCTGCTGTGCCTGGACGCGCCCGGCCACGCCCGCCACCACATCGTGATCTGGGATGCGCGGAGCCGCAGCTTCTTCACCGGCGACACCTTCGGGCTCAGCTACCGCGAGTTCGACAGCGCGGCCGGCGCCTTCATCCTGCCCACCACCACGCCGGTGCAGTTCGAGCCCGACGCGCTGAAGGCCTCGATCGCGCGCATGCTCGACTTCGATCCCGAGGGCATGTACCTCACGCACTACGGTCGCGTCGCGCCGCCCGAAGCGCTGGCGCAGGCCCTGTTCGCGCAGATCGACGCGATGGTGGCGATCGCGCGGTCGCATTCCGGGCTGGCGGGAGAGGCGCGGCACGCCGCGATCTGTGCCGACTTGGCCGAGCTTTATTCAGCGCGCGCCGCCGCCCACGGCTGCCGGCAGAGTCGCGCCGAGCTCATCGAGCTGCTGGGCATGGACATCGAGCTCAACGCGCAGGGCCTGGGCGTGTGGTTGGACCGCGAGGCGCGCGCATGAGCGGCGTGCTCTACCTCGCTTCGAAGTCACCGCGGCGGCGCGAGCTGCTGGGCCAGCTCGGCATCGCCCACGTGGTGCTGGAGATCGAGATTCCAGAACAGCGTGAGCCCGGCGAGCCGGCGCTCGACTACGTGCAGCGGGTCGCCCGCGAGAAGGCTGAGGCCGGCTGGAACCGGGTCGGCCACCAGCCCTTCGCCCGCGTGTTGGCCGCCGATACCGAAGTGATCCTGGACGATGAGGTGTTCGGCAAGCCGCAGGACGCCTTGGACGCCGCCGCCATGCTGCGGCGATTGTCCGGGCGTCGCCATCAGGCCGTCTCGGCGATCTGCCTTGCCGACGCGCAGGGCAGCCGCGAGGCCCTGTGCATCACCGAGGTCGAGTTCGACACGCTCGACGAGGCCCGGATCGCCACTTACATCGACAGCGGCGAATGCTTCGGCAAGGCCGGCGCCTACGCCATCCAGGGCCGCGCCGCCGCCTTCATCCGCCGCATCGAGGGCAGCTACAGCGGGGTGATGGGGCTGCCGCTGTTCGAGCTGGCGAGGATGGTTTGAGAGCCGGGAATCGGGAATCGAAACCGCAGTGGGCGCATCGCTGCGAATCCCGAATGACCAGTCACTAAGCGCCGCGCTTGCGGTGGCGAACGTGCTGGCACCGTGCGGCGCTGGGCACAGCATCGGATTCTAGGCGCCTGCAATCAGGCTCCCACGGGAAGCAAGCGAGGAAGGCGCCCGTACCGGGTGATCGGGACGCCGCGGCTCTCCCGATTCCCGATTCTCCATTCCCTATTCCCGGCTTAGATCCACCCACACCATGCGGTGATCGCTGGCCGTCACCCAGTCGCTGCCTGGCTCTCCGCGCTTGGGCCAGAACACGCCGGCGTCCAGCACCTTGAAGCCTCTCGAGGGCAGCACATAGTCGACGCGCATGGTGCCGCGTCGGGGGCTGAACTGCGCCGTCTCGGTGTTCGGGTCGCCGCGCTGCGCGCTTTCCTGGCCCTGGCCGGGCTGCGCGGCTTCGAAGCTGCCCTCGCTGCGCGGTGCGGGTTTGGCCTGCACGCGCGGGTGTTCGAGCAGGCCCTGGATCGCGCCGGGCAGGCTGTCGCCTTCGACCGGATCCGCATTGAGGTCGCCGACGATGACGAAGTGCGCATCCGCCGCCAGCGGCCCACGGCGGCCCTGGTCGTCGACCATCCAGTCGGCGCCGTCGAGGTAGTCGCGCCACAGCTTCAGCTCGTCGTGGTTGCGCAGCTTGTTGCGCCGCTCGGGGCCGTCGAAGGCGGGCGGGGTGGGGTGGGCGGCGAGCAGGTGCAGGCGACCCAGCGGCGTGTCGATCGGCAGGTCCCAGTGTGATTTCGACGACAGTCGCAGCTGGGCCCAGACCTCGGCCGGATACCAGGGGGTGTCGGCATCGGGCAGCCGCGGCTGCAGGGCGCCCGGCAGATCGGCCCAGCGCAAGTGCTGGAACGTGCGCGCCGCTTCGACATCGATCGGATAGCGCGACAGCACGAGCATGCCGTATTGGCCGGGGTGGCGGCCAAAGCCCCAGGCGTCGCCCGGATCGCCGAGCTGGCCGTTCTGGTCGAGGTCGAGCCCGCTGGGCACGCCGGTGTTGACCGGCGCATGGAAGCTGTAGGGATAGTCGAGCGGCGCGAGCCCGGACTGGCCAACGCCGAGGTAGCGCTCGCGGAACAGGCGCGCGGCCTCGCCGGCCTCGTCGCGGTCGATTTCGTTGAGCAGCAGGATGTCGGGGCGCACCGACTGGATGACCGCGGCGAGCTTTCGCGCCTGGGCGTCGTCGCCGCGCAGGCGGTCGATCACCGCGCCGGGCTGGTCGTCGGTCAGGGCCAGGTTGTAGGTGGCGACGCGAATGTTCACGGCGGGCGCCTCTTCGGCGGCTGGGGCCGCGACGGCGGCGGCCAGCCCGAGCAGCAGGGCGCCAGTTTTGAGCAGGGCGTGCATGCGGGAGTCCGCCGACGAAAGGAGAGAAGCATAGCCGAGTCGATCGAGCGTCGAAGTTGCCCTCACGGCCGCATGCTAGGATTCCGCCGCCACGCGGGAGAGACCTGCCGGCCTTCGGGTCGGACGGCGCCGAAGGAGCAACCGCCCCGGAAACTCTCAGGCAAAAGGACCGGGTGGCCCGGTGGAGACGTCTGCGATGGCAGGCGCGTCCGCCGCGCGCAGCACGCATCTGGAGAGAGATCCGGCGCCTTCTGCACTGCGCCTTGGGTCCGCCGACGGGATAACGCTCTCAGGCGAACAGACAGATGGGGCGCCCACGCCGGACGGGTTGTCGTCCGGTTGCCGAGCGCCGCCCCGTGTCCGACACCCGCATGCCCACCACGCTCGACCGCTCGCGCCCCGCGCGCCGCGGCCTGTGCGCGTGCCTGCGACACGCGACGGCGCCGATCGATTGCCCCTCGCCCCAGGTGCCCGCGCCATGAGCTCTCCCTCCCATCTGCGTCAGCCCCACGTTGCCCGCGAATTCGCCGACCGCCACATCGGCCCTTCGCCCCAGGAAATCCGCGAGATGCTCGAGGCCGTCGGCTGCGACAGCCTGGAGCAGCTGATGGCAGAGACCCTGCCGGCCTCGATCCGCCAGCAGCAGCCGCTGCGCGGCATGGAGCCTGCGCTGTCCGAGGTCGAGGCGCTGGCCCGTCTGCGCCAGATTGCCGGCCGCAACCAGGTGTTCACCTCGCTGATCGGGCAGGGCTACCACGGCACCCTGACGCCGCCGGTCATCCTCCGCAACATCCTCGAGAACCCGGCCTGGTACACGGCCTACACGCCCTACCAGCCGGAGATCAGTCAGGGCCGCCTCGAAGCCCTGCTGAACTTCCAGACCCTGATCACCGAGCTGACCGGGCTTGATGTCGCCAACGCCTCGCTGCTGGACGAAGCCACCGCCGCCGCCGAGGCCATGGCCGTGGCCCAGCGCGTGTCGAAGTCGAAGTCCAAGGCCTTCTTCGTCGATGCGAACTGCCACCCGCAGAGCATCGCCGTGATGCGCACCCGCGCCGAGCCGCTGGGCTGGCAGCTGATCGTCGGCAACCCGGAGACCGATCTCGACGCGAGCGCGGTGTTCGGCGCAATCCTGCAGTACCCGGACACCTACGGCGCCGTGCATGACCCGCGCGCGGTGATCGCCAAGCTGCACGCGGCCGGCGCCATCGCCGTGATGGCGGCCGACCCGCTGGCGCTCACCCTGCTGACCCCGCCCGGCGAGCTCGGCGCCGACATCGCCATCGGCAGCACCCAGCGCTTCGGCGTGCCGATGGGCTACGGCGGCCCGCACGCGGCCTACATGGCGGTGCGCGACGCGATCAAGCGTTCGATCCCGGGCCGCCTGATCGGCGTCTCGGTCGACTCGCGCGGCGCGCCGGCCTATCGCCTGGCCCTGCAGACCCGCGAGCAGCACATCCGTCGCGACAAGGCGACCTCGAACATCTGCACCGCCCAGGTGCTGCTGGCGGTGGTGGCCTCGATGTACGCGGTTTATCACGGCCCTGAAGGCCTGCAGCGCATCGCGCATCAAGTGCACCGCCGCACCGCGACCCTGGCCGAGGGCTTGCGTCGTCTGGGCTTCAAGCCCGAGCAGGAGGCCTTCTTCGATGCAATCACGGTCGATGTCGGCAGCCAGCGCGCGGCCATCGTCGAGCACGCGCTCGCCGCGCAGATCAACCTGCGCCTGATCGGCGAGACGCGCCTCGGCATCGCCCTGGACGAGACCACCACGCCCGAGATCGTCGAGAAGGTCTGGACGGTGTTCGGTCGCGCCCTGAACTATGCCGCGATCGAGGAGAACGCGGCCTCCGCCATTCCCGACGCCCTGCAGCGTCGCGGCGCTTGCCTCAAACATCCGGTGTTCAGCAAGTACCGCTCGGAAACCGAGATCCTGCGCTACATGCGCAAGCTGGCCGACCGCGATCTGGCGCTCGACCGCGCGATGATCCCGCTCGGCAGCTGCACCATGAAGTTGAATGCCACCGCCGAGATGATCCCGATCACCTGGCCGGAGTTCGGTGCCCTGCACCCGTTCGCGCCGGCCGAGCAGGCGCACGGCTACCGCGAGCTGTTCGAGGATCTCAAGCGCTGGCTGGTCGAGATCACCGGCTATGACGCCATCAGCCTGCAGCCGAACTCGGGCGCGCAGGGCGAGTACGCGGGCCTTTTGGCGATCCGCGGCTACCACCTCTCGCGCGGCGACACCCACCGCACGGTCTGCCTGATTCCTTCGTCCGCGCACGGCACCAATCCGGCGTCCGCGCAGATGGTCGGCATGGACGTGGTGGTGGTCGAGTGCGACCGCGAGGGCAATGTCGATGTCGACGACCTGCGCGCCAAGGCCGAGAAGCACAGCGCCAACCTCGCCGCGCTGATGGTGACCTATCCGTCCACCCACGGCGTGTTCGAGGAGCGCATCCGCGAGATCTGCGAGATCGTGCATGCGCACGGCGGCCAGGTGTACCTGGACGGCGCCAACATGAATGCGCAGGTCGGCCTGTCGCGTCCGGGTGATTACGGCGCCGACGTCAGCCATCTCAACCTGCACAAGACCTTCTGCATCCCGCACGGCGGCGGCGGCCCGGGCATGGGCCCGATCGGCGTCAAGGCCCACCTGATTCCCTTCCTGCCGGGCCATCCCGAGCTCGACGGCGGCAAGGCGCCGGTGGGTCCGGTCTCGGCGGCGCCCTACGGCTCGTCTTCGATCCTGCCGATCTCGTATGCCTACATCCTGATGATGGGCGGCGAGGGCCTGAAGAAGGCCACCGAGGTCGCGATCCTGTCGGCCAACTACATCGCCGACCGCCTGCAGCCGCACTTCCCGACCCTGTACCGCAACCACAACGGCCGCGTGGCGCACGAGTGCATCATCGACCCGCGCCCGCTCAAGGACCTCTGCGGGGTCAGCGTCGACGACATCGCCAAGCGCCTGATCGACTACGGCTTCCACGCCCCGACCATGAGCTTCCCGGTGGCCGGCACGCTGATGATCGAGCCGACCGAGTCCGAGGCCAAGGCCGAGATCGACCGCTTCTGCGAGGCCATGATCGCGATCCGCCGCGAGATCGCCGAGGTCGAGGGTGGTCGTTTCACCATCGAACAGAGTCCGCTGCGCCACGCCCCGCACACCGTGCACGACCTGGTCGACGCCGACTGGTCGCGCCCGTACTCGCGCGAGGAAGCGGTGTTCCCGGCGGGCGTGTCGCGCACCGACAAGTACTGGTGCCCGGTCGGCCGCGTCGACAACGTCTATGGCGACCGCAACCTGATGTGCACCTGCCCGAGCCCGGAGGAGTACCGGGACGAGGCTGCCTGAGGTACTGACCAAGCTGCGCCCCGCGTCGACGGGGCGCAGTCACGTCCCGCGCTTCTGCATCCAACATCGTCGCGGCCACCCTGCTCCCCGCATCGAGGGCAGCATGGCGGCGAGGATCCCAGGCCCGAGAGCCTTGTACCGCAGGAGGCGATTGCCTTGAGTGAGGAGAAAGCTCTGCGGACTCGGTCCGCCTGGATCGTCGCGATTGCCGCGCTGGCTGCGATCGTGTTGGCGACCGCGCTCTGGGCTTGGAACGCCCACCGCGTCCAGACTTGGACCTTGCTGATCTGGAGCAGCGACAGGCAGCTGCAGGCCGAGCTCGTCGGTGGCGTGGGGCACCTGCAGGCACGAATCGACGGGGTGCAGGAGCATGTGCCCATCCGTATGGAGCGGCGGAGCGAACGAGGTCCAGTGGTGTACCTCTTCACCGTGCTTGCCGATGGCGCGGTGCTGAAGCAGGACACCCGCATCGCAGCGTTTGCGCTGGAACGAGAGGGTGGTGCCCTGCTTTTGTGTGGTGATTCCTGTGAACGGCTGGGGCTGCCGACCCTCTGGAACGCCGAGAGCCATTAGCGTGCCACCGCGGAAGCTCCGCGAAGGCTGCGATATCGGCCCCAGGCTCAAGCCCATCGCGAGCTGAACGCGGGTGCTGCGACGCGTCCCGTGGGCTCGTCGGCAGCTGCAGTGCCGACGATGTCCAACACGCAGTGGACTGCCGCGTGGACTGCTCAATCCGCGCGCCATGGGCCGGGTTCGAAACCATCGCGCAGCAGGCCGGTCGGGCCTGCCGCCTCGCTGAGCGTGGCGCGAACGCGGGCGGCACTCCCTCATCGCCAGCGCGACGCGAGCCGGTCTGCGGCGCCTTCATCGCACCCGCAAGCGTCCGATCCGGTCCCGAAGCTGCCCGCGGCCAGATGCGGGCGAGTGCCGCTTGGCAAGGTGCTGGGGTGTGCGGCCAAGGCCGATCCGCCTGTCGAACTCACCCCCGGGGGCGCCGTCCGCCGGCCGGTGCCCTGGTCGCTCGGCGCATGAAAATCAAAGGCTTGCGCACCGTAAGGTTTCCGTAAGGCGGGGCCGGCGGCGCTGACTGCAGGGTGGCGGCACCCGGACACGCCGCTTGGCGGAGTCCGGTTCCTCGCTGGCCTCCGGGCCGGCAACCCACTGCCCCTGGAGGCTCGCCATGGCTGTCAAATCCGAATCGTCTGCCGCTTCTTCCCCGCTCAACGCCGAACAGCAGCAGCGCTACCGCGCGCGTGTCAGTGAGCTTGGGCTGGACCCCGATTTCCACGACGGCCCCTGGCCGGTGATGCTGCCGGTGCGCGGCATCGACAATCTGCGCCGGGTCGCGGGCCTGGCCGACATGAAGCACGAGCAGTCGAGCCCGCTCACCGCCGAGAAGATCGAGAGCCTGACAAACATGATGGCGCGGCAGGCGGTAAGCAACCACGTCTTCGGCGTGCGCGGGCTGGCCGACAGCAAGACCAGCGCTGCACTCGAGCAGCGCTTTCCGGTGTTCCCCGTGCTTGCCTATGCGGCCGCGGACATCGTCATCACTGCCGCCAACCCGCTGATCATCAACCGCAACTCGGCGGTCACCGTGTTCGGCAAGGTCACCTTGAAGGATGGCGGCTACATCATCATCTCGGTCGACGCCCACTTCGCCTGCGAAGTGCTGGAGAAGATCCCCGGCGGGCAGTCGCCCATGCCGAACGACATCACCGTGCAGGGCCTGGATGGGGCGCCCGGCAACGCCGGCAATTCGCCCGGCAAGGCCAAGAACGGCGACAACGGCGGCAACGCCGAGTGCGACTGCTGCGGTGGTGCCGTGGCGCACGGCGCCAGCAACGGCCAGAACGGCGCCGATGGCAGCGACGGCGGCAATGGCTTCAACGGTGTCGACGGCATGAACGGCCCCAACGTGCGCATCAGCATCGGCAGCCTGAAGGGCAACCTCACTGTCCTGCAGCGCGGCGGCAACGGCGGCCCGGGCGGCGAGGGTGGCCGCGGTGGCGAGGGCGGCGACGGCGGCAAGGGCGGCAGCGGCACCACCTGCGGCGCCTTCCAGCCCGACGGCGGCCGCGGCGGCAATGGCGGCGTCGGCGGCAACGGCGGCGCTGGCGCCAACGGCGGCAATGCCGGCAATGGCGGTTACCTCACGGTCGTCTATACCCCCGCCGATGCCAACAGCGGCGTGATCGGCAACAACAGCCTCGGTCGTGGCGGCCTGCGCGGTAGCCCAGGAATTGGCGGCAAGGGCGGGCAGGGTGGCGCTGCCGGTGCACGCGGCGGCACGGCAGGTGAGGCTGGCAAGAACGGCATCGCCGGCTCCGACATCGGCCAGAACGGCCGCGATGGCGTGCCCGGCCAGTTCCTGATCAACGGCCAGGCGATCTGAGCCCGGCGCGGAAGCGCCCCTGCGCGGGCGCTTCCGCTCGCGCCGGCCGCAGCCCTGTGCTGCGCGCCGGACTCCGCCCCTGCCAGGAGAGTCCCATGCATGCCTCCGTCCTCGCGCGACTGGGCCCTATCGCCCTCGCCACCCTGCTCTGCGTCACCACGCCCGCGGCCGCTTCCGTCAGCGCCGAGAGCGCGGCCGAAGCGCCGCCCGGCGGCATCACCGGGCGCTACGTGGTCAGCTCGATCGGCGCTTCGACCTACAGCCTCGAACTGCAGGTCCCGCCCGGCACCAACGGCATGGAGCCCGCGCTTGGGCTGCAGTACAACAGCCAGCAGGGCGACGGCGTGGTGGGCCAGGGCGTCAGCCTGGCTGGCCTGTCTTCGATTACCCGCTGTCCCGCGACCCTGCCGCTCGACGGCTACATCGGCTCGGTGCGCTTCGACGCCCAAGACCGCTTCTGCCTGGATGGCAATCGCCTGATCCTGGTCGGCGAGGGCGTCTACGGCGCCGACGGTACGCGCTACCACACCGAGAGCGAGACCTGGACCGAGGTCGTGGCCAAGGGCCGCTGCGGCAGCGGGCCCTGCGCCTTCGTCGCCCACAACAAGGACGGTTGGCGTCTGGAGTTCGGCACCAACGTCGACTCAAGCGTCCCGGTGCCCGGTCGTGACGACATCATCTCCTGGCAAATCGCGCGCACCACCGACCTCAATGGCAATGCCGTCGAGGTCGACTACCTGCGCGATCCGAGCAACCTCGAAAACATGCCCGCGGCGATCCGCTACACCATCAACGCGGCAGAGGGGCTGGTGGCGCAGCGCGCGGTGCGCTTCGACTACGAGGCTCGGCCGAACGCCATCCCCAAGTACGAGGGTGGGGTGCGCTTCCTCGCCACGCGCCGGCTGCGCGCGATCCGCACCGAAGTGCAGGGCGCGCCGGTCGCGAGCTATGCCCTGGCCTACGACATCAGCGCCAGCAGCGGACGCAGCCTGCTGCGCTCGATCACGGCCTGTGCCGGCGATGGTACCTGCCTGCCGCCGACCCGATTCGAGTGGCAGGCCACGCGCAACGCGGTGACCTCGCCCAATGGTGGCGCCAGCGGCGAGTTGATCCGTGGCTGGTGCGTCAGCGGCACGACCGCCAGCCATGACTTCAATGGCGATGGCCGCCCCGATCTCCTGTGCACCCAGGCCGGCAACGCGTTCGCCCAGCTCTCCACCGGCACCGGACTGCGCCCGGCGACAGCGCAGGCGCAGGGACGCCTGCCCACGCCGCAGAACTGGTGCAGCGGCGAGCGCGCCGAGCTGCAGTGGGCGGATTTCAATGGCGACCAGAAGGCCGACCTGCTTTGCAGCACCGGCGACTCGCGCGCGCGCGCGCTGGTTTCCACCGGCGATGGCCTGGTCAGCCCCAATCCGCGTCCCGATGGCGGCTTGAACGTTCCGAAGGCGTGGTGCGAGGCCAGTCGCGGCTGCACCGCGAGCTGGCTCAACTTCGATGGAGATGGACGCGCCGATATCGGCTGCGACTGCGCGGACGGCAGCCATCGCGTGCTGGTCTCCACCGGCAGCGAGCTGCGCTCGCCCAACAGCAGCGCCAACGGCAGGGTGGCCAGCGGCTACTGCGATGCGCCCGCTGCGCAGAGCTTCTGGTCCGACTTCAATGGCGACGGCCAGTCCGACCTGCACTGCCGCGATGGCGCCACCCAGTCCGTGCTGGTCTCCAACGGGCAGCAACTGGTGAGTCCGAATGCCTCGGCGCGCGGCATCCTGACCACGTCCTGGTGTGGCGGCGATAGCCAGATCGCGACCCTGGATTTCAATGGCGACAGCCTTGGCGATCTTTACTGCCGCGATGCCGCCAAGGGTCTGCATCAGATCATGCTGTCCGGCGGCGATCGCTTGAGCAGCCCGAACGCGCGCGCCGATGGCACCGTGCGCAGCGGCTGGTGCCGTGACGCCCAGGGCGCGCCCGATGCCGGCGATTTCAATGCCGACGGTCTCGCCGACATCGCCTGCAGCGAGCCCGGCGGGCGACAGCTCCTGCTGCTTTCCACCGGCAGCGAGCTGCGCGCGCCGGGCAATGATGCCAGCGGCTTGCTGCGCTCCGGCTGGTGCACAGGCGGCAGCGCCCAGCTCGTCGACTTCAACGGCGACGCGATGGCGGATCTCTGGTGCAGCGATGCCGCCGCCGGCATCCAGTACGCCCTCGTGCACGAGGCGCCGTATCCGGATCTGGTGAACCGCATCGTCGATGGTCTCGGCGGCAGCATCCGTGTCGAGTACCGGCCGCTGACCGACGACAGCGTCTATGCCGAAGGTGGGCCGGTCGCGTTCCCAGTCCTCGATGTGCGCGCTCCGATCTACGTGGTCCAGCGTTTCACCCAGGAGGACGGCCAGGGCGGGGCCTACCGCTTCGCCTACCGCTACGAGGGTGCGCGCACCCACCTCACGCTGCGCCGCTGGCTGGGCTTCGAGCGCGTGCGCCGAACCACCCTGGCCGATGGGCGCAGCACCGTCACGCGGTACGTCCAGGACTATCCGGTGGTCGCCTTCATCGGTGAGTCACAGCAGTTCGCGGCTGACGGCAGCCTGCTGACCTCGGCCAGCTTCAGCCCGGCGGTGGCCAACCCGTACCCGAACGTCTACCAGGTGCAGCGCGGCAGCGAGCGCTCCTCGACCTATACCCGCGGCGTGGCCGACTACGTCTACGAGAAGCGCTACGAGTACGACGCCTTCGGCAATCTCGCGCTGTCGTCCGATTTCGGCGATCTGGCCACGCCCGAAGACGACGTTTTCGACTGCTGGCAGTACGACAACCGCAGCGGCGCGGAGTGGCGGCTCGGCTATCCCCTGCAGCACAAGACCACGCGCACGGCTGCAGCCTGTCGCGATTTCCTCGCCGGTCGCGCCCCGGACTGGCGGCCCGAAACCGATCTGCGCTTCGAGCGCACCGGCTACGACGCGCGGATGAACGTGGTGGCGCGCGGCATCTACGACGATCGCAATGCCGTCTGGCTGAGCCAGGGGCAGGGCTACGACGCGCTCGGCAACACGATCGCGCTGACCGACTGGGCGGGCAACACCACTCGTATCGAGATTGATACGGCCTTCCGCACCTTCACCGCTCGCGTCACCTCGCCTGAACTCGCCGACGGTACTTCGCTGGTGGTGCAATACGCGCACGAGCCGGGCTATGGCAATCAGATCCTGGAGATCGATCCCAACGGCAACGCCCAGCGCTGGGTTTATGACAGCCTCGGGCGGCTGAAGGAGGAATGGGGTCCGGACCCCGAAGCCGACACCGGCGCGGCCAGTGTGCGCCTGGCCGAGCATCGCTATGGCCGCGACAGCCGGGGGACCTACAAGGAGATCCGCGAGCGTGATCGCTGGTCGGCCGAGGACAGCGGCGCCTGGCCCTTCATCCGCAGCTATGTCGATGGCCTGGGACGGCCGACACTGGCGCTGAAATCGGGGCCGGCCGGCAGTGGGCAGGTGCTCACGGAGCAGAACTACGACGCCCTGGGGCGCCCCTGGCGCAGCTCCTACCCCAGGGCCGAGGGCGAGCCCGCGGTCTGGAGCGCCCGTCAGTACGACGCGATGGATCGCCTGGTCCGGCTCGAACAGGGCGACGGCACGGCACAGACCTACGCCTATCTGCGCGGCGAACTGGAAGTGCGCTCGGCGCTTGCCGCCGGCACCGCCGACGAGCGCAGCGTGACCCACCATCGCTCGGTGCGCGAAGCCCTGCTCGGCAGTATGGGCAGCAACGGCGGCGCCTTGCGCTACGAATACGACCCGGTTCTGCAGACGCGCCGGGTGGTCGGAGCGAACGGCGACGTCACCACCCTGGTCTACGACTCGGTCGGGCGCGTGGTGCAGGTCGAGGGCAGCGACACTGGTCGATCCGAGTTCACCTATGCCGACGATGGCCTGCTCCGTCACAGCCAGGATGCCGCCGGCAACCGCAGCCAGTTCGAGTACGACGCGCTCGGGCGAATCAGCCGGCGCAGCAGCGAGGGGCCCTCCGGGCAGCGCAGCTACGCGTTCACCTATGACGATCCGCGGATGGCCAACGGGCGCGGCCAACTCACTCGCGTGGCGGGGCCGGGAGCCATCGAGCAGTACAGCTACACCCGCTACGGCCAGACCGCGGGCGAGTGGCTGTCGATCGACGGCCGAGATTTCCTGCAGACCTCGCGTTACGGCCCCGACGGACAGACCCGCCAGATCGTCTATCCCGATGGCGCGATCCTCGACATCGAGCGCGACGCGCAGGGCAATCCGCAGATCCTGCGTCTGCGCGAGACGGCGGACTCCTCGCCGCAGCTGATCGCCGAGTTTCCACAGTACAGCCCGCTGAACCAGCCGCTCGCCGGACGCTACGGCAACGGTGTGGCGATGGCGTGGACCTACTACCCCTACGCGGAGTCGCTGGGTCGGCCGCGCGAAGTGCAGGTCAACGCGGCAGATGGGAGCCTGCTGCAGCGCACCCGACTGAGCTGGAACGCCGCCGGCCAGGTCAGCGCGCGCCGCGTGGAGGGCAGCAACGGAGCGGCCGTCGCGGCCACCTATGGCTATGACGGCATGGGCTGGCTGCGCCGGGTCGAAAGCGGCGGTGAGGTGCTCGAGTTCGACTACGACATCGCCGGCAACATCACCCTCAAGGACGGCGTGCGCTTCCGCTATCGCAGCGACAGCAATCAGATCGAATCCGGCAGCGACGGGCTCGCGGTCGAGCACGATGCGAACGGCAACGTCGCGCGCCTTGTCGGCGCCGGCAGCGACTGGCGCTACGGCTACAACAGCGAAAACGCGATGCAGCAGGTCGCGAAGGATGCCGTGCCGGTGATGCAGGCCGAGTACGACTCCAACGGTCGCCGCCTGAAGCGCACCGATGCCGATGGCACGGTATCGCTCTACGTCTCCGCCGACTACGACGTGGTGCTGCGCGAAGGGCGCGAAGTGCATACCCGCTATGTGCACGGCCCGATGGGCCGGGTGGCGGCGCTCAGCACCGACCGCAGCGATCCCAAGCAGGCCGCGCTGGTGCAGTGGCAGAGCAGGATCCAGACCCTGTCCATGGTCGCGCCGGGAGCGCTCGCCGCGCACACCGCGGCCGTGCTCGCTTTGCTCCCGGATGGCGTGGCCCTGCTGCCAGGTCGGCTGCTGACGCCGGCTCTGCTGCTGGCTGCGCTGTGGCTGCTGGCTGCGCTGGCCTCTGCCCTGATCCTGCTGCAGCAGCGCCTGCCCGGCGAATCACGGCGCGAGCGCGCGACGCGTGCGCTCACCCCCTGGGTGCTCGCGGTCTTCCTGTTCACCCAGAACCCGGCGCCAACCTGGGCCGCGCTGGCACCGGGGCAGGGCCTGCCTGTGGCCGGCCTGCGCTACTTCAGTCCGGATCACCTGGGCAGCACGACCGTGGTGACCGATGCGCTGGGGCGCGAATCCAGCCTGGTCGCCTACCAGCCTTACGGCGCGGTGGATGAGGCGGCCAGCCGCGGGCCGGACGATTTCCGGCCCAAGCTCAGCGGCAAGGAGCGCGACCACGACAGCGGCCTCTACTACTTCGACGCGCGCTACCAGCACCCCGGGCTGGGCCGCTTCCTGCAGCCCGATCCCGCCTCGCAGTTCTCCAGCCCCTACGCCTACGTCGGCAACGACCCGCTCAGCCTGACCGATCCCGATGGCGAGGAGGCCTTCCTGATCGTGGTGGCGGTGATGGCGATCGTCGGCGCAACGATCGGCGCCTACTCCGGCGGCGCGGCGATCAACCACACCATGAATCCCGCGCACTGGGACTGGAGCGCGGGCAAGACCTACGCGGGCATCTTCGCCGGTGCGGCGATCGGCGCCGTCGGCGGGGCCGCGGGCCCGGTGGCCGCCGAGGCCGGCGTGGCGGTGGGCATCGTCGGCGAGGTGCTGATCGGCGCCGGTGAGAACGCTGCCTTCGCTGCGCTGGGCGGCGGCAGCCCCAAGGACATCGTCGAATCCGCGCTGTTGGGCGGACTGACCGGCGGGCTGTCGGCGGGGCTGGGGGCCGGCTTCGGTCGCGTCGCCACGCGCGGCGGTCGTTTCGCCGCGCGCGGCGAGACGGCCCTCGCGGAAGAGGCGTCCGTGGCCGCACGCAGCGCCCGCCGCAGCGCCGGCGGCCTGGTCGACGGCGAGGCCACCGCCATCGAGAACCGTGCGCTGCAGTCGGCTGACGCCAGCGCCAGCACCAAGCGTGCGCTGAGCCCCTCCGAGCTCGAGGACGCCGGTCTCGGGGGCGAGGTGGTCTGTTTCAGCTTTGTCGCCGGCACGCCGATCGCCACCGAGCACGGCCGCGCGGCGATCGAAACCATCGCGCCGGGTTCGCGGGTGTACGGGCGTCTCGGCGATGCGCCTGCCGCCGCCTTTCCGGTCACCGAGGTGTTCCGGCGCAGCGTCGATGCCCTGACCGACGTGAGCACGCCAGGCGGTGTGCTGCGCACCACGCCCGAGCATCCCTTCTGGGTCGAGCAGCGCGGCTGGGTGGCCGCCGAAGACCTGGCGCCGGGCGATCCCTTGCTGTCGCGGGACGGCGAGCGCGTGCCCGTGCTGGGCGTCGAGCCGGTGGCGCAGGGCGCCGAAGTCTTCAACTTCGAGGTCGAGCAGGCGCACAACTACTTCGCCGGCGACGACGAGGTGCTGGTACACAACCCGCACAGCTGCTCGCGTCGCCTCAAGGCCATGGGCCGCACGCCCAGCAAGAGCTCGGCCACCGGCAGGCAGGTCGAAGCAAGCATGAAGGCCAAGGGCCTGATCAAGACCATCGGCAAGAGCAAGTTCGTCAAGGTCGTGGTGCAGCGTGGCGGCAAGCGCGTGTGGAAACCGCTCGATCGCAACATCCACATGGGCCACATCGTCGATGCCGTGGCGTACTGGAACAAGACCGGCTACAAGTACGGCGCGCGCTCGGCGCAGGTGCGCAAGTTCATGCTGGATGCGAGCAACTACGAGTTCGAGTGGGGGCCGCTGAACTCGTCGAATGGCGCCATGCTCGGCCAGACTTACCGTGCCCCCCTGGGTCATGTGGGCCCCTGGCCATGACCGCCTTCGGAGACGACATGACGGACGAACTCGACGATGCACTGCACGCTCAAATCGTGCAGCTCACCGACACCGGCAACCGCATCTGCGAGGAAGGGGGCGACCTGCGCGCGGCGATCGCCGCCTACCAGGACGCGCTGGACCTGCTGCCGCCGCCGGTGGAGCGCTGGGAGGCGGCGAGCTGGATTCTCACCGCGCTGGGCGACTGCCACTTCCTGCTCGGCGAGCATGTCCGGGCGCACGAGCTGCTGACGCGGGCGATGCGGGTGCCCGGCGCCTTGGGCACGGGCTTCATCCATCTGCGTCTCGGGCAGGTGCAGCTGGAGCTCGGCAACACCGCGCGCGCGGCCGACGAGCTGGCGCGCGCCTACATGGCGGAAGGCCGCGAACTGTTCGCCGACGAAGACCCGAAGTACTACGCCTTCCTCAGAACCCGCCTGCGCGGCTTGGACTGAACTCGCAGCGAAGCGGCGTCCGCCAGCGGCGGGCGCCGCTGAGCGCCGAGGCCTGCGGCGCTTCGCGAGTTCTCCGCTCCCGCCGCCTGGGTTCCGTGCGGGATCTGCGCGCCGCCTGCCCCCGGACACCTGGCGGGGTTTCCGCCGCGGCGACCGGAGGACCCCGCGGGCTGGGGGCGCACTGCCGGGCGGATGCATTCTCTGTCCCTGCAGCGGGGCTGCGGCGCCCTGATCGTGATTGGCATACCGTGCGGTACGGCGCTTGCAAAGCAGCCTCATGGGGAGCCCTGGGCGCGCGATCTCCACTATCATTCGCGGTTCTTGAATGGCTCCGCCCCCAGAGCCAAGAACCTCCGCCATGTCGACTGCCGATCGCACCCTGTTGGACCCCATTCTCGAAGCCCTCAACAGGAGGCTGCCGGCGCCCCGGCAGGGCGATGCCGCCGCCTTTGCTCGGCGCTTCTTCGGGCGCATGCCGGCCGATGAGCTGGCGGCGCGCGCGCCCGAGCTGTGGGCAGCGCTGATCGCCGATCTGCTGGAGTTCATGCGCGAGCGCCGCCCCGGCGCGCCCAAGCTGCGCATCTTCAACACGCAGGTGGGTGAGGGTTGGGACAGCGCGCATACGATCGTGCAGATCGTCAACGACGACATGCCCTTCCTGGTCGACTCGGTGAGCATGGCCGTCGCCAACTGCGACCTGCAGCTGCACGCCATCATCCATCCGGTGCTGCCGGTGCAACGCGACCCGGGCGGCCATGTGCTGTCGGCCGGCGAGCGCGGCGCCGACGAGTCGGTGATGCATCTGGAGATCGATCGCCTCGCCGAGCCCGAGGACCTCCGCCGCGTGCAGGAAACCATCCTCAACGCGTTGACCGATGTCCGCAGCTGCGTGCGCGACTGGTCGCCGATGCGCGAGCGCATGCTCTCGGTGATCGCTTCGATGGACGAGCGGCCCATGCCGATCGGCGAAGAGGGCCGTCGCGAGGCGCAGGAGTTCCTGCGCTGGGCCGCCGACGACCACTTCACCTTCCTGGGCTACCGCGAATACCGCCGCGACGATTCGAGCGGCGAGGATCTGCTGTACGCCGTGCAGGGCACCGGCCTTGGCATCCTGTCGGGGCGCGATGCCACCGCCAAGCCGCGGCCGCTGAAGACGCTCGCCGCCACCCACATGCCGCAGTCTGGCGCGGTGGGGGCCTTGATCCTCACCAAGACCAATGCACGCAGCTCGGTGCATCGCCCGGGCTACATGGATTACATCGGCGTGCTGGTGTTCGACGAGAGCGGCCGCCCGGTGGCGGAGCACCGCTTCCTCGGCCTCTACACCTCGAGCGCCTACGCCTCGCGCCCGTGGACGATCCCGCTGGTGCGGCGCCGCTACGAGCACGTCATGCACCAGTCGGGGCTGGCGCCCAACAGCCACAGCGGCAAGTCGCTGCGCCACATTCTCGAATCGCTGCCGCGCGACGAGCTGTTCCAGGCCGGCGAGGACGAGCTCTACCAGACCTCGATGGGCATCCTTGCGCTGCAGGAACGCTCGCGCACCCGCCTGTTCCTGCGTCGTGACCGCTACGGCCGCTTCTACTCGGTGCTGCTCTACATCCCCCGCGACCGTTACAACACCGATGTGCGCCTGCGCGCCGAAGCCCTGCTGCGCGAAGCCCTGAACGGCGAGCGTCTCGACACCAACGTGCAGATGGGTGATTCCCCCTTGGCCCAGCTGCACATGATCGTGCGTCCGCGCAGCGGCGAGTCGCTGGAGGTGGATGTCGCCGCCATCGAGGCCAAACTGGCGCAGATCGTGCGCAACTGGCACGACGAGCTGCGCGACCTGCTGGTGCAGCGACTCGGCGAGGAGCGCGGCCTGAAGCTGACCCAGCGCTACGGCAAGGCCCTGCCGGTCGGTTACATCGAGCAGGCCTCGCCCGAGGTGGCGGCCCAGGACGTCGAGCAGGCCGCTGCACTCCATGGTCCTGAGGATCTGCGCCTGCGGCTCTACCGCAGCAGCCGCGAGTCGGGTTCGCGCCTGCGCTTCAAGCTGTTCCGCTACGGCAGCCCGATCGTGCTGTCGGACGCGCTGCCGATGATGGAGAACATGGGCCTGCGCATCCTCTCCGAGCACCCCTTCGAGATGGTGGTGGGCAGCGAATCGATCTTCATCCAGGACTTCGAGGTCGTCAGCGCGCAGGAGCAGGTCGGCTTCGAGAGCATCGACGTCGAGGCCCTGCGCGGCCGTTTCGAGGAGGCCTTCGAACACATCTGGCGCGGCCAGGCCGAGAGCGACGGCTTCAACGCGCTGATCCTCACCGCCGGCCTCGACTGGCGGCAGGTGGCGATGCTGCGCGGCTACTGCAAGTACCTGCTGCAGGCGCAGGCGCCGTTCTCCCAGCCCTACATGGAAGCCACGCTCAACCGCTACCCGCTGGTCGCGCGCGTGCTGGTCGAGTACTTCCACGGCCTGTTCGACCCGAGCCGCCTGCGTGAGACCGACGCCGAACGCGCGGCCGGCGCGGCGGCCCTGCGCACGAACCTGTTGGCGGTGGCCGGCGCCGAACCGGGCGAGGCCGTGCTGGCCCAGATCGAAGCCGTGGCGAATGCCCGCGGCCTCGACTCCGGGGCGCTCGTTGACGCCACGGATGATGCCCTCGGTGTGTTGCTGGAGGGGGTGTCCAGCCTCGACGAAGACCGCATCCTGCGCAGCTTCCTGGGCGTCATGCAGGCCACCCTGCGCACCAGCTACTTCCAGCGCCCGGGCGGCAGGCACCGCGACTACATCAGCTTCAAGTTCGACCCCAATGCCGTGCCCGACCTGCCGAAGCCGCGGCCTTACCGCGAAATCTTCGTCTATGGCCCGCGCGTGGAGGGCGTGCATCTTCGCTACGGGCCGGTGGCCCGCGGCGGCCTGCGCTGGTCCGACCGCCGCGAGGACTTCCGCACCGAGGTGCTGGGCCTGGTCAAGGCGCAGATGGTCAAGAACACGGTCATCGTGCCGGTCGGCGCCAAGGGCGGCTTCTACGCCAAGCGTCCGCCGGTGGGCGGCGACCGCGACGCCGTTCTGGCCGAGGGCATCGCCTGCTACCGCCTGTTCATCAACGGCCTGCTGGACATCACCGACAACCTCGGCGAGCAGGGCGTGATCCATCCGCAGGACGTGGTCCGCCGCGACGGCGACGACCCCTACCTCGTGGTGGCGGCCGACAAGGGCACCGCGACCTTCTCCGACATCGCCAACGCGATCTCGCAGGAGCACGGCTTCTGGCTGGGCGACGCCTTCGCCTCGGGTGGCTCGGTCGGTTACGACCACAAGGGCATGGGCATCACCGCCAAGGGTGGCTGGGAGTCGGTCAAGCGCCACTTCCGCGCCATGGGCCGCGATTCGCAGAGCCAGGATTTCACCTGCGTCGGCATCGGCGACATGTCGGGTGACGTGTTCGGCAACGGCATGCTGCTGTCGAAGCACATCCGTCTGGTGGCTGCGTTCGACCACCGCCACATCTTCCTCGACCCCAACCCGGACGCGGCGCGCAGCTTCGTCGAGCGCGAGCGCATGTTCGCCCTGCCGCGCTCGTCCTGGGACGACTACGACAGGGTCCTGATCAGCGCCGGCGGCGGTGTGTACCCGCGCAGCCTGAAGTCCATACCGATCAGCCCGCAGGTGCGCGAGGTTCTCGGCATCGCCGAAAACGTCACCGCGCTGTCGCCGAACGAACTGCTCACGGCGATTCTGAAGGCGCCGGTCGATCTGCTGTGGAACGGCGGCATCGGTACCTATGTCAAGGCCAGCAGCGAAACCCATGCGGAAGTGGGCGACCGCGCCAACAACGCGATCCGCGTCAACGGCGGCGACCTGCGCTGCCGGGTGGTGGGCGAGGGCGGCAACCTCGGCATGACCCAGAAGGGCCGCATCGAAGCGGCCATGAATGGCGTGATGCTGAACACCGACTTCATCGACAACTCGGCGGGCGTCGACACCTCGGACCACGAGGTCAACATCAAGATCCTGCTGAACGACGCGGTCGGCCGCGGCGAGCTCGGCACGCCCGACCGCAATGCCCTGCTGGCGGCCATGACCGATGAAGTCGCGCAGCTGGTGCTGAACGACAACTACCGGCAGAACCAGGCCATCAGCATGATGGAACGGATGAGCGTCTACCGGCTGGGCTCGAAACAGCACTTCATCCGCACGCTGGAGAGCCAGGGCCTGCTCGATCGCCAGCTGGAGTACCTGCCCTCGGATGCCGAGTTCGCCGAGCGCAAGGCCCGCGGCCTGGGCCTGACCCGTCCGGAGCTTGCGATCCTGCTGTCGTACTCGAAGATCGTCGCCTTCCAGCAGCTGCTGGAGTCCGACGTGCCGGAAGATCCTTACCTTTCGAAGGAGCTGGTGCGCTACTTCCCGCAGGCCCTGCAGGAGCGCTACGCCGAGCACATGCAGCGCCACCGCCTGCGCCGCGAGATCATCGCCACCGCGGTGACCAACTCGATGGTCAATCGCATGGGTGCGACCTTCCTGATGCGCATGCAGGAGGACACCGGCCGTAGTCCGGCGCAGATCGCCAAGGCCTACAGCATTGCCCGCGAAGTGCTGGACGCACGCGCGCTGTGGGCAGACATCGACGCGCTCGACCTCAAGGTGCCCGAGTCGGCGCAGATCGACGCCCTGCTGGAGATCTGGACCCTGCTGCGGACCATGACCCGCTGGCTGCTGAACCGCCCGGGCGATCGCTTCGACATCGCCGAGGCCGTGGCCCGCTACCAGCCGGGCATCGAGTCGCTGCGCGCCGCCTTGCCGGAGATCCTCTCCGAGGGCGACCGCACGCGCTTCGCCGATGCACGCGCGCGCTGGCTCGATGCCGGCCTGCCGCAGGGCCTGGCCCAGCAGCTGGCCGCCCTGTCGATGCTGTACTCCGTGCTGGATGTGGTCGAGGTCGCCAGCGTGCACCAGCTGCCGGTGACCGACGTCGCCCGCGTCTACTCCGGCCTCGGCGAAGCCCTGCATCTGCAGTGGCTGCTGCAGAAGATCGAAGAGCTGCCCGTCGATGGCCGCTGGCATGCGCTGGCGCGCGGCTCGATGCGTGACGAGATGCAGCAGCAGCAGGGCGCGCTGGTGGCCCAGGTGCTGCGCCACGGCAAGGGCGATGTCGGCAAGCGGCTGTCGGCCTGGCTGGACCGCGACGACACCGCGCTCAAGTTCACCTTGAGCATGTTCGCCGACATGCGCACCCAGCTCGCCATGGACTATCCCACCGTCTCGGTGGCGGTGCGTCGCTTGGCCCAGCTGGCCGCGGCCGGCAGCGCCTGAGGTCCGATCGCCGGCCGCCTCTGGGGGCGGTTCGCGTGGACGTTCCGCGCGGATCGCCCTGCACGCCGAAGTCGCGCTGTGGCATGGTGCACCCCGACCCCAGCCCCTGCGGCTGGGGTCTCGCCCAAGGCCCATCGCACTCCTGAAGGACAGCCACCTCCCATGCGCATCGCCGTGCTCGCCAGTCGTACGCCAGAGGCCCAGGCCGCACGCGCCGAACTGGAGGCCGTGCATCCGCCCGTCGAGCTGGATGACTGCGAAGCTGTGGTGGCTATCGGCGGCGACGGCTTCATGTTGCAGACCCTGCACCGCACGCAGTCGCTGGGCGTGCCGGTGTTCGGCATGAAGACCGGCAGCGTGGGGTTTCTGATGAACGCCTGGCGGGCGGAGGGCCTGGTCGAGCGCATCCTCGCTGCCCAGGCCGCGGTGCTGCGCCCACTGGAGATGCTGGCGATCTCCGAATCCGGCAGCAGCACGGGCGCGCTCGCCTTCAACGAGGTCTCGCTGCTGCGCCAGACCAAGCAGGCGGCCAAGATCCGCATCCGCCTGAACAACGCCGTGCGTCTCGATGAGCTGGTGTGCGACGGCATCATGGTGGCGACGCCCGCCGGCTCCACCGCCTACAACCTCTCCGCGCACGGGCCGATCCTGCCGCTTGACAGCTCGGTGCTGGCGTTGACCCCGATCAGCCCTTTCCGCCCGCGGCGTTGGCGCGGCGCCATCCTGCGCTCCGATGCGGAAGTGAGCTTCGAGATCCTTGACCACTACAAGCGGCCGGTGAGCGCCACCGCCGATTCCACCGAGATCCGCGATGTGGTCGAGGTGCGCGTGCGGCAGAGCCCCGAGCGCACCGTGCGCCTGCTGTTCGACCCCGAGCACAACCTTGAAGAGCGTATCCTCGCCGAGCAGTTCGAAGCCTGAGCCCGTGCGGTTTGCGGTCAGTATCATCAGCCCGCCGGGCTATGCGCACCAGCGCGCCTTCGCCGAAGTCGCCGAGAGCGTCCACCTCGCCCTGCTGGCCCTGGGCCACGACTCCGTGCTGTCGACCCGGCTGGACAACCGACGTCGCCGCCACATCGTGTTCGGCCCGCACCTGCTGATGCGCGCGCCGCAGGACCTGCCGCCCGACAGCATCCTCTACAACCTGGAGCAGCTTGGCGCCGGCGGGCCCTGGGACACCCCGGCCTATCGCGCCCTGCTGCGCGCGCACACGGTCTGGGACTACGCGCCCTCGAACATCGCGGTGCTGGCGCGCGATGGCATCCTCGCCCGGCACCTGCCGATCGGCTGGATGCCGCAGATGCGGCGCATCCCGGAGGCGCCGCTGCGAGATGTCGACGTGCTGTTCTACGGCAGCGTCTACGAGCGTCGCGAGCCGGTGCTGAGGGCCCTGCAGGCGCGCGGTGTGCGTCTGCGGATGCTGTTCAACGTCTATGGCGCCGAGCGTGATGCGTGGATCGCGCGCAGTCGCATCGTGCTCAACTTCCACGGCTACGAGGCCTGCCTGTTCGAGGCCGTGCGCGTGTCCTGGCTGCTGGGCAACGGCGCCTGCGTGCTGTCCGAGCGCGGCAGCGATCCGGCGCTGGAGGCCGACTACCGCGAGGCCGTCGAGTTCGTCGAGCACGCGCGGCTGGTCGATGCCTGTGTCGACCTGCTGGCGGATGCTGCGCGCCAGCAGCAGCTGCGCGAGGCCGGCCCGCGCCTGATGCAGCGCCTCGACTTGCGGCCGACGCTGCAGCGTTGCCTGCAGGATCTGGCCTAGCAGGCTGTTGAAAGACAGCTCGCCAGGCCGGCCAGGGATGGCCGGGACAACGCAGCAAGGCCGACAGCGATTGATGTGTCCTGAGGCGATACGGACCTGCGCCGGACCGTCGACTTGAAACACTCCCCGGAAGGGCGTTCTTCAACAAGCTGCTGGCCCGACGGCGTCTGGCTTCATGGCGCTTTCACGCGCGTCCAAGGCAGATCGACACGCAGGCAGGCGATGATGCGGCGCGCGATGCGCGATGCCTGCTGATCGGTCAACCTCGCCTTTCGCCGCAGCCTGCGGTGACGATTTCCGCAGGGGGCGGACGCCATGGGCAACAACCTGATCTTCAGCGCCGGCCTGCCGATCGCGCTCGCGATCGTGATGATCGGCCTCGGCCTGCATCTCGGCGTCGCCGACTTCAAGCGCGTGGCCACGGCCCCGCGCGCGGTGGTGGTGGCGCTGGCGGTGCAGACCGGCGTGCTGCCGGCGGTGGCTTTTGGCCTGGTGTTCGCCTTCGCGCTGCCGCCCGAGCTGGGCATGGGTCTCGTCCTGCTGGCTGCTTCGCCCGGCGGCGTCACCGCCAACCTGTTTTCGCATCTGGCGCGCGGCGATGTGGCGCTGAACATCACGCTCACCGCCATCAACAGCGCGCTCTGCCTGATCACCCTGCCGCTGTGGACCGCGCTGGGCCTGGCTTGGCTGATCGGCAGCGAGCAGGCGGTGCCGCCGCCGACCCAGAAGATCATCGAGGTCGGCCTGCTGGTGCTGCTGCCGGTGCTGATCGGCATGGGCCTGCGCGCCTGGAAGCCCGTGCTGGCGGAGCGTCTCGACAAGCCCGTGCGCATCCTTTCGACCCTGATCCTGGTGCTGCTGATCGCCGCCGCCGTGGTGATCGAGCGCAAGACGCTCGCCACCCACGCGCTGGCGCTCGGCGGCGTGGTCCTGCTGTTCAATCTGGCCAGCCTGCTGTCGGGCTACTGGGCCGGTCGCCTCGCGCGCCTCGGCGTGCCGCAGGCCACGGCGATCGCCTTCGAGATCGGCATCCACAACGGCACCCTGGCGATTTTCGTCGCCCTGAGCGTGCTGCAGATGCCCGCAGCCTCGGTCGCACCGGCGCTCTACTCGCTGGCCATGTACCTCACCGGTGCTGCCTTCGCGTGGTGGATCCTGCGTCAGCAGCGACAGGCGGGTGCGCTGACGTAGACGGGCGCCGCGCCTGACGCAGCGCGATTGACGGGTTGGGCAGTGCGACATCGGATGCGTGCGCCATCGCGCGAGCCGCGTGACGCTTCGCGTCCCGTCGGCCGAGGCCTGAATACGTATGTAGGGCGCCCCGAAAGCCCGCGTTTGCGCATAGCTTCGCAGCCACCCCCGCTGCCCGGAATCGGCCCATGCGCGCGCTCCTCCATTCGTTGCACTGCCTGCCCACGCTGCTGATCGGCGCGCTCGCCGCGCTTGCCGTGAGCGCCTCGGCGGCGCTCGCGACCTCCACGTCCGAAGCCGAGGCCAGAGATGCTGCGATCGAGTCAGGCGAAGCCGTCGAAGTGCGCTCGCCCGACACGCGCACCCGCTTCAGGCTGAGCACAGGCGAGGGCAAGCTGCGCTACAGCGTGCAGCGCGGTGCGATGCCGGTGATCGAGCCTTCCGCGCTGGGCTTCGTGTTCCGCGAGACCGCCGACTTCGGCGCTGGCTTCCGTATCCTGCGTAGCGAGCACAGCGAGCACGACAGCCGCTGGGAGCAGCCCTGGGGCGAGCGCCGCTTCGTGCGCGACCACCACCGCGCCCTGCGCGTGGAGTTGGAGCGCATCGCCCCTCCCCACCACCGACTCGACATCGAAGTGCGGGTCTTCAACGACGGCCTGGGCTTCCGCTACCGCGTGCCCGAGCAGGAGGGGCTGGCCGAGCTGAACGTGCTGGATGAGCTCACCGAATTCCGCCTGCCCAAGCCGGAGACGATCGACGCCTGGTGGATCCCCGGCCGCGGCTGGAACCGCTACGAGTATCTCTACCGCAGCACCAAGCTGCCGGTGATCGACCGCGCGCATACGCCGATGACTTTGCGTACGGCCAGCGGCATCCATATCGCCATCCACGAGGCCGCGCTGGTCGACTACGCCGCGATGGTGCTCGACCAGCAGCGCGACGGCGTGCTGAAGGCCGACCTCACGCCCTGGCACGACGGCGTGCGCGTGCGCACCCGCGCCGGCTTCGTCACGCCCTGGCGCAGCCTGCACATCGCCGACAGCGCGACCGGCCTGCTCGATTCGGATCTGATCCTCAACTTGAACGCGCCGAATGCGCTGGGCGACGTGAGCTGGGTCGAGCCCGGCAAATACGTCGGCATCTGGTGGGGCATGCATCTGGGCGTGGAAACCTGGGGCAGTGGGCCCAAACACGGGGCAACCACGGCCAATGCCAAGCGCTACATCGACTTCGCCGCCGACAACGGCTTCAGCGGCGTGCTGGTGGAGGGCTGGAACCTCGGCTGGGATGGCGACTGGTTCCACAATGGCGAAGTCTTCGACTTCACCACCGCCTACCCGGATTTCGACATCGAAGCGGTATCCGCCCATGCGCGCGAACGCGGCGTGCGGCTGGTCGGCCACCACGAGACTTCGGGCCACGTCAGCAACTACGCACGGCAGATGGACGCCGCCTTCGATCTGTACGAGCGGCTCGGCGTGCGCCAGGTCAAGACCGGCTACGTCGCCGACGGCGGCGGCATCAAGCGCATCGACGAGAACGGCGTGCTGCGACGCGAATGGCACGACGGCCAGTTCATGGTCAACGAGTACCTGCGCACCACGATCGAGGCCAGCAAGCGACGCATCAGCATCAACACCCACGAGCCGATCAAGGACACCGGCCTGCGCCGCACCTACCCGAACTGGATCAGCCGCGAAGGCGCGCGCGGGCAGGAGTACAACGCCTGGGGCAACCCGCCGAACCCGCCCGAGCATGTCGCCCTGCTGCCCTTCACTCGCATGCTGTCCGGCCCCATGGACTACACGCCCGGCATCTTCAATCTGGCCTACGAAGGCCTCGATGCAGTGAACCGCGTGCAGCACACCCTGGCCAAGGAGCTGAGCCTCTACGTGGTGCTGTACAGCCCCATCCAGATGGTGGCCGACCTGCCCGAGCACTACGCCGCCCACCCGCAGGCCTTCCAGTTCATCCGCGACGTGCCCACCGACTGGGAAGACAGCCGCGCACTGGCTGGTGAGGTCGGCGACTACATCGCCATCGCCCGCCAGCAGCGCGGCGGCCGCGACTGGTACCTGGGCGCCTTGACCGATGAACAGCCACGCACGCTGACCTTGCCGCTCGATTTCCTGGAGGCGGACGAACGCTACTGCGCGCATCTGTATCTCGATGGCGAGGGTGCGGAATGGCGCAGCAATCCCTATGCGATGCGGATCGAGAAGCGCTGGGTGCGGGCGGAAGAGAGCCTGGAGATCGTGATGGGCGCGAGCGGTGGGGCGGCGGTGCGGTTTGAGGCGGGGAGCCGCGACTGTGGCGAGTGAGTTGGCTGCTCGGCCTCATTGCTCCTCAACTTGGTTCTACCGGCATGATGATTCGGGCTGGACGCCCGATGTTCTCCAACAGGTAGAGCAGGCCGCCTCCATCGATCAGCTCCAGCGGCTTGTCGTCCGCGA
Source organism: Aquimonas voraii (assembly GCF_900101825.1). GTDB lineage: Bacteria > Pseudomonadota > Gammaproteobacteria > Xanthomonadales > Xanthomonadaceae > Aquimonas > Aquimonas voraii. The sequence continues at coordinate 740,440 of NZ_FNAG01000001.1, forward strand.
ACTTGTATGCGTCCGAGCCGTAGCTGCTGGTCGTGACCAGAATGCCTTTCTTCGCGCCCTCGTTGAGCAGCGTCCCGTAGAGATCACGGACAGCGGACACGCCGACGGTGTGGCGGTAGCGCTTCGCCTGAATCACCACCTTGCCGCCCAAGATGGGGCGAGTGTCAAACGCGACCGCATCAACCCCACCGTCTCGGCTTGATCGCGTTAACCTGCTTTCCAGACCCATCTGAGTGAAGAGGTTGCTGACAAGTGCCTCGAACTCGGCGGGGCTGAGATCCATAAGATTAGGCCGAGCATCGAGAGTGCTCAGAACGTCCGCCTCGGGAATGAAGCGCGGATCGACCATGTCGAATTCAACGACAGGCCGTACGGCGCGCGCTTCATCCGGTTGTGCGGAAACCTGCGCGCCAAGGTTCTTGAGGCAGGCCTGCGGATCGACGCGCGCGAGGTTGATGGCAAGAAATGCCTCCTTGCTCACGCGCACTGAGACCAGATAGGGGCGTATGTCGTTTCCGGTGGTTTCGTCGATCTTGTTGACGTACCCACTGAAGACCGCGACGTCGATGTGGTTGCCCTGATCTGCCTCGAAGACCTCATGCAGGGTTCGAAGGGCGGTCTGGGCCACAACCTCCCGGTAGATCGCCTTGATCTCCGCGGGCTTTCGCGGCTTTTCCTCAACAGTCCGCCTCGTCTTGATATACCGATACTCGGCAACGGGCGGCACGATCTCGGGTGTGGGTAACTCGAAGTCGATCACCAATTGCCGACTCTCCGGTAGGTACGCCAGCCGGAACTGGCCCGGAAATCCCGCGGGATAGTCGGAGTTGCTGAGCACCATCTCGTTGTAGAGGACGACAGCCTCCGGTTCTCCGGCTGCGTAGGATCGCTGAAGCTCGTCGACTTCTGCATCGCGTTGAGCGCGCTTTTCCTCGAAGCCAGCCAGGGCTTCTGCATGCTGTCGCTTCGCAAGGTCTACGGCCGCTGAGTGATTCGCCTTGAGCTGCTCGACTTCAGCTTCATGCTGCCTGCGACGTTTTTCAATCGCCGCCTTCGCCTTTTCCGATTCCTCTAGATGGACACGAACCGCGAGCGCGTGGGCGGCGCGAATCTTCGCGAGTTCCTTCTCGTAGCGCGAGTTGCCACCAAAGAGCCTTTCGAAGAATCCTGGCTTCTGCACCCTCTCAAGCTGGTACTCGATCGGCCCCGGTGGGGAGGGCAGCTTGATCGATGCGTCGTCTCGAAGTTCAGGAAGAACCAGTTGGGGCAACGTCAGCTTGGGCGCTGCCTCACGCACACGGAGTGCTTCGAAGTCGATGCGGTCGTCCACCTTCAGTGTCGCCGCAATCAGCCCCTGCAATGCTTCCACTGTCTCTGCTGCTTCCAGAGTCATAGCTTCCGCATGTGCGGCAGCGTCTAGGTGCGCTGCCTGCTCCGCCTCGCGCTGCTGGCGCTGGCGATCTCGTTCGGCCTCCTTGATCGCGCGCTCCTTCGATTTTGCGTCGCGCGCCTCCTGGGCCGCCGCCGCCCTGATTGACGCTTCAACTGCTCGCATCTCGGCCGCTTCTGCCCGCGCGGCGGCTGCGCGGCCTTGCTCCAAGCGTCGAATGGCTGCCAGTTCCGCGCGCTGTCTTGCATTGGCCTGTCGAACCGACTGCGCATGCGCTCGAACAAGCGCGCCAACTATGTTGATCTTGCGTGCCATCTTCCTTCCCCCCAAGGATCAGGGGGCCGATGGTAATGGAACTGAATCCGGTTCGCGGGGCTGAGTGACGCTGTGCTTGCGACCTCTGACTACGAGCCTCAACTGAGCTTCGGGCTGAATCTGCAGAGATCAAGTCTGGCCCACTAGCGCACTGGCGAAGCTTTCAGCGTTGGTGCTTGAAAGCTCGCACCCTTCCAACTAAGTCGAGCGCGATCCTCGGAGTAGTGGAACGCCTCCAGCACCTCGATCTCCGACTCGCTCGCTCCAAACAGCCCCTCCCGCGCCGGCGTCAGCTGCATGCGCATCGCCCCCAGCCTAGCCTCCAGCCCGTCCGGCCCCAGCTGCACGCGCATCCGCCCTAGCCGCTCGCTCTCGAACTCGCCGACGTAGGCCTGCAGGTCCTCGCGCGTCGGTGTCCACGCCCAGCCGCCCCAGCTCGGGTCGGCGCGGGCGTTCGCCACGGCCTCGCGTTGCGATTCGACTCGGCGAGCCAGGCGTTCGGGATAGGCATCGACCGCCAGCCGCAGTCGGGCGTGTTCCGAAGCGTCGCCATGGGCCAGGCCGATGAAGGCCTTCACTAGCTCCAGCGCGAAGCCTTCGATGGCGCTGTCGCTGTTGACGGCGAAGGACAGCCCAGTGTCAAGGTCGGGCAGCAGCAGGCTCACGCTGACCGCGCCGCGGTAGCTGCCGGGGTGCATCCGCACGCGGTGGCCGCGGTAAGCGCAGGCGTACCAGCCCAGGCTGTAGCCGTCGCAGATGAATTCGCGGTCGGAGAGGTTCGCCTTCACCACTGGCCGCTGCGCGCGCTCGAAGCTCGCGCGCGAGGGCCGGCCGCTGGGCGAGCGCAGGCGCAGGTTCGCGCGCAGCCAGCGCGCCATGTCCGCCGAGGAGGCATACAGCCCGCCCGCGGCGTGCATCAGCGCGTCAGGCTTGGGCGGCGTCGCCAGCCAGCGCTGGCCGTCCCACTGGTGGTTCCAGGCCAGCGCCTCCTGCGCGACCTCGGAGCTGCGCGGGTGCACGTAGCGCAGCTGCAGCGGCTGCAGCACGCGCTGCTGCAACTTGTTCTGCCAGGGCCTGCCGGTGCGCGCCTCCAGCGCCGCGCCGTAGATCAGGTAGCCGAGGTTGGCGTAGGCGAAGCCGGGCTCGCGCGGCTGCGTGTGCTCGGCCAGCAGGGCGGGGTAGTCGACGGACGGAACGTGCCGAACGTAGGCGGTCAACAGGTTCAGCGTGTCGGTGCGCAGCGGCGCCTGGTGCGTGAGCAGATCGGCCAGCGTGATGCGTTCGGGTTCGGCGGGCGAGGGCAGGCGCAGCTCGGGCCAGACCTCGGCCAGCGTGGTCGACAGCGGCAGCGCGCCGTGCGCATCCAGCTCCGCCGCCAGCAGGCCGACGAAGGACTTGGTTTGCGAGGCGATGTAGAAGCGTGAATTGGCATCGGCGATGGTGTCGTGGCCTGCACGCAGCGCACCCTGCGCGAGCAGCAGGGGCGTGGCCTCGCCGTGCACTACGACGACTGATACGGCGGGAAAGGCGCCGGGCAGGCGATGCACTTCGCGGGCTGCATCGCCGATGGCTGCGGCAGCGGCGGCGATGCCTTCGCTCTGGGGGCTATTCGGCTCAGCGTGTATCGCGGGCGCGGCGTGCGCGAGTACTCGGAGGAGGAGCGCGCAGAGCGCAGCAGGGGCAGGGTGTCTGCGTGAGATCGGCATCGTCGCCATCCTTGGTGAGTGACGGGTCGTGGCCGAACCGCGTCGGCGTTTGGTCCCTCGATGGATACGGCTTGTGTGCCCGCGGTTGCAGGTGGCTGCATCAATGCTGACAAGCAGCCTCTGAGTCCAGACTCTGCGGCTCTGGCGGCGTGTGCGGGGTTCGCGAGTGAGTACAGGCCAGGGTGGTCCGCAGGCTTCGATGCTTGCGTCCGCAGCTTTCGATGCGGTCGCTCGTGGTCCTCCGTTCGGATGGCTTACCATCCTCGCGCATGTCGCGATTGCGGCAGCCCTTCCTTGTCTCTCTGCAGGCGCGAGTCTTTTTGCGATGAGCCATCCCTTCCTGCTGCCCATGGCCGCGCACGTCGCGCTCGCCGCCCTGCTGTACGCCGCGCTGACCCTCGCACGTGCGCCCAAGGTCTGGGGCATCGGTCGTCGCGCGGATGGCTCGAATCCGTTTGCCGCGATCGAGCCGCGCCTGAGCGCCAACCTGTCAAACCAGTTCGAGTGGCCGCTGTTCTTCCATGTGGCCTGTCTGCTGCTGCCCAGCCCTTCAGACCTCGCGCTGGTGTTGGCCTGGGCCTTTGTCGCGGGTCGCGTGCTCCACACCGCGGTGCAGGTGTTCACCGTCAACGTGCGCCTGCGCGGGCTGGTGTTCATGCTGAACTTCCTGGCAGTGTTGGGCCTGTGGGCGCTGCTGGTGGCAGCGGCCCTGCGCTGAGTGCGCCCACCTGACGCGGCATCAGCGCCGCCCGGCGGAACCCCGATGGCGAACATCCTGCAGTGCGGCACCCACGGCGAGCGCGAGGCGCGCTTCGTCTGCGATCACCTGTTCCGCAAGCTGCGCGCGGCGTGCCCGCAGCGCCTGATCTACTTCGAGCCCGCGCATGCGACGCATGAGCCGACGCCGGCGATCTGGTGCGAGGGCTGCGAGGCGGTGATTCAGGCGGAGGGCGAGATCAACGAGCTTGCGCACGAGGTCGCCTGCTTCCACGCTGTCTGCGATTTCTGCTTCGAGTGCGACCTCGATGCGGGTGAGCCCGCACCTGTCGAGGACTGAGGCTGTCGTCCTGCGCCAAGAAAACGGGGCGCCTGCGCGCCCCGTTTCCGAAAAACAACCCGCGTCGGGTCGGTGGGCTCAGGGCGCCTTGACCACGGCGCCGGCCTTCATCACGAAGCGCACATCACGCATCAGGCCGATGTTCTCGAGCGGGTTGCCCGCGACGGCGACGACGTCGGCATGTTTGCCGGCCTCAAGGCTGCCCAGGCTTTCCCATTCGCCCAACAGCTCGGCCGCGTTCCGGGTTGCGCTCTGCAGGGCGAAGGCCGCTGGCATGCCGGCCTCGACCATCAGCTCGAATTCGCGGGCATTGTCGCCGTGCGGGAACACGCCGGCATCGGTGCCGAAGGCGATCTTGACGCCCGCCGCATGCGCACGGCCGGCCGTGCCCTGGATCAGTGCGCCAATGCGTTCGGCCTTGGGTCGCACGATCTCCGGGTAGTAGCCGACCTCTCGGGCCTTTTCGCTGACGAACACCCCTGCGGAAATCGTCGGGACGTACCAGGTGCCCTTCTCGCGCATGAGCTTGAAGATGTCCTGGTCCATGTACGTGCCGTGCTCGATCGAGTCGACGCCTGCCGCCACCGCGCGCCGCATGCCTTCCTTGCCGTGGGCGTGGGCGGCGACGCGGTAGCCGTAGTCCCGCGCGGTCTCGACGATGGCGCGGATCTCGTCCTCCATGAACTGCGGGTTGTCGGCGCTCTTGGCGAAGCTCAGCACGCCGCCGGTGGCGGTGAGCTTGATCACGTCAGAGCCTTCCTTGTAGCGCTGGCGTACCGCTCGGCGCGCCTCGTAGGGGCCGGCGACCACGCCTTCCTCCGGGCCGGGCCAGCCCAGCGATTCGGAGAGCTCGCGATTGATGCCGTTGCGCGGGTCGGCGTGGCCGCCGGTGGTGGCGATGCTCTTGCCGGCGGCGAAGATGCGCGGCCCGAGGATTCGGCCTTCGTTGATGGCATTGCGAAGGCCGATCGTCTGCAGGCCGCCGAGATCGCGCACCGTGGTGAAACCGGCCTTGAGCGTGGTTTCGGCATAGCCCACCGAGCGCAGGGCGTAGTCCTCGGGGTTCAGGCGGAAGCCTTCGGAGTAGGCCGCCGGGCTGGTCTGCGAGCCCAGGTGCACGTGCATGTCGATCAGGCCGGGCAGGCAGGTGTGGGCGGAGAGATCGATGGCGGTGGCATCGGCACCGAGCGTCGATGCCTCGATCTTGCCGGCACGCACTTCCGTGATGCGGCCTTCGTTGACGACCAGACTGTGCTCACCGAGCAGGCGCGCGGTGTTGGCATCGAAGACCTGCCCGCAGTGCAGCACCTGCGGCGCGGCCTGGGCGGCGAATGCGGTGGACAGCGAGAGGGCGAGCAGCGCGATCTGGGCGCGGCGGTGGCGTGCGTGCATGGTGTTCCCCTTGAGTGATGACGCGAGCGCGCCGCAGGCCGGCGCGCATCCCCATGGCCGATGGTAGGCGAGGGCAGGTCGGGTCGTGCCTGTCGGAAGTCGGGGGTGCCGCGTGCACTCGCCTTCGATCGCGGGGTATCCCCTCGGTGACCGCCGGCTTCGTTTGCAGGCGGACTCCCACACTGGCGGGGTGGCAGGCCGCGGCCAAGCCCGCCGGGCTGCCCGGCTTCTGCCGCGCCGGCCACGAGAATCGCTGATTCGTGGACGGGCGCGCGACACGCCCCAACCCACCGGCTGTACACGAATCCCGAATCCCCATTCCCGAATCCCGGCTCCAAGCCGTTCCGCTCAACGGCACGTTGATGCCTGCGAAGGTCGCGGCCGGCTACAATCCGCGGCTTTCCACCACCGATCGACCGCCCCCATGCCCCTGAACGCCTCCGACCTGTTCGATGTCCGCTCGATGCTCACCGACGAAGAGCGCGCCGTGCAGGACACCGTGGCCCGCTTCACCGACGAGCGCGTGCTGCCGATCATCGGCGACTGCTTCGATCAGGGGCGCTTCCCGAAGGAGCTGATTCCGGAGATCGCTGGCCTCGGCCTGCTGGGCTCGTCGCTGCCCGAGGAATACGGCTGCGCCGGCCTGAACGCGGTCAGCTACGGCCTGATCTGCCAGGAGCTGGAGCGCGGCGACTCCGGCCTGCGCAGCTTCGTGTCGGTGCAGAGCTCGCTGTGCATGTATCCGATCTACGCCTACGGCTCCGAAGAGCAGCGTCGCCAGTACTTGCCGGGCATGGCACGCGGCGAGATCATCGGCTGCTTCGGCCTGACCGAGCCGCACGGCGGCTCCGACCCGGCCAACATGAAGACCCATGCCAAGCGCGACGGCGACGACTGGGTCATCAACGGCGCCAAGATGTGGATCACCAACGGCAACCTGGCCCACATCGCCATCGTCTGGGCGATGACCGATGAAGGCATCCAGGGCTTCATCGTGCCGACCGACACCAAGGGCTTCGCCGCCCAGGAAATCCACCGCAAGATGAGCCTGCGCGCCTCGGTGACCAGCGGCCTGTTCTTCGACAACGTCCGCGTCAACGACCGCCAGCGCCTGCCCAACGTCAAGGGCTTGAAGGGGCCGCTGGGCTGTCTGACCCAGGCCCGCTACGGCATCACCTGGGGACCGATCGGGGCAGCCATCGCCTGTTACACCGAAGCCGCGAACTACGCCAAGGAGCGCATCCTGTTCAACCGCCCGATCGCGGCGACGCAGGCGGTGCAGATCAAGCTGGCCGAGATGGCCCGCCGCATCACCCTGGCGCAGCTGCTGGTGCTGCAGCTTGGCCGCCTGAAGGATGCCGGCCAGATGCAGCCGACCCAGGTCAGCCTGGCCAAGTGGAACAACTGCCGCATCGCGCTGGACATCGCGCGTGAGGCCCGCGACATCCTCGGCGGCTCGGGTATTACCACCGAGTACTGCCCGATCCGCCACGCCCTGAACCTCGAGTCGGTCATCACCTACGAGGGCACCGAAACCGTCCACCAGCTGGTGGTGGGACGTGAGGTGACCGGAATCAATGCGTTCTGAATCGGCGCCAGCCGGTCGGTGCCCTGCGGCGCCGGCCGCGGCGGCTGGGCACTTGAGCCTTGCGTGTAGGGTTGCGCTGACGATCACTCTGGCGCTCGGGCTGAGCCTGTGTGTGCCCCCGCAGCGCGCGCAGGCCCAGGCGCAGACGCTGCGCCCGGTGCCGTGGCCCGAGGCCGAGCGCGTGCTGGTCTTCGATGGCCCGGCCGAGCCGGCCGAGGCGGATGCCCGGCGCGGCATGGCGCCGTCCCTGCGCGCCGCGCGCGGGCCCAGCCTGGGCCTGGCCGGCGGGCTGGAGCGGGGCGACGTCGAACGCCTGAGCCGCGAGGCGCGGCCCGGCCTGAACCTCGGCTTCTACGACCTCGGCCCGGACTGCGACCGCGAGCCCTTCGGCGTGCTCGCCAACCTGCACAAGCCGGGTGTACGCCAGCGCGTCACCGACATCCTGGTCGAGTTGCGCGCCCGCGGCAGCGAGGCCATCGCGGTCGGCATCTATCACTTCCGCCCGCCCGGCCCTGCCGATGCGGACGGTGTCTGGGCAGGTACGCCCATCCTCGACTCGACAGGCGGCGACCTGCATCCGCGGATGCGCCAGAACCTCGCCGATCTGCTCGCCGACATCCGTGCGGCGGGCTTCAGCCAGCTGCTCGTCCGGTACCACCCGCAGGGGGGCAATACCGTGACCCAGTGGACGCGCTTCGAGGAGGAGCTTTTCCAGGAAAACTGGAACCTCATCGTCAACCTGATGCCGATCCTCGATGACTCCGGGCTCGATTACCGCGTCGACCTGCTGACCGAGGGCCTGCCGCGTGCGCGTTTCGTCAACGTGCTCGGGCAGGCGCTGTTCTTCCCCGACCTGCCCGACAACGAACTCTGGAGCCGATACGCCAACCGACTTTGGCGCAACTACGTCAGCCGCTTCGATCCGGGGCGCAGCGTGGGCTTCTCTTCGGTCGGCGACACGGATCCCAACCGCTTGCGGGCGCGCCTTGAGCATCTGGGCTACGTGTACAGCGTCGCCGGCGGTGAGCGCGTCTACCCCGGTGCCTTTGCATTCTCGATCTATGGCACGCCAGACGTCGACGAAGGCGAGCTGTACGGGCGCATCGTGGATCGGCTGCGACGGTTGGGCTTCGGCGATGTGCCGCTGATCGTTGCTGAGTCCTTCTACAACGACCGCGAGGGCATGGCCCGGCTCGCCGCCGCCGCGCGCGAGCAGCAGGCGGCCCCGCTGTACGTGTTGCATTGGCCGGTGGCGCGCGACCGGCTCGACTGTTCCACCCACGTCAACGTGGGCTTCCCGGTGGAGATCGACCAGGCCCTGCGATTCGGCTTCTGAGCCTTTCGCCGTCAAGCCTTTTTCGCGCCAGTCCAACGCGGTAACGTGTCGCGTCACAGTGTCGCAGGCGCGTACGTCTGCGGCCGTGCCGCCGGGGGTCGTGGGGACCGTCGGCCCGATCAACGCCCCTCGCGGGCCGCAGCTGGAGCAGCCATGTTCGGTCGCCTGATGAATGTCGTGCGCGGTTTCTTTTCCCTGTTCGTCAAGGGCATCGAAAAGCGCAACCCCGAAGCCCTGCTCGAACTGGAGCAGGAGAATCTGCGCAAGCAGATCGGCAACTACAACCAGAGCCTGGCCGCGCATGCGGGCCTGGTTGAGCGCTTGATCTCGCAGGTGCGCAAGCTGGAGCGTGACGAGGCCGAGCTGCGCGCCAGCACCACCGCACACCTGCGCGCCGGCAACCAGCAGGCGGCCGCCCAGTACGCCCTGCGCCTGCAGACCGTGACCCGCGAGCTGGCCGAGAACCGCAGCCAGATGTCGTCGGCGGAAGAGACCTACCAGAACCTCGTCAAGGCCCGCGACGTCGCCGTGCAGGCGGCCCGCGCCAAGATCGAGTCGCTGAAGGGCGCGATCAACGACATGCGCATGAAATCCGCGGTGGCCGAAATGAACGAAATGGCGGCCGGCATGATCGGCAGCATCGGCGGCTCGGGCGATACCCTGAACCGCCTGCACGAGATGGTCGAGGAGGAGCGCAACCGCGCCGCCGGCCGTGCGCGTGTCGCCAAGGATTCGCTGGACATGACCGAGGTCAACGTCAAGCAGGCGGAAATGGACGCGCTGGCGTCGCAGGCTTTGGCCGACTTCGCCGCGGCCGAGGGCATCAGCCTGCCCGGACAGGCCGCGCCCGCGCAGCCGGCGACGCGCAGCATGGGCACACCCGCCGCGCCACAGGCGGAGCAGCAGTAAGCGCGGGGATTGGGGATTCGGGATTGGGGATTGGGTGCGGTCGCCGTGGTGCGGTGAATGCGCTTCGCCCAGCGCCCGCTCTTCATCGGGTGGGCCCTGGCCCACCGGAGCTGAAGCCTGGCCTCGGTCATCGGCAGACCTGCCTGGACCTGGGTCGCTCCCCGGAAGCGTGCAGATGCAGTGCGTCGCTCCGCATAGCCCCTCTACCGACCCCTCTCCCGTGGGGAGAGGGGTGACAGGCGCGGCCATCAGCCGACGCTCCGCCCACACGCAGCAAGCACCGGAAGACCTCGACCTTGAGCACGCACACGACCGTCCTTCCGACCTGGGCCCAGGCCCTCAAGCTGGCCTACGAAAGCGGCGCCCACGGCCAGTTCATCCTGCACGGCAATGTCGCCGATCGCTTCGTGCTGAATGGCCGCCTTGTCGGCGTGGTCGAGTACCTCGACGTGCGCCTGCTGCAGGGCTTCCCGCTGGTGTTCGTCTTCGATCCCGGCAACGGGCTGTCCGCCCTGCGCAGCAGCGAGGGCTTCCAGGCGTGGCCGGGTGCAGCACAGCTGTCCAGCGTGGGTCACGACCCGCGCGCCGCGGTCGAGTTGATCAGCCGCTACCTGCGCTACCGCGGCAACCTGCGCGCGCTGGGGCGTGGCGAAGCCGAGCCCGTCGCGGTGCTGGTGCGGGGCGCTGACCAGTTCCTGCCGGCCAACCGCGCGGGCGACTTTGAAACCGCCAGCCTGGCCAGCCTGGTGCGCGACTGGGCCAGCGAATCGCCCTTCACCGAGCTGCCCTTCGTCAGCCTGCTGATTGCCGACAATCTGCACGACCTGCATCCGCTGGTGGCCAACAATCCGCGGGTCGAGCGCGTGCAGCTGCCGCTGCCGCAGAAGCCCGAGATCGAGCAGGCGCTCGCGCAGCTTCGCGTCGACCACCCAACCGCCTTCGATGCGGGGCAGGGTGGCGAGATCGCCGACCAGCTGGCCGGCGTGTCCCTGAGCGCGCTGCAGTCGCTGGTGCGCCGGCGCGCGCACGAGGGCCAGCAGCTGGCCGAGGCCGATTGGATCAATGTGCGCAAGGCGATGATCGAGGGCGATGCGGCCGGCCTCATCGAATTCATCCGTAGCGAGCGCACGCTGGATGACTACCACTCGCCCGAGGCGCTCAAGGCCTGGCTGCGCCAGGACATGGCGCTGTGGCGCAAGTCGGACCTGCGCGCCTTGCCGATGGGCTACATCTTTTGCGGCCCGGTCGGCACCGGCAAGACCTATCTAGTCGAATGCCTGGCCGGCGAGGCCAGCGTGCCGGTCGTGAAGCTGAAGAACTTCCGCGACCGCTGGGTCGGCTCCAGCGAGGGCAACCTTGAGAAGATCTTCCGCCTGATCCGCGCGCTCGGCCGCTGCATCGTCTTTGTCGATGAAGCCGACCAGACGCTGGGCAAGCGCGACTCCGGCAGTGGCGACAGCGGACTGTCGGGGCGGCTGTACTCGATGATCGCGCAAGAGATGAGCGACGGTAAGAACCGTGGTCGGGTGATGTGGATTCTCGCGAGCTCCAGGCCCGACCTCATCGAGGTGGATCTCAAGCGCCCCGGCCGCATCGACGTCAAGATCCCGCTGCTGCCGACCAGCACCGAACACGAGAGCGCGGGCCTGCTGCATGCGCTGCTGAAGCGGCTCGATGTCAGCCCGGGCGTGGAAGAACTGGCGAAGCTCGACCTGCCGCTGCTGCTGACCCCCGGTGCCGCCGAAGCGCTGGCGGTGAAGGTCTATCGCCGCGTGCGCACGCTGGAGGAGTCCACCGTCGATGCGGTGCGCGCCTGCCTGGTCGGCTACCAGCCGCCGGTGCCGCTGGACGTGCTGGAGTTCCAGATGCGCATCGCCATCCGCGAGGCCACTGACATGCAGTTCGTGCCCGAGCGTCTGCGGCCCTACGGGGCCACGCCGGCATGAAATACGTCTGGCGCGCCTTCAATGCCCGTCCGCTGGGCATGCCGATCCCGCCGAACTGGATCGGTCTCGCCGCCTTCGGACTGCTCGGGGCCTTTCTGAGTCCGGGCTTCTGGCTGCTGGGCGCGGGCCTTGAAGTCGCTTACCTGTGGGCGACCTCCAGCAGCAAGCGCTTCCGCGCTACGGTCGACTCGGCGGCGTTCAAGCCCGGCCACAGCGAGCGCATCGAGGAGTCCGCCGAGGACGCGCGCTATCGCGCGCTGCTCTCTCAGCTGGGCGCCGCCGAAGCCGCGCAGCACCAGCAGATCGAGGCGCGCGCAAGAGAGATCGTCGGCCGCCTGCGCAGCTCCAGCCTGATGGCGACCCACGCCGACAGCGTCGAGCAATTGGTCTGGCTGCATCTGCGTCTGCTCGCCGCGCGCATGGCGATCGGCCACGTGGTGCAGACCGCGCAGGCCGAGCATGCGCGCCTGCAGCAACAGGAGGATGCGCTGCGTGCGCGCCTTGAAGACAGCAGCATCGGCGCCGACCTGCGCCGCAGCCTGGAGCAGCAGGTGTCGGTGATCGACCAGCGCCAGGCCGCGCACGCGGCCGCCGGCGAGCGTCTCGAACATGTCGACGCCGAGCTTGCGCGCATCGACCAGCAGATGGCGCTGATCCGCGAGCAGAGCCTGCTCGCGACCGATGCCGACGGCGTCGTGCACTCGCTGAACGCGCTGGCCAGCTCCTTCGACGAAGCCAACCGCTGGCTGGAGCGCCAGCGCGATCTCGCCGGCATTCTCGAAGGCCCGGAGCCGGTGCGCCTGCCCAAGCGCGTCATGCAGGGCCCGCCGCCGGTGCCGCAGCGCGGCCGCGCGTCGGAGCGGCAGTCGTGACGCTTGCCCAGCAACCTCCACTCAATCGCCACCCGCGCTCAAGGAGTGCCCGCATGAACCGACTGAAGCTGCAATCCGGCAATGCCGCCGGCAAGTTCATCTCCGTGCTGCTGGTGCTCGGCCTGCTGGCGCTGGGCGGCTGGCTGGTGATGCAGGACATGCGCAAGGACGCACCTGGCGATGTCACGACGGCCGACAGCGGCGCGCGTTCCGAGGCGGCCGAAGCTGCGAGCGTCGATCCGATCGAACCGCTGACCGCGCCTCCGGTGCTGGACCGTTCCGCGCCCTACCAGATGAAGGACGGCATCCTTGATGTCGACCTGAGTGAGTACGCCGGCTATGCAGGCTTGATTGTCGCCAACGGCGGCTTGCAGCCGAACCCGGACTCCTTCTTCGCCCGCGAATACGGCTTCCAGCTGCGCATCACCCTCAGCGAGGAGGAGAGCTGGTCGAAGCTCAACAACGGCAAGGTCGCGGCCAGCGTGACCACGGCCGACGTGCTGGCCGTGCTCGGCCGCCAGTTCGACATCGTGGTGCCGGCGCAGATGGCGTTCTCGCGCGGCGCCAACATGATCGTGGTCGACAGCGGCGTCACTGGCATCAACGCGCTGCGCGGCAAGGTGCTGGCCGGCACGCAGTTCAACGAGAGCGAGTTCTTCCTGCGCTACCTGGCCTCGGAGTCGGGTGCGGCGGTGAACGTGCTGCGCGACCTGGATGCCGCGCCGCGCGCCGATGCCATCAACCTGGTGTTCTACGACGACGCCACGGTCGCCTGTGAGGCCTATGCCGAGCAGCTCAAGGCTTCGCGACCGCGCCTGAACGGCTGCATCGGCTGGTCGCCCAGCACCGACGAGACCATCGCCAACAGCAGCGGTCGCGCCAAGATGCTGGTCTCGAACCGCAACCTGCTGGTGATCGCCGACCTGCTGCTGGTGAACGGCGAATTCGCCCGCGCCAACGCCGACAAGGTGCAGGCCCTGGTGCACGGCTTGCTGGAGGGCAACCGCCAGCTTCGCGACGCGCCCGAAGGCCAGCTCGGTGTGGTTGGCCGCGCCTTTGGCTGGAGCGTGGAAGAGACCCGCGCCGAGCTGGCCAAGGTGCACTTCTCCAACCTGCCGGAGAACCTTGCCTTCTTCGAGGGCACCATCGATGCGGCCGGCAGCTACCAGGGCATCTTCCAGAGCGCGCTGCTGGCCTATGGCGGGATCATCCGCAACCCGGCCGACCCCGCGCGCTACATCGATCTCGCCGCGCTGAAGGCGCTGCAGGTGAAGCCCGAGTTCGCCGCGCAGACGGTGGCGATCGCGCCGATCCGCACCCAGGGCGCGGTCAACCTCGAAGGCGATGCGCTGCTGAGCCGCGACATCCGCTTCTTCTACCAGCCAAACTCGGCCGAGCTCGACGCCAACTCGAAGGAGAACCAGGAGTACCTGGAGATCATCCGCGGCTTCCTGCAGGTCAGCCCCGGCTCGATCGTGGTGCTGCGTGGCCACGTCGACAATGCGCGCGTCGGTGAGTTCGAGCAGCAGGGCGGCCAGGCGCTGGTGCGCAGCATGGCGCTCAAGGCCATGGAGCTGTCGCGCCAGCGCGCCGAATCGGTGCGCGATGCCCTGATCGCGAAGTACCCGACCATCGATTCGAGCCGGCTTGAGCTGGTCGGCCGCGGCTGGGAAGAGCCCGCCGGTCCGGACAGCGAGTTGAATCGACGGGTCGAGGTGCAGTGGTTCACGCTGGAGTGATCCTGGAAGCGGCTCGTGGTCCGGCCTCGGCGCGTATGCTGCACGCATCGCATGACCGAGGCCGGGACGACCATGCCGCTGCCTGCTGGGGAGCTTGAACGCGGAGGCTTGGTGTGGCGCGTTGCGCTTGCGCTGCTCCTTGCCCTGTTGCTGCCACTGTGTGCCGCGCGTGCGGCAGTGGAGTACTCGGTCGTCGACGGACTGTCTCAGAACTCGGTGCTCGCGATGGTCGAGGACGCCGAGGGCTTTGTCTGGCTGGCCACCGAGGACGGGCTCAACCGCTTCGACGGCTACGAGTTCCGCGTCTTCCGGCCTTCCGAGGCGCTCGGCCTCGGCGCTGCATCGAACTACATCAGCGATCTGGCGATCCGCGACCCCTATCTGTTCCTTGCCAGCAATGGCGGCGGCCTGCTGATCTTCGACCGCCGCGATGGTCGCTTCCGCCGTGTCGGCGTCGATCAGGGCCTGCTCGGTGAGCACCTGAACGCGGTCGAGCCGACCGGGCCGGACAGCCTGCTGCTGGCCTCGCGCGGCGGCTTGGAGCGCTTGAGCTGGAGCGGCGATCCGATGCAGTCGGAGATTCGCGTCGAACGCCTCGCCACCCAGCCGGAGCACGCCGAGCGCGAGTTCTGGGAGCTGCACGCCAGCAGCAGCGGCCAGTGGGTGGCCAGCGGCGACGGCGTGTTTCGTGTCGACAGCAATGGCGATCTGCTGCCATTGCCCGTGCAGGGCGCGGTGCCGCCCTTCAACACCGATGCGTTGTTGGAGTTTCCCGCGGGCGTGCTCTGGGTCGGCGCCTGGGATCAGGGCTTGTTCCGTGTGCGCCTGGACACCGGCGAGACCCGTCATTTCCGGCCGGGCGAGCCGGATGCGGTGGGCCTGCGTTCGCCGCGGGTGATATCGCTGGCTCCGGGCCCCGGCGGCATGGTCTTCGTGGGCACCGATCAGGGCCTGGCGCGCTTCGAGCCCGGCTGCGACTGCCTGCGGGTGATGAATCAACGGCGCGCCGCCCGTCTGGCCGGGCGCGGCTTTCTCGTGCAGTCGCTGCTGGCGGACGCCCAGGGCGGGCTTTTTGCCGGCTACTGGGGCGAAGGCCTGGTGCGCTTCACGCCGCAGGATCGAGCCTTCCACGTCGAGGGTTATCGCGATGAGGGGCCGGCCGCGCTCAACCACCACCGGGTGCGGGCCATCCTGGAGAGTCGAGCGGGCGAACTCTGGGTCGGCACCTTCGGCGGCGGCCTGCAGCGCGTGCGCGGCAAGCGCCGGCTTGGCGAACCCTGGCGCTTCGAGTCCGTGCCGTTCGCCGCCGAGGCCGCGACGCTTCCGCCCGCAGCTCGCCTCGTCTGGGCGCTGCTCGAGGGGCGCGATGGTCGCCTGTGGGCCGGCACCGACGACGGCCTCTACCTGCGCTCCACCGAAGGCCAAGCCTGGCAGCGCGAGCGTGCCGCGGGCGAGCCGGTGCCGATGGCCGGCGTAAGGGTGCTGGCCGAGGACGCGCGCGGTCGCCTGTGGGTGGGCTCCTCCAGCGGTCTGGGCCGGATCGAGACGGCTGGTCAAAAGCGCGAACGCATCGCCCTGGCAACGTCGGAGTTTCCGCTCTGGCGAAGGCGGCAGATGGAGAACATCCAATCGCTGTACATCGATCCGCAGCAGCGAGTCTGGGTGGGCAGCTGGGCGGGGCTTGCCATCCTTGATGCCGACGGCCGCACCCTGATGCGCTACGGGGTGGAGCACGGCCTGCCGGCGCCCATCGTCTGGGATATCCATCGCCACGCCGACGGCAGCCTGTGGCTCGCCACCAGCGGCGGCCTGGTCAGGGTGCAGCAGGCGGACACCCCCGAGTCGCTGCGCTTCGAAGCCTGGGGTACCGAGCGCGGGCTGCCACCGGGCCCGGCGCTGGGGCTGGTCAGCGATCCGGCGGGCCAGCTCTGGATCACGGGCAATCGCGGCCTGCTGCGGCTGGATCCCGGCAGCGGTGATCTGCGGATGTTCAGCCGCGCCCAGGGCATCGCCTCGGACGAGTTCGCCACCCAGGCCGAGATCCTGGGCCGTGATGGCTGGCTGTATCTCGGCGGCATCGACGGGCTGACCGCTTTCGATCCTGCGGCTCTGCCTGAGGCGCTGGAGCGGCCGCGTCCGCGGCTCGCCTCGATCACGCTGGATGGCGGTGTCGCAGTGCCGGTGCAGCAGGGTGCGGATGGCCTGCGGCGCCTGCCGCTGGGCCACGACCATGCGCCGATCCTGCTCGACTTCACCGGCCTCGTTTTCAACCAGCCCGAGGCGGTGCGTTATCGCTATCGGCTGCGCCCTGAGGCGCCGTGGATCGATCTCGGCATGCGACGCTCGCTGATCATCGACCACCTGCCCGAGGGCGACACCCGGCTGGAGCTTCAGGTTGACAACCAGGGCCTGGGCGCCGAGGCCGCCCTGATCGAGTTCCGCGTGGTGCCGCCCTGGACGCATGCCTGGCCCTTCCGGCTCCTGCTTCTGCTGGTCGCCTCGGCCACCTTCGCGCTGCTTTACCTCTGGCGGGTGCGGGCTCTGACCCGTCAGCGCGCGCGGCTCGAGCGCGAGGTCGAGGACCGCACTCGCGAACTGCGCCGGCAGAAGGAGGCACTCGAGGCCACCGCACTTGCGCTGGGCGAGGCCAATACGCGGCTCAAGACTCTGTCGCAGCAGGATCCGCTCACCGGGCTGCGCAACCGCCGCAGCCTGATCGAGCAGATGCAGCGCCGCTTCCAGCCCGATGGCGATCCGCCGGCGGTGCTGCTGATCGATCTCGACCACTTCAAGCGGGTCAACGATTCCTACGGCCATCGTGCCGGCGATGCCGTGCTGCGCGACTTTGCCGAGCTGCTGCTGGCCGAGGTGCCTGCCGAGGGCGAAGTCGGGCGTTGGGGGGGCGAGGAGTTCCTCTGCCTGCTGCCGGCGAAGCCGCCGGAGTTCGCTTGGGGATGGGCCGAGCGACTGCTGGCTCGGCTGCGCCAGCGGCAGGTGCGGATCGAGGGCCAGGTGATCGAGTACCGGGCGAGCGCCGGCTTGGCCTTCGCCGCGGCCGGCAGCGATATCGATGCGACCCTGGCGCTGGCCGATGGCGCGCTCTATGCGGCGAAGTCCGCCGGTCGCGACTGCCTGCGCCAGGCCTGAACGTGGACGCATGGTCGCGGCCTGCTAACCTGCGCGGCCTTTCGCGCGGGCCCCGCTGCGCGCCACCGGCATGCCGTGGACTTCGACATGAGCACACCTGCAGACCTGATCTCTCCCGCCGTTCTGGCCACTGCCAGCGCCATCGGCCAAAGCTTCCTCGCGGCGCAGCCGTTCCGCCACGTGCGGATCGACGGGTTCCTCAGGCCGGAATACCTCGAACGGCTGCGCGCCGAGTTCCCTGACTTCGACCCGCGCTTCGCGAGAAACGAGCAGGGTGAGATCGGCAACAAGGCGGTGGTCGAGCGCATCCGCGGCATCGGTCCGGCCTATGCCGAGCTGGATGACCTGATCCAGTCGAAGGCGTTTCTCGGGCTGGTCTCGCAGCTCACCGGCATTCCCGACCTGCTGTACGACCCCTGGTACTTCGGCGGCGGCACACATGAGAACCGTCATGGCCAGGACCTCGATGCCCACGTCGATTTCAACCGGCATCCCATCACCGGCTGGCACCGTCGGCTCAATCTGATCGTCTACCTCAACCCGGAGTGGGACGAGGCCTGGGGAGGATGCCTCGATCTGCATCGTGACCCGCGCGCGCCGGATGACGAGGTGGTGCGTATCGCTCCGCTCGACAATCGCTGCGTGATCTTCGAGACCAACGAGATCAGCTGGCACGGCTTCGAGCGCATCGACCTGCCCGAGTCCCGCCGGGAGCTGTCGCGGCGCTCGATCGCGCTGTACTTCTACACGCAGGAGCGATCTGCCAAAGAGCTGGCCGATTCGCATTCGACCATCTATGTCGACCGCCCGCTGCCCGAGCGCTTCGCTGCCGGGCACACGCTGAGCGAGTCCGATGCGCAGGAGCTGCGCGTGCTCATCGCGCGTCGCGACCAGCACATCCAGCGCCTGTACCGTGATGTCGGCCGCATCACCACCGAGCTGGACCAGGCGCGCGCTCTGCTTGCGCGCTCGCGCCTGGGGCGCGCGATCGGCCTGGTGCGGCGCGCCTGGATCCGGCTGAAGCGCTGAGCCGCCCGTCGCGGTGAGCGTACGGAAGGCGCGGGAGCGCGTGCGCCCGCGCCTTCGGCGCGCTCGGAACGTCGCTACAGCTTGAAGCGGGCGACTGCATCGGCCAGCTGGTTGGCCTGGTCTTCGAGCGTGCGCGCAGCCGCGGTGGCTTCTTCGACGAGGGCGGCGTTCTGCTGGGTGGCCTCGTCCATGTGGGTGACGGTGGCGCTGACCTGCTCGATGCCCGAGGTCTGCTCGGCCGAGGCCGCGCTGATCTCGCCCATGATGTCGGTCACGCGCTTCACCGCCGACAGGATCTCGGCCATGGTGGCGCCGGCGGAATCGACCAGCTGGCTTCCGCTGCCGACGCGTTCGACGGTGTCGGAGATGAGCTGTTTGATCTCTTTGGCGGCGGCCGCCGAGCGCTGCGCCAGTGAGCGCACCTCCGAGGCGACCACTGCGAAGCCGCGGCCCTGTTCTCCGGCGCGGGCGGCCTCGACCGCGGCGTTGAGCGCGAGGATGTTGGTCTGGAAGGCGATGCCGTCGATCACGCCGATGATGTCCTCGATCTTGCGCGACTGCGCGTTGATCTGGCCCATGGTCTCGACGACCTGCCGTACCACGCTGCCGCCGCGCTCGGCGACATCGCCGGCACCGATGGCAAGCTGGTTGGCGGATCTGGCGTTCTCGGCGTTGCCACGCACGGTCGAGGTGAGCTCTTCCATGCTCGCGGCGGTTTCTTCCAGCGAGGCCGCCTGCTGCTCGGTGCGCGAGGACAGGTCGGCATTGCCGGCGGCGATCTCGGCCGCGGCCTGGCGGATGGTCTGGCTGGCGGCGTTGATGCCGCCGATGGCCTCGGACATGGCCTGGGCTGCGCTGTTGGCGTCGCTGGCGAGCCGGGCATAGGTGCCCTGGTACTGGCCGCGCATGCGCTCGCGCAGGTCGCCGCGGGCGAGCCCCTGCATCATCCGGCCGGCGTCGTCCAGCACCTCGCCGAACAGCTGCACGAGGCCGTTGATGCCCTCGGCCAGCTGCTTCTGGAAACCCTGCATCTGCGAGGCGTCGATGCGGTGGCCGGTATCGCCGGCGCGCGCCGCCGCGAGGGCGCCATCCTGCATCTGGATGAAGTTGCGCAGGCTGTGGCGCAGGGAGTTGATGCTGTCGCGCAGCACCAGGAAGCGCCCCTCGGCCTGCATTTCGAGGCGTGCCCCCAGATCGCCGGCAGCCAGCTGTCCGGCCGCGCGCGTGGTCGCGCCCAGCACGTCGTCGAGCTGCTGGCAGGAGCTGTTGATCGAGTGGGCGATCTGCAGGTAGCGGCCGCGCTTGTACCCGGTGTCCACGCGCCGGGCAAAGTCGCCCTTCGCGATCGTCTGCAGCACCTCGTCGACCTCGACGAGCGAGGTTTCGATTGAGGCCGCGGTACGCACTACGGCGTCTGCGATGCTGCCCTCGGGGACTTTGCCCAGGCTGGCGATGTTGGCAGGCTCGCCCTCGGCGAGCTGCCTCGATACCGAGATCAGGCGTGCCGGGCTGGCGCCCACCATCTGCACCTCGCGCTGCAGATAGCGCGCCATGATCACCAGCACGATGGTCTCGGCGACCACGAACAGCGCATGGATGATGACGATGATGAAGCCGGTGTCGGCCACGAACACCCAGACCGGCAGGCCCTGACGCTGCATGTAGTCGAAGGCGAGGTGGTGGACGGCGATCACCGCCGCGGCGAACACGATCGGAATCCAGTCGCGGTAGTACAGCAGCAGGGCCAGCAGCACGAAGATGCTGAAGTGCATCTCGATCATGCCGTGGGTCTGGTGGATGGTGAGGCCTGACAGCACCATGAAGGCGGCGGCGATGGTGAGACGGGTCGACAGGGCGCCGTTGTTGAGCAGCACCTGGGCGGCACAAATGCCGGCGGTGGGTACGCCGATGAGCAGGAAGCTGCCCCAGGTGCCCGTGCCAAGGGCGAGGCCCAGCGACAGCAGGGTCATGACGCCCACCAGCGCCAGCATCACGCGATCGGCGTCGCGGCGCAGATCATCCAGATAGTTAAGCGGTGTTGTACTCATGGGCGTCTGTGGGGGCTCGTGTGGAAAGGTAGTGGCCATCGCAGGCGCAGGGCTCGTCGATCACCGGCGCCCACAGCGGGGGCGCGTCGTCGGCCGCATGCGGAAGCACCAGTTCGACCAGGCTGCGGCCGTCACTGCAGTGCAGAGGGGATTCGAGCGGGCCGGCGAACAGCAGCCGGCCCTCGGCGTTGAACAGCGCAGCGCCGGTGGCAGAGGGCAGGGGCACGCTTGGCGCGGCGCCGCGGGTGAAACGGGCAGCCCCCACGCCGGCGGCTTCGGCCAGGCCATGGAGGCGCTCCAGCACGCCAGCATGGCTGGCGCAGGCGCAGGGCGATGGCAGCAGGATCAGCAGCGGGCGTTGGATCCGGCCCGCGCCTTGGGCGGCACCCCAGGCTTCGATGGACGCCACCCGCAGGGGATCGGACGCCAGCTGGGCGCGCGCATGTGCGGCTTGTCCCTCGATGAGCCAGAAGGCCCAGCCCATCGACATCAGCCAGCCCCCCAGCAGGAGGTAGCCGAACAGGTGCCTGAATCGATTGGACAGAGCGGCGCCGGGCTTGGGCACGAGATTCACGTTCCCGGGGAAGTCCCCGAGGTGACTGCAACCCTTGTGCCGAAAGTCATGTCATTGCTTCGACGCACCCCAGAGTCGCGACTTTTGGTCCCGCTCCAGGCCGGTGCCGGGCCCGCGGGTTGCGATGCGTGCTTGCCAGGTCGTGACACTCGCGCGTCGCGACGTCAGCTGCCGCCGGGGCTGCAGCTGGCTGGCGTGAAGCCGCGCCAGCGCGGGCTTTCGGGCCGCCCTGGGGTGGCCCGAACGCGCCGGTGGGTTCACGCTTGTACGGGATCGTGCGGTGAGCGTTCAGCGCGGTCCGCGCGGTCCCTTCGGCGTGCCTTGTGGGCCGCGTCCGCCCGGGCCGTGGCCTTTGGGGCCATGACCACCCGGGCGCGGGCCGCCCGGCTTGCCCGATGGCTTGCCACCCGGTGATCCACCGGGGCGTCCACCCGGTGCACCACCCGGACGACCGCCGGGCTTGCCGAACTTCGAGCCGCCGGGGCCACCTGGGCCGCCCGGACCTGCAGGCCGGCCCGGGCCGCCCGCACGCGCCGGTGCACCCGGGCGCCCGGCGCCCGGACCACCGGGACGACCGGCGGGGCGGTTCTGTGGGCGGGCCGAGGGGCTGGTGGTGGTCACGCCTTCCGGTACATACCAGCTGCGGAATTCACCGCTGGCGCTGGCGCCACCGGCGGCAGCGGTGTTGCCGCCGCGTCCGCGCGGACCGCCGCGGCCGCGGGCTTCACCGCCCGGCGCGGTCAGGGTGTTGCCGTAGTTGTCCGGGCGCTTGGCCACGCCGCGCGGGCCGCCGGGCGCACCCGGGCCGGACTTGAAGCCGCCCGGCTTGCCGCCGGGCTTGCGCTTGCCGCCGGGGCCTGCCGGGCCTCCGGGGCCGCCGCGACCCGGGCCGCGGCCGCGACCGCGCGGGGCGTCTTCGCGGATGTTGTCGAAGGCGCGCAGCTCACGGCCCTCATCGCCGTAGGCGCCCTGGGTCCAGGCCTTCTGCTCGCGCGCGGCCGGGCGATATTCGCTGGTCTTGGCGCGACGCTGGCCGATCACCGGCTGCAGGGTGAGGGTCGCCTCGGGCGGCGGCAGGTTCAGGCTGGCGCGCAGGGCGTCCACCTGTTCGGCCGGCAGCGGCTCGCTCATGCCCCGCTTCAAGAGGCGCGGCAGCTCGACGCTGCCGTAGCGCACGCGCTTCAGGCGGCTGACGGTGAAGCCCACCGCTTCCCACATGCGGCGCACCTCGCGGTTGCGGCCTTCGTGCAGGACCACGCGGAACCAGGCGTGGCTGTCGCTGGAGCCGATCCGCTCGATCTCGTCGAACTTGGCCTCGCCGTCCTCGAGCTGCACGCCGCGCTGCAGCTGGCGCACGACGTCGTCGCTCACTTCGCCGTGGATGCGGCAGACGTACTCGCGCTCGACCTCGGTGCTGGGATGCATCAGCGCGTTGGCCAACTCGCCATCGGTGGTCAGCAGCAGCAGGCCGGTGGTGTTGATGTCGAGCCGGCCGACCGCGATCCAGCGCGCGTTCTTCAGCTTGGGCAGCTTCTCGAACACGGTGGCGCGGCCTTCGGGGTCGTCGCGGGTGGTCAGCTCGCCCTCGGGCTTGTTGTAGAGCAGCACCTGCACCGGCTCGCTCTGGTTGCTGGCGACGAAGGCGCGGCCGTCGAGCTCGACGCGGTCGCCCGAGCCCACGCTGCTGCCGGTCGCGGCGACTTCGCCGTTGACCTTCACTTCGCCGCGGGCGATGCGCTCTTCCAGCGCTCGGCGCGAGCCGAGCCCGGCGGTGGCCAGCACCTTGTGCAGGCGCTCTTCGATGCGGGCGGTGCTGGCGCCTTCGCGCTTCAGCGACAGGACGCGGCGGGGTGTCTCACTCATGGAATCTGCTCCGGCGAAGTCTCGGACTCGCCCGTGGGGTCGGTGGTATCTGCGGTGTCGGCTGCCACGCGCTGCTCGTCGAGGCGCGTCGCGGTGTCGAGGTCGTTTTCGTAGGCATCGGCGTGCTGGGCGCCGTCGATGCTGTCGGGGTCGGCGAGGGCGGGCGCGGCCTCGTCGTTTCCAGCGGATGGCTCTGCGTCGGCAGCGATCAACCCGGCTGCGGATGCGTGGGTGTCGACGTCGTCGGCAGCGGCACCGTCATCGGTATGGGCCGCAGTCTGCACGTCCGCATCTGCATCCGCATTTGGCTCGGTGGCAGCGGCAGCGGTATCGGTGCCATCCGCGTCCTGACCCTCGGCAGCATCACCGGCAGCGCCCGCGATGGCGGGCAGCGCAGCCTTTGCGCGCGCGCCATCGAAGTCCAGCTCGGGCTCGATGTCAGGAAGCTCCTGCAGGTCCGACAGCGGCGGCAGCTGGTCGAGACTCTTGAGGTTGAAGTAGTCGAGGAAGGCGCGGGTCGTGCCGAACAGGGCCGGCTTGCCGGGCACGTCGCGGTGGCCGACCACGCGGATCCACTCGCGCTCCTCCAGCGTGCGGATGATCTGGCTGTTGACCGCGACACCGCGGATGGCCTCGATCTCGCCGCGGGTGATCGGCTGGCGATAGGCAATGAGTGCCAGCGTTTCGAGCAGGGCACGCGAATAGCGCGCAGGCTTCTCGGCCCACAGGCGCGAGATGTGCGGATAGATCTCGGCGCGCACCTGGTAGCGGAAGCCGGAAGCCACCTCGACCAGTTCAACGCCGCGGCTGGCGCTGTCTTCCTGCAGGGCGAGCAGGGCGCGGCGGAGATCATCGGCGGGCGGCGCTTCGCCCTCGCCGAACAGGTCGGTGAGCTGGGCCACCGTCAGCGGCTGCGGGGCCGCGAGCAGGGCGGCTTCGAGGATGCGCTTGAGCAGATCGAAGTCCATGCGTGGGCTAGGGCTCCTCGGTGCGATGGTGGGCGGGCGCAGCCGGCAGTGCATCGGCGTCGCCGGGCTCGGTGGCCGTGGTCGTGGCCGCGAGGCCGGCCGGCACTGGCGGCGCAAGGGCGTCCTCGGCGAACGCGCCCTCGCCGGCCTCGTCAAGATCGCTGCCGTCGCTGCTCGGCTGTGACGCTTCCAGCGCGTCTTCGGCGGCCTCGGTCGAGGCGCCGAGCGCGCGCACGAAGATCGGCGCCAGCGGGGCTTCCTGGACGATCTCGATGAGCATTTCCTTGGCCAGTTCCAGCATGGCGAGGAAGCTGACCACCACGCCCAGGCGGCCTTCCTCGGCGCGGAACAGCTCGACGAAGGAGACGAAGCGGCCGTGCGACAGGCGCTCCAGGTGTTCGCCCATGCGCGCGCGCACGCTCAGCGCCTCGCGGCGGATGTTGTGGTGGCTGAACAGCTCGGCGCGCTTCAGCACGTCGCGCAGGGCCAGCAGCATCTCGCGCAGGTCGACGGGCGGCGGCAGGCGCACGGTGGTGCGGTCGCCGGTGTGGGCGTGCACCACCTGGGTGTCGCGTTCGATGCGGGGCAGGGCATCGATGTCCTGCGCGGCCTGGCGGAAGCGCTCGTACTCCTGCAGGCGCCGCACCAGCTCGGCGCGCGGGTCTTCCTCTTCGCCCTCGGCGCTGGGCGGGCGCGGAAGCAGCAGGCGCGACTTGATCTCGGCCAGGATCGCGGCCATCACCAGATACTCCGCGGCCAGCTCGAGCTTGATGTCCTGCATCAGGCCGATGTAGTCGATGTACTGGCGGGTGATTTCGGCAACCGGGATGTCGAGGATGTCGAGGTTCTGCCGGCGGATCAGGTAGAGCAGCAGATCCAGCGGGCCTTCGAAGGCGTCGAGGATGACCTCCAGCGCGTCCGGCGGGATGTAGAGATCCTGCGGGATCTGCAGCACCGGCTGGCCGCGCACCATCGCCAGCGGCATTTCCTGCTGCTGGGGCGGGCCGCTGGGCGACGGGCTTGCGCTGGTGTCGGCGGTTGGCGCCGATTCAACGGACATCTTCTCGATGGATCCTGCTGACTGCATGGCGCGCTGCGCGCCTTGGCGGTGTGTCGGCACCGGGCTGTCTCGGCCGGGCGGACTTTCGGGGCGGCCGGCTCACGATTCCTGAGGATCGCGGCGAACCCGCCCAAGGTGCTTGCGGCGGCCCTGACCGCCTGCGGCCGTCCCCTCGGCCGGGCGAGGCGCGATGGCCTCGTCGGGTGCCAGCGTCCCGTTCAGCGCGTTCGCGCGCTGGATGCCAATCGGGAGCACTGGCGAAGGCTTCGCTTCAAGCGTCGAGGAAGTCGACCGGGCCCGCGCCTTCGCGCACCAGCACCGGTACTTCGCCCGACAAATCCACGACACTGGTCGGCCCGGGAGGGCAATCCCCGGAATCCAGCATGAGGTCGACATGACGCAGGACATGTTCGGCCACTTCGAAAGCGTCCTGACGGTCAGGTGAGGCCTCGGACGCTTCCGCCGAGAGCTCCAGACTGGTCGAGAGCAGGGGCGATCCCCAGGCTTCGAGTAGGGCCTGCAGCACCGGGTGGTCCGGAATGCGGCAGCCGATGACCTTGCGCTTGGCCTGCTTGAACCGCCGTGGCAGTTCCGAAGAAACCGGGAGGATGAAGGTGTAGGGCCCGGGAACCAGGGGCTTGACGATGCGGAAGGCACTGTCGTCGAGCTTGGCCATCCGGCCGACTTCGCTCAGGCGGGCGCAGAGTAAGGTGAAAGGATGCTTGCTGTCCAGCCCGCGCAGCTTCTGCACGCGCTCCTCGGCGCGCACCGCATCGATGGCCCAGGTGAACAGATAGCCCGCGTCCGAAGGCGCCACCAGCAGGCTGCCGCGGTTGAGCGCGTCCACCGCGCGCTGGATCTGGCGCGGCTGCGGGCTCACGGGATGGATTTCGATGCGATCGCCCATGGGGCTCCAGTGTCGAAGGCGCGCCCGCGCTGGCGCCCGGGCGCATGGCGGGGCGTTTGAGGGGGCTTGGGTGAGCGCATATGATGCGCGGTCCACGCCGGGCCCGGATAGCCCCGCGCTTCTTCCGCCCTGCGGGCCGCCGCCGGGGCTCGCCCCGACCGATCTCCCAAGCACCGCGAGGACCGCGCCATGTGGTACCTGATCATTGGCTGTGACGCGCCTGAATCCCTGGCCAAGCGGCTGGAGGCGCGCCCCGCCCATCTCGCCCGTCTGCACGCCCTCCGCGACGCCGGGCGCTTGAAGCTGGCTGGACCGCTGCCGGCCATCGATGCCGAGGATCCGGGCGAAGCCGGCTTCGTCGGCTCCGCTATCGTGGCCGAATTCGAGGACTTCGCCGCTGCTCGCGACTGGGCCCAGGCGGATCCCTACTTCGAGGCCGGCGTCTACGAATCGGTGCAGGTGCTTCCCTTCCGTCCGGTGCTGCCATGACCGCACGCGTCGATGCCATCCGCGCGGCCCTGGCCGCGCTCGAGCCCAGCCTGCTCGAAGTCCACGATGACAGCCACAAGCATGTCGGCCACGAGGGCGCGCGCGACGGTCGCGGGCACTTCTCGCTGCTGATCGTGAGCCCGAAGTTCTCGGGCCTGAACGCCATTGCCCGCCATCGCGCCGTCTACGAGGCGGTGGGCAGCCTGATGCAGACCGATATCCACGCGCTGTCCATGCGCGCCTATGCCCCCGAGGAGTTCCAGGGATGAGTGCAGTCCGTGTTCGTCTGATGGCCGTCGGCCTGTGCTGTGCGCTGCTGGCGGCCTGCGGGGGGGGGCAGGTCGCCACCGAGGCGGGCACCGCCCAGGTGCTGCAGGGGGCGCCGCAGGGCCCGATGGTCGCCGTGGTCAACGGTGAGAGCGTGACCCAGCCGGTGTTCGAGACTTTCGCCCGTGGCCTTGGCCTCGACACCGCCCAGCCGGAGCAGCGCCAGCAGGCGCTGGATCGGCTGATCGAAAGCCTGCTGCTGGCCCAGACCGGACTCTCCGGCAGCGACGCTGGCGCGGATTCGCTCAAGTCCGAATTGGCCCTGGGTCGCATGCAGGTGCTGGCGGCCCACCAGTTGAAGGCGCTGCGCGCCGAGGCCCGGATCAGCGAGCAGCAGCTGCGCGACTACTACGCCCGCGAAGTCGAACGTACTGGACAGGTCGAGTACCAGGCCCAGCACATCCTGTATGCCGACCAGGCTGCGGCGGTGGCGGCGCTGGCCGAGGCGCGGGCGCCGGGCGCCGACTTCGAGGCCCTGATGCAGAAGCATGCGGCCACCGCCGTGCAGGCCCGCGATCTCGGTTGGGCCAATCGCACCCAGACCCCGCCGGAGTTCGCCGAAGTGCTGGCCCAGTTGGCCGACGGTGAGGTTGCCCCGGTGGTGGTGCAGACCCGTTTCGGCTACCACGTGCTGCGCCGCGCCGGCAGCCGGCCTTACCAGCCGCCGGCCTTCGAGCAGGTGCGCGCAGGCATCGAGCAGCAGCTGCAGCAGCAGGCGATCGCCGAGCGCGTGCGTGCGCTGCGCGCAGCGGCGCAGATCACCGCACCCGGCGCCAGCGCGTCGGCGTCGCAGGCCCAGTAGGCCACGCCAGAGGAACGCACCGGATGCGTCTGTCCACCATCAAGCTGGCGGGCTTCAAGAGCTTCGTCGATCCCACTACCCTGCACTTGCCGACCAACATGACCGGCGTGGTGGGTCCGAACGGCTGCGGTAAGTCGAACATCATCGATGCCGTGCGCTGGGTGATGGGCGAAAGCTCGGCCAGCCGCCTGCGTGGCGACAACCTGACCGACGTGATCTTCTCGGGATCATCCGGCCGCAAGCCGGTGGGCACGGCCACTGTCGAGCTGATCTTCGACAACAGCGACCACACCATCGTCGGCGAGTACGCCCAGTACAACGAGATCTCGGTCAAGCGCATGGTCAGCCGCGACGGCGCCAGTGCGTACTACCTGAATGGAACGCGTTGCCGCCGGCGCGACATCACCGACCTGTTCCTCGGCACGGGCCTGGGCCCTCGCAGCTACTCGATCATCGAACAGGGCATGATCAGCCAGATCATCGAAGCCCGGCCCGAGGACCTGCGCGTCTACCTGGAGGAAGCCGCCGGCATCTCCAAGTACAAGGAGCGTCGCAAGGAAACCGAGACGCGCATGCGGCACACGCGCGAGAACCTCGACCGCCTGAACGACCTGCGCGAGGAGGTCGACAAGCAGCTGGAGCATTTGAAGCGCCAGGCCCGCCAGGCCGAGCTCTACCAGCAGCTGCGCGCCGAGCAGCGCGAGCGCGATGCCCAGCTCAAGGCCATGCTG
Organism: Aquimonas voraii; assembly: GCF_900101825.1. GTDB lineage: Bacteria > Pseudomonadota > Gammaproteobacteria > Xanthomonadales > Xanthomonadaceae > Aquimonas > Aquimonas voraii. Next base: position 768,635 of record NZ_FNAG01000001.1, read on the forward strand.
TTCGGCGCGGTCGAGCGCGAGCTGACCGAGCTGCGCGCGGGCTTGGGTGAGGAGGACCTGCAGCTCGAAGCCACGGTCACCGAGCAGCGCCATGTCGAGGCACAGATCGAACTGACCCGCGTGCAGCAGGGCGAGGCCAGCGAAGCGCTGTCGAAGGTGCAGGCCGAGAGCTATCGGCTCAGCAGCGACATCGCCCGCGTCGAGCAGCAGATCCGCCACCAGGGCGAGCTGACCCAGCGCCTGCGCCAGAGCAAGGCCGAGGCCGATGCCTCGCACGCGGAAGTGCTGGCGCATATCGAGGAAGATGCCGCCAAGCTGGCGGATCTGGATGCCGTGGTGCAGGAGCTTGAGCCGGCGGCCAGCGAAGTCGGCGAACAGCTGGCCGAACGTGCCGAGGCCCTGCAGGCCGCCGAGCGCGCGCTGAGCGACTGGCAGCGCAATTCCGATACGCAGCGCCAGGCGCAGTCCGAGGCTGCGCGCGCCGCCGAAGTCGAACGCACCCGCATCGACTACCTCGACCGGCAGATGCTCGAACTCGGGCGCCGTCGCGAGACCCTGGCCGGCGAGCTGCAGGGCCTCGATGTGTCGGCGATTGAAGCCGCACTCGAAGACGCGAAAGAGCAGGCCGAAGCCCAGCGCGCCCAGGTCGATGAACTCACTGCAGGCCTTGAGGCGCGCAAGCAGGCCGTGCTGGCGGTGCAGGAAAAACAGCGCCTGAGCCAAGCCCAGCTCGCCGAAGTGCGCAAGGAAATCCAGAGCCAGCGTGGCCGCCTGGGCTCTCTGGAAGCCCTGCAGGCCGCGGCGCTGGGCCAGGAAAAGGGGGCGGTGCTCGACTGGCTGCGCGCGCAGGGCCTGGAGCAACAGCCGCGCGCCGGCAGCGTGCTCAAGGTGCAGCCCGGCTGGGAGACCGCGGTCGAGACCGTGCTCGGCAGCCTGATCGAAGGCGTGATGGTCGAGATCCCGGCGCAGCACGCCGAGGCCTTGGCGGCGCTGCGCGCCGGTCGTCTTGCCCTGCTGGCGGACGGCGATGAGGTGCTGGTCGCGGCCGCCGATTCGCTGGCCGCGAAGGTCGAGGGCCCGGCCGCGCTGCGGCGCCTGCTCGCGGATGTGCACGCCGTCGACTCCGTGGATTCTGCCCGCGAACGTCTGCCGGGCCTCGCCGAAGGTGCGAGCCTGATCACCCGCGACGGCGAGTGGCTGTCCGCCGGCTTCGCCCGCGTCCTGCGTTCGGGCGAGGCCCAGCAGGGCGCGCTGGCGCGCGAGCGCGAGCTGCAGAACCTGCGCGCCGAGCTCCAGAACCAGGCTCTGCGTGAACAGGCCCTGGTCGAGCAGCTGAACGAGCTCCGCGACGCCCTGCAGCAGGCCGAGATCGAGCGCGAGGACGCGCAGCGCAGTCTGTACCTCGCGCACCGCAGCGTGGCCGAGCTGTCGGGTCAGCTGCAGAGCCTCGGCGGCAAGCTCGACCAGGCGCAGGCCCGGCGCCAGCGCATCGAGGCCGAGCTGTCGCAGCTCGCCACCGCCATCGAAGACGCCCAGGAGCAGGCCGGCGACTCGCGCGCGCGTCTGGAGCACGCGATGGAGCGCATGGGCGAGCAGGAGGACCTGCGTCTATCGCTGGAAGGCGAACGCGAGCGTCTGTTCGCGGCCCGCGAGGCCGCGCAGTCGGCCGTGCGCGAGCTGCGCGAGCGCGGCCATCACCTGGCCCTGCAGCTGGAGTCCAAGCGCAGCCAGCGCGCCGGCCTGGAACAGGGCCTGGCGCGCATGAAGAACCAGCTGCAGCAGCTGGCGCAGCGCCGCGCCGAACTCGCCGAGCAGCTGTCGGTGGGCGATGCGCCGATCGAAGCGCTGAAGAACGAGCTGCAGGTCTATCTGGACAGCCGCATTGACGTCGAAAAGCGGCTGTCGGCGGCGCGCTCGGCGGTCGACGGCATCGAGGGCGAGCTGCGCAACTACGAGCAGCGCCGCCAGCAGCTCGACCAGCGCGCGCTGCTGCTGCGCGAGCGCTTGTCGCGCAAGCGGCTGGACGAACAGGCGCTGGCGCTGAAGGCGCAGGGCCTGCTGGAGGCGATCACCGCCGCCGAACTGGAGCCGCAGGCCCTGCTCGACACGCTGCCCGAGAACGCCACGCCCGAGGCCTGGAAGAAGACCCTGGACGAGCTCGAAACCCGCATCAAGCGGCTGGAGCCGGTCAACCTCGCGGCCATCCAGGAGTACGGCGAGCAGTCGCAGCGCAAGGAGTACCTGGACAGCCAGCACGCCGACCTGACCCAGGCCCTGGAAACGCTGGAGAACGCGATCCGCAAGATCGACAAGGAAACCCGCGGCCGCTTCAAGGACACCTTCGACCGCGTCAACACCGGCGTCCAGGCGCTGTATCCGCGATTGTTCGGCGGCGGCCACGCCTATCTCGAACTGACCGGCGAGGACCTGCTCGACACCGGCGTAGCGATCATGGCGCGCCCGCCGGGCAAGCGCGTGTCCAACATCTCGCTGCTGTCCGGCGGCGAGAAGGCGCTGACCGCGGTGGCGCTGGTGTTCGCGATCTTCCAGCTCAACCCGGCGCCCTTCTGCCTGCTCGACGAGGTCGACGCGCCGCTCGACGAGGCCAATGTCGGCCGCTTCAGCGCGATGGTGTCCGAGATGAGCGAGAAGGTGCAGTTCCTGTTCGTCACCCACAACAAATCGACCATGGAAGCCGCCCGCCAGCTGGCCGGCGTGACCATGCGCGAGCCCGGCGTGTCGCGCCTGGTCTCGGTCGATATCGACGAGGCCAGCCGCATGGTTGGCGCGGCCTGAGAGCCACCCCATGGCGAACGAAAGCCTGAGCGCGCGCGCGGCCGAACTGCGCGCGCTGATCGAGGACGCGAACTACCGCTACCACGTGTTGGATGCGCCGGGCATCCCGGATGCCGAATACGACCGCCTGATGCGCGAGCTGGAGTCGCTGGAGGCGGCGAATCCGGAGCTGCGCACGGCCGACTCGCCGACCCTGCGTGTCGGCGCGCGCTCCGACAGCGCCTTCGCCGAAGTCACCCACGCAATGCCCATGCTTTCGCTGGGTAATGCCTTCGACGATGTCGAGCAGGAAGCGCCCGAGCTTCGGCATCGCGAGGTCGCCGAGTTCGTGCGCCGCATCGTCGAGGAAACCGGTGAGGTCGATCCGGAATTCTCGGTCGAGCCCAAACTCGATGGCTTGGCCATCAGCCTGCGCTACGAACGGGGCGTGCTGGTGCAGGGCGCAACCCGCGGCGACGGCGCGACGGGCGAAGACGTCACGGCCAACCTGCGAACCATCCGTGCGATTCCACTGCGCCTGCGTGGTGACGCGCCCGCACTGCTTGAGGTGCGAGGCGAGGTCTACATGCCGCGCGCCGGGTTCAATGCCTACAACCAGCGCGCGCTGGAGCGTGGTGAGAAGACCTTGGCCAATCCGCGCAACGGCGCGGCCGGTTCGCTGCGTCAGCTCGACCCCACGATCACCGCGCAGCGGCCGCTGGCCTTCTATGCCTACGGCGTCGGCGCGCAGGAAGGTTTGGATCTGCCGGCCACGCATTCGCAGACCCTGCGGCGCCTCGCCGACTTCGGCCTGCCGATCAGTCCTGAAGTGGACACCGCACGCGGCTTCGACGGCCTGATCGCCTACTACCGCCGCATCGGCGCCAAGCGCGACGCGCTGCCCTACGACATCGACGGCGTGGTCTACAAACTGAATCGCTTCGACCGGCAGCGCGCCATGGGCTTCGTCGCCCGCGCACCGCGTTGGGCGATCGCCCACAAGTTCCCCGCGCAGGAAGAGATGACCGAGGTTGAGGCCATCGACGTGCAGGTAGGGCGCACGGGCGCGATCACGCCGGTGGCGCGATTGAGGCCTGTGCAGGTGGCTGGCGTGGTGGTCACCAATGCCACCCTGCACAACGCTGACCAGATCGCCCGGCTCGACGTGCGCGTCGGCGACACGGTGATCGTGCGGCGCGCGGGCGATGTGATTCCCGAGGTGCTGGGCGTGGTCGCCGAGCGTCGTCCAGAAGGCACCGCGCCCTGGCTGCTGCCGAGCGAATGTCCGGCCTGCGGGTCGGCCGTGGTGCGGCCGGAGGGCGAGGCCGTGGCCCGCTGCAGCGGTGGGCTGTTCTGTCCGGCCCAGCGCAAGCAGGCCCTGATCCACTTCGCCTCGCGCCGCGCCATCGACATCGAGGGCCTCGGCGAGCGCATGGTCGAGGATCTGGTTGACCTCGGCTTCGTGCAGAGCGTGGCTGACCTTTACCGCCTCACGCTCGACGACCTGCTGGAGATGAAGCGCCGCGCCGACCAGCGCGACGGCAGCACGCCGGAGACGGTCAAGGCCGGCAAGGTGGCCACGCGCTGGGCCGAGAACCTGATCGAGTCCCTGGAGCGCAGCCGCCGGCCGAGCCTTGAGCGCCTGCTGTTTGGCCTCGGCATCCTGCAGATCGGCGAGGAGACTGCGAAGGCGCTGGCGCGCAGCTTCGGCAGCCTGGACGCCATCCGTCACGCCGACCCGATCCTGCTGCTGGCCGTACCCGATGTCGGGCCCAAGGTCGCCGCCTCGATCGCCAGTTTCTTCGCGCAGCCGCACAACAACGAGGTCATTGATGCGCTGCTCGCCAACGGCGTGGCGCCGCTGCAGGCAGGGCAGCCCTCGGCCTCGCTGGCGACCCGGCTGGAACTGGCGCATCTGCTGCGCGCAGCCAAGCAACTGGGCGCGCCGCTGGGGCGATTGGGCGACACCTCGATCAGCCGGATCGGCGAGGCGCGCCGCGATCTCGCCGCGCTCGAGGCGGCGGGCGAGGGCGGGCTGACCGCTCTGGGCGTGAGTGCTGACGCCGCCGCCGCGCTGTTCGCCACGCTCGGCGATCCACACTGGGGCACGCGCCTGCGCGCGGTGGATGCCGCCATGGCCGCCCTGCGGGCGGCCGCCCCGCACGAGGTCGAAGGCGGCGTGCTGGCCGGCAAGACCGTGGTGCTGACCGGCTCGCTGTCGGCCATGACCCGCGACGAAGCCGGCGCCAGGCTCGAAGCCCTGGGCGCCAAGGTCGCGGGCAGCGTGTCGAAGAAGACCAGCTTCGTCGTGGCCGGCGAGGCGGCCGGCAGCAAGCTCGCCAAGGCCAACGAGCTGGGTGTGCCGGTCTGGGACGAAGCGCGGCTCCTGGCCTTTCTGGCCGGGCAGGCGGGTTGAGACTGCGCTGGCGGGTCAGATCCCGCTTGCGCCCCATCGCGCGCTTGGCGACCATTGGCGCGCATTCGCTCCGCATTCCTTCGAAGAGGCAACCCATGAAACTCGGCACCCGTCAGCGCGGCATCACCCTCCTGGGCTTCATCGTGGTGCTGGCCGTGGTCGGCTTCTTCGCCTTCCTGGCGATGCGTCTGTTCCCGGTCTATTCCGAGTACTACTCGGTGGTCTCCGCCATGAAGGGTCTGCAGGCCGAGCCCGGCATCGCCACGCAGACCCCGGAAAAGATCCGCAGCCTGCTCAACAACCGCTTCTACATTTCCTATGTTGAGTCGGTGAAGCCGAATCACGTCAAGATCACCCGCTCGGGCAACGGCTACAACCTCAACATCAAGTACGAGGTGCGCCGTCCCATGGCCTACAACATCGACTTCGTCGCCAAGTTCGACAAGACGGTCGAGCTGTCGCGGCAGGGTGCCGTCGATTGATCCAGTGCCGCGCATCATGAGTTCGGCGCTGGGCCATGCCTTCGCCGACCCGGCCCTGCTGCAGCAGGCGCTGACCCATCGCAGCGCCGGCGGCCGCAACAACGAGCGCTTCGAGTTTCTCGGCGACGCCCTGCTCAGCGTGGTGGTCGCCGAGGCCCTGTTCCACCGTTTCCCCAAGGCCGACGAAGGCGCGCTCACCCGCGCGCGCTCGCAGCTGGTGCGCGAGCCACAGTTGGCCGAACTGGCACGCCGCCATCAGCTGGGCGATCGCCTGATCCTCGGCCAGGGTGAACTGAAGAGCGGTGGCTTCCGGCGCGAGTCGATCCTTGCCGATGCGGTCGAGGCGATCATCGGCGCCATCCATCTCGATGCGGGTTTCGAGGTCTGCCGGGCGCGGGTGCTGGCCCTGTTCGAGCCGCTGATCACGGCCCTGCCGCCGGGCTTGAAGGCGGAGAAGGATCCGAAAACCCGGCTGCAGGAATGGCTGCAGGCGCGCCAGCTGGGCCTGCCCGAGTACCGTTTGATCGAAGCGCGCGGTGACGACCACGACAAGCAGTTCGAAGTCCTTTGCCGCGTCGACAGCCACGATATCGAAGCCCGCGCCACCGCCGGTGCGCGCCGCGAAGCCGAACAGCAGGCCGCCGCCGAGGTGCTGGCCGCCCTGCTTGCCGCATCCACCAAGGAATCCGCATGAACACCCCTGACAGCGCCGCCGCCGGCGGTTTCCGCGTCGGCCACGTGGCCGTGGTCGGCCGCCCGAACGTCGGCAAGTCCACCCTCATCAACTCGCTCGTGGGCTTTCGCGTCAGCATCGTTTCGCGCCGCCCGCAGACCACGCGCCACCGCATCCTCGGCATCAGCACCTTCGAGGGCGGGCAGATCGTCTACGTCGATACGCCTGGCCTGCACGGCAAGGAGCCGCGCGCGATCAACCGCTACATGAACCGCGCCGCCCGCGGTGCGCTGTCCGAGGTGCAGATCGGCGTGCTGGTCGTCGAAGCCGGCGCCTGGCGCGAGGACGACGAGCGTGCCTACAAGGCCCTGGTCGAGGCGGGTGTGCCGCGCGTGCTGGTGATCAACAAGGTCGACAAGCTGAAGGACAAGGGCGCGCTGCTGCCCTTCATCCAGCAGGTCATGAAGGACCACGATTTCATCGAGGTGGTCCCGCTGTCGGCGCAGAAGCGCAAGGGCCTGGAGGTGCTGCAGAAGGTGCTGCTGAAGCACCTGCCCGAGGGCGAGCCGCTGTTCGAGGAAGACCAGGTCACCGACCGCAGCGAACGCTTCCTCTGCGCCGAGCTGATCCGCGAGCAGCTGATGCGCAAGCTGGGCGATGAGCTTCCCTACGCCACCAGCGTCGAGATCGAGAACTGGGAAGAAGACGGGCGGATGGCACGGATTGCTGCGGTGATCTGGGTCGAGCGTGACGGCCAGAAGGCCATCGTGATCGGCGCCGGCGGCGAGCAGCTGCGGCAGATCGGCATGGACGCGCGCATTGCCATGGAGCGACTGCTCGACCGCAAGGTCTTCCTGCAGCTGTGGTGCAAGGTCCGCGAGGGCTGGAGCGACGACGAGCAGGTCCTGCAGCGCTTCGGCTACACCGAGTAATCGCGTGTCGCGCAGCGGCAGCCCCGGCCCGCGTGTCGAAGGCGAGCCCGCCTACGTGCTGCATGCCCGACCGTTCCGCGAGACCAGCCAGCTGCTGGAAGTGTTCAGCGCCGGCCACGGCCGCATGGGCCTGTTGGCGCGCGGCGCCAAGGGCGGCAAGGGCGGGGGGCGCGCGGCCCTGCTGCAGCCCTTTTCGCCGCTGATCCTGTGCTGGCAAGGCCGCGGCGAGCTGCCGCAGCTGGTCGACGCCGAGCCCGCGGGGCCTTCGCCACGCCTGCTCGGCGATGCGCTGATGGCAGGCTTCTACGCCAATGAGTTGCTGGTGCAACTCCTGAACCGTGGCGAGGCCCATCCCGCCTTGTTCGCTCGCTATGCGCTGCTGCTCTCACAGCTGGCGGCGGGCGATCTGGCGTGGCCGCTGCGCTGCTTCGAGCGCGATCTGCTCATGGCGATCGGCTTCGAGCTGCCGCTGGAGGCCGACCACGCCGGCCAGCCGATCGAGCCTGCAGCGCGCTACCGCTGGCTGGGCGAGGCCGGCGCGCTGCGTCTCGGTATTGCCGAGCAGGCAGGGATTGCGGGCGCCGCGCTGCTCGCGCTGCGCGGCGACGAGGCGCCGCCTGAAGCTCTGCTGCCGCCGCTGCGCCGCCTGCTGCGCGAGGAACTGAAGCGCCATCTGCACGGACGCAGCCTGCGCAGCTGGGGCCTGCTGGCCGAGTTCGAGGCCCTGCGTAGCTGAGCGCGCATCGACGTCTTCTTGCGTGAACGGGATTCGACGACGGTCACCGCTGCGTGTTCGAACACATCCAAGCCTCAGCCCGAAGCGTGGTGTGTGATCGCCAAGGCATCGCCTTGATCGGTGCCTCCGGCTCTGCGCGCCAGTCGCCGGCGGACCCCGTCCTCAGCCCGTGACGCCGGACTCGCGGAGCAAGCGCTCGATTTCGGCATCGAGCGGCTCCAGCGCCGCCACTCCCCGCGCGCTGGCGTGTGGATCCGCGAGGAGGCTGCGCGCGCATTCGATCTGGGCCGCCAAGGCCGCTGCGCCGGTCAGGCGGGCCGCGCCGAGCAGCTTGTGCAGCAGTGCATCCAGTGTCGCCACGTCAGGTGGTTGTGCCGACGCTGCGTCCTTGAGCGAAGCGCGTTGCGCGGGTAGTTCGGCCAGCATCAGCCGGCGCAGCGAGCCTGCGATCGTGGCATGGCCGTTGGCTGCCGCCAGCGCGCGCTCTGCGTCCCAGACGGGCGGCGCCAGGCCCAGCGCGCGCAGGCTGCACAAGAGGGCGTCGGCGGCGATGGGCTTGCGCAGACGCGCGACGAAGTCAGCGGCTGCGGCGTCCGGCCACCTGGTCGCCGCGTCATCCGCGCTCAACGCCAGCGCCGGCGCGCGCAGACCGCGTGCCCGCAGCTCTGCCAGCAGGGTCGCGCCGCTGCCGTCGGGCAGGCGCTGGTCCAGCAGCAGGCCGTCGAAGTCGCAGGCTTCGACAAGCGCCAGCGCCTGCCGGCAATCGGCCGCGTGCTGGACTGCGTAACCCCAGCCGGCCAGCAGATGTCGCAGCCACTCGGCGCCGACCGGGTCGTCCTCCAGCAGCAGTAGGCGCAGGGCAGGGGATCGCATCGCGGCGGTATCTTCGTCGGCTCGTGGAGGCATCCGCTATCCTGCCGAGCATGCTCAGATCGACTTCCCGGCTCAAGGCCTTCGTGCGGCGTTTCGGCCTGCTCGTGGGCCTGGCCTTGTTCTGCCCGCCAGCGACGGCTCGCGAGCTGGTGGTGCGCGCCGAGGCGGTTCAGCAGGATGGATTGAGTGCGCGCGGCGTACTCCTCGCCCTGCGCTCACCCAACGCGCCGGGCGGCGGTCTGCAGCTGCGCCTGCAGGCGGAGACGCTGGCGTTCGCACCCCTGGGCTACCGCTTCGCAGCGCTCGACTGGCGCTGCGAGCTGCGCCCCCGCGATGTCGGGGTCTGGCGCTGTGCGGGGCCGTTGACCAGCGATGATGCGGCCGCTGGCGAACTGGCGCTGGAGATCGATCGCGGGGCGCTGCAGCTCGCTCTGGTGCGCGGTCGCACCCGGCTGCAGGCGAGCCTGCCCGCCGAGGGCAATCCGATCGGGCTTACGGCGGAACACCTGCCGGCGGCCTGGCTGCAGCCCATGCTGGCCGCTCTGTGGCCACAGGCCGGCCTGACCGCGGGAAGGCTCGGTGCCGAGCTTGCGCTCGATCTTGCCGGCGCTGCGCCGCGCATCGAAGGTGAGCTGCAGGCCGAGGGCTTGGGCTTCGACACCGAGGATGGCCGGCTGGCCGCTGCCGACCTGCAGATGCGCGGGCGGCTTGCGCTCACGCTTGCCGAGCGCACCGAACTCGGGCTCGAACTTGCTCTGAGCGGTGGCGAGGTGCTGGCCGGGCCGCTCTACGCCAGCCTGCCGGCGCAGCCTGTGCAGCTTGCGCTCAGCTTGCAGGGCAAAGACGCGCGCTGGTCGCTGCAGACGCTGCGCTGGAACGATCGCGAGGCCCTGCAGCTGGACGCGCGCGCCGAATTGGACTTCGGCGCGGCGGTGCCGCTGCTCGATGCTTCGCTGAAGGCACTCAGCCCGCGGGCCGGCGTGCTGCTGCCGCGCTACCTCGAAACGCTGTTGGCCACGGCCGGTCTGCCTGGCCTGCAGGCGGACGGCTCGCTCGAGCTGGCGCTGGATCTCAAGGCCGGGCGCATCGAATCCCTCGGCGTCGAGGCGGATGACCTGGCCTTGCGTGACGGCCAGTCCCGCTTCCTGCTGGAAGGCGTGTCGGGTGGCCTCGGCTTCACCCGCGGCGCCAGCGCGCGCAGCGACCAGCTGCGGATCGAGCGCCTGCAGCTTTTCGGTGCATCCTTCGCGCCGGCGGTGTTGGACTGGGCCAGCAGCGACGGCGAATGGCGGCTGCAGCGTCCACTGGAACTCGGCGTGTTGGGCGGCGGGCTGCAGCTGCAGGCTTTGCGCTGGAACAGCGCGGCCGAGGCGGGCAGTGAAGATCGCTTCGCCGCCGCGGCTTCGGTGCGTGGCATCGACCTGCGCCAGCTGTCGGCGCAGCTGGGCTGGCCGCCCTTCGAAGGCGAGCTCTCCGGCGATATTCCCGGCGTGCATTACGGCGCGGGAGTGCTGGCCATGGACGGTACGCTGCGCATGCGCGTGTTCGACGGTGACATCGAGATCGCCGGGCTGGCGCTGGAGCGCCCCTTCGGCGTGGCGCCCACGCTGGCGGCCGACGTCGAACTGCGAAGCCTCGACCTGCAGCCGCTGACCGCCGCTTTCGGCTTTGGCGAGATCACCGGGCGCATGGACGGCTACATCCGCGGCCTGCGCCTGATCGACTGGGCGCCGGTGGCCTTCGATGCGCGCTTTGCCACCGATGAGAAGGCCAAGGGGCCGCGCCGGATCAGCCAGCGCGCGGTGCGCGACCTGTCCTCGGTGGGCGGCATGGGCCCGGCGGCTGCCCTGCAGCAAGGCGTGATGCGCGCCTTCGAGACTTTCCCCTACGCCCGCATCGGCATCGCCTGCCGCTTGCGCAACCACGTCTGCCAGATGGACGGGCTGGCGCGTACAGCGCGCGGCTACACCCTGGTCGAGGGCTCGGGCCTGCCGCGGATCAGCGTCAACGGCATGCAGCGCGAGGTCGACTGGCCGGTGCTGGTCGAGCGTCTGCGTGCGGTCACCGAGGGCCAGGCGCCCACGATCCATTGAACCCGGGCGCGAGGCCGGAACGTCGGCACCGTGCTCCGAGCGATACACACCGAGGAGACCTCCATGAACCTGCTCTGCATCCTCACCGGGGCCAGCCGCGGGCTCGGCGCGGCGCTGGCACGTGGCCTGCTGGCCCGTGGCGCGGACTTGCTCTGCCTGTCGCGCGGCTTCGACCCAGCCCTGCAGCGCGAGGGCGACGGGGCCGGGCGCCGCCTGGAGCAGTGGCGGGTCGATCTCGCCGAGGCCCGACCGGTGGCAGCGCGGGTCGAAGACTGGCTGCAGGCACGCGGCCCGCAGGGGAGCAGCCATCTGTTGCTGGTCAACAATGCCGCGGTGCTGGAGACGCCGGGGGCGTTCGAAGCTCAGCCCGAGGACGACATCGTCTGCGCGCTCCGGGTCGGGCTTGAGGCGCCCCTGTTGCTCAGTCGCGCGGTGCTGCGCGCCAGCGCGGACTGGCCCGTGGAGAGACGCATTCTGAACATCTCATCGGGGCTCGGTCGACGGCCTCTGGCCGGGGTGGCGACCTACTGTGCGATCAAGGCCGGGCTCGACCACTTCAGCCGGACACTGGCCGAGGAGCAGGCCGATTCCGCCAATCCGGCGCGGGTCTGCGCGCTGGCGCCGGGCATCATCGACACCGGCATGCAGGTGCAGTTGCGCGGTGCCGATCCGCAGGCTTTCGCGGCGCGACCCGTGTTCGAGAGCTTCCATGCGAGTGGAGCGCTCGATACGCCAGAGCGGGCCGCGGCCAAGGTGATCGAGGTGCTTCTCTCGGCGCGCTTCGGCGCCCAAGCTGTGGCCGACGTGCGCGATTGAATGGTGCCGCCGGCGCGCTGTGCGCGGCGGCGGGGAAACGCGTCTTCAACGATCGTTCCACGCCCGCCACGTCGGCCCGGCTTCAGCCGCCGGCGAAGCGGCGGTTGACTTCCTTCCAGTTGACGATCGGCCACCAGCCGCGCACGTAGTCGGCGCGCACGTTCTGGTACCTCAGGTAGTAGGCGTGCTCCCACACGTCGATCGCCAGCAGCGGTTCGCCATTGGGGCTGGCCACGTCCATCAGCGGGTTGTCCTGGTTGGGCGTGGAGGTGATGGCAAGCGCGCCATCGTCGGTGCGGATCAGCCAGGCCCAGCCAGAGCCGAACACCGACAGCGCGGTGTTTTCGAACTCGCGCTTGAAGCTGTCCAGCGATCCGAACTGCGCATTGATCGCCTCCAGCAGCTCGGGGCTGGGTTCGCCGCCGTCACCCGCGGGGGCGAGCAGGCTCCAGAACAGGCTGTGGTTGTAGTGGCCGCCGCCGTTGTTGCGGATGGCCATGCTGTATTCGGAAACGCCGCGCAGGATCTGCTCGATCGTCATGCCTTCGAGGCGGGGGTCCTGGGCGACGGCGGCACTGAGGTTGTTGACATAGATCTGGTGATGGCGGCCGTGATGGATGCGCAGGGTCGCCGCGTCGATGTGCGGCTCCAGTGCGTCCTCCGCATAGGGCAGGGCAGGCAGGCTGAAAGGCTGGGCCAGGGCGGTACTGCTGCAGGCGAGGAGAAGGGCGCTCAGGCTGAAACGCAGGGAGGCAACCACAGGCGGTCTCCGGAAACATGGACACGGCGCGCGAGAGTAGCGGGCCCCGCGTGCAGACGGAATGCCTCGTTCGAGTACGCGGCCATCAGACGTTTGTGCAGGCCACGTGAGACTTGCGCTGCATCGACCGTAAGTGCATTGACGTATGGCGAGGAAGGGGTCTAGCGTTGGGGAAGCGTTAAGCCAACGGTCCGCGGTGCGTCCTGCCGTGGCGCCACCCGCACTACCCACGCCGCAGGAGATCCGCGCCCATGTCCACTCCGAAGCCGTCGACGCTCGCCCTCACCATCGCCCTCGTGCTGGCGGCGCCCATGCCCGCCCTTGCGCAGTCGGGCAGCGCACAGCAGGAGGCGCGCGAACTCGATCAGGTGGTCGTCACCGGTACCCGCGTCGCAGGACGCTCGGCCACCGATACCGCGGTGCCGCTGGATGTCGTCGATGTCGCCCAACTGGAGCGCACCGGCTCGCCCGAACTCAACCAGGCCCTGTCGGTGACCCTGCCTTCGTTCAACTTTCCGCGACCTGGGCTTACCGATGGCACCGACACCGTGCGTCCGGCCACCCTGCGCGGCCTCTCGCCCGACCAGAGCCTGGTGCTGGTCAACTCCAAGCGCCGCCACTCGGCCGCGCTGGTCAACGTCAACGGCTCGGTGGGGCGCGGCGCTGCCGCGGTCGATCTGAACACCATTCCCACCGCGGCCGTGCAGGGCATCGAGGTGCTGCGCGACGGTGCGTCCGCACAGTACGGCTCGGACGCGATCTCCGGCGTCATCAACGTGCTTCTGCGCGAGGCCAGTGAAGGCGGCAACGCCAGCGTGTCCTACGGCGTGCGTGAGACCAGCTACACCACGCCGGTGACGCCAGGTCCGGCCAATGCCAACTGGCCCACGCCCTCCACCATCACCCGCGACCGCACCGACGGCGATACCGTCACCGTCTCCGGCTGGAAGGGGTTTGGGCTTGGCGAGGATGGCTACGTCACCGTCTCCGCCGAATACAAGGATCAGCAGCGCACCGAGCGCGGCGGCTACGACCATCGCCAGCAGTACCCGATGGTCAACGGCCAATTCGACCCGCGCGAGGCCAGCATCGATCGCTTCAACGCCTGGTACGGCGAGCCCGAGCTCGAACAGCTCACCCTGTTCGGCAACGCCGGCGTGAACCTGTCCAGCGGCGCAAAGCTCTATGCCTGGGCCAGCTACCAGGGCCGCGAAGCCGACTCGGCGGGCTTCTTCCGTCGTGCGCTCGATGATCGCAACGTCATCCAGATCTACCCCGACGGGTTCCTGCCGATCATCTCGCCCAGCGTCGACGATTACAGCTTCGCGCTCGGCTACCAGTGGAACAGCGGTGAGTGGGATCTCGATGCTTCGCTGGGCTGGGGCCGCAACGAGATGGCCTTCACCATCAACAACACCTTGAACCGTTCGCTGGGGCCGTCGAGCAAGACCTCGTTCAACGCCGGCGGCTTCGACTATGACCAGCTCGTGTTGAATCTCTCCGGCGTGCGCACGGCCGATGTCGCCGCCTTCAGCTCGCCGCTGAACATCGCGATCGGCGCCGAGGCCCGCCGCGAGAGCTATTCGATTTTCGCGGGTGAGTCCGATTCCTACCGCAACGGCGGCGCGCTTCTGCCGAACGGTTCGCCCAGCGCACCTGGCGCACAGGTCTTTCCCGGTTTCCGGCCCTCCAACGAGGTCGACGAGGATCGCCAGGCCGTCGGCGTCTATCTCGATCTCGAGGCCAACCTCACCGAGAAGCTGTTGGGTTCGGCGGCGGTGCGCCTTGAGAACTACTCCGACTTCGGCTTCAACAGCACCGGCAAGCTGGCCCTGCGCTACGACTTCAGCGCGGCTTTCGCCCTGCGCGGCTCGGCGCAGACCGGCTTCCGTGCCCCTAGCGTGCAGCAGCAGTACTTCACCGCGACCTCGACCAATTTTGTCAACGGCGTGCCCTTCGACATCACCACCTTCCCGGTGGATGCGCCTGAAGCGCGGGCCTTGGGCGCGCAGCCGCTCGAGGCCGAGGAATCGGTCAACTTCTCGCTGGGTGCCGTGTTCAACCTTGGCAGCGTCTCGCTCACGGTCGATGCTTACCGTATCGACATCGAAGACCGAATCGTGCTGTCCGAGAATCTCGGCGCCAGTCGGACACCGCCATCGGCCGCAGACCTTGCTGTGCGGGATTACCTGCGGCAGCGCGGTTTTGTCGGAGTCGCGGGCGCCCGCTTCTTCATCAACGGGGTCGACACCGAAACCCAGGGCGTGGACGTGGTGCTGAACTGGCCGCTCGAAACCGAAGCGGCTGGCCGCTTCGACTTCACCCTGCTGGGCAACTACAACGAAACCAAGGTGACGCGCGTGCCGCGCACCTCGCAGCTATCCTCGCTGACGCCGCCGCCGGTGCTGTTTGATCGCGTCAACGTGCTGACCTTCGAGCGCGGCACGCCCAAGGACAAGTACGCCGCGAATGTCGACTGGACCTTCGACCGCTTCGGTGCCACGTTCCGGGCGACGCGTTACGGTGAGGTGCTGGCGCCGGGCACGACCGCGGCCAACGACTTCGTGCTGAGTCCCAAGGTGCTGCTCGATCTGGAAGCCCGCGTCGACTTCGGCGACCAGTGGCGGGTGGCGGTGGGTGCGGAGAACCTCACCGACGAGTATCCGGACGCCTTCACCATCAATCTCAACACCACCGGCAACACGCCCTACTCGAACTATTCGCCCTTCGGCCGCAGCGGGCGCCTGCTGTATGCGCGGGTGAGCTACGACTTCTGATCCCTTCGGATCGGTTGGCGACGAACGAGAGGCCGCCTGCGGGCGGCCTCTCTGCGTTCCTGGCGGCGCCTCGATGGAACGGCGGCGGGCGAGACGTTTCGCGGGCCCGCACTCGGCCCTCACGATCATTCCGGAAGCGTTGGCCGCCCCTGACCTTCCAGGTCATCCGCGAACACACTGTCGAAGCGCTCGAACTCGCGGCAGCCCGACGCTTCTGCCGCCGCTCGGAGCTCGACGAACAGCGCCTCGTAGTCAGACATGAGGCGGGTATTGATGCCGGGCGCGCCGCGCACCATGAACACGCCGAACAGGCCGGCCTCGAAGTCGATCCAGGGCATGAAGCCGAAGGCGCCGAGGCTGTGGATCAGCGGTGCTCGGCCGGCCGGCCGCTGCGGGATGAACCAGCTGCCGAGTCCGTAGCGGACGGGCGGCTCGGCGGTGGGCGGCGGATCGATCACGGGGAGATCGGTGATGCGATCGCGCCACAGCTCGAACACGCTGTCGCGCGAGAGCAGGCGAGCGCCCGAGCTGGCCACGCCTTCGTTGGTCAGCAGATGCAGCACCGCGCCGTAGTCGCGCAGGTTTGAGCGGGCGCCGCCCGCGACCATGTAGTTGGTGGTTGGCCCGAAGGCCTGCCAGTCGATGCTGCTGATGCCGAGTGGCGCGCCCAGGGCCTGCTGCCAGCCTTGCTGCCAGTCCTGGCCAGTCGCGACTTCGGCCGCGCGGCCGCCGATGTGCATCGACACACCGCCGTAGGCGAACTGTCCGCCCACGCTGTAGCCCGCCGGGAAGTCACGGCAGCAGGCGATCTGCAGCACGGCCTCGGCCAGGCTGATGCTGCGGTCTGTGATCTCGGGCGCGGCCGAGTCATTGCCGTAGCCCGAGGTGTGCGAGAACAGCTGGTCCAGCGTCATGTCCGCCTTGTCGCCACTGAACTCCGGCAGCAGCGGACCGATCGGGGCATCCAGATCGAGGATGCCGCGGTCTGCCAGCTGCAGGATGCGCACGGCTCCCAGCAGTTTGCTGGCCGAGGCGATGGCCACCACGGTCTGCGCGCTGTAGCTGCCGGCGTAGTGCTCCAGCAGCAGGCCCTGACGCGAGCCCAGCAGGAGGGCTGCGCCGGGCAGCGCCTCGCGTTGGCGCAGGGCCTCGAAGCGCTGCAGGCTGGGTCCGAAGTCGCAGCCTGGCCCCTGCTGTGCCTGCGCGCTTGGCAGCGTTGCCCATAGAAGGCCAGCGCACGTCCACAGTGCAGCAGCGGCCGCACGGCGGCGGAGAGCGCCCCCCGGTCTTCCTTGTCCTCGCGCCGATTGGAGCGCTGTGGGCAGGGCAGGCGGGATTTCGGCGGGGGGAGTTTCGGGCGTCAGTTGGGCGATGTGCATGGATCGAGTCGCGGAGGGAGTCCGACCTCCAGAAACGCAGCGGGCGCGTCAGGGTTGACGCGCCCGTGCAAATCCATGGTTCGCAGGCTCGGAGCGAGCCGCGCCGCCCAACTCAGGCCGCGGCGCTGTCGCGAAGCTCTCGGCGCAGGATTTTGCCGACATTGGTCTTTGGCAGCTCGGTGCGGAATTCGATGTAGCGCGGCTGCTTGTAGCCCGTCAGCTCATGGCGGCAGTGGTGCCTGATGTCGTCGGCGGTGAGGTTCGGGTCTTTCTTGACGATGACCACCTTGACCGCTTCGCCCGACTTCTCGTCCGGCACGCCGACAGCCGCTACTTCGAGCACGCCCGGGTGGGTGGCGATCACATCCTCGATTTCGTTGGGGTACACGTTGAAGCCCGAGACCAGGATCATGTCCTTCTTGCGGTCGACGATGTAGCAGTAGCCGTTCGGGTCCATCCTCGCCATGTCGCCGGTCTTGAGCCAGCCGTCGGCGCTCAGCACCTTGGCGGTCTCCTCCGGGCGGTTCCAGTAGCCGGCCATCACCTGCGGGCCGCGGATGCACAGTTCGCCGACTTCGCCAATCGGCAGGATCTGGCCGTTCTCGTCCTGCACCGAGGCTTCGGTGCTCGGCACCGGCAGGCCGATCGCGCCGTTGAAGTCCTTCAGGTCCATCGGGTTGATGCAGGCGGCGGGCGAGGTTTCGGTGAGGCCATAGGCCTCGATCAGCGGCACGCCGGTGACCTTCTTCCAGCGCTCGGCCACCGCACGCTGCACGGCCATGCCGCCGCCCAGGGTCAGGTGCAGACGCGAGAAGTCGAGTTTGTCGAAGCCCGGCGTATTCAGCAGTCCGTTGAACAGGGTGTTGACGCCAGTGATCGCGGTGAAGCGGATGCCCGAAAGCGTCTTGACGAAGCCCGGCATGTCACGCGGGTTCGTGATCAGGTGGTTCAGACCGCCGAACTTGATGAAGACCAGACAGTTCGCCGTCAGAGCGAAGATGTGGTAGAGCGGCAGCGCGGTGATGATCTCTTCCTCACCCAGCTTGACGTTGGTGCCCAGCCAGGCCGAGGACTGCTGCATGTTCGCCACCAGGTTGCGGTGGGTCAGCATGGCGCCCTTGGACACGCCCGTGGTGCCACCGGTGTACTGCAGGAAGGCGATGTCGGAGGGCGCGATGTCGATATTCGGCAGCTTCTTCCCCGCGCCGGCATTGACCGCGTCGACGAAGCTCACCGCACCCGGCAGGCTGTAGTCCGGCACGGCCTTGCGCAGGTACTTCAGCACGAAGTTGACGATCTGCCGCTTGGGGAAACCCAGCATGTCGCCCACGGCCGTGGTGAAGACGTGCTTGACCTGGGTCTCCTTGACGACCTCCTGCACCACGTTGGCGAAGTTCTCCACGACCACGATGGCCACCGCGCCGGAGTCGTTCAACTGGTGCTTGAGCTCGCGCGCCGTGTAAAGCGGGTTGGTGTTGACCACCGTCAGCCCCGCGCGCAGCACGCCGAAGATCGCCACCGGATACTGCAGCAGGTTGGGCATCATGATGGCGACGCGATCGCCCTTCTTGAGCTTCAGGTCCAGCAGCAGATGGCAGGCGAACTGGTAGCTCAGACGGTCGAGTTCGTCATAGCTGATCGTCTTGCCCATGTTCTCGAAGGCGGGGCGGCTGCGGTATCTGTCGCAGCTGTCCTCCAGCACCGACACGATGTTGCGGTACTGCTCCAGGTCGATCTCGGCGGGGACGCCCTTCGGGTACTGGGCCAGCCACGGGCGCGTTGCGCTCATTCGGTACTTCCTCCCTGTCGCACCTCGTCGGGTGCGGTTCTCGATTCGGCGCGCGGACGGCTGTGCTGGCACCGTGCCGCGCGGTATGTTTGCCCGGATTGGAGCATAGGCCCTCGGGGCAGGCAAGGCGGCTCGCAGAGTCCGCAATCCACGGAAAAACCTGCGCAGGAGAGCGTATGCAGAAGGTGAGGAAGAACCACATGGCCGTGGCTGGGAAGGCGCTGCGGCGCAGGGTCTCGGTGATGCCGGTGCGCTGGCTCCTCGCTGTGCTGTTCCTGCCCCTGCTCGTCGCCGCCTGCAGTCGCGCACCGGCGGAGCAGCGCCTGCACGAGGCCATGGCGGGGCTGCAGTCGGCGATCGAGGCACGCGAGGTGCGCGTGGCGATGGGCTATGTCGACGAGGACTTCATCGGCAGCGGCAGCCTCGACCGCGAGGGCGCGCGCAACCTGCTGAGAGCGATGGTGCTGAGGCACCAGAGCCTCGGCCTCACCCTCGGCCCTGCCGAGATCGAGCTGTTCGAGGGACGCGCCGCGGTGCGCTTCACCGCGGTGGCGACGGGCGGGCAGGGCGCGCTGCTGCCGCAGTCGGCGCGGGTCTGGCAGGTGGAAACCGCATGGCGCGATCACGGCAGTGACTGGCGGCTGATCTCGGCTCACTGGGACTGAAGCGCAGCGGCGCAGACCCGGATCGACCGCGTCACTTGTCGCGTGGCCGCCGCAGCGAGTGCGGCGGCCACGCGGAGCGTTGCTGCTTCAGGGCAGTACGGCGAGTCGCAGCGCTTCCTGCCGCTGCTCGTTCAGGCTGAGTCGGGTCTGGTCCGACAGGCTCAGGTCGCGCAGCGCGTAGGGCGCTCCCAGCTTGGGATTGCGCACATCGGCCGGGAAGCGCAGTTCCAGTCGCCCCTGGCCTGCGGGCAGCAGGTCGGCGGCGTGGGCGATCGCCATCGGCCGCAGCTGGCCGTCAGCGTCGGTGCCGAACAGGGTGCCGCGCACCTCGAAGCGCCCGGCGGCAGCGGTCTCCACCGGCAGTACGAAGCGCAGTGCGCCCTTGTCCTGCTCGACATCGACGCTGCCCACAAGGCGCGCGCTGGGCACGCCGACCATCACCGCGGTGCGGGCATCGCGCAGCACCCGGCCCTTGCCGGTCGCGCCGAAGGCGTGGACCTCCCAGGGCTCGAGGCCGCCGCCGGCATCGGCGGGCAGTACGAAGCGGGCGCTCGCCCGTCCAGTCTTGTCGATGCTGAATTCCAGATCGAAGCTGCGGCCATCCGGCGCGGTGATGAGGCCGGCGATGCGGTCCGCGGCAAGCGCTTTGCCGGCGTCGAGGAAGCCCGCGTCGAGCCGGATCTCGGAGCCGGCCGCCGCCAGCACGCGGTCCGCCGACAGCTGCATGCTGAGCGTGCTCTTGGGTTCGAGGACGTGCAGCAGGGCGCCGCCACGGGCTTTGGGCAGGGCGACCTCGATGCGCCGCCCCGCCAGGCCGTCGGCGAGCTGGAACACCAGGGTGCCCTCGCTGAACTGCGCACCGGTGGCCTTCAGCTCGACGTCGCTGGCCTGGTGCTGGATGACGGCGGCGGCCTCGCGCGGCTCGCCATCGACCCGCAGCTGCAGGTCGCCGCTGGACAACGCGCCCGCCTTGCTGGCGCCCTGCAGGCTGATGCGCACCAGCGCGCCGTCCGCGGTCGGGGTGAAGCCCCAGCCGGCCTTGACCTGGCTGGCGTCGAGCAGGGTCCAGAACTCGCGGCTGTCGGCGCGATAGGGCTCGGCGGGCGTCAGTTTGGCGTCGGCCTCCAGGGCCCAGGCGAAGTGCAGCGGCTGGGGCTCGCTGGCGCCCACCGCGGCCGCTTTTGCGACGGACAGGGTCTGCGGCACCAGGTCGCCGGCGCTGCGCTGCAGTTCGAAGGTCTGCGCCTGCGCGCTGCAGGCGAAGGCAAGGGCGGCCGCCAGGGCGGTGATTTTCAGGGTTCGCATGGCAGGGGCCTCACAGGTCGTTGCGCAGGATGACGTCCAGGCCGAAGCACTGGCGGCGGCTCTGGTGATGGCTCAGGTAGTAGCCGTTCTCCATGGCCTGGGTGTCGGTGAACCAGCGCCTGCCGGCCGCCTGCTGGCTGCTGCACTCGAGGAAACCGTCCGAGCAGCTGTTGAGCCAGGCCTGGGTGACGGTCAGGCCCAACTGGTACTGGTAGCCGCCGCAGTAGCTGTTGCCGGTCCAGATCGCCGAGCGCACGTTGCTGCCGGTCACCGACCAGAAGCCCTTGGGCAGGGCCGGGCGTCCTGCGGTGCCATAGAGGTTCTGCGCGTTGTACTGGGCCATCCAGTGGGTCTGCTGCATCTTCACCGCATCCGAGGCGTAGCCCAGCAGCCAGCCCAGCGCCAGCTCGAACACGTTGCCCGCGGTGACCGCATTGGCCAGCGGCGTGCCCGCCGACGAGGGCGCCAGCGCGTTGACCCAGCGGATCCTGCTGATGATGTTGGGGTAGCGGCTGTCGTAGGTCGGATTCGACAGGATCCAGCGCATCACGTTGCCACCGTTCGAGTGGGTGATCACCACGAGGTCGGTGATGCCGCGCGCATTGATGAAGCTGGTGAGTTGGCCCGCGAGGCAGCCCGCCGCCCGGCTGTCCCACATATAGCGTTCGAACTCGCAGTTGATGACGGTGTAGTTGGCGCTGTTGGGCAAGCCCTGCCGCACCGAGTTGACCATGTCCGAAGTCCAGTAGTCGGCCAGCGCATTGGTCTGGTTGCCGGTGCCGTGGACGAAGGCCACGCCGGTATTGGCGTGGGCGCAGAGCGCAGCCGCGCTCAGCGCAAAGCCGGCAAGCAGCCGGCCAGCGAATCGTGCAATCACTTTGTGTCTCCCCGAATGAGGGCGGTCGACCGCGCTCCGTCCCTGGCCTCCCTGCGCTGCGCCGCCCGATGGCTCCGGCGCTCCCTACGCCGAAGTACGGCCGAGCATACGCGTCAGGGCGGACATGTCATGTTGCGATGCGATCCCAGATGGCGCGCCCGGCGAATCTTCGAGAGGGGCTTGGGCCATGGCCTCCGCAGGCGTCGTGCCCGAGCGGATGCAGGTGGGGCCCCGGGCCTGCTGGACGGCTGCCTCCAGTGGGCGGTCGCCAGCGGCCTCGCTGTCGTTCTCATGTCGCGTTGCGATAAACCGCGGCCGGCGCGGATAATCGGCGGTCTTTCCTCTGCCTCACTCGCGGGATTTCCCATGCTCGACCCCCAGCTGCTGCGCGCCCACCTGCTCGACACCGCCGAGCGCCTGAAGAGCACCCGCGGCTTTGAGCTCGACGTCGAGCGCCTGCAGGCCCTGGAGGCCGAGCGCAAGCAGATTCAGACGCGCACGCAGGAGCTGCAGAGCCTGCGCAACTCGAAGTCGAAGGAGATCGGCGCGCTGATGGGGCAGATCGCGCGTCTCGGCGCCAGCGATGTCGCGCAGGCCGAGTCGGGCAAGGCCAAGGTCGAAGAGCTCAAGCGTGAGGTCGCCTCCTTCGCCGAGGAGCTCACGACCAGCGAGCAGCGCCTGGAGCAGATCCGCCTGTCGATCGACATGATCAGCCTGGGCGTGCCCAACCTGCCGGGCGAGGACGTGCCGCTGGGCGGCGGCGAGGCCGACAACGTCGAGCAGCACCGCTGGGGTACGCCGCGTGCCTTTGACTTCACGGTCAAGGACCACGTCGAGCTGGGCGCCCACAAGGGATGGCTGGACGGCGACATCGCCGCCAAGCTCTCGGGCGCGCGCTTCACCGTGCTGCGCGGCGAACTCGCCCGCCTGCACCGCGCGCTGGCCCAGTACATGCTTGACCTGCACACCGGCCAGCACGGTTATCTGGAATGCAATGTGCCGCTGCTGGTCAACGCCGACACCCTGCAGGGTACCGGCCAGCTGCCGAAGTTCGAGGAGGACCTGTTCAAGACCGCGGTGGGCGAGCACCCGCGCTACCTGATCCCGACCTCGGAAGTGCCGCTGACCAACCTGGTCCGCGACAGCATCGTCGAGGACGCCGAGCTGCCGATGAAGCTCACCGCGCACTCGATGTGCTTCCGCGCCGAGGCCGGCAGTTACGGCCGCGACGTGCGCGGCATGATCCGCCAGCACCAGTTCGAGAAGGTCGAGCTGGTCGCCATTGCCCGCCCGCATGAAAGCGAGGAGGTCCACCAGGCGATGGTGCGTCACGCCGAGATCGTGTTGGAGACTCTGGGCCTGCCCTACCGCAAGGTGCTGCTGTGCACCGGCGACATGGGCTTCGGCGCCCGCAAGACCTACGACCTCGAAGTCTGGCTGCCGGCGCAGAACGCCTATCGCGAGATCAGCTCGATCAGCAACTGCGGCGACTTCCAGGCCCGCCGCATGCAGGCGCGCTGGCGCAACCCCGAAACCGGCAAGCCCGAGCCCCTGCACACGCTCAATGGCTCCGGTGTGGCGGTCGGTCGCGCGCTCATCGCGGTGATGGAGAACTACCAGAACGCCGACGGCTCGATCACCGTGCCCGAGGTGCTGAGGCGCTACATGGGTGGCGTCGACCGGATCGCCTGAGTGCAGCGCATCGGGCCGCGTTGCGCGGTCCGATCCGAAGCAGCCTCAGAGGCCCCCAGGGCGTGACCTTGCCCCGCGGAGCCTGATATTCGCTCTGCGCTCGTCGGACCGCGCGCCCCGCTCAACGAGGCGCGATGGCGTCCAGCGTCCATCGGCATTGGCCGCCCGAGGCCAGGCGAGCGGCTTCACGCCGCCCGACGCGCACCCGAGACTGCCGCCGCTTCACCCATCAGATGCCCATACAGATCCTTGGGGTCCGCAAGCCCCGGGATCAGGCCGATGGTCTCGCCCAGGCCCAGCTCGGCGGCGCGATCGCGCAGCAGTCGCAGGGCGCTGTAGTCCTCCAGCGCAAAGCCGACCGAATCGAACACGGTGATCTCGGAGTCGGTGCGGCGGCCTTGCGCATCGCCGCTCAGCACGCGCCACAGTTCGGTGACGCCGAAGTCCGCCGGCATCTGCTGCAGGTCGCCCTCGATGCGGGTCTGCGGCTCGAACTCGACGAAGACAGAAGCGCGCCGCAGTACGTCGGCGGCCAGCTCGGTCTTGCCCGGGCAGTCGCCCCCCACGCCGTTGATGTGCATGCCGGGCTCGAGCATGTCGCCGCTCAGGATGATCGCATTGGTCTTGTCGGCGGTGACCGTGGTGACGATATCGGCGCCGCGCACCGCCTCGCGCGTGTCGGCACAAGCAACGACCCGCAGGCCACTGACCGGCTTGAGATGGGCCACCAGCTTGGCGGTGGCAGCGGGGTCGACGTCGAACAGGCGAATCTCTTCGATCCCCAGCAAGTAGTGGAAGGCCAGCGCCTGGAACTCGCTCTGCGCGCCGTTGCCGATCAGGGCCATCACCTTCGAGCCCTTGCGCGCCAGGTGCTTCGCGGCCATCACCGAGGTCGCCGCGGTGCGCATCGCGGTGGTCAGGGTCAGCTCGGAGAGCAGGGTCGGGCGCCCGGTGTCGACGTCGGCCAGCACGCCGAAGGCCATCACCGTGGGCAGGCCTTCGCGGGTGTTCTTGGGATGTCCGTTGACGTACTTGAAGCTGTACTCCTTGGCGTCCGTCACCGGCATCAGTTCGATCACGCCCACCTCCGAATGCGAAGCCAGACGCGCGCACTTCTCGAAGTCGTTCCAGCGGCGGAAGTCGGCTTCGAGGTAGTCGACCATCTGCGCCAGCACCTGCGGCAGACCGAGGCGGGCGACCAGGCGGGAGACGTCGAGGGTGGTGAGCAGGGTGGTCATGGCGGGCTCCGGTGCGAGATTCGATGTGGCCACATTCTCCAGAGCCGGGCGCTAGCGCGAAACGGCAATAACGACAGCATTTCGCCAGATAGATGGCAATATGACAGAGATGCGTGTTAATTTGCGCGGATGGACGAACTCGACCAGCAGTTGATCGCGCGGCTGCGTGCCAATGCCCGCGCAACCGTTGCCGAGTTGGCGGCGGCGCTCAAGGTGTCGCGGGGCACTGTCACCAACCGCATGGCGAGGCTGGAGCGCGAGGGCGTGATCAGCGGCTACACCCTGCGTCTGCGCCCGGATGCCGCCCGCGAGGAAGTACGGGCCTGGACCTCGATCGCGGTCGAAGGCAACCAGCTCAAGGTGGTGCATGCGCTGCTCGGCGAGCCCGGTGTTGCGGCCCTGCATGACACCAATGGGCGCTGGGACCTGCTGGCCGAACTGCGGGTGCGCGACCTGACCGAGCTTTCAGCCGCGCTCGAACGCATCCGCGCGATGCCGGGGGTGAGCGCCACCGAGACCAGCCTGCATCTGAAGAGCTGGAGGGCTTGAAAGCCGGGATTGGGGATTAGGGATTCGGGATTCGCAGCAGCCCGCCCGGATCGCAACTTCGAAGGCATCCGGCCTGAGGCTGGCTCGTTGTTCGCATGTGCTGTGATCGGGCTTTGTGGGGCCCGGCCTTGCAACGCGTTCGGATCAACGCACCCGCAATCAGGGGACGCCACATCCACTCCTCACGCCGTAGAGTTCCTCCGTCCTTTTTCTGGCTGACGAAACCCCATGACCGACACTTCCGTGCACGCTGATGTGCGCCGCTACTACGGCAAGGTGCTGCAGACCAGCCGAGATCTGAAGACCGGCGCCTGCTGCCCGGCCGAGGCCATGCCGGCCTGGCTGCGTCCGCTGCTGGCCGATCTGCATCCCGAGATCAACGAGCGCTTCTACGGCTGCGGTTCGCCGCTGCCGCCGGCGCTGCAGGGCTGCACGGTGCTCGACCTCGGCTGCGGCACCGGCCGTGATGCCTACTTGCTGTCGCGGCTGGTGGGCGAGGGCGGCCAGGTGATCGGTGTCGATATGACCTCGGAGCAGCTTGAGGTCGCGCGCCGTCACCAGGCCTGGCAGGCCGAGCGCTACGGTCATGCGCGAAGCAATGTGCGCTTCATCGAGGGCTATATCGAAGACCTCGCCGCCTGTGGCATCGCCGACGCCAGCGTCGACGTGGTGGTTTCGAACTGCGTGTTGAACCTCGCCCCGGACAAGGCGCGCGTGTTCGCCGAGATCTTCCGCGTGCTGAAGCCCGGCGGCGAGCTCTACTTCAGTGATGTGTTCGCCGACCGTCGCATTCCCGAAGCACTGCGCGGCGATCCGGTGCTGCTGGGCGAGTGTCTCGGCGGCGCGCTGTACGTCGAGGACTTCCGCCGCGTCATGGCCGCGGTGGGCTGTGCGGACGCCCGTGTGGTCAGCCGTGCGCCGATCCCGCTGCTGGATCCTGCGATCGAAGCCAGGCTGGGGATGGTGCGCTTCGAGTCGATCACGGTGCGCGCCTTCAAGCTCGACCTGGAGGACCGCTGCGAGGACTATGGTCAGCTTGCCACCTACCGCGGCAGCCTGTCGCAGGCGCCGCACGCGTTTGAACTCGACGACCATCACCGCTTCGAAACCGGGCGGCCGCTGCGGGTCTGCGGCAACAGCTTCGACATGCTGGCGTCGACGCGCTACGCGCCCCACTTTGATCTGATCGGCGACAAACGCACGCACTTCGGCCTGTTCGACTGCGCGCCCGCCGCGGCCGCCGCGCGTTCGACCGAGGGCGGCAGCTGCTGCTGAGGCCTGCCGCCGTGCGGTGTCGGACACCGCACGGCGGTCGCGCCATCGGGCTCGAATGCGCTGTGCGCTGGCTTATGGCTGTCTGCAGGGGGGGGCGCGTGCCGGCCGCCAGCATCGACGCGATCGCGGGCTTGCCAAGTTGCGCCGCCCCCCGCGAACCCAGGCATCAGGCAGGGGGCGCCTGTCGCCGCGACTCGCTGCAGAAGAGGCGGACGCAGACAGGCTGCGCCCGCGTGGCTTGCCTGACTTACTCGGGAAGCAGATCGATCGCGACGTCGACCGCCGCGCGCGCCTGTTCGCCCAGTCGTGCGGCACGCTCGCACAGCGTGCTGGCATCGCTGCTGCCGCGGCTCCAGGCCAGCTCGCAGCGCTGCGCATACTGCGCGGATTCAGCGATGGCCGTGAGAGCGACGTCTTCGCGATCGCGCAGGTCGCGGTCCTCGCTGCCGGCCATTTCACGGCGACGCAGTTCGACGGCATCGAGCAGGGTCCGCTCCAGTTCGGCCAGTGCCAGCGACGGCTGCAGCAGGCGCAGCTGCTTCTGGATGCTGCGTGCATCCAGCGGCGAGCCACCGTCCCGCTGGCCGGCGAGGCTGGCGTTCTCCAGAACGAAGATGGCGGAGTTCCAGCCGGCGTTCTGGCTGGCCGCCTTGATTCGGCCGGGCCCCAGGCAGGCCGCGCCACAGCCCGGGTTCGGAATCACATTGCCGTTGTTGTCGACCCACCGGAAGTTGTCGGCCTGGTAGACGAAGAACGACTCGAAGCCCTGGTTGGGCCAAGCCACGGGAACGCCATCCACGCTGATGTCGATGCCGCTGCCGCTGCAGCCTGGCAGGTCGCGCAGGCGGATCACGATCGGGTCCTGGGTGCTGATGTTGGCAGTGCCGAAATGGAAGCCGTACTGATCGACCCACTGGGTGTTTTCCGAACCGAGCAGGCGGATGCCGCAGGCGCCGGCCTTGGGTGCGATCGGGTTGTTCCACTGGCTGTTGAGCGTGACCTGGTCGGACTGGATGAAGTCGTTGCCGACGAAATGGATGTAGTAATCGTTGCTGGAGGCGGCCTGCGCGGACGTCGAGAGGGCGCCGGCGAGGAGCAGCGCACAGCTGCTGGCGAGGGTGCGAAACGTGTTCATGGGAGGTCTCCTGGCGGTGGCCTCGGCGGTGATCGCCGGGCACATCCACGGACACGCGATTGCGCGGGCGAAACGACACGCTCCGACGAATTCGGTGTCGCGTTCGGGGTGTCCAATCCGATCGAAGCCTCTCGCGACAGGACTCGTCTTCGGACAGGGTGGGCCCCGGCCCACCGTAGCCCGCCCCTCGCGACGTCGCTCATCCGCCCCGGTCTGCACCCGCTTCGAGCGCGTATCGCGAGCCCACCGCGCATCGCGCAAGACCCCGGCAGAGGGTCCCGTGCCAAGGAGCGCGCACCTTCTCGCGTGCACGGTTCAGGCGCCTCGCGCCGTCCTCTTCCCCGTCAGGCCAGCGCGCTGCCGCTGTGCGCCCGCCCTGGCGGCAAGCCCTTCATGAACTGCCGGTACAGCACCGGCACCACGAACAGGGTCAGCACGCTGGAGAAGGCCAGACCCCAGACGATGGCCGAGGCCACGGGACCCCACAGCAGGCTTTCACCGGCGAAGCCCATGGCCAGCGAAAACAGGCCGGCGATGGTGGTGCCGGTGGTCATGGCGATCGCCACCACGCGCCGACGCGCGGCATAGATGGCCGCGTGCAAGGTGCGCATGCCGGCGGCGCGGCGCTGGTTGGCGGCGTCGATCAGCACGATGGCGCCGTTCACCGAGATACCGATCAGGGCGATCGCGCCGTACATGGTGTACAGCGAGACCGGATTGCCCGAGACGACCACGCCGAGCGTCACCCCGACCAGGGCCAGCGGCACGGTGACCAGGATCAGGAAGGGCTGCCAGTAGCTGCGGAACTGCGCGGCCAGGATCAGATAGATGAGGCCGATGCCCAGCAGGCTCAGCGGCCCCATGGCCGCCAGCGATTCGTTGATGTCGTCCAGCTGGCCGGAGAAGTCGAGGTCGGCGTTCGGATAGGCCGCGCGCACCGTCTCCCACTGCTCGCGCAGGGTCTGCGCCGCCGCTACCGCATTGTTCACCGACAGATCCAGATCGGCCTCCACGGTGATCGCGCGGCGGAAGTTCCAGTGCTTGGTCAGGTCGGCGCTGATGCGCGTCTCATGCATCACCAGAGTGCCCAGTACCGTCGTGCCACCGCCGGGCAGGGCGACCGGCTGCGCCAGCAGGGCTTCGATGCGGTCGAGTCGCTGCGGCCGGGCCTGGACGCGCAGCTCGACCTTCTCGCCGCGGTCGCGCAGATCGGCGACCACCTCGCCGTCGACGTGCAGGCGCACCAGTCGCGCGACTGCGGAGGGATCCAGCCCCGCCTCGCGCGCGGCCGCCACGTCCACTTCCAGCTTGAGCTCGCTGCGGCCGGGGCTGGAGTCGTCGCTGATGTCGCGGGCGCCTTCAATGCCGCCGATGATCCGCTTGACCGCCTCGGCGGCGGCTGCGAGTTCGGCGGGATCGTCCGCGCGCACCTTGACGCTGATCGCCTTGCCGGTGGGCGGGCCGCCGCTCAGCTTGAAGAAGGACATTTGCGCCGGCACCGGCGCGTTCTCGATGTCGCTGCGCATGCCCTCGATGATCTCGTCGATCAGGCGCGAGTCGTCGGTGGCGGGGTTCAGCGAGACCGCGATCTGGCCGTAGCGATCGCCGTAGACGGGCTCCACGTCGGTGAACTTGATGCCGGCCATCGACACCACCGAGCGCGCCTCGCCCTCGCGCAGATGGCGGCGCACGATCTGCTCCACGGTCAGGGTGTGGGCGATGCTCTCCTCGATCGGTGTGGTCGGCGGCAGGTCGACGTTGACATAGAACAGCCGGATCGGATCGAAGGCGAAGAAGTTGAAGCGCACCGGGCCCATGTTGAAGGCCGCCCCGAGCACGATCAGGCCCAGGGTGGCGAGGAACAGGGCGAAGGCGCCGCTCAAGTACCGCGCCGGGCGGCGCATGACGTGGATCAGTGCGCGCGTGTACTTGACCCGCAGCGCATGCGTCCAGCGCTCGCGCCAGGCCTGGCTGCGCGAACGGCTCAGCGCCTTGCTGCCCATCGCGGTGACGTGCGCGGGCAGCATCCAGAAGGCCTCGATCAAGCTCACCGCCAAGCCTACGGTGACCACGAAGGGAATGACGAACATGAACTTGCCGAGGATGCCCGGCAGCAGCATCAGCGGCAGGAAGGCGGCCATGGTGGTCGACACCGCCGCCAGCACCGGCAGGCCGACCTCGCGCAGGCTTTCCACCGCCGCCTGCACGGCCTCGGTGCCGCGCTGCATGCGGTAGTACATGGCCTCGACCACCACCACCGCATCGTCGACCAGCATGCCCAGCACGATCACGATGCCGAGCAGCACCGACACATTGAGCGAGTTGCCGGTGATGTCCAGCAGGATGAAGGTGCCGGCGATGGAGAACACCACGCCCAGCGCCACCATGGTCGAGATGCGCGAGCCGAGGAACAGCCAGCACACGCCGAGCACCAGGATCAGGCCGACCAGGGCGTTGTCCTGCATGATCGCCAGCGCGTCGCGGGTCGGGATGGACTGGTCGTCGCTCAGCACCAGCGACAGGCCGGTGCCGGCGAGCACCGCGTTCTTGCGCTCGACGTAGTCGCGCAGGCGGTCGACCAGCTCCAGCGTATTGCTGCCGCCGATCTTGGTGACCGACAGCAGCACGGCCGGCTGGCCCTCGGTGCCGACCAGCTGGCGTGGCCGCTGGCTGATCCGCCGCACTTCGGCGAGTGTGTCCAGCCGCACCGCGGCGCCGTTCGCCAGCGGCAGCTCGAAGCCGGCGAGACGCTCGACGTCGGGCACCGCACCGGCCACGCGCACCAGCCACTCGGCGTCGCTGGCATCCTGCTTGCCGGCGAAGACGTCGCGGAACCAGCCGCGCAGCGCATCCGACAGCTGTACCGCGTGGATTCCGCGCGCGGCCAGCTGCTGCGGGTCGAACTCGACGCGCAGCTCGGGGTCGCGAAAGCCCAGCGCCAGCACGCGGTCGACGCCGCTGATGCGCTCGATGTCCTCGCGCACGCTGCGCGCGGCGAAGCGCAGGTGCTCGTCGTCGGCCTGGCCGCGCAGCACCACCATCGCGGTGGGAAAGCCATTGGCCGTGGTGATCTCGAGGATGTCGGGGTCCAGCGCCTCCACCGGCAGCTCGGCATTGGCCTTGTTCTGGATCTCGCGGCGCACGTCGTTGACCCGCTTGTCGAAAGTGCGCTCGTCGATCTCGCGGAAGCGCACCAGGATGTTGCTGACGCCCTCGCGCGAGGAGCTGATCACCCAGCGCACGTCCTGGACGTTGCGCAGGGCGTCTTCCAGCGGATTGGTGATCTTGGCTTCGACGTCCTCGGCCGACGCGCCGGGCAGGGCGGTGCTGACGTTCAGCCAGTTGAAGTTGATCTCCGGGTCCTGCTCGCGCGGCATCGTCGCGTAGGCGATCGCGCCCATGACCAGCACCACCGCAAACGCGATGTTGGCCAGTGGATGGTGGGTGATGAAGCGTTCCAGCAGCCTCATGGCGCGGACACCGGCAGCGCGTCACCTTCGTTCAGGCCCTGCTGGCCCTGGCTGACGACGCGGGTGCCGGCCGGCACCTCAAGGCGGAACGGCCGACCTTCCTGGGCATCCGGGGCCGGCACGAAGCGGGCGGCCCCCGCCTGGTCGATGAAGGCACCGAGCCGTCCGCCGCGCTTGACCATCAGCTCGGCCGGCAGCAGCAGGGCGGCCGTCGTCCACTCGATCTGTCCGGTGCTGCCGGCAGGGGCGGCCTCGCCGGTGAAGGCGAAGCGCGCGAGCCGGGTGCGGGCACTGCGCTCCAGCAGGGGCGACAGCGCTTCCAGCCGCAGCGGATAGCGTCGGCCTGTCGACACGAAGGCGAAGTCGCGCCCTTCTTCGAGCCGGTTCGCGGCCTCGGGTGCAAGCTGGGCCTCGACCTCGGGTGCCGCGGTGGAGACCAGACGCAGCAGCGGCGTGCCCGGCGCTGCCAGCGCACCCACCTGGGCCTGGCGCTCCAGCACCACGCCGGCAAAGGGCGCGCGGACGCGGCATTTCTCCAGCTGTCTCGCCGCCGCATCGCGGGCGGCGCGCGCCAGATCGACATCGGCCTTTGCGGCATCGAGGCCCGTCTCCAGCGCCAGCAGTTCGTCCTCGCTGATGTGGCGCTCGGCCCGCAGGCTGCGCCCGCGCTCGGCGCGCTGGGTCGCCAGCGTCAGTCGCGCCTGCGCCGCCTTGAGCTGGGCTTCGGCCTGCTGCAGCCCCAGCCGCGCATCGCGCTCATCGAGACTGATCAGCAGCGCGCCGGTTTCGACCTCGCGACCGGCCTCGACGTGCACCGTGGCCACGGCGGCCGCGACCTCGGCGGCGATCAGCGCATCGTTCGGCGCCAGCACGGTGGCGCTGGCGCTCTGGCGATCCGGCAGGGTAAGGGCTTCGATCGGCTGCAGTTCGATGCGGTTGGGGGCGGGGGTTGCCGAGGGCGCGGCATGGGGCTGCGCGTGGGCGGCGCGCAGGATCAGCAGGACACACAGCACGCAGGCGAGCGCGGCTGCGAATCGGAGTGGAATACGCATGGGGACATCCTGTCAGGAGAGGGCGCAGCTGCGGCGGCAAGGCGAGCGCGGACCTCGCATTTCAGCACAGCAGCCCGTTGCGGGCGCGGCGTCGACTGTCGCGGATTCGTAACCCGTGCGAGTCACGCGCCGCGCGGCCGTGCTCGCCCGCGGCGGTTGCAGTTGTGGGCTGGCCGGGATGTGGATGGGGCTCTGGGCTTCAGCCGTTCCAGTCCTTCAGCACGAGCAGCCGGGTTTCGCTCATGTCTTCGATGGCCCAACGCACGCCTTCGCGACCAAGGCCGCTGGCCTTGATGCCGCCGTAGGGCATGTTGTCCATGCGGAAGCTGGGCACGTCGCCGGCGATTACGCCGCCGGCCTCCAGCTGCTCCCAGGCGCGCAAGGCGCGCTGGATGTCGCGGGTGAAGACCCCCGCCTGCAGGCCGTAGCGCGAGCTGTTGACGCGGGCGATGGCGGCGTCGAAGTCGCTGAAGGGCTCAAGGTAGGCCACCGGGCCGAAGGCTTCTTCGCGGGCCAGGCGGCAGTCGGCCGGCACGTTCTGCAGCAGGGTTGCCGCGTGCAGATTGCCGCGGCGCTCGCCGCCGGCGAGAACGCGCGCGCCGCCGGCCTTGGCTTCGCGGATCCACTCTTCAATGCGCTCGGCCGCAGCGTGATCGATCAGCGGGCCGATGAAGGTGTCTTCTTCGCGCGGATCGCCCATCTTCAGCCGCTCGACGCGGGTGATCAGCTTCTCGCGCAGGGCGGCATACAGGCTGTCGTGCACCAGGATGCGCTGCACGCTGATGCAGCTCTGGCCACTCTGGTAGTAGGCGCCGAAGACGAGGCGATCGACCACGTGCTCGAGCGCCACGCCGGGTTCGGCATCGACGATGCAGGCGGCATCGCCGCCGAGTTCCAGCGTGACCTTCTTGCGCCCGGCGCGCAGCTTGAAGTCCCAGCCGACCGCGCCGCCGGTGAACGACAGCAGCTTGAAGCGCTCGTCCTCGATCAACGGCGCGGCGTCGTCGTTGCTGCAGTTGAGGATCGAGAACGCACCCCGCGGCAGATCGGTCTCTGCGAGGATCTCGCCGATGATCAGCGCACCGATCGGCGTACGCGGCGCGGGCTTCAGCACGAAAGGGCAGCCGGCGGCGATGGCCGGCGCGACCTTGTGCGCTACCAGGTTGAGCGGAAAGTTGAAGGGCGTGATGAAGCTGCAGGGGCCGATCGGGGCATGACGGGTGAAGCCGCGGTAGCCGTTGCCGCGCGCGGAGATCTCGAGGTTCAGCGTTTCGCCGCCGATGCGCACCGATTCCTCGGCGGCGATGCGGAAGGTGTCGATCAGGCGAGTGACTTCGCCGCGGGCGTCCTTGATCGGCTTGCCGGCCTCGATGCACAGGGCCAGCGCCAGTTCGTCGGCGCGCTCGCGGAAGCGGCGCACGCAGTGTTCCAGCGCGGCCTGCCGCTGCCAGGGTTTGAAGGCGGCCATGGCCGGCGCCGCCGCATGGGCCGCGGCGATGGCGCGCTCCACGTCCTGCGCCGAAGCCAGCGGAACCCGCGCGGCCACCTCGCCGCTGAACTTGTCGAGCACCTCCAGCTGCGCGTTCGGTGCTTCCGCACGACTGCCGATGTAGTGCGGATAGTTCGGCTGCAGCATGGCCATCCTCCGTTCGCAAGAGGCCCGAGTGTAGGCCAGCGCACGGCACTGGCGCGAGGTGGTGCCTGCAGGCAGGACGTCTGCGCTGACTGGCATCGGCGCACCCCGCGTACGCAGAGTGAGCGCAGACCCCTGCTGACGGTTGCCTGCCAGCGACGGGTGCCTCGTGCGTCCAAACGGGGGGGGCTACCGGACACCGGCGCCGCAGCCGTGCACCGACAGGCGCGGGGCCGCCCCGCAGCCGCGATGCGCGCACAAGGACGGCCCTTCGGGTTCCGCTACCCTTCGGGGATGAACCGACTCCACACGCCTACCCGGGGGGCTGGTGCCGACCCGCTGCGGGGCGCAGCGATGCCCCGCGGACGATCGCGATGAAGCCCGCCCTGAAAGTGCGCCTGCTGCGCTGGCTGGCAGCTGGCGTGGCGCGCAGGACACCGCTGCAGCGCCTTGCCATGGCGCGCCGGTTGGCGCCGCTGGCGACCCTGCTCGCGTCCAAGCGCTGCGGCATCGCCCGCCGCAATCTCGGCCTGTGCTTCCCCGAGCTTCCAGAACGGGAGCGGGAGGCATTGCTGCGGGACAACCTGGCCGCCAACCTCAAGGGCCTGCTCGACGCCTGCGTGGCCTGGTATGCCGACGAGCTGCGCCTGGCCGAGAACTACGAGTTGGAGGGGCTGGAGCATCTGCGCCAGGCGCTGGCACAGGAGCGCGGGGTGGTGATCCTCGGCGCGCACTTCCACGGCAGCGAACTGCACATGCGCGCGATCCGCGAACTTGCGGGCGTGCCGGTGCGGCCGATCGTGCGCGCGTTCCGTGCGGCAGCCGTGGACGCCGAGATCAATGCTCGGCGGGGCCAGCACCTCGGCGGCGTGCTCGCGCGCAGCGACCTGCATGGCTTCTGCGCCGCCGTGCGTCGCGGTGAGGCGGTGGTCTACACGCCGGATGTCAATGTGCGCACCCGCAACACCTTCGCCCCGTTCTTTGGCGTAGCGGCCTCCACGCTGGATTCGATGCCGGCGCTGCTGCGCCGCGCCGGTGGCGTCATTGTCCCGACCTGGGCGCGGCCGTTGGCCGACGGGCGCTACGCGCTCCGCTTCGAGCCTCCGCTGTTGGACTTTCCCGGTCGCGACGGCTTGCGGGCGGCCCAGCGCTACACGGCCTGGGTCGAAGCCCGCGTGCGCACGGCGCCCGAAGCCTACGACTGGGGCGTCAAGCGCTTCAAGACGCGGCCGCCGGGCGAGGCCGACCTGTACGCGCCCCGCTCCTGAGCACGGCAACAGCTGGCCTCACAGCACGCGCAGCAGCAGCCAGAGCGGGACGCCGAGGTAATGGATCGCCCGCAGGCTCCACTCGATCCCGCGACGCAGCGCTGGCGCTGCGCTGTCCCTGCCCGATCCGCGGCCGGGCGAGGCAGGCGTGCCCGCCGCAGGGCCGGCAACGAGGCCCTGCAGCAGCAGCGAGGCCAGCGCCACCGCTTCGGCCAGCAGGCGCAAGGCTGCCGCGAACAGGCAGAGGCCCAGCACCCATGAAGCCCACCACAGCAGCAGCGCCTTGAACCAGGCGCCGAAGCCGAAGGTGAGCCACTCGCCGAAGGGGCCGCCGAAGGCGATCACCTGGTGCAGGTGGAAAGCCACCAGCGCGGGCAGCAGCGGGAACAGGCCGAGCTTGAGCCAGGCCGCGTCGAGCCAGCGGTGGCGGCCGCGCTGGCGCTGCTCGGCCCAGGCCTGCAGCAGGCTCGGGGGACCACTCTGCTGTGGCAGCGGCGCGCCCTCGCGGGCGAGCGCGGCGATGAAACCCGAGGGCGAGGGCAGGGCGAGATGGAGACTCTCGCCCGCGTGCGTGCGCAGCCTGAGGCCGGGGCCGGGCATCGGCAGGCGCCAAGTCTGGGCTGCGGCAAGTGCAGCCAGCGGCAGCTCGATGTGGCGCGTACCTGCATCGATGCTGAGCCGCCCCTCATGCAGGAAGGCGCGGCCGGAAAAGGCACGCTGCAGCGCCCCAAGTGCGAAGGCGGGCGCTGCGACCGTGAATGCGAAATGCAGCAGCGGCCTCAGCGATGCCACCTGCAGATCGTCGATCGCCAGCATCCTGAAGGCCATCCAGGCGAGCCCGAGCGCGAGCAGGCACTGAGCCTGCCACATCAAGGCGCGGGCAAAGCGGCCCAGCACGAGTACGGGCAGGCCATGAGTGGCGAGCTGCTGTTCGATCGAGGCATCGGCCGCGCGCGGACAGCGCGCCGCCAGCGTGTGCCACAGCGCATGTCCGGCAAGCAGGGCGAGGAACAGCAGGCCCGCAGGTCCCACCCAGTCGCCGAGGCGCAGCATCAGGGTCGGCGGCGGATCGTGGGCCGCGAGCTCGCCGACCAGCACCGCGGCCTCGCCCATCGCGGTGCGCGCCACGATCTCGCCGCGTGCATCGATCACCGCGCTGATGCCGTTGGTGGTGACGCGCAGCTGTGGCAGCCGGGTCTCGATGCTGCGGAAGCTGGCGACCGCGAGGTGCAGCGCGGCGCCCTGCGGCCACTGGGTGAACCAGGCGTCGTTCGACAGGCCGACGATGGCCTGCGCGCCCAGGCGTGCGCCATCGATGCCGAGCTGTGGATGCACCGCATCCAGGCAGATCAGCGGCAGCACGTTGACCTCGCGGCCGTCGGAGGTGCGCAGCGGCATCACGCGCGGGCCGTGGCCTGCCTGCCAGGTGCCGGCCCAGGGCAGGGCGCGACGCAGGGCCTCGCCGTCGAGCCAGC
The DNA here is from genome assembly GCF_900101825.1 of Aquimonas voraii. GTDB lineage: Bacteria > Pseudomonadota > Gammaproteobacteria > Xanthomonadales > Xanthomonadaceae > Aquimonas > Aquimonas voraii. The sequence continues at coordinate 804,770 of NZ_FNAG01000001.1, forward strand.
CCGGCACGTGTTCGGTGAGCGGGAAGGGATGCGTCTTGCGGTAGTAGCCCAGCAGGCCGCGTTCGGGGTCGAGGAAGGCGGCGGCGTTGTACTCGCCGGCGCCGTCGATGTCGTAGGTGCCGAAGACCAGCGGCACGCCTCGGCTGCGCGCATAGGCCTCGATCTCGCGATCCAGTTCGGCGCCGTCGGCGCTGCGCGGATGCCCGAAGGGCGTGGGATAAACGGTCTCCGACCACAGCAGGGCATCCGCACGCTGTTCGGCGATGGCCCGGTCCGACAGCGCGTAGTGGGTGTCGAGCACCCTGCGCACCACCGCATAGGCGCCAATCTCGCGGCGCAGCTCCTCATAGCGGGTGAGGTTCGACTGCACCATCGCCACCCGCAGACGAGCGGCTTCGGCCGGCGGATCGAGCGCAAGGTCGTGGCTGCGCCAGAGGCCGTACAGCGCGAGAGCAAGGGGCAGCGCGAGGGCCAGGATCAGCGGCTTGCGCCACGCGCGCGCCGGCCCTGTGTCGCGCGTGCGGCGCAGCGCCTCGAAGGCGGCCGCATTGACCAGCAGCAGCACGAAGCTGAGCCCGGCGGCACCCCAGAGATCGGCCGACTGGCGCAACAGCGACGAGGGCTGCAGGCCATGGCCAAGGGTGTCGCCCAGCAGCTTCGGCAGCAGTGCTTCGCTGGCGACCCAGGCGGAGGCCGCCGCAAGGGCTGTCACCACCGGACCGTGACGGCGGGCGGCAAGACTCCCCACCAGCGCATAGGCGATGCACTGCGGCTGCAGCAGCGGCGCGGCCAGCGCCAGTGCCGCCAGCGCCACCGGCAGCGGCCATCCGGTGTAGCTGGCGACAGCGGGCGCGAACCAGTACAGCGCCGCCAGCACGTAGCCGACCGACAACGCCGCGCCCAGCAGCAGTGCCTGCGCGTGGTTCCGCACGCGTTGCAGGGCCCACAGCCAGGGCACCAGCAGCACGAAGCCCAAAGGCCATGCGAGGCCGCCGCGGGCGTAGAGGCCGAGCAGCAGCGCGCTGAGTGCGATCGCCGCCAGCGCCGAAAGGGCGCCTCCAAGGCGGGTCGTGGTCGTCTTCATCGAGTGTCTGTCACGGCAGCTGGTCTGCGCTGCCAAGGTTCTCGCCCGGCGTGGCAAGCGCGTGAGGAACGGGCTGCAGGAGACGGAGCAGGCGTTCGCCGCAGGCTGCGGCGCGCGGGACGGTCCACGCGTTCAACCCTGCGGCGGCTCGGGCAGGGGCAATGGCTCGATCGGCATGCCGGGCGGTGCCATTTCCGGCGGCACCAGACGATCGTCCGGCAGCGGTTGGCCGCTGCCATCGCGCCAGTCGTGGTCGGGCGAGAACATCAGCACCGGCGGCAGCATCTCGCCCTCGTCCGTGACCTGGTAGTGGCGCACATAGCCGGGCGGCAGCACGAAGTCGTCGGGCACGACGATGCCCGGCATCAGCGGCACCGTCCCCGGAGGATTGAAGGCGCCCAGGCCCTCGTGGATACCGGCCTCGTGCAGGGCGCGGATCACCTCGGCTCCGGTGGGCACGGGGTCGCCCGGGCGGTAGTGCGCGGCGAGGTCATTGGGGTCGAGGCTGGGCAAGTCGGTGTCGTCCACGACGGGCAGGGCGGGCGGTGCTGGTGCGCGTGGCGCCGGGGCGGGCATCGCGGCGCTTGGCTTGCCAGCGGGCTCCGCCTCTGCGGTCGCGCCGGCGGGCAAAGGTGCGCTCGCCGGTGCTGGCGCGGTGCTGCCGGTTGTCGTGCCACTCGACTCAGCGCCCGGCTTGAACAGCAGCCACAGCGGCCCGGCGAGGATCGCCGCAAGCGCCAGCAGCAGCCACGCGCCTCGCTGGTAGCGTCCGCGCCGAGCCTCGATGGCGGACACGCGCAGCCCGCCCTCGCGGGCGGACTGCGGTGTGCTCGAAGGCGGCTGCGGGGACTGCATGGGCCTCGGGTTTCGCGATCGCAGGCTCAGGGTGCGACCGGGTTGTAGACCGACAGGCCCCAGCCCATGCGCTCATGACCCAGCTGGTTCCAGATCGGGCTGCGGCCGCTCGGGAAGCTGGTATAGCGCGCCGCGCCGCTGCCGGTGCTGCCGCCAAGCAGACCCGCTCTCACCGTGCCGCCGGTGAAGGTCGGATGCACATCGTCGGACTGGATGTAGTCATAGCTGGTGCTGGCCGAGACGAAGTGCGTGTTGGCATCGCGCAGGGTCGGACGCAATGCGCCCGTGATGCGGCCGACATAGCTGGCCTCGCTCTCGCCCGGCACGTAGCGCAACGCTTCCGAATCGACACGGCCGTCGCCATTGCTGTCGTAGTCCGCGCCCATGTACTGGGCGAAGCTGTCGTTGCACTGGAAGCCCTTCTGGCGCGCGTACTCGCACATCCAGTAGTTCATCGTCACCAGCGCTGGCAGGAAGCGATCGCGCAGGTTGACGGTGGCGCCGGTGTTGGGGTCGCGGCAACTGCTCTGCACGTTGTCGGCGTTGAAGCCCGGGTAGTACAGGTTGCTGATGACCTTGAGCCGGGTGTTCGGATGTGCGTTGGCATTGATGTAGTCCATTGCCGCGGCCACGTAAGTCTTGCACTGGTTCACCGCATTGGTCAGCCCGCTGTAGTTGCAGGTGCCGGTCTGCGACTTGAAGGCCGAGCGTGCCTGCAGGCCGTCGTTGCCGCACATCTCGAAGGTCACCACCCGGGTCGAGGCCGCCTGCATGTAGCTGCGCTCGGCCACGATCTTGTTCTGGTAGACGTCGGAGGCGATTGCCCCGGATTTGGCCCGACGGATGTTCTCGATGTCCGCGTTCCACTGTGCCGCCAGGTACTCGGACTGCACGGTGGGCGCCGAGTAGCGCGCAGCGTTCGTCACCGAGCCGTTGTAGCCCGCATAGATCGAGTCGCCGTAGGCGACGACCCGGTACTTGGTGCTGGTGCCGGCGCGATCGACGGTCCAGCTGACGTTTTGGTTCAGGGTGCTTCCGAAGGCGCTGGCGCTGAGCGCCAGCAGCCCGAGCGCGGGCAGGCCGCTGCGGACAAGTCCGCGGAGTCGCGTGTGCATGGTGTTCCCCTCGATGTGTGGTGTGCGACGCAGGGCTGTTCGCCCCGCTTGTGTTCACTCGACCAACGCGGCCCGGCGCCCATTGCAGGCGTTCCCCCCGAGGCCGCGCCGTACGCTAGCGTCGGGTTGCGAACAACGTCAATGAATAGACATGACGCGCTGCACGAGCCCTCGCCGAGCCCTGAGACTGCTGCACTGCCGCACGTTCTGCGACGCCGCAAACCGCTCTGCTGCCAAACCGTAGCCGCTGCGTGTTGCAGCTGAATGGCGACGCGTGACGGCCTTTGCAGCGCAGCACGTGAGCTCATGGAATGCTGCGGCTGTCGAGCCGTCTGCATACGCGACATTCCGCCGGATGGGGTGCAGCGCCGGCTCGATTGCGCGAACCTGACCCACCGGCACGGCCAAGAATCACCCATGACAGCCCCGAAGCGTCCGCATTTCACGCTACGACCGATCGACTGGGAGGAGCGCGAGCAGGCCTACGTCCTGACCCGTGAAGCCATGCGCGCCTACATCGAGCAGACGTGGGGCCCGTGGAGCGAGGCGGAGCAGCGTGAACGGCACGCACGGACCTTCAACCCCAGCGAGCAGGACTTCATCGTCCGGGGGAATGAAGTGCTGGGCCTGCGCGCCTTGCGTTGGCGCCCTACCGATTTGTTCCTCGCCCGCCTTTACCTGCGTCCGCAGGCGCAGGGGCAAGGCCTCGGCAGCGCCGTCCTCACGGATCTCCTTGCTCAGGCTCGCGCCATGGGCCGCAGCGTCGAACTTCAGGTGTTGAAAGTGAACGCCGGTGCGCAGCGCTTTTACACCCGGCACGGTTTCGAGCGGGTGGGTGAGCGCGATGAGTACTGGTTGATGCGGTCGTATTGAGTCTGGCCGCAGGGCGCGGCGCGCTGTCGCGCTTGTTCGCCTCGCCCATTCGCGCTCGGGCTTCCCGATGCGCAGAAGGGGTGTGGCTGCCTCGCCCACTGGCCTCGTGCGCTGGTTTCGTTGGGCGCGCGGACAGGGCAGGCGGCGTGGCGAGTTGCCCTGGGGGTGACCCTGCAGGATGGTGGCGAGGGTGCCGGCGCTGGCAGGCGCAAGCCGCGCCGCACAGAAGCGGCGGATTCCGATTTCGGCGATGGCGGGCCGCGCGGGGACTGACGCTGCTGTTCTGTTGTCAGCGCAGTTCCCGCCGGCGCTTCTCGTCCATCCACTTGTCGGCCTTGGCGGGCGTGTAGGCGCGCAGCCAGGCGAACAGAGCGTCGATGTCCTCGCCATGCCAGAGGTCGCGGCGCTGGTCGGGGTGCAGGAAGCGGGTCTCGACCATGCGGTCGATCATTTGCAGCAGCGGGCTATAGAAGCCGGCAACATCCAGAAAGGCGCAGGGCCGGTCGCCCAGACCGAGCTGACGCCAGGTGAGCATTTCGAACATCTCATCGAGCGTGCCGAAGCCGCCGGGCAGGGCGATGAATCCGTCTGAGAGGTCGAACATGCGCGCTTTGCGCTCGTGCATGGAGCCGACCACTTCGAGGCGAGTGAGGCCCTTGTGCGCAACTTCCCAGCGCATCAGGTGCTCGGGAATGACGCCGATGACCTCGCCACCCGCTTCGAGTACGGCGTCGGCGACGATGCCCATCAAGCCGACATTGCCGCCGCCATACACCAGGCCCATGCCTTCCGCGGCGATGCGCTTGCCGAGGCTGACGGCGGCGGCCGCGTAGCGGGGGTCGTTGCCGGCGTTGGAGCCGCAGTAGACGCAGAGGGTTTTCATTGGGAGCGGGGGTTCGGGATTGGGGATTCGGGATTCGCAGAGCGCCTGAGGGGCAGGGCGGGTGGGTGCTCGCGCGGCTACGGCGTTCGGGCGGCAGCGGAGAGATTCGGCGCTCCCTCTCCCCTTGAGAGAAGCGAAGGGGGCGCGTGTCACCTGTCCGTGGCAGTCGGCGCCCGCCTGCGCCCCAGCGGAGCGGAGGCTTCCAAGGAGAAAATTAGGAGTGTTTGCCGCGAGATTGTTCCCCCCTCTCCCTCCAGGGGAGAGGAACATCAGGAGCAGTACTGTCGTGAGTCTGGCGCGCTGCGCTCCGCCCGGACGCTCTCCCCCAAGCACACCTTCGCTATGTTCGGGCTCCCAGCAGGGTCGGCTGCCACCGGCAGCCGACACGCAGTGTTGAGCCGCTCCATGGTGAGAGGGGCTCAGGCGCGGGAGCATAGGGCGAGATTCGGGGCTTGCGCGGCCTCAACAACGAATCCCCCAATCCCCAATCCCGAATCCCAGGCGAACCTTAGTTCGCCTTGTGAATCGCCCGCTTGTCCACCGCCAGCGCGGCTTCGTGCACCGCTTCGGACAGGGTGGGGTGGGCGTGGCAGATGCGGGCCAGGTCTTCGGCGCTGCCCTTGAACTCCATGGCGACCACGCCTTCGTGCACCAGCTCGCTGACGTTGGCGCCGCAGAGGTGCATGCCAAGAATGCGGTCGGTTTCCGCGTGGGCGATCACCTTGACCATGCCGGCGGTCTCGTTCATCGCCACGGCGCGGCCGATGGCGGCGAAGGGGAAGGTGCCGACCTTGTAGGGCACGCCGGCGTCCTTGAGTTCCTTCTCGGTCTTGCCGACCCAGGCGATCTCCGGCTCGGTGTAGATCACCCAGGGCACGGTATTGAAGTCCACGTGGCCGGGCAGGCCGGCGATCATTTCAGCCACGGCGATGCCTTCCTCGCTGGCCTTGTGGGCGAGCATGGGGCCGCGCACGCAGTCGCCGATCGCCCAGACGCCGTCGACGCCGGTGTGGCAGTGGTCGTCGACCTGCACCATGCCACGCTCGGTCAGCTTGACGCCGCAGTCCTCGGACAGAAGACCTGCGGTGGCGGCACGACGGCCGACCGCGACCAGCAGCTTGTCGACGACCAGCTGGTGGTCTTCCTTGCCGTCGTTGTAGGTCAGGTGCACTTCGCCCTTCTTGACCTCGGCCTTCGAGACCTTGCAGCCCAGCTTGATGTCGAGGCCCTGCTTCTTGAACTCGCGTTGCGCGGCCTTGGCGATGTCGGCATCGGCCGCGGCCAGGAAGTCGGGCAGAGCTTCGAGGATGGTGACCTCGGCGCCGAGGCGCTTCCACACGCTGCCCATTTCGAGACCGATCACGCCGGCGCCGATCACGCCGAGGCGCTTCGGGGTTTCCTCGAAATCGAGCACGCCGACGTTGTCGACGATGTGCTTGCCATCGAACTTGGCAAACGGCAGTTCGATCGAGGTCGAGCCGGAGGCGAGGATGACGTTGGTGGCCTTCAGCTCGACGTCGTTGCCGTCGTGCGCCTTGACCTTGACCACGTTGCCGGCATGCAGGGTGCCGAAGCCGTGGAAGGCGGTGACCTTGTTGGCCTTGAACAGGCTGGCGACGCCGCCGTTGAACTGTTTGACGATCTTGTCCTTGCGGCCGACCATCGTCTTGACGTCGATCTTCGCGTTGTCGGCGCTGATGCCGTGGTCCGCGAACATGTGGGTCAGGTTGTGGAACTGGCGCGAGGAATCGAGCATCGCCTTCGACGGGATGCAGCCCACGTTCAAGCAGGTGCCGCCGAGCGCGAGCTTGCCGTCGGCCTTGCCCTTGGTGGCATCGACGCAGGCGACCTTCATGCCCAGCTGCGCGGCGCGGATCGCGGCCACGTAGCCGCCGGGGCCACCGCCGATGACGACGACATCGAATTGCTGCTGCTCGCTCATTTCATTTGCTCACAAGGGATTCGGGATTGGGGATTCGGGATTCGCTACAAGCAGGTTGGCGCAAGGTTGAAGCCTGCAGGTTCTGCCTTCATTGCGATTCGGTTGGGGAACGCGAGTTTTTGCGAATCCCGAATCCCGAATCCCGAATCCCGTCGGATGCTGCTGGGCCTTACAGGCCGAGCAGCATCCGATGCGGATTCTCCAGCTGGTTCTTGATGTCGACCAGGAACAGCACCGCGTCCTTGCCGTCGATGATGCGGTGGTCGTAGCTGAGCGCGATGTACATCATCGGTGCGATCACCACCTGGCCGTTCTCGGCGATCGGGCGCTCCTTGATGGCGTGCATGCCGAGGATGGCCGACTGCGGCGGGTTGACGATCGGCGTCGACATCAGCGAGCCGAAGGTGCCGCCGTTGGTGATGGTGAAGGTGCCGCCCTGCAGGTCTTCCAGGCCCAGCTTGCCGTCGCGCGCCTTCTTGGCGTAGCCGGCGATGGCGGCCTCGACGTCAGCGAAGCCCATCGACTCGACATTGCGCAGCACCGGGGTGACCAGGCCCTTGTCGGTGGCGACCGCCACCGAGATGTCGGCGTAGCCGTGATAGATGATGTCGTTGCCGTCGACCGAGGCATTGATGATCGGGTGGCGCTGCAGCGCATTCGCCGCGGCCTTGGCGAAGAAGCTCATGAAGCCGAGCTTGATGCCGTGGGTCTTCTCGAAGCTCTCGCCCATGGCCTTGCGCATCTTCATGACCTCGCCGAGGTTGACCTCGTTGAACGAGGTCAGCATGGCGATCGAGTTCTTCGACTGCATCAGGCGCTCGGCGATGCGGGTGCGGATGCGGGTCATCGGCACGCGCTGTTCGGGGCGGGCGCCGCCGGCCGCAGTGACGCCGGCCTTGTTCAGATGGTTGACCAGGTCTTCCTTGGTCACGCGGCCGCCGCGGCCGCTGCCCTCGACGTCCTTCGGGTCGATGCCTTCCTGCGTGGCCACGCGGCGGCCGGCGGGCGACAGATCGCTGACGTCGGCGCTCTTGGCGGCCGGCTTGGCTTCGGCCTTCTCGGCCTTCGGCGCCTCAGCCTTGGCTTCGGTCTTTTTCTCTTCGGTCTTGGCCGGCGCGGCCGCGCCTTCCTCGATGATCGCGATGACCTGCTGGCTGGTGACAGTGTCACCAGCCTGGAACTTGATTTCCTTGATCACGCCGTCGGCGGTGGCCGGCACTTCCAGCACGACCTTGTCGGTTTCCAGGTCCACCAGGTTCTCGTCGCGCTTGACCGCGTCACCGGCCTTCTTGTGCCAGGTGGCGATGACGGCGTCGCTGACCGATTCGGGCAGCACAGGAACTTTGACTTCGATGCTCATGGCGGATCCTTGAGGCGAATGCGTTGGATGTGGCGTATCGGATGTCGCGAAGAAGGCTGCAGCAGATTATTCGGGCAGATGCTCGTCGCCGCCCAGCTTGCCGACGAGCGCGTCCTCGACCAGCTTGGCCTGCTCCTTGGCGTGGGTGGCGTAGTGGCCGCAGGCGGGGGCCGCCGAGCGTGCACGGCCGGCATAGCTCAGGTGCTGACCGGACTGCAGGCAGAAGCGCAGGTGGTGCTGGATCTGGTACCAGGCGCCCTGGTTCTGCGGCTCTTCCTGGCACCAGACCACGTCCTTGGCCTTGGCGAAGCGCTTCAGCTCGTGGGTCAGCAGTTCGCGCGGGAAGGGATAGAGCTGCTCGACGCGAACGATGGCGACGTCCTTCAGGCCGCGCTTCTCGTGTTCTTCGAGCAGGTCGTAATAGACCTTGCCCGAGCACACCACCACGCGTGAGGCCTTCTTGGCGTCCTTGACGAGGCCGTCGGGGATCAGGTTCTGGAAGCCGCCGGAGGCCAGATCTTCCAGCGTCGATACCGACAGCTTGTGGCGCAGCATGGACTTCGGCGTCATCACCACCAGCGGCTTGCGCGCGCGGCGCTTCATCTGGCGGCGAATCATATGGAACATCTGCGCCGGGGTGGTCGGTGCGCAGACCTGGATGTTGTTCAGCGCGCACAGCTGCAGGAATCGCTCCAGGCGCGCCGAGCTGTGCTCCGGGCCCTGGCCTTCGTAGCCGTGCGGCAGGAACAGGGCCAGCCCGCAGAGGCGACCCCACTTGGCCTCGCCCGAGCTGATGAACTGGTCGATCACCACCTGCGCGCCGTTGGCGAAGTCGCCGAACTGGCCTTCCCAGATGGTCAGCGTGGTCGGGTCGGCGGTGGCGAAGCCGTATTCGAAGGCCATCACCGCTTCTTCGCTCAGCAGCGAGTCGATGATGGTGACGTGCTGCGGATTCTTCACCAGCTCGCGCAGCGGCAGGTAAGTCTCGCCAGTGTTCTGGTCGTGCAGGGCCGCGTGGCGATGGAAGAAGGTGCCACGGTTGGCATCTTGGCCGACCAGACGCAGCTTGTAGCCTTCCTCCAGCAGGGTGGCGTAGGCCAGGTTCTCGGCGAAGCCCCAGTCCATGGCCAGCTCGCCGGCTGCCATCTTCAGGCGATCCTCGTAGATCTTGGCGACGCGCGGATGCAGCTTGAGGCCCTCCGGCAGGGTGTTGATCTTCTTGGCCAGCTTGTCGAGCGACTTGCGCAGCACGCCGGTCTCAGCCGGGTCCGACAACTCGCCATTGATGTACGGCGTCCAGTCGGTGGCGAACTTGTCGACCACGCCGGCGGCCAGCTCGACGGCATTGCCGTTCTTGTCCAGCAGGTCGCGATAGTTGTCGACGAGCGCCTTGGCCTCGTCGGCGCTGATCACGCCGTCGGAGACCAGTGCATCGGCATACAGCTCGCGGGTCGACTTGCGGCTGCGGATGTTCTGGTACATGAGCGGCTGCGTCGCCGCCGGCTCGTCGGCTTCGTTGTGGCCGTGGCGGCGGTAGCAGATCAGGTCGATCACCACGTCCTTGTTGAAACGCTGGCGGAAGTCGAAGGCCAGCTGGGCGCAGAACACCACGGCTTCCGGATCGTCGCCGTTCACGTGCAGGATCGGCGCGCCCACCATCTTGGCGACGTCGGTGCAGTACAGGGTAGAACGCGCGTCATCGATGCGATGGGTGGTGAAGCCGACCTGGTTGTTGATCACCACGTGCACGGTGCCGCCGACCGCGAAGCCGCGGGCCTGCGACATCTGCAGCAGCTCCATCACCACGCCCTGGCCGGCAAACGCGGCATCGCCGTGGATCAGCACCGGAATCACCTGCTTGCGCTCGGCGTCCTCGCGGCGGGTCTGGCGGGCGCGCACGCTGCCGGCGATCACCGGGTCAATGATCTCCAGATGCGAGGGGTTGAAACCGAGCGTCAGGTGGATCGAGCCCTTCTCGGTGCGCACGTCCGAGGAGAAGCCCATGTGGTACTTCACGTCGCCGGAGCGGGTGGCGTCGACCGGGCCTTCGTGCTTGCCTTCGAATTCGGCGAACAACTGATGCGGGGGCTTGCCGAGCGTGTTGATCAGCACGTTGAGGCGGCCGCGATGGGCCATGCCGATGACCATTTCCTTGACGTCGGCGCCGCCGGCGCGGTGGACCAGGTCGTCCATCAGCGGGATCAGGCTTTCGCCGCCTTCCAGCGAGAAGCGCTTCTGGCCGACGTACTTGGTGTGCAGGTAGCGCTCCAGGCCTTCGGCCTGGGTCAGCTTGGCCAGCACGCGCTTGCGGCGATCCGGCGCGAACTGGAAGTGGTCGCCGACGGCTTCGAGGCGCTCGTACATCCAGCGGCGCTGCTCGGCTTCGGCGATGTGCATGAACTCGGCGCCGATCGAGCCGCAGTAGGTGGCTTTCAGATGCGCCATCAGGTCGGCCAGCTTCATCCGCGCCGGGCCGGACGGCATGCCGGTGTTGAATTCGGTGTTGAGGTCGTCTTTCGACAGGCCATGGAAGGCGAGGTCGAGATCCGGCGCGGCCTGCTTGGCGGCCATGCCCAGCGGATCGAGATTGGCGCCGAGGTGACCGCGCGAGCGGTAGGCGGTCACCATCTTCAGCACCGCCGCCTGCTTCTGCGAGTCGGTGTCGGCGGCGACAATCACGCCACGCCCCGCTTCGCGGGCGGCGCGCATGATGTCGGCCATCACCAGTGAATGCGGCACATCGCCGGACTCGCGCCCTTTCAACTCGCCGAAGTACTTGCGCCACTCCGGCGAGACCGCAGCGGGATCCGCCAGCCAGGTCTCGTACAGGTCTTCGACGAAGGCGGCGTTGCCGCCGGCGATATGGGACGACTGGCTGAACTGCTTGATCAGACTGCTCACGATGACCTGGCCGGTGTGCGCGAAGGGGAGGCGATGCGGACCTTGGGCGCGGGCAGGGAAAGGCCTGCCTGGGCGCTTTCAGGGACTCCAAAGTATAAACCGGGTTAAACGCCGCTCAGACGGATACCTTCGTCGGAGGGGCGATGCCGGCATGCGAGGTTCAGCTTTGCAGGACCCATGCCGCGCTCAGTGCTCCAGCCAGCCGGCTGGTCGGCGCTCGAAAAAGGCCTTGAGGCCTTCCTGACCTTCATCGGACACGCGCAGCGCGGCGATCAGGTCGGCGTTAGCCTCGTCGAGCGCGCGCCGGTGCTTGCCATCGGGGTGCTGGATGCGCTGGACCAGACGCTTGGCCTCGAGCACAGCGACCGGGCCGGCGGTCTTGAGGCGCTCGACTTCGGCGTCGACAGCCGCATCGAGTTCAGCCGCCGGCACCACGGCGTGTACCAGGCCGATACGCGCGGCTTCGGCAGCGTCGAACACCTGGGCGGTGAGGAAGAGGCGCCGGGCTTGGCGGGCGCCGATGGCATCGATCACATAGGGCGAGATCACCGCCGGCACCAGGCCGAGGCGGGTTTCAGTCAGCCCGAAACGCGCCTCAATCGAGGCAATCGCGATGTCGCAGCAGGCGACCAGGCCGACGCCACCGCCGAGCGCGGCGCCGTTGACGCGGGCAATCGTCGGCTTGTCCAGGTGGTTCAGCACCCGCATGAGCTTGGCCAGCTGGCGTGCGTCCTTGCGGTTCTCCTTTTCGGAAGCCTGCGCCATCCGCTTCATCCAGTTCAGATCGGCGCCGGCCGAGAACGAAGCGCCGGCGCCGGTCAGCACGACCACGCGGACAGCCTCGTCCTCTTCGATCGCGCGCAGGGCGTCGATGAGTTCGTCGATCAGCAGGTCATCGAAGGCGTTGTGGATTTTCGGGCGGTCGAGCGTGAGCGTGGCGACACCGGCCACGGTGCGCACGTTGAGAGGGGATTCGCTGGCCATGGGAGTTCCTGGTGAGGGCAGGGCAGGCACGCTGCCCCGGCCCGGTTACATGCGGAAGACGCCGTAGCGCGGCGGCTCGATCGGGGCGTTCAGGCTGGCGGCAAGGCCCAGGCCCAGCACGCGGCGGGTGTCGGCGGGGTCGATCACGCCGTCGTCCCACAGGCGTGCGGTGGCGTAGTAGGGGTGGCCCTGGCGCTCGTACTGCTCGCGGATCGGCGCCTTGAAGGCCTCTTCGTCCTCGGCACTCCACTGCTTGCCGGCGCCCTCGATGCCGTCACGGCGCACGGTGGCCAGCACGCTGGCGGCCTGCTCGCCACCCATGACTGAAATCCGCGCATTCGGCCAGGTCCAGAGAAAGCGCGCGCCGTAGGCGCGTCCGCACATCGCGTAGTTGCCCGCGCCGAAGCTGCCACCGATGACGATGGTGAACTTCGGCACCGACGAGCAGGCGACCGCCGTGACCATCTTGGCGCCGTCTTTGGCGATGCCGGCGTTCTCGTACTTCTTGCCGACCATGAAGCCGGTGATGTTCTGCAGGAACACCAGCGGGATGCCGCGCTGGTTGCAGAGCTCGATGAAGTGCGCGCCCTTCAGCGCCGACTCCGAGAACAGGATGCCGTTGTTGGCGACGATGCCGACCGGCATGCCATAGACGTGGGCGAAGCCGCAGACCAGGGTCTTGCCGTAGCGGGCCTTGAACTCCTGGAACTCCGAGCCGTCGACCAGGCGCGCGATCACTTCGCGGATGTCGAAGGGCCTGCGGGTGTCTCGCGGCACCACGCCGTAGAGTTCCTCGGTGGCGTACTTCGGCTCACGCGCGGGCTGCAGCGCGACGGGCGGCAGCTTGCTGCGGTTCAGGTGCTTCAGGATGTCTCGGGCGATCTGCAGGGCGTGGCGGTCGTTCTCGGCGAAGTGGTCGGCCACACCCGAGACGCTGGTATGCACTTCGGCGCCGCCGAGCGATTCGGCATCCACGACTTCGCCGGTCGCCGCCTTCACCAGCGGCGGGCCGCCCAGGAAAATCGTGCCCTGCTCCTTGACGATGATCGACTCGTCGCACATCGCCGGCACATAGGCACCACCGGCCGTGCAGCTGCCCATCACCACCGCGATCTGCGGGATGTTCTCGGCCGAGAGTCGGGCCTGGTTGTAGAAGATCCGGCCGAAGTGCTCCTTGTCGGGAAACACCTCGTCCTGCAGCGGCAGGAACGCGCCGCCCGAGTCGACCAGATAGACGCAGGGCAGGCGGTTCTCGCGGGCGATCTCCTGCGCGCGCAGGTGCTTCTTGACCGTCATCGGGAAGTAGGTGCCGCCCTTCACCGTGGCGTCGTTGGCCAGCACCATGACCTCGTCGCCGTGCACGCGACCGATGCCGGCGACAAGCCCGGCGCCGGGCGCCTGGTCCTCGTACATGCCGTGCGCGGCCTGGGGCGCGATCTCGAGAAAAGGCGAGCCCGGATCGAGCAGGGCATCGACCCGCTCGCGCGGCAGCAACTTGCCGCGGGCCACGTGCTTCTCGCGGGCCTTGTCGCCGCCGCCCAGCGCGACGCGATCAAGCTGGGCGCGCAGGTCGGCGACCAGGGCTTTCAGGTGGGCGGCATTGTCCGCGAATTCGGGCGAGCGCGGATCGATCTGTGAGTGCAGAACAGGCATCGGGGGCGAAGGTCCTGGGCGTTCCGCTGGCTGGCGCGGACGCGTTGCGGGTACTGCGGCGTGGGCGGTCGCGAAATCAGGACGCCCGGCGTCGAGCCGGGCGTCCGGGGCGGCCTCAGACCAGTTCGATGGCCAGCGCGGTGGCCTCACCGCCGCCGATGCACAGGCTGGCGATGCCGCGCTTCTTGCCGCGCGCCTGCAGCGCGTGGATCAGGGTGACCACGACGCGCGCGCCGGAGGCGCCGATCGGGTGGCCGAGTGCGCAGGCGCCGCCGTTGACGTTGACCTTTTCGTGCGGGATGGACAGATCCGCCATGGCCGCCATGGTCACCACAGCGAAAGCCTCGTTGATCTCGAACAGATCGACGTCGGCGACGGTCCAGCCGAGTTGCTTCATGAGCTTGTCCATCGCGCCCACCGGCGCGGTGGTGAACCACTCCGGCGCCTGCGAATGGGTGGCGTGGCCGACGATGCGCGCGATCGGCGCGGCACCGGCGGCCTTGGCGGCGTCCTCGCCCATCAGCACCAGCGCGGCCGCGCCGTCGCTGATCTTCGAGGCGCTGGCGGCAGTAATCGTGCCGTTCTCCTTGCGGAAGGCCGCGCGCAGACCGGGGATCTTGGTCACATCGCAGCGTGCGGGTTCTTCATCGCTGTCGATCTGCACGTCGCCCTTGCGGCCGGCCACGGTGACCGGCGCGATCTCGGCCTTGAAGGCGCCCGAGCTCTGGGCTGCCATGGCGCGGTTGACCGACTCGATGGCGAAGGCATCCTGGGCTTCGCGGGTGAACGTGTACTTGTCGGCGCAGGCCTCGCCGAACACGCCCATGGCCTGGCCCTTGTAAGGGTCGGTCAGGCCGTCCCAGGCCATGTGGTCGACCAGCTTGCCGTCGCCGTAGCGGATGCCGGCGCGGGCCGCGACCATGTGCGGGGCATTGGTCATCGACTCCATGCCGCCCGAGACCACGACCGAGGCCGAGCCGGCCTTGATCAGATCGTGGCCCAGCATGATCGCCTTCATGCCCGATCCGCAGACCTTGTTGATCGTGGTCGCGCCGGCCGACAGCGGCAGGCCAGCCGCGATCGAAGCCTGGCGGGCGGGTGCCTGGCCGAGATTGGCTGGCAGCACGCAGCCCATGATCACTTCGGAGACGGCGTCACCGGCGACACCGGCCTGGGCCAGCGCGGCCGAGATCGCGGCGGCGCCCAATGTCGGCGTGGGTACGCCGGTGAACTGGCCCTGGAACGAACCGATGGCCGTGCGCTTGGCGCCGACGATCACGACGGAATTCGACATGGGGGATCTCCTGGGGATGCGCCGCGGCCGGATGCCGCGGCAGAGCCCCCGGATTATCAACCGCTGGGGCGCGCAGGCCAACCGGGACTTTCGATACGCCGGCGCAGGGAAAGCGCTCGGGCTCAGGCGGCGCAGGGCTCGCCCTGGATGGGCGGTGCGGGAAGCAGGCCGCGCGCTTCGAGCCAGAGCCGCGCGTTGTCGGCATCCTGCTCGAACCAGGCCTGCGTCGAACCGAGCCTGAAGCTGTAGCCCCAGGCGTCCATGTCGCGCATCAGTCGATCACGACCGACGCCTGGCAAGCGGTCCGCGAGCACGATCTGCAGGTAGCAGGTCGCGTCTTCTTCATCGATTGAATCGGTGGCATCGGTATGCACCTGGGCGCGGCGCTCGGGCGGCAGCACGATCAGATGGCAGGCCTCGTGCAGCAGCGAGTGCACGGGCGTGTCCGCGCGCGCAAAGACGCGGCTGCCGATGACGCCGGCCTCGCATTCGCCCCAGTAGCTGCCTGGGATGGCCTCATCCGCGGCAACGAGCACGAGCTCCAGCCCGAACTCCGAGAGCAGACGGGCAGGGGCTTCAACGCCCAGGGCGCCCAATCGCAGGACGTCCTGCTCCATGGCGCTCACGTGCCTAGTCTCCGCGCGGGCGACCCTCGCCTTCGGGCAGGGCGACGGAGATGTCCAGCACGTCGTGCTCGCCGTCCTTCTGCAGGTCAACCTTGACCGCATCAGCGTCAACGTTGACGTACTTGCGGATCACCTCCAGCAGCTCGCGGCGGAGCAGGGGCAGGTAGTCGGGTCCGCCGCGGTTGCTGCGCTCCTGGGCGACGATGATGCGCAGGCGTTCCTTGGCGATGTTCGCCGTCGCCTTGGGCTTGGATTTCAGGAAGTCGAAGATGCCCATGGCCTGGCTCAGCCCCCGAACAGTTTCTGCAGCAGGCCCTTCTTCTCGACCTGGGTGAAGCGCATGGGGCGAGAGTCGCCGAGGATTCGGGCGACGGCATCGCTATAGGCCTGGCCCGCCGGTGAGGCCTCGTCAAGGATCACCGGTTCGCCCTTGTTGGACGAAGACAGAACATCCGGGCTCTCCGGGATCACGCCGATCGCCTTGATGCCCAGCACTTCCTCGACGTCGGCGATGCTCATCATCTCGCCGGCTTCGACGCGCTTCGGGTTGTAGCGGGTCAGCAGGAGATGCTCGGCGACGCGCTCACCGCGCTCGGCCCGACGCGTCTTGCTGGCAAGCAGGCCGAGGATGCGATCGGAATCACGCACCGAGCTGACTTCCGGGTTGACCACCACGATCGCGCGGTCGGCGAAATACATGGCGAGGAACGCGCCTTTCTCGATGCCAGCCGGGCTGTCGCACAGGATGATGTCGAAACCGTCCTCGGCCAGCTCGTTCAGGACCTTCTCGACGCCTTCTTTGTTGAGGGCGTCCTTGTCGCGGGTCTGCGATGCCGCAAGCACGTGCAGGTTGTCGTAGCGCTTGTCCTTGATGAGCGCCTGCTTGAGCGTGGCCTCGCCGTGGATGACGTTGACGAAGTCGTACACCACGCGGCGCTCGCAGCCCATGATCAGGTCGAGGTTGCGCAGGCCGACATCGAAGTCGATCACTGCGACCTTCTTGCCCTGCTTGGCGAGGCCGACCGCGATGCTGGCGCTGCTGGTGGTCTTGCCCACTCCACCCTTGCCCGAGGTGACGACGATGATCTCTGCCAAGGCACGTTCTCCGTAATTCGCTGCGCTGTTGCTTCAGGAAGGGGGCAAGTGGCGTTCAGGCCATCGCCGCGATCTGCAGTTTGTCGTTTTCAAGCCAGACCTGCACGGGTTTGCCGCGCAGCTCGGCGGGGATGGATTCAAGCACGCGGTACTGGCCGGCGATCGCCACCAGTTCGGCATTGAATTCGCGGCAGAAGATGCGCGCGTTGACGTCGCCCCGGGCACCGGCCAAGGCGCGTCCGCGCAGGCTGCCGTAGATGTGGATGCTGCCGTCGGCGATGACTTCGGCGCCGTTGCCGACCATGGCGCAGACGGTGAGATCGCGGCCCTGGGCATAGACCTGCTGGCCGGAGCGCACGGGCTGGATCTGCATCTGCCCGGTGCTGGCCGGCGGGGGCGACGCGGCCGCGACTGGAGCGGGCGCCGGCTCCGGAGCGCGCTCGCTGCGGCGACGACCCGGTGCAGGCTCCGGTTCGAGGGCAGGTTCAGCGCCCCCGAGAGGCTCGTACTGGGCGCGGAACTTGGCCAGCAGCGGTAGGCCCAAGCGCTCGGCCAGGGCATCGATCTCGCGGGTGCCGAAGGCCAGGCCCACGGGCAGGACGCCGGCCCCGCGCAGGCCCTCGATAAGGCGGCCGGCTTCGTCCTCGCCAGGGCAGCGACTGAGTGAGCCGAAGTCGACGATCACAGCGGCGCGCCCGAACAGCTTGGGTGCGCGCTCGACGCGTTCGCGCATCTCGGCAACCAGCTTGGCGACATCGAGTTCGCGAACGCGCAGGTTGGCGATGCCGACCTGGCCAATCTTGAGTTCGCCGGCCTGTTCGAAACTGGGGATTTGGCTCATCGGGGCTCAGGTGCCGGTGGCGCGTGCGGGCGGGTTCTGCGGCTGCAGCCGGCTGTGCAGCCAGTCGACGTCGGGCAGGCCGCCCTGCGCGAGATAGGCGGTCTGCACGTACTCGAAGCTTGGCAGGTCCTTGACCAGCAGGCTGACTTGGCGGCCGGCCTCTTCCATGCGGTGCTGGCCGACCTCGCGGAAGCCATAGGTGCCGTGGAAGATCAGGGCGGCATCGTTGCGCGGCTCCAGAAACACTTCGCAGGCCAGGACTGGCACGCGCACCTCGGCATAGCTGGTGACGTCGGCATAGAAGATCTTGCCGAGACCCGAGCCGCGGCGAGAGCCGGCGACCACGATGCGGTCGATGTAGAGGAAGTCCGGGTAATGTTCGCAGAACCAGCGGTAGTTCGAGCTCGCGTAGGGCGTGCCGGGGCGCAGGGCGATGAGGAAGCCAGCCACTTGGCCGTCCACCTCGGCAACCCGGAAATAATCTGCGTGATTCATGAAGAAGCGGACGCGCTCGGCATCCAGCGGGAGGATCGCCTGGCCGGCGCTGTTGTTGAGCGCCAGCACGGAATCAAGATCGTGCTCGCCGACGTCGCGGATAGCGATCGACATCGCGGACTCCAGGGGAACGGACGGACGCCCAGGCCAAGCCCGAGGCGCGTGAATTATGCCACGCGATGGCGCGACGGGCCCGGAGCCGGGCCGCAAACGCAGCGGGGCGCGGCTCGCGCCGCGCCCCGCTGCGTGCAGAACGCTCTGCAGCTAGGCTCAGCCGCCGCCAGCGATCTTCGCGACTTCCGCCGCATAGTCCTCGGCGACCTTCTCGATGCCTTCGCCCACGACCAGGCGCTGGAAGCGCACGACGTCGGCGCCGGCAGCCTTGACTGCGGCCTCGACCGACTGGTCGGTGTTGATCACGAAGGGCTGACCGTACAGGGTCACTTCGTTGATGATGCGGTTGACCTTGCCGCTGATGATCTTCTCGAGGATCTCGGCCGGCTTTGCGCGGTCCTTGTCGGACATCTTGGCCAGCTCGATTTCCTTTTCCTTGGCCAGGAAGTCGGCCGGCACGTCCGCCGCCTTGTTGTAGGGCGGGTTCATCGCCGCCACGTGCATGGCGATGCCGCGGGCCAGCTCGGCGTCGCCGCCCTTCAGCTCGACCAGCACGCCGATGCGGCCACCGTGGATGTAGGCAGCGACGTTGTTGTCGGTGTCGAAGCGCACCAGACGACGCACCTGCACGTTCTCGCCGACCTTGGCGATCAGCGCGGCGCGGGCTTCTTCGACGGTTTCGCCGGAAGCCAGCTTGGCGGTCTTCAGGGCTTCGGCGTCGGCGGCACCTGCGGCCAGCGCGGCCTGGGCGACGGCGTCGACGAACTTCAGGAAGTTCTCGTCCTTGCCAACGAAATCGGTTTCGCAGTTGACTTCGACGAGCACGGCCTTGCCGCCGTCCTGGGCGAAGCCGATGCGGCCTTCAGCAGCGACGCGGTCGGCCTTCTTGTCGGCCTTCGCAAGGCCGGTCTTGCGCAGGTGCTCCATGGCCGCTTCGATGTCGCCACCGTTCTCGGCCAGGGCCTTCTTGCACTCCATCATGCCGGCGCCGGAGCGCTCGCGCAGTTCCTTCACCAGGCTGGCAGTGATTTCCATGGGCATTCCTTGAAGAGGGAGAAAGGGCGGCAGCGCGCTGCGCGCCGCCTTGGGATTCGATTCACGCCGAAGCGGGCAGGGTGACACCGCCGCATGGCTGGCGCATGAACCCCGCGCCGGGCGCGGGGTTCATGGCGAAGACTTACTCGCCGCGACGGCCGCCGGGGCGCTTGTTGCCCGGAGCCGGGCGACGCGGGGCCGGCTTGCGCTCGCCGTCTTCCTTGGCGACCGGATTGCCCTCGGCGTCCAGCTCAACAAACTCGTCGTCCATGCGGGCGGACTGCGGGGCGGCTGCGCGGCCTTCCAGCACGGCGTCGGCAGCGGCGCGGGCGTACAGCTGCACCGCACGGATGGCGTCGTCATTGCCCGGAATCGGGTAGTCGACCAGGCTCGGGTCGTAGTTGGTATCGACCACGGCAACGACCGGGATGCCCAGCTTCTTCGCTTCCTGCACGGCGATGTTCTCGTGACCGATGTCGATCACGAACAGGGCGTCCGGCAGGCCGTTCATGTTCTTGATGCCGCCCAGCGAGGCCTCGAGCTTCTCGGCTTCGCGCTGCAGCTGCAGCACTTCGTGCTTGACCAGCTTCTCGAAGGTGCCGTCGGTGGCAGCGGCTTCCAGCTCCTTCAGGCGGGCGATCGAGCCCTTGACGGTGCGGAAGTTGGTCAACATGCCGCCCAGCCAGCGCTGGGCGACGAAGGGCTGACCGCAGCGGCTGGCTTCCTCACGGACCGCCTCGCGCGCGGAGCGCTTGGTGCCGACGAACAGGATGGTGCCGCGCTTCTGCGCCAGGCCGGAGAGGAAGTTCATCGCGTCGGTGAACAGCGGAACCGTCTTCTCGAGGTTGATGATGTGGATCTTGCCGCGGGCGCCGAAGATGTACGGACCCATCTTGGGGTTCCAGTAACGGGTCTGGTGGCCGAAATGGACGCCGGCTTCCAGCATCTGACGCATGGTGACCTGGGGCATGGGATGCTCCTGAGAAAGAAATGAGCTCGAGCGCGGGTCAAGGCGCAGGCTCCGGGGTTGGTCCTCCACAGGGCTCGCATCCAGCGCCTGCCAGGCTTTTCGAGCCTTGCAGGACCCCGCTGGACGGGGTGCGACCTGTGTGTGAATTCGCCGGTGACGCCCGGCGTGGGCGTGTCCATGGACGCGCGCGGCGTCCACAAAGCCGCGGAAGCATAGCCCGGCTGGGCTCCATGCGCAAATCCGCGCGCGCAGGCCGCGCAGGCAGGGATCGGCGGCTGCAGTCCGAATGGCGGTTTCCCCGGCAGGCCGCGCTGGCCGATAATCGTGCGCATGGCCATCACCCTGAAAACCCCTGATCAGATCGAGTGCATGCGCGAGGCCGGACGGCTGGCCGCGGAAGTGCTCGACATCATCACCCCGCACGTCAAGCCCGGCGTCAGCACCGAGGAGCTCGACCGCATCTGCAACGAGCACATCGTGAAGGTCCAGGGGACCATCCCCGCCAACGTCGGCTACCGCGGCTTCCCCAAGACCATCTGCACCTCGGTCAACAACGTCATCTGCCACGGCATCCCCAGCCCGTCCAAGGTGCTGAAGGACGGGGACATCATCAATATCGACGTCACCGTCATCAAGGACGGCTGGCACGGCGACACCAGTCGCATGTACTTCGTCGGCGAGCCGTCCGTACTGGCGAAGCGCCTGGTTGACGTGACCTTCGAGGCCATGTGGCGCGGCATCCGTGCGGTGCGCCCCGGCGCCACGCTGGGCGACATCGGCCATGCCATCCAGAGCTACGTCGAATCCGAGCGTTTCTCGGTGGTGCGCGAGTACTGCGGCCACGGCATCGGTCAGGTCTATCACGAGGATCCGCAGGTGCTGCACTACGGCGTGCCCGGCACGGGTGTGGTGCTGAAGCCCGGCATGACCTTCACCATCGAGCCCATGGTCAATGCCGGTGCCCGCCACACCCGACTGATGCCGGACGGCTGGACCGTGGTCACCAAGGATCGCTCGCTGTCCGCGCAGTGGGAGCACATGATCGCGGTGACCGAGACCGGTTTCGACGTCCTGACCCTGGGTGACAAGGGGCGCGTGCCGAAGTGAGCGTGCCTGGCGCCCTGGCCGGACTCGATGCGCGACTTGCGGCAGCGATCGAAGATGCCGCCTGGCAGGCCTTGGTCAAGGCCGAAGTCGCCGCGGGTGATGCCCGCCGCGCCGAGGCGTTCGACAGAGGCGCCGACATCGACGGCCTGCTGGCCGACCGCAGCCAGCAGGTCGATGCGGTTCTGCGCGATGCCTTCCGCCGCGATTTCGGGGACGCGCAGGGTCTGGCCCTGCTGGCGACGGGCGGATTCGGCCGCGCCGAACTCTTCCCGCACTCGGACGTCGACATCCTGTTGCTCTGCGAAGTGCCTATCGACGATGTTCGGCAGCCGTGCATCGAACGCTTCCTGACCCGCCTCTGGGACGCAGGACTTGCCCCCGGCCATGCGGTGCGCTCGGTGGACGAGTGCATCGAGGAAGACCGCAAGGACGCCACCATCGCCACCGCCTTGCTGGAGCTCCGGCCGATCTGCGGTGACCCCAAGCCTGGCCAGCGGCTGGCCCGCAGCGTGCGCAGCGAGGGCTTCTGGACGCCGGACGCGTTCTTCGAAGCCAAGCGCGCCGAACAGCGCGCGCGTCATGCCCGCTACAACGATACCGCCTACAACCTCGAGCCCAATCTCAAGGAGGGCCCCGGCGGCCTGCGTGACCTGCACACGCTGTCGTGGATGGCGCAGCGCATCTACGGCGTGCGCGAGGTCTCCGAGCTGAAGCCGCTCGGCGCGATCGGCGGCGATGAACTCATCGCCTTCGAGCGCGAGCGTCGCGCGCTCTCGCATCTGCGCTTCGGTCTGCATCTGGTCGCCGGGCGGCGCGAGGAGCGCCTGCTGTTCGACTTCCAGCGGCCGCTGGCGGCGCGTCTCGGCTTCAAGGACCAGGCTGCCGACAATCTCGCGGTCGAGCAGCTGATGCAGGGCTATTTCCGCAGCGCTGCCGTCGTGTTGAGGTTGAACGGCCGGCTGCTGCAGCGCTTCGAGGAATCGCTGACCGGCGAGCCGGGTATCGAGCCGCTGGACGAGGACTTCGCGGTTGGCGCCGGCTACCTGCGCCTCCTCGATGCCAAGGCTTTCCAGCGCGAGCCACTGAAGGTGCTGGAGCTTTTCCGCGTCTGGGCGGGCAATCCCTCGATCCGCGGCCTGCATTCCAGCACGGCGCGGGCGCTGGGCGAGGCCCTGCCGCTGATCGACGAGGGCTTCCGCGAGCGCGCCGAGTCTCGCGCTGCCTTCATGCGCCTGCTGCGCGGGCCGCAGCCGGTGATGACGCTGACCCGGATGTGGCAGCTGGGCGTACTGGCCCGCTACCTGCCGGCCTTCGGCAACGTTTCGGGGCGCATGCAGTACGACCTCTTCCATGTCTACACGGTCGACCAGCACACGCTGACCGTACTGAAGAACATCGAGAGCTTCGCTTCCGAGGACTCCAAGCAGCGCTTCGCCCTGGCGCACGACCTGTGGCCTCGTCTGCGCAAGCCCGAGCTGCTGCTGCTCGGCGCGCTGTTCCACGACATCGCCAAGGGCCGAGGCGGCGACCACTCCAAGCTGGGCGCCGAGGATGCCATCGAGTTCTGCCTGGCTCATGGCCTGTCCACCGCGGACGCCGATCTCGTGGCCTGGCTGGTGCGCGAGCACCTGACCATGTCGGTCACCGCCCAGCGCCAGGACATCTCCGACCCCGAGGTCATTGCCCGATTCGCCGGCATCGTCGGCGAGCGCGAGCGCCTCGACTATCTCTACCTGTTGACCGTCGCCGACATCGCCGGCACCAGCCCGAAGCTGTGGAATGCCTGGAAGGATCGCCTGCTGGCCGACCTGCATGGCGCCACGCGCTTCGCCCTGCGACGCGGGCTGGAGAACCGTGTCTATGCCGACGAGCGCATTCAGGAAACGCGCGCGGTCGCACGTGAGCGCCTGCTGGACGCCGGCATCGAAGCGGCCGACATCGATCGCGTCTGGGCGGGCTTTCCCCACGAGAGCTTCCTTCGCTATAGCCCCGAGCAGATCGCCTGGCAGACCCGCGGCATCGCCCAGGCGGGCGAGCCGGACCTGCCGCTGGTGTTGGTGCGCCCTCATTCGCGCTCGGGTGCGCTCGAAGTTTTTGTCTATTCGCCCGACCGTGACGGCCTGTTCGCGGTAGCTGCGACGACCCTGGACCGCCTGGGTTTGTCAGTGGCCGAAGCGCGAATCGTCACTTCGACCACCGGCTTCAGCCTCGACACTTTCCAGGTGCTGGACGCGGGCATGGATTTCGTCTCGCCGGAGCGTCGAGCTGCCACGGTAGCGACGACGCTGCGCGAGGCGCTGGCGCAGATGCCCGAGGAGATCTCGCCACCAAACCGGATGATCCCGCGCCAGCTGCGGCATTTCCGCATCCCGGTGCAGATCGAGTTCAGCCAGGACGCGACGCACGACCGCACCCGCATGATGCTGGTGTGCACCGACCGTCCAGGCCTGCTCGCGAGAGCGGCCGCGGTGCTGCGTGCGCACCGCATCCGCCTGCACGACGCGCGCATCGCCACCTTCGGCGAGCGCGCCGAGGACTTCTTTCAGATCAGTGACGAGGCCAATCGCGCCATCGTCGACGACGCTCGGCTGGAGGCGCTGCGCGCTGCCTTGGTCGAGGCACTCACGGACAGCACCGACAAGGATTTGCCGAATGCACGACAGCCTGCCCATGCTTGAACTGAGGCCCCTCATTGAAAGCGCCTTCGAGCGCCGCGCCAGCCTCACCGTGGAGGAGATCGATGGCAGCACGCGCCCTGCCGTCGAACGCGTGCTGGCCGAACTCGAAGCGGGTCGCCTGCGCGTGGCGGAGCCGGTCGGTGGCGGCTGGCAGGTCAACGAGTGGATCAAGAAAGCCGTACTGCTGTCCTTCCGCTGCAGCGGCAACCGGCTGATGCCCGAGCCGGCCCACGACCCGGCCGGCAGCCTGCTGCAGGCCTGGGACAAGGTGCCCCTGCGCAGCATCGAGACCGGCGAGAGCAACTGGGCGGCCGAACAGGGCGTGCGCGTGGTGCCCGGTGCGGTGGTGCGCCGAGGTGCCTACCTCGGGCGCGACGTGGTGCTGATGCCGAGCTTCGTCAACATCGGCGCCCACGTGGGCGATGGCTGCATGATCGACACCTGGGCGACGGTCGGCAGCTGCGCGCAGATCGGACGCGGCGTGCACATCAGCGGCGGTGCCGGCATCGGCGGCGTGCTGGAGCCCCTGCAGGCTTCGCCGACGATCATCGAGGACGACTGCTTTATCGGCGCGCGTTCGGAAGTCGTCGAAGGCGTGATCGTCGAGCGCGGCTCGGTGATCGGCATGGGCGTGTTCATCGGCCAGAGCACCCGAATCTACAACCGCGCCACCGGCGAGATCAGCTACGGTCGCGTGCCCGCCGGCAGTGTCGTGGTTTCCGGTTCGCTGCCGGCAAAGGACGGCAGCCACTCGCTGTACTGCGCGGTGATCGTCAAACAGGTCGACGAGAAGACGCGGGCGAAGACGAGTATCAATGAGTTGTTGAGGTCCGGCGAGTAGCTTTCGATCGGGATTCGTGATTGGGGATTCGGGATTCGCCGAAGGTCGACCCTGACTCGAGTTCCCCTGCCTCATGCTGCGTCGCGCCACATCGAAACGGTCAATCGCAATCTCGCGACGTGCTCGCTGGTGAACTTGCGAATCCCGAATCCCCAATCACGAATCCCGGCCCAAGACATGCCCACCCTCTACGGTCTCGACAAGTGCAGCACCTGCGACAAGGCCCGCGCCTGGCTGGATGCCCGCGGCATCGCGCACACCTTCGTGGACTACCGCGAGCATCCCATCGAACCCAAGCTGCTCAAGGCCTGGGCAAAGACGCTGACGTGGGAGAAGCTCGTCAATCGCGCGAGCTACACCTGGCGCGACCTGCCCGCCGAGCGCAAGCAGCCGGCCAGCGACGCCGAGTGGCTGGCGCTCATCAAGGAGTTCCCGGCGCTGGTCAAGCGCCCGGTCGTGGTCGGCGACGATGGCGTGTCGGTGGGCTTCACCGAGAAGCAGTTCGGTCAGCGCTTCGGCGGCTGAAGCTCGCGCATGGACGTCGTCGAGCTCAGCTGTGAACTGATCCGCCGCCCCTCGGTGACGCCGGCCGATGCCGGCTGCCAGGCGCTGATCGCGCAGCGACTCGGCGCCGCAGGCTTCCAAGTCGAGCATCTGCGCTTCGGCGAGGTCGACAACCTGTGGGCCACGCTGGGCGATGAAGGCCCCACGCTGGTCTTTCTCGGCCATACCGACGTCGTTCCGCCGGGACCGGCGGAGCAATGGACCAGCCCGCCCTTCGAGCCGACCCTCACTGCCGACGGCCTGCTGCGCGGTCGCGGGGCGGCCGACATGAAGGGCAGCGTGGCGGCCTTCGTGCTGGCGCTGGAAGACCTCGCCGCCCTCCGTGACTGGCAGGGAAGGGTGGGACTGCTGCTGACCTCCGATGAAGAGGGCGATGCGATTGACGGCGTGCGCCGGGTGGCTGAACTGTTCGCGGTGCGTGGCGAGCGCATTGACTACTGCCTCGTCGGCGAGCCTTCGTCTTCCCAGCGCCTCGGGGATGTCGTGCGCATTGGTCGGCGCGGTTCGCTCACCTGCACCGCCACCGTGCTCGGCGTGCAGGGCCACGTGGCCTATCCCGAGAAGGCGGTCAACCCGATCCACCGCGCCCTGCCGGTGCTGGCCGAGCTGTGCGCGCGCGACTGGGACGGAGATCCGTGGCCGGACTTTCCACCGACCAGTTTCCAGATCGCCAACTTCAAGGCTGGCACCGGCGCCAGCAATGTCATTCCGGGTACGGCCGAGGTGCAGTTCAACCTGCGCTACTCGCCGCGCTGGACGGCCGATGCGCTGATCCACGAGATCCAGTCCGCTTTCGCGGCCCATCAGGTGCGCGCGGGCTTCCGCTGGCATCGGTCCGGTGAGCCCTTCCACACCGGCGAGGGCCGGCTGCGCGCGGCGGTGCGGGAGACGCTGGCGCGCGAACTCGGCATCCAGCCGGACGAGAACACCGGGGGCGGCACCTCCGATGGCCGCTTCATCGCCCCGCTCGGCGCCGAAGTCGTCGAGCTCGGCCCCTTGAACGCCAGCATCCACAAGATCGACGAGGCTGTGCGCTTGGAGGATCTACACACGTTGCCGACCGTGTATGCAGGCATCGCGAGGCGTTGTCTGCGACCTTGAGTCGGCGTCACCGCCGATCGAAACGAAAACGGGGCCGCGAGGCCCCGTTGTTCGTTGCAGCGTGCGGCTCAGCCCTCAGATGCCTTCAAGGCCCATCTTGGAGGCGGCCGCGCCGGCGTAGGTCCCCTTCAGATGCCCCAGCATGCCGAGAATTTCTCGGTGGATCTCGGCGAGCCCGGCGTGCGGCATGTCGCGGGTCTCGTGGTAGACAACCGCAAGCCACAGTGCGATGCCGCGCAGCTTGAGCTGGGCGACGCTGCTGCGTGCCTTCCCAAAGGCTTGGGTGGCGGCATCACTCCAAGGCTGGTAGCGATGCACTTCCTGCGCACCGTACAGATGCGGCACGGGCGCGCGCGCCGCATTCTGGATCTCGCCCATGGTCAGGGTGGCGACGGCCGACCGGGTGCTGGGGGACAGCGACTCCACGATCGTCCGCATTTCGCGCAGTTGGCGTCGCAGGGTCATGTAGCGGAGCGTGGACAGCAGGCGGATCAGGTACGTCATGGCGACTCCAGCGGTGACGGCAGGGCGGGCATCGGGTCCGAGGTCGGACTTGCGGTCATTATGGCCTGCAAGTCAGGGCAAGACCGACAGGGTGCGTCACAAAATGACCGTCTGGGGGCGAAGGATGTCAGGCAGTGCCTGATTTCGATCGGTCGGCCGCGTCGGACTGTGATCCCTCACGGCTGCAATGTCAGCAAGTGTATCGCGGCGCCGGGGAGGAAGTCGCTGGGTCGGCCGGCAGACCAGTCGTCGTGGCCCGCGCGCCAGAACGGTGAGAGCGGGTGGCCGCTCTGACCGGCGGGCATGTGGAAGATCCCTTCGGCCTCCCGACCGGGCGAGACCACCATGCGCTGACTTGCGCCAAAGGACGGGCCCTGCACTCGCGGCATGTGGTTGTCGCCGGGCAGGGGCTCGCCGGGCATGCACAGCAGATTGCGGGCGGGCCCGAGTGCCCCGGCCAGGGGATGGCAAATCGCGCTGGTATTGCGCTCGCCCCAGGTGCGCTCACCCAAATCCCCGCCTTGCGATGCCCATTCGCCTGCGAGCTCGAGCGCGGCATCGCGCTGAAGCTGGGCGGGTGTTGGCCAGTCGGGCGGCAGGGCGTCGGCGGGCAGGGCGAGATAGGCTTGCAGCACTGCTTCGAGCTGCGACAGCTTGGGCTCGGCGAAATCTTCGCCCAGTGCGTCCCGTGCGGGTGCGAACAGACGTTCGCTGAAAGCCTCCACCAGCAGGGTTCGGAAGCTTCGCGAGGCGCGGTAGCTGACCGAAGTGATGCTGGCGCGCTCGGGGCGCTCTCGCGTTGCTGCCTCCAGCGCTGCCAGTTCTGGCGCGCTCGGGGCCGCTTCCAGCTGAACCCGCAGCCGCTGCCACCAGCCCTGGAGGAACAGGGCGCGGTCGTCGAGCTGGACCGCCAGCAGGTCCTCCTCGGTGAAATGCTGCTTGGACATCAGCTGATCGCGGATCTGTGCCGGACGCGCGCCAAGGTCATAGCCGCCGTCGCCGACGGTGCGCAGCGTAGCCAGGTCTACCACTCGGGAGTTGGCGGTCCACAGGCGGTGCGTGTCGGGGTCGAGCAGCCGTGGCGCCGCCTCAGGCGACAACCAGTCTTCCGCCCAGTCGCAGCCGTCCAGTGGGCGCAGTGGGCGCAGCGGATCGCAGTCGCCCAAGCGCTGCGGAATGCGCCCCATCAGGGTCCAGCCGATTCGGCCGCTGCGATCACCAGCCACGAAATTCTGTACCGGGGTACCGCTGCGCTGGGCGACGGCGAGCGCCTGTTCCAAGTCGGCGGCGCGCAGCAGGTCGGCCATGCCAAGGTCGATGGCGCCCGGACGGTGCGCCGTCCAGCGCAGGGCCAGCTCGGTGCCGTCCGGCGCGGTGGCGAGCAGGGGCCCCCAGCGGGTTTCGCGGGTCTCCAAAGTTTCCGGCTCGCCTCCGCGCACCGCCAGCACCTCGCGATGCAGGGTCAGTGTTTCCTCGCCCTCCGGCGTGCGGTAGCGGGTGCGACTGGTGTCGGTGAAGTCAACCTGCACCCAGTCGTGCCAGTCGCCATAGCTGTTGGTGAAGCCCCAGGCGACGTGGCCAGTGCTGCCGACCACCAGGGCGGGCACGCCCGGCAGGCTGACGCCGGTAGCGTCAACCTGGCCGCCCGGCGCCTCCGGGTCCGGGTAGACCAGACGTACCCGAAACCACACGCCGGGTGCGCGCAGCCCGAGGTGCATGTCGTCTGCCACCAGGGCGCGGCCGTCGGCCGTGAGTGCGCCGGCAACGGCGAAGTTGTTGCTGCCGGGGCTTGGTGGCTCGGGGTCGGTGGGGCTCGATGCTTCGTCGCTGGCTGCCGCCTCCTGATCGGACTCAGTGGCTTGGGGAGCGGTGGCCCCGCTCCACAGCGCTGCCAGCAGGGCTGTGGGCGAGATCGACGGAAGGGCTTCTCCGAAGAGTGGCGCGTCATGCGCGCTGCCGGGTGCGGCCACGAGATCCACCAATGCGTCCGGCTGATGCGCGCGTAGCTGCAGCAGCCCCAGTTCGCGACGGTTCTGCGAGTCCTGCAGGTCGAAGAACATGGCGAGGCCTGCGAGCAGGCTGTCCTCCTCGCGCCAGGGTTCGGGCTGGACGCGCAGCAGCCAATACGCCCAAGGTCGGCTGCCGAGCGCAGCGAGCCCGGCGTTGACGCCCTCGACGTAGGCCTGCAGCTGTTCGCGCTGATCCGCTGGCGCGCGTTCGATCTCCGCCCGTACGCGGGCGCGCAGCCGGTGCGTCCGATGGGCCCGGTCGCGCGGCAATGCAACCGCTCCGACGAGAGCCGCCAGTTCGCCGGCTGCGCTGCGCCGCGCCAGATCCATCTCGAAGTAGCGTTCCTGGGCGTGGACGAATCCGAGCGCGCGCAGCGCATCGCTGCGGCTCTCCGCGCGCAACGTCACCACGCCGAGGGCGTCACGTTCGACCTGCACGGGGGCGGATAGACCTGCGATGCGGCCTTCGCCCGCCAGCTGCGGCAGGCTCGCGCGCAGCAGCAACCAGGCGCCGATCAGGGCGAGCGCCAGCAGCAGGCCGAACGCGGCCAGGGTTCGCACGGTGTAGCGCAGCAATCGGGGGCGGCGGGAGCGGGAGGGCATTGCGTGCGCGGTCCGTAGAGGTCGAAGCGGCGATGGTAGCGGCTGCAGCGTGGCTCGGATCCGCGGCGTCGGGCAGCGGCGGCAATTCCGCAGGCGCGCAGCGCTCGCGAGCCGCCACGCCTCGCGGATCGGCGCCGGCTGCGAAGGTATCCCGTGTGGGAGACCGGGCGGTCTTCACGGTCTGTTGCTTGTCGGCAGCACAATATCCGTTTAATGTATCAACACGCTATTACAAGAGTCCGCCGTGAAGCGACGTATCGCCAGCCCCGAAGCGCCTGCTGTCAGCAGCCCCCGTGAGCGCAAGCCCGCGCCGGTGGTCCAGCCTGCAGCCGATCCGGTGTTCGCGCTGTGCGAGGCGCTGGCCAAGCTGCGGGATCCTGCCGAGATCGCGGCTTTCCTCGATGACCTGTGTACGCCGGCGGAGCTCGAGGCTCTGGCGGATCGCTGGCGCGTAGTGCCCCTTCTTCTGGCCGGGCGTACGTATCGCGACATCCACGACTTGACCGGCGTGAGTGTGACCACGGTCGGGCGGGTGGCGCGCTGCCTTACCCACGGCGCTGGCGGCTACCGTGCCGCCGCGCGACATTTGAAGCTGCACGATCCCTCCGGCATCGCTGCCGCCAAACGCTGAACCCGCTGCATACCCTCTCCCTGTTTCGAGCATTCCCCCGTGAAGAATCGTGATCGTCTGCGCATCGCCGCGCAGAAGAATGGACGCCTGTCCGACCCCGCCCGCGAGCTGATGGCACGCTCCGGCCTCACCTTCCGCGAAAGCCGTGACCGCCTGTTCTGCTTCGGCGAATCGCAGCCCGTCGACCTGCTGCTGGTGCGTGATGACGACATCCCCGGACTGATCGCGGAAGGCACCTGCGACTACGGCATCGTCGGCCGCAATGTGCTCGACGAGCAGGCCCTGGATCGCGCCGCTCGCGGCCTGCCGCCGGCCTTCAAGGAAGTGCGCGCGCTCGGTTTTGGCCGCTGCCGGCTGTCGATCGCGCTGCCGCAGGACATGGCCTGGAACGGGCCGCAAAGCTTGGCTGGCCTGCGCATTGCGACGAGCTATCCGGCCCTGCTCGAGGACTGGCTGAAGCGCAACAACGTGCGGGCGGAGATCGTGATTCTGTCCGGCTCGGTCGAGATCGCGCCCCGTCTCGGCAAGGCCGAGGCGATCTGCGACCTGGTCTCGACCGGCGGTACGCTGGCGGCCAACCAGCTGCGCGAGGCCGTGGTGATCCACGAGAGCGAGGCCGTGCTGGCCGGTCCGGCCGATCCGCTGATGGACGAGCGCGGCGACATCGCCACCCAGCTGCTGCGTCGCCTGGACGGCGTGCTGCAGGTCCGCGATGCGCGCTTGCTGATGCTGGAAACCGAGCGCGCCATGCTCGACGACGTGCTGCGCCTGCTGCCCAGCGAGGAGCGGCCGACGATCCTGAGCCTGGACGGCCAGCCCAATGGCGTCGGCGTGCAGGCGATCTGCCAGGGCAGCTTGTCCTGGCAGCAACTTGAAGATCTGAAGAAGGCCGGCGCGCGCCGACTGCTGGTGCTGCCGGTGGAGCAGATGCTGACATGAGCACCACGACCGAAAAGACCGCTGCCGAACGCACAACCGGCGAGCGCCCCGTCCCCTTCGCTGCCCGCGAGCTGCGCGTGCTGGACTGGAACCGCATCGACGACGCCCAGCGCCGCATGGCCCTGCGCCGACCCGCTCAGGGTGCGCGCGCCGTCCTGGCCGAGAACGTCGAGCGCATCCTCACCCAGGTGCGCGCGGACGGCGACAGCACCCTGCGCGCCTTGACCCGCCGCTTCGATGGCTGCGAGCTCGGCAGCTTCCGCGTCACCGAAGACGAGTTCGCGACCGCAGAAGCGCAGGTTTCGCCCGCGCTCAAGCAGGCCATCACCCATGCCATCGAGCGCCTGGTCAAATTCCACGAGGCCGGCGCGCCGCGCGGCTATGCGCTGGAGACCGCGCCGGGCTTGAACTGCGAGCGGGTGATCCGCCCGATCGAGCGCGTTGGACTCTACGTGCCTGCCGGCAGCGCACCGCTGCCCTCGACCGCGATCATGCTTGGTGTGCCTGCGCGCATCGCGGGCTGCAGCGAGATTGTTCTGTGTACGCCGCCCAAGCCAGACGGCAGCGTCGATCCGACTGTGCTGGTGGCTGCCCGCCTGTGCGGGATCAGCACCGTGTTCAAGCTTGGAGGCGCGCAGGCCGTTGCCGCCATGGCCTATGGCACCGAGTCGGTGCCGAAGTGCGACAAGATCTTCGGCCCCGGCAATGCCTGGGTCACCGAGGCCAAACTGCAGGTGGCGAACGATCCGGACGGTGCGGCCATCGACATGCCGGCCGGCCCTTCCGAGGTGCTGGTCATCGCCGATGCCACCGCCTCGCCGGAATTCATCGCCTCTGATCTCTTGAGCCAGGCCGAGCACGGCCCGGACTCGCAGGTGCTGCTGATCTCCGACTCGCAGGCGCTGCTCGAATCCGTGGCGGTCGAACTTGAGAAGCAGACCGCCGAGCTGCCGCGCCGCGAGATCCTCGCCAAGGCCCTGACCCACGCTCGTCTGATCCTGAGCCGCGATATTCCGCAGGCCATCGAGATCAGCAATCGCTACGCGCCCGAACACCTGATCCTGCAGGTCGAACAACCGCGCCAGTGGCTGGACCGCGTGCGCAGCGCCGGCTCGATCTTCCTTGGCGCGCTGGCGCCCGAAGCCTTGGGCGACTACTGCAGCGGCACCAACCACGTGCTGCCGACCTATGGCGCCGCGCGCGCCTACAGCGGCGTGTCGGTGGCGAGCTTCGTCAAGCTGATCACGGTGCAGGAGGTGAGCGCCGAAGGTCTCAACATCGCCGGCCCCGACGCCGCCGAGATGGCGCGCGCCGAAGGCCTGATCGCGCACGAGCGCGCGGTCACGCGACGGCTCGCCGCAATCGCGGAGGGCAGGGCATGAGCGCGCTGCTGGATCTGGTTCGCCCGGACCTGAGCGGCTTCGGTGGCTATTCGTCCGCGCGCAAGGAGGCCAGCGGCGGCCGCGTTTTCCTCAATGCCAACGAGTCGCCCTGGGCGCCGGAAATCGCTGGCGGCGAAGGCCTGAACCGCTATCCGGAGCCACAGCCCGAGGCGCTGGTGCAGGCGCTGGCATCACTTTACGGCGTGAGCGCTGATGAGCTGCTGGTCGGCCGCGGCAGCGATGAGCCCATCGACCTGCTGGTGCGCGCGCTGTGCCGCGCCGGCGAGGATGCCGTGCTGATCTGCCCACCCACCTTCGGTATGTATGCCGTTGCCGCACGCGTGCAGAACGCGCGGCTGGTCGAGGTGTCGCTTGCAGCCACCGGCGACGCGGCGCGGCCCTTCGCGCTGGATGCCGACGCGGTGATTGCCTCGGCCCTGAGCAATCCGGTCAAGCTGGTCTTCCTGTGCTCGCCCAACAACCCGACCGGGCAGGCCTTGCCGGTCGAGACCATCGAGCGCATTGCCTCGGCACTCGAAGGCCGCGCCGTGGTGGTGGTCGACGAGGCCTACGGCGAGTTCATGCAGCAGGCCTCGGCGACCTCACTGCGCCAGCGCTTTCCGCAGCTGGCCGTGCTGCGCACGCTGTCGAAGGCGCATGCCCTGGCAGGCGCCCGCATCGGCAGCCTGATCGCCGCGCCCGAGCTGATCCGCGTGCTGCGTGCGATCATGGCGCCGTATCCGATCTCAGCGCCCTGCGCGCGGGCGGCGCTGGCGGCCCTGCAGCCTGAGGTGCTCGCAAAGACGCAGGTCCACGTCGCCGAGCTGATCGCCGGCCGCGAGGCCTTGGCCGCGCGGCTTGCGGCGACGCCCGGCGTCCTCGGCGTGTACCCGTCCGATGCCAATTTCCTGGTGGTGCGCTGTACGGATCCTGCAGCGATCTATCGGCGCGCGCTCGCCTCAGGCGTGGTGCTGCGCGACGTCAGCCGCTATCCGCTGCTGGGCGACTGCCTGCGCGTGTCGATCGGCACGCCGGAGGAGAACGCCGCGGCGCTGGCCGTGTTCGCCAACGCCACGCAGGAGGCCGCGGCATGAAGCGCATTCTGTTCGTCGACCGCGACGGCACCATGATCGAGGAGCCCGCGGACTACCAGATCGACAGCTACGCCAAGCTGCGTCTGGTCGAGGGCGTGATCCCGGCGATGCTGAAGTTGAAGGCCGCCGGCTTCGAGTTCGTGATCGTGTCGAACCAGGACGGCCTGGGCACCGAGGCCTACCCACGGGAGAGCTTCCAGGCCCCGCACGATCTGATGATGCAGATCTTCGAGTCGCAGGGCATCACCTTCCGCGAGGTGCTGATCGACACCAGCTTCCCGCAGGACAACGCGCCCACGCGCAAGCCGCGCCTCGGTCTGGTCATGCACTACCTGCGTGATCGCAGCATCGACCTCGCCGGCAGCGCCATGGTCGGTGACCGCGATACCGACATCGAGTTCGCCGACAACCTCGGCGTGCGCGGCTTTCGCTTGAAGGTGACCTCCGGCGCCAAGGCCACGGCCGGCAAGGGCCCGGAATACACCTGGGCCGAGATCGCCCATCTGCTGGCCGATGCGCCGCGTCAGGCCAGCGTCGAGCGCATCACCAAGGAAACCAAGATCGAAGTGCATGTCGATCTGGATCGCCCGGCCGAGCCGGTCGCGTTGACCGGTCTTGGCTACTTCGACCATATGCTGGAGCAGCTCGGCAAGCACGGCGGCTTTGCGCTCAAGCTGAAGTGCGCGGGCGACCTGCACATCGACGAGCACCACACGGTCGAGGACAGTGCGCTGGCGCTGGGACAGGCCCTGAAGCAGGCGCTCGGCGACAAGCGCGGCATCGGCCGCTACGCCTGGGCCGCGGAAGGCGAAGAGGGTGCCGCTGAAGCGAAGCCCGCGGCGCTGGATCTGGTGATCCCGATGGACGAGACGCTCGTGCGCGCCTCGCTGGATCTCAGCGGCCGTCCCTACTTCGTGTTCGACGGGAGCTTCCCGCGCGAGCGCGTGGGCGAACTGCCGACCGAGCTGGTGCCGCATTTCTTCCGCTCGCTGTGCGAGACCGCCGGCCTGAACCTGCACCTGTCGGTGCGCGGCGACAACGCCCATCACATGGTCGAGGCCAGCTTCAAGGCGGTCGCGCGCGCCCTGCGCGCGGCGATCAAGCGCGAGGGCTTCGACCTGCCCAGCACCAAGGGGACGCTCTGATGCGGCTGGCGGTCATTGATTCCGGCGTCGCCAACATCGGCTCGGTCTGCTATGCGCTGGAGCGGCTTGGCGTGCAGGCGACTCTGGTGCGCAGCGCCGACGAACTTGCCCAGGCCGAACGCGCCCTGCTGCCCGGCGTCGGTGCCGCCGGTGCAGCGATGGCACGGCTGCGCGAGCTGCAGCTGGTGGATGCGATCCGCGCGTTTCCGCGGCCGCTGTTCGGCATCTGCCTCGGCATGCAGCTGCTGTTCGAGCGCAGCGCCGAGGGCGATGTCGAAGGCTTGGGTCTCATTCCTGCCCAGGTGCAGAAGCTGAAGGAGTTCCCCGGTGTGCGCGTGCCGCACATGGGCTGGAACCGCCTGCATCGCGAGCGCGACTCGGCGCTGCTGAACGACATCGCCGAAGGCGCGCAAGCCTACTTCGTGCACAGCTATGCCGCGCCGGTGGGCGACTACACGCTGGCGTCCAGCACGCACGGCGAGGCCTTCAGCGCCATCGTCCGCCGCGGCAACGTCGCTGGCGCGCAGTTCCATCCCGAGCGCTCGGCGGCGGTGGGCGCGCAGCTGCTCAAGAACTTCATGGAGTGGGACGGCCAATGACCGGCTTTGTCGCAATTCCCGCCATCGACGTCCGCGACGGACGCGTGGTGCGGCTCAAGCAGGGCGACTACGCCCAGGAAACCCGCTACGCAGCCGACCCGCTGCAGCTGGCGCTGGACTACGCCAGCGCGGGCGCCGAATGGCTGCATCTGGTGGATCTGGATGCCGCCAAGGCCGGCGGCTACACGCTGGCGCCGCTGGTGAAAGCGCTGCGCGCGCAGAGCGGCCTGCGCATCCAGAGCGGCGGCGGCGTGCGCAGTATCGAGGACGTGAACGCGCTGCTGGCGGCCGGCGTCGATCGCGTGGTGATCGGCTCGGTGGCGGTGAAGTCGCCAGACGTGGTGCTGCGCTGGCTGGACCAGTTCGGCGCCAGCCAGCTCTGCGTGGCGCTCGACACGCGCCGCGATGCCGACGGCGTGTGGCGGCTGCCGGTGCACGGCTGGACCGAGAGCGCCGGTGAGGAGCTGTTCGTGCTGCTGGAGCGCTACCGTGCAGCCGGTTTGCGCCACGTGCTGTGCACGGACATCGCCCGCGACGGCATGCTGAGCGGGCCCAATCTCGAGCTCTACCGGGACGTGGTCCGGCGAGCGCCGGAGATCGCGCTGATCGCTTCGGGCGGGGTGTCTTCGCTGGAGGACATTCGCGGTGCGCGCGCCGCGGGCGCCGCCGGCGTGGTGCTCGGCAAGGCACTGTTGGATGGCCGCTTCACCGTCGAGGAGGCGCTGGCATGCTGAGCCGCCGATTGATCCCGTGTCTTGATGTACGCGATGGCCAAGTGGTGAAGGGCGTGCGCTTCCGCGATCACGTGGTGATGGGTGCGATCGAGGAACTGGCCGCACGTTACCGCGACGCCGGCGCGGATGAGCTGGTGTTCTACGACATCACCGCGAGCCCCGAGGGCCGCAGCGTCGATCGCGGCTGGGTGGAGCGAGTCGCTCGGCTCATCGACATTCCCTTCTGCGTGGCTGGCGGCATCCGCTCGGTCGAGGATGCGCGCGCCATTCTTTTTGCCGGCGCCGACAAGGTCTCGGTGAATTCGCCGGCGCTGGAGCGGCCGGAATTGATCAACGAGCTGGCGGATGCCTTCGGCGTGCAGTGCGTCGTCGTTGGCATCGACAGCCTGCGCGACGAGGACGGCGAGTGGCGCGTGCGCCAGTACACGGGCGACCCCAGCAAGACCCGCGCGCTCAGTCGCCGCACCCTCGACTGGGTGGTCGAGGTGCAGCAACGCGGGGCCGGCGAAATCGTGCTCAACTGCATGGGCACCGACGGCGTGCGCGCCGGCTATGACATCGAGCAGCTGCGCGCTGTGCGCGAACTTTGTCACGTGCCACTGGTGGCCAGCGGCGGCGCCGGCACGCCCGAGCACTTCGCCGAGGTGTTCGAGCAGGCCGACGCGGATGCGGCGCTCGCCGCCAGCGTCTTCCATTCCGGCGCGATCGCCATTCCTGAACTCAAGACCTCGCTCAAACAGCGCGGCATCGAGGTGCGTGATGTCTGACGACGTGGTGGTCGGCCCCGAAACGCTGGATCGGCTGGCCTGGGACAAGCAGGACGGCCTGCTGCCGGCGGTGGTGCAGGATGCCGGGACCCTGCGCGTGCTGATGCTGGGCTACATGAATCGGGAAGCCCTGGAGATGACGCTCGCCTGCCGTCACGTCACCTTCTTCAGCCGCAGCAAAGGGCGCTTGTGGACCAAGGGCGAGCGCAGCGGCCATGTGCTGAAACTGGTTCGCGTCGAGACCGATTGCGATGCCGACACGCTGTTGATCCAGGCGCATCCGCAGGGCCCGACCTGCCACCTGCAGCGCACCAGCTGTTTTCCCGATGCTCCGGGCAGCTTCCTCGGTGATCTGGATGCGCTGATCGCCCAGCGCGAGCGCGAGCGCCCCGTCGGCAGCTACACCACCAAGCTGTTCGAAGGCGGCATCCGCCGCATCGCCCAGAAGGTGGGCGAGGAGGGCGTGGAAACCGCGCTGGCCGCGGTGGCGCAGGAGGACGCGGACCTCCTCGGCGAAAGCGCCGACCTGATCTACCACTTGCTGGTGCTGCTGCGCGCGCGCGGGCTGTCGCTGGGCGATGTCGAGACGCTGCTGCGGCAGCGGCATGCGACGGCGCCGAAGTCCATGGGGTGATGCAGTACGCGGGCTCTCGCCCCGTTTGTCCCGCTCCAAGCGTGCACTTCCGCCGACCGGGCTGACGTCGTCTGCCAACGCGCGTCTCCCGTCGGCCGCCCCGTGCCCGGATGAAACACCCCGCGCCCGACGCGAACGTAGGCACGAGAGCGTGTTGGGAACAACACTCGCCTGGGTGGGACGGGGCCTCGCCTATGAGGCTGACGCAGCGCTCAGCACCGCTTCGGCACGCCTGAAGGTCAACACCAGCACATCACGCCAGGCCGGCGCATCCGGATCCATCGGCTCGACGGCGGTGACGCCGTGCCAGACGCGCTGGTCATCGACGAGGGCGATGTCCAGCGGTTCGGTCAGGGTAAAGGCGCCGAGCTGGGTGCTGTCGGCGGCATGGATGGTGGTGGTGCCTTCGCGGATGTTGTGGCGATCGATCAGGGCGACGAGCACGTAGTCCACGCCATCGCGATGCACGCCTTCCGGCGTCGGTTGGCCGGGTTGGCCCGGCAGGGCTTCGATGCGGAACTGGTGCGCCTCGACCTGCCAGCGCTCGACCTCCGGCGCCCGTTGCGAGAACAGCGCGTGCGCGAATGCACTGAGCGCGCGAAAGGCCGCGCTGTCGGCAATCTCGGGCAGGATCGGCTGGAACCAGCGTTCGATACCGCCGTTCAGGCGGTTGTAGTGCAGGGCCTGGTAGTGCGGCGCATCAGGCAGGCGCTCGATGCCGCGTGCGTGGCTCGCAGCAAGGACCGCGTGCCGCCGCCGCCGATAGCGTCCGCCGTCGGCCATGTGCTCATCGAGCCCCAGCTCGTTCCAGCTGCCGGCGAACTCCTCCCAGTCCACGTCGGCCTGTGCTGGCAGCAGAGCCAGCGCCTGCGCACGCGGCAGGAAGCAGAAGCCTTCCCTGTCGAGCCCAAGGAGGGGGTGATCGAATTCATCGACTGCAGCTGTGGCGTTCATGACGCAAGCCTAGACGCGTTGCCGCCGAGCCGCCGTGCAGGAATCGCGCATGGGAGCGAACGGAATGCGTGGGAAGTGGGGAGCGGGCGGCAGCGCCCGCTCCGTCGTGATCACTGGAAATGCAGCTCCGCGATCATCTGCACGCTGCCGTCGCTACCGCGGTCGAAATCGTAGTGCGCGTAG
Source organism: Aquimonas voraii (assembly GCF_900101825.1). GTDB lineage: Bacteria > Pseudomonadota > Gammaproteobacteria > Xanthomonadales > Xanthomonadaceae > Aquimonas > Aquimonas voraii. The sequence goes on from NZ_FNAG01000001.1 coordinate 843,359, forward strand.
CCTGCGCGCAGCGCGAACAGGTCGCTGATGTGCCAGCGCGCACCGGCTTCGGCCATCCAGCCACTGTCGTTGTCGGAGACCCGGCGCGGACCAGCGATGGTCAGCGCGCTGCCTTCCTCTTCGCGCTGGAACAGTCCGGCCTTGGCGTAGGGCCGCAGCGCGCCGCTCTGCGTGGTCCAGGTCAGGCCAAACGACCACAGATCGCCGTCGGTCTGGTAGCCGCCATCGGCGATACCGCTGCGCTCGAGCTCGCCGAGGTCGGCCCAGGCCGCTTCGATGCCGAAGCCGCGGCCGAATTGCAGGCCGGCTATCGCGGTGACCGCGGTTTCGCCCCGGGCGCCGTCGCGCGGTTCGAACAGGGAGCGATCCTCGAGCGCATCGAACGCGCCGACGCCGACGTGCCAGTCGACAGCCTGGGCGGGCGAGAGCGCGGCAAGGCCGAGAAGGGTGATGAGGCTGCGTTGAAGCATGTCTGAGTCCTTTCAGAACCGCGGGGGATCCCGCGGCGCCGAGTCTCACGAGATCTTCACTGCTCGCGCCAGTCCCTGCCGTCGAGATGCCGGATCGTGATTCAGCTGCCGTTTCCTCGCTCCCGCCGGTCGTGAGGACCACCGCCGAGGCGAAAAGATGGGGCGCACTCAGGGGGTGCCCTGCGGCATGAGCGATCGCGCGGGCAAAGGGCTTGTCTCGATACTGACCTCTATGCACAGTGACGGCGCCGCGCCTTGCGGCGACGAACAACGGATCCACGCCCATGCGCGCACTGCTGCTCTCCCTCGGACTGCTGTTGGATATCGCCGGCGGCGTGCTGGTGTCGGGATTGGTCCAGATCGAAGGCAAGAACGAAGTGCTGCGGGTGGGCGACAAGGCGTTGGAGGTCGGCGATGGCGGCATCCGCGTGGCCGATCGCGGCGAGCAGGGCAAGACCCTGGGCTTCGTTCTGCTGGGCGTTGGCACGGTCCTGCTGCTGGCGGGCGCGCTGCGCAAGCGCTGAGTTGTCGGCCAGGCGCAGCCTGAAGCCGCAAGGCCGCCGCGCCTCATTGCGGCGAGCCCGGCAAACACACTGATCTGGTTGGGCGCGCCCTGCCATTCGAATCCATCGGGTGGGCCCTGGCCCACCATTGGCTCCATGCCGGCTCCGGTCATCCACGGCTGAACGCTTCAGCACACTCGGTCTCGATTCGGTGAGGCGCTGCAGCGGGGCGAGCCCTGATGGCCTGGTGGGCCAGGGCCCACCCTATGTGGGCTCGCTCTGCGTCAAGTGCGCGTTCCACCTCAGGGCTGGAAGCGATCGGTCAGGTGTAGGCCCCGGCTTAGGCGCTGTTCAGAGCTCGCCTTCGAGCACCCCCGCGCGCCGCAAACCCTCGATCACCGCCTCGGCTGCCGCTTCCGGCGACAGCTGGTCCGCCTGCAGGTGCAGCTCGGGCGACTGCGGTCGTTCGTAGGCCGAATCAATGCCGGTGAAATTGCGCAGCTCGCCGCGCCGCGCCTTGGCGTACAGGCCCTTGACGTCACGCGCCTCGGCGACTTCGAGCGGGGTATCGACGAACACCTCGAAGAACTCGCCCGGCGGCAGAAGTCCGCGGGCGAAGTCGCGCTCGCTGCGGAAAGGCGAGATGAAGGAGACTAGGCAGATCAGGCCGGCATCGGCCATCAGCCTGGCCACTTCGGCGACGCGGCGGATATTCTCGACACGATCGGCATCGGTGAAGCCGAGGTCCTTGTTGAGGCCGTGACGCACATTGTCGCCGTCGAGCAGATAGGTGTGCTTGCCCAGCGCGTGCAGCTGTTTCTCGACGAGGTTCGCGATGGTCGATTTGCCGGCGCCGGACAGCCCGGTGAACCACAGCACCGCCGGCTTCTGGCCTTTCTGGCCGGCGCGCTTGGCGCGATTGATGTCCAGCGCCTGCCAGTGCAGGTTGGAGGCCCGGCGCAGGGCGTGGCGCACCATCACCGCGCCGACGGTCTGGTGGCTGAGCGTGTCGATCAGGATGCCGCCGCCGAGGCCCGGGTTGTCGGCATAAGCCTCGAAAGGCAGGGCGCGATCGAGCGCCAGATTCACGCGGCCGATCTCGTTCACCGCCAGCGTGCGGGCGGCCAGGTGCTCCAGCGTCTCAACGTTGAGCCTGTACTTTGGCGTGGCCGGCGTGGCCAGTGCGCTGGCGGTGCCGAGCTGCAGGCGATACGGGCGGCCAGGCAGCATGGGCTGCTCGCCCAGCCAGACGATGTCGACCTCGAACTGGTCGCTGGCCTCGACCGGATCCGAGGCCGCGCACAGCACATCGCCGCGGCTGGAGTCGATTTCGTCCTCCAGCGCCAACACGATGGACTGACCCGGATGGGCGACGTCCAGCGTCTGTTCGCCGAGCCACAGCCCGCGCACTTTCGAGGTCTGGCCGGAGGGCACGCTGCGCAGGCTGTCGCCAACCCGCAGCGCGCCCGCCTGAAGCTGACCGGCGAAGCCGCGGAAATCGGCATCCGGCCGCACCACCCAGCTGACCGGCAGGCGCGGCGCATGGCGCGGGCGCGGCGGGGCGGAGGCCAATTCGGCGGCCATCGCCTCCAGGTGCTCCAGCAGGGCGGGGCCGGCATACCAGGGCATGCGCGCGCTGCGCTGCACCAGATTGTCGCCATCGATCGCGCACAGCGGGATCGGCTGTACGTGCTCAAGACCGACCCGTGCGGCGAAGTCGGCGAAGCGTTCGACGATGCGCTCGAAGGCCTCGGCGTCGAAGCCGATGCGGTCCATCTTGTTCACCGCCAGCACCACCCGCTCAATGCCCAGCAAGGCCGCGATGCAGGCATGACGCAGGGTCTGCGGCAGCAGGCCCTGGCGGGCATCCACCAGCAGCACCGCGAGATCGCAGTGACTGGCGGCGGTGACCATGTTGCGGGTGTATTCGGCGTGGCCGGGTGAATCGGCGACGATGAAGGCCGTGCGCGTCGTGCCGAAGTAGCGCCAGGCCACATCGATGGTGATGCCCTGTTCGCGCTCGGCCGAGAGGCCATCGAGCAGCAGTGCGTAGTCGACCTGCTCGCCGCGGGTGCCGTGACGGCGCGACAGCAGCTCGAGGTTGGCGAGCTGGTCATCCGGCACGCTGTCGGTTTCGAACAGCAGGCGGCCGATGAGCGTGCTCTTGCCGTCATCGACGCTGCCGCAGGTGAGCAGGCGCAGATGCGGCCGGTGTTCGGGCGCGGGCAGGGCGATGGCAGCGGTCTCGTTCAAGGCGGAATCCTGGCTCCGGGGCAGGGCGTTCATCAGAAGTAGCCCTCCTGCTTCTTGCGCTCCATCGAGGCCGCCCCGTCGCCGTCGATCAGGCGGCCCTGTCGTTCCGATGCGCGAGACGCCGCCATTTCGGCCAGCACGGCCGGCAGATCCGCGGCCTCGCTTTCGATCGCACCGGTCAGCGGGTAGCAGCCCAGGGTGCGGAAGCGCACGCTCAACAGCTGCGGCTGCTCGCCAGCCTCCAGCGGCAGGCGCTCATCGTCCACCATGATCCAGGTCCCCGAACGCCGCACCACCGGACGCGGCTTGGCGAAGTACAGCGGCACCACCTCGATGTTCTCGCGCTCGATGTAGCGCCAGATATCGGCCTCGGTCCAGTTCGACATGGGAAACACGCGAAAGGTCTCACCCGGCGCGTGGCGCAGATTGAACTGCTGCCAGAGTTCCGGCCGCTGGCGCTTGGGTTCCCAGCGATGCCCGGGGCTGCGATGGCTGGCGATACGCTCCTTGGCGCGCGAGGCCTCCTCGTCTCGACGGGCGCCGCCGAAAGCGACATCAAAGCCGTGGGCGTCCAAGGCCTGGCGCAGGGCCTGCGTCTTCATGACGTCGGTATGCACGGCGCTGCCATGCGTGATCGGATTGACGCCGGCCGCTTTGCCCTCGGGGTTGGTGTGGACGATCAGGTCAAGCCCGAGGCGCGCGGCCAGCGCATCGCGGAACGCGATCATTTCGCGGAACTTCCAGCCGGTATCGATATGCAGCAGCGGAAACGGCAGGCGACCCGGCGCGAAGGCCTTGCGCGCCAGATGCAGCAGCACGCTGCTGTCCTTGCCGATGGAGTAGAGCAGCACCGGCTTGCGCGCGGCCGCTGCGGCCTCGCGGAAGATGTGCAGGCTTTCGGCTTCCAGCCGGTCTAGATGGGTGAGCGACATGGGGGGGACTTTGGTGAACCGGCGCGCAGGTTAGCCGAGCCTCGGGTTGCCCACGCAGCCCGATTGGTGGCAGGCATAGTCGCAAATCCTCCCAAGCGCGCACGGCACCGCTACACTGCGCGCCGCCGCCCGGATGGCGAAACCGGTAGACGCAGCGGACTTAAAATCCGCTACCTGCAAGGGTGTGCGGGTTCGAGTCCCGCTCCGGGCACCACGTATCGCTCTGGTTCGTTACCGCTCGCCGGATACGCGAGAGGTTGGGCCCTTGCCCACTCTGGCCGATTTCCTGTCGCGACTGGCGCCTCACACCGAGGTTGCGGTCTGCCGGTGCTGTTCCGGGCGCGCGGAGATGCGCGTTCGGGCCGCAGTTGCGGTGCGCCACGGATGGGGCTCGGGGTGAACGTGGAGCTCATGGTGGGCGAGGGCCCACCCAATGATCCTTCGCGTGTTGTTGAACCCTGCCGCACGAAACGCTGCCGAGGTGCCGATGTCTTCCCATCCCGTTCGCCTTGAGTTCGAACCCGTGGCCTCGTTGGGCGCCGTGCCCGAGGGCAGCTTTGCGTTGAGCGCGGGCGACGGTTTCGAGGGCGATGTCTACGCCCACTTCCATGGGCTCACGTCGATGGAGTTCGAGGAAGAGAGCCTTTCCGAGCTTGAGCACGCCGCGGCCAACCTGCGGCCGGGTCAGGTGCTGGCGATCCGCCACCGCTGAGTCCTGAGCGGGCATCATGGGGGCCACTGCCTCTTGAGGAGTCCGCTCGCGATGCTCATCCGCTATCTGGCTTGGCTGGCCTGCATCGTTCTGGTTCCGGTGGGCGCCACGCTCGCGCTGACGCATGGGAATGGCTGGTGGTCGTTGTTTGCGACGGCGCTGTTGCTCAGCCTGCTGGGCCTGCGCGACGTGCTGCAAACGCCGCGGGCGCTACTGCGCAATTACCCGCTGCTGGCGCATGTGCGCTTTCTCGTGGAGGCGATCCGGCCGGAGATCCGCCAGTACCTGCTGGAAGGCGACGAGGAGCAGACCCCGTTCTCGCGGGCGCAGCGCTCGATCGTCTACCAACGCGCCAAAAACACGCTGGACAAGCGGCCCTTCGGCACCCAGCTCGATGTTTACCGACCGCAGTACGAGTGGATCAACCACAGCCTGCAGCCGGTTGAGCTGCCCGATCACGACTTTCGCATCCGCATCGGCGGGCCGGACTGCAGTCAGCCCTACTCGGCCAGCGTCTTCAACATCTCGGCGATGAGCTTCGGCTCGCTGTCGGCCGCTGCCATCCGCGCGCTGAACTCCGGCGCCAAGCGCGGCGGCTTCTACCACGACACCGGCGAGGGCTCGATTTCGCGCTACCACCGAGAGCACGGTGGCGATCTGGTCTGGGAGATCGGTTCGGGCTACTTCGGCTGCCGAAATTCCGACGGCAGCTTCAGCGAGGAGCGCTTCATCGAGAACGCCCGCGACCCGCAAGTACGGATGATCGAACTGAAGCTGAGCCAGGGCGCCAAGCCGGGGCAGGGCGGTATTCTGCCGGGCGCGAAAGTGACGCCGGAGATTGCCGAGGCGCGTGGCGTGCCGGTGGGCCAGGACTGCCTCTCGCCGGCGCCCCATAGCGCTTTCGATTCTCCGATCGGGCTGCTCAAGTTCATCGCTCGTCTACGCGAGCTGTCGGGCGGCAAGCCGACCGGCTTCAAGCTGGCCATTGGCCACCCTTGGGAATGGTTCGCCATCGCTCGCGCGATGCTTGAAACCGGCATCACGCCGGATTTCATCGTGGTCGACGGCGGCGAGGGCGGCACCGGCGCAGCGCCACTGGAGTTCACCAACCACGTCGGCGCACCCCTGACCGAAGCCTTGATCCTGGTGCACAACACCCTGGTCGGCCTCAACCTGCGTCCTCGGGTCAAGATCGGCGCGGCCGGCAAGATCGTCACCGCCTTCGACATGGCGCGCACGCTTGCAATCGGCGCCGACTGGTGCAATTCGGCGCGCGGCTTCATGTTCGCGCTGGGCTGCATCCAGTCGCAGAGCTGCCACACCGACAAGTGCCCGACCGGGGTGGCCACCCAGGACCCGTCTCGTCAGCGCGCCCTGGTGGTGCCGGACAAAGCCGAGCGGGTCTACCACTTCCATCGCAACACGCTGAAGGCCCTGCGCGATCTGCTGGCGGCGGCAGGCCTGCAGCATCCTGATCAGTTGGGACCGGAGCACATCATCCGCCGCGTTTCGGGCAACGAGATCCGCTCGCTCGCCAACCTGCATTTCTTCGTCAAGCCAGGTGAGCTGCTGGAGGGCGTGCCGAGGCATCCGGTGTTCGAGCTGTTCTGGCCGTTGGCCTGTGCCGACAGCTTTGTGGCACCCGCCGCCGTCAAGGCCTACGAGAAGCCTGCTGCCTGAGGTGTGGTCGTGGGTGGGGCGCGCCATGACGGCGGCGCCACCAATGCCTATGATGCGGGTCCATGAGCGCGACCCAGCCCCTCTCGATCCTGTTTGCCGATGTGAGCGGCAGCACCCGGCTGTTCGAGACCCTGGGCGATGTCGAGGCCCGGCGAATCATCGCCAACGTGCTGGACGCTCTGACCCGTATTGCAGGCACGCATGGCGGACGCCTGGTCAAGACCATTGGCGATGAGATCATGTGCACCTTCCCGGCCGCAGTGCAGGCCGCGCTGGCGGCCTGCGACATGCAGCGCCGGGTCAGCACTGATCCAGAGTTCGTCGCCGAGAAGATGGGCATCCGCATCGGCTTCCATCACGGTGAAGCCCTGCTGGAAAACGGCGACGTCTACGGCGATGCGGTCAACGTGGCGGCGCGCATGGCAGCACTGGCCAAACGCGAGCAGATCGTCACCACTGCCGGCACGGTCAAGGACCTCACCATCGTTGGCGGCATCCGCTCACGGGCCCTCGGCCGTGCGCGGGTGGCCGGCAAGCTGCTGCCGATCGAGATCGTCGACCTCATCTGGCAGGACGATACCTCCAACCTGACTGCCGTCCAGCACGTCATCAAGGTGGACGACACCACCCAGGGCGGCGCACGGCTGACCCTGCGCCACCGCGGTCGGGTGATCGAGCTGCGCGAGGACGCACCGCCCTTCAGCATGGGCCGCGATCCTGGTTGCGGGCTGTCGATCGAAACCGAATGGGTCAGCCGCAACCACGCCAGCCTAGAATGCCGGCGCGGGCTGTGGGTGCTGACCGACCGCAGCACCAACGGCAGCTTCGTGCGGATCGGCGATGAGGACGAGCTGCGCGTGCACCGCAACGAACTGCCGCTGCGCCGCAGCGGGTGCATCAGCCTGGGCCAGAGTATCGCCGCGGCCACTGCGGATCTGCTGGTGTTCGAGGTCTGCTGAGCGGGCGGACGGGATCTGCAGGGCCGCGCGTTCACCGGACGGTATCGGCGTCTTGCGCGCGGTCCGGCGAGCGCAACGCGTGTCAGGCCCGCGCGGCGAGCCAGTCCAGCGCGCCTTCCGCCGCGCGCAGGCCGCTGGCGAAGCAGGCCGTCAGCAGGTAGCCGCCGGTTGGCGCTTCCCAATCGAGCATTTCGCCGGCGCAGAACACGCCCGGCAGGTCGCGCAGCATGAGGTGCGCATCCAGCGCCTCGCGACGCACGCCGCCCGCGCTGCTGATCGCTTCATCCAGCGGGCGCGTCGCGGCGAGCTGCAGGGGCAAGGCCTTCAGCGCGGGGAGCAGAACCTCCGCATCGGCCATCGCCGATTTCGGCAGGCGTTCGTATACCAGCGCCAGGCGGGCGCCATCCAGACAAAGGCGCTTGCGCAGCTTCGAGCCGGTGCTTTCGCCGCTGCGGGCCCGCTGCCAGGCGCTGCGCAGCTGTTCGAGCGAGCGCTCCGGGAACAGGTCGAGCCACAGCTCGGCGCGGCCGTCGCGCTCGATCTGGCTGCGCAAGTCCGCCGAGAGCGCATAGATCAGGCTGCCCTCGATGCCGTGTTCGGTCAGCACGAACTCGCCCTGCCTTCGCTGGCGCTGGCCCGCGGCGTCGATCCATGCGGCCGCCACGGGCTTCACCGGCAGCCCGGCGGAGCTTGACTTGAAGTTCGTCGACCAGTCGCATTCGAAGCCGCAGTTGCTCGGTGCGAGATCGCGCACCTCGACGCCACGCGTGCGCAGCAGATCCACCCAGGCGCCATCGCTGCCGAGCTTGGCCCAGGAGCCGCCGCCCAGCGCCAGCACCACGGCGTCGGCCATCACCTCGACCGACCCATCGGGCGTGTAGAAGCCCAGGCGCGTTCCCTCGATCGAGACCAGTCGATGCTGCACATGGAAGCGCACCCCCTGCTCGCGCAGCCGCCGCACCCAGCCGCGCAGCAGGGGCGCGGCCTTCAGGTCACTCGGGAACACCCGTCCCGAAGTGCCAACGAAGGTCTCGACGCCGAGCCCGCGCGCCCAGTCGCGCAGCGCACTCGCACCGAAGCACTCAAGCCAGGGCTGCACCCAAGGGGCCGCCTCGCGATAGCGCGCAACAAAGGGTGCGAAGGCCTCAGAGTGGGTGAGGTTCAGGCCGCCCTTGCCGGCGATCAGGATCTTGCGGCCGACCGAGCCCATGCGCTCGTACACATCGACCTCGGCACCGGCGGCGCGCAGGCGCTCGGCGGCGATCAGCCCGGCGGGGCCGCCACCGACCACCGCGACCCGGGCGGGCGTGGAACGACTCACGCCGGCCGGTCCGTGCCCTCGAATCGCTGCGAGAGGCGTGCGATTTCGGCACGCAGCGCGCGCACCTCCTCGACCAGAGGCTCTTCGCCCTTGGCCACGGCTTCTTCGACCACGCGCTCGCGGTCGGCGTCGATCTCGGCCTGCATGGCGGACACCACCACGCCGATGAACAGGTTCAAGGCGGTGAAGCTGGTGGCGAGGATGAAAGGGATGAAGAACAGCCAGGAGTAGGGGTAGACCTCCATTACCGGCCGCACGATGCCCATCGACCAGCTTTCCAGGGTCATCACCTGGAACAGGGTGTAGAAGGAGTCGGCCACGCTGCCGAACCACTCGGGGAAGGCCTCGCCGAACAGCTTGGTCGACATCACCGCGCCGACATAGAAGATCAGCACAAGCAGCATCACGATCGAGGCCATGCCGGGCAGGGCGCCCAACAGGGCACCGACCACGCGCTTCAGCGAGGGCACGATGGTGATGAGCCGCAGCACGCGCAGGATGCGCAGCGCGCGCAGCACCGACAGTGGCCCCGAGGCCGGCAGCAGGGCGATCGCGACGACCACGAAGTCGAACACATTCCAGGGGTCGCGGAAGAAGCGCAGCCCGCGCACGTAGAGCTTGGCGGCAAGCTCGATGCAGAAGATCACCAGCGCGGCCTTGTCCAGCACCAGCAGCCACTCTCCGAAGCGCGCCATCACCCGCGCATCGGTCTCCAGCCCCAGAGTGATGGCGTTGATCAGGATCACCGCCAGCACGAAGCGTTCGGTGAAGGGGTGGGCAAGCGCGCGTTCGAGCAGGGCCTTCATGGCGGGGGGCGGGGGCAGGGAGGGGAGCGCATTCTAGGGCTGCGCTGCGCGCTGCGCGCGCGGGATTGGGGATTCGGGATTCGGGATTCGTTTGAAGCCGGGATTGGGGATTGGGGATTGGGGATTGGGGATTCGTGGGGAGGTAGTCGCGAGCTTCCAAGCTGCCGCCCCCTTCAGCATGCAGAGAGGCGGCGAGTGTCCTCGTCCTAGATGCGTGCCCAGCCGCATCGACCTTCGGTCGAATCCCGAATCCCCAATCCCGAATCCCGGCTCTCAAACATCAAACTGCTCGCCCGCCTGCGGCACCCGCACATCGCAGCCGTACTGCTCGCCCAGACGCACCCGCAGGCCTTCGCGGGCTTCATCTTCGCCGTGGACCAGCAGCACCCGCGGATGCTGGGGGATTTGCCCGTACCACTGGCTGAGGCCGTTCTGGTCGGCGTGGGCCGAGAGGCCGCCGACGGTGTGCCGGCGGGCCTTGACGCGGATGCGCTCGCCAAAGATGTCGACGAAATCAGCACCATCAACCAGGCGCCGGCCGAGCGTGCCGCGGGCCTGGTAACCGACGAAGACGACATGTGCGTTCTCTCGCCACAGGTTGTGGCGCAGGTGGTGGCGGATGCGGCCGCCGTTGCACATGCCGCTGCCGGCGATGATCACGCAGCCGCCGCCACGCTGGTTGAGGGCCTGCGAATCCTGCACGCTGCTGACGAGACGCAGGTTGGGTAGGCCGAAGGGGTTGCCGCTGCCGTTCCAGGCGGCGCGGGCCGGCGCATCGAGCAGAGGCTTGTGGCGGGCATAGACCTCGGTGACCTTCAGCGCCATGGGCGAATCGAGATAGATCTGCCAGCGATCAAGGTGCCAGCGCTCGTAGTTCTCGGCCATCCAGTACAGAAGCTCCTGGCTGCGGCCCACGGCGAAGGCCGGGATCAGCACATTGCCGCGCTCGTGCGCCGCGATATCGAAGACTTCTCCAAGCTCATCAATGGTGGAATCGCGCGAACGGTGCAGACGATCGCCGTAGGTGCTCTCCAGCAGCACGAGATCGGCCCCGGGCACGGGCGCGGGGTCGCGCATGATCGGGGTGCCGCGCGGTCCGATGTCGCCGGAGAACACCAAGGTTCGCTTGCCCTTCGGAGTCTCGCCGGTCAGGCTGACCGAGGCCGAGCCAAGGATATGGCCGGCATCGCGCAGGGTCAGCGTGAGCCCGGGCAGGATCTCCGCGGGCTCGTCGTAGTCGAGCCCACGCAACAGGCGCAGCGCGTCGGCGACATCACCGAGCGAGTACAGCGGCTCGGCGTCGGGCTCTTCGCCCGCGCGCAGCTTGCGGCGGTTGTCGCGCTCCGCATCGGCCGCGGCGAGGGTCGCGGAGTCCTCCAGCATGATCCGCGCGAGATCGGCGGTGGCGCGGTGGGTGTAGACCGGGCCCGAATAGCCGCGCTTGACCAGCAGCGGCAGGCGCCCGAGGTGGTCGATATGGGCGTGGCTGATCACCACCGCATCCAGCTTGCGCAGGTCGAACGGGAACTCGTCGCGGTTGCGCTGGGTTTCCTCGTGCCCGCCCTGGATCATGCCCATGTCCAGAAGCACCTGCTGGTGGCCGAATTCGAGCAGATGGCAGGAGCCGGTGACTTCGCCGGCGGCGCCGTGGATGGTGATGCGCATATCGACCCCAGTGCGTGGAAACCCCGGCGATCATAGCGCCAGCGCCGCGGGTGCCGGGGCGCGGGGCCGCTACACTGTGCGCCCCCCGAAGTTCCCCCAGGTTGTTTCCGATGCTCCGCTCGCCCGCTCGTCTGTTGTCCACTGTGGCCTTCGTCCTGTGTGCTTTGCCGCTGGCTCACGCCGACAGTGCCCTGGACGCCCGCCACCGCGACGCCGCCACCGCGGCCTGCATGGATTTCTACCAGCACGCGAACGGCGGTTGGCTGGCAGCGACGCCGGTGCCGGCCGGCCAGGCCAGCATCGGCTACACCGACGAGCTCCGCGTCCTGCGTGCCGAGCAGCAGCGCGACCTGCTGAAGGGATTCGCCAATGCGCCGGCCAACGCGCTGGACGGCAGCATCGCCCGCCTGTACGCGCTCGGCATGGACACCGCGGCGATCGACGCGCTGGGCCTCGGCCCTGCGGCCCGCTTTCTGCAGCGCATCGATGGCCTTGAGAAGCCACGCGAGCTTCCGGCCCTGCTCGGCGAACTGCACGCCTGGGGGGCACCCATCCTGTTCGCCTTCTCGGTCGCCCCCGATCTCGACCGCCCCGAGCGTCTGATCGCTTATGCGAACCAGGGCGGACTGGGGTTGCCGGATCGCGACTACTACCTGCGCGAAGATGCGCCGGCACTGGAGTTGCGCGAGGCCTATCGGGCCTATGTCGAGCGCCTGCTTGGCCTGGCCGGCCGCGTCGATGCGGCCGCGGAATCGCAGCGGGTGCTGGCGATGGAAGCCGATCTGGCGAGCGCTTCGCTGTCGCTGGAGCAGCTGCGCGATCCCCGCAACAGCTACCGGCTGACGCGGGTGCGCGATCTCGAGCGCGCCCAGCCGGAGCTGCGTTGGCGCGATTACCTGAAGGCGCAGGGCCTGCGCAAGCTCGACGACATTTCGCTGGCCCACGCCAGCTTCTTCTCGGCATTGAACTCGCGCTTCACCACGCAGCCGCTGAGCGACTGGCAGGCCTACTTGCGTTTCCATGTACTGCATGCAGCCGCGCCCTACCTTGGGCAGCCCTTCGTCGAGGCGCATGATCGACTCTTCACCGAGACCCTGGGCGGCCAGGCGACTCCGAGCCGGGAGGCGCGGGTTCTGAACTTCCTGCAGACCAGCCTCGGCGAGGCCCTGGGCCAGCGCTACGCGCGCGCGCACTTCGACGCGCCGCGCCGTGAGGCGGTGCTGGCTCTGGCGGAAGGCCTGCGCGCGCAGCTGCGAGCGCTGGTCGAGGGGGCGACCTGGTTGCAGGCGGAAGGGCGCCAGGCGCTGCTGGCCGACATCGATCGCCTGAGCTTCGCGCTGGGCGGCCCCACTGAAACCGAGTGGGAGGGTTTCGAGCTGCAGGCGCAGAACTGGCCCGAGGCCGTGTTGGCGGTCAGTCGAGCCCGCCATCAGCGCGCGCTCGCCGCGCTGGGCGAGGCACCGCGCCGCGCTTGGCCGGTGTCGGCGTCGAGCCTGCAGGTCAGCTACCAGGCGGCGACGCACACGCTGTATGTGCCGGCTGCGGTGCTGCAGTCCCCGCTGTTCGAGCCCGCGGGCGATGTCGCACTCAATCACGGCGTCGCCGGCGTGCTGATCGCGCGCGGCCTGATGGGCGTGTTCGATCCGGCTTCGGGCGCGCGTCGAGGCCTGTTGAGCGACGGCGACCGCGCGGCCTACGCGGAACGCTCGCGAGGCTTGGTCGGCCAGTACTCGACCTTCACCGCCTTGGGCAACCTCAAGGTCGACGGCGCCGCCACCTGGAATGAGAACGTGCTCGACTTGGGCGCGCTGCAGCTGGCTTACACCGCCTTCCTCGCGGCCGGCGGCGAGGAAGGCGAGAGCCGCGACGGGCTGACGCCGGCGCAGCGCTTCTTCCATGCTTGGGCACGCCTCATGCGTCGCAACTACCAGGACGAGGCCCTGCGCCTCTTGCTGGTTGCCGACACCCGCGCGCCGGCGCGCTTCCGCGTCAACGGCCCGCTGCCGCATCTGCCCTCGTTCCAAGCCGCGTTCAGCTGCAAGGACGGTCAGACCCTGTATCTGCCGGAGCCGGCGCGGGCGAGGACGTTCTGAAGAGCCGGGAATCGGGAGTTGGGAGTTGGGAATCGGGAATCGTCAGAAGCCTTCGCGATCCTTCCCGTCATGGTGGGCCGCTGCACGGCGATCGCCGCGCTGTCATCGATTCCCGACTCCCCATTCCCGATTCCCGGCCCCTCATGACCACAGGCAGGGTGCCCGCTGCAGCACCCCGCCTATCATGCGCAGATGCTCGCCCGCCTGAATCCGATGCAGCTGCTGCGCTTCGCAGGCCTCTTCACCTGGGGCTGCATGGGCGTCCCGCTGCTGATCGATCTGTTTCAGCAGGACATCAGCGGCAGCGATCTGATCTGGTGGCGTTTCTGCTATCTCACCTTCGGCGTCTGCTACTGGCTGCTCACGCGCTCGCCGGGGCCGCGGCCGCGCGCCCGCTGGCTGCATCTGCTGCTGCTCGCCCTGCTGACCGTCTCGGCGATTGGCATTGGCCATTTCACCGAATCCGGCCTGTCCGGCGCCTTCCTGATCGTCATCGCCGGCCTGCTGCCCTGGTTCCTGTCGCTGGGCTGGGGCCTGGTCTGGCTGGTCGGCCAGCACAGCGCCCTGATCCCCGTGTTCCTGCAGATCGACGGGTTCGACTGGATCAGCGCGCCGCTGCAGGCCGTATTGCTGTTCGGCTATTCGAGCTTCGTGTTCCTGACCAGTGTGGTGGCGCGGCGGCAGATGGACGCCCGCGAGGAGCAGCGCCGGCTGAACTCCGAGTTGCGCGCCACCCGCGCCTTGCTGGCCGAGAGTTCGCGGCTCAACGAGCGCTCGCGCATCTCGCGCGAGCTGCACGACCTGCTGGGCCACCACCTCACCGCGCTCAGCCTGAACCTTGAAGTCGCCACCCACCTGTCGGACGGCAAGGCGCGCGAGCATGTGAAGCAGGCGCAGTCGCTGGCCAAGTTGCTGCTGTCGGATGTTCGCGAGGCGGTCAGCCAGCTGCGCCAGGACGACGCCATCGACCTGCGCGAGGCCCTGTTCAGCCTGGTCGATGGCGTGCCCTCGCTGGAGGTGCGGCTGGATGTGCCGGCCGACTTCCGCATCAGCGATCCGGGCCGCGCCCAGGTGCTGCTGCGCGCCACCCAGGAAATCATCACCAATGCCGCCCGCCATTCAGGTGCGCAGCGCCTCGACCTGCGCATCGCCAGCGATGCCGCGGGCGTTCGCCTCGAAGCGCGCGACGATGGCCGCGGCGCCGACGCGGTCAGCGCCGGCAATGGCCTGCGCGGCATGCGCGAGCGCGTGGCCGAGTTCGACGGCACACTTGAAATCGAAACCGCACCCGGCCAGGGCTTCGCCCTGCGCCTGCACCTTCCCGTGGAGACCCCCGCATGATCCGCGTCTGCCTGGTCGACGACCAAACCCTGGTGCGCCAGGGCATCCGCTCGCTGCTGGAGCTGTCCGACAACATCCGGGTGGTGGCCGAGGCCAGTGACGGCAAGCAGGGGCTGGAAAAAATCGACGAGGTCAAGCCCGACGTCGTGTTGCTGGACATGCGCATGCCGGTGATGTCCGGCATCGAGACCCTGCAGCACCTTAGCGAGCGCGGCTCGATGCCGGCGACGATCATCCTCACCACCTTCGATGACGACCAGCTGGTCCTGCAGGGCATCAAGCTGGGCGCTCGCGGCTACCTGCTGAAGGACGTCTCGCTGGAGCAGCTGGTCGACGCGGTGCAGACCGTCGCCGCCGGCGGCTCGCTGGTGCAGCCGGTGGTGACGCAGCGCCTCCTCTCGGGCCTGGAGCGCATGCAGAACGACTTCACCAGCCTTGATCGACCCGACCCGCTGACCGACCGTGAGACCGAGATCCTGCGGCTCATGGCGGGTGGCTACAGCAACAAGGAAATCGCCAACTCACTGGGCGTGGCCGAAGGCACGGTGAAGAACCACGTGTCCAACATCCTCAGCAAGCTCGGTGTGCGCGACCGCACGCGTGCGGTGCTGAAGGCGTTCGAGCTCAAGCTGGTGTGAGAGGGTGCGCGCGGCCGAACCTTGAGGCCTGCGCTCAGCCGATGTCCTTGGCCTCGCCCACGCCCGCGTTCTCGGCATGGGGGGGCTGGCGCGGGCGCCGCAGCAGGGGCTGCGCGAACACCGCCAGCAGCAGGATGGCGACACCGGCGTAGAAGCTGGCGTCCAGCTCGCGCTGTTCGTTGAACAGCAGCATCGCCAGCAGGATCGCGTAGACCGGTTCCAGGTTGATCGCCATCTGCGCTGAGAACGCGCTCATGTGACGCAGCGCGACCAGGCTCAGCGTGAAGGGCAGCAGGGTGCAGCCCAGCGCCAGCGCCAGCAGGAAGGCGAAGTCCTTGCCGTCGGGGATCAGGCCACCCTCGGCCGGCAGCGGAAACGCCAGCAGCAGCAGCGGCGCCAGCAGGGTCAGGGTGAGCGTGCCGGCGCCCAGCTCGATGGCGGTCACGGTCAGCGGCTCGCCGTCCTCGACGTAGCGTTTGTTGAGCGCCGAGAAGAAGGCGACGATGAACGCCGACAGCGCGCCCATGGCGATGCCCGCACGCATCTCGACAGGGACGCCGCCCACGACCAGCGCCACACCCGGCAGTACCGCGACACCCAGCGCCAGCTCGCCGCGCGAGAACGGCCTCTTGGCGATCCAGGGTTCGATGAAGGCCAGGAACACCGGCCCCAGGGCCATGCAGGTCGCGCCGACCGAGGCATTCGAAAGCTTGATCGAGCCATAGAAAGTGAGCCAGTGCAGGGCCACCAGCGCACCGATGCCGGCGTAGATCCAGATCTGTCGCGCGCGCATCCGGCGCAAGCTGCGCCAGACCGCCGGCACCAGCGCCAGCGCAGCCGTCACCAGCAGCATCCGCCACCAGACCAGCGGCAGCGCGGTCAGCGTGATCAGCTTGCCGAGGATGGCGGTAAACCCCCAGAGCATCACGCAGAAGTGGATCTGCAGCTGGGCGCGGGTTGCAGGGGTCAGGGCCACGGGAGGGGGAGATCGAGGGCCGCGGTCGCGGCGAAGCCGCATAGGCTGGGCATGCGCTGCAGGGCGCGCAATAGGTCCAAAGACAAAGGGCGACCGATGTCATGCACCGGCCGCCCTTTTCAGTGGATGAAGCGAGGGATCCCAGAGTTCCGAACCGCCGACGCTGGCCGCGCAAGCTGCTCCGAATCCCGAATCCCGAATCCCGAATCCCGAATCCCGAATCCCAGCCCTCACCCCATCTTGAAAACGCAGAGCTTGTTGCCGTCGAGGTCGCGGAAGTAGCCGGCGTAGAAGCCCGGGAAGCGCTCGCCAACGGCGCCCTCATCGGTACCGCCCAGCTCCAGTGCCTTGGCGTGAAGGGCGTTCACGGTTTCGCGGCTGTCCACCGCCAGCGCGGTCATGTTGCCGTTACCCGGGGTGGCGGGCTGGCCATCGAAGGGTTTGATCACGCCCACCGAGGGGCCGCGACCGGTGCTCCAAGAGATGAAGCGCGGCCCCTGCATGCCGCGCTTGGCGCCGATGCTGCCGAGCAGAGCGTCGTAGTAGGCCGCTGCGCGGTCGAGATCGTTGGTGCCTAGGGTGACGTAGCCGATCATGGAGCACTCCGGTGGGGGCGCCGCAGCCGCGGCGCGAGGTGGGAAAGGCCGCAAGTCTGCGGTCCCGCAGCATGGTGGAAGCGCGAAGGTCAGCGGAAGCGCGGATCCGGACCCGGGCCGGGTCGATTCCGCCATCTCCGCTGACACCCTGCGAACCCGTCAGATCTCGATGGTGGCGAGATCGCCCTTGGTTTCCAGCCAGGTCTTGCGGTCGGAGGCGCGCTTCTTCGACAGCAGCATGTCCATCAGGGCGCGGGTTTCCTCGGGCGCTTCGACGGTGAGCTGGACCAGACGGCGCGTGTCCGGGTGGATGGCCGATTCGCGCAGCTGCGAGGGGTTCATTTCGCCGAGACCCTTGAAGCGGGTGACGTTGACCTGGCCGCGGATCTTCTCGCGTTCGATCTTGTCGAGCAGCAGGCGCTTTTCCTCTTCGTCGAGCGCGTAGAAGACCTGCTTGCCGACGTCGACGCGGAACAGCGGCGGCATCGCCACGAACACATGGCCGGCGGCGACCAGCGCGGGGAAATGCTGCAGGAACAGGGCCGACAGCAGGGTGGCGATGTGCAGGCCGTCGGAGTCGGCGTCGGCCAGCACGATGATCTTGCCGTAGCGCAGCCCGCTGATGTCGGTGCTGCCCGGGTCGCAGCCGATGGCCACCGCAAGGTCGTGCACTTCCTGCGAGCCGAGCACCGCGCCGCTTTCGACTTCCCAGGTGTTCAGGATCTTGCCGCGCAGCGGCAGGATGGCCTGGAAGTCCTTGTCGCGGGCCTGCTTGGCGCTGCCGCCGGCGGAGTCGCCCTCGACCAGGAACAGCTCGGTGCGCGACAGGTCCTGGCTGGAGCAGTCGGCCAGCTTGCCGGGCAGGGCAGGGCCTTGCGTGATCTTCTTGCGGACGATCTGCTTCTCGGTCTTGAGTCGCGCCGACGCGCGCTCGATCGCCAGCTGGGCAATGCGCTCGCCCATCTCGACGTGCTGGTTCAGGAACAGCGAGAAGGCATCGTGGACCGCGTTCTCGACGAAGGCGGCAGCCTGGCGCGAGGACAGGCGCTCCTTGGTCTGGCCGGAGAACTGCGGGTCGGTGAGCTTCAGGCTCAGCACGCAGCAGACCCGGTCCCAGACGTCTTCGGGGGCGAGCTTGACGCCGCGCGGCAGCAGGTTGCGGAAGTCGCAGAACTCGCGCAGGGCTTCGGTGAGGCCCGAGCGCAGGCCATTGACGTGGGTGCCGCCCTGCGCGGTGGGAATGAGGTTGACGTAGCTCTCCTGCACCAGCTCACCTTCGGCGGCCCAGCACAGCGCCCAGTCGACGGCCTCGGTGTCGCGCTTCAGCGCGCCGACGAAGACTTCCGGCGGCAGGTACTCGCGATCGGCCAGCTGGCTCTTCAGGTAGTCGCGCAGGCCGTCCTCGTAGTACCAGCTGTCCTTCTCGCCGCTGGCCTCGTCGACCAGGGTGACCTTGAGCCCCGGGCACAGCACGGCCTTGGCGCGCAGCAGGTGGCGCAGGGCGCGCAGCGAGAACTTCGGCGTGTCGAAGTACTTGGGATCCGCCCAGAAGCGCACCTTGGTGCCGGTGTTGCGCTTGCCGACGGTGCCGATGATCTCGAGCGGGCTCACCCGATCGCCGTCGGCGAAGCTCATCCGGTACTCGTTGCCGTCGCGGCGGATGGTGACATCGACCTTCTTCGACAGCGCATTGACCACGCTGACGCCGACACCGTGCAGGCCGCCGGAGAAGGTGTAGTTCTTGCCGCTGAACTTGCCGCCCGCGTGCAGGCGCGTGAGGATCAGTTCGACGCCGGGGATGCCTTCCTCGGGATGGATGTCGACCGGCATGCCGCGGCCGTCGTCGGCGACCTCGCAGCTGCCGTCGGCGTACATCGTCACTTCGATGCTGCGGGCGTGACCGGCCAGGGCTTCGTCGACGGCGTTGTCGATCACTTCCTGCGCCAGATGGTTCGGGCGCGAGGTGTCGGTGTACATGCCAGGGCGGCGCTTGACGGGGTCAAGGCCTGAGAGAACTTCGATATCGGCGGCGTTGTAGCGGCTGCTCATGCGGAACGTCGAGGCAGTGGGCGGAAAGCGGATCCGCGGGGGCGCAAGGTTACCTGTTCATGGGCCTTCAGCGCGCTCCCGGAATTCCGCAGCGAGAACCTGATGCCGCGCGGGAATCCGTGCGCCAGCCGGCACTGGACAGAGCCGCATTCTTCACATCAGAGTCCCGCCCGGCCGCGGCGCTCTCGGGGGAGATCTGTCGCGTAGAGCTATCGCGATCGCGCGCGGCCGCGCCTCCACCCTCACTTTCGCTTCCGGGGAAACCATGTCCTTGCATTCCTTGCGCCGCCTTGCCGTCGGCGCCTTGGCGCTCGCCGTCTCGTCCGCGCTCAGCGCTTCCGAAGTTCCCGAGTACCGCCTGAGTGGCCCGGCCTCTGGCCAGCCCGCGGCAATCGCCAGCGCCTATCTGGAGCGCGACTTCGCCCGCTTCCAGCTGCGCGGCAACGAGCTGGAGCATCGCGTGCGCGATGTCGTGCCAACCCGCCACAACGGTCTGACCCACGTCTACCTGCAGCAGACCGTGGGCGGGATCGACGTCGATGGCGCGATCTCGACCGTCAATGTGATGCGCGATGGCGCGATCCTGAGCCTGGCCGATGCCTTCGTGCCGGAAGCGCCCTCGCGGATCAACCGCAGCGTCCCTCTGATCGATGCCGGCACCGCCTATCTCGCCGTGGCGGACTACTTCAAGGTTTCGATGGCGCGAGCACCGCAGTCGCATGCGGCGCGCGGCGGCCCAAGCCAGCACCAGGTGTTCTCCGGTGAAACCCTTTCGTCCCAGCCCGTGCCGGCCGAGCTCATCTATGTGAGTGAGGGCGATGCGCTGCGTCTCGCCTGGAACCTGACCGTCGACCGCTTCGAGTCCGACAATGTCTGGGCGGAAGTGCGCATTGATGCCGAGACCGGCGAGGTGATCGATCTCGCCAGCTATGTCGCCCATCTGGGCTCGCCGGCGGCGCCCAAGGGCGGCCCGTCCCTCGGCTACAGCGCGAGCTATCGCGTGCTGCCGATGCCTTTCGAGACGCCGCAGGATCCGGGCGCCAGCTTCCAGGTGGTCACCGATCCGCATGATCCCGAGGCCTCGCCGCGCGGCTGGCACGACACACGGGATCTGTCCGCCCTGGGATTCGAGTTCGCCGAAACCCGCGGCAACAACGTGGTGGCGCGCGCCGACCTGCTCGCGAACAACAGCGCCGACAACTTCCGCGCCCCGGCGACAGTCGACGGCACTGCGCTGGCCTTCGATTTCGCCTTCGATCCAGCGCAGCCGCCCACCAATGGGCAGAACCAGCCTGCCGTGGGCAACGTGCCGCCGGCCCTCGTGAACCTGTTCTATTGGAACAACGTGCTGCACGACGTGCTCTGGCACTACGGCTTCGACGAGCCGGCCGGCAGCTTCCAGGTCAACAACTACGGTCGCGGTGGTGCCGGTAATGATGCGGTGAACGCCGACGCGCTCGACGGGTCTGATCGCAGCCCGCCGAACACCAACAACGCCAACTTTGGCACTCCGCCGGATGGTTCGGCTCCGCGCATGCAGATGTTCCGCTGGACCGCGCCGGTGGTCGGCTCGGTCGCATTCACTGCGCCCCTCACCGCTGAGTATCAGACGAGTGCCGCCAGCTTCGGCGGAAGCCTGAGCGCGCCCTTGAGCGGCAGCTTCGCCCTCGTGGATGACGGCGGCGCCGATGGGGGCGTGTTGGGGTGCACGGCGCTGACCAACGGCGCCGAGATCAGCGGCCGGATCGCCGTGGTCAAGCGCGGCGTCTGCGAGTTCGGCGTCAAGGCGCTGAACGCCCAGAATGCCGGCGCGGTCGCCGTGCTGATGTGGAACAACCAGGGTGGCACTGCCTTGTTCACGCCGGCGCCGGGCGCGGCGGGTGCCCAGGTCACCGTGCCGGTCTTCGCGATTTCGCAGAACAACGGCGACAGCTTGGCGCTGGAATTGGCGGGCTCGTTCGGCGAGGGCACGCTGTCCCCGGCGTTGGCGATCGGTCCGGATCGCGACAGCGATTTCGATGCCGGCATCATCGCCCACGAGTACGGCCATGGCCTGTCCAACCGCCTGACCGGCGGACCCAGTGCGTCGACCTGCCTCAACAATGCCGAGCAGAAGGGCGAGGGCTGGTCCGATTTCGTCGGCCTGATGGTGACCCTGCGCCCGAACGCCTGCGCAGCGCCGCGCAGCATCGGCACCTATCCCAGCTTCCAGGCCGTGGGCGGGCCGGGGATTCGGCGCTTCCCGTACAGCCGCGACCGCGCGGTGAACCCCTTCACCTTTGCCGACACCAACAGCACGGTGCAGAGCCAGCCGCACGGAATTGGATCGGTCTGGGCGACCATGCTGTGGGACATGACCTGTGATCTGATCGACGAGCACGGCTTCGATCCCGATCTGGTCAGGGGGACGGGCGGCAACAACATCGCCATGCAGCTGGTGGTCGACGGTATGAAGGCCCAGCCCTGCCGTCCGGGCTTCGTGGATGCCCGCAACGGCATCCTCACCGCCGATGAGGCGAACAACGAGGGGGCCCACCGCTGCACCATCTGGCGCGCGTTCGCTGCGCGCGGTCTTGGCCAGTCGGCCAGCAGCGGGCTCAACGTGGATCGTTCGGATCAGGTCGAGGCATTCAACCTGCCGACCGACTGCGCCGACCATGTGGTGACCCTGCAGCTGGCAGGCGAGGGCACGGCCAGCCCGAATGCCTCGCAGGGCCTGCTGACCGGCGGCGTCGCGCGCTACACGCTGACGCCCGCCGCCGGCTATCGCTTGGAGTCGGTCGAAGGCTGCGCCGGCACGCTGTCGGGCAGTGTGTTCACCACCGGCGCGGTGACTGCCGATTGCACGGTGACGGTCAACTTCGAGGCGATCCCGATGGAGGTGTTCGCCGACGGCTTCGAGCCCTGAGGCCCCAGCGGGAGGTCCGGCCATGCCGGGCCTCCCGCCGTCAGTCGGGTCCTAGCCCAGCAAGTGGCGGCTGCCCGCTCCGGTTGCTCGGGCCAATGGCCTGTGCCCTCCGGGGGAACCGGGGTGCCCGGCCCGCGCCGGCCACTCTGTGTGCAAACGGAGTCAGCGAGGTTCGAGCAGCGCCGCCAGCACGGCCATGCGTACCGCGACGCCATTGCTGACCTGTTCGAGGATCACCGACTGTGGTCCATCGGCGACTTCATCGGTGATCTCGACGCCGCGGTTCATCGGGCCCGGGTGGGTGACGATCGCTTCAGGCGCGGCCCGCCGCAGGCGGCGTATATCAAGGCCGTAGTCGCGGTGGTAGTCGGCCAGCGAGCTGACCAGGCCTTCCTCCATGCGCTCACGCTGGAGCCGCAGCATCATCACCACGTCCACGCCCTCGATCGCCTCATCCAGGTGGTCGAAGAGACGGCAGCCCTCCAGCGTGCCGTCGACCGGCAGCAGCGACGCCGGGCCGCAAACGCGGACTTCGCCGGCGCCCAGGGCGCGCAGGGCGTGCAGATCGGAGCGTGCCACCCGCGAGTGCAGGATGTCGCCGACCAGCAGGAACCTGAGCCGCGAAAAATCGTGGCCCTTGAGCTGACGCACGGTGAGCATGTCGAGCAGGCCCTGGGTGGGGTGGGCAGCGCGGCCGTCGCCAGCGTTGATCAGGTGTACGTGCGGCTGCGCCGCTTGGGCAAGCTCAGCGAGCGCGCCGGATTCGGCGATGCGGATCACGAAGGCATCCGCACCCATGGCTTCGAGGTTGCGGAACGTATCGAGCAGGGTTTCGCCCTTGCGCGAGGACGAGTGGGCCACATCGAAGTTCAGCACCTCGGCGCCCAGCCTGCGCGCCGCCAGCTGGAACGAGCTGCGCGTGCGGGTGGAGGGCTCGAAGAACAGGTTCACCACGGTCTGTCCGGCCAGTGGGGCGAGCGCGGCGCGACCATCCAACGCCTGTGGTCGCAGCGCCTGCGCGCGATCCAGCAGCGCCTCGATCTCGATCCGGGTCAGGCCTTCGAGGCTGAGCAGGTGGCGCAGGCGGCCGTCGGGGTGGTGCTGGAGGCGTGTCATGTTCGCGTGGCGATGGACAAAGGGTCAGTCATGCTGGCCAAGCCAGCGTTCGAGGATGATCTGTGCGGCGAGAGCATCCAGTAGTTCGGCGTGCGAGCGCTTGGCTCGTCCCTCGCTGCGGGCCTGAGCGAAGCGGCGATCGGCCTCGCGCGAGCTGGAGCGCTCGTCGACCAGTTCGACCGGCAGGCGATAGCGCTGTTCGAGCGCGCGCGCGAAGCGCCGCGCGCGCTGGGTGGCCGGCTGCACTTCGCCCTCCAGGGTGAGCGGTTCGCCCACGATCAGACGCTGCGGCGACCACTCGCGCAGCAAACGGTCGCAGTGCGACCAATCTGGCTGGCCCTCATTGACGGCCAGCACGGCGAGTGCGCGGGCACTCATCGACAGGGTGTTGCCGACCGCGACGCCGGTGCGGCGCGCGCCGACATCGAAGCCCAGCACGCAGACCGGCGCGGGCGTGCCGCCAGTGCTCATGCGTGGCCCGAGTAGTCGGTCAGCAGGCGCAGATCGACACCCAGCAGAGCTGCCGCTCGGTTCCAACGCCGCTCCAGAGGAAGGTCGAACAGGATCGACTCGTCGGCGGGAGCGGTCAGCCAGGCGTTGGCAGCAAGTTCTTCCTCCAGCTGCCCGGGGCCCCAGCCGGCACAGCCGAGCGCAAGCAGCGCCTTGGCCGGCCCCTGACCCGCGGCCATGGCGGCCAGGACGTCGCGTGAAGTGGTCAAGCGGACCTGATCGGACACGCGGAAGCTGGAGTCCCACTCGCGGCCGTCCTCCAGATGCAGCACGAAGCCGCGCTCGGGATGCACCGGGCCACCGCTCAGCACTTCGCGTGCGCCGAGCTGGCCGGTGCGATCGTCCAGCCCGAGCTGCGACAGCACCTCGGCCATGTGGTAATCGGAGGCGCGGTTCAGGGTGACCCCCATCGCGCCCTCCTCGTCGTGCCGGCAGATCAGGGTGACCGTGCGCGCGAAGTTCGGGTCGTCCAGCCGGGGCAGGGCGATCAGCAGCTGGTTGCTGAGGGAGCTGGGGGACAAAGGCATATGTGCAATTCTAGCAGGGCGCCTCGTCCGCCCCGCGCGATGGCGACCCGGCCAGCGGTTTCAGCGGTTGCGCAGTACGTTCCCGGGCTGGAACTCCCAGGTGCGGGTGATGTGCAGGATCTCGATATCCTCCTTGGTCTCCGGCAGCGGCGGGTAGGGCTCGCCCAGGCGGACGATGCGCAGTGCGGCTTCGTCCAGCACCGGGTAGCCGCTGGAGCGGATAATGTCGATGCGCTCGATACTGCCGTCCCGGCGCACGGCCACGGTCATCAGGAGCTGGCCGAACAGGTTGCGTCTGCGTGCCTCGTCCGGGTAGTTGAGGTTGCCGATGCGTTCGACCCGCTGCACCCAGGCCCGCATATAGGCGGCGAATTCGTACTCGGCGGTGTTGGCCGAGATGAATTTGCGTCTCGGCCGCTTTGCGTACGACTGGCTGTCGCGCTCAATCTCCGCGGCGAGCCGGGCCATCTCCATGCTCTGCTCCAGCAGGTGTCGAGCGCTGGGCAGGGGCGTGTCCGGCGTCGGTGCGCGGTCGGCATCGGGCGCCTGTCGATCCGACGGCGCTTGCGTGCTGACGACCTGCTGGGTGCGTTCGGGCTGGGGCGGCGGCGCGGCCGGGCTGGCGGCCACCGGGGCCAGACCGGGCTGTGACTTCGGTACCGGCGAAGACACGGGTTCGCTCGGCCGTTCGGCCTTGTCGGATTCACCGCCGCCCTGCTGGCTGCTCTGTGCCAGGAAGTCTGGATTCTCGGGGCGCTGCTCGCTGCGGGTCTGGGTGAGGATCACGTCCAGCGTCGGTCGCAGCGGGGCCGGGTTGTCCACAGTGAACCCGATGCCCAGCGCCAGCACGGCGTGGGCGATCAGGGAAAACACCAGGGTCGCGCCCAAACGGTCGCCGTCACCGACCGTGACGGCCTGGTCCTTGTCTGCTTCCGTCACCGCAGGCGGGCCTCGATGGCGTCGAACAGCAGGCCGGCGATGTTGATGCCGAACTGGGCGTCCAGCTCGCGGATGCAGGTCGGGCTGGTGACGTTGACCTCGGTCAGCCAGTCGCCGATGACATCGAGGCCGACGAACAACATGCCGCGACGCTTGAGTTCGGGGCCAACCTGGGCGGCGATCCAGCGGTCGCGTTCGGTCAGTGGTCGGCCCTCGCCACGTCCGCCTGCCGCGAGGTTTCCGCGGAAGTCGTCGGCGGCCGGAATCCGCGCCAGCGCATAGGGCACCGGCTCACCGTCGACCAAGAGGATGCGCTTGTCGCCCTGGCGGATCTCGGGCAGGTAGCGCTGGGCCAGCGCCAGCTGGCTGCCGCCCTGGGTGAGGGTCTCGAGGATGACTTTGAGATTGTCATCGCCGGCGCGGGCGCGAAAGATCGAGCGGCCACCCATGCCGTCCAGCGGCTTCAGGACGCAGTCGCGCTCGCTCTCGATGAAGTCGCGCAGGTGGACAGGATCGCGGGAGACCCGTGAGGCCGGAATGCACTGCGGGAAGTGCAGGGCAAACAGCTTCTCGTTCATGTCCCGCAGTCCCTGCGGGTCGTTGACCACCAGCGCACCCTGCGCCTGCGCCAGGGTCAGAACCTGGGTGTCGTAGAGGTATTGGCTGTCGAACGGTGGGTCGCGACGCATCAGGATGGCATGCATCTCTGCCAAAGGCCGCCAGCGCGCCTCTCCCCGCTCGAACCAGCGGGTGGGATCGTCGAACACCTGCAGCGGCGCCAGCCGCCCCTGCGCTCGTCCGTTCTCGATCGCGAGGTCGCCGCTGGTGGCGTAATGCAGATGATGGCCGCGGCGCTGGGCTTCGAGCAGCATGGCGAAGCTCGAGTCCTTCTTGATGCGGATCCCCTCGATGGGATCCATGACGACGGCGATGTCCATGTCCTTGGGGGAACTCCAGTCGAGGCGTCGAAGCCGGGCTTGAAAGGCCTGCCCGGGCGCTGAGGGTCGGAAGCCTGGTGGCAGGGGGCTTTCACGCTGACACTGCGGGTCACGCTCCCTGCTGCCAAAACGTGGGCTGCTCGACGCTTTTCAACGGCATCATGCGAAGCCGGTGCACAAGCCGCCGGAGCCACGTGAACGCTGGCTATACTAGCAGCCACTCGATCCTGCCCAGCGGGCTCGGGTGGCCGCCGAAGGACGCCGATGACGGGCCCGCGCGGCGGTGGATGGGTAGACAGGCGGCTGCAGGGGAGCGCGCTCGTGCCTGGTAGCAGGCTTTGCTTGACAGTTCCGGCAACGGCTGGGATATAGCTTCGGATCGCGCGGCCCTCGTGTAGGCCAGCGCCCTGTGGGGAATGCGAATGGAAGAGAACCAAGGTACGGCCAGCCTGGAAGGCCTGAAGGTGATGGTCATCGACGACTCGAAGACCATCCGCCGGACGGCCGAGACGCTCCTCAAGAAGGAGGGCTGCGATGTGGTCACCGCCACGGATGGTTTTGAAGCGCTGGCCAAGATCGCCGACCACCACCCGCAGGTGATTTTCGTCGACATCATGATGCCGCGACTGGACGGCTATCAGACCTGCGCCCTCATCAAGAACAACCAGGTGTTCCGCTCGACGCCGGTCATCATGCTGTCCTCTAAGGACGGCCTGTTCGACAAGGCCAAGGGGCGAATCGTCGGCTCCGAGGAGTACCTGACCAAGCCGTTCACCCGCGACGAACTGCTCTCCGCGATCCGTCGTCACGTTGGTCGCGGCTGATATCGACTTATCCGCAAGGCCTTCAGGGGGCGCTTTGCAATGGCACGAATCCTCATCATTGAAGACTCACCGACGGATACCCGCGTGTTCAGCCAGATGCTCGAACGCGGCGGCCACTCCGTGCGCGCGGTTGGCAGTGCCGAAGAAGGCATCACGGCCGCCGAGGCGGAACAGCCTGACCTCATCCTGATGGACGTCATCCTGCCCGGCATCAGCGGCTTCCAGGCGACCCGCTCGCTGTCGCGCTCGCCCAAGACCCAGCACATTCCGATCATCATTGTCAGCACCAAGGGCATGGAAACCGATCGCGTCTGGGGGCTGCGCCAAGGCGCCAAGGACTACGTGGTCAAGCCGCCGGCCGAAGCAGATCTTCTGGGGCGCATCAACGCGCTGGTCGGTTCGCGTTCGGGAGCGGGTGCATGAGTGCAGCTGTTTCCCCGCACGACCCCTTCGCGGTTCTCGCCGACTACGAGGCGCGCAGCCTTTCGCATGTCGCCGGCCTGCCCGAGCAAGTCGATGCGGCCAGCGTCTGGCGCGGCCTGGGCTACCGTCTGGGCAGCCACCTGCTGGTGTCGGCGATCTCCGACATCGCTGAGCTGCTGACCCTGCCGCCACCGACGCCGGTGCCCGGTTCTCAGCCTTGGCTGCTCGGCGTGTCCAATGTGCGTGGCACCCTGCTGCCTGTGGCGGACCTGAAGCAGTTCCTCGAAGGTGAGCGCACGGTAGTGCACGAAAATACCCGGGCGCTGGTGATCAAGCAGCCTGGCGGTAACGTCGCGGTGCTGATCGACGAGTTGTTCGGCCAGCGCAACTTCTCCGATGAGCAGCGTGTGCCAGTCAGCGAGGATGCCGACAGCCGCTACGGTGCCTTCGTCACCGACGCCTACGCTCTGGCAGGAACCGTTTGGAAAGTGTTCGACATGGCCAGGCTGGTCCGCACAGCGGAGTTCCGGCAGGCCGCAGTGGCCTAGCCCGTGCGCGCGGAGTCGCCGCTGCGCGCGGCGCCAGGGGGCTGGCAGGGGTTTCGATGAGCAGGGCGGCTCGCGACTGGGCCGTTCGCGGTGACACAACAGGGGCCGCGCAGGGAATGCGCGGTCGTTGCGGTTCGGGCTCGTGCCCGAACCGCAGATCTCCGAGGCGGCGGGTGTCGTCGCGGGGGTGGTGGCTGCGGGGTGCGGGATGCATCGCGAGCCGGGTTTTCTGGGCGAGGGCCATATGAGTACGACCATCGGCGCGATCGGCGGCAAGGAACGACGCGGCATCCTGAACTTCTGGATCTTGATCCTCACGGTCGCGATCCTGCTCTTGGGTATCAACTTCTACTTCTCGACGCGCTACGCGCAGCAGGAGGCGGATGCCCGCGACATCGTCGCGACGATCCAGGTGCAGTCGCAGCAGATCGCCAAGTTCGCCCAGGAAGCCGCGGCCGGTGGCCTGGAATCCTTCGGAGAGCTGGAAGGCACACGCAGTTCGATCCAGAACAACCTGAACCGACTGGCGCAGGGGGACCCGGAAACCGGCTTGCCCTCGTTCGCGGAATCGCTGGGCGGCGTGAGCGCTGCCAACGAGCTGGCTGCTCTGCAGACCGCGTGGAGCTCGATCGACGAGAACGCCGCGCGAATCCTCGACCGCCGCGAGCTGATCGTGAACCTCGCCGATTCGGCCTCGGCCTTCTCGGCGAGCGTGCCGCAGCTGCAGGGGCAGATGGACGAAGTCGTCCGTGCGATGACCGATGGCGGTGCTGCGCCGACCCAGATCACGATCGCCAACCGCCAGCTCATTCTGGCTGACCGTATGCTGCGTTACGTCACCCAGATTCTGCAGGGTGGCGCGGCGGCCACCTCGGCAGCCGATCGTTTCTCGCGCGACTACGCCATGTTCGGCAACGTACTGACCGGCCTCGACGCGGGCAGTGCCGAGCAGGGCATCCGCCGACTCGATGCCCCTGCCGGTCGCGCGGCGCTGGCCCGTGTCGCCGAAGCCTTTGCCGGCGTGCGGCTGGACGTCGAGTCCATCCTAGGTGGCGCCACCGACCTGTTCGAGGTCAAGGAAGCCTCCGATTCGATCTTCCGCGAGTCCGAAGAGCTGCTGGAGCGCGCTCGCGCGCTGGGTCTGCGCATCAGCGCCATGGCCGGCGAGCGCACCTTCCCCAGCCTGATCATCGGCGTTATTGCCGCAGCGCTCGCAGTGTTCGCCCTGATCGGTCTGTTGCTCACCATCTATCGCGATCAGGCCCGCCGTTTCTCGGTCACCCAGGAGCTGAACCAGCGTAACCAGGAGGCGATTCTGCGTCTGCTGGACGAGATGGGATCGCTTGCGGAAGGCGACCTCACCGTCCGCGCGACTGTCACCGAGGACATCACCGGCGCGATCGCGGACTCGATCAATTTCGCGGTCGAAGCGCTGCGCTCGCTGGTCACCACGATCAACGAGACCGCCGTGCAGGTGGCCGCCGCCGCCCAGGAAACCCAGGCGACCGCGATGCACCTCGCCGAGGCCGCCGAGCACCAGGCGCAGCAGATCACCTCGGCTTCGGCCGCGATCAACGAAATCGCGGTGTCGATCGACGAGGTGTCGAAGAACTCAGCCGAATCCGCGGACGTTGCGCAGCGCTCGGTGCAGATTGCCGCCAAGGGCGCCGAAGTGGTGCGCCAGACGATCCAGGGCATGGACTCGATCCGTGACCAGATCCAGGAAACCTCCAAGCGAATCAAACGCCTGGGTGAAAGCTCGCAGGAAATCGGATCGATCGTCGAACTGATCAACGACATCGCCGAGCAGACCAACATTCTGGCGCTGAACGCCGCTATTCAGGCGGCATCGGCCGGTGAAGCGGGCCGCGGTTTCGCGGTCGTGGCCGACGAAGTCCAGCGCCTCGCGGAACGCGCCTCGAACGCGACCAAGCGAATCGAAACCCTGGTGCAGACGATTCAGGCCGACACCAACGAAGCGGTGAGCTCGATGGAGCAGACCACCGCGGAAGTGGTGGCCGGTGCCCGCCTCGCCGAAGATGCCGGCCTTGCGCTGGGCGAGATCGAAAAGGTCTCGAACGACCTGGCGGACCTGATTCAGAACATCTCCGAGGCGGCACGCCAGCAGTCGGCCGCGGCGACCAATATCTCGGCGACCATGAACGTCATTCAGGAGATCACCACGCAGACTTCGATGGGCGCCAGCCAGACGGCGGAGTCGATTGGAAACCTGGCGCAGCTGGCGGCGGACCTGCGTCGCTCGGTCGCCGACTTCAAGCTGCCGGGCTGAGACGGGCAAGGCTGCGAACGCCATGGCACTCGCGATCAGCTCGCTGCTGCCCGAACTGGATCCCGGCCGGATGGACGACGCCGAGTTCCAGCGCTGGGTGCGCCTGCTTGAAAGCCGTACTGGCGTGACCGTGCCGCCGGAGCGCAAGCCGTTTCTTGAAACGGGCTTGCGTCGGCGCATGCGCGAAGCGGGCTTCAGTTCCTACGCCGCGTACTACGAGGAGCTGATGGCGGGCGCTCGTGGGCAGATGGAATGGGTGTCGCTGGTGGATCACCTCACGGTCCACGAGACGCGCTTCTTCCGTCATCCGCCCTCGCTGTCGCTTATTCGCGACCAGTGGCTACCGACCTGGCTCGCGCAGGCGCCCGCCGACCAGTCACTGCACGCCTTGAGCGTGGGCTGCTCGACAGGCGAGGAGGCTTACACCTTGGCGATGGTGCTCGACGAAGCGCTGGACGCCCAGTTGCCGCCACGTCGCTTCGGGATCACCGCCACCGACGTCAGCCAGGCGGCGCTGGCCGTGGCTCGCACAGCCTGGTATCCGAAGGCGCGTCTCGCGGAAATCCCTGAGGCATACCGCGAGCACGCCGTCGAAAGCGCGGAGGCCGGAGGCTTCCGGGTGGTCGAGCGCTTGCGGCGGCGAATCGGCTTCGCCTGCGTCAATCTGCTGCACGCGACACGTGCGCCACTCCGTCAACTTGATCTCATCTACTGCCAGAACGTCCTGATCTATTTCGCCCGGGAACGCCGCGGCGAGCTTCTGGACGGTCTTGCACGCCTGCTGCGTCCAAACGGTCTGCTGGTGCTTGGCGCCGGCGAGGTCCTCGGTTGGAACCATCCGCAGCTCACCCGCACCAGTGGACGCCAGACACTGGCGTTCCTGCGCAATTCGTAACGAGAGCCCGGCATGAGGCTGCAAGACGACATCGACTTCACCACGCTCACCTGGGTCAAGGGCGAGCTCGACGAAACCCTCAAGCAGGCGCGGCTTGCGCTTGAGGCGTTCGTCGAGGATCCCGACGACGCCTCGCAGATGCGTTTCTGCGCGACCTACCTGCACCAGGTGCAGGGCACGCTGCGCATGGTCGAGCTCTACGGTGCCGCGATGGTCACCGAGGAGATGGAGCACCTGGCCACCGCCTTGCAGAACCGTCAGGTCAGTGCCCTCGATGAGGCCTATGCGGTCCTGATGCGCGGCATCGTCCAGTTGCCCGACTACCTGGAGCGCCTGCAGAGCGGCCACAAGGACATCCCCATCGTCCTGTTGCCCCTGCTCAACGACCTGCGCGCCGCGCGCGGCGAGAAGGGTCTCCCCGAGAGCGCGCTGTTCGCGCCGGATCTGTCCCAGCCGCTGCCCGGTTCGGCGGCCGGCCCGGCCGTACCCTTGCCCGAGCTGGAACTGCGCCAGCTTGGCGGCGTTGCGCGCAGTCAGTTCCAGATTGCTCTGCTGCGCTGGTTCAAGGGCCAGGACGAAGATGCCAATCTGGCCCGGATGGTCGAGGTCTGCGACCGCCTGGTCAGTACGATCACGCAGGAAGAAGGCCGTCGCCTGTTCTGGGTGGCCGGTTCGGTGATTCATGGCGTGCGCAGCGGCGAGATCGAAGCCAGCGCCGCGCTGAAGCAGACCGTCGGGCGCGTCGAGCGTGAGATCAAGCATCTCGCCGACGCCGGTGAGACCGGATTCCGGGTGGATCCGCCGCGCGAGCTCACCCGCAATCTGCTGTATTTCATCGCGCACGGCCGCGCCAGCAGCGATCGCTTGGTCGAAGTGCGTCAGGCCTTCCGGCTCGACATGTTCGTGCCTACCGCCGAGGAGTTCGAGGACGCACGGCGAAGCATCAGCGGACATAACCGCGCGCTGCTCGACACCGTGGCTGGCGCCATTCGCGAGGACCTGCTGCGCGTCAAGGATGCGCTTGACCTCTACCTGCGCAAGCCTGACGCCCAGCCCGGCGAGTTGTCGGGCCAGGTCGACGTGCTCGATCGCGTGGGTGACACGCTCGGCATGCTCGGGCTTGGCGTGCCGCGTCGCGTGGTAATGGAGCAGCGCGACGTGGTTTCGCTGGTCGCCCAGGGCCAGCGTCCGGCGGATGAGTCCACCCTCCTAGACATCGCTGGCGCACTGCTCTACGTCGAGGCCACGCTCGACGATCAGGTCCAACAGCTTGGCAGTCCTCACGCCCAGACCGGTGCTGCCGAGGCCTTGCCGCGCACTGAAGCACGCAAGGTGCTTGAGGCCGTGCTGAAGGAGGCCCAGAGCAACTTCGCCCAGGCAAAGCAGTGCTTCGTCGCCTTCGTCGAGAGCAACTGGGACCATGCCCAGCTCACGGACGTGCCGCGTCTGCTCGAAGAAGTCGCTGGTGCCGGGCGCATGCTCGATCTCGGCGACGCCGCAGCGCTGTTGCACGCTGTGGGGCGCTTCACCGCGGTTGAGCTGGTGCAGCATCGCCGCGTGCCGAACGGCCAGCAGATGGACACGCTGGCTGATGCCTTGGCCAGTCTGGAGTACTACCTGGAGTCCGTCCGCGAACAGCGTGGAGACCGCACCAAGATCCTCGATCTCGCCCGTGAGCGTCTGACCCAGCTCGGCTACTGGCCGGTGCCGGAACACGCGCTCAGCGCTCCGGAAGCCGAGATTCCGGTGGCTCCCCAGGATGCAGCCGAGCAGGCCGCAGCGGTCGAGGCCTTCAATACCGAAGCGGACGCTCCCGTGGTCGCCCACGATGGACACGCCGCCGAAGGTCTGGTGGTCGATTCCGGTGTGCCCGAACATCCGCAGGTGCCTGACCTTGCGAGCCTGGGCGCCGTCGACGTGGTGCCCGGTGAGGATCTCAGCGACCTCGTGGTCGGCGAGACCGCCGCGCAGGCCCTGCAGCCGGCGCGCGAGGTGCACGATCTGGCAGGTTTCATGCCGGCCGAGACAGAGTCCACGCGGCCGCCAGCGGCGCCCGCAGGCAAGGAGATCGTCGGCTTCCAGTTGGGCGCCGAGGACATCGACGAAGAAATCCGCGAGGTCTTCGTCGAGGAGGTGCAGGAGGAGATCGACAACCTTCGCCAGCTTCTGCCCGCCTGGCAGGCCAATCCGGAGGACGTCGAATCCCTCAAGCCGATCCGTCGGGTTTTCCACACTCTGAAAGGCAGTGGCCGCCTGGTCGGCGCGATGGTGCTGGGCGAGTTCGCCTGGAAGATCGAGAACATGCTCAACCGTGTGCTCGACAAGTCGATTGCGGCGGGGCCAGAGGTGGTGTCCCTCGTTGCCGAAACGCGCGATGTCCTGCCGCGCTTGCTGGCCGCACTCAGAGGGGAGACCGGCCAGTACGCCGACCTCGAGGGCATCGAGCAGGTCGCGGAAGCTCTGGCGAGTGGGCAGCTCGTCCAGTACCGCCCGCAGCCGCTGGTCGCAGAAGTTCCTGAAACTGAGGCGCCGCTTGGTCAGACGCTGGCAGGTACCGCATCCGGCGATGTCCAGGCCGAAGCCGAAGCCGAAGCGGCCGAGCTTGAGCCTGCCGAAGAGATCGTCGTCGCCGAGGAAGTGATCGACCTGTCGCCCGAGGATGCCGCTGCCATCGAGGCCCTCCTTTCTGGCGCCTCGGCCGGGCAGGAGCACGCTGACGACGTCTCGCCATCCGTCCTTGAAGATGCCCTGACGCCAGACGTTTCCTCGCCGCAGCCGGCCGAACCGGCAGCGGATGAGCGCAGTCCCGATGCGCATACGGAGGAGGCGACTGCGCTCACGGAGATGCCGCTGCCTGGCTTGGAGGAAGCTCCGCAGTCGGAGGCAGCGATTGGCCCCGAAGTGCCCGTGGAATCGTGGTCGATCGAGCCCGTGGTGGAGGATGCAGCCGACGCGCCGGACGCGGTGGAGGCTTCCGCCCTCGACGCTGGGGGCGCGATCGAGTCGCTCGTGCCGGCGGACCTGTCGGCCGGCTTCGAACTGGCGGAAGAGGAGCCCGCCGGCAATCTGGTTCTGATCGATCCCGATCTGTTCGAGATCCTCAAGGCCGAGGTGGCGGGGCACTTGGACACGGTCGAGGCCTACTTGACCCGCAGTGCGGGCGCGCCGCAGCCGGTGCAGGAATCGCTGCTGCGCGCTGTCCACACGATCAGCGGTGCCTTTGCGATGACCGAGGTCGAGGTCGGTACGGAACTGGCCTGGCCGCTTGAGGGATACATCAAGCGCCTGCTGGCGCAGTCCGCCGCGCCGTCGCAGATCGGCTTCGATTGCATCGAGGAGGCAGCGCAAGCCCTGCGTGCTCTGATGATCGAACTGGATCAGCCGATGCCACGGCCAGCGCGGCACACGCGCCTGGCCCAGCGCATCAGCGCGCTGCGCGACGCCCTCCCGGAGCCGACGCGTCCCGTCATCGACGTTGGCATCGAGGATGAACTCGCCGCGGAGACCCAGGCGATCCCGGGCATGGAGGCCACGTCCTCTGCGGGCGCGGATGTCTCCGCAGCGGCGCCCATGGAGGCCAAGACCGAGCCGGCGGTGCCGGTGGAACCGGTGTTCCTGGCCGAAGAGGCGAGCGCCTCCGAGATCGGCGACAGCGGCGAGCTGTCCTTTGCGTTCGAGCTGGAATCCTCTGAACCCTTCGATCCGGAGGCGCAGGCGCAGTCCGCGGATCTTGAAATCATCGAGACCGAGGGTGGGGCGCCTTCGCCCTACTGGTCGGATACCGAGTCCGTGTCACTCCAGCCCAGCGTCGATTCGAGCCTGACGCTTGACGAACTGGGCGAGGCCGAGGCGGCTGACGCGTGGCTGGCCGAGTTCGAGAAGCAGGTCGCGGGTGAGGCCGCGCAGGCGGCGCTGCCAGGTGAAACGAGCGCCGTCGACCTGGTTGCCGAGTCGGAAGCGGACCGCGCAGTCGCCGCGTCGGACATGTCTGAGACCCTGCTGTCCGACCATGAGGACGAGCTGCTCATCCGCAGCCTTCTGGCCGAGTCCGAGCCGACGCAGCCCGCATTCGAGGACATGGCGGCGGCGCAGCCGATTGCCGAAGCGAACGGCGGGAGCGACAGCCTCGACGGGGGAAGCGAGCTCGCAGCCGAGTCGGAGGCACATGAGGCCCTCGAACGCGTGGCCGGGCCGCAGGCGCCTGAGGGCGAGGCGTTGCCGGAGACGATCTCGCTGGAAGCTCTCGAGCTGATCGAGTTCGACGCACCAGGCGAAAGCACGCTCGAACCCGCATTGCGGGACGAAGTCATCGTTCCTGAATCGAACCTCCTGGAGCCCGACTCCAGCGAGGCGATGGGCGAAGACCTGACGCCTGCGACGCTTGAACACTCCGCGACGTCGGCAGAGGAGCTCGGTTTTGAAGCGCTAGAACTCGAAGAGCCGAACCTCGAGTCCTCTGCGACCGAGGCGGTCGCAGAGCTTGGCGAACAGGGGTTTGAAGCCGAAGGCTATCCCGAGGCGGAGTCGACAACCGCCGAGGAGGCGCCATCGGCCTTGCCGCCTGTGGCGCTGGAGACTGATGACATAGTCATCGTCGAGCAGGCTGTGCTGGAAGATCTGGACAGGATCGGCGGCGAGCCCGCTCTGCAGGAAGCGATTTCCGAGCCCTCGATCTCGGCACCGCCTGCCGCGGCGGCAGGGGGCAAACTCGCGATTCCGGCCGACGCCGACCCCGAGGGGCCGCTTGATCTGACCGACGTCGATGCCGATCTCCTTGATGTGTTCCTGGAGGAGGGTGTTGACATCCTCGACCACTCCGACGGCCTGATGTCGCGCCTGCGCGACGCGCCGCACGAGCAGGAGCTGGTGATCGGCCTGCAGCGCGACCTGCATACCCTGAAGGGTGGCGCGCGCATGGCCGGCCTGAACCCGATCGGCGATCTCGCGCACGCCACCGAGTCCCTGCTCGAAGCCGTCGCCGCGGGTGGCCGTGACCTGGGCACGGTCGGCGTGGAGGTGCTGGAGCGCGCGTTCGACCGCTTGCACAACCTCGTGTCGAGGGTGGGCGAGCGCCGCGCCATCGCGACGCCCGTGCACCTGCTGGCGGCGGTAGAGACCCTGCTGCGCGGCGAAACGCTGCCGACCGTCTCGACCGAGCCCAGCGCGGTCGAAGCGGCTCCGAGCGTGGTCGAAGCGCCTGCCGTTGCCGCCAAAGCACCGGCGCCGATCCGCTTCATTCCGACCGAAACGGCGCTGGACGAAGAGGAGACCGTCAGCCGTGCGCCGCAGGAGCAGATCCGCATCCGCGCCGACCTGCTCGATCGCCTCGTCAACTACGCAGGTGAGGTCGCGATCTACCGAGCGCGACTTGAGCAGCAGTTGGGTGCGTTCCGCGGCAACCTGGGCGAACTCGATCAGACCACCACGCGTTTGCGCGAGCAGCTGCGCAAGCTTGAAATCGAAACCGAGGCGCAGATTCTCTCGCGCTACCAGCGGCAGCAGGACGAGGGTGACGCCGAGTTCGATCCGCTGGAACTCGACCGTTTCTCGACCCTGCAGCAGCTGTCGCGTGCGCTGTCCGAGTCGGCGGCCGACATCATCAACCTCCAGCACACGCTGGAAGATCTGACCCGGCAGTACGAAACCCTGCTGCTGCAGCAGTCGCGCGTCAGCTCGGACCTGCAGGAAGGCCTCATGCGTACGCGCATGGTGCCCTTCGATTCGCTGGTCCCGCGCCTGCGCCGCATCCTCCGCCAGACCGCCGGTGAACTGGGCAAACAGGCGCAGCTGAAGGTGGAAGGCGCCCAGGGCGAAATGGACCGCAACGTGCTGGATCGCATGACCGCGCCGCTGGAGCACATGCTCCGCAACGCGGTGGCGCACGGCATGGAGTCGCCGGACGAGCGCCGTGCGGCGGGCAAACCCGCCGAGGGCACGATCCGCATCACGGTGGCCCGTGAGGCCTCCGAAGTGCTGATCCGCGTCATCGACGACGGCCGTGGCCTCGATCGCGACGCGATCCGCCGCAAGGCCATCGAGCGCGGCCTGATGAAGCCGGACGCCCAACTGGGCGACCGCGACCTCTACGGCTTCATCTTGGAGAGCGGCTTCTCGACGGCGCAGACGGTCAGCAAGATCGCCGGTCGCGGCGTTGGCATGGACGTGGTCTACAGCGAAATCCGCCAGCTCGGCGGCTCGCTGCACATCGAATCGGAGCGCGGCCGCGGCACCGAGTTCGTGATCCGGCTGCCCTTCACCCTGGCGGTGACGCAGGCGGTGTTCGTCAAGCAGGGCGAAACCTCCTACGCCATTCCCATCACCTCGGTGCAGGGCGTGTCGCGCATCGATCGTGCCGAACTCGACAAGCAGCTGGCCTCGGGCAGCCCGAGCTTCAGCTACGCCGGCGAGGACTACGCGATCCACGACCTCGGACTGCTGCTCGGCCAGCCCGCGGCGAAGGCGGCGGACAGCCTGCAGGTGCCCGTGCTGCTGGCGCGTTCGGGCGACCAGCGCGCAGCGATCTGCGTCGACAACGTGCTCGGCAGCCGCGAGATCGTCGTCAAGCCCACCGGCCCCCAGGTCAGCTCGATCCCCGGTATCTTCGGCGCCACCATCATGGGTGACGGCCGTGTCGTGGTGATCCTCGACGTCGCCCCGCTTGTTCGCCGTGCGGCTGCGATCGAGCACGCCATCGAGCCGGTCGCGCCGGAGGATCAGCGCGTGGTGCCGCTGGTCATGGTGGTCGACGACTCGATCACCATGCGCAAGGTCACGGGCCGCGTGCTGGAGCGCCACAACTTCGAAGTCATCACCGCGAAGGATGGTGTCGATGCCATCGAGAAGCTCGCCGAGCGCGTGCCCGACGTGATGCTGCTGGACATCGAGATGCCGCGCATGGATGGCTACGAGCTGGCCACCCACATGCGCAACGATGCACGCCTGAAGTCCGTGCCGATCATCATGATCACCTCGCGCACAGGCGACAAACACCGCCAGCGCGCCTTCGAGATCGGCGTCGATCGCTATCTCGGCAAGCCCTACCAGGAGGCCGACTTGATGCGCAACGTCCAGGAAATCCTGCAGGTTCGTCGTGAACGCGGTCGCTGAAGTCCGCACGGCCGTGTCGGTGGCCCTGCTCGGGCCGGCCGATGCCGCCCGCGAGCAGCTGCGCCAGGCCCTCGTGGGACTGGGCGCGGACCTCGTCTTCGAAGGCGAGGTCCGCCAGGGTGGGGCGCTGGTCGGTCGCGCTCCGCAGGTGTTGATCGTCAACCTCGAACCCGGCGTCGAGGACGACCTCGACGCCTTGCAGGACCTCTTCGATTCCCCGGACACCTCGGTTGTGTTCAACGAGGGTGAGGTGTCCAGTCAGCTGACTGGCTGGGATCTCGCGCGCTGGGCTCGCCACCTCGCGGCGAAGGTGCTCGGTGTGCGTGACACCCTGCCCCCGCCGCCCAGCGGCGCCGAGCGCCTGCCCGAGCTCAGCGTGCTGCCGGAGCCGGGCCGCCCGATGACGCCCTCGCAGCAGCAGGACCATCTGCGCTTCGATGACTACGCCGAGGAGGCCTTGGGCCACAGCGGCGAGGTGCCATCGAGCCCGAGGCTGGAACTGGCCACGCAGGAGCCGGCCGCGGCGCTGGAGGGCCTCGACTTCGATTTCAGCCCAGTGCAGGCGGCGGAATCGCCCCAGCATGCCGGCGAGGCGACTCCTTCCGTGGCGGAAGGCAGCGATACGCTGGAGTCCATGGATCTCTCCGCCCTGTTCGAGCAGGATCTGAGCGAGGTCTCGCCCGACGACATGCTGCTCAAGCTGCAGCAAGCCATGGGGCTCGACCCCATGCCAGTCGAACCCCTCGCGGGCGCGAGTGCGCCGATGGTGTCGCCCGACGATAGCGGGGCGACACAGGCGCGCGAAGTGCACGAGCCTCGTGGGGCCGAGCCCTTGTCCGTCGAGTCCGGGACAGCTGAGCCTACGCGGCTTGGCGAGACGCATGCCGGTGCCGAGGACATCGAACTGGCGACGCTGGTGCTTGAGGATTTCCAGGTCGACGAGTTCGCATTCGAGAAGGCGGCGCCGAACGAAACCAACCTCGAAGCGTCGGCGGGAGAGTTCGATGCCGCAGCCGATGAATCTGCAGTCACCGACTTCGCGGAGACCGGCTTCAGTTTCGATCCAGTGGCCTTTGAATCCGAACTCTCGACGGAAAGCGCGCCGGCGCCTGTCGACCGCGTGGTGCCCGAGCCCGTCGCTGACTCGATGGGGGGGGCTGAGTCGCTGGAGCTTGAAGCCTTCGATTTCAGCGACTTCGATGCCGCTGTCGAGCCGGAGTCCGCGGCTGAAGCGTCGACGTCCGCTCCGGTGGCGCGTTTCGACGCCGAGGACGCCTCGCTGGGCGGCACGCTGACCCTGGAGTCCGCGATCGATGACGAGGAAATCGCTCGGCTCGCCGCGGCGCTCGATGAGCAGCCGGAGCGCCCGGCCCCGGTGGACTTGCCGCCGCTGGACTTCGATCTGCCGCGGGACCGCGGTTCGGACGCGGTCGAGCCCGCGCCGAGCCGGGTGCCGGAGCCCGCGCCTCGCGTGCAGCCGGTGCCGGACGTTTCGCCCGCGCCGCGCAAGGGCTTCGGCGAGCTGTCGCTGCAGCCGCTCGACGACGGCTTCATCGATCCCGGCGTCAAGGCGCCTGAAGCGCCGACCCGCAACTTCGATTTCAGCCATCTCAGCCTGAGCCTGGAGCCCATCGAGGTCGACAGCCCCGCGCCTTCCGCTGGCGCAGCGGTCGAAGCTGCACCCGGCAGCATGCGCGAGGGGGCATGGCTGCGCGATCTCCACGAGCTGCCCCAGCAGGCCGTGCCGGCAGCCAGCGCCGCCGAGGCGGTGGAAGCGGAAGCGGCTGCCGCCCCGAGCGCAGCCGCGGTCGAAGAGGACCTCGGCGCCGGTTTCGATTTCACCCCCAGCAGCCCGACACCGCCACCGATTCCCGCGGCCGCTGTCTCCTCACATCCGCCGGCGCCGTTCGCCGAGGGCCTCAGTCGGGTCATCGTGCTTTGCGCCTCGATCGGTGGCCCGGATGCGGTGCGCAGCTTCCTCGCTGAAATCCCGCCAGGATTCCCCGCGCTGTTCGTGGTCGTGCAGCACCTTGAGAACGGTTACTTCGAGCGCCTGGCCCAGCAGCTGCAGAAGGCCAGCCGGCTGCCGGTGCGGGTGCCCATGGCAGGATTGGCGGCTCGTGACGGCGAGGTGTTGGTGGTGGCCTCGGGGGCGCGCTTCAAGCTGACCGCGGAGGGCGCCGTCGAGCTGGGCGAGTCCAATCCGGATACTCGCTATCGCCCGTGCATCGACGACGTGCTGAACGATGTCGCCGATACCTTCGGCCCGCATGCCCACGCCATCATCTTCAGCGGCATGGCGGCGGATGCGGTCGAGGGCTCGGTGTATCTGAACCAGCGGGGTGGTCTGGTCTGGGCACAGGATCCGGAAACCTGCGTGGTCAGTTCGATGGTGGACGGTGCGCGTGCGCGCGGCGTCGTCGACTACATGGGCAGCCCGGCCGAACTCGCACGTCGCTGCGTGCAGCGCTACGGCTGAGGCCGCCCACCCCATCCGCGCCGATCACGCGCGTCCGCAGTTTCCGCAAGGCCCGTCCATGAGCATCGAACGCAAAGACATCCGCGGCGTCACCATCTCTGTCACCGGTGGCCGCCTGCTTCTGCCGAACGCCAACATCGCGGAGATCATCACCTTCGCGGAACCGGAGGCCTTGCCCGAGGCGCCCGATTGGGTACTGGGGCGACTGCGCTGGCGCGGCTGGCGCCTGCCGCTGGTCTCGTTCGCGCGCCTCGCCGGCCTTGCCCGCGACGAGGGCGAACTGGGTGCCAAGGTGGCTGTGTTGCGCGCGCTGGGTGGCCACCCGCGTCTACCGTACTTCTGCCTGCTGACCCAGGGCTTTCCCCGCCTGACCACGGTGTCCGCGGATGCACTGCTACCGGCAGACGAAGGGGACTTGCCCGACGGCGCGCTGATGCGTGTGCTGTTGCGCGACGAATACTCCTTCATCCCCGATCTGATCGACATCGAACGCCGACTGGTCGACGTGCTGCAAATCGCGGCCTGACCGGCCGCACCGCCACCGCGAAGCGTGGGCGCCAGCCGGTATTTCCCAGCGCTGCCGCCGTGGCCGCGGAGTGGCGCGGCGCGGCCTCTCAGACCGTAGGCGCGGCAGCCATGGCCGCCCCGACGATGCCCAGCTGGCCGTGCTCGATCAGGCGCACCGGCACTTGTGCCAGCACGGGGGCCAGACCCCCCTTGTCGCAGAACCGGCGGGCAAACTCTCCGGCATCGAACAGGGGCATGAGTCTGGGCAGGATGCCGCCGGCCAGCAGCACGCCACCATAGGCGCCGAGGCTCAGCACCGAATTGCCGCAGATGCTGGCCAGCGCGCCCCAGAACACCCTCACGGCCTCAACCGCGAGTACGTCCTCGCCAGCGACTGCGGCCGCGCCAACCGCTTCCGGAGACTCCAGCGCAGCGACCTGGTCACGCAGCTGGCCGAGCGCGCGATACAAGCGCAGCAAACCGGGGCCCGACAGCACCGCCTCGGTGCACACGTGCCCCAATTCGTCGCGCAGCAGATCCAGCACCGCAGCTTCCAGATCGCTGGCCGGAGCGAAGCCCGCTTGCCCGCCCTCGGTGGGAACGACCACCTCGGCGTCGGCAACGGGCACTCGCAGGGCCGCGCCCAGGCCCGTGCCCGGGCCGAGCACCAACACCGGCGCCCGAGTCTCGCCCACGTCGCCAGCGAACAGGTTCACGCCAGCGTCCGCGGCAACCCAGCGGGTCGCGCGCGCCAGCGCCTCGAAGTCGTTGCTGAGGTGCAGCGGTGCCTCGCCGGCGAGGCTTTCCAGAGGGTCCAGCAGCAGCCGCCAGGGCAGGTTGCGATTGATCACCTCACGGCCGTGCCGGAGGCCGGCGCAGGCCAGCGCAAGCGCGGCGGGTCGCCCGGGGTGCTCGGACAGGAAGCGCTCGATGATCGCTGGCAGCCCGCTGAAGTCGGCGCAGCGGTAGGTCTTGGCCGACAGCACCATGGGCGCACTGCGGCCGCCGGATTCGACTTCGACCCAGGCGAGGCGCGCATTGGTGCCACCAACGTCGGCGGCCAAGGTGTGGATGAAGCCCATCGTGTGGCCCGGAAATCGCAATGCGAACAGGGCGCTAAGAGTAGCGGCAATTGATCGGTATTCCGCAGCAACCATGCCCCCGCCGGCGTGGCATACGTATTCAGGCGCATTGCCTGGGCTCAACGGAGGAGATGCCGGGCAAGGGAGCAGCGATCCGGCCGCGTATCATGGGCGCCCGCTCATGGATTCCTGCTTCCCGTGCCCATCCAGCTGCTGCCCGACACCCTGATCAATCAGATTGCTGCTGGCGAAGTGGTCGAACGCCCGGCCTCGGTGATCAAGGAGCTGCTGGAGAACGCCTTCGACGCCGGCGCCACGCGCGTCGAGATCGATCTGGAGGAGGGCGGCATCCGCCTGATCCGTATCCGCGACGACGGCTGCGGCATTCCGGCCGACGAGCTGCCGCTGGCGCTGTCGCGACATGCCACCAGCAAGATCGCCTCGCTGGAAGATCTCGAGCAGGTCGGCACGCTCGGTTTCCGCGGCGAGGCTTTGCCATCGATCGCGGCGGTGTCGAAGTTCAGCATCACCTCCAGGCCCGCGCGGCAGGCCACGGCGACGCGCGTGGAAGTGGAGGGCGGCCGCCTGCGCGCGCCCGAGCCCGCCGCACATCCGCCGGGCACCACCATCGAGGTGCGCGATCTGTTCTACAGCGTGCCGGCCCGGCGCAAGTTCCTGCGCGCCGAGCGCACCGAATACGGCCATGCCGAGGACCTGGTCCGTACGCTGGCGCTGGCGCGCATGC
Organism: Aquimonas voraii; assembly: GCF_900101825.1. Taxonomy (GTDB): domain Bacteria; phylum Pseudomonadota; class Gammaproteobacteria; order Xanthomonadales; family Xanthomonadaceae; genus Aquimonas; species Aquimonas voraii. The sequence continues at coordinate 886,191 of NZ_FNAG01000001.1, forward strand.
AGGTCGAGCTGAAGCTCAAGCACAACGGCCGCATCAGCAAGCACTATCGCCCGGTCGAGGACGAGTCCAGCCTGGACAAGCGGCTGTCGGAGGCGCTGGGCGAGGACTTCGCTCGCGGCGCGCTGCGCATCGAGCACGAGGCCTCAGGCCTGCGACTGCACGGCTGGGTCGGCCTGCCGACGGCCTCGCGCAGCCAGGCCGACCAGCAGTTCTTCTTCGTCAATGGTCGCCACGTCAAGGACCGGCTGGTCGCGCATGCGGTCAAGCAGGCCTATGCCGACGTGCTCTACCACGGACGCCATCCGGCCTTCGTGCTGTTTCTCGAAATCGATCCGCGCAAGGTCGATGTCAACGTGCATCCGGCCAAGCACGAGGTGCGTTTCCGCGATGGCCGCTTAGTGCACGAGTTCATCTTCCGCAGCCTGCATGAGGCGCTGGCTGGAACGCGCGCAGGTGCCGTGGCGGCGGGGCAGGGCGGAGAGCCCGCGAGCCTCCACGCGGGCGCTGCTCAGACGACAGCTGCCGGCACGCAGCCGTCAGCACTGGGCGGCTCAGCGGGGGCGTTTCCCGGCGCGGGCCACGGTGCCGGTCCCGTCGGCTATGGCCTGCAGTCGGCCGGCTTCGGCCAGCGTCCGCAACAGGTCGGCATGCCGCTGCGCGAGCAGATCGCCGCCTACAGTGCGCTCTATGGCGCAGCACCCGCCGCCGCCAATCCGCTTCCGCAGGAAGATCCCAGCCAGGCGCCGCCCTTGGGCTATGCGCTGGCCCAGCTGCACGGGGTCTATGTGCTCGCGCAGAACGCGCAGGGCCTGGTGCTGGTCGACATGCACGCGGCCCACGAGCGCATCACCTACGAGCGTCTCAAGGGCCAGCGCGAAGGCGAGGGCATCCGCTCTCAGCCCCTGCTCGTGCCGATCGAACTCGCGGTCAGCGAGCGCGAGGCCGATCTTGCCGAAGGCGAGGCTGAGGCGCTGGCGGCGCTTGGCATCGAGCTGCAGCGCACCGGCCCGCAGTCGCTCAGCATCCGCAGCGTACCGGTGCTGCTGGCCGGCGCCGACGCCAAGCAGCTGGTGCTTGACGTGCTGTCGGACCTCGCCGAACACGGCCGCACGCGGCGCATCGAGGAGGCCGGCAATGAACTGCTGTCGACACTCGCCTGCCACACCTCGGTGCGCGCCAACCGCCAGCTCACGGTGGCGGAGATGAATGCGCTGCTGCGCGACATGGAGGCCACCGAGCGCAGCGGCCAATGCAACCACGGCCGCCCCACCTGGACCCAGCTCAGCCTGGCCGAGTTGGACCGGCTGTTTCTGCGGGGGAGGTGAGGGTGGGCGTCGCTGCGCTTGGATTCACGCGGGATCGGGCGCTGTCTGCGGCCCTGATCCTTGCCGGGCTGGCGCTTGCCGGTGGTCCCGGCCCGCAGGCATTGGAGCCGGTTCCAACCGTCGCGACGCCTGCAGTCCCGTCGCACGATGCCGAAGTCCGGCCGACCGCGGCCTCCGATGCGCAGGCCTGGCTGGAGTCTCTGCAAGCCTTCCGCAGGGGGCGCGAGGAAAGCCTGCGCAGCCCCGACGGCTGGATGGCCCTGGTCGGCCTGCATTGGCTTGAGCCCGGCGAGCACAGCCTCGGCAGCGATGAGGCCAATGCGGTCCGGCTCGCGGTCGGTCCCGCTCGGCTTGGGCGGATCGAACTCCTGCCCGAAGCGATGTCCGTGCGGCTTGTGCTGGCCGAGGGCGCGCGCGTGCTGCGCGACGGCGCCGAGGTCGCGAGCCGCGAGCTCCTCATCCTCGCCGACAAGACCGAAACGCCGACGCGCGTCGACTTCGAGGGCGGCAGCCTCGGCCTGATCGAGCGCGGCGGTCGCTACGCGCTTCGCGTGCGCAGCCCAGAGGCGCCCACGCTGCGGGCCTTCAAGGGCCTCAACTGGTTCCCGCCGGCGCCGCGCTTCGTCACCGAAGCGCGCTTCGAGGCGCATCCTCCGGGCCAGACGATTCCGATCGTGAACGTGCTTGGCCAGATCGAGCCCACTCCGAACCCGGGTCGGCTCGTGTTCGAGCTCGAAGGCGCCACCCATACGCTCGAAGCGCTGGGTGATCCCGGGGATTCACTCTTCTTGATCTTCGCTGACCGCAGCAACCGCCGCGAGAGCTATGGCGCGGGCCGCTTCCTCTACACCGACAAAGTGGTGGACGGGCGCGTTCTGCTCGACTTCAACCGCGCCATCAATCCACCCTGCGCCTACACCGAGTACAGCACCTGTCCGCTGCCGCCACCGGAAAACCGCCTGCGCGCGCTCGTCTCGGCGGGCGAAGCGCGCTACGGTCACAGTGCCGACGTTCCTGCTTCCTGATGCGCCACCTGTCCCTGGAGTCCATTCGATGAATCGCCTGCTTGCCCGCACCCTTTTCCTTGCCGCTGGCCTGCTGTTCGGGGTCGCCGCGGTTGCGCGCCCTGTCCCGCTGCTGTGGTTAGCCAAGAAAGGTGAGACCGAGGTGCATCTACTCGGCAGCTTCCACATGCTGAAAGAGCAGGACTATCCGATGGACCCGAGCATCGAACTGGCCTATGCCGGCGCCGATGCGCTGGTGTTCGAGATCTCGCCGGCCGAGATGCAGTCGCCGGATCTCGCTCGTGGGCTGATGCAGGCTGCGCGCTTCGAAGACGGCGGCAGCCTGCGCGCCGTGCTGCCGGAATACACGCGCAAGAAGCTCGAAGCCTTCATGGGCGAGGCCGCGGTGCTGGGCTCCGACAGCATGAAGCCCTGGTTCATCACCTTGAATATGACGGTGTCGATGATCATGCAGGCAGGCTTCAACCCCGCCTTGGGCATGGACACGCATTTCATGCAGCGCGCGCAAGCCGACGGCAAACCCACCCGCGGCCTTGAGACTGTCGCAGACCAGATCGCCGCGCTGTCCGGTGCGCCAATGAATGAGCAGGTCCTAGGCCTTGAGGAAGCCCTGCGCCCGCGCGAGGAGATGCTGCAGCGCTTCGACGAGCTGCACGGCTTCTGGCGCGCCGGCGACATCGATGCCATCGAGCGCCTGATGGTCGAGGAGCTGGTCACCAAGACGCCGGTGACCGCCAAACTGCTCAACGAGGACCGCAATCGCCGCTGGCTGCCGCAGATCGAGGCCATGCTGGCCGGAAACGAGGACACGCTCGTCATCGTCGGCGCCCTGCATCTGGTCGGCGACATCGGCCTGGTCGAACTGCTGCGGGCGCGTGGCTACAGCGTCGAGCGTGTCGACCCGACGCCCTGAGCTGAACGTCGATCCGTCGCCAGCCCCACACCACGAAGGGACCATGGGGCGGGCGAGGGCCCAGCGTGATCACTACACAACCACGCGATCATAGGGTGGGCACTGGCCCACCATGCCAATGAACAGCGCGGTTTTCACCAACAGGGCCGCGCACTTGAAGGCGTGGCGCCCGGTGGGTGCGATGTCCCCGGCATCCGGAAATCTTCGGCGGGCAAGGGGTCGCCCTAGGCGGATTGGGAGCTGCGGCACCGCATCGACGTGTTCGCCGCACCCTCAGCGCTAGAGTTGACTGCCGTTATCCACCCGCAAGGAATCCTGTCCCGTGTCGCAGCCCGGCTCCGATCAAGACGAAGTGCTGATCCTCGGTGGCGGTGTGATCGGCCTGTGCAGTGCGCTCTATCTGCTCGAAGCGGGGCGCCAGGTGCGGGTGCTGGAACGCCGCCACGTCGGCGCCGGCGCCTCGCACGGCAACTGCGGGACCCTCACCCCCAGCCACGCGCCGCCGCTGGCCGCGCCCGGGGTCATCGCCAAGGGGCTGCGCTGGATGCTGAAGCCCGATGCGCCGCTCTACGTCAAACCTCGCATCGATCCTGCGCTGTGGCGCTGGCTGCTGCGATTCTCAGCGCGCTGCAACCGCCGTGACTGGCGCGACTCCGCCGCCAAGCGTGCCATCCTGCTGAATGCCTCGCGTCAGCTGCTGGCCGAAGCGGTGGTGCGCCACGGGCTCGACTGCGAGCACAGCGATACGGGCCTGACCTACGTTTTCCGCACGCAGCAGCTGTTCGACGAGGTCGCCGCGGATCTGCCAGCGCTCACCGAGTTCGGCATCCGCGCCGAGGTGCATGAGGGCATGCGCGTCGAGCGCGAAGAGCCTGCGCTGAAGCCTGGCGTGGCCGGCGGCATCTACTTTCCGGACGACGGCCACCTGCGACCGGATCGCTACCTCAAAGCGCTGGCGCAGCGCATCCGCGACTTGGGCGGCGAGATCGAAGAGGGCGTGAGTGTCGAGCGCATCGACACCGCGCAGGGCAGGGTGGCGGCCGTCCACACCAGCCGCGGCGAGCTGCGCCCGCGCGAGCTGGTTTTCGCCCTTGGCGCCTGGAGCCCCGCCTTCGCCGATCAGCTGGGCCTGAAGCTGCCTATCCAGCCCGGAAAGGGCTACTCGATCACCTACACCCGTCCCGGCCTCGCACCGCGACGCCCGATGGTGCTGAAAGAGCGCTCGGTCTGCGTCACCACCTGGTCCGATGGTTACCGGCTGGGCAGCACCATGGAGTTCAGCGGCTACGACGAGAGCCTGAACCGCGTGCGCCTCGCTGCGCTGGAACGCGGCGCTGCCGAGTTCCTGCACGAGCCGGTGGGCGGCAGCAAGCAGGAGGAGTGGTTCGGCTGGCGACCCATGACCTGGGACGATCTGCCCTTCATCGGCCGTGCCCCGCGCGCGCAGAACCTCGTCATCGCCGCCGGCCACGGCATGATGGGCGTCAGCATGTCGGCGGTCAGCGGCCACCTCGTCGCCGATCTGATCTGCGGCCGTGAGCCGATCATCGATCCCGCCATCGTCAGTCCAACACGCGTATAGGGTGGGCCCTGGCCCGCGAGTGCCTGGATCACATCGCAGGCTTCGATAGCGCCGCGCCCTCTGATGCCTTGCGAGTCTGATGCCTCTCACGCGTCACTCAGGCCCTGAGAACACTGCGCGAATGCGCAACGGGCCGCGACGGCCGTTGGTTCAGAGCACGCTTGCCAAGCGCTGGATCCATGCGTCGCACCGCGGTCGTTAGGCGCCCTCAAAGGATCAGCAACCTCGGCTCCGCATCGCACCATCCGCCGGCGAAGGTATTCATCCCGCCCCGCAACCCGCTAGGCTGTGCCCACCCTCGCCAACGCCCGCCGCCCTGCGTGAACCACTCCGCCAGCGACGTCTACGAGCTGCACCCCGGCAACGCGCCCCTGCTGATCAGCCTGCCACACGACGGCACCGCGATTCCCGACGACATCGCCCCGCACCTGCAGGACGCCGCCCGCCGCGTGCCCGATACCGACTGGCACGTGGCCACGCTGTACGATTTTGCCCGCGAGCTCGGCGCATCCATCCTCGTGCCGCGCTACTCGCGCTACGTCATCGACCTGAACCGCCCGCCCGATGGCGGCGCGCTGTATCCGGGGCGTGCCGAAACCGGGTTGTGCCCGACCATCGCCTTCAGCGGCGAGGCCATCTATCGCGAAGCCCATGCGCCGGATGCGGCGGAAATCGAACGACGACGGCAGCTCTACTGGCAGCCCTACCACTCGGCCTTGGCCGCGGAGCTCGCGCGATTGAGGGCCGCTCACGGCCATGCCCTGCTGTGGGAGGGCCACAGCATCCGCAGCGAAGTGCCGATGCTGTTCGAAGGTCGCCTTCCCGATCTGAACCTCGGCACCGCAGACGGCGCCAGCTGCAGCAGCGCGCGGCTGGAGCGGATCACTGCATTGCTCGGCCAGCAGACCGACTACAGCTGGGTCGCCAACGGCCGCTTCAAGGGTGGCTACATCACCCGCCACTACGGCCGTCCGAGCGAAGGCATCGATGCGATCCAGCTCGAACTCGCGCAGGTCACCTACATGGACGAACGCAGCCATCGCTACGACTCGGTGAGGGCGGGGCGGCTGCAGGGGCTGCTGAGGAAGATGCTGCTCGCCGCTCTGGCTTGAGGGCATCCCAGCCCCGCACCGCGGCCCCGGTGTTCTGGAAGAAACGTGGATCCACTGGCTTGCGCTGTGATTCTCCCGCTCGCGCTGTGTGTAGGAGCTTGCTGGCAGGCGACCGCAGCCTGCGCCCTGCACCACACTGCGGGTCGTGAGGAAGCTCGCTCCTGCAAACAGCCGGCCTTCGGGCGCCGGGCAACGGCTCCAAAGGTGGTTGAGGGGTCTGTTTCTTGAGAGCGCCTCGAACTCCGGCTTTCCACTCGGCGAGTCAGGCGGAGGATGAAAGTCGCGCCAGCCGCTCTACCACCGAACTGAAGCCGATCCGCTCCTGCTCCAGCCGCAACCTGGGCTGGTAGTGATCGAAGCGGAGATCGTCGTACAGAGCCCGCTCTGATGGCGTCAATCTGGTCAACTCATGGCGAAGGGGGGCGGGTTCCTCGCCCCACTGCTCTCGATGTGCGAGCAGCGTTTCGCGATCCATCAGCAGAGAGGCGGCCTGCGGATGCATGGCGCGCAGCTGGTCGAGGATAGCGAAGCCGTGAGTGTCGATGTCGCCCCAGTAGTGCAGGGCGAAGCGCTTCAGCCACGCCGCCTGCGCCAAGGCTTCCCAGCCGTAGCCGGCGCCGAACACGACCATGGCGCGAGGCACTTCAGGAAAGGCCAGGAAGTTGGTCTCGTTCTCGGTGATGAAGACGCGCTCGATCGGTAGCTCCAATGCCGCGAAGCTCGCTGCGTCCAGCGTGATGTCCGCAAGCCCTTCGCAGCCCGGCAGCGTCGGCACGCGTGCATCCAGCAGGCGAAACCGAATACGCACCGGCTTGTCGCGAAAGCCGTAGCGTCGAGCGAACTGGGCGACGCCACTCGCTGATGGATCGACAGCCTCAGCCGGCAGCGCGAGATCCAGCAGTTCGATCAGCACGCCCCGATGCGCCTCGATGAACTTGCTGTCCACGCCCGGCACATCGACCTGACGCAGGTATACGCCGGGACGCGGATGCATCTGCAGCCAGTCGATCACGGCCAGCAGTCGCGGCCAGCGATCGGCCAACTCCAGCGCATGCAGGGGGCGCCGGAGCAGCCAGCTCTGCAGCGCTGGCTGCACGAGTCCCGTCTGCTGCCAAAGCGCCACGAATCGCTGCGCTTCGCGGGACTTCCCGATCAAGCCCAGGGCAGACGACAGGTCGTCCAGCCACACGGAACCAGGCAGGCGCTGCGCGCCCTGCACGCGGTGGTTCCACTCTCGCCACTCGATGCGGATCTGCGGCGTGTCGGCCAGCGCGCGCACCCACTCGCGCACCGCCTCGAAGCGGTCGGACAGATCGCCTGCACTGGGCGCCTTCAAGCTCAAGCGCAGCGGCCAGGCCATGGCATCCGAAACCGCCGCACGCAGCAGTTCGCCGCGCTCCCACAGCCGCTGCACCTGCGCGCGCAGGTCCGCTGGCGTGGTCCAGCTCATGATGCGCTGGCGCCTCCAGAAGCACCTTCTGCCTTCTGCGCGCGATAGTCCTCGATCGACAGGCAGCGCAGGCGCGAGTCGCGGCCGCCCTCGTTGTGGACGAAGCCGACGCTGGCCACGAAAGGCTCGATGATGTGGATCTTCTGCAGCGGCGTGACGATCAGCAGCTGCAGGTTGAGCTGCTGGAACAGGCGCAGTCCGTACTGGGCGGATTCGTCCGAGCCGCGACCGAAGGCCTCGTCGATCACCACGAAGCGGAAGCTGCGCGAGCGCACCGCGCCCCATTCCAGCCCGAACTGGTAGGCCAGGCTGGCAGCGAGCACGGTGTAGGCGAGCTTCTCCTTCTGCCCGCCGGACTTGCCGCCGGAGTCGGAGTAATGCTCATGCTCGACGCCATCAGCGCGCCAACGCTCGCTGGCCGAGAACAGGAATCCATTGCGCACATCGGTGACCTTGGCGGTCCAGCGGCGGTCGGCATCGGCGAAGCCCTCGCGGCCGCGGAAGCGATCGATGATCGCCTTGACCTGCAGGAACTTGGCTTCGGAATACTGCTCGTCGCCCGAGCCGGTCAGCGCGCCCTCGGTGCAGGCACGCAGGTCCTGCTGGAAGTCGCGAATCTCGGCATCGGGGCTCGGCTGTGCCACCAGCTTGATGTAGCGGCCGGGGTTGTAGTCGATCGCCTCCAGCGACTGGTTGATGAAGTCGACGCGTTCCTTGATGGTCTCGCGCTCGCGCGCCAGCTGCGCGTTGAAGTTGGCAATCTCGTTGATCGTGTTGACGTTCAGCAGCTCCTTGAAGCGCGCCTCGAAGCGCGGCAGGTCGTCGCCGCGCAGGCCGGCCAGCATGCGCTCGTACTCGGGTAGCGCAGCCAGGCTGACGTCGGTCTCGACGGTCTCGGCCTTGAACTCTTCCTTGAAGCCGCGCATGGCGTTGACGATACGCTCGGTCAGACGCTTGGCCTTCAGCACCGCCTGATGCGCGCGGTCCAGATCGTCGAAGTGGCGGATCAGGGCCTCGATGCGGCTGCCGACATCGAAGGGCTCCAGCATGTGGCTGCGTACGAAGTCGGTGAGGTTGCCCACCGACTTCATCGACACCGTCTGGTGGAACAGTTCCAGGGCCTGTTCGTGCTCGATGCCGAAGCGGCGACGGAACCAGGCGCCGTAGGGCGGAAAGCCGTCGAACAGCTCGCCGCCGCGGGCGCGTAGCTTCTTGCGCAGGCCGGTGATGTCGCTGCCAAAGCCGCTGAAGTCCTCGGCGATGCCGAGCGCACGCTCGGCCGCCACGAACAAGCGCGCCGGTGGGCCGCCCGGGTCCTTCAGCCAGAACACCTGGGCCAGGGTCACCGCCTGGTCGTAGCCCTCGTTGCGGAACACGCCGAGGATGACCGAGTAGCTCGAGGCATCGCGCAGGGCCACCGGCTTGGCGCTGCCGGTGACCTCGTTGCGCTCGCTCTTGTAGTGGCCCAGTACATAGGAGCGCAGCGAGCGCTCGCGCGCGTCGGCGCCGGCCGCCTTGTTGTAGGCCACGCGCTGCGCGGGCACCAGCAGTGTGGTCAGGGCATCCACCAGAGTCGACTTGCCCGATCCGATGTCGCCGGTGAGCAGGCCGTTGCGGCCATCGAGCGCGTAGCGCCAGACGCGCTTGTCGAAGGTGCCCCAGTTCAGCACTTCGAGCGTCTGCAGACGAAAGCCGACGCGGCTGTCGTCGGAGACAAAGCTCAGGCCGAGTGTGGGCGCCTCAAGCATCGGAGTCGCCCTTGCTGTCGCCGGCAGAAAGGGCAGTGCGGTAGACCTCCAGGCGCGCATCGAACTCGGCCAGCCACTGCGCGTCGACAAAGGCCTTCAGGATGCGCCGCACCTCGTAGTGGCCGCGATCCTGCGTACTGCCGGCCGCGGGCTTCAGCTTGCGCAGAAAGCCCAGGTCGACCACCTTGGAAATCGTTGCGTCGACCTGGTCGATCAGGCGCGCCTCGTTGCTGCCATCGGGCAGGAAGACCCGCATGAGTTCGGCGATGTCTTCGCGCGACAGCACCAGACGCGTATCGCCGCCACCGGCGTCGAACTCGGCCAGACGCTTGCGCAGCAGGGCCAGCATCAGGCTGACCGGATACGACAGCGGGCGTCGAGCGATCAGCCGCGGCAGGCGCGGCGCGGCATCGGACTCGTCCGGATCGGGCCGGCTCTTGAGATAGGCATAGCCCTCGGCCTCGTCCAGCACCAGGTCCAGCAGCAGCACCACCGCCTGCTCGCGCACGCGCGCCTGCAGGCGCAGCAGGCTGGCCCAGAGCTTCTCGTCGTCATCGCGGTAGAGCACGCCCTTCAGCAGGTGCACCAGCAGCTGCGAGAGCTCGGGGACGGCAGGCGCCGGCGCATTCGCGGCCTCAGTCGTGTCGATGTCTTGCAGGTCTTCGCTCATTGGGTTCCCGTTCGCGCTGCTCATTGTGGTGAGCGCGCAAAGATCACGCGCGGCAGGAGCGCCTCGCGCGTCACTGCCTCGCCGGCTGCATTGGTGGCCTGCCAGCGGATCGGCTCGTTCACCGTCTCATCCACGAGCGCGCGCAGGCCATCGAGAGTGTCGCCGCTGCTGTCGGCGTGGGCCAGCTCCAGATAGGCCACCAGTTCCGCCAAACCCTGCTGCAGGGGCGCGCCGTCGAGCAGCTCGCGCAGGCTGATCTGCGACTGCTGGCGCAGGGCGCGCTGCAGGGTGGAGCGCAGGCGCGTCTTGTCGACCACGATCTGATCGAACAGACGCCGAGTGTCGACCTCGTCCTCGCCCAGCTCCAGCGCCAGCGCGGCGAGACGCGGCTTGACGCTGGTCGTGAACAGCGGACGCTCCAGCGGCAGCTCGATCTCTGCGCCCATGTCGTCGATGTGCATCACGATGCCGGAGGGCGTGGCCTCGCGCAGGCCGAGCGCCTTGCTCTCGATGCCGTGCAGCAGATCGAGAATGCGGCGATTCTCCAGGAAGGCGCGGTCGTCCAGAAAGCGGCGCAGCTGCTGGGAGAGCTGGGCCACCGTGCGCTGCGTATGCTCTCCGGCTTCCAGCCAGTCGTGGTGCACGCGACGCGTGCGCGGCTCGGGCTTCAGCTCGCTGACCGCCGGCAGCGCCAGCACGGTATCCAGACGCTGCGACAGCTCCTCCTGGCGACGGCTGGACATCAGGAAATCCCAGAAGGCGCGGAAGCTGCGGCCCTGGTCGGAATCACCGATCGCATCGCGCTCGCCCATGATCTCGTCGAGCAGGGCGCCCTTTGAGCCCTCCCACAGCGCGATCTTCTCGCGTACCTTGCGATCGAGCAGACGGAAGTTGTGCTCCACCTCGCGTAAGTCGGCCAAGAGCTCGCGCGCCAATTGCTGGAACTGCTGGAAGCGATCGCGCACCGCGGTGTCGTCCATCATCGCCACATCGCCGGCTTCGACGCGGGCGATCTCGGCATCGATCTCGGCGCGCTTGCGGCGCAGCTCTTCCACGCGTTTCACCGGGTCGACCTCGGTGCCCGCGCTGATCTGCTCCAGCAGCGCGAACAGGGTGAGCAGGCGCGACTCGGTGCCGACGAACGCACGCTCGGTCAGCGACTGCAGCCAGGCGATGGCCTTCTCGGTGGCCGGCGTCAAATCGAACTGCGCCTCGTCCGTGCCCGGCTTGTAGAACTTGCGTAGCCAGGCCTTGTCCGGCGTCGCCCAGTCGTTCAGATACTCCAGCGCCGCCTTGGGGTAGGCCTCCTGCCCGTACTGCTCGCGCAGGGCGAACAGCTCGTCCTCCAGCGACTCGGCGAGATCGGCTTCGCTCATCACCCGCACATTCGGCGCCACGAACGCGCGGTGCAGGAAACTCGCCACCAGCGGCGCATGCTTCGAGGCCAGCAGGCGCCAGGCGGGGTGACGGTCGCGGAGGGTGGTGAGGGTGGTGTGCTGCATGCCGAGATTCAGCGCTTCGCGCTTTCAGCCATTAGAAAGCCCAACTCGGTGCCGAGATCGAAGGCCAGGCCGCGACTGCTGCGGCTGACGGCATCGAGGCGGTCCCACAGGTCGGAGTGCGGCGGCTGGGGAAGGCCCTCAACAGCCTTGATTGCCTGCGCAAACATGCGCACAAGAGCATCCGCATAGCCTTCCTCCTGCAGGCCCACCTCCTTGGCGAAGCCGGTCGCCCGTTCGCAGTAGAACACCATCAACTCAGCCAGCCCTTCCGCTTGGCCTACGGCCCTCTTGTAGTCCGTAATGGCTTTTTTCGCCTTGGCCACCGACGTGTCCTGCTTCTTGCGATAGTCCGGCCAGAGCCAGCGGTCGATAGTGGCCTTGTAGGGCTTCAGCACATCCTCGCCCAGTGCGAAACGAGCATGCAGGAAGGCCTGATTGTCGCGATTGGCGGCATACAGAGCCTGCACCAGGCCGATGAGTTCGGCGCGATCGAGGTCTGCGAGTTTGACCTTGAGGTCGGACCAACTGGGTGCGCTGCGTTTCGATGACACGGTCAGGTTCTCGCTTCTTGTGATGATGTGCGGGTCGTTCGCCGCTGGTCAAAGCGTGCTAACTGGAGTCGGCGAAGAGCATGCCCGGCCAGACAACTTACCGGCCCGCATGCCCCGGCAGCCAAGACGCCGACAGCACCTCGGCCTGCTGCAACACGGTCTGCACTGCGGCGTCCTGCAGGTCGGGCGGGTAGCCGTACTTGCGCAGGATGCGCTTGACCAGCACGCGCAGCCGGGCGCGGGCCGACTCGCGGTGCGCCCAATCGACGGCGACATTCTCACGCAGCGAGACCAGCAGCTCATGGGCGATCACCCGCAGCTTGTCATCGCCCATCACTTCCACCGCGGACGCGTTTTCCGCCAGCGCGTCGTAGAAGGCGATCTCGTCGTCCGACAAGCCCTGCTCCTCGCCGCGACTGCGCGCCGCGCGAATGTCTCGGGCCAGTCGGATCAGCTCCTGCAGCACCTCGGCGGTGGTGATGGCGTTGGCGTGGTAGCGGGCGATGGCGTCTTCCAGACGCTGCGAGAACGCGCGCGTCTCGACCACATTGGTGCGCGTGCGCGAGCGGATGCTGTCATTGAGCAGCTTGCGCAGCGCTTCGAGCGCCAGGTTCTTCTTCTCCATCTGCTGCACTTCGAGCAGAAACTCGTCGGAGAGGATCGAGAGATCCGGCGTCTGGATGCCGGCCGCCGCAAGAATGTCGACGATCTCGGTGGACACCACCGCACGGCTGACGATCTGCTGGATGGCCAGCTCACGATCCTGCCGGGCAAGGCCCGGGCCCGCCGACGACTTGACGAGGGCCGCGCGAATCGCCTGGAAGAAGCCGACCTCCTCGCGGATGCCGCGCGCCTCATCCGAGCTCGCAGCCAGGGCGAAGGCTTTCGACAGCGCCAGCACGCCATCGGCGAAGCGCCGCTGGGCCTGCTTCTTGCCCTCAAGCGTCTGCTCGGCAGCCGCCCACTGCTGCTGCTTGTCGAGTATCCACTCGATGGCGCCAGCCATCATGGTCAGCCGTTCGCCGGGCGTGCCGCTCAAGGCTGAGCGGTATTCGAAGCCATGGAACATGGCGCCCACGATCTCGTACTTTTCCAGCAGCACCGCCACCGCTTGCGCCTCATCAATGCCGGTCTTGTCCTGGTCGGGCTTCGAGTACTGGGCCAGCGCGGATTTCAGGTTCTGGGCGATGCCGATGTAGTCCACGATCAGGCCCGCCGGCTTGTCGCGAAACACACGGTTGACGCGGGCGATGGCCTGCATCAGGCCGTGGCCGCGCATCGGCTTGTCGATGTACATGGTGTGCATGCTCGGCGCGTCGAAGCCGGTCAGCCACATGTCGCGCACGATGACCAGCTTGAGCGCGTCCTTCGGCTCGCGCGCACGCTTGGCCAACAGATCGCGCCGCGCCTTGTTGCCGATGTGCTGCTGCCACTCAACCGGGTCCGACGCCGCACCAGTCATCACGATCTTGAGGCTGCCGGCGTTGTCGTCAGGGCTGTGCCAGTCGGGCCGCAGCTTGATGATCTCCTCGTACAGGGCCACACAGATGCGTCGGCTCATGCACACCACCATGGCCTTGCCCTGCAGCGCGGCTACGCGATCCTCGAAGTGCTGCACCAGATCGGCAGCCACCAGCGCCAGTCGCTTCTCGCTGCCGACTAGGGCTTCGACCGTGCTCCATTTCTGCTTGACGCGCTCGGCCCTGGGTTCGTCCTCGTCTTCCAGCAGGGCTTCGATCTCGGCATCGATGTGCGGCCGTTGGTCGGCGTCCAGTTCGATGCGGGCCAGCCTCGACTCGTAGTAGATCGGCACGGTGGCGCCGTCTTCCACTGCGCGGCTGATGTCGTAGATGTCGATGTAGTGGCCGAACACCGCCGGCGTGTTGACGTCGCTGGCCTCGATCGGCGTGCCGGTGAAGCCGATGAACGAAGCCTGGGGCAGGGCATCGCGCAGGTACTTGGCAAAGCCGTAGGCGATCTCACCGGTCTTGCCGGCCACCTTCGCCTTGAATCCGTACTGGCTGCGGTGCGCCTCGTCGGCGATCACCACGACGTTGGCGCGGTTGGTGAGCATCGGGAAGTCCGCCTCATCCGCCGCCGGCGAGAACTTCTGCAGCGTGGTAAAGATCACCCCGCCCGACGCACGCGAAAGCAGGCTGCGCAGATGCTCGCGATCCTGCGCCTGCACCGGCGTCTGCCGCAGCAGATCGCGGCACATCGCGAAGGTGGCGAAGAGCTGGTCGTCGAGATCGTTGCGGTCGGTCAACACCACCAGGGTGGGGTTGGCCATGCGCGGCTCCAGCACCAGCAGGCCGGCATAGAACGCCATCAGCAGGCTCTTGCCGGAGCCCTGGGTGTGCCAGATCACGCCCGCCTTGCGGTCGCCTGCGGGCTGGTCCTTGACGCTCGGCAGGCCGTACAGGGCCGGGTCTTCGGCCTGCCATTTCGCTCGGCTGGCCCGCAGCGTCGAGGCCACCGCGCGCTTGACCGCGTGGAACTGGTGGTAGCCGGCGATGATCTTGATCAGCCCGCTGCTGGCTTCGCCGAACACGGTGAAGTGGCGCAGCAGATCCAGAAAGCGCCCTCGCTCGAACACGCCTTCGACCAGCGTGGCCATCTCGGGGCTGCCTTTGGGCTCGATGCGCGCGCCATCGGTGGTGCGCCAGGGCATGAAGCGCTCGAAATCCGCCGACAGCGAGCCCACCCGCGCCGACAGCCCGTCGGAGGTCACCAGCAGCGCATTGCTGCGGAACAGTGCCGGCACCTGCTGCTTGTAGGTCTGCAGCTGGTTGAACGCGCCAAGAAGCGTCGCGCTCTCCCCACCCGGGGCCTTCAACTCCAGCACCGCCAGCGGCAGACCGTTGACGAACACCACGACATCCGGCCGGCGCTTGTTGGGGCCGGCCACCACGGTCAGCTGCTGCACCGCCAGCCAGTCGTTGTTGTCCGGGCGCTCGAAGTCGATCAGCCGCACCTTGCCGGCGCTCAAGGTGCCGTCCTCGGCGTAGTACTCCACGTCTGCGCCTTCAGTCAGCAGACGATGGATGCGGCGGTTTTCCTCCAGCAGGGCAGGGAACTCCGACTGCGTCAGCTGCCGGACGGCATCGGCAAGAGCCTCGGGCGGCAAGCTGGGGTTCAAGCGCGCCACCGCCGCACGCAGGCGCGCGCTCAGCAGCACTTCGTCGTAGGCCTCGCGCTCCGGCTGCTTGCCGTCGGGACCGATGAGCTCATCCGAAGCGACGGCGTAGCCCAGTGCGCTGAGCTGCTGCAGCAGCGCGGCTTCGAGTTGGGCTTCGGAGAGAAAGGCCATCAGCGAGTGTCCTTTGGTATGTCCGGGGCGAGCACGTGCCAGTGGCCGCCCTTGTCTGGCCCGATGCGCTGCAGCCGACCTGCTTCGCGCAGCTTGCGGATGGCGCGCTCGATGGCGCTCTCGGACTTGCCGATGTGTTGCGCCAGCTCGGGAATCGACAGGGCAGGGTCGTCGGCAAGCAGGGCCAGAATGCGCTCGGGTGTTTTCCCCGGCGTTTTCACCCGCGTTTCCCCCGGCGTTTCGTGGCCCTGCAGCGGCCGGATGGCTTCCCGCAGGCTCTCTTCGATCGCGGTCAGGATGAACTCGATGAACCCTGAGCAGTCGGCCCGCGCATCGGCCGCCGCCAGCTGGTCGTAGTAGGCCTGCTGGCGCTGCTTGATCACGGTCTCTACCGGCAGGTAGGCCAGCACGGGCTGCCAGCGGCTCAGGATCAGGCTCTGCCACAGCCGCCCCATGCGCCCGTTGCCATCGCTGAACGGGTGAATGAACTCGAACTCATAGTGGAAGGCGGCCGAGGCAATCAGAGGGTGCGCTTCCGTGTTCGCCAGCCAGTGCAGCAGCTCCTGCATCAGGCGCGGCACCTGGCTGGCCGGGGGTGCCATGTGCACGACCTTGTCGCCCGCCATCACGCCCACGCCACCGCGTCGCCACTGCCCGGCATCGTCCACCAAGGCCGCCATCATCACGGCATGCGCGGCCAGCAGATCCTCCACACGCTCCGGCTGCCACTGGCCCATCGACTCGTAGGCGGCAAAGGCGTTGCGCACCTCCTGGATCTCGCGCGGTGAGCCAAACACGGGCCTACCCTCCAGCACCGCGGTGACCTGCTCCAGCGTCAAGGTGTTCTGCTCGACCGCCAGCGAGGCCTGGATGCTGCGGATGCGGTTGCCGCGCCGCAGCTCCGGCCGCAGGGCGTCTGCGTTCACTGCCTTCCACGCGCCCAGCAGCTCGGCGATGCCGGTCATCGCCTCGGTCATGCGGTGGGTGAGCTGGAAGGGTGGGGAGTAGCGCTTGGTCACGCGCTTCCTCCCCGGGCATTGCCGCACCGGCACAGAGACCGCCACGCCGACAGCGCGCGTGCGTCAAGCCCGGCGCGCTCGCGCGCCCGGGTCAACCGCTTGGGAGTGGCGGGGATTTGGGTCATTTTGCTGCGCGCTGCAGGAAAGCCTTAAATAAGCAACCGTATGTTTTCACTAGATAATTCTCCGTCCGCTCAGCGTCCTGGCGGCATGGGCTTAAATGACGGTCATGCCCAAAACGGCACGTATCGGGCGAACTTGCGGGACTTGCCGACCGACTCGTCCGCCTTGATCTGTCCGGCCTCGATCGCCGCCGCGATGATCTGTGAGGCGATGGCCGCCTTGTCTTCGCCAAGGTGAAAACGCTCGCGCAGCGACTGGTTGGTCATCTTCTCCGCCATCACCCATTTCAGCGCGCAATGTTGGTAGCAGGCGCGCACCCGGTCGTTGCGGTCCATCTCCTCGAAGGGCTTCGGTCCGTACAAGGTCACTACCGTGCGGCGGTGCGCGGCACGGAAATCCGGCGCTGGCAGCTGGTACAGCTCAGCCGCCTGGATTACCCGGTCGATACCGCTACTTTTTTCCTCGCAGATGCCGAAGCGGCGCATCAGATCGGCCAAGCGCTCATTGCGCGACTGGTAGCCGTCGATGAAACGTTCCACCGGCACGATCGGCTCGCCGGGGTTGGAGAACTCCACCCGATTGGCATACACCTCGATCATCACCGAGGCACCGCCCACGGCGAAGTCCTGATGGACCAGCGTATTGGCGGTCAGCTCGCGCACCACCACCTCGGGCACCAGCTTGACGGCTTTGCGCAGTGCATCTTTGATGACCTCGTTTTGGGGCAACTGGCCCATCACGAACTGCACCAGCCCTTGGAAGCCCACCGCGTAGCCTTTGCTGCCGGTCTGGTCCAGCCGCGTCTCCAGCTTGCTGTTGCCGGTATAGACCACCACCCGCGGCGCCTTGCGGGCCAGCTCGGGAAAATCGTCCAGCCGACGCGCCAGCAACAGTGCACCCAGGCGGCGCACGGCATAGCGCCCGCCTTGATCGTCGATCAGCCGTTCGCGCAGCAGGCGGTCGATCACGCCGTTGCGATCGGTCGGGTAGGGCAGCTTCAGCAGCTCGAAGAAGGTCTGTACGTCGAGCAGTTCCACCACTTGCTGCGCATCCGCCCCGGCGATGGTGTGCTCCTCCAGCCAATCCGGCTCGCCCTCAGCGAAGATGCGCCGCAACTGGTCCTCGCTCATCGGCACCAGCGCCTCGCCGGCGCGCATCAGGTACTTGCCGTCCAGGTGCCAGGCCGTGCCGCGCGGACGCGAGGGAATGTGGAACACCACGACGCGCCCCTCGGAGTGCGCGACCGCCTCCACATCGACGCGAAAGCCGATGGCGTGGAACAGGTCCTGCGCGGTTCTGACCGCATCCGGAAAGGCCTGACTGCCGACCACCGGCCGTGGCGGTTTGTCGGCAACGCCCAGTAGCAGGGTTCCGCCGCCCTCGTTGGCCAACGCCACGCAGTATTGCTGCAACTTGCCGAAGTCGAACTGGTTCTTTGCCTCCTTGAACTCCAGTCGCTGGTTTTCAGAGGGCGCCCGGCGCCAGAGGTCGACCTGTTCGGGCGTGGTCATGTCACGCGCTCACGGAAGGTCTCGGCATCACTGATTCGCAGTTCGCCGGAGATCAGTTTGGGGAGCAGGGTGTCGCGGAGGTTGGCGAGAGAGCTGCATTCATCTTCGTTCTTCTTCTGCGCCTTACGCATCGGCATTAATTGTGCATCGAAAGCGTCGATCAGTCTCGAAGGAGGAGCGATGATCTGCAAGTTGTGGACATGATTTCGGTTGAGCGTCGGCACTGCGGATCCCGCATTGAACATCTCGAAATCCAGGCCGCGAAGTAGCTCGAATGCGTAGTATGGAGAAACTCTCTTGAACTCTTTGACCCACAACGAGGTGTTGAGCGGCCAAAAATCACCATCGATCAGGAAGACCCGGCCGAGCACGCCACTTCTTCCGGTGGTGACTCCCGGCCCTTTGACCATGTACTTGTCGTGATAGCCGTTGATGCCACTCGCTGCCACGACTGGATACGGGCCTTGCGTTCGCGAAGAGGCAGGGAGATCAAATCCTCTCTGCAATACAAGCGCATCGTCAAGGCGAACAGAACTCCAACCATCGGGCTTTCCTTCGTCATCAAGGCGGTCGGGGAAGAGCTGCCAGAGGTCGGCAGGGAGGTAGGGTTCGCGGCCTTCCATCTTGGCGCGGACGGGGCCGAAGTCGACGAACCAGTCCTTGAACAGGGCGCGGGCCATGGCCTCCAGGGTCTGGTTCCGGCGGCGGTTGAGTTCGATCTTGTCGTCCAGCGTCCCGAGGATGTGGGCGATGGCGCGTTGTTCGACCACCGGTGGAATATCGACCGGCACCGGATGGATGAAATTCCGGTTGAGTGACGGCTGGGCGCTTCCCGAGTTGTAGCCGGTGAAGTCGAACTGCTTGAGGAAGTAATACGCGAAGCGTTCGTCGTTCCCGTGGAAATCGATGACGTAGAGGGCGGTGTTGAGCGGCCAGTAGTCGGCGCTTGTGTAGCTCACAACCCCAAAGGACGCGCCGCTTCGGCCGACCGTAACGCCGGGGCCCCTAGCCTTTGCCTCGTCATGCCAGCCGGTGATACCGAAGGATCCAAGGACAGGTGTGCAGCCAGGCCTTCGCTTCTCGTCCGGAAGATCATGTCCACGCTGAAGGGTCACGAACTTACCGAGTGATGTGCGCCTCCACTCACCCCCCATACCCAAGCTCCCTCAGGTTGGCCTCAATCGCCGCATCCAGCCGCGCCGAATTCGGTAGACTCACCCCAGCTCTCAAGACGCGTCGCCCATGAAAGCCAAGATCCAGCACAAAGCGCCCAGCCGCCAAGCCATTGTTCGCGCCGTGGCCAGTTCCACTGCTATCGAAACCGGCCAGCGCATCGCCGCGATTGAGGCCATGTTGCACGGCGGTCGGAAATCGTTTCCTCATCTGTCTCTCGCCCTCAAGCCTGCGCCGACGCCAGCGCGCGGATGACCAGTTCCTGCATGGGTGCGTAGTCCCTGCCCATGCCACGTTGTATCGCGGCGAAGTAGGCCGGCGTGTCGGCATCCCAGGCGCTGTAGTCGAGCGGGCCGCGCCCAGCCTGTACCGCCATCACGTCTGCCAGCAGGCGCGCGAGTCGGCCGTTGCCCTCGCGGAAGGGGTGGACGAGGATCAGCTCGACATGACACACCGCGATGGCCTCGGCCAGCGCGTCGCCACCCAGGCCGTCGCAGGGCGTGTAGCGATGCAGGCAGTCGCGCTCAAACTCTGTCAGCAGGCGCGGAACCTGCGCCGCCGCCGCGAAGTGGAAGTCGCCCTTGGCGATGTTGACGCTGCGTTCCTCGCCGGCCCAGTCGTACACATTGCCCAGCCACAGGCGATGCCATTCCTTCAGATCGGCCGCTTTCAGGCGGCGCGCAGGAAAGTGCTCTTCGCTCAGCACGTGCTCGTAGAGCTGCAGCAGCAGCTGCAGCTCGACCTCGTCCATCTGCGCCGGGTCCGTAACGCCTGGCAAGTTGCGCAGCACCTGTTCGCCGGAACCCGGCTGCCACTCACCTTGCGCGCCGCTGGCCTGGTAGCGATCAGCCGCCATACCCGAGCGCTCTGAGATTGGCCTCGATCGCCGCATCCAGCCGCGCCGCTTCCCGCTGCTGCTCGCGCCACTGCGCGCTGAGCCGCTGCATCTTGTCGGCGAAGGCTTCGCCGTCGTCCTCGGCGGCCTCACTGCCGACGTAGCGGCCGGGAGTGAGTACGTGGCCGTGCTTGCGGATTTCGTTGAGCGTGGCGGATTTGCAGAAGCCGGGGATGTCTTGGTAGGGGTGGGGCGAGTGCGCCCCCTCTCCCCGGCCCTCTCCCCGGCCCTCTCCCACGAGGGGAGAGGGGGAAGAGCCGGCGCCGCGCCACGCGTGGTAGGTGTCGGCGATCCGCTGGATGTCGGCGTCGGAGAGTTCGCGCCGGGTGCGGTCGACCAGGGTGCCCATGTTGCGGGCGTCGATGAACAGGACTTGGCCGCGGCGGTCGCGTAGTGCGGCCCCCTCTCCCCCGGCCCCTCTCCCACGGGGGGAGAGGGGAGATCGGCCGGATTTGTCTCGGGCGAGGAACCACAGGCAGGCGGGGATTTGCGTCGAGTAGAACAGTTGGCCGGGCAGGGCGACCATGCAGTCGACGGCGTCGGCTTCGACCATGGCACGGCGGATTTCGCCTTCGCCGCTCTGGTTCGAGCTCATCGAGCCATTCGCCAGCACCACGCCGGCGCTGCCCTGCGGGGCGAGATGCCAGTAGATGTGCTGCAGCCAGGCGTAGTTGGCATTGCCCACGGGCGGCACGCCGAAGATCCAGCGCGGGTCTTCGCGCAGGCGGTCGCCGCCCCAGTCGGAGATGTTGAAGGGCGGGTTGGCCAGGATGTGGTCGAAGCGCAGGTCGCGCAGTTCGTCCTTGTGGAAGCTGCCTTCGTTGTTCCAGCGGATGTCGCTGTCGATGCCGCGCACGGCGAGGTTCATCTTGGCCAGGCGCCAGGTGGTGTAGTTGCTCTCCTGGCCGTAGATGGCGATGTCGCCGATGCGCCCGCCGTGTTCCAGCACGAACTTCTCGCTCTGCACGAACATGCCGCCTGAGCCGCAGCAGGGGTCGTAGACGCGCCCGCTGTAGGGTTCGAGCATCTGCACCAGCACCTGCACCACCGAGCGCGGGGTGTAGAACTCGCCGCCGCGCTTGCCTTCGGCGCCGGCGAACTGGCTCAGGAAGTATTCGTAGACGCGGCCGAGGATGTCGTGGGAGCGGCTGCTTCGCTCTGTGTCGCCCCTCACCCCCGGCCCCTCTCCCGTGGGGAGAGGGGAGGCGGGCGCGGTATCTTCCGAGGTCGTGGGCGGGCCCATCTCGATGCCCGAGATCAGGTCGATCAGTTCGCCGAGCATCAGCTTGTTCAGCGCGGGGCGGGCGTAGTCCTTGGGCAGCACGCCCTTCAGCGACTCGTTGTCCTTTTCGATGGCGCGCATGGCGTCGTCGATCAGGGTGCCGATTTCGGGGCGCTTGGCGTTGGCCTTCAGATGCGACCAGCGCGCGTCCTTGGGCACCCAGAACACGTTGTCAGCGAGGTACTCATCCTTGTCTTCGGCGACCTGCGGATCCTCGGCCAGCAGCTGGGCGTGGCGGGCCTCGAAGGCGTCAGAGATGTACTTCAGAAAGATCAGGCCCAGGGCGACGTGCTTGTAGTCGCTGGGCTCCATGTTGCCGCGCAGCTTGTCGGCGGCCTTGAAGAGTTCGGCTTCAAAACCGAGGCTGGCGGCGTGGTTCTTGTCGTTGGCCTTGGCCATTGTCGTCCCTGTGGTGCATGCATGCGGCCGGAGCCGAACCCTGCCTGATACGGCAAGCACAGGCAAGAAAAAGGGCCCGGAGATCATCCGTGCCCGGGCAAGCAAAAAGAAAGGGCCCGGAGATCATCCGGGCCCTTTGAGGTGTTGGTGGAGGCGGGGGGAATCGAACCCCCGTCCGAAGGCATTACATCTTTGGCCCTACGTGTGTAGTGCGTTGTCAGGTCTCGTTCCGGGGCAACACAGCGCACGAAGAGCACCCCGGAACCAGTCTGGAAGTTTTAGGCCTTGGCTGTCAGACAGCAGCCTTCGGACGATCCCGTAAATATGACCGACTGATCCACCGTTACAGGCACCGATGGGAGTCGGACTCGCCTATTTAGGCGGCGAGTGCGTAGTTGTCGTCGTTCGCAACTAGCTTGTTTGCCGCTGGATTAACGAGGAAAGCTGCCCCCTCGACACGCACCTCCGGTTTCACACCCCCGTCGAAGCCTGGTCGCCCCCGGGGTCGCTGCTGCGCGGCGGGCTTTCGATCAGCCGGTGCCGCGCGCCAGGCCAGTATATGGAGCCGCGCACTCCGGCCACAAGGAGCGAAGTGCCGAGCGATTCAGGTTGTTCGTTTCTTACCTGCTGACCCTCTTGCGCAGTCTGAGCCCAAGCGCGATCGAACGACTCGTCAGGCGGCGGGATTGTGCCTGCGCATCACCCGCTGCTTATCACGCTGCCAGTCGCGCTCCTTGGTGGCGGCGCGCTTGTCGTGCTCCTTCTTGCCCTCGGCCAGCGCGATCTCACACTTCACCCGGTTGTTCTTCCAGTACAGGGCGGTGGGGATCAGCGTATAGCCCTCGCGCTCGACCGCGCCGATCAGCTTGTTGATCTCGCGCTTGTGCAGCAGCAGCTTGCGGGTGCGGCGATCGTCGGCCAGCACATGCGTGGAGGCCGAGTTGAGCGGGGTGATCTGCGCGCCGAACAGGAATATCTCGCCACCGCGGACGATGGCATAGCTCTCATTGAAGCTGATGCGCCCCGCGCGCAGGGCCTTGACCTCCCAGCCCTGCAGCTCGATACCAGCCTCGTAGCGGTCCTCCAGCTTGAATTCGAAGCGCGCCTTCTTGTTGAGGGCGATCGTGCCGCTTCCGCTATCCTTGCTCTTCTTCTTGCTCATGGCCTGGTCCCACGCTCGAACCCGCGATTGTGGCGCAGGTGGGCGGCCACGGCGAGCCCCACGCAGTCCGGCCATTTATCCGTCCCCATGACCCAGATCGCCCGCAGCGCACTCGTGCGACGGCCCGCTTCGCACATGTTCGACCTCGTGAATGAGGTCGAGGGCTATCCGCAGCGCTTCGGCTGGTGCGAGGGCGCGCGCATCCTGGAGCGCAGTGACACCGAGATGCTGGCGCGGCTGGAGCTGAAGATGGGTGGCCTGCGCACCGCTTTCACCACCCGCAACCGGCTGCTGCGGCCGCAGAGCATCGAGCTGCAGCTGGTGGAAGGTCCGTTCACGAGGCTCAGTGGCTCCTGGATCTTTACCCAGCTGGCGGAAGACGCCAGCAAGGTCGCATTGAACCTCAACTTCGAGACAGCCGGCCGGCTGATGGGAAGCGCTTTGGCGCTTGGCTTTCAGGGCCTGGCCGACCGCATGGTCGATGACTTCGTGCGCGAGGCGCAGCGTGGGGGCTGAGTCGAAAGGTGAGGACGGGGCAGGGCATGCGCGGCTCGCAGGGCCCAACGCGGCTCCTCCCTCTGGCCATTCCGCCGGCAGCATCCACGTCGAGGTGGTGTACGCGCTTCCCGAGCGGGTTTGGAGAATTCAGGTCGAACTGCCTTCAGGCAGCACTGCTCTCCAGGCCTTCGAGGCCTCGGGCTTCCGTACGCGCATCCCCGGCATCGCGGAAACCGCTCCCGATCTGGGCATTTTCTCGCATCCAGTGGCAGCCGATCGTGTGCTACGCGATGGCGATCGCGTCGAGGTCTATCGGCCGCTCTTGATCGATCCCAAGGACGCCCGTCGTCTGCGTGCCGCTCAGGGATGATCGCGAGTTTGCTGCCGCTGCCGCAGAAGGCGCTCATCCGAGTCCGTGCGCCATGGTCGTGCCATTGGTGCGGTTGAGCGCGGATCGGTTCGCTCCGACTGAAGCGTTGGCTCCAACCATGCGCTGTATCAGGGCTGCAGCCTGCCAAGGCGCATGGCGCGCCAGGCGCCGACTGCCACCACGCCCAAGGCAACCAGCCCCAACATTGCTCCCCAGAAGATGTGACTGAAACCCAGGGCTTGGGCGATCTGGGCGGTGTCCGAGGGCAGGGTGCCCGCACCCGTTGCCGCGCCTGCGGTGAACAGGTAATCCATGCGGGTAAAGGCCGACAGGCTCATCTCTACTGCAATGAAGGCGCTGAGCAAATAGACGGCACGCTCGCTGCCGCGCCAGGCCACCCCTGTCAGCCAGAGAGCCAGAGCAGCGATGAATCCCAAGGCGAAGGCATTGCGTACCCAGAGCAGTACGGCGACCGCTAGACCAGCGCCGAGCATTGCCAAAGCCAGGCGCGCGGCATGCCGATGCCCAAGCGAGAAGAACAGCAGCAGGCCGGCGATCGGCGCGCCCAAAGGACCTGCGGCTGCCACCAGCGCGCGGTCCATCGTCGAAGACACGCCTTGATAGGTCGCCAGGCCCGATCCGTCCGGGTAGATCGCCAACTGCACGAGTTCGCCGCCCACCATGATGGCTGCAATCCCATGGCCCAATTCATGGAACAAGGTCCCAAGCCAGATGAGTGGTCGCGCCAGCCATCCAAACTGCGGCCACCATGTGTCGATGCCGAACAGCGCCAGCGACATCAGGGCTGCCAACCAGATGTAGGGTGCAGCACTCGCCGGTTTTAGTGCGAGGCGGTGTGGTGTGGGCAGGGGTTGCATGAGCGAAAGCATACGGTGCTCCGTCCGCCTGCTCTGCCATAAATATGCGCATAATGTATATTATGTCCAATCTGAAGGGCGCGCCCGCAAAGCCCGGAAACCCTCAAGCGATACACTTCCCGCCCTGCGTGCTTCCCCGTTGGAACCCATGACCCGCATCCTGCCTGCGACACATGCCACGATCACCCAAGCGGCCGATCTGCTCCGTTCCGGCGGGCTGGTGGCGATGCCGACCGAAACGGTCTATGGGCTGGGCGCGCGCGCACTCGATCCTACGGCGGTTGCACGCGTCTACGCGGCCAAGCAGCGGCCCCCGACCAGCCCCGTGATCGCCCATGTCGAGTCCATCGACCAAGCGCGAAGCCTTCTGCGAGAGTGGCCGCAGGCCGCCCAGCGGCTTGCGCAAGCCTTTTGGCCGGGCCCGCTTACGCTGGTCTTGCCCAAAGCCGACCATGTGCCAGACGTGTTGACTGGCGGCGGCCCGCGTCTTGGCGTGCGGCTGCCATCGCACCCTGTAGCCTTGGCCTTGATCCGAGCGCTCGGCGAACCCATTGCCGCACCGAGCGCCAACCGCTTCATGCAACTCTCGCCGACGCGGGCCGAGCATGTCGAGCACAGTTTGGGCGACGCCGTGGACCTGATCCTCGATGGCGGCGATTGCGCTTACGGTATTGAGTCGACCGTGGTGCGCATTGAGCCCGATGGAGCCACCCTGCTCCGCCATGGCGCCATCCCAGCCGCTCTGCTCGAGCAGGTGTTGGGTGCAGCCCTGAAGCACCCTCCTCGGCCCAGCAACGCATCTGGTGCAGTGCAGGACTCCCCCGGCCAGCATCAGCGGCACTACGCGCCACGCACGCCGCTGTTCCTGTGGCAGCGGGGTCAGGCACTGCCGCCTGGCCGTGGCGGGATGCTTGCGCTGGGCGAGCCCCCGGTGCAAGTGCAGGCCAAGGTGCGGATGCCAAAGGAGGCCGCGGCCTACGCGCAGCGGCTGTATTCCGAGCTGCACACCCTGGATGGCGCCTCGCTCGACTGGATCGCCGTGGAGGCGCCGCCGTCGGACCCCGCCTGGGCCGCCGTGCATGACCGTTTGCAGCGTGCCACATACGTTGACTGACCCGGTTGACCGCGCGTTGCGCGCTGGAGCCTTCAGCCCCGCTGAATCCTTCTCTCTCGAAACCAGCCAGAGCGCAGGCTTCGCTTCGGCCGACTGGGCGAGCTCCTTTCGGGCCCCACAGGCTGCACTGGGCTGAGCATTTGATGGCACGCGTGGGCGCGACCCGCATCACGCGCGCAAAGCAGGCAGAGTTGACGCCACGCCTGGGGCGGCTTGCGCCCTACCCTGTGCCGCCTCGTGCACCCGCCGGATCCCCCAGACTTACGGAGTCGTTTCGATGCAACAGCTCGTTCGCGCAGCCCGCGTCCTCAGCACTCAGGGCTGGTTGGAGCAGGCCGCGGTCGGTATCGACGGCGGCCGCATTGCCTGGCTCGGCCCCTCTGCACGGGCGCCGCAAGCGCAGACCGAATGGGATCTGGGCGAGGCCATGCTGGCGCCGGGCTTCATCGACCTGCAGGTCAACGGCGGCGGCGGCGTGCTGCTCAACGATGACTCCAGTGTTTCGGCGATGCGCCGCATCGCCGCGGCGCATCGCCGTTTTGGCACCACGGGCATTCTCCCGACGCTGATCAGCGACACCCCAGAGGCCACGCGCGCGGCGCTTGCTGCGGCGCGCGAGGCCGTCACCCAGCGCGTACCGGGGGTGCTCGGCCTGCATCTTGAGGGCCCCTATCTGTCGCCCGAACGGCGCGGCGTGCACCGTGCGGAGAACTTCCGGCAGATACAGGCGGAGGAGCGCACGGCGCTGCTCGCACACGGGCTGCCGCATTTGCTGATCACGCTGGCTCCCGAGGCGGTCGCGCCGCCCCTCCTGCGCGAACTGCGCGCAGCCGGAATCCGCCTCTCCGCAGGCCATAGCGCGGCAACGTTCGAGCAGGCCGAGGTTGCGTTTGCAGCCGGAGTCGACGGCGTCACGCACCTGTTCAATGCGATGAACCCGATCTCGGCACGGGCACCCGGTCTGCTCGGCGCAGCGCTTCTGAATACGGACGTGTGGGCAGGTCTGATCGTCGACGGTCACCATCTGCATCCGGCCAGCCTGCAGCTCGCGCTGCGCATGAAGCCCGAGCGCTGTTTTCTGGTCAGCGACGCCATGTCGCCGCTGGGCACGTCAATGCGCGAGTTCATGCTCGACGGCCGCCGTGTGCTGGTCCGCGACGATCGTCTGGAAACGGAAGACGGCACCCTTGCCGGCGCCTGCATCGACTTGTGCACGGCTGTGCGGGTCTGCCGCGAGCAGAGCGGCATCGCGCTGGAGGAAGTGCTGCGCATGGCCACCACCTACCCCGCCGACTTCCTTGGCCTGCCTGAACGCGGACGCATCGAAGTGGGCGCTTGGGCAGATCTGGTGCACCTCTCCCCCGATCTGCGTGCCCAAGCAACATGGCTCGAGGGCCAGCACCAACCCAGCGTGGGCTAGATCCACGGCGCGGCGCTTCGGCGCGCATGGCCGAGGTCATGCAGTGTGGCAACCGCGCAGTGCGATTCGATGTCGCGGAGCTTCCTCGGCCTTGCGTGTGTCTCGCCGACAGCGGCCGAATTGCCCTGCATTCGGCGAGTCGGGAGGCATTCGACGCGCAAACGAAAAGAGCCGCACCTTCCGGTGCGGCTCTTTTCGTGCCTGATGGCGTCCCCACGGGGATTCGAACCCCGGTCGCCTCCGTGAAAGGGAGGTGTCCTAGGCCTCTAGACGATGGGGACTAGGAAGGTGGTGGAGCCAGCCGGGATCGAACCGGCGACCTCTACAATGCCATTGTAGCGCTCTCCCAGCTGAGCTATGGCCCCACGTGCTGGAAAGACCGCCATCTTAGCTGAGAAATTCGATTCGTCAAGCCCTGTCCGAGAGGTTTTTTCTCAGGCGGCGCTGTCCGCACCCGCGGAGCCGGCTTCGAGCGCGATGGCCGAGCGCAGAGTGAAGCGCGAGTGACCGCGCTCCTCCAAGTATTCCAACCAGCGCCCGAGAAAACTGTTCATTCGCATGCGCGCATCGACCAGTTCGCGCGCCACGCTGCGAAGGCCCAGCATGTCCTCCCAGCGCTGGCTGACCTCGCAGTGGGTGACTTCCGCAAGGCGGGCATCCGTGTAGATGCGCACCATGGCCGACGGGTCGCGACGGCCACTGGCAGGGTCGATCAGTCCGTAGGTGAGGCGCAGCTCCAAGGTGTAGCTGTGGCGCTCGATCACCTCAAGTTGCAGTTCGATGCCATCACTGGCGAGCGAGCGATAGCCGCCGGGCACGAGATCGAGCAGAGGAAACAGACGCACCAAACGCCAATAGTTGTCGGCGTAGCGATCCATGAGCTGGCCCAATCGATTGGGCAGCGCGGTGACGGGGAGGACGGACAGTCGGGACATGCGCGCGAGCCTAGCACGTGGCCCGAGTCTCACTGCGTGACCGCAGGATGCCCGAACACGCGTGAGCTTGATCACCCGGCAGGTAAGCGTGGCGCCCGTCGCTGTCCCGGCCGTGCGGGAAGCCGCCTCAGTAGAGCTGACGCTCGATGCCCAGCGTCGACATCAGCTTGCTGGCGATCTCTTCGATCGAGGTGTGGGTCGTGCTGAGCACCGGAAGGTTCTCCTGCCTGAACAGCGCTTCCGCTTGGGCCACTTCGCTGCGGCAGGTTTCGATCTTGGCGTAGCGGCTGCCGGGACGCCTTGCCTCGCGCACCTGGCGCAGGCGTTCGGGGTCGATGGTCAGGGCAAACAGCTTCCTCCGGTAGGGGCGCAGGCGCTTTGGCAGTTCCCTGCCCTCCAGGTCTTCCTCGGTCAGCGGGTAGTTCGCCGCCTTCACACCGAAGTGCAGGGCCAGGTAAAGGCAGGTAGGTGTCTTGCCGGAGCGCGAGACTCCCACGAGGATCACATCCGCATCGTCGTAGTGCACGTCGATGCCGTCATCGTGAGTCAACGCGTAGTTGGTGGCGTTGATGCGGGCCTCGTAGGCGTTGTAATCGACCACCGCATGGGCCTTGTTGACCCGCGGCTGCCGGGGCTGTGCAAGCTCGGTTTCCAGGGGGCTGATGAAAGGCCGGAACACGTCGAGGATCAGCGCGCCGCTCTCGGCGATGATGTCGGTCAGGGTGCCGTCGACCACGGTGTTGACGACGATCGGCCGCTGGCCGCATTGCTGGCCACGCTGACGGATCCGTTCAGCGGCCTGCTGGGCCTTGTCGTAGGTATCCACGAAGGGGATGCGCTGGGTATCGAAGCTGACGCCTTCAAACTGGGTCAGCAGCGCGTGGCCGATGGTCTCGGCCGTGATGCCGGTGCCGTCCGAGATGAAGAACACCGGGCGCTGCGAGCTCATCCGCTATCTCCTTGATTCTAGCTGCTTGCGTCGGACTGGACTGGAATTGGCCTTGTGCCTCCCGGACGCGCCCATCATCATACGCGGCCTCGGCTGCCGCGCCGCAGCATTTGAAGCTGTTCACGCTTTCCCATCGAAGGAGCCCCTCCATTGAACGCGCACGTGCTCTGGCTGCATGAGCTTCGTCTGTCCGACCTCGCCCAGGTGGGCGGCAAGAACGCCTCGCTCGGCGAGATGATCGGCAATCTGAGCGGACTGGGCGTCTCGGTGCCTGGCGGCTTCGCGACCACGGCTTCGGCGTTTCAGGAGTTCATCCACGAGAACCAGTTGGCCGAGCGCATCCAGGCCAAGCTGGCGTCCTTCGACGTGGAGGATGTCGATGCACTCGCTGCCGCGGGCAATGAAATCCGCGGCTGGGTGATCGACGCGCCGCTGCCCAAGGTGCTGGACGCGGAGATTCGCACTGCCTACGCACGCCTCTGCGAGGAGGCCGGCGCGACCGAGGTTTCGGTCGCCGTGCGCTCGTCCGCCACGGCCGAAGACCTGCCCGATGCGAGCTTCGCAGGCCAGCAGGAGACCTTCCTCAACGTGGTCGGGGTCGATGCGGTGGTGCATCGGGTGAAGGAGGTGTTCGCTAGCCTGTACAACGATCGCGCCATCGCCTACCGCGTGCACCACGGCTTCAAGCACGAGGATGTCTTCCTCTCGGCTGGCGTGCAGCTGATGGTGCGCTCGGACATCGGCGCTTCCGGCGTGTTGTTCACCCTCGACACGGAGAGTGGCTTCCGCGACGCGGTGTTTGTCACCTCGAGCTACGGGCTCGGCGAGATGGTCGTGCAGGGCGCGGTGAATCCGGATGAGTTCTACGTCTACAAGCCCACCCTGCGCGCGGGCAAGCCGGCCGTGCTGCGTCGCCAGATCGGCGCCAAGCAGCAGCGGATGGTCTACTCCGACCAGCCCGGCGAGCGCGTGCGCATCGAAGCCACGCCCGAGGCCTTGCGCCGCAGCTTCTCGATCAGCGATGCCGACGTCGAAGAGCTGGCGCGCCAGGCGCTGACCATCGAAGAGCACTACGGCCGCCCGATGGACATCGAGTGGGCCAAGGACGGACAGACCGGCAAGCTCTACCTCGTTCAGGCGCGCCCGGAGACGGTGAAGTCGCGCGCCCGCGCCACCCAGATCGAGCGCTTCCACCTCTCTGGAAAATCCGATGTGCTGGCTCAGGGCCGCGCCATCGGCCACAAGATCGGCAGCGGTGTCGCCAAGGTCATCCGCTCGCTCAAAGACATGAACCGCGTCGAGCCCGGCGATGTGCTGGTGGCCGACATGACCGATCCCGACTGGGAGCCGGTGATGAAGCGCGCCTCGGCGATCGTCACCAATCGCGGCGGCCGCACCTGCCACGCCGCGATCATCGCGCGAGAGCTGGGCGTGCCTGCGGTAGTGGGCTGCGGCGATGCGCTGGATCGGATCCCGGACGGCGCACGCGTGACGGTCAGCTGTGCCGAGGGCGATACGGGTCTGATCTACGACGGCGAGTTGGCCTTCGAGCGCATCGTCACTGACCTCGAAAACATGCCCCCTGCCCCGCTCAAGATCATGATGAACGTCGGCAACCCCGAGCGCGCCTTCGACTTCGCCCAGCTGCCGCATCAGGGCATCGGCCTTGCGCGCCTCGAGTTCGTGATCGCCCGCCAGATCGGTGTGCATCCGAAGGCGCTGCTGGAGTACGCCAAGCAGCCAGCCGACATCAGGGCCAAGATCGACGAGCTCTCGGCCGGTTATGCGGACCCGGTGAGCTTCTATGTCGAGCGACTGGCCGAAGGCATCGCGACCTTGACGGCCGCATTTGCGCCGCATCCGGTGATCGTGCGCCTGTCCGACTTCAAGTCGAACGAGTACGCCAACCTCATCGCCGGCACGCAGTACGAGCCCCACGAAGAGAACCCGATGATCGGCTTCCGCGGCGCCAGCCGTTACGTCGACCCGAGCTTCCGCGACTGCTTCGCGCTCGAATGCCGGGCGATGAAAAAGGTCCGCGACGAGATGGGCCTGACCAATGCCTGGGTCATGATTCCGTTCGTTCGCACGCTGGAAGAGGGCCGCAAGGTCATCGAAGTGCTCGAAGAGAATGGCCTCAAGCGCGGCGAGAGCGGCCTCAAGATCATCATGATGTGCGAACTCCCCTCGAACGCCCTTCTGGCCGAGGAGTTCCTGGAACTGTTCGACGGCTTTTCGATCGGCTCCAACGACCTGACCCAGCTGACTTTGGGACTGGACCGCGACTCGGGCATCGTCGCCCACCTCTTCGACGAGCGCGACCCCGCGGTCAAAAAGCTGCTTTCGATGGCGATCCGCACTGCGCGCGCCAAGGGCAAGTACATCGGGATCTGCGGCCAGGGCCCTTCCGATCATCCGGACCTGGCCGAGTGGCTGCTCGATCAGGGCATCGAGTCGGTTTCGCTCAATCCCGATACCGTGGTCGATACCTGGCTGCGGCTGGCGAAGCACAAGGGCGCCTGACGGCGCCCTCGGGATTGGGGATTGGGGATTCGCAGCAGCGGGTCGCCTCGCCCCATCCGGCTCGCTCTTATCCAACTCGTTTCCGAGGGCCCGCTGATGCGGGCCCTCGACTTTTCGAGCCGCCTTGTCGCGGCCCCGTACCAGTCAGGCTCGCCGCAGCCCGCTCTTTCGAATACCCAATCCCCAATCACGAATCCCCAACCCCCGATCCCGGCTTTCAAACCCGGTAATTCGCCGGTCCCAGCAGATCGATGCCGCATTCCAGCTGCTCCAGCCAGCTCAGAAAGTCGCCGATGGCGGCACCCTTCATCGGCAGGCCGTGCTGCGGGACGATCATCTCGGGCTTGAGCTTGCGCACCATGCCGGCCCACAGCCGGCAGACGCGATTCCCGGCCATGTAGCGGCGGTGGAAGCCCTCCATGCGGCCGACCATTGAACTGAAGTCTTGGTAGGGCGCGTAGGCGGTGCCGGAGGCCACCATCGATGCGCCGACGTCGCCCGAGAACAGTATGCGGCTGACCGGATCCCAGAAGCTCAGGTTGCCCACCGAATGCAGGAAATGCGCTGGAAGTGCGCGCAGATGGGCGCTGCCCATCGGGATGTCGATGCCCTCGTCCGGCACGAGCAGGTAGCGGTCGCCGCCCGCGCCCTTCTGGTAGTGCGGCACGCTGTGCGGGATGAAGCGGCCCCACAGCTTCGAGCAGACGATGGTGCAGTCGCTGTACATCAGCCAGCGATCCACCGAGCCGATGATGTCGGGATCCTGGTGGCTGGCGAGGATGTAGGTCAGTTCGCGGGTCTGGACGTAGCGAGACATCGCGAGGTTGAGCGGGGTGTAGAGCAAGGCGCCGCCCGGATCGATCAGCGCGGATTTGTCGCCGTGCACCACCAGGAACTGGTTGGCCTGCACGCCGTCATCGCCGCGTACCAGATCGGGAAAGACGATGCACTTGTGCTCGGACGTGCTGAAAAGTTCAACGGCCATGGCGCAGACTCCGGATTCGAATGCGCGGCAGTCTAAGTGGCCGCTACCGGCGCGCTTTGATCGAGCGCAAGCGCCTTTCTCCAACCTGTCGGAAGTCCGCGAGGAAGATCGCTATTCCTCGATGAAGCGTACGCGCCGGGTGATACCACAGGCCAGCTCGTATCCGAGCGTTCCAGCGCTGCCCGCTACGGTTTCGATGGCCAGCCCCCTGCCCCAGGCCTCGACGGGAGAGCCGACCCGCGCCTGTGGCAATGCCGTAATGTCCACGGCGATGAGGTCCATCGAGACACGCCCGACGGTCGGCACTTGCACGCCCTCGACCAGAACCGGACTCCCGCTTCCGGCATGTCGGGGATAGCCGTCGCCGTAGCCGATGGCGGCGATTCCAATCCGCATCGGCGCCGGCGCGACGAAGCTGCCGCCGTAGCCGATCGCTGCCCCCGCGGGGATCTCCTTGACCGAAATCAGCCGCGTTGACAGGGTCATGGCCGGACGCAGACCGAGTTCCGCACCGGTTTGCCCTTCCACCGCGGACAGCCCGTAGAGCGCCCCACCCGGGCGCACCCAATGCCGATGCGCTTCCGGCCAGCCCAGCACGCCCGCTGAATTGGCGAGCGAGTGCTCCCCGGAAAGGCCTGCGGTCGCCGCATCGAAGCGAGCGATCTGTTCGCGCGTGGCCGGACACTTGAACTCGTCCGAGCGCGCGAAGTGGGTCATGAGCACGATGTCGGGATCGATCGTGGGCATGCCGCGCAGGGTGGCGTGGATCTTGGCGGCATCCTCGGCCGGAAAACCGAGGCGATGCATGCCGGTGTCGAGCTTCAGCCAGACCCGCAGCGGCGCGCCGCCGGCGTCGCTGCGCAGCAGCTCGATCTGGCTGGCGTGATGGATGACGGCGTCGACCTGCAGGCGACGCAGCAGAGCGAGATCGTCCGGCTCGTCAGGACCTGATAGCAGCACGATGCGCTGCGACAAGCCCGCCGCGCGCAGGCGCTCGGCGTCGGAGAGTGCGGCCACGCCGAAGGCATCCGCCCCCTGCAGGGCGCGCGCCACGCGCTCCAGGCCGTGCCCGTAGCCATCCGCCTTGACCACAGCCATGACCTTGCTGCCGGGCGCGCGGCGCCGGATCAGCTGCAGGTTGTGGCGTAGCGCGTCGGTGTGGACGGTGGCCGAAGTGGCGCGGCTCACTCGAAGCTCCCAGCAAAGCCTCCGGAGGCCAGGTTGTCGAAGCGGGTGTACTTGCCGTGGAAAGCCAACTTGACCGTGCCGGTGGGGCCGTGGCGATGCTTGCCGATGATGATCTCGGCGACGCCCTTCTCACCCGACTCGGGGTGGTAGTACTCGTCGCGATAGATGAACACGATCATGTCGGCGTCCTGCTCGATCGCGCCGGACTCGCGCAGGTCGGCCATGACGGGGCGCTTGTCGGTGCGGCTTTCCAACGAACGGTTCAACTGCGAGAGCGCGATCACGGGCACGTTCAGCTCCTTGGCAAGAGCTTTCAGGCTGCGCGAGATTTCTGAAATTTCGGTGGCGCGGTTCTCGCGATTGCCCGGCACCTGCATCAGCTGCAGGTAGTCGATGACGATCAACCCGAGGCCATGCTCTCGCGCAAGCCTGCGGCAGCGCGCGCGCAACTCGGTCGGCGACAGCGCCGGGGTATCGTCGATGAAGATTTTGGCCTCTGACAGCATGGTGATCGCATGCGTCACCCGGCTCCAGTCCTCGTCCTCGAGCTGGCCAGTGCGCAGCGCCTGCTGGTTGACGCGACCGAGCGAGGAAATCAGACGGAAGGCCAGCTGCGAGGCCGACATTTCCATTGAGAACACCGCGGCCGGCTTCTTGGTCTTGAGTGCCGCGTATTCGGCGACATTGAGCGCGAACGAGGTCTTGCCCATCGCCGGGCGTGCGGCGAGGATGATCAGGTCGGACGGCTGCAGGCCGGCCGTGTGCTCATCGAAATCGATGAAGCCGCTGGGCAGGCCGGTGATCTTGCCCTGGTTCTGGTAGCGCTCCTGCAGCACGCGAAAAGCGTCCTTCACCGCCGCGCGCATGCTCTGGAAGCCCTGTCGCCCGCGGCTTCCCGCTTCAGCGATGCGGAACACCTGCTGCTCGGCGACTTCCAGCAGCTCCCGCGCC
Organism: Aquimonas voraii; assembly: GCF_900101825.1. Taxonomy (GTDB): domain Bacteria; phylum Pseudomonadota; class Gammaproteobacteria; order Xanthomonadales; family Xanthomonadaceae; genus Aquimonas; species Aquimonas voraii. Next base: position 920,754 of record NZ_FNAG01000001.1, read on the forward strand.
GGCCTGCCGGCCGGCTGGTAACCGTCGTTGGCGATGTTGGTCCCAATGTCGATGAGCTGTCGCAACACCGACTTCTCGCGCACGATCTCCGCGTAGGCCGCGATGTTCGCAGCGCTGGGCGTGGTGCTGGCCAGTTCGACGATGTAGGCGCCACCGCCGATCAGCTCGCTCTCGCCCTGGCTGTCGAACCACTCGCCCAGGGTGACCGCGTCGCAGGGTTGGCCCTGTTCCGCCAGCTGGCCGATGGCACGGAAGATGAGCTGATGGTCGCGCCGATAGAAGTCTTCTTCGGTGAGCTTGTCGGCGACCTTGTCCCAGGCCTCGCCCGACAGCATCAAGCCACCGAGGACCGCCTGTTCGGCCTCGATCGAATGCGGCGGCACGCGCAGGCCATCGGCCCGCTCGTCGTGCGACTGGAAATTGCGATCGGGCTTGCGCCCCGGAAAGACTGCGGCCATGGGCTGTGGATTCTCTGCGGCGAGCGGCGCGCGGTGGCGCAGCGCGCGGACCCGGGATCATACGGGGGGCATCGGCTGCGCCGTTGCGCATAAGCCTGTGGATAAACTGGGCACATCTCATCACTTGAGATGGCTCCGACATCCGGCTCGGCTTGGCGCAACAAAAACGGGCGCCTTTCGGCGCCCGTTCGTGTTCGCTCGATGGCGCGTCGCCCTATCAGGCTTCGGGCACCACGATGACCTTGACCGTGGCTTCGACGTCGGCGTGCAGATGCACCACCAGGTCGAACTCGCCAACGCGACGGATCGGGCCTTCACCCATCACCACTTCGCTCTTCTCCAGCGGCAGGCCGGCGGCGGTGAAGGCCTCGGCGATGTCGCGCGGGCCAACCGAGCCGTACAGCTTGCCTTCGGTGGAGGCGTTGGCGGCGATGGTGACGCTGGCGCCTTCCAGACGCTCGCGGCGGGCTTCGGCGCCGGCCGCCAGTTCACGGGCGCGGGCTTCATACTCGGCGCGGCGCGCTTCGAACTCGGCGACGTTGGCAGCGGTGGCCGGCACGGCCTTGCCCTGCGGGACGAGGTAGTTGCGGCCGTAACCCGGCTTGACGTTGACCTGGTCGCCCAGGTTGCCGAGGTTGGTGACTTTTTGCAGCAGAACAAGCTTCATGAGGTGCTCCTGATCGTTAGCGGCGGTACTGAGACCGCCGCAGCCCCGAGGGCTGTCCGATGGATGGGAAGAAGCGCGCGGCCCAGCAGGGCGCGCGCGACCTGCTTAATGGTTGTCGCAGTACGGCAGCAGCGCCAGGAAGCGGGCGCGCTTGATGGCCGCAGCCAGCTGGCGCTGGTACTTGGCCTTGGTGCCGGTAATGCGCGAGGGCACGATCTTGCCGGTTTCGGTGATGTACTGGCGCAGGGTGTTGAGATCCATGTAGTCGATCTCGGTGATGCCCTCGGCAGTGAACTTGCAGAACTTGCGGCGACGGAAGAACTTGGACATTTCGATGCGCTCCGGGACTTAGACGGCTTCTTCGCTGGCGCGCTCGGCGCCGACGGACTCACCTTCAGAATCGTCGTCGCGGCGACGACGCTCCGGCTTCTCGTCCTTGCTCTTCAGGATCAACGAGGCTTCGGTCACCGGGCCTTCGCGACTGATCACCAGGTGGCGCAGCACGGCATCGTTGAAGCGGAAGCCCGCGACCAGCTCATCGAGCACGGCCTGCGAAACTTCGATGTTCATCAGTACGTAGTGGGCCTTGACCAGATTCTCGATCGGGTAGGCCAGCTGGCGGCGGCCCCAGTCTTCGAGGCGGTGGATCTTGCCGCCGTCGTTCTCGATCAGCGTCTTGTAACGCTCGACCATCGCCGGGACCTGTTCGCTCTGGTCCGGGTGGACCATGAACACGATTTCGTAGTGACGCATGGATGACTCCTTGTGGATGACGCTCCGGCGTTGGCCGGCGCGAAAGCCTTCCGCCGGCGGCGGTAAGGCAAGGTTGCCCGCGCAGGACGCAGGCAAGCCGCGCAAGATAGCGCAAGCCCGCAGGGCTGGCAAGGCTACGCCCTCCAGGGCCAGGGAAGGCCGTCGGGAATCGCTCCGCCGGGCTCAGCCGGCGGTGGTGAAGCTCTCGCCACAGCCGCAGGCGGCGGCGGCCTGCGGATTGCGGAAAGCGAACTGCTGGTTGAGCCCTTGGCGCACGAAGTCGATCTCGGTGCCGTCCACCAGCGGCAGGCTTTGCTCATCGACCAGCACCTTGACGCCGTCCTGCTCGACCACGGTGTCGCCGGCCTTGAGCTCGCGCGCCACGTCCACGGTGTAACCCCAGCCGGAACAGCCGGTGCGCTTGACGCCGAAGCGCAGGCCCAGGCTGCCGGGCTCACGCTCGATGAACTGGCGGACGCGCTCGACGGCGGCGGGTGTCAGGTGGATACCCATGGTCTGATTCCTTTCTGAGGCTGCGGTCTGGTGTGGCGCTTCGGGCGCAGGGGCTTCCGCTATGATTGCGGGCTGTCTGCAAACCTGCAAATCCTTTCACTAGCGGTGTTCAAGAGGAAGTCATGACGGTGCTCAGCGTGGTGGACGCCCTGCAGGGCGATGAATATGTCGGCCAGACCGTCAGCGTGCGCGGCTGGGTGCGCACTCGGCGCGATTCCAAGGCTGGTCTGAGCTTCGTCAACGTCTCGGACGGCAGCTGCTTCGACCCCATCCAAGTGGTGGCGCCGGCGGAGCTTTCCAACTACGAGTCGGAAGTGAAGCACCTCACTGCCGGCTGCGCGCTGATCGCCACCGGCGAGCTGGTGCCGTCCGCGGGCCAGGGTCAGCGCTTTGAGCTCAAGGCCGAGCGCATAGAAGTCGTCGGCTGGGTCGAGGACCCGGAGACCTACCCGATCCAGCCCAAGCCGCATTCGCTGGAGTTCCTCCGCGAGGTGGCGCATCTGCGTCCGCGCACCAACCTGTTCGGCGCGGTGACCCGCATCCGCCACTGCCTCGCGCAGGCCGTGCACCGTTTCTTCCACGAGAACGGCTTCTACTGGATCAACACCCCGATCATCACCACGTCGGATGCCGAGGGCGCGGGACAGATGTTCCGCGTATCCACGCTGGATCTCGCCAACCTGCCGCGCACCGACAAGGGTGCCATCGATTTCAGTCGCGATTTCTTCGGCAAGGAAGCCTTCCTGACGGTGTCGGGCCAGCTCAACGTCGAGGCCTACTGCCTCGCGCTCAGCAAGGTCTACACCTTTGGGCCGACCTTCCGCGCCGAGAACTCGAACACCACCCGCCATCTGGCGGAGTTCTGGATGATCGAGCCGGAAATCGCCTTCGCCGACTTGAACGACGATGCCAACCTGGCTGAGGCCTTCCTCAAGTATCTGTTCCGCGCGGTGCTGGAAGAGCGCGGCGACGACATGGCCTTCATCGCCGAGCGCATCGAAAAGACCGCCATCAGCCGCCTGCAGAACTTCATCGACTCGCCCTTCGAGCGCCTCGACTACAGCGAGGCCATCACGCTGCTGCAGAAGTCCGGCCGCAAGTTCGACTTCCCGGTCGAGTGGGGATTGGACCTGCAGACCGAGCACGAACGCTGGCTGACCGAGGAGCACGTCGGCCGTCCGGTGGTGGTGATGAACTATCCCGAGCACATCAAGGCGTTCTATATGCGCCTGAACGACGACGGCCGGACGGTAGCCGCCATGGATGTGCTGGCACCGGGCATCGGCGAGATCATCGGTGGCAGCCAGCGCGAGGAGCGTCTCGACCTGCTCGACAAACGCATGGCGCAGTTCGGCCTCGACCCCGCCCACTACCAGTGGTACCGCGACTTCCGTCGCTACGGCACGGTGCCCCATGCAGGCTTCGGGTTGGGCTTCGAGCGACTCGTCGTCTACACCTGCGGCTTGTCCAACATCCGCGATGCCATCCCCTACCCGCGCGCGCCGGGTCAGGCCGAGTACTGAGGATCAGCGATGGACATCCTCAGCATGTTCCTGCTTCTGCTGGTGACCGGCATTGGCCTCTCGGGCGCGACCGGCTATCTGATCTTCGGGCCGCTGGCCTATCGGCATCTGCAGGACCGCAAGGCCACCGTGGGCGGACACGCGTTCTCTCCGGCCTATCTTGGCTTCCTGCTGCAGGGGCGCTTCCGTGCGCTGCAGGATCGGAATTTGAACGGCCTGGCGACCCCAGCCCAGGTGCTGCTGTGGTGCGCGATCTTCGGTGCGGTCGGCGCAGTCCTGCTGCTGCTCGCCCTCTGAACCACAGTACAACTGGAGCAGCGCAATGAGCGACGTGGAAAGCGTGATCTCCACTCAGTGGTGGGTGGCCAGCCTCGGCAAGACCCTGATCTGGGCCCGTCTGGACCTGCTGTCCGAAGGCACCGCCCGGGTGTTTGACTGCGACGGCCGACAGGTGGCGTACGACAGCGAGGACTCCGCCCGCGCGGCCCTGCTGGATGCGGAGTTCCGGGCCTATGACGGGCTCGATGCCGAGGATGCCGAAGGGCTCGGGTTCTCTTTGGAGGCGGTGCAGCCGCCGCAGGCGGATTCGGATGAGGCGCTGCGGGAATTGATGGTGCAGCAGCTCGGCAAGCACTGAGGCCCGCTGCCTGCGCCTTGCTCGACCCACGAAGCCTTACCCGCCAAAAGCAAAGGGCCGCCGGAGGGCGGCCCTTTGCTTTGCGGTGATGCCCTGCGATCAGAGTTCGCGCGCGACGCGGAAGCCAAGACGCGCATTGGTCGTCGTGGGCGAAGCCGTCAGGCGGAAGGCAGAGCGCGCCTGGTCCGGCGAACTGGCCCAGGAGCCGCCGCGGATCACGCGCCGGTTGCATCCCGGGTTGACCCAGGCCGATCCGTCGCTGGGTGCGCGCTGATAGTTGTCGTGCCAGCAGTCCTCCACCCATTCCGAGACGTTGCCGTTGACGTCATGGATGCCGAAGCGGTTGGCCTCGTAGCTGCGAACCGGGGCTGGGCCCCAGTAGCCGTCCTCGTAGTCAGGGAAAGCATTGACCCAGTTGCGGCGGGTATCGCTGCGATCGCGGTCGCCGGTGAGGTTGCCGACCAGGCGTGTCGGGTTGCCCTCGCCCCACGGATAGCGCGTCTGCGTGCCGGCGCGAAGCACGTACTCGAACTCGGCCTCGGACGGCAGCCGATAGCGCTTGCCGGTTTGCTGCGACAGCCAGTCGGCGTAGGCCTTCGCATCCACCCAGGACACATGGATCACCGGCAGGTTGGCGGCGGCAGGGCGGCCGTTGTGGTCGCTCTCCCAGGTCACACCGCTGCGCGCGGTCATGCTGCCGCTGCGCTCGTCATAGATGGTCGAGCTGCCGTTCTGGCTGGCGCTGGGCGTATAGCCAGTGGCCTGGACGAACTCGCGGAACTGCCCCACCGTCGTCTCCGAGCGGGCCAGAGCGAAGCCGCGCTGGATGCGCACGCTGAAGCGCGGGCCCTCATTGCCCTTGCGGTCCGGCTCGTTGTCGGGCGAGCCCATCTGGAAGCTGCCCAGCGGGATCACCACCAGTTCGGGTGCGCTTCCGCCGGCGCTGAGCGGATCACTCAAGCTCTGCCCCGGACGCAGCGAGGCATAGCTGCGGGCGCTTTCGATCGCGGTTTTCAGCTGCTCGATGCCATCGGCGCTTGCGGACTCGCTTTCAAGCTGCGCCAGTACTGCCTGGGCCTGATCGACATTGCCAGCTTCCAAGGCGGCGTTGGCCTCGCCCAGCAGCTCGCGTACGCGCTGCTCGCGCAGCTCGTTGACGCGGGCACTGGCGTCCTGGACCGCTTCCGATCCTGGCGCGACCCGACCGGCATCAGCGAGCATGCGCTCGGAGTCACCGAAGTTCCCCGACTCTGCGGCCCTGGCGGCGCGTTCCACCAGCAATCGCTCCACGCGTGCCAGACCGTCCTGTGCGCCCGGATTGTTGGGGTCTCCGCGGAGGATCTGGCGATAGATCTCGGAGGCGTTCTCACCGGCCGGTTCGACGAGTTGGCCGGCGCGCTCCAGGCGCAGGGCTTCGGCCAGCAGGCTGGCGACCTCGCGACCTGAGTCGAGCTTGGCGCGCAGCGAGGCCAGCGCCGGACTGTCGGGGCGCAGTGGAGTGACCACACCGATGATGCGGACGGCCTCGTTGAAGCGCGCTTCCGCAAACGCCTGCTCGCCACGCTCCAGCAGCGCGTTCACGGTGCGGTCGATTCCCGCGCGCGCGGCGGCGTTGTCCGGTTCGTTCTGCAGTACCGCGGTGTACAGGCCGAGGGCGGTGTCGTCGGCGCCGTCCAGGCGCCCCGCTGCGAGCGCTCGCTCGGCTGCCGCCAGGGTCTCGGTAACGTTGAAATTGGGCAACGGGGCGTATTCCGGCGTCCACTCCTGGGCGACCGTGGCATCCATCAAGCGGCGGCGCATGCCTGCACCGCTCTCAGTCGTCTCGGTGCTTTCGTTGGCTGCAGTCTGCCGCGGATCCTCTTGTTGCGCGGCGCCGGCCCCGGCGGAATCGGGCGCGGAGGGCTCGGAGCCACCGCATCCGGACAACAAGATCAGGAGTGCAGCCAGACTGCTGCCTGCACCGATGAAACGCTTTGCCACCCTGCCTCCTCCCCGCCCCTGTGCGGGATTGTTGAATCCTCGGATCGCGGCCACAGGCACGCGGATACCGGTCTCACGCCGCTGTCAGGCGGCCGACCCGCGATCTTGAGGGGGTACGAAGCCGGTGAGCGTGATCCAGTTCAAAGGATGCAGGCAAAACGGCTATCTTGGGCGCCTCTCCGAGCCAGGAACCGCCGCATGCAGTGGATCGACACGCCCGCCGACGCCTCGCGCCTCTCCGCGTGGACCAGGGATTCAGGACCGATCGCCATGGACACCGAGTTCATGCGCGAGAAGACCTTCTATCCCGAGCTCGCCCTGGTGCAGCTCGGGCGTCCCGGCGAGGTGCTGCTGCTGGACGCGCCGCGGCTCGGGCGTTTGCCCGAGATGCGCGCGCTGCTTGATGCGCCCACGCTGAAGGTCATGCACAGCGCCAGCGAGGATCTGCAGGCGCTTCATCACGCCTACGGCTGCCTGCCGGCGCCGCTGTTCGATACCCAGATCGCCGCGGGCCTCGCGGGGTTGGATCCGTCGCTGAGCTACCAGAAGTTGGTGGCCGAGCTGTGCGGCGTCACCTTGGAGAAAGGCGAGACGCGTAGTGACTGGCTGCGCAGGCCCTTGAGCGAATCGCAGCTGCATTACGCGGCCGATGACGTGCGCTACCTGCTGCAGCCCTTTGAGGAGCTCTCCCGCCGGCTTGAGGCGCTGGGGCGTAGCGAATGGCTGCGCGAGGACTGCGAGCGTTCCCTCCAGCAGGCTGTCGAAGTCGACGACCCTCTGCCCCACTTGGCCGTGCGCCCCGCGCAAGGCCTGCCGCGCGCAGCCCAGGCCAGGTTGCGACGCCTTCTGCTGTGGCGCGACCGGCAGGCGAGAGTCGGCAACCGGCCGCGTAGCTGGATGCTGGATACCGGGCTCGCCGTGGACATCGCCCAGCGCGCGCCCCTGGACCGAAGCGCCTTCGAGCAGCTGCTCGACCGCAATCCCAAGTCGCCGCGACGCCGTCGTGACGAGCTCTTCGACCTGGCGAATGCCGAGCCGACCGCCGAGGAGCTTGATATACCGCTGGCCGAGCTGCCGGAGCCGAGTGAGCGTGATTTCCTGCGCAAGCTGCAGCAGGCAGTCGCCACGGTCGCAGCCGAACTCAAGATTGCGGATTCCATGCTGGCCTCGCGTCGGCACCTCGAGACGCTGCTGCGCGAGGGGCGCTGGTCGAAGCACCTGTCAGGCTGGCGCCGCGGGGTTCTCGAGGCCCGCCTGGCCCCGTTGCTGCCCCCAGAACAGGCGCGACGGGCGCAGGCCTGAGAACGGTCGACGGTTCGCTGCGCCCTGCCCCTCTTGGCAGCAGGTGCAGCGCTGGCTATCATTCGCCGCTCTTGGGGCGGTAGCTCAGCTGGGAGAGCGTCGCGTTCGCAATGCGAAGGTCGGGAGTTCGATCCTCCTCCGCTCCACCAATCCGTAGACAAGAACCGGCCCTCAAGGCCGGTTTTTTGTTGCTCGAAATCGCGTGTCGTTGCGGGATTTCGCGCGGTTTTGCCGGTGCCACGCGTACCAGGAACACCGCCAGAGTGTGGCCCGGTTCGCCTCCCTTTTCCTCTCTCTTCTCCACTTGCCCTCACCAACCGGCCGCGGTCGGCACCGGCAGAACCCTTGTCGTGGCGCGCAGTTACGCGGGTGTCGCGGAGATCGGTCGGAATTGAAGATTGGAGCAGCAATCGGGTTGTGAGAACCGAGGGCCGGCGCTTGCCGAACGGCGTGGGATCCGATGCTCACCGCGGACGTACCCACCACACCAACAACACGGCTGCGGCCGTTGCGCAAACTGCGGAGAACAGGAATGCCGCTTCGGCATTCGCTCCCTCGTAGATCCAGCCGAACACCACCGAAGCGGGCAGCAGCATCACGCCAGCCGTCATGTTGAACCAGCCGAATGCTGTGCCGCGCAGATCCTCGGGAGCAACGTCGGCCACGAGGGCTTTCTCGACCCCCTCCGTGGCCGCCAGAAACAGACCATAAAAAGCGAACGTCGCAAACAGTGCCAAGCCGTGCAGAGGCCACAGGCCCATCGCCAGGTAAAACAGGGCATACGCCAGATAGCCCGAGACCAGCAGGCGGCGACGCCCGTACCGGTCGGACAATGCCGATAGTGGCGCAGAGAAAAGCATCGCAACCGCGGACACTGCCGCCCATAGCAGGGGTATCTGCGCCTGCGGCACGCCCAGTTCGCTGGCGCGCAGCAGGAGGAACATGTTCGAGGAGTTTCCGAGCGTGAACAGCGCCACGACGAGCAGGTAGCGTCGGTAGGCTGCAGGCATGGCCGCCAGCCCGCCAGTCAGTCCAATCGGCGTCACCGGCCGACCGGCAGACTCAGGCTTGGTCGACGGTTCCTGCAAGGACATCGCCAGCCCCACGCAAGCCACCGCAGGCACCAGGGTCCACAGGAACACATCCTTGAGTGCCGCACCGCTGGCGAGAAGCGCTGCCGCCAGCAGCGGGCCGATCACGGCGCCCGCGTTGTCCATCGCGCGGTGCACACCGAATGCCAGTCCGCGGCGGCTGGCATCCACGCTGCCCGCCAGCAGGGCATCACGCGGGGATGTGCGCAAGCCCTTGCCCAACCGATCCGCGAACCTGATGGCCAGCAACCCCGGCCAACTCGTCACGAACGCGGTCAATGGACGTCCGAGGGCGGCCAGGCCGTAACCCACCACGATCCAGGGCTTGGTGTGTCGAGTGCGATCAACCAGCACGCCGGAAAACAGCTTCAGCAAACTGGCCGTGGCTTCGGCGATGCCTTCGATGATGCCGAGCGCCCTGGGGCCGGCCAGAAGCACCGATGTCAGGTACAGGGGCACCAGTGGGTACACCAGCTCGGATGCCGAATCGTTCACCAGGCTGATGAGTCCGATCAGCCAGACAGTGCGCGGCAGAGTTCGCAGGGATGTCAGCATGGAGGCGAATTGTGCCCTGGGTGCATCACGGGTGCCCGATTCTGCGCGCTGTCCAGGTGCTGCGCTCCCAAACTCTCGCTCGCCGAGGAGCCGTGTCCAGCCATCTGCACGACCGGCACGATGCGTCGGCGTGTGTCCCTGCCGGCCATTGACCGCGGTGCCGGACTCCGTGATGATCCGCTCTGGAGATGGCATTCCTCCATTCCTGCGCCGCAGGACAAACCGCCGCTTTCCGGCTGATGATGCCCGCCCTTTCGGTCACCCGAGGAGCAGGCGCGCCCATGAAATGCACGCCACGAGTCCTCGATCACAGCGAACGAGGAGTCGCGTCGTCATGGATTTCGCTTCCGTCTCAGGCATTTTCGTTGGCGCTGGCATTGGCGCACTCGCTCGTTGGGGGCTCGGGTTGGCCTTGAATCCCGTTTTCCCTACGCTCCCGCTCGGCACATTGGCTGCGAACGCGGTGGGATGCCTGCTCATGGGTATCGCGCTAGGCCTTTTCGACCACTTCCAGTCCCTCTCCCCGGCGTTGCGCCTGACCATCACCACTGGTTTCCTGGGCGGAATGACCACCTTCTCGACGTTCTCCGCCGAGACCACGACCCTGCTGTTGCGTGGCGAGTTCGTGTGGTCTGCGGCGACGATCCTGGCTCACGTCTTCGGCTCGTTGTTGGCGACCTTTACTGGCATTGCCGCGGTCAAGTTGATTCTGGGCCGCGTGGGAGGATGGGCATGAACGGATGGCATCTGCGTTTCTACACCTACGAGAACCGCAAGCATGGCGGGCTGTTGGTGTACGAGTGGCTGTTGGAGCAAGCCAAGCGGATGGGCATCCGCGGCGGCTCCGCCTTTCGCGCCATTGCCGGATACGGCCGCGACGGCCGCCTGCATGAGCAGCACTTCTTCGAACTGGCTGGCGAGCAGCCGGTGCTGGTGGAGTTTGTGGTCACCGAGGTCGAGGCGCGCGATCTCCTCGCGCTGCTCAGTGCGCATTCGCTGCATCTTTTCTATTCCCGGCAGGTCACGGAATACGGTGTGGTCGGCGATTCGGGCTGAACGATGTTGGGAACTGGATGAACTGGATTGAATTCGCGCGACGCGGTGAAATCGAAGCGCCGCGAAAGCACTGACTGCGGGTGGATCTCCCGCTGAAACCGGAGAGCGAACGATGAACTTCAAACCGAGCATCCTTGTCCTCGCACTGGCGTCGATGCTCACCGCGTGCCAGAGTCTGCCAACCCAAGAGACATCCGGCGCATCGAATCCTTCGGGCGTTCCTGATGCGCTGGCCTCGCCACCAGCGGATGACCGACTCAACGCGGTCGTGTGGCACCAGACATCGCAGGAATACCGACTGTCCGCACTCGGCATCTATCGGGCGGCCGAACGGCAACTGGACCGCGCACTGTCCAATCCGGATTGGGATGCACTGACCCATGAGGACCGGGACCGCCCCTTCGCCGGATTGCCGCCGGCAGTCATCGTCGATGTCGACGAGACTTGCCTGGACAATTCGCCATACCAGTCGCGGATGTTGCGCCAACGACGCGACTTCAGTGCGCTCACCTGGGCCGACTGGGTGCGCGAAGAATCAGCCGTTCCCGTGCCCGGAGCGCTCACCTTCGCGAAATCGGCAAATGCCCGCGGCATTCGAGTCTTCTACATCAGCAACCGTGATCACTCGCTCAATGCATCCACTCTTGCCAATTTGCGGACAGTAGGCTTTCCGGTCGAGAACGACGACCAGTTCCTGGGTCTAGGTGCCAGCCTGTCCGGCTGTGTGGATGTCGGCTCGGAGAAAGGATGTCGGCGCCGACTCGTGGGCCGCGAGTATCGCGTGCTGCTGCAGGTCGGTGACCAGATCGTCGACATGGTCACCGTTCATGACAACTCGCCTTCGGGACGCGATGCGGCCGTGGCGCCATACCTGCCATGGGTCGGTGAACGGTGGTTCGTCCTCCCGAATCCCAGCTATGGCAGTTGGGAATCTGCCCTCTACCGCGACGACCGATCGCTTCCCCAGGAACGGCGGCGTGCAGCGAAACTGGATGCTCTGCGCGATTGAGCCTGCGCGAGAAACCTGCGATGAGGTTTTTGGGGGATTGGCGCGGCTTGCCAGCGCCAACTTCCTGGTCTGACGAGCCGGACTTAGTTGCCTGGTAGCAACAGGCACTGATTGACTTCATACATGCTCTTTCGCTGCGATGCCGGCCAGCAACTACTGGTTCGCACATGGCATGCGGTAGAGGCCTTCCTTCTGGTTGGTGACGACCAAGGCTTCGTAGGCGCGCTTGGGCTCGGGATGCGCCTTGAACACGTCGATGGGCTTCGCGCTCTTGCGCCCGGCGCGGGTCATCACGTCCTCCGCCGAGCGGTCTTTGCCCTCGAACTCCCAGAGCGCGCGGAACACATCCGCCTGCGCCTTCGTGCACCGAATCGGCGCGCCGTCGTCGCCTTCCAGGTGCACGAGCCGGAAGTCCGCCGAAAACGGCCCATGCACGGGTGCCGTCGGATCGTTCCTGCGCCGTGTGGTGGTGACCGTCCCACGAGCGCCCAGGAACGAGATTGCTTCGCCGTGCAGCCGGAACCGTTCTTCCAGCGCCAGCCACTCCACGCCCGCATCCGTGGGCACACCGGCGGCAATCTGATGCGCCGGCGCGATCACATGCACCGGACCGTTGGCGGCGCGCACGCGATCCAACAGCCCAGGCTCTCGCCACAAACGGCGGATGTCGCGCGTCAGAACCACGGGAGTCTTCCCGGCATGACCCAGCATCCACGCGCCCGCGGCAAGCGCCGCAGACCCGCCATCCGACTCAATGCTCAGCGCTGCGCGGAGCCTCCGGTGTAGCCAGTTCTCGTCGAGCATGAGTGCTGCCAGGTCATCGGCATCAATTGGAACCGCACCGCACCCGGCGCAGCAGCATTCCAGATCGCCGTCTCGACCGCGCCGCACCTCGCCGCCATTCATTCCGCAGTAAGGGCATGGAACGATGCTGACGTTGTGCGACGTCGGCTTCACAGCCTTCGCCAGCGCGGGCAGGACGTCGACCTCGCTCTCCGACAGCCGCATCTTCATCACGGGCGCGCCGGTTGAGAACAAGCGGCACACCAGCGCCCACTGCGCATGCGCCGACAACGGTCAGCCCTCGATCATCGAGTGCGGCTGGGCGTCGGCCTGCGGGAAGTCGTCTGCATCCAGCGTCTGGCCGCGCGCCAGGATTCCCTTCTCGACGAGGTAGCGCTCGACGTTGGCCTTCATCACCGGATCGCGCATCGGAAGCCTCAACCGGCCCATGCTGGTCAATTCAGCGGTGACCACCCGATTCCTGCGCCCGGCCTCGCCCGGGTAGTAGAGGTTGATCTGCACCGCGGTCACCGTCCAGCCGCCCTCCAGTGGCGCCGACATCTCTTCCTGCATCAACTCGGTGACCGACTGATGCTGAGCCATCGCCGTCGCCGTGGCTTCGACCTTGAGCTTGCCGGTCGGGCTCAGCACCGTGATCTGCTTGAGTTGCACGGCGACGAAGCCATCCTTGATGGCCTGCGGGAAATCGACGCCTGCGCGGAACTGCGTGAGGTCGAGCTTCTCCGGCTTGATGCGCTTGGCATCGACGATCTGGCCCAACACGTGGGTAGCGAATTCGCTGGCCAGCATCTGGTGGAAGGCGGCGCCACCCTTGATCAGCGTGCGCACCACACCCGTCTTCTCGGAGTACTCCAGCATCCCGTGGATGCTCGGGTTGCCGACGCGGCGCGTCAGCGACGTGCCCTGGAACTCGAGGTGCAGCATCGCCAGACCCTTGACGTGCGCGGTCAGCAGGAACACGCCAGGGCTACGCTGGAAGATGGTGGTCTCGACACCGTCGCCGCAGCTCAGCATGCGCTGATAGAACTTCGAGACAGCCTGACCGAAGGCTGCGAGCGCGGGCTTGGTCATGTTCGGATGACGCTTGATACCCAGCGCATGCTGCTGGACCTGACTGCCCCGACGCTCGATGAAGTCGGCATCCAGCGCGTGGCGGAACAGGTCGGGATGGTGCCGGTAGAGCCAGAAGGCGCGATGCAGGTCGCTCTTGCAGCTCGCGAGCCCGATGAGGGCGCTGCCGCCGCTGGCGGCCGCCTGGAAGATAGCCTGCTGCCCCGGCCCGTCTGCCAAAGGCAGGCACGCATTCAGTTCGCCGACCAGGCGATCCTTGGCATCGATATCGGACCACTGGCGGACGCAGTCGAGCAGCGCACGCGAGGTTTCGGGGGTGTCGTCCCAGGCGAAGCCCAGCGGCACAGGCAGCGCGTGCTCAGTCAGGAGCTGATGGAGCGTGGCGTCGACCGGGAGTTCGAGCAGCACATCGACAAACGTTTTCTTCATTGCGGGGAGTTCCTTCAAAGGACTGGCAGTCGGGAGCTGGACAGCACGAGATCAGGCACAACGGGTGTCAGTGTTTGAAGGCAATGCTCCCTGCGTTTGTCGTGTAGCGAGATACAGCGAAAGGCTAGTACCCGGACTTCCGCTTGTCAATTATCGAGAGCGCCTCACCCCGCTGATGTATCTCGTGGCTATACTTCCGGCTCACGTCTTGAGACGCCTGTCCAGTAGAAGCAGACCGATGGCAACCACACTCGGAACCCGGCTTCGGCGCCTACGCGAAGCCAAAGGCATGACCTTGCAGCAGGTGGCCGACGCCGTCGGTTGCACCCGCGGCTACATCTGGGAACTGGAGATGAAGGACGGCCAACGGCCGTCGGCCGAGCGCGTGCTCCTGCTCGCGAAGACCTTCGGAGTCACGGTCGAGGACCTGATGGAGGAAACGCCTCGCCCAGTTCACGAAGCCAAGCCCGAGGACGTCGCGTTCTTTCGCGAATACGCTGGCATGACCGACGAGGAGAAGGAGCGCTACCGCCAAGCGCTCAAGCTGATGTTCCCGGGTCGCGGCGAGGGTGACGCGAAGTCGTGAGTGCGACGGCCCTAAACGGTTTCACCGCGGCCGCCACGGTTCTGAAGTGGTTGCGTGCCTGGCATGGAGACAACATGCCTGAAGCCACCGATCTCGACGTCGTGCGGCAGATGCTGCCGACCACGCCCTACGGCGCCGGCGTCCGAGAAATCAAGGCGCCGACGCCGCTCGACGTCAGCGGCTTCGAGGGCTGCTTGGTGCGCAACCCGGACGATCCCGCCGAATGGGGCATCCTCTACAAGCAACACGCAACACCCGAGCGCAGCCGCTTCACCGTCGCGCATGAGTTGGGCCACTTCGTTCTGCACCGTGCGCTGCAGAACCGCTTCGAGTGCGACAACCGCGGCGTTACGTCCGGCCAGTTCGACGGGCGGAACATCGAGCGCGAAGCCAACGAATTCGCCAGCAATCTGCTGATGCCGCTGGATCTGCTGCGGCGCTTCCTCGGCGATCAGCGCAAGGTCACGCTGCACTTGCTGAGCGACATCGCCCGCACCTTCGAGGTCTCGTTCGAAGCCTTGTGCCTGCGCTTCATCGAAGCCACCGACCAGCGCGCGATCTTGATCCACTGGGATCAGGGCTTCCTCAAGTACCAGCGGGCCAGCCGCAACGCACGCAAGACCGGCGCCTTCGTCCGCCAGCTAGAGTCTGCGCAAGAGCCGTTCGCCGGCACCCTGGCCGCTGACGCAAGCGTGGTGCAATGCTTCGATGGTGAGGAATGTTCCGCCGCGATCTGGTGCGCCGAGGAAGGCGCGCACATGAAGTTGCGGGAGTTCAAGCACACGTTCGTTAACCGGGATCGCGTGCTCACCCTCCTGCTACTCGAAAGTGCAGAGCCGCGAGACTGGGACGACTCTTGGAAGGACGAGTGCGTACCAGATACCTCAGATCGCTTCGCAGATTCCGGTCAATTTCCTGCCCACTGATCGTCGAAGGATTCCTTCCAAATGCACCAAGACTGGCCGGCAAGTTGCGCAATGGTCAAAGACGCAATGCGTGATCTGGTGATGCGTTTCGTCACCCCAATCAGCATGTCACTCGAGCATGGACACGGAGTGTCTTGGGCGACCGGGAACTATCTCGAGGTCTCGGGAAGTCGAATCCTGTTGACCAACCAACACGTCGTGGATGATGTGCCGACCGGCGGAGTACTCGCACACCTTCCAGGCCCCACTGATGACTACGTGGCTGTCACGCAACCTTGGTGCCGACGCTCCTACCCCGTCGACGCAGCTTGCGCGCCCACGCTATATCCTCAGTCAACAGGCATGAAGGAGGCGGTGCCGTTCGAACTTATTGACGGGCAAATGTTGGCGGAGCAGGACGAGTTGCTTTTTTGGATTGGATTCCCGGGTTACTCGGCCAATCGGCACGACGTGCCAACTGAAGGTCGGTTGCGCATGACTCGCTTTGGTGGGCCTCTAGAAACACGGGGATTGCCGATGCTGTCTCAGGTAATTCGTGGCTGGAACGGGGAAGGCGAAGATCTATTCAATCCCGACCTTCACGTTGCCGTCCACTACCCAAGTGAAGCGCAGCGTACGGCAAACGGGGAATTGACAGCACTGCCTCACGCAAAGGGCATGAGCGGTAGTTTGCTTTGGGACACGAAGTACTTGTCGCGCATGCGCCGTTCGGAAACTTGGTCTCCGGGCGATGCTCGGGTATGCGGATTGGTGTGGGGCGCCTTGGACCGCCCAGAGGTCGTGCTAGCCACAAAGATCGAGCATGTTCGAACGGCACTGGGTTGGCCATAAGGGCTTGCTGGCCCCGTTACTGCGCGCATTCCCGTTACAGCATAAGTTCTCGGCCAATAGCATGGGCGGCGTTGCAACACTGATCGCTAACCATGTTCCGTCAAGAACTCTTCTCAGATCACGATGAACCCCGCCACCCGCATCAGGAGGTAGCTGACATCCTGGCCGCCGCCTTCTTGCGCCTGTGTCGACGCGCTTCGTCATCGACAACCGCCGAGAGCGCGGTTGACCTTGGCTTCGGTGGCCAGCAGCGTGTTCATGCGAACCCCTCTCAACCGAAAGGAGTTCGCTGATGCCCATGCTCAACAAGCACCTCGATGCCGCGACTGTCGCCGCCCGCGTCGCTCAATTGCCGCACCTATCGATGGAGCAGCTGTGGGCGCTGTGGGATGACCACTTCGACGAGCGACCCGGCCACCACCAGCGCGTCTGGCTCGAATCGCGGCTCGCGTACCGAATGCAGGAGCGAGCTTTCGGTGGACTGAAGCCTTCGGTGCGCAAGCAACTGGAGGAGATCGGCCAGACCGGTCTACTGCCGCGGGCGATGCGGCGCGACGCCAACCGACTTCTGCCGGGAACGATGCTGACGCGCGTGTTCGACGACGTCGAGCATCGCGTGCTGGTCCGCGGGCCCAACGACTTTGAATACGACGGTCGGCGCTACACCAGCCTGACCGCCATCGCCTGCCACATCGCCGGCACGCGCTGGTCCGGTCCTGCCTTCTTCGGACTCACCACCAAGGAGCGCGCATGAAGCCGCAGCGCACTGCCTACGCGCCGCCGGCGCCGGTCGTCACCAAGAAGCGCTGTGCGATCTACACCCGCAAATCCAGCGACGAAGGGCTCGACCAGGAGTACAACAGCCTCGAAGCCCAGCGCGATGCTGGTCTGGCGTTCATCGCCAGCCAGCGCCACGAGGGCTGGATGGCGCTGGACGACGGCTACGACGATGGTGGCTTCTCGGGCGGCAACATGGAACGCCCGGGCCTGCGGCGCCTGCTCGCCGACATCGAGGCCAAGCGCGTCGACATCGTGGTCGTCTACAAGATCGACCGACTGACCCGTTCGCTTGCGGATTTCGCCAGGCTCGTCGATGTGTTCGACCGCAACAACGTGTCCTTCGTGTCGGTAACGCAGCAGTTCAACACCACGACGTCGATGGGCCGGCTAACCCTCAACATCCTGCTGTCCTTCGCGCAGTTCGAGCGCGAGGTCACCGGCGAGCGCATCCGCGACAAGATCGCCGCCAGCAAGGCCAAGGGCATGTGGATGGGCGGTGTTCCTCCGCTCGGCTACGACGTCGTCGAGCGCAAGCTCGTGGTCAACCCGCCCGAGGCGGCGCTGGTGCGCGATCTGTTCCGCCGATATGGCGAACACGGGTCGGCGGCGCGGATCGTGCGTGAACTCGCCGAGGAAGGTGTGACCACCAAGGCATGGGTGACCCAGACCGGCCGCCACCGGTCGGGCAGCCCCATCGACCAGAAGTTCCTGTTCAAGATGCTGCGCAATCGGATCTACCTGGGCGAACTGACCCACCGCGGCCGCGCCTATCCCGGTCAGCATCAAGCCATCGTCGCGCGAGAGGCGTGGGACGCGGTGCAGGCCTTCATGGAGCGCCGCAAACAAGGCCCGCGCGATGCACTGCAGAAGAATCCCGCGTTGCTCGCCGGCCTGCTGTTCGCGCCGGATGGTCAACGCATGATTCACTCGTACACCCGCAAGAAGAACGGGCGTTGCTACCGGTACTACGTCCCGCAGATGCACAAGCGCCATGCCGCGGGAACCCAGCGGAACGCCAACGTCCCTAACCTCGGCCATCTACCCGCTGCCGACCTCGAAAACGCAGTGCTGGCGCAGGTGCATGCCGCGCTCGCCGCGCCGGAAGTTCTGATCGGCGTGTGGCGCGCCTGCTTGCGCCATCCCGAAGGCGCCGGTCTGGATGAGGCGCAGGTCGTGATCGGCATGCGCCGCATCGGCGACGTCTGGGCGCAGCTGTTCCCGTCCGAGCAGCAACGCATCCTTCGGCTCCTGATCGAGCGCATCCAACTGCACGGCGATGGCCTCGACATCCACTGGCGCGAGGACGGCTGGATCGGCCTTGGCCGCGACGTCTGCGCCCACCCACTCGTCGAGGAGCATCGCGACCTGGAGGCTGCCGCATGAACACGCAGGCACGGAGGTTCGCCGTCACCATAGAAACCAAGGAGGATTCACGCAGCTACGTCAGCAACGGACAACGGGTCACGGTGGTCCCGCTGACGATCAAGCGCCGCCAGAACCGCAAGGTGCTGACCCCGCCACCATCCTCGGCGCCGGATTCCACGGTCGGCGGCTTCGACGAATCCATGATCCGAACGCTCGGGAAAGGCTTCCATTGGCAGAGGCAACTCGACGAGGGCCGTTACCCGCATGTCAGCGATCTGGCCCGGAAGCAAAAGCTCGAGCGCGGCTGGGTTTCAGAGATCTTGAGGATGACGCTGCTTGCGCCCGACATCATCACCGCCATCGTCGAAGGTCGGCAGCCTCGCCACGTCAACCTGCATGCGTTGCGCGGCCGCATCGACATCATCCCGCGCGACTGGAACGAACAGCGACGCCTGCTCGGTTTTCCCGAACGTTGACCTGATCCGAACACGCATCCACCCCAACGGCGAGCCTCGAGCTCGCCGTTGTCGTTTCTGGCGTCGGCGAACTACCGGCGAATATTTGCCATCGAGAAAATTCGCCAGTGCGTCCATCGGCAATTCGCCACTGAAAACCTGAAATGCCTCCACCGATTCCGCAGCGGAATCACAGGAGGAACAGATGCAAGCGCAAGCCCGCACCACCCCGCCCATCAGCGAACTGGCTCCCGGCGACCGCCGGGTTCTCAACGAAAACGAGGTCGCGAACCGCTGGGGCGTGAGCCCCAAGACCCTGCAGCGGTGGCGCTCGGAGGGCCGCGGCCCGAAGTACCTGAAGCTGTCCAAGCGCGTCGGCTACCCGCTGGAGTCGGTGATCGACTTCGAACGCCGGGTGCTGCACGAGTCCACCTACCAGCACGCGTCGGCGTGAGGTGGGGCCATGACTGCAATGACCGTTCTGCCCGACCGCCTCACGGCACTCAGCGTCGCTGACCTCGCCGCACTTCCGGCGCCTCAGCTCGCCGAGATCGTCCGCAACCTCGACGACCTTCTTACCTGACACAAGCAGCAGCGCGCCAAGGTCGATGCGGCACTCGACCAAAGCTACGCCGAGCGCATCCAGAAAGTTCGCGCCGATGCTGGCAAGGACTTCGGCACCGTGCACATCGACGACGGCGCCGTCCGCATCACCGTCGATGTCCCGAAGCGGGTGTCCTGGGACCAGACCAAGCTCGCCGCCATCGCCCAGCGCATCGCCGCTGCCGGCGAAAAGGTCGAGGACTTCATCGACGTCGACTACGCGGTCAGCGAATCGCGGTTCAACAACTGGCCGCCCTCGCTCCGCGAGCAGTTCGCCAGCGCCCGCACCGTGAAACCGGGCAAGCCGACCTTCCGCCTGACCACCATCTCCGAGGACTGAGTCCATGAGTACGCAACTCGCGCCCTTCAGCTTTGAAGGGCAATCGCTCCGCGTCGTCACCGATGAACAGGATCAGCCTTGGTTCGTCGCGGCCGATGTCCTGGCATCCCTGCAGTTGGATCGCAAGGCGCTCGAACGCCTCGACCCCGACGAGAAGGGGGTGAGTTCAATTCACACCCTTGGTGGTGATCAGGACATGACCACCGTCAACGAACCCGGTCTGTACGCGCTGATCCTCGGCAGTCGCAAGGCCGAAGCCAAGCGCTTCAAACGCTGGGTCACGCACGATGTGATTCCGGCCATTCGCAAGACCGGGTCGTACCTGACGCCGGGCACGCTTGCCACACTTCCGGCGCCGACCCACGACCGCGTCAGCGCCATCCTGCTGATCGGCGAAGCGGTCGCCAAAGTGCCGGGCGTCAAGGCCGGTATTGCGGCGGCGGCGACACTCACCTGCATCCAGGAAAACACCGGCATCACCACTGAGATGTGGCGGCGCGCGCTGCCGGCGGCGAACGAGCCGATGTGCGCCTTGAACGCCACCCAGCTCGGGAAGCTGCTGAATCGCTCGCCCAAGGCGACGAACCGGCTGCTGGCGGACAACGGTCTGCAGATCCGCAACGAGCGCGACGAGTGGGAGCTGACCGAGGCCGGCGAGGCCTGGGCGGAAGCCATGCCTTACTCTCGCAACGGCCACAGCGGCTACCAGATCCTCTGGAATCCCGCGGTCGCCGAGATGCTGAAGGAGGCCGCATGAGCCTCCCCATCATCTCCGCGCAGCAGCGCATGGCCGAGCGCAAGGGCGTGAAGCTGTTGATGCTCGGCAAGTCGGGCATCGGCAAGACCACTCGCCTGCGCGATCTCGATCCGTCGATGACGCTGTTCATCGACATCGAGGCCGGCGATCTCTCGGTGGCCGACTGGCCCGGCGACACCATCCGCCCGGCCTCCTGGCCGGAGTGCCGCGACCTGTTCGTCTACCTCGCCGGGCCGGACCGCTCGCTGCCGCCAGAGGCGGCGTTCTCGGTCGCCCACTACGAGCACGTCGTCGGCCAGTTCGGCGACGTTGCTCAGATCGACCGCTACGCGACCTTCTTCGTCGATTCGATCACGCAGATGTCGCGGCTGTGCTTCACCTGGTGCAAGTCGCAGCCGGGCGCCATCAGCGACCGCTCCGGCAAGCCCGATCTGCGCGCAGCCTACGGACTGCTCGGCCAGGAGATGGTCGGCGCACTGACCCACCTGCAGCACGCCCGCGGCAAGAACGTGGTGTTCGTCGCGATCCTCGACGAGCGCCTCGACGACTACAACCGCAGGGTCTTCGAGCCGCAGATCGAGGGCAGTAAGACCGGCCTGCAGATGCCCGGAATCGTCGACGAGGTCGTGACCCTCGCCGAGATCAAAGCCGAGGACGGCAGCGCCTACCGCGCCTTCGTCACCCACACGCTCAACCCCTACGGCTTCCCGGCCAAAGACCGGTCGGGACGCCTCGACCTGCTCGAACCGCCCGACCTCGGCGCACTGATCGCCAAGTGCGCGGCCACTGCCGCGCCGAACCCTGCCTCTGCCACTTCCAAGGAGTAATCCATGACCACGTCCAATGCTTCGAGCTGGAATGACTTCAACGACGCCGACACCCAGAGCGGCTTCGACCTGATCCCCAAGGGCACGTTGGTACCGGTGCGCATGACCATCAAGCCGGGCGGCTTCGATGAGCCGGCGCAGGGCTGGACGGGCGGCTACGCCACGCAGTCCTTCGAGACCGGCGCGGTGTACCTCTCGGCTGAGTTCGTCGTCACCGGCGGCGACTTCGCCAAGCGCAAGCTCTGGAGCAACATCGGCCTGTACTCGGCCAAGGGCCCGACCTGGGGCCAGATGGGCCGCAGCTTCCTCCGGGCCGCGCTCAACAGCGCACGCAACGTCCACCCGCAGGACAACTCGCCGCCGGCGGTCGCCGCGCGCCGCATCGCTGGCTTCCACGAGCTCGACGGCCTGGAGTTCCTCGCCCGCGTCGACGTGGAGAAGGACGCCAAGGGCGGCGACCGCAACGTGGTGAAGCTCGCGGTGGAGCCCGACCACCCCGACTACGCGCGCCTCATGGGCGTGCCGGCCCGCGGCCACGGGGCACCGTCGGCGCCCACGGCGCGCGCCGCCGCAGCACCGGCGCATTCCCCCGCACCGGCCATCGCCGCGCCAGCACGCGCGCCCACCGGCAAGCCGGCGTGGGCGAGCTAAGGAGGACCCTTGAAATGCTGGGTCTGCAAACGACAGGCACGCGGGTTCGGCCATGCCGACACCCGCTTCAAGCCGACCGATCCGCGCCACCACCACTGGGACTGGGTCTTCTGCTCGCGCCGCTGCCAGGACGCCTTTCACGCCCTGTACGGCCGCTGGAAGAACGCGCGCACTCAGGGAATCACCATTCCGGAGACCGACATGATCGATGCCACTGAGATCGAGCGCGCGTGCCTGCAGAAATGCTTGAAGGCTTTCGGCGCCGCCGCCGAAGCGATCGGATTCGACAAGCCGCTCGGCGAGTATGCCGAGCCCGAGGCCTTGCAGGTGATCGGCGCCATCGTCACCTGCTTCACCAACGCGATGGCGGCCCACCACGAGATGGCGAAGTACCCGCCCGTGCGCGGCATGCCCGAGGTGCGCGACCCGCTGACCGACTTTTCCGATCTGGAGGACAAGGCGTTCTGGGAGAAGTCGCCATGACGCTCGACTTCAATGCAACGGCAAGCGTCAGTGGCCAGGTCACGGCGCGCATCGACCGCGGCATGCAGGCGGCGCGCGCGAAGGAGAAGTCGCGCGACTACCTCGGCGCGTCGCGTCTGGGTGTCGAGTGCGAGCGCGCGCTGCAGTTCGAGTACGCCAAGGCGCCGGTGGACTACGGCCGCGACATCGACGGGCGGATGCTGCGCATCTTCCAGCCTGGCCACGTGATGGAAGACTGCATGGTGGCCTGGCTGCGCGATGCCGGCTTCGACCTGCGCACCCGCCGCGCCAACGGTGAGCAATTCGGCTTCGCCGACGCCGACGGCCGACTGCGCGGGCACGTCGATGGCGTGATCGTCGGCGGACCGGACGGCTTCGCCTACCCGGCGCTGTGGGAGAACAAGTGCCTCGGCGCCAAGGCCTGGCGCGAAGTCGAGTCCAAGGGGCTCGCCGTGGCCAAGCCGGTCTATGCGGCGCAGGTGGCGCTGTACCAGGCCCATCTCGAACTCCACGAACACCCGGCGATCTTCACTCCGATCAATGCCGACACGATGGAGATCTACGTCGAGCGCGTGGCGTTCAATGCGGCGCTGGCGCAGCAAATGACGGATCGCGCCGTGCGGGTGATCACCGCCACCGAGGCCGGTGAACTGCTTCCCCGCCGCTTCTTCGATGCGACCCATTTCGAGTGCCGGATGTGCGCCTGGCAGGACCGCTGCTGGAGGGCCGCAGCATGACGACGCCTTCGGACGACCACGTGCTTGGCGAGAAACTCGTCGACGCGCGCAGCGCTGCCATGAGTCTCAACCTGCCGTTGCACTGGCTGGCGCAAAAGCAGCAGCGCAAGCACCGCGGCATTCCGCACTACCGCGTCGGCAAGCTGGTGCGCTTCAAGCTCGGCGAGTTGCTGACCTGGATGCAGGCCCAGCAATCGGATGCCTCCGAGGAGGCTGCCCATGCTTGATTTCAACGAAGCCGACGCAGCTCCGCTCCCGGACCGCAGCGCACAGCGTGACGCCGTACGTGCGGCGCTGATCGCGCGGATCGACAGCGTGCTGTCGGCACTGTTCCCGGCTGGCAAGAAGCGCAAGGGGCTGTTCCTGATCGGCGACGTGATCGGCAGCCCCGGCGACAGCCTTGAGGTCGTGCTCACCGGCGACAAGATCGGGCTGTGGACCGACCGCGCCACCGGCGATGGCGGAGATCTCTTCGATCTGATCGCTGCGGCGCGCGGCATCGATCCGGTGAGCGACTTCCCGCGGCTGCTCGACGCGGCAGCGGACCTCGCGGGGCGTGTCCCGGCAACGCCGAGCAAGGCGTCGCGCAAGGAAGCGCCGGTCGATGATCTTGGGCCCGCCACGGCGAAGTGGGACTACCTCGACGCCGCCGGCATGCTGATCGCGGTCGTCTACCGCTACGACCCACCCGGGCGGAAGAAGGAATTCCGTCCCTGGGACGCGCGCCGCCGCAAGACGGCGCCGCCCGATCCACGGCCGCTCTACCACCAGCCGGGAATCGTCGCTGCCGCGCAGGTGGTCCTGGTGGAAGGCGAGAAGTGTGCGCAGGCCTTGATCGATACGGGCATCTGCGCGACCACGGCCATGCACGGCGCCAACGCGCCGGTCGACAAGACCGATTGGTCACCGCTGGCCGGCAAAGCCGTGCTGATCTGGCCCGACCGTGACAAGCCGGGCTGGGAGTACGCCACGCTCGCCGCGCAGGCGATCTTGTCGGCCGGCGCCAAGACCTGCCACATCCTCTACCCGCCCGAGGAAGCTGCTGACGGTTGGGACGCAGCCGATGCCATAGCGGAAGGCTTCGATGTCGCCGCCTTCCTCACGCATGGCCCGCGCCTGCAGATGCATGACGTGGCGGACGAAGCCGAGCCGGTCATCAGCAGCGACGAATCGGTGTGGGGCACCGAGGATGCGCTGGCGCTGGCCTTCACCCGTCGCTACCACCGCGACTGGCGCTACGTCGCGGCGTGGGGCCGCTGGCTGGTCTGGGACGGTCACCGCTGGCGCACCGAGGACACGCTGGCAGCGACCGACCTGATCCGCTGCGTCTGCCGGCACGCCGCCGTCCATGCCGACAACCCGAAGATTGCCGCCAAGCTCGCGACCTCGGGCACCGTCGGTGGCGTCGAGCGACTGGCGCGAGCGGATCGCCGGCACGCGGCCACCACCGCCGAGTGGGACGCCGACCCCTGGCTACTCAACACGCCCGGTGGCGTGATCGACCTCAAGACCGGCCGGCAACGCTCCCACGACCGCGCCGACCGGATGACCAAGATCACTACGGCGACGCCCAGCGGCGACTGCCAGATCTGGCGCCAGTTCCTGGCCGAGGTCACCGGTGGCGATGCTGACCTGCAGGCCTACCTGCAGCGGATGGCGGGCTACACACTGACCGGCTCGACGCAGGAGCACGCGCTGTTCTTCCTCTACGGCACGGGCGCCAACGGCAAGTCGGTGTTCGTGAACACCCTGGCCACGATCCTCGGCGACTACGCCGCCAACGCGCCGATGGACACCTTCATGGAGACGCGCACCGACCGGCACCCGACCGACATGGCGGGCCTGCGCGGCGCTCGCTTCGTGGCCGCCATCGAAACAGAACAGGGTCGGCGCTGGGCCGAGTCCAAGGTCAAGAACCTCACCGGCGGCGACAAGATCTCCGCACGCTTCATGCGTCAGGACTTCTTCGAGTTCTTCCCGCAGTTCAAGCTCGTCGTGGCCGGCAACCACAAGCCGGCCATCCGCAACATCGACGAAGCGATGAAGCGTCGCCTGCACCTGATCCCGTTCACGATCACGGTGCCGCCCGAGCGTCGCGACAAACATCTGCAGCAGAAACTCCTGGCCGAGCGCGACGGCATCCTCGCCTGGGCCGTGCAGGGCTGTCTCGACTGGCAGCGACTGGGTCGGCTCGATCCACCGCAGCAGGTCCTCGAGGCCACGGAAGAGTACTTCGAAGCCGAGGACGCGCTGGGCCGCTGGCTCGACGAGCGCTGCGTGCGCGAGGCCAACGCCAAGTCGCTGAGCGCCGAGTTGTTCACCGACTGGAAGCAGTGGGCCGATGCCGCGGGCGAGTTCATCGGCTCGCAGAAGCGGTTCTCCGATCTGCTGATCACGCGCGGCATCGAGAAGTGGCGCAACCCGTCTGGCCTGCGCGGCTTCCGGGGCATCGGCCTCAAGAGCCCGCCCAAGCCCGCTTACACCCCTTACGCCGACGACTGACGGCCATGCCGACGCATCCGACTGACGCATTTGACGCACGACGTCGTTACCTCTCCCGCGCGGGCGCGCGTGCACACGCCTCATGGGAGTTTCGACATAGCGCGTCGGATGCGTCAGTCCACACCGAATTAAGGACTGAACTCATGACGACGACGATTCTCGCCCTAGATCTGGGCACCACTACCGGCTGGGCGCTGCGCAGCAGCGACGGCGCCATCACCAGCGGCAGCGAGAGCTTCCGACCGCAGCGCTTCGAAGGCGGCGGCATGCGCTTCCTGCGCTTCAAGCGCTGGCTCGCAGAACTCAAGGACGTGGCCGGCGGCATCGATGCGCTGCACTTCGAGGAAGTGCGCCGGCATGTCTCGACTGACGCCGCGCACGCCTACGGCGGCTTCCTGGCCACACTCACCGCGTGGTGCGAGCACCACCAGATTCCCTACCAGGGCGTGCCGGTCGGCACGATCAAGAAGCACGCGACCGGCAAGGGCAACGCCAGCAAGGACCACGTGATCGCGGCGATGACCGCCCTCGGGCACGCGCCGGCCGACGACAACGAAGCCGACGCCCTGGCCCTGCTGCACTGGGCCATCGCCAGCCAGGAGGCGTGAGATGAAGATCCCGACGCCCACCTATCGCTGCCCCTTGGCGCGCATCCAGCCCGAGATCACGGACTTGGAACTCATGAAGCAACGCGGCTGGCGCGACCAGCACATCCTCGTCGCCCACCTGACCGACGACCGGCTCGACTACTTCGAGCGGGAGTTCGTGAAGGCCATTGGCGAGCGGCTATACGGAGGCGCGCGCCGTGGCTGACCGGACCTGGACGATTGACGCAGTGGCCGCGCGCTTCGAAGAAGCAGCCAGTACCAGCCGTCGCCTGCCACCCGTGCGTGTGCAGGGCTACTTCAATACCTGGCCGGTGATCGCCCGCAGCGCGTGGGAAGCCTTCTCGGCCGACGAGAAGGCTTATCGCCCGTTCCCACCGTCGCCGGCCGCCATCGACCGCATGCTGGAAACGATGCACTGGGTGCAGTGGCTTGAAGAGGAGCAGCGCCACCTGGTGTGGATGCGCGCCAAGCGCTACGGCTGGCGCGACATCACCATTCGCTTCGCTTGCGACCGCAGCACGGCGTGGCGGCGTTGGCAGGCAGCACTCGCACACGTTGCCGCCAAGCTCAACGGTGCGTGCATCGCGTAGGGTTTTGGCGTGTTTTGGCGGACCGCTCACCGCGATTGCGGTGACGGTGGGAAATGCGCGGCGATGAGTCCGCGCAACATTTTCGGCGATCCGTCGTAGGATTTCCTCCATGCTCGGGAGCAGTGGCGATGAAGCCACAGTGGCTTCGCCGCGACGCTCTTGGGGAAAAAGGGGTCCTTCCTGCCGGAAGTGCCATGCGGGGGGCGCGAGCGCGATGCATCGCTAGCGTGAGGGTGCGAACCAAGGTTCGCACGGTTCGCGGTTCGCACCCGGTTCGCACACCCACCATCGATTCCACTCCACCCGCCACGGCTTTCGTCGGCGGGTTTTTCATTTTCAGGACCCGCATCCGCGTGAACCCGCTGCACGTCGAGTACCGCCAGGTCGAGACGCTGATTCCCTACGCCCGCAATCCGCGCACGCACAACGATGCGCAGATCGCCAAGATCGCCGCGAGCATCGCCGAGTTCGGCTGGACCACGCCGATCCTGATCGACGCCGATCACGGCATCATCGCTGGCCACGGGCGTTTGGCGGCGGCGCGCAAGCTGGGTCTGGCCGACGTGCCGGTGATCGAACTGACCCACCTGTCACCGGCGCAGAAGCGCGCCTACGTCATCGCCGACAACCGCCTGGCGCTCGACGCCGGTTGGGACGAGGAACTGCTGGCGCTGGAACTCGCGGACCTCACCGAGGCCGGCTTCGATCTCGCGCTGACTGGCTTCGACGATGCCGAGCTGCAGTCGCTGCTCACCGATGCCGAGGCCGGCGACCCGGAGGCAACCGATGAGACGCCCGAGGAAGACGATGCGGCCGACGAGGTGCCCGACGCACCGGTGATTGCGGTATCGCGCCCGGGCGACGTCTGGCTGCTCGGCCCGCATCGCCTGATCTGCGACGACGCCAGCGACCGCGACGTGATCGCTGCGCTGATGCAGGACGACCGGGCGCAGTTGTGCTTCACCTCGCCGCCCTATGGCAACCAGCGCGACTACACCACCGGCGGCATCGCCGATTGGGACGCGCTGATGCGCGGCGTGTTCGCGCCACTGCCGATGGCCGACCAGGCCCAAGTCCTGGTCAACCTCGGCCTGATCCATCGCGACAACGAGTTCATCCCGTATTGGGATGCCTGGCTCGGGTGGATGCGCACGCAAGGTTGGCGGCGCTTCGCGTGGTACGTCTGGGACCAGGGCCCGGGTATGCCGGGCGACTGGGCCGGCCGCTTGGCGCCGAGCTTCGAGTTCGTCTTCCACTTCAACCGCGACACCCGCAAGCCGAACAAGATCGTGCCCTGCAAGTTCGCCGGGCAAGACACTCACCTGCGCGCCGATGGTTCGTCCACGGCCCTGCGCGGCAAGGACGGCGACGTCGGTGGTTGGACCCATGCCGGCCAGCCCACGCAAGACCACCGCATTCCCGACTCGGTGATCCGGGTCATGCGCCACAAGGGCAAGATCGGTGAAGGCATCGACCACCCTGCAGTGTTTCCGGTGGCGCTGCCGGAGTTCGTGATCGAGGCCTACTCGGCCGAGGGCGAGATCGTGTTCGAACCGTTCTGCGGCTCAGGCACGACGATCCTGGCGGCGCAGCGTACGGGCCGCATCGCGCGCGCCGTCGAGATCGCGCCGGAGTATGTGGACGTGGCGATCCGCCGCTTCCGCCAGACCTTTCCGGAGGTGCCGGTGCGCCTTCAGTCCACTGGCGAGAGCTTCGATGCGGTCGCCGCGGCGCGCGCAGGATCACCGGCATGACGCGCTCCTGGCTGGCTGAGAAGATCGAGCCGTGGCCGACCGACATGCTCATCCCCTACGCCCGCAATGCGCGCCAGCACTCGGACGCGCAGGTGGCACAGATCGCCGCCAGCATCGCGGAGTTCGGGTTCACCAACCCGATCCTCGCCGGCAGCGACGGTGTCATCGTCGCCGGCCACGGGCGTCTCGCCGCGGCACAGAAGCTGGGACTGGTTACGGTGCCGGTGGTCGTGCTGGACCATCTGTCCCCCACACAGCGCCGCGCGCTGGTGCTTGCCGACAACCGCATCGCTGAGAACGCGAGTTGGGATGAGGATCTCCTGCGGGTCGAGCTCGCGGACCTGCAGGACGCTGGCTTCGACCTGGACATCACCGGCTTCGACGCCGACGCGCTTGCAGAACTGATGGCCGGTGACGAGCCCGATGTGTCAGGGCAGACCGATGAAGATGCCGTCCCGGAAGTGTCGGATACGCCGGTGTCCCGTGCCGGCGACATTTGGCAGCTGGGACAGCATCGCCTTCTGTGCGGCGACGCGACCCTGACGGCGAGCTACGACGCACTGCTCGGCGAGGAGCGAGTGGCTATGGTCTTCACCGATCCACCGTACAACGTGAACTACGCCAACAGCGCCAAGGACAAGCTGCGCGGCAAGGACCGCGCGATCCTCAACGACAACCTGGGAGATGGCTTTTCGGACTTCCTCTTGGCGGCGCTGACGCCGATGGTCGAGCGCTGCGACGGCGCGATGTATGTGGCCATGTCGTCGAGCGAGTTGGACGCGCTGCAGACTGCCTTCCGTGCGGCCGGCGGCCACTGGTCGACGTTCATCATCTGGGCCAAGCACACCTTCACCCTGGGCCGCGCCGACTACCAGCGCCAGTACGAGCCGATCCTCTACGGTTGGCCCGAAGGCGCCGAGCGCCACTGGTGCGGCGACCGCGACCAGAGCGACGTCTGGCAGATCAAGAAACCGCAGAAGAACGACCTGCACCCGACCATGAAGCCGGTCGAACTGGTCGAGCGCGCGCTGCGCAACAGCTCACGCCCCGGCGATGTGGTGCTCGACCCATTTGGCGGTTCTGGCACGACGCTGATCGCCGCGGAGAAGTCCGGGCGCGTCGCGCGGTTGATGGAGTTGGACCCGAAGTACGCCGACGTGATCGTGCGGCGCTGGGAGGACTTCACCGGCAAGAAAGCTATTCGCGAGGCGGCAAACCAGGACTCATGCGCCAGTTGAATCGGCGCGAAGGCTCTTTGGTGTCTTCCTCCTCCGCGATGCGCCGCAGCAGTTGCATCGTGGTGAGATCGCGGGGCAGCACCGCGCACATTAAGCGCACGGTCTGTTCGATGGAGACGTCCTGACGCCGGTTGGCTATCAGCCACCGCAGCGCCTGCTCCCTTTCGGCAGCAGGCGTATTCATCAGGCGGCGCACGCCTCGTCGATGATGCCGCAGTGGATGACGAAGCCGGTGAGGTACGGCAACCCGCGCGGGATGCCGTAGTCCTTGCTGGCCTGGCGGCCAATCGTCCATCCCATCCACTTGCGCGTGGCGACGTTGATGGCGTCCGCCAGGGCGTTGCCTTCGTCGACGGCGTTGAGGACGTCGTCCGCGAAGTGGCGGCCAAATCGGCTGTCGAGGAAAACGCGCACGATGTCGAGGGATTCGCCGGTGGCGGTGGCGACCGCGGTCATGGCCAGGGGCCAGGCGGCCTCGGCGCGCTCGTTCATGGTCCCAAAGAAGCCCCAGCCCTCGTTGTGGGTGGCGGGGATCGTGTCGTGGGTCTGGCTCATGGTTGACTCCGTGGTGTGGGTGGCGACGCGTCCATGAACGCGCTGTTCCGCCCCAAAGCCAAGCGTTCTTGCGAAGAATCTTCGATCATTCTCGCGCCGAGTCAATCGGCGATCTCGACGGCGCCCGGGCCATTGCCTTCGGGGTCGGACAGGATCAGCAGGGTCCGCTGCTGACCATCCGGCATGGTCAGCACCAGCCCGAAGTATTCGGGCTCGAAGTCATCCTCGCCTGGCGCGGTCCGCGCCAGGGCAGTGACCGTCGCGCCCAGCAAAGGGCGCAACTGGTGCAGTTGGAAATCGACGTGACTGGGCATCGCGTGGACCTCACTCGGCTCGGACGCCGACGTACCGCCCGTAACGTGATCCGGACGGATCGACGTAGAGCGTCGTGCGATTGGGTGCGGTGACTTCCACCACGCTGCGCCCGCCGCCGTCCAGGAACCCGCCGCGCCCCGCCAACCAGTCGCGGTCAGCGAGCAACGCGGCGGTGAACGCGTCGTACTCGGCCTCCGTCATCGCGTGGCGCGACTCGATCTCGACGTAGTTCGCGAGGTCGCCGAAGCGAAGGCTGGCCAGGACCTCGGCGAGGTCGTTGGGCTTGCGGGCAAATCGGACTCTGATGTTCTCGATCATGGGGATCTCCGTGGCGTTGGGTGTGGATGCATGAACGCGCTGTTCGCGCGGGAAGCCAAGCAATTACTGCTTGGCTTCGTCCTGCTTCTGCATCCGGCCCGCCTGGCGGCGACCCTCCGCGATGCCCGCCTCATAGGCGGCCTGCAGCGCGTCGCGCAGGCACCACACGCCCACGTCGTGGAAGTCCAGGCTGTCGCGGTGGCGCGTCTCCAGGGTCTCGATGGAGAGGTGCGTCTGGGCGATGCGGGTGAAGAGTTGGTTGGCGGTCATGGCGGGTCTCCGGGTCGTGTGGCAACGACTCCATGAACGCGCTGTTCAAGCGAGAAGCCAAGCGTTTCCACCCGGCTTCTCGATCATGTTCAGGCGACGCGGTACACCCGCTCCGCGCCCTCGGCCTTCTCGGAGGTCAGGACCAGTCCGAGCTTCTTCTTGAAGGCGCCAGCGAAAGTGCCGCGCACGGTGTGTGCCTGCCAGCCGGTGCTCTCGCAGATCTGGCTGATCGTCGCGCCCTCGGGGCGA
Organism: Aquimonas voraii; assembly: GCF_900101825.1. Classification (GTDB taxonomy): domain Bacteria; phylum Pseudomonadota; class Gammaproteobacteria; order Xanthomonadales; family Xanthomonadaceae; genus Aquimonas; species Aquimonas voraii. Next base: position 952,342 of record NZ_FNAG01000001.1, read on the forward strand.
CGCAGCATCCGCAGGACTTCGGCCTGCTTGCTGTTCTCGCGGGTGCGCGGCACGCGTGGCGCGTCGTTCGCCGTGAAGCTTGCCTCGGCGCTGGCGACCGCGGCCTCCATCGCCGCGTCGTCTGCCCCATCGGGCGCGATCTCCGCCGTCGCCGCCTCGGCGTTGGCGATGATCCGGTCCAGATTGGCCTCGAAGGCCGAGATCCGTTTCGGATTGATGCCCGGGCGCGGGTGGTTCATCGCGTCGTAGCCTTCGGCAGCGACGCACCAGCCGTCGCCATCGCGCGTGATCAATGCGCGGTTGAAGAGGCCATCGAGCACCTTGCTGCGGGCGCCGCCCTTGATGTTGTCCGGGAAGCGCTCGATGCGCCCGCCGGTGTGCTGGATGGCGGCGTCGAGGATGAGACGCTGGGTTTGGGTGAGTTCGGTCGTGCTCATGCTGTTGCTCCTGGTTTGGTTGGGGTGCGCGTGATGAACGCGCTGTTCGTCAGTGAAGCCAAGCGGAAAGCTGGCCGAGCGGGTCGCCCCGCCCGGCGCCGTGACTCAGTCCTCCGCGGTGTCGTCGTCCTCGCCCTCCTCGATCTCGTCGATGGTGTCCTGCAGGCTCACCATCGATTTGCCGAGGTAGCCGTGATCGTTGGTGACCGCGGTCGTGATGTGCGCGATCCAATAGGACTCGGCGCGCATCAGCGCCCCGTGCAGGCCGTTGCGGCGCAGCAGGCCGCGTGCTTGTTCGACCAGTTCCAGAATCTGGGACTGGATCTCGACAAGTTCGTCGATCACGTCTTGTCGGCTCTGGGTGGTGGTGCTCATGGGGTGCTCCGTGATGGTGTGGATGTGCTCGTTGCGGGGCACATGAACACGCTGTTCGCCAGTGAAGCCAAGCGTTGTTCGCAGCAAATTCAGGCTTCAGAGGACTTCAGCGCGGCGATGCCGGACTGCGCCAATTCCAGGGCTGCGGCGGCGAAGGCCGCCTCGGCCACCCAGGGCGCGGCACGGGCGTCGTCGAGCAGTTGGTCGAGCACGGGGCGCGCCTTGGCGCGCATCGCGGCGCAGGCCGACTCCAGGCGCGCGTGGCTGGCGCCAGCAACTTCCTTGCGGCAGGAGCGCACCAGCACCGTCATCGCGGCGTTGGCCAGCGCCTTCGCCACCGTGTCCAGATCAAGTTGGCTCATCGGTTCGTCCTCGTGATGGGGGACGGCGATGAACGCGCTGCGCGGAGGTGAAGCCAAGCGCTTTTCGTCGCTTCTTCGATGGGATTGAAAAGGGCCGATGGGACTGTCGATTCGCGCATACGCGCGGCACCGAGGTGTATCGGATGCCGCCGTTCGCAAAGCCATTGCTGCAGGCCGCATCACGCCCAACACCGACGGCACGCTGGACCCGGCGCAGGCCGACGCCCAGTGGTCACGCAACACCGAGGCCCCGCGCGTCGGTTCGCGCACACCGGCCGCTCGGGCGCCGGTGCCCACCGACGCTGCGCCGAGCGCCGATGCCGGCGCCGCCTTGCCCGCGGGCGGCGCATCCCTGCTGCAAGCGCGCACGGTCAACGAGGTGGTCAAGGCGCAGACCAACAAGGTTCGCCTCGCCCGCCTCAAGGGCGAGTTGGTCGACCGCAACCAGGCCATCGCCCACGTCTTCAAGTTGGCGCGAACCGAGCGCGATGCCTGGTTGAACTGGCCGGCGCGCATCTCGGCGCAGATGGCCGCGCGCCTGGGCGTAGATCCGCACACCTTGCACGTCGCCTTGGAGGCGGCCGTGCGCGAGCACCTGCAGGAGTTGGGCGAGCTGCGCCCGCGCATCGAATGATCGACACGATCTATGAGGGCGCTGCCGAGTTGGAGCGTGCCTGGCGCGAAGGCCTGCTGCCCGATCCACTGCTGACCGTGTCGGAGTGGTCGGATCGGCACCGGATGCTGTCGAGCAAGGCCTCGGCTGAGCCTGGGCGTTGGCGCACCAGCCGCACGCCGTACCTCAAAGCCATCATGGACTGCCTGTCACCGACCTCCGCGGTCGAGCGCGTGGTGTTCATGAAAGCCGCTCAGCTCGGTGCGACCGAGATGGGTTCGAACTGGATCGGCTACGTGATCCACCACGCGCCGGGACCGATGATGGCGGTCTGGCCGACCGTCGAGATGGCCAAGCGCAACTCGAAGCAGCGTATCGATCCGCTGATAGAAGAGTCCGGCGTGCTGGCTGAACTGATCGCCCCGGCGCGTTCGCGTGACTCGGGCAACACGATCCTGGCCAAGGAGTTTCGCGGAGGCGTGCTGGTGATGACCGGCGCCAACAGCGCAGTCGGGCTGCGCTCGATGCCGGTCCGCTACCTGTTTCTGGACGAGGTCGACGGCTATCCGCTCGACGTCGAGGGCGAAGGCGATGCGATCTCGCTCGCCGAAGCGCGCACGCGCACCTTCGCGCGGCGCAAGATCTTCATCGTCTCGACGCCGACGATTGCCGGTGCCTCGGCCATCGAGCGCGAGTACGAGGCCAGCGACCAGCGCCGGTACTTCGTGCCGTGCCCGCACTGCGCGCACCGGCAATGGCTGCGCTTCGAGCAACTGCGCTGGGACAAGGGTGCACCCGAGACCGCCGCCTACATCTGCGAGGCCTGCGACACTGCGATTGCCGAGCACCACAAGACCTGGATGCTCGAACACGGCGAGTGGCGTGCGACGGTAGACGTCGCCGGCAAGACCGCAGGCTTCCACCTGTCCTCGCTCTACAGCCCGGTGGGCTGGCGTGCCTGGCGCGATATCGCCGCGGCCTGGGAAGCCGCGATCAACAAGGAGTCTGGATCAGCCTCGGCGATCAAGACCTTCAAGAACACCGAACTTGGCGAGACCTGGGTCGAGGAAGGCGAAGCGCCGGACTGGCAGCGTCTAGTCGAGCGCCGCGAGGACTACCGCATCGGCACCGTGCCGCTCGGCGGCCTGCTGCTGGTGGGTGGCGCCGACGTGCAAAAGGACCGCATCGAAGTCTCGATCTGGGCCTTCGGACGCAGCAAGGAGTCCTGGCTGATTGAGCATCGGGTGTTGATGGGCGACACCGCGCGCGAAGGCGTATGGCGGGCGCTCTCGGCCCTGCTCGATGAGCACTGGACACACACGTCCGGCGCGTTGATGCCGCTGGTGCGCTTTGCGCTCGACACGGGCTTTGCCACGCAGGAGGCCTATGCCTTCGTGCGCGCCTGCCGCGACGCACGCGTCATGGCGGTGAAGGGTGCTGCGCGCGGCGCGGCCCTGATCGGCACGCCGACCGCAGTCGATGTCTCGCGCGATGGCAAGCGTCTGCGCCGCGGCATCAAGGTGTTCTCGGTCGCGGTCGGCATCGCCAAGCTCGAGCTCTACAACAACCTGCGTAAGAGCGCGGCGGTCGGCGACGATGGCGTCAGCCTCGTGTTCCCGACCGGCTTCGTACACCTGCCGCAGATCGATGCCGAGTTCGTGCAACAGCTCTGCGCCGAACAGCTGATCACCCGCCGCGACCGCAACGGATTTCCGGTCCGGGAGTGGCAGAAGGTGCGCGAGCGCAACGAAGCGCTCGATTGCTACATCTACGCGCGCGCTGCCGCCGCTGCGGCCGGACTCGACCGCTTCGAGGAACGCCACTGGCGCGACCTGGAGCGCTCGCTTGGCGTCGAACGCGCGCCCGAGCCCGCCTTCGCACTACCGATCCACGACCCGACCACCCCACGCGGTGGCCAGGCCCACCCGGGCGCGCCCATCCGGCGGCGCGTCGTCAAAAGCCGTTGGCTGTCGTAGCCCATCCATCCCACCTCAAGGAGTGCTTCATGAGTCTTGCTTCCCGTATCGAAAGTCTGGTCGTCCGCGTCGCCCAGGAGTTCATCGACGTGCGCGCCAAGACCGGCAACCTGGCCCAGCTCGCCACCACCGACAAATCCAACCTCGTCGCCGCGATCAATGAACTCAAGGACGCCGTCACCGCCACCAGCGGCATCGACGACGGCCAGATCTCGACCAGCACCACCTACTCGTCGAGCAAGATCGTCGATCTGCTCGACACCCTGAAGGCCGAGATCCTCGGCGGCGCCGATGCCGCCTACGACACGCTGCTGGAGATCCAGGAACTGCTGACCTCGGGCAGCACTGGCCTCGATGCGCTGCTGGCGGCGGTCAACAATCGCGTCCGCTTCGACGCGGCACAGGCGCTGACCTCCGAGGAGCAGGCGCAGGTGCGCGCCAACATCGGCGCCATCGCGAGCACGGAGGTCGGCGATCCCGAAACCGACTTCAGCGCGGTCTTCGAGGCGGCGCTGGCCTGACATGGCGCTGGTCGACCGCATCGCTGACCTCGCCATCCGCATCGGTCGGGTGCTGGCGTCGAAGATCGACGCCACGCATCCGGGCGTGGCCCGGGCGTGGGTGTGCTTTGGCGCGATCGATGGCGAGGTCGTCATCCGCGCAGCGCACCAGGTGCTGGCGGTCGACCGCACCGCGCCGGGGCGCTACCGCATCCACTTCGCCGTGCGCCTGCCAGACACCCACTACTGCTGGACGGCGCTCGCGCGCAGCTCCGTGGACCGCGGCCAGCAGCGGTTCGCCGTCGTGCGCGCCAAGGATGACCTCAAGACCGCGCGTTTCGTCGATGTGAGCTGCGCGACGGCCGCGTCGACCTTCACCGACTCGACCGAAATCAACGTCGTGGTGTACCGCTGATGGCCTTCACCTCCGACCACCTGGAGGCGCTGGAGTCCGCCCTGGCCAAGGGCGAGCGCCGCGTCACCTTCGGCGGCAACACCGTCGAGTACCGCTCCGTCGAGGAACTCCTGGCGGCGATCCGCGAAGTCAAACGCGGCATCGCCGAACAGGCGGCGAGCACCGGCCTGTGGCCAGGTGCGCCGCGCCAGATCCGGGTCACGACCCGCAAGGGCTTCTGAGATGACCTGGTTCGGCAAACTGCGCAGCTTCTTCGGTGGCCCGGTCCACGAAGCCTCGGGTCGTGGGCGCCGGTCGCTCGCGTGGATGCCCGGCAATCCGGGCGCGGTCGCGGCAATGCTGGCGACCGGCGTCGATTTGCGCATCAAGAGCCGCGACCTGGTGCGCCGCAATGCCTGGGCGCAGGCGGCGCTGGAGGCCTTTGTCGCCAACGCGGTGGGCACGGGCATCAAGCCGCAAAGCCTCTCGCCCGATGAGCGTTTCCGAGCCGACGTTCAGTCGCTCTGGCGCGATTGGACGGACGATGCCGACGCCGCCGGCCAAACTGATTTCTACGGCCTGCAGGCGCTCGCCTGCCGGGCCATGCTCGAAGGCGGCGAATGCCTGATCCGGCTGCGCCCGCGGCGGCCCGAGGACGGGCTCGCCGTGCCGCTTCAGATCCAGTTGCTCGAACCCGAGCACCTGCCAATGCACATGAACACCGATCTCGCGAACGGCAACGTCGTGCGCGCCGGCATCGAGTTCGATGGGCTCGGGCGGCGCGTCGCCTACCACCTCTACCGCGCCCATCCCGAAGACGGCCGCCTCGCGCCGATGTCCGGTCAGGGCGGTCTCGACACCGTGCGCGTCGATGCGCGCGAGATCGCCCACCTGTATCGCGTGCTGCGCCCGGGCCAGATTCGGGGCGAGCCGTGGTTGTCGCGCGCGCTGGTCAAGCTCAATGAACTCGATCAGTACGACGACGCGGAACTGGTGCGCAAGAAGACCGCGGCGATGTTCGCCGGCTTCGTGACGCGTCAGAACCCCGAAGATTCACTGATGGGCGAAGGCGCGCCGGATGCCGAAGGCATCTCGGTGGCGAGCCTGGAACCCGGCACGCTGCAGATCCTGGAGCCCGGTGAGGACATCAAGTTCTCCGATCCGGCCGATGTCGGCAGCGCCTACTCGGAGTTCCTTCGCACGCAGTTTCGCGCGGTGGCCGCCGCGATTGGCATCACCTACGAGCAGCTGACCGGCGACCTCACCGGCGTCAACTACTCCTCCATTCGCGCCGGCCTGCTGGAGTTCCGCCGCCGCTGCGAGATGGTGCAGCACGCCGTGCTGGTCCATCAGCTGTGCCGCCCGATCTGGGCGGCGTGGATGAAGCAAGCCGTGCTATCGGGGGCTCTCGTCGCGCCCGGCTTTGCGCACGGCGGCTCGGCGAGGCGCCGCCACTACCTGCAGGTGAAGTGGATTCCGCAAGGTTGGCAGTGGGTCGATCCCGAGAAGGAATACAAGGCGATGCTGCTGGCGATCCGCTCGGGCCTCATGAGCCGCTCGGAAGCGATCTCGGCGAACGGCTACGACGCCGAGGACATCGACCGCGAGATCGCGGCCGACAACCAGCGCGCCGACGACCTCGGCCTGGTGTTCGACTCCGATCCGCGCCACACCGCCAAGGATGGCGGCAGCACCCAACCGCCGGGCCCCGCGCCGTCGCCTGACGACGCCGACGCCGGAACCTGATCCACCAAGCAAGGAATTCCATGACCGTGCTGCCCCACCTGGCGGCGCGCCTCTTCGGCGTGCCCCTGGCCATCCATCGCCCAAAGCTCGACGTGATCGTGTCGGTCCTCGGCGCCCGCATCGGCGTCACCGACCACGATGCGCCATTGCCTTCGGCGCCGCCCCTGCGCGCCCACGGCGCCCACCCACCGCATATCGCCGTGATTCCGATCCACGGCACGCTGGTGCGCCGCACCGTGGGCCTGGAAGCGAGTTCGGGCCTGACCAGCTACCTGGCGTTGGCCGATCAACTCGATGCCGCACTCGCCAACCCGCAGGTTCGGGCAATCCTGCTTGATGTCGACTCCCCGGGTGGTGAGTCCGGGGGCGTGTTCGACCTCGCCGACCGCGTGCGCGCCGCCACACGATCCAAGCCGGTGTGGGCAGTCGCCAACGACCAGGCCTTCTCGGCGGCCTACGCGCTCGCCTCGGCGGCCACGCGGGTGTTCGTCGCGCGCACCGGCGGCGCTGGCTCGGTCGGCGTCATCGCGCTACACGCCGATCACTCGGTCAAGGATGCCAAGGACGGCATTCGCTACACGCCGGTGTTTGCCGGCGCACGCAAGAACGACCTGTCGCCCCACGAGCCGATCACCGATGCGGCCCACGCGATCCTGAGCCGCGAGGTCGAGCGCGTGTTCGGCCTGTTCGTGGACACCGTCGCCAAGCACCGCGGCCTCAGCGCCGAACAGGTGCGCGCCTGGGACGCCGGCCTGTTCTTCGGTGCCGACGCCGTGTCGGCCGGCCTCGCCGATGCCGTCGGCAGTTTCGACGACGCCTTGGCACAACTCACCGCTTCACTGTCTCTCCCGACGCCCACCTCGGGCGCGTCGGGCCTTGCTCGTTCCCTCCTGTCGGAGTCTTCCATGTCTGCTGAAACCGAACCCGTTGCCGCCGTCGTGGCGGACAGCGCCACCCCGCCTGCGCCGGTCGTGTCGGCCAGCGCCTTCGGCGTCGCCGAGTCGCTGGAGATCGCCCAGATCTGCACCCTCGCCGGTCGCCCGAACCTCATCGCCGGCTTCCTCGAAACCCAGACCGCACCCGATGCCGTGCGCCGCCATTTGCTCGCAGTGCTCGCCGACGACAGCCCGGAGATTTCCAGTCGCATCGCCCCCGATGCGCAGGCGCCGAGCTCAGCCGCCAGCAATCCGCTGATCGACGCCGCCCGCAAGCTCGCGGCGACCGCGACCGCCACCACCGGAGGTCACTGACATGGCCGAGATGATCGAGTCTCTGAACCTCGGCGACCTGCTCAAGTACGAGGCGCCGCACTTCTACTCGCGCGACCGCGTCACGGTCGGCGCCGGCCAGAGCCTGCCGCTCGGCGCGGTCGTCGGCCTGGTGACCGCAACCGGCCACTACGCGCGCATCGACCCGTCCGCGACCGATGGCCGCCAGGTCGCCGCGGGCGTACTGCTGCAGGCCTGCGACGCCACCCTCATCGACCGCGACGACGCTTTGATCGTCGCGCGCCACGCCATCGTCGCCCAGCACGCGTTGCAGTGGCCCGAAGGCATCACCGCCGCTGAAACCCTGACTGCGCTCGCGCAGTTGAAGGCGCTCGGCGTGCTCGTTCGCCACGGAGCCTGACCCATGAACAACCCCTTCGCCAATCCCGCGTTCTCGATGGCCTCGCTGACCGCGGCCATCAACCTGCTGCCCAATCGCTACGGCCGGCTGGAGCAACTGAACCTGATGCCGGCCAAACCCGTGCGTCAGCGCCAGATCCTGGTCGAGGAGCGCAACGGCGTGTTGAACCTGCTGCCGACCCAGCCGCCCGGTTCGCCGGGGACGGTCGGTCGGCGCGGCAAGCGCACGCTGCGCTCCTTCGTCGTGCCGCACATTCCGCACGATGACGTCGTGCTCCCGGACGAGGTCCAGGGCCTGCGCGCGTTCGGGTCGGAGACGGAAGCCGAGACGCTGGCTGGCGTCATCGCGCGACACCTCGACACCATGCGCAACAAGCACGCGATCACGCTCGAACACCTGCGCATGGGCGCGCTCAAGGGCGTGATCCTCGATGCCGATGGCTCGGTGCTCTACGACTTGTTTGCCGAATTCAAGATTGCGCCCAAGACCATCGCCTTCGACCTCGGCAACGCCAACACCAAGGTCAAGCCCAAGTGCATCGCCACGCTGGCCGCCATCGAAGACGGGCTCAAGGGCGAGTACATGAACGGTGTTCACTGCCTCTGTTCGCCGGAGTTCTTCACCGCGCTGACCAGCCACGGCAACGTCGAGAAAGCCTTCGAGAACTGGCAGAACGGCGCCATCCTGATCAACGACGTACGCCGCGGCTTCACCTTCGGCGGCATCACCTTCGAGGAGTACCGGGGCCAGGCCAACGATCCCGAGACCGGCGACGCGCGTCGCTTTATCGCGGCCGGCGAAGCGCACGCGTTCCCGCTAGGCACGCTCGATACCTTCGGCACCTACTTCGCGCCCGCCGACTTCAACGAGACGGTCAACACGCTTGGCCAGCCGCTGTATGCCAAGCAGGAACCACGCAAGTTTGACCGCGGGACCGATCTGCATACGCAGTCGAACCCGCTGCCGATGTGCCACCGCCCGGGCGTGCTGGTGAAGTTGACGCTCTGATGGGCTTCGTCGAACAGATCTTCGCCGCGGCCGCGCGGGCAGGCCTGCTCAAGACCGCCGTCTGGCAACCCGCCGATGGCAGCGCACCGCAGACCCAGGCGGTCGGTTTCTCGGCACCGGATACGACGTTGCTCGATGGTCTCGCGCTCGGCACCGACCTCGAGATGTCGTTTCCGGCATCGGCGTTCGTCGGCATCGCTGTGCGCGATGGCGTGGTCATCGACGGCATCGCGTTCCAGGTGCGCGACCTGCGTGCGGTGGGCGATGGCTCCGAACGCCGCGCGCGTCTGTCTCGGCTCTGACCCATGGCGGCCAACTCGCTGCGCGAGCGGATTCTGCTCGCGGTGCTCGATGCCGTGCGCGCGCCACTGCAGGCACTTGGGGCCACGGTGTATCGCTCGCCGACGGTGGCCATCACCCGCGAGCAGTCGCCCGCGCTGGTGGTGTTCCCCGAATCGGACGCGATCAGCGAGCGCGCCAATGACCGCGTCACCCGGCTGCTGACGATTCGGCTGGTGGCGCTGGCACGCGCTGTGCCGCCAGCGATCCCCGAGTCGGAAGCCGATCGTCTGCTCACTGCGGCACACGCCGCGCTGATGCGCGACGGAACGCTTGGCGAACTTGCGCTCGGCATCCGCGAGCAGGACGGCGAGTTCGAAATCGAAGACGCCGACGACCTCGTCGTCGCGCTGCCTGCGCGCTACGCCATCACCTACCGAACCCTGGCCCACGACCTCTCGATCCAAGGATGAGCCCATGACCCGACTCGTTGTGCTGCGCCCCCATACCCATGCGGGCAAGGCCTATGCCCCCGGCGACGCCATCGCGGTGTCGCCCGCCATCGCGGACTGGCTGATCGCCCAGGGCATCGCGCAACGCGAGGCCGCGACCGACGCGACCAGAACCCCGCTTGAAAAGGACTACGAGGAGGTCGGCACCGCCGCCGCTTCGCCGTCCACCACCAAGACTCCTCACCGCATCAAGGAATCCAAAGCATGAGCACCTACGCCAGTTTTCAGGGCCGCGTTTACCTCGGCAAGCGCGATCCCGCGGGCCATCCCATCGAAGTGCGCTCGCCCGGCAACGTCGCCGAGCTGAAGCTCTCGCTCAAGACCGATGTGCTCGAACACTTCGAGAGCCAGACCGGCCAGCGCTCGCTCGACCACCGTATGGTCAAGCAGAAGTCGGCGACCGTGAACCTCACCATCGAGGAGTTCACCAAGGAGAACCTGGCGCTCGCGTTGTACGGCAACCACGTCACCGGCGCGGGCGGCTCGGTCACTGACGAACCGGTCGGCGCTCTCATGCCGGTGGTCGGCGACCGCTACTTCCTCGCGCACCCGAAGGTCGCCGCGGTCGTGCTGACCGATTCTGCTGCGAGCCCGGCGACGCTGACCGCGGGCACGCACTACACCGTCGATACCGACTTCGGTGCCCTCCAGTTTCTTGACATCACCGGCTTCACGCCACCCCTCAAGGCCAGCTACACCTTCGGCACGGCGACCGAGATCGGCATTTTCACCCAGGCGCTGCCCGAGCGCTTCTTGCGCCTGGAGGGCATCAACACCGCCCAAGGCAATGCGAAGGTCCTCGTCGAGCTCTACCGCGTCGCCTTCGATCCGCTGAAGGAGATCTCCTTCATCTCCGACGAGTACAACAAGTTCGAGCTGGAAGGCTCGCTGCTCGCCGACACGACCAAGCCCTTCGATGCGGTGCTGGGTCAGTTCGGCCGGATCGTGCAGCTGTGAGCATGACCATGAGTGAACTGGAGAAACTCCTCCCGCAAGGCGTGTCCCTGACCATCGCCGGCGAGACCCTGACCGTGAAGCCGCTCAAAGTCGGGCAGCTGCCCGGCTTTCTGCGCGCGATCACCCCGGTGATGCAACAGATCACCGGGACCGGCATCGACTGGTGGGCGGTGATCGGCGAACGCGGCGGCGATCTGTTGTCGGCCATCGCGATTGCGGTCGGCAAACCGCGCGAGTGGGTCGACGACCTCGACGCCGATGACGCGGTCCTGCTCGCTTCCACGGTCATCGAGGTCAACGCGGATTTTTTTACCCGCCAGGTGATGCCGCGCCTCAGCGCGCTGTTCGCCCAGGTGGGCGACGCGACGAGCCCGGGTGGTTCGACGCCGCCCAGTCCCTGATCGGCCACGGCCACCGCCTCACCGACATCCACGACTACACGCTGGCGCAAGTGCGCGGTTTTCTGGCGGCCGTGAGCCGCGAGGACGCCGCGCGCGATGCGCGGCTGTTGTCGTTGATCGCGCTCGGTGCCCGTGGCGACGCCCGCCACCTCGACCAGACCCTCGACCGACTCACCACTCATGCGCATCTCGATCCGCATCGATAGTGCCGCCGCCAAAGCGCAACTGCGCCGCTGGGGCGGCGAGTTCCGCGACAAGGCGCACAAGGCAGTGTCGCGCGGCATCGCGGGTCAGGCAGTGGAGGTCAAGCAGGCGGTGCGTGCCCATGTGGCCGAGCGCATGACCGTGGTGCGGAAGTCCTTCGTGAAGGGCTTCACCGCCAAGGTGCTCGACCGCGACAAGAACCGGCTGCCGGCCCTGTACGTTGGCTCGGGCATCCAGTGGGCAGGCCTGCACGAGCGTGGCGGCCAGATTGCCGGGCGCATGCTGATCCCGCTGCATGGGCGCGTCGGTCGCAAGAAATTCAAGGCGCAGGTCGCCGCCTTGATGCGCGGCGGCAACGCCTACTTCATCAAGAACAAGCGCGGAAACATCGTCCTGATGGCCGAAAACATCAAGGACCACGACCGCACGCTCTCGGGCTTCAAGCGCCGGTACCGCAAGGCCGAAGGCATCGGCAGGCTCAAGCGCGGCGATGACATTCCCATCGCCGTCTTGGTGCCGCGCGTGGCGCTGCGTAAGCGACTCGACATCGAGCGGCTGGTGGCCGGGCACATCCCGCGTCTTGCCGCAGCAATCCAGCACCACCTCGAAACCCTGGACTGATCCGTGGCCAAACGCATCTCGGTCCTCGTCGCGCTGGATGGCGCCGACGAGGGTCTCAAGCGCGCGATCAACTCGGCCGAGCGCAGCCTCGGCGACCTCGCGTCCAGCGCCAAGACTGCCGGCGACAAAGCTGCAGCCGGCATGGCCGAGGTCAAGGCCGGCATGTCGGCCTTCGGCGATCAGATCGCGCGCGCCAAGACCCAACTGCTCGCGTTCCTGACGATCAACTGGGCCGCGGGTCAGGTGCAGGAACTGGTCCAGATCGCTGATGCCTGGAACATGATGTCCGCGCGCCTGTCGCTCGCGACCGCCGGACAGCGCGAATACCTCACCGCCCAGCGTGAGCTGTTCGCGGTCGCCCAGCGGATCGGCGTGCCGATCCAGGAGACGGCGACGCTGTACGGCAAGCTGCAACAGGCTGTGCGCCAGTTGGGCGGCGAGCAGCGGCAGGCTATCGAACTCACCGAGAGCATTTCGCAGGCGCTGCGCATCTCTGGTGCATCGGCGTCCGAGTCCCAGTCCGCGCTGCTCCAGTTCGGCCAGGCGCTGTCGGCCGGCGTGCTGCGCGGCGAGGAGTTCAACTCCGTCGTCGAAAACAGCCCACGGCTTGCCAAGGCACTCGCCGATGGCCTCGACGTACCCATCGGCCGCCTGCGCAAGCTGGCCGAGGAAGGCCGGCTGACCGCCGATGTCGTCATCGACGCCTTGATGAGCCAGAAGGATGTGCTGGCCGCCGAGTACACCCAGCTGCCGCAAACCGTCAGCGCGGCGTTCACCCGCCTGAGCAATGCCTTCGGCCAGTGGATCAGCCGCGTCGATGAGTCGACCGGGTTCACCAAGAAGCTGGCGGAAGCCCTCACGTGGCTGGCTGACAACCTCGACACGGTGATGGCGTGGCTCACGCGGGTCGCTGAGATCGGCCTCGGCGTGCTGATCTACCGGATGATCCCGGCCTTGATCATCGCCTGGCAGACCGCGGGCGCCGCCGCCGTCACTGCGGCGACCACCACCAGCGCCGCCTGGGCCGCGGCCAACCTGTCGCTCACGAATGCCATCGCCACCGTTGGCAAGCTCCGCGCGGCATTCGCGGTGCTGGCCGCCGCGATCATCGGGTGGGAGATCGGCACCTGGCTGCGAGAGAAGTTCGCCGTCGTGCGCGTGGCCGGTGTGGCCATGGTCGAGGTGCTCATGAAGAGCATCGAGTTCCTGCAATACCAGTGGGAGTCGTTCGCGGCGATCTTCACCGGCGACACGATGGCCGAGGCCACGGCGCGACACGAAGCGCGCCTCGCGCAGATGAACCAGATCTTCCGCGACATGTACGCCGACGCGCAGCAAGGCAGCGAAGCCGCCCAGGGCGCGATGAACACGGCGGCCAGTGCAGCCGAGGAAATCGCCAAGCGTCTGGAAGCCGTGCGCCAGGGCACGCAGGAAGCGGTTGGACGCGGCATCGAGGCCGTGCACGTCGCCGTCGAGAAGCTGAAGGCGCGTCTTGGCGAAGTGGAACAGGCGGCCGGCGCGGCATCGGGCACAGTCAACGATGCCACCGCCAAGATGGCCGAGGCCTACAAGGGCTTCACCGCGCTGGTCGAGGCCAACCTGCAGCAGCAGGTCACCGCGGTGAAGGCCCGCTTCGCCCAGGAGCAGGCGGAGCTGCAGACCACGCGCACGACCGAGCGCGAGCGCATCGTCGAGTCGACCAAGAACCTGTCGGAAGCCCTGACGCAGCAGGCGACGTTGCGCCAGCAGGCCTCGACCCAAACGCTGCAGCTGATCGACGCCGAGACCAGTGCTCGTCGTGAAGCGGCGATGCGCCAGGGCCAGACCGAGCAAGAGCGCATGGCCAACGTCCAGCGCGTCGAGAACGACATTCTGGCAACCAAACGCCAGACACTCGTGCAAGCGCTGAACGAGTACCGGCAACATATCGATGCGCTGAACGCCGAAGTCAATCGCCATCTCGCCGAAGTACAGCGCATCGAGGAGGCCAAGCGTCAGCTCACGATGTCGACGGAGGAACGCATCCGCGAGATCCGCCGCCAGGGCATGAGCGAGTACGAGGCCACCGAGGACCGCAAGCGCCAGATCACCGAGCTGCAGCAGAAGGCACGCGAAGCCCTGGCCCAAGGCGAGTTCGAGCAAGCCCGGCAGTTGGCGCAGAAGGCCATGGATCTCGCTGTGCAGGTGGCCAACACCCAGTCTGCGGAGGCCAAGCGCGGCGAGCAGGCGCGCCAACAGGCCGAGCAGTCGGCGACACAGATCGCGCAACTGCAGGCGCAGGCGCGCGAAGCCAGCGCCCGCAAGGAGTTCGAAACCGCGAACAGCCTGATGCAGCAGGCCGGCGAATTGCGCGCGCAGCTGGCGGCCAAGGCGCGCGAAGCCGATCAGCAGATCGCCCAAGGCAAGGACGGCGTGCGCCAGTCCATCGACCGCATCCGCGAGGCCGAGGAGATCTTGAACCGCGCGCTCGACGCCGAGGCGCAAGCGCACCGCAGCGCGGCCGATGCCGCGCGCTCGGCGCGCAACGAAATCCAGCGCACGCTGAGCGATACCGAGTCGCAGATCGACTCGATCACCGCGAAGCTGCGCGATGGCCTGACCCTCACCATCAACGCCGACACCGAGCGCCTGGACCAGGCGCTCGACCGACTGGATGCGGCGCTGGAGGAGAAGGAGTACCTGCTGAAGATCCAGGCCGATCTGCAGCAGGCCGAGCAGACGCTGCGCGAGTACGAGCAGCGGCTGAAGGACGGCCAGACTCTGCCGGTTAATGCCGACTTCACCCAGGCGCAGGAAGCGCTGGACCGGCTCAAGGCGTACGCCAATGAGTCGGCGCAGTTCGAGCTCAAGGTCTCCACCGAGAAGGCGCAGGCCGCAGTCACCAACGTCGAGCGCCAGATCGGCGCGCTCTCGCAGTTGCAGACCGAGTCGCGGCACCTGGTCCAGCACAACGCCGATGCGGCCCGCGCCGAGGTCATGAGCCTGGCCGGCATGCACACCACCAGCACGCACACGATCTACGTCACCAAGGTCGAGACCAACGCCACCGGCGGCCTGGTCGGCCGTGGCCTGCCGCGCTTTGCCCGCGGCGGCTCGGTGGCGCCGCCCGCTGTTGCATCACTATTCCCGCGGATGGCGGGCGGCAAGGTACCGGGCAGCGGCGATGCGGACACCGTGCCGCGCACGCTGGATGCCGGCGCCTTTGTGATTCGCAAAGCGGCCGTGCGCAAGTACGGCATCGCGGCATTGGCGCGGCTGACCAAGGTCGCGCGGTTCGCCAGTGGCGGCCCGGCCGGGATCTCGCCGGAGCCGCCACCACCGCCCTCAGCACCGAATCGGGCGCCGCCCGAGCGCCCCAAGCGCAACCGCTCCGTCGTCGAAGCCCTGAAACTTGTCGAGCTGGGTTATCAGGGCATGATGAGCTACGCCTCGGCCCTGTCCCGGTCCGGCGGCGCAGCCATCAGCCCGTTGTTCAAGATGAACACCGAGCGGAACTACGGCCGGCAGGCCAGCGTCGACAAGCGCTACCTGGAGCCGCTGCTCGGCATCAAGACGCTGACCGGACTCGAAGGCGGCATGGTCGAGGGCATCAAGCGTCGCTGGCGCTCGGCGATGGCGCAAGCGCTGCTGGTCGGCAAAGACCTCGAGCGCGACCTGATCACCTACATGGAAAGCCTCGAAGGCCAGTTCTTCGCGCGCGGCGGCATCGCCTCGTCCGACACCGTGCCGGCACTGCTGACGCCGGGCGAGTTCGTCGTGAACCGCGCGACGGTGTCCAAGTTCGGCGTCGGCTTCTTCGAGGCGATCAACGGCATGAAGGCGCCTACCCAAGCGCTGGCCGCGCGCACGCTGCGCAGTGTCCAAGGTTTCGCCACAGGCGGTTTGGTGAAGCCCACCGGCGCGGGCGTGCAGCGTCCCTCCCTGCTCGGCGAGCACGCGCCCACGCGCACGGTGCGCGTCGAACTCGCAGCGGGCACCCACAAGGTGGCCGCGACCATCGACGAACGCGACGAAGCCCGACTGCTGCGCGTGCTCAGCGCGGCACGCACCCGCACGCTCTGACCGGTTCCCCATGCAACTCCAACACCTCGCCACCAGCGACGTCCTGACCTTGCCCGACGATCTGCTGTGGGTCGACGAGCACGCGTGGACGCCCGCAGTGGCGTCGATGAGCTACCTGATCACTGGCGCGCTGCTGGTGCAGTCGGCCACGCGGCAGGCCGGGCGGCCGATCACGCTGGAAGGCGCGTTCGACATGGCTTGGGTCACACGCGCCACGGTCGGCACCCTGCACGCGTGGGCGAGTGTGCCGTTGACCGCCGACGACGGGCGCTTCGAGTTGCGTTTGCACGACGGCCGCAGTTTCGAGGTGGCCTTTCGCCACGACGAGATCTGCGTCGAGGCCGAACCCGTGCTCGGCTTTCCGGCGCGATCCGATGCCGACCGCTACCGATTGACGCTGCGCTTGCTGCAGCTCTGACTAGGACTCCCGATGCCCATTCTTGCAGGCGACGTGAAGCTCGTTGCCAGCCAGGTCATGGACGACGTCGCCGAAGGCGGCGGCGCGCCCACGTCCACCGTCATCGTCGATGGTGCGAGCAACTCGCTGTTCAACGACATCTCGGAGATGGATCGCGCCGGTGGCCGCGTGAACCTGCGCAAGGTCTTCGCCAGCGTGCAGACCGGCACCACCGACACGTATCTGGGCGGCAACGTCATCGTCGCCGAGGCGCCGAGCGATCCGCGCGTCGCGGTCACGATCTTTTCGACCGAAGAGATCTTCGACCGCCGCACCAACGCGCGCGACCGCATTGAGGCCTACCTCAACAAGGGCTCGCTTTGGAACGGCTACCTGCTGGAGAACCACATCACCGGCCAGCGCAGCGTCCAGTTGTTCCAGCGCGTTGGCGCCGAGTTGCCCGCCATCGGCAAGACCCTGTACCTGGTCGCCAACGAAGGCCTGGCGAACGAGTTCTCGCAGTACATCCGCGTCACCCGCGTCGCCTCGGAAACACGCACCTTCAGCTATGGCTCGGGCAGCGGCATCGTCGACTACGAAGCGGTGGTCGTCACCTGCGATCTGTCGGACGCACTGCGCTTCGACTTTCCCGGTTCTCCGCCAGATCGCCTGTTCACGATGGCGCCGGGCAAGACCAAGACCCGCGACACGGTGGTCGCCGATGCCGCCAAGTATTGCGGCGTGGTCAAGACCACCCAGCCGATCGCCATCGGCGATGTTGCCGCCAGCGTCAGTAGCATCTTCACCCAGCTGGTGCCTTCGGCGCAGACCGAAACGCCGCTGCTCGATCTGACCGCAGGCGGCACCTCCGAAGCCCTGGTCGAGTCGGCCAACGGCACCGTGAGCTACACGACCTCGGTCGGCTTCAACGCCTCTACCGTGCTGTCGGTCGGCAATGCAATCCAGCCCGGCACGCTGTCAATCAGCGTCAGCGGCGCCACGCTGACCGACAACGGCGGCCAGCTGATGGCGGGCGCCACCGTCATCGGCACCGTGAACTACGCTCGCGGCCAAATCGCGATGGCGACCAGTGCGCCGAACTACGGCGGCACCAAGACCATCACCTTCCGGCCCGCCGCCGCACCGATCCGTGTCGCCGACACCGCGGGCGTGCGCGTCGACATCGAGAACCGCGCCTACAACTACGTGCTCACCATCCTGCCGAGCCCGGCGCCCGGCACCTTGCAGGTGAGCTACCGCGCCCAGGGCAAGTGGTACGACCTGCGCGACAACGGCGCCGGCGTGCTCAAGGGCAGCAGCCCGGAGTACGGGGTCGGCACCGTGAACTATGGCTCCGGCACGGTGGCGGTGACCGTGGGCGCGCTGCCCGATGTCGGCAGCGAGATCGTCTATGCCTGGGGCGGCAAGGCCAACTACTTCAACCGATCCGACCAGACCATCGCGCCGCCCGCTGTCTCCTTGCAGCTGGCGCAGTCCGGCATCACGCCGCAGTCGGTCACGATCACCTGGAACGACGGTGCACCGCGCACCGCCACCGACGATGGCGCTGGCCGCATCACCGGTGCGGCGACCGGCACCATCCACTACCAGTCGGGCCTGATCCAGTTCACACCCGCCGCGCTGCCGGCTGGCGGCCAGACCTACAACGTCGCCTACACCTGGGGACCACCGACCGAGGAGGAGTTCCACGCGCCGATGCGCGATGGCACAGGTCGCATCGACGTCGAAGTGGAATTCGATGGCTTGATCCCGGGTACGGTCGAGCTGGAATGGAACCTGCTGATCGAGACCTTCGACTACATCTCGACGACGCCGGCCGAGCTGCAGCTCGTGCGCCCGGTCGATCCGATCAAGATCGTCCGCGACGACCGCAACGGCAATCTCAAGGACACGCAAGGCTTCGTCTATGGCACGGTGAACTACGCCACCGGCGTCGTGCGCTTCCTGCCCGACACCATCGTGCGCATTCCCGTGGGGCGCTATTCGGTGACCCAGATCGGGCTCACGCGCAATGCCGATGGGACCCTCGTGCCGGTCTATCGCAATGTGTTCTCGCATTGGGAGTACGTGACCGCGGGCGCGTCCATGCCCATCGACGAAACGGCGTGGGCGAAGGTGCGCTATCGCGCCACCGGCACCTCGAACTCGGTCGCCGAGACGTTCACCGCCAGTGGCCTGGCGTTGGATCTGACGCCGAGCTTCGCCGAGCCCATCGTGCCTGGCAGCGTCGGCTTCACGCTCGGTGGCAAGACCTACTTCGACCGCCTCGGCAGCCTGTACTACGACCTGAACCCGGTGAACGGCGCGGCGACGCTTGCCGGCGCCATCAACTACGCCACCGGCGCGGTGACCTTGAGCGCGTGGGTACCGGGCCAAGGCACGGCGGTCCAACTGCGCTCGCTGCTCACCAGTCTCGATGGCACGCCGGTCGACGAGGTCACCTTCCGCATTCCGGCCTCGCCGGTGCGGCCGTCGAGCCTGCAGTTACTGGCCACGCGGTTGACCGGCGGCACGATCAACGTGAGCGCCGACAACCACGGGATCATTGCCGGGGCGGGCATCACCGGTGCCATCGACTACGAGACCGGCGTCGTCCGCGCACGCTTCGGGTCGTGGGTGGTCGCCGCCGGCAACGAGGACGAGATCTGGTTCGATCCCGATGGTGTGGTCGTGCTCGATGGCGTGCCCAAGGTGTTCAAGCCGGCGCCAGTGTTCGCCGACACCATCAAGTACAACGCCGTCGCGTACTCCTACCTGCCGCTTGATGCCGACCTGATCGGGCTTGATCCGGTACGACTGCCGCAGGACGGGCGCGTGCCGATCTTCCGGATGGGCGACTTTGCGGTGATCGGCCACACCGAAACGGTCGGCCCGCTGACCGCCAGCGTCGGCCAGGTCATCGACTGCAATCGCGTGCGCCTGTCGCGGGTGCGAGTGCTTGATGGCAACGGTGTGGTCGTTACCGCCGGCTACACCGTCGACCTGGAAGCGGGCCGCGTGACGTTCACCGACGTCACCGGCATCGCCCAACCGGTCACGGTCGAGCATCGCATCGAAGACATGGCGCAAGTGTCCGACGTGCAGATCTCCGGGCGCCTGGCCTTCACCCGGCAGATCACCCACGACTACCCCACCGGTTCCAACATCTCTTCGGCGCTGGTCTCCGGCGACCTGCGCGCCTACGTGTCGCGGCTGTTCGATCAGGCGACCTGGAACGGCGCATTCACTGACGCACTGGTTGGCAATGCGGCCACCGCCACGTTCAACGATGTGCTGGCGCCGATCACGGTGACCAACGCCGGCGCCATCACCGAGCGCTGGGCGATCCAGTTCACCAACACCACGGCGTTCCAGGTCATCGGCGAGCACGTCGGCGTGATCGCCACCGGCACCACCGCCAACGATCTGGCGCCGACCAATCCGGCCACCGGCAAACCCTACTTCACGCTGCGCGCACTCGGCTGGGGCTCGGGCTGGGCAGCCGGCAACGTGCTGCGCTTCAACACCATCGGCGCGCTGTTCCCGGTCTGGGTCGTGCGCACGATCCAGCAAGGCCCGGAGACCGTCACCCGCGATGCCTTCACCTTGCTGGTGCGCGGCGACGTGGACCGCCCCTGACGCACCCCTGATTTCGAGGAGTCTGATTCGTGAGCAACAAGGTCAAGTGGATGCACAGCGGCATGACCGGCGCGCCGGTGCTGACCAACAACTGGGGCAGCCTCACCGCGCTGCTCGACGCACTGCTCGTCAACGGATTCCACCTCAAGGCGGTGTCGTCGTTGACCCGCGACGGCGCCACCGCGACGGCCGTCGTGGGTTCCGCGCACGGCTATCTCGTCGACCAGGTAGTGCGCATCGAAGGCTGCGAGGAGCCCGAGTACAACGGCGACTTCACCATCACCGCCATCACTCAGGACAGCATCCAGTTCAGCGTTTCGGGCGAACCGGCCACACCGGCGACGACGGTCCTTGGTATCAGCGCCAAGATCGCGCCGCTCGGTTTCGAGATCGCCTTCACCGGCGAGAACAAGCGCGCGTACCGCACGCCCAATCCACTCTCGAATCGACCGCTCCTGCGCGTCGACGACAGTCTGCCCGAGGGCTACACGACGACCTGGGCGAAGTTCGGACGCGTCACCCTGGCCGAGAACATGGTCGACATCGACACCTTCGTGGGTGCTCGCGCGCCCTTCGATCCGGCAGCGCCCACCCGCAACGAACTGCCTTCAGGCAGCGGCACTTCGATGTACTCGGGCTGGTTCAAGTGGTACTTCGCCCGCAACAACACGCCCGAGACCTACGGCGACAACGGCGCCGGCGCCCGTAGTTGGGTCCTCGTCGGTGATGACCGCGGATTCTTCCTCGCCTGCGCCTCTGGCTGGGGTGGCGACCGCCGCGTGCTCTACACCTTCACCGACTTCGATAGCTACAAGCCGGGCGACAACTACGCGTCGTTCCTGACCGCCTCGGACCGCTACCGCACCGTCAGCGAGTGGCCGAACAGCTACCCGAACCAGGATTCCTACTCGACGCACTCGCTGGATACCACCGGCAAGATCTGCATGCGCGACTACACCCAGGTCGGCGGCAATGTGCGCCTTGGGCTGTTCTCGTTGAACGACGGCAACAACCAGAACGTCTCCGGGCGCTCGGCCAGCATCCCGTTCCCGAACGGTCCCGACTACGGACTGATCCTGCATCCGATCTACCTGCGCGAGAGCAGCGGACACCTGCGCGGGATGCTGCCCGGCATGTACTGGATCCACCAGAACCAGCCCTACGCGCATCTGACGCTGATCGACCAGGTGCTCGGCTACCCCGAGCGCAAGTTCCTGATCGTCACGCTGGACTACGCGCATGAGGGCAACACCAGCGGCTTCGCCTTTGACATCACCGGGCCCTGGAGACCCTGAGTCGTGGCCTATCCCTTGGACGAGGATTTCCTCGCGGGTATTCCTGCCGGATTCGCCAGCGCGGGCGGCGCCGGTGGCGTCACGCCCATCTGGAATGAAGCGGCGCAGGCCGTCGATCTGGTGTTCTCGCAGGCGCAGAACTTCTGGCGCATCGACGCGGCCGAGATCACGGAGAACTTCTGGTTCGAGATCGAAGCCGAGGTGATGGCGATCACCTACTCATCGGCCTGCTTCGGGTTCTGGCTCTGGACCGGCTCGGGCGCCTACGAGGGTCACCGGCTGATCGCCTGGCAGCAGCAGTGGCATCACAGCTTCTGGGATGCCGGCGGAAACCAGTACGAGCTGACAGCGCACGCCGCTGCACCGTGGGCGGTGACTGGCGCTCGCCGGGCCCTGCGCATCGACGTGAAGCGTGGCACCGATGGCATCTGGCAGTACCGCGTGAGCGACAACGATGGCGTCGTGTGGGAGGGCTACAAGCGCCACTACGCGCGCTTCCGGCCCTGCATCTATGGGTACGGCCTGACCTTGCGCGTGCACCGCGTCGCCGGTGGCGTGCCGAGCGCGCTGCCCGACCCACCGGAAGCGCAGTACCGCGCACTGCCAGCCATCGTGGGACGCACCCAGCCGGTGCCGGATCTGGCCGCCTTGCTGCGGTACTCGCACCGCGCCTTCCATCGTCTGGCCGGCACGCGCAATCACTACTACGCCGGCGATCACCACATCACAGGCACCGTGAAAGAGAAGAACCTGCCCGAGGATCGGCCGGTGTCGCGGCGCGTGCTGCTGTTCGATGAGCGCACACATGCGGTGGTGCGCGAGACCTGGAGCGATGCGGTGACCGGCGTCTACCGCTTCGAGCGGATCAGCCCGGTGCCGCGCTATCTGGTGATCGCCTACGACCACAAACACAACTTCCGCGCCGTGGTCGCAGACAACCTGCGCGCCGAGCCAATGAACGGGGTGCCGGTGTGATCCAGATCTCCGACGAACTCAACGCGTACCGGCTGCAGGGCGTCATCACCTTCCTGGCGCTCGGCACCGAGCAGGCGCGCGCTCACGTCTACGCCGGTCCGCGACCGGGATTTGGCGAAGCGCCACAGGGCCCGCTGCTCGCGTCCATCGTGCTGGCCGAACCGCTCGGAACCGTCGTCGACGGCGTGCTCGAGGTCGCGCCGACGAACGAAGCCCTGATCCTCACGACCGGCGAGGCAACCTGGGCGCGCATCGTGAACGGCAACGGTGCGCTGGGCTGGGACTGCGACGCGTCCGATCTCGAAGGCATGGGCGAGTTGCGTCTGCCGACGACCACGCTGTACGCGGGCGGCTACACCCGCATCCTGACGGGACTGCTGGGGTGATCACCTATGGCGTCCATCGATCTGCGGCTGGCGCACCCGCCTGGCAGCACGCACCTCGTGCTGGGTGGCGATCCGGGCGGATCGCAGCCTCCGCAGGATGCGCAGCTGGTCGGCGCCTTGCCGGCGCTGCGCTTCGAAGCGCTGGCCATCCCGAATGCATCGGCGACGCTGGTCGCGACGTTTCCGGCGCTGGAGATGATCGTCGAGGCGCGCTATGCCTCCCGGGCGGCGCGTCCGCTGGTGGGGCGGACGGCATCGTCCTGGCAACGCGGGCGCGGGTTCGAGGAGGGCGCCGAGCACCGCACCGCCGCCACCGATCAACTGCCGACGACCGCGGGCACGTCCTGGCAGGCTGGTTGGGTGCTGGACGCCAACGTGACGTCGAGGCGCGCTGCGACCTTGCGGCGCGCGCCAGTCTCAGCGATCACGCGGTTTCAGGGCGCATCGGCACGCTCGCCCGGCGAGCTCCAGGTTCCACATGCTGAGTCGCTGCGTCTGCGCACGACAGGCCCGGTGCGCTACGAGAACGCGAAGCGCCTCGACGCGCTCGCGCGGCGCCTGCATCACGAGGACGGTCTGCGGGATCGGCATCGGCCAACCACCTCGCGCTTTGATGTGGCGCAGAAGCTCCCGAGTCGGCGCTTTTTCGAAGCCATCCAGGTCGCCACGGCGCTTCGTCGCTGGGCGGGTGCACGCTGGCAGAACGCGATGCGACCGCCGCCCGGGCGCCATCCAGTGCGCCCGGACGATCCCGAGCCGCCGTTCGTTCCTTGCTACACGCCAAATCCGCACCTGCGCTTTTCCGCACCGGCAGCTGCGAATGGCCACCTGGTGTTCGTCTGCGAGCGGCGCCCCGATCCCGGCCAAGACGGCCCGGTCGTGGTTCCGATCCGAAGGGTCTACATCGTGCTGAATCACGTCACGCTCCATCGCTGGCCGGATGGCGCACCGGTCCCTGTGATCTCACTGTCGCTGAGTCTCGACGTCGACTCCTGGGCCTGGGGATTCGAGGCGACGCTGCCCGCCATTGCCGAAGCGCTGATCGCACCCACCGATGGCGCGCCACCGGTGGAGCTCGTGGCGCACGTCAACGGTACTGATTTCCGCGTGCTCGCCGAGAACCTTAGTCGCGAGCGCAGCTTTGGCGATGCGAGCCTGCGCCTATCCGGGCGCGGCCGCACCGCAGCGCTTTCGGCGCCCTACGCGCCGGTGATGCACTTCGGCAATGCCGACCCGCGCACGGCACGGCAATTGATGGACGACGTTCTGACCGTCAACGGTGTGCCGATTGGCTGGACCATCGATTGGGCGCTCACCGACTGGAACTTGCCTGCAGGCGTGTTTGCACACCAGGGCACCTGGATCGATGCGCTCGCCGCAATCGCCGCCGCGCCGGGCGGCTACCTGTTGCCGCATCCGTCCGACGCGATCCTGCGCGTGCGCCACCGCTACCCCGTGGCGCCGTGGGACTGGCATGCGGTGACGCCGGACCTGGTGCTGCCGGTCGATGCGGTGTCGCGCGAATCCGTGCGCTGGCTGGATAAGCCGGCGTACAACCGGGTGTTCGTGTCGGGCCAGACTGCCGGGGTGCTGGGCCAGGTCACGCGCGCCGGCACGGCCGGCAATCGGGTTGCGCCGATGGTCGTCGATGCGTTGATCACCGAAGCCGTCGCAGCACGCCAGCGCGGCACTGCGATCCTGGCCGACACCGGGCAGCAGTTCGAGGTGGGCCTGCGCCTGCCTGTGCTACCGGAGACCGGCATCGTCGAGCCCGGGACCTTCGTCGAGTACCAGGACGGCAGCGTCGCGCGGCTCGGCATCGTGCGCTCCACGCGCGTGGAAGCCAGCTTCCCGGAGGTCTGGCAAACGCTGGGCGTCGAGTGCCATGCATAACCTCTACCGACAGTTCCGTCAGTTGCTGCCCGAGCCGCCGCTGCAAGCCGGCATCGTGATCGAGGTCGGCGCCAGCCGCGTCGTGATCGCCTTACCAGGTGGCGGACTCATCCACGCCCGCGGCGAAGCGACGCTGGGCCAGACCGTGTTCGTGCGCGATGGCGTCATCGAAGGCGAGGCGCCGTCCTTGCCGCTGGAAGTCATCGACATCTAACCCACACCCCTTCCGTTGCTTCACCCCTGAAACCCGCTCCGGCTGCCGCTGGGCGGGTTTCGTCATTTCTGGAGACCCACGATGACCGACGACACCGATGTACTGACCAACGAATCGACGCTGCTCCTGCGACACGAGGATTTCGATGAACTGTTGAACCGCGCTGCCGAGCGCGGCGCCGAGCGTTGCCTCGCGCACCTGGGGCTGGAGAACGGTCATGCCGCGAAGGACATTCGCGAGCTGCGCGATCTGCTGGAAGCGTGGCGCGATGCCCGTCGCACGGCGTGGCAAACCCTCATCAAGGTGATCACCACCGGCATCCTGGCCGCGCTGCTGGTGGGAGCCGCCATCAAGCTGAAACTGATGGGTGGCGTGCAATGACCGCCAAGCCGAAGATCTGCCTGCTGGATGACTGGCGGCGCGTGCTGCGACGTGCCTGGAGCATCCGTTTCTCGCTGCTGGCCGCAGCCTTCACGGCGGCGGAAGTGGCCGTGCCGCTGTTCGGCGACACGCTGCCACGCGGCGCGTTCGTGCTGTTGGCCTTTGCCGCCAGCATCGGAGCGACCATTGCGCGCATCGTGGCTCAGCCGGGGATGGAGCGATGACCCGGCCGCCAATGGCGCGCAGGACGGTGGCCGGCATGACGCTGTCCGCCGCCGCCCTGGTTGGCATCCTGCTGCACGAGGGCTACACCGACCGCGCGGTGATTCCGGTCAAGGGCGATGGGCCGACCATCGGGTTCGGCACCACCACCGGGGTCAAGTTGGGCGACACCACCACTCCGCCGAAGGCACTGGCTCGGGCGCTCACCGATGTGCAGCAGTTCGAGGGTGCGCTCAAGCAGTGCGTGACCGTACCCCTGGCCCAGCACGAGTACGACGCACTGGTGAGCTTCTCCTACAACGTCGGCAGCCGCGCGTTCTGCCAGTCCACGCTGGTCAGGAAACTCAACGCCGAGGACTACGCGGGAGCCTGTGCCGAGTTGCTGCGCTGGCGCTTCTTCCGGGGAAAGGACTGCGCGCTGCCCGACAACGCCCGGCTGTGCGGCGGGCTGGCCAAGCGGCGTGATGCCGAATATCGGCAGTGCATCGGGGATGCGTCGTGAGCGTGATTCCATGGCCGTACCGGCTGTTGGCCTTGGCGGCGCTCGGCCTCGCCCTGGTCGGCTTCGGCTGGGTCAAGGGCGCGAGGCACGTCCAAGCGCAGTGGGATGCCGCCGCCCAGCAACAAACGCTTCAGGCCACCACCATCCGCGAGCGTCAGGCGCAAGCCGCCGTCAAGGTCGTCACCGAATACGTCGACCGCGTCCGCGTCGTCCGCGAAAAGGGCGACACCATCATCAAGGAGGTCCCCGTCTATGTGCCCGTACAAGCCGATGCTGCTTGCACTATCAACCGTGGCTTTGTGCGCCTGCACGACGCTGCCGCCGCAGGTGAACTGCCCGAACCCGCCGGAGATGCTGATGCGGCCGCCGCAAACATTGCGCTCTCTGCCGTCACCGGAACCGTCGCCGCCAACTACCGAACCTGCCACGAGAACGCCGAGCAGCTAATTGCGTTGCAGGCGTGGGCTAGGGAGATGGGGATTGCGAGGAAGAACTAGGGGCGCGGCCGCGAGCGAACTGCGCCGATGGGTCTATGGCGGCGGCAGGGTACTGCCAGGCCTCGTCGCGCGTCGTGCGACTGAGGCGCGGATGATTTCGCCCTGACCGGAAGGCAGGCTGCCGCTTCGCCGGCATGCACCTCAAGCATAATTGCGGTATCCTATGCACATGGCGCATAAACCGGACAGGCGAGCATGGAGCCGATCACCCGAATACCGGATCTCATCAAGAAGGCCAGAAACGGCCGAAACCAGCAGGAGTTCGCGGCAATTCTGGGAATCACTCAGTCAACCCTGAGCCGGTACGAATCCGGGAAGTCAAACCCGAAGGCCGAACTGATCGAGACGTGTATGCGTCTGGTGCATGACGCAACAAACCAGCAGCACCCGTCCGCAGACCAGTTGGCCGACCGAGTGCGGATCGCTCTGGCCGATCCGCGTATGGGGCAGGCGCGATCCGCGCTCGCGAAGCTCGTCGATGCCTTCGCTGTCGAACACACACAAAGCACAACGGCGAATTGAGGAGAACACCATGGCAACGCAATCAGCCATCGAATGGACCGAGCAAACCTGGAACCCGACAACCGGATGCACGAAGGTGTCACCGGGCTGCAAGCACTGCTATGCCGAAGTGATGGCGCGTCGTTTGCACGCGATGGGCGCGCCGGGCTACGAGAACGAGTTCAAGCTCACGATTCACGAAGACCGGCTTCAGCAACCCTCGATGCGCAAGAAGCCGACCACGTACTTCGTCAACAGCATGAGCGACCTGTTTCACGAGGACGTTCCGGACAAGTTTCTCGACCGCGTGTTCGAGGTCATCCGTGCGACGCCGCAGCACACCTATCAGATCCTTACCAAACGCGCGGAAAGGCTGCCCGAGTATTTTGCTCGGCGCTCATGCCCTCAGAACGTGTGGCTTGGCGTGTCGGTCGAAAACAAGAAGTACGGCGTGCCGCGCATTGACTACTTGCGCAGGGTGGAAGCGCAGATCCGCTTTCTCTCGGTCGAGCCGCTGCTCGAAGATCTGGGACGCATCGACCTGACCGATATTCACTGGGTCATCGTCGGTGGGGAATCCGGCCACAAAGCGCGCCCGATGAAGGAAGAATGGGTCGCGAACGTGCAAGCGCAGGCTGAAGTCGCTGGCACTGCCTTCTTCTTCAAGCAGTGGGGCGGATGGGGCGCGGATGGGATCAAGCGTCACAAGAAAGCAAATGGACGCGAGTTCCGAGGAAGGACCTGGGACGATTACCCGCAGGCACTGGAATTGGCGCTATAGCGTATCCAAAATGTCCTTGGCGATCTTTGTCGCGAGACCGTACGCCTTTGGCGCGGGATTCGATGCAGCGAAGTAGAGCGCGAAAAGCGGCGCCCCGCAGGGATTCTTGGAATCGCCGCCCTGGTAAAGCACCTTGGGATCTGTGACGGCGGGAAACAAACCCTTCAAGCGCTTCGAAACGAATTCAAGCATCTGCCGGTGATCGCTGTCTCGCACATCGCCATTGCTGCCACCGAACATATCGGACTGAGGATTCTGCGCGTAGAAAGCCTGACGCCAGTCATCGGTACCAAGGACTCGGGTCAGGGATGCTTCCTTGTCGGCATCCATGGCGTCGGCACTCTTGGCAGCTTGCCGATACAGCCCGGCATACGGAAACAAGTACCAGACATCGACGGCGCCAGTCTTGGCAATCGCCTCAAGCGTTGACCACTCGACATGCATTCCGAACGGGTCGAGAAACAACACGGCCCGTTCGTTTCGCCATTGATACTGCGCGCAAATGGCTTTCAACGCAGCATTGGCGTCGCTTTGGATTACTTCGATAGTCTTTCCAGGATACTCGGCGCTGAGCGCCTTGAGTGCGTCCAGCTTCTTGGCACGAAGTTCGATGAAACAGAATTTGTGGAACGAAGGGCTGGTAACCAACGCCCTACGAGCAGAACCATCGATAGTCTGCTTCTCGCCGTCGACCTTGATGTCGCAGCGACCGGTGCCTGCGAAGGCATCGACGTAGAGGCGCGTAAAGCTCTGCTTGCTCAGCGCGGTATTGAATGCTGTCAGGTACTTTTCAAGCGCTTCGAGCTTGATGCGAGTCCAGGCACCACCGAAAGTATGTTGATCATCCGCGCCCCTCTCGGAATCATCATCCGCGAGGAGGTCGTGACTGTTGGCATTTGGCGTTCCCATATCATCACCTCATCATCAGGAGCCCACGCCTTATACGACGCTTCACGACCACGGCAAGCGCCGTCTTCGTGTGGAAGTGGCAATACCGGCTTGGACGCTCATTCGCCAGCCTCAAATTCCGCGCCCTTGAACTTCAGCACATTGCAGTTCTCTTTCACTGCGCGCTGCAGTCCGTCGTCGAAGCCGGTGGCGGAATCGGCTTGGATTTCGATGGCGATCTTCACCTTCACTCCAGGACGCATGGTGAATTGCTGGACGACCTCATCGACCAGATCGGCGAACTGCTTTTTCGCCAGGAACGGGTCCAGCTCGATGTTGCCGTAGAAGTGCTTCTTCGGGGTTTGCGCGGTTGCGGCACTGCCGGACCGATAGTCGCCCTTGCCGGGGTCTTCAACTCGAGGCGTGACACCATCGCTGGTGCCCACCGAAGCGGTACCTGCGCTCCCTGCGGCTTCTGAAGTCTTGGCTCGCGATGCTTCCTCTGCTGCACGCAGTGCGTCCATGTAGGCTGCTGCGGCGAACGGCTCGATCAGGAGCAATGACGAATCCATGATCAGGGAGGTGCGCTTGCCATAGACGAAGCCGATGTAGCGACCTTCATCCTTGCCCTGCGCGAATCCGAAGAAGTCGGGGCTCTCAGCGCCGGCAGCCATGGTCATCTGAAAGACCGTGTCGTCCTTCAGTCGCGGCAGGTAGAGCTGTTGGCAGGATTGCTGCCAGACATGGATTGCGCTGACCTCCTTGACTTCGTCCTTCCAGAACCAGTCCTTCAGAACCTTGGCCAGGTGGATCGGCGCCCATTCGTTGATGAGCAACTCGTTCTCTTTGAGCACGCGCTCGATTTCTTGCGACCAGTTCTGCGCACTTGGGTTGACCTGGAAGTGCTCCCAGCGCAGGTCTGACAAGCCCTTGCCCGGGCGTGCTTCCTGCATCGGTGCCACGAGCCACTTATAGGTCTCTCGAATCATGCGACGCACGGTTTCCTCGGCCTGCTCCAGACTCGCGTTGGCCTGCTTGGCCATCAGGTTGTCGAGAACGATTCGGTTGTCCTTGTAGTCAGCCACGATGCTGCGCCACGCCAGGAACGAGCGAACGTGGTCTTTCAGCCGGCTGACGCTGTCGTAGTCGGCAGCCAGGAAGATCAGCCGGTTTTGCTTGAAACGGGGCTGGTCGCCGCGCTTCTTGAGGATCTCGGTTGCGCGGTCGATGGCCAGGCTCTGGCCACTCTTGCTGAATGCGGCATCGGGCGGCAGCACAACCAAGCGCAGCGCCCAGTCGTCCGGCACGTCGCCGCTGTCGGTGAACACGTGAATGCCGCCAAAAACGCCACTTGAGAAACCGCGCTGGACGCGCTCGCGGACGGTCGGAAAGACATCCTCCTTGTCCTGGAAGCGGCGTTTGCGCTCCTCCATCTCCCTGCGCAGATTGGGCCGCGTGTCGAGCCAGAATCGGTTGTTGGCATGGTTGAGGTAATGCAGCCGGTCGCCAAGGCGGCGCAGCGCGTCCTTGAACAAGCCGACTTGCTGGCCTGGCTGGATGACACCTAGCATGATGCGTTCCATCTCCAGTCCTCGCACCAGCTGGTTCGTGGTGCTTGGCGCGCTGCCCAGAAACACCGCACGTGCTGAGCGACGACAGGCTTGCACGCTGCCGAAGCGGGTGTCCTTGTTCTCAATCTCGGTGGTCTCGGCGCGCTCACCATCTACGTCGCGCTCAATCACCGGGTCCCAGCCCTGAGGCAGGTAGTAGATGACTTCGTTGCGCACATCGGCGTCATACAGCGGCAGACTGCCCGGCATGATCAGCGGGTCATTGTTGCCATCCTTCCAAAGGCGGTGGATGACTTTGGCCATCAACTTCAACACGCCTCGGGTGCGCTGGAAGCCGTCGAGCGTCGACCAGTCCTCGTAAAGTCGGTCGAACACCTCCGGGTGAATCGGATATGCGTGTACCAGTCGGTCGAGATAGCGGCTTTCTTGGGTCTCCTGCGGGAAGTCCTCGCGGTTTCCGGTGTAGAAGTCGGCGAAGGCTCGGCACACCGACTCCATGGCCATCTTGTCGTTGATCGACGTGAACAAACGCCGGCGGACGATCTCAAACGCTTCTTCCGTGGCGACGGGCTTCCAAAGCGCCTGCACCCGTCCGAAATGGTGCGACAGCGTCTCCAGCGCCTTCACTCCCCGCTGGCTGCCGGCCTCCTTGTCCGACTCTGGTAACGAGGCCAGTAGTACAGCCGAGGGCACGGCTTTCAAGGCCTCGGTGAGCGCTTGGATGAACGACAAGTTGGAGTCGAAGCTCCCTCCGGTCAGTGTCTTTCCCTCTTCGAACTGGCGCACGTAGGCCACCAACTCGTCCACCAGGATGACGCACGGTGCGCAACTCGACAGGAGCGTCTCCAAAACCGTCTTGCCTGGTGATGTGCCCGAGGTGTCCGCGTCTGCGACCAGCGCATAGCCTTCAGCGCCACCAAGTTGCCACGCCAGGTCACCCCAGAGCGTGCGCACGACCTGACCTTCGCGCTGCAACGGCTGATTGGGCGACGACTTGATCCCGTCGAGTACCGCGATCCGAGCACGCGGAAGTTCGGTGATCTGCGCCGTATCCAGAATGCCGGCAACGCCCTGCAAATCGCTGGCTGGCACTTCGCCCTTGGCCAGGTGATATACCGCCAACATCGTGTGCGTCTTGCCGCCGCCGAACGCCGTCTGCAACTGGATGACCGGGTCGCCGCCCTTGGCCGACAGTCGTTTGACGACCGAGTCGAGCAGCAGGCGCATGCCTTCCGTGATGAAGGTGCGCTGGAAGAAGAGCACCGGGTCCTGGTACTCGGCGGTGGCGGTTCCCGCGTGCACGCGCGACAAATCGGCCGCGAACTCTGCTTGCTGGAAGGTGCCCTTGAGCACGTCTTCGTGCGGCACAGCAATCTGCCGCCAGGGCTTGATGGTCATGCCGTGGTTCCTCCGACGGTCTGCAACATGTAGCTGAACTTTTCTTTGATCAGCGCCTTGCGCGCTTCGACGAAGTCCTCAAAGCGCTCGAGCTCCCACAGCGCCGGGTCATCCGGAATCAAGTGCATCTCCAGATAGCGACGGTGCGCTTCGTCGGAATCGAATCGACTTCTGGCGAACCACTCGTTGGGCGGCTTCCCGCTCTTTGCAGCGAACCCGTTTTCATCCGCGGTAAGCAGCATGCAATTCGCAATCTGGTCGC
Source organism: Aquimonas voraii (assembly GCF_900101825.1). Classification (GTDB taxonomy): domain Bacteria; phylum Pseudomonadota; class Gammaproteobacteria; order Xanthomonadales; family Xanthomonadaceae; genus Aquimonas; species Aquimonas voraii. The sequence goes on from NZ_FNAG01000001.1 coordinate 984,220, forward strand.
GCTGCTCCTGCCGAAAGTGAAGCAGGTTGCGCTTGCCTGTGTCCGGATTGATGTCCTTGACTGTCTTCAATAGGCTCTGCGGAAAGATGTGATCTACCTGGGGGCCGTTGCCGGCAAAGGCGGGCGTGTAGTTGAAGTCCCGATACCAGAGGTTGAAGAACAGGTGGATGGCGCTCGATCCATAACCCTGCTTGAAGATCACGTCTGGAGTGATCTCAAGATTGCGACCATCAGCACGAACAACACCGTAGACCTCCGGCAACACGAAATCGCCGTTCTCCTGGATGCTTCGCACCAATTTGTCGATGAGATTGTCTGGCCCACCGCTGAACACGCCGGTGATCAGGGCGCGCAGCAGGAACTCAGCAAGGCCCGTGTTGCTCGCGAACTTCTCCGGGAAGTGGTAACGGTAGAAGATCAAAGGAATGAGGGCCAGGTACGACGGAATGGCCTTGTCGGATCTGATGTAGGTCTTGCTGACGACGAAATCCCGGACTGACTTGATCGCGCCGGACAGTTCTTCCCACTTCTCGACGATCTCTTCCTTGGTCTTACCGTCGCGAAACTTGCTGACTTCATATCGCGCGCCGCGACCGAGCGTCGTCAAGCAGGCCTTCAAGACAAAATCACGGTCGAAGTCGAAGCCGCCCTGGTTCAGATCCTCAAGCAAAGCTTCCATCGCGCCATCGGCATCGTCCCAACTCGAGGTCAGAAGCGAGAACAGGAGGTCCGACTTGCCGAGCTTTGTGCCGCCGGAATTGGCGCGGATGAAGATCTCCACGATGTCATCTAGGCGGTACGCGTCAGGGTTATCGATGCCATCGAGTTCCTGATAGGTCAGGTTGTCGTCGTTGACGAACTCCTGCCGTGCTCGCGCGATGTTCAGCTGCAGCAGTTCGTCTTCGGACTCGGACAGCGCTTCCGGCGCAGCCTTTCGCACTTCCTTGGCAATCTGAAGGTCCAGCTTGTTTGTCTGGAATACGATGTCTTTGAAACGCACCCACGGCCATTGCGCTTGAGCTTTCGCCTTGAAAGCAAAGCGGTAGCGAATGTCCTCCGGCGCAACTTTCTGCTGCCCGCTGAGCACGTCAAAGTAGAGTTCCTTGCCTTCGTAGCTACCCTTCAAACCGATGAAAAGGCTCTGCAAGCGTTGCTGCCCATCGAGCACCATCATCTTCGGGTGAGTGTTGTCGGGCACGTAGTAGTCGGTCAGCTTGACGCCAGAGTGATAGACATCGATGAAGCGACGGTGCTTGACCGGCTCCTTGGTCTTCCAGACAAGCAAGGTACTGATCGGGTACTCGCGCATGATCGAGTCGAACAATCGACCAATCTGCTCTTCGCTCCAGACGAAGGGGCGCTGAATATTGGGAAGCCAGAAGCCACCCCACTCAGACTCGTCGTTGTTGAGGTACGAGACGAGCTTGCGAATCGAAAGTTTCTTGTTCTGCACCCGTCCTCTCCCTTACACGTCCATTTCGGCCTGCGCGCCGGCAAAGCCGACTTCGCCTGCAGCCTGTTCAATCGAAGTCCACGCCGTGACAAGCTCGTTGTATGCGCGCGCCTCTTCGGCCCAGCTCTTGCGCTCGCAGAGCGTGTAGAGGCGATAGGCCAGGGCGCGAATCGGTTCGGCACGGGAAGGCATGCGGGACAGCAGCGCACCGGCGGCGGATTCGCCTTCCTGGTTGAGTGCGCGAATCATCTGATGCAGGGCTTCCCACACGGGAACTCGCGTGTCGGCTTCCGGGTTCCAGTCGCGCGGCATCTCGGCCCACTTCAGCAGGCGCAAGTCGCCTTTGCCTGAAGCCACCACGCCGGCCTCCGTCAGGCCAGCCACGCTGGTGCCCTTGGCGCGGGCGAGCACGTCGGCATCGCCGAATTTGCCGGTGGCCCAGCCCTGGCCCTCGAACCAGTGCAAGCAGAACTGGGTGTCGTGGTCGAAGTCGTCCTCGGCCAGGAAGCGGTTGATGAGCTGCAGCGCTGTGCGCACGCTCATCGGTTTGCCGTCGGCTTCCAGTACCGCCGCATATTGGCTGAAGATCGCCATGCCTGGGCCGATGATGGCTTGAGACAGGTCGACTGGCGCCACCGGGCTGTTGACGCCGCCGCGGGTCATGTCCATCAGCGCTTCGGGCAGGACGGCGTTCAGCTCTCGGATGAACTCGCGGCGGCTGACGGTGGCGGCGTCGGCGGGACGCTTGCGGCAGACTAGAACGATGCTGGATGCGAGCGCATTGGCGCCGGAACCGATCATACGGTTGCCCAGCTCGGTGCGCATCGGCCAAGTCCCGGTAAGCGCAAAGCCGGCACGGATCACCGCATCGAGGAAGGTCTCCCAGCCAGTGCTGGAGGTGCCTGCGTCGCCCTTGGTCTCCGCTTGCTTGAAGGCGTAGTAGATAGTTACCGGAAACGCGGGATGCGCCTGCTCTGCGAGGTTGTGCATGGCGCGAGTCATGCCGTCGAGGAAGAATGTCTCGGCTTTCTCTTTTGTGCCATGGCGGTAGGGTGTGGCCACCAACTCTTCAGCCTTGGGCACGGCGAGCGTGGCGTAAAGGTCGGGAAAGATTGGCTTCAGGCTCTTACGTAGCCAGACGTAGAAAAAATCAGACAGGTCGGCGTAGCCGATGTTGTCGTAGTAAGGCGGGTCGGTGGATACGACCTTATTTGCACTCACCGTCTGCGTCCCAGCATCAGCCTGTCGCCCGTAACCGGGCCGTTGGCATGAGGCTGCACGACAAAGCACATCCGCGATTCGATCAATCGCACTATCAGCACTCGCCGCGATCCCGGAAAACAAATTTGCTTCTGCGTAATCCCACGTCATTGGGATCGCCTGTCTGGAGAACACGTTTCGAATTCCAGGCTTCCTACCTTGTCCGTCCCTCAGATCCCATGAGCATATTGACGATGAGCGATCTGCGAGTCGACTGACGGAGAAAGCCAAACACGTGCTTACGGCCTGCGCGTAAGCCGTCGCACAGATTCCGCCAGCATCCAATCCGATGCCGTCGTCTGCCATTCCCGCTCTGACCGCGTCCCTCCGGCACTCTTCGACTACACGCTGCACTAGATCCGAAAAGGTGTTTAGCGCCACTAGTTGACGAGAAGTGAAGAGATCACCAAAAACATCCAGACCGTAGTTGGAAACATTGACACGACACTTGCCGTGCAGCTTCGCATCTGGTTTCCACTCTGGCTCCGCCGACCGAGCGACGAATTCCTGAGATTCAGTTGGTGACAGATAGACTCTGCCATTCGCGCCTTCAGCCACAATGGCCATGAGCCGCTGACCCATGCGCCCAGCTGCGCCTTCCGCGCGGATGTATTTGTAATCAATCGGCGCATCGGAAAATAGGCAATAAAACCCGCCCCGCTTACCTGCCCCCGTACCACGATTCGCAGGCTCTGCCGGGATTCCAACTTTAACGGTGAAGCGAAAGGAATTTCCCTCGATCACAGGCTCGACGTACGCTTCTTTGCCGTGAGCGCTCGACAAGACGAAGGTCGACGCAAGCGGCACGCAAGCATGGCTGAATGCGGGGTTCGGACTTCTCACCGTACGCGCCCATAGCCAGGCAACCACTGTGAGCTTTTGCCCGAGCAGCGGCTTGAGGTCTGGGCGCTCAGCGGCCATCTCAGCGGTGACCTCGATCTGAGGGTACAGATGCCCAATCCGCTTTTCGGCCTCGGCCCGCATCCACTCGCCGTAACGGCGCACGTCTTCGGCCAGGCCTTTCGCGCCAGACCAATCTTCAGTCAGCCGCCCCTGTCTATCCCCAGAAATGTGCGGTCCGACCGGCGCGCGTCCGGCAAAGCGAGGCGGAATCTCGATCATCACCTTGTTGATGGTCACCGCCACTGGATTGAGATCGCTGGCGTAGCTCTCCAACCCTAGGCGCTGAGCCTCCAGCGGCAGCGCGCCCCCACCCGCGAATGGATCATGGAAAGCGGGCAGCTTGTCCGGATTGAACAACTCGGCCGCCTGCGGGTGACCCTTGTTAAGCGCGCAGGTCTCGCGCCAGCTCTTCCAAATTTCCTCGCGGGCGCGTGTGAGCACCTCCTCATCGTTGGTGTTCTCCCACTGCACCAAGTCTTCAATGATCTTGAACAGGCGCTCGCGCTCGACTTCGGCCTTCTCCTTGTTCACCCCGCGGCCCAGGTGGCGCTCGTAGCCAGGGTCATTGACCATTTGCGCGAAGATCACCGCCCGAGCAGCCGCCAATGGCCGACGCGCCCACCACAAGTGCAGCGTGCTGGGGTGGCCATGGCGAATCGACTTCTCGCGCGCGGCAGCGACGTTGATGGCGTCGAGCGGCAGGGCAACTTCGATGAGTTTCTTTGGGGTCTTGATGTTCATCTATTCGTCTTTTTCCCAGCCAGCCTTGCCATCGCAGTGCTCGCAACCATCCCAGAGACTGTTTTCCATGTCGCCGGTGCTGAAATCGCTACACCATTCACATTGCTCTACTTGTTCCGAGACTTCGAAACAACTGGTGCAGAAGTAGTGGTCATCACGTCGCACCACCGTGTGGTAGCTCTGGCAGTTGCCGCAGTTGGCTGGCTGCCAGCCGTCGTCACCATCTCTGGCTGCCATATGTGCGGCATCGTGATCCTCCAACGCGTCGAACACATGCTCGGGTTCGATCTTCCTACCGCAATGCACACACGATGCGAAACCCTCATTGGCGATCACGATAGATTCGCTGCAGTGCGGGCAATCGATGTGGACCTGGGTTTCGATGTGATCACACACCAGACAGCGCAGCGACGAAATTCGGTCGTCGATCTCCTCGGGGACAGCGGCTTTGAGGGCGCAGGCACTGCACGTTCTTGGCTTTTTTCCGGCCTTTCGAGCGGCATCCAGCTCGGCCTTTAGCGCGGCGAACTTCGCGCCGAGGTACTTCCGATGCCCCTTCATAGAACGATTCGCCCGTGCGATTTCCGAGCGGAACTCTCGAAAGTATTCGCTCCATCGATTCAACAGGCGATGCAGATGGAACCAGGCCCGGCAATGCTCGGCGACGATCTGAGCCTTCGCCTTGTCGTCGGTGTCCAAGTCGGGATGGAAAAAGTGAACCATCTTGTTGCGATGGTTCGCCATGGCGCGAAAGCTGCCGTGGGCATCGTCCCCGATATCCTCGCCTGCGACATCTCGCAAGCGCGCACGTGAATCCTCCAAGGTCACGGACATGAAGTCGCCAGCGATGAACTTCGCAAGATTGGCTTGCTCCGGCTTGGAAACGATCAGCGACCAGTGCTCTTTCATCAGTCGCGCCTTCAGCAGCATCTCAACCGCCGCACAGAAATGGATGACCGAGTATTTTGGAGCCTTGTCGAACTCTTCAATGCCGCGTTCCAAGAAGTCAAACGCGTTTCTGGTCAACGAATCGAAAATCTCGTCCTGATTCATGCAACTCGCTCCGCTCGCGCCATGAGCTGGTCGAGGTCGAGATTGATGCTGGTCACAGCCCAGTCAGGCTCTTGGGTGAAGGGCTGGCGCACGTAGAACGGCCCCTCGAACTGATCACCGTCGACGATCACGATGGCCAGAATGAATTTTTCCGACTGATTCAGGCCGTACAGGATCTCGTTCCGCGTCACGGTAATCGTGGCTTGGCCCTTGGTGCGGCCCTTGACCTCGATGTGCCGCGACGGCGGCAGTCGACCGTCCAGCGGCTTCGGCAAACTGGTGATGTCCCAACCGCACTTGTCCGCGGACACGTCGATGACGTCGTGGCCCAGGGCGCGTTCTGCATCCATCACAGCGCGCATCGCCATTTGCTCGACGCGAGCCCGGGCGGCGGCGTCGGCCGACCAGCCCGACTGCCCTTTGCGTTGCAGCAGCAGCCCAGCAGGGATGATCAGCGAACCACCCAGGATGACGGGAGTGGCTGAAATGACATGTCGCATTGCCAGCAGCTCTTTCTCGCGCGACTCACGGCGGGCTGTCAGGTCGTCGATGGTGCGGCGCACATTCTCCAACGTCAGGCGCACGTCTTTTCCGGCGGCAATGTCGTCCTGCAGCTTGATGTAGCGGTCGGACCAGAAGTTGATTTCCTTGACCAGCCGTTCGTGCACGGCGGCCAGCGTCTTGTCGACCGTCTTCTCGCGGCGCGAACGCACCTCATCGAAGTGTTCGGGCACGAGGTGGGCCGAGGCATGCGCCAGCGCCACCTGTTCCAGATCCTTGGCGATCCAGGGCGCGGTCAGCACATCCTCGATGAGCGCCATGTCGTCCGCAGCGATCGGCTCCAGATCAAGGTGTGGCGCCCAGCCGGCGTTGATGGCGTTGCCCTTGGGGTCGATCTCGACGAACTGCATGCGACGAGAAACCAGATGCGAGGGATCAGCACCTTCCTTCACCGAGTGATCGATGATGAACATCACCTTCGGCGCCAGACCCATGTCGCTGGGGTCGATCAGCACGGCCCCTTGCTTGAGCTTGTTGCGGTGGGCTTCGAGCACCAAATCCGTCACGGACTGCATGAGCGGGTGCGCAGGGTGCAACAAGCTAGCCATGGGCGCACCGACGCGGTCGGTCAGCCGCACGAATTGCTTCTCGAAACAGACCCGCTCGTACCGGCGGAGCACAGGGTCTGCATTGCGGCGGTCGCGCCCGGTGATCTGGCGGTCACGCTCGCGAATGATGGCCGGCACATTGGTGATCTCGTAACGACCCTGCTCACGCGACCGCAGTTCGCCGCCCAGTTGCTGGAAAGCCTGACTGAAGAACGAGCGGATGAAGAAGGGCTGCAGCTTACGCGCCTCGGCCTTCTCCATTTCCTCCTTGACCGCGAAGAGGCGCTTCTCGTCCATTACCTCTTCGCACAGTGCGTTGCGCTTGATGATGTCTTCGAGGTGACGGGTATCGAGCGCGCCTTCCACCTTGCGCAGCAGTCGTGCACGGACCTCGGGATCTGAGCCGTAGCGGATGGCTTCGATCAGCAAGTCCTTCAGACTGCGGTCTTCGAACACCTCACCCAGGATGTCGAAAACGCGACCACCGAGGGCGGCGCGCTCAATCTCGAGCTTTTCGAAGAGGCGCTGAAACACGTCGCCTTCGCGCGTCTCGGACGCCACCATGTTCCAAAGGTGGCAGACCTCGGTCTGACCGATGCGGTGGATTCGGCCGAAGCGCTGTTCCAATCGATTCGGGTTCCACGGCAGGTCGTAGTTGACCATCAGGTTGGCGTTCTGCAAGTTCACGCCTTCACCGGCTGCGTCCGTGGCGACGAGTACGCGCGCAGCCGGGTCGTTGCGGAACATCTCCTGCACCTTGCGGCGCTCTTCGCGCTTGACGCCGCCGTGGATCATCACGACAGCCTCTTCGCTGCCGATTAGGCCGCGGATCTTCGTGGCGAGGTAGTTCAGCGTGTCGCGGTGCTCGGTGAAGATGATGAGCTTGCGTTGCCGACCAATAGCGTCGTGCATCTCCGGCGTGTCCTGCAGTAGGCGTGAGAGTTCATCCCACTTGCGGTCCTGACCGGAGTGCACGACCTGGCGGGCCTGCTCTTCCAAGGCTTCGAGGATGATGATCTCGGCCTCAAGCTCCTGGATGGTCTGCGCGGCGGTGGCCTGATCGACCACCGCTTCCTCGAAGTTCTCGTAGTCATCGGGCGACAGCGTGTCGGCCGATTCCCAAATGTCTTCGGGAACGCCGTTGGCGCCGGTACCGGCGAGGGTTTCTGCCAGCGACCGTCCCCGCTGACCCAGCTTCTCTTCCTCAACTCGACGCTTGAGCTTGTTGCGACGGCGTTTGAGCGACTGGTAGATCGCCTCTGGGCTCGACGCCAGCCGACGCTGCAGCGAAGTCAGTGCGAAACCAACGGTGCCCTTGCGCCCGCCGTCGGCCAACTGGTCTGCCTTGGCGAACTCGGTCTTCACGTACTCGGTCACCGCGGCGTACAGCGCGGCCTCCAAGTCGGACAGCTTGTAGTTGACGGTGTAGGCTCGACGCTCGGGGAACAGCGGGGTGCCGTCGAACTTGAGTAGGTCTTCCTTGACCATGCGGCGCATCAGATCGGTGACATCGACCTTGTGGGCGCCGTCTCGAAACTTGCCGTAGAAGCGGTCGGCATCCAGCAGCGACATGAACAGCTGGAAGTCCTCTTCCTTGCCGTTGTGCGGCGTGGCTGTCATCAACAGGAAGTGCCGAGTTATGGAGCCCAACAGCTCGCCGAGTTGGAAGCGCTTGGTCTTGTTGACCTTGTTGCCGAAGTAGCTGGCCGAGAGCTTATGCGCCTCGTCGACCACTACCAGATCCCAGTGCGACAGCCGTAGCTTCTCCTGCAGGTCTTCGGCGCGTGCCAACTGATCGACGCGAGCGACGAGCAGGTCGATGTCGTCGAAGGGATTGCCGCTGCGGGACTGCTCAACCTGCTCGCGCGAAAACAGCGTGAACGACAGCCCGAACTTCTCGAACATTTCGTCCTGCCACTGCTCGACGAGACTGCCGGGCGCGACGATCAGCACGCGCTTGGCGTCCGCGCGCATCAACAGCTCGCGGATGAACAGGCCAGCCATGATGGTCTTGCCGGCGCCGGGATCGTCTGCCAGCACATAGCGCAGCGGTTGGCGCGGCAGCATCGACTCGTAGACTGCGGTGATCTGGTGCGGTAGCGGCTCCACGTTCGACGTGTGCACTGCCATCATCGGATCGAACAGGTGAGCCAGGTTGATGCGATAGGCCTCGGCGGCGAGCTTGAAATCTTCGCCAGGCGCATCGAAAGCCCAAGGACGCCCTGCTTCCGCGAGCGAGAGTTTGATCTCGTCGGTGCGGAACAACATGCGTTCCAGGAGCTTGCCGTCGGCGGTCTTGTAGTAGACGGTCAGGGCGTTGTCACCGACCGGCTCGGTCGTAACGATGCGCACCACCTGCCCGGGTTCCAGACCCGAGATGGCGGCATTCCTCTGGATCTGTTCGAGCTTCAGCACGGTGCGCCTCTTGTCGTTCCAACCCGATGGATCAGGGCTTGCGCCGGTTGTAAGGCGACTGATTGGTGGGCTTGAGAGAGACGCTGGTCTCGCTTGCCTTGGCGCGTACCGAGTCTTCCGTTCGACCCATCTTCAGGCCGATGACACGGGTGGGCGTGTTTTCCTTGGCGAGCTGCGCGAGCTGTTTAACGTCAGCAGGCGTCCACTGCTTGCCGTGGTTGGAAGGAGACTTAGCCATGGTCGAACTCCTCGAAGGTGCGATGCTCAGGGGAAAAACAGGGATAGGTGATCGGCATCTTGGTCACCACTCCCTACTCGATTCGCCATACCCCGGCGCGAGCACCAGGTTGGTCACGCCATACAGCGCTTGGCGATTGCGCAGCCACAGGCGGTACTCGCCCCCTTTGAGGCTGTGGTTTTCGGTGCAGTCGACATTCCAGCGCCGCAACAAGTAGCCCGCCAACGCGGCGCGGGCGCGAACCTTGAGAACGCCACGATCCATGCCGTACTCGGCCTCGATGGTGTCGGGGTGCTGGACGTTGGCAGGATGCGGAACGAGCTCCAGCTCCGTGATCCGATTCCACTGAATGTCTTGACTGGGCGACTCGTCGTCACCGACCGAGCCGGCGACAATGCGAGCGTCATCAAGGCGCCCCAGAACGAAATCGCGGAACTCACGGCTGCGGCGGTCATAGGCACGGACGTGCCAACGCAAGCCGCTATCCGCCAGTGCGAAGGGAACGATTTCTCGCCTTGTGAGCCCGCTGGACAGTGCGCGGTAGGAGACTTCAACAGCGGAGCCCTGATGGATGGCGCGCGTCAACACCGACAGGATTTCCAGATCGACCTTACCCGGCAGGCTAGTCCCCTCGTGCGCGACGATGCCTTTCCAGCGGATCGGCTCACCATCACCGTAGCCCTGCGACACCCAGGTCAAGACGCGCTCTGCCGGAAAGTCGAACAGCGGGCGGAACCAGGAGCTGCGGACGTAGACCTTGCCTTTGGTGTCGTACTCCATGTTGCCCGGCACCAGTTCCTTGTACTGAGCGATGTCGCGAGTCGCTGCCGCGGCCTGGATGCCAAAACGCGTCACCAAGTCCTGCCGGCGGATTTCCCCAACGAACCGCAGACGTAGCTCGACAAACGCCAGCCGGTCGCGTTGCGCCTGGGTCATTTCAGAGAGCCGGTCTGTTGACATGTTCGTGCGCTGGCTTCCGTAGCTTTTGCGGAAGCGTACGAGCATCCTAACCGAACGTCAACAACTACTATTTTGATCTTTCATGCGCCGCATTTTGATTATAACAAGATCAGGGATGAGCAAGTGAGGGAAGTGGCGAAATCAGCGAAATTAGCGCAGGGCTGGCCACTTGCGGCCTTCCGGGGCCGGCGAAACCAGCGAAAAAATCCCCGGCCCTACGCCGCAGCTAGCCGGTACACCCTCGAAGGCGCGCCGGGCGCCCCGTCGGCACGCTCGCTCCACTGCACTGTGATCCTTGGTGGCGTGGCCGCCAACAGGTGCTCCAAACACGCGTCGATCCGCGACTTTGACACCTTGCCACGAAAGCACTCGGTGTTGATTTGGCTGCGCGTGGCCTGGCCACGCTCGCGAAGGTAGACCAACACGCGGTTCGACAGATCCAGCAGTTGCGCCAGCTTCGCTTCTTCGGCGGCGCTGACGAAGACGAAACGCACGGATGCCGTGGCGTGCCGAATCCACGCCATCGCGGCATCGATGTGTATCGCGTCGATTCGCGTTTTCAGATCGGTGAGCGCCATGAGCATCGCGAGCCGGAGCAACATCGGCGCGCGGCGCTCCAACAGCGCGCCGACCACGCCATCGCCCAAGTCGTCGTTCAGTTCACCGCGGTAGAACTTGGCGTAGCGCCATTGGGCCTGCGGCGACAGCTCCACCCGCAGATGGTCGCGTTCGTTGTGCCGGTCGGCGCGAGTGAAGGCCAGTACCTCACGCGTCCTGCGCGCCAACTGCTCGACATCTGCCTGCGGCGTTTCCTTCGGGAACGGCAGCATCCGCGTGCGCTCGGCCCAGATCATCAGGAAGCGATTGGCGAAACCATTGGTGAGATCGCGCGAGCTCATCAGGCCGGTGAGTTCCCCAGGCGAGATCGCGCCACTCACGCAGACGTGCGGATCGCTGGCATAGAGCCGGTTCGACTTGGTGGCAGGCTTGAGATCGACGCCATCCCAACAGTCGCGTAGCGCTGCCGACAGCGTGTTGCCGTCGCGCCGCCCCTGATGCAGCACGTTGGCAAACTCGGACTCGACGACCCAAAGCCGCTTGTCCTCGATGGCAAGTACGTCCTGCCGGCCCTGCCGGTAGCCGTCATGCATCAAAGCCACGAGTCCTTCGCGGCTGGACAGGCCGCCACGATGGACCTGCGGAGCCAAGGGTCCGTCCATCGCGCGCAGCGCCCGATCAATGCGCAGCACCAGCGACACGGCGTCGCCTTTGCGACCACGGCCCGAGCGCCCAACGTGCAGGCAGAACAGGCGTGCATGGTGTCGGGTGTTGCCGATGGGGAGGTACACGCCGCGCCCGATGGCGCAGGACAGGTAGGTCATGAAGTTCGCCGCGATGGCGTACGCGTTGGTCTCGGTGCCCTCACTGCCCGCGCGGGCGACCTCGCCGATCAAGCCGTAGAGACAGGCGGAGTCGGCCTGCGGTGCATTGCGGTGCGCGAGCGCCGCCATCTCGTCGTCAGCCACACCGCCAAAGTGCTGCGCGTCGGACGCTGCGCTCGCTGCGTCCAGGTCGGGCAGACCCGCAGTGGTGACGCCGCCATTCACTTGTCCAGCGACGTGGCTTGGACGATGCGCCCGAATTCGGTGAGCATGTCCGAGTGCTTCTGGGTGAGAAAACGAAACACCGCCTCATTGCCCAGCAGCTTGCCGAGATATCCCCGGGCCAGCACCAGGTTGAGCATGTCCTGGCTGTAGGACTGCTCGATCAGTTTGAACTGCTCGTGCAGGTTCCCCATCTCGCGCTCCATCTTCATCATCTGGCCCGCGGTGACGCCCTCCATCTTCTTGGGTTTGGTTTCGCCGACCAGCAGGTTCGCAGGCGTGGCGACCAGCAGCGCTCGGGCGAAGGCCACGGTCAGGTTGTTGGAGGACAGCATCAGCTCCACGCACTCGACCTGCCGTGTCGGCTTCATCTTGCGCAGCACTGCACTGAGGTGGAACGAGAACTGCTGATCCTTCAGCAGCTCGGCGGTTTCGGGCGCGATGCCTTCGAGCAGGTTCAGTTTCCGGAAGATGCTGGTGACGTCGACGTCCAGCGCCTCGGCGAGTTTGGCGGGGGTGACCACGCCTTGCTTGACGGCGCGCTGGATCATCACGTGCTCCTGGATCGTCGAGAGCCGGTTGATCCGGTTGTTGTAGGTGTAGCTCTCGTCGTCGGTGGCGATCAGGCATGGCGCGTCGGTGTAGCCCAGTTCTGTCAGCGCCGCCATCCGTGTATGGCCATCGAGCAGCAGGTGTTTGCCGGTCTTCTTGTCCTTGGGACTGACCGACAGCGGCTCGATCAGGCCGACTGCCTTGATCGAGGCTGCGATCTGCTTGAACTTGCGGGTCTCGGTCAGGCCCACCGGCTGCTTGTGCGAGAGCAGGATCGCGTCAAGCGGTAGTGTTTGCGGTTGGAACAGGAAACCCAGCGGCACGGTGCTCATGCGCTGCCCCCGCGCGGCCAGACCCGATCCGCCAGGTACTGCGGCAAGGTGTCCAGCCCCTCGGCACGCAGCAGGTTGGTGAAGTTCTCGTCGGCGAGCAGCTCGTGTAGCGCACCAACGACGAACAGCAGGCAACGCTGCGCGAACTCGGCCTTCTTGACCATCTGCTTCTGTCGCTCAACCTCGCGCTGGTAGCTACGCACGAGGCTCGACGGCGTGACATCCGTTGATGGCGCGTTCTTGCGCGATGACGCGCCGCGCGCGAGCGACCGGCCCAGCGTGCGACGGCGCTCGATCACGCGCCGCGCCTGGATCAACTGGCTGCCCCGCAGCTTGCCGGATTCGTAGGCATCTTGCAGAGCCGACTGGATCGCCTTGTCGTCGTTGCCCGCGCCTGCGATGGTGATCGCCGAATTCAGTGGGATGCGTCCCGATTCGACCGCCATCAGCAGGCGCTCCTCACCGTTGTTCAGCAGGTACAGCACGCCTTGGACGTATTCGGTGCTGAGGCCGGTCTTGTCGGCAATGGCCTTCTTGTCGTAGCCCTTGTCGCGCAACTGGCCGATGCCGACCAGCAGTTCCACTGGATGAAACTTGCGCCGAGCAATGTTCTCGGTGAGGCTCATGATGTACGCCTCTTCCGTGCCTACCTCCACCACGAGCGCCGGGATGCTGTCCTGCTTGAGCGTCTTGTACGCCTTCAACCAGCCTTCGCCGCAGATGAGCAAGTAGTGCTCGCCGCCATTCGTGCCCGGACGCGGCGTGACTGTGATGGGCTTCTTCAGACCGATGTCGCGGATGTTGCCGACGATCTCGTGGAACACGCGGTGATTGCGCTCGCGCGTGTTGAGCACCTCGATGCTACCGATGGGAATCATCCGCAGTTCGGCGCCGCGGTGTTGCTTGTTCTGACTCATGCGGCCCTCCGAATGCGGTAGCGCCGGGTCATGCCATAGAGGTACTCGAGGCCATCGAAGCGATAGCTGTCGAACTCGATGGCGTTGCGGTCGGCGAGGTGAATGCGTTGCTGGCCGAAGTCCAGGCGCGGCAGCAGGTAGTAGTCGAGCGGGGCTTGATTGGTCTCGTCGAGTCGGACGGCGACCGTGATGTCCGGCGCAAGGCTTGTGTCGAAGCGCACTTTCCAGCGGCGGCGACCGTCGTCGAGCAATTGGCAGCGCGACAACACCAGCGATACGGTGAACTCGCGGTTGATCGTGAGGAGGTCGGTCGCGGGATCGCGTTCGACCGCACCGCCGACCTCGCCGATCCTCCGCTCGGTCTGACCGACGATTTCCGGGTGCAGACGGCGCAGGAACTGATTGACCTCCAGATACTGGTAGTCCCGGTCCGGCGTGAAGCCTACCGTTTGGTAGGCGCGGATCAGGCTGCCGAAGCGATGCGCGTATGCGGCTGACGACGGCATGCCTTCGGCTTCGTCGATGATCAGGCCGGAGAGGTAGCCGTGCTGCTGGAACAAGCGGCGCAGCTTCTCGATCAGTTCCTCGTCGCTGAAGCGATGCGCACGTTCGCGCAGGATGCCCTGTGCGGTGAAGAACATTTCGGGCGGTACGATGCCCTCGAACGCGCCTTCCTTCTTGATCCACATCTCCGGTCGGTTCACGACCCGGTGCTTCTTGAGCTTGAACGAGCGGCGGTTATAGACGTTGTTTCCGATGTACTTCTCGTTGGACAGCACCTCGCGCACCGTGGCCCGCGTCCAGTCACGGCCGAGGTCGGTGAGGATGCCCCTGGCGTTGAGCCGGTCGGCGATCTCGGTTTCGAGCAGGTTGCCCTCGACGAACCAGCGGTAGATCTGGTTGACGTTGGCGACTTCGAGGTCCGGACCCGGCATCAGGATCACTCGATCGGTTTGCAGGCTTTTGTGCTCACCGCGCGACAGTTCGCCTTTCACCGATCCGGATTGGTCGATCAGCACGCGGCGCAGGCCGTAGCCCGCAGGCCCGCCTTGCCGGAAACCCAACTCGATCAGGCGGCATTGTCCGGCGAACACCTTGGCCGACAGCTCTCGGCTGTATTCGCCCGCCATCGCGCGCTTGACGCCTTTGACAATGGTAGACACGGGCGAGCCATCGTTTTCGAACTGCTCGGCGCAGTAGGCGACTTGGATTCCGGCGCGGCGGCAGATGTATTCGTAGTACGCGCTCTCGTCGGCATCCTGAAACCTGCCCCAGCGGCTCACGTCGTAGACGAGGATGATCTGGAAATCGACCTTGCCCGCCTGCACGTCGGCGATCAATTGCTGGAGTGCCTGTCTGCCGTCGATGCGCAGCCCGCTCTTGCCCTCGTCGGCGTAGGTGCGGACGATCTCGAGGTTGCGTCGGGCGGCGTACTCGCGGATTTTGTCGCCCTGGTTCTCCGTCGAGTACTGCTGGTGCTCGGTGGACATCCGCACGTACTGGGCCGCGCGGAACACCGTTTGTCTGGGCTCGTCCTCAGTAGGCGCGCTGGCATGCATGGGCTCGGTCACTTTGCTGGTGGCGAACTCTCCAGCCGCTGCCTTCCATGGATTCTGGCCCGCCTGACAGCTGCGTAGGCCCGCAAAATCCTTGTAGAGCAATGGGTTCAAGACGCCGGATACGCACGACGCTAGCGATGGCTCTGCAGGCTGTCGATCACGTCATCTCTTGACGCGTCCATCTTTCGCGGTCAGCCGCCGCCACCGGTGTGATCTCGACGATCCACGAACCGTCGTTGTTGCCGGGGAGATCGGGACGCATGCTGATCCAGTAGAGATCCCGCGGCAGGACGGACACGTCCATCTTTACACGACTGGCCGCGATCCTCGGCGACGCATGACGTGGCGCGTCGCTCCCCGCGGAATTGTCGCGATCTCTCGCGGCGGACGCTTGCTGCGCCTGTCGCCAGTCTCGCCAGTAGCCGCCGTTTCTGGCCGACCACGCTCGTTGCGCGGCACGCTGATTGGCTTGATAGTCGGAATCGGTGCGCAGCTTGTCTTTCTGCCACTGGCGCTTGCGCGCCCGCTGGCACTCGGGCGAGGAACAGTAGGCTTGGTCGGGAACTTGCGGGCGGGGTTCGAAGGTCTTGCTACAACCGGCACAGTGTCGGGGCATCGTCGGGGTCTCCATGCATGTCCACTGGAAACCGCGACCGATCAGCGCGACCGGAGGATCACGCGCGCGAACTGGCGCTTCATGGGAGCGAAGCCACGCAATTACTCGTGGGCGACCATCTCCATATAGGGGCGCATCACGTTGGCGACCCGGCAAAACCCTGCGTACCGCCACAGGTCATCCGCCGAGGCCTTTCGCGCCCTCCAGGCATCCTTCAGCGCCTCCATCGCCACATCCAGCCCGATCTTGTTGCGGTGCTTGAAGCAGTCCACGACCGTCTTGGCCGCGCCGTAGACCCGCAGATTCACGCCGTCGCGCCGATGTTCCTCGATGCCCGCGGCGTGGACGTCGCCTGTCATCTGCACCATCCGAATCGGCGGCCAGTCGATTCGGGGCGGGTGGCTGCCGCGCGGCATAGCGATCCAGACCTGGCGCGGCAGTTGCGTCGTGAGCCCGTGGAATTGCAATGCGGTGAGCATGCAGAACACGGCCTGCGGCACCTTGGCCGCCACCACCACGAGGCTTTCGTGCTCCGACGTCGGATGATTCGGCAGGCGGTAGAGGCCACGCCCGACCTTGTCCAGCAGGCCAGCGACGGTCATGCGCGTCAGGACGGCCCGGGGCACCTCGATGACATCCAGATCACTGGCGCGCAGGAGCCCCTTCCGGCTGGCCAGATCAAGGACACGTTGGGCTTGTGTGTCGGCGGGCATGGCTCGAAGCATGTTCCGTTATTTCATCCAATACAATGTATCGACGATAAATAGAAACTTTCGGCACACGGCCAAGTTGCGGCGGACGCATACCACTCCGACGCCCATTTCCGTCCATTCATGGTGCGACGGTGGCCTGCTCGATTCCGCGCTTGAGAATCGAACCACCCGAACAGCGACTACTTTGGCGACCACGCGAGTGGGGCGTGGACCGTGTTGACGCCGCCTGACGTCGTGTCAGGGTATGCATCGCGGTAGAGTTGCAGGTTCCAGCGAAGGAGCAAACGCATGGCCGGCAAGTTCGTGGTGAAGACCGCCAGCAACGGCGAGACGTATTTCCGCCTGCAGGCGGGCAACGGCGAGACCATCCTCAAGAGCGAGATGTACTCGTCGAAGGCGGCCGCGCTCAACGGCATCGAGTCGGTTCGCAAGAACGCGCCCGACGACGCGCGTTACGAGCGCAAGACCGCGGCCGGTGGCCAGTTCATGTTCAACCTGAAAGCCGCCAACCACCAGGTCATCGGCACCAGCGAGACGTACAAATCCGAAGCATCGCGCGAGGGCGGCATCGCGTCGGTCAAAGCCAACGCGCCGGATGCCAAGGTCGACGACCAGACGTGACGATCCGCAGATCGATCAGTACGAGGGTCTGCGGGTAAGCATGGCGCGTCGGAACCCATTCCTACTCGATGTCCTGGCGCGCGCACCGTGGCCGGTCGGCTTGATCGCCGGCGTGGCGGTGCTGATCGCAGCGGAGGTCCTGGCGACCGTCCTCGGCAATCTGCAGAATCCCTATCTCGCGGCCATCGGGAAGCAGCTTGCCGGCGGCGCTCTCAACCCGCTGTTCTGGCTGCTCGCCGCCTTGTGCTGGCTGGCGGCCTTGTTCTCGTTTTTCGGCCAGAAGCAACGACAGAAGCTACTGGAAGCCCAGTCTGGCCTCGATTCGCTTCGGGCCATGAGCTGGCGCGATCTGGAGAGGCTGGTCTCCGAGGCCTATCGACGAATGGGCTACCAGGTCGACGAAACCGGCCAGGGAGGCGCTGACGGCGGGATTGATCTGGTGCTGCGACGCAACGGCCAAATGACCCTGGTGCAGTGCAAGCACTGGCGCACGCAACGTGTGGGGGCACCCGTCGTGCGCGAGCAGTTCGGACTACTGACGCACCATCGGGCCGCCGCCGTCATCATCGTGACCACCGGTGATTTCACGCCCGAAGCCAAGTCCTTCGCCGAGGGCAAGGCCATCGAGTTGATCGCTGGCCCGGAGTTGCTGGCGCTGGTTCAGAGCGTGCAGCGCCAATCTCCACCCAGCGTCGCCACGTCCACGACGCAACTGGCGGCGTCGGAACAATCTTGCCCGACCTGCGCGGCACCCATGGTCAGACGCACGGCACGGCAGACCAAGGCGGACTTCCTCGGGTGCTCCAGGTTTCCTGCATGCCGCGGAACGCGGCCGATCTGACGTGCAGGCAGCCGGGTGCGCGGTGCGACATCTCGCAGTTGAACTCAAGCCTTCGCGTATGGTCTGAGTTGACGTCAGCCTGCCGCGCGTTCAGCACCAAGTCATTGACTTTGCACGCAACTCCCCGCATCATGTCGTCAGATGCTTGCATCTAACCGTCGAACTGGGGAAACCTGGGCGACAAATCCTAAGGCCGCTCACGCGGCCTTAGTTGTTTCTGGGGAACCTGATGCATCTTTGCTACGTCGACGAAGCAGGTTGTCCTGGAGCGCTCCCCTCGGCGACATCCGACGTTCAGCCGGTCCTTGTGATCGCGGCCTTGTTCGTTCCCCAGTCGCAGCTGGCCTTGCTGACGCGAGATTTCTTGCAGCTCAAACGGCACTTCAACCCAGGACTTGCACCGGCTTCGTCGCCATGGCTGGACTTGGCGAAATGTGAGATCAAAGGTGCTGACCTCAGGCGTGACCTGCGTTGTGCTGGCCGCAACCGCCGACGCGCAGTAAACGGATTCCTCGACCGAGTCCTCGGATTGCTGGAGCGGGCGAACGCCAAGCTCGTCGCTCGCATCTACATCAAAGGCCCAGGGAGTCCATTCAATGGCCGCGCCGTCTACACATCCTCGGTGCAGGCGTTGTGTGCTTCGTTCCAGCACTTCTTGGCCGTCCAAGACTCACGAGGTTTCATGGTTGCCGATTCGCGCACGCCCGCACTCAACTCGGTTGTGTCGCACTCGGTGTTCACGCAGAAGTTCAAGGCAACGGGCGATGCCTACGACCGCATCTTGGAGATGCCAACCTTCGGCCATAGCGAGAACCACGTTGCGCTTCAGATTACCGATTTCCTTTGCTCTTCCGTGCTCAGCCCGATGGCAACCAGCACGTACCGCCCAGGCTACATAAATAGCGTCCATGTCCACGCCCGTGACGAAGACATCCGCAAACTCTACGCGCCAAGGATCAAGGCACTGAGCTACCGGTACAACGACGGCCTACGTCCGAAAGGCGGTCTGACAGTCAACGATGCGATCCAACAGCGACACGGCGGCTTGATGTTTCGCCCGTAGGTCGTGCAGTCGTAGTGCGGGTTCGAATGCCGAGTTGAGGATCGAACCCACGACCATCGAAAGCCACGCATGTACGCGGTCGTGGTGGGAAGACGCAGTGTCGCCTCGGATTTCCCCTGTTCTGCAACGACCGCCGCGGGTTTCCCCGCTGCTGGATAAGACGGGTTCGTGCCCGAGGTACACTCCGCCACCAAGATTTCATCGGAAAACCGGCCCTCGCGGCCGGTTTTTTGTTGCCCTCGGTTCGACTGCTTGCGTGGACGGCGGTCGATGTCAGGTCGCGTCAGCGGTGCCTTGGGGATCGATCAGTCACAGGTGACCCGCATGGCAGCAAGATCACGCTCAAGGCTGTTGCGGTCGCCACCCCCGCAACCGTCGTCACCGTAGACCGAGCCCTTGATCGTCACATCGATCGCATAGGGTTTGGGCACCTGGAATCCCTGCGACATGAGATAGCTGCACACGGTGCGGGTGATGGTCTTTCCCAGGTCAGCGATCTGATAGGCGCTGATTCCTCCCGAGCCACAGGCCGCCGGTCGCTCCCCAGGTGTGGCCGCGTGCGCGGCCATGCATGCCATCAGCGCCTCGCTGGCCCGCCGTCGGCATCGATTGGGCACCGTGGCCCCGCAGCCTCGGGTGGCGGAAAAGCCGAACGAGCCATCCCGGTTGGCCACTCCGCCGATGACCTCGGTGACGGGAACGCGTGTGCCGCCGTCAGCCGATTCGATCACGCTGAGATGCAGGCGATACCCCGCTGAACAACTGCGCTCGATGTTCTGGGCAAGCGCGAGGCACGGAAACGCGGTCGAACCGAAGCCGATCGCAAGCAAGGCAAAAGCGCGCGCAGCAGCCATGGCATGACTCCAGAAAGTGTGGCCACAAGCTTGCACCTAGCCCGCGAGGTTGCCTTGACGCGTGTCAAGTGCGAACTGGACCGCGAAGTCTGACCGACCGCGCTGGACCGCGAAGTCTGACCGACCGCGGACGACCGAGGTTCAGGCACCACGAGATTCGCCGATGGGGGGGCGCTGAAGAGAGCCCGCCGCGATGCCGGCACGGAGATGCCGGCACGGAAAGGAATGCGCCCCTCTGCGGCGGCTCGGCGAGCACTGGCGCCCCCGGCGCGATTCGAACGCACGACCTTCCCCTTAGGAGGGGGACGCTCTATCCAGCTGAGCTACGGGGGCTGAAGTCGCGGATTCTGCCATGGTCGGCAGCATCGCGGAGCGAACAGGGTTGCCGGCAGGGCTGTAGTAAACTGCAACATCAGCCGCGCCCGCTCGGGTCGCCGGCGCCCTCTTCGTTTCCTTCGCAGGTATTCCGCATGAGCTCCCAGCTGCTGCAGGCCCTCGGCCTGTCCGCCGTCAATTCCGGCACCTATCTTGGCAACGGCGAATGGTCGACCACCAACGATGCCGGCGTGCTGCAGTCGATCAATCCGACCACCAACGCGCTGATCGCCGAAGTGCACGCCAGCAGCGAAAGCGACTACGAGACGGTGATCGCCCGCGCGCAGGCCGCCTTCAAGACCTGGCGGACCACCCCTGCCCCGCGTCGTGGCGAGGCCGTGCGCCTGTGCGGCGAGGCGCTGCGACGCCACAAGGACGCGCTCGGCTCGCTGGTCGCGCTGGAGATGGGCAAGAGCAAGCCAGAGGGTGACGGCGAAGTCCAGGAGATGATCGACATCGCCGACTTCGCGGTGGGCCAGAGCCGCATGCTCTACGGCTACACCATGCACTCGGAGCGCCCCGGCCATCGCATGTACGAGCAGTATCACCCGCTCGGCCTGGTCGGAATCATCAGTGCCTTCAATTTTCCCGTGGCGGTCTGGGCGTGGAACTCCTTCCTCGCGGCGATCTGCGGCGACATCTGCATCTGGAAGCCGTCCAACAAGACACCGTTGACCGCGATCGCCTCGATGAAGATCTGCAACGAAGCCCTGCGCGAAGCCGGCTTCCCGGACATCTTCTTCCTGATCAACGACGCCGGCATCGAGCTGGCCCAGCGCTTCGTCGACGACCGTCGCATCCCGCTGATCAGCTTCACGGGCTCCACCGAAGTGGGCCGCACGGTGGGTGAGCGCGTAGCGCGCCGCATGGGCCGCAGCCTGCTGGAGCTGGGCGGCAACAACGCCATCATCCTGGATGAGACCGCCGACCTGAAGCTGGCCATCCCCGGCATCGTGTTCGGTGCGGTGGGTACCGCCGGCCAGCGCTGCACCACGACCCGCCGCCTGCTGGTGCACGAATCGATCTATGACACCGTTCTGGCCACCCTGGTCAAGGCCTACAAGCAGGTCGAGGGCAAGATCGGCGATCCCACCGACCCGGCCAACCTGATGGGGCCGCTCAACAGCCGTGGCGCCGTGCAGCAGTTCCTGGCCGCGATCGAGAAGGCCAAGGCCAGCGGCGGCAAGGTCGAGACCGGCGGTGCCGCCATCGACCGCCCCGGCAACTTCGTGCTGCCGACCATCATCACCGGGCTGAAGAACAGCGACGAGGTGGTGCAGCACGAAACCTTCGCGCCGATCCTGTACGTCATGAAGTTCAAGACGCTGGACGAGGCCATCGAGATGCAGAACGGGGTGCCGCAGGGCCTGTCGTCCTCGATCTTCACCCAGAACCTGAAGGCGGCCGAGCAGTTCCTCTCGGCAGCGGGTTCTGACTGCGGGATCGCCAACGTCAACATCGGCACCTCGGGCGCCGAGATCGGCGGCGCCTTCGGCGGTGAGAAGGAGACCGGTGGCGGTCGCGAGTCGGGTTCGGATGCGTGGAAGGTCTACATGCGTCGCCAGACGAACACGATCAACTACTCGAACGCCCTACCTCTGGCACAGGGCATCCGCTTCGACATCGATTGAGCTAGCTGGCCGGGGCGGGGCCTTCGAGGTCCCGCCCCGATGGCGGGTCGGGCGCTCGACGGGGAGCGGGCGCTATCGAGGGGTTCCGGCCCCGTTTCCCGGTTGTGGGTTTGTGTTCCTTCGGGTGGGACGCCCTGGCTGCGTCAGTCTCCCTTTGCCGGCTCCAAGTTCGGAAACCTCTCCATGTACACCTTCGCCCGCCCGCTGCTGATGATGATGGACGCCGAACGCGCCCATGACCTCGCGCTTTCCGGGCTCTCCTCGCTCTATCGACTGGGCCTGAACCCCCTGGTCGCGCAGCGTTCCAAGCCGCTGCCGGTGAAACTCTGGGACCTCGAGTTTCCGAATCCGGTCGGGCTCGCGGCTGGCCTCGACAAGAACGGCAGCCACATCGACGCGCTGGGGGCTCTGGGTTTCGGCTACATCGAGATCGGCACCACCACGCCGCGCCCGCAGGAAGGCAACCCGAAGCCGCGCATGTTCCGCCTGCGCTCGCACGCCGCGGTCATCAACCGGATGGGCTTCAACAACGAGGGTGTCAACACGCTCTTGGCCAACGTCGAACGCAGCCGCTACCGCGGCGTGCTTGGCATCAACATCGGCAAGAACAAGGACACGCCCAACGAGCGTGCCTTCGAAGACTACCTCTACTGCCTGGAGCGCGTGTTCCCGGTGGCGAGCTACGTCACCGTCAACATTTCCTCGCC
Source organism: Aquimonas voraii (assembly GCF_900101825.1). Taxonomy (GTDB): domain Bacteria; phylum Pseudomonadota; class Gammaproteobacteria; order Xanthomonadales; family Xanthomonadaceae; genus Aquimonas; species Aquimonas voraii. Next base: position 1,006,737 of record NZ_FNAG01000001.1, read on the forward strand.
CAACACCGCGGGCCTGCGCGACCTGCAGAGCGCGGACGAGCTGCACCGCCTGTTGAGCCAGCTGCGTGAGGCGCAGGAGCGCCTTGCCGCCAAGCATCGCCGACGCACCCCGATTCTCATCAAGGTCGCTCCCGACCTGAGCGACGAGCAGATCGAACGCATGGGCCTGATCCTGGCGGCTGCCCGGGTTGATGGTGTGATCGCCACCAACACCACGGTGGATCGCCTGCCGGTCGAGGCGCACCCGCTGGCCAAGGAAGCCGGCGGCCTGTCAGGGCGGCCACTGTATGGCCGCTCGACCTGGGTTCTGCGTCATTTGCGATCCCACCTTCCGGCCTCGATCCCGCTGATCGGAGTGGGTGGCATCCACACCGGTGCGGATGCGGTCGGCAAGATCACCGCCGGCGCCACCCTCGTCCAGCTCTACACGGGCTTCGTCTACCGAGGGCCGATCCTCATCCGACAGTGCGTGGAGGCGATCCGGCGCCGCCGCGAGCAGCCTGTGCGCGGCCTGTCTCGATGAGCGCAGCGGTGGCCTGGCGCAGCGATGTCGAACTCGCCGACCTCAACACCTTCCATGTGCGCGCACGCGCCCGGCGCTTCTGCCGGGTGGAGAACGTCGATGCCCTGATAGAGGCCGCGGCGGACTGCCAGGCTCGGCACGTCGTGCCCTTCGTCCTCGGAGGGGGCAGCAACCTGCTGATCCTGGGCGATCTCGATGTGCCGGTGATCCAGCCGGCCCTGCTGGGTCTCTCGATCACGCCGCTGGACGGAGATCGCGTCGAACTGCAGGCGGCGGCCGGCGAGCCATGGGATGCCGTGGTCAGCTTCGCCTGCCGCGATGGCCTGTGGGGCGTCGAGAACCTCGCGCTGATTCCAGGCAGCGCGGGCGCGGCGCCGGTGCAGAACATCGGCGCTTACGGCGTGGAGCTGGGGGATCGTCTGGCCTGGGTCGAGGCGCTGGACCTGGGCGACATGAGCTTGCGGCGCTTGCCCAGGGAGGAACTCGCGCTCGGCTATCGCGACAGCCGGTTCAAGGCCGAGCGCGGTCGCTGGATCATCACCCGCATCGCCCTGCACCTGCTGCGCAGCGCGCAGCCGAAGCTTGGCTACGCCGGCCTGCGCGAAGCCTTCGGCGATGGCGAACCGACGACCCCCGGGCAGGTGGCGGACGCGGTGCGCGCGATCCGTCGGCGCAAGCTGCCCGACCCGGCTCAAGTCGGCAATGCAGGCAGCTTCTTCAAGAACCCGGAGCTGCCGGACGCGAGCGCGGCCGTCCTCGCTGCCGAGCATCCAGGCCTTCCCGTCTATCCGGGCACCCGACCGGGCTTCAGCAAGCTGTCCGCGGGCTGGCTGATCGAGCGCGCGGGCTGCAAGGGGCTGCGGCATGGCGATGCCGGCGTCTCGGACCAGCATGCCCTCGTGCTGGTCAACCACGGGGCAGCCTGCGGGCGCGAACTCTTCGAGCTCGCCGAGGACGTGCGCGAGCGCGTGCGGCAGCGATTCGGAGTCCGGCTTGAGCCGGAGCCGGTCATCCTGGGTGGGATGGGCGCGGCCGTCGAGAGTCCAAGCCCGTGAGCGCTGGCGCGCTCGCTTCGGCCCAGGTGTGGCGGGCAGTGCTGCTGATGCTGGCCAGCGCCTGCCTGTTCGGCTGCATGGCAGTGGTCATCCGGCTTGCTTCGGCGCAGCTGCATCCCTTCGAGATCGCGTTCTTCCGCAACCTGTTCGGCTTGGTGTTCGCCCTGCCCCTGCTGCTGCGCCATGGCCCCGGCCTGCTCAAGACCTCGAAACTCCCGCTGTATTTCTTTCGTTCGACGATCGGCATCATCTCGATGCTTTGCGGCTTCTGGGCCATCGTGAACCTGCCGCTGGCGCAGGCGGTTTCGCTGTCCTACTCGACACCCCTGTTTGTGACCATCGGCGCCGTGCTGGTCCTTGGCGAGGTGGTGCGCGCACGGCGCTGGACTGCGGTGGCCCTGGGTTTCGTCGGCGTCATCCTCATCTTGCGGCCGGGCGCGGAGTTCAGTCCGGGCGTACTGGTCGCCCTGTTGGCGGCGGCGCTGAGTGCGGCGGTGGCGATCAGCATCAAGTTCCTCTCGCGCACCGAGAAGCCCGACGCGATCGTGCTCTACACCACCCTGCTGTGGGTGCCGCTGTCGCTTGTCCCCGCGCTGTGGGTCTGGGAGAACCCGCAGGGCATCACCTGGCTGTGGATTGTGCTTGCCGGTTTCTTCGGCACCGCCGGGCACATGTTCTGGGCGCGCGCTCTGCAGCTCGGCGACGCGTCCATGCTCACGCCCATCAGTTTCCTACAGGTGCCGATTGTGGCCACGGCAGGCTATCTGCTGTTCGAGGAGCATCTCGACGCTTGGATCGTGGTCGGCGCCGGCATCATCTTCCTGGCAAACGCCTACATCGCCCACCGCGAGGCGCAATTGGCGCGGCGCGCGGTTACCGATCCCGAAATCGCCAACGAACCGCCCGCTGCCCGCTGAGGGCAGGGCGGCTTCAGTGCGGGGCGTACAGGAACAGGGCGATCAAGGCCCCGGCAATGGCTGCGGCGGCTGCAATCAGCCAGAGGAAGTTGAATCCGCGCGCTGCCTCCCTGGCCGCGACGGCCGAGCTGGCAGGCGCTGCCGATACGGCAGCCTGCGCTACTTCAGTCGAGCGCATGGGCCTAACGGGCGTGTGCGGGTCTTCCCGTCGCCCCGGGCGCAGACCTGGCGCTTCCAGCACGAAACGTGCAGTCCCCACCCGCAATTGGTCGCCGGGAAGCATCCAGCCCGCCACGAGCGGATGCCCGTTGAGTTCGAAAGGCGCCGGCTGGAGGTTCGATTCCGACTGCACCAGACAGCGGTCACCGTACCAATGCAGGCGCACCTGGATGGGCGCGAGGCCGTCGTCGTCAAGGCAAAGATCCGCCCGCTCGCTGCGGCCGATGCTCAGGCTGGGCGCGAAACCGAAGCTACGCCCGAAGTAGGGTCCGCAGACGCCGCGGAGTACCACGCGAGGTCCTCCCGGACGCGCTCCGTCGCCCATCTGTCCCGCGGGCGGCAGCGGAGCGTTGGCGATCGACCCGAGAATCTGCACACGCACGCGATTGAGCGTCAGAACGTCACCTGCCCGCAACAGCGCCAGACTGCGAACCGGTCGCGCATTGAGATAAGCCAACGCGCCCGGAGCGAGCCGCAGCGCGCAAAGCCTTCGCTCAGGCTGAAGCTCGATGCGCGCGTGTCCTGGCAGCAAGCCCGCCGAAGGCAGGCAGACCGTATCCCCGGCCTCCGAACCAATGCTGAGGCTGCCGCGTGTCAGTTCGAGGTCGGCATGCTCGCCGTTGGGGAAAGTGAAGCGCATGCGGCATCCTAACGCGTGCCTCGCCCGCCATCTAGCGACGCACGGCAGGGGCGGGGGCGGGCTGCGCGGCTGGCACTTGCGAGGGCGGCGCGCTTACTCTGCACACTCTCAGCGCACGCCGGCCCACGTCCTCGCCCGTCTCTGCCGATCGAGCCCTCGCCCTTCCTGTTCCTGATCGACGAACCCCGCCAACATGCCGAGCATCCAGATCTCCCGCCGCCACACGCGAACCCTGAAGGACGCGCGGGTGGCCATCGAGCACGTCGCCGAAAAGCTGGCGGAGAAGTTCGCTGTCGAATACGCCTGGGAGGGCAACACCCTCCACTTCGAGCGCATGGGGGTGAACGGCAACATCGCGCTCGGTCGCGGCAAGGTCGACATCGTCGTCCAGCTTGGTTTCCTGTTGTCGGCCCTGCGCGGGCCCATCGAGACCGAGATCCACCGCTACATCGATCGTGAACTCGGCCCCGAGGAGTAGGCGCCCGAGCGCCGTCATCAGCGCGGCGGGCGGATGTCGATCGGGGTCTCGAAGTCGTAGACGATGCGGACGCTGTCCTTACGGCGCTTGCCACTGGTCGAGGTCAGCTGGCGCGGCAGGCCACTGTCTTTGCACACCGCCATTTCGGTGGTGCTGTCGCTGGACACGCCCATGAACTTGCCCCGGGTGGTGTAGCGGTAGCTGACCGCATCGCAGCCTTCGACCATGCCTTCGCCGATTCGCTCGACCTCGGCCAGGCCGCGCTTGCCCTCTTCGATGGCCTCGGCGCTGTAGGCCTCGACCATGCGCGACATGTTCATCGGCATCTGCATCCAGTTGCCGTTCACGCGCATCCAGGTGCCTTGCGGCAGCAGGATCATCTCGCTATCGGGCGAGCGCATGTGGAAGCTCGACGGCAGCTGCACGTCCATTTCCTGCGTGGTGGTGCGGCCACGGCTTTCGACCTCCATGCGCATGCGGTAGCTGCCGTGGTCGAGGGTCTTCTGCCATGCGGCCACGACTTCGTCGCGAGCGTCGGCGAGGGCGGCGTCGGCGCCGAGACTGGCGAAAGCGATACAGCACAGCAGGGACAGCGGTCGGTTCATGGGGAACTCCGTGGGGACTGGGGGAATCACCGGGCGCATCGTCAGAAAAGCGCAGGTGTACGCAAACGTACGGAGAAAGTCGACGGAAACCGACATCCTTGCAGCGCAAGTTTGCGCTGCAGCGCAGGGTGTAGCCGGCGAATGTCCGGGCTAGAATGCGCGGCTTCCCGGATCCGATTGCGTATCCGGGCGTTTCCACGCAACGGGCCGCCCCCGCCCCACCGGAGTCTGCAATGATCTTCGAAACCCTGTCGCGCACCGGCCATGAGCAGGTCGTGTTCTGCCACAACGCCGATGCCGGCCTGAAGGCCATCATCGCCATCCACAACACCGTTCTGGGTCCGGCTCTGGGTGGCACCCGCATGTGGAATTACGCGAGTGACGAGGAAGCGTTGAATGACGTCCTGCGTCTGTCGCGGGGCATGACCTACAAGGCCGCGGTGTCGGGCCTGAACCTCGGCGGCGGCAAGGCCGTAATCTGGGGCGACCCCAACAAGGACAAGTCGGAGGCCCTGTTCCGCGCCTTCGGCCGCTTTGTCAACTCGCTGAACGGCCGCTACATCACCGCCGAGGACGTTGGCATCGACGTCAACGACATGGAGTATGTGCTGAAGGAAACCGAGTTCGTCACCGGCGTGCACCAGGTCCACGGTGGCTCGGGCGACCCCTCGCCCTTCACCGCCTACGGCACCCTGCAGGGGCTGATGGCGGCGATGCACGTCAAGCTCGGCCATGAGGAAGTCGGCAAGCTGAGCTACGCCGTGCAGGGCGTGGGCCATGTCGGCATGGAGTTCGTCAAGCTGCTGCGCGAGCGCGGCGCCAAGGTCTACGTCACCGACATCAACCAGAAGGCCGTGGCGCGCGCGGTCGAGGAGTTCGGCTGCGAGGCTGTGGGGCTTGACGAGATCTACGACGTGCCGGCCGACGTGTTCTCGCCGACCGCGCTGGGCGGCACCCTCAACGACAAGACCATCGACCGCATCAAGGCCGGGATCATCTGTGGCGCGGCGAACAACCAGTTGGCCAATGACGGCATCGGCGACGAACTGCACCGTCGCGGCGTGCTCTATGCGCCGGACTACGCGGTCAACGCAGGCGGCCTGATGAATGTCTCGCTGGAGATCGACGGTTACAACCGCGAACGCGCCATGCGCATGATGCGGACGATCTACTACAACCTCGGCCGCATCTTCGAGATCAGCGCCCGCGACAACATCCCGACCTACAAGGCCGCCGACCGGATGGCCGAAGAGCGCATCGTCGCCATCGGCAAGGTCAAGCTGCCGCACATGGGCAACTCGGCGCCGCGCTTCCTGGGCCGCATGCGCAACGGCTGATCCGCCCTGGCGCGATGACGCGATGCGCATGCCCGCTGCGGCATGCTCATCGCGTCAGATCCCTGCCCGTCTTCCTTACAACGCCTTGTGCACGCCTGTCGGCGCTGCACGCAGACCCATCGGAGCCAGCCCATGCGAGCCTTTGAACTCGGCGAAGACATCGACAGCCTGCGCGAAGCCGTGGCGCGTTTCGCCGCCGCCGAGATCGCCCCGCGCGCCGAAGCCATCGACCGCGACAACGCGTTCCCGGTGGACCTGTGGCGCAAGCTCGGCGAGATGGGACTGCTCGGCATCACCCTGCCAGGCGAGTACGGCGGCTCGGAGATGGGCTATCTCGCCCACCTTGTGGCGATGGAGGAGATCTCCCGCGCCTCCGGCTCGGTGGGCCTGTCCTACGGCGCGCACAGCAACCTCTGTGTGCAGAACCTCTACAACCATGGCACGCCCGAGCAGCGCGCGCGCTTTCTACCCAAGCTCTGCAGCGGCGAGTTCGTGGGTGCGCTCGCGATGAGCGAGCCGGGTGCTGGCTCCGACGTGGTCGGCTCGATGGCCTGCCGCGCCGAGTTGCACGGTGACACCTGGATCGCCAACGGCAACAAGATGTGGATCACCAACGGCCCCGACGCCGACGTGCTGATCGTCTACATGCGCACCGCCGACAAGTCGGAGGGCTCGCGCTGCATGACCGCCTTCCTGATCGAGAAGGGCATGAAGGGCTTCCGCACCGCGCAGAAGCTGGACAAGCTGGGCATGCGCGGCAGCAACACCTGCGAGCTGGTGTTCGACAACTGCGAGATCCCGGCCGCCAACGTGCTCGGCGAAGTGCACCTCGGCGTCAAGGTGCTGATGTCCGGCCTGAACAGCGAGCGCCTGGTGCTTTCCGGCGGGCCGATCGGCCTGATGCAGGCGGCCATGGACATCGTCCTGCCCTATGTGCGCGAGCGCCGCCAGTTCGATTCGCCGATCGGCCGCTTCGGCATCATGCAGGCCAAGATCGCCGACATGTACACGGCGTTGCAGTCCTCGCGCGCCTTCGCCTACTCGGTGGCCCGCGAGTACGACCGCGGCGTGCGCTCGCGCGTCGATGCCGCCAGCTGCCTGCTGCATTCCTCCGAGTCGGCGGTGAAGGTGACGCTGGAGGCCATCCAGACCCTGGGCGGCAACGGCTACATCAACGACTACCCGACGGGTCGCCTGCTGCGCGACGCCAAGCTCTATGAGATCGGCGCCGGCACCAACGAGATCCGTCGAATGCTGATCGGGCGCGAGCTCTTCGAAGGGCGGTTCTGAGAAAGGCCGGGATTGGGGGCGAGATGGCTCGCTTGCGCGGCACTGCCGCGCGAGCCATCGAACGCCCGAGCGCTGCGCGCGAGGGCCGGGAAGGGACTCGTCGGGTTGAGCGTGTAGTTCCAACGTCGACTCGGCGTCTCCGCTCCGTGCTCACGCATACCTAGGACCGCGTCAGACAAGCTGCTGCATAGGGTGGGCCTGGCCCACCGGAGCTGAAGGCTCGCCGCATCCACCTCTCGAAGCGCGCCTTCGATCTGCCGTGTGCGTTCCGCGAAACGCTCGCCCCATCCCGCTTTCTAAGCACGGCAGCGAATGGCCGCCTCGCCTCACTCCCCCAGCGGCAGCACCTCTGCAGAGGGCGTGTAATCGCCCACGACGTCGGCATTCGCCGGCACCTGGAAGCGGAAGAAGCCCGCCTCGAAACGCGGATTGCGCTGCCACTCGCTGAAGCTGATGCGCGTGCGCTGACCCAGCGAATCGATGAACTCCATGCGCGCCAGGGTCTGTCCGTCGATGCCCAGCAGCGCGGTGCGGATCTGGGCGTCCGCCAGCTTGGATTCCAGCTCGATCCACTCCAGCCCGTCGCGCCGGCCCGCACTCTTCGAGTTGAACTGCCGCTGCCGCTCTTCAGGGTCGATCAGCGCCAGCAGCGGACTCTGCTGCTCGTCCTCGATCTGCCGGCGCACCGTCACCTGCTCCAGGTCCGGGTCGTAGATGAAGAGGTGCTCGCCGTCAGCGACGATCAGCTGCGGAAACGGGGTCTCGTACTCCCAGCGCAGCTGGCGCGGCACCGCCAGTGCGATGCTGCCGCTGGTCTGCTCCTTGAGCGTGCCGTTCTGGTCCAGCACCTGCTGCTCGAAGCGCCCCTGAAGGCCGCTGAGACCGGCAGTGAAGCCGTCGATGACCGCCTCGGCGTCCGCAGCGAACAGGGGCAGCGAGACGAGGCTGAGAACGCAGGCAGCGATGAAGCGCATGGGCGCAAGTCCATTTGGGTGGGAGGCGCGCGGAGTCTGGACCGCGCGCGCTTAATCGATGCCTGACAGGCGAAAAGGCTTCGAGGAACTTCAGTCGCCGCGCGGCGGCACCAGCACCGTGCGGTCGCCGTTGTGCTCGGGCGGGCTGACGATGCCGGCGGCTTCCATGGCCTCGATCAGGCGCGCCGCGCGGTTGTAGCCGATCTTCAGCCGGCGCTGCACGCCGGAGATCGAGGCGCGGCGGGTTTCCATCACCACCTGCACCGCCTGGTCGTAGAGCGCGTCGGCCTCGGGGTCACCGGACTTGAACTCCTCCGGCAAGCCCGTGGCGCCGACCACCACACCGTCGCCGAGGGTCTGCACCTCGTCGAGCACGCCTTCCAGGTAGTCAGGGCCGCCGCTGATCTGGCGCAGGTGTTCGACCACCCGATGCACTTCCTCGTCGCTGACGAAGGCGCCGTGCACGCGGTCCGGCATGGCCGTGCCGGGCGGCAGGTAGAGCATGTCGCCATGGCCCAGCAGGGTCTCGGCGCCGGACTGATCGAGGATCGTGCGCGAGTCGATCTTGGAGCTGACCTGGAAAGCGATGCGCGTCGGAATATTGGCCTTGATCAGGCCGGTGATGACATCGACCGAAGGCCGCTGGGTGGCGAGGATGAGGTGAATGCCGGCAGCACGCGCTTTCTGCGCGAGACGCGCGATCAACTCTTCGACCTTCTTGCCGACGATCATCATCATGTCGGCGAACTCGTCGATGATCACGACGAGGTAGGGCAAGGTCTCCAGTGCGCGCGGCGCCTCACCCAGTTCCGGGTTCGGCTTGAACAGCGGGTCCATCAGCGGCTGGCCCGCGTCGATGGCGTCGCGCACCTTCTTGTTGAAGCCGGCCAGATTGCGGACGCCGACCGCGGCCATCAGCTTGTAGCGGCGCTCCATCTCGGCCACGCACCAGCGCAGGCCGTTGGCGGCTTCCTTCATGTCGGTGACCACCGGCGCCAGCAGATGCGGGATGCCCTCGTAGACCGAGAGCTCCAGCATCTTCGGGTCGATCATCAGCATGCGCACGTCGTTGGCGGTGGCCTTGTACAGCAGGCTCAACACCATGGCGTTCAGCGCCACCGACTTGCCCGAGCCGGTGGTACCGGCGACCAGCAGGTGCGGCATGCGGGCCAGGTCGACCACCGTTGGGCGACCGCCGATGTCCTTGCCGAGCGCCAGTGCCAGCGGCGAGCTGATCTTGTCGTACTCCTTCGAGCGCAGGATCTCCGACAGGTAGATGATTTCGCGGTTGGCGTTGGGGATCTCCAGGCCAATCACCGATTTGCCCGGAATGACGTCGACCACGCGCACCGACTTCACCGACAGGCCGCGGGCGATGTCCTTGTCCAGCGAGGAGATCTGGCTGCCCTTGATGCCGGGCGCGGGCTCCATCTCGAAGCGGGTGATGACTGGCCCCGGATAGACGCCGACCACCTGCACTTCGATGCGGAAGTCCTTGAGCTTGAATTCGATCTGCCGCGACAGCGTGGCCAGGGCCTCGTCGGAGTAGCCCTTGGGCTGCGGCTTGGGATCATCCAGCAGCGACAGCGGCGGCAGTGCACCGTTCTCACCCAGCGAGACGGTGAACAAAGGGATCTGCTGCTCGCGCTGGGCGCGCTCGCTGCGTTCGGGCGCCGGCGGCTGCGGCTCGATACGCACGGGCTCGCGCTTGGCGCGCTTCACCTTCTCCTCGCGGCGCACTTCCTCGCGCTCGGTGATCGCCGCGCGGGCAACACGGTATTCGCTGGCGGCATGCACCTGCTTGCGCCCGCGCTCGGCCAGCCACAGCACGCCGCGACCCAATCGATCCATCAGGCCGAGCCAGGACAGCCCCGTGGCGAGGGTGATCGACAGCAGCAGGAGTGCGAGCAGGAACAGGCTGCCGCCGGCGAAGCCGATGCCGCGGGTCAGCGCCGAGCCGACGAGACTGCCCAAGAGGCCGCCGGCCTGCATCGGCAGATCGCTGCCCCAGTCGGTGTAGTGCAGCGCGGCCATGGCGGAGCTGGCGACGAGGAAGCCGACCACACCGATCAGGCGCAGGGCCGGCGTGAGCGGAGTCTCTTCGTCAGCCGCGCGCGGTCGGAGGGCGACCGCCGCGATGATGCCGGCCAGCACCGGCACGAAGTAAGCGGTCAGACCGAAGAAGGAGAACAGCAGGTCGGCGAAGGTGGCGCCGGCCAGACCGCCGAAATTGCGGATTTCGCCGGTGATCTCGCCAGCGCGCGACCAGCCTGGATCCTGCGGGCTCCAAGTCCACAGGCAGGCCAGCACGTAGAGCAGCACCGGCGCCAGCAGCAGGATCAGCGCTTCGCGCCAGAGGCCACGACGGTTCTCGGCAATCACCGGCTTGCGGGAGTCTTCCTTCGCTCGTGACACAGGTGCGCGGATCCTTGGGTTTCGCCACATTGACGGGCGTCGATTCTACACCTGCCCTCCGCAGGGCTTGCGCTTCATGACAGCCCAGCGAACGGCAGCTTGATCGACTCAGGAGCAACCCCCATCCTTGCGGGCTGGTCAGGTCAACCCGATGGGGTCGACCCTCCCCCTTCCTCTGCAATGCCGCGCCCGCGGCGGAGATCCCATGAGCGCATCCCCCCTGCCCGTCCGTCACTGTCCGCTGCTGATCCTGGGGTCCGGCCCGGCCGGCTGGACGGCCGCCGTCTACGCCGCCCGCGCCAACCTGAAACCCGTCGTCATCACCGGCCTGCAGCAGGGTGGCCAGCTGATGACCACCACCGAGGTCGACAACTGGCCGGGCGACGCCCATGGCCTGATGGGTCCTGACCTGATGGCCCGCATGCAAGCGCACGCCGAGCGCTTTGAAACCGAAGTCGTGTTCGACCACATCCACACGGCCGATCTGTCCAAGCGCCCGTTTACCCTCACGGGTGACTCGGGCGTCTACACCTGCGATGCCCTGATTATCGCCACCGGCGCCACCGCCAAGTACCTCGGCCTGCCCTCGGAAGACGCCTTCAAGGGTCGCGGCGTCTCGGCCTGCGCGACCTGCGACGGCTTCTTTTTCCGCGACCAGGACGTCGCCGTGATCGGCGGCGGCAACACCGCGGTCGAAGAGGCCCTGTATCTGTCGAACATTTGCCGCAAGGTCACCGTGGTCCACCGCCGCGACAAGTTCCGCGCCGAGAAGATCCTGCAGGACAAACTGTTCGCCAAGGAAAAGGCCGGCAAGGTCGAGATCGTCTGGAACCACGAGGTCGAGGAGTTCCTTGGCGACGACAGCGGCATCACCGGCCTGCGCATTAAGAGCCGCGAGGACGGCAGCAGCCGTGACCTCGCGCTTACCGGGGTGTTCGTGGCCATCGGCCACGCGCCCAACACTTCGCTGTTCGAGGGCCAGCTGGAGATGAAGAACGGCTACCTGAAGATCCGCAGCGGTATCGAGGGTGGGGCCACCGCCACGTCGGTGCACGGCGTATTCGCGGCCGGCGATGTCGCCGATCAGGTCTACCGCCAGGCCATCACCTCGGCCGGCTTCGGCTGCATGGCCGCGCTCGACGCAGAGAAGTTCCTCGACGGCGAGCATTGATCTGTTCGTCGCTTGGCGGTGTCGGGCTGGCACCGCCAAGCAAGGCGCACTCACTGCGTTTGCACGGGGCCTTGCCCAGCGTGATGCCAACTCTTCGGACCCCTGCCCCGCATGCCGCTGCGCCATCGCTTCGTTCCGCGTCTTGCCGAGGTCGATGCTGCCCGTTGGGACACGCTGCGCGGCAGCGATGATCCGTTCACCTCACACGCCTTCCTCTCGGGGCTGGAGGAGAACGGCTGTCTGCGGCCGCACTGGGGCTGGACGCCGCACCATCTGCTGATCGAGAACGAGGCGGGCGAACTTCAGGCTGCCGCGCCCTGCTACCTCAAGACCAACTCGCACGGCGAGTTCGTGTTCGACCACGCCTGGGCGGACGCCTATGACCGCGCCGGCCTCGACTACTTCCCCAAGCTGCTGGTGGCGGTGCCCTACTCGCCCGTCACCGGGCCGCGACTGCTCTGTGGCGGTGATGCAAGGCTTCGCGCCGAACTGCTGCGCGCGCTGGAGAGTTTCACGAGCGAGCATCGGCTCTCGGGCGCGCACATCAACTTCCATCCGGCCGACGAAGCCCCCGACGGGGCATGGCTGGCCCGCACGGACATCCAGTTCCACTGGCACAACGCCGGCTACACGGACTTCGAGGACTTCCTCGCCGCGCTTTCGTCGAAGAAGCGCAAGAACCTGCGCCAGGAGCGCGCGCAGGTGGCGCGCGCTGGCATCCGCCTGCGCCGAGTGCACGGTGATGAGGCCAGCGCCGAGGAGATCGCCACCGCGCACAGGCTCTACTGCCGCACCTTCGACGACAAGGGCAACCACGCCGCGCTGACGCTCGAATTCTTCCACCATCTCGCGCAGCGCCTCGGTCGTGGCCTTCTGCTGGTCCTGGCAGAGCGCGGGGACGACGTGATCGCGATGGCGCTGTGCCTGCGTTCGGCCGACACCCTCTACGGTCGCTACTGGGGCTGCTTCGAGGAGGTGCCGGGCCTGCACTTCGAGTGCTGCTACCACCAGGGCATCGAGTACTGCATCGAGCAGGGCCTGAAGCGCTTCGAGCCTGGTGCGCAGGGCGAGCACAAGCTCGCGCGTGGCTTCCTGCCGCAGCTGACGCACTCCAGCCACTACTTGCCGATGCCGGCCTTCCGCGATGCCGTGGCGAGGTCGCTCGTGGACGAACGCCGCTGGCTGGCACAGTACCGGCAGGAACTGCTGGCCCACAGCCCCTACCGGCAGGAGGACAGTCGCGGATGAGCTTCCGATTACCCGAACTCGGCGCTGATCCGCGTTCGCCCTTTCCGCCGGTCGAGCAGGCCCTGCGGGATCCCAACGGCCTGCTGGCCTGGGGCGGCGGACTGGAGCCCCAGCGTCTGCTGCGCGCCTACGCGCAGGGCATCTTTCCGTGGTTCTCGCCGGGCGAGCCGCCGCTGTGGTGGAGCCCCGACCCGCGCATGGTGATCGCCACCGATGCCCTGCACCTGACGCGTCGCTTCCGTCGCGAACTGCGCGGCCGCGATTGGTTCGTGACCGCCGACCGCGACTTCGAGGCCGTCATCACCCACTGCGCCAAGCTGCCGCGCCGCGGCCAGCGCGGCACCTGGATCGTGCCGGCGATCCGCCGCGCCTACATCGAGCTGCATCGGCTGGGCCACGCGCATTCGATCGAGGCCTGGGACGGCGGACGATTGATTGGCGGGCTTTACGGAATCAGCCTCGGACGCGCCTTCTTTGGAGAGTCCATGTTCACCCTGGAATCGGGCGCCTCGAAATGCGTGATCGCGGCGCTGTGCTGCCGTCTCGCCGAGTGGGACATGCCCCTGCTCGACGGTCAGGTCGAGTCGGAACACCTTGCGAGCCTCGGTTTCAGGCCGATCCCGCGCCCGCGGTTTCTTGCTGACCTGGGCAGGCTGTGCGCCGGGGCGGGCCGCATCGGCTCTTGGACGGAGGCGTTTGGCGAAGTCCAGGCCCGCTCGCTGGCCCACTGAGCCCGTTGCATCGGACCGGCCAAGCCGCCCCGCGCTTTTCCCCTGCGGCCCGCCGTGGCAGAATGCGCGACTTGTCCGCGGCCCGCTGGCCGCTTCCAGACCCAAGACCGAATGTCCAAAGACGATTCCATCGAGATGGAGGGCACCGTGTTGGAGACCCTTCCCAACACCGTGTTCCGCGTGAAGCTCGAGAACGGCCACGTGGTGACTGCCCACATCTCCGGTCGCATGCGCAAGAACTACATCCGCATCCTGACCGGCGACAAGGTGAAGGTTGAAATGACGCCCTACGACCTCACCAAGGGTCGTATCACCTACCGGATGAAGTGATCGGAAAACAAAACCCCGGCCTGCTCCAGCAGGCCGGGGTTTTGTTGTGCCCGTCGATCTGTGGGCGTACTTGCCAGAGAGTCCGACAGCGCGGATCGATGGGATACATCGGGCCGAGCCACTCGCCTGCACTCTGCCTGGCAGGCAGCGTCTGTGGATCGATCGGGATCGCCTTCCATGGCGCTCCCGACCGAGATTCGCGCCGTCAGAGAGCGGTCTCGAAGCCGTTCGAGAACAGTGCATCCGGCGAGGGTGCGGCGGCGCCGGGTACCAGGGTGTCGACCCGCACGCTGGCAGGCGTCCCCGGCTCGGCCACGCCCAGCGAGCCGCTGCCTGCCTGCGGAGCCTGCGTGGTGGTGAGCGAGAAGCGGAACATCACGCCCCAGTTCAGCGGATTGTTCGGCGCAGTCGGCGTGCCTGCGGCCTGCCAGACGAGGCTTGAACCCACCCGGCTGAGCGTCCAGTTGTTGGCCGAATCGAGATCGCCATCGGCGAATTCGGTGGAGATGAGCTCGGCGTCTTCGGGAAACGGCAGCTCGAAGCGATTGAAGCCGTTGTTGCGAAGCACGCGCAAATTGGGCTCGGCTCCTTGGGTCACGGCGCGGGCGAAATCGAAGTTCATCACTGCGTAGTCGTAGCGGTACTGGCCGCCGCCGAGGTCGTTCACCCGCAGGGCGACACGCAGGCTGCCATCCCCCGTCTTGATATCCGTGCTCCGCTCGTTGGGTGCCGTGGTGTCAGGCGCCACCCACCGCCCCAGCGCCGCGCCGAGACGCAAAGGTGTGCCATTCATGCTGTTCCAGGCGCTGCCGGTCCAGTTGAAGGTGATGGGCAGCGACTGCATCGTGTTCTGGATGTTGATGTCGTCGCGGACGATGTACCAGGACTCCGCGAAATAGGTGGCACCCGGATTCAGGCTGGTATCGATGAACTGCTCGATCACCGGCATCCGGAACGCGTAATTGCTGCAGTCCGTGCCGCCGACATTGACACAGGGCGAGCTGGTGTCGCGCGCGCCGTTGCAGTCGGCGTCGTAGACCGAACCGCAGCGTCCCCACTGCCCCGTGAAGGGCAGGATCTCGTTGCGCGGACCCAAGTCGGTGATCGCATCATTGTTGCCGGTGCCATAGGTATCGACACAGCCGCGGCCGAGGATGTGGTTGTTGCCCGGATTGACGTCGCAGGGCGAGTTGGTGGTCAGCCAGGCGTGCTTCACGCCGGAGCGTCCGATCTGCTCGATGCGGCCGGTGGAATCGACGCGGTAGAGGTTCCAGATCAGGTAGGGGTGCTGGTCGTTGCCGTGAGGCGCGAAGTTGCCGCTGAACTTCTGCCACCACGGCACATCGGCCGCGTAACGCGCTGTACTGGTGCCAAGTGGGTCGCCAGCGACGGTGGCGATCAATGGATTGCCGAGGTTGGACTCGTCGGCCGAACCGGTTCCGCGGTTGTTCCGCAGGGTCGAGCTGGGAGTGAAGACCACGAGTCCGGTGTTCTGCCCGCCAGGGCCATCGGCTGCGTTCTGTTTGCGGGTGTACTGCAGGTTGAAGCTGCTCATGAAGACATCGACTTCGTACACCCCGCCGTTGGGGGCCGGGCTTCCGTGCCAACGTGAACTGCCCTTGGGCCGGGCGATGACGGCGCCCGGCGTGGCGATGCGCGCGTACATCTCAAGGCCCGCCACCACCCAGCCGGCATAGGCTCGGTTGCCGAGGGCGGCCGCGAGCTCGGGCGCGATGCGCAGATCCATGGCGCGTACGTTCATCTGGGGAACGTCGCCGCCCTCCAGCTTGTACATGAGACGGTCGATGTAGAACCAGGCTTTACCGTCCGCGCTAATGACATCGAGCTGGAATGGATGCTTCGGGCTCGGACGCAGCACCAGATTGCTGAGATCGATGTCGAGGTTCTCGCCAGTCAACCGAAAACCGCCGCGGGACTGCAGGCGACCGCCCGCGAAGCCAGCGAAGTCGGAGGAATTCTCTACGCGTATCTCGAGACCGGCCGCTTCGCGCAGGGCAATGCGTTCCACATGCGGTTCGTCACGCACGTCGAGCCGATCCTTCGCGGGACTCACGGTGAATCCGAGATCCCCCATCAGGTCGCGGTTCCAGTTGAAGCGCAGCTCGCCGCCCCAGACCATCCACTGCTGGGCGTTTCTGGCGGCTTGAGCCTGGCTCTCGACCACCTGCGCAGTGGCGAGAGGCGTAATTGCGAGTGCGGCGAGAAGCGCCGCAGGAAGATGCTTGAACATCGATACCCCCAAGACCCTAGGTTTGAACGCGCACTCTTTCCCAGTGCTGCGCTCGCTGTGTGCAAACCATCACGCCTGAATCCACTCACCGCCGCCTTCTCGAGGGCAGGCAGGGATCAAGGCACCTGCGCCGAAGCGCTTTCCATCAAGATCGGCGGTGATCTTCCGTAAGCCGGGTTGGACCACAGCCCATAAAGATAGGCACCGCGACTCAGATTCTGCGGGCCGACATCGAAGGGCCGGCCAGGCCCACCCTCACACATCGCGTTTTCGCCCTCGAAGTCGCGTTCCACGGCCTGATCGCGGAGAAACTCGACGTACTCCTTGCTGGAAATCTGGAAGTGCAGTCGCGCCTGTACCGTGAGCGGACCGCTGACGCCCGCGACCGGAATGCTGTAGCGGGCCATATCGACATTGCGTAAGCGCTCGGAACCGGGTCGTTCTGGCGGATAGATCGCGCCCACCGGGGCGATCTCGACATCGTTGCCACCCGTGAACCCCAGCGGAGGAATGCGATTGTCCTTCGCCACGCAGTTGTTCAAGACGAAATGGAAGCTCGCCCTGCCCTGTGCGTCGGCGATGCGACAGCTGCCTGAGCCCGGATCCCAGATGCCCTGCTTGATCTCGTAGACGCGCGTCTGCGCATCCCGCTGCAGCTCGCCGGTCGCGGGATCCCAACTGCCGTTGCTGTAGACGAGGCTGCCCTGGGCATCGCGCACTTCCAACTCGATCCACATGCGACGGCCTTCGGAGTAGCCCGTGGGCAGCTTGTGGCCTGACCGATTGGTGACTTCAACCTCCACCTCCAGCGTCTGTCCATCGGCCGAGCGCTGGCCGCGCGCGGACAGCAGCGCGGTGCGCTGGGTGAGGAGTTGCGTCGACCACAGGATCGCCTGATCGAAGGCCTCGTCGTAGCCCAGGCCCGGGAACTCGCCCTTCAGGATCTTCGGGACCCAAGCGTTGGCGCCGGAGAAGTTGTGCACGGACAGCGTGCCGTTGCGGTTGGGGCCGTAGAAACAGGCCAGGAACTGCTCCTCGGGATTGTCGCTGCGCGCGATTTCCATGTGGCAGTCCTGGCAGGTCTGCTGCTGCTTGACCACGACGCCGGGCTGATTGCGCATCGGCGCAGCCTCCGCACCATCGGCGAACAGCGCGGAGCCGTAATCACTCTTGCGCCATTCGCTGTAGGTGCGCTCGATCGGGAAGGCGATGCCCGTGTCCACTCCGGCAGCGCTGACCAGCGTGCGCAGCGGTACACCGTTGTTGAGGGGCGAAGTCACGTCGTGGCAGCTGCCGCACATCTCGCTGCTCGACAGATGCGACGACTGCTTCCAAGGATGGGGCGGCGGTGAAGTGCCCTCGCGGGCATAGTCGTAGGGTCCGCCGCGGCACGGGCCGCTACCACCGTTCTCGCAGGGCTCGTCGTCCAGCCAGACGTCCCCGCTCTCCAGGTGGTTCGGCTCGCCGTTCGGGCCGTTCGGCTGGGCGCGATGACAGTAGTGACAGCCAACGCCCGCGTAATCGTTGCCAAAACCGGGCACGTCATCATGCTTGCCCTGCAGAAGGCAGCCATCGGTACCCTCCACGCGGGTGCCGCTCGCGGTCTTGCTGACGCGGCCGGCGAACCAGCCCTCGGGCACGTGGCAGCGGAGACACCAGTCGCCCACGCCGGGCACCCCGATGCTTTCTCCGTCGGCATTGGCAACGTCCAGCGCGGCCCAGAACACCGGGTCGCGGCCGGCATTGGCCATCATCGAACCCTTCCAGCTGGTGGCCGGGTAGTGGAATTCGAGGGTGCCACCGGCATGGCAGCCCATGCAGTCGCCGGAAGTCTCGATGGGATGCAGCAGCCCGGGCTGCGAGCCCCGCGCGGTCAGATCGGGCAGCAGAGTGCCCGCGTAGACCGCCAGCCCGAAGGCCAGCCCCACCAGCAGCGCCAGCGCGCCACCCCACAGCTTGCTTGCCCCCACGCCTTCCCCCACGGAAGTACGGCGCCCTGCAGGGCGCCGTCTGTCAAGAATCCGTCGAGGTTATGCGCGAAAACCGGACAGGGCAACAACCAGAAGGCGTGTACAGCGCGTCGCGCGGGCCGGGGAAGAATGCCACGCCCCGCATCTGCGAACCGGTTCGCGGTTCACTCCACGATGCTGAGCTCGCCCTGCATTTCCTCGGCGGCCTCCACTGCCAGCTTGCCGTCACGCACCACCACGGTGACGCGGCCACCGTTGACCAGCTTGCCGAACAGCAGCTCATCGGCCAGCGGACGCTTGACCTGGTCCTGGATGACGCGGGCCATGGGACGCGCGCCCATCTGCGGATCGAAGCCGTTCTGCGCCAGCCAGCGGCGGGCCTCCGGCTCGACGCTGAGCGCGACGTGCTTCTCCTGCAGCTGGGTCTCAAGCTCGATGATGAACTTGTCGACCACGCGCAGGATGTGGTCGAAGTCGAGTCCACCAAACTGCACCACGGCGTCGAGGCGGTTGCGGAACTCCGGCGAAAAGCTCTTGCGGATCACTTCCATGGCGTCGGTGGCGTGGTTCTGCTCGACGAAGCCGATGCTGCGGCGCGCAGCCTGGGCGGCACCCGCATTGGTGGTCATCACCAGGATCACGTTGCGGAAGTTGGCCTCGCGTCCATTGGTGTCGGTGAGCGTGCCGCGGTCCATCACCTGCAGCAGGATGTTGAAGACATCCGGATGGGCCTTCTCGATCTCGTCGAGCAACAGCACGCAGTGCGGGGTCTTGACGATCTTCTCGGTCAACAGGCCACCCTGGTCGAAGCCGACATAGCCCGGAGGCGCGCCGATCAAGCGGCTGACCGAGTGGGCCTCCATGTACTCGGACATGTCGAAACGCACCAGCTCGATACCGAGCTGCATGGCCAGCTGGCGGGTCACTTCGGTCTTGCCGACGCCAGTGGGGCCGGCGAACAGGAAGCTGCCGATCGGCTTGTCGGGGTTGGCGAGGCCCGAGCGCGCCATCTTGATGGCGGATGCGAGGGTGTCGATGGCCTCGTCCTGGCCGAACACGACCATCTTCAGGTTGCGATCGAGGTTGCGCAGCACATCACGGTCCGAGGCCGAGACCTGCTTCGCCGGGATGCGCGCCATGCGGGCGACGATGTACTCGATCTCGGCGACATCGATGATCGCCTTGCGCTTGTCCTCGGGCAGCAGGCGCTGGCGCGCACCGGCCTCATCGATGACGTCGATGGCCTTGTCCGGCAGCAGGCGGTCGCCGATGTGCTTGACCGAGAGGTCGACCGCCGCCTGCAGCGCCTCGCCGAGGTACTCGACCCGGTGGTGCTCCTCGAACTTGGTCTTCAACCCATTGAGGATGGCGACCGCATCGGCCACCGAAGGCTCGACCACGTCGATCTTCTGGAAGCGCCGCGCCAGCGCGCGGTCCTTCTCGAACACGCCGCGGTATTCCTGGAACGTGGTCGAGCCGATGCAGCGCAGCTCGCCGGAGGCCAGTACGGGCTTGATCAGGTTCGACGCATCCATGGTGCCGCCCGAGGCCGAGCCGGCGCCGATGATGGTGTGGATTTCGTCGATGAACAGGACGGCGCCCGGCTCCTTCCTGAGCTGGGCGAGCACGGCCTTCAGGCGCTTCTCGAAGTCGCCGCGGTACTTGGTGCCGGCGACCAGGGCGCCCAGGTCCAGCGCATAGATGGTCGCGTCCGCCAGCACCTCGGGCACCTCGCCATCGACGATGCGCTTGGCCAGCCCTTCCGCCAGCGCGGTCTTGCCGACGCCGGCTTCGCCGACCAGCAGCGGGTTGTTCTTGCGGCGGCGGCAGAGCACCTGGATGACGCGCTCGATTTCCTCGGCGCGGCCGATCAGGGGGTCGATCTTGCCGGCTTTGGCCTGCTCGTTGAGGTTGGCGGCGTACTCGGACAGCGGATTGGCCTTGCCCTCCTCGCCCTCGCCCTCCTTCTGCGCCTCTGGCTCGGCGGGCTTGACCTGCTCACTGCTCAACTTGGCGACGCCGTGGCTGATGTAGTTGACGACGTCCAGCCGGCTGATCTCCTGCTGGCCGAGGAAATAGACCGCGTGGCTGTCCTTTTCGCCGAAGATCGCGACCAGCACGTTGGCGCCGGTCACCTCCTTACGGCCCGAGGACTGCACGTGATAGACCGCGCGCTGCAGCACGCGCTGGAAACCCAGGGTCGGCTGGGTGTCGCGGGTGTCATCGGCGGCCAGCACGGGCACGGTCTCGCTGATGATGTTGCGCAGCTCCTGGCCAAGCCGGGTGAGGTCGGCCCCACAGGCGCGGAGCACGGCCACAGCGGAGGGGTTCTCCAGCAGCGACAGCAGCAGGTGCTCGACCGTCATGAACTCATGGCGCGCCTCGCGGGCCTGCTTGTAGCACTGGCCGATGCTGAACTCGAGATCTTTGCTGAACATGCCGGGGCTCCTTGCGCCTGACGGATATCGCTGCTGCCGCTGACTGCCGGTGCCCTCACCGGCAGACGAAGATTGCACTCTTACGCTTTTTCCATGCTGCACAGCAGCGGGTGCTGGTGCGCGCGCGAGAATTCATTGACCTGCTGGACCTTGGTTTCTGCCACTTCACGTGTATACACCCCGCAGACGCCCTTGCCGCGGGTGTGTACATGCAGCATCACCTGGGTGGCGCGCTCCGAGTTCATGCCGAAGAAGACTTGCAAGACCTCGACCACAAAATCCATTGGCGTGTAGTCGTCGTTCAGCAGGACCACTTGGTAGAGCGGCGGACGAGTGACCTCCGGTCGTGCTTCCTCCACCGCCAGACCGCGCTGCTGGGCTTCATCCGGAGCGCCGTCGGGGTCGCCGGCCATACGTGGAGACTGCGCCTGCGATGGCATCGGGAAACTGTGTAGGAAGTCAGGCAGTACGGTCATGGTGTGCTATGTGGTTGCGTTGCGGCCGGATGCAAGAGCCTGCTTCAGCTGCAGTCTGGCCCGCATCCCGTCGACCCGGCTTGAACCTGTGCAGGGAACGCGCTGCGGCCTGTTGTAAAGTTCCGCCTCTTTGCCAGCCGGCGTGTCTCGTGCCCAAGAGCGACATCCAGTTCAACCCGGACATCACCGTGGCCTGCGTCATCGTACGCGAGGGGCGCTTCCTGCTGGTGGAGGAGGAGGTTCGCGGTCGTCTGGTGCTGAACCAGCCGGCCGGCCACCTGGAACCCGGCGAGGGCCTGGTCGAGGCCGCCGCTCGCGAGGCGCTGGAGGAAACCGGCTGGCAGGTGCGCCCGCAGTGCTTCGTCGGCAGCTATCTGTGGCGGGCCGAGACTGGCAAGACCTACATCCGCTTCGCCTTCGGCGCCGAGGCCGTGCGCCATGATCCAGCGCGGCCGCTCGATGCGGGCATCACCCGCTGCCTGTGGCTGGCGCCCGCCGAAATCGACGCCGAAGCCGACCGCCTGCGCAGCCCGCTGGTGCAGGCGGTGGTGCGCGATTTCCTGGCCGGCCAGCGCGCGCCGCTCCAGCACGTGCGCCACGTGCTGGGCTGAGCCTGCATGCAGCCGGGAACCGTCATCGTCGGCATGTCCGGGGGCGTGGACTCCTCGGTCGCCGCGCTGCTGCTGCAGCGCGCGGGCACGCCGATCGAAGGCCTGTTCATGCAGAACTGGGAAGAAGATTCGCGCGAGGGCGGCTGTCGCGCCGAGGAGGACCGCAAGGACGCGATCGCGGTCTGCGGGCGCCTGGGCATCCGCTGCCACACCCGCAACTTCGCCGCCGAGTACTGGGACGGCGTGTTCGCGCACTTCGTCGCTGAATACCGCGCCGGCCGCACGCCCAACCCGGACATCCTCTGCAATCGCGAGATCAAGTTCCGCACCTTCCTCGATCACGCCCGCGCGCTCGGCGCCGAGCGCATCGCCACCGGTCACTACGCGCGCGTGCGCTGCGAGAACGGCCGCTGGCAGCTGCTGCGCGGCCTCGATGCGGCCAAGGACCAGAGCTATTTCCTCTACACCCTGGGTCAGGAGGCGCTCTCCGCCACCCTGTTTCCGGTCGGTGAGCTACCGAAGTCGGAAGTGCGCCGCCTCGCCGCCGAGGCCGCCCTACCCACCCATGCCAAGAAGGACTCGACCGGCATCTGCTTCATCGGCGAGCGCGATTTTCGCGAGTTCCTCGGCCGCTACCTGCCCGCCCGGGAAGGCGAGATCGTCGATCCGGAGGGCGTGGTGCTTGGCCGCCACGGCGGGGCCTTCTTCTACACTCTCGGCCAGCGTGAGGGCCTCAACCTGGGCGGCGTGCGTGGCCGGCCGCAGGCACCCTGGTTCGTGGTCGGCAAGGACATCGCCCGCAACCGCCTGGTCGTCGATCAGGGCCACGACAGCCCCTACCTGATGAGCCGGCGCCTGCGCACCGCCCGCCCCGACTTCGCCGACGGCGCACCGCCCGCCACCCGTTTTGAATGCACGGCCAAGACTCGCTATCGCCAGGCCGACGAATCCTGCAGCGTCGAAGTGCGCGAGGACGGTAGCCTGCGCGTCGAGTTCGCTCGCCCGCAGCGCGCCGTCACTCCTGGCCAATCCATCGTTTTCTATGCTGGCGAGGTCTGCCTGGGCGGGGCGGTCATCGAAGCCACCGATGCCCCGCTCGAGATCCATGCCATGGAGGTTGAATGAAAGACCGCGTGCTCGCGCTCGCCGGCCTGCTGCAGGCACTGACAGCCGTGCGCCAGATCGCCCACGAAGGCCGCGCCGACGCCGATCTGGTGCAGCCCTGCCTCGACAGCGTTTTCCGCCTCGATGCGGAAAGTGTCGAAGCGGTCTACGGCGGCGCCCCGCGCCTGCAGCCGGGGTTGATCTGTCTGCTGCGCCAGATCAGCGGCCAGGGTCGCGACGTTGCCCTATCGCGGATGGCCGTCACCGTCCTGCAGTTGGAGCGTCAGCTGGTCAAACAGCCGAAGATGCTGGACGCCCTGCGCCAGGGCATCGAGTCGATCGAGCGCCAGCGCGAGCACTTTGGCAGCGAGCACGGCAGCGTCAGCCAGCGCCTTGCCGACCTCTACGCCGATACGCTCAGCCAGCTCAAGCCGCGCGTGATGGTTCAGGGTAACCCGCTGCAGCTCGCTCAGTCGGCCGTGGTGGCGCAAATACGCGCCGCCCTTCTGGCCGCTGTGCGTTCGGCGGTGCTGTGGCGCCAGCTCGGCGGCAGCTACTGGGATTTCGCCCTGCGCCGCGGCGCGATGACGCGGGTCGCGAAAGGCCTGCTCGACGACTTTCCGAGGAGCTGACCACCGCTGGGGTGATGGACCCGCGCCTTGGCGCCTGCTCGGCACGGTGCGCCTTCAGCGCTTTCGCTCAAGCTCCGCGAGCAGGTCGAGCTGGATCTCCTGGATCTGCGCGAGGCGCTCCCACTGGTGGGAGAGCAGGTGGTCCATTTTCTCGTGCAAATGGCGAATCTCGAGCTCGGCCTTCATGTTGATCTGGTAGTCGTGCTGCGCCCTGGCACGGTCCTTCGCCTCCTGTCGGTTCTGGCTCATCATGATGATCGGAGCCTGGATCGCGGCGAGACAGGAGAGCAGAAGGTTCAACAGGATGAAGGGATACGGATCCGGCGGGCGCGCCACCAAGACGAACGTGTTGAGCGCGATCCAGGCCGCGAGGAACAGGCCGAAGCAGATCAGGAAGGCCCAGCTTCCACCGAAGGTCGCGATCCGATCCGCCAGGCGCTCGCCGAGCGTCCACTGCTGCTGCACGTCGAGGTCGACGTTGCGACTCAACAGATCATGGTCGCGCAGGCTGAGCAGCACTTCCTGTTCCAGCTGGGTCAGCTCGCCCCGCTCGGCCTGGAGCAGTGAGCGGACGTAGCGGGTCCGATAGGCCTGCAGATCCGGGGAACAGATCAGCGAGTCCTCGTTCCAATCCGGGTGGCTCTCGCGGATCAGCTCGGCGATGCCGTCACGCACCGCCAGTGCATGTGTGAGCTGGCGGCGCGCGAACCTGCGTCCACAGACTGCGCAGAAAGCGCTCGTGTCCTTGCCGGTCCCCATGCGCGCTCCAGAAACGAACCAAGCCCCAAGTGTGCATGAGGCGGGAGCCACGTGGGCGCAGCTGCCTCGCTCAGCGTCCCTCTCGCTCGGCGATGGTCTGCGCCACCTTGTCGCGGAGGTACAGAGGCTGGACGTCTTCCGGGTGCTCGGAATAGGCGCCGAGGTCGTATGCGCGCAGCGCCAGACGGGCCAGATCGGTGGCAGCTGGCAGGGCACCCGGCTCCAACCGCCAGCCCTGGGCCTGCAGACGCTGGCCGACTTCGCCCTGGCCTGCGGCGAGCCCGGTGCCGCGGGCCCAGCCATAGCTGTCCTCGGGCAGGCGCACCTCGTCGGGCCGCGCCAGCTGCGGCGCGTCGACGGGTTCGGGCAGGCCATCACGATGGATACGGAAGGCCGCGGCGTAGACCTCGCCCATGCGCGCATCGATGCTGGCGAACACGCCGTCACCCGGCTGCGCGCCGCGTGCGCCGGCCGCGAGGATCTGCAGGCTGCTGATGCCGATCAGCGGGCGCCCCAGCGTAAGCGCCAGGCCCTGCCCCAACGCCACCGCCAGACGCACGCCAGTGAACGCGCCGGGGCCGATGCCGACGGCGATCGCATCCAGTTGATTGCGGGCGATTCCGGCTTCCGACAGCAGCGCATCCGCCCACGGCAAGACCAGCTCGGCATGGCGGCGCGGCGCGATCTCGAAGCGCTCCAGCACGGCGTCGCCGCAGCGCAGGGCGACGCTGCAGGCTTCGGTGGTGGTGTCGATGGCGAGCAGGTTCATCGCGGGGCCGGACAACGGGAAACCGCCGAGTGTACGTGCAGGGGCCGGTCTGTCCAGCCGCGGGCCGCGCGAGATGCGGATTCGCGACCCTGCCCGCACTCAGACTGGATCGGGCTCGTCGATGTCGAAGCTGCGGATCAGGCTGGCGCTCGCCGCTGAACAGACGCCTTCGATGGGGAGGGGCGAAGCCGCGAAGAACGCGCGCACATCCTCGATGCGCTCGGTGCGCGGCAGCGGCGGCAGGCTGCTGAGGAAGCTGCGCCCATAGCCCTTGCGGTTCAGTCGCGGGTCGCCGAGCACCAGCACGCCGCGGTCGCTCTCGCTGCGGATGAGCCGCCCCACCCCCTGCTTGAAGGCGATCACCGCGGTCGGCAGCTGCCAGTCGCGGAAGGGGTTGCCGCCGTTGCGGCGGATGTGGTCCAGCCGCGCTTCGAGCACCGGGTCATCGGGCGCCGCAAACGGCAGCTTGTCGATCAGCACCAGCGACAGCGCCTCGCCGGCCACGTCGACACCCTCCCAGAAGCTGGCCGCCCCCAGCAGCAGGCCATTGCCCGACTCGCGAAAGGCCTGCAGCAGGCGATGTCGGGGCTGGCTCCCCTGCACGAACAGCGGAAAGCCGGGTGCGTTCGCTGCGAGCCACTCGGCGGCCTCGCGCAGGGCACGATGGCTGGTGAACAGCAGGAAGGCGCGCCCCTGCGAGGCCTCCAGCGCCGGCAGGCTGGCGCGCAGCAGGGCCGCGGTGTAACCGCGCTCGATCGGATCCGGCAGCGCCGGCGGCAGCCAGGCCAGCGACTGCTGTCCGTAGTCGAAGGGGCTGGGCTCCAGCAGGGTGCGTGGCTCGATCAGGCCCAGCTGATCGGCGAAGTGGCTGAAGCTGCCGCTGACCGCCAGCGTGGCCGAGGTGAAGATCCAGGCCGCATGCGCCTTCGCGCGGAACTCGGTGAGCGGCCCGGCGATATCCAGTGGAGTCACATGCAGGCTGAAGCCGCGCGACGCCAACTCGTACCAGCGCACCTGCGGCACGCTGTCGTCGCCCCGCGGATGCAGGGCCTGCATCCGCTGCTGCAGCGACTGCGCACGTACCAGGCAGGCTTCGAGGCCTGGGCTGCGTTCGGCCTGGCCTTCGATCGCGTGCAGCAGGTCGTCGAGCGCATGCTCCAGCACCTCCAGGCTGTCGGCACAGGGATCGTGGCGCAGGGCCTGTTCGATCGGACCGCGCGCGGGCAGCGGGTCCCAGGCCAGGCGGAACTCACGCAGGGCCTTGTCCATCGCCTCCACCGCCGGCTGCAGCGCGCCGGTGGCGCCGGAGGCCTGCTGCGCTTCGGCGAGCGCATCGCGGCCCAGCTCCTGCAGCTGGCGCGCGGAAAGGCTGCTGCCGAAGAAGCGCGTGGCGAGCTCGGGCAGCTGGTGCGCCTCGTCGATCACGAAGGCATGTGCGCCGGGCAGGATCTCGCCGAAGCCCTCCCGCTTCAGGGCCAAATCGGCGAACAGCAGATGGTGATTGACCACCACCAGATCGGCCGCCTGCGCGCGGGCCCGGGCCTTGGCGACGAAGCACTCGCCGTAGAAGGGACACTCGCTGCCGAGGCAGTTGTCCGGCGTCGAGGTGATCTGCGGCCACAGGGCCGAGTCCTCGGTGACGAAGTCGATGCCGGCGATGTCGCCGTCCTCGCTGGCACCGGCGAAGCTCCAGACCCGCGCAAGCTGGGCGGCCTGCTCACGCGAGCCGAACAGGCGATCGCTGCGCGCGCGGTCCATGCGGTACCAGCACAGGTAGTTGCTGCGGCCTTTCAGCAGGGCGGTCTTGAGGCCGACGCCCAGAGCCTCGCGCAGTCGCGGCAGGTCGCGGTGATAGAGCTGGTCCTGCAGGGCGCGGGTGCCGGTGGAGACGATCACCCGCAGGCCGGACAGAAGCGCTGGCACCAGGTAGGCGTAGGTCTTGCCGGTGCCGGTGCCGGCTTCGGCGATGAGTTCGCCGCGCTCCAGCATGGCGGTGGAGACGGCTTCAGCGAGCCGCTGCTGCGCCTCGCGCGCACGGAATTCCGGCCAGGCCCGCGCCAGCGGGCCCTGCGCGGACAGTGCCGCGGCCGTGGCGTCGAGCAGTTCCATGGGCCCGCATCTTAGCGGCTGCGCGTGAGGCTGCAGCCTTGGAGGACATCGAAGCGGTCAGGCGCGAGGAGAGCGCCGGACCTCACATGCGAATGACGGGCTCCGCCGTGCAGCGCTGCGACTGCGCGCGCGCGGTCTCGGCTTCAGCAGCGTTGCCACGCACTTCGCGGGCCAGTTGGATCGCGGCCCAGTTGCGGCGGCACAGTGGTCCCAGTCGTGGACCGTTCTCGAACGAGGCGATGGCGTACTGCTCGGCCTCGTCCAGCAGCTGCTGACCCAGGGCGACTTCGGCACGCAGCTGCAGCAGGTCCGGGCGGCCTGGGCGGATCTCCAGCGCCTGCGCGAGGTTGCGGGCGGCGAGCTCCAGGTCACGCAGGGCCAGTGCCTCATGCGCGGCGGCCCGCAGATCCTCGATTTCCGGGTCGGGCAGCGGCTCGACCACGATCGCGTCTTCAGCCTCGACCATCGCATAGAGCTCAGCGATCAGGTCGCGGGCCGGCGGTTCGGGCTCGGGCGCCTGCACGGTTTGCACCGGCTGGAACGTTGCGCAGCCGGAGAGCAGCAGGCCGGTGCACACAAGCAGGGTCAGACGCTTCACTGTTCGGGATCTCCGCCGCCGAACCATTCGCGCACGCGCGCCATCGGGCAGCCGTCATAGGTTTCTGGGGTATAGCCGCGGATGAAGGCGAAGCGGCGTGCGCCGGGACAGCCTTCATCGGTGAGCGCGAAATTGTCGGCGGCGAGCCAGGCGAACTCCAGCCCGTCCTCGCCGACGTTCAGCGGGGAGCTGGGTAGACGCTTGAACAGGTCGGTCCAGACCCGCATTGCACCGGAAGCGCCGTACAGCCCGGTCGGTGCATTGCCGTCGTTGCCCACCCACACCACAGCGAGATGGGACCCTGTGTAGCCGGCGAACCAGCTGTCCCGGCTGTCATTGCTGGTGCCGGTCTTGCCTGCCGGCTGCAGATGCCCCAAGCCTTCGGCGTACAGGCGCCGGCCGGTGCCGCTGCGCGCGGCTTCCTGCAGGGCCATGCCGATCAGGCGGGCGGCCAGCGCATCGCCCGGCTGCGCCGGATCGGACGCCTTCTCGTAGCGGGTCAGCGTCGAACCCTGTGCGTCCAGCACGCCGCGGACCGCGCGCAGCGGCTGCAAACGTCCACCGGAAGCGAGGAACTGGTAGAGCTGGGCCATCTGATAAGGGCTCATGTCGACCGCGCCGAGCAGCAGCGAAGGGTGCGCCGGCGGGCGGGTTCCGGACAGCGCTTCGATCAGCCGACTGGCGCGGTCCACCCCGAGCTCCATGCCCAACCGCACCGTCGCCTGGTTGTAGGACTGCGCCAGCGCCTGCAGCAGGGTCACCGTGCCGTGGCTGACGTCATCCGCGTTGGTGGGGGCCCAGGTCTGGCCATTCGGCAGGCGCAGCTCGATCGGCGCGTCCTCGAGTGGTGTGGCCAGGGCGAAGCGCCCCGGTTGGGCCAGCGCCAGCAGATAGACGAAGGGTTTGATCAGCGAGCCGACGGGGCGCTGCGCATCAAGCGCGCGGTTGAAGCCACTGCCCTCGCCTTCGCGGTCGCCGACCAGGGCGAGCACTTCGCCGCGCTCGCTGTCGGTGAGCACCACCGCGGTTTGCAGCTCGGGGCGCCCCTGCGTCTGCAGCTCGGCGAGCTGCTCGCGCGCGGCGCGCTCGGCCAGCGACTGCGCCAGCGGCGACAGCGTGGTGTGGATGGTGAGCCCTGCGCCGCGCAGGTCCTCGGCCTTGTAGTCCCGCTCCAGCTGGGTGCGCACCAAGGCCAGAAAGGACGGCGCACGGTTGCCGGCCAGCCCGACCTGGCGCTTGATGCCGAGTGGCAAGGCAGCCTCACGTTCGGCGGTCGCGGCATCGATCAGGCCGGTCTCGGCCATCTGGTTCAGCACGCGATTGCGTCGAGTCAGGGCACGTTCGGGGTGGCGGCGCGGGTCGTAGTAGGACGGCCCGCGGATCATGCCGATGATCAGGGCGATCTCATGCGGCTTGAGCTGGCCCAGCTCGCGACCGAACCAGAAATCCGCGGCTGCGGCCACGCCGTGGATGGCCTGGTTGCCCTGCTGGCCGAGGAAGATCTCGTTGAGGTAGGCCTCCAGGATCTGCGCCTTGGAGAAGCGGCGCTCCATCGCCAGCGCGTGCAGGGCTTCCTTGACCTTGCGCCACAGCGCCTGCTCGCGGCTCAGGTAGAGGTTGCGGGCGAGCTGCTGGGTGAGCGTGCTGGCGCCCTGCCGCACCTCACCCTCGCGCAGGTTGATCCAGGCGGCGCGCACGATGCCGCTGAAGTCGACGCCGATGTGATGCTTGAAGTCGCGGTCCTCGACCGCCTGCAGGCTCATCACGAACAGCGGCGGCACATCCTCCAGCCGAACCAGCCGGCGCTCCTCGCGCTTTTCGCCGTACAGGGTCGCGATGCGGGCGGGGTCGACTCGGAGTTCCCGCACCGCAGTGCCCGAGAGATTGGTGAGCGAGCGCACCTTCCCTTGCGCCAGCTGGACGCGCACGCTGCGTGACGATTGCGGGCCATCGACGTCGATGAAGGCGCGCGTGGTCAGCTGCACCGAACCGCCGTCCACGCCGTAGCTGCCGGCCTCGCGGCCCTGCCCGTCCTCGCGGTAGCCGGCCGCGTCCAGCTCGGCGCGCAGTCCGGCCAGATCCATCGGGACACCCACGTCAAGCCGCAGCGGCCGGGCCATGACCCGCGTCGGCACCTGCCAGGTCAGCGCCGCGAAGTCGGCGGCGACGCGCTGGTCGATCACGTAGAAGTAGGGCGCGAGGAAGCCCGCGCCGAAACCTAGACCGAGCAGCAGCACGGGCGCCAACAGTCGCCACAGAAGGCCTGGCCAGCGTCGTTGCTCGGCAGGGACGGGCGCCCTGCGGGTGGTGTTCTGTCGACTCAAGGGAGGGGTCCGATGCGGCTGCAGCCACTTGTCCAGCGCCGCAGTGTAGCGACCCAAGGGGGCCGGGCTGGCGTCCTGGCCGAGACCGGTTCTGGCAGGCGTCGGGCAGCGTCGCCTGCCTGCCGCTGGATCGTCCGCGCTGGCCTCGCCTGCACGCGGTTGCGATAATCCGCGCCGTCAATGCGCCCCACGCGCAGGAATCGCGCCCGCGGCCGCCTCACCGCCGCATCCAGCCATCGGAATTTCCTTGAACTCCAGTCTCCCCTCGGACGGCACCCACCCCGCCCTGCTCTGCGTTTACGCCAAGCATCTCGCGCCCGGCCAGACCCGTCTCGAGGCCCTGCCCCCGCTGCCCTGCCTCGCGGGTTTGCCCGCTGATCTGCAGGTGCTGCAGGCCAGCGACGCGGCCTCCGCGCTGCAGGCTGCGCTGCTGGCGCAGCCGGGCTGTCCAGTGCTGCTGCTGGACCTTGATGCGGAACTGCCGCCCTACACGGCGCTGCGCCTGCTGCGGCTGCCGCGGAGCGAGCGTGTGCTGAGCGTGCTGGATGCTGGTGCGCTCGCGCTCCAAGCCGGCGCTAGCGGCGTGGTCGATGCGGATAGCCTCGACCGGCTGTGCTGGCTGGCTGCGCCTGCCGAGCCCCTGCCCGACACCGGCTTCGATCCGCGCTGCTGCCGCCTGCCGGCGGCGCGCGTCGGCCAGTTTGCGGCACTGCTGGCCGCCGAGCCGTGGCCAGCCCTTCCTGCTGACTGCGAGGCCGAGCTCTATGCCCGTGTCTGCCTGCCGGCTGCGGACCAGGGCGCCCACCCCACCCGGTTTGATCCGCCAGTGCTGGCGGGGCTGCGTGCGCGGCTGCAGCCGCTGACCTCGGAATCCTTGCCCAAGGGCTATCCGGGACTCGACGGCAGGCCCGTCCTGCTGCATGCCCTGCACGGCTGGGGCGGCGGCAGCGAGCGTTTCGTCGGCGATTTGATTGAGTCCGACCTGCATGCGCATCACCTGCTGCTGCAAGCGGTGAGCGCACCGGACAGCAGGTTGACCGGAGTCGCCCTGGCGCTGCGACTGCGTCCCGGGGGCAGCGCCCTGCGCGAGCAGCCGCTGGCCGCGCCGATCGCAGCGACGGCGCTGCATTCGCGCGAGTGCGTCGACTTCCTCTCCGCAGTCTGCGTGGACTATGGCGTGGGGGGCGTGCTGGTGTCCTCGCTGATCGGGCTCAGCCTCGATCTGCTGCGCAGCGGACTGCCGACCGCGGTCGTCTGCCACGACTATCACCCCTTGTGGCCCAGCCTGCACGCTGACTTTGGCGCCGCCGACTTCGATGGCTCGGAGCCTGCGCTACGCGCCTGCGTCGCCGCGCAGGGCGCGGATTACCCCTTCGGCGAACGCCGGGCCGAGGCCTGGCTGGCGCTGCGCGCCGCCTACATCGAAGCGCTGCTGAAGGCCCGGGCGCGCCTGATCGCCCCCACCCGCGCCGTGCTCGGCAACTACCTGCGGCTGGCGCCGGCGCTTTCGGAACTGCCGCAGCAGTGCATTCCCCACGGCATCGCGCCCTTCGCTGCGCCGCTGCCGCCGCCGGCCAGCCGCGCCGGGCGTGCGCGCCTGCGGGTGCTGGTTCCGGGCCGGATCAACGGGGGCAAGGGTGAGCATCTGCTGGCGGAGCTGATTCCGCGCCTGCCCGAGCAGGTCGAACTGGTCCTGCTCGGTTGCGGCGCGGCGGGCATGCGCTTCTTCGGCGCCGATCGCGTGCATCTGCTGATGGACTACCAGCGCGAGGATCTGCCGCGCCTCGTCGCCGAGCTGAATCCCGACATCGCCCTGCTGCCGGCCAGCGTGGCCGAAACCTTCAGCTACACCTTGAGCGAGCTGCGCCTGCTGGGCCTGCCGGTGTTGGCGACCCGTCTTGGCAGTTACCTCGAACGCATCCAGCACGGCCGCGACGGACTGCTGGTCGAGCCCGATGCCGGCGCCATCGCGCGCGCCCTCGAGTTCATCGCCCGTAGCCCCGCCGCGCTGGCCAGCCTGCGTGCGCGGCCAGTAGCCGTGCAGAGCCTCGCCGACATGGCGGCTGCCTATGCCGAGGCCCTGAACATTCAGATCCGCTCGGCGCTGGCCGCTGCGAATGGCGTGCGCCCGCTGGTCGAGATCTCTGCGCTGGGCTTGGCCGCACGGCTCGCGGAGGCCAAGGCGCACATCGATGCCTTGAGCGCGCGCAGCCTCCATTGGGAAGCGCAGGCCGCCGAGCGGGCCCGCTGGGCACGCGACCAGGAAAAGCTCGCGCAGGAGCGCACCGCCTGGGCCGAGAACCAGGGGCTACGCATCACGGCGCTGGAGCGGGAGCTCGAAAGCGCTGGCGAATCGGTCGAGGCCTCGCGCCTGCGGCTGCTGCAGGTGCTACGTGCCGCCGGCGAATCCTCGGAACAGCTCGGCGACCGCACCAGCCTGAGCGAAGCCGCCGAGGTCGCCGCCGGTCGACTCGACGCGCTCGACCATGAAGTGCGCCGGCTCGGCGAGTGGGTGCAGTCGCTGGAGCGCCAGCGCGACGAGTTCGAGGCAGAGCGCAATCGCATCCTGCAGAGCAGCTCGTGGAAGCTGACCCGGCCGCTGCGCGGCGCCCGCAAGCTGATCGAGCGTGGCCTGGCCAGCTTGGGCTTCCGCCGCCAGCGCGCGGGCTCACTGGTGAGCCGCGGTCTGCGCAGCCTGCGCACGCGCGGGGTCAGCGGCACCCTGCAGCGCATCCGCGCCGAAGTGCGCCCCGAACTGCCGCCGACCGTGCTCGACATTCCAACGAGCCTGCCCTTCGCGCCCTTCGCCCTGCCCTGCCCCGAGACGCCGCGCGTCAGCGTGGTGATTCCGGTCTACAACCACCTCGATCACAGCCTGACCTGCCTGCGCTCGATCGCAGCGCACCCCTCGCTGATCGCCGCCGAGATCATCGTCGTCGACGACTGCTCCGCGGATGACACCGAAGCGACCCTGCCGCAGATCGAGGGCCTGCGCTACCAGCGCAATCCGCAGAACCTCGGCTTCATCGGCGCCTGCAATGCCGGCGCCGAGGCTGCGCGCGGCGAGTACCTGGTCTTCCTCAACAACGACACGGCGGTGCAGCCGGGCTGGCTGGACGCGCTGATCGAGACCTTCGAGACGGAAGCGCGCGTCGGCCTGGTCGGCGCCAAGCTCATCTACCCCGACGGCCGCCTGCAGGAAGCCGGAGGCATCGTCTTCAACGATGCTTCGGGATGGAACTACGGCCGCTTCGGCGACCCCGGCGCGCCGGAATACAACTATCTGCGCGAGGTCGACTACTGCTCGGGCGCGGCGATCGCCATCCGCGCCGAGCTGTTCGCCGAGTTCGGCGGCTTCGACCGCCACTACGCACCGGCCTACTACGAAGACACCGACCTCGCCATGAAGGTCTGGGCCCACGGCCTGCGCGTGCTCTACCAGCCGAAGTCGGCGGTGGTGCATTTCGAGGGCGTGAGCTCGGGCACCGACACCTCGACCGGGGTCAAGGCCTACCAGGTCGTCAACCAACAGAAATTCCTCGAACGCTGGGCCGAGCGGCTCAAAGCCCATCCGGCGCCGGGCACGCCGATCGAGTTGGCGCGTCAGCACCGCGACAGCCGCCGCGTGCTGATCATCGATGCCACCACGCCGACGCCCGACCAGGATTCCGGCTCGCTGCGCATGGTCAACCTGATGCGCGTGCTGCGCGCCGAGGGCGTGGCGGTGAGCTTCTTCGCCGACAACCGCGCCTTCGTCGAGCGCTACACCACCGATCTGCAGCAGCTTGGCGTCGAGGTGCTGTGGCACCCCTTCCTGGCCGACGTGCCGGGCTGGTTCGCCGAGCACGGGCGGCACTTCGACTTGATCGTGCTGAGCCGGCACTACATCGCCATCCAGTACGTCGACCTGGTGCGCCTGCACGCGCCACAGGCGCGGCTGGTGTTCGATACCGTCGACCTGCACTACCTGCGCGAGCAGCGCGAGGCCGAGCTGTCGGGGCGCGATGACCTGCGCCGCCAGGCCGCGCAGACCCGCGATAAAGAGCTGGATCTCATCCGGCGCAGCGACATCACGCTCGTGGTCAGCCCGGTCGAGCAGGCCCTGCTGGCCACGGAAGCCCCCGGCGCGCGCGTCGACATCCTCTCGAACGTCCACGAGGTGTTTGGCTGTCGCAAGCCCTTCGAGCAGCGCCACGACCTCGTGTTCATGGGCGGCTACCAGCACACCCCGAACGTCGATGCGGTGCTGTGGTTCGCCGATGAAGTGCTGCCGCTGATCCGCGCCGAGGCGCCGGAGATCACCTTCCATATCGTCGGCAGCAAGGCCCCCGAGTCCGTACGCG
This sequence comes from Aquimonas voraii, assembly GCF_900101825.1. GTDB lineage: Bacteria > Pseudomonadota > Gammaproteobacteria > Xanthomonadales > Xanthomonadaceae > Aquimonas > Aquimonas voraii. Next base: position 1,041,054 of record NZ_FNAG01000001.1, read on the forward strand.
CGCTCGGCGAGCGCCCCGGCATCGTGTTCCAGGGCTTCGTCCCGGACGTCGCGCCCTTCATGGACGACTGCCGGCTGGCGGTGGCGCCCCTGCGCTACGGCGCCGGCGTCAAGGGCAAGGTCAACATGAGCATGAGCTATGGCCAGCCGGTGGTGGCCACCCCGATTGCGATCGAGGGCATGCACGCCGAGCCCGGGGTGGATGTGCTGGTCGCCGAGAGCGCAGAAGACTTCGCCAGGCAGGTTCTACGCGCTTATCGCGATCGCGAGCTCTGGCACACGCTGTCGGCGGGTGGCCTCGCCAATGTCGAGCGTCATTTCGGCTTCGAGAGCGCTCGCCGGGCCGTGCGCGGGCTGTTCGCAGGCTGAGCGCCCAGAGCCAACACCGCCGGATCTCCCCGCACCAGTGAAGCTCGCGGCGAGAGTCGAGCGACCCATGCCCCCGCTCCGGCGGCTGAAATCGAGAAGCGGCGCGCGTCGTGAGTCAGCGCTCGACCGGGGAGTCGCGCTCGGCAGCCGTGGCCTGCGGGCGCTCGGGGCCGCGATCGATCACCTCGATCTTGGGCGCATCCCAGCTGCCTTCGACGCTGTAGAGCGTGCGGTTCATCTGCTTCATCGGCGCTTGCAGAACGGCCTGCGCGACGGCGCCCACCGCCGCGCCGGCCGGCCCCGCGGTGATGGCCCCCAACGCCGGCAACACACTGCCGGTGCGCGGCAGAACTTCCACCTGCAGGGCGTAGTCGCGGGTGGCGAGGCCGGTGCGCCCGCGCAGCTTGATCTCGGCGGCCGGACCGTCTATCCGCAGGTCGTCGGTCACGGCATTACCGCCGAGCAGCTGGAAGCTGCCCTCGATGCTGTTGAAGGCCAGCCCGGAGCGGAAGAAGTCACTGAAATCCAGGGCCAGACGACGCGGGATCTCGGCGAGGCTGAGCAGGCCGATGAAGCGCCCGGCCCCCGGCTCCAGTTCGGGCACGCGGCCCTTGCCCACGGTCAGGCGCAGCTGGCCATCAGCCACCGAGAAGGCGAAGTTGGCCGGGCCGCCCTGCCAGCGCAGGTCCATGTCGGCGCGGGTCTTCCCGCCCTGCACCAGCGGCGTGATGCCCAGCGCGGCCAGCATGCGGCCGAGGTCATCGCCGCTGAAGCCGAGGGTGAAGCGGCTTTCGCTGCCCTGCAGGGTCCGGCTCCAGTCGCCGCGGATGTCGATGGCCAGATCGGGCGAGCGCGTCTGCAGGCGCTCGACCAGCTGGCCGTCCGGGCCACGGCGAGTCAGCAGCTCCAGTCGGCCCAGCTTCATCTTGCCGAAGCTGGCATCCTCGACCAGCAGGTCAAGGGGCGGCAGCGCGGTGGGATCGGGCTCCTGCACCTGCCGCGGCGGTGCGTTCGGATCCTCGTCCGGGCCCGGCGGCCAGGACAGGCGCTCGAAACGCCCCAGCACCGGCAGCGTCGCGTCCACGGGCCATTCGATGCGTCCCTGCGCGGACGCACCATCGAGCAGGATCTCGCGGACGCCATCCTCGCGCAGGCGGTAGCGCAGGCGCTGGTCGACCAAGCTCCGCTCGCCCACGCGCAGCTGTCCGGCGACGAGATCGATGCTGTCGAGCGCGACGCCCTGTCCACCGCCGGCACCGGCGACGGCGATCCAGGCCGGCGCATCCAGCACCGAGGCGCTGCCGCGCACGGCCAGCCCGTGCTCCGGCAGGTCGAACGGCGGCTCGCCGCCAAATGCGGCAAGGCCGCGGAACTCGGCAGCGCTGGCGCCCGGTCGGCCCAGCAGCCGCAACAGCTGGCCCAAGCGCAGATCGATTGAACCGCCTGCCAGCGGCATGTCGATGCGCAGGTCCAGCGGCAGGGCGTCATTGGCGGTCTTGCGCAGCGGCGCTGGCAGGCGCAGTTCCGTGCCGGCGAGGTCGGAGCGCACGCGCAGCTGCGGGCCGGGAGCGTCAGTGCGGGGGGCGGCGGCAACGGCATCTGCAGCGGTGGACTCGGTCACGCCCGGCGACGGCACGTGGAAATCGAGCGACCAGGTCGAGAGCCCGGCGAGATAGGGTTCGAGCCAGTGCAGCTCCGGGCGCAGCGCCAGCAGCGAGTCCGGGCTGAAGCTGCCGCTCAGGCTGGCCTCGAACACGTGGGCAGGTTCAGCACAGAAGCGCCCGGCGGCCAGGCTCAGGCTGGCCGGCTGGCCGTCAAAGCGGACGCCGAGCGCATCCGCACTGAAGCCTTCGCGGGTGAAGCGAAGCCGTCCCGAGGCCTCGCCGAAGCGCAGGCCCCATTGGGTGTCGACCAGGTCGGCCTGGGCGAGGTCGACCTGGCCTTCCAGCGCCAGCTCTCCAAGCTCGCGGCGCAGCGGTGCCTCGATGCGCACCCGCGCCTCGCCGCGACCACCGACGCTCAAGCCGCGCATGTGCGGGCCGAAGCGCTGCCACAGGGGCGTTTCGCGCAGCAGGGCCAGCAGCCGTCCGCCTTCGGCGCCGCCCTCCAGATCGAGACGCAGCACGGGGGCGCCGAAGTCGGCGATGCCGCCAGCGGCGCGCCGCACCGGCACGCCCAGCACGCGCGCGGACACTTCACCGTCGAGGCTGGTGTTGAGGAAGCGCGCCCAGCCCTCCAGGCGGGTACCGATCGGCCAGTCGGGCAAATAGTCCATGACGACCTCGCGCACCTCAGCGCGGGCATCGAACACGCCCTCGAAATTGCGGAAGGGCCAGTCGTCGAGATCGCCGCGGATCAGGGCCACGCCGGACACCAGTTCGCCCTCGACCAGCGCCCGCTGCAGCCACTCGACGGTCTTTGGCGGCATCCGGTTGCGCACCCAGAAGCGGCGGGCCGCGCTGATCGGGCCGGGATCGACGACCGCGCGCAGGTCCAGGCTGGGCCTGCGGCCCGTGCCGTCCAGCCAGGCCATGCCCTCGATCGTGGCGCCGAAGTCGGGGCCGGTGATGCGCAGCGGACTGAGCTCGATGTAAGGCACCTCGTCCTCGCGCCAGACGCTGATCTGGCCCGACAGTGCGGCCGGCACCGGGCCGCGCAGGCTCTCCGGCGCATCGAGGATGAAGGCCGGCGCATCCAGCTCGACGGACAGCAGGCCGCCCTCGCCCTGCACCCGGCCGCTCAAGCCGGAAAAGCCCGGCCGCGCACCGACCGCCGACAGGCCCAGATCGGACAGCCGTGCCGACAGCGCGACCTGGCCGGCGCCGTCCACGCCCAGCTCCAGCGCCTCCAGCCGGCCGCGCGGATGTGCCGCATGCAGCCAGGCGAGCAGCTCGGGGTCGATCGGCATGAGCGCCGGCAGCAGTTCGGCGAATGCCGCGAACTCCAGCGCATCGAGGCGCAGGGCGAGGCGATCGTCCTGCCAGCGCAGGTCGAGCCCGCTCAGCGAGCGCGCGTCGTCCGAACTCAGCTCGAAGCGCGGCAGGCTGAGCCGCCAGCCCTCGCCCTCGCGTTTGAGCCACAGCTGCAGGGCGAGCGACTTTAGTTCGGCGGCGGGTGCCTCCGGGCCGGCCGAGGCCGCGCGCATCCGCAATTCGCTGAGCTGGGCGACGCTGTCGACCTCGACCAGCCGGCCCGCCTCGACGCGCAGCCAGAGATCGATGTCCGAGTGCCCGGATTCGAGTCCCAGGCCCGCGAGGCGGCTGCCCTGCAGCCACGCCGGCAGGTCGAGGCCACGAGCACCAAGGTGCAACTCTCCGTCCTGCAGCCGAGTGTCCAGCTGGCCGGTCAGGCGCAAGGGCGCGCTGTCCTCGGCGTGCACGCGCAGGGCGAAGCGAAAGCTGCCGCCCGCCGTTCGCAAGCGCGCGTCGATGCGGTCCAGCTCGACATCGAAGTCGGCGTAGCGGTCTTCGAGCACCAGCGCGCCATCGAAAAGTTCGATCTCGCCGACACGCTCCAGCTGGGCGAGGGCCTGCTCGATGTCGATACCGGCACCGCCCGCGAAACCGCGCGCCTGCCATTGCCCTTCCAGGGTGCGCGCCAGTTCGAGGCGCAGGCCTTCGACGCGGAGGCTCAGCAGAGGCAGGCCCGGCAGAATCCCGGTGTAGACATTGACCCGCACCCGCGCACTGCCGATGTCGAGCCCGGAGCCCGGGCTGCCGTCACCACCGATGCGCAGATCGCGCAGGTCCAGCAGCGGGCCGCGCCGGCTCCAGCGTGCGCTGACGCCGCTGATGCTCACCGGCTGACCGATGCGCGCCTCAAGCCATTGCGCGACCTCCGCCGGATGGCGCTCCAGCACGGGCAGCAGCTGATGCGCGAGCGCCACCAGCACCGCCATACAGATGAGCAGCAGGGCCGCCGACAGCCCCAGCCACCGACGCAATCGCCGCCCAAGGCGGCGCAGCGGCTGGGTCACAGCAGGACCACGTCGTACTGCTCCTGCGCGTAGTTCTCATCCGGCTGGAAGCGGATGGTCTTGCCGATGAACTCCTCGAGTTCGGCCACCGCGCTCGACTCCTCGTCGAGGATGCGCGCCACCACCTTGGGCGAGGCCAGCACCAGCAGCTTCTGCGCGTCGAACTGGCGCACCGCGCGGGTGATCTCGCGGAAGATCTCATAGGTGACCGTCTCGGCGGTCTTGACCGTGCCGCGCCCGCCGCAGGCATTGCAGGGCTCGCAGAGCTGTCGCTCCAGGCTGTCGATGGTGCGTTTGCGGGTCATCTCGACCAGGCCCAGCGGCGAGAACTCGTAGACCGTGGTCTTGGCGTGGTCGCGGGTCAGCGACTTCTCGAGCTGGCGCAGCACCTGACGGCGGTGCTCGGCGTCGGTCATGTCGATGAAATCGATGATGATGATGCCGCCGAGGTTGCGCAGGCGCAGCTGCCGCGCCACCGCCTGCGCCGCCTCGAGGTTGGTCCGGTAGACGGTCTCCTCAAGGTTGCGGCTGCCGAGGAAGGCGCCGGTGTTGACGTCGACCGTGGTCATCGCTTCGGTCTGGTCGATCACGAGATAGCCGCCGGACTTCAACGGCACCTCCTTCTGCATGGCGCGCTGGATCTCGTCCTCGACGCCATAGAGGTCGAAGATCGGCCGCTCGCCGGGGTAATGCTCGATGCGCGGCGCCAGCTCGGGCATGAACTGGCTGGCAAAGCGCAGGGTGCGCTCGAAGGTCTCTCGTGAATCGACACGCACCTTCTCGACCTCGTCGTGCAGCAGGTCACGCAGCGCGCGCAGCGGCAGGGAAAGGTCCTCGTAGATGCAGCTGCCGACCTTGCTCTGCTGCGAGCCCGCCTGGATCGCATCCCAGAGCTTGCCGAGATAGGCGAGGTCGTCGGCCAGGGCTTCGGCCGGCTGGCCATCGGCATTGGTGCGGACGATGTAGCCCAGGCTGGCCCCCTGCGAGAGCTCGGCGATCGCCGCCTTCAGCCGCGCCCGCTCGGTCTCGTCCTCGATGCGCGCCGATACGCCCAGAACACGGCTGTAGGGAAGCAGCACCAGATAGCGCGAGGGAATGCTGAGCTGGGTGGTCAGACGCGCGCCCTTGCTGCCGATAGGATCCTTCACCACCTGCACGACCACTTCTTGGCCTTCGCGCACAAGCTCCGAGATCGGCGGCGTGGGCGCCGGCGCCGGCGGCTCCTCGCCGTCGGGCGGCAGCGGCAGCGCCGTGGGCAGGCGCAGGATGTCCGAGGCGTGCAGGAAGGCTGCCCGCTGCAGGCCGATCTCGACGAAGGCGGCCTGCATGCCCGGCATCACCCGGATCACCTTGCCCTTGTAGATGTTGCCGACGTAGCCGCGGCGCGAGGCCCGCTCGATGTGGACCTCCTGCAGCATGCCGTTTTCCACAACCGCCACCCGCGTCTCGCGGGGGGTGACATTGATCAGGATCTCTTCGGACAAGGGAGGGCCGCGGACAGAAGTCGGAATCCCGGCACTTATAGCCGACGCGGACTGAACCGGCCAGAGCAGCCTGTGCACCGCATCGCGCTTTCAAACGCGGCGGCGAGATCTGCCCCCCCCGGCCGCCCGGGCGACGCACAGGTGCCAGTCCCGCCTGCCGTCGGCTCGGCCGGCGCAGCCGCGATCAAGCCTCCGGGACGGCCGCGCCGGCACTCTCCGCAGTCTCCCGCTTCGGAACGATCACCGCGAAGCGCGCGGTGCGCATTTCCGGCCGCAATTCCGCGAGCCTCCGCGCGAAACCCTGGCGTATCTCATAGCCGGCCGGCGCGAGCAGCTGGCCGCCCTCGGTGTACAGCGGCTTGGCCAGCACCATGCCGGCCTCCAGCGCCGCCAGTCCCACCTCGCGCAGCTCACCGCCCTGATCACCGCTGCCGACCAGGGCCGCCAGCGCTTCGGTGAGCGTCGGATCGAGGCTCGGTCGCAGCTTGGCCACCGCGGCATCCGCCGGGAAGCCGTTGGCCTCCAGCCGCACGAAGCTGCGCGCCGTGCGCAGGATGGCCGACCACTGCCGGATCGCCTCGCGCTGGTCCGGCTGCCATTCGAGGTTGCCGCCAGACAGCGGCTCGGCAAGACGGATCACGTCACGCACCGGGCCCAGCCTCGGGACCTGCTGCAGGCTCTCCAGGGCGTGGCTGAAGCCTTGCGCGACCAGCTGCCGCTGCCGTGGATCGGGGTCCTCGCCCTGCAGCAGGCGTTTCTGGATGTCTTCCGGCAGGCTGACCAGGCCGAGGTGCAGCAGCATGGCCGCGATCTCCAGCACCCAGTCGCTGCGCCCATTGAGCCGCACGGCGAGCGCGGCGCACAGGCTGCGCACGCGCTGGGCCTGCCCGAACACCGCCGGGCTCGCCATCGCCAGGGCATCGGTCATGGCGTCTATCGCCCCCTTCAGCGTGTGCTCCAGCAACTCGCGCTCGGCGCGGACCAGCTCGTGCTGGCGCAGCCCATCGCGCACCGAGGCGTGAAGCACCTCACGCTCGCAGGGTTTGGTAAGGAAGCGGAAGATGCGGCCGTGGTTCACGGCCGCGATCGCGTCGGAGATGTCGGTGTAGCCGGTCAGCAGAATGCGGGTGGCGTCCGGATGGGCCTGGTGGAAGTCCTGGAGGACCCGCGCGCCATCGCGCACCGGCATGCGCATGTCGCAGATCACAAGGGCGAGCCGTGGCAGGCGGGACGCGATATCGAGCGCCTCCGCTCCGGATTCGGCGGTATGCACTTCGCCCGCGCCATGCAGGCTGAGTTCCAGACCCTCGAGCACGGCGGGTTCGTCGTCGATGCAGAGAATCTGTGGTCTCAAAGCCATGACTCCCCTCAGGTCTGCCAGTCGGCAGCAGCGCGTTCAGCCGCATCCAATCGCGCCTCATCGATCCGCCCCGTGGCGAGCAGGTCGCCGTCGAACCCCGGTTGCCCGGACCATGCCACCCGCTCTGCCGTGGCCAGCCGGCGCGTGAGCACGAGCGCGAGGTGCAGGGTCACCGCCGGGTGGTCGCCGTCGCAGCCGAGCAGGGACGGCCGATCAGCAAAGGCCACCGTCTGCACGAGACCGAAGGGCAACCCCCAGAGCGACAGCAGGTAGCCCGCGAGTTCGCCATCGGCGACGTCGGCATGGCCCAGCTCGGGAAGGGAAAGCCGCTGCAGTCGTCCCACGCCGTAGAGGACGGCGGCGGTGAACAGCCGTCGCCGGTCCTGCGACGGCAGGGCGATGGCCGAGGCGATATAGGCGCAGCGCAGGGTTTCCCGCTGGCACTCGGCGACGCGGGCGTGCAGCGCGCTGCCGCGCTCGATGCGCGAGTACAGCTCCTCGCTCAGCACCAGTCCGCGGATCAGCTCGAAGCCGAGGCGGGTGATGGCGGTGCGCAGGTCGGTGACCTCGCCGGCGCCCCGGAAGAAGGGCGAGTTGGCCACATGCAGGATGCGCGACACGATGGCCGGGTCCTCTTCCAGGATGTCGGCCACGTCCTGCGCGAAGGTGCCTTCGTCCAACAGCGCGATTTCAAGCCGGGCGCTGATCTCAGGCAGGCTCGGCAGCACCATCAGGTCGTGCACGGCGCTGACCACTTCCTCGCTGTGCAGGCGCCCCTGCAGCTGCAGGGTTTCGACCATCAGGCGCTGCAGGGCAACGAGGTCGCAGGGTTTGGCCAGCACCTGGTGGGCGACCGCGGCGGCGCGCAGGAAGCCCCGCGCGCCTGTTTCGCCGGACAGGATGATGCGAACCGTGGTGGGAAAACGCAGCTTGACCACTTCCAGCAGTTCCGCGCCGTCCATTCCGGGCATGCGCATGTCGGACACCACCACGTCTGCGGGCTTCTGGTTCAGCAGTCTCAGGGCTTCGACGCCGGATTCGGCGAAACGGCAGCGCCAATCCGAGCGAATGGCATAGAGCCGGTTCTCGATGCCTTCCAGCACGTCCGGCTCGTCGTCGACGAACAGCACTTCGATGGCCATCAGGCGCCCTCCTTTGGCGGGCCTGCGATCGGCAGGCGGATCAGGAAGCGCGTGCCGTGCGGGACGACCCTCACGAAACCGAGTTCGCCACGCAGCTTGTCGACCACGATGGCGCGCGAGATCGAAAGGCCCTGCCCTGTCCCGGTGCCCACCGGCTTGGTGGTGAAGAACGGATCGAACACGCGATGCGCGATGGCCTCGGGGATACCGCAGCCGTTGTCTTCCACCGCGATCTCGACCTGCCCCTGGTCAGGCAGATGGCGCGTGCTGATGCGCAGCAGGCCGCGCTCGCCACGCTCGCCGAATTCAGTCTCCATGGCGTGCGCGGCATTGGTGATCAGGTTCAGCAGCACCTGGCCGAGGTCACCACGCACGGCGGGCACGGTGGGCACGTCGGACAACTGCAGGTCGAGATCCGCGATGTACTTGAACGCGTTGGCGGAGACGGTCACCGCGTTCTCGATCAGTGCGTTGACATCGACATGCTCCAGGGCCACGCCCGGATGCGCGAACAGGCGCATGGCGCCGACAATCCGGCTGACCCTCAGCACGCCGTCGTGGGCGCGTTCGATGGCGCGAGGCAGGCGCCGGCGCAGGAAATCGAGGTCGAGGTCCTCCCGCCGACGCTGGCCGTCAGCAAGGGCAAGCAGGTCGTTGGCGCACTGCTCGATGAAATGCAGGTTGTCGCTGATGAACTGCATGGGCGTGTTGATCTCATGCGCCACCCCCGCCGCCAACTGGCCGATCGACTCGAGCTTCTGCGCATGCCGCAGCTCCAGCTCCAGCCGCTTGCGCTCGCGCAGGTCGAGCCCGACCAGCAGCAGGCTCTGCAACTGCCCATCCTCGTCGTACTGGGCAGCGCTGCTGAGCAGCACGGGCAGATCGCTGCCATCCGCGCAGCGGAAGGCGAACTCGCCTCGACGGGAGGCGCGCTCGCAGCCGCTGAGGAAGGGCTGGGTGACTTCGGCGGCCGCGGGCAGCAGCCGGTCCAAGGGCCTGCCCTTGAGCGCGACTTCGGCGTAGCCCAGGAGCTTGCTTGCTTCGGTGTTCGCGCGCGTGACCCGCAGGCTTCCATCCAGCACCAGCAACAGGCCGGGAATCAGATCGTAGAGCCCCGCCAGGTAGGAGAACACCCGCGACATCTGGCTTTCGGTGACCTGCAACTCAAGCAGTTTCGCCTGCAGTTCACGGCGCAGAGAGGCGTTCTCGGCACGCAGCGACTCGGGGCTGGGCTGCGGCGTGTCGCTGTCTGGACTGGCGTTCATGACGGGCTTCTCGCGCGGGCGCTTTCCAGCGAGTGCAAGTCCCGTTCCGTGCTTTGAGGGATGGCGTTGCCGGATTTCGTGTCGGTGCCGCTCCTACCGCCGGCACTGCTGGCCGCTAGGCCCCACCGTGCGCGCCGCCGCGTGGCTGAGCCTCTCTGCGCCTTCGGGTCGAGGACAGATCCCCGCGCACTCAAGCGCCGCGAGCCCATGCACCGCGGCAAGTGGCATGACAGATCTCCGGCCCTGCTTCAGACTGAAGCGGCCTCGCGTCGGCGGTGCAGCACCGAGGACCAGATCGACAGCGCGATCAGCACCACGCCGGCCAGACCGGTGAACACCTCGGGGATGTGGTGGAAGGTGCTGACCAGCATCAGCACCGCGAGGATGCCGATCGCGTAGTGCGCGCCATGTTCGAGATAGATGAACTTGTCGAGCGTGCCGCGGTTGACCAGATGCACGGTCATCGAGCGCACGAACATGGCACCGATCGCGAGCCCCAGCATGATGATCACCACGTCCTGGGTGATCGCGAACGCGCCGATCACGCCGTCGAAGGAGAACGAGGCGTCCAGCACCTCCAAATAGATGAAGCCGGCAGCGCCGGAGCGGCGCACGGTCTGCACGGCGGCCGCGCCCTCCTCCGGGCTTTCGAAGAACACATCCAGGCTGCCCACGCCTACGTAGAGCAGGATGCCCCAGGCGCCGGCGATCAGCGCATCCATGCGCGACTCCGCCGGCAGGAAGCCCTGCAGCGTCAGCAGGGCCAGGATGGCGAGGCCGACATTGACCGAATCGGCGCGGCCCACCGCGGACAGTCGGCGCTCCAGTGGGCCGAACCAGTGGGTGTCCTTGTCGGCATCGATCAGAAAGTTCAGGAACACCAACAGGAGGAACATGCCGCCGAAGGCGGCGATCGGCACGTGGCTTTCCATCAGGTGCCGCGAGTACTCCGCGGGCGACTGCAGCGCCATGTCGATCACTTCGAGCGCGCCAAGCCCCGTGGCCACGGCGACGATCACGATCGGGAAAACAAGACGCATACCGAACACCGCGATCAGGATGCCGACGGTGAGGAACATCTGCCGCCACCATTCGTCCATGTCGCGCAGCACGCGCGCGTTCACCACCGCATTGTCGAAGGACAGGCTGACCTCGAGGACCCCGAGGATCACCGTGATCAGCAGCGCCGACCATAGGCCATCGGCGGTATGCGCGCCCCACCAGGCGGCCAGCACGAGACAGATCGCGGTGACGAGGAAGGAGTAGCGGAAATCTTTCACGCGTGCGGCCCGGGGCGGGAGGTAGCGGCGCGCAGTCTACGCCTCTGCCCGATGTGGACAGGCAGCAGGGCCACTCGGCCTGCTGCCTTCAGGGCTCGACAGCCGGGGGCACGACGGGCACAGGGGCCGCGACCGCCGTTGCCCGCCTGCTACAAACGCAAGGCCCCGCTGTGCGGGGCCTTGGCGAATGGGACGCTGCGCCCAGGAAGATGTGCGGCTCAGAACGGGATGTCGTCTTCTTCGAAGTTGTCCACCGGCGGCGCCTGGCGCGACGGTGCCGGGGCGCCGCCGCGCGGCGCCGAGGCGCGCTCGCCGCCGCGCGAATAGCCGCCACCCTGCTCACGCATGCCGCCGGAGTCACCGCTGCGCATGCCGCCGCCCTCACCCCCGGCACCGCCCAGCATCTGCATCTCGTTGGCGATGATGTCGGTGCTGTAGCGCTCGATGCCGTCCTTGTCCGTGTACTTGTCGGTGCGAAGACTGCCTTCGATATAGACCTGCTTGCCCTTCTTGAGGTACTCGGCAGCGATCTCGGCCAGTCGGCCGAACATCTTCACGCGGTGCCACTCGGTGCGCTCCTGCTTCTGGCCGGTCTGCTTGTCGGTCCAACTCTCGTTGGTGGCCAGCCGCATGCTGGTGATGGCCGAGCCGGAGGCGGTGTAGCGGGTTTCGGGATCGGCGCCGAGGGTGCCGACGATGATGACCTTATTGATGCCACGGGCCATGGGCGCTGTGTCCTTGTATCTTGCGGCCGCCGGCGCGGCCTGGTTGCGGAGAGCCCAAGCGGGCTCCAAGGTGGGGCGCAGTATACCGGGCAGGCTTCGGCGACGGGCCGCCAGCCCAGCGCCGGGTCTTCGCGCCGGAGGGTAGGAAAAGCGCCCGCAATCGCATCGGCCTCGCGCACCCCCTCGCTATAATCGCGCCCCATGAACGCCGCCGTCCTGACTGAGAGCCCCCGCCCCGCCCTGCGCCTGCCCGAGATCCAGCAGCTGGTGGCGGCCGACATGGAAGCGGTCAACCGCCTGATCCGCCAGCGCCTGTCTTCCGACGTGGTGCTGATCAACCAGATCTCAGAGCACATCATTGCCGCCGGCGGCAAGCGTCTGCGACCGATGCTGGTGCTGCTGGCCGCGCGCGCCCTGGGCTATGCGGGCTCGGACCATCTGCAGATGGCGGCGATCATCGAGTTCATCCACACCTCGACCCTGCTGCACGACGACGTGGTGGACGAGTCCGACCTGCGGCGCGGCCGCAAGACCGCCAACGCGCTGTGGGGCAATGCGGCCAGCGTGCTGGTCGGCGATTTCCTCTACTCGCGCAGCTTCCAGTTGATGGTCGAGCTCGATCGCATGCCGGTCATGCGCATCCTCGCCAACACCACCAATGCCATCGCCGAAGGCGAGGTGCTGCAGCTGCTGCATGTCCACAATCCGGACACTGACGAAGCCGCCTACCTGCGCGTCATCGAGCGCAAGACCGCCGTGCTGTTCGCAGCCGCCACGCGGCTCGGCGCCCTGCTGGCCGGCGCTTCTGAAGACCAGCAGACCGCAATGGAGCGCTTCGGGCTGGCGCTCGGCTATGCCTTCCAGATCGCCGACGACGTGCTCGACTACACGGCGGACGCCAGCACGCTCGGCAAGAACCTCGGCGACGACCTCGCCGAAGGCAAGGCGACCCTGCCCCTGATCCATGCCCTGACCCGCGTCGACGCCGACTGCCGTGCGCGCATGGCGCGGGCGATTGAACACGGCGATACCGAAGCCCTGCCCGAGATCGTCGCCGCGATCCGCGCCAGCGGCAGCCTTGACTACAGCCAGCGCGTCGCTCGGCGGTATGCCGACGAGGCGATCGAAGCGCTCGACGGCTTGCCGGAAAGCCCGCAACTCGCGGCCCTGCGTGGGCTGGCGCTGTACTCGGTGGAGCGGGAGTACTGAAGGGCCGGGAATAGAGAAACGGGAATCGAGAATCGTGGAAGCATGCTTCGATTCCCGATTCCCGATTCCCGATTCCCGGCTCTCAAAACACCTCGGCGAAGAAGTCGTCCATCATCCGGTAGGCGCGTTTGGCGCTGCGCTCGTGGTACTGGCAGCCGGGCGAATTGGCGTCCGCCTCGGCGAAGCAGTGCACGGCATCAGCGAAGTTGACGAACTGCCAGTCGGCGCCGGCTTCGGTCATTTCCTTCTGCAGGCCGGCGATCTCCTCGGCACTGACATAGGTGTCGGCGGCGCCGTTCAGCACCAGCACGCTGGCCTGCACTTCACCGGCCTTGGCCGGCAACGATGTGCCGAGGCTGCCGTGGAAGCTGACCACGCCGGCGATGTCCTCGCGGCCGCTGCGGGCCAGCTCCAGCACCGTGGCGCCGCCGAAGCAGAAGCCGATCGCACCGATCTTGCCCTCGGCGAAAGTGCTGGCCTCGGGCTGGGCCTTGAGCTGGTCGACCGCTGCGCCGGCGCGGGCGCGCAGCAGCGCGCGATTGTCGTACATGGAGCGCGCCGCCTGACCGGCCTCCTGCGCGTTGGCCGGGCGCAGGTCGGCACCGTAGACGTCGGCCAGCAGCACCGCATAGCCGCGACCGGCGATGGCCTTCGCCTTGTCGAGCGCGGAGTCGGTGACGCCCATCCAGTTCGGCACCATCACCAGGCCGCCGCGCGAAGGCGCCGCATCATCGTGGACGAAGTGCCCACGCATGGGCACGCCCTCGACTTCCCAGCTGAGTTCGCGGGAGACGATCTCGGCCTGCGCGGGCAGGGACAAGGCAAGCACAGTCGCAGCAAGCAGCAGTCGCATGGCGCACTCCGTCATCGTGGGAAACAGCCCACAGTGTAGGAGCCACCGACGTCGCGGCGACGTGTGCGCTGCACCTCAGTCGGCGTCCGGATCGAGGGCGCGCGCCTGGATCCGGTCGAGGTAGCTGTCGAGCTCTTCCACCGAGCGGAATATTTCCCGTACCGGCACCGCCTTGACGATGTCGAACACCTTCTGCACCTGGGGCTGCGGGTTGACCACCAGCACCCTGCCCTCGCGCAGACCGAGCGCCTTGCGCGCCCGGAAGATCGAACGCAGGCCGGCGCTGCTGATGTAGTCCAGGTCCTGCAGGTCGAGCACCAGGTTCTGCAGGTTCGTATCGTCCAGCAGCGGCTGCAGCTCGCGGTCGAGGTCGGCGTGGTTGCTGCCATCCAGCCGCCCGACGATCCACACGTGGGCGCGCGCGGGCTCGGATTTCTGGATGCGGATCTCAAGGCTCATGTCGGGCGTCCGGTTTCACGGGGTTCTGGGGTCGATGGAGCGGCACGCGGCGCGTGGCGGGGCAGCCAGAGGATGAGGCGGTTCAGGCCGTCGCGGCGCTCGTAGTGGGCATCTCGCGCCAGCTCCCGTACCAGCAGCACGCCGAGGCCGCCGATGCCGCGTTCCTCGATCGGGATGTCCACGTCAGGCAGGTTCTGTGCCAGAGGATCGAAGGGCGATCCGTCGTCTTCAAAGCGCAGGCGCACGCGCTCGGGCAAGAGCTCGAAGCCGACGCGGGCGCCGACGCCGAAGGTGCTGTGGCAGCCGTGTGTGAGCGCGTTGCTGACGATCTCCTCGGCGACCAGGCGGACATCGTGCAGGGTTTCGGCATCAAGGCCGCGTCCGGCGAGCTCGGCTTCCAGCTCCAGCAGCAGGTCAGGCAGGGCGGCCACGCCGAGCGAAGGCAGCAGGCCGACCTCGCCACAATGGACTTCGGCATCCAGGGGCCGCTGTAGACACAGCAGGGTCAGGTCATCGGCCGGGCTGGCCTGGCGGTGCTGCTGGACGGCCGCAGTCAAGGCATCGACCAGGCGTTGCGGTGCGATCTCCGGCACGGCGGCCATCACCTCGGCGATGCGCGCCTCGCCGAAAGCTGTGCCCCGCGCGTCCTCGGCCTCGCTGAGGCCGTCGGTGAACATCAGCAGAGCGTCGCCGGGGCGCAGGCGCAGCTGCACCTGCGGATACTCCGCCTCTTCCTCGAAGCCGAGTGCCGGTCCGGTGTCCAGCTCCACCCGCTGGACCCGACCATCGCCAGTGCGCAGCAGCGGCGGGTCGTGGCCGGCACTGGCGAGCACCAGCAGGCCCGAATCGAGGTCCATGCGCCCGATCAGGACGGTGACGAACATGCCGTTCGGATTGTCCTGGGCGAGCACCCGGCCGACGCGCTGCAGAGTCTCGGAAGGTGACTCGCCGCGCCCCGCACCGGGCTCCAGCAGGGTCATGGTGCGCGCCATGAAAAGCGCCGCTGGCACGCCTTTGTCGGACACGTCACCAATGAAGAACGCCACCCTCTCGCTGTCCAGCGGCAGCACGTTGAAGAAATCGCCGCCGACCGCCCGCATCGGCTCCAGCAGGGCGGCCAGCCTGAGCCCGGGCCAGCCCTGCAGGCGACTGCGCGAGGGCAGCATCGCCATCTGGATCTCGCGCGCGGCATCCAGTTCGCCCTCCGCCCGCAGGGCCTCGGCGCGCGCCTCGGCGAGCTCCGCGCGCAAGGCCGATTCCTTCGCGAACTCCTCCTGCAGCTGCTGGTAGCTGTCGCCGAGGCGCTGGCCGAGGCGCAGGAACGCACCTTCCAGCCGCGCGAGCTCGCTCAGATCGCTGCGATGGCGGAAGCGCTCCGGGTGGCTCGACAGCGACAGGCGATCCATGCGGAGGGCAATGTCCTCGAGCGGGCGCAGGAAGCGCAGCACGAATCGCCGGCCGGCCACCAGCGCAAGGCCCGCCATGGCCAGCAGCGACAGCAGCACGACGGTCAGGTCGAGCAGGGTGCGCTCCAGCAGCACTTGCCTCGGCAGCAGCGCGAGCACGCGCCAGCCCAGTCCGGTCGGCTGCTCCAGCAGCAGCACATCACCGTCGGGCAGCCCTGGGATATCGGGGCGCTGGAAGCTCGGCAGGCTGAGCGGCAGATCGCGGCTCAAGCCTTCCGGCGCCGCCTCCAGGGGCTTGAGGCCGAGCCCCGGGCTGGCCCAGGCGACCCGGCCCTCAGGATCGAGGATCACCAGGCCCAGGCCCTCGGAGTGGCTGGCCGCTGCGAAGGCCGCGCTCAGGTCGAGGAGGCGGATGGAGCCTTGCACCACGCCGGCGAAGCCACCGTCGGCGGACTGGATCGGCGCGGAGACCGCGCACAGCGCGTCATCGCCGAAGCCCCGGCCCTGGAATACGCCAGTGACGAGCGACGTGCGCGTCCGCCTGGGCTGCTGGAAGTAGGCCCGATCGGACACGTCCGCGCGGTGCCAGATCGTGCGGTCGATGCCCGTGCGGTTGTCGAAGGAGCCGGCAATGACCAGACCCTCGGCATCGGTTGCGAGCATGGTCAGGAAGCCGGGGAAGGCCTCGCGCGTCCGCCGCAGGCGTTCGACGAGGTCGGACTCGTCGCCGGGCGAGCGGGCGAACTCGGCGGCCAGCTGCTGCACGGCGCTACGGTGGGCGACCAGGAACAGGTCCAGGTCGGCGCTGGCGGCGGTGACTGCGGCACCCAGTGAAGTCTTCGCCTGGTGGAGGCGCACGAGGTAGTCGCCGGCGCCGGCGATGAGGCCAAGCAGCAGCAGGGGCAGCAAGCCGAAGGCAGCCAGCGCGCGGGTCAGGATGCGCTGCAGACTGGCGTGCCGGGGCGAGGCCTCAGGCGCTTCGGCCGAGGCATTGGCCGTCAAATTGTCGTCGCCCTCTGGGAACGGAATCTGCATCGGGGTCCTTGTCGCGCGCCACGGCTGGCTATAGCGCGGTCCAGCGGCTTTGGACGTGCTGCAACCGGCGTGCCCACCCTACCCCGATCCTGGCCTTACGGACTTCCGCATGCTGATCATCGTTGGTGCCATCCTCGTCACTCTCTGCGTGTTTGGCGGCTTCATCCTGGCCGGTGGCCACATCATGACGGTGGTGGAAGCCGCCGCGATCGAGCTCTTCATCATCGGCGGTGGCGCCTTCGGCGCCTTCGTGATCGCCAACTCGATGAAGACCCTGAAGGGCGCGATCGGCGGCACGCTCGCCCTGCTCAAGCCGGCCAAGTTCCAGCGCGCCGACTACATCGATCTGCTCAAGCTGCTGTACGAGATCCTGCAGAAGATCCGCAAGGACGGCCTGATGTCGATCGAGGATCACGTCGAGAATCCGGCGAACAGCGCGATCTTCCAGAAGTACCCGAAGGTGCTGGAAGACCATCACCTGCTTGACTTCACCACCGACTGCCTGCGCCTCATCATCGGCGGCAATCTCGCCCCGCACGAGTTGGAGGGCCTGCTGGAAGTCGAGCTGGAAACCCACCACAAGGAAGCGCATACCCCCAGCCACGCCATCCAGAACGTGGCCGATGGTCTGCCGGCTTTCGGTATCGTCGCCGCCGTGCTTGGCATCGTGAAGGTGATGAGCATCGTCGGCGATGCGCCGCCCGCGGTGATCGGCCAGAAGGTCGCCTCCGCCCTGGTCGGCACCTTCCTTGGCATCCTGTTGGGCTATGGCTATGTCGGCCCGGTGGCGAATGCCCTGGGCGCGCGTGCGGACGAGGACAGCAAGCCTTTCGAAATCGTCAAGATGGCGTTGATCGCCTACCTGCGCGGCTATCCGCCGCAGGTCGCCATCGAGTTCGCGCGCAAGCTGCTCTTCAGCGACGTGCGACCGAGCTTCCAGGATCTCGAAGCCGAACTGAAGGCCGCCAAGTGAGGCCTGCCGCGATGCATACGGCATCCATCCTGCGGGAGCCTGTCCATGGCTGACGCCCAGCAGCCGATCATCATCAAGCGCGTCAAGAAGGTCGCGGGCGGCCACCACGGTGGTGCCTGGAAGGTGGCTTACGCCGATTTCGTGACCGCGATGATGGCCTTCTTTCTGGTCATGTGGCTGGTGGTGTCCCTGCCGGAAGAGAAGCTCTCGGGCATCTCCGAATACTTCAAGAACCCCAGCGTGCTGCGCGGCACCTCGCAGGCACCGCCACCGGCGGCGATGGGCGCCGGCGGTTCCGGCACCAACCCGGTCAGGGTCGGCCCTTCCAACATCTCGCCGACCATGGACGGCGAAGGCCCCAAGATCGGCGAGGTCGAGGAGGTGCCCGATGCCGAGGAGGCCAAGCGCCTCGCCGAAGAGCAGGAGAAGCGCGAACTGCAGTCCCTGAAGGAGGAGCTCGAGGCCGCGATCGAGAAGAGTCAGGCCCTGCAGCCCTTCAAGGATCAGCTGTTGCTCGACATCACGCCGGAGGGGCTACGCATCCAGATCGTCGACGAGCAGAACCGGCCGATGTTCGACAGCGGCAGTGCGACGCTCAAGGACTACACGCGCGAGATCCTGAAGGAGCTCACGCCTTACATCGACAGCGTGGACAAGCGGATCAGTCTTTCAGGCCACACCGACACCACGCCCTATGCCAGCCGCAACGGCTACTCGAACTGGGAGTTGTCGGCAGATCGCGCCAACGCGGCGCGGCGCGAACTGGTGCGCGCCGGGCTTCCGGAAGACAAGGTGTCACGCGTGGTCGGCCTTTCCTCATCGGTGCTGTTCGACAAGGACCAGCCGACCAATCCGATCAACCGGCGCATCAGCATCATCATCATGAACCGCGCTGCCGAAGACGCCGCACGGCGCACCGATGGCTTCGGCGCCGAGAGCGCAGCAGGCGAGGATCTTCCGCCCGCCCTTGACGCAGGCAATGCCGGCGGCGATGCAAGCGGCGATGCCCCAGCGGAAGGTGTGGCCTTGCCGGCCCGCCCCGATCTGGGCGCGGCCGCACGCGCCCTGCAGGAGCAGGGCATCGAAACCCGGCCGCGCAACTGACCGCCCCTGCGCCGCTCGACGCCCGCTCAGGCGCGGGCGGCCTCGGCGCGCAAACGTTCGGTTTCCTCGCTGCCCAGCCAGCGCTTGATCAGCAGGCGCGCGACGTACAGCAGCGGAATCAGCGCCAGCGCCATCGCCACCTTGTAGGCGTAGTTGACCGTGCCCACCGCGAGGAACTGCGCGATCGGCCACTGCTGCGGGCCGATCACGAAGGCGATATAGAGCACGATGAAGCTGTCGAAGAACTGCGACACCAGCGTCGAGCCGGTCGCGCGCAGCCAGATCAGGCGCTCACCCGTCAGGCGGCGGATGCGCTGGAACACCGCCACGTCGATCAACTGGCCGATCAGAAACGCCGTGACCGAGCCGCCGATGGTCCACAGGCCCTGGCCAAAGATCGCCGCGAATGCCGCCTGCAGATCAGGCACACCCTGCCCTGCCCCCGCCGCGCGCCACCAGCCGGCCGGCGCCAGCGCGATGGCCGCATAGGCGAACAGGAAGGCGTAGAGGATCAGCCCCACCGTCAGCCAGGACACGAAGCGCACGCCGCGCGGGCCGAAGTACTCGTTGATGACATCGGTCATCACGAACACCACCGGCCACAGCAGCACGCCGGCGGTGAAGCTCAACGAGCCGCTCTGGCCGAACAGGTTCCAGTTGAAGGGGGCGAGGCCCAAGGTGTCCTCCAACGCGAAGATCTTGACGCCGATGAGCTCGGCCAGGATCGCGTTGGCGACGAAGAAGCCGGCGAGGACGACGAACAGACGCTGGCTGCGCGGGCTCATGGCTTGGACGTCTCCACCGGCTGACGGTCGAACGGGATCTCTTCGGGGCTGACGGCACCGCCGGAAATGATGAAGGCCATCGCCTGGTCGACCGTCCATTCGGTCGGTGTCAGGTACTCAACCGGCACGATTTCGAGGTAACCCGAAGTGGGGTTGGGCGTGGTAGGCACGTACACGGCCGCCAATTCGCGGCCGGTGCCTTCCTCCCGGATCACCCTTGTCACAAAGCCGATCACCTTCATCTGCCGGTGCGGGAAATCGATCAGCACCACGCGTTGCGCCCCCTCGGGCTTGGTCTGCAGCACCGACAGCAGCTTCTTGGTGCCGCCGTAGATCGCCTTGACCAAGGGGATGCGATCGATCAGGGCGTCAAGTGCGGTCAGCAGGCGCTTGCCGACGACGCGATTGGCCAGCCAGCCCAAGCCGTACAGGCTGAGCAGAGTCAGCACCACCGCGAGGCTGAAGCGCAGCGAGCCGATGTCGAATAGACGCTCGACGTTCGGGAATACCCGTGTCATCGCCACCATCAGCGCATCGACGAAGGGCGCGCCGAAGCGCGAGAGCTGGCGCAGCAGAAACTCGAACACCACCCAGGTCAGCCACAGCGGAAACACCGTCAGCAATCCGGTAATCAAATAACGCTGGATGTGCAGGTTGGGACGGCGTGGTGGAGGGCTCTGGATGGGTGCGTCGGGTTCTGCCGACTCAGGTGGCGATGACTTCTGCATTCAATCCATATCCCTTAAGGGTTCAAGGCTCGGCGTCGGGCAATCGGTCGCCGTCGATCTCACGCAACAGGCGCAGGCCGACATCGTCGTAGCCCCGTATGCGCTCACCCTCGGCGACGGCAAGGCGCAGATCCGGGGCGAAGCTCTCGCGCCACGAGCCGCCAGCGATCAGATAGCGCTCGCAGTTGGAGCCACGCGCGCAGTCGGCCAGCCACTCGGCGACGTTGCCGGCCAGGTCGGCGAAGCCCAGCGGATCGGCGCGGAAGCGTCCCGAAGCGTTGGTGTAGCGCACGCTGTCGCGACAGCCGTCGCGCTCGGACAGGTTGGCCTCGGCGCAGCGCCCGGGGCGTTGGCCCGCCTGCGCGGCGTGCCGCCATTCCCCCAGGGTGGGCAGGCGATAGCGCGCGCCGGTACGCGCACTCAGCCACTCGGCGTAGGCGCGGGCGTCGGCCTGGCTGACGCAGACCACGGGCTCCTCCTCGCTCTGTTCGAAGCCGGGATCGCGCCAGCGCCGACGAAAAGGCGACGGGATCAGGCTGTCCCGGCGCCGACAGGGCGCAGCCTCGCGGCGGGTTGCTGCTGCGAAACGGGCGTACTCGGCGCGGGTGAGCTCGCGCTGCATCAGCGCGAAGGGCCGTTCGACGCGTGAACCCTCGAGCCGCGCTGGCACCAGCAGCAGCGGCGGCCCGCCGGCATCGGCAAGGCGCATGCCCGCGGCAGGCAGGCCGGCGATTCGATCCGCCAGAGCCTCCAGCTCGGGGCCCGTGCCGCCCAGCTCACGCCAGCGTCGCAGCAGGGCCTCGGCGCCCTGGCGATCGAGCACCTCAAGGTTTGCCTCGATGCGTTCGCGCATCAGCGCGCCCAGGGCGCCGGCGAAGCGCTGCCAGCCCGGCCGGGCATGCAGACGCGCGCTGTCGGCCAGCAGGCGAGCCTCCTCGACGCGCTGCAGCGCTTCATCGTCGCGCCCCGCGCTCAAGGCCGCGACCGCGCGCTGGGACAGGCCATCGAACACCGCATCGAGGCCCAGCAGGGCGTCCTCGCGCGCCGGATCGGCTTGCAGAACGGACAGATAGCTCTCGGCGGCGTTGGCACCTGCCGGCGTGACCAGATCGCCGCGCGCCAGCTGCAGCGCGGCCTCATCGAGTCGACGCTGGATTGCCGCCATGGCGTTTGCGTCCAGTGCAGCCGCCGCAGTGCCCGCGGGATCGACTGCGGTCGCTGGCGCCGCGCCGCGCCGCGACTCCAAAGCCACGACCAGCAGCAGGCTGAGACACAGGCCCGCCAGCAACAGGACCGGCGGCGACCGCAGCGGCTGGGCCCGCGCCTGCAGCCAGATCCGGCGCAGGTTGAAGCCCGACAGCGTGCGCGCGGCAAGCGCATCCAGGGCGCGCTGCATGGCGTGCGCGTTGCGGAAGCGCCGGCGCGGATCCTTGGCCATGGCCTGGTCGATGAAGCCCTGCCAATGGGCCAGCCCCTGCGGCAGCCTCGGCACAGGGCTTTGTGCGTGCATCAGGGCGAGGGTCAGCGGATCGCTGGCGCGGAAGGGCAGCTCGCCGGTCAGCAATTCATAGGTCAGCACGCCGAGGCTGTAGAGATCGGCGCGGCCGTCGACGTCTTCGCCGCGCGACTGCTCTGGACTCATGTAGCCGCCAGAGCCCATGGCCAGTCCATCGCTCGTGATCCGCGCATTGACGCTGCGCCGCGACAGCGCGATCCCGAAATCGGCCAGCTGCGGCCGTCCGCCGCTGTCGAACAGCACGTTCTCGGGTTTGACGTCGCGATGCACGATCCCGCGCGCATGCGCGTAACCCAGCGCATCGAGCAGGGCCGTCAGCACATCGATCACCTGGTCTTCGTCGGCGCTGAGGTCGCGCTGCGCCAAGTCACCCCGGGCGAGATACGGCATGACGTAGTAGGGCCGTCCATCCACCGTGCGACCGACCTCGTGGATGCCGACGATGCTGGGATGTTCCAGCCTCGCGATGATCCGCGCCTCGCGCTCGAAGCGCTCGGCGCGCTCGGCATCGACGCTGGCCTCCTGCGCCATCACCTTGATTGCCACCTCGCGATCCAGCGAGAGCTGTACCGCCAGATAGACCAAGGCCATGCCACCGCGGCCCAAGGGGCGCAGCAGGCGGTAGCCGGGAATCTGCGGCAGGCCATCCAGCACGGAGGTCGAGGCGGCGGGGTCGGAACTCATGAAGCCTGGTTCGCCAACGGCAAGCGGGCCCGCGAGCATAGGCGAGGCTTGGCCGGAGGGCGAGCTTCGCTACGGTTTCAGCCGCTCTCGCGCTTGCGGCGGATGTAGAGCTGCTTGCGCACGCGCGCCACAGTGTCGCCGGCTTCGTCCACCACGTCGGTCTCGAACCAGTGCAGCACCTTGCGCTCATGGCGCGCTTGTTCGCGCAGGCGGTGCACCAGATCCGGCTCCAGGTGGAACTCCGCGCTCACCCGGCCGCGGCCGGGTTTGACAAATTCGATCTCGCCCGCCTTGTCCCAGACGATGAACTCGTGCCCCAGCGACTCCATGGCAAGCAGCATCCAGAACGGATCCGTCATCGCGAACAGGCTGCCGCCAAAATGCGTGCGCACATAGTTGCGGTTGTACCAGCGCAGATCCATGCGCACCCGCGCACGACTCCAGTCGGGGGCGATGTGCTCGACGCGGATGCCGGCGAACAGGAAGGGGGGCCAGAGGTTGAAGATCCAGCGCAGGCGGCGCGGCGTGATGCGCATCGACGGCTTCCGTACGGTGAGGTGAGGGCGCGCAGTTGTAGCGGATGCCCTCGGTGCGCGACCGTGCCGAAGGCCGCGCATCGCAAAAGCACCCGCGGCGATGACATCGCGCAAACAGAAAGGGCGGGCCCTGCGGCCCGCCCTTTCCATTTGGCAGCCGGGATCCCGGGGGATCAGCCGGCGGCTTCGTCTTCCAGCACGGCCTTCATCGACAGGCGGATGCGGCCCTGCTTGTCGACCTCAAGCACCTTGACCTTGACGATGTCGCCTTCCTTCAGCTTGTCGGACACCTTCTCGACGCGCTCGGAGGAGATCTGCGAGACATGCACCAGACCATCCTTGCCGGGGGCGATGGTGACGAACGCGCCGAAGTCCATCAGCTTGGCGACCTTGCCCTCGTAGATCCGGCCCGGCTCGACGTCGGACGTGATCTGCTCGATGCGCGCCTTGGCGGCCTGCGCCTGGGCGGCGTTGACCGAGGCGATCACGATGGTGCCGTCATCCTGGATGTCGATCTGGGTGCCGGTTTCCTTGGTGATGCCCTGGATGGTGGCGCCACCCTTGCCAATGACCTCGCGGATCTTGTCCGGGTGGATCTTGATGGTCAGCAGGCGCGGGGCGTACTCGCTCATCTCGGCGCGCGGCGCGTTGATGACCTTGTTCATCTCGCCGAGGATGTGCAGTCGACCGGCCTTGGCCTGGTCGAGCGCGATCTTCATGATCTCCTCGGTGATGCCCTCGATCTTGATGTCCATCTGCAGGGCGGAGATGCCGTTCTCGGTGCCGGCGACCTTGAAGTCCATGTCGCCCAGGTGATCTTCGTCACCGAGGATGTCGGACAGCACAGCGAAGGCGTTGCCTTCCTTGATCAGGCCCATGGCGATACCCGCCACCGGCGCCTTGATCGGCACGCCCGCGTCCATCAGGGCCAGCGAGGAACCGCAGACCGAGGCCATCGAGGACGAGCCGTTCGACTCGGTGATCTCGGACACGCAGCGGATGGTGTACGGGAACTCTTCCATCGACGGCATCACCGCCAGCACGCCGCGCTTCGCCAGACGGCCATGGCCGATCTCGCGACGCTTCGGCCCCATCATCGGACGGGTCTCGCCGGTGCAGTAGGGCGGGAAGTTGTAGTGGAACAGGAAGTGTTCCTTGTACTCGCCCGACACCGCATCAATGATCTGGCCGTCGCGCGCGGTGCCCAGGGTGGCCACCACGATCGACTGCGTCTCACCGCGGGTGAACAGGGCCGAACCATGGGTGCGCGGCAGCACGCCGGTACGCACCGAAATCGGGCGCACGGTGGTGAGATCGCGGCCGTCGACACGGCTCTTGGTCGCCAGCACCATGGCGCGCATGGTGTGGTACTCGAGGTCGCCGAATTCGGCGGCGAACTGCTTGGCCGTCCAGCCATTGGCCTCGAACTGCGGCTCCAGCGCAGCCAGCACGTCCTTGCGCAGGGCGCTGATGGCTTCGCGGCGCTCGGCCTTGGCCTGGATCCGGTAGGCCTTCTCCAGGCGATCGCCCACCGCCGCCTTGATGGCGTCGATGAAGGCAGTCGCCGGCTCCGGCGCCGTCCACGGGAAGGCGCTGACGCCGACTTCGGCGACCAGCTCGTTGATCGCATTGATCACCGTCTGCAGCTGCTGGTGGCCGAACATCACCGCGCCCAGCATGACTTCCTCAGAGAGCAGCTTGGCCTCGGACTCGACCATCAGCACTGCGTCCTTGGTGCCGGCGACGACCAGCTCCAGGTCGGAGGTGGCGAGTTCGCTGGCGGTCGGGTTCAGCAGATACTGGCCGTTCTTGTAGCCGACCTTGGCCGCGCCGATCGGGCCCTTGAAGGGCACGCCGGTGAGGCACAGGGCGGCGGAGGCACCGATCATGGCCGGTATGTCGCCGTCCACTTCCGGGTTCATGGACATCACCGTGGCGATGACCTGGACCTCATGACGGAAGGTTTCCGGGAACAGCGGGCGGATCGGACGATCGATCAGGCGCGAGGTCAGCGTTTCCTTTTCGGTCAGGCGGCCTTCGCGCTTGAAGAAGCCGCCCGGGATGCGGCCGCCGGCGTAGAACTTCTCCTGGTAGTCGACCGTGAGCGGGAAGAAGTCGATGCCGTCGCGCAGGCCCTTGTTGGCAACTGCCGTGACCAGCACGACGGTGTCGGCCATCTTGACGAGGACCGCACCGCCGGCCTGGCGGGCGATTTCACCCGTCTCCAGCGTGACCTGGTGGTTTCCGTACTGAAAGGTCTTGGTTACTTTCGCCACGTTTGACGTCCCCTTATGGGCTTAGCGACGGATGCCGAGGCGCTCGATGAGCGTCTTGTAGCGATCGCCATCCTTGCCCTTGAGATAGCTCAGGAGACGACGGCGCTGGTTGACCAGGCGGATCAGGCCGCGACGGCCGTGGTGGTCGAGCTTGTGGATCTTGAAGTGCTCGGTCAGCTGCTCGATGCGAGCCGACAGCAGGGCCACCTGCACTTCCGGGGAGCCGGTGTCGCCGGGGCCGCGCTTGAAATCTTCGATGATCTTCTGGGTGTCGATGGACATGTGAACCTCTTGGATGCGGGAACCGCAGGAACTCCGGACTGCGTGCGATGAAACACGCTCGGAGCACCGCGAGAACCGCCGTGGTGGGGGTGTGGGTTTGCCGCCTCGAAGGCTGGGGGCAGGAAGCGCGCCAGCCCAAGGGGCGCGCAAGTGTAGTCCACGCGGGGGTTTGCCCACAACCGCGAGGCGATGTACCGGCCTGTTCCTCGACGCTTCTCGCGGCGATCGATCGCGGCGGACCCTGCCGCGCATGACCATCGGGCATCGCCGAAACGCAGCACAGCGCACATCCTGCAACAGCTATCGTGTGGGGTCAGTCGGCAGGCGACGGATTTCCGTCGCCGCCGCGTTGCAGATCCTTCACTGCCATCCCTCCTCCGAGTCCCGCACTTCATGAATTCGCGACCCGCTGCCTCACGCCGCTTCCGCCCTGCCCTGTTCCTGTACGCCGCCATCTTCGCCAGCGTCCTTGGTGGCATCTATTACTGGACCAGCCGGAGCGGCGGCACAGCACTCAGCTACAAGACCGTGCCGCTCGCGCGCGGCGATCTGCGCGTGGCGATCTCGGCCACCGGCGCCCTCAAGGCACTGTCGACGGTCGATATCGGTTCGCAGGTGTCAGGCCAAATCCAGGAAGTGCTGGTCGATTTCAACGACCGCGTCAGCCGCGACCAGATCATCGCCCGGCTCGATCCCGCCAACTACCAGGCCCGGCTGACCCAGACCCGGGCAGCGCTGGCCAGCGCGCGCGCCAGCCTGCAGGAGGCGCTGGCGGCACAGAAGAACGCCGAGGCCGACTTCGCGCGCAAACAGGAGCTGGTCGGCAGGCAGCTGGTCTCGCGCGCCGACCTGGATCTCGCCATCGCCGCGCGCGAGCAGGCAGTGGCGCGGGTGGCCTCCGCCCGCGCGCAGATCGAGCAGGCCGAGGCCAACGTCGCCGATGCCGAGCTCGACCTCGACTACACCGTGATCCGCTCGCCGGTCGATGGCGTCGTGCTGAGCCGCACGGCCGAGCCCGGCCAGACCGTGGCCGCGAGCTTCCAGTCGCCGGTGCTGTTCCAGATTGCTGAAGACTTGAGCCAGATGCAGATCGAGTTGAGCGTCGACGAAAGCGATGTCGGCCAGATCCGCGCGGGCCAGCCCGTCAAGTTCACGGTCGATGCCTTCGCCGGCCGCGACTTCCGCGGCGAAGTCAGACAGGTGCGGCTGGCGGCGGTGAACACCCAGAACGTCATCACCTACCCGGTGATCATCGCTGTCGAGAACCCCGACTTCAGCCTGCTGCCGGGCATGACGGCCAACGCCAGCATCGAGGTCAGCGAGCGCCGCGGTGTACTGCGGGTGCCCAACGCGGCCCTGCGCTACAAACCCGCCGACGCCCCCGCCGAGAACCCGATGGCGCGGATGTTCGGCGGCGGCAATCTCGCCGATGAGCTTGCCCGCATCGCCGATGGGCTGGAACTCAACCCGACCCAGCGCGCAGCCTTCGATGCCGATGCCGCGGCTGCGCGCGAGCGCGCCGAGCGCATGCGCCAGCAGATCCAGCAGCGCATGGCCCAGGGCGGTGCCGGCGGCGCGCCGATGTTCACCATGAGCAGCGGCGGCCCCAGCCAGGCGCAGATCGCGGCGGGGATGACGGCGCGCATCCGCGACGGCTATGCGGGCTTCCTCGCAACCCTGGACGCGGACCAGCGCGAGCGCTTCGATGCGCAGCTGAATGAACTGGCGAACGCGCGCGCGATCACCGTCTACGTGCTGCGCGACGGCAAGCCCGAGCCGGTGCAGACGCGCGCCGGTCTGTCCGACAGCAGCCACACCGAGATCGTCGGCAGCGCGCTGGCCGAAGGCGAGGCCATCATCACCGGCAGCGAGGGCGGCGCATGACGGCAGCCGCGCCCGTCATCCATTGCGAGCACCTGCGCAAGGTCTACGCCGAGGGCACGGCGGCCGAAGTCGTGGCCCTGCGCGGGGTCAGCTTCGACATCGCCCACGGCGAGTTCGTCGCCATCATCGGCCCTTCCGGCTCGGGCAAGTCGACCCTGATGAACCTGATCGGCTGCCTCGATTCGCCCAGCGCCGGCCGCTACCTCTGCGACGGCGTGGACGTCGCCGAACTTGATGCGGCCGGCCGCGCGCGCCTGCGACTCGAGAAGATCGGCTTCGTGTTCCAGGGCTTCCACCTGCTGAGCCGGATGTCGGCGCTGGACAACGTGATGCTGCCGCTGACCTATGCCGGCGTACCGCCGCAGGAGCGCCGCCAACGGGCCCAGCAGGCCTTGGCCGAGGTCGGCCTGGGTGAGCGCGGCAAGCACCGCCCCAGTGAACTCTCGGGCGGCCAGCAGCAGCGCGTGGCGATCGCCCGCGCGCTGATCAACCGGGCGCCCATCCTGCTGGCCGACGAGCCCACCGGCGCGCTGGACTCGCGCACGGGCGAGGAGATCCTGAAGCTGTTCCAGAACCTGCAGGCGCAGGGCCATACCATCGTGCTGATCACCCACGATCCCGACGTGGCGGCGCGTGCCGATCGCGTGCTATCGATGCACGATGGCGAACTGAAGGAGCTGCCGCGATGAGCCCGAACCCACCCCAGGCTTTCGTGCCGCCCGGTCGCGTGCGCTTTCGCGACATCCTCTACATGGCCCTGTTCGCGCTGCGCGGCAACTGGCTGCGCAGCACCCTGACCGCGCTCGGCGTGATCATCGGCATCGCCGCCGTCATCGTGATGGTGTCGGTTGGCCAAGGCACCCAGGCGCAGCTGGATCAGACCATTTCCCGACTGGGCTCGAACCGGATCGACGTGATGCCCAACTGGGGACGCCAGGGGGCCGTCCGCATGGGCGCGGGGAGCATCTTCTCGCTGACCATGGACGACGTCGAAGCCATCCGCGAGCGCATTCCCGAAGCGCGCTTCGTCAGCGCCACGGTGCGCGGCAGTGCGCAGGTGATCCAGGCCGAGCAGAACTGGAGCACCCAGTGGCAGGGCGTGCAGCCGGACTTCTTCCGCATCCTCGACTGGACCCTGGCCGCCGGCGACGAGACGGAGCTGGCGAGCTTCGACGGCACCGACACCGTGGTGGTGCTCGGCCAGACCGTGCGCGAGAAGCTGTTCGGCGAGGACGATCCGATCGGCGCCACCATCCGCATCGGCCGCGTGCCCTTCACCGTGGTGGGCGTGGCGAATCCGAAGGGTCAGAGCGGCTGGGGCGGAGATCAGGACGACACGGTCTTCGTGCCGCTCGACACCGCGCGCCGTCGTCTGATGGGCCAGATGCAGCTGCCGCCCGGCACGGTGCAAGGCATCGTCGTGGGCACCGCCTCGTCCAAGGACATGGCCAAGGTTGAGGCCGATCTCAACGCGGTGCTCAAGGAAACCCACAAGATCCCGCCCGGCGGCGACGACGACTTCATCGTCCGCAACCTGACCCAGCTGGTGAGCGCGCGCAACGAAACCACCCGGCTCATGTCCATGCTGCTCGGCGCGGTGGCAGGTATCTCGCTGGTGGTCGGCGGCATCGGCATCATGAACATCATGCTGGTCTCGGTCACCGAACGCATCCGCGAGATCGGCCTGCGCATGGCGGTCGGAGCCGGCCCGAAGGAGATCCAGCGCCAGTTCCTCGCCGAGGCCATGATGATCTCGCTTGGCGGCGGCATCATCGGCATCGCCATCGGCATCGCCGGCGCCCTGCTGGCTGGACGCATCGGCGCCCTGCCCGTCGAACTCAGCTTCGAAGTGATCGCCCTTGCCACCGGCTTCGCCGTCGCCACCGGGCTGTTCTTCGGCTACTACCCGGCGCGCAAGGCCGCTCAGCTGGATCCGATCGAGGCGCTGCGGCATCAGGGCTGAGTGCCGGGATTCGGGATTCGGGATTCGGGATTCGGGATTCGGGGAGAGCGTACGCACGCTTGGGGGCTGTTGGCCGTGCGAAGACACCTGCCCATGCCCCTCGCGAAGCGGCCGCTCATCCCCGCCGGAGCGGGAATGACCGGCTTGCGAACAGCTGCCCTTAGCAGCTTGTTGAAGAACTCCCTTCCGGGGAGTTTTTGAAGTCGGCGATCCGGCGCAGGTCCGTACCGCCTCGCGACACCTCAATCGCTCACGCGCTTGCTTCGTCGTCCCGGCCATCCCTGGCCGGGCTAACAGGCTGTTTTTGAGCAGCCTGCTAGGGCTTGTCAGCCTTGAAGTAAGCGATCATGTCGAGCACTTCCGGCGTCACGCGGCGGATGCCGTTGACGTACACATCGCTCGCCGTGCATGTCGTGCAGGTCTGGGTGCTGACCACGCCGAACACGACATGCCCCGAACCGTTCCAGGCATCGGTGAACACCGCCGAGCCGGAGTGGCCGCGGCTCAGGTCGCAGTTGGTGGAGAAGCGCGCCGCCCAGCCGTCCGCACCGTTGCTGCCGAAGCTGCCGATCTCGCAGGGCTGGGTGTCCTGGTAGGCCCAACCTTGCAGGCTGTTGTTGAGGCGACATTCGAGCGGCGCCTCGTTGAAGCCGCAGGCCGGGTAGCCGCGGTTGTAGCACTGACCGCCGAGGAAGCCGGGGCCGAAGGGCACCTTGTCGCAGTAGTCCTCCAGCGACCCCTGGGCGATCGCGGCATAGCCCAACCAGCCGGTCTGACTGCCCGGCGTGCCGTCGAGCACGATCAGGCCGTAGTCGTGGTTCCAGGCGTTGCGGCTGGCACGCCAGGCGGCCGGCGTGTAGTACCAAACGCCTTGCTGTTCGCCGTAGGGCTCGCAGCTGGCGTTGTTGCAGCTGCCCTCGCGGCCCGCACGGAAGCGCCCACCGAGGGTCCAGGTGCCCTCGAAGCTGCCGTCGTCCTGCTCGATCCAGCCAAACAGGCAGTGGGCAGCCGTCAGCACATGACGACGCCCGACCAGGGTGCCCGAGCAGCCCCAGTCAAGGCCGCCACCGATCTGGCCCATGGCGCGATAGGGATAGCTGGTGTTGTCGAAGCGACGGGTGCGGCTGTCCTTGCCATGGCTCCAGCCCTTGGCGTCGCCCAGCAGCGGCATCTGCATCTCAGCGCCGGCGACGGTCGAAGTATTGGCGAGGCCTTCGTAGCCCTGCTCCCAGCCGGCCTTGGCAGAGAGCATGCGCAGGCTGCGAGCGGTGTCGAGCGGCAGCTCGACCAGGTACTCGTCGCCGGTGCGCAGATTGACCGCCACCCAGTGACGCGCGTCCAGTTCAGCGGATACGGCTTTCAGGCGGTCTTCGACCTCGTTCTCGCCGCCCTCGGGCAGCGGTGACTCTGCGCCCAGGGTGTCGATGTCGCCGAAGCGGGCCTTGCCGAAGCGCTCCCAGCGAACCTCCACGTGCGACTTGGTGGGCACCAGCTCGCTGCCGAAGGCGGCCTGCAGGTCGAGGCTGCGGTATTCGACCTGGGCGCATGCGGCGTTGGCAGCAATCCCAAGGCCAAGCAGCAGGCCGCTGCGGATCAGGCGCATCGTGTTCATGGTGGATCTCCTCAAGCATCAATACGGTCCGACGTCCCGGCGGGCAGCGCTGCACCGCGCGTCGTCAGCCCCGTACACGTGGCGCCGCATCGAAAACGACAGCGAGCCGGAATCAAGCGGTCGGGGCAGGCCCGCGCGGTGCGCAGCGGCAGGTTGCGCCTCGACATTCCGCAGCGCGGCCCATGCCCGCCGTATGATTCCGCCTGCACACCACTGCCCGGGACGCGATGGACGCCGACATCACCCAGCTCCTGCAGCGCCACCGCAGCGGCGAGCGCGCCGCCTTCGACGCGCTGGTCCCCATGGTCTATGGCCGGCTGCGCGAGATCGCCAAGCGCCAGCGCCGCCGCGATGGGCTGGGCGGTGAGACGCTGTCGACCACCGCCCTGCTGCAGGAGGCCT
Source organism: Aquimonas voraii (assembly GCF_900101825.1). GTDB lineage: Bacteria > Pseudomonadota > Gammaproteobacteria > Xanthomonadales > Xanthomonadaceae > Aquimonas > Aquimonas voraii. Next base: position 1,072,361 of record NZ_FNAG01000001.1, read on the forward strand.
GGCTGCAGCTGGTCGACGAGACCGGCGTCGACTGGCAGAGCCGCACCCACTTCTTCGCGATCTGCGCCCGGGCGATGCGGCGCATCCTGGTCGACGCCGCGCGCGCACGCTGCCGCGACAAGCGCGGCGGCGGCCAGCCCGACCTGACCCTGACGCCCGACCTGGTGGCCATCGATACCCAAGCCGAGGACATCCTCGCGGTGGACCTCGCACTGGAGCAGCTGCGCCAGTTCAACGAACGCCTGGCCCAGGTGGTCGAGTGCCGCTACTTCGGCGGCCTGAGCGAGGAGGAAACCGCGGCCGCACTCGACACCTCCCTGCGCACCGTGCAGCGCGACTGGCTGCGCGCCCGCGCCTGGCTGCTAAAGGCCTTCCAGGGCGAGCCGTGAGCCTCGACCGCCGCATCGAGATCGATCGCCTGCTGATGCAGGCCCTGGAGCTGGAGGACGATGCACGCCCGGCTTTTCTGGCCACCATCGACGACGCCTCGCTGCGTGCCGATGTCGAGGAGATGCTGGCCCTGTGCGCCTCCGATACCGACCCGCTGGCGCTCGATGCCGCTGCAGCAGCGCGCCTGATCGATGCCGCGGTCGAGCAGGGCAGCCCTGCCCTGTCGGCCAGCCTTGGCTTGGAGGACAGCGCCCTACCCGAACAGATCGGTGGCTGGCGCATCCTGGAGCGGATAGGCCAGGGCGGCATGGGCGAGGTGCTGAAGGTCGAGCGCATCGACGCCGGCTTCGAGCAGCTCGGCGCCATGAAGCTCATTCGCAGCGGCTTCGCGATCGGCGAGTTCGCGCGGCGCTTCCTGCAGGAGCGGCAGATCCTCGCGCGTCTGAACCACCCGGGCATCGCCAGCCTGCTCGACGGCGGCCGCGATGCGCAGGGCCATCCCTACCTGGTGATGGAGTATGTCGACGGCGCCCCCATCGACCAGTACTGCGACAGCCAGCGGCTCGGCGTCGAGGCCCGCATCGAGCTGTTCATCGAGGTCTGCCGCGCGGTGGCTCACGCGCATCGCAGCCTGGTCATCCATCGCGACCTGAAACCCTCGAACATCCTGGTGCGGGCGGATGGACGGGTGAAGCTTCTGGATTTCGGTATCGCCAAGGTGCTGGGCGATGGCGAAGGCGGGGACCCGCTGGCCACGCGCATCGAGCAGCGCATGTTCACCCCCGACTACGCCTCGCCCGAGCAGGTGCGCGGACAGCCGGTGACCACCGCCAGCGATGTGTATCAGCTGGGACTGCTGCTGTACGAACTGCTCTGCGGCCATCGCGCCCAGCGCGTCGGCCACACCGGGCCCGCTTCGATCGAACGAATCGTCTGCGAGCAGGACCCGACCCGCCCCAGCCAGCGCATCGGCAGCGGCGACACCGAACTCGCCCTGCGTCGCCACCTGCAGCCGCGACAGCTCCGCCGCCGGCTGCGTGGCGATCTCGACACCATCGTCGGCAAGGCCCTGCAGAAGCTGCCGGAACGGCGCTACGGCACGGTCGACGAGCTAATCGACGACCTGATCCGCTCGCGCCAGGGCCGCACCCTGCACGCGCGCCCCGACACCTGGCGCTACCGGATGGGTCGCTTCGTGCGCCGGCATCCCGTGGGTCTCGCTTTCGCGGTGTTGACCCTGGCTCTGCTCAGCATCTATCTCGTGACCCTGAACCTGCAGGCGCAGGCGCTGGAGCGTGAGCGCGACCGTGCGCAGGCGGAGGCTGCCAAGGCACGACAGGTGCAGAGTCTGGTGCAGCGCCTGTTCGAAGGCATCGACCCCGACGTGAGTGGCGGCGAACCCTTGAGCGTGCAGGCCCTGCTGGACCGCAGCTTCGGCCAGATCGAGGGCGAGCTGGGCGCACATCCCGAAGTGCGGGCGGAGCTGCTGCTCACGGTCGGAGACGTGTACGCGGCATTGGGGAACTATGCCCGCGCCAGTGAGCTGCTGACGCAGGCCTTCGGACTCGTCGAGGCGTTGGAGGCGGAACAACCCCTGTTGGCTGCCAAGGTGTATCGCAGTCGAGGGCGGCTGTTGGGTCAGGGCAATGAGCTTGATGAGCCCGAAGCACTTCTCAGGCGCGCACTTGGACTCTTCCGATCCGCAGAATCAGGCGCGGCGCACGAAGTCGCCGAAACGCTTTTTCGTCTTGCCGAGCTGTTGATGCGCAAAGCTCGGCGAGAAGAGGCACTGGCCGCAAGCCGCGAGGCATTGGCGCTGCGGCGGGCCCGCGCCGACACGCCGCCGCTCGATCTGGCCCGAAGCCTGCTGCAGACTGTGATGCTGGAGCAAAGACTTGGAAGGAACCCCAACGCCTCGATCATGCTTCAGGAGTCATTGGACCTGCAGCATCGCGTCCTGCCGCCGCAGCATCCCCTGATAGGCGAAACTCAGGCCAGCCTTGCCCTGGCCCTTCAGGGCGAGGGCCAGTTGGAGCGGGCCCTACCCTTGCATGAAGCCGCGATCCGCAACCTCGAAGCGGCACTGGGCTCAGAGCATCCTTCCTTGGGCATCGCCCTCGGGAACTTCGGGACGCTGCTCTCCCAGCTTGGCCGCCCGGAAGACGCAGAGAAGATCCATCGCCGCGCGCTGCAGATCCATCTTTCAAACTTCGGCCCGGTGCATGCGCGAGTCGCATTGAGCCAGAACTCGATAGGGCGCAGCCAACTCGCGCAAGATCGCTGGACAGAGGCGGTTGAAAGCTTCCGCGCGGCGCTTGCGTCCGCGCCTGACACGCATCGCGTCAACTGGTCGCCCACCTTTGGCTCGAATCTGGCGACTGCCTACCTGGAGTTGGGCAACGCGCGCGCCGCACTCGACGTTCTGGAACAGGTGGAGGTCGACCTTCCGGAGAGTCCGCTCAGCCGAGCCAAATTCAAGGTTCTGCAAGCACGGGCTTGGATCGCGGCAGACGATCCCATCCAGGCTGAGCGGTACGCTCGAGAAGCCATCGAAAGCTTCGAGCAAGTACCAGACCTCGCCACGGAACACGCGGACGCCCATGCATGGCTTGCTGAGGCCTTGGTGCTGCGCGGAGACCTGGCGAACGCAAGGCTGGAACTGGAGCTCAGCCGGGAACTTCACAGATCGCTGCCCGATCCGGACCCGGCAGAGCTGGCGCGGATCGAAGCTCGGCTGGCTGAACTTCGAAACCCTCGCCCGCGCTAGGTCAACGCTGATGCATTCAGCGTTGTCGCGCGCCATGTAGAGCGCGCCCGCGGGTCGAGCACGCACGTGCTTTGGCCAGCGTAAGCGAGTCCGGACCCGTGCCGGACTCGCGACCACGGATCAAGGCCGGGCGGGTCTTGATCCGTGTTGCCCTGGAGCGGGATTGGAAGAGCCCTCCTTGGGTCCATCCGGCTCTCGAACAGTGGCCGCGCATCGCGGAAATGCGCGGACGCAGCCTGGCTGGATGGAGCACCTCAGGGCCCATCGCAAGCTGCGCCCACCATGGAACGGGGCGAGTCGCCTGCCTCTTCCCACTTGATCCGGTTCGCACCGCCGAACAGAGACGCGAGCCGAGAACACCAGCGACCGGAAAAGTGGCATGGGGTCATTGCACCGTGGCCACGGCAGGTCACGAGGAGACGCTCCGCCTCACAACCCGGAGCAGTCGCCTGAGACATTCACCAGCACCGATCGGGCATTGTTCAGGGCGTCATATTCGCCAACCCGGCCACGACTGTCGGCGTGCACGAAGACCCGCCACAAGCCGGCAGGCAAGCCCAGCACGCCTGTGACCACGTGACGTCCACCGGGTGCGAGGGCCGGAAGCGGCTGGCGATCAAGCTGGAGGCCCAGTCGCCGCTCCAGCAGCACGCTGGTGTCGGTTGGACCGGATGTCGCCCAACCGACGTTCTCGATCACGAACGCATAGTCGAAAAAGCAACGACCGTTTTGGGTTGCCAGCGCGCGCGCGGCGGGCAGCGAGAGCACCCGAGTCCAATCGGCTGCAATGCCACCGATCCGGGGCTTTGCGCCAGGACGCATCTCAGGTCTGGCAGTGAGCGGCAGCTGCGGCGGCGGCGGTGCACAGGCCGGGTCATTGTCCGTTTGCTCCGATAGGCTTACCTCTTCGGGCGGGGCACATTCCAGCTCCTCCGGCGGCTTACGCGGCGCGGCAAGCTCCAGCGCTGCAAGTGCGCCCTGCAGCGAGCACCCCGATGACCCGGATCGGATCTCCAAGCGCAGGACATTGAGACCCGTCTGACCGGCTCTTGCCTGTGCATTGAGCACGGCATCCGACCCCAGCCCGGCGGCGCAAGATGGGCCACCGGCCAGTTCAAGCGACTCGGCAAGGAACTCATTGCTGGGGCCCCGCAGACGCCCCTCGAATCGACCTGAGGCGTCACGCTGCAGCTGCAGCAAATAGCGCCCAGGGCGCAGGTCCAGACCCTGTTGGGCCGCGGCGGGCGCGTAGTCGAACTCCAGCACCTGGATATCCGGGGTGGGCGCGGTCTGGGCGAGGCTCGGCGGCGCCGCGAACGCGGTGGCGCAAACGGCAGCGACAGCGGAAGCGAGGATGCGGGCGGGGGTGCAGAAGGACATGGCGGTCTCCGTGGAGCGTGGGTATATGGGCGCGAGTGCCGGAAAGGTGTCGAGTCCGAGCTTTCTTGCGTCCTGCCCATGAGAGTCGTCGGCGCGCGGCAAAACCCGCCACGTGATCTTCAAGTCGGTGCTGGATTCAGTCGCAGGCCCGAGGAGACCGCCGTCCGGCACGCTTCGGCGGACCCGAAAGCGCGATGCATGCCGCGAGCCCCGATAGGGTGGACCCTGGCCCATCCTGGCGAGCAGCAGCGCTGCCGGTGCATCGACCTCTGGCCACCTCGACTGGGGAGGTCGCGCGGTCGACGGCGATGACCGGCGCGAGCGTCCAGCGCATGGTGGGCCGGGCTCACCCTGTGGGCGACCAAGATTTCGCATCGTCGAGCCTGGGCGAACGGGATGAAGTGGCGGGATCAGGGGCGCCGCGTCGACTTGAAGCAGGACCGTCCCGGTCATGCCCCCTGTCAGGAGCCCGCCATGCACAGTCCCGATGCACGTCCCCACAGCCCCCCTTCCACGGTCGGACAGAAAGCCGCAGCGCGCTCGCTGTCGGATCTGTACGCCCGACTGAAGCGCATCGCCGGTCGCCAGCTCGGCCAGGCGCCCTCGCCTGCCACCCTGTCGGCGACGGTGCTGGTCCATGAAGCCTATTTGCGCGTGGCCGGGGGCGGTCTTCTCGAAGCTCGCGACGAATCGCACCTGCTCTCGCTGTGGACGCGAACGATGCGACATGTGCTGATCGACTATTGCCGCGCGCGCGCCACCGCCAAGCGTAGCGGCCACAAACTCGACATCGACGAACTCGACTGCGCGCAGCGCGCCGATCCGGACGCCCTGCTCGCGCTGGAGCAAAGCCTGCGCGCGCTGGATGCGCACGACCCTCGGCTCGCACAGGTGATCGAGCTGCGCGTGTTCGCCGGGCTCGACACCCACGGAATCGCGGCACAGCTGGGCCTCGATGTGCGCACGGTGCAGCGCGATTGGGTGCGCGCCAGGGCCTGGCTGCAGGACAGTGTCGCCCCCTGCTGAGGGCCGGCCGACAGTGCCGGCGATTGAGGCCGTCGGGAGCCTTGGGGCCGCGGTCCCCGCTGTGCATCGGCCTGTGCCTTTGAGGACGCCCCCCCCTGCGAGGCGATCTCGGAAAGCGCTGACGGCCCCCAGCCTTGCGGAGAGGCGAGCCCCGATTCAGCCCGTCCCCAGCGCGTCCCACTGTGCGTCGCTGAGTTCGGTCAAGGCCTCGAATGCCGGGCGCGCGATCAGGTAGCCCTGGAAGAGTTCAATGCCGAGATCGCGCAGCGCGGCGAGCTCCTCGCGCGTTTCCACGCCTTCCGCGATCACCGTCGTCTGCAGGTCCGCTGCGACCCCACAGATGCCACGCACGATGGCGCGACGCGCGTGATCGCGGTCGATACCCCGCACCAGCGCGAGGTCGAGCTTGATCAGGTCGACGCGCACTTCCGCCAGCAGATTGAGGCCCGAGTAGCCGGCGCCGAAATCATCGATCGCGGTTCGGAAGCCACGGCTGCGGTAGTACTCGACGATATTGCGGAGGTGGCGCTGGTCGTCGATGCGCTCAGCCTCGGTGATCTCGAAGATGATCTGTTCGATCGGGAAGCCGAAGGTCTCGGCAGCCTCCAGCGTCGTGCGGATGCACAGCTCGGGCCGGTACACCGCGTTCGGCATGAAATTGATGCTGAGCAGGCTCTGCATCCGCAGGCGCGAGGCCAGCTCGATCGCCGTGCAGCGACAGGTCTGGTCGAAGCGGTAGCGGTTGGCGTCAGAAACCTGGGCGAAGATGCTGGCGGCGGATTCCCCTTTCGGACCACGCACCAGGGCCTCGTGGGCGAACACCTGGCGGCGCGCCACATCCACGATCGGCTGGAAGGCCATCGACAGCTCAAAGCCCAGTGCGGTGCCGTCGCGGCACTGGCGACAGCCCAGGGCGCGGAAGTCTGGCGGCATGGGGCGCGGTTCGACGCTCATCGGCACTCCGGGTGTGGGGACGGGGCCATGGCCCAGGGCCTGGACGTGCAAGCAGCGTACCCGGTTGCCACGCGGGAAGCGGAGCCCGGGCGAAGACACCCTGGCCCGACCCGAGCGCGCCTCGGGCGAGAGCGCGAATCGCGCCCGCAGTGCCGAGGCGCTCGCCATCAGCGCGAAACAGCCGACCCGGTGGCCGGCGTCCAGCTCGGGTGGGCAGGGCCCACCCCGTGCGAGATCAAGGGCGCGCAGCGATTCGCCTGGCGCTGGCACGCGTGATTCGCGGAGCGAACAGCGTGCCGGCAGGCTTCAAGCGAGAAGCGTCGCGGCTAGGCCCCAGGCCGAAGAGCCACCGGGCTTGGTCGGAGCCGCCAGCGACTCCTGCGAATCCCGAATCCCGAATCCCGAATCCCGGAGATGGCCCTCAGGCCAGCGACCTGCCCGCCGCGATGATCTCCTCGTCGCCCGGCAACACCAGGAAGGCCGCGCCCGCCAGCGGGGTGAAGGTGTCGGCGCCAACGACGCGCTTCAGCGGCGTGGCGCCGAAGCCGGCTTCGACGATGGCGGTGATGATGCCCTCGCCGACGCCCGCCGAGCGACGGCCTTCGTCGACCACCAGGATGCGCTTCGCCGTCTTCGCCTGTTCGGCGATGAAACCTTCGTTGAGTGGCTGCAGCCAGCGCAGGTCGATGACGCGGCTGCTCCAGCCGAGCTGCTCCTTCCATGCGCGCTGGGCGCGCAGGCACATGGGCACGGCGTTGCCGAAGGTGAACACGACGAGGTCATCACCCGCGCTGCCGTCCTCGGGCGCATACACCCTGCCCTCGCCCAGCGGAATCGCCTGATCGGGCGCGGGGTATTGGGTGAGCCAGCCGCCGTCGCCCGGCGCGTGCAGGTCCTTGGCCATGTACAGCGCGATCGGCTCCAGGAAGGCGCAGACACGACCGTCGACCTTGGCCAGAGCCATCAGCGTGCGCAGCATCATCGCCGCGTCATCACCGCGCGAAGGACACGCCACCACGAGGCCGGGAATGTCGCGCAGGGCGGTGATCGAGTTGTCGTTGTGGAAATGGCCGCCGAAGCCGCGCTGGTAGCCCAGCGAAGCGATGCGCATGACCATCGGGTTGCGGTACTGGCCGTTGGAGAAGAACTGCAGGCTGGCCGCCTCGCCGCGGATCTGGTCGCAGGCGTTGTGGAAGTAGGCCAGGTACTGGATCTCGGGCAGCGGCAGCATGCCCATGTTGGCGTAGCCCTGGGCGAGACCGAGGATCATGGTCTCGTCGAGCAGGGTGTTGAACACGCGCCTGCCCGAGAAGGCCTTGAATAGGCCCTTGGTCACCGTGTACACGCCGCCCTTCTGCGCCACGTCCTCGCCGAACAGCAGGCTCTCCGGGTACTTGGCCATGAGATCGTGCAGAGCCTGGTTGATCTGGATGGCCAGATGCTTGGGTGCCTGCTTCTCCGGCAGCTTGTCCTCGCTGCCGAACACCTTGAGGCGCGCCTCGGCATAGTCCGCGCGCGCGGCTTCGGCCTGCACCTTGTGGGGCGTGTACGGCGCCAGCGGCGCCATCACATCTTCAAGCGTGGTGAGCCGCGGGCGACGGTCCGCATCCTCGGCCGCCGCGAAGCAGCGGCGACGGGTGTCTTCGTACAGTTCAAGCAGCGAATCCGGGGTGTACAGGCCCGAGCGCAGGGCGATGTCCGCCGACTTCAGCAGCGGGTCGGTGGCCTCGACCTGCACGAGTTCCTCGATCGAGCGCCACTCGATCTCGAAGTCCGTTCCGGCGTGCCCCATGATGCGCGTGGTGCGCAGGTGCAGGAAGGTCGGTCGACGGGTGCGCCGGCAGTGCTCGACGGCGCGCTGCACGTCGGCCCAGCCGTGGGCCAGGTCGAGACCGTCGGCATAGAAATAGTCGAGATCACGGCGGCCTTCGAAATTGGCGCGCACCCAATCCCGCGGCGTCTTCACCGAGATCCCGATGCCATTGTCCTCGCAGACGAACAGCACCGGCGCCGGCAACCCCTGATAGGCCGTCCACGCAGCGGCGTTGAATGCGGTCTGCGCGGTGGCGTGGTTGCTGGACGCGTCACCGAAGGAACAGATCGCGATGCTGTCGTCCGGAATCGGCAGCGCATGGCCGATGCGCTTGGCCTGTTCGATCGCGATCGCCGTGCCCAGCGCCTTCGGCAGGTGGCTGGCGATGGTCGAAGTCTGCGGCAGCACCCACAGCGGCTTCGAACCCCAGACCTTGTGGCGACCGCCCGAGGCCGGGTCGTCCTTGCTGGCAGCGAAGCTGAGCGCCGAATCCATGATCGGATCGCGTGGTTTCCCATCAGTGTCGGGCAGCTTGCGGAAGCGCTCGGCCATGAAGCCGCCGCTGCGGTAGTGCAGGAAAGCCGGATCGGTGTGGCGGGTGGCCCGCGCCACCATCGCATTGCCTTCGTGGCCGCTGCTGCCGATGGTGTAGAAGACCTTGTTCTGCACCCGCAGCACGCGCGCCATCAGATCCAGATGGCGGCTTATCAGCTGCGACTTCAGCAGCTCATCGAAGGCCGTCGCGCCGAGCGCACTGCCCGGCATGACGGGCTCATCGCCCGCGGCGGGCTGCACCCCACCGCGCCAGTCGCGCACGAATTCGATGAAGTTCTGGTCACAGATCTCGGCGCGGTTCAGGCCGCGCATGCGGGCGGGAATGGGGCTGGGCGTGCTCATGGGCTCGGGGATTGGCCCGGCGGGGGCGCCGGAAAGCCCGGCATGATAGCCGGGCGCCGACCGATTCCGCAGCGCGGGCCGGCGCGTGGCTTCAGCTCTTGCCTGCTTGCGGCGGCTTCCGCAGGGCCACGGCCAGGCTGCGCAGCTCGTTCGCCAGCGCCGCCAGCTGCTGCCGCTCGGCCTCGCTGCCCTGTTGGCGTGCCTGCACCGCTTCGACCAGCGGACGGAAACCCACGTCGAGCGCGTTGCGCAGGCCTCCCAGCCACATGGCCGCATCCGACGCCGTGTCGCGACTGAAGGTGCGGTTCAGGACCTGCTCGTCGAGGATGCGCTGCAGCAGCTGGATGAGTTCGGGGGCGGTCTGCGCGGGCTTGGCCGCCCCGGCCTGCGCGCCCAGCGCCTGCACGCTGGCGACCAGATCATGCAGCTGGGCGATCACCCGCGTGCCGGTGTCGCTGTCGGCGCCGCCCAGCGCCTTGTTGCGCTGGAAGCCCTGCTTGATCGCCTGCCAGCGCTCGGCGCGCGCGGTATCGAGCGTGCCGCGGATCTCGGCCAGCTTGAGCAGGTTCTCCTCGGCACCGCCAGTCAGCAGCTGCGACTCGCCGAGGTAGTGGTCGTCGATGAGCTTCTGCAGCTCGACGGCGTTCATGACCGACGAGATTTTCTCGGCCAGCTTGTTCATGTTGCGGTAGCTGCCCTGCAGCTTGAAGGGCGGCTCGGTGCGGTAGGCCTCGGCCTGGGCGGCGCTGGCGATGTAGGCCTGGTTGACCCGGTAGACGATGTCGCGCACCGCCAGCAGGTTCTTCAGCACCGCCGTGATCTCGTTGAGCTCGGCCGCCGAGTAGGTGTGCGACAGCGCATTCGCCGAGAACTCGCGCCCTTGCGCCCGTTCGACCAGCTTGTACAGATCATTCAAGTCGCGCGTCGCCAGCGGTGCCAGCACCGGCTGCGCGGTCAGACAGTTCTCGACGTAGCTGAGCAGGAAGGCGTCTTCCTTGCCGCCCAGCACCTCACCGAGGTTGTAGACATCGGCACGGTTGGCCAGCATGTCCGGAATCTTGAAGACCTCGCCGCTCTCGGTATACGGGTTGCCGGCCATCACCACGCAGAATTTCTTGCCGCGCATGTCGTAGGTGCGGGTGCGGCCCTGCCACACGCCCTCGATGCGGCGGGTGCCGTCGCAGAGCGAGATGAACTTCTGCAGGAATTCCGGGTGCGTGTGCTGGATGTCGTCGACATACAGCATCACGTTGTTGCCCATCTCCAGCGCGAGGTTGAGCTTCTCCAGCTCCTGTCGCGCGCCGGCATCCGGCGCCTGGGCCGGATCCAGCGAACGCACCTCATGGCCCAGCGAAGGCCCATTGATCTTCATGAAGATCAGGCCCAGTGCATGCGCCACGTACTCCATCAGCGTGGTCTTGCCGTAGCCCGGCGGGCTGATCAGCATCAGCAGGCCCATCAGGTCCGAGCGCTTGCCCTCGCCCACCGTGCCCATCTGCTTGGCGAGGTTGTCGCCAATGATGGGCAGGTAGACCTCGCTGATCAGCTTGTTGCGCACGAACGAGGTCAAGGGCCGCGGCTTGAACTCCTCCAGACGCAGGCGCGCGCGGCCGGCTTCGATCAGCGCGTGGCGACGCGCCTGGAAGGCGCGCAGGCCAGGCAGATGCTGCTCGCGGTGCCGACGCAGGCGGGTCTCGAAGTCGTCGATGCGCAGGCGCAGCACACCTTGCTCGATCCGCGCATGGCTGCTGAGCAGCCCGCTGATCTCGACGGCCAGGTCTGCTTCGCTGATCCGCGTCGGCAGATGCCCGTCCACGCGCATCAGCGCGGCCGCCTCGATGGCGTGGTCGGCGAGATCGACAAAGGCCGGCTCTGCGCAGAGCGCCTCGAACCACTGCCGCCACAGGCCCAGCGCCTCGCCCGGCCGCGCCGACAGCGCTTCCGCCGCGGACTGCAGATCTTCCCAGCGATGCCCCGTGACCAGTCGTTCCTTCAGCCCCTGAACCAGGCGACGCGCGGCCGCGGTGAACAGGAACTGCGGATGCTCTGTGCCCAGCACTTCGACCAGATAGCGCGCGGCGTCACCGCTCAGACGGGCATCGAGCTCGATGGCAGCGGCCGCGCGAAAGCGCTCCATCTCGCGCGCGATCTCGGCGATCAGGCGTTCGCTGGCCGCGTGCTGGCCCAGGGTCTCGATCAGCTGCTGCGCCTGACGCGCGCGCAGCGGCCACAGGCTGGCGCTCTCGCTGTTGGCCTGGGCCTGCCAGGCCAGCGCCGCGAGCGCTCGGGCGGCGGGCGAATGAACGAGCCCACCGGCCGCTTTCCGCAGCGGCAGCCAGGCCGCGAGAATGCGTGCGGCGTCGGCATCGTGGATGCCTTTTTCGTAGCCCTCGCGGTAGCGCGATGCGGTGAACTCGCGCAGACGCTTCGACAGCGCATCGAGCGTGCCCAGCTCAGCCTGCAGGGCGTCCAGACTCTGGCCCTCGCTGCCGGCGCGTGCCGCCTCGAACAGGCTGGCGGCCAGATACTCGGCGCGGCAAACGTGGGCGGATTCCGACTCCAGCGTGTGTTCAGCGAACTCGCGCAGGCGGCTCAGCTCCTCATCAGCGATCGGCTCGTAGTACTCGGTGCCGGTCAGATGCAGGCAGAGCTCGCCGCCCCGCGGCAGCAGGGTCAGGTCCAGGGCCTGGGTGTTGACGCTGAAACGGTGGCGCGGGCCCAGCTTGATGGTGTTGCCGCCGTCCTCGAACAGCTCGCTGCGATCGCGCTGTCCGCGCAGCGCCGCGTCGCGCGCGGCCTTGATGCGAGCCTCGATGTCGTCGGCCTTGACGCTGTCGCGCAGCTCGCGCAGCCGGTTCGCCAGCTCGCGCAGCTTGAGGATCAACGCATCGCCGGCGAAGAAGGCGTGCAGGGCCTCGACCGTCTGCAGGCGCTCGGTGCGACGCGGCAGCCCCTCGAAGATGCGCAGTGCCGCTTCGTGCAGGCCCTGCGCGCGGCGCTGGCGTTCGTCCAGCAGGGCCTGGCGATGGCTCTCGAAGGTCTCCAGCACCTCCTCGCGCTTGGCCAGAATGTCCTGCAGGAAAGCTTCGTGCTCGCCGAAGCGGCTTTCGAGCTCTTCCAGCTGCAGCAGCACGCGCGCCAGCTGCTCCTCGCTGCGCTCGGGATCGGTCGACAGGCTGAGCGCCGAGGCAAGGCTCTGGCCGAACAGCGCGAACTGCGCGCCGAACTGGGCCACCGCCTCGCGGCTGCCCAGCGACCTGCGCTGCTGCTCGGCGCGGGCGCGGGCCTGGTTGAGTCGCGCGTACAGCTCGGAGATCGTCTCGACCACCTGGGTGCGCTGCTGCGCATCCTCGATCGGCAGCCCGGCAAGCAGGTTCGACAGCAGGTCGAGGTCCAGCGACAGCTGGGCCATGCCCTCCAGCGGCGTCTTGAGCTGGGCCACGCCCTGTGCCTTGCCGGCCTCGGCATCCAGCGCGCGCAGGCGCTGGTCCAGCGGCTTCAGCGCGGCGGCCGAGGCCAGGAACTCGCCGGTCGCCGACGACAGCGTCGCCTGTGCGGCGACGACTTCGGCTTCCAGCGCATCGATCGCGGCCACGTCCATATAGCGCGCCTCGCGCAGCGCCAGCAGGCGGCCGCGCTGGGCCTGCAGGCCCGACAGGCCCTCGACGTAGTCGTTGACCGACTCGCAGCGTTCCGGCCGCGCTTTCGCGAGCAGCTCGGACTGCGCACTGCGCGCCTCGCGCAGGCTGCGTTCGCTCTGCGCGCGGATGCTCTCGACCTTCTCGAACTCATCCAGCACGGTTTCGGCGGTGCCGGCGATCTCGCGCACCAGCGGCGCCACGCCCGCGCACTCGGCGCTGTCCAGCCAGTGGTGCAGATCGAACAGGCGTCGACTGTTCTGGCTGAGCAGGCTGTAGCGGGTGGCGCTGACCTCCTCGCTGGATATCTCGCGCACCAGCGAGAGCAGATCCGAAATGCCGCGCACCAGCTCGGCATTGCCGATGCGGCCCATGAAGCTGGTCGCCGGCGGCCTGGCAGCGGCGAACTCCTCGCTCCAGAACGGCGTCTGCCAGACCTGCATGGGGTGCACGCGGGTCGGCTCGTGACTGTCGACCGAGAACAGCACGAAGCGGCCGTCTTCCAGCCGCGCATAGCCGTGACCGAACAGCGGCGTGGCCAGCCGCCGCTCGATCAGGTTGTAGGTGAACAGCGCCTTGGCACCGCTCTCGGGCTCGTAGAACACATAGAGCACGTCCTCGCCGTTCGGCGAGCGCAGGCTGCGCTTGAAGCGCATCCCCTCCATGCTGCGCTCGAAGCTGCGCTGCTCACCGTTCTGCAGCACGTAGCCGCCCGGGTAGACGATGCCGTGGTCCTCAGGCAGCTGCACGCAGCTCTGCCCGATCGCGTCGATGCGGTAGACACGGCGCGCGACGAGGCTGTAGACGAAGTGGCGCACCACCTCTTCGCGGTAGGGCTGCACGCGCAGCAGGATGAGATCGCCGACGCGGGCGTAGTCGATGCGGGCGTCATCGATGCTCTGGGTGGCGTCATCAACCGGCTCGCGGTAGATGCCGAGGCCGTCCTCGGTGTTGTTCTCGACCTTGATGGTGAGGTCGCCGCCGATGGTCTCGACAAAGACCTGATCGACCACGTTCATGTGCGGGAAGCGGCCTTCGACCACGTGCTCGCGGCCGCAGCGCGTCCATTCGAAATCGTGGATTGGCGGCAGGGCGATATCGCGCTCGCCGCGGTTGTCGATGTAGCGCACGTCGCCCGCAGGCGAGACGCTGAAACGGAACACGCGCACGTCCGACAGGCGCTCGCCAATCTGGAACGCAGCCAGCAGCAGGCCGTCGCGCACCATCAACTGCAGAAGGCGGGTGTTCTTGTAGTAGGCGTAGAGCTCCCGGAAATCCTGCATGAAGCCCTGGGCGCCGAGAAAGCTGCCGGCCAGTTCAACCGGCTCGACGTCGAAGCCCCCTTCGCCTTCGACCAGGCGATACAGCGCGAAAACATCGCTGACCTGGGTCTCGCGCTTGAGGCCCAGGAACACGTTGTAGCCGAACAGCAGGAAGTCGCCGACCCGCACCAGATCGCGCGCCACTGCGTTGTGCTCGGTGCGCACGCGCAGGCGGCCGATGATCTTGAGCTCGCTGCTGCCGAACTCGTCCAGCCGCTGCCGATTCAGCCCTTCGGCGAGGCCACGCAGACGCCCGCCCTGCTCCAGCAGGCGCGCGCGCAGCACTTCATAGGCGCCACCTTCGGCGACGGCCTGGTCTACGAGGGATTCGGGTGTGGTCATGCTTTGAACTCTTCGAGCAGAAGGAGTCTGGAGATCGCGATCCGCGACGATCCATCAATCGCGGTTGTCGAGATCTCCCCTCTCCCCGTGGGAGAGGGATCGGGGGAGAGGGTTCGGGAGTCCTCGGTCTCAAAGCTGCGGCGGCCTGCTTCAACAACTCCGAGAACTGCGGCAATTCAGAAACTTGCACTGCTGCGCAAGACCCGGACCCTCTCCCCAACTCCTCTCCCATGGGGAGAGGGGCTGGAGCAGCGACAAGGGACAAGGGACAAGGCCGAGTTATGGCATGTCTCTCGAGTCGCTCCCCAGCGCAAGCGCAGTTCAGACTGACGAACTCTTCTCCGGTCCGACCTTCCCTTCAGCCGCCTCCGCCTCCGCCGCCTTCAACGCCGCCACCTTCCCCGCCGTCACCCCGCCACCCAGGAACTTCGACAGCACGTCCTGCACCACCGGGCTCTTGCCGACCGCGCCTTCGATCGCCTTGCCGACGCTGAGTGCCTTGGCGAAGGTCTCGAAGAATTCGCCGCCGCCGCCGACGATGTCGACCTTGGCCTTGGACAGCGCCGCCGCCAGCACATCGGCCTGCTCACGGGCGATGTCCTTGTTGGCTTCGATCGCGGCCATCGCCTGCTCGAAGTTCTTCTCCAGCTGCATGCGGAATTCCTCGTGCGCACGCGCCGAGTCCGACAGGCCGGACAGCGCCTCGAACTTCTTGACTAGACCTTCGGCTTCCGACTCGTAGCGACGCTTCAGCACCTCGGCCTCGGACAGGCCCACCTCGCGGATCGCCACCGCCTTGGCGCCGCCGAGCTGTTCTTCGCCGCGCGCCTGCGCGCCCAGCTTCTCTTCCAGCACCTTGGCTTCCGCCAAGCCGTCCTTCTGCTTGGCCTCGGCCTGGGCTTCGATGATCCGCGCCTGCGCAAAGCCTTTCTCCTGCTCGCCGCGGGCTTCGGCGGCCAGCTTCTCGGCGACCACCTTGGCCTCGGCCAGACCTTCCTTCTCCAGCGCCGCGGCGTTGACTTCGCGCACGCGCGCATCCGCCAGCCCGGGCGCCGCGCGCTCGGCCTCGATGCCCTCGGCCATCTTGCGCTTGGCCTCGGACTGCTTGCCGGCGGCTTCCAGCTCGGCCTGCGCGAGGGTGGTGATCTCGACGGCCTTGTACTTGGCCTTGCTCTCGTCGGCCTCGGCCTGCTTGACCTGCTTGACCAGCTCTTCCTCGGCGCGGGCCTGGGCATCGAGGATCGCCACCTGCTTGGCGCGCTCGGCCTCGGAGATCTCGCGCACTTCCTTGATGCGCTCCTCTTCCTGGGCCACGGTCTTCTCGACCGCGATGCGCTCGCGCACGACGTTGGCGATCAGCTTGCGCTGCTCTTCGAGGGCCTTTTCCTTCTCGATGCGCTGAAGCTCGACTTCGCGCTCGCGCGACACCACTTCGAGCGCCCGCGCGCGCTCGACCTTTTCCTTCTCGATGATCACCGCGCGCTGGCGGTTCTGCTCGGCCACCTCGACCTCGCGCAGACGGTTCTGCTCGCGGATGTCGATCTGCTCCTGCGCGGCGAGACGCGCCTGCTCGGCCTTCAGGCGCTCTTCTTCCTGCACCTTCAGGGTCTCGGCTTCTTCGCGGGCCTTGATGGTGGCGATCTCACGCGCCTGCCGCGCTTCGGCATCGGCCTGCTGTCGAGCCAGCGCCAGCAGCGCCTCCTTGGTCTCGACGTTCTTCTTGGTCATCGCCAGCTCTTCGTTGCGCTCCAGCTCGTTGGTGATGACGTTCTGGGCAGCGGTGAGCTCGGTGATCTTGCGGATGCCTTCGGCATCGAGAATGTTGCTGGGGTCCAGCGAAGACTTCGGGGTCTGCTCGAGATAGTCGATGGCGACGTCTTCCAGCACATAGCCGTTCAAGTCGTTGCCGATGACCTCGACGATGCGGTCGCGGAACTCCTGGCGGTTCTCGAACAGATTGACGAAGTCGATCTTCTTGCCGACCGTCTTCAGCGCCTCCGAGAACTTGGCGTTGAACAGCTCGTTGACTGCGTTCTTCTCGGACGCGCGATCGACGCCGATGGCCTTGGCCACCTTCAGCACATCCTGCTGGGTCTCGTTGACGCGCAGGTAGAAAGCGACGGTGATGTCGGCGCGCATGTTGTCGCGGCAGATCAGGCCGTCCTTGCCCCGCCGATCCACCTCAAGGGTGATCAGCGAGATCTTCATGAACTCCTTCTTGTAGATCACCGGCAGTACCAGGGCGCCGGTGAAGTGCACCTTGGGCGTCGAGGACAGGTCGTTGACGATCAGGGCGGTGCCCTGCGGGACCTTGATATAGAAGGACTTGATCAATGCGAACAGCGCGAACAGCGCAAGCAGTACCACGCCCGCAATGATGAGGATGGGAATCAAGGCTTCAGTGCTCACGTCATATCCCTCGTCTGGGTGATGGAAAGCTCGTTGGAAGGGACTGGAGTGTCAGTCCCCACGGCGCGCTGGGAAGGCTCAGTTCGCCCGATCGGCCACAACGGAATGCGGCGCCGCGGCGGGCCGCGCAATCCGGTAGGCGTGACGATCGGGGAGGTAGTCAACGATGAGGGCGATGTCGCCACGACGGAACTCACCGTCCAGCGCCCTCACCTGCAGGATCAGGCCAGCAGCGCCATCGTCGTATTCAGCGAGACCTTGCTGTTCACTAACCTCGGGGCTGCGTATGCGCACATGCTCGCCAAGCAGAGACACCGCATCCCGCCCTGGCACTGGCGCAAAAAGTCTGCGCAAGGGCTGCAGCAGCAGTCCGGCGAACGGCAGCGCCAGGAACAGCAGCACCGGCGTGAGCACCACGCCAGCAAGCAGGCGCATGACGGGGGAATCAAGCCCGCTCAAGAACAGGTAATCGACGAAGTAGCACGCTAGCCATGCGAGCGAGACAAGCGCTGTGTAGATCAAGCCGAAGGGCAGACCGCCAAACCCGAACTTCAGCATCAGGGCGCTGAGCAGCCCTCCGCCATTGCCTGCACCAGCGCCATCGGACAGGTCCAGGACCTCGAAATCGAACAGTCCCAGCAGGGTCAGTAGCCAGTAACCCACGGCCACCAGCAGCAGCACGCTCAGGATCAGTGTCGGAAATGACAGTGCGATGTCGAGGAATCGGTCCACGCAGCCCCCTGTTCATGCCTCCACCGCCCCTCGCGGGTGGATTCAAACGCTGACGACGGCGCGAACCGCGCGGTGTGACCGTCGATGCAGCAGCGGAAGAATACGTGGCGAAAAGGTTTTTGGGAGCCCTGGCACGACGCAAAAGAAAACGCGCCGGATTGCTCCGGCGCGTTCTCGGCGGCCCGCTGCGCGGAAGGCTTCAGCGCAGCCCGGTCTCGTTGCGGGCGATGACCAGGCGCTGGATTTCGCTGGTGCCCTCATAGATCTCGGTGATCTTGGCGTCGCGGAAGTAGCGCTCGAGCGGCATTTCCTTCGAATAGCCCATGCCGCCGTGGATCTGCAGGGCCTGGTGGGTGATGTACATCGCCGCTTCCGACGCGGTGAGCTTGGCGACCGAGGCTTCGGTGCTGAAGCGGCCGCCGACCTTGTCCGCCTCGGCCTTGGCCCAGGCAGCGCGCAGGGTCAGGATCTCGGCCGCATCCAGCCGGCACTTCATGTCGGCGATCTTGGCCTGGATCATCTGGAACGAGCCGATCGGCTGGCCGAAGCTCTTGCGCTCCTTCACGTAGGCCACCGCGGCCTTGTAGGCGGCGCGGGCCAGGCCCACGGCCTGCGAGGCGATGCCGATGCGGCCGGCGTCGAGCACGCCCATGGCGATTTTGAAGCCCTCGCCCTCCGTGCCGACCACTTCGTCCGGCGTGGCCACGTAGTCCTGGAACTCGATTTCGCAGGTGGCCGAAGCGCGGATGCCGAGCTTGGGCTCGGTCTTGCCGCGGTGGAAGCCCGGCTTGGTCGTGTCGACCATGAAGGCGGTGATGCCCTTGGCGCCCTTCGACGGGTCGGTCATGGCGAACAGGATGATGTACCTGGCCACCGGGCCGGAGGTGATCCAGCTCTTCTTGCCGTTGATCACGTAGGTACCGTCGGCCTGCTTCGCGGCCTTGCAGCGCATGGCGGTGGCGTCCGAACCCGACTGCGGCTCCGTCAGCGCGAAAGCGCCAATCTCCTCACCCTCGGCGATCGCGCGCACGTACTTCTGCTTCTGCGCCTCGGTGCCGAACTTCAGGATGCCGTTGCAGAACAGCGAGTTGTTCACCGAAACGATGGTCGAGTGGGCGCAGTCGGCCTCGGCGATCTCGATCATGGCCAGCACGTAGCTGATCGGGTCCATGCCGGCACCGCCGTACTCTGCCGGCACTTCGATGCCCATGAGTCCGGCTTCGCCGAGCGTGCGGATGTTCGCGAGCGGGAATTCGCCGGTCTGGTCGTGGTGCTCGGCGCTGGGCGCGATCTTCTCCTGCGCGATGCGACGCGCAACGTCGCGGATCATCAGCTGCTCTTCGGTGAAGTTGAAGTCCATGGCGGCTCCTGGCTAAGTCGGGAAATTCAAACGAGCGCTTGAAAACTCCGCGAGTTTAACCCGGTTCAGGGGCGCGCCGGATCAAGGCGAAGTGGACAGGTGGCCGATGGAAGCCGGGATCGAGGGTCCGGGCGTCGCGTCGCGTCGGGTCGTGCCGCCCCGATCCACAGGCTGTGTGGTGCAGCCCCCTTCCCGCCCCCTGCGGGAGCTCCTTCACAGGAAGCCGCATTGTCTCCATCGGCTAAAGGACGGTAAGGGCGACCGGAGGCATGGCCACAAGCGCCGCGATCGCCGGGAGTTCACCCGCGCCGAGCCCTGCAGAGCTTGACGCACTCCAGGCCCCTGCCTACCCTGCTTCATCTTTGAATCCGGATGAAGCGATAGCCATGGATCTGAACGCCTGGTCGGCCTGCCTGCGCGTGCTCGCGGATGGCACCCGCGTGCGTCTGCTGGCGCTGCTGGAACGCGAAGAGCTGACCGTCGCCGAGCTGGCCTCGATCACGATGCTGGCGCAGCCGCGCGTATCGACCCACTTGGCCAAGCTCAAGGACGCCGAGCTGGTGCTGGATCGCCGTGCCGGCGTCTCCGCCTACTACCGCTTCAACGAGGCGCTGCCGCCGGCCGAGCGCGCCCTGTGGGACACCTTGCGCCGCGGCACCGACGACCCCCTGCTGCGCCAGGATGCCGAGCGCCTGCCCGAAGTGCTGGCCCTGCGCGCGGCCGAGGAGAACTGGGCGGACACGGTCGCCGGCGACATGGAGCGCCACTATTCGCCCGGACGCACCTGGGAAGCGCTGGCGCGCTCCGCCCTGCCCTTGATGCGGCCCGGCGAGGTGCTCGACATTGCCTCCGGCGACGGCGTGCTGGCCGAACTGGTGGCGCCGCACGCCAAGCGCTATGTCTGCATCGACTCCAGCGCCCGCGTGGTCAGCGCCGCCACCGAGCGGCTTTCGCGCCACGCCAACGTCGAAGTCGTCGAGGGCGACATGCACGCGCTGCCCTACCCCGAAGCCAGTTTCGACCTCGTCGTGCTGATGCACGCACTGACCTATGCCGACAAGCCGGCCAAGGCCGTGGCGGAAGCCGGTCGCGTGCTCCGACCGGGCGGTCGCCTGCTGCTGACCAGCCTCGCCAAGCACGAACACCAGGCGGCGGTGGCGCCCTACGGACACGTCAACCTCGGCTTCAGCGAGAAGGAACTCAAGCGCTTCGCCGAGAAGGCGGGTTTGAGCGTGCAGACGGCCAGCACCGTCACCCGCGAGCGCCGCCCGCCGCATTTCGAGGTCATCGCCCTGATCGCCCACAAGACCTGAGCGCCTGAGGGAGATGCGGTAACGGATCACATCATCCGTGCCGCATGGGCTGGGCCCTGGCCCACCGTGAGCTCCACTCCGCCACGGTCCCGATCGAACGCGCGCCGCGCCAAAGGCCGCGATGCACGAAGGCTACACCCCCCGCCGCATCCCCGAACAACCGAACGCCCGCCCTCCCCAGGCGCTGCCGAGGAACACCGCAATGCCCAGCTACACCGCCCTGCCCTGGCTCAAGCCCGATCGCGTCGCGAAGCTCGACGCCGCGCTTGCCGAACGCATCCTGATCATCGACGGCGCCATGGGCACGATGATCCAGCGCCATTCGCTGGACGAGGCCGCCTACCGCGGCGAGCGCTTCAAGCAGGGTTTGGACGCGCTGCAGTCGCAGCCGCCCTGCGGACACGAAGGCCACTCGCACGGCGAGGGCTGCGGCTGCGATCTCAAGGGCAACAATGATCTGCTGACGCTGACCCAGCCGCAGATCATTGCCGACATCCATACCGCCTATCTGGAAGCCGGCGCGGACCTGATCGAAACCAACACCTTCAACAGCACCACGCTGTCGCAGGCCGATTACAAGCTGGAGCATCTCGCCCGCGAACTGAACTTCGAAGGCGCCAGGCTGGCCCGCGCCTGCTGCGACGCGATCGAGGCGAAGACGCCCAACAAGCCGCGCTTCGTGGTCGGCATTCTCGGACCCACCAGCCGCACCGCCAGCATCAGCCCGGACGTCAACAACCCGGGCTTCCGCGCGACCAGCTTCGAAGAACTTGCAACGGCCTATCGCGAAGCCACCGAAGGCCTGATCGACGGCGGTGCCGACATCCTCATGGTGGAAACCGTGTTCGACACGCTCAACGCCAAGGCCGCCGTGTTCGCGGTGGAAGAGGTGTTCCAGCAGCGCGGCGCGCGCCTGCCGCTGATGATCTCCGGCACGATCACCGACCGCAGCGGCCGCACGCTGTCGGGGCAGACAGCAGAAGCCTTCTGGTACTCGCTGGCGCATTCGCGGCCACACGCCATCGGCCTCAACTGCGCGCTCGGCGCCAAGGACCTGCGCGCACACGTGGACATCCTGGCGCAGGTCGCGCCGACCCATGTCAGCGCCCATCCGAATGCCGGCCTGCCGAACGCCTTCGGCGGCTACGACGAAACGCCGGAGGAAATGGCCGGCACCCTGCGTGAGTTCGCCGAAGCCGGCCTGCTCAACCTCGTCGGCGGCTGCTGCGGCACCACGCCCGAGCACATCGCCGCGATCGCCCAGGCGGTCTGCGCCATCCCGCCGCGCGCACTGCCCGGCCAGACCACGGAGGCCGCGGCATGAGCACGCCCCGCTACACGCGCCTGTCGGGTCTGGAGCCGCTGGTCATCACGCCCGAGACCAACTTCGTCAACATCGGCGAGCGCACCAACGTCACCGGCTCGGCGCAGTTCCGCAAGTTGATCCTCGACCAGCGCTACGACGAAGCGGTCGAAGTCGCCCGCCAGCAGGTCGAGAGCGGCGCGCAGATCCTCGACGTCAACATGGACGAGGGCATGCTGGACGCCGAGAAGGCGATGGTGACCTACCTCAACCTGATCGCCGCCGAACCCGACATCGCGCGCATTCCGGTGATGGTCGACAGCTCGAAATGGAGCGTGATCGAGGCCGGCCTGCGCTGCCTGCAGGGCAAGGGCGTGGTCAACTCGATCTCGATGAAGGAAGGCGAAGCGGCCTTTCTGGAGCAGGCCCGCCTGGTGCAGCGCTACGGCGCGGCCGCGGTGATCATGGCCTTTGACGAGCAGGGCCAGGCCGACACCTGCGCGCGCAAGGTCGAGATCTGCACGCGCGCCTACCATCTGCTGCGCGACAAGCTCGACTTCCCGCCGGAAGACATCATCTTTGACCCCAACATCTTCGCGATCGCCACCGGCATCGACGAGCACAACAACTACGCGGTGGACTTCATCGAGGCCACCCGCATCATCAAGCAGACCCTGCCGCACTGCCATGTCAGCGGCGGCGTTTCCAACGTCAGCTTCGCCTTCCGCGGCAACAACGTGGTGCGCGAAGCCATCCACGCGGTGTTCCTGTTCCACGCGATCCGCGCCGGCATGGACATGGGCATCGTCAACGCCGGCGCGCTGCCGATCTACGACGACCTCGACCCCGAACTGCGCGAGCGCGTCGAAGACGTGGTGCTGAATCGGCGCGACGACGCCACCGAGCGCCTGCTGGACATCGCCCCCCGCTACAAGAAGGGCAAGGGCGAGACGGTCGACACCAGCGCCAAGCTGGCCTGGCGCGCCAATCCCGTGGCCGAGCGCCTGAAGCATGCGCTGGTGCACGGCATCGACGAGTTCATCGAGACCGACACCGAGGAGGCGCGGCAGGGCTTCGCCAAGCCGCTGGAGGTGATCGAAGGCCCGCTGATGGCCGGCATGAACGTGGTCGGCGACTTGTTCGGCGCCGGCCGCATGTTCCTGCCGCAGGTGGTGAAGTCGGCGCGCGTCATGAAGAAGGCCGTGGCCTACCTGCTGCCCTACATCGAGGCCGAGAAGCTGCGCTCGGGCGATGCCGGCCGCAACAACGGCCGTATCCTGATGGCCACGGTCAAGGGTGACGTGCACGACATCGGCAAGAACATCGTCGGCGTGGTGCTGGCCTGCAACAACTTCGAGGTGTTCGACCTCGGCGTGATGGTGCCGGCACAGACCATTCTCGACCGCGCCCGCGAGGTCAAGGCCGACCTGATCGGCCTGTCCGGCCTGATCACGCCCTCGCTGGAGGAAATGAGCCACGTCGCCAAGGAGATGCAGCGCCAGGGCTTCCACGTGCCGCTGATGATCGGCGGCGCCACCACCTCGCGCGCCCACACCGCGCTCAAGATCGCGCCGCACTACCATTCGCCCACCGTGTGGGTGAAGGACGCCTCGCGCGCGGTCGGCGTGGCGCAGAGCCTGATCAGCGCCGACCTGCGCGCCAGTTTCGTCGCCGCCAACGAGGCCGACTTCGCCGACATCCGCGCCCGCCACGCGCAGAAGGGCAACGGCAAGCGCCTGGTCAGCCTGGAGCACGCACGCGGCCAGCGCTTCCGCGGCGACTGGGCCAACTACGTGCCGCCCACCCCGCGCGTGCCTGGCGTCACCGAACTCAAGGTCGACCTCGCCACCCTGGTCGACTACATCGACTGGACGCCCTTCTTCAACGCCTGGGAGCTGGCCGGCCGCTATCCGGCGATCCTCACCGACGAAGTCGTGGGCCCACAGGCCAGCGAATTGTTCAAGGATGCGCAGGAAATGCTGCGCGAGATCATCGAAGGCGAATGGCTGGAGGCCAAAGCCGTGGTCGGTCTGTGGCGCGCGCACAGCGTCGGCGACGACATCGAGGTCTTCAACGCGCACGGCGGCGAGCTGGCGGTGATCCACGGCCTGCGCCAGCAGGTCGACAAGCCGGCCGAGCGCCCCGACTTCTGCCTGTCCGACTTCATCGCCCCGCACGACTCGGGGCGCGAGGACTGGTTCGGCGCCTTCGCGGTCACCGCGGGGCTGGGCTGCGAGGACCGCGCCCGCGCCTTCGAAGCCGCCCACGACGATTACCGCGCCATCCTGCTGAAATCGCTGGCCGACCGCTTCGCCGAAGCCCTGGCCGAGTACGCGCATGAGCGCGTGCGCAAGGAGCTGTGGGGCTACGCGCCGGACGAGCAGCTCGACAACGAGGCGCTGGTGCGCGAGCAGTACCGCGGCATCCGCCCGGCTCCCGGCTATCCGGCCTGCCCCGACCACACCACCAAGCGCACCCTGTTCCGCCTGCTCGAGGCCGAAGCCCGCTGCGGCATGGCGCTGACCGAGGGCCTGGCAATGACGCCGGCGGCGTCCGTCTGCGGCATGTACTTCAGCCACCCGCAAAGCCAGTACTTCGTGGTCGGCCGCATCAGCAAGGAGCAGGTCACCGACTACGCCCACCGCCGCGGCCTGCCCCTGCACGAGGCGGAACGCTGGCTGGCGCCGGTGCTGGATTACGACCCGGAGTAGCGCAAACCCGGCCGTTCCATATTGCCGGCAGCCCGGCGTTTGATCACATAGTTCAAGAGGCCCGAAAGCCCTATGCAAGCCCCCGGCGCGCCCTTAGGATTCGCCCGCCGGGGCGATTCCGTCCGCGGCTATGGACGACCCTGTGCCGCGTCCGGGCTGCGACTGCCCGAGTGGCCTCATGCCTTTGGGGGCTCAATGAAGCGTTTTCTGATGTTGGCGGGCTTCGCGCTACTTCTTCCCGCGTGCGTGCACGCGAATGACTTCCATCGTGTACTGACGGAGACGCAGCTGGAGATGCGCCGCTCCGAAACGCTCTCGGACGCGGCGCGATCGACGGGCTCCGATGCGCTGTTGGATCGCTTTGCTGCACTCGAAGACGCAGTCAAGGGCGATCCGGTATTGCTGGAGAAGACGCAGCGCCTGCATGCGCTGGCGCGCTTCCAGCTGATTCACGGCGGCCGCATCGGCACGCTTGACCTGCCGCCCCCGGTTCCCACCTATCGACAGCCCGGCGCTGCAGGCGAAAGCTGCGACTCGCCCCTGCCGCTCAACACCGGCGAAGCCCTGGAACTGCAAATGCAGCCCGGCGAGTCGCTGTGGATCCGCGTTCAGGGCAGCACTGAGAAAGCCGTTGGCGTGACCACCCGAGGCTCCCGCCTCGACACACGATTGAGCGCCTGGCCCGACTGCCGCGAACTAGTGGCCGATCCGATCGCCAGCGCTGACGACAGCATCGGCCTGCAGGCCGAGCTGACGCTTCCCACGGACAAGCAGACGTTCTGGCTGGTGCGGCTCGACAACCTCGGCGATCAGTCGGGCACAGTGATTCTCGGCGGCGTGGACTTCTCACTGGTGCAGGGCTCTGTAACTCGATCCACGGGTGGCACGCCGGTCAGCAATGCCACCGTGGGCATGTTCAGGGTGGTGGATGGTCAGTACTGGATTGAGGGCACAACCCAAGTCGACGCGCAAGGACGCTACCTGATCGGATATCAGCAAAGCGGGGCCTATGCGTTCCGCACAGGAAACGTGTGGCCCACGGACCCGCTCGGACATGAGGCGTGGCGCGACACGCCTTGCGCTTCGCGGTTCGAGAACTCCATGTTTGACTGCACTCTCGGCCAAGCTCAGCCAACCCAGATCGCCCTGAATGGAGGTTCGGCCACGCTTGACTTCGCCTTGGACTCCCTTGGGGAAGTCACTGGCTTAGTGACAGATGTCGCGACGGGAGCACCACTGGCGAGCACGCACATCCGACTGGGAATCAATCAGCATCCAGATCTGGGCGCGTCGACTTTCACAGATGCGACGGGACGCTTCCGCATCGGCCTCACGAGCGGAGTCGACTCCTACCTTATTGCGGAGGCGATGGGCTACCGCTCGCAGCTCTACAACGGTATCGACTGCCCGCAGCAGAGCTGCAACCTCAGTTCAGGCACCCCAGTTCGCAACAACCCGGCAAGCCCTGTTCTCCGAGCTGACTTCGCGCTGTCGCCGGCCCCGCGCCTGGATGTCGAGGTGCGAATAGGAGGGGCTTTGGCGCCGCAGTCGGAGTTTTTCACGCTGACGCTCTTTGATCCGGCGGGAACGGCGGTGTACGCCCATTCGTTCTACGGCTCGCGCTTTTCCCTTGAAGACCTTGCCGCGGGAAGTTACCGGGTTCGCATCGAATCAAACCGAGCATATTCGCAGCTCCACGGGTTCTACCCCGATTCTGCGGACACTTTCAGGAAGGCTCATAGTGAGCTGAAGGAGTGTCCATGTCGAAGCGCAAGCGTTACACCGCGGAGTACAAGCGGGAGATCGTCGAGCTGGTGCGGCGATCGAAGTCGAGTTGCCGCCAGGTGGCTCTGGAGGTCGGGGTCAACCCGAACATGCTGACCCGCTGGGTTCGGGAGGCTGAGTCGGCTGGCGGCAAGGCTTTTCCCGGGGCTGGAACACCGCGCGATGAGGAGGTGGCCCGCCTCAAGCGCGAGCTGTCGCGGATCACCAAGGAACGGGATTTTTTAAGAGACGCGGCAGCGTACTTCGCGAAGCAATCACCGAACGGTAC
>NZ_FNAG01000036.1 GCF_900101825.1 Aquimonas voraii
GCGTGGCAACAATCGCCTTCCCTGCTTCCTCGATGACATGGATCGCGCCTGCTATCGCCAACTGTTGCGGGAGGCGCTGCTCGCCACGGGCTGCACGCTGCACGCCAATGTGCTGCTGGACAACCACGTCCACCTGTTGGCAACGCCGCCCGAAGTGGGTGCCACAGGTTGCCTGATGCAACAGCTCGGCCGGCGCTATGTCGGGCAGTTCAACGCGCGCCACGCGCGCACCGGAACGCTGTGGGAAGGTCGGTACAAGGCCTGCCTGGTCGATAGCGACCACCATCTTCTCCGCTGCAGCCGCTACATCGACCTGAATCCCGTCCGCGCCCGCATGACGGAAGACCCTGCCGCATTCCCGTGGTCGAGCTGCGCGGGCCTGTGCGGGCTCCGCGAGGATCCTCTGCAGAGCCGGCACCCAGTCCAGCACGCGCTCGGAACAGACCACTATCGCGCCCTGCTCTCCGAGGCGATCAGCGACGAAGACTTGGCCGCGATCCGGCTCTACCTGCAACAACAGCGCGCCTACGGCCGCGACGACTTTCGTGCGATGGTCGAAGCCAAGACCCAGCGCTTCGCAAGCTCGCGGCCGGCACATCGGCCGGCCAGATCAAAGAACGCGACCGGGTAAGTGAACCTGACCCTGTTCTTCCACCTTTCTTGGTTGCCATAACGCCTTGCGTCATATAACGCCCAACGCTATGGTTGCAATATGATCCGGACCTTCAACGACAAGGAAGCCGAGAGGATCTGGGGCGGCTCGCCATCCCGGCGGCTGCCCGCTGACATCCAGCACGTCGCCCGTCGCAAGCTGCGTATGCTCAACAACGCCGCCAGTCTCGATGACCTGAGAATACCGCCCGCCAACAGGCTGGAAGCGCTCAAGGGTGACCGCAAGGGTCAGCACAGCATCCGCATCAACGACCAGTGGCGAATCTGCTTCCGCTGGAAGAACGGTGACGCTCTCGATGTTGAGATCGTCGACTACCACTGAGGTGTGCGCCCATCATGAAAGTGCTGCCAAACATCCACCCCGGCGAGATCCTGCTGGAAGAGTTCCTCAGCCCCCTTGGCCTCAGCCAGAACGCCCTGGCGCGTGCCGTAGGCGTGCCGCCGCGCCGCATCAACGAGATCGTGCTCGGCAAGCGTGGCATCAGCGCCGACACCGCCGTGCGTCTAGCTGCGGCACTCGGCACCAGCGAACGCTTCTGGCTCGGCCTGCAGGCGGACTACGACCTGGAGGAAGCCAGGCGTGCCTTGGGCGGCAAGCTCAAGTTGATCGAGCGGGTTGCCGCTTGAGGGAAACGGGGTCAGGAAACAGGGTCAGGTTCACTTCCGACAGCCCCGCGCGCTGAATTCCTACAGCATCGCCAGCGTTGTGCCCACGTAGGGTGGCCACCGCTGCAGCGATGCTGTGCACATGGCCCGCCAACCTCGACTCGACCTGCCAG
>NZ_FNAG01000005.1 GCF_900101825.1 Aquimonas voraii
GCGCGAAGGGCGCGGACGAGGGGTGGCCTTTCTCTTGCCTACTTCTCTTTGGCCACGCAAAGAGAAGTAGGTCGGGCAGCCCGCAGGGCTGACCGAAAGCTCTTGCTCTTCGCCTCCAAACACGAAGCGACGAAACAAAACCGAGGCGAGAGTGAAGCTCATGGTGGGCCAGGGCCCACCCTATGACGGCCGCAGGGCACAGCCGCCCGAACAGCTCCCGGCACCTAGGCCCGCGTCAGGCGTGGGCCATGCCCTTCAACACCGCCTTGAGCGCGGCATCCTCCGCTGCCAGCGGCTGCGCCTGCGCTGGCCGCGCCAGCAGGGCCGCGAGCGCCGGCGGCACGGGCACGGCGTGGCCGACCAGGGGCTCGACCACGCTCTCGAACTTGGCCGGATGCGCGGTGGCGACGGCGATGAAGCGGCCCTCGTCACCCGCCGCGCGCCGGTCCTCGATCACCGCGAAGGCGGCGGCCGTGTGCGGGCACAGCGTGTGGCCGTAGCGGGCTTCGGCCTCGCGCATCACCGCCGACAGCCGGTCGTCACCGATCGATTGGGCGCCGACCGCGGTGCGCAGCGTTTCAATCTCCGGCAGCCAGTGGCGCAGGCGTTCGAGGTTGCTGGGGGCGCCGACATCCATCGCGTTCGCCAGCGTCGACACGCTCGGGCCGGGCCGGTAGTCGCCGCTGTCGATGAAGTCGGGCAGCACGCGATTGGCATTGGTCGCCAGCAGCACCTCGCCGATCGGCAGGCCCAGCCGCCGCGCCCACAGGCAGGCCAGTGCATTGCCCAGGTTGCCGGTGGGAATGACGTAGCGCGCGGGCTCGCCGTACTTGGCCTGATGCGCCAGCGCCGAATGCGCGTAGTAGCTCATCTGCGGCAGCAGGCGGCCAAGGCTGATGCTGTTGGCGGACGACAGCGGGATCGCCGCGCGCAGCGTGGGATCGGAGAAGGCCGCCTTCACCATGCGCTGGCAGTCGTCGAAGCTGCCCTGCACCCGGTAGGTGTGGATGTTGTCGCCGAAGCAGCTCAGCTGGTGCGCCTGGCGCGGGCTGACGCGGCCGTCCGGATACAGCACCACCACGCGAAAGCCCGGCCGACCATGGAAGGCCGCGGCGACGGCACCACCGGTGTCGCCCGAAGTGGCGACCAGGATGGTCAGCGGCTGCGCGTTGGACTCACGCGGCAGGCGCGCGAAGCAGGCCGCCAGAAAGCGCGCGCCCACGTCCTTGAAGGCCGCGGTGGGGCCATGGAACAGCTCCAGCACCTCGGTGCGCGGATCCTTCGTCGGCAGCACCGGCACCGGGAAGTCCAGCGCTTCCGCGCAGATCGCCGGCAGCCCGGCTTCGAGGGCGTCACCTGCGAAGAAAGGCGCAATGAGCGTGCTCGCGGTCTCGGCAAGGCCGCGCCCGGCCTGCGGCAGGGTCGGCAGCGAGGGGAATGCTTCGGGAACGAACAGACCGCCGTCTTCGGCCAGGCCCAGCGCGAGCGCGTTCGAGAGCGTCTGCGGCGCACCGCCGCCACGGGTCGAGATGAAGCGCATGCTCAGTCCTCCAGCAGGCGCGCGCCCGGCGCGTCCAGCGGTGAGATGTAAATCTGGCTGTCGAGGTCATGGGCGGCAAAGGCCGCGCGCATGGCCGCACCGGCGCGTTCGGCGGCTTCACGGCCCAGGCACCAGGCGAACACACTGGGACCCGCACCCGAGATGCTGGCACCGAGCGCACCTGCGTCGAGCGCAGCACGCTTGACCTCGTCGAAGCCGGGAATCAGCGCAGCCCGACGCGGTTCGACCAGTTCGTCGCGCAGGCCCGCGCGGATCAGGTCGAGATCATTGCGGTACAGACCTGCGATGAAGCGCGCGAGGTGGCCGTTCTGGGTCACGAACTCGTGCAGCGCGTAGGGCGTGGCGAGCGCGGCGCGGGCGCGGCGGGTTTCCAGCACGCAGTCCGGATGCACCAGCACCGAGTAGACGCCGGCCGGCGTCGGCAGCTTCAGCGGCGGCGCATCGCCGACCGTGAGCACAAGGCCGCCGAGCAGCATCGGCGCCACGTTGTCGCCGTGGCGGCCGCCGCTGGCGACGGCTTCGCCGTCGAGCGCGCAGGCGTAGAGCGCGTCGACATCGAGCGATGATCCCAGCAACGCATTGGCCGCGATCACGGCTGCCACGGCGGACGCCGCCGAACCGCCCATGCCCGAGCCATAGGCGATGCCCTTGTCGATCTCGACTTCAAAGCCGAAGCCGGGCTGCGCGCGCTCGATCAGCGAGAGCAGGGCGCGGCCGGCGGTGTTGTTCTCGGGCTCCGTGGGCAATTCGACGTCCGAGCCGCGGATCGCACGAATGCGCACGCCGGGCTCGGCGCTGCGGCTCACCGTGACGGTGTCGCCGGCGCCTTCGATCACCAGGCCCAGCAGGTCGAAGCCGACGCCCACGTTGCCGATGCTGGCGGGCGCAAAGGCCCGCGCCCTGTCTCGACTCACAGGCGCGTCCCCAGGCCTTGCGCCACCCGCAGCAGGTCGGCGAAAACGCCGGCAGCGGTGACTTCAGGGCCCGCACCCGGCCCCTGCACGATCAGCGGGTTGCCGCTGTAGCGGGCGGTGCTGAACTGGATGATGTTGTCGGTGGGTTTCAGATGCGCGAAGGCGTGGTCGCGCGGCAGTTCGACCAGGCCCACGGTGGCGCGTTCGGCATCCACGTGGGCCACGAAGCGCAGCACGCAGCCGCGCGCCTGCGCGGCCTGGAAGCGCTGCAGCATCGGCGCATCGAGTTCCCCCGCGCGGGCCAGGAATGCCTCGCGGTCGATCTCGCTGAGCTCGGGCGGTACCAGCCCGACCAGATCGACATCGGCCAGCTCGATCTCGTGGCCCCATTCACGCGAGAGGATCACCAGCTTGCGGGCGACGTCGAGCCCGGACAGGTCGTCGCGCGGATCGGGCTCGGTATAGCCGAGCTGGCGTGCTTCCAGCAGCAGCTCGGAGAAGGGCCGGCTGCCGTCGTAGGCGTTGAACAGGTAGGACAGGGTGCCCGACAGGATGCCGTCGATTGCATGCACTTCGTCGCCGGTGTCGAGCAGATCACGCAGGGTCGAGATCACCGGCAGGCCGGCGCCGACTGTGGCCTCGTAGCGCCAGTGGCCGTGGCGGGCCGCTTCCCTGACTCGGCGATACAGCTCCAGCGGCGCCGCGCCGGCCTGCTTGTTCGGCGTGATGATGTGGATGCCCGCCGCCAGCCAGCGCGGATAGTGGGCGGCGACCGTGGCACTGGCGCTGCAGTCGATGATCAGCGCATGCGGCAGGTGCGGCGCGCGCACGTGCTGGGTGAAGTGCTCGAAGTCGAAGTGCTCGCTGCTGGCGGCGTACTGCGCACGCCAGTCGGCAAGATCCAGTCCGCTGTCCGAATGCAGCCAGCGCTGGCTGCCGGCGATCGCGCGCACGCGCAGGTCGAGATTGTTCTGCTCGCGCAGCTTGGGCGCGACGGCGGCCAGCTGGTCGAGCAGGGTGGCGCCGACATTGCCGGGGCCGATCACGCCGATGCTGACGGTCTGCGGAGACAGGTAGAAGCCGGCATGCACCGCTCGCAGGGCACGCGCGGCGTCGGCATCGCGCACCGCCACCGAGATGTTGCGCTCGGTGCCGCCCTGGGCGATCGCGCGCACGTTGACTTCGGCGCGCGCCAGCTCGGAAAACAGGCGCGCGGCGATGCCGGTGTGGCCGCTCATGCCGTCGCCCACCGCCGCCAGCACCGCGATGCCGCGCTCGACGTCGACCGCCTGCAGCAGGCCGGCGTCCAGCTCGCGCGCGAAGGCGCGGCGCAGCACTTCGGCGGCGCGCGCCGCATCGGCCTCGCGCACGACGCAGCAGATCGAATGCTCGGAGCTGGCCTGGGCGATCATCACCACCGACACGCCGGCATCGCGCAGGGCGCCGAACACGCGTTCGGCGGTGCCAGGCACGCCGATCATGCCGGTGCCTTCCACTTCGACCAGCGCCATCTCGCGGGCGATGGTCAGGCCCTTGACCGGGCCGGCGCCGTCCTCGTGCTCGGGGCCGATGCGCGTGCCCGGGCAGTCGGGCTTGAAGGTGTTGCGCACCCATACCGGAATGCCGGCTTCGAGCACCGGGCCCATCGTGCGCGGATGCACGACCTTGGCGCCGAAATAGGCCAGCTCGAAGGCTTCGTCATAGCTCATGCGCGGCAGCAGGATGGCTTCGGGTACCAGCCGCGGATCGGCACTCAGCACGCCGTCGACATCGGTCCAGATGTGCAGCTCGGCCGCCGCGAACAGGCGCGCGAAAATCGCGCCCGAGTAGTCGCTGCCGTTGCGACCCAGGGTGGTGATGCGGCCTTCGCTGTCTCGGGCGACGAAGCCGGTCACGACCACGCGCGGCGCGCTGTGGGTGGCGCGCCAGGCGGCCAGGCGGCGGCCGGATTCCACCCAGTCGACCACCGCGCCCAGGGCCGACGGGCTGATCACGAGCACGGCGCGTGCATCCAGCCAATCGACGCGTTCACCCTCGACGCGCAGGCGCGCGGCCAGCAGCTGTGCCGACCAGACCTCACCCAGGCCCTGTACGTATTCGAGGAGGTCGGTGGCCGGGTGACCCAGCAAGGCGACAGCGCGGAGCAGGGCACGCAGGTCCTGCCAGTCGCGCTCGAGCGGCGCCAGCGCGGCTTCGGCGGCATCGCCCAACAAGCCACGCGCGGCCTCGCGATGGCGCGCAGCCAGCGCATCCAGTTCGGCCTGGGCCTGGTCGGGATCGCGGCTGGCCGCATGCACCAGGCCGATCAGGGCATCGGTGACACCGCCCATGGCCGAGACCACGGTGATCTGTGTCGGTTCGGTTCGACCTCGCAGCAGGCCGGCCACATGGGCAATGCGCTCTGCGGTCTTGAGGCTGGAGCCTCCGAACTTGTGCGCCACACAGGTCTGCTGCTGGTCTGCCGCCACGACGATCCGCCTCGTGAAATCCAAGTGTAGGGCGAGCATAGCAGCGGCTTCGAGGCCTGCTGCAACGCGTCAGGGGCTTGTGCCCAGGTGGACTGGGTTGGACCGCGGCGAGCAGGCGAAGCGGGGCTGGTGGGCGCGCAGGTCCCGACGGAATTTCGTTGGGCGGCATACACAGGTGTAGGCTTGGCGGACCCAGGGCCGGGAGGGAGCCCGGCGCTGGGACATTTCAACGGGGAGAAAACACCATGAGTCACCTGCACCTGCCTCGCGGCCGCTGGGCTGCGCGTGCGCTGTTGGGCGCAAGCCTGCTGCTGACGGGCCCCTGGGCCACGGCCACCGTGGATGCCAGCGCGCCCTATGCGTCCTTCCTGGCCGAGGCCGATCAAGCTCCGGCCAAGAGCTTCGGAAAGCTCGACCTCGACGCCCTCGCCACCGAGGACGCCATCCGCGATGACACACCCGGCACGCCGAAGCGCTTCGCCATCGCCCACAAGGTCGACTGGAACACGGCCAACACCGGCGCCTGGACCCGCACGCCCGAGGGCGACTGGCTGTGGCAGCTGCGTGTCGCTGCCGAGGACGCCGCCCACCTGAACTTCGGCTTCAAGCGCTTCGCCCTGCCGCCCGGCGCCGAACTCAACATCGTCTCCGCCTCGGGTCAGAACAAGATCGGGCCCTACACCGTCGAGGACATGCTGCCGCACGGCCAGCTGTGGACGCCGGTGGTGCTGGGCGAAGAAGCACTGCTGCACCTGCGCGTACCCGCTTCCGGGCTGGGCGAGGTGGTACTGGAGTTCGATTCGGTCAATCACGGCTACCGCGCCTTCGGTGCGAAGTCGAAAGCCTGCAAGTCCGGCGCCTGCAACACCGACGTCGCCTGTCTGTCGGAGAACGACCCCTGGAACCTGCCGCGCCGCGCGGTCGGCGCCTGGACCCGGGCCGGCACCGACACCTGCACGGGCTCCCTGGTCAACAACACGGCCAATGACCGCCGCATGCTGTTCGCCACCGCGACCCACTGCGGAGTCGCGAACGATGCGGCTGCAGCCACGGTGCTGGTGTACTGGAACTATGAGTCGCCCACCTGTCGTGTGCCGGCAGCAAGCGGCAGCAGCCCGGTCCTGCCCAAGCCCTCGACCACCACGCCCGGCCTGCGCTTCCTCGCACAGACCGCCAACCCTTTCAGCGGCACGGCGCCCGCGGGCGACCGCTCGGACTTCACCCTGCTGGAGCTGGCGACCCCGGACCCCAACAACAGCTTCAACCTGTTCTGGGCAGGCTGGGACCGTCGGCCGCCGGCCGCGGGTGTGATGTCCTGCGCCGCACCCAGCGACCCTGCCAGCACGGCAGGCCTGTGTGCGTCGATCCACCACCCCGGCGTCGATGAGAAGCGCATCACCTTCGTCGAAAGCGACCTCGTGATCGACAACATCTCGGGCGCCACCGGCGTGCACTGGCGCGCCAACTGGGATCCGACCCCGCCGCGGCTGCCCAACATCAGCCCGATGCCGGCCACCCTGCCGCCCTCGGTCACCGAGCCGGGTTCGTCGGGTTCGCCCCTGTACAACGCCCAGCAGCGGCTGGTCGGCGTGCTCTCCGGCGGCCCCTCGGCCTGTGGCGCTACGGGCACCAGTCTGCGTGACCAGTACGGTGGCCTGTTCCACGCCTGGGATGGCCTCGGCACCCCGACCAGCCGCATGAAGGACCACCTGGACCCGCTGGGGCTGAACCCCGAGTCGATCGACGGCATCGGCAACTGCGAAGCGCCGGAGGCACCGACCGGGCTGACCGCCACGGCCAGCGCCCCCAACCAGATCAGCCTGAGCTGGAACGCGGTGTCGGGTATCAACGTCTATCGCGTGTTCCGCAGCGTCGGCACCTGCCCCGGCAGCGGCTACGTTCAGATCGCCGAGGTGACGGGTGTCACCACGTACGTCGATACGACCGTGTCGGGCGGCACCGATTACGTCTATCGCGTCGCTTCCTACGACACCGCCGCGGAATGTCCCTCGGTGCAGGGCAGCTGCAGTGCAGCCACGGCAACCGGCACCTGCGCACTTCCGCCGACTTTCTCCGGCCTCGCCAGCGCGAGCAGCGCGGGCACCGCGACCTGCGGTATCGCCCTGCAGTGGCCCGCAGCCACCGGCAACTGCGGCAGCGGCTCGCAGCTGCGCTACAACGTGTACCGCGGCAGCAGCCCGGACTTCACCCCCGCTCCGGCCAACCTGCTTGAGTCCTGCATCAGTGCGACGGCGCTGGCAGACATCGAAGTCGAATCAGGCGTCACCCAGCACTACATCGTGCGTGCGGAGGACCTTGGCGCCACTCCCGCGGCTGGCCAGTGCAACGGTGTCGAGGAAACCAACCTGATCCGTCGCAGCGCTGCCGCCTTCGGCCCGGATACCGTGGTGTTCTCGGACGACGTCGAGTCAGGCCCGGATGCGTGGGCGGTGGCCGGAACCGGCGCCGGTGCCGATTTCGCGATCGTCAGCACGGCGGCGAACTCGCCCACCCGAAGCTGGTACGTACCGGATCCGACTGCGGTTTCGGACCGTCAGTTGACCCTTGCAAACCCGGTGAGCCTCGCGACGGGTAGCAATGCAACGCTCGAGTTCGCGCACCGCTATCAGACCGAAGCCAACTGGGACGGTGGTGTGCTGGAGTACTCGCTGGATGGCGGTACCACTTGGACGGACATTCTGGGTGCGCAGGGCAGCGTACCTGCGAATGCCAGCCGCTTCCTCGCTGGCGGCTATGTCGGTCCGCTGAGCGTGGGGGGAGGCACGAACCCGCTGAACGGCCGTGCCGCCTGGCACGGCAGCGTTTCCGGATTCGTGGTCAGCCGGGTCAGCCTTGCCGACTTCGGCGGCCAATCGGTGCTTTTCCGCTTCCGCGCCGGCAGCGACAGCTCGCTGGGCGGCAACGGCTGGTGGATCGACGATGTGCGCATCGCCCAGGGCACGACCTGCGAACCGGCCAACCTGCCCGCGATCTTCGCCGACGGTTTCGAAACGGTGAACTAAACGCGATCCAGGCTGCGCAGCGCGCCCGGCCCTGTGCCGGGCGCGCTGCGTTCTGGGCCACCTGAGGCAACACTGATCGAGTCCCTCCTGGCCTTGATCGGTGGTCGCGGCTTCCTTGGCGCGCGGCAACGCTGAATTCTCCAGCATCGCCCTAACGACTCAAGCCGCAGCGCGCCTGAGCTCGGAAAACAGCGAGAGACTCCACGGCCGCTGCGCCAGCACCAGGCTGAGGCCGACGCGCTGGGCGGCCGGCAGGCCGGCATCCTGGGCCATCAGCCGATCGAATTCGGCGGCGAAGTCTTCCAGCCGCTGCATCAGCTGCAGTGCCGACGCCCGCGAGACCATGCCGCTCAGCAGCAGCAGGCGCTCGTGCTCGGCTTCGAAGCCACGACCAAAGTAGTCGGGCAGGAGCTGCTGCTGGAAGAAGCGCTGCATCGGGCCTTCGCGCCGCCAGCGGAAGTTGCGCGCGGTGCGCGTGCGGGCGCGATTGCCGGGCTGCAGCTCGATGATGCCCAGACGATCCAGACGCGCCAGCAGCAGGGTCCACTGCGGCTCGCTGAAGCGGTAGCGCGCCAGCACTTCCCCCTGACTCCAGCGATTGAGTACGAGATACAGGGCCAGCAGCAGAGCCGGATCCTCGACCAGGGCCTGCTCCTGGGCGACGCTGAGTTCGGCCAGCGCGGGCGCGCCGCGCTGCGCCTCCTCGGCAAGCTCGGAGAGGCCGATCTGCAGCACGCCGCAGATCTGCTCCAGACGCTCCAACGTGAGCGTGCGCTTGGACAGCATGCGCTTTACGGTCGGCTCGCTGATGCCGAGCCGCGCGGCCAAGGCCGCATAGGTCAGGCCCTGGGCCTTCAGCAGGCGCTTCAGGGCATCGACAAGTTCGCTGCGCAGGGCCATGGCATGTCCATCATTGGGTATCGGATTACGATACCTGAGGCGCAAGCAATCGCATCCCAGTCGATTGAAGTTGCACTCGGTCTGGTGCCCAGTCGAGCCTGCGGCCTCCCGTCACAGGAGTCGACCATGTCGCCCGCTCGCATCCCTGCTTGCCGCCGCCTCCATGCACTTGCCAGCACCGCGCTGCTTGCCGCGGTCCTGCCGCTTTCCGCCTCCGCCCAAAGCGCGGCCAGCCGCGCCTCGGTGCGCGTCTCGGAGAGTGTCTTCGTGCTGCCCCGCGCCAGCGTGCATCTGCTGAGCGCCGGCGGCGAGTTCAGCGTCGCCGCCCTGCGGCCGGTTGGCGACAGCGTCGAAGTCGTGCTGCTCGGCGCGGCCGATGGCGCCCGGCTCAGCTTCACCGTCGGCCGCACTGCGCTGGAAGCCAGCGGCGTGGCGGTAGGCGTGAGCCTCTACGCCAGCGCCGTGGTCGGTGGCCATCTGCTGTGGTCGGGCTCGGAAGCCGTCGCCTTCGTCGCTGACGAAAGCCTCGCGCCGCACGTCCACCGCACGGAGCTGCGGCGATGAGCGCCCTGCGTTGGATCCGCCTGTGGCTGTGCCTGTGCTTCGCGCTTCCGGCTCAGGCAGGTCGGCACTGCGATGCGGCCGAGTTGTCGCCGCAGCAGTGGGCCGCCGCCGCAGAGAGCGCGCTGACCGTGGCCGCGGCGCTGGATGCCAGCAAGGCCGAAGTCGCTCTGCTGGCACGTGCTGGCACCGATCTGTCGAAGCACGGCCTGCACTACAGCCACGTCGGCTTCGTGCTGCGCGAGCACCCGCAGGGGCGCTGGACGGTGGTACACCTTCTGAACCACTGCGCCCGCGGCGATTCGGCCCTCTTCGCCGAGGGCCTCGTCAACTTCTTCGCCGACGACCTGCACCGCCAGGACGCCCGCATCGTCTGGTTGGAGCCACGGTTCGAGCAGCGGCTGGCGCGCCTGCTGCAGTCCCCGCACATCCACGCCCTGCACGAACCGCGCTACAACCTGATCGCACGGCCCGACAGCCGCCGCACGCAGAATTCCACCGCCTGGGTGCTGGAGCTGTTGGCCGCCGCCGAATACGGCGCCGCCCTCGACCGCCGCAGCGCGCAGGCGCATGCGCTCGCCAGCGGCTTCGTGCCCGATGAAGTGCGCATCGCCTACAGCAAGCGCATCGCCGGCGGCCTGCTGGCGGACAACCTGGTATTCACCGACCACCCGGTCGCGACCCGACTGTCGGGCCGCTATCCCGTGGTCACGGTGCGGGCGATCCTGCGCTTTCTGGAGTCGCGTGAACTCATCAAGGCTCAGCGCGAGTGGCGCGGGGGCATCGAGAGTGAGCGGATGGGGCCGGCCTAGGGCAAGGCTGAAGAATTCAGCATTGCCGCGCGCCATGGAAGGCGCGCCCGCGGATCGAGCGCGCGATGCTTGAGCCAGCGTGACCGAGCGAAGCGAAGGCGTCGCCGGTCAGCGGCCGAACGAGTCCGGACCTGTGCCGGACTCGCGACCACGGATCAAGGCCAGCAGGGACTGGATCCGTGTTGCCCTACAGAATCGGCGCCAGCCCCGCGCCGAAGGCGGTGAGGATGCGGGTGTTCATGGCCTTGAAGGGGATCTCGACCTGGGGGAAGTCACCGACCGGCGTGTGGCAGTCGGCGAAGCGCGGGTCGAAGGGTGACATCGGCGTGCAGCCGGGGCCGCCGGTGTACTCCCAGCTGGTCGCGTAGCGCCAGGGCCAGACATCGAGGATGGGCAGGAACTCGAAAGCCTTGCCGAGGCTGTAGTTCAGGCCGCGAACAAGGCGCGGGGGCCGCGGGCGCGGGGCGATGACCCAGGCGTTGGCCGGGCTCATGTCTTCGAGCAGGATGTCGCGCAGCTCGTTGGCGAAATCGCGGTCGTGGATGACCACCAGCGATTCGGTATTGAGGCGGTCCGAGCGCGGGTCGAAGTTGTGGCTGCCGATCACCGCCAGTTCGCCGTCGATCACCATCGACTTCGAGTGCAGGCCGATGCGCATGCCCAAGGTCTGCAGCGGCAGCGGCCCACGCAGCGCACGCCGGCGCGGGGTGTCGGCGCTGGCGCCGGCCGCCGAACCGAAGGCGCGGCTCGATTCGCTGCGCAGAAAGCGTGCCGGCAGGCTGATGGCATCGTTTTCGGGGTCGAGCTTGAGGGCGATCGGCGCGTTCTCCGGCCGCGGCTTGTACTCGTGGATCTCGAAGCGGAACTCGCGCAGGTAGGTGCGCTTGTACTTGTGGCTCAGGGCGTAGACGGGAAAGGCATCGGTCGAGGCCAGGCTGTTGGTGCTGATGCGCACGCGCGGCGGCGCCTCGCGCTGCTGCAGGCGGCGGAACGCGGCCTGCGCCTCGCGCGACAGCACCAGATACGGCGTCTGCAGCACGATCTCGTGGCGCGCGCGCTGCACAGCCCGGCGCAGGCTGTCGCTGCTGTCGCGACGGCCGGGCTCGATCCGGCCGAGCTGCTTCTCCGGGCCATCGGAGTAGAAGTCGACGCGACCCACGCGGTGCAAGGGCGTGATCAGCACGGCGCGCAGGCGCTCGGGGTCGGCCAGCTCGCGGCGCAGGGCTTCGATGCGCGCGCGCTGGCGCAGCGGCAGTTCGGCCAGCACGGCGCGGCCGCGCGGCGCCGCATCGAGTCGCCGGCGCACATCGCGCAGGCCGGCGGCCGGCAGGCTGCGCTCGGCGCGCCAGAACTGCTCGAAGCTGCGCTGCATGGCCGCCGCCACGGGACCACCCACCACGACATCGCGGTCGCGGTAGTTGAAGCCCGGATCCAGATCGAAGTAGCGCTCCTGGTAGTTGCGCCCGCCGGTGACGCCGACCAGGCCATCGACCAGCAGCAGCTTGTTGTGCATGCGCTGGTTGAACTGGGTGAAGCAGCAGAGGATGCCGCCGACGAACTCGAACTTGCTGGTCGCGCCCTTGCCGAAAGTGGGGTTGTACAGGCGCAGCTCGAAGTTGGCATGCGCCTGCGCGAGCGCGGCGAGCAGCTCGACGTTCTCGATCGAGAACAGCTGGTCGAGCAGCACGCGCACCCGCACGCCGCGGCGCGCCGCCCGCAGCAGCTCGTCCAGCACGAGGAAGCCGGCGTCGTCCTGGGCGTAGATGAAGCTCTGCACTTCGATGCTGTGGCGCGCCGCGCGGATCAGATGCAGGCGGGCGAGCAGGGCGTCGTGGCCGCTCTCCAGATTCAGCACCACATGGCGGGGCGATTCGGGCGTGGAGTCACGCACCGCTTCGGCGGCGGCCACCCGCAGCAGCGACCACTCGGCGCAGCGATCGGCGCGGACGCAGTCGAGGCTGCGGTCCTGGTGCGCCGCCGCGCGCTCGACATCCACCCGCACGCGCTCGCGCGAAGGCGTGCAGGCCGCCAGCAGCAGACAGAGCAAGGCGCAGGACAGCAGAGGCAGGCGGTGCGGAGGCATGGTGCGTGTGACGATCTCTGGAGCTGCGCGGCAGGCTATGCCGCCGGTTCACGCAGGCGGATGTCGAAGCTGAGTTTGACCTTGTCGCTGACGAAGACGCGGCGCGCGGTCATGCCGAACTGGCTGCGGTCGACCTCGCCGCGCGCCTGCACCGGACACTCGACGCCCGGCCGCGCGCACTCGGTGGGCAGGAGT
Source organism: Aquimonas voraii (assembly GCF_900101825.1). Lineage (GTDB taxonomy): Bacteria > Pseudomonadota > Gammaproteobacteria > Xanthomonadales > Xanthomonadaceae > Aquimonas > Aquimonas voraii. The sequence continues at coordinate 12,518 of NZ_FNAG01000005.1, forward strand.
TCGAAGCGCACCGGACGGCTGATGCCGCGCAGGCTCAGCACGCCTTCGATCGCGCCACCCTCCTGCAGCAGGGTCTTGGACAGACCAGCGGCGCGGAACTCGATCCATGGGTGGCGGGCGGCGTCGAAGAAGTCGGCCGAGCGCGCCCAGTCCTCATGGCTCTCGCGCCCCATCAGCACGCTGCCGGAGGCGACCCGCACTTCCAGCAGCCAGGCCTGGCCGGCTTCGGGCCGAACCACGCCCTCGATGTGGGCGAACCGGCCATCGATGCGCTTGACCCAAGCCGCGCGCACCGAAAAGCCGGCAAAGGAGTGCGCGGTGTCGATGCGCAGGCCGGGCTCGTCTGCCGCCATCGGCACGGACGCCGAACTCAGGGCACATGCGAGAAGGCCGGCGGCCAGCGCTCCCAAGCGTGAGGGTCTGGCCGTGGCCGCCGGCATGGCTCGCAGTGATGGGCTCAGGGTGCCCAAAACGCAGACAGGCGGGCGGCGCCGGGCTCGATCTCGGCTCCCGGCTCGAAGTCGAGCACCGCGATGCCGGCCGGCGGCATGCCGCGATGGTCGCCGCTCTGGCCGGTCGACAGCAGGGCCGCCAGTGACTCGAAGCCGGGGTTGTGGCCGACCAGCATCAGCACCTCGACCTCGGCATGGCTCACCACCACCTCGAACAGGTCGCCGGGGCTGGCTTCGTAGATGCGCGCATCGCTGCGCTGGTCGATGTAGCCGGTCTGGGCCAGCACGCGCTCGGCGGTGGCGCGGGTGCGCTCGGCCGGCGACACCACCAGACGCTGCGGCAGCGGGCCGTGCTCACGCAGCCAGCGTCCAGCCGCGTCGGCTTCGGCCTCGCCCGTGTCCGACAGCGGGCGCTCGCGGTCGAGCTGGCCCGGCTGCTGCGGCTGGGCGTGGGCATGGCGCAGCAGGATCAGGCGGCGCAGGCGGCGTTCACTCATGGGTTGGATTCTCCGAAGGCGGTGATTTCGACGTTGCTGCGGTTCCACGTGCCCGACAGCGGCGCGGGCAGGGTGATGCTGGTACTCATGGTCGCGCGGATTCGATTCACGTAATTGCGGGTCAGCGTTCCGGCAGGCTGCGCGAGGGCAGCGTTGTCGGCATAGAAGGGGCAGCCGGGGCAGTGGGTCGGCTGGCTTCTGAGCTGGACGGCGCCGCCGTTGAGGTCGGACGAATCGCCGGTCAGCCAGCGCGACTGACCGTTGGCGTCGAACAGGTAGACGCCGTGGAACTCAAGGGCGCGGTCGGGCAGCTGCACGCTCTCGATGCCCAGGCCCCAGCCACTCTGGCCGCTCTGGATCCAGGCATTGGTGTGGTTGGTCGACGCATAGGGCAGGGTGCCGGCCGTGGTGCTGAGCAGCTCGGCGCCGCGCTCACCGTTGCCGAAATCCCAGGCGAACAGCTGGGTGCGTGCATCCACGCTGGCGAGCCAGCTGCGGCCGATTTCGCTGGTGACCGGCGCGAAGCCCGAGGGTTGGGTGTTGCGGGTGCGCGCGAGCGAGGCCTCCATCAGGCCGCCGCGCAGCGGGCCAGCGAAGGTGTACCAGTCGCTCAGATAGCTGCGGTCGCCGGTGTACCAGATCGCGCCCAGCACCGGATTGGCGGCATCGCCATAGTTGAACAGGGCAAGCCCGTTGCCATCGCGCGCCGGATCATTGAAGAAGCCGCGCCGCGGCAGCGGGCGCGATGCCGCCGCCGGGCAGCTGCTGACCGCGGCGCAGTTCGAGGCCAGCTGGCCGGCGAACACAGTCGAGGGCTGCATGCTGTGCTGGCCATGCAGGGCGGTGGCGAGGTAGTCGAGGCCGACTGGTGCTCCACAGTCCGAACCCTCGGGCACCCGCAGATTGAGCTCGACGGTGGTGCTGGCGCCAACCGCGAGTGCCGGCACCGACACCGTGGGCGACTCCAGCAGAAGCGCGGCCGAGGTCACCGGCAGGTTCTGCGGGTCGAAGACACAGATCGCTGATTCAGCGGGCGCGGCATTGCTGGTATCGCAGGACGCCTGCAGCTGGGTGCTGCCGCTGCCATTGATGAGGCCAATGGTGGCACCCGCGCCGGCGTTGCTGTTGGCTCTGCGGTACTGGTAGACGACCTGGCCGTTGCCCGGATAGGCAATGGCCTGGAAGGAGGCGTTGCCGCTGGGTGCGGTCTGCGAGTAGTCCTGCATCGCGTCCCACTGGAACACGTGGCAGGACTGGTCGGCGCCGCCGATCGGCGCGCGCGGGCAGTCCGTGTAGTAGCGATAGCGCAACGCGCCACCGCTGCCCACCACTAGATCGTCGTGCAGCACGTGCAGGCGCGGACCGGCACCGCCGTTGTCCATCACGCCTGAGCAGCTGTTGTCGAAGTCGCCGCCGGTGTCCGCAGTGGAGAAGGACACGTAGCCGTTGGTCGACATGACCGCCTGCGTGTGGGTCTGGCCATACAGACGGAAGCCCGCGCCACCGAGGGCAATGACGCTGCTGCGGCCATCGTCGGCCGCCGGGAAGGTGCCGGCCGGCGTCAGCGCCAGGGCCGGGGCATCGCCAATGTCGACGAAGCCGTAGCCACAGGCGCCCGGATCGGTGGCGCTGTTGGTGCCGCGGTAGCCGAAGCTGTCGGGGCCGAAAAGACTGGCGCCGCCGCCGACCGCATTCGCGAACAGGGCGTGCGCGCCCGCGGGCAGGGGCGCATCGCCGGTGTTGGTGAGTGTCACCGGGAGGCGCCAGCGCTCGCCGGGGTCAAGCCCCGCGTTGCCGTTGCCGCAGACCTGCTGGGCGGTGCCGCCGCTGGCGGTGATGCGGGCGGACTGCACGTCCAGCGCCCGGCTGACCACGCTTGAGCAGCCGGCACCATCGCTCACCCGCAGGCGCACCTGCCCACTCTGGGCCTTGGCATAGCGCAGGCTGACGCTGTTCGCACTGCCGCGACGCTCGTAAGTACCGTCGCCATCCAGATCCCACTCGTAGACATAGCCGCTGCCGCTGCCGCCGCTGGCGCTGGCGGTGAAGCTCACGGAATCACCGACCCGCACGCCGCTGGCGAAGGCGGTCGAGTTCAGGCCGGCTGAGGGCGCCGTGCAGCCACCGTGGCCGTCCTGGGTCGTCGGGCTGCCGCCGGCACGATTGAGCCAGTCGCTCATGCGCGTCGTCGCCGTGCCGCCGCCGGTCCAGCCCTTGTCCAGGGCGCCATAGCAATCAAAGCCCGTGAGATTGCTGCACAAGGCTTGGCCCCCGGAGAGCACGCCGATCAGTCGGCCGCTGTCGCGTCGCCACAGACCCGAGCCCGAAGAGCCGCCTTCGGTGGTGCCCTCGTCCCAGGCACCGATGAACCAATGGGTGTTGGCCGTGGCGCCGCTGATGATGCAGCTCGGGCCGGTGGTCAGCGGATCGTTGTCGATGCTGATGCGCTTTTCGTGGCCGGCGGGATGGTGGATGCCAATGGCGCCGGTGGGCGCACTGCTGCTGCGATCCCAGCCGGTGTACCAGGCCTCGGCCGCGGCGGGCACCGGAGCGTTCAGCGCGACCACGGTGAAGTCGGTCGGTTGATGGGTAGCCAGAAGGCTGGCGCCGCTCTGGGTGGCGACGGTGTTTGGTTCTTTGGCGAGCGGTTGACCGCTGGCGGCACTGCCCGGAGCGCGGCAGGTCGGGCTCTCGTAACGCCAGTACAAGGTCATCGACTGCACTTCGGCGGCCGTGCTGACGCAGTGGTGGGCGGTCAGGAAGCGTGGACTTGAAACGTCCTGCGATGGATTGCCAGTGGCCACCAGCTGGCCGGTGCAGACGAAGCTGCCACCGCCGCTGTTGAAGGTGTAGTGGGCCACCGAGCGGCTCTGGGGTCGCCAGGCATCGCCCTGCGGGCAGGCGATGTCGATGTTGCAGCTGCCCGACTTGAGCTGGGTCAGGGCGACGAAGGGGTCGCGGTAGCCCTGCACCACGCTGCCCAGCTGCAGCCGGGTGAGATCGCGCTTTTCCTGCGGCACCAGAAGTTCGATGCGCAGGCTCGATCCGTCGAGCATCGGCGTGCGCAGATCGCCCTCGAGGCGGTTGTCGGCATCGGTGTAGACGAGACGGGAGGTCTTTTCGCCGGCGGCGTAGAGGCGCAGCTCGGCGCCCGCAGGCAGGCGGAAGGCCTCGAAGTGGAGCGCCAGATTGCGCGCCTGGGCGGCCTCGACCTGCAGCCACCACTGGGCGCGACCGTCCTTCGCCGTGGTCCAGCTGCCGCCCGCATGCAGGCCGCGCTCGGGCAGGCCCAGGGCCTTGTCGCCGAAGTCCTGCACCTGGCCGTAGCGCAGGGGCACGCCAGCCTTGCCATCAAGCCCGCGATCCTCGGCCGCGAGCTTGGCGAGGTCCAGGCTCGGCAGCGTCAGCTGCTCGGCCTGGGCCAAGGAACCTGCGGAGAGCGCGAAGAGCGCGAGCAGGCAAGGTGAAAATGAAAGACGAGTCGTGCGCTTCATGCAGAGGCTCCCGGACAGCGCGGCCCGAAGGGTCATGGGTGGAATGACGGTCGAGGGGCGAGGATACACCCCTGCCCGCGACCGCCGACGCAGGCGTGAACGCGCGTTCAGCCCGACGCAGGCCGCTACACTGGCGCCCCCGCAACGCTCCTGCGAGCCCCGTCAAGCGCATGTTCGAAGCCCGCGATCTCGCCGCCCTGCTGCGCTCCGGCGCGCCGCTCGTCGTCGTCGAGACCCACGAGGAGGGCCTGCTCCTGGAGGCCTTCAGGCAGGTGGTGGCCGAACTGCTGCGACCGCTGTTCAGCTGGAGCATCACCCAGGGTCTGCAGCGCCTCGACTTGGACGAGGAAGGGCTAGCTGCCTGCAACGATTCCAGCCAGCTGCTGGAGCTCATGCACGCCGATGCACGCCGCTCGATCTGGCTGCTGTTCGACTTCTCGCCTTACCTGCGCTACGCGATGAGCATTCGCCGCCTGCGCGAAGTGGTGCTGGGCCAGGCTGCGGCCAAGCACAGCGTGGTGCTGGTCGGCGCCAAGGTGGAACTGCCGGAAGAACTGGAACCCTTGGCGACCCGCTTCGAGGTGCGCCTGCCCGACGAGGCGCGGCTTGGCCAGATGCTTCGCGAGGAGGCCTTCGCCTATTCGCGTGAGCACGGCGGCAAGCGCGTGCAGGTCGAAGCGGCTGCCCAGCGCCAGCTGCTGCGCCACCTGCGCGGGCTGTCCCTACTCGACGCCCGCCAGATCGTGCGCCAGCTGATCCACGATGACGGCGCGATCCGTGATGACGATGTGGCCCGCGCGCAGCAGGCCAAGTTCAAGCTGCTGGGTTCGGGGGGCGTGCTGCACTTCGAAGCCGATGTCGCACACTTCGATCAGGTTGCGGGGCTCTCTCGGCTCAAGCGCTGGATCGAGCAGCGCCGGCGCATCTTCATCGAGGGCAAGGGTCCACCTGGCCTCGACCCGCCGCGCGGCCTGCTGCTCTTGGGCGTGCAGGGTGCCGGCAAGTCCTTGGCGGCCAAGGCCTGCGCCGGAGGTTTCGGCGTGCCCCTGCTGCGGCTGGATTTCGGCGCGCTCTACAACAAGTACCACGGCGAGACCGAGCGCAACCTGCGCGACAGCCTGCGCGCCGCCGAGGCGATGGCGCCCTGCGTGCTGTGGTGCGACGAGATCGAGAAGGGCCTTGCCACCTCGAACAGCGACGATGGCGTCAGCCGCCGCGTGCTCGGCGCCCTGCTGACCTGGATGTCCGAGCGCAAGCAGCCGGTGTTCCTGGTCGCCACCGCCAACAGCATCGAACAGCTGCCGCCGGAGCTGCTGCGCAAGGGCCGCTTCGACGAGATCTTCTTCGTCGACCTGCCGGGTGCCTCGGCGCGTGAACACGCTTTCGCGATTCATCTGGGCCGACGACAGCAGTCGATCGAGGCCTTCGATCTCGCGGCCCTGGCGGCGGCCAGCGCGGGCTTTTCCGGCGCCGAGATCGAACAGGCCGTGGTGGCCGCGCTCTACGACAGCCACGCCGAGGGCCAGCGCCTCGATCAGTCGCATCTGCTGCGCGCACTGCGCGGCACTCGCCCGATCTCGGTGGTGATGGCCGAACAGGTCGCGCGCCTGCGCCAATGGGCCGCCGAGCGCTGCGTGCCCGCCGATGAGCCTGATCCTGCCTGAACTTATCCGGTGGCAGGCTCGTGTCGTTGATCCGAAGCGCTGACTGCAAGACTTGCCACGCCCTGCTCCAATCGAATCCCGAATCACCCATCCCGAATCCCATGCTCGTAGACATCGGCGCCAACCTCACCCACGAATCCTTCGCCCACGATCTCGAGGCCGTGCTGGCGCGCGCCGCCGCGCACGGCGTGGCGCAGATGGTGGTGACCGGCGCCAGCCGCCAGGGCAGCGCGGACGCGCTGGAACTCGCTCGCTGCTATCCCGGCCGCCTGTTCGCCACCGCCGGCGTGCATCCGCATCACGCCATCGAGTACACCGAGGAAGCCGATCGCGAGCTGCGCACCATTCATGCGCATGCCGAGGTGCGCGCAGTCGGCGAGACCGGTCTCGACTACCACCGCGATTTCTCGCCGCGGCCGGCGCAGCGGCGCGCGTTCGAGCGCCAGCTCGACATCGCGGTCGAACTCGGCAAGCCGCTGTTCCTGCACCAGCGCGAGGCGCACGGCGATTTCATGGCGATCCTGAAGCAGGTGCGCGACCGCGTGCCGGCGGCCGTGGTGCACTGCTTCACCGACAGTCGCGAGGCGCTGTACGACTACCTCGACCTCGACTGCCACATCGGCATCACCGGCTGGCTCTGCGACGAGCGCCGCGGCCAGCACCTGCGCGAGTTCGTGCGCGAGATTCCCGCGAACCGGCTGATGATCGAGACAGACGCGCCCTATCTGCTGCCGCGCAACCTGAAGCCCATGCCCTCGCACCGCCGCAACGAGCCGATGTACCTGCAGCACATCGCCGAGGAGCTGGCCCGCGACCGCGGCGTCAGCTACGCCCAGGTCGAGGCCGACACCACGTCGACCGCGCGTGCCTTCTTCCACCTGCCCGAGGTGGGCGTGGGCGCCTACGCGCGCGCCTCCTGACCGATACTGCGCGCAGCCTCACGCTGCTTGATCCAGCGCGGGCGTATGCCGCACCTCCGGATTCTCATCGCCCCGTCCTGCCCGAGCCCGCCATGTCCGACAGCCCCACCCGCCCCAATCCCCTGCTCGCTCTCGGCGGCCAGGCGCTGGAGTTCGCGCTCAATCGCGCGGTGGCGCTTGACCCCGACCTGCCCGGCCAGCTGCAGTCGCTGGAAGGGCGCAGCATCGAGCTGGAGTTGGCCGCACCGAAGCTGGCCGCACGCATCGAGGTGCAGGCGGGGCGGCTCGCGGTCGGTCCCGCCCAGCCCACGCAGGAGCCCGACCTGAGCTTGAAGGCCACGCTCGGCGCGGTGCTGTCGCGGGTGCTGCCGGGCGCGACCCAGGCCACGCCGGGACGCATGAAGATCGCCGGCGACATCGAGCTCGCCCAGGCCCTGCAACGGATCGCGCAGCGCTACAGCCCCGATCTCGAGGCCGCACTGTCGGCCCGACTGGGCGACATCGTGGGCGTGCAGATCGCCAAGGCCCTGCGGGCCGCCCTCGAAGGGGTCCGACGCGGTTCGCGCGAACTCACCGCAGCCGGCGCCGACTACCTGCGCGATGAAGCCGGCGTGCTGGTCGGACGGGCCGAACTGGACGCCTTCTGTGAGGACGTCGATTCTCTGCGCGATGGCGTCGAGCGCAGCGAGCGCAGGTTGCAGCGCCTGCAGCAGCGGCTGCCCTCGGAATCCTGAGGCGCAGGCGGAGCGCGCTCCGGCGCTTGCCGCGCGCGACGGCGGCAGCAGGGTCAACGCGCGAGCTTGAACTCCAGGGTGCGCCGCGCGCGCATCGGCGCCGCAGGCGGCGCGAAGCGCCAGCGCTGCATCGCGGCGAGCGCCTCGCGATCGAACACGTCCTCGGGCTGGCTGCGCAGGATTTCCAGCTGCGAGACGCTGCCGTCCGCGCCGATGGTGAACTCGATTTCGACGAAACCCTCCAACCTGCGGCGCTCGGCCATGGCCGGATAGCGCAGCGGTGGGCGATACACCACCTCGGGAACGGGCTGCGCCAAAGGAGCGGGCTCGGCACGCGACGGCGCGGGGGACGCAGCGGCCGCCGCCTGCTCGACGGGCTCCAATGGCGGCGGCTGCGGGCCGGGTTCGCTGGCGACGGCGAGCACCGGCGACGCGGGCGGCGACGGGGCCGCGCTCGGGGTGGGGTCGGAGACGGAAGCCGCCGGGGCGGGGGCCGGGGCGGCTGGGACCGCGGTGGGGGCGGCGGCACGGCCGGCGGCGTCGCGCGTATTGGCCTCGCGCTCGCGAAGGGCGGCAAGGCCCGCCTGCAGGCGTGGCAACGCCGGCGCATCGCTCGATGCCCGCACCAGCAGGGCGAGGACGCGCTCGGCCCCGTCGGCGTCGTTGGCAGCCAGGCGCTGCTCCACGTGCAGTGCCGCATAGGGCAGCAGATCCTGCAGGGCGAGTCGCGAACGCTCGTCCTCGGGACGCGCTTCGACCGCAGCCAGGAACAGCTCGAATGCGTTGTCGCCCGCCGGCACGAACAGCCGCTGTTCGCGCAGCGCGATCTCACCCCGCTCGGCGGCATCGCCCGCGGCGATCGCGGACACCGGGGCGGCCGACTGCAGCTTACTGCCGAGATCGGTGGAGTTCGGCTCCGCCGGTCTTTCTTCCGCGGGCGCATTCTTGTCGCCACTGCAGGCGCCGAGCAGCAGCGCGAAGCTCAGAAGGCAAAGGCCGGTGCCGAAACGGAATGCCTGTCTCGGGCCGGTCATCGGCAGACGCTTGGTGCGGATTCGCATGGCACTACCCCTGATGGCGCCGCGACTTTCAGCGGCGCGGCAAGCCCTACAGGATGCCAAGCGTGGATTGCAGTTTCGATGCGGGCCGCGCGTTGTGCTTTGAAGCTGCGATGCACTTCACGCGAAGCTAGGGCCTCCGCTCGCTGGCCGCGGCCCGCGAATGGGGCCACGGCCAGCGCCTATCGGCTCAGTTGCCGAGGCTGAATTCGATGGTGCGGCGGGCGCGGGTGGGTTCCGGCGGGGGTTCGAAGCGGGTCCGGCGCACCACCGACATGGCCTCGCGCTCGAACACACCCTGCGGAGTCGCCTGGATCACTCGGACATCCGAGACACTGCCATCGGCGTTGATCTGGAAATCGAGGGTAACGCTACCCTCGATGCCCTGGCGCATCGCCTGATCGGGGTAGCGCAACGATGGCTGGCGCAGCACGCGCGGCGGCCGTGCAGGGGCTGGCGCCTGGGCTACCGGCGCGGCAGCGGTCGCCGGCGTTGGGGTCGGCGTGGGCTCAGGCTCAGGCTCGGGAGCCGGTGCAGGCACGGCAGCGGCAGGCGGCGGGGTGGCCGGGGCGGTCTCGACCGGCGCCGGGGCAGGCTGTGGCGCCGGCGTCGGCGCGGGAGCGGGCGCACTGGCGCGCGCGGCGGCGGCCTGCTGCTGGGCGGCTTCGGCGGCCAGTCGACGCTCCAGGGCCTCGACGCCACGTTCCAGGCGTTCCAACGCCGGCGCATCCGGCTGGGCGCGGGCCATCAGGCCAAGCACACGGCGCGCCTCATCGGCATCGCGGGCGGCAGTGCGCTGCTCGACATGCAGCACCGCATAGGGGAACAGGTCGGTCAGCGCATCCTTGACCCGCTGCGAAGCCGGGTCGCGATCCATCGCCAATAGGAACAGTTCGAAGGCGTTGTCGCCGGCCGGGGTGAACAACCGCTGCTCGCGCAGAGCGGTTTCCGCGACCTCGATGCTGCCCGCGCCCTCGACAAGGATCGGTGCGGGTGCTGGCGCCGCTTCTGCCGCCACCGGTTGCGCTGCAGGGGCGGGCGTTGCCGCGGTCCCGGGATCGGCCGGTGGCGTCTCGGAGCCCCCACATGCGGCCAAAAGTGCAGCCGCCAGCATCGACACTGGGCAGCCGCGCAGCCTGAACTTACCCATTGCAATTCCCCCGTGAGGATCGATCGGGCCCGTGGCGCCACCCCCGGCGCACTGTTCAACGGACCTTCGCCTGCGATTCTGGGCACACGCTCACATTCGTGCGCAAGTCGGGCTCTGGCAGCGTTGCAAAAAATGGCGAAGTGATCGCGGTTCCGCGATGCGTATCACTTTCCGATGCAGAAGCTTCCGAAGATGCGGCCGAGCAGATCATCCGCGCTCACGCGGCCGGTGATCGCACCGAGCGCCTCCTGGGCGGCACGCAGGTCTTCGGCAGCGAGTTCGCCGCTGCCTTCGGCCAGCCGTTCGGCGGCGCTTTCAAGCTGGGTGTGGGCGCGCTGCAAGGCCTCGACGTGGCGGGCGCGTGCGCTGACCGCACCCTCGGCGGCTTCGCCGAGGCCGGCGGTCTGCTTCAAGGCATCGCGCAGGGCATCGAGGCCGATCCCCTCGCGCGCCGACAGCCAGAAGTGCTCGCCATCGTCGTGCGTTTGCCGACGAGCGGGCTCAGCAGCGAGCTCGCACTTGTTGTGCAGCCAGAACACCTGCGGCAGGGCGGCCAGTTCCTCGCGCAGGGCGGGAACCTGGGCCTGCTCGGAACCGCATTCGACGACGGCAAGCGCGAGGTCTGCGCGCTGGAACTCGGCGCGGGCGCGGCGCATGCCTTCCGCCTCGACCACATCGGCACCCTCGCGCAGGCCGGCGGTATCGACCAGGGTGAGCTCGATGCCGTCGATCAGCACCGATTCGCGAAGGAGGTCGCGGGTGGTGCCGGCGATGTCGGTGACGATGGCGCGCTCGCTGCCGGCCAGCGCGTTCAGCAGCGAGCTCTTGCCGGCATTGGGCGGGCCGGCGATCACCACGTGCAGGCCGTCACGCAGTCGCTGGCCGCGACGGGCCTCGCGCAGCAGGGCCTGCATCAGTTCGCGCACCTGCTGCAGACGGGACTTGAGTTCAGGGCCGGCGAGGAAATCGATCTCTTCCTCGGGAAAATCGATTGCCGCCTCGACGTAGATGCGCAAGGCGATCAGGGCCTCGGTAAGCGCGTCTACGCGACGGCTGAACTCGCCGTCCAGTGCACGCCGCGCGGCGCGGGCCGCGGCTTCCGACGAGGCATGGATGAGATCGGCCACGGCCTCGGCCTGGGCGAGGTCCAGTCGCTCGTTGAGGAAGGCCCGCTCGGTGAACTCGCCGGGTCGCGCCTGGCGTGCGCCCAATTCGACGCAGCGCGCCAGCAGCAGGCGCAGCAGGGCAGGGCTGCCGTGGGCCTGCAGCTCGACCACGTCTTCTCCGGTGTAGGACGCCGGAGCGACGAAGGCGATCAGCAGGCCATCGTCGATGACCTCGCCCTCGGCATCGCGAAAGCGTACGTAGTGGGCGTGGCGCGGCTTGGGCTCGATACCGCCCAGGCGGCGCGCGATCGCGATCGACTGAGGCCCCGACAGCCGGACCACGCCCAGCCCCGCGGGGCCCGCGGCGGTGGCGATGGCGGCGATGGTGTCGGTGCGCTCGCTCGACGACGCGGCGGAGGCCGCGGACTGCGACCCGGCAGAAGCGTGGCGCATGGCGTTTTCCTCCCTCCGGATGCGGCAGCGGCCGCGTGCTTGCGCGCCGCGGCCGCTGGTTCTGTCGAGAATCGTGAGTTCCCGATGGCGAATCAGGCCGCCTTGGGCGTGGCCTGATCGCCGTGGCGACGCAGGATGATCCACTGCTGCAGCAGACCCAACGCACCATTGGTGGTCCAGTACAGCACGAGACCGGCCGGGAAGAAGGCGAACATCACGCCGAAGGCGATCGGCATGATCTGCATGATCCGCTTCTGCATCGGATCCATGCCCGGCGTCGGCGACAGCTTCTGGGTGGCCCACATGGTCAGAAGGTTCAGCACCGGCAGGATGAAGTAGGGGTCCGGCGCAGTGAGGTTGTGGATCCACAGGATCCACGGCGCGTGGCGCAGCTCGACCGCTTCGATCAGCACCCAGTACAGCGAGATGAAGATCGGGATCTGGATCAGGATGGGCAGGCAGCCTCCCATCGGGTTGATCTTCTCTTTTTTGTAGAGCTCCATCATCGCCGTCTGGAACTTCTGGCGATCCTCGCCATAGCGCTCCTTCAGCGCTTCGATGCGCGGCTGCACCGCGCGCATCTTGGCGAAGCTCTTGTACTGGGCTTCAGAGAGCTTGAACAGGGCGAGCTTCAGGATGACCACCAGCAGGACGATCGCCCAGCCCCAGTTGCCGGTGATGTCATGCAGCACGCCGAGCAGCCAGGCCATGGGCTGGGCGAGGAGGGTGAACACGCCGTAGTCCATGGTCAGCTTCAGGCCCGGGGCGATGGCTTCCAGGCGATCCTGCAGCTTCGGCCCGACATAGAGCCGCGCGCTGTTCTCGATGGCGGCACCCGGGGCCACGCTGAGTTGCGGGCCGACCGCACGGATGCGATGGCGGCCGCCATCCTCGGTGGCGGTGCTGAAGGTCTGGCTTTCCTCGGACGTCGGAATCCAGGCGGCGAAGAAGTAGTGCTCCAGCATCGCCACCCAACCCTGGCTGGCTGTGAGCTCGGTCGGGCCTTCACTGAAGTCGACGAACTTGCGCTTCTCAAACTTCGTCTGCGGGCTGTACCAAGCCGCTCCCACGAAGCTGTAGGCGGCCGGGTTGGTGAAGCTCGAACCCGGCAGCGCCGGCGGCGTCACCCGCACCAGCTGGCGGTAGGCACTCAGCTGAACCGGCTCGCCGCTGGCGTTTTCGAAGCGGTCCTGGACATCGATGACATAGCTGCCGCGTTCGAACACGAAGGTGCGCACGAGGCTCAGGCCATCCGCGGAGGTCCAGCGCAGCGGCACTTCGAGACGCGCCTCGTCGCCGAGATCGAAGCGATCGGTGTCGGCGCGGAACAGGCTCAGGTGGTTGGGCAGGTCGGCGCGCGTGCCCACGTAGCCGGATTGGCCGATGAAGTAGCGCTGTGCCTGGGTGCTCAGCAGGCGCACGGGCGGTGAGCCCGACTTGGGCTCCTGCGCATAGGCCAGCAGGTCGGCCTGCACCAGGCTGGCGCCCTGGGTGTCGATGACCAGATCGAGAACATCGGTGCGCACGCTCAGGCGCTGGCCCGCGGAGGCCGTGGCGGCGGCAGGCGCGGCGCCTGCAACAGCGCTGGTGCTGGCGCCCGGCTGGAACTCTGGCAGCTCTCCGGCAGCCGGCGGGGTCGCCTGCTCGATCTGCTCGGCCGCCTGCGGCCGCGGCCGGCTGTAGTCCTGCTGCCAGGTGTCCCAGGCGAGGTAGGCGACCATCAGCCAGGCAATCAACAGGAAGGTGCGCGCTTGGTTCATTCGGACACTCGGTCGTCGCCGGGGCGGGGAGCAGACCCGGCTTGCGGAAGGGAAGACGATGGGGCGCCCGGCGCAGCGTCGGCGGGGCCGGGGCAGGGCGTGGATGCGGGCGGCATTGTGACGTGCGCGGCAGGGGGCTTCAACGCGCGGGCCCGTTCCAGCAGGCGTTCCAAGTCACGTCGCAGCTGCGCGGGACTGGCGCTGGCCGCCTCGCGCTTGCCCATGAACACATAGTCGCCCGCCGGCAGGCGAGCGCGCAGCTGGCGGAACGCTTCACGCGCAAGACGCTTCAGGCGGTTGCGCACCACCGCACGCTTGTCGACCTTGCGCGAGATGGCAAAACCGATCCGCGGTCCCGAGGCCTGCGGGTCCAGCAGGACCGTACAGCGGTAGTAGGCGCCGCCCATGCGCTGGCCGTCATCGAGGCAACGGCTGAACTCACGCGGCAGGCGCATGCGTGCCGAAGGCCGCAGGCGCGGCCGGGCAGCGGTATCGGAGGCGTCTTCGCGCATAGGAGTGGCGACCCCGCAAACGCAACAGGCCCGGCGGATGCCAGGCCTGCGAATACCGATCGACGCGTGGAAGCTTCGTCGGCAAGCGCCGCGGCGCCTTCAGGCACCGCTGGGGAACGCGTGCCCGCTTACGGGCAGAGGCGCTTGCGACCCTTGGCGCGGCGAGCGGACAGGACCTTGCGGCCGTCGGCGGTGGCCATGCGGGCACGGAAACCGTGGGTGCGGGCGCGCTTGAGGTTGCTGGGCTGGAAGGTGCGCTTCATGACAGCGACTCGATGTCTGGGCAGAAAGACCGCGGAGCATACGGGGCGTGTTCGTCGTCTGTCAAGCGCGGCGCGGTTGGCACTGCCAGCCGCGCGGCGTAGACTGGCAGGCCGCCCGGTCAGCCGGGGCTGGGTGCCTGTCGAGGAATCGCAGCGCGCATGCCGCACCGCCCAGGAAAAGGCGGGACAACGGCCCGGTTCTGCAGCTCGCGGTCCGGGATCGCTGGCAGCGGCGACCGCACGACCTGTACCTCAAGGCGGCATCCGCTCCGGTAGCGTCGGGCTCCCTCCCATCCCCATGCCCGCCTGATCCGTGCAGCGCCCGTCCGGCCTTGCGTGGGGTCTGGCTCGGCTCTACTCGGGAAGCTGCATGTCGCCCTGGTTGCGCTGTCTTGAACGCCTTGAAGCCGAACTGCCGGCCGAGAGTTTCTACACCTGGATCAAGCCCCTGCACGCCGAAGCCCGCGAGGGTGGCGTGTCCCTGCTGGCTCCCAATGCCTTCGTCGTTGAAACCGTCCGCGACGAATACCTGCCGCGCATCACCGAGCTGCTGAGGCACTACGCCGAGGATGCCGGCCTGCAGGTGGGCCTCGAACTGGGCACTCCGCGCAGCCGTGAACGCGAGCCGGCGGCAGCGCCGGCCGCCAGCGCCGCGGGAGCGGTGCGGCTGCAGGCCAGCGGTCCCCAGGGCAAGCCGATCGCAAGCAACCTCGACCCGAGCTACACCTTCGATACCTTCATCGAGGGTAGCTCGAACCAGCTCGGCCGCGCTGCCGCCCTGCAGGTGGCCAAGGACCCGGGCAAGGCCTACAACCCGCTGTTGCTCTACGGCGGCACCGGCCTGGGCAAGACCCATCTGATGCACGCCGCTGGCAACTACATGTTGGCCCGCAACCCGGGCATGCGCGTGCTCTACCTGCGTTCGGAGCAGTTCTTCGCGGCCATGGTCAAGGCGCTGGCCGACAAGGCCATGGAGCAGTTCAAGCGGCAGTTCCACTCGGTGCACGCGCTTTTGATCGACGACATCCAGTTTTTCGCCGGCAAGGACCGCACCCAGGAAGAGTTCTTCCACACCTTCAATGCGCTTTTCGAGCTGAAGCAGCAGATCATCCTGACCTGCGACCGCTATCCGAAGGAGGTCGACAACCTGGAGCCGCGGCTGAAGTCGCGCCTCGGTTGGGGCCTGTCGGTGGCGATCGAACCCCCGGATTTCGAAACCCGGGCGGCGATTCTGCTCGCCAAGGCCGCGCAGAAGGGCGTGCCGCTGCCGGAGAACGTGGCCTTCCTGATTGCCCGCCGCATGCGCTCCAACGTGCGCGACCTCGAAGGCGCGCTCAACACGCTAGCGGCTCGCGCCAACTTCATGGGCCGGGCAATCACCGAGGAGTTCGCCCAGGAGGCCCTGCGCGATTTGCTGCGCGCGCAGCAGGCGGTGATCTCGCTGGCGAACATCCAGAAGACTGTGGCGGACTACTTCCAGCTGCGGGTCTCGGACCTGCTATCCAAGCGCCGCACGCGCTCGCTGGCGCGACCGCGGCAGATGGCGATGGCCCTGGCCAAGGAATTGACCGAGCACAGCCTGCCGGAGATCGGAGACGCCTTCGGCGGCCGCGACCACACCACGGTGATGCATGCGTGCAAGGTCGTTCGCGCCTTGGTTGGCGACGATCCCAAGGCGCGCGAGGACTGGGACAAGCTGGTTCGTCGGCTTACCGAGTAAGCCCTTCGCGACGCGGTGCGCGCGATCCAACTTGGTAAGCTGTGGATAAGCTGCAGATGGTGCGGGTACTACGGAAAGGCGGCTTTTTTATCCACAGGCTCCCCACAGGAGCACGCGCCTTCCCCCACAGCTTGGTGGTCCCCCAAAAAACGTTTGAACTCAGTGGTTTGTTGGGCTTATCCCCGGTTTTGCCGGAAGTCCATCATCACCAACAGTCTTTTAAAAGCTTCAAGAACTTGAGGGTTGAGGTATGCGGTTCAGTCTGACGCGCGAAGTGTTGTTGAAGCCTTTGCAGCAGGTGGTCAGCGTGGTCGAGAAGCGCCAGACCATGCCGGTACTCTCGAATCTCCTCGTCGTTCTGGACAAGGGCACGCTCTCGCTGACCGCCACGGATCTCGAGGTTGAGCTTGTGGCCCGGGTGGGCTGCAGCGACGGTGAGCCAGGCGCGATCACTATTCCCGCGCGCAAGTTCTTCGAGATCGTGCGCGCTCTGCCCGATGGGGTGTTGGTGAGCGTGTCGGTCAGCGGCGACCGCATCGCGGTGAGCGCGGGTCGGAGCCGTTACACCCTGGCCGGTTTGAGCGCCGACGAGTATCCGAACAGCGACGAGTCGGAGATCGTCGAGCGGCTGCGTTTGCCCGAAGGAGCGCTCAAGCGAGCGTTCGACAGCACCGCGTTCGCGATGGCACAGCAGGACGTGCGTTTCTATCTGAACGGTCTGTTGCTCGATGCCAGCGGCACCGAGCTTCGTTGTGTCGCAACCGATGGCCACCGCCTCGCGCTCAGCGAGACTGCGCTGTTGTCCGGTCCCCAAGTGCGCCGCCAGCTGATCGTGCCGCGCAAGGGCGTGCTTGAACTGCTGCGACTGCTTGAGAACAGCGATCGAGAGATCGAACTCGAGGTCGGACGCACGCACGTTCGCCTGCGTCGAGAGGACGTGTCGTTCAGTTCCAAGTTGATCGATGGTCGCTTCCCGGACTACGAGGCAGTGATCCCGCTGGGTGCCGACAAGGAGGTGAAAGTCAATCGGGACGCCTTGCGTGCAGCTCTGCAGCGGGCTGTGATCCTCTCGAACGAGAAGTACCGTGGTGTCCGGATCGAGATCGACCCGCAGGTCGTTCGGGTGTCGGCGCACAACCCGGAGCAGGAAGAGGCGGTTGAGGAGGTCGAGGCTGACACGACGATTTCCGGTCTGTCGATCGGCTTCAATGCGAGCTATCTGCTTGAGGCGTTGGGTGCGCTGTCAGAGGACGACGCGCTCCTGCTGTTCCGGGATTCGGGTTCGAGCGCACTGGTCCGCGAGCCCAGCCACGGCCGGAATCGCCACGTCGTGATGCCGATGCGCCTGTAATAGCCAACCCGATGCGCTTGTCTCACATCAGCCTCGGCGGGCTCCGCGTGTTCGCCGGGGCTGATTTTTTTCCGGGTCCAGGTTTGTCCTGGTTGGTTGGGGACAATGGGGCGGGCAAGACGAGTGTCCTCGAGGCACTTTATGCGCTCGGGCACGCGCGTTCGTTTCGCTGTGCCCATTTCGACAGCGCGCTGCGAACCGGTGACCACGAAGCCTTTGTGTTCACGGAATGGCTGTCCGCTGGCGGTGAGGTATCGCGTATCGCTTGTGCCAAACAGCGGGGCGGCGGCTGGCGCTACCGCATGGATGGTGTCTCGGTCGCTCGTGCTTTGGACCTTGCGGCTCGGGCTCCCATGTTGTGCTTTGAGCCAGGTGCGCATGCCATCGTGACCGGGCCCGCTGAGCGTCGTCGACGGCTGTTGGACTGGGGCTTGTTCCACGTGGAACGGGCGCCGAGCGGCTTATGGTCTGAATGGCTGCGCGCATTGAAGCAGCGCAACGAGGCGCTCCGCCGTCGAGACCTCGGAGCGCTGGATGCTTACGACGCGGTTGTGTCCCAGCGCGGTGAACAGCTCACCGCTGCGCGTTCCGAGTTCGTTGCGGTGTGGTTGTCAGAAGCGACGCGCACGCTAGCCTGGCTGTCGCCGGAGTTGGCAGATCTGGAGTTCGGGTTCCGACGCGGGTGGGGCAGGGCGCATGCCGGTCTGCTCGAGGCTTTGCGCGCGCAGCGGGACACGGATGTGCAGTTGGGGTTCACAGGATCGGGTCCCCACCGTTCCGACATAGTCCTTCGTTGGCAGGGGGCGGATGCCCGCGAGCGTGTCAGCCGCGGACAATCCAAGGTGATTGCTTTGGCCTTGGTGCTTTCGCTTGCCCGGCTGTTTTCCCAGCGTCTGGGTCGCTGGCCCTTGCTTTTGCTCGATGACCTCTGCAGCGAGCTGGATCAGGGCCACGCTTCTCGCGTTCTGGCGGTACTTCGTGAAGCGAATGCGCAGGTGTTGATTACTGGCGTGTCGCGTCCCGAGTGGGGGCGCGGCCCGGCAGACGCCTTGTTCCACGTGGAACGGGGCGCCATCACCCCCCTGCTATAATTCGCGGCCTTTATGCCGCCGGCCGATGCGCCACGGCTGTCCCGCCAAGCAGGGAACCCATGAGCGACCAGACCTCGAACGACTACGATTCCAGTCGAATCACCGTGCTGCGCGGCCTCGAAGCCGTGCGCAAGCGTCCCGGCATGTACATCGGTGACGTCCACGACGGTACCGGCCTGCATCACATGGTCTTCGAGGTCGTCGACAACGCCATCGACGAAGCCTTGGCCGGCCATTGCGACACTGTACTGGTGACTATCCACGCAGACGGCAGTGTCAGCGTCCAGGACAACGGTCGCGGCATTCCGGTCGATATCCACCACGAAGAACAGCGCTCGGCGGCCGAGGTCATCATGACCGTGCTGCACGCCGGCGGTAAGTTCGACGACAACAGCTACAAGGTCTCCGGCGGCCTGCACGGCGTGGGCGTCTCGGTGGTCAATGCCCTCTCGGAGCATCTCAGCCTGCGCATCTGGCGCGATGGTTTCGAACATCAGCAGGAGTACAAGCTGGGCGAGCCGCTGTACCCGCTCAAGCAGGTGGCGCCCTCCAGCAAGCGCGGTACCGAAGTCCGCTTCCTGCCGAGCAAGGAGATCTTCTCCGACGTCGAGTTCCACTACGACATCCTGGCCAAGCGCCTGCGTGAGCTGTCGTTCCTGAACTCCGGTGTGCGCATCGACCTCACCGATGAGCGCAGCGACAAGCGTGACCAGTTCCGCTACGAAGGCGGCATTCGCAGCTTCGTCGAGCATCTGGCACAGCTCAAGACGCCCCTGCATCCGGCGGTGATCCCGCTCTCGGGCGAGGAAAGCGGGATCGTGGTTGACGTCGCCGTCCAGTGGACCGACGCCTATCAGGAAACGATGTTCTGCTTCACCAACAACATCCCTCAAAAGGACGGCGGCACCCACTTGGCGGGCTTCCGCGCGGCACTGACCCGCACCCTGGGTGCCTATATCGAGCAGTCCGGGCTGTTGAAGCAGGCCAAGGTCAGCATGAGCGGTGACGACATGCGCGAGGGCATGGTCGCGGTGCTTTCGGTCAAGGTACCGGACCCGAGCTTCTCATCGCAGACGAAAGAGAAGCTGGTGTCCTCCGAGGTCAAGACGGCGGTGGAGAGCATCGTCTCCAAGCGCTTCGAGGAGTTCCTGCAGGAGCATCCGCAGGACGCCCGCGCCATCGCCGCCAAGGTGGTCGACGCCGCCCGCGCCCGCGAAGCTGCGCGCAAGGCTCGCGATCTCACCCGCCGCAAGGGCGCTCTGGATATCGCCGGACTGCCCGGCAAACTCGCCGACTGCCAGGAAAAGGATCCAGCGCTGTCCGAGCTGTTCCTCGTCGAGGGTGACTCGGCGGGCGGCTCGGCCAAGCAGGGACGCAACCGCCGCACCCAGGCGATCCTGCCGCTGCGCGGCAAAATCCTGAACGTAGAGAAGGCGCGCTTCGACAAGATGCTGGGTTCGGCCGAGGTCGGCACTCTGATCACCGCCTTGGGCTGCGGCATCGGCCGGGAAGAGTTCAATCCGGACAAGCTGCGCTATCACCGCATCATCATCATGACCGACGCGGACGTCGACGGATCGCACATCCGCACCCTGCTGTTGACCTTCTTCTACCGGCAGATGCCGGAGCTGATCGAGCGCGGTCACGTCTACATCGGCCTGCCGCCGCTGTACAAGCTGAAACAGGGCAAGCAGGAGCTCTACCTCAAGGACGATGCGGCGCTCAACGCCTACCTGATCAGCCATGCCGTCGAAGGCGCGGAGCTGGTCTGCGGCGAGGGCCAGCCGGCCGTCAGCGCGTCGGCGCTGGAGCACCTGCTGAGCCTCTACGGCAGCGCCCAGGACGCCATTCGCCGCCTGAGCCACCGCCATGACCCCGCGATCCTGGAGGCCTTGCTTGAACTGCCGCCGCTGACCGTCGAGCTGTTCGCCGACGCCAGCCGGGCCAAGGCATGGATTGCTGCGGCGCAGCAGAAGCTGGCCCGATCGGGCCTGGGCAAACCGCGCTATCTCCTCGACTGGATCGCCGCCGAAAGCGGCCAACCGTCGGCCCTGCGCGTCCAACGCCAGCACCATGGCCTTTCGGTCGAGCAGGTCTGGCCGCTGTCGCTGTTCGAGTCCGGTGAACTGAAGCCCGTCGTGGATGCCGCCCGCGAGCTGCATGACCTGCTCCAGGAGGGCGCTCGCGTGAGCCGCGGCAATCGCAGCCAGCCGGTGATCCGCTTTGCCGATGTCCACCACTGGCTGTTCGAGGAAGCCAAGCGCGGCCGCACGATCCAGCGCTTCAAGGGCCTGGGTGAAATGAACCCGGATCAGCTCTGGGAGACCACGGTGAACCCGGAAACCCGGCGCCTGCTGCGGGTGCGCATCGAGGACGCCGTCGCCGCCGACCAGATCTTCTCCACCCTGATGGGCGATGTGGTCGAGCCGCGCCGCGACTTCATCGAAGACAACGCGCTCAAAGTGGCGAACCTCGACATCTAGCCTTGGAACGGGTCTGACGCGACCGCGGCCGTCAACGCGTCGCCGGATGACACCGGCGACGCTTGCCTACCACGCGCGAAGACCCTCTCCGAACGAAAGCCTGCTGCCTGAAGTCTCCGTAGCCTTGCCAAGGGATACGGCAGCGATCCTCGCAAAGAACAGCCAAGACTCCGCCCGCCGAAGATCGCACGCGGGGCGCTGGCTATACTGCCGCTGAATGCGGCCTTCCACGCCGCCCGCCCATGCGACGCCCAGCCCCATGAAGAAAGCCCATCTCTACCTGCTTGCTTTGGCCTTGTGCCTCATCGGCGGCGGCGCGATCTACTACAAATGGAAGTTCCTCGACTTTCCGCTGCAGCCGGCGGCCGAGGTCGAGGTCTGGACGCTCCAGGCGCGGGTGGAATACCAGCCCCGAAAGCCGGCGAACACCGTGGTCCTGCAGCTGCCCTCGGTGACCCCCGGATTCACCATCCTCGACGAGCGCTTCGTTGCCCGGAACTATTCCAAGCTCGAGGAGCCGAGGCGCGAGGGCCGTGAGGTCCAGTGGTCCATCCGGCGAGCCACCGGACGTCAGGCCCTGTACTACCGGGCTACGGTAGTACGCAGCAAGCAATCCGAAGCCACCGAGGTCGCGCCGCGGCTGGCGACTCCGCCCACACTCGAGGAACCCTTCGCCACCGCCGCACAGACCCTGCTCGACAACGTCCGCCTGGGCTCGTCCAACGTGCCGACCTATGCCAAGGAGCTGGTGCGCCAGATGAACGTGGCCGCGCCCAGTGAAGAGGTGGCGCTGCTGACCGAGAACCTGAGCGACCCGGAAGCCCGCGCAGACTTCATCACCCAGCTGCTGGCGATGCGCCAGATTCCGGCGCGCATCGTTCGCGGACTGATGCTGGGCGACAGTCAATCCAGCGCCGAAATCCGCCCCTGGCTGCAGGTCCATGACGGCAACGCCTGGACCACCATCGACCTGCAGACCGCTGTCGATGGCTGGCCAGACAACCTGTTCCAGTGGACCGGCGCCCGCGCACCCCTGCTGCAAATCGAGGAGGCTGCGCGACCTGAGCTGAGCTTCTCCATCAGCCGCAATCTCGCCGATGCCATCGCTGTGGCCGAGCGACGCCTGGAAGTGCAGAACGCGGATCTGGTGCGGTACTCCCTGCTCAGCCTGCCGCTGCAGACCCAGGAGGTCTACAAGGTGCTGCTGATGGTGCCGATCGGCGCCTTCCTGATGCTCCTGCTGCGCAACATCATCGGCATCAAGACCTTCGGAACCTTCATGCCCGTGCTGATCGCGATCGCATTCCGCGAGACCCAGCTGCTGGCCGGCGTCACCCTGTTCGTGCTGGTGGTGGGCGCCGGCCTCTTGGTCCGCTTCTACATGGAGCGATTGCGACTGCTGCTGGTGCCGCGACTGACCTCGGTGCTGATCCTGGTCGTCCTGCTGATGGCGGCGGTGTCGATCCTGGCGAACCGTCTCGGCATCGAGGTCGGGCTCTCGGTGGCGCTGTTCCCGATGGTGATCATGGCGATGACCATCGAGCGCATGTCGGTCGCCTGGGAAGAACGCGGCCCCGGCTATGCGCTGAAGGAGGGCATCGGCTCCCTTGTCGTGGCCTGCATGGCCTATGTGGCGATGAGCTGGGAACCGTTGGAGCACTTCATCTTCGTGTTCCCGGAATCGCTCCTCATCCTGCTCGCTGCAACCCTGGTCATCGGTCGCTATTCCGGCTATCGCCTGAGCGAACTGTTCCGTTTCCGCGCATTGGCGCGGGAGCTGGAAGCCAAGGAAAAAGCTGCCACCGGCACTCCGGCAAAGGGCTGAACCATGCTCAACCTGTTTG
Organism: Aquimonas voraii; assembly: GCF_900101825.1. Lineage (GTDB taxonomy): Bacteria > Pseudomonadota > Gammaproteobacteria > Xanthomonadales > Xanthomonadaceae > Aquimonas > Aquimonas voraii. The sequence continues at coordinate 35,070 of NZ_FNAG01000005.1, forward strand.
CCGTAGCGCGCCGTCTCCGCACGATCGGTCTGATGGGCTTGGGCCAGCGCAACGCCGAGTTCATCCTGCGCTACAACCGCCGCCGCTTCTATCCGCGCGTCGACGACAAGCTGATCACCAAGCAGCTCGCGATCGAAGCCGGCCTGCCCGTGCCCGAACTCTATGCCGTGGTGCGGGAAGAGCATGAGATCCACGAACTGCACCAGAAGATCGCGCAGCGCGAGCAGTTCGTCGTAAAGCCCGCCCACGGATCCGGCGGCGACGGCATCCTGGTGATCACCGGCCGTCGCGGCGACAAGTACCGTCGCTCGAACGGCCAGCTTATGAATCGGGAGGAGTTCGAGCACCACCTCTCGAACGGACTGTCCGGCCTGTTTTCGCTTGGCGGCCACCCTGACCACCTGCTGGTCGAGTACTGCGTGCAGTTCGACCCGATCTTCGATCAGGTCAGCTACAAGGGCGTGCCCGACATCCGCATCATCGTCTTCATGGGCTACCCGGTGATGGCGATGATCCGACTGCCCACGCGCCTCTCGGACGGCAAAGCCAACCTTCATCAGGGTGCCATCGGCGTCGGCATCGACATCCCGACCGGCACCACGCGCCGCGGAGTCTGGGGCACCGAGCCGGTCAAGGAACATCCCGACACCGAGCACAGCATCGTTGGCCTGCAGATCCCGCGCTGGGAGGAACTGCTGGAGATGGCCTCGCGCTGCTACGAACTGTCGCAGTTGGGCTATATCGGCGTGGACTTCGTCCTCGACCGCAACCATGGCCCGATGATCCTGGAGCTGAACGCACGTCCGGGACTCGCCATCCAGATTGCGAACGGCAATGGTCTGCTGCACCGTCTGCGCAAGGTCGAGGCGCTGATGGAATCCGGTGGCCTCAGTACGATCCCCGCCGAGCGGGTTGCCTACGCACGCGAACACTTCGCCACCATCTGAACAAAACAGAAGCGGACAGACGCCACATCGAACAGTTCCGTTCGCTCGCGCATGGCGCGTAGACCTTAACAAGAGCCGGCGATTTCACGTGTCGCAACTACTGCAACGCGCCTTGAGTCGCCAGTTCAACTGCGGTTAGGCTTGGCGGCCCTGCTTGGCCATTTGCGCCATGCTCCCTCCCCAGGAACACTGCGATGCGTACTCCACTCTTCGTCCTGAAGACCAGCCTCCTTCTTGCCCTTGGGCTTGGACTGACCGCGACGGCCGACGCCCAGCGACGCGGCAAGCAGGCCGAAGAGGAAGTGCTGTATCCGAATGCCACGCGTGAAGAGCCGACTTTGAAGCCGGTCGGCCGTCTGCAGCGGCAGATGAAGCAGATGTTCGACTTGTCGCAGGAAGAGGGCAAGGAGGCGCAGACGGAAGAAGCCTCCAAGGCGATACTCGCGGCCAGCGCGGCGGGCCCCTATGAGAAGTCGTTCGCCAACCAGATCCTCGCCCAGATCGAGCTGGATCGCGACAACTACCCCGGTGCCATCGGCTACTTCCAGGCGGCGCTGGACGCGGGCGGCCTGAAGAACAACCAGTACTACCAGATCATGCAGAACATCGGTCAGCTGCAGTTCCAGGAGGAGCTGTATGGCGACGCCGCTGCGACCTTCACCCGGATGCTGGAAGAGACCCGCGCCGAATCCGCGCAGATCTATGCGCTCCGCGGCAACTCCTACTACCGCATGGAGCAGTACGAGCCGGCGGTGGCAGACCTGCGCAAAGCCATCTCGCTTCAGGAGAAGCCAGATGCCTCCGTCTCCCAGCTGTTGATGGGCAGCCTGTTCGAGCTGGGTCGGGCGTCCGAAGCGGCCGAGATCGCTGCCGGCCTGCTCGCCAACGATCCGCAGAACGTCAGCCTGATCCGCAACCTCGCAGCGATCTACATCAATGCGGAAGAGACAGGCAAGGCGATTGAAACCATGCAGGGCGGCATCGACCGCGGCGTCCTCACCGAGGAGCGTGACTACATCGAACTGTCCAAGATGTACCGCTACGCCGAGCAGGATCTGAAGGCCGCCGAACTGATCACGCGAGCCTTGCAGGACGGCAAGGTTCAGCCGAGCTTCGAGGTTTACCGCGGCCTCGGCGAGGCCTACTACTTCTCGGAAAACATCCCGCAGGCGGCGGAAGCCTTCGGCAAGGCCGATGAACTCGCCACCGACGGCGAAATGGCCCTGAACCACGCCCGTACCTTGGCCGAGCTGGAGCGCTGGCCGGAGACCAAGGCGGCCGCCAATCGCGCCATCAGCAAGGGCGTCAAGCGTCCGGGTGATGCCTACGTGATCCTCGGCGCCGCGGAGTTCGGTCTGGACAACCAGCCCGCGGCGATCGCCGCTTACCGCGAGGCCGCGAAGTACCCTGAAACCAAGGCGATGGCCGAGTCATACCTGCGCCAGGTCAACCGTTGAAACTCGTTCACCTTGCTGGGCTTAGGCAAGGTGGACCTCTTGGTATAAGCTATGCCGTTCCCGTGTCGTTCAGCTTGTCTAGGCAGGCGGACTGGCAGCGCGGATGGATTGATCTCCGACCACGACACTGCGCATGACAGACAAGCAAGAAATTCAGGAAAACGGGGGCCGCAAGCTCAGCTGGCTGCGCATCGCCGGCTTGGCCGCCGCCATCGGCGTGCATGCCATGGCCCTGGTGCTGATGCTGGTGCCGGTGGCGCCACCGCAGATGGAAGAGCGCCCCCCGGAAATCGTTGAAGTCACCTTCATCGAGCCGCCGCCGCCGCCCCCGCCGCCGCCGCCGCCGCCGCCGGAGCCGCCCAAGCGTCCGCCGCCGAAGATCATCGAGCGTCCCCGACCGACCCCGCCCCCGCCGGAAGCACCCCCGCCGGTGATTCTGGAGGAGGCTACGCCGATGTCGATTCCGGCGCCGCCGCCGGCGCCGCCGGCGCCTTCGGCACCCGCGCCGAGCTACGGCGCGACCGAGGACAGCTCCTACCGCCGGGCGAAGCCGCCGCGCTATCCGCCCCAGGCGATGCGTCGCCGGGAGGAGGGTGAAGTGCTTCTCCGCGTTCTGGTCGGCACCGATGGTCGCCCGGTCCAGATCGAGGTGGAAAAGTCCAGCCGCTCGCGCTTGCTGGACCAGGCCGCCATCCAGGCGGTGCGTGAGTGGGTGTTCAACCCAGGTATGAAGGAGGGCGTCCCGGTGCAGAGCTGGGTGCTCGTCCCGATCAAGTTCTCCCTCAGTGACTGACGCCTAACTAGCAAAAGGGTAAGGAAATGCTCCAAGAAGCCTCTAACACGCCGGCAGCCGCGGCTGCTACCCAGGCTGCCACGCCGGCGCCGATGGATCAGGTCATCGGTGGCGTCGTCGCTGACACCAACGCAGCAGCGCTCAAGGAAATGGGCATCGCGAGCCTGCTGAACAACATGGTCGCCCACCCGGGCGAATTCGCCGTGACCTGGGTGGTCGTGGTGACCCTGGTGCTGATGTCGATCGCGTGCTGGTACTACACCGTCGTCAAGACGATCCAGAACCAGGTGATCAAGGCCCGCGCCAACCACGTGATCCGGACCTTCTGGGAAACCACCAACGCCCAGGAAGCGATCCGTTTCATGGAAGAGCAGCCGGCCAACGAGCCGTTCTCCAAGATCGCCCTGGATTGCGCCACCGCCGCGGCCCACCACCAGAAGAATGAAGGTTCGCGTCTGGCCGAAACCCTGTCGCGCTCCGAGTTCATCGATCGCGCCCTGCGCCAGGCCGTCACCCGCGAGAGCTCCAAGCTCGAGAACGGCATGACCATCCTCGCGACCACCGGTTCGGCCGCGCCCTTCATCGGTCTGCTCGGTACCACCTGGGGTATCTACAAGGCCCTGATCAAGATCGGCGCCTCCGGCTCCGCATCGCTGGACGCCGTGGCGGGTCCGGTCGGTGAGGCGCTGCTGAAGACCGCGCTGGGTCTGGTCGTCGCGATTCCCGCGGTGATGGCCTACAACTTCTTCAACCGCATCAACCGCACCACCAATGCGGCCTTTGACGCTTTCGCCCACGACCTGCACGACTTCTTCGCCACCGGCTCCCGCGTCGGCGAAGGCGCGTCCAAGCGTTGAGCCTTCGGTTGAACCGGGAGTCCTGAACCATGGCCTTCAGCAGCGGAAACGACCAGCAGGGCGGGCCGATGGCGGAAATCAACGTCACGCCGCTGGTCGACGTGATGTTGGTGCTGCTGATCATTTTCATGATCACGGCGCCCCTGATGTCCCACAAGATCCAGGTGAAGCTGCCAGAGAACCGGCTGGAGGTCCCTGAACTCGCAGCGGTGCCGGGCCAGCCCATCACCATCGCGATCAAGGACACGGGCGAGATGTACTGGAACGACCAGCCGATCCAGCGCAGCCTGCTGGAATCGCAGCTGGCGGTGGAAGCGCAGAAGAAGCCCCAGCCCCGCGTCGAGATCCGCGCCGACCGCACCACGCGTTACCGCGTGGTGTCGGATGTGGTGAAGATCGCCAAGGACGTCGGCATGGCCAAAGTCGGCTTCGTGATCACCCCGGAACGGTAACAGGAGTCCACCATGGCATTTACTACTGGGGGTGGCGGCGGCGCGATGGCGGACATCAACGTCACGCCGCTGGTCGACGTGATGCTGGTGCTGCTGATCATCTTCCTGGTGACGGCGCCCATGCTGACGCGCGAGATCGAGATCGACCTGCCGCAGCAGAGCAACAAGCAGCCCGAGGAAGTCGTCGACCCGCCGCAGCCGATCCGACTGCGAATCGACGCCGACGGCAGCCTGTTCTGGGACAACTCGCCCATGCCGAAGGCGGCCTTGCTGCCCTCGCTGCGCGTGGAAGCCAGCCGCGACCCGCAGCCGCTGCTGGAAATCGAGGCGAATCAGGAAGTGCAGTACCACGTTCTGACCGAGGTCCTGTCCGAGGCCAAGAACGCGGACATGAAGAAGATCGGCTTCGTCGAGACGCTGTAGGCCTTCCTACTTGCTGGGTTGAACCTGCAAGGCCGCCTTCGGGCGGCCTTGTGCTATTTGGCCGCACACGCGTCAGACAGGGACCGACCGCCGTCGCCTCTGCTGCGTCCGGTGAGAACCGTCTTCGCCGGAACTCCAGCGAAACGAGCCACAACGGCAGAAGCCAAGGCGCTGGGCATCACCGAAGCAAGTACGGACGCGTGGCTGAATACAGCTCGGCGCGTCGACATTTTCATAAGAACCGCAAGCGCTTGCCGGCGAACTGAGTTCAGGCGCAATGTCGAACCCGCGGCATGCGCCGCCATCGGCCTCGGAGGCCGGGCAGCAGGCAAGGGACGGCCCAGACGGGAGCACGACCATGGCCTTCATGACTGCGGATGTTCCTTCACGCGCGGACAAAGCCGAGATCAACATCACCCCCCTGGTGGACGTGATGCTGGTTCTGCTCATCATCTTCCTGGTGGCAGCACCCGTGCTGGTGCGGCAGATCGAACTGCCGCTCACCGGCACGCCGCCGAAGCCCGACGTCGAACAGGCCCAGCTGCTGCTGCGCATCGACGCCGCCGGCGCTCTGCAGCTGGACGGCAGTCCCATGAGCCTCGCGGCGCTGGATCGCATCCTGCAGGTGGAAGCGCTGCGCGAGCAGCCGCCCGTGCTGCAGGTCGACGTAGCGCCGGAGGCTGCCTACGCGCGCATGACCGAGGTGCTGGCGCTGGCGCGCAGCCACGGACTGGAGCGTTTCGAGCTGCAGACGCACTGAAGCCGAGAACGCCGGAGTGCAGCGCCCGCTGACCTGCAGGCGCTGCAGCCGCCAGCGTGCCCCAAGACCGCTGACCCTCAGCGCGAAGACGTCCCTTCCAAGATCCGCAGATAGGCACGCACCGTGGCGTCCAGGCCCGCGTACAGGGCTTCACCGATCAGGGCGTGTCCGATCGACACTTCGACCACGCCCTGCACACGTGAAACGAACAGGCCCAGATTGGCCTGGCTCAGGTCATGCCCGGCATTGACACCGAGCCCAGCCGCCAGCGCATCCGACGCCGTCAGCGCGCAGTCGTCAAGCGCCGTATCGGGGCTACCCGCTGCGAAGGCCTCGGCATAGGGGCCGGTATAGATCTCGACGCGATCAAGGCCGATTGCCGCACCCGCAGCAGCACCGGCGCTGCCTGGATCGACAAAGGCGCTGACGCGGGCGCCGAGCGCGTGCAAGCGTGCGACGATCGGCGCCAGCAGCGCCGCATCGCGCACCAGGTCGAACCCGTGGTCCGAGGTGATCTGTCCATCATCATCAGGCACCAGGGTCACCTGCTGCGGACGCGCCGCCTCGACCAGCTCCATGAAGCCGGGATAGCCCGGGCGAGGGCCGGCGAAGGGATTGCCCTCAAGATTCAATTCAACGCCCTGCGGACGCCAGGCGGCGATGTCCAGCACATCCTGCGGACGCACGTGACGGCAGTCCGGGCGCGGGTGCAGGGTAATGCCCAAGCCGCCCGCATCGACGACGGTCTGCGCGGCGCGCAGCATCGAAGGCTCACTGCCGCCGCGCGAATTGCGCAGCACCGCGATCTTGTTGAGGTTGACGCTCAGCATCGTGTGCATGGCGCTCATTCCACCGTCACCGACTTGGCGAGGTTGCGCGGCTGGTCGACATCGGTGCCCTTCAGCACGGCGACGTGGTAGGCCAGCAGCTGCAGCGCAATATTGAAGACTGCCGGTCCGATCAGATTGCCGCCGGACTCCAGCTTCAGCAGCGCGCCGCGCTCAGGCGCCAGCGGCACCTCGACCTCGTTGTCGGCGATCACGAACAGCTCGCCACCGCGTGCGCGAACCTCCTCGAGATTGGACTTGAGCTTCTCCAGAAGCTGGTTGTTCGGTGCCACCGCGATCACTGGCATGTGCTCGTCCACCAGGGCCAAGGGGCCGTGCTTCAACTCACCGGCCGGATAGGCCTCTGCGTGGATATAGGAAATCTCCTTGAGCTTCAGCGCGCCCTCGATGGCGATCGGATAGCTCGCACCGCGACCCAGAAACAGCGCGTGCTGCTTGTCGACGAAACGTTCCGCCAGCGCATGCACCTGCGAGTCCAGTTTCAGCGCATCCGCCACGAGGCGCGGCAGCGAAGCGAGCTGGTTCACCAACCGCGCGTACTTCTGCTCAGCCATGCCGTTCAGGCGGCCCAGCTCCAGGGTCAGCAGGGCGAGTGCGGCGAGCTGGGTGGTGAAAGCCTTGGTCGAGGCCACGCCGATCTCGGGGCCGGCCCGGGTCATCAGCACGAGATCAGACTCGCGCACCAGCGAGGATTCCGGCACGTTGCAAACCGCCAACGCGCCCAGGTAGCGCGAGGTCTCGCGGCCCGAACGCAACGCGGCCAGGGTGTCGGCGGTTTCGCCCGACTGCGAGATCGCCACGAACAGCGTGCCTTCCGGCACGACGGTGGTGCGATAGCGGTACTCGCTGGCGACTTCAACCGAGCAGGGCAGGCCGGCGAGGGCTTCGATCCAGTACTTGGCGACCATGCCGGCGTGGTAGCTGGTGCCGCAGGCGACGATATGCAACTGCTTCACCTTGGCCAGCAACGGCTCGGCATCAACCCCGAACACGTTCGGCAGGATACGCTCGCCGCTGATCCGTCCTTCCAGCGTGCGCGCCACCGCTTCCGGCTGCTCGTGGATCTCCTTCAGCATGTAGTGGCGGTACTCGCCGCGCTCGACCGCATCGGCCGAAAGATCCGTCACCCGCTCCTCGCGTTCGACCGCGACGCCGCTGGCGTCGAAGACCGCATAGCCGTCGCGGCGGATCTCGACGATGTCGCCTTCCTGCAGGTAGACGAAGCGGTTGGTGACCCGCAGCAGGGCCTGCACGTCCGAGCCCAGGAAGTGCTCGCCGATGCCGATACCCACGACCAGCGGGCTGCCGCGGCGCGCACCGATCAGGCGCCCCGGTTCCTCGCTCGACAGCACCGCGATCGCATAGGCGCCATGCAGACGCTGGGTCGCCGCAACGACGGCGGCGCGCAGGTCCCGACCTTGCTTCAGCAGTGACTCGACCAGGTGGGCGATCACCTCGGTATCGGTTTCCGAGGTGAACTCATACCCGGCCGCCTGCAGCTCCGCGCGCAGCTCGGCATGGTTCTCGATGATGCCGTTGTGCACCACCGAAACGCGGTCCGCCGACACATGCGGATGCGCGTTGTGGGTGCTGGGCACGCCATGCGTGGCCCAGCGGGTGTGGGCGATGCCGATCTTCGCCGCCACCGGCTGTTCGGCCAGCAGCTGCTCCAGATCGCGAACCTTGCCCTTGGCGCGGCGGCGCTGCAGCTGCCCGTCCTGCAGCACGGCAAGCCCCGCCGAGTCATAGCCGCGGTACTCGAGCGCGTGCAGGCCCGCGATCAGGATGGCGCCGACATCGCGCTCGGCCACGGCTCCAACGATTCCACACATGGGATCAGCTCCGCTGCGGGCGCATGCGCCCTGTCAATGAAAAATGCCTTAGAGGCCCGTCATTCTGAGCCCAGTTCAGGCCTTCGCGAACCGCGCGCGCAAACGCCATCGCGCAATTGCCAGACCCAGCCCGGCGCCGGCCAGATTGCTGAACGCATCGCGCAGATCGACCTCGCGGCTCGGCTGCAGCGCTTGCGCAGCCTCGCTGCCAAGCGCCACCAGCAGGGCGATTGCGCCACACACCGCCAGCGCCCGGTCAGGGCCACGCATCTGCAGATGCAGGCGCAGCAGCAGGCCGCTCCACAGCGCGAACAGCGGCAGGTGGGCGAGGTTCAACGCCAGCCGAAGGGCAGCGCTGCTTTCGGGCAGCGGCAGCAGCAGCCCGATCAGGCCAAGCACGCTGAGCCCGACAAAGAGAGCGAGCGGCCAGACCGACGAGGCCTCATCCGCGCCGGGCATGCAGACGCCGCTCCCAGGCGAGTGCGCTGGCGCAGATCGCGTCGAGATCGTCGAGCGCGGGCCGCCAGCCAAGCACCTCGCCGATCCGCGTGCAGTCCGCTACCAGCTCCGGTGGATCCCCCGCACGACGCGGCTGATCCACGTGTGGCACGGTGCTCCCGGCCGCACGCGACATCGCCGCCAGCACCTCGCGCACGCTGTACCCGTGGCCATAGCCGGCGTTCAAGGTGACCGAGGCGCCGCCCTCGCGCAGATAGCGAAGCGCCGCAAGATGCGCCGCCGCGAGATCGACGACATGGATGTAGTCGCGCACGCCGGTGCCGTCCGCGGTCGGGTAGTCGGTGCCGAAGACCTGCACCGCGGCGCGCGTGCCAACGGCCGCCTCGGCGGCGACTTTGACCAGCAGGGTGGCGCGCTCGGTCGACTGGCCGATCCGTCCCTCCGGGTCGCAGCCAGCCACGTTGAAGTAGCGCAGGGCCACGTGCCGCAGCGTGCTGGCGGCGGACAGATCCCGCAGCATCCACTCGCTCATCAGCTTGCTGGTGCCGTAGGGATTGATCGGCGCCGTCGGCGCGTCCTCGCGGGCGCGGCCGCCGGCGGGAATGCCGTAGACGGCGGCGGTGGAGGAAAAGACGAAATGCTCGACGCCCGCGCGTGCGCAGGCGTCGAGCAGGTTGCGCGTGGCGCAGGTGTTGTTGCCGTAGTAGCGCAGCGGGTCCTCGACCGACTCCGGCACGATGGTGCGGGCAGCGAAGTGCATGACGGTGCGGATGCCGCGGGCGCGCAGCAGGGCCTCGACGGCCTCGCGATCGCCCACCTCGCCGACCACCAGCTCGGCACCGATCACCGCCTCGCGGAAGCCCGTGCTGAGGTTGTCGAGCACGACGACCCGTTCGCCGGCCTCGACCAGCTGCAGCACCACGTGGCTGCCGATATAGCCTGCGCCGCCGGTGACCAGGATGGGGCTGCGACTCATGGGTATCCTCGCTGGGGTTCCTTGGGCGACGCTGCCGACAAGCGCGCCTGCGCCCAGCCACAGACGTGGCGGATCAGGCGTTCGCGATCGGCAGGCCGGTAGAACAGATGATCGACGCGCGGCCAGTAATCGAAGCGTACGCGTCGATCGCGGGCGGCCGCGCCGAAGGTGGCCGCGAACTGTCGTGGATGCAGGAAGTAGTGCGCAATCCCGCCGGTGTACAGGGCCAGCACCTCGACGCCGCGCCGGCACAGCGCGGCGAGCTGCAGCGGCGCCTCGTCGGGCCGCGGCCAGTCGCGATAGTCGGCCTCGACCGCTGCCGGCGCCGCCTGTCCGCGCTCGCCTCGCGCGGCAAGGCGACGCGTGAGCGCGCGCCACAGGGCGGCGGGCGAGCGCGGCTGCAGCAGGCGCGCGAGTTGGAACCAGCGCCCGCCGTAGGCCACCGGATCCAGCAGCAGCAGGCCCTGCACGCGCGGATCGCGCAGCCCCAGTTGCCAGGCCGCGTCGGCGGCGCTGCAGATCCCGCCCACCACGAAGCGTTGGCAGCCGGTGCGGGCCTGCAGTCGGTCGAGCACGTCCGTCAGCAGCGCCTGCTGCGGTCGTTCGGCTGCCATCACCGCGTCGCCGATACCCGGCTGATCGAAGCGGAAGCTGGCGAAACCCAGGCTCGCCAGCTGGCGGGCCAGATGCACGTAGAGCCGGAACGGCCCCTGTCGGTGCACCGAGCCCGCGTTCAGCAGTACGAACACCACCTCGGTCGCGCCCATGGCTTCGTGCAGGACGCCGAAGCGACCGCCATCGAGTTCGAGCACGGACTCGTTCACCCCGCACCCGCAAGGCGTCGAGCCAGCTCCGCCGCCAGCGCGCGGACCTGCACCACCGGGAAGGGCGTGCTGAGGTTGATCTCCTCCACCCAGCCGGACAGCGCCGGCGGCAGCTCGGCGTCCAGCGCGAAACGCGGCGGCAGCGACACGCGCGCCGTGCTCAGCTGTTCGCGCAAGCGCGGATGCAGGCGGTGCCCCAGCAGCACATCGGGGGCAGGTTCGCTGCAGGCGGAGCGGCTGCCGTAGCGGTTCGGGCTGCGCAGCTCCTGCCGTTCCCGCGCCTCCAGCGTGGCGAGATAGGTGGCGCCCGAGGTCACCGGCTGCCAGCCGATCCAGTCCACGCCCTGCTCCGGCGCCAGCGCGGACGCCACCAGCGCACCCGCGCGCACGCCCAGCAGCAGCACCGGGCCCGTGTCCACCGCGCGCAGCCAGGCCAGGCCCAGCCGCGTGTCCTCACCCAGCTGGTCGAGGCAGAAGGCCGAATCCTCGCCGCTGGAATCGCCGCAGCCGGTGGGATCGAAGCGCAGGCTACCGATGCCGTGTTCGGCAAGCGCTTGGCTCAACAGGGCGAACAGGCGATAGCCGCGCTGCCACTCGTGCGGAAACGGTGGCACCAGCAGCAGCCGCGGCCCGTGCTTCGCGCTCGCGGCATACAGGCCGGCCAGCCAGCCGCTGGCGCCATGGATGCGCACCGGAGCGAAGGTCAGCGCGCTCATGCAGCAGCCCGTAGCAGGCACCGGCTGGAGGCGGCGGACAGCGGAATCGGAGGCGCTGCGGGCACGGTGTCGTGGGGTCCTGAGCCGAGCAGAGAGGGGCGGCGAACGATAACAGCTGCACCGGCAAACCGTGAACTGGCGCACATAAAGCAGCGGTGCTCGTCCTGGCCGCATGGCTGCCAGCCCGCAGGCCTGCCACTCCCATCCCCCAGCCTTGCGCCCCGTGTTCCTGCTCGCACTCCTGGTGTGACCGCAAGTGCATGTCCAAAAACGGATTTTTCAAGCTGCGCAGTGGGTCACCGAATTGTTTCGCAATTGTGCCAACCACCCCGCGAAACCCCGGGAAGCGGCCGCGTAGCCTGCGGTTGTAAACATTGGTGCCACGCCCATGACCCGTCTCCCCGCATTCTTCGGCAGCATCGTCCTCGTCCTGGTGGCCGGCATGGCTGCAGCGCCCACGGCAGTGGCGCAGACCAGCCCGCAGACCACGCCGCATCCGATCCTGTTCGTCACCCAGATGCCGATCTCGGCGGATTTCGCCGCGATCGGCTCGGTGTTCGCCAACCACCGGGCGAACATGGGCCTGGTCGGCCGCGGCGGCGATCTCTACCTCCGCTATCCCGATGGCAGCCTGCGCAACCTCACCCGCGAGGCCGGCTTCGGCACGGCGGCGGCCTTCCAGGGCGCCAATGCCATCGCCGTGCGCGACCCGGCGGTGCACTGGTCGGGCACCAAGGCGGTCTTCAGCATGGTGGTCGGCGCACCCAGCCAGCAGTACGGCGCCGACAACTTCTACTGGCAGCTGTATGAGGTCAGCGGCCTGGGCCAGGGCCAGACGGCTGTCATCACGCGCGTGGCCCAGCAGCCCGAGAACTACAACAACATCCAGCCGACCTACGGCTCGGACGGCGCGATCATCTTCGCCTCCGACCGTCCGCGCAGCGGCGAGCGCCACCTCTACCCGCAGCTCGATGAGTACGAGTCGACGCCGACGGTCAGCGGGCTGTGGAAGCTTTCGCCAGCGGGCGAGTTGAAACTGCTGGAGCACTCCCCCTCGGGCTCCTTCGATCCGCTGGTCGACAGCTCGGGGCGGGTGGTGTTCTCGCGCTGGGACCACCTGCAGCGCGACCAGCAGAACGAAGGCAGCTCCAATCCCTACGGCGCCTTCAACTACAGCTCGGAGGCGGCGAACTCGCAGCGCACGACGGATCGCACCGAGCACTTCCCCGAGCCGCGCGTGGCGGCCGCCGGCTCACAGGTGCAGGGCCTGCGCTTCAATCACTTCTTCCCCTGGCAGGTGAACCAGGACGGCACAGCCGCCCTGACCCTCAACCACGTCGGCCGCCATGAGCTGCACAGCTACTTCACCCGCAGCTTCAGCAACGACGCGAACCTGCGCGATTTCACGCCCTCCGGCGGCAACAGCTATCGCCTGCTGAACCTGCTGCACCTGGCCGAGGACCCTACCCAGCCCGGCCGCTTCTATGCCCTGAATGCGCCCGAGTTCGGCACCTTGAGCGGCGGCCAGATCATCCGCTTCAACGCCGCCATGGGCGCCAATCCCGACCAGATGCAGCTGCAGTCGGTGACCCATCCCGACACCGGCGGTACCACCACCACGGCCAACCACAGCGGCCACTACCGCAACCCGCTGCCCCTGTCGGATGGCAGCGTGATCGCTTCGCACACCGCCAGCACCGGCCTTGCGCGCGAGCTGGGCACCCGCGCCAACCCCAACCCCAGCCACAAATACCGCCTGACCCGGCTGAGCGTCGCCAACAACGGCAGCCTCGCCGCCTCGGCGACACCCCTGCTGGGCGAGACCGGCATCGTCCGCCGCGTCGAATACTGGGATCCGGATGTGCGGGTGACCTACGAGGGCCCGATGTGGGAACTCAGTGCCGTCGAAGTGCGCGCGCGTCCGGCACCACCGCAGACCGCCGAGGACATCGAGTCGCCCGAGCAGGCGGCCTTCGCCCAGGCCGGCGTCAGCCTGCAGGCGTTCCGCGAGTTCCTGCGCGAGCGCAAGCTCGGCGTGGTGGTGATGCGCGATGTTACCACCCGCGATCGCGCCGACCGTCAGCAGCCCTTCAACCTGCGGGTCGACGGCAGCGGCTACCAGAACCCGCCGAATCCGACCGGCACGGTCTACACCGTCAGTCACATGCAGTTCCTGCAGGCCGACCAGACCCGCGGCCTGACCATGGGCGGCAGCAGCCCCCGCGCGGGCCGACGCGTGCTGGCCGTGCCCATGCACGAAAGCGCAGCAGTGGGCCTGAACCCTGCCGCCCCCGGCGCACCGGCAGGCAGCGTGCGCATCGCCGGCGATGGCTCGGTGGCGGCCTTCGTGCCGGCTGGGCGTGCCCTGGTCTGGCAGAGCACCGCACCCAATGGCGAACCGGTGGTGCGCGAGCGCTACTGGCTGACGGTGCAGGCCGGCGAAGTCCGCGCCTGTGACGGCTGCCATGGCGTCAACACCGCCAGCCAGTCGGGCCAGCCGGCAAGCACCCAGGTGGCCGATGCCTTCGTCGATCTGCTCACGCGCTGGCAGGCCGAGAACGCGTCCCAGGCCCTGCGCATTTTTGCCGACAGCCTTGAGGACGGCTGAGCCGCGCGGTTCATCGCTCGTACTCTTCGGTTGCCTCCGCACCCGGGCCCCGCCGACGCCGGCCCCGGAGTTGCGGCCCACCTCGGCCGCATCCTCCGGCCAGGCACTTCGCAGCTCTCCAAGCCGCTTTCGCAGACGCTGTGCAGGCCCGACTGAAGGACGCGGGCAAGCACGGGCCACGCCCCACCGAACGCAGCGCCCCCACCCGCGCCAACCCTGCGGATCCCGAATAGCGTGATTGCCATCGCATTTTGCAGGCCGCAAAATGCGAACCAATCCACATTCCCTGGGGTTCACGCTCGGTGTCGACCCGCCTCCTGGCTGCCTTCGCTCAACCCGCGCACCCGACGGCTGGCGTCAACGCGGGCCCGCGCGCGCGGGCCCGGCGCTGAGCATCGGGCAGCCAGTCCATGGCCTTCGCGCTGTTCCTGCTCTATGTCGTCTTCACCTTCCTGCGTCCGGTGGAGCTGTTCGCTCCGGGCCTCGCCGAGGCGCGGCCGATGCTCGTGCTCTGGCTGCTCGCGTTCGCGGCGGCCCTGCTGTCGACCCTGATGCAGCGCCGTATCGCCCTGCGTCCTGTACACGCCGGGCTGCTCATCGCCTTCATCGCGGCGCTGGCGCTCTCGCGCGTGGCCAACGGCTGGGCCGGCGGGGCGATGGACGCGGTCTCCGAGTTCAGCGCCTCGGCCCTGCTGCTCGTACTCGCGGCGATGAACCTCACCCGCCTGCGTCGGCTGCAGTGGACGCTGGCCACCGTGACCCTGTGCATGCTCGTGCTCAGCCTGTTCGCGGTGAACGCCTACGAAACCGGCCATCGTGCCGACGACTTCGTGCTGCGCCAGGGCACCGGCGACGAGGCCGATCTGGTCGCCGCCGGCTACACCGGCGTGCCGGCCGAGGACGACACCGGCCAGAGCCTCTGGCGTGTGCACGGCCTGGGCATCCTCAACGACCCCAACGACTTCGGCCAGGCCCTGGTGATGAGCCTGCCGCTGCTGGCGCTGGCCTGGCGCCCGCGGCGCGCGCTGCGCAATGCCCTGATCGTCGGCCTGCCGATGGCCCTGATGCTCTACGCCATCTATCTCACCCATTCGCGCGGTGCGCTGCTCGGCATCGCGGTCCTGGGCCTGATGGCCCTGCGCGGCTGGCTGGGCAGCCTGCGCACGGCCGTCATCGGCGCCCTCGGCCTGGTACTGGCGATGGGCCTCGGCCTCGCTGGTGGGCGCGAATTCTCGACCCAGGAGCAGTCGGCCGGACAGCGCATCGAGGCCTGGTACGAAGGACTGCAGATGTTCCGCGAGAACCCGCTGTTCGGCGTTGGCTATGGGGCTTTCACCGACTACCACCCGCTGACCGCGCACAACAGCTTCGTGCTCTGCTTCGCCGAGTTGGGTCTGGTCGGGCTGCTGCCCTGGGTCGCCCTGCTGGTGCTGGCCTGGCGCGAGCTCGGCCAGGTCGCGGGCCTCGCACCGCCCGGCTCGACCGAGGCGCGCATGGCCGAGGCCCTGCGCATGGCCCTGCTCGGCTTCTTGGCCTGTGCCTGGTTCCTTTCGCGCACCTACCAGCCGCTGCTCTACCTGCTGCTGGGCCTGTGCATCGCCGCGGCCTGGGCAGCCCGCGAGAGGGCGCTGGCCAGCCCGGAAACCCACAACTGGCCGGCGCCACGCTGGCAGTTCGCCGCCGTGTTCACCGCGCTCGGCAGCATCGTCGTCGTCTATGCCTTCGTCGTGCTGGAGCGCATCACCGGATGAACACCGACCTGTCCCCACGCCATGCCTCGCGGACCGGGTCCGCAGCGAGGAACCGATGAGCCTCACCCTGCTGTTCGTCCTGCTGCTGCTCGCCGGTCTGGCCGGTTTCGCGGCGGTGCTGTACCTCGCCCACCGCCGCCATGTGCTGGGCTGGCTCAGCGCCTGGCTGCGCCAGGACTGGCGCGCGCCGGCGCCCACGGGCGTCACCCGACATCTGTTGTTCTGCTTCGTCGACCACTACGAGCCGCAGTGGGGCCGCGCCGACTACGCGCGCGAGTGCGCGCGGGTGACCCGCTGGCGCAGGGACTACCCCAAGGTCTGCGAGGGATACCGCGACGCCGATGGCCGCGCGCCGGTGCACACCTTCTTCTACCCGGAAGAGGAATACCGCGCCGAGCACCTCGATGCCCTGGTCGAGCTGTGCCGCATGGGCCTGGGCGAGATCGAAGTGCACCTGCACCACGACCGCGACACCGAGGCCAACCTGCGTCAGACCCTGCGCCGCTTCACCCGCCAGCTGGTCGAGCGCCACGATGCGCTGCCGGTCGATCCCACCACCGGCCAGCCACAGTGGGCCTTCATCCATGGCAACTGGGCGCTGGACAACAGCCACCCGTACGGCCACGGCTGCGGGGTCAACAACGAGTTGATCGTGCTGCGCGAAGAGGGCTGCTATGCCGACTTCACCTTTCCCTCGGCGCCCGACCCGACCCAGCCCTCGAACATCAACCGCATCTACTACGCCAAGGACGATCCGCAGCGGCCGAAGTCACACGAGCGTGGCCAGCGGGTGCGTGTCGGCGGCCAGCCCTGGGGCGACCTGATGCTGATCCAGGGCGTGCTTGGCCTGAACTTCCGCAGCCGCAAGTACGGCCTCTTGCCGCGAATCGAGAACTCGGACATCCGCGCGGTCAGCCCGCCCTCACCCGCGCGCATCGACGACTGGGTGCGCGCTGGCATCCACGTCGAGGGCCGCCCCGAATGGACCTTCGTCAAGATCCACACCCACGGCACCCAGGACTGCGATCTCGACACCCTGCTTGGCGCGCCGATGCGCGAGGCCTTCGCCCACCTCGAACAGGCCTACAACGACGGTGAGCGCTGGCAGCTGCACTACGTCTCGGCGCGCGAGATGTACAACATCGCCAAGGCCGCCGAAGCCGGCGAAACCGGCAACCCCGGGCAGTACCGCGATTACCGCATCGCCCGCCCCGCCTATGCGCCGCGCAGCGCCGTCGAGGCCGCCTGATGCCGTGGATCGCGCTGCTGCTGTTCGGCGTCGGCATGATCGCGCTGACCTGGCTCGGCTACCCGCTGCTGCTGTGGCTGCGTGCGCGCCGCGCCGCGCCGAATGCGCCCGCGCCCGAGCCGACGCAGTGGCCGCGCTTGAGCGTGATCCTGATCGCCCACAACGAAGAGGCCGCGATCGCCCGCAAGCTGCGCAACCTGCTGGCGCTGGACTATCCGCCCAAGCGCATCGAGATCGTGCTGGCCTGCGACGGCAGCAGCGATCGCACCGAGGCCGCGGCGCAGGCCGTCCACGACCCTCGCGTTCGCGTGTTGGCCTTCGCCCAGCGGCGCGGCAAGGCCGCCTGCCTCAACGACGCCGTGGCCGCGGCCCATGGCGAGGTGCTGCTGTTCTGCGATGTGCGCCAGCGCATCGAGCTCGGCGCTGCGCGTCTGTTGATCGCGCGCCTGCTGCAGCCGGGTGTTGGCGTGGTCGGCGGTGAGCTCGCCTTCGAGGCCGAAGGCACCCGGGGCTTCGGCCATACCGTCGATGCCTACTGGCGCTACGAGAAGCGCGTCCGTCGGCTCGAATCGGCCGCCGGCTCGGTGGTCGGCGTCAGCGGCGCGCTCTATGCCATGCGTCGCGCCGACTACTCGCCGATCCCGCCGCAGACGATCCTCGACGACGTCCTGATCCCGATGCGCCGCGCCATGGCCGGCGAGCGCGTGCTGTTCGAGGCCGGCGCCATCGCCTGGGACCGGCCCAGCGCCGGGCTCGACCAGGAAAGCCGTCGCAAGGTGCGCACGCTGGCCGGCAACTTCCAGCTGCTGGCGCTGGAACCGCGGCTGCTGAACCCCGCCGCCAATCCGCTGTTCCTGCGCTTCGTCGGGCACAAGCTGCTGCGACTCGCCGGCCCGCTGTTCCTCGCGCTCGCCCTGTTCGCCCACCTGATGCTGGTGCGCGACAGCGGTTTCTGGGCGCTGCTGCTGCTGCCGCATCTCGGCGCCTGGGCACTGGGCCTGCTGGCACCCGCCGTGCCTGCGCTGAAGCGCCTGCCGCTGGCCGGCCTGATCACCGGCTTCGTGCAGATGCAGCTCTGCGTGGTGCGCGGTTTCATCGACATCCTGCACCGCCCGGCGCAGGACATCTGGAAGACCCGATGAGCGCGCTGCCGCCAGATTCGCCTCGGCCTGCGCAGCGCTCAGCGCCGCAGCGCCTGCGCGTACAGCCCGGCGTAGCGCGCGCGCGCGCGCTCGATGCCGACCTCGCGCTCGGCCCAGGCGCGCGCAGCCTCGCCCAGGCGCTGGCGCTGTTCCGCGTCGCCAAGCAGTTCGCCGAGCAGCGCCTCGAGCGCGGCCGCATCGTCGCTCTCGAACAGCCGCCCGCGCTCGCCGTCGGCCACGATCTCCGGATTGCCGCCGACGCGGCTCGCGACGATCGCGCAGCCGGCCGCGCTGGCCTCGAGCAGGGCGATCGACAGGCCTTCGGTGCGCGAGGGCTGCACGAACACATCGAAGGCGCAGAGCAGCCGCGCGACATCGCTGCGGTCGCCGGCGAAATGCACGCAGTCGACGAGGCCCAGCGCGTGTACCTGCTGCTGCAGCGACGCGCGCAGCGGGCCATCGCCCACCAGCATCAGCTGCAGGTCGGCAAAGCCTGCGCGCAGGGCCGGCAGCAGGCCCAGCAGCAGCGCATGGTTCTTCAGCGCCACCAGGCGGCCGACGCAGCCCAGCACCGGGGCCTCGGCCGACAGCCCGAGCAGCGCGCGCGCCTCGGCGCGGGCGCTGTCTCCGCGGGCGAAGCGCTGCACCGGAATGCCGTTGTCCAGCGCCACCGTGCGCGCGGCCGGCAACAGGCCCGCGCCGACCAGATGCGCGCGCGCGGCCTCGCCCACCGTGGCCACGCGCGCGGTGCGCAGCAGGCTCAAGCGGAAGAACATGCGCAGCCGCCGTTGCGCCAGCCGCGTGCCCATGTTGTGGCAGGTGTTCACCAGCGCGCAGCGCAGCCCGAGCAGGGCGATCGCCGCGTAGTAGTTGGGCACGAAATTGTGGCTGTGCACCACCTCGACACCGCGCTCGCGCACCAGCGTGCGCAGGCGTCGAATCAAGGCAAGGTCGAAGCCGCCGCGCTTGTCGCCCTGGATCACCTCGACCCCGCCGGCTTCGAGCTCGCCGCGAAACCCCTCGGTGCGGTTCAGGCTGAACACCGCCACGCGCTGGCCGGCCGCGTGCTGGCTCAGCGCCAGATCGCAGACGAAGCGCTCCAGCCCTCCCGTCTCAAGGCTGTCGACCACATGCAGCAGACAGGGATGCACGCACGCATCGGCAGGCATTCGCAGACTCTCGCAGGCCAGCGCAGGCCGGGCGCCTGCGGGCGGCGATTGTTCCACAGCGCGCAGGTCGCAGCGGCGACGCGTGGCGCACGGGAGGCCGCGGCATGAGCGGCGCCTTCGGCCGCGTCGCCGCCCTGCGCGGCGCCCTGATGATGACCGGCTCGACCTATGCCGTGTATGCGCTCGGCCTGCTGGTCAGCGCGTTGATCGCGCGCGATCTCGGCCCCGACCGCTTCGGCCACTACGCCTATCTGGTGTGGCTGTCCGGCGTGCTCGGCATCATCGCCAACAACGGCCTGACCACCACCGGCATCCGCTTCGTGTCCGAATCACTGGGCCGCGGCGAGCGCGACGCCGCCGCGCGCGTGCAGGGCTGGCTGTGGCGCCGGCAGCTGTTGTGCCTGATCGCGGTGGCCCTGGGTTATGCCGCGACCTTGCCCTTCATCGAGCGCAGCGGCTGGCAGCAGGAGCAGCTGTTGCTGTTCACCGCGCTGGCCGTGCTCAGCATGAGCGGCAAGTCGGTCTTCCTCTTCTACACCTCGATGGCCAAGGGCCACGGCCGCTTCGAGCTGGAGGCCGGCATCACCGTGGCTCTCGGCCTCGTCAACGCGCTGGCAGTGGCCCTGCTGTTCTGGCGTGGCGCTTCGCTGCTGGCCTACCTGCTGGTGTTCACCGCCACCAGCCTGGTTTTCGGCGTACTGGGCTTCGTCGGCGCACGCCGCGCCGACGTGCGCGGCGCGCGCGAGGCACCGCCGGCCGAGCTCCTGGCGCGTCTGCGTCCGCACCTGTTCTGGACCATCGCGCTGGTCATCGCCGCCGCGCTCGGCAACAAGTCGGTCGAGACCTACCTGCTCAACCTGTTCACCGGCTCGGCTGCCGTCGGCTATTTCGCCATCGCCGCCGCACTCACCCGCGGCGGCGTCGACCTGCTGTCCTCCGGCCTGTCGACCGTGCTGATGCCGATGATGGCGCACGCCTACGGCGCCCACGGTCTTGAGCAGGTCGGCCGCGTGCTTGGCCATGCGGTGCGCATCTTCCTGTTCTTCGGGCTGCTGCTGGCGGGCAGCGCCGCCCTGGCCGCGGACCTCGCCGTGCAGCTCCTCTACGGCAGCGCCTATGCCCCGGTGGCCGATGTCTTCCGCTGGATGGTCGTCGTCGGCGGCCTCACGCTCAGCGAAGGCGCCTTTGGCGCCCTGCTGTCGACCACCGACCACCAGCGCCTGCGCGCGCTGATCGCCGCCAGCAGCATCCTGCTCACCCTGGTGCTGGCGCTGCTGTGGATACCGCGCTTTGGCCTGATGGGCGCGCTGGCCGCGCACGCGAGCTCGCGCCTGCTGCTGATGGGCGTGCTGGTGCTCGGCACGCGCCTCGCGCTGGGCCTGCGCCTGCCCTGGCGCGAACTGTCGCGGCTGGCCGCCGCCGCTGTGCTGGCCGCCGTGCCCGCCGTGGGCCTGGCCCTGCTCACCACCGACCCTTGGCTGCGCTTTGCGGCCGGCGTGCTCTACGCACTGCTGTTCATCGGCCTGGGCCTGCTGCTGCGGGCCTGGCGCAGCGAAGACGCCGACACCCTGCAGGAAGCCCTGGCCCGCCTGCCGCGCCTGCAGACCCGCCTCGGCCCCTGGCTGCACAGCTGGGGCCAGCGCATGCGCGAGCATGAGGCATGAGCACGCGGCGCGATCCGGGCCGCGACAGCGCCCGCCGCTGCCACTCCATCCCGGACGGGCGCGCGACCGCCGCGGCAGCTGCGAAGGCACCCCGCGCATCCCACCCATCGCGGCCTCTGAGGGGAGACACCGCATGAAGCGACTGCTGCTGGCCCATGCACTCAAGCGCAGCGGCGCCCTGGCCCTGCTGCGAACGGTCTACCGCCCGCGCGGCCTGCTGTGCCTCAACTACCACCGCATCGCCAGCCAGCTGCCCCGCTATTGCGACCCCGGCGTGATCAGCGCCAGCGCGGAGCAGTTCGCCGCGCAGATCCGGTTTCTCAAGCGCCACGCCGAGCTGATCACCCCCGATGAGATTCAAGACGCGCGCCGCAGCCGCGGCCGCTTCGCGCTGGTGACCTTCGACGACGGCTACAGCGACAACTACCACGCCGCCTTCGAAGTGCTGTGCCACGAGCGCGCGCGCGCCACCTTCTTCATCGCCACCGGCTACATCGACAACCCGCGCCTGTCCTGGTGGGACGCCATAAACGCCCTGATCGACAGCACGAGCGCCCGCCGCCTGCACCTGCCCGAGTTCGAGCTGCCACCGCTCAGCCTGGCCCCCGAGCAGCGCCCCGACGCCGTGCACCAGCTGCTGCGCCTGTACAAGCGCCTGCCCGGCGAGCGCGCCGCCGCCCTGCTGCAGCGCCTGCGCGAGCTCCCCGACGCGCAGCAGCCCGACGCCAGCGAGCAGTGGATGAGCTGGGACATGCTGCGCGAGATGCAGGCCCACGGCATGCACATCGGCGGCCACACCATGCACCACCCTGTGCTGTCGCGCCTGCCGATCGAGGAGCAGCGCGAAGAAATCCTCGGCTGCGCCGAACGCCTGCAGACCGAACTCGGCCGCCCGATGCGCGCCTTCGCCTACCCGGTCGGCAACCGCGACAGCTTCAACGCCGACACCCGCCAGGTGCTGAAAGAAACCGGCGTGCGCTACGCGTTCTCGTACTACGGCGGCTTCCACGGAATGGACACGGAGGATGACTACGACATCCGCCGCGAACCGATTGAGCCGTATGTGGCGCCGGCCTTGTTCGAGGGGATTTTTGGCTTGCCGCGGGTGTTTTGTGGGGGGTGAGGGGGGGCTCGCTTTCGCGGGCACTGCCACAACGCACGGGTGGGAGCGCAGGAGCAATGCCGAACCCGGACAGGGGTGCGGCCGGCTTGAAAGCGCGGGTTGAGCGCGCGGAGGGATCGCGGTAGCGTGCGACTTGAGCGGAGCCAAGCGCCCCGCTGCAAGGTGATGATTTGCGAATCTATCTACGATTCATGGGAGCCGCGATGCGCGAGTTATGCGGCGGGTTAGGCGTCAATTTGACCTCTACATTGAGTTTGGTCTCCTCAATATGCGTCGTAAGCGCCTCAACCATGCAGTCGAAACCCTATGTGCCATGTTCTGTGGGTGGCGGCTCATGAACTCCTACAAGGAGCTTGAAGGCCTCGGTTCGGGTACGTTGGAGATCGACGCACTGAATCTGCATTGCCAATTCAATGGTGAGCCTATAGCGCCATTATCCATCGCGCACGAGCTGCATGCCTGGTTATCCAAAGATCTAGAGCAGCATGGAATTCTGCGTGCTGAAATTCAGGAAGCTACCCTATCCGTTGCGGTGGATCTGGTTCGCTCGCCGAAGTTCCAGGGGCCGCAGGGAAGCTTCTATATTGGCAAGGATGGTAAGCCCATCGAAAAGGGCGAGTTCTTTCGGTTAGCTGCTGACTGCAAAAGTCTTGTGCGCACAGATGAGGCTAGGTATGGGTCAGCACGAACGCACAAAGAACAATGGCCGGTGGGTTGGCCGGAGATCTAGCAATTCGCTGCAGGCGCAACGGCCCTGACGGGCCGCGGCCCGAGCTCAAACGTTAGGCATCTTGGGGGTGGTTGTGCGAAAGCTGTACAAGAATATTGACGGCAAGTTGAGATATCACGAGGCGTGGGCATCATCTGAAGACGGCGTGGCCACAGAGCATTGGGGTTCAGTGGGGGAAGACGGAGAAATAAGGCAGCACCCCATACCAAAAGGCACAAGTGAAGCGAAGATGCTAAAAAGCATCCTCGAAGGGGCTGCGAAGAATGGATTCCTACCAATTCCGGTGAGAAAACACCGAACGGTCGTTGTTGAGTACAAAATATCTGAATTTGGTACCGACGATGACTTTAAGAAGAGGTTGGCGGTTGATAGCCACCTAAATAATGTTCTTGGGTGGACCGGGCTCGGGCATGTTGATGGCGGCAGCACTGGGTCCGGAACCATGGAGATCGTCTGTGTCGTTGTAGATCCAGAAGTGGCAATCAGGGTCATTAAGGAAAACATGAACGACGCCCAGTTCTCTGGGTACAGTCGTATCTACGTAGAAGATGCCTGACAATTCGCTGCAGGGTCGACGGCCCTGACGGGCCGCGCCCTGAAACGTTAGCCGACATGTGCCTCGAAATCCTCGCCTCCATTGCCCCTGAAGCGAAGAGCCGCATATCCACAGAGCGTCTGTCGCAACTTTGCGGGCTTGCAGTTTCCTCTCGCAAAGTACGGGGCGTACCTTCACTTCATTTTTCTGTTACTGGCGGCTGTTCCTGTGAGTTTCTATCCGACGACGCCGACTTCGAAAGTGAAACGTGGACCCTTGCGCCTGACCACTTGGCCGCGCTATCGCATGCGGTGTCGGCCTTGTCGAAGGAGTGCAGGAAATTCTCCTTCGTTGCTCACTGGTTGAATGGCGAGCGCCCGCGAAGAACTGAAAGGGTCAGCGGCTCTGCCTTGGCTAAGCTCGTCTCTGAAAACAAGGTTGGCAACAATGTCCTCTACATTGCCGGCTAACCCTTTGTTGCAGAGGGCTCGGAAAATAGGGTCGAGTTCATTCATTCCGAGGAAGAAAATGAACCTGAACCCGTATTTGGTCTGGATGGACTGTGATCATGAGAATCGGTGATGGCGGTCGTTTCTGCGTTGAATACGAGATCGCGGAGACCGTTGAGACTTGGGTGTTTGGTAAGCTCTGTTTCATCGTAGACGGATCGATCGTTGGCGATCCCGGCGATCGATCCGTCGACCTGAAAGGTTGCTTGCGATGGCTTGAGGAGTTTCTTGCCCAGCCCAAGGCTCGTTACGAGCCTGGGCTGTTCGACATGCCGAAGGAGCAGGCGTTTCTTCGTCTTGGGGCGTCTGTCTTGACATCCGAAGACGGGGGCGATTTCGCGAAGGAGATTTACGAAGACACCTACGGCAGATTTCATATCTCGCATTTAGGGATGTCATCGTTTGACTCTGTGGTTCTTCTGCTCGCCCAAGATGAGAAAGGACGCTCTCGCCTGATATGGAAGGATGGTGCGGGTGGGCTTCATGAGGCGGTTCTCCCCGCAGGAGAGGTCGAAAGAGTTCTTCAATCTGCGGCTGACGCTTTGAGGAAGTCGATTGCTGCCGTTGCTTGATGGTTTGTTGTCGCAGACAGTGCAAGGAATGAATTTGCAATTGCTGATCGAGTTTTCAATCAGTTAAGCGAAACAGAGCGAAGCAGGGGTCAGGTCTAGCAACGTAGCATCGTGGTGCCGTCGGAGGTAGGCGCGGCGGCGGGTTTCGAAGCTGCACACGGCGCCGCTGATGCAGGCGAAGCGGCAGCGGCTGTCCAGCGCGGCGTGGTAGGGCGCGGTGTAGTCGCCATAGCTGTGGCCGGCGATGCCGACCCCATCATTTACACGCTCGAAGCGCATGAGCGCTTCGCCGAACGCTTTGCGCCGCTGTTCCAGCGGCATGCCGCGGGCGAGTTGGTGTTGGCGGTGACCACGGTCGCCGTGGCGGAAGTGCTGACCGGCCCCTTGCGGGCGGGGGAGGAAGCGCTGGCCAAGCGCTACCGCGGGCTGCTCGAGAGCTGGCGGGTGGTGGAGCTCAGCAGCGACATCGCCGAGAGCGCGGCGCGCCTGCGCGAGCAGTACGGCCTGAAGCTGCGCGATGCGATCCAGCTGGCCAGCGCATTGGCGATCAATGCCGAGGCGCTGGTCACGCACGACCGCGATTTCGCCCAGGTGCGCGGCATGCGCGTGTTGGGCTGAGCTGTCCACATCGCATTGCCTGCGCCGCAGGCAGCGGCGGCCGCAACAGGTGGATGGCTCGCGGCGGCTCTCAGGCCTCGCTGCGCCGCCCCTGCTTTCCGAGGCCTGCGCACTTCTTCTCCACTTCGATCTGCTGGAACAGCTCGACCAGCTGCTGCGCGTTGTTGCGCCACTGCCGGTGCTCGACGACGTAGCGGCGGGCGCGTTCGCCGACTTCGCGGATCTCCTCGGGCTTCAGGGCCAGCAAGGTCTCCAGGCAGGCCTGCATGTCGCCGCGCGGGAACAGCCAGCCGGTGACGCCGTGCTCGATCACTTCGGCGATGGGGCCGTAGTCGGGTGCGACCACGGGCACGCCCATGGCCATCAGTTCGAACAGCTTCATCGGCGAGCCGTAGGTGTTGGAGTCAGGCAGCACCGAGACGTCCATGGCGGCGATCAGGCCGGGCACCTGCGCGTGCGGCACGGCGCCGGTCAGCACGGCCTGCGCGCTCACGCCGTGCTGCTGCAGCGAGGCCTCGACCTGCCTGCGGGTCTTGCCGTCGCCCACCAGCAGCAGGCGCAGGTCCTGGCGCGCCGCCAGCTGCGGGGCGGCGGCGTCGATGAAGCGGTGGATGCCGTGCCATTCGACGAAGGCGCCGAGGTAGCCGCAGACCAGGTGCCCGTCGACGCCGAGGCTCTGGCGGATGGCGCGGCGGTCGGTCTTTTCGGGGTCGAAGCGGGTGATGTCGGCGGCATTGGGGCTGACGATGCAGGTGGCGAGGCGGCCGTGCGCGGCCAGCACCTGGTCGCGGAAGGCGCTGGAGACGAACACCAGGCCGTCGCAGCGGGAGAACACCCAGGCTTCGATGCGCCGCGCCAGGCCGCGCATCAGCAGTGGCCGCACCCGCGGCATCACCGCCGAGTCGTTGACTTCGAGCACGATGGGCACGCCGCGCCGGCGCGCCAGCCACACGCCCGCGAACAGGAACAGCGAGTAGCGCTCGTAGATCCACACGCCGGGCGCGCGCTTGAGCCGCGCGCGCAGCCGCCACCAGGCGACGCCGTTGTAGAGCAGTTCGAGCAGCTCGAACAGCCACTCGGGCGCGCGCGCGGCCACCGCCGACAGCAGGCGCGAAAGCCGGCTGGGCGCAGGCGCGGCGCTGCCGGCCGCGGTCTCTTCCGGCGCTTCGGGGTGGGCGCCGGGCAGCGACAGGATCTCGACTTCGAAGCCGAGCTGCCGCAGCGCCGCGGTGACGCTGCGGATGTGCACGCCCTCGACGCTGCGGCCGCGGGTGCGATGGTGGTAGAGCACCTTGTCAGTCATGGGGCGTGTTCCGATACGGCGGCCTGGAGCAGGGCTTCGAGGCGGTCGACATTGGTCTGCCAGCTGAAGGATTCGGCGTGGCGACGGATGCGGGCGCTGTCCCAGTGGCGGGCGAGTGCCGCCGCGATCGCGGCGGCGAAAGCGGGCGGCTGCTGCGGCGGGGCACGCAGGCCGGCGAATTCGGGCGTGACTTCGCGGATGCCCGGCAGGTCGCTCACCACCACCGGGCGTCCGCAGGCCATGGCCTCCAGCACGACGTTGGGCACGCCCTCGGCGTGGCTGGGCAGCAACAGCAGGTCGCAGGCCGCCAACCACTGGCCGATCTGCGCATGCGGCTGTCGGCCGAGCCAGCGCAGGCGCGCGCTCAGGCCATGGCGGCGAGCCAGGGCTTCCATGGCGGCGCGGTCTTCGCCTTCCCCGATCACGATGCAGTGCTGCCAGTCATCGGAGGGCAGTTGCCGCAGCGCTTCGACCAGGTCCAGCACGCCCTTGCTGCGCTTCAAGTTGCCGATGTAGAGCAGCACCCGATCGGCGGCCGGCAGATCCAGCGCGCGTCGCGCCTCGGCGCGGTCGGCTGGCGCGAAACGCTGCAGGTCGATGCCGTTGTAGAGGGTGTGCAGGCGCTGTGCCTCCACGCCATGCGCGTGCAGCTGGTCGGCCAGGTCGCGGCTGACGGTGAGCACTGCCGTGCTGGCGGCCGCGGCCTGCACCACCTGGCGACGCCGCGCCGGCGCCTGGCACTGCACGTTGACGTCGCTGCCGTGCGCCTTCAGCAGCACCGGCAGGCCGAGCTGGCGCGCCAGACGCACGGCGGCCACGCCGTCCGGGTAGAGCCAGGTGGCGAGGATCACGTCCGCGCCCCAGTGCTGGAACCGGGGCAGGGCGCGCCACAAAGAGAGCCAGAGGCTGAAGGCATAGCTCGCCCGCCACAGGCCCGGGGTGTAGTAGTACGGCACCGGCGTCACCGTGATGCCCTGGTAGTCGTGGCTGCCGCGCGCCGCGCGCCGATGCCGCCACCAGCTGCGCCAGGCCACCGGCACCACCACATGCACCGGATGCCGCTGTGCCAGCCGGGTCAGCTGGGCAGCGTTGAACAGGCCGCGGCCGGGCTCCCAGGGCAGGGGAAAGAGGTTGGTGATGACCAGCACCCTCACGCACGCCCTCCGGCGGTGATCCATGCCGCGGCGGCAGGGGCTGCGAGTGCTGTCGGCGAACTGGATCGGGCACTGGCGGGTTTGAGGCGCACCTGCGCGGCGACGCCGCTGGCGCCTGCCCTTCGCTGCTGTCGCCGGATCGCGCTGCCGACCACCATGCCGCCCAATTCCCCTCGGGCGCGGGGCGCCCCTGTGTGTCCGGATGCACGGCGCCGAGCCCCGTCTGCCGGAGGGGCGCGGACCGCCTGGGCCCGCAGGCTCGCCCGCGGACAGCGCCGGATTCTAGCTGCAAACTGCTGGCGCCATCACATTTATGAGGTGATGATTCGCACTCTTCAATCGCCGGGCGCCGCCCGGCGCGGATCCGGTCCGCGACGGGTGCCCCGCATGAAACGACTGACAGAGTTCGAACCGCGCCTGGCCCGCCGCATGGCCACGGCGGCGCTGTCGAAGCTGCTGATGTTGTGGCTGTGGTCTGCCACCGAGCTGCAGGCGGGCGTCGTCGGCGAGGGCCCACAGGGCTTCGACAACGGGCAGCGGCGGGCCTGCACCGGATTCACCGCCACCGACGCGGCGGTGATCTGCGTGCGCGCGGGCGCCGCGGCCGGCGGCCTCGGCACGGCGGGGGCGCCGCTGGCAACGCTGACGGCGGCGATCGCGGGCGCCAAGGCCGGCGATACCGTGCAGGTCGCGGCCGGCACCTACCGCGAGAACGTCGCGTTCGGCCGCTTCAACGCACCCAGCAGCCTGTGCCTGCAGCTGCTGGGCGGGTTCAGCGCGGACTTCAGCCAGCGTGATGCCGGCACGCACCGCAGCGTGCTCGACGGCCAGGCTGGCAACCCGACGGTGCAGCTGCACCTGCAGGGCAGCGGCAGCTGTGTGCTCGATGGCTTCGAGATCACCGGCGGCGTGGGCCTTGGCACCACCTGGCAGGACGGCAACGGCAACGGCGGCGGCGTGTACGCCAGCCTCAGCGATGGCGCCAGCCTGGTGATCAGCCACAACCGCATCCACGGCAACCGCACGCGTCAGCACACCAGCATCGATTCGCGCGGCGGCGGCGTGTACGCCCGCAACAGCGGCAGCGGCCTGCTGCGCATCGAGGACAACGTGGTGGAGGACAACCTGGCCGGCAAGGGCGCAGGCATCACCGTCAGCGGTCGCCAGGCCCGCGTGCTGCGCAACCGCATCGCCAACAACACCGCGCACAACGACCATGGCGGCGGCCTCTATGTCTCCACGGCCAGCACCGAGATCCAGGCCAATGTGATCGTCGGCAACGTGGTCGGTGCGACGGTGGGCTACGGCTGGGGCGGCGGCGTGCTGATCGCCGCGGCAGGGGCGGCGATGGAGCGCAATCTGATCAGCGACAACTCCGCCTCGGGCCCGGGCTCGGGCGTGTTCTGGGACGAAGGCGCCGAGGGCAGCATGCGCCACGACCTGCTGGTGGCGAACCGCTGCCCCGGCGACAGGCGCAATGGCGCGGCCCTGTATGTCGACGGCGGCCCGGGCGGCCCCTCGCGGGTGACGGCCGAACACCTGACCATCGCCCAGCATGTCTGCCCGGCGCCTGCACCCGGCGGCGCGGCCATCCTCGTTGAGGCCAGCTCGACGCTGACGCTGAAGAACTCGATCCTCTGGGGCAACACGCGCGAATTCGTCAGCTACAGCGGCGGCAGTTATGCGATCAGCTACTCGATCACCGCCCAGGCAGGCACTGGCAACCGCGCGCTGGATCCGGGCTTCGTGTCGCCAGCGACGGGTGACTATCACCTGCAGTCGGCTGGCGGTCACTTCAGCTCCGGCGGCTGGGTGGTGGATGCGCGCAGCAGCCCGGCCATCGATGCCGGCGACCCGGCCTCGCCCCACGCCGCCGAGCCTGCGCCCAACGGCGGACGGGTGAACCTCGGTGCCTACGGCAATACCGCGGAAGCCAGCCGCAGCTTTGTCGACGAGAACTGGCTGTTCGGCAGCGGCTTCGAATAGCGAACTGCCGCAGTGCGGGCAAAAAAAAGCCGGCCCTGCGTGCCACAGGGCCGGCGGTGACGCCGAAGGTAAAGAACTCGGTGAACGAGCGATAGCCAGAGCCCAGCCGGCGGAGCACCGGCCCGGGTCGAGCGAGACAACTCGCGTCGACATCTCCCCTACTCGCAATCCGGGGCTGGAATCGATCAAGGCCCCTCAAGATTTTTCTGGCCCGGCCGGCGGTGCGTCTGCGGGCGGTTTCAGCCTGCGCCTGAGGTCGAGGACAGGGCGACTTCGCAACTCAGGGTGGGCGCACGTTTCCCCCTCTCCCCCGACCCCTCTCCCACCAGGGGAGAGGGGAGCTCAGGCATCGCTCCGCACCGATGGGATCCAGGCATACGAAGCCGCATTTTCGACACCGGCAGAAGAGCGGCTTCAAGCCCCTCTCCCCTGGTGGGAGAGGGGTTGGGGACAGGGGGAAAAGCATCGCCGCGAGCGTCCGCCCTCTGTCCCACGAGGGAAGTGGGCGGAACGCCTTCGACATGGGCAGGGCCAGCGTCCTGGAAGCCCTCGCTCCCGTCAGTCCGCAGGCTGCGTGCGCGCAGGCCGGTTTGCCGCGCGCGCAGACACGCCGGAGGCGGGCCGCATTCGGCACAATGTGCGACCCATCACAGATAGCTGGACTCATGAGCGCGCCGATCTGTCCCGAACTCGAACTGCCCTGGGCCCAGGGCCTGCCCTGGCGCGTGGATGCCGGCGGCGAGCTGCTGGTCGGCGGGCGTCCGCTGTCGCGGGTGGTCGCTGCGATCGGCCGCACGCCCTGCTACGTCTACGACCGCAGCCGGCTGAGCGCGCGTGTCGCGCAGCTGCGCGGCCTGCTGCCGCCAGCCGTGCATCTGCACTACGCGGTCAAGTGCAACCCGATGCCGGCCCTGGTTGCGCACATGGCCGGGCTCACCGACGGGCTGGACGTGGCCTCGGTCGGCGAGCTGCGGGTGGCGCTCGATGCCGGCATGGACCCGCAGCACGTCAGCTTCGCCGGCCCGGGCAAGAGCGATGCCGATCTGAAGCAGGCGCAGGCCGCGGGCATCCTGATCAACATCGAGAGCTTCCGCGAGCTGCGCGCGCTGGCCGAGGCCAGTGCCGCCAGCGGCGAGGCCGCACGCGTGGCGATCCGCATCAATCCGCCCTTCGAGCTGAAGGCCTCGGGCATGCGCATGGGCGGCGGCGCCAAGCAGTTCGGCGTGGATGCCGAGCAGGTGCCGGCCCTGCTGGCCGAGATCCGCGCGCTCGGGCTGGCCTTTGAAGGTTTCCACCTCTACGCCGGCTCCCAGAACCTGAAGGCCGAGGCGATCGTGGAAGCGCAGACCAAGAGCTACGAGCTGATCCTCGGCTGGGCGGATCAACTGCCGGCGCCGGTGCGCAGCCTGAACCTCGGCGGCGGCTTCGGCATCCCGTACACCCTCAGCGACATGCCGCTGGATCTCGCGCCTGTGGCCGACTGCCTGCTCGGCCTCGCCGAGCGCTGCGCCCGCGATTTCCCGCAGGGCCATCTGGTGCTGGAGCTTGGCCGCTATCTGGCGGGCGAGGCCGGCGTCTACGTGGCGCGGGTGATCGACCGCAAGATCTCGCGCGGCCAGGTCTTCCTGGTCTGCGACGGCGGCATGCACCACCACCTGGCCGCCAGCGGCAACTTCGGACAGGTGCTGCGCAAGAACTATCCGGCCATGGTCAATGCGCGGCCCGGCGAGCGCGAGACCGCGAGCGTGGTCGGCCCGCTGTGCACGCCGCTCGACCTGCTCGCCGACCGCGCCGACTTGGGCGTGGCGCAGGCGGGGGATCTGGTCGTTGTCTTCCAGTCCGGCGCCTACGGCAAGACCGCGAGCCCGCGCGAGTTCCTGGGGCATCCCGAAGTGGTGGAGGCGCTGGTGTGAGCCCGGCGCGGCAGCCGCTTGGCGGTGCCGGGGATGCCCTCGCTACGCGAATGGTGCACCCTAGGCCGCTTCGTTCCGCACGCCGACTGCCGATGGACCCTACCGAACACGCCCGGGAACTGTTCTTCAAGGCCCTGGATCATCACCAGCGCGGTCGTCTGGACGAGGCTGAAACGCTGTATCGCCAGGCGATGGCGCTGGTGCCCGAGCGGGTCTCGGTGCTGACCAACCTGAGCGCGGTGCTGGTGCTGAAGGGGCAGCAGGCGGAGGCGCGCGCGTTGGCCGAGCGTGCCCTCAGCCTGGAGCCGGACTGCGCCGAGGCCCATGCGATCCTGGCCGAGGTGAAGCGCGGCCAGCAGGGCCCGGAGGTAGCGCTGGCCGAGCTTGAGCGCGTGCTGGCGCGTTCGCCCGAGGACCCCGAACTGCACTTCCACCGCAGCGCTCTGCTGGCTGAACTTGGCCGCTTTGACGAGGCGCTGCAGGCCAGCGCCCGCGCCCTGGAACTGCGCCCCGACCACATCGGTAACCGCGCCCACCATGCGCTGCTGATGGCGAGCGCGGGCGATGGCGCCGGCGCGCAACAGGCCTTGGGGGCGCTGCTGCGCGAGGACTCGCGTCCGCTGGCGGTTGGCGAGGCCTGGGCCGGGCTGCTGCTGCGGCGCGTCGCCGAGGCGGCGGGGACCCTGCCCGATGCGGTGGACACGGCCCTGCTGGTGCGTGCGCTCGATACGCCCTGGGCGTCGACGCGCCGACTGCTTGAGCTGGCCTGCCGGATCCTGCAGGCCGATCCACGCACCGGCCCCTGGCTGCAGCGCGTGCGTGACGCCTGGCCGCAGCCGCTGTCGCCGCACAGCTGGTCGGACCTGCGCCTCGGCAGCGCGATCTACAGCCAGCCGCTGCTGCGCGCGCTGCTGCGGCAGCCGGTCATTCCGGATGCCGACCTGCAGCACCTGCTGCTGCAGGTGCGCGGCATGCTGCTGGAGCGCGCCGCACGCAGCAGCGTCGCCGCGCCGCTCGACGATGCCCAGCTGTCCTTCCTGTGTGCGTTGGCCGCCCACGCCCTGCGCCAGCATCACGTCTGGCCGGTGCCGCAGGACGAGCAGGCCCGCGTCGACGCCCTGGCCGAACGCCTGCGTCTTGCGCTGGCGCAGGGCGAGCCCTGGCCGTCGGCGTGGCTGCCGGCACTACTGGCCTATCGGCCGCTGTCGGCGATCGCTGCCGCCGATGCGCTGAAGACCCGCGCTGGCCCCGCGCCGGTGCAGGCCCTGCTGGCGCAGGCGGCGGCCGATCCCGGCCCGCTGCCCAGCCTGCGTTGGACGCATCTGCCCACGCCGCCGCGCGGCCTGGCCCTCGCGGACTATCTGGCCGAGCGCATAGCGCCCTTCACCCTGCCGCGCCTGCCCAAGTTGGGCGAGCCGCGGGTGCTGGCGCTGGCCGCTGGCGGCGGCGAGTGGGCCTTAGAGCTGGCCGTCCGCCTGCGCGGCGCCAGCATCCGTGCGCTCGACACCGATGCCCGCGCCGCCGCTGCGCTCGCCGAACAGGCCCAGCGCCTCCGCTTGCCGCAGCTCAGCGTGGCGCAGGGCGGGCTCGAAGCCGCCGGAGCGGGTGGCTATACGGTCATTGACAGCGGACGCCTGCTGCTGACGCCGGGTCTGCTGCAGGCCCGATTGAACGAGCTGCGGCCCTGGCTGGCCCCGCGCGGGCTGCTGCGTCTGCGCGTGCCCAGTGCACGCCTGCGTGGCGCGCTGCAGGCCGCGCGGCAGTGCCTTGCGCACGCCGGACTGGAGCCCGGTGAGGCCGACCCGCGCATCCTGCGCGCGCGCCTGCTCGAATTGCCGGCGGAGCATCCGGCCGCCGCGCTGCGCGCGCTGCCCGAGTTCCACAGCCTGGGTCCCTGCCAGAGCCTGCTGTGCGATTGGGATGCTGGGCCGCTGGGCCTGCTTGAACTGATCGCCGCGGTGCATGCTGCGGGCCTGCGCCTGCGCGGCCTGGAACTGGGCTTCGACGAGCGCGCGGCGCTGCCCAAGAAGGGGCCGCTACCCGCCGACCTGCCGGCCTGGGCGGCGCTCGAGGCCGCGCATCCGCGCATGTTCCGCGACTTCTACACGCTCTGGGTCAGCCCTTAGGGTGGGCGATCGCCCAGCGGATGCTTGACCCCCGCGACAGTTCTGAGGCTTCGCACGGCCGTATCGCCGTACTGCCTCGTCGTCGCTTGGAGCGAAGGGGCCGAGCCTTGCCTCAGCCTTGTGGCATGCGCAAGCCTGCATAGGGTGGGCCCTGGCCCACCATGCGCCGAACGCTTGCTTGGGACACCGGCACTCGCGATCCCGCCCCAGGGACCGCATCGCGGCTGTGCCCACCGTGCCGCCGTGCGCGAGCTTGCAGGCAGCAGCGCTCAATCCTCGTTGAACTCGCGTCCCTCGGCTTCCGCCTGGATGCGCGCGCGCTGGATCTTGCCGGTGTTGGTCTTGGGCAGGCTGTCGCGGAACTCGACTTCACGCGGGACCATGAAATCCTCGAGCTGGCTGCGGCAGTGGGCGATGATCGCGCGCGCATCGAGCGCCACACCCTCGGCCAGCACCACCACCGCGCGGATCGCGCGGCCCAGGACTTCATCCGGCACGCCGACGACGGCGGCTTCCTTGACGCCCGGCAGTGCGTACAGCGCGGCTTCGACTTCTTTCGGCGCGACCTTCTCGCCGCGCGACTTGATGATGTCGTCCTTGCGCCCGACGAAGTAGACGAAGCCGTCCTCGTCCATGCGGAACAGGTCGCCCGTGTGCAGCACCTTCTCCCACGGGTAGCGGCCGGGCTTCAGCGCCTTGGCGGTGGCTTCCTCGTTGCGCCAGTAGCCCTGCATCACATGACCGCCGCGCACGACCAGCTCACCCACCGTGTTCGGCGGCAGCGGCCGGCCTTGGTCGTCGGCAACCCAGATCTCGGTGCCGGGAATGGCGATGCCGACGCTGTCCGGGCGACGCGCCAGCTCGGCCGGCGGCAGCCAGGTGCAGCGCTTCGACTCGGTCATGCCGTACATCGAGAACACGCGGGCGTTGGGGAAGATCTCCTGCAGCTTCAGGATGTGCGCCGGCGGCAGGGCGGCCGCGGTATTGGTCAGGAAGCGCACGGGGGCCACCCACTCCGGCTTCAGGCTCTTCATCTGCACCAGCATCGCGGCGATCGTCGGCACCAGCGGGAAGCCGGTGACGCGCTCGCGCTCGAGCAGCGGCAGCACCTTCTGCGGGAACGCGAAGCTGCGCTCCAGCACCAGGGTGTAGCCCTTCAGCACCGCCATCAGCAGCTGGTAGAGGCCGTAGTCGAAGGCCAGCGGCAGCACGCTCAGCACGACCTCGTCCTCGCTCGCTTCCAGATACGTCGTGATCGAGGTGGCGGCGTGCAGAATGTTCTTGTGCGTCATCATGACGCCCTTGGGGTTGCCGGTGGACCCCGAGGTGTAGACCAGCATGGCCAGGTCGATATCGATGCCGCGCGGCGCCGTCGGCAGCCGTGCAGCGGTCGAGTCGAGGAAGCCGTTCCAGCCCAGACCCAGCGCGCCGAGATCCGACTCGGCCGTCGCGTCCATCACCACGATGCGACGCAGGCTGGGGGTCTGTGCGGCGGCTTCCAGCGCGGCCGGCAGCAGGCTCAGCTGGGTGATCAGCACGCTGGCTTCGCAGTTGCCCAGCACGAAGGCCAGCTTGTGCGCCTTGGTGGTCGGGTTGATCACGCTGAACACGCCGCCGGCGCGCAGGGTCGCGAAGATCGACACGCAGGTTTCGATGCGGTTCTCGGCGAACACCACGCAGCGCTCGCCGTTCGCCAGCTGCGCCTTGTGCATCAGGGCCGCGGCGCAGCGCTCGACGGCGGCGTCGAAGCCGGCGTAGTCGAGGCGCTCCTCGCCGCAGACCAGGGCGGTGTGCCGCGGACGGCGCGCGGCGGCCTCGCGCAGGAAGGCCTCGAAGCGCTTCATGGGGCTCAGGCTCCGGTCTTGCGGCCGATGTAGCGCACCAGGGCGCCGACGCCGTCGATGTTCTCCGGCAGCACTTCATCGTCGTCGACGGTGAAGCCGTAGGTCTCCTCCAGCCAGGTCACGAGGGTCAGCACGCCCATCGAATCGATGATGCCGGCCTCGAACAGGCTGGTCTCGGCGGCCAGCGGCGTGTCGCCAGCGGTGGGGAAGGCATCGGCCAGGAAGGCGCGGACCTGGGTTTCGATCGGGCTCATGCAGGTGTTCCGGATGTGCGGGCCGTCGGCCCATGCGTGTGAAGGGATCGGCAACGCGGCCGCGCGTGGCGGGCAGGCGCGGGTTCCGGGCCGATCGGATCCGGCAGGCGGTGCCGGGGCGCGGAATGCTAGCACTCAGGCGGCATCCGGCTTGGCCAGCGGCGGCTCTTGCGGCGTTGCGGGCGGGGCGGCCGCGGCAGCCTCCGCAGCCTCCGCCGACGGCTCGCCCGGCCGCGGCAGCACGCCGACCCGGCGCGCCGGGCTGCCGGCGACGATGGTGTAGGGGGCGACGTTCGCGCTGACAATGCTGCGCGCGGTGACGATGCTGCCCTCGCCGATCTCGACGCCGGGCAGGATCATCGCATCGGCGCCGATCCAGACATTGTCGTGGACGACGATCGCGCGCACGTCCTCGTCGGCGGGCGGCGCGCCGGCGAGACGCGCGGCCGGGTCGCTGGCGTGGCCTGAGGAATCGCGGAAGCTAACGCCGCTGGCGACCTGTACGTGGCGGCCCAGGCGGATCTCGCGGCCGACGACGAAGCTCACCGCATGGCCGATATCGCTGTAGTCGCCGATGTGCAGCTTGGGCCGCGCCACGAAGCTGGCCGCGAACTTGAGGCTCAACTTGCCGTTGAACTGCACGTAGTCGCCAAGCACCAGCTCGCCGCGGCCGGTGACCCAGGGCACATAGATGCCAGCGGTGACGCCGCGCCCGAAGCGGGTGCAGTAGGCCTTCAGCAGGGGCTCGGCAATGAGCTTGCCGCGCACGAAGAAAACGATCGCGCGCAGGCCGAGGAACAGCCACAGCATCGGCTTCACCACCAGCTTCGGCGCCGGCAGGGTGAAGTGCTGCAGGTGCCGCTTGGTCGAGCGCAGCGCGCGCGCCAGCGGATGATCGGCGCGCGCGGCCCAGTGGCGCAGGGAAGACAGGCTCATCGATGCGGCTCCTCAGCGTCCGAACAGGCGCTGTAGCCAGCCCTGGGCGGGTGCGGCCTGCGCCTGCACCGCGCCCGCGGCCACAACCTGCGCCGGCCCCGCAGCGCCACCGGCCAGCTCCTCGGCGAGGCCGCGCAGGCTGGCCTGGCCCAGACGCAGCAGGGACAGGCGCCGGCCGCTGCGGGCTTCGAGCCGGGCCATGAAGTCCAAGGCCAGCAGCGAGTGGCCGCCCAGGTCGAAGAAGTTGTCTTCGGGCGCCACCGCGGGCAACTTCAGGACCTCGCAGCACAGCTGCCGCACCAGCGCCAGGGCGGAGTCCGCCGTCAACGTCGCGGCCGCCGCCGCCGCGGTGGTCCCCGCGGAGATCGTGGCCTCCGCCGGCAGCGCGCACCACTCGCGCAGCCGCTGCGCATAGCGGTTGGCCCAGGCTTCGACCCGATCCGCGTCGAGCACGTCGGTGCTGTAGTTGAACAGCAGCTCGAGGCCGCGCGGCGCCTCCACGCACCACAGGCCGAGCGGATGGGCGGAGTTGCGGACCGGCACATCGAAACGCGCGTGCTCCAGCGGGCCCCAGTGGGTGATGCGATCGCGCGCGTCCTGGAACGAGAACAGGGTCTGGAACAGCGTGCGCTGCGGCTCGGCGCCAGCGCGCCGCAGTTCGGGCACCAGTGCGTCCAGCGGCAGTTCGGCGTGGCCCAGCACCTCGGCGAGGGCGGCATGCACTTCCGCCAGCCACGCCCGCAGCGGCAGCGTTCGCGGACGCAGGCGCAGCGGCACGGCGTTGACGAAACAGCCCATCACCGGCAGCAGTTCAGGGCGCTCGCGTCCGCGCACCGGCAGGCCCAGCACCAGATCGTCGGCCTCGCCGATCGCTGCCAGCTCCGTCGCCCAGGCCGCCAGCAGCACCACGAACAGGGTGGTGCCGTGGCGGCGGGCCAGCGCATGCAGGCGGTGCAGCTCGTCCATCGGCAGCATGACCAGCAGCGAGTTGCCGCGCCCACTCAGCCGATCGTTGGCGGCGCGGGCTGGAGAGAGGTTCAGGGCGCGCGGCAGCGGCAGCAGGCTGCGCTTGAAGTGCTCGATCGAACCGCGATACGCGTCCGCTGCCAGCTGCGCCTGCTGCCAGGCCGCGAAATCGCCGTAGTCGACCGCAAGCGCAGGCAGTCGCGGCGCGCGCTGTTCGAGCCGGGCTGCGTACAGCTCGGCCAGCTCGGTGTAGAGCAGGTCGAAGCTCCAGCCGTCCCAGACCAAGTGGTGGACCACGAAAACGAAAACATGCTCCTCCGCGCCCAGTCGATACAGCGCGGCCCGGAACGGCGGGCCAAGGCGCATGTCGATCGGCTCGGACTGCAGGATCTCCGCGCCCTGCAGGGCGGCGGCTTCGGCCTGCGCGCGCGCCAGCGCGGACAGGTCGACGAAGGCCAGCGCGAAGGCACAGTCCGCCAGCACGCGCTGCTGCAGACCGGCCTCGCCTGCGACCAGCACGCTGCGCAGGACCGGCTGGCGGGCGACGAGATCGCGCAGGGCGGCCTCGAAGGCCGCGCGATCAAGCGGGCCGCGCAGGCGATGGGCCGAAGGCAGCAGGTTGACGCGGCCGTCGCTGCTGCTGCCTTCGAGGTACCACAGGCCGGCCTGCACGGCCGACAGCGGCGCCCGGCTGCGATCGAAGCGGGCGGGAATCGGCGCGTTGACCGCTTGTGTGCCCTGCAGCCGCGCGGCCAGCGCGCGCGGGCTTGGCGCCTCGAACAGCAGACGCAGGGGCGGCCGCGCATGGCCCAGCTTCTGCAGGCGACCGGCCAGCTCCGCCGCCAGCAGCGAATGTCCGCCGGCCTCGAAGAAACTCTGCTCGGGCGCGAGCGGCGGTGCCTGCAGCAGCTCGCCCATCAGGCCGGCGATCAGGGCGACGCGCTCGGCTTCGCTTGCCGTCGCGCCGGAAGTCGGCACCGGCGCCGGTTCCACCGGCCCGGCCGTCGAGCCGGAAGGCGCGGCCGCCAGCGCCTTGCGGTCGATCTTGCCGTTGGGCAGCAGGGGCAGGGCGTCGAGCACGCGCAGAGCCTGCGGCAGCATGTAGTCGGGCAGGCGCAAGCCCAGCGCGCGGCGCAGCTCGCCCAGTGCCGGCACCGACTGACCCGGACGCGCCTGCACATGCGCCACCAGGCGCTCGTCCATCGGCCCGAAGTTCTCAACGCAGACGGCTGCGCGCGCGATCTGCGGCTGCGATTCGAGCGCGGCCTCGATCTCGCCCAGCTCGATACGGTAGCCGCGCAGCTTGACCTGGTGGTCCATGCGACCGAGGTGGCGCAGCTCGCCCGCGGCCGTCCAGGCGCCGAGATCGCCGGTGCGGTACAGCCGCGCGCCGGGCGCCGTGCTGCACGGGTCGGCGATGAAGCGCTCGGCGCTGAGTTCGGGGCGGGCGTGGTAGCCGCGGGCCACGCCGGCGCCGCCGATACAGATCTCGCCGGGTACGTCGACGCCGCACTCGCGTCCGGCCTCATCCAGCACGCGCACCACGGTGGCGTCGATCGGCCGGCCGACCGTGATCGCCGCCGGATCGCGGATGCGCGCGCAGGTCGACCAGACCGTGGTCTCCGTCGGCCCGTACATGTTCCACAGCTCGGCGACGCCGGCCGTGAGCAGGCGCTGCGCCAGCGCCGGGCTCAGCGCCTCGCCGCCGCACAGGGCGCGGAAGCCGGCCGGCGCGCGGAAGCCGGCTTCCAGCAGTAGATGCCAGGTGCTGGGCGTGGCCTGCATCAGCTGCACGCCGTGGCGCTCGATAAGGCGCAAGAGCGCGGCGCCGTCGATCGCATCGTTGCGCTGGGCCAGCACGATCTCCGCGCCCACCACCAGCGGCAGCAGCAGTTCGAGCACGGCGATGTCGAAGCTCAGCGTGGTCACCGCCAGCAGGCGCTCACCCGGCTTGAAGCCCGGCGTGTGCGCCATGCTGCGCAGGAAGTTGACCACGCCCGCGTGCAGCACCACCACGCCCTTGGGCTTGCCGGTGCTGCCCGAGGTGTAGATGACATAGGCCGGGGCGTCCTCGTCGATTCTCAGCTGGGGCGCCTGCGTCGACGCCCGTTCGATCTCGATGGCGTCGGCATCGAGGCGCAGGCAGTCGACGCCATCGAGGGCGAGTCGTTCAGCGCCCTCGCGATCGCTCAGCAAGAGGCGCAGGCCGGCGTCCTCGGCCATTTCGCGCAGCCGTGCCAGCGGAAAGCCCGGGTCCAGCGGCACGTAGGCCGCGCCGGCCTTGAGCACGCCGAGCAGGCCAGCGACCAGATCCGGGCCGCGCGGCAGGCACAGGCCGACCCAGTCGCCGGGCCGCAGGCCGCGCGCGATCAGGGCCTGGGCGATGCGGTTGGCGCGCGCGTCCAGTTCGCCGTGCGTCCACACCTGGTCTTCGAAGCGCAGCGCGATGGCTTCGCCGCAGCGCGCGGCGCAGGCCGCTGTCAGCGCCTCGATGCGTGTGGATGCGTCTGCAGCACTGTCGGGTGCCGCAGACGCACGCGGCGTGGATGCCGCCGGCAGACCCGCCAGTTCGTGCAGGGCGGCCTGAAGTAGGTCGGCGATGACACCGATGCGCTCGGCGCTGAAGAACTCGACGCTGTAGTGCAGATCCAGCGCCAGCGCATCGCCCTCATCGTAGAAATTGAACATCAGCTCGCCGAGCAGGCCGGGCTTGCGGCCCTCGCGCATCTGCGCGCTGAGCGGCGCGAAGCCGGACAGATCGACGCGCGGATTGAGGTTGAAGAACACGCCGCTGAGCGGCGCGCGATCGCCGCGGCTCACCAGCCCCAGCGCCCGTGCCGCCAGGCCCTGGGTCATGTGCGGGTGCTCCAGCGCATCCATCAGCGCCGCGCGTACCGGCGCCAGCGCCGCACCCACCTGCGCGTGCTCCGGCAGGCGCAGGCGCAGC
This sequence comes from Aquimonas voraii, assembly GCF_900101825.1. GTDB lineage: Bacteria > Pseudomonadota > Gammaproteobacteria > Xanthomonadales > Xanthomonadaceae > Aquimonas > Aquimonas voraii. The sequence goes on from NZ_FNAG01000005.1 coordinate 75,513, forward strand.
GGCAGATCAAGCACGCCGTCGGCCAGCAGGGCCGGGTGGCGCGCCAGGGCCTGGCTGGCATAAGGCAGGCTCAGAACAAAATCCGCGCGCCCGCTCAGGCGCTGGATCGCCGTCGCCGTGGCGCTGAGCAGCAGCGGAAACAGGGTGCAGCGCTCGCGCTTCATCAGCGCCCGCAGGGCCGCGACCAGGGGGCCTTCGAAGCGCAGCTGCAGGGTGTCGGCGCCGAACTGGCGGGCGCCCGTCGGTTCGCAGTCACCGAGGCTCAGCGCCGCCGGCGGCTCGCGCAGCGTCTCCAGCCAAAAGGCCCGATCCGCGGCGGCTTCCGGCGAATCGAAGCGCGCCCGTTCGGCGGCGGCGAAGGCGATCGGCGATTCGGCGGGACCGAGCGGCAGCGCCAGGCCCTGCGACTGCGCGCGATAGGCGGCGGCCAGCTCGGCGAGAAAGGTGCTCGCGGCCCAGCCGTCGAACACGAGATGGCTGGCGATCAGATGCAGCACGGCGTGCTGCGGGCCGAGCCAGAACAGGCTGAGCGCGATCATCGGGGCGCGCCCCAGCGCAAAGCGCTGCTGGGCGGCGGCGGCCAGCGCCGAGCGCAGCGCCGCCTCGGGCTCGCCGGCCTGGTCAAGATCGATGATCTCGATCCGCGGCTGGGCCTGTGCATCAACGACCTGACGCGGCGCATCCGCTTCGATGCGCAGGCGGAAGGCGGCATGGCGCGCGCAGACCGTGCGCAGCGCCGCTTCCAAGGTCGCGCGGTCGAGCTCGCCGCGCAGCTCCAGGCTGAAGGTCTCGTCCAGCGCGCGCAGCGCGTTCTCGTCGAAGCTGGCCGCCAGCCAGCGCTCGGCCTGGCCGGGGCTGAGCGGGCCCTCCAGCGGCTCGGCGGCAGGCGACTTCGCGTCGGTCTGCTCGACGCGCGCGCGCTCCGGCGGCGGCGCGCCGTCGCGACGGCTGATGAAGCCCAGCGCCATCAGCTCATCCAGCGCGCCGACGAAGACCTCGACGATGCGGTCGAGCTCGGCCGTGCCCATGGCGGCGGTGACGAAGTGGCCGAACTGCTCGTACAGATGCAGGCCGTGGAAGCGCGCCAGGTAGTAGAACAGGCTGACGTATTTCTGGTCCTCGTCCCACTGCAGGCGCCACAGCGAGGCGCAGTGCACGGCCTTCACCGGCGCGCTGCGGCCGACGAAGGCGGCGTTGAGCCGGTCGACCAGGCCCTGCGTGCGCGCGTTGAGATCGTCGTAGAACGCCTGGCCGCCGCGCTTGAGCTCGCTCAAGGTGGCCTTGGCCGCTGCCAGCGCCAGCGGGTGGCGGACGAAGGTGCCGGCGAAGTAGGTGACGCCGGCCTCGGGATAGCTGTCGTCGCCGTAGGCCCAGTGGCCGCCGTCGAGCGCGTCCAACCAGTGCGCGCTGCCGGCGATCGCGGCAAACGGCAGGCCGCCGCCGATGATCTTGCCGTAGGTGCAGATATCCGCGCGCACGCCGTAGAACTGCTGGGCGCCGCCCGGCGCCAGCCGGAAGCCGGTCACCACTTCATCGAAGATCAGGGCCGCGCCGCAGCCGTCGCAGATCTCGCGCAGGGCCTGCACGAAGGCGCGCGGCTGCAGGGTCGGATACTTGTTCTGGATCGGCTCGATCATGACCGCCGCCAGCTCGTGGCCGCGCTCGCGGAGCACCTTGAGCGCCTCGTCGGAGGCATAGTCCAGCACCAGCACGTTCTCGACCGCGTTGGCGAGGATGCCGGGGGCGGCCGACAGCGAGCGCAGCTGGCGGGTGCCGCGCACGATCACCTCGTCGAAGATGCCGTGATAGCTGTTGGTGAAGATGGCGATGGTCTTGCGCCCGGTCGCCGTGCGGGCGATGCGCATGGCGCCCATCACCGCTTCCGAGCCGGTGTTGCAGAAACCGACGCGAGCGTGCCCGGTGAACTCGCTGATCAGGTCGGCGACTTCGGCCGCCAGCGGATGCTGCGGGCCGACTTCGAGGCCGCGATCGAGCTGGGCGTGCATCGCCTGCACCAGCGCCTTGGGCTGGTAGCCGAGCAGGTTGGCGCCGAAGCAGCTCAGAAGATCGATGTAGTCGTTGCCGTCGATGTCCCAGACCCGCGCGCCGTCGGAACGCTCGGCCACGATCGGATAGACCAGATCCTTCCACAGCGGATTGAAACCGGTGACCACGCGCGGATCGGCCATGCGCGCGCGGTGCCGCTGGCTGAAGGCCCGCGATTGGCCGCTGCGGGCGAGGTAGCGCGCGGTGAAGTCATCCAGCCAGGCGCGCTGGGCGGCGCTCATCTGCTGCACCGGCTTGACCGTGATCCGCGCCGAGGCGCCGAAGGGCTTGGCGATCAGGTCGGCCTTGTCCTCGCCCTCCGAGCCGGCACTGCCAGCGTTGGCGATGGACACATTGGACCGGGCCGCCGGCGGCGGCGCGCTCGACGGGGTCGCGGTGGCGGCCGCCGTGGGCGGAGCCAGCGCATTCGCGGCAGCAAGGGCCGCAGGCGCCGGCAGCGAGGCACCGCCCAGCAGGGCCAGCTGCTGCTGCATCAGCGCCATCTGCTGCTGGATCAGGCCGAGCACGCCGGCGTCGGCGGGCCGTGTCGGCAGGGCGTTCAGTGGCGGCAGCACGGCGGTCGAAGCGCTCAGGGCGGCGCTGCTCGCAGCTGCGCCGGCGGCCGCCTGCGTGTTCGCCGCCGCGGTCGGCGCCGGTGCAAAGCGCTCGGGCGGCAGCTCGGCGTGCAGGAACTCGACCAGATGCTCGACCGTGTCGAGGTCTTCCATCAGCCGGCGGAAGCGCAGCTTGATCCCGAACACGCGCTCGAGCTCCAGCGTGGCCTGGGTCAGGCTCAGCGAATCGAGGCCCTGTTCGACCAGGCTTTCCGATGGCGACAGATCCTCGGGCGCGAGCCCGGCCACGTCGGCGAGCAGGCGGCGCAGTTCGAGGGCGAGGGTGGGGCGGCGATCGGCCATGGGCAGGTCCTCGGCAGCGTGACTCGGCGCGGCCAGCGGTTCAGCGGCTGAATCAATGGACGGTGCGGCGCAGGCGGGCTGGCGTGCGCGGAACCAGAAGCGGGTGTCGGCGAAGCGATAGGTCGGCAAATGCGCGCGTCGCGCATCGCGCGGCAGCGGCCAGTCGAGCGGCAGGCCGGCGCACCACAGGCGACCGATGGCTTCGACCGCATGCAGGGCCGCGTCGGCCGAGGCCGTCGGCGGCGGCAGCAGGGGCTGCACGCGCGGCGCGCGGCCCTGCGCATCGCGGTGCTGACGGGTGAGTGCGGTCAGGGCCTGGCCGGGGCCGAGCTCGACCAGCACCGTGCCGGGTTCGGCCAGCTCGCGCGTCAGCGCATCGGAGAAGCGCACCGGCGCACGCACCTGGCGCGCCCAGTAGGCGGGGTCGGTCGCCTCGTCTGCACGCAGCGGCGCGCCACTGACGCAGGAGTAGACCGGCAGCCGCGGCGCGCTCAGCGAAATCTTCGACAGCGCCTGCTGCACCGCCGGCAGCGCACCGTCCATGGCCGCGCTGTGGAAGGCGTGCGAGACCATCAGCCGCGTCGCCTGCAGTCCGGCTTCGCCCAGCGCGCCTTCGAGCGCATCGATGGCGGCGGCGGGGCCCGCGAGCACGCAGAGTTGCGGTGCGTTGTAGCCGACGATCTCGATGCCGTCGCGCACGTACTCGCTGAGCGCATCGGCGCCAGCGCGCACCGCCAGCATGCCGCCGCGCGGCTGTGCCCACATCGCCGCCGCACGCGCGCAGACCGCGCGCGCGCCGTCCTCGATCGACAGCACGCCGGCCACGGCGGCGGCCGCGTACTCGCCGAGGCTGTGGCCGATCAGCGCGGCGGGCTTGAGACCCAGGCTGGCCAGCCACTGCGCCAGCGCGACCTCCATGCAGTAGAGCGCGGGCTGCGCATAGCGGGTTTCGGCCAGCAGGGCACTGGCGCGGCTGTCGCCGGCTTCAAGCAGCAGGGCGCGCAAGTCCACATCCAGCAGCGGCTGGGCGGCGGCCAGCGCGGCATCCAGCGCTTCGGCGAAGGCGGGCACCTCGGCATGCAGGGCTGCCGCCATGCCCGGATGCTGCGAGCCCTGGCCGGGGAACAGGAAGACCAGACGTGGAGATGGCTCGGCGGTTTCCGGCTTGGCCTCGCGGCGCAAGGTGGCGATGAGTTCGGCGCGGTCGCGCGCCGCCACCGCGCGCCGCTGCGGCAGCGCACTGCGGCCGCGCACCAGCGTCGCGAGCACCGCGTCCAGCGGCAGGGCCTCGCGCTCCAGCGCATCGGCCAGATCGCTGGCTCGCGCGGTGAGCGCCTCGGCGCTGAGCGCGGACAGCGGGAACAGGCGCAGGCTCGGCGCGTCCGATGCGATCAGCGGCGCGCGCGAAGGCGCTTCGCCCAAGACCACATGCGCATTGGTGCCGCCAACGCCGAAGCTGCTCACCGCCGCCGCCCGCGCAAGCGGGCCGCGGGGCCAGGCCTGGGTTTCGGCGCTGACGCGGAACGGGGTGGCGGCGAAATCGATCTGCGGGTTCGGCGCGCGGTAGTGCAGGGTGCCGGGAATGCGCCCGCGTTCAAGACAGAGCGCGGCCTTGATCAGCCCCAGCACGCCGGCCGCGGCGACCGTGTGGCCGAGGTTGGACTTCAGCGAGCCCAGCACCACCGAAGCGGCCGGCGCCGCGTCTTCGGCATAGGCGCGGCGCAGGGCCTCGACCTCGATCGGATCGCCGAGCGCGGTGCCGGTGCCGTGCGCCTCGACATAGCCGATCGCAGTGGCCGACAGGCCGGCGTCGTCCAGCGCCAGCCGGATGCACTCGGCCTGGCCCTGCACGCTGGGCGCGGTGAAGCTGGCCTTGCCGGCGCCGTCGTTGTTGATTCCCACGCCGCGGATCAACGCGTGCACGGTGTCGCCGTCGTCCAGCGCCTGCTGCAGGGGCTTCAGCACCACCAGCGCGCCGGCGCTGCTGAAGACGGTGCCCGAGGCTTCGACGTCGAAGGGTCGACAGCGGCCATCCGCGGATTCCATGCCGCCCTCGATGTGCAGGTAGCCGGACTGCTGCGGCACCAGCACCGAGGCGCCGCCAGCGATGGCCACTTCGCAGCGGCCCGCGCGCAGGGCCTGCACGGCTTCGGCCACCGCGACCAGGCCGGTCGAGCAGGCCGTGTGCACGCTGACGGCCGGCCCGCGCAGGTCGAGTCGGTGCGCGATGCGCGTCGCTACGTAATCCTTCTCGCTGGCCAGCATCAGGGCGAACTCGCCGCTGGCGGCCACGCGCTCTGGCTCGGCAGCGCGCAGGGCCGGCGCATAGCTGTTGTTGCCGGTGCCGGCGTAGACGCCGACACGTTCGCCCTGCGCAGCCAGCGCCTGTGGGTCGAGCGCGGCGTCCTCCAGCGCGGTCCAGGCCAGCTCCAGCAGCAGGCGCTGCTGCGGGTCGAGCAGGGTGGCCTCGCTCTTCGACAGGCCGAAGAAGCCGGCGTCGAAGCGGTCGGCATCCTCCAGCACGCCGCGCGCGGCGACGAAGTTGGGGCGTTCGATCAGCTCACGCGGCAGCGCCGGGTCGAGCTCCTCGCGACGGAAGCGGCGCAGGCCTTCGACGCCTTCCAGCAGGTTCTGCCAGAAGGCTTCGACATCGCGGCTGCCCGGTGCACGCAGGGCCCAGCCGATGATGGCGATTGGCGCCTGCGCGTCGGCCGCATGGCGCTGCGTTCTTTTCGTCAGGGCCGCGCCGCGCTCCAGCGCAGCGATCTGCGCGGCCACGCTGGGGCGGTCGTAGATCAGGGCCACGCTCAGGCCTTCGATCCCCTGCGCGCGCGCCTGTGCGACGACCCGCAGCACGCTCAGCGAGCGCGCGCCGGCGGCGAAGACCGAGTCGTGTTCAGTCAGTTCGCTGCGGCCCAGCGCCTCCCGCCACAGCGCCAAGAGGCGCGCGCGCGGCGGCAGCGTGTGGTCGATGCTCGCGTCGACCTGCGGCGCCGGCAGGCCGCGGCGGTCGATCTTGCCGCTGGGCGTGGTCGGCAAGCGCGGCAGCACGACGTAGCGCAGCGGCTGCATATAGGCCGGCAGGCGCTCGCGCAGATGTGCGCGCAGCGCTTCTATCAGCACACTCTCGTCGTCGGCCTCGCGCGCCACCACCCAGGCGACGAGCTGCCTGCCGAGCCCAGGCAGCTCGCAGGCGCCGACCGCGGCATCGCGCAGCGTGCCCTCACCGAGCAGGGCCAGTTCGATCTCGCCGGGTTCGATGCGGTAGCCGTCGATCTTCAGCTGGGCATCGGCGCGGCCGAGGTAGTGCAGCAGGCCGTCGGCATCGCGCCGCACGCGGTCACCCGTGCGGTACTGCGTGCCGTTCGCGGTCTCCACGAAGCGCTCGGCGCTCAGCTCGGCGCGGCCGAGATACCCTTCAGCCAGCGTCTCGCCGCCGAGCAGCAGCTCGCCTTCGTTCGAATCCTGCACGTCTTCCAGCGGCCCCAGCGCGATTCGCACATGCGGCAGGGCGTGGCCGATCGGCGGGATCGCCGGCCACGCCGCCGGATCGCCCTCCAGCTCGAAGGCGGTGACCACGTGAGATTCGGTCGGCCCGTAGTGGTTGTGCAGGGCGCTGCCGGGCAGGCGTGCGAACAGCCGGCGGATGCTGTCGGTCACCTGCAGCTGCTCGCCGGCGCTGACCACATCGCGCAGCGGCGGCGGCGCGGCCTCGACGCAGGCCTCGGCCAGCATCTGCAGGGCCACATAGGGCAGGAACAGGCGCTGCACCTTCTCGCGGACGAGTGCCGCGCGCAGGGCGTCGGGGTCGCGGCGCTCGGCCTCGGACAGCAGGACCATGCAGCCGCCCGTGGCGATCGTTGAAACGATCTCCTGGAAATGCACGTCGAAGGACAGCGGCGCGAACAGGGCGGTGACCGCCGGCGGGCCAAGGCGCGGGTGCGCGGCGTGCCAGTCGATCAGATGCGCCAGCGGGCGCGGCCCCATGGCCACGCCCTTGGGCCGGCCGGTCGAGCCGGAGGTGAACAGCACATAGGTGAGTTCGCATTCGCCGGCATGCGGCCGGGTGTGCGCCTGCATCGCTCCGAGGCGCGGCAGTGGGCCCAGCCGCGCCTCCAGCGACAGCAGATCGGATTCGCGGCCCAGCACCGCGCGCGGCGCGGCGTCCTCCAGCATCGCGGCCAGCCGCGCATCGGGATAGCTGGGGTCGAGCGGCACATAGCAGAGGCCCAGCTCGATCGCCGCCAGCAGGTCGATCAGCGTTTCAGCGCAACGCTCGGCGGCGAGTGCGACGCGCTCGCCGCGCTGCAGGCCGGCTGCGTCCAGCGCGGCCGCCCGCGCTTCGACGGCCTGCCAGAGTTGGGCGTAGTCGAAGCGGGCGTCGGCGCTGAGCAGGGCCGGTGCGGCCGGCCAACGCTCGGCGGCGCGCCGCAGCCAATACCGCAGGGACGTGGGTTCGGACCTTGCGCTGGCCATGGGCAGCTCCCCCGATGCTGCGTGATCAGGCCCGGTAGAAGTCGCGATACCAGTCGACGAAGCGCTGGATGCCGATTTCCACCGGGGTCTCCGGGCTGTAGCCGGTGTCGCGCATCAGCGCGCCCACATCGGCCTCGGTGTCGGGCACGTCGCCGGGCTGCAGCGGCAGGAGGCGCTTCTCGGCGCTGCGGCCGAGCGCCTGCTCCAGCAGTTCGATGTAGCGCGAGAGCTGAACCGGGCGGTGGTTGCCGATGTTGTAGACGCGGTAGGGCGCGCTGGAGCTGGCCGGCGTGGGCAGCAGCGGGTCGAAGCTCGGGTCCGGCCCGGGCACGCGGTCGAGCGTACGCACCACGCCCTCGACGATGTCGTCGATGTAGGTGAAGTCGCGGCTGTGCTTGCCGAAATTGAAGACGTCGATCGGCTCGCCCGCCAGGATCTTGCGGGTGAACAGGAACAGGGCCATGTCCGGTCGGCCCCAGGGCCCGTAGACCGTGAAGAAGCGCAGGCCGGTGGTCGGCAGGCCGAACAGATGGCTGTAGGTGTGGGCCATCAGTTCGTTGGACTTCTTGGTCGCCGCGTACAGGCTGACCGGGTGGTCGACGCTGTCCTCGACCGCAAACGGAAGCTTGCGGTTGGCGCCGTAGACCGAGCTGGAGCTGGCGTAGACCAGATGCTCGATGCCGCCGTGGCGGCAGCATTCGAGAATGTTGATGAAGCCGACGATGTTGGCCTCGATGTAGGCGCGCGGGTTCTCCAGCGAGTAGCGCACGCCGGCCTGGGCGGCCAGGTTCACCACGCGCTGCGGGCGGAAGTCGGCAAAGGCCCGCTCCATCGCCGCGCGGTCCTCCAGCGAGGCCTTCACGAACGAGAAACCGGCGCGCGGCGTCAGCCGCTCAAGCCGGGCCTCCTTCAGGCGGACGTCGTAGTAGTCGTTGAGATTGTCGTAGCCCAGCACCGCGTCGCCGCGGTCGAGCAGGCGGTGGGCAAGGGTGGAACCGATGAAGCCGGCAGCGCCGGTGACCAGAACGCGCATGAAGCGGGGCTCGCAGAAGTGGGATGCAGTTCACGCCTTGCGGCGCAGGATAGCAGCGGCTGGGGTAAAAGTGTGTTTCAGTTCACAGTAAGGGCGGGGATTGGGGATTCGGGATTCGACCGACGGTTGGACGGTTGGCGCGGGCTTGAGACTGTGCGCTGGATTTCCGCAGTGACGGTCTGCTGAGCCAACTCCGAGTCGACCGGGATCGCCCAAGCGGATATCGAAGCCCGAGCGCCAGCGTTCGCGAGCGCTTTGCGCCCTTCGGACCAATCCCCAATCCCCAATCCCGAATCCCGGCCTCAAAGCCTCTCATCCACCGCTTCACGCGGCAGCAGGCTCTTGACGTCGAACAGCACCGAGCCCGGCTTGCCGTAGGCACGGATGCCGGCGGCGCCGAGCGCGGCGAATTCGCGATGGCCGACCGCCAGCACGATGGCGTCGTACAGCGCCGGGACAGGGGTGTCGACCAGGTCCAGGCCGTATTCGTGGCGGGCTTCGGCGCCGTCGACCCAGGGGTCGTGCACGTCGACCTTCAAGCCGTAGTCGGCCAGCGCGTCGATCACGTCGATCACCCGGGTGTTGCGCAGGTCCGGGCAGTTCTCCTTGAAGGCGAGTCCGAGCACGAGCACCCGCGCATCGACCAGCGGCAGGCGCCGGCGCGCCATCAGCCGCACCACCCGCTGGGCCACGTAGGCGCCCATGCCGTCGTTGATACGGCGGCCGGCCAGGATCACGTCGGGGTGGTGGCCGACTTCCTGCGCCTTGTGGGTCAGGTAGTAGGGGTCGACGCCGATGCAGTGGCCGCCGACCAGGCCTGGCCGGAACGGCAGGAAGTTCCACTTGGTGCCGGCCGCGGCCAGCACCTCGTGGGTGTCGATGCCGAGCCGGTGGAAGATCTGCGCCAGCTCGTTGATCAGCGCGATGTTGAGGTCGCGCTGGGTGTTCTCGATGACCTTGGCGGCCTCGGCGACGCGGATGCTGCTGGCCTTGTGGGTGCCGGCGCGGATGATCCGCCGGTACAGCGCGTCGACGAACTCGGCGACCTCGGGCGTCGAACCCGAGGTGACCTTGACGATGTCGGGAAGGCGGTGCGTACGGTCGCCGGGATTGATCCGTTCCGGGCTGTAGCCGCAGAAGAAATCGAGGTTGTACTTGAGGCCCGACAGGCGCTCCATCACCGGCACGCAGACCTCTTCGGTGGCGCCGGGGTAGACGGTCGACTCGAAGATCACCACGTCGCCGGCTTTCAGCGCGCGGCCCACGGTTTCGCTGGCGCCGACCAGCGGACGCAGGTCCGGGCGCTTGGCCTCGTCGATCGGGGTCGGCACGGTGACGATGAAGACGTTGCAGCTGCGCAGTTCGGCCGGATCGGTCGAGAACCCCAGCTGCCGCGCCGCGGCGAGCTCCTCGCCCGAGACTTCCAGAGTGTGGTCGCGCCCGGCCCTCAGCTCATCGATGCGGGCGGGATTGATGTCGAAACCCAGGGTGTCGAGCTGGCGGCCGAACTCCACCGCCAGCGGCAGCCCGACATAGCCCAGGCCAATCACCGCCAGCCGCAGGGAAGCCTCATCCGCCGAACGCGCAAACGTCATGGTCTTGCCATCCAATGTGATGTGGCTCACAGTTTAGCAGCCTTCACGCCCAACCGAGCAGACCGCTTCCGCCCTCGACCATGCGCTCGATCTCCGATGCCTTCCACCCCGCCCGACGCTGGGTCCTGATCCTGGCCCTGGTCGAGTTCAGCGTGCTCGTACTGGTTTTCTACGCGGCTGCGATCCTGCGCTTTCTCGGCGACACCGCGCTGCTCGACCGTGCCTTCGGCGACATCCTGCCGCGTGCCCTGCTGTTCGCCAGCGTACATGTGCTGGCGATGACCGCGCTCGGCATGTACATCTCGCAGAGCCGCGAGGGCCTGAGCGGACACATCGTCCGCGCCGCGGTGGCCTTCCTCGCTGGTGGCCTGTTCCTGATCGCCTTCCAGTACCTGCTGCCGCTCAGTCCGATCGGTCGCGGCGTCATGTTCATCGCCATGGTCCTGGGCCTGGCCTCGATCATCCTGACCCGCTATTTCGCCCTGAAGTCGGTGGGCGCGGAAGCGCTGCGGCGGCGGGTGCTGGTACTGGGCGTCGGCGACAAGGCCGCCCTCATCGCCACGCGCCTGCGTCGGCTGTCCGATCAGCGCACCTTCCAGATCGTCGGCTACCTGCCCATGCCGGGCGATGCGGACGCCGTGCCGGAGGCGCTGCGCCTGGACGCCGATGTGGGTCTCACCGCGCTGTTGCGCCAGCACGACGTCGACGAGATCGTGATCGCCGTCGATGAGCGCCGCGGCACCCTGCCCATGGATGCGCTGATCCAGGCACGCCTGCGCGGGATCATCGTCACCGAGGTCGGCACCTTCTTCGAGCACGAGAGCGGCAAGATCAAGATGAACGTGCTCAACCCGTCCTGGCTGGTGTTCTCGCGCGGCTTCGATGCGGGTGCCGTGCGCATGGCCAGCAAGCGCGCGTTCGACATCGCCGCTTCCAGCCTGCTGCTGGTACTGGCCTTGCCGCTGATGCTGCTGACCGCCTTACTGATCTGGGCCGAAAGCGGATTCCGCGGTTCGATCATCTACCGTCAGGAGCGGGTCGGGCAGGGCGGCAGGGTCTTCAAGGTGCTGAAGTTCCGCAGCATGCGCGAAGACGCCGAGAAGGACGGCGTGGCGCGCTGGGCACAGACCGACGACGACCGCATCACCCGGGTCGGACGGGTCATCCGCAAGCTGCGCATCGACGAACTGCCGCAGGTCATCAATGTCCTGCGCGGCGAGATGAGCTTCGTCGGTCCACGTCCAGAGCGCCCCGCCTTCGTCGAGCAGCTGTCGGCGGAGATCCCCTATTACGCGCTCCGCCACACCGTGAAGCCCGGCATCACCGGCTGGGCCCAGCTGCGCTATGCCTATGGCGCCTCGGTGAAGGACGCCGACGAGAAGCTCAAGTACGACCTGTACTACGTGAAGAACCACAGCCTGATGTTCGACCTGCTGGTGCTGCTGCAGACCTTCGAGGTCGTGCTGTTCGGCAAGGGCGCGCGCTGAACCGCTCACGCGCCGGCCCTCACCGGGCGTCGGCGCGGGTCACGGATCACCGGGCCTTGGACTTGGACTGGCGTTGATCTTGCAGGAGGCCACCGCCGCCCGATCCGCGGGCACGTCGAGCTCTTCATGCCGTCTTCCGCCACGCCTGCACCGAGCCTAGCTCCCAGCCCGCCGCCGGTCGATGCCGCGGCCGCGCTGGTGCAGCTGCTGTCGGCACCCAGCCTCGACGAGTTCGCCCGGCGTCTGCTGGCTTTGCTGCCGGCCGAAGCGGGGGCACCGCCGCCGCGTTTGCTGCATGCCCTGCGCTGGCCCGAGGCGATCAGCGCCTGTCCGGCCGGTGCCGAGGGCCTGGAACTGGCGCTGGCGGAGGCTGCGCTGATGGCGAGTGACGGCGTCGAGCAGGCGCCCAACGGCCAGCGTCAGGCGACCTTGCTGGCCGCCCATTCCGGCGGAGGCGCGGTGGTGCTGCTCACCGCGCCGGGCCCCCAGCCGAGCCTTCCGGGATGGCCGGCCGCGGTACTGCGGCCACTGCTGTCGGCGCGCCTGCAGGAGTTGATCGAGATCGCCCTGCTGCACGACAGTCTGCGCCAGCTCGAGCACACCGAGCGCGTGCAGCGCGCCCTGTTCGCCATCACCGAGATGGCCGCCGAGGAGCAGGATCGCGCCGCCATGCTGCGCGGCCTGCACGGCATCGTTGCCGGCCTGATGTACGCCGAGAACTTCTATATCGCGCTCTACGACACCGACCAACAGACTGTCGAGTTCATCTACTTCGCCGACGCCAACGACGAATCGCTGGTGGTCGAGCTCTACCATCCCAAGCCGCTGGAGCACTACCGCCATCGACTGACCTGGCACGTGTTGACCAGCGGCCATGCCCTGCGCGGCAGCCTTGATGAGATCGAAGCCCAGGTGCAGGGCCCGCTGCGCCGCTTTGGCAGCGAGCCCTACAGCTGGCTGGGCGTGCCGATGACTGCCAACGGCCGCGTACGCGGCATGCTGGCGGTGCAGACCTATACCGAGGCCATCCACTTCAGCGCCGCCGATCAAGCCCTGTTGAGCTACGTCGGCAGCCACATCCTGACAGCCCTGGAGCGCCGCCGCTCGCGCGCCGAGCTCGAGGCCCTGGTGGCTGCCCGCACCGATGAGCTGGCCCAGGCCAATCTTGTGCTGGTGAACGAAGTGCGCGAGCGCGAGCGCGGCGAGCGCCTGCAGGCGGCCCTGTACCGGATCGCCGAACTCGCCGGCAAGGACATCGACACCGCCGAGTTCTGTGCCGCCATGCACGCGATCGTCGGCAGCCTCATCCCGGCGCGCAATTTCTATCTGGCGCTGGTCTCGGATGACGGCGGCACCCTCCACTTCCCCTACTTCGTCGACGAAACGCCTGGCGTGCCGGGCTCTCGACCGATGGGCAACAGCATCACCGAGTACGTGATCCGCAAGGGCGAACCCCTGCTCGCCGATCGTGCGCACATCAGCGGCCTGATCGCCGCTGGCGAATGCGAAGTGAAGGGCGCCGTGGCCCTGTCCTGGCTGGGCGTGCCGCTGATCGGCGCACGGCACGTGATCGGCGCCGTCGTCGTGCAGAGCTACACCGGTGAAGTCACCTATGGGCCGCAGGACCAGAGCCTGCTGGCCTTCGTCTCCTACCACATCGCCACCAGTCTTGAGCGCCGCCGCGCCGCCGCCGACCTGCGCGCCTCGCACCAGCTGCTGGAACAGCGCGTCGAGCAGCGCACCCGCGAACTGCGCGAGCAGATCCAGGCGCGCGAAGCGATCCAGGCCCAGCTCGAACACCAGGTGCTGCACGACGCGCTGACCGGTCTGCCGAACCGCGGCTACCTGCGCGACCGCCTGCAGCGCGTGCTCGGACGCGTCCGCCGCCATCCGGACCAGAGCTTCGCCCTGCTTTACCTCGATGTCGATCGCTTCAAGGTAATCAACGACAGCCTCGGGCACTCGGCCGGCGACGCTGTGCTGGTCGAGGTCTCGCGGCGCTTCCTTTCCTGCGTGCGCGAGAACGACGTGGTGGCGCGCCTGAGCGGCGACGAGTTCGCGATCCTGCTGGAGGATTTCCACGATCCGGAGACGCCGACGCTGGTCGCCCAGCGCGTGATCGAGGCGATGGCGGCGCCGATCGCCCTGCCCGAAAGCAGCGTGCAGCCCTCGGTGAGCATCGGCATCGCCCTGGGGGGCGCCGACACCGTCAGCGGCGAGGACCTGCTGCGCACCGCCGATACCGCCATGTACCGGGCCAAGGCCGCCGGTCGCAACCGCTTCCAGTACTTCGAGGAAGGCCTGGAGCTGGCCTCGAAGGCGCAGCTCGCGCTTGAGCTGGACCTGCGCGAAGCCCTGCTGCGCTGTCAGTTCGAACCGCACTTCCAGGCCATCGTCGACCTCGACAGCGGCGCGACCGTCGGCTACGAGGCCCTGCTGCGCTGGCGCCATCCGCGCCGCGGCCTGCTCGGGCCCGCCGAGTTCCTGCATGTCGCCGAGGACAGCGGCATGATCGAGGCCATCGACTGGCAGCTGTTCGAGCGCGCCTGTCGAGGCCTGCATCAGCTGGGGAGCGACGCCGGCTTCGTCAACCTCAACGTCTCGCCGCGGCACTTCGCGAGCGAGGACTTCGCCGATCGCCTGGTCGCGATGATCGAGGCGCAGGGCCTCGCTCCGGCGCGGGTCCATATCGAACTCACCGAGGGCACCCTGCTGCGCAATCCCGAGCGCGTGCGCACCGCGCTGGAGCGCCTGCATGCGCGCGGCGTGCAGACCGCGCTCGACGACTTCGGCACCGGCTATTCCTCGCTGAGCTACCTGCACCAGTTCCCCCTGCAGATGCTGAAGATCGACCGCAGCTTCGTCACGCCCTTGCAGCAGGACGGTGGCGGCAGCGGCGAGGCCATCGTCTCGGCCATTCTCGCCATGGCGCGTTCGCTGGATCTCGAAGTGGTGGCCGAGGGCATCGAGACCGAATCCCAGCGAAGCCGCCTGCAGCAGCTCGGCTGCCTGCGCGGGCAGGGCTACCTGTTCGCCCGCCCGCAGCCGCTGGAGCCACTGCTCGCCGCGCGTCGCAGCGCGGCAGGCTGAAGCCCTCGCGCCGTCTTCAGGCGGCAGCGCCAACACTGGGCGGGTTCTGCCCAAAGCGCGAGCACGCCCATGCCCCTGATCGCCGGTCTCGAATCGCCCGTCCACGCGCTGGTCACCGGCGCCAGCAGCGGTATCGGCCTCGCCACCGCCGCCGCGCTGCTGCAGCGATCCGATGTCGCCCGCGTGGTCGCCGTGGCGCGTCATGCCGGCGCCGCCCCTGCGCTGGCCGAGCTGGCGGCCGCACACAGTGACCGGATCCTGCGCGTCGACGCCGATCTCACGCGACACAGCGATCGGCAGCGGCTGGCGGAGACGGTGCGCGGCCACACCGGCCCTCTGCATCTGCTGTTCAACGCCGCCGGCCTGCTGCACGCCGAGGGCCTGCAGCCGGAGAAATCGTTGTCCCAGCTCAGCGAGGACGCCCTGCAGCGCAGCTTCACGCTGAACGCCTTCGCGCCGATCCTGCTGGCGCAGGCCCTGCTGCCGCTGTTCGATGCGAAGCAGCCCGGCGTGATCGCCAGCCTCTCCGCGCGCGTCGGCTCGATCGCCGACAACGGCCTCGGCGGCTGGTACAGCTACCGTGCCGCCAAGGCCGCGCAAAACCAGCTGATGCGCACGCTCGCGGTGGAGTTGAAGCGCAGCCACCCCAAGCTGGCGGTTCTGCAGCTGCATCCAGGCACGGTCGATACCCCGCTGTCCGCACCGTTCAAGGCCCGCGTTCCGGCCGGCAAGCTGTTCAGCCCGGAACACTCGGCCGCGCAGCTGCTGCAGGTCATCGAAGCCAGCAGTGCCGCCGACAGCGGCCGCTTCCTCGCTTATGACGGCAGCGAGATTCCCTGGTAGACCGCCGGCTGCGGTCGCCTGCGGGCAGGCTCCTGGGAAGGGGAGGGATCGCCCATGGTCGTCGCCGTGGGACGCTCCACCCATCCCGAATCCCGAATCGCGGCCGCATGCAGGAGCGAGCGTGCTCGCGACCCGCAAGCCCAAGGTTGCCTTGCGATTCATGCGTCGCTTGGCAGGCTGGCGCGCATGTCCATCCCGATCATTCGCCGCGCGCTCGCCGCGGCCCTCCTGCTTTCTTCCACGGCCGCCGCCCACGCCGCTGACAGCGCGGCGCCCGCTGCCGTTGAACTTGGCGCCTGCCTGCCGGAACTGCGTAGCCGCGCCGCCGCCGCCGGCTTGCCGGCCGCGCGTTTCGATGCGCTGCTGGCAGGGGTTGAACCGGACGCCAGCGTGCTGCCCCTGCTCGACGCCCAGCCGGAGTTCGTCACCCCGATCTGGGACTACCTGGCCGCGCTGGTCGATGCGCAGCGCGTCGAAGACGGGCGCCGCCTGCTGCAGACGCACGCGGACCTGTTGGACCGCATCGAGGCCGAGTACGGCGTCGACCGCGCCTATGTGCTGGCGGTGTGGGGCGTGGAGAGCGACTACGGAAAGGCGAGCGGCAGCCGCGAACTGCGCAGCGCCCTGCTGGCCCTGTCCTGCGCGGGCCGCCGCCAGCCCTTTTTCCGCAGCGAGCTGATCCACCTGCTGAAGCTGATCGATGCCGGCGATCTTGCGCCGAGCGCCGAACGTCCGCTGCTGGGCTCCTGGGCGGGCGCGTTCGGGCAAACCCAGTTCATGCCCTCGACCTATGCCCGACTGGCGGTCGACTTCGATGGCAACGGCCGTCGCGATCTGGTCGACAGCGTCGACGACGCGCTGGCCTCGACCGCGAACTACCTGAAGCGCGCCGGTTGGCGCCGCGGCCAGGCCTGGGGTTTCGAGGTTCAGCTGCCCGAAGGCTTCAAGCCCGCCGGCGGTCGCAAGGCGACCGCGCCGGTGTCGAGCTGGCAGGCGCGTGGCCTGCGCCGCGTCGACGGCAGCGCGCTGATCGATGCGGGCACGCCTGCCGAGCGCAGCGCCGGGCTGCTGCTGCCGGCCGGCATCGAGGGCCCTGCCTTCCTCGTCTTCCGCAACTTCGAAGCCCTGTACAGCTACAACGCGGCCGAGAGCTATGCGCTGGCGATCGCGCATCTGGCCGACCGCATCCGCGGTGGCGAAGGCTTCGCCCGCGCCTGGCCGACCGACGATGCGGGGCTCTCGCGCGCCGAACGCCGCGAGCTGCAGACCCTGCTGATCGCCCGCGGCCACGACATCGGCGAGGTCGACGGTCGCCTCGGCACGCGCTCGCGCGAAGCGATCAAGGCGGAACAATCGCGCCTGGGCTGGGACGCCGACGGCCGCGCCGGACAGAAGCTGCTGCAGGCGCTGCGCGACTAGCGTCGTGCCGGGCCCATGCACGGCCCTCGCAATGATCCGCGGAGCCCCAAGGCTCTCGGTGGGCCAGGGCCCACCCGATGGGCGTGAGGCAATGCCCCAGCCCTCGGCGCAGCGCGCTCGGCTTCATACGGTGGGCCCCGGCCGACCATGGGCTCGACACGCGCGCCGGTCATCGCCGCCGTAGAGCGCGCCATCGGCTCCTTATCCGCACCGCTCATGCCTACCGTCGAGCGTGAAGGCATGGGGTTTTCGCGCCCGCCGGACGCCTGCTTGCGTTCATTGCGATCGATGGAGCGGACACGTCCGGTCTCGCGGTGGGTCAGGGCCCACCCGATGGGCGTGAGGGGGTGCCGCAGCCCTCAGCGCCGTGCGCCGATCCGTGCGAACAGCGCGCCGCCGAGGACGCCGGCGAGGGTGAACAGGGCGATGCCCATCGTCCCGCGGGCGCCGGCGATCACGCTCATGCCGAGCAGGGCATCCATCGTCAGCAAGGCGGTGAGGATCGCCGCGCCGCCGGCCAGCGCATGCAGCCAGGGGCCGAGACGTGTCGCATAGCGGCGGATCAGCCCCGCCACGAGGAACGCGATCAGGAAACCCGCGGCCACGATCGCGGCATAGGTCGGAGCGAAGCCGATCAGGTCATGGCCGATGGATGACAGGCTGAGACCGAAGGGGATCTCCACGCCGAGCGCCTTGAGCCCTGCGTGCACGCGCAGGGTCTGGATGAGGCTGGACAGCGCGGCGGTGGCCAGCACCGCGAGCGCAAAGCCGACGAGACGGCGCTTCATCGAAGCACCGCCTGCAAACCCGAATGCGGCTTAATCGCCCAGCGCCTCACGCATGAACTCCGGCATGACCAGGGCCGCGCGGTGGATGTCGACGTTGTAGTAGCGGGTCTTGAACGCCTTGCTCTGCGCGCCGCGCTCGCGGAAACCCGCGATCTCGCCGCCCTTGCGCGCCATCGTGCAGCTCCACCAGCCGGTGGGGTAGCAGGGCTGCGGGAAGGGCAGGGTCTTCACATCGGAGAAGCCGGCCGCCTTCAGGTGGTGGCGCATGGCCTTGATCAGGCCGATGTGGCCCAGCGGCGACTCCGACTGCTGCACCAGCATGCCGCCCGGTCGCAGGGCCTTGAGGCAGGAGACGTAGAAGGCCTCGTTGAACAGGCCTTCGGCCGGGCCGACGGGATCGGTGGAGTCGACGATCACCACGTC
This sequence comes from Aquimonas voraii, assembly GCF_900101825.1. Lineage (GTDB taxonomy): Bacteria > Pseudomonadota > Gammaproteobacteria > Xanthomonadales > Xanthomonadaceae > Aquimonas > Aquimonas voraii. Next base: position 93,630 of record NZ_FNAG01000005.1, read on the forward strand.
GATGCTGTCCGGCGCCAGTTCCTTCATGTACTTGATGCCGTCGTCCCACATCAGGTGGGCGCGCGGATCGGCGTTCGAATCGCAGAGCTCGGGGAAATACTTCTCCGCCATGCGCGTGACCTGCTCGTCGATGTCGCACTGCACCGCCGACTCGACTTCCTTGTGCTTCAGCACCTCGCGCAGGGTGCCGCAGTCGCCGCCGCCGATGATCACCACGCGCTTCGGATTGCTGTGGGTGAACAGCACCGGGTGCGACATCATCTCGTGGTACAGGAAGTTGTCGCGGGTGGTCAGCATCACCGCGCCGTCGATGAGCATGAGATTGCCCCAGTCGGTGGTCTCGAAGATCTCGATCTTCTGGAACGGCGACTGCACCTCGTCGAGCTTCTTGGTCACCCGGAACCCGATGGAGGAACCCAGCGGTTCAAAGTTTTCGTAGTACCAGGTGCTTTCGCTGCTCATGGGGGGTCCGGGGCATGTTCTTATTCGGGCGGGCGATTGTACCGGAGGGGCGTGACCAGCACTGTCAGGGCGTTCCGGCCTGTGCACGCTCCGCCTGCCCCGGGATTCACTGCAACGCTGGAGAATTCAGCGTTGCCGCGCGCCATGGAGGGCGCGCCCGCGGATCGAGCACGCGATGCTTGATCCGGCGTACGCGAGTCCGGACCTGTGCCGGAGGTGCGGCCACGGATCAAGGCCAGGGGGGGACTTGATCCGTGTTGCCTTAAACTGTGCGGCCTTTCCTACCTGCCGCTGGAGCCCGCCGCCCATGAGCGAGTGGTCGATCGACCGCGCCCGTCGCACCTACGCCGTCCCGCACTGGGGCGAGGGCTACTTCGACATCGGTGCCGAGGGGGGCATCGAGGTGCTGCCGCGCGGCGGCGAGGGCCCGCGGATTTCCCTGCCGGCCGTGGTCGACCAGGCACTGGCGACGGGCATGAAGCTGCCGCTGCTGCTGCGCTTCTCCGACGTGCTCGGCCATCGCCTGGGCCGCCTGCAGGCGGCCTTCGCGCACGCCATGCGCGAGCTCGACTACAGCGGCGGCTACACCGCGATCTATCCGATCAAGGTCAACCAGCACTACGGCGTGGCCGGCGAGCTGGCCGCCCACGGCGGCGAGGGCTTTGGGCTTGAGGCCGGCTCCAAGCCCGAGCTGATGGCCGTACTCGCCCTGTCGCGCCCGGGCGGCGTGGTGGTCTGCAACGGCTACAAGGACCGCGAGTACATCCGCCTGGCCCTGATCGGCCGGCGGCTGGGGCTTGAGACCTACATCGTGGTCGAGAAGGCCAGCGAGCTCGAGCACATCATCGAGGAGTCGAAGGCGCTGGGCGTGCGGCCCGGCCTCGGCGTACGCATGCGGCTGGCCAGCCTCGGCGCCGGCAAGTGGCAGAACAGCGGTGGCGACAAGGCCAAGTTCGGGCTGTCGCCGCGCCAGCTGCTCGACCTCGTCGAGCGCCTGCGCGGCGCCGACATGCTCGACTGCCTGGAGCTGCTGCACTTCCACATGGGCAGCCAGATCTCCAACGTGCGCGACTTCGCCGCAGGCATGCGCGAAGCCACCCGCTACTTCGTCGAAGTGAGCAAGCTCGGCGCGCCGATCCGCTACATGGACGTCGGTGGCGGTTTGGGTGTCGACTACGAAGGCACGCGCTCGCGCGGCAGTTGCTCGATCAACTACGGTCTCACCCAGTACGCCAGCACCATCGTGCAGCCGCTGGCCGAGGCCTGCGTCGAGCACGGCCTGACCCCGCCCAAGGTGATGACCGAATCGGGTCGTGCGCTGACCGCACACCACGCCCTGCTGGTCGCCAACGTCTCCGAGGTCGAGCCCGCGCCGGAAGGCGCGGTGCCGCCCGCGGCCAACGATGAGCCGGCGGTGATCCGTCACCTGCGCGAAACCCATGCCGCGCTGGATGAGCGTCCTGCGCTCGAGCTCTATCACGAGGCCCAGCACTACCAGGCCGAAGGCCAGGCCCTGTATGCCCTGGGCCAGCTGGAGCTGGCCGAGCGCGCGGCCATCGACGACCTGTTCTACGCCATCGCCCAGGGCGTGCGTGCCCGCCTCGACTACGCCGAGAAGGGCCATCGCGCCGTGCTGGATGAACTCAACGAGCGCCTGGTCGACAAGTACTTCGTCAACTTCTCGGTGTTCGAATCGATCCCCGACGTCTGGGCGATCGACCAGATCTTCCCGATCGCGCCGATTCACCGCCTGAACGAAGCGCCGACCCGGCGCGGCATCATCGCCGATCTGACCTGCGACTCCGACGGCCAGGTCGAGACCTATGTCGACAGCGGCGACCTCGACAGCAGTCTGCCCCTGCACGCGCCGCGGGCGGGCGAGAGCTATCGCCTGGGCATCTTCATGGTCGGCGCCTACCAGGACACGCTGGGTGACATCCACAACCTGTTCGGCGATACCGATGCGGTGAACGTGCGCCTCACCGGCAACGGCTACACGCTGGAGCGCAGCCGCCGCGGCGACACCGCCGACGTGATGCTCGACTATGTGGGCTACAGCCTGTCCGACCTGCGCCGCCGCTACGGCGCCATGGTCGCCGCCGCCGATCTGCCGGCTGAAGAAGCGCTGCGCCTGTCCGCCGCGCTCGAAGCCGGCCTCACTGGCTACACCTACCTCGCGGACGAAGCCAATGGCTGAGCACTCCAGACTGCACTGCGGATTCATCGGCCTGGGCGCCATGGGCGCGCCAATGGCCGGCCATCTCCACGCCCGCGGCCTGCTGGCCGCGGTCGGCAATCGCACCCGGGCGAAGGCGGAGGCACTCGCCGCCCAGCTCGGCGTGCGCGCAGCCGCTTCGGCATCGGACTTTGCCGACTGCGAGGTGGTGCTGCTCTGCGTCTCCGAAGACGCCGACGTGCTGCAGAACGTTCAGGCCCTGCGCGAAGTGCTGAAGCGCGGCGCGCGCGTTGTCGATCATTCGACGGTCAGCGCCGACACCGCGCGCGAGGCCGCGCGCCTGCTCGCCGAGCGCGGCATCGGCTTCATCGACGCGCCGGTCAGCGGCGGCGCCGAAGGCGCACGCAACGGCAAGCTCTCGATCATGGTCGGCGGACTTGCGGACGATCTTGAAGCGGTGCGCCCCGCGCTCGAGGCCTATGCCCTGCGCATCACCCACATGGGCGCGACCGGCGCCGGACAGAGCACCAAGGCGGTCAACCAGGTGCTGGTCGCCGGCATCAACGAGGCCGTCTGCGAAGGCCTGGCGCTGGGCGAGAAGCTCGGCCTCGATCCCGACAAGCTGCTGCCCACCTTGGGCGCCGGCGCCGCCGGCAACTGGTTCCTCGACAAGCGCGGCGCCACCATGCTGCGCCGCGAGTACGTGCCCGGCTTCAAGTGCGCCCACCTGTTGAAGGACCTGCGCATCGTGCTCGGCATGGCCCAGAACGCCGGCGTCAACACCGCGGTGATCGAACAGGCCCTGGCCGACTACGCCCAGCTGGTCGAGCGCGGCCTGGGCGATGCCGATACCTCGGCGCTGATCGAGCTGAAGCGGCAGGGCTGAGTCACCCGCGAAGCCTGATGTCGCTCCGGTAGCTTGGGCCAAGCGCAGCGCGGCCAAAAAGCGCGGCATTGAATCCCGAGGCGAGCGTTGAGCGTGCGATGTTGGGCCGCGCTGCGCTTGGCCGAAGTCAGGCTCGGAGGATCTCCCCCGGCGCGGCGCCTGCTGACGTGGTTCCAGCGGGTCTGCCGGCTGGCATCCATCGCGCCTGCTGCGCAGACTGTGCCCCGGCCGACGTTCAGGTGCCCACTCGATGACAGACCTCCTCCTGCTGCTGGTCGGCTTCTCCGTGGGGGCGGCGGTGCTGCTGATGCTGGCGCTGGCGACGGCGTATCGCGGCCTCGACCTGCCGCCACAGTCGCGCGCGGCGGGCTGGGTGATGCTGCTGGGGCTCGCGCACACGCAGTGGTCGCATCTCGGCATGCTCGAGTCGGCGGCCGCGATGCCGCTGACGCGCAGCTATGTCCTCGTGCTGTTCCTGCAGTCGCTGGGCTTCTACTGGCTGCTGCTCGGCCTGCTGCGGCGGCACGAGGACTGGCGGCGCTGGGAGTGGAGCCTGCCGCTGCTGGTGCTGGCGGCGGGCGCAGGGGTGCCGCTGGTCTGGGCGATTCCGCTCGCGCTCGGCATGGGTACGGCCTTCGCCCTGCATCTGGCCCTGTTGGTGTATCGGCTGCGCGCGCTGCGGCGCTGGTTCCGGCTGGAGCTGCCGGTGGTGCTGGTGTTCGCAGTGATGGGCATGACGATCGGCATCGCTGGGGTGTGGGCGCCCTTCGGTCTGGGCTGGGCAGCCTATGTGCAGACCTATGCCTGGATGATCGCGATCGGTTTCTTCGGCGTGCTCTGGCTGCTGCTGGCGGTCCCGGACATCGCCAGCAAGACCCAGGAGGCGGTGGCGCAGAGCTATGCCCAGAGCACCCTTGGGCGAGTCGACGTGCAGGCCAAGCTGGCCGAGCTGACGCGACTGTTCGAGGTCGAGCGCATCCACCGCGACGAGGGTCTGAGCCTGGCCCGCGTCGCCGAGCTGATGGCGCTGTCCACCCACCAGCTGTCCGAGCTGGTCAATGCGCATCTCGGCATCGGCTTCTCGAAGCTGGTGCGCCAGCACCGGGTGCGTGATGCGCAGCGGATGCTGGTCGAAGAGCCCCGCGCCTCGGTGCTGTCGGTCGGCCTGGCGGTGGGCTTTGCCTCGCAGTCGACCTTCTATGTCGCCTTCAAGGACGAGCTCGGCGTGGTGCCGGGGCAGTACCGCAAGCAGGCGCTGGGGTCGGGGTCAGATTAGAAACGGGGAAGGCTCGCTCCCGCCAGCGCGAACCCTTCGCCTGCTCATGGGGTGGGTCCTGACCCACCGGACCTCGCCTCCGCCGCACGCGCTTCGCGCGGGATCGAATCACGCGGGGCGGCCCCGGTGCGGTGGCTCGATTGCCGATCCGCCGAGGCGAGGATTCCGCTCCGCTGGGTCAATGATCCTTCCGATGGGTTCCGGATGATCTTTCTGGAAGCGCGTAAGGTATTGATTCCATTGCGCTGTGGCTACGCAGTGTTCCGGTGTGATCGATCCGGAAGCCGGCGGCGGCGGCGGGCGCAGAACCTGCGGTCCTCTTCCACCACGAGGGTCGCCCCATGCTCAGCCTAGAAGACTTCGTTGTAACGCACGTCGCTTATGCGGTGTATCTGATCGCCTCGATCGGCCTGACGATCTGGGTCGCGCGGGCCTTGTCCTCGAGCGGCGAGATGTTCCTCATCCGCTGCTTTGGCCAGGACGAAGAGCTCGCCCGCAGCACCAACCGCCTCCTGGTGATCGGCTTCTATCTCGTCAATCTGGGATTCGTCTGCTACCGCCTCGCGGGCTGGAACGCCGGGCCCGTCGAGCTGGTGCCGGCGGTCGGCTCACGGGTCGGCATCACGCTGCTGGTGCTCGGCGGCATGCACTTCTTCAACATGGTGATGATTGCCCGCCTGGGGCACACCGTGAACCGCTGGGTGCGCTCGCAGCGGCGCATGGAATCCGAGCTTGAGCTGACGTCCGTACTCCCGCAGCGGCCGGCGGAGTCGCAGCCGTGAACTCCTCCTCTGCCTCGGCGACTCCGCGAGCCGTGGCGGCCAACCTCGACCCGGGCTGTGCCCGGGCCGAGCGCATCGCCCGAAGGCCCTACCGCTTGTTGCTGCTGCACACGCTGGAAGCGACCTTTGTCGCCGTTGCTGTCGGTTCCGCCGCGGTGAGTGCCTGTCTGGCGCTGATTTTCGCGCTGGGCTCGGACGCCGCGGTGTCGCTGGCGGATCTCGCGGCCTATCCCTTGCTCGTCCTCGCGGTGGCCTTCGTGGCCAGCTTCATCGGCGGCCCGCCGGCACTGCTGCTCTGCGCGCCGCTGTGGGCGTGGTTGCTGCGACATCGCGAGGCCGACCCACTGAGCTTCGCGGTCGTCGGCGCGCTGCCGGCGCTCGCGCTGCTGCTCTGGGATGCCAGTCTTGCCACGCTGTTCCTGATCTACGGCGTTCCCGTGAGTCTGATCACCTATGTCCTGATCCAGCGTCTGGCGCGCACGCATCGCCTTTGAGGGCGCCGCGGCGCGCCACAACTGGGCGGTTGCGAATGGCCGCCTACAAACCGCCAACAAACCCGCACCAAACCCGCAGCTGAACCCGGGCGCTGCGATCTCTAGTCTCTGCATCGTCCAGCGCGGCCACGGATTCGGCCCGCTGTGTGTATGACCTGGCCTTTGTGGGCAGGGTCGGCGGGGCTCGGACGTTCCGGGCAGTCTTTCGGCTTGGCTTTGCTTCTTCGCGTGTATCGGTGTCTTTGGCGCCCGGGCTGCTTGTGCGGTCCGGGCGTTTTCGTTCGCGCGCTGTTCGAAAAGGCCGAAGCGCCTTGCGCGGGCGAACGCAGGCTTACACCGTGCCGCGGTTCTTCCCGATCCAGGGCCGGTAGTACTCGCGGATCCTCGCCATGTCGTCATCGAGGGAGTCGGTCATCCGCAGCAGGGGCCCGATGCCGATGACCTTTTCCGGATAGTGGAAGTACACGCACAGCACCGGCACCTCGGCGGCGCGGGCGATACGCCAGAAGCCGGACTTCCAGTGCTCGACGCGGCGGCGTGTGCCCTCGGGCGCCAGCGCCACCCACAGGGTTTCGCGGCTGCGGTAGCGCTCGGCCACCTGTTCGACCACGCCGGCACTGCTGCTGCGATTGACCGGGAAACCGCCCAACCGCCGCAGCACCCAGCCGATCGGGCCGCTGAACAGCTCGGCCTTGGCCATGAAGCTGATGTCCACGCCCAGCGCAATCCGCACCAGCAGGCCCCAGACCGCGTCCCAGCCCGAGGAGTGCGGAGCGACGATGATCATCAGCCTGTGTTCGCTTGGAAATTCGCCGCGCACCCGCCAGCCGCCGAGCCGCAGCGCGCTGCGCGCCAGCCAGCGGGTGAAGGCGCCGCCGCGGCGCGGCGCGCAGTCAGGCAGAGGCTGATGAACGGGCGTGTCGAGCGGCAGCATCAGTCGTGGTCCGTCGCGCGGGCGGCGCGCTGGCGCTTGATGCCGGCGCGCTCGCGTTTGCTGGACAGGCGCCGCTCTTGCGAGCCCTTGGTGGGCTTGGTGGCGATGCGCGGCTTCGGCGGCTTGAGCACCGCCTGGATCAGCGCCAGCAGGCGTTCGCGCGCGTCCTCGCGATTGCGGTCCTGGCTGCGGTAGCGCTGGGCCTGGATGATCACCACGCCGTCTTCGGTGATGCGGCTGTCGCGACGCGCCAGCAGTCGGGCCTTCAAGGGCGCCGGCAGCGCATCGGAATTCGCTGCATCGAAGCGCAGTTCGACCGCGGTCGCGACCTTGTTGACGTTCTGCCCGCCGGGGCCGGACGAACGCACGAAGCGTTCCTCGAGCTCTTCGTCAGGGATGGCGATGGAGGGCGTGATGCGGAGCATGGGCAGGGTTCGCGGGGGCTGCGGGATTGTAGCGAGCGTTGAGAGCGGGGATTGGGGATTGGGGCAAGAGCCTCCCTCTCCCCCCACGCCTCTCCCACAAGGGGAGAGGGGAGCCGCATGCAGTGGGATGGGGCGCTAGCTCGGATTGCCAATCCCGAATCCCCAATCCCGAATCCCGGCGGGCGGCAACGCCGCCCGCCACCCGAACCGCTCCAGCAGCGCCGCGAACTCGCCGTCGACGGGCGCTTCGATGTCGAGCCGGCGACCGTCGGACGGATGGTCGAAGGCGATCCGCCAGGCGTGCAGCAGCATGCGGTGGCAGCGGAACTCGGCGCGGAACAGGCGGTTGTGGCGGCCGTCACCGTGACTGGTGTCGCCGATCAGGTGGTGGTGGATGTGTTTGAGGTGCCGGCGCAGCTGGCGGTAGCGGCCGGTCTCGGGCTGCATCGCCAGCAGGCTGTAGCGCGCGGTCTCGAAGCCGCCCATGGGGTGGGGCAGTTCGATTGTCGCCAGCCGGCGGTAGTGGCTGATCGCCGGCTTCGGCTCGGGCTTGCCGGGCGCATCCAGCGCGTGCTCGATGCAGCCGGAGTCTTCGGTCCAGCCGCGCACCACCGCGAGATAGGTCTTCTCCACGCTGCGGCCCATGAACTGCTCGCCGAGTGCGGCGGCCGTGCTCTTGTCGAAGGCCAGCAGCAGGGCGCCCGAAGTGGCGCGGTCCAGCCGATGGGCGAGGAAGCAGCGCTGGCCGAGCTGCTCGCGCAGCTGGTCGAGCAGGAAGCGGTCCTCGTGCGCGGCGATCTGGCTGCGGTGGGCCAACAGGCCCGCCGGCTTGTTGACCACGGCCAGGGCCTCGTCACGGTAGAGCAGGTCGAGCGGAGCCTCGGACATCGGGGCAGGCGTCTGAACACGGCCGGCTATGATGCCCGACCCTTTCGCACGCACGAACTCCCGCCATGCAGCCCATCGACACCGTGGCCGACTACCTGCGCGGCCTGCAGGACCGCATCTGCAGCGCCATCGAGGGCGCCGACGGCGCCGCGCGCTTTGCCGAAGACGCATGGCAGCGCGCCGAGGGCGGCGGCGGGCGCACCCGCGTGCTGCGCGAGGGCGCGGTGTTCGAGCAGGCTGGCATCGGTTTCTCGGACGTCAGCGGCGAGCGCCTGCCGCCCTCGGCCAGCGCCGCTCGACCCGAGCTGGCCGGTGCGTCCTGGCGCGCGGTCGGCGTGTCGCTGGTCTTCCATCCGCGCAATCCGTACCTCCCCACCACCCACGCCAACGTGCGCCACTTTCGAGCGATGCGCGACGGCGAGGTGGTGGGCTGGTGGTTCGGCGGCGGCTTTGATCTCACGCCCTTCTATCCGATCGATGAGGACGTGCTGCACTGGCACCGCACCGCGCGCGCGCTGTGCGAGCCCTTCGGCGGCGAAGCGCGCTATGCCGCGCACAAGCGCTGGTGCGACGAGTACTTCTTCCTGAAGCACCGCGGCGAGACCCGCGGCGTCGGCGGCCTGTTCTTCGACGACCTGCACGAGGATTTCGAGCGCGACTTCGCCTACCTGCAGGCGGTGGGCAACGGCTTCCTCGATGCCTATCTGCCGATCGTCGAGCGTCGCCGCGACACGCCCTACGGCGAGCGCGAGCGCGAGTTCCAGCTCTACCGTCGCGGCCGCTACGTCGAGTTCAACCTGGTCTGGGACCGCGGCACCCTGTTCGGCCTGCAGAGCGGCGGCCGCACCGAGTCCATCCTGATGAGCCTGCCCCCGCGCGTGCGCTTCGAGTACGGCTACACGCCCGCGCCCGGCAGCGCCGAGGCCCGCCTCAACGACTACCTGCGGCCGCGGGAGTGGCTTGGGAGCGGGGATTCGGGATTGGGGATTGGGGATTGAACCATCGAGGCTTCGCAAGCGGCTGCGTGCCGGATCTTGGACTCGAGAGGCGCGCTCATCGCAGCTGCGCGCGCAAACCTCGATGCGCCTCGACAGCCGTCGGCCAATCCCGAATCCCGAATCCCGGCTCTCCAAATAAAAACCCCGGAACCGAGGGGGAGCGGTTCCGGGGTCGGGGGCGCGGGCCTGGCCGGGGGGAGCCGTGGACCGCGCGGATTCACTCGGAGGGGGAGGGAGTGAATCGCGGAGGGCGGCGTTGCACCGCCGGGATCAAAGATTGCGTCGGGGGCGGGGAGTTCAAGCGGGCGGTCGAAAGTGTTCAGCGGCGCTTTAGGCGCTGCGGGCTGCCAGGTGTGCCGTGTGCGCTTTCGCGGGCCCGGAAATAGAAAGCCCCGAGAGCCGGGGGGAGCTCTCGGGGCTTGGGGGCCGGAAGGCGGTCGGGGGGAACCAGTCCTTCCGTGTATTCACTCAAGGGGGAGGGAGTGAATCGATCCGGCGTTGCGCCGGACGTGCTGCGCATCTTACGCGTTCATTCTGAAAGTCCCGTGACTGCCGGCGTGACGATTGAACACAATTAATCTTTCGTTCATCCGGAAGTGTGCGCTTCGTATCGCGCGCGATGGCTCGGCGTCACGCAACAACTGTGCGTCAATCTGGATATTTCAGACAATTCTGATGGATAGAGCCCTGCTCCGGCGTGCAAGTGCTTGATCTGAAAGCGCGAGCCGCCGCCGGTCCTGCCCATCTGGGCGGTGCCTTGGTTTCGTTTGGACCACTAGGACGAAGGTCGAAGATTCCGCGCTGATGGGCGCTTGATGCCGACTCAGCGGGCGCCAGCGGGCGAAACAGTCATGCCTGCGCGAGCGCGGGTCCCCCCGCCATCGGCCCCAATGCCAGCCGGGCCGGGCGGGGACCGACGGAGGCCCTCAGTGCGCCTCGTCCCAGTTGTCGCCCACGCCGGCCTCGACGATCAGCGGCACCCGCAGCTCCGCCGCGGCCTGCATGCGCCGCTTGGCTTCGGCGACCAGGGTGTCGACAAAGTCCTCGCGGCATTCGAAGACCAGTTCGTCGTGCACCTGCAGGACCATGCGTGCGCGGCCGTCCTGCCCGCCCAGCCAGTCGTGCAGGTCGAGCATGGCGCGCTTGATGATGTCGGCGGCGCTGCCCTGCATCGGCGCGTTGACGGCGGCGCGCTCCGCACCCGCGCGCAGGCCCTGCTGGCGGGCGTGGATGTCGTTCAAGTACAGACGCCGGCCGAACACGGTCTCGACATAGCCGTGCTCGCGCGCCTGCTGGCGCACCCGCTCCATGTAGCCCTGCACGCCAGGATAGCGGGCGAAGTAGAGCGCGATGTAGTCCTGGGCCTCGCCACGGTCGATGCCGAGCTGCTTGGCCAGACCAAACGCGCTCATGCCGTACATCAGGCCGAAGTTGATCGCCTTCGCCGCGCGACGCTGGTCGGGGCCGACATCCTCAAGCGGCACGCCGAACACTTCGGCGGCGGTGGCGCGATGCACGTCCTGGCCGCCGGCAAAGGCCGACAGCAGGCCGGGGTCCTCGGAGAGGTGCGCCATGATCCGCAGTTCGATCTGCGAGTAGTCGCAGGCGACCAGCTTGTGGCCCTTGGGCGCAATGAAGGCGCGGCGGATGCGGCGGCCGTCCTCGGTGCGGATCGGAATGTTCTGCAGGTTCGGGTCCGACGAGGACAAGCGCCCCGTCGCCGCGCCGGTTTGATGGAAGCTGGTGTGCACGCGCCCCGTCGCCGGATGGATCGCCTCCGGCAGCTTGTCAGTGTAGGTGCCACGCAGCTTGGCCAAGCCGCGATATTCGAGGATCAGCTTCGGCAGCTCGTGGCGATCCGCAATGGCTTCCAGCGCTTCCTCGTTGGTGCTGGGCGCGCCGCCCGGCGTCTTCACCAGCGCTGGCAGGCCGATCTCGTCGAACAGCAGGGCGCCGAGCTGCTTGGGCGAGTCGAAGTTGAAGCTGCGCCCGGCCAGCTCGAAGCCGCGCTTCTGCAGCTCCAGCATGCGGCGGCCGAGGTCCTGACTCTGCCGGCGCAGCTCGTCGGCATCGACCAGCACGCCGGCGGCTTCCATATCGGCCAGCACCTGCACCAGCGGCAGCTCGATCTCGCGATAGACCCGGGCCAGCGTCGGCTCGGCCTCAAGCCGGGGCCACAGGGTCTGATGCAGGCGCAGGGTGATGTCGGCGTCCTCGGCCGAGTAGTCGCGCGCGACCTCGAGGTCGACCTCGGCGAAGGAGATCTGCTTGGCCCCCTTGCCGGCGACTTCCGAGTAGGCGATCGGCGTGTAGCCCAGGTAGTTCTTGGCCAGCGAATCCATGTCGTGGCGGCTGGCGGTGGAGTTCAGCACGAAGCTCTCCAGCATGCTGTCGTGCGCCAGCCCGCGCAGCAGGACGCCGTGCTCGCGCAGCACGTGGAGGTCGTACTTGGCGTTCTGCGCGAGCTTGGGCTTGGACGCGTCTTCCAGCACGGGCTTGAGTTTCTCGAGCACCGCGGCGCGATCCAGTTGTGCAGGCGCACCCGGGTAGACGTGGGCCACCGGGATATAGGCGCCTTCGCCCGTGCGGGTCGAAAACGCGAGGCCCACCAGCTCGGCGCGCAGCGCATCCAGGCTGGTCGTCTCTGTATCGAAGCAGATCAGATCCGCGGCTTCGAGCTCGCGGATCAGTGCGTCGAGATCGTCTTCGCTCAGGATCAACCGGTAGCTGCCGCGCGTCTGTGCCGGCAGGTTCGCGGCGGGCGCGGCGGTGGCGACGTTGGAACCCGCGCCCGCCGGCTTCGAAGGACTGCCGCCGTTGCCGGTCTCCAGATCGCGCAGCGCCGCATTGAAGCCATAGCGCGCATACAGTGCTTTGAGCGCCTCGACATCGCGCGGGCGCAGGGTGAGATCGGTCGGGCCACGATCCAGTTCGACGTCGGTCTTGATCGTCGTGAGCTGGCGATTCAGCGGCAGTCGCGGCAGGGCCGCACGCAGGTTCTCGCCGATCTTGCCGCCCATCTTCGCAGCAGCCTCGATCACGCCGTCCAGGCTGCCGTACTCGCCCAGCCACTTGGCCGCCGTTTTCGGGCCGCATTTGTCGACGCCGGGGATGTTGTCGACGCTGTCGCCCATCAGCGCCAGGTAGTCGATGATCTGCTCGGGGCGCACGCCGAACTTCTCGACCACCCCGGCCTCGTCCAGTCGCGAGCCGCTCATGGTGTTGACCAGGGTGATGCCCGGCCGTACCAGCTGGGCGAAGTCCTTGTCCGAGGTCGAGACTTCGACCTCGATGCCTTCGGCGGCGGCGCGCGTCGCCAGGGTGCCAATCACGTCATCGGCCTCGACGCCGGACACGCGCAGGATCGGAAAGCCCAGCGCCTCGACGATCGCCATCATCGGTTCGATCTGCGCGCGCAGATCGTCGGGCATGGCCTCGCGGTTGGCCTTGTACTCGGGGTAGAGCGCGTCGCGGAAGGTCGGCCCGGAGGCGTCCATCACGAAGGCCGCATAGGTCGGCCCTTCCTTCAGCGTGGCGCGCAGCATGTTGACCACCCCGAACAGCGCGCCGGTGGGCTCGCCGGCCGCGTTCGACAGCGGCGGCAGGGCGTGGAAGGCGCGATAGAGGTAGCTGGAACCGTCGATCAGGATGAGCTTGTCCATGCGCGGCAGTGTAGTCGCCCGCGCTATGCCTCGCCCCTGTCGGTGGCTATGCTCAAGGCTTCAACCACGGAGGCCCGCCCTCATGCGTTCGACCCCACGCGTCCTGTCCGTTCTGCTGATCGCCGCGCTGTCCGCCCCGCTCGCCTGGGCCCAGACCGGCACGCCTGCGGAAACGCCGCCCGCCGAGGAGGCGCCGATCCCGCCCAAGCTGCCCAACCTGCCCAGCGAAGACTCCGCGCCCACCGTGAACATCCGCCGCGACGAGAAGACCGGCGATGTGATCGAGGAGTACCGCACCAACGGCCGCCTGCAGATGGTCAAGGTGACGCCGCAGCGCGGCAAGCCCTACCAGATCATCGACACCAACGGCGACGGCAAGCTGGATTCGCACGACTACGAAGGCAATGTGCGGCCGGTCTACTGGACCCTGTTCGAGTGGAATTGAGCGGCGCACGCAACCCATAGGGCGGGGCCTGGCCCACCATGGCCTCCACGGCTTGCCGCTCCATCAGGGATGCAGGCCCAAGAAGAGGCGCCACGGCTCCGGCCGCCGCCCGCCCCGCCTTGAACTCCAGGGGCGCGATCGGGTGGAAAGACTTCGCAGATCTTGAGCTCTGGTGGGCCAGGGCCCACCCTATGGGCCTGTTCCGCGTCTGAACCGTCTGCATCGACCGGTGCCGGCCAGCCTCCGATGCATTTCGTTCCACCACTCTGTCCGCTGAATCCGCGCCCATGATCGATGCCCTGCACGCCTTCGGTCTCGCGGCCGCCGACCTCCGTCTGCTCGGGATTGCGCTGCCGCTCTGGCTGCTCGCCGTGCTCGGCCTGCTGCTGGTGGCCATGCCACAGGCGCTCGATACCCTGCAGCGCTGGCTCGGTGCCGCGCTGACTGCATTGACACCGCTGGTGGTGCTGCTGTGCTTCGGCCTGGTGGCCGCGCGCTACGGTTTCGGCAAGGGTTCGGTGGCGGTGCAGGAGGCCATGCTCTGGCTGCACGCCTGCGTGTTCATGCTGGGGATGGCCTGGGCGCTCCGGCATGAGCGCCATGTGCGGGTGGACGTGCTGCATGCGCGCCTGTCCCCGCGTTCGCGGGCATGGATCGAGGCCGGCGGTCACCTGGTGCTGCTGCTTCCCTTCGCCCTGTTCCTGGTGTGGGTCAGCCTCGACTACGTGGCGGCCAGCTGGCTGGTCCGAGAGTCCTCCCGCGAGCCGGGTGGCTTGCCCGCTCTGTTCCTGCTGAAGAGTCTGATTCCGCTCAGCGCCTGGCTGCTGGCCGTGCAGTCGCTGGCCCTGTTCCTGCAGCGGTTGCGCGCGGCGCTGAGCACCGGAGCTCCAGCATGAGTGCGCTGATGGTGGTGCTGCTGGTGCTGGGCCTGTGCCTGGGCCTGATGCTCGGCTTTCCGGTGGCCTTCACCCTGGGCGGCGTGGCCTTGCTGTTTGCCGGCCTCGGCATCGCCCTGGGCGTGTTCGATGCCGCCTTCCTCGAAGCCTTTCCCAACCGCGTGTTCGGGATCATGGGCAACGAGACCCTGCTGGCCGTGCCCCTGTTCGTGTTCATGGGGGTCATGCTGCAGCGCTCGAAGATGGCCGAGGACCTGCTGGAAACCGTGGCCGCACAGTTTGGCCGGGCGAGCGGCGGGCTGGTGTTCGCCGTGCTGGTGGTGGGCGCACTGCTGGCGGCGTCGACCGGCATCGTCGGCGCCACGGTGGTGACGCTGGGTCTGATCGCGCTGCCGACCATGCTGCGCCACGGCTATTGCCCCAGGCTGGCCTCGGGCGCGGTCTGCGCGTCCGGCACCTTGGGCCAGATCATTCCGCCCTCGGTGGTGCTGGTGCTGCTTGGCGACCAGCTGGGCTCGGCCTATCAGCAGGCGCAGCTGAAGCTCGGCAACTTCGCGCCGCAGACGGTTTCCGTCGGAGATCTGTTTGCCGGCGCGATCCTGCCGGGTGTGCTTCTGGTCGGGCTCTACCTTGCCTACGCGGCCTGGGTGGCCTGGCGCCAGCCGCATCGCGCACCGGCGCTGGACCCCGCTGCCCTGCCACAGCGCGGTCCCGTGCAGCTGCTGCTGGCGGTGATCCCGCCCCTGCTGCTGATCGTCTGCGTGTTGGGCTCGATCCTGTTCGGCTTTGCGACGCCCACCGAGGCCGCGGGTGTCGGCGCGGTCGGCGCCAGCCTGCTGGCGCTGGCACGCGGCCAACTCGACCTGGACTGCCTGCGCCATGTCTCGCGCGAGACGGTGATGATCACCGCCATGGTGTTCGCCATCCTGGTCGGCGCCGCCCTGTTTGCGCTCGTGTTCCGCGGCTTCGGCGGCGATGACCTGGTGCACGACCTGCTCACCGGCCTTCCCGGCGGCAAGTGGGGTGCGATTGTCGCGGTGATGCTGCTGATGTTCCTGCTCGGTTTCGTGCTCGACTTCATTGAGATCGTGTTCGTGGTGGTGCCGATCGTCGCTCCGGTCCTCTTCCTGCTCGGCGTCGATCCGGTCTGGCTGGGCGTGATGATGGCCATCAATCTGCAGACCAGCTTCCTGACGCCGCCCTTCGGCTTCGCCCTGTTCTACCTGCGTGGCGCCGTGCGCGAAGGCCTGGCCACGCCCGAGCTCTACCGCGGCGTGCTGCCCTTCATCGGCCTGCAGTTGCTGATGCTGCTTGTGCTGGCGCTGTGGCCGGAGCTTGCGACCTGGTTGCCGACTGTGCTGGCCGCCGGCGGCTGAGGCGAGGCCCAACCCGGTGCTTCGGGCCTACGGCCGCACTCGACGCCCTCGCGCTTGTTCAGGCGCGTCCACTCTCGCCGATCAGGATGCAGGACTCGAAATCCCGAGGCGTCCGCGCCGCGAGGCTCAGGGCATGCCGTTCCAAAGGGTCGAGCCCGCGCCATTCGCCCGACAGCGCGCGGAGTTCAACCAGCACCCGGACCAGCCGCGCGAACTGCTCGGCGATGCCGGCGTAGAGTTCGGCGGCAGCGCGGCGCGCCTCCTCGGCGAGTTGCCTGAAAGCGCCCTGGCCGAGCTCGATGTAATAGCGCTGGCTGACGCGTCGGCGTTGCGCCAGCTCCGGGTAGAGCCCGGCGATCAGCAGGCAGCGCTCGCCGACCTCCTGCAGGGCCAGGCTGCGCTGGGCGCTGCCCGCGGTGCGCAGCGCTTCGAGATAGACCAGGCCCATGGCTGGTTCGGCCAGCCCCGTGCTGCCGAGATGGCGCATCAGGGTGAACACCAGCCAGCTCTCGCTGTTCTCGTCGAGCTGCGCTCCGCAGCGCTGCTCGCCCTCGCGCACCAGGTCATGCCAAAGCGCGGTGGCGCTGCCCGCAGTGACAATCTCATCGCTGCCGTGCATGTGCGAACTCCCTGCCGTATGTCCACGAAGAGAGATAAGCAAAGCCTGCGCCGCAGTCACGCCAGCACTCGCTTTCGCTGGCTGCCAACAGTCGCCCACTGCACGCCTGCGTAGGGTTGCGGCGACTTGCGAGGCGTCCGCTTTTGCACCACGCTCCTCGTGCCCTGATCCGCCGCGTCGGCCTGTGCCGCGCACTCAACCGAGGAATCCGAACGATGTCTGCTGCGCTGGTTGCCGTGGTGCTTTCGCTGGTGCTGGACCATCTGGCCCCGGCCGCGCAGCGTCTGCGGCAGCACGATCGCGTGGCCGCCCTGCTGCGTGACGCCCTGGAGGGGCTGGGTCGTCAGTCCGGCCTGTCGAGCCCCTGGGGCTGGGTGCTGGTCCTGGCCCTGCCGCTGCTGGTGCTGGCCGGCCTGCAGTGGTGGCTGTCGCTGTGGCTGTACGGCCTGCCGGGATTCCTGCTGCAGCTGGCCGTGCTGTTCCTGTGCTGGGGCCCGCGCGATCTGGATCTGGATGTCGAAGCTTTGGCCTCGGCGCCCGATGCCGACGCGCGCCGCCAGGCCCTGGTCGATCTCAGCGAGGGCTGTGTCGACTGCGTGGCGTCGGGTACGCCGCTGGTGCACACCGTGTTCCGCCAGGGCCTGTCGCGCTGGTTCGGCGTGCTGTTCTGGTTCCTGCTCCTCGGCGCTTTCGGTGCACTGATGTACCGCCTCGCCCAGCTCGCCGCGCGCGAGCGCGATGCTGCGCCTGAAGGCCAGCGCGAGCCCCTGCGCCAGTTCGCCCTGCTGCTGGACTGGGCGCCGGCCCAGCTGATGTGTCTGGCGCTGGCGCTGGCCGCGCATTTCGACGCGGTGCTGGCTGCCTGGCGCGACTGGCATGCCGGTCGCGGCCAGGGCTGGTTCGTGCTGGATCTGGGCTTTCTGGATGCCGCTGCCCGGGCCAGCGTGCGCGAGGAGCTGATCGAGGACGCTCTCGACGAAGGCCTGCCGCCGCCCAGTGAGGTCGAGCTCGCGGGTGACGAGGCCAGCCTCGTCGGTACCGCCGCCATTCCAGCGGGTGCCCTGCGCGAGCTGCGCGACGCCATGAGTCTCGTCTGGCGCGTGCTGCTGGTCTGGCTCAGCGTGCTGGCGCTGTTCGTTCTGGCGGGTTACGTGGGCTGATGGGGTTCTGCGGGCAGCAGCCGCAGCCAGAACCACAGCTCAAGCGCAGCACCGGCAGCCACCAGACCCCAGGCCGAGTGTTCAAAGCCGAAGCCATAGGCCGCAAGCGCTGCGATCGCGATCAGCGTAGTGATCCAGCGGCGTTTCATGACGGTGTCTGCCCCGGGCCTCATTCGTCCGTGTCGGTGATCGGCGGCGCCGGCGGCGCCGCCTTCAGACGGCCGCTGCGACGCAGGGCGTCGCGCAGCACGTATTCGATCTGCGCGTTCAATGAGCGCAGCTCGTCATCCGCCCACAGCTGCATGGCCTCGAGCACCTCGGCACGGATCCGCAGCGGATAGGCTTTCTTCTCGCTCATCGGCGCTCAGTACAGGCTGCCGGAGTTCAGCACCGGCTGCGGGCCGCGGTCGCCGCAGAGCACGACCAGCAGGTTGCTGACCATGGCCGCGCGGCGCTCGTCGTCGAGTTCCACGACCTTGCGCTCGGCCAGCTTGTCCAGCGCCATTTCGACCATGCTGACCGCGCCCTCGACGATGCGCGTGCGCGCGGCGATCACGGCATTGGCCTGCTGGCGCTGCAGCATGGCCTGGGCGATTTCGGGCGAGTAGGCGAGATGGCTGATGCGCGCCTCCAGCACCTCCACGCCGGCCTGCTCGAGCCGCGCCTGGATCTCCTCGGTCAGGTGCTTGGACACTTCCGCGGCATGGCTGCGCAGGGCGATGTCGCCGTCGTTGTGCGGCTCGTAGGGATAGCTGCTGGCCATCGCCCGCAGCGCCGACTCCGACTGGATGTGGACGAAGCTCTCGTAGTCATCGACGTTGAACACCGCCTCGGCGGAGTCGACCACCTTCCAGACGATGACCGAGGCGATCTCGATCGGGCTGCCTTCCAGTTCGTTGACCTTGAGCTTGCCGCTCTCGAAGTTGCGTACGCGCAGGGACACATGGCGTTTGGCGAAGAAGGGATTGTTCCAGCGCAGGCCGGTGTCCTTGACCGTGCCGACGTAGCGGCCGAACAGGCTCAGCACCGCGGCCTGGTTGGGTTCGACCATGTACAGGCCGAGCAGGCAGAAGCCGAGCGTGGTGAAGCCGAGGCCCAGCACGATCAGGGCCGGGCCTGCGCGGACGCCGGCGATGAACAGCAGCACGAGGGCGATCATCCCGGCCAAGAGCGCCAGGGCGGTGGGAATACCGGGCAGTGAACCGAGCGGCTGTTCTTTCATGGCGTCCTCCTTGGGTGCGGGAGGACGATATCAATGTGATATCAGTTCGCGCAAGCGGCGCGCGGGCGAAGCTCGACAGACCGAGGCTCAGGGGCGGCTGGGCTCGGCTTCGAGCGCGAACGCGATCCCGCCCTTGGCATTGACTGCGGCGCCACGCCCGGCGCCGGGCCGGGGAAGGTGCAGGAACAGCGGGTCTTCGCTGTCGGCCGACAGCGGCAGGGCGAAATACAGGCGATCGTCGATCACCGCGCCCTCGCTGCTGCCGTAGGCGCCGACCCATTCGCAGGCTTCGTCTTCGATCCGTGGACAGATCGCGGGGCCGGTCGACCATTGCACGCTGGCGGTCGGCGCGCCCACGCTGTGCCAAACCTCGATGTTCAAGGCCGTCGAAGCGCCCAGCGTGCGCAGTGCCGGATGCGCGCGCCGCAGCGTCCACTGCCCGTGCCAGACGCCGGGCGCCGTCTCGGTGGCGCGCTCTTCCGCGCTCTGCATGTCTTCAGCGGGCTCGAAGCCCAGGCAGCTGGCGCTGGCAACGAGGCCGAGCAGCAGGCCGGGGAAGGGGTGTGTTCGCATCTCCAGCGCTCCGTGACGGACCCACGGATCGGGCCCTGCACGGGATACGCGCGTTGCGCAGGAAGGCGGACATGCCACGCGCCATGGTTTCACTCGAAGCCGTCCGAGAAGAGCTGGCCCAGACGACCCACATCGGCCACCACGAAGGTGTCGGTGAGGGCGTTGGTGTCGCCACTCACGATCGTGCTGGCATTCGAGGCGTAGGCCATCAGCACGCCGTTCTCGCCCATTGCGTGCCAGCTCTCGGCAACGCCGTTGCTCACTCCGCCCGCGGTGCTGCCGCTGAGCAGGAACAGACTGGAGGGCGCGCGGAACAGCCAGACCTGGCGGCCGCTGCCGGGGCTGTCCGAGCAGAGGAAGCTGACATCGCCCCGGTTCGACACCGTCGGCAGACTGCAGGCGAAGCTGTTCGGTGGCGTCGGAAGGGCAAGCAGCTGTCCGCTGCTGCGGTCCAGACGGAACAGACCGCTGTGCGCGCCGCCGACCAGGTTGGTGGCAAAGCTGCGGAAGGCCACATAGCGGCCGTTGCGCGAGAGGCTGGGCTGGTCGCTGCTGCTGTTGCCGGCCTGGCCCTGGGCGTTGAGGCTGAGCAGGGCGGTGGTCTGTGCTTGGCGATCGCGCAGGTGAATCTGGAAGGCGGTGTTGTCCGGTATCGATGTCAGGTTGCCGCGCGCGCTGAACACTGCGTAGCGCGCATCGCCACTGAGGCTGGGCATCCAGCTCTCCTGCGCGCCCTCGGCCACCTGTCCCCCGGCATTGCTCAGCGACAGCCGTTCGGTGGTGCCGGTGTTCATGTCGGTCAGCAGCAGATCGCTTTGACCGTTGGTGTCGTTCGGCAGCTGGTTGCTGGCCTGGCTGTAGTAGGCGACGTAGCGGCCGTCATCCGACACGGTCGGATAGCGTGCCTGGCCGTTGATCAGCCCGTTCAGTCCGTTGGAGACGCGGCGCGTGGTTTGGCTGACGCGATCACGAAGGTAGAGGGTCAGGAACTGCGGCTGATCGATGCCCAGGATGTTGCTGGCGAAACTGCTGAAGGCGACGAAGCGGGCATTGCCGCTGAAGGCCGGATGCACCGCGTTGCCGTTGCTGCCGAGGCCGTTGGGCGCCGCGCTGATCAGCTCCAGCGCATCGGTGACGGCGTCCTGCACATAGATCTGTGCCGCGCCGGTCTGATGATCGAGCCCGAGATTGCGGGCACTGGTCGAGTAGGCGACCAGCAGCGCCCCGTCATGCACGGCGGGATGCTGGACGTCGCCATTGGCCTGATTGCCGCTGCTGCCGGTGATGCGGAACAGACCGAGGTCGCCGGCGAACGCCAGCGGCGCGCCGGCCGCCAGCATTAGCGAGAGCAGCAGGTGCTGCGAGGGCTTGCGGAACATGCTCATGGGGTGGACTCCCGGGCGCGAAGCGGCCCTGTCACCGCGCCTGACGAGAAGTCGCGCGACCGCGTGTCACCGCTCAGAAGGCCGTGCCCTCGAAGCCATCGCGGAACAGCGCGCCGCCGGCGCAGTCCTCGATCTGCTCGGGCAGGATCAGCACGTGGAAGCGCGCGCCCAGCGGCAGCGCACCGGTGTTCGAGAACAGCTGGTGGCGGCCGAGCGTGGGCAGGTACTCGACGTCGACGATGGAGCCGGCCGCGCTGCTGCCGGCCAGCGGCATCACCTGGATCTGCGCGCAGGCGACACCGTCGAGGCGTGGATGCCCGATCAGGCTGCCGGAACTGCCGTTGCGGTTGTCGGCACGCACCTCGTGCACGAAGGCCTGCGGGCTGGGCAGCTGCGAGTAGAGGTTCCAGCGCGTGTTTGTGACCAAGTTGCTGCCGTCGGCGGTGACCAGGTTCCAGCGGCTGCCGACATAGGACAGCACCACCGGGCCGGGGTGGAAGGGTGTGCCGAAGGGCGTGGCCTGGGTCGCCAGAACGATGCGCTCGGGCTGGCCGTTGATCGGGCTCCAGTCGATGAGGCTGCTGCCGTCCAGCGTGTTGCTGCCGCTGGCCAGGTGCTGGAACACGCCGTTGGTGCTGGTGCCGATCGGCGCGAACAGGTTGAAGGCGACGCCTTGGGCCATGTTCTGGCCGCCCAGATTGGTGATGAACCACTGGTCGAAGAAGCTCACGCCGACGGGTGCATTGTTGGTCACCGGGCCCGCGCCAAAGTTGCGGGTGAGGAAGATGCGGCGGCTGCTGTCGAGGTCGAGCTCGGCGTCGATGAGCGGAAACTGCGGGCTGGCCGCGCTCGTGGTCTTGCGCCGCTGCAGTGCGCGATGCCCGAATTCGAAGGCTCCGATATCCACGGCGTTGACGAACCGGCGCAGGCCGTCGGCGTCATGGCTCTGCACTGAAGCAGGCACCCGCAGCAGGGCGAAGCCGTTGCCGGCGTCGCGTGCCGGCGAGGTCGCACTCAGCCGTGGCGCCAGCATCGAGCGCAGCTGCGGATCGACGCTGAGATCGTTGGCACCGGGGGTGTGTGCGCCGGCCGGGTTGTTCTGCCATTTGAGGTTCCAGTCGGCGGTGGCATTGCCGCCCGCGCTGGGCGTGTTCTGCAAGCCAAACCGGGTATTGGCGATCAGGTTGTTGAAGATGCCGCCCGTCACCTGCCCGACCGGCGTACCGCCCGAGCCACCCCAGTGGCTCAGCACCAGGCCGCTGCCGAAGACGATGGTGTTGTTGATCGCCTCCAGCTCGATGCTGCCGTTGTTGGTGACCACGTCGAGACCGCCGCCGGTGAAGTTTCCTCCGCCGACCAGGGCATTGCTGACGACGTCGGCGCGAATGGTCGAAGCCGTACTGCTGAAGCGACCCTCGCTGATCCGCAGCGCGCGCGCGAACAGGCCCTGGATCTCGTTGGCGTGGGCGATCACGTCGGCATCGGCGCCGCCGGCGATGTCGACGAACACGCCCTGGCCCTGGCCCTGGGCGCCGGCCCGAATGCGGTTGTGGCTCACCTCGATCCGCGCGCGCCGACCGCTGCCGAACAGGGACAGCTGGACGCCCGCATCGAACAGGCTGGGGGCGACCAGTTCCAGGTCATTGTTCACCACGCGAACCTCAT
This sequence comes from Aquimonas voraii, assembly GCF_900101825.1. Classification (GTDB taxonomy): domain Bacteria; phylum Pseudomonadota; class Gammaproteobacteria; order Xanthomonadales; family Xanthomonadaceae; genus Aquimonas; species Aquimonas voraii. The sequence continues at coordinate 115,954 of NZ_FNAG01000005.1, forward strand.
GCACCTCGGTGCTGGCCGAGGAGCCGAGGTCAACGATGATGCCGCTGTGCGCCGTGGCGAGGCTGGCGCGCATGCGCAGGCCGCTGACTTCGATCTGCGCGCGACCGCTGCTGGCATGGTTCACCTGGATGCGACCGTTCTGCATGCCGAAGTCCTGCAGGCGCAGCACAAGGTCGGCGCTGCCGCTGCTGCTGGCGGTGATCCTTCGGCCATCGGCGAACTGGACGCGCGAGGCGCTGCGGCCGCGCAGCGTGAGGCTGCGTCCGATGCTGATGTTCTCGTCGATCGCGACGCCGGGAACGAGATCCAGAATGGCATCGGCCGGCGCACTGTCGACACAGGCCTGCAGGGAGCCCGCGCAGGCGCCGCTGCCGGGCCAGGTCAATACGAAAGAGCCGGCGTGGGCAACCGGGAGGCCACCCAGCAGTACGGTGAGAAGGGCGAGGGCGGACGAACGCGAGGCGGACATGCGTGCAGCTCCGTGAGGACAGGGCACACGGTCGGCCTGTTGCCGACCTGTGACCCTGCAATACGAAGTCCGGCGCCGGCAAAGGACAGCTCGACGCTACTCGCGGTCGACGCCGAGGTCCTCGAGTTCGCCCTCGTCATCCAGTCGCAGGCTCAGGCTGATCGGGCGGCAGCAGACCGGGCAGTCCTCGGTGTACTCGGACTCGCCGTAGGACAGATCGACGAAGGCATCGAAGCCCTCGCCGCACCAGGGGCAGTGGATATGGCGTTCGGTGAGCATGTTGGGAGCCGGGAATCGGGAATCGGGAATGGTGGAAGCCGGCGGTGTGAAGCGCGCGCAGACGAAGCGCGCGGTGAAGCTGCGCTTCTGACGATTGCCGATTCCCAGCTCACGATTCCCCGCTTCAAGCCAGAAAAAGCCCGATCAAGTCGTTCTGGTACTGCTGCCCCAGCGCCGAGGCGCGGAAACGCTCGCCGTCGGTGTCCAGCCAGCCGCGCGCCTGCGCCTGGGCGAAGGCGGCATCGAGCGCGCTGCGCGGCAGGCCGGTGCGAGCCTCGAAAGTCGAGAGGCTGCTGCCTTCGAGCAGGCGCAGCGCGTTCAGCATGAACTCGAAGGGCAGGTCACTGGCGCCGATGTGCTGCTCGCCGCCGATGCGTGCCGGCCCGGCGGCGGCGTCCAGGTAGGCCTGCGGATGCTTCAGCTTCCAGCGCCGCAGGATGGCGTCTTCGGCGGGCAGGGTGATCTTGCCGTGGGCGCCGGCGCCGATGCCCAGGTAGTCGCCGAACTGCCAGTAGTTGAGGTTGTGCTGGCTGCGGCGGCCGGGCCGCGCGTAGGCCGAGATCTCGTACTGCGCGTAGCCGGCTTCGGCCAGGCGCTGCTGGCAGGCCGCCTGCATGTCCCAGGCGCTGTCCTCGTCGGGCAGGCCCGGTGGCGGCTTGGCGGCGAACAGGGTGTTGGGCTCCAGCGTGAGGTGGTAGTGGCTCAGGTGCTCGGGCGCGAGCGCGATGGCCTGCTCCAGGTCCGACAGCGCGCCGTCGAGCGTCTGCCCGGGCAGGGCGTACATCAGGTCCAGGTTGATGTTGTCGAAGCCGGCGGCGCGGGCGAGCTCGAAAGCGCGCTTGGCCTGGCCGCTGTCGTGGATGCGGCCGAGCGCGGCGAGGCGGGCGTTGTCGAAGCTCTGCACGCCGAAGCTGATGCGATTCACGCCGGCCGCACGGTAGGCCTCGAAGCGGTCGAACTCGGCGGTGCCGGGGTTGGTTTCGAGCGTGACTTCGAGCCCCGGCATCAGCCGCAGGCGGGCGGCGACGCCCTCAAGAATCTCGCCGATCGCGGCCCCCGGAAACAGGCTGGGCGTGCCGCCGCCGAAGAAGATGCTCGACACCGGCCGACCCCAGACCTGCGGCAGCTCCTGGTCGAGGTCGGCCAGCAGGGCGCGCACGTAGTCGACCACCGGCAGCGCCTCGGGCACGCGGTGAGAGTTGAAGTCGCAGTAGGGGCATTTGCGCACGCACCAGGGGATGTGGATGTAGAGCGCGAGCGGCGGCAGGCTGAGCACGGGCGTTGGCATCGTCGGACGGCCGCCCAGCATGCCAGCGCGGTTGGGCGCCGCACAGGGCGCCCGGGCCGGCTTCGCTGCGTCTTTGCGCGCCTGTGGGTACAAGGCGCCGCCGCCGACGTGAAGCGGCGGCCTGGAACTTGCACGCGCTGCCGGGTTTGCGGCGTCGCGCCGCAGGCTGGGACGGCCATGCGGGTGCGCCGTGCGCTGCCTGCAGGCCATTGAGGGGGTCGGGGGCTTGGACGCGAACACCACGCTGCGCTCGGGGCGCACCTTGGAACTGCCGCCGCAGTTCGACGCCGGCACGCTCGGTCGCGGAATGCTGCGCCTGTTCGCCCATTCCACCCGCACGGCGCTGGCGCTGCTGGACCAGGACAGTCGTCTGCTCTGGGCCAATCCGGCTTTTGATGGGCTGGGCCTGTGCGCGGGCGATGCCTGGCTGGGCCAGCCCCTGATGTCTGTTCTGGCGCCGGGCGCGCCGGCCGACGAGCCGGATGACACCGCCCTGTTGCGCATGGCCCTGCAGCAGCAGGCCGCCACCCACACCACGCTGTCGGTGCGCACGCCGGATGGCCGGCGCCTGTGGCTGGAGGCCGACCTGCAGCCGCTGCGCGAGCACGGCGCCGCCGCCGCCGGCTTCGCCCTGGTGCTGCATGACGTCAGTGCGCAGGTGCGCGAGCGGCGCCGGCTGCGTCGACTGATCGACTCGACCATCGCCGGCATCGTGGTGCAGGACGCTTCGGGTCGGATCGTCGACTGCAATGCCGAGGCCGAGCGCCTGTTGGGCCGCAGCCGCGCCCAGCTGCTGTCCGCCAGCTCGGAGAGTGGCGACTGGGACGCGATCCGCGAGGACGGCAGCGCCTACCCGGGCAGCGAGCATCCCGGCATGCGCGTTCTGCGCGACGGCGTGGCCGTGCGCGGCGACGTCATGGGCATCCGTCTGCCCGGCGGCGAGCGCCGCTGGATCGAGGTCAACACCGAGCTGATGACCGACCACGACAGCGGCGAGCGCTCGGTGGTCAACAGCTTCATCAATCTCACCGCGCAGAAAGCCGTGCAGGCGCAGATGCATGCCGAGCGCGAACGCCTGCTGGCCAGCCTTGAAAGCACGCGCGCCGGCGTCTGGGAGTGGCAGGTCGACAGCGGCGCCCTGCAGGTCGACGCGCGCTGGGCCGAGATCATCGGCGAGACGGTGGATGCGCTGCAGCCGCTCAGCATCGAGCGCATCCTGCCGCGCCTGCACCCGGATGACATCGCGATCGTGGATGCCGCCGCCCAGGCACATTTCAGCGGCCGCGGCGAACATTACGAATGCGAGCTGCGCCTGCGCCATCGCGAGGGTCACTGGGTGTGGGTGCTGGTGCGCGGGCGGGTCGCCCTGCGCGACGCCGCCGGCCAGCCGCTGCGGGTCTACGGCACTCATACCGAAATCAGCCAGCGCAAGCGCACCGAGGCCGAGCTGGCGCGCACCCAGGTGCTGCTGCAGGGTCTGTTCGAGCGTTCGCCCCTGGGCGTGGCGTTGAACGATCTGGTCGGTGGGCGCTTCCTCGACGCCAACGCCGCGCTGCTGCGCATGCTCGGTTATTCCCGTGCGCAGCTGCTGGCCGCGAGCTATTGGGACATCACCCCGCGCGACTACGCCGAAGCCGAGGCCGAACAGCTGCGCAGCCTGATGCAGACCGGCGCCTACGGGCCCTACGAGAAGGAGTTCCTGCATGCGAGCGGGCGCCGCCTGCCGGTGCTGCTGTCGGGCATCCGCATCACCCAGCCGGACGGCGCCGAGCAGGTCTGGTCGGTGGTGCAGGACCTGTCCGAGCGGCGCCAGTTCGAACAGCAGCTGCAGCGCGCCGCGCTGACCGACGAGCTGACCGGCCTGCCCAACCGCGGTCTGCTGCTGCAGCGCCTGCAGCAGGTGCTGCGCGAGCTGCGTGCCGGCCAGCGCGCTGGCGCCGCCCTGCTGTTCGTCGACTTCGACCGCTTCAAGCAGATCAACGACAGCTACGGCCACGATGCCGGCGATGACCTGCTGCGCAAGGCGGCCCTGCGCATGCGCGCGGCCCTGCGCGCCGACGACATCGGCCTGCAGGGCGGCCACGGCAACGTGGTCGCCCGTTTCGGCGGCGACGAGTTCGTGGTGCTGCTGGCCGATGTCCACGAGCCCGCGGCGGCCGCGCATCTGGCCGAACGCCTGGTCGAAACCATCGCCCCCGGCTATCGCTTGGGCGGCGCCGAGGTGCGGCTCGACGTCAGCGTCGGCGTGGTCATGCTCGATGACCCCGGCGCCAGCGCGGACGAGATCCTGCGCCGCGCCGACCGCGCCATGTACCGCGCCAAGGACGCGGGCGGTGGCCGGGTCCAGCTCGGCGGCGATTGAAACCGCGCCTGGACCCAGCCGGCGACGCCGACTCAGCCCGCGACCGGATGCGCCCTGAAGAAGGCCTGCACCTCGTCCAGCACCTCGGCGCGTGCGTCCTCCAGCACGTAGTGGCCGGCCTCGGCGTACTCGCGGGCTTCGGCACGGGGCAGCGCGCGGCGGAATTCGCGCAGGCAGGTGTGATCGAAGACGAAGTCCTGCATGCCCCACAGCAGCAGGGCGGGGCGGTCCGCGAACTCGGGCAGGCGACGGCCGATCTCGGCCACGGTGTTCCAGGCCGGGTCGCCGGCGCCAAGCGGGATGTCCTGCACGAAGCGCAGGGTGGCGATGCGGTGGGCCCAGCTGTCATAGGGCGCGGTGAAGGCACGGCGCTCGTCCGCCGGCATTGGCTTCTTCACCGCCAGCCGGGTCGCGCCGGCCGAGAAGGCATTGAAGCCGCGGATCAGCAGCGCACCCAGCCTGGAGTCGCGGCCCAGCTTGAGCAGGCCGGGCAGGCGTTTGTCCGCCGGCATGGTGAAGCCGGCGGTGTTGAGCAGCACCAGCCGCGCGACCCGCTCTGGATGGCGCAGGGCCCAGCCCAGGCCGATCAGGCCGCCCCAGTCGTGCAGCACCAGGGTGACCGACCGTTCGGGCTCGATCGCCGCCAGCAGGCGATCCAGATCATCGATGCGGCTGTCCAGCGTGTAGCGGTAGCGGCTGTCGTCGGGCTTGTCGGACAGGCCCATGCCGATGTGGTCGGGCACGATGCAGCGGTGGCTGCCGCGCAGGGCCAGTACCAGGTGCCGGTAGTAGTAGGACCAGGTCGGATTGCCGTGGACCATGACCACGGCCGGGCCCTGGCCCTCGTCCAGGTAGCTCATTTCGAGGCCGTCGCCGCGGTCGAAACGGCGCGGCTGGAACGGGTAGTCGGGAAGCTTCAAGCGGGCGACGCCTTGGCAAAAGGGCGTCTATGGTAGCCGCTTGCCGGGCCTGGCCCGGCAAACCGGGAATGCTGCTTGCATGATGGCGGACATGGCCGTCGATCCGCACTGCCGCACCTCCCCCGCCGGGTCCCGCCCGGCCGGCTGGCTGCGCGCCTGCGGTTGGCTGCTCGGCCTGGCGCTGGCTGCACCCGCGCCAGCGCTCGACCCCAGCAGCGACTTCGGCGACTACCTGCTGGAGCGCTGGACCGCCGAGGACGGCTTGCCGCAGATCACCGTGCTGACCCTGGCCCAGGACAGCCAGGGCTATCTCTGGGTCGGCACCCAGAACGGCATCGCCCGCTTCGACGGCCGCCGCTTCCACACCTTCAATCGGGTCACTACCGGGCTCGACCTGACCATGCCCAATGTCAGCCGGGCGGGCCCGGACGGCGAGGTCTGGTTCGGCACGCCGCGGGGCCTGCTGCGCCAGCAACGGGGGCGCTTCGAAGAGGTGCCGATCGCCACCGCGCCGACCTCGGTGCGCGCTCTGCAGCACTGGGATGGCCAACTGCTGGCCGCCACCGTCGACGGCCTGCGCAGCCCCGGTCGCCCCGGCCGGCCCGAATACCTCGGCGGCGAATCGGTGCAGGCCCTGGCGGTGGATGCGGTCGATCGCCTCTGGGCGGCCGCGGATGGCGCCCTGTTCCTGCTCGAACACGGCCACGCGGCGCGCCGCTTTGCGCTGCCCGAGGACGACACCCGGCCGTTGGCGCTGGCGGTATGGCAGGGCGACATCGTGCTTGGCAGCCGCGATGGCGTCTGGCGCTTCGATCTTGGCAACGGCGCCTGGGACCGGCTGTTCCCGGCGCTCAGCGGCCAGGCGGTGCCGACCCTGCACGCCGATCGCCACGGCAACCTCTGGGCGGCCAGCGTCGAATCCTTGCAGCGCCTGCGTCCGGATGGGGCGCTGGAAGAAGTCGGCGAGGACGCCTTCGTCGCCCGACCCTGGCTGCACGTGATGTTCGAAGATCGCGAGGGCGACCTCTGGCTGGGCAGCCAGCGCGAAAGCCTGCTGCGCATCAGCGATTCGGCCCTGCGTGTCATCGGCCGCCGCCAAGGCCTGCACGACACTCTGCTGTGGAGCGTGCTGGCCGACGATGCGGGCGGGCTCTGGGTCGGCACCAATGCCGGCTTCGCCCACTGGCGGCCCGGCACCGGCTTCGCGCAGGTGACCCGCGGCGACCCGCTGCCCGATCCGGCCGTCTACAGCCTGCACCGCGACCCGCTGGGGGCGATCTGGCTGGGCACCCGCGCCGGCCTTGCCCGCCTGCGCGCGGGCAGGATCGAGTCCGATCCGGCGTTTGCACCGCTGGCCGCCGCGCAGATCACCAGCTTCGCCGACGACGGCGACGCGCTGTGGATCGGCAGCCTGGACGGCCTTTGGCGCTGGAAGGAGGGCGCTCTGTCGCGCTTCGGCGCACCCTCGGGTTCGCCTGAGGCCCGCGTACGCAGCCTGCTGCTGCAGGACGATGGCAGCCTGCTGGTCGGCACCGAAGGCGGCCTGAGACGACTGCGTGGACGCCACTGGGACAGCCCGGACTGGGCCAGTCCGGTGGACGGCAGCTTCATCTCCAGTCTGCGCACCCTGCCTGACGGTGGCCTGCTGCTGACGACGCTCGACAAGGGCATCGCCCTCTACCGCGGCGGCGAGCTGCGTGCCTTCGGCCAGTCGGACGGCCTGCCCTCGGCCAACGGCTGGACCTCCGACCTGGTTGGCGCCCACGTCTACATCAGCACCAACGACGGCGCCTACCGGCTGCCGTTGGCACGCTTGCTCGACCCCGACGGTGAGGCCGGCCTGCAGGCCGAAGTGGTGGTGCGGGCGGTCAACCGCGCCCGCGGTGACCAGCGCATGGGCTGCTGCAACGGCGGTGGCCACGCCCGCAGCGCGCGGCTGGGTACCCAGCTGTTCTACCCGACCACCAATGGTCTGATCCGACTGGATACCGAGCGCATCCAGCGGGCGGCCGACTGGCCGGGCCTCGCCATCGAGTCGGTCGAAACCGCCGCCGGCGAAGTCGATTTCCCCGAACGCGTGCGCATCGAGGAGCCGCCGCGCGATCTCGCCATCGAGTTCGCCGGAGTCAGCCTGCGCCACGCCAACGAGATCGAGTTCCGCTACCGGCTCGATGGCTACCAGCGGGGCTGGACCGAGGCCAACGGCCTGCGCGCGGTCTACACCGGCCTGCCGCCGGGCGACTACCGCTTCCTGCTGGAGGGCCGCTTCCCCGGCCGTGAATGGCAGCGTGCCCAGCCGCCGTTGGACATCACGGTGGTGCCCGCCTGGCACGAACAGCGCCAAGTGCACCTGGGCGCGGCCCTGGCTCTCTTGCTGCTGTTCGGCCAGCTCTGGCGCTACAGCCTGGAGCGCGGCGAACGCCAGCGCCGCGCGCTCGCCGAGGCGGTGCGCGAACGCACCGAAGCCTTGGACCGTGCCAACGAGCGCCTGCGCAGCGCCAATGCCGCGCTGCTTGAGGAAAGCCGCACCGACGCCCTGACCGGCTGCGCCAACCGCCGCGCCGCCATGCGTCTGCTGGCCGAATGGCCGTCCTACGCGCTGATGCTCATCGACCTCGATCACTTCAAGGCGCTGAACGACCGCTACGGCCACGCCGCCGGCGACCAGGTGCTGATCACCTCGACCGCCCTGCTGCGCGCGCGGCTGGCACCGAATGCCCTGCTCTCGCGCTGGGGCGGCGAGGAGTTCCTGGTGGTTTGGCCGGGTCTTGGCCTGGAGGACGCGCTTGCCGAAGCCGAACAGCTGCGGGTCACCCTCGCCCAGGCCGCCTTCCAGACGCTTGGCGGACAGGCCCTGCGCGTGACCTGTTCGATCGGCGTGGCCGAGCACCCGCTGCAGGGTGGTCGCGGCGACTGGCAGCTCTCACTGGAACTGGCCGACCGTGCCCTGTACCGTGCCAAGGCCAATGGTCGCAACCGGGTCGAGGGCGCCCAGCTTGAACTCGCGGCCGGGCAGGCGCTGCCGGCGGCCGGCGAAACCCAAGCGCTGGACGCACTGGCCCAGCAGGGCAGCCTGCGCTTTGAGCGGCCGCGCGTGCTGCGGATCGGCTGAAGCGCGCTGTGTAGACTGCGGCGCGCTGTCCGCCCATCCGCCCAAGGTCCGCATGAACCCCGCCGAGCCGAACCCCGCGGTCGACACCGCCAGCCTGCGCCTGCTGGATGCCGCCAGCGCCGCCCGCCGGCTGAGCCGGGTCGATCCCACCGAAGCCGCAGAGGCGCTGGTGCACCTCACCCACGGCCAGGCCGCCGAGGTGCTGGAGCAGCTCAGCGAAGGCCAGCGCGCGGCGATCCGCGCCGCCGGCGTCTCCGGCCTGCCGGATGCGCGCGCGCTGGACTATCCCGAGGGCTGCGTGGGTCGACTGCTGGAATCGGCCCCTGCCGTCTTCGCGCCCGCGCTGCGCGTCGATGCCGCCATCGAAGCCCTGCGCGAGATCGTGCAGCGGCGTATGGTGATCTACGTCTTCGTGGTCGATGCGCAGCAGCGCCTGCTGGGCGTGGTGGCCTTCCGCGAACTGGTGTTCGCGCGGCCCGAACAGACGCTCGCCGACATCATGCTGCGCGCGCCTTTCAGCCTGCGGCCGGAGATGTCGCTGGAAGAGGCCATGCGCGAGGTGGTGACCCGGCACTACCCGGTCTACCCGGTCTGCGACGGCGAAGGTCGGCTGATCGGCCTGGTGCCGGGCGCGGTGTTGTTCGAGCAGCAGGCCTTCGAGATCTCGGCCCAGGCCGGCGCCATGGTCGGCGTCGAGCGCGAGGAGCGCCTCGCCACGCCGCTCTGGCGCAGCTTCCGATTCCGTCACCCGTGGCTGCTGATCAACCTGCTGACCGTGTTCGTCGCGGCCGGCGTGGTCGGCGCCTTCGAGCATGCGATCGAACAGCTGGTGGTGCTGGCCCTGTTCCTGCCGGTGCTGGCCGGGCAGTGCGGCAACCTCGGCGCGCAGTCGCTGGCGGTCACCCTGCGGGCGATGACCCTGGGCGAGACGCGGCAGATCCGCCCGCTCAAGCTCGCCGGCAAGGAGGCCCTTCTCGGCCTCGCCAACGGCGTCATCACGGGTGCGCTCGCTGCAGGCGCGATGTACTGGGCGGCCGGACGCAACCCGGGCGGCGATCCGCTGCTGCTCGCCGGGGTCACCTTCACCGCGATGAGCATTGGCTGCGCACTTGCCGGCGTCGCCGGTGCGATGGCGCCGCTGGCCCTGAAGAAGGCCGGCGCCGACCCGGCGACCGCGTCGGCCATCCTGCTCAGCACCGCCACCGACGTGCTCAGCATGGGTTTGTTTCTGGGGCTCGCGAGCCTGGTGCTGCTGTAGCTCCCTCAGCTGCAGTGGGTCCTGGCCTGGCGCTTGACCGACTTGGCCCGAGAATGGCCAGGCGCCGAGCGCTCGCCTGCGCCGATCAAGGCGCTGGACCGCCTGCTCGGCCGCTCGCATCTGCACGCGGAGTCTGCGGATCTGCCGCGCGCCTTGGAAGGTCTGCGAAGGCTGGACGACCAGACGGCGGCGGGCCCTTCCGCTCGGAGGCGAGTCTCAAGCGCATGTCCGAGGCGAGGCGCAGACACGTGGTGGGCCAGGGTCTACCCTGGGCAAGGCGCAGAACGCGCGCGGCGTTCGCTATCGGAGACGCAGAGTCGGCAAGCGGATCCGGCCTCGCGCCGCCCATCGGGTGGGTGTCGACCCACCGCCGCGACATGAGGCCTTGGCCGGGCGCGTGGACGATACGCTTCGCCTTGCCTCACACCGGCCCGAAGCGGCCCGCCTGGTAGTCGAGCATGGCCTGCTGGATCTCGTGCGGATGATTCATCACGAAGGGCCCGTACTGCACGATCGGCTCGTGCAGCGGGCGACCGGCGACCAGGATCAGGCGCGCCGGCGCCGCCGCTGCCGCCACCTGCAGGCGATCGCCGTCCGACAGCAGGGCCATCACATCGCTGCCGACCGCCTGACCGTCGAGTTCGGCGCGGCCTTCGAAGACGTAGGCGAAGGCGGTGTGCCCCGGCGGCACCGGCACTTCGAGCGAGGCGCCTGCCGGCAGGGCGATGTCGAGGTACAGCGGCGAGGTCGCTTGCGCATCGACCGGCCCGCGCACGCCGCCGTACTCGCCGGCCAGCACGCGCACGCGAGCGCCGGGCAGCGGTTCGACCTCGGGGATGCGCTCCGGCGCGATGTCCTGGTAGCGCGGCGCGCACATCTTCTGCGCCGCCGGCAGGTTGATCCACAGCTGGAAGCCCGACATGCGCCCCTCCTCCTGCTCGGGCATTTCCGAGTGCACCAGGCCGCGGCCAGCGGTCATCCACTGCACCGAGCCCGACACCAGCAGGCCTTCGTTGCCCTGGTTGTCGCGATGGCGCATGCGCCCTTCGAGCATGTAGGTGACGGTCTCGAAGCCGCGGTGCGGATGGTTGGGAAAGCCGGCGATGTAGTCGGCGGCCTCTTCCGAGCCGAAGTGGTCCAGCATCAGGAAGGGATCGAGGTTGCGCAGTTCCGGAATGCCGATCACCCGGGTCAAGCGCACGCCGGCGCCGTCCGAAGTGGGCATTCCGCGCACGAGGCGGGTGACGCGGCGGGGCTGGGTCATGGGGCTCTCCGAACCGGTGGGATGGCCGCCAAGATGCTGCGGGCGGCGGCTGCGCTCAAGCCTCGCCGCTGCAACGCTGCGTTGTGGTGAAGGTGCGCTCGCGCGCAGCGACGGATGCGGCCGCGCTCAGCGCGCGCCCATCGCCCGCGGCACCACGGCCATGGTCAGGCGCGAGATGCACACCGGCTGGCCGGTCTCGTTTTCGATGCGGATGTCCCAGACCTGGGTGCTGCGGCCGACGTGGATCGGCCGGGCGGTGCCGATCACCCAGCCCGTGGTGACCGCGCGCAGATGGTTGGCATTGATTTCGAGTCCGACTGCCATCTGCGTGGCCGGGTCGACGCAGAGGCTGGCCGCCATGCTGCCCAGCGTCTCCGCCAGTGCAACCGAGGCGCCGCCGTGCAGCAGGCCGAAGGGCTGGTGGGTGCGGTGATCGACCGGCATGCGGCCGCGGATGAAGTCCTCGCCCACCTCCAGCACCTCGATGCCGAGGTGCTGGACCAGGGTGTCGGCGCTGCCGGCGTTCATCGCGGCAGCGTCGACTTGACGCAGAAAAACCCGCGCCAAACTCAGCGGACCTTGATCAGGCTCGGCCGCCAGCTGCGGGTGTAGCCGGCGCGGCCGTAGCCGCTGCTGCCGCCATAGCCCACGCCGTAGTCGCGCTCGCGACGGCGGTGGATGCGGTTCAGCAGCTCTTCGCGACGGGCTTCCAGAAAGTCGGCGCGGCCGACCTTGGCAGGATCGAGCCCGCGGCGCTCGGCCTCGTGCTGGCGGAAGTCGCAGAAGTCCTCGTAGGCCTCGATCTCGTTGTGCAGCTGGCGCAGGCAGAGCTCGATCATGATCGCGTCGTCGAGGTAGCCCAGCACCGGGGTGTGGTCGGGGATCGCGTCCTGCGGATTGACGAAGTAGACCAGGGCCGAGACCACATGCTTGCGGTCGTCCTCCGGCAGGGCGAAGCCTTCGTCGTTCAGCATTGCGATCAGTGAATCCAGGCCTTCGAGGCGCTGGCGGATGAAGTCCGGCAGGGCGCCGGTCTCGGCCGACTTCAGCAGCTCCGCCGCGGCCTTGACGATTTCGTCCGCCGACTTGGCGCTGGCCTCGGCCGAAGCCTGGGCCGCGCGGAAGCGCTCGATGTCCTTGTCGCTGAGGTCGATGGTGATGCTGAGGGGCATGGCGGTTCCTTGGCAGGGGAGAGCGGCGGTGAGGTCGGGGCCGGCTGAGCGCACGCCCCGGAGCCTGCGCAGCCTAGCCAGCCCCCCGGGGGCGGTCAATTGACGAACGTCATCGCCGGCCCGGCTGGGTCTTCGCGCGTGTCCCTCAGCTTTGGAGCAGCGATGTCTTCCGCAACCGCTGTCCTGCGTGTGGGTGAGTGTCGCCCGCGCGATCGCGCGCGGACGCACACCGAACTGAGGTCCACCATGCTCACGCTTCCTCGGCCCCATCACGCTTTCGCCCGGAGCGCGGCCCGCCTCGGCGTCTGTCTGTTCGCGCTGTCGGCAGGGATGGCAGCTGCCCCCGCCTTCGCCCTGGTGCTCCGGGTTGGCAGCGACGCCGCCTGCACGCATTCCAGCCTGCAGGCGGCGCTGCTCGCCTTGCAGGGTCAGGCGGGTCAGCACTCCGTCCTGATCAACAAGGGCGCCTACGCGGTGCCGAACGGCATCGTCTACGCCCCGACGGTCAACCAGACCGCCGTGTTCCTGGAGGGCGGCTATGACAGCTGCAGCGCGGGGCTGTCCGGCGACCCCACCCAGGACGCCCATCGCGCCGTGTTCGATGGCAGCGGTGGCGCCCAGCGCCCGGTGCTGGAGCTGCGCCTGAACGGCCGCGTGGGCAGCTTCCAGCTGCGTCGGCTGGTGCTGACCGGCGGTGACGCCACGGGCACGGTTGAGAACAGCACCGGCGGCGGCCTGGCGATTCGCGGTGCGGCCTCGGTGCTGCTGGGTCTGGGGGCCAGCATCCGCGGCAACAGCGCGGTCGACGGCGGCGGTGTGGCCCTCACCGGCAGCGCGGTGACCCTGGAGGAGCCGCTGGCGCGGGTCGATCTGTTCCTCGTGGAGGGCGCGGAAATCTCCGGCAACAGCGCCAGCAACCGCGGTGGCGGTCTGTACTGCGGTGGCTTTCCGCCCGGTGGTGGCGCCAATGTCAGCCGGCACGGCAGCATCGTCGTCCGCGACACCCTCATCGGCTTCAACCAGGCCGCCAGCGGCGCGGCCTTCCACTGCTACGGCAGCCTCGAAGGCGGCGGCGGGCTGCAGCCTCGGCCGACCGGGACGGTCTGGATCGTCGGCAACCAGAGCACCGCCGAGACGGGAGGTTGCGCCGCCGGTATCGGGACGCTCGACGCCAGCCAGCCGGCCACCGCAGGCGTGCGCGTGCTGGGTGCGGCCGACAACACCTCGGGTCTGCTCGCGATCAGCAGCAACGGCGGCTTCAACGCCGGCCTGTGCCTGAGCGGCAGCTATCGCATCGGCACGTCGACGCGACCGCCGGGCGAGAGCCGCTTCCGCCTGCAGAACCTGGTGATCCTGCAGCAGGCCGGGCGCGGGGCCCTGGGCCTCAGCGTCAGCAACGCCCTGGAGCTTGAGCTGCGGCCCTCGGGCGATCAGGTCAGCTGCAGCTTCTTCAATCCCGTGCCCCGCCTCAGCCTGCACGGCAACGCCCCTGACAGCGTGGCCGGCGTGCCGCAGTCCGGGCGTCTGCTCAGCGCCAGCACGGGCGCACGACTGCTGTTGCGGCGCGCCTCGGTGCAGGACAACCTCGCGTTCCCGACGCTGATCAGCGCCACCGATACCGCACAGATGCGCATCGAGGCCAGCGTGCTGGATGACAACCGCGTGGTCGATCCCAGTGGCGTCAATGGACCTTCGCTGTTCGCCGCCAGCCTCGGCGGCCATGTTCGACTGGTGAACAGCACGATCATCATGCGCAGTGGGCTCGATCGCTTCTTCCGCCTCGACGACGCCGGCACGGCCGCCGCCTACGCCAGCATCCTCGCCTCCACCGTCACGCCTGCGCCGGCCAATATCGGCGGCAACGACAGCGCAGGACGTTTCACCCGCGGCTGGTGCGGCTTCTTCCAGTCCACCGCCGACTTCGCCACACACCTGGTCGAAGCCGATCCCACGCTCGGCGGCTTCACGACCCTGCCCGCGGCCGCCTTTGACCTCGATCCACAGACCTATGCACCGCGCAGCGAGCTGTTGATCGACCGCTGTTCACCCGCTGACACCGGCAGCGACTTCCGCGGCGCGCCCTTCAACCAGCAGACCCGCGCCGGCAGCCTGGCCTGGACCGACATCGGCGCAGTGGAGAGGCAGCCGCAGACCGCCGTGTTCGCCGATGGCTTCGAATCGCCATGAAGCGAACCCCGGCCGGCCTGCGCGCCGGGTTCGCAATGGCCGTCGCCGCCGCTTCATGCTTCAATGCCGTCCGCAAGCGGGGGTGTCCGGCGGCAGCCGGGCTGAGAGAGTCCCTTTGAACCTGATCCGGCTCACACCGGCGTAGGGAGCTTCGATTCGATGCGCGGTGGCGGCCCGACCCGGGCCCACCGCGCCTCGCACCGGCGCCGCCGCTTGGACCTTTCAGATTCCAAGGACCGCCGCATGAACGCCCTGCCCGAAGATTTCCAGCGCGCCGCCGAGGCGCTGTCGGCCGATGTCACCCGCCCGATTCCGGGCTCGCGCAAGATCCACGTCACCGGCTCACGCCCCGACCTGCGCGTGCCGATGCGCGAGATCCGCCAGTCCGACACCCCGGCCCTGTTCGGCGCCGAGCCGAACGCCCCGCTGAGCGTCTATGACACCTCCGGCCCCTATACCGATGCCGATGCGCGCATTGAGCTCACCGCCGGTCTGCCGCGCCTGCGCGAGGCCTGGATCGCCGAACGCGGCGACACCGAAGTGCTGGCGGGCATCAGCTCGCAGTACGGCCTGAAGCGCCTGCACGACAGCAAGCTCGACAGCGTGCGCTTTCCCAGCCTGCGGCCGCCGCGCCGCGCCAAGGCCGGCCTCAATGTCAGCCAGATGCACTACGCCAAGCGCGGCATCATCACCCCGGAGATGGAGTTCGTCGCGATCCGCGAGAACCAGCGCCGCGAGGCCCTGGTCGAGCAGGTGCGCGCGCAGGGGTTGGCGCGCGGACGCATGCACGCGGGCCAGGATTTCGGTGCCGCGCTGCCCGGCCTGATCACGTCCGAATTCGTGCGCGACGAGATCGCCCGCGGCCGCGCCATCCTGCCCAACAACATCAATCACCCCGAAAGCGAGCCGATGATCATCGGCCGCAACTTCCTGGTGAAGATCAACGCCAATATCGGCAACAGCGCGGTGACCTCGTCGATCGCCGAGGAAGTCGAGAAGATGGTCTGGTCGATCCGCTGGGGCGCCGACACGGTGATGGACCTCAGCACCGGCAAGCACATCCACGAGACCCGCGAGTGGATCCTGCGCAATTCGCCGGTGCCGATCGGCACCGTGCCGATCTACCAGGCGCTGGAGAAGGTGGGCGGCCGCGCCGAAGAGCTGACCTGGGAACTGTTCCGCGACACGCTCATCGAGCAGGCCGAGCAGGGCGTGGACTACTTCACCATCCACGCCGGCGTGCGCCTGGCCTACATCCCGTGGACGGCCAAGCGCGTCACCGGCATCGTCAGCCGCGGCGGCTCGATCATGGCCAAGTGGTGCCTGGCGCATCACAAGGAGAATTTCCTCTACACCCACTTCGAGGAGATCTGCGAAATCATGAAGGCCTACGACGTGGCCTTCTCGCTGGGCGACGGCCTGCGTCCGGGCAGCATCGCCGACGCCAATGACGCCGCCCAGTTCGGCGAGCTCGAGACCTTGGGCGAGCTGACCAAGATCGCCTGGAAGCACGACGTGCAGACCATGATCGAAGGCCCCGGCCACGTGCCGATGCAGCTGATCAAGGAGAACATGGACAAGCAGCTGCGCGAATGCGGCGAGGCGCCCTTCTACACCCTGGGCCCGCTGACCACCGACATCGCGCCCGGCTACGACCACATCACCAGCGCGATCGGCGCAGCCATGATCGGCTGGTACGGCACCGCCATGCTCTGCTACGTCACGCCCAAGGAGCACCTCGGACTGCCCAACAAGCAGGATGTGCGTGACGGCATCATCACCTACAAGATCGCGGCCCACGCGGCCGATCTCGCCAAGGGGCATCCGGCCGCGCAGATGCGCGACAACGCGCTCTCCAAGGCGCGCTTCGAGTTCCGCTGGGAAGACCAGTTCAACCTCGGTCTCGATCCGGAGAAGGCGCAGGAATTCCACGACGAAACCCTGCCCAAGGACGCCCACAAGCAGGCCCACTTCTGCTCGATGTGCGGACCGAACTTCTGCTCGATGAAGATCACCCAGGACGTGCGAGACTTCGCCGCGGCGCAGGGCATCAGCGAGCAGGAAGCGCTGCAGCAGGGCATGCAGCAGAAGGCCGAGGAATTCCGCGCGCAGGGGGCGGAGGTGTATCGCAAGGCGTAAGCGGCCTCAGCCGTAAACGCACAGGGCCCGCGAAGCGGGCCCTGTGCGTAAGAGACAGCCTGAATGCCGGAGCGCGCTTCGACGCGCGCCGCCGTCAGGCTCAGAACGGTGGCGCCTCACTGGCTGCGGCTTTCTTCGCCGGCGCCTTCTTGGCGGCCGCTTTCTTCGCCGGTGCCTTCTTCGCTGCGGTTTTCTTCGCCGCCGCCTTCTTCGCCGGCGCCTTCTTGACCGCGGCGGGGGCCTTGGCCGCAGCGACCTTTTCGGTCGTCTTCTTGGCCCCGAAGCGGCCGCGCTTGGCACCGCGAGCGGGTGCCGTCGCCATGATGGCTTCGCAGTCCGCGAGGCTCAGCGAGGCTGGCTCGACATCCTTCGGGATCTTGCCGTTCTTCTCGCCGTCGGTGATGTAGGGCCCGTAGCGGCCGTTGACGATCTCGATCGGGCTGCCCTCGAACTTCTTGATCAGACGGTTGGCCGCGGCTTCGAGCTTCTCTGCCACCAGCTGCACCGCGCGCGGCAGCTCGATCGTGTACGGATCGTCCTCGGTCTTCAGCGAGGCATAGGTGCTGCCCAGCTTGACGAAAGGCCCGAAGCGGCCGACGCCGACCGTGACTTCCTCGCCCTCGTGGGTGCCGAGATTGCGCGGCAGCTTGAACAGCTCCAGCGCTTCTTCGAGCGTGATGGTGTGCATGCTCTGGCCGGCGCGCAGCGAGGCGAACTTGGGCTTGTCGGCGTCCTCCTTGGTGCCGATCTGGGCGAAGGGCCCGTAGCGGCCCAGCCGCACGCTGACCGGCAGGCCGGTCTTGGGATCGTTGCCGAGCACGCGCGAGCCGCTGGCGTCGCTGCGGTCGACGGTCTCGATCTTGTCTTCGACCAGCGCCTTGAAGGGCTTCCAGAAGCGCTCCATCAGCGGCAGCCAGTCTTCCTCGCCGCGCGACACCGCATCGAGTTCATCCTCGAGCTTGGCGGTGAAGTCGTAGTCGACGTACTGGGTGAAATGCCCGGCCAGGAACTTCGCCACCGCGCGCCCGACATCGGTCGGCCGGAAGCGGCGGTTGTCGAGCATCACGTACTCGCGGGAAAGCAGGGTCTGGATGATGCTGGCATAGGTCGAAGGCCGGCCGATGCCGAACTCTTCCAGCGCCTTGACCAGGCTCGCTTCGGAGAAACGCGGCGGCGGCTCGGTGAAGTGCTGGTCGATGACGATCGCCGACAGCGGCACGATGTCGCCGGGCTTCATCGCCGGCAGCTTGCGACCTTCATCGTCCGCGTCCGCCGACTTCTGGTCGGTGCCTTCTTCGTAGACCGCAAGGAAGCCCGGATCGATCACCGTGGTGCCGGTGGCGCGGAAGCCGTGGTCGCGGCCCGCGGCCAGCTCGACGCTGACCGTGTTCATCGTGGCCGGCACCATCTGGCAGGCGACGGCGCGCTTCCAGATCAGCTCGTAGAGCTTCTGTTCGTCAGGGTTCAGATAGGCGGCCACCGACTTCGGCGTCAGCTTGGCCGAGGTCGGACGGATGGCTTCATGCGCTTCCTGCGCGTTCTTTGATTTGGTGCGGTACTCGTTGGCCGCCGCCGGCAGCGCGTCGGCGCCGAACTCGCGGGCGATCACCTCGCGCAGCTCGGCGACGGCCTCCTGCGAGAGGTGGGTCGAGTCGGTACGCATGTAGCTGATCAGGCCGACCGTGCCCTGCTCGCCGAGGCTCACGCCCTCGTAGAGCTTCTGCGCGACGCGCATGGTGCGGCTGGTCGAGAAGCCGAGCTTGCGCGCCGCCTCCTGCTGCAGGGTCGAGGTGATGAAGGGCGGCGCCGGGCGGCGCTTGCGCTCGCGGCTCTGCACGTCACTGACGTGCAGGGCGTTGCCGGCGGCCTGCACCAGGCGACCGCGCGCGGCCTCGGCGTCGGCGGCATTGGTGAGGGTGAATTGTTCGACCTTCTTGCCGTCGAGCTTGACCAGCTTGGCGTTGAAGGGCGTGACTGCGTGGGCGAGCTGGGCCTCGGCGGTCCAGTACTCGCGCGGCACGAAGGCCTCGATCTCCTCTTCGCGCTCGACGATCATGCGCAGCGCCGGGCTCTGCACGCGGCCCGCCGACAGACCGCGCTGCACCTTGCGCCAGAGCACGGGTGAGAGGTTGAAGCCGACCAGGTAGTCGAGGGCGCGCCGCGCCTGCTGGGCGTTGACGAGATTGTCCGAGACCGCGCGCGGCTTCGACATCGCTTCCTTGATGGCGCGTGGGGTGATTTCGGTGAACACCACGCGCTGCAGGGTCTTGTCCTTCAGCAGGCCGCGTTCACGCAGCACCTCGGCGATGTGCCAGCTGATCGCTTCGCCCTCGCGGTCCGGGTCGGTCGCGAGAAACAGGGCATCGGCGGATTTCGCGGCCTTGGCGATCGCGTCGACATGGCGTTCGTTGCGGTCGATCAGCTCGTAGCGCATCGCGAAGTCGCGCTCGGGATCGACCGCGCCCTCCTTCGGAACAAGGTCGCGCACGTGGCCGTAGGAAGCCAGGACCTGGAAGTCCTTGCCGAGATATTTATTGATCGTCTTGGCCTTGGCGGGGGATTCGACGATAAGCAGGTTCTTGGCCATTTCAGTCCATCAGAGGCGTGAGGAGGACGCGGGCGCCGCGTCCTGTCGATGCGCCCGTCATTCAAGTGTGTGGTGCAGGTAACCCGCAGGGGTTGAAGCGGCCGTGATCGGCCGGCGGCCGTCTCGGCGCGCCGCGAGGGCATGGGCTGCGCGCCCATCCCGCCTTAATTCAGTGTCAACACAGCGTCCCTTCGCAAGTCAAGCCTTGGCTTCCAGCCAGAGCCGGCCCCCGCCCGGCAGTTCCGCGCGGGCAAACGACAGCTCGGGTGCCTCCACGGCCGGCGGTGCAAGCTGCGCGCCACGGCTGCGTGCGCGCTCGGTGTAGTCCTGGTAGGCGGGAATCGCAATCGCCGCCAGCATGCCCAGGAGCGCAATGCCGCCCAAGCCCACCACCACGATCAGGAATACGATCACACAGCCACCCAGGCCGCGCTGCTGGCGCTCCGGATGCGCGGTGAAGGCCCACTTGTCGACCACCAGGGTGCCGGCCACGAAGTCGTGCAGGGCACGCTTGCGTTCGGTGAGGCCGGCCATGAAGAAGCCGATCCACAGGGTCAGATACGAAAGCGCCGCCGAGAACCAGCGGCCCAGAGCATGGGCGAAGCTGAGCCTGCGCCCCTCAAGGTCGGTGACCTTGATGCCCAAGGCCAGCTTGCCGACCGTGGCCTGCAGGGAGGAGCTCTCCATCAGCGAGTAGTACAGGCCGGCGGCCAAGAAATAGATGAGGTAGAAGACGAAGTAGAACGCGACCATGCCGGGGTCGAATGGGCCATCACGTTCGTCCAGGCCACCAAACAGGCTCAAAGCGAAGATCCCACCTGCGACGGCGGCCAGAATCTGGGCGACCAGGCCGACGAGGAAGGCGTCGAGGAAGAGGGCTGCCCAGCGGCGCAGGAAACCTGCGTAGACCACATCGCCGCTATTGGCCCAGGCGACCTCGACATCCAGCCGGGCCGCGCCGGGGGCATAGGGCGAATTGGCCGCGGCGGCGGGCGATGCCGTCGGCGCGGCGGCGGCAGATGCGGGCATTGCCGTGGGCGCCGGCGGCGGCTCGGGCGCCGCCAGGGCATCCAGCCCGAGCTCGGCGCTGGCCGCCGACAGCGGCTGCCAGTCGCTCCAGCCTTCGCGCCAGACCAGGCTGTCCCGGAGCAGGCGCCCCTGGCGCACATGTCCGACCAGCACGGCGGCGCTCACGGGGCCCTGCTGTTGGCCCTGTGCATCGACGTAGTACCAGGTGCGCGCGGCGGCGGGCGGGTTCATGCGGGGCTTCCCGGAGGTCAGGCCGCGGGATGCTTCACCGCCGTGATCCGAAGGTCAAGAACAATCGTCGCCGCGGCGATGGAAGGACACCCGCTCGAATGCGAGTCCGAGTTCCGGGTGACCGGCTCAGTGCAGGGCTTCGCCGTCGAGCGCGAACAGGTGGCTTTCCATCCACGCGAACGCGGCCTCATGCCCGGGCTGATTGAACAGCACCATCAGCACCACCCACTTCAGGTCGTCGAGGTCAAGTTCGGCCTGGTCCAGCGCCATCGCGCGGTCGATCACCTGCTCGCGCAGGCTGCCATCGAGGATGCCGATTTGCTCAAGGAACATCAGGAAGCCGCGCGATTCGAGGTCGAGCCGCTCCAGCTCCTGCGGGGCGTAGAGACGCAGAGGACCTGCGACCGGAGCAAGGCTGCCGGAACCCTCGCGCAATTGCTCAAGGCCATCGAGCCAGTCGAAGGCCTTGCTCACTTCGGCGGGGCTGAATCCGGCCTGGATCAGGCTGGCCTGCAGGGACTCCCGGTCGCGTACCGCATCGGGGTCGTCGTAGAAGTAGTTCTCGAACAGGTAGAGCAGTACGTCCAACAAGGTCTCTTTCATCCAGCCTCTACCTGCGCCGGCGCGCGCTATTCAATCAGGAAGGCCGCCGGGCGTAGCGGCCGTGCTGTGCGCTGACCACCCCCTCCAGTTCCAGCATCAGCAGCATGGAGGACAGCACCCCCACGGTCAACCCGGTGCGCTCGGCCAACAGATCGATGCCGACCGGGTCGTGTCCCAAGGCTGCAAGCAGGCGGGCGCGTTCGGGGTCGGCCTCGGGCGCTGGGTCGGCGGCGGCTGCTGAGCCTTGTGGTGCCGACTGCAGGCGACCGCGCAGGCTCATCGCCAGCCGTTGGGCGGTCGGGCCGAGGGCTTCGATCACCTCGCCGGCGGTCTCCACCAGCGCGGCGCCCTCACGGATCAGCCGGTGGCAGCCGCGGGCCAGCGGGTTGTGGATGGAACCGGGGATGGCGAACACCTCGCGGCCCGCTTCGCTGGCGTAGCGGGCGGTGATCAGGGCCCCGCTGCGCTGCGCGGCCTCGACCACCAGGGTGCCCAGCGCCAGCCCGGCGATGATGCGGTTGCGACGCGGGAAGTGGTCGGCGCGCGCGGAGGTGCCCGGAGCGAACTCGCTGACGATGCAGCCCTGCTCGCGCAGGCGCGCGGCGAGGGCGCGGTGGCGGGCGGGATAGACGATGTCCGGTCCGGTACCGACCACGGCGACGCTGGGCTGTCCCGCGTCCAGGGCGGCCATGTGGGCGGCGGCGTCGATGCCCTCCGCGAGCCCGCTGGTGACGATCAGCCCGCTGCGCGCGAAAGTGGCGGCGAAGTCGCCCGCGAGGTCGCGCCCGCCCGCCGTCGGGTTGCGGCTGCCGACGATGGCGATCTGCGGATGCCACAGCAGGTCGGCATTGCCGCAGACGAACAGCACCGGTGGTGCCGCGGACAGCTCGGCCAGCAGGGCGGGGTAGTCGGCTTCGCCGAGTTCGATCAGGCGGTTGCCGGCGGCGGCCAGCCACTCCGCATCCGCGGCCTCGCGCGCGGGATCGCGGCGCAGGAAGGCCTCGGCAGCCGTCTCGCTGACGCCCAGGCTGCGCAGCGCCGAGGCCTGGCCGGACTGCAGCCGTTGCGCGACCTGGGCGTCTTCCAGGGCCAGACGCAGAACGCGCCCCGGAAGCGGGGCGCGTACGGCAGCGAACCAGACCTCGGGACGCAGTTTCAAGGACGTCAGGGCAGCCGGTCGGGCGCCTTGGCCATGTTGTTCACGCCGGCCGGGCGGATCGCGTCCATCACCAGGCCATAGCTGACCTTGTCGAAGGTGCGGAAGATCATCACGTGGCCGATGAACTCATCCGGCAGCTTGACCTTGCGGGAGGGCAGGTTGGCGGAGAGTTCGTTGCGGTTGGCGATGCGGTCGGCGACGCTGTCGCCTTCGTCGTAGAGCGCGAACACCTGCCCGTTCTCGATGCCGTCGCGGGCGCCGGCGGACAGTGCCACCACATTGCGAGGCCCAGCGATGCGGTAGTAGTCGGTGACGGCCAGCACGCGCATGTTGTCCGGCACGCGTTCCGGGGCCCGCGGGGTGAAGTACAGGTCGAAGGCGGGCTCCTGCACCGGCATCAGCAGGTCTCCGGCGCGGACTTCCTTGCCTTCAGGAGCCAGCAGCAGGGTGGCGGGATCGCCTGCGACCGTCACCTCGGCGGTGGTGACGTCCGCGACTTCCCAGCCGAGCACCTCGAAACCGTTGTCCGAGGCCGCGTAATAGGCCCACTCGATGCCAGCGGTCCGCGGGGTCAGGCCGTCGCGGGCGTTCCACTCGTCGCTTTTGAGCCGCGGCTTGCCGTTGATCGGGTGCGGATGGACGGCGTAGCGCACGGTCGGGCGCACGATGGCCCAGCGCTGGCCGGGTTCGAACTCGGCGCCGCGGGCGTAGATCACCTGGCCGGAGGCGCCGCGCAGGCGGTTCTCCTCGATGGCCAGCACGTAGGGCAGGTCCTTGGGCTCTTCATCGAGCACGCGCATGCGCTTGAGGAAGGACTCGACCTCGTGCAGCGGGATCGTGCGGATCGCGTCGTCGGCCTCGCGGCGGATCTGCGGATCGCGGCGATTGACGCCGAGCACGGGGCGGCCATCGAGGTAGGCGAGACTGATGACATCGCCCGGGTAGATGAGGTGCGGGTTCTCGATCTGCGGGTTGGCCTGCCAGATCTCCGGCCACAGCCAAGGCTGCTTCAGGAAGCGGCCGGCGATGTCCCACAGGGTGTCGCCCTTCTGCACCACGTAGGTGTCGGGGTGGTCGTCGCGCAGCTGCTGGGCCGCCACGCAGGTGGCAAAGGTCAGCACGGCGACGGCGAAAACTGAAAGCAGTTTTTTAAGCATGGCGGCCATCTACCTGATTTACCAAGCAGGTTTGTCGGCACTATAGCGTAAAGATTTGTGGATTAGAAACGGTTCAGGTTCACACTATGGCGCGTCGCATGCCGGCGGAGGCGGTGTGCCGGCAGCGTCCAGCGCCGGCGCCGTGTTCAGCAGGCCGCTGCTATAGTCGCGCGTCGAATCCCCTTGATTTCAGGCGCCTTCGCGCCAAGGTAGCGGCCATGGCCACGCTTCCCATCCTCGAATTTCCTGATCCGCGCCTGCGCACCCGCGCCCGCGAAGTGCTGCCCGCGGATTTCACCCCCGAGCTGCAGCAGCTGATCGACGACATGTTCGAGACCATGTACGCCGCGCCCGGCATCGGCCTGGCGGCTACCCAGGTCGATCGCCACCTGCGCTTCATGGTGATGGACGTGAGCGAGGACAAATCCCAGCCGCGCGTGTTCATCAACCCGCAGATCATCGAAAGCGACGGCCATCAGGTCTACCAGGAAGGTTGCCTGTCGGTGCCCGGCATCTTCGCCGACGTCACCCGCGCCAACCAGATCACCGTGCGCGCGCTCGATCGCCACGGCCAGAGCTTCGACCTGAAGGCCGATGGCCTGCTGGCTGTCTGCATCCAGCACGAGATGGACCACCTCGAGGGCAAGGTCTTCGTCGACTACCTGTCGCCACTGAAGCGCGAGATGGTGCGCAAGAAGCTGGCCAAGCAGCGTCGCGGCGCCGCCTGATCGAACCTGCAGCGGGTGCCTCGCACCCGCGGAGACACGTTCCCATGAAGAAGCCCCTGCGCCTGGTGTTCGCGGGAACGCCGGAGTTTTCCGTGCCGCCGCTGCAGCGGCTGCTGTCCGGCCCGGATGTGCTGATGGCGGTCTACACCCAGCCGGATCGGCCGGCCGGCCGCGGTCGCCAGCTGCAGCCGAGCCCGGTCAAGCAGTGCGCGCTGGCGGGCGGCATCGAGGTGCGCCAGCCGCTCAACTTCAAGGATCCCGAGGAGCGCGCGCGGCTCGCCGCGCTCGAGCCCGACCTGATGATCGTGGTCGCTTACGGCCTGATCCTGCCGCAGAAGGTGCTGGACATCCCGCGCTTCGGCTGCTGGAACCTGCATGCCTCGCTGCTGCCGCGCTGGCGCGGCGCGGCACCGATCCAGCGCGCCATCGAGGCCGGGGATGCCGAGACCGGCGTCGATCTCATGCAGATGGAGCGCGGCCTCGACACCGGGCCGGTGCTGCTGGAGCGGCGCACGCCGATTCACGCCGATGACACCGGCGGCAGCCTGCACGATCGTCTGGCCGTGATCGGCGCCGAATTGCTGGTCGAAGGCCTCGCCCGACTCCGCGCGGGCGAGGCGCTGCCGCCGCAGCCGCAGCCCGAGCAGGGCGTCACTTATGCGCACAAGCTCGACAAGGCCGAAGCGCGGCTCGACTTCAGCCAGCCTGCGGTCGTGCTCGAGCGCCGCGTGCGTGCCTTCAACCCATGGCCGATCTCCGACTGCGAACTGGGCGGCGAGCGCCTGCGCGTGCATGCAGCACAGGCCCTCGACCAGCAGTGCATGGCTGCGCCCGGCAGCGTGGTGGCAGCCAGCGCGGCTGGCATCGACATCGCCTGCGGCGCCGGCCTGCTGCGCCTCACCCGGGTTCAGCGCGAGGGTGGACGCGCCCAGCCGGTGGCCGACTACCTCAACGCGCGGCGCACGCCGCTGCTGCCTTGAAGCCCGAGCGTCCGGACCAGCGTCCGCGCGCGGAGACGGCGAAGGCCGCGGGCCGCGAAACCGCCGTGCCGGGTGCGCTGGTGCGCGCCACCGCGGCGCGCGTGTTGACCGAAGTGACGGCGGGGCGTTCGCTCAAGGCCGTGCTGGCCAATCGTCTGCCGGCCCTGCGCGACAGCCGTGACCGCGCGCTGTGCGAAGCCCTCTGCCACGCCGCTCTGCGTCGGCGCGCGCGCGATGCGATCCTGCTCGAAGCCCTGCTCGACAAGCCCCTGCCGCCCTCGGCGCGCGGCGTCGGCATGCTGCTGGCGGTGGGCTTCGCCCAGTTGGAGGCGCTGGGCCTGCCCGAACACGCCGCCGTCGCCGCGTCGGCCGAAGCCGCGCGCGTGCTCGGCTTCCCGAGGCATGTAGGCCTGGTCAATGCCGTACTGCGCCGCTACCTCCGCGAGCGCGCTCAGCTGCCCGCCGGCAGCGAGGCCCAGCAGGCAGCGGAGGCACATCCGCCCTGGCTGGTGGAGGCCCTGCAGCGCGACTGGCCCGAACACTTCGACGCCCTGCTGCAGGCCAACCTGCGGCAGGCGCCGCTGTGGCTGCGCGCTCGCGGCGGTGCCGCTGCCGCTGCGCAACTGGCGGACGATTGCAGGGCCGCAGGGCAAGCGGTGGAGCGCGTGGATGGCGCGGCCCTGTGCCTGCATGACGCCGGTGATCCCACCCGCCTGCCGGGCTTCGCGCGTGGTCGCTTCGTGGTGCAGGACATCGCCGCCCAGAACGCGGTCGCCGCGCTTGCCCTGCAGCCTGGCCAACGGGTGCTCGACGCCTGCGCGGCACCCGGCGGCAAGGCCGCGCAGATCGCCGAAGCCGGCGCGCGCCTGCTGGCGCTGGACTGCGATCCCAAGCGCCTGGAGCGTGTGCGCCAGACCTTCGAGCGTCTTGGTCTTGATGCCGAGCTGCGCGCCGCGGATGCGGCCGAGCCCGCGCGCTGGTGGGACGGGCAGGCCTTCGACGCGATCCTGCTGGACGCGCCCTGCAGTGGCACCGGCGTGATCCGCCGCCAGCCCGATATCCTGCTGCACCGCCATGCCGAGGACATTCCGGCGCTGGTGGCGCAGCAGGCGCGTTTGCTGCGCGCGCTCTGGCCTTTGCTCGCCCCGGGCGGGCGCTTAGTCTATGCGACCTGCTCCGTGCTGAAAGACGAGAACGAGCGCCAGATCGATGCCTTCCTCGCGGCCCATGCCGATGCCGAAGCCCTGCCGCTCGACGCGCGCTTCGGCCGGGCCAGCGGTGCCGGCGCCCAGCGCCTCGCCGGCGAGGGCGAAGGCGATGGCTTCTTCGTCGCTGCACTGCGCAAGCGCTGAGCGCCTGCGGTGGAGCGCCGCCGGCCTGCTCATGCTGTTGGCCGGCTGTGGCGCCGTCGATGCCCCGCGCGCCCGGATCGAAGACGCCCGCCGCCTGCAGCGTGGCGACAGCCTGCAGCTCGAAGTGCAGCAGCAACTCGAATTCCAGCCGCTGATGCTGGAGGCGCTGGCCAACGGCATCGGCCTGCGTCTCGACTACCACCTGCAGTACTGCGAATCCGCCGAGCGCGCCATTCGCAGCCTGTGGCTGCGCTACTACCCCTTGGCCGGCGAGTATGAAATGCGCTGGGAAGGCGAGGCGCAGGGCCGTCGCTTCGCCCGCCGTGGCTCCCTGCTGGCGGCGTTGGACCGCATCCGCATCGAGCTGCCGGCGCGGGCCGACAAATGCGAGCTGCAGCTGCGCGTGGAGCTCGAACGCTCGGCCCTGCCGGCGCCGCTGCGCTTTCCGGCTCTGATCGGCCTGCAGGACTGGCGGCTTGTGTCCGGCACCTATCGTCTGCCCGCGGTGGCCGCCCCGTGACGCTGGGCCGCAAGCTTCCCCTGCCGCGTCGCGCCGGCCCGCTGCTGCTGGCGCTGGGTGTGCTGGTGCTGGTGTTCTCGGCGCTCTATCTCGCCGCCAGCGCGGAGGGTCTCGGCACCCGCTTCGCCGGTCTTTATCCCTGGGTCTTCCTCGGTGCCGGCGCGGCCGTGCTGCTGCTCGCAGTGGCCATCCTCGGGCGTCTGCTCAAGCTGCGCAGGCAGCTGCGCTCCGGCGAGCCCGGTGCGCGGCTGACGCGACGCCTGCTGATCCTGCTGCTCGCGCTGTCGGTGCCACCGGTGCTGCTGGTGTTCGCGTTCTCCGCGCGCTTCGTCGGCGCCAGCGTCGACAGCTGGCTGCGCGCAAACAGCGTCGAAGCCATGGACAGTGCGCTGGAGCTAGCGCGTCTGCAGCTGGAGGACCGCCGCAGCGATGCCCTGCAGCGCGCCGGGCGCGCGCTGGAGCGCATGCGCCGCGACCGCTTCGACCTCGCCGGCGCCATCGAACAGTCGCTGGATGAGATCGACGCCGCGCAGCTGGCGCTGTTCGACGGCGATGGCCGCATCCGCCACATCGCCGCGGCCGCGCCCGGTCTGCTGCTGCCCTCGCCGCCCGACGAGGACGCGCGCGCTGCGCTCAGCGCCCGCGGGCGCCTGATCGACCAGATCCGCGTGGGCGAGGCCGATTATCTGCGCGTGCTGCAGGACCCCGACTTCGAGACCGGCCAGGTGCTGCAGGCGCTGTTCGCGCTGCCGCCGCGTCTCGTCGAGCTCAGCGGCAAGGTCGAGGCCGCCGCCTTCGGCACCCGCCAGGCGCTGTTCCTGCGCGAGCAGCTCAAGCTGACCTTCGTCCTCATCCTGAGCCTGGTGGCCCTGCTCTCGGTCTTTCTTGCCGTGCTCATCGCCTTCGATCTGGCTCGGCGTCTGGTCTCGCCGATTGGTCGACTGTCGGCAGCGACGCGCGCGGTCGCCGCGGGGCGTCTGGAGCCGCTGGACGTACCGCCGCGCGGCGATGAGCTGGGCTTCCTGGTCGAGAGCTTCAACCGCATGACGGTCGAGCTGGCGGCAAGCCGCGAGCGCGCCGCCGCCAGCGCCGCCGAGACCGAACGCCAGCGCGCCTTTCTCGAGACCGTGCTGGCGCGCCTGTCCTCGGCGGTGCTGGTGTTCGACGCCGACGGCATCCTGCGCGGCGCCAATGCGGCTGCCGCCGAACTGGCCGCGGCACCCCTCGGCGAGCTGCAGGGGCGGCCGCTGGAGGCGCTCAAGCGGGGCTGCCCGACCCTGGCCGATGTGTTTGGTCTGGCCGCCCAGCGCCTGCGCGAAGGCGCGCCCGAGTGGCGCGAGGAATGCGCGGTCGAAGAAGGCGGTCTACGTCGCCTGCTGCTGGTGCGCGGCGCGCGTTTGCCCGACGCCGGCCAGGTGCTGGTGATCGACGACACCAGCCACATCGATCGTGCGCGTCGCGACGCCGCCTGGTCCGAAGTGGCGCGCCGACTCGCGCACGAGGTCAAGAACCCGCTGACGCCGATCCAGCTCTCGGCTGAGCGCCTGCGTCGCCGGGTGCTGCCGCAGCTGGCCGCGGCCGAAGCCGAGGTGCTTGATCGGGCGACTCACACCATCGTGGCCCAGGTCGATGCCCTCAAGGCTCTGGTCAATGCCTTCGGCGAGTACGCGCGCCCGCCGCAGCTCAGCCTGGTGGAGACCGACATCGTCGCGCTGGTGGACGAAGTGCTGGAGCTCTACGAGCACGATCCGCGCCTGCGGCTGCGCCGCGAGTTCGCCAGCCCGCTGCCGCGCCCGCGGGTCGATGCCGGGCGCCTGCGCCAGGTGCTGCACAACCTGCTGAAGAACGCACTGGAGGCCAGCGCGGAGCGTCCCGCGCTGACGGTCTGCATCCGTCTCGCCCTGCAACGCCTGGGCGACCGCGACTGGCTGGACCTGAGCGTTGAGGACGATGGCCCCGGCCTGCCGGAGGGCTTCGCCGGCGACTGGTTCGAGCCCTACCGGAGCAGCAAGCCCAAGGGCTCGGGCCTCGGGCTTGCGATCTGCCGCCGCATTGCCGAGGAGCACGGCGGCCAGCTGTTGGCCGAGAACCGCGCGGAAGGCGGGGCCCGCTTCGTTCTGCGGCTGCCGTGTTGAGAGCCGGGATCCGGGATTCGCTTGGGCTGAGGGCGATCTGGAGTACCTGCGGTCGCCTGCATTCCTTGCAGAACGGCGAACCGCGGCCAGCAGCGGCGCTCCCAGTGCCGTGCGCTGCGCGCAGGCTCAATCCCCAATCCCCAATCCCCGCCTCCCTGTGGGCGTATAGTCCTTCCCACATGTCCACCATGGGGAGGCCACGGCGTGCACAGCATCCGACAGATCCTTGAGGGCAAGACTGCGCAGGTCGTCTGCGTGACCGAGCAGACGCCGGTGCTGGAAGTGATCCGGCTGATGGCCGAGCACGCCATCGGTTCGGTGCTGGTGATGCGTGGCGACCAACTGGTCGGCATTGCCACCGAGCGCGACTACGCGCGCAAGGTGATCCTGAAAGGGCGCAGTTCGCAGGACACCCCCGTCGCCGACATCATGTCGAGCCCGGTGCTCACGGTGGGCCCCGGCGAGGACATCCGCCGCTGCATGCATATCGTTACCGAGAAGCGCATCCGCCACCTGCCGGTGGTGGAAGCCGGGCAGGTCGTCGGGCTGATCTCGATTGGCGACCTGCTGAAGTGGGTGATCCGCGAGCAGGCGCAGGAAATCGAGCAGCTGCAGCAGTACATCGCCGGCTGAGGCTGGCGCCTCGCGTCGGGGCCACCGCTGAAACGAACGGGGCGCCGCAAGGGCGCCCCGTCCGGATGCTCTGCCTTGGAGCCCGTCTCAGTCGTTCTGGAACTCGGCCAGCGCGGCCTCGGCGTCGCGCACCAGCAGGCGGTTGACCGCGGCGATGTCCTGCACGTCGATCACGCCGGCGGCCTGCTTGAGCGCCAAGCCGTTGACCAGGAAGTTGTGGCGGGCATTCGAGTAGTCGCGCTGTGCGCTGGTCAGCACCTGCTGCGAGAGCAGCACGTCGACGATGGTGCGGGTACCCACTTCGAAGCCGGCCTCGGTGGCTTCCAGCGCGCTGCGCGCCGACACCAGGGCCTGGGCGCGGGCCTCGATCTCGGAGATGCCGGCCAGCACCGCGCGGTAGGCGTTGCGGGTCTGGCGGGTGACCGCGCGGCGCTCCTGCTCCAGGCGGTCCTCGTTGGCGTCACGCGTGTACACCGCCTGGCGAACCTGGGACTGCACGCGGCCGCCGGTGTACAGGGGGATGCTCAGATTCAAGCTGATCGAACTGCCCAGGCTGTCGCTGCTGGTCGGTCGGGTGAGACCCGAGGCCAGTATCGCCTCCCCCCAGCTGGTGGGGCCGCCGCTGCGTCCGGCGGTGAGTCCCAGCGTCGGCAGGTGGGCGGAGCGCGCGGTCGCGATGTCCTGTTGGGCCGCTTCAAGCGCCAGGGCGCGCGAGCGCAGCACGGGGTTCTCGTTGAGCGCTGTCTGCACCCACTGGTCGAGATCGGCGGGCTCCGGCATCACGGGACTGAAGTTCTCGTCGAGGCCCTGCAGGTTCTGCAGGTACTGCCCGGTCAGCTCGGCGAGGGCCTCGCGGGCATCGTCAAGCGCATTGGCAGCATTGATCGCGGCGGCGCGCGAGGCGTCGTAGCGGGCGCGTGCTTCGTGCACATCGGTGATCGCGGTCAGGCCGACCTCGAAGCGCTGCTCGGCCTGGTCCAGCTGGCGCTTCACGGCGCGCTCGTCGGCGCGAGCAAACACCAAGCTGTCGACTGCCGTCAGCGTGGTGAAGTACGCCTGGGCGACGCGCAGAGCCAAGCCGTCGACGGCCGCATCGTAGTCGGCATCGGCGGCGCTGGCCCGCGAGCGGCTGGCCCGCAGGCGTGTGTAGTTGCTGTGGTCGTACAGGCTCTGCTGCAGATTGATACCCCAGTCCTTCGACCGTGTCTCACTGCGCGAGACCTCACGACCGAACAGAAATCCGCCGTCCGGGTTTTCCGTGAAAGTGAAGCGCGAGCTCTTGCCCGAGCTGTCGGAAAAACCCGCCGAGGCACCCAACTGCGGCAGCAGGGCCGAACGGCTCTGTACCACGCCCTCGCCGGTGGCCATGCGCTGCGCCTCGACGGCGGCCAGCTGCGGGTCGCTCTGTCGGGCGAGCTCGTAGGCCTGCATCAGATCGGCGGCACCCGCGCTACTGGCGGCAGCAAGGGCGAGGGCGAAACTCAGGGGACGCAGGCTGGGCAGTCGCATGGCAGTTCCTTTGGCGAGCGTGGGCGCGAGGGGCGGGCTACAGCGCGAAGCGCTGCACCGGCTCGGCGCCGTGGAGGTAGGGGACGTCGGTTTCAAACAGGCTTTCCAGCGCCCAGCCGTGCTCGGCGCGGGTATAGAGCACCGCTTCCTGCACGGGGCT
This sequence comes from Aquimonas voraii, assembly GCF_900101825.1. Taxonomy (GTDB): domain Bacteria; phylum Pseudomonadota; class Gammaproteobacteria; order Xanthomonadales; family Xanthomonadaceae; genus Aquimonas; species Aquimonas voraii. The sequence continues at coordinate 147,187 of NZ_FNAG01000005.1, forward strand.
GTGGCCGCGGATGACGAACAGCCTGCCGCCCGGGCGCACCCAGCTCAGGAAGCGCTCGGGCAGCTCGGCGACGGCGCCGCCGATGGCGACGGCGTCGAACTGGCGGCCGGGCTGGAATTGGAGCGCATCGGCGGCTTCAAGACTCACGTTGACCAGCCCAGCGGCCTGCAGCCGGGTGCGGGCACGGTCGATGAAGTCAGGGTGCAGGTCGATGCTGTGGACGGCGCGCGCCAAGCGGGCGAGGCAGGCGGTCAGGTAGCCAGAGCCGGTGCCGATTTCCAGCACTTCATGCTCCGGGGCCAGGTCCAGCGCCTGCAGCAGGCGGCCTTCGATCACCGGCTTCAGCATGAACTCCCCGTGCTCCAGCGGCAGGGCGAGGTCGGCATAGGCGAGCTTGCGGTGCCGGGCGGGCGCGAAATCCTCGCGCTTGACCGAGCCGATGACGTCGAGCACGCGGAAGTCCAGCACCTCCCAGGGGCGGACCTGCTGCTCGACCATCGCGAAACGGGCCTGCTCGAAATCAACTGCCATGTTCGTGTCCTGCCTGCGGGGGCCCGCGTCGCGCGGGCGCGTAACCGCCGATTGTAGGCGCTGGCCTTGTGCTCCGCCAAATGACGCCGCGGCGCGGGGCGGCCCGAACCCCGCATCCATGCACGCCGCACCTTGCCCGACCCGTCGCCCCGACCGCAGTGCGGAAAGTCACCGTGACCGAAGGCAGGGGCCGAGTCATGCGCGGGTGGCCGACAGCGGACGGACCCGGTGCCAAGCGGCATACAGGGCGGGCAGGAACAGCAGGGTGAGCGCCGTGGCTACCAGCAGGCCGCCCATGATCGCCACCGCCATCGGTCCGAAGAAAGCGCTGCGCGACAGCGGAATCATCGCCAGGATCGCCGTCAACGCCGTAAGCACGATCGGCCGGAAGCGCCGCACTGTCGCCTCGACGATCGCTTCTACCGGCGAGACGCCCTCTGCGAGATCGTGTTCGATCTGGTCGACCAGAATCACCGAGTTGCGCATGATCATGCCGGCCAGGGCGATGGTGCCCAGCATGGCGACGAAGCCGAAGGGCCGGCCAAACAGCAGCAGGAAGGCGGTGACGCCGATCAGGCCCAGCGGCGCCGTCAGCAGGACGATCACCGAGTTGCCGAAGCTGCGCAGCTGCAGCATCAGGAGGGTGAAGACCACTCCGAAGAACAGCGGCATGCCGGCCGCGATGGAGCGCGAACCGCGGCCGGCATCCTCGACCGATCCGCCAACCTCCAGCAAGTAGCCGGACGGAAGTGCGGCCCGCAGCTCGGCCATCCGCGGTGCCAGTTCGGCGACCGCGGTGGCCGGCTGCACGCCGTCGACGATATCCGCGCGCACGGTCACCGTCGGCAGGCGGTTGCGATGCCAGACGATGCCCTCTTCGAAGTCGTACTCCAGTCGCGCGATCTGACTCAGCGGCACGCTGCCGCCGCGGCTGGTCGGCACCGCCAGGCTGCCCAGCATGGACAGGCTGGCGCGCTCCTCGGCCGGCCCGCGCAGCAGGATCTGGACCTGTTCATTGTCTTCGCGCAGGGTGCTGACCGGCGTGCCCGACAGCGAGCCCTGCAGGAACAGGGCGAGCTGGGCCGAGCTGACGCCGAGCGCGCGGGCGCGCTCCTGTTCGATCTCCAGCCGCACGATCTTGCTCGGCTCCTCCCAGTCGAGGTGCACGTTGAACAGGGCGGGATGTGCACGCATGCGCTCCTCCACGGCGTGGGCGTGCCTGCGCACCACGTCGATGTGCTCGCCGGAGACGCGGAACTGCACCGGGTAGCCCACCGGCGGACCGTTCTCGAGCCTTGAAACGCGGGTGCGCACCTGCGGGAACAGCTGGGGCAGGTTCTCCAGCAGCCAGCCGCGCAGGGCTTCGCGCTCTTCGATCGAGCGGGTCAGCAGCACGAACTGCGCAAAGCCGGTCTGCGGCAGCTGTTGGTCCAGCGGCAGATAGAAGCGCGGCGAGCCGGTGCCGACGTAGGCCACGTAGTTTTCGATGTCTTCGCGTTGGGCGAGAAGCGCCTCGAAGCGTCGCGCCTCGGCCTCGGTAGCCGCCAGAGAGCTGCCCTCGGCCAGCTTGAAGTCGACCATCAGCTCCAGCCGCGACGAGGCTGGGAAGAACTGCTGCGGCACCAGCCGGAACAGCGCCAGCGAGCCGGCGAACCCCAGCACCGTCACCGCGATCACTGTCCAGCGGCGTTCGACGCACCAGGCCACGACACCGCGGAAGCGCTGGTAGAAGGGCTTCTGGTAGGGATCGGGCGCATGCGCTTGGCCGCCCTTGTGGAAGTCGGGCAGCAGGCGGTCGCCCAAGTAGGGGACGAACACCACGGCGGCGATCCACGACACCACCAGGGCCAGGGTCACCACCTCGAAGATCGAGCGCGTGTACTCGCCCGTGCTGGAGTTGGCGGTGGCGATCGGCAGGAAGCCGGCGGCGGTGATGAGCGTGCCGGTCAGCATCGGGAAGGCCGTCGAGGTCCAGGCGAAGGCGGCGGCCCGCAGGCGGTCGAAACCCTGCTCCATCTTGATGGCCATCATCTCGACCGCGATGATCGCGTCGTCGACCAGCAGGCCCAGTGCCAGCACCAGCGCACCCAGTGAGATCTTGTGCAGGCCGATGCCGAAGTAGTGCATGCCGGCGAAGGTCATCGCCAGCACCAGCGGGATCGACAGCGCCACCACCAGGCCGGTGCGGAAGCCGAGCGAGAAGAAGCTCACCAGCAGCACGATGATGACGGCCTCGGCCAAGACCTGCACGAACTCGCGCACCGAGGCGCGCACGGCTGCCGGCTGATCCGAAACCTTCTGCAGGCTCATGCCCACGGGCAGGGTCTGCTGCAGGCGCTGGAATTCGTCCTCGAGGCGCTCGCCGAGGCGGATGATGTCGCCACCGCGGCGCATCGATACGGCGATGCCGATCGCGTCCTTGCCCATGAAGCGCATCCGCGGTTCCGGCGGGTCGGAAAAGCCGCGGAACACCTCGGCCACATCACCAATGCGGAAGTCACGGTCGCCCACGCGCAGCGGGAAGCCGCGGATGTCCTCGACATCGTCGAAGCGGCCCGACACGCGCAGGCGCACGCGCTCGCCGGGGGTCTCGAAGAAGCTGGCGTCGGCGACTGCGTTCTGCTCGTCCAGCGCGCGCTGCACTTCTGCCAGGGGCAGGCCGAGCGCGGCCAGCTTGGTGTTGCTGAGCTCGATCCAGATGCGCTCCTGCTGGAGTCCGAGCAGTTCGATCTTGCCGACGTCGGGCACGCGCATCAGCTCCAGCTCGAGGCGCTCGGCGTAGTCCTTCAGCGTGGCGTAGTCGAAGCCCTCGCCCGACAGCGCATAGATGTTGCCGAAGGTGTCGCCGAATTCGTCATTGAAGAACGGTCCTTGAATGCCAGCCGGCAGGCTGGGCCGCAGGTCGCCGACCTTCTTGCGCACCTGGTACCAGAGTTCGGGCAGGTCCTTCGAGCGCAGCGAATCCTTCGCGACGAACTGCACCAGCGACTCGCCCGGGCGCGAGTAGGCGCGGATGAATTCGTAGTTGCCGGTCTCCATGAGCTTGCGCTCGACCCGGTCGGTGATCTGGCGCGCGACTTCCTCGGCGGAAGCGCCCGGCCACAGGGTGCGCACCACCATCACCTTGAAGGTGAAGGGCGGGTCCTCGCTTTGGCCCAGCCGGCCGTAGGAAACGATGCCCAAGAGCGCCAGCCCGAGCATGGCGTAGACCACCAGGCTGCGGTTGCGCAGGGCCCATTCGGAGAGATTGAAGCCGATCATGATGGCTTACTGCCCGGCAGCAAGATCGAGCGGACGGTTGTCGCGGTCGACTGGGCGCACCGCCTGGCCGTCGCGCAGCAGGTGCACGCCGCCGGCGACGATCCAGTCCTGCGCGCCAATGCCTTCCAGCACCGGCACGCTGGTCTCGCCGTAGGCGCCCAGCTTGACCGCTCGCTTGTGCACAGTGCCGCTGGCCGGCTCGAAGCGCAGCACGAAGGCCTGGCCTTCGCTGGCCGAGACCGCGCCCAGCGGCAGCTTGAGTTCGGCGCTGCTGGCGCCGTTCAGGAACACCCGCGCGCTCTGCCCGAGTTCGACGCCCTCGGTGGTGTCGGCGATGGCGACGCTGGCGGCGTAGGTGCGCGAGGCGGCATCGGCCGCCGGCGCCAGTTCGCGGATGCGGCCGCTGAGCGCGCGCTCGCGCTGCGACCACAGCTGGATCTGCACCGGCTGGTCGAGGCTGACGTCGGCAATCGCGTGCTCCGGGATCGCGATCACCACCTCGCGCTCGCCGTCCTCGGCCAGTACGAACACCGGCTGGCCAGCGGCGACCACCTGGCCGGCCTCGGCCAGGCGCTGCGCGATCACCCCGGCTGCCGGAGCGCGCAGCACCGCGTAGCCCGCCTGGTTGCGCGCCACTTCAAGCTGGGCGCGTGCCGCCTCGACCTGCGACTCGGCGGCGCGCAGCCGCGCCTGCGCGCCATCGAAAGCAGAAGCGCTGGTGAGGCCACGCTCGCGCAGCGACTGCTGGCGCGTGAACTCGGACTGCGCCAGCGCGCGCTCCGACTCGGCTGCCGCCAGCCGGGCGCGATTGGCCTCGACCTGCAGGCCGAGGTCCTGGGGTTCCAGTTCGGCCAGGGGCTGGTCGCGGGCCACGCGTTCGCCGACCTCGACCAGGCGCCGGCTGATCTTGCCGCCGACGCGGAAGGCCAGGGCGGGCTCGTGGCGCGCGCGCACCTCGCCGGCATAGGCGCTGAAGCCGGCTTCGTCGGCCTGTGGCTGCACAACGATGGCGGGGCGCACCGGGTCCGGCAGGTTGGGCTCAGGGCTGCAGCCGACCAGCAGCAGGCTCAGGGCCAGCAGTTTCAGGGCGGGGATCAGCGCGGCGGGGGCGCAGGAGGCGCGCGAAAGCGTGTCCATGGCGAGGACTCGATAGGAGAAGAACGGGATTCGTGGGGCGAAGCCTAGAATTAAAATACTGACCAGTCCAGTATTCTATTTGTGAGTGCCGCTAGACTAGATCCATGCAAGTCCAACGCTCCGCCAAAGGCCCAGGCCGTCCCAAGGACCCCGAGAAGCGCGCCGCCATCCTCGATGCCGCCAAGCGCCTGTTCCCGCTGCGCGGCTTCGATGGCGTCAGCATGGACGCCATCGCTGCCGAGGCCGGGGTGTCGAAGCTCACGGTGTACAGCCATTTCAGCGACAAGGACACGCTGTTCGCCGAGACCGTCAAGGCCAAGTGCGAGGAGCAGCTGCCGGAGTCGGTGTTCCGCGCCGAGCCTGGCCGCGGTCCGATGCGCGAGCAGCTGCGGGCGATCGCGACCGGCTTCCACAGTCTGATCCTGTCGCCCGAGTCGGTGAGCTTCTACCGGATGATGGCGGCACAGGGCGAGTCGAATGGCAAGCTCGCCGAGCTTTTCTACGCCGCCGGGCCGCGCAGGATTCTTGATGCCTTCGAGGCCTTCCTGACCGCGGCCACTCGTGCCGGCAGCCTGGATGTGCCCGACCCGCGCCGTGCCGCCGGGCATTTTTTCTGCCTGATCAAGGGCGAGGCGCACATGCGCCAGTTGATCGGCTGTCCGCTCTGCGGCAGCGAGTGCGAAGGCCCCGAGCACATCGAAAGCGTGCTGGAGCTGTTCCTGCGTGCCTACAGCCCTCGGGCCTGAGTCGCCGCGCTGCTTGGCGGCTTGGCCGCCGGTTGTCCACCTGCATACGTTCTTCCCGTGCCTGTGCTGGCGATCGGGGGGGGGCCTGCGCGCGCATCTGCACGTCGCGTCACAGTTGGTTGCATTCTTCGGGAGTAAATTTGCCGTTAATCGCAGGCGGGTTAGGCTGTTGGCCTCGCAAGCTCACCGTGATTCTGCAAATCGCCTCGCAAAGGTTTGATGCAATGAGCTTTTCAGCCCTGATCATCGCCGCGCCGCTGGGTTTGTTGGCCTTTCTGCTGGCCGGCCTGCGCTGGGTGCCGGAGGGCTGCGCCTACACGGTCCGCCGCTTCGGCCGTTATGCCCGCACCCTGCCTCCGGGACTGGGTTTCGTCCTGCCCCTGATCGAGCGCGTGGGCCAACGTGTGCGCCTGATCGGTCACACCGTGCCGGTGGGTCAGGCCTCGGTGCGCGGTGCGGTGTACTACCAGATCATCGATCCGCGGCAGACCGGCGAAGCACTGGAGTCGATCGACCAGTATGTGCAGCGCACCGCCAGCGAGACGCTGAGCCGACTGCCGCTGCCGCAGACCGACGCCCCGGGGCTCGACCAGCAGGTGCGTCAGCAGCTCAACGAGGCGCTGGCGAGCCGTGGCCTGCGGGTGGTTCGCTGCGTGCTTCCGGCCAGCGCCTGAGCCCAGCTCCGGCGGCAGCGATTTGCGTCACTCCGGCGGCGTGCCGATACTTGCGCCCCCCTGCAAGGCACCCTCCCCCGCTTGACTACCCTTCCCGAACTGCCCGGCGAGATCGCCGCGCTCGCGCCACGGCTGCGCGAGGGCCTGCTGCGGCTGGGCGTGGATGCAAGCCTGGCGGAGCCCCTGCTGGCTTACCTGGCGCTGCTGCAGCGCTGGAACGGCACCTACAACCTCACCGCCGTGCGCGATCCACAGCAGATGCTGGGCCTGCACCTGCTGGACTCCCTGAGCATCCTCGCCGATCTTCCCGCCGAGGGCGCCCTGGTCGACATCGGCAGCGGTGCCGGCCTGCCCGGGATTCCGCTGGCGATCGTGCGCCCGCAGCTCGCGGTCAGCCTGGTCGAGCCCGTGGGCAAGAAGGCGCGCTTCCTCCGCGAGGTCGTTCGCCAGCTGAAGCTTGCCAACGTGCGCGTGTTCGACTGTCGCGCCGAGCAGGTCGATGAGCCCGGCCGCTATGACTGTCTCTCGGCGCGCGCCTTGGGTAGTCTTGCCCAGCTCATCGCCTTCGGCGGGCACCTGCTCAAGCCCGAGGGCCGGCTGCTGGCGATGAAGGGCCAGTGGCCCGCCGAGGAGCTGGCGGCGCTGCCCCCGACATGGAGGCTGGAGCGCTCGCGCCGGCTGGAGGTGCCCGAGGTCGAAGGCGAGCGCCACTTGCTGGTGCTGAAGCGGGAGATGGCATGAGCGGCGACGGCACGCATCCTGCGGCGATGGCGCAGGCGGACGGCACGGCAGCACAGCACGGAGTCGAGATGGCCCGGATCATCGCAATCGCCAACCAGAAGGGCGGCGTCGGCAAGACCACGACCGCGGTCAACCTCGCGGCGGCGCTGGCCGAGGCGCGCAAGCGCGTGCTGCTGGTCGACATGGACCCGCAGGGCAACGCCACCATGGCCAGCGGCGTCGAGAAGAACGAGGTCCCCCACACCGGCTGTGATGTGCTGCTCGAGGAAGTACCGATCGCCGAGGCCATCGTTGGTTCCTCCGGCGGCTTCGACGTGCTGCCCGGCAACACCGACCTGACCGCGGCCGAAGTGAAGCTGATGGACGCCATGGCGCGCGAGCAGCGCCTGAAGGAGTGCCTGGCCCAGGTTGCAGACCGCTACCAGTACATCCTGATCGACTGCCCGCCCTCGCTGAACCTGCTGACCCTGAACGCGCTGACCGCTGCCCATGGCGTGCTGGTGCCGATGCAGTGCGAATACTTCGCGCTGGAAGGCCTGTCGGCGCTGATGGACACGATCCGCGCGGTGAAGTCGCGGCTGAACCCGCAGCTGGAAGTCGAGGGCATCCTGCGGACCATGTACGACGTGCGCAACAACCTCGCCAACGATGTGTCCGCGCAGCTGACCCAGCATTTCGGCGACAAGGTCTTCCGCACCATGATCCCGCGCAACGTGCGTGTGGCCGAGGCGCCCAGTCACGGTCAGAGCATCATCAGCTACGACCGGGCCTCGCGCGGCAGCATCGCCTACCTCGGGTTGGCCGGCGAGATGATCCGTCGCGAGAAGCATCCCGCGGCGCACACCGAACACCACTGACCAAGGCCTGACATGAGTGCCAAGAAGCGCGGCCTCGGCCGCGGCCTCGATGCCCTGCTGGGCGGCGGCAACGAACGCTCCAACGCGGAGCCGGAGCGCCTGCGCGAGCTGCCCATCGAAGCCCTGCAGCCGGGCAAGTACCAGCCGCGCAGCCACATGGATCGCGAGCGCCTGCAGGAGCTGGCGGACTCGATTCGCGCGCAGGGCCTGATCCAGCCGATCATCGTCCGCCCGATCGCACGCGACCGCTACGAGATCATCGCCGGCGAGCGCCGCTGGCGCGCCGCCCAGCTCGCCGAGCTGCGCGAGGTGCCCTGCGTGGTGCGCGAGAGCGACGACCATGCCGCGCTGGCGATGGCGCTGATCGAGAACATCCAGCGCGAGGACCTCAATCCGCTGGAGGAGGCCTTGGCCCTGCAGCGCCTGATCGACGAGTTCCAGCTGACCCACCAGCAGACGGCGGAAGCGGTCGGCCGCTCGCGCGCCGCGGTCAGCAATCTGCTGCGCCTGCTGGAACTGCCCGAGCCGATCCGCAAGCTGGTCGAGGCGCGTCGCATCGAGATGGGCCATGCGCGCGCGCTGCTGACCCTGCCGGCGGACAAGGCCGAGGCGCTGGCGCGCCAGGCCGCGGAGGAGCAGTGGTCCGTGCGCGAGATCGAGCGCCGCGTGCAGGCCATCCAGCGCGGCGAGAGCCAGCCCGCGCCGGCGCCGAAGAAGCCGGATCCTGACATCCAGAACCTCGAGCGCGAGCTTGGCGAGCTGCTCTCGGCCAAGGTGGCCGTGCAGCACGGCCGCGGCGGCCGCGGCAAGCTGGTGGTGGAGTACTTCAGCCTCGACGAGCTGGAAGGCATCCTGGAGAAAATCCGCCGCTGATCCGCTCCATCCCGCTGCCCATGGGCGGGGTCGGCCGCGCGCCGCTCAGCGCAGAGCGAGATGCGCCGGCAGTGGCCAGCCGCGCGACTCCAGCCAGTCCTCGATCAGCCGGCGCGACACCGAGATCGGCGGAGGCAGTCGCAGTTCGCCCTGTTCGATGGCCTCGATCAGCACCTCGGGCTCGAACCAGCGCGCGTCCTCAAGCTCCTCGCCGATGGCGATCTGCGCATTCGATGCCTGGGCGATGAAGCCGAGCATCAGCGAGGCCGGAAAGGGCCAGGGCTGCGAGCTGTGGTATTGGCAGTGCGCCACGGCTACGCCGGCTTCCTCCATGACCTCGCGGCGCACCGCGTCCTCCAGCGACTCGCCCGGCTCAACGAAGCCTGCCAGCGTCGAGTAGCGCTTGGCCGGCCAGCCGGCCTGGCGACCGAGCAGGCAGCGGCCCTCGTGCTCGACCAGCACGATGATCGCCGCATCGAGGCGCGGGAACACTTCCAGGCCGCAGTCTCGCGAAGTGCAGCGCGCGCTGTGGCCGGCGCGCCGCAGCACGGTGGGTTGGCCGCAGGCGCCGCAGAAGCGGGCGCGGGTCTGCCACAGCAGCAGGGCCTTGGCATAGGCGAACAGGCCGCTTTCGAACGTGGAGAGCTGGGCGGCGGCTTCACGCAGGCCCAGCCACTGGCTGTGTTCCGGCACATCGATCTCTGCGCCCATCTGGGCGGGCAGGGCGAACCAAGGCATTTCGCCCTCGAGGCCGAGGAAGCTCGCATCGACAGGCCTCGCTTCGCCAAAGCGGGTCGAGGGCCAGTGCAGCAGGCGGCCGTTCTCCAGCAGTGCGCGTCCCTCGAAGTCGACGCACAGCACGCGGCCGCGCAACCAGGCCTCGGCCAGCCACGCGGCATCCTCGCGACGCTCGCCGGCACGGTCCAGGGCCAGCGCGGTGAACAGGTTGCGCTGGCTACGCTCCGGCGGCAGGTTCATCGTCCGAAGCAGCCCGGGCTCAGGCCGAGAACGAAGAGCCGCAGCCGCAGGTGGTCTTGGCGTTGGGGTTGCGGATGACGAACTGCGCGCCGGACAGGTTCTCGGTGTAGTCGACCTCGGCGCCCATCAGGTACTGCAGGCTCAGCGGGTCGACCAGCAGGGTGACGCCGCTGCGCTCCACCGCCAGGTCGTCCTCGGCCTGGTTCTCGTCGAACTCAAAGCCGTATTGGAATCCGGAGCAGCCGCCGCCGGTGATGTAGACACGCAGCTTCAGCTCGGGGTTGCCTTCCTCGTCGATCAGGCTGCGCACCTTGGCCGCGGCCGAATCGGTGAACAGCAGGGGGGCGTCGATGGTCTGGTAGCTCGGAGCGCTGGACATGGCGGCCTTCGGGCGATGCGGGGGGACGGGGTCGGAGATGGCGACGGAACGTTCAGCCTACAAGCCTAAGCCAGCGCGGCCAGGCGGATGTCGTCTCCGGCTGAACGCGGCTCTCTCGCCTGGGCTGTGCGGTGTTCCGGCAGGTGCCCACCGCCTCAGTCGCTGGTTTCCGGCCCGCCGAGGCGCTTGGGTTCGGCGCCGACATGGATGAGCCGGCCGGTCAGCATCGAGCCTGCCTGCATCTCCACCGTGTGGTAGTGGACATTGCCCTCGACCCGCGCCGCGGCCGCCAGCTCGATCCGCTGGCTGGAGTGGATGTCGCCGTGCAGCTGGCCATTCACCACGACGTGTGGCGCGCGAACCTCGCCCTCGATGCTGCCGCGCTCTGCCAGCGTGACCAGAGCGTTCGGGTCGGACTCGTCCGCGATCACCGCGCCCTCGACTCGGCCCTCGATGTAGAGGCCGCCGCTGAAATGGACATCGCCGCGGATCACCACGCGCGGCCCGATCAGGGTTTCGACGCCGGTACTGCTGGGGCGTCCCTGCTTGCTCTTGTCGCTTCCGAACATGGTCATGCCTCTCTTGGAAGTAAGGATTCGGGGGTTCCAGCGGGTCGAGGCCTCAGGATGTCGGCCCGGCCTCGGTCTGATCGGCGCCGGGGACGACCTCGGCCCAGGCAAAGCCGCGCTCGGCTCGGCCGGCTTCGCCCTCGATGCCCACCTGCACCCGATGCGGAGTGAAGCCGGCTGGCAGCAGGACATTGCCCTCGATCTGCTGGAAGTACTTGAAGGCGAACTGCGGCCGCGGTCTGTCTGCATCGGTGAGCTCGGACCAGCCCAGTTCGGCCATCTCGCCATCCTTCACGCCCTCGATCCGGATCGAGATCGTGCCGCGCGAGAGCTGGGTCTTCTTGACGTTCTGGGTCAGGGTCAGACGGAAGTGCCAGGCGCCGCTGGGCTCGGGCTGCAGGCTCAGGCTGTGGATCGAGAGGCCCTGGCGCTGGCCGCTGCCGCCCACCAGGCGCTCGTAAAAGGCGACATCGGCTTCCAGCGAGGCGATCCGCTCGTCGCGCTCGGCGATGTCCCGTTGCAACAGCTGATTGGCCTCGCGGCTGATGTCGTCCGAACGCTTCAGCCTCAGGTTGCGCTGACGCAAGTCGTCCAGGCGCGCCTGCAGACTGGAGATCGTCTCGCGCAGCTCCGCGGGCGACTCGCCCTGCGCCCCGGCTTGGCCGGGGCGCCAGTGGTCGACGCTCCAAGCCACAGCCATCAGGGAGAGCGCCCACAGCAGGACCAGAAGCGGCCAGCGCCGGCGCTGCCGGGCCGCCTCGCGGGGGACGATGATGAAGGGACTGTCCGAACTCATGCGTTTCGCAGCCATGACGGGGCCGTCGATTATCGGGGCTGCAGCGCCGGTTTACACACGGGCCCGGCACAACCCGGTCCGCGAGCACAGAAACTGCATTCCGCCATGGCTGCCCGCGCGCCGTGCGTGTGGGTATAGTTCGGGCGCATCCCGGGACATCTGGCGTCTCCGGCGGGCGTCTACCGTGAACGCAGCCTTGGAAAGCCATGTACGCGCAGGACGAAAGCCAGCAGCGCACCGAACTCCGACTCGCCTTCCTGCGCCATCTGCCCAAGCGGATCGAGGCGCTCTGCCGGCGCGCCCGGCGATTCTGCGCTGAAGGCTGGGACATCAACGGCTTGAGCCTGCTGCACGAGGACGTACAGCGGCTCGCCGGCGCCAGCGGTCGCTACGGAGCGCTCGAAGCCAGCGAGCAGCTGCTGATGCTCGAAACCCTGCTGGACGAGTTGGCCGACTCCGGCGGTCTGCCGGACGAAGCCGGCAACGGTCATCTGCTGGCCCTGCTCGACAGCCTGGCTGCGCACGCGGGCGAAGCCGTGGTCGATGAGCTGCCGAGTGCCGCCGCGCGTGAGGAAGTGGCGGCCGCGCCCGCTGCGACCGAGCCCAAGGGCCCGCTGCATGCCGAGACACCCCCGCCAAACTATTGGCGGCGCTGGGCGGGCGATGCCCCGCCCGCGGCGGAAGCCCTGGTGCCTGCTGCGACCTCCGCGACGCCGAAGACAGCGGACCTTGAGCCGTCTGCGCCCCTCCTGCGTACGCCAGTCTCCGCGGACACCGCAGCCGCCCAGGCCAGACCGGCTCGCGCGGTGACGCCCACCGTCCGGCCCGGCAGCGGCCGGCGGATCTACCACCTGACCGATGGCGGCGAATTGGCCTGCGAACTCGACCAGCGCCTCGAAGCCCAGGGTTACGAGCTGGAGCTGCTGGAGTCGCCCGCGGAGCTCAAGGAAATTCTCAACGCGCTGGCGCCCGATCTGGTGATCGTGGACGCCGCTTTCATGAACGAGATCGAAGGCGTGGGTGCGGTGTTGCGCGCCACCCGCGAGCGCACCGCCACGCGTCTGCCCATGCTGGTGATCTCGAACGAGGACAGCATCCCGGCGCGGCTGGTCGCGCGGCGTGCCGGCGCCGATGCCCTGCTGGTGCGGCCGGAGGGCGCCGAGGCGGTGATGGCCAAGCTGGCCGAGCTGCTGGTGTCGGCGGGCGAGGCCACCTACCGCATCCTCGTGGTCGAGGACGACCGCTCGCAGGCGCTTTTCGCGGAGTCGATCCTGCGCAACGCCGGCATGGAAGTGCGTTCGGTGCACGAGGCCTTCGATGTGCTGCAGGCGATGGAGGAGTTCCGGCCCGACCTGGTGCTGATGGACCTTTACATGCCTCACTGCGACGGCACCGAGCTGACCGCACTGATCCGCGAGCGTGAGGAGTTCCTGCACACGCCGATCGTCTTCCTGTCCGGCGAGAGCGACCAGGACAAGCACTTCGAGGCGCTGTCGGCCGGCGGCGACGATTTCCTGTCCAAGCCGATCCGGCCCAAGCACCTGATCGCCGCGGTCAACAACCGCGTGCGCCGCGCCCGCGCGGTGCAGGAGCGCGCCCAGCTGCGCGATCCTCGTGACCCGGTCACCGGGCTGCACCGGCGCAGCTACATGCTCGACCGCTTGGCCGAGACCCTGGCCTCGGACAACGTCCGCAACCAGCCGGGCGGATTGCTGTTCCTTGAGATCGAAGGCGCGCCGCAGCTGCGCGAGCGCTATGGCCTCACCACGCTGGAGCAGCTGCTGGCGGAAGCCGGCAGCCAGATCAGTCAGGGGATCGGTGAGGGCGACCTGGCCTGCCGCTACAGCGACGGCTGCTTCGTCGTCTACTCGCACGAGCGCGACGAGGCGGCTCTTGAACGGCTTGCGCAGGACCTGCGCAACACCCTCATCACCCATCCCTTCAAGGCCGAAGGCAAGCCGATCCGGCTGCGCGCCGTGGCCGGCATCGCCTCCTTCAAGCACAACTTCGCCGACGCCGGCGCCATGCTCAATGCTGCAGAGCGCGCCGCCCGCGAGGCGCGTAGCGGCGACCGCGGCGTGCACCGCTTCGCCCCGCCGCAGCGCGCCGCCGAGGCGCAGACCAGCGCCTTGCTGGGCCTGATCCGCAACGCCATCGACACCGACGGCTTCGAACTGCTCTACCAGCCTATCGTGGCCCTGCAGGGGGGTGACGATGCCCAGTACCAGACCCTGCTGCGCCTGCGCGACGACCACGGCCGTCTGCATCCGGCCGCGGCGATCGTGCCGCTGGCCGAAAGCGCCGACCTGATCCTTGAGGTCGACCGCTGGGTGCTGACCCAGGCCGTACGCATGATCGACCAGCGTCGCAGCGGCGCGCGGCCGGTGCGCCTGTTCGTCAGCCAGTCGGCCGGCAGCCTGCTGTCGCCCGGCCAGGCGGAGTGGATACGCGCCCAGCTGGCCGCCCGCCAGGTGCCGGGCGAGACCCTGGTGATTGAACTGCCGCTGGAGGATGTCGAGGCCCGCGCCGAGGCCGTCGAGGCCTTCTGCCGCGAGCTGATGCCGCTGGGCGTGCAGTTCTGCCTGAGCCGCTTCGATGGTGAGAGTTCGGCTCAAAGCCTGCTCAAGCGACTGCCGCTGTCCTTCGTCAAACTGGCGCCCAAGTACTTGGCTGCTGCGCAGACCCCGGCCCTGCGTGACGAACTCCGCGGCCTGGTGGAACTGGGCCACCGCCATGGGCTGCAGGTGATCGGTCAGCGCGTCGAGGACGCCCAGGCGGCGGCCACCCTGTGGATGAGCGGCATCGATTACATCCAGGGCAACCTGGTGCAGCAGGCCGCGCGCGAGTTGGAGTTCGATTTCCAGGCGGCGGTGCTCTGAGCGTGTCGCCCGCCCTTTCCCGTGCACTGGTGGTCGGCGGTGGGTTCATCGCGACGGCTGCAGGCCTCCTGGTACTGCTGCCGCTGGACGTGACGGGCGCGCTGCCCGCCGCGCTCGCCGTCGGCGGGGGCCTGGCGGCCGCCCTGGGCGGCTTGCTCGGCAGTGCCTCCGCTTCCGCCCCGGCGCCAACGGGCCCCCGCCGCGAGCCCTCGCTGCTGGCGGATCCGGCCGAACTCGCGCACCTGAAGGAGGAGCTGGCGCAGGCCCGCAAGCTCGAGCGCGAGCTCTCGGAAGCCAAGCACGCGGCCGAGGCGGCGACGATGGCAAAGGGCGAGTTCCTCGCCACCATGAGCCACGAGATCCGCACGCCGCTGAACGGCATCATCCCGCTGCTGGACATCCTGCTGTCCACGCGCCTCAGCGACGACCAGCGCGATTACCTCAACACCGCCCTGCAGTCAGCCCAGCAGCTGCTCCGCATCGTCGACGACATCCTCGACTACTCCAAGCTCGAAGCGAACAAGCTCGAACTGGAAACCGTCGGCATCAACCTGCGCGAGGTGCTCGACGGCGTCATGCGCCTGATGGACACCCCGGCCGACGCGAAGAACCTGCGCCTGTCGATGCAGATCGATCCGGCGGTGCGTCTGGCGATGCGCGGCGATCCGGTGCGGTTGCGGCAGATCCTCACCAACCTGCTCAGCAACGCGATCAAGTTCACCGAGCGCGGCAGCGTTTCGGTGATGGTCAGCCGCCGTGGCGAGACGCGCACCCACCACGAGATCCGCTTCGAAGTCACCGACACGGGCGTCGGCATCGCCCCCGAGGCCGCAGCCCGCCTCTTCAAGGCCTTTTCGCAGGCCGATGCCAGCACCACGCGTACCTTCGGTGGCACCGGCCTCGGCCTCGTCATCTGCAAACGTATTGTCGATCTCATGGGCGGACAGATCGGGGTCGACAGCACGCCTGGCCGTGGCTCGACCTTCTGGTTCCAGGTGCCGCTGCTGAAGGCGGTGGGCGACATGGAGGTCGAGCGTCGTGAACTCGGCGGCTCGCGCGTGCTGCTGGTGACCGCCGATGCCGCCCTCCAACGCAAACTCGCACTCGCCGCCTCGAACTGGGGCGTGACCCTGGTCCACGCCAGCGGTGCGCAGGACGCCCTGTTCAAGCTGCGCGCCGCCGCCCAGCGCTCCGGCAACTGGGCCTTCCACCTCCTGCTTGTGGACCTGGTCAGCGTGCGCACCACGGCGGTGGGCCTGCATCGCAGCATCCTGCGCGAGGACGCACTGGCCAAACTGCAGATCGTCTACCTGAAGGGCGATGAGCCGGCGCCGGCCGACCTCGCCGAGGGCGGGCGTTCGCTGCCGCTGGCGCGCGCCCTTCCAGAGCCCGAGATGCGCCGGCAGCTGGCCAAGATCATGGAGGGCGAGGTCACCGCCAGCCTGCCGGTGAGCACGCTTGCCGATGTCCACATCGACCCGGTGCCTGCGCCGCGGCCGAGCCCCGCAGCGGCCCCGCCAGCTGCCGCGGAGCCGCCGCGTCGCGCTGCCCCCGCCGCAGTGCCGAGTGCGCCGGCGCCGGTGGTCCCGGTCGCCGCGCAGCTCGCGCCCGCCGGCGCCCTGAGCGGTCGCGCCCTGCTGGTCGAAGACAACCCGGTGAACCGCCAGGTCGCGATGCGCATCCTCAGCCTCGCCGGCCTGGAGGTCGATTCCGCCGAGAACGGTCAGGAAGCCCTGGAGCGCCTCAAGCAGGGCCGCTACGCGCTGGTCCTGATGGATTGCCAGATGCCGGTCATGGACGGCTACACGGCGGCGCGCCGGCGCCGCCAGATCGAGGCCGAAGCCGGGCTGCCGCGGCTGCCGATCATCGCGATGACCGCCAACGCCATGATCGGCGATCGCGAGAAGTGCCTCGATGCCGGCATGGACGACTACCTGACCAAGCCGCTCGACCGCGCCAGACTCAATGCGACGCTGGCCGCCTGGCTGGCGCGTTCGCCTTATCGCGACACCGCCAGCCCCAGCCCGGCGCCCGCTGCTGCCGCCCCGCCGCGTCCTGCGGCGCCAGCGGCGGCGGCTGCGCCGGCCACCGGCGCACGCCCAGCAGCTGCGGCGACGCCGAGCTTTGCGACCGCCAGTGGGCCCGCGCTCAACACCGAAGTGGTCGAGGATCTGCGCGAGGTGATGGGGCCCGAGTTCCTGTCGTTGATCCGGGTCTTCCTGGAAGACACCCCGCGCACCCTGGAGCGTCTGCAGGCGGCTGCCGACAGCAGCGATACGCCTACCCTCATCGCCGCGGCCCACTCGCTGAAGTCGACCAGCGCCAACCTGGGGGCACTAGACATGTCTGAACTGGCGCGCCAGATCGAGCACGGCGGCAGGGCCGGCACCCTGAGTCAGCCGCAGGTGCTGGTGGCGCGTCTCGTTGCCGAGTTCCTGCGCGTCGAGAGTGCCCTGCGCGCCCTGCTGTCCTAGCGGTTCGCGCGGGTTGCGCCCGATGCGAAGTGCCGGGCGCATGCGCGGCCGCCTTCGCCGCTGATGGACGTGTCCCCTGAAACACAAGGGCCCGCATGGAGCGGGCCCTTGGATCTCGTCGCTGCCGGCGATCAGCCGCCGAGCTTGGTCTGCAGATAGTTCTGCTCGCCCAGCCGCTGGATCAGGTCGAGCTGGGTCTCGATCCAGTCGATGTGCTCTTCCTCCGACTCAAGGATGTCGGTGAGCAGATCGCGCGAAACGTAATCGCCGACCTGCTCGCAGTGGGCGATGCCGGCCTTGAGATCGGGCACAGCCGCCTGCTCCAGTTTGAGGTCGCACTCCAGCACTTCCTTCGGGTTCTCGCCGATCAGCAGCTTGCCCAGCTGCTGCAGGTTGGGCAGGCCTTCGAGGAACAGGATGCGCTCGATCAGCGTGTCGGCATGCTTCATCTCGTCGATCGACTCGCGGTATTCGTGATCTCCCAGCTCCTTCAGCCCCCAGTTGTGCAGCATGCGGGCGTGCAGGAAGTACTGGTTGATCGCTGTCAGCTCGTTGTAGAGCGCGCGGTTCAGATGCTCGATGACCTTGCTGTCGCCTTTCATGGGGCGTCTCCCGGGTGGGTTGGCCGCCTACTCTAGCGGGGCTGGCTCGCTCAGGGCGAAAGCCCAATCGGAAGCATTCTCACGCCCGGGCGGTCAAGGGGAGGAGCCGGAATCTGCCAGGCGACGCGGCCGGGTCCGCGCCAGGCTGCTGCCAACGGGCAATGGGAGGAAGGACCGTGCGGGGGCCCTCAAACCACCATCGGCAGGACGCTGCGGTGTTCGTCCAGGATCTGCAGCGCGAGCTCCTTGCAGCAACCGCAGCTGCCGCCGCAGCCCGTGGTGGCCGTGAGCTCGTCCAAGCCCTCGACGCCGCTTTGTGCGGCCTCGCGGATCGCCTTGTCGGTGACGCCGTGGCACAGGCAGACGTACATGGCTGGGGCCCGAGCTGGGAACTGGCGCCATTCCAACGCAAATACGAATGAGTGTCAACAACGATTCTTTCGGTGCCCTCAGCGTCCGGCGCCCACCGGAGAGCGACCGCCCAGGCCCGCCGCTTCACGCGCAGCGGCTCGCCGCTCGCGCCGGGGTACAGCGACATCGGCCTCCAGAGTCGGCGGCGCCAGCGGCATCAGCTGCGCACCGCTGGCCCGCTCGGCATAGGGCGCGAGGTGTTTCAGCGCCTGGGCATAGACGCGCCGCTTGAAGCTGACGACGTGCTCCAACGGGTACCAGAAGTCGACCCAGCGCCAGCTGTCGAACTCGGGCGTGTCGTGCGCGTCGAGCCGGACCTCGGACTCCTGCGCCGTCAGCTGCAGCAGGAACCACACCTGCTTCTGGCCGATGCACAGCGGGCGCTTGCCCGGACGCACGCAGCGTCGCGGCAGGCGGTAGCGCAGCCAGCCGGGGGTCGCACCGAGCAGCTCGACGTGGTGGGGCTTCAGGCCCACTTCCTCGTCCAGCTCCCGGTACATCGCCTCCAGCGGGGTTTCATCACTGTTCATGCCGCCCTGCGGGAACTGCCAGCCATCGCGGGTCACCCGACGCGCCCAGAACACCTGGCCGGTGGAGTGCATCAGGATGATGCCGACGTTCGGGCGATAGCCGTCCGGATCAATCACGGAACGGGGCTCCAAACTCAAGATGCCGGGGACTGTGCCACACCGGCAGGAAGCGCCACAACACGCGCGCTTCGACCCACGGCAACTTGAACCCTAGCGCGGGACCGCGGCGAGCCATGGCCCGGCGCCGTCTCCTGTCGCTTGACCACGCGCACCTGCGCGCGCAAAATGCGCGGCCCTCGGGTGGCCTCTGCGCGCTCGATGGCCCGTGGCTATGTAGCTCAGCCGGTTAGAGCACAGCACTCATAATGCTGGGGTCGGTGGTTCGAGTCCACCCATAGCCACCACATACAACCCCGCGAATACGCGGGGTTTTTTGTGCGCGAATGGCGGAGAGCAGAGAAGGCTTACGGCGCAGGCGACAGTCGAAGCAGGCGCGCTCTGGCGCCGTCGGTGAGCACCAGCACGCGTCCTTGGGCATCCACGCGCACATCGCGCAGACGTTCACCGAGATCGCGCAACAGGACTTCTTCCTCCTGCACGCGGCCGTCCGCGTCCAGACGCAGGCGATGCAGGGCGCGTCCCGCCAGCGCGGTCACCAGCAGGTCGTTCTGCCACTGCGCGAAGGCCGAGCCGCGGTAGACGGCGAGCGAGGATGGCGCGATCGACGGCGTCCAGCCGTGCACCGGTGCACGCATGCCGGGGTAGTCGATGAAGGGGCTGATCTGCGCGCCGCTGTAGTCGAGGCCCGCGGTGGTCACCGGCCAGCCGTAGTTCTGGCCGGGCTCGATGCGATTCAGCTCATCGCCGCCGCGCGGGCCGTGTTCATGCGACCACAGGGTCGCCCGCGCAGGATCGAAAGCGATGCCCTGCACGTTGCGGTGGCCCAGGCTGTAGATCTCGGGCAGGGCGTCCTCGCGGCCGACGAAGGGGTTGTCTGCCGGCACGCTGCCGTCAGGGTTCACCCGCACGAGCTTGCCAAGGTGGCTGCGCAGATCCTGCGCCGACTCGCGCAGGCTGAAGCCGTCGCCGAGCGTCAGCACCAGGCTGCCGTCGGCGAGCTGCGCCATGCGTCCGCCGAAGTGCGCGTCGGTGGGCTTGTCGGGGCGGGCGACGAAGATCTCGCGCAGATCGACCAGGCCGGCCTCACCGAGCGTCGCCCGCGCCAGCCGGGTGCCATTGGCGCGACGACTGCCGGCGGCATAGCTCAGGTATACGGCGCGGTTGTCCGCAAAGTCGCGGTCGGGCAGCACCTCCAGCAGGCCGCCTTGGCCGGCGAAGCGGACCTTGGGCAGGCCGGCGAGCGGCGCCGACAGGCCCGCGGGCGTCCACAGCCGCAGGCGCCCCGCACGCTCGCTGACCAACAGGCGGCCATCGGGCAGTTCGGCCACCGAGGAGGGCAGCTCAAGGCCCTCGGCCAGGGTCTCGACGCGCAGTTCGGCGGTCTCCGAGCGTGTCGACGGCGCGAACAGCAGGGCGAGCAGCATCAGCAGACCGGAGCGCATGCGAAGCCTTGTGGACCAGGGAGCGCTCCAGCATAGCGGTGCCGAGGGTGGCCGGCAGGTGCAGGCGCGCGCGCAGGGGCCGAGGCCCGGCGCGCCGATTCACTGGCCGCGCAGCTGCGAGGGGCGGCTGGCCAGGCCGCGCAGCCAGAGCACGGCGAACTCCAGCAATTCGCGCGAATCGCGCAACGCGAGCTTGTCCTTGATCTGTGCGCGGTAGTGCTCGACCGTCTTCACCGACAGGCCCAGTGCGGCCGCGATCTCGCGCGGCGCTTCACCGGCCCCGAGGCGCTGGAACACTTCCATCTCGCGCGCGCTCAGGCCCAGCGTGGCGGGCTGCAGGCGGATGCGGAGTTCGCAGGCGTCGCTGGCGCAGTGGATGGCATGCGGGCGCTCGCAGCCGATCGCCTGCTCCAAGGCAACGCACAGGGTCGACTCATCGAGCCCGTCGCCGATCTGCGCGCAGAAGGCAAGGTGCTCTGGCCGCGGCGGCATGCAGACCTGGGGACCCGGGCCCAACAGCAGCACGCGCGGCAGCAGGGCCGGGGGAATCGCTACCCGGGAGAGCACCCAGGCCTCGGTCAGCAGCAGACGCGGGCGCCGCAGCTGCAGCGCCGGCAACAGCTGGGAAATGTCCTCGACCACCTCCACCTCTGCCTGCGGAAAACGTTCGTCCAGCCAGGCCAGCACTCCACGCCGCAACAGCGGTCGCTGCACGGCAAGCGCAATCCGCGTGGGTGTTTGGAGCTGGCAGGAGGCGCAGGTCATCGCACAATCGTCCGCCGAAGACCGTGCCAGTCTGGACTCGGCGGCGCAGCCCACGCTTGAGATCGATCACATTCGCCTGTTGACCATGGTAGGGAGCCGCACACCGTGAGCTTGATCCTGCGCCCCGCCGAAACCACGGACTCCGAGCGGTTGCTGGCGATCTACCGGCCCTGGGTGGAGGCCCCGGGCCACTGCTTCGAGCTGGAATGTCCCAGCGTCGAGACCTTTGCCGGGCGGATCGCTTCGTCGCGCGCGCGCTGGGACTGGTGGTTGGCGGAAGAGGGAGGCGAGGCCCTCGGCTATGCGTACGGCGGCCCGCATCGAGAGCGCGCTGCATACCGCTACAGTTGCGAGGTCTCGGTCTATCTCGCGCCGGTCGCGCAGGGGCAGGGGCTGGCCCGCGCGCTCTACGGCCGCCTCCTGCCGCGGCTTGCCGCCCGCGGATATTTCAATGCGCTGGCGGTGATCGTCCAGCCCAACCCCCGCAGCCTCGCCTTCCATCAGCGCGAGGGCTTCCGGCCGGTCGGCGTGTTCGAGCGCGCCGGCTACAAGCAGGGCCGCTGGTGGGACGTCGCCTGGCTGCAGAAACGTCTTGCCGAGGGTGAGCCGGCCGCCGAGCCGGGCATACTTGCCCCACCTCCGGCCTGAAGCCCGCCCATGGACTTGCTGCCCCTTCTCGCTGGCTTGGGCCTGTTCATGCTCGGCATGAAGCTGCTGGAAGAGGCCATTTCCGCCCTGGCCGGCGTCACTTTCCGTCGTTTCGTCCGCGATCACGCCAACACTCCGTTTCGCGGCGTTGCCGTCGGCACCGCGGTGACCGCGATCGTGCAGAGCAGCTCGCTTGTCTTACTGCTGGTGCTGGCCTTCGTCGGCGCCGGCATCCTGCCGCTGGCTGGCGCGATCGGAGTCATCCTGGGCGCCAATCTGGGCACCACGACCACCGGCTGGCTGGTCGCCACGCTTGGCCTCAAGCTCGATCTGTCCTCGCTCGCCCTGGCTCTGCTGGGGGTGGGCGGGCTGGGCAGTGTGCTGCTGCCCAAGGGCGCGCGCCTGCGCGAGTTCGCCGCCCTGGTTGTGGCGCTCGGCTTGCTGCTGTTCGGCCTCGACCTGATGAAGCAGGGCGTGGATGAGTTCGCGGCCCAGTTCGATGTCAGTCCATTCGCCAACTTGCCGCTGTGGGCAATGGCCCTGCTCGGCATCGGCGTGACCGCGGTGATCCAGTCCAGTTCGGCGGCGATGATGATCGCGCTCTCAGCCCTTCACGGCGGGGTGCTGGGTCTGGAAGCGGCTGCAGCCTTTGCTGCCGGTACCGGCGTCGGTACCACCGTCACCGCCCTGATCGGTGCCTTCGGTGGCAGTCCCGACAAGAAACGCGTCGCCGCGGCCCACGTCGGTTTCAACCTGTTCAAGGCTTTGCTGGCCCTGCTGCTGATCCAGCCACTGCTGGGCGCGCTGGCCCTCCTGCCGGCACTGGCCGATCCCCTGCTGCGGCTGGTGGCTTTCCACACCAGCTACAACGTGCTCGGCATCGTGCTGGTCTGGCCCCTCATCGGCAGGACTGCGCGCGTCTTGCAGGCGCGCTTCCAGGGCGCTCAACTGCAGGTCAACCGCTACCTGCACGGCGCTGGTCCCGAGGTGCCCGAGGCGGCGGTCGAAGCGGTCGAGAAGGAGGCCCGGCGCGGCCTGTGCATGGCGATCGGCCTCAACCGCTACGCCCTGCGCCTGCACCCGCCCGAGCGCAGCCCTTGGCTGGACGTGGACGCGCGCGACCCGGCCGACGGCAGGCGCAGCTACGGTGATCGCTACGAGCGCCTGAAGCGACTCGAGGGCGAACTCGCCGAGTACGTGCTGGAGCTTGAGACCCGCGAACTGCCGGCCGAGCTGCTGCGGCGTCTGAACGCCCAGCTGCAGGCGGTGCGCGATGCGGTGATCTCGGCCAAGTCGATCAAGGACATCCGCGGCAATCTCGTTGATCTGCGCATGGCTCTGCGCGAGCCGACCGATCGTTGGCTGCAGCGCTTCGAACGGCAGGCCGAGCAGTTCTACCAGCGCCTCGACGGCCTGCAGCCTGACCAGTCCGAAACCAGCACGGTCGAGGCACTCTCGCATCTGCGCAACGAGATCCGCGAGACCCGCGACCGCGTGCTTGCGGACCTCTATCGCAGCGCGGGCCAGCGACAGCTGGACGAGCTGGAGCTGTCGACGCTCTTCAACGTGAATCGCGAGCTGCACTCATCGGCCAAGGCCTTGCTGCGGGCCCTCAACGCCCATCTGCTGGAGCCTGCGAGCCTCGGTGTGGTCGAAGCGGCCTCGGGCTGAGCTTCAGCGCGAATCGGCCTCCGGGACCTGACACGATCGAGCCGGGAGCGCTCACTCGCACGCCTCACGGACGGTGCTCGCGGCCGAGGTAATCCTCGCTCTGCATCTCGATCAGGCGACTGGTCGTGCGCTCGTACTCGTGGCGCAGGCGTTCGCCGACGTAGATTCCAGTGATCGGCACAGCGGCTGCGACCACGAGGTTGACGGCGCGGTCGTAGAACTCGTCGACCAGGTGCACGAAGCGGCGCGCCGCATTGTCGCGGCTCACATCCAGCTGCGGCAGGCCGGACAGCAGCACGGTGTGGAAGTCGCGCGCCAGTTCGATGTAGTCGGCGACCGCGCGCGGGCCTTCGCAGAGCGCGGCGAAGTCGAACCAGGCCACGCCCTCGGCCTGGCGCCGGCAGGGGACCGTCCGCCCATTGATCTCGCAAGGCGCGCCGCCGGGCTCGGCCTCGACCGTCAGGCGCTCGAACAGTGCGTGCAGCTCGGCTTCGGCGCTGTCGTCGTCCGGCACCAGCCAAGTACGGCCCTGGCGCAGATTACGCAGCCGGTAGTCGGTGGCACTGGCGATCTCATGGACCACGCAGTGCGCATTCAGCAGGGCGATCGCCGGCAGGAAGCGTTCGCGTTGCAAGCCGTCGCGATAGAGATTGTCCGGCACCGTATTCGAGGTGGTGACCAGGCACACGCCGCGCGCGATCAGGTGCTGCAGCAGGCGGCCGAGAATCATCGCGTCGCCGATGTCGACCACGAAGAACTCGTCGAGGCAAAGCAGCCGGATCTCGTCGGCCAGGTCTTCGGCGACCTCGGCAAGTGGATCCGAGCGGCCGGGCAGGGCGCGCAGGCGTTCGTGCACCTCGGTCATGAAGCGGTGGAAGTGCACGCGGCGCTTGGCGGCAATCGGCAGCTGCTCGTAGAACAGATCGACCACGAAGGTCTTGCCGCGGCCCACCCCACCCCAGAGGTACAGCCCGCGCGGCGGCGGCGGCCGGCGCCCGCGCAGGCGGTCGAGCAGCCCGGCCTTCGGCGGATCGAGCAGGGCGGCGTGGATGCGCTCCAGCTCGCGCAGGGCGGCGAGCTGAGCCGGGTCCTGCAGCCAACGGCCGGCGGCGGCGCCGTCAAGATAGGCGCGGGTCGGGCCTGTCGGGGCAGCCTGGGCCGGCGCCGCCGCGCTCACGGATTCAGCAGCGGCGGCAGGTTGGCGCGCACGCCGTTCTTGATCGCGCCTCTGAGGTCCATCAGGCGACGGTGGAAGAAGTGTCCGGTCTCGGGCATGCGCACCAAGGTCGGCCTTTCCGGGAGGCTGTCGACCCAGTCGTAGACGGCCTGCGGCTCGACCACGTCGTCCTCTTCGCCCTGCACCACCAGCCAGGGGCAGGTCGGCGGCAGCACGGCCGAGAAATCCCAGCGCCCGGCCGGCGGTGCGATGGAGATCATCTGTCTCACTGGCAGATGGCGGGCGCCGAGCAGGGCCACGTAGCTGCCAAAGGAGAAGCCGCAGAGCCAGAGCGCGTCGTTCGGACGCACCTTGTGCACCCACTCCGCCACCGCCAGCAGGTCGAGCGTTTCGCCGCGGCCGTCGTCGTACTGCCCTTCCGAGGCCCCGACGCCGCGGAAATTGAAGCGCACCGTACGCAGGCCGAGCTCGCGCAGGCTGCGCTCGGCCATGGTCACCACCTTGTTGTGCATGGTTCCGCTGTGCAGCGGATGCGGGTGGCAGAGGATCGCCGTGCCGGCCCGGGCCAGCTCCGGCTCCGGCACATCGGTGACGACTTCGAGTGCGCCGGCCGGGCCGGGCAGGAGCAGTTCGGCGGTGCTGTCCGGAAACTGGGCGGGGGCAGTCACGGCGGTCATCGGCGGATCACGGAGGAAGGGGATCGGGGCGCCTGTCCAAGCGGCTGCGGCGCCCGGATTCTACGCTCAGCTCGCATCGGCACG
Organism: Aquimonas voraii; assembly: GCF_900101825.1. GTDB lineage: Bacteria > Pseudomonadota > Gammaproteobacteria > Xanthomonadales > Xanthomonadaceae > Aquimonas > Aquimonas voraii. The sequence continues at coordinate 172,209 of NZ_FNAG01000005.1, forward strand.
GGGCTGGCGCAGCACTAGGATCAGGGGGTCGTGGTCCGAGCTGGCCCAGGGTTCGGCGCTGTACCAGTCGGGATTACGGGCGTGGCTGCGGTATTTGAAGGCTTCGCTTTCGTCGGCATTGATCGCCCAGATCCTGGCGTCACGCACCTCGCTGGCCAAGGCCGGACTGGCCAGCGCATGGTCCAGGCTGCCGGCGTAGCCGCGGAAGTTGTAGCTGAACTGGTCCCTGCGTCCGGCCAGTTCCAAAGCATCGCGGTAACCGGCATTGCGCAGCAGGCGCACTGGGTCCTCCTGGCTGTAGGCATTGAGGTCGCCGACGATCAGCCGGCGACCGCCGTCAGCGCCGCCGCTGGGGTCCTTGTCCAGCCACTGCAGCAACTCGCGGGCGGCGGCGACGCGCGCGGCGTTCCAGCAGGCCTGGCCATCGCCAAGATCGCGGTCGCCGCCCTCGGCATTCTCGCAGCCGCCCTTCGACTTCCAGTGGTTCACCACCACCGAGAAGGGAGCACCGCCCGCCAGGGGCTTGAAGGTCTGCAGCAGGGGCACGCGGCTGCCGCGCTCGAAGGCGCCGCCGTACAGCGCTGCCGGCTCGCCGATCGGCTCGACCGCGCCGCTGCGGTAGATCAGTGCCACCCGGATCTGGTCCTCGCCCAGCCCTTCGGCAGTGCGGACGAAGCGGTAGTCGCCCGCGGCCGGATCGCCCGCGGCTTCCGCCATCGCCGCGTTGAGCGCGTCGACCAGCTCGGCGAGCGCGCTGCGCGCACCGTAGCCGTCATTCTCGACCTCGACCAAGCCGGCAACGTCGGCGCGCGCCGTCGACAGCACCTGCACCAGCTTGGCGCGCTGGCGGGCGAGATCCTCGGCGCTGGCGGCACCACGCGGGGTCGGGAAGCCCGCGCCGCGGCCGTTGCCATTGAAGAAATTCTCAAGGTTGAAGCTGGCCACGCGCAGGCCGTCCTGCAGGCTCGGCGGCTGTGGCCTTGGCGCCTGTGCCGTGATCACCAGGTCACGACGCAGCTGCAGGGCCCAGCGGTTGCCGCGCTGTTCCAGCAAGCCCTCGGCGCCGGCCAGGGTGCTGCCGGCACGCAGCGGGGCCGCGTGGGACAGCGGTTCGGGCAGGAACCACAGGCGCTCCGGATACTCGCCGCGGCGGCCATCATCGAGGATCAGGCTGCGGCGGTCCTGCTCCTGGCTGAAGGCGCGGGCCTCGGCACCGGGCGGGAACACATCGGTGACCTGGCGCAGGCGTTCTCCGAAGCTCACTGCGAGTTCGCCGAAACGCAGCAGGCCATCGTTGCCGCTCACCGTCAGCGGCGCCTCGATGCGCAGCCACATGCCCTCATGGCGCTCGTGGTCCGCGGCGCGGGTGGGCGCCTCGCCGATCACCACCGCGGCGGCGGCGCCGCGGCCCAGCACCTCGACCTTGGCCTCGGTCAGGGTGGTCATGGTGGCGCCTTCGGGGCCCAGTTCGCTGACCACGGCGTTCACCCGCACCCGATCGCCGCGGCGCACACGCGGCTCGGACTCACGCGGCCACTGCACGAAGATTCCGTCCGAGGTGGCGGCGTCGCCATCGTCCTCGCCGACCGCGTCCTGCAGGAAAAAGCCGCCCAAGCCACCGAAATTGCCGGTCACCACGCCTTGGATGCGCAGGCGCTGGCCCTCGAAGGGGCTGCGTTCCCCGCTGCCCTGCAGTTCGCCGATCCGGCGCGGGGAGGTGGGGACCTGGGCGCTGTCCTGCGAGGGCGTGCAGGCCGGCAGCAGGGGCAGGGCAAGCAGCAGAGCGAGACGGGAAAGGCGGGGCAGGTTCATCGGCGGCGGGTTCCTGCAGAGACGACGACGCCGCCTCGCGGGCGGCGTCGTGGAAGCGGACGGCTGAGCCGGCGCGGATTACTTCAGGTTGTCGATCATCCAGCGCACCGAGGCCTCGACCTGGGCATCGCTGAGCGCGGGGTTGCCGCCGCGCGCCGGCATGATGCCGGCCGAGCCCTGGTAACCCTCGATCGCGTGCTTGATCAGAATGTCGACCCCCTGCGGCAGGCGGGTGGCCCACGCGGCCTGCTCCAGCTTGGGCGCACCGGCGGCCCCCGAGGTGTGGCAGGCGCCGCACAGCTGGTTGTAGATGAACCCGCCGTCGAGGCTGCCGTCGTAGGCCACCATCGAGGCCGCCGCCTTGGCAGCCGCTTCGGCGGCCGCGGCCATGGCGGCCGCGCCGGTCTCGCCGGCGTAGACCGCACCCACCGGCTGCAGGCGCTCGGCCGTGCGCTGTTCGGCCAGGGTGTTGGGCTCCTTGGGCGCGCTCAGGTACAGGGCGCGGGCGCCGAGGATCAGCACGATCGTCAGCAGCATCAGGGCCGCGATGATCGTGGAGAAGCGCTTCAGGAAGACGAGATCGTGATTGACCACGGGAGCACCTGCGGTTGTCTGTAGACGGCGACGCGGCCGACCCTGCGGGACGGCGCGGAAACCGCGGGAGTATAGCGGCCACCCCGCGGAGGCGGAAGCGCGCATGGCCCCGGGGGCCGGCGGATGACGCGGTATCGCCCAGCCGTTAGGCTGCGGGGCCCATCCCTGCGCCTCTGCCAATGTCCCGCCAGCCGCCTACCCGTCCCCCCAGCAGCGAGCCCGAACGCCGTCGTGTGCGCCGGCAGCGCCTGGGCTGGGGCCTGCTGCTGCTGAGCACGGCGCTGGGCTTCCTCACCTTCACCGATCGCTATCTCAGCCGGATCGCCGGCGGGCGTTCGGCCGACCTGCTGCGGGTGCTGTTCGAGGAAATGTCCGGCGCCTGGGCCGCGGCCCTGCTGGTGCCGCTGATGGTGATGCTGGCGCGGCGCTTTGCCGTGCACGGCCGCGACTGGCTGAAGCATCTCGGCTTGCATGTGGGCTTCGCCTTCGCCGTGGGCGCGGCGCATACCGCCCTGTCGGCCCTGTTGCGCACCCTGCTGGTCGATCTGCCCGGATTCTCGGACCAAAGCTACGTTCCCGACTTGCAGCGCGTGCTGTTGGCCCTGCCGAACCAGCTGATCGTCTATGCGCTGGTCATTGCCATCACCCATCAGATCGACCGCTACCGTGCTGCCCGCAACCGCGAGCTGGAAGCCGAGCGCCTGCGCGCCAGCCTGACCGAGGCACAGCTCGAAGCACTGCGCCGGCAGCTGGAGCCGCACTTCCTGTTCACCACCTTGAATGCCGTCAGTGAGCTGATCTACAGCCGTCCCTCTGCCGCCGAGGAGATGATCCGACGGCTGTCGGCGCTGATGAAGCACGCCTTTGCGCCGGCGCGCGAGCACGAGGCCACGCTGGCCGAGGAGCTGCGCGTGCTGGATCTCTACCTCGACATCATGCGCCTGCGTTTCGCCGAGCGCCTGTTCGTGCAGATCGACGTCCCCGAGGCGCTGCGCGGAATGCGCGTTCCGCGCCTGCTGCTGCAGCCGCTGCTGGATGCCGCCCTGCGGCGCAGCGACGAGCCCGAGCAGACCCTGGTCGCGGTAAAGCTCATCGCCCGCGAGATCGAGGGCAAGCTGCGGCTCACCGTGGTCGACCAATCGGCCTGCAGCGCCGAGCCCGAGAGCGATATCGGCCTCGCCAACGCCGCCGAGCGCATCCGCCGCCTGTACGGCGAGGGCTATGGCCTGCGACGCAGACGCGAGCCCGAGGGCAGCGCGATCGACGTCGACCTGCCCCTGCAGCCGGGCAGCGCGACCGTCACCGGCCGACAGCGCGCCATCGGCCTGGTCTGAGCCCGGCATCGCGGCGCGGGCGCTGTCCTCGCTTTGGCCCGGGCTTGGCACCCGCTGAGCGCAGACGCGATCATGCGTGACCCCGATCACGCTGCCGGATGCCCATGACCGCCATGTCCACCGACCTGCACGTCCTGATCCTCGCCGCCGGCGAGGGCAAACGCATGCGCTCGCGCCGGCCCAAGGTGCTGATGCCGGTGGCCGGCCGGCCGATGCTGGCGCATGTGATCGAGGCCGCGCGCCGCCTCGAACCCGCGCGCATCCACATCGTCTACGGACACGCTGGCGAGCAGGTGCGGGCGGCCTTCGCCGATCAGGCGAACCTGTCCTGGATCGAGCAGAGCGAACGCCGCGGCACCGGCCACGCCGTGCAGCAGGCTCTGCCGGTGCTGCCCGCCGAAGGGCGCGTGCTGGTGCTGTATGGCGACGTGCCGCTGATCCGCAGTGAAACCCTGCGCGCGCTGCTGGCCGCTCCGACCGCGCTGGCCGTGCTCGGTGCCCAACTCGACGACCCGAGCGGCTACGGCCGCCTGATCCTCGACGCCGAAGGTCGCGTCGAGGCCATCGTCGAGCACAAGGACGCCAGCGAGGCCCAGCGCGCGGTGCGCTGGATCAATACCGGCCTGATCGCCTGCGACGCCGCGCGCCTGCGCGGCTGGCTCGCCGAAATCCGCGCCGACAACGCCCAGGGCGAGTACTACCTGACCGACATCTTCGCGCTGGCCGCCCGCGACGGCGAACGCGCCGCCTGCGTCGAAGTGGCGGATGCCAGCGAGAGCTTCGGCGCCAACGATCCGCTGCAGCTCAGCGAGCTCGAAGCGCTCTACCGGCGTCGCGAGGCGCGCGCGCTGATGCAGGCCGGCGTGCGGCTCGCCGATCCCGCGCGTATCGACGTGCGCGGCCGCGTCCTTGCCGGGATGGATGTGGAAATCGACATCGACGTGGTGCTTGAAGGCGCGGTCGAACTCGGTGACGAAGTGCAGGTCGGTCCGTTCTGCCGCATTCGCAACTCCACGCTCGCCGCCGGCACCGTGATCCAGGGCCACTGCGAGCTCGACGGCGTGGTCACCGAAGGCCCCTGCACGATCGGCCCCTTCGCCCGCCTGCGCCCGGGCACCCGGCTCGCCGCCGGCGTGCACATCGGCAACTTCGTCGAGACCAAGAACGCCACGCTCGGTGAGGGCAGCAAGGCCAACCACCTGAGCTACCTCGGCGATGCCGTGATCGGCGCCAGGGTGAACATTGGCGCCGGTACCATCACCTGCAATTACGACGGTGCGAACAAGCACCGCACCACGATCGAGGACGGCGCTTTCATCGGCAGCAACTCCGCCCTGGTCGCTCCGGTCACCGTCGGCGCCGGCGCCACCTTGGGCGCGGGAAGCACGCTGACCCGCGACGCGCCCGCCGGCCAGCTCACCGTGGCGCGGGCGCGGCAGCAGTCCTTCGCGGATTGGAAGCGGCCTTCCAAGCGCCGGGATTAGGCGGAGAGCCGGGATTGGGGATTCGTAGAGCGCGCTGGTGGTGATCTCTTGGCCTGCGCTCCGGCCTGAGCCCAACGACTGCAGCGCGGAGTTCCCTGCTGCCAAAGGGCCGGGATTGGCGTTCGGGGTTCGCGGAGCGCGCTCGCGGTGATCTTCCCGGTTGCGCTATCGCCTGAGTCCAAGGACGTCAGCCTTGGGCTGTCCGCCCGCCGTGTCCGCCGGGACTCATGCACGCTCAGTGAGCGCAGGCGCCGCTTCAGCCCCTCTCCCCTGGCGGGAGAGGGGTTGGGGAGAGGGGGCGGGACCTCGCGCAGCCTTTACCCCTCTCCCCCTGCCCCTCTCCCACAAGGGGAGAGGGGAGACAGCCTCGGGTCGCGACTACGCCCGGATGCCGCGGGCCGCGCGCGCTACGAATCCCCAATCCCCAATCCCTAATCCCCGCCCTTCGCAAACCGCAGCCCGAAGAAGTTGCCCTCGTTCCAGCGCGGCCGCTGGGCCTCGTCGGCGACGCGCTGGGCCACCACCTGGTTGAGGCGCGCGAGACGTGCAGCGCTGGGGTAGTGGATGGGCTGCTTGGCATCGTCGTTGGGCTGGTGGTAACGCTCCCGCAGGAAGTCATCGAGCTGGTCGAGCGCGTCGACCGAGGCGTCGCGGGCGACCACGCCACCGTCCATGTAGACCGCCGGGATGCCCTGGCGGATGAAGGCGTACTGGTCGCTGCGCACGAACACCACTTCCTCGGGCTTGGGGTCCGGCGAGAGCTCGATGCCGAGCTCGCCGGCGGCCTGTTTGACGATCGGTGCCAGCGAGCTGTTCTCGACGCCGATCGGGATCACGTCGCGCAGGTCGGTGAGCATGACCGGCATGTCCATGTTGACGTTGGCGATCAGGCCGTCCTTCGACACGGTCGGCCAGCGCGCGAAGTACTCCGCACCCAGCAGGCCCTTCTCCTCGGCGGTCAGCGCGATGAACAGCTGCGAGCGCTTCGGTCGTGGCGCGGCCATGGCCTGGCGCGCGGCCTCCATCAGGATGGCGCTGCCCAGCGCATTGTCGAAGGCGCCGTTGTAAATGTTGTCGCCGTCCACCGGCGCGCCGATGCCGACGTGGTCGAGGTGCGCGGTCAGCACCACGTGTTCGTCGGCGAGCTGCGGATCGCTGCCGGGCAGGCGGCCGACCACGTTGACGCTGTCGACGTTCTGCTGCCGGGTCTGTCCGGCCATGCGCACGCGCCAGGGCAGCTCGAAGCCGACCAGCTCGCCGCGATCAAGCCGGGCGAACACCTCCTCGGCCGGCATCGGCGCGCCGGCAAACAGGCGCTCGGCGACATGGGCGCCCATGGATGCGGTGGCCGTCAACTCGGGGAAACTGTCGACCGCCTTGCCGTCCGGCCCGCGCAGGCGCATGGCCGGCACCAGCCAGTTGCGGGCGCCCCGCGCCCACGGCGATTTCGACTCGCGCTCGGGATCGCCGAGGGTGATGACACCCACCGCACCGCGCTGGACGAAGCCGGCATTCTTGACCAGGCCCGAGCTGTAGTAGGCGCGCTGGTCGTTGGGGAAGCGCTCTGGCGCGCCGCTGAGCACCACCACCACCTTGCCGCGGACATCGAGGCCACGGAAATCGTCGTGCTCGAACTCGGGCGCAGCAACGCCCTGGCCGACAAAGACCAGCGGCGCCTCCAGCGAATGGGTGTTGGCGTTGAAGTTCACGCCCGGAAGGAAATCGGCCTGGAACTCGAAGCGCTCGCTGCGGCCGGCGTTGTCGCCGATGCCCTCGAGCACCAGTTCGGCGGCGCCGGGCACGCGCTGGGCCTCGATCAGCGGCACGCGCTGGAAGTAGCTGCCGTCGTCGCCGCCCGGTTCGAGGCCGAGACGACGGTATTCGGCGGCGACGTAGTGGGCGGCGATGTCATAGCCGCGGGTGCCGGCGGCGCGTCCCTCCAGCAGGTCGTCGGCGAGGAAGCGCAGATCCGCCTCGATCCGGCGCGCCGCGCCGTTCTCGTCGAAGCTCGGTGGCGCGACGCTGTGCGGCGCTTGCGTGCAGCCGGCCAGCGCCAGCGCGAGCGCGGCGGCAAGGGCGAAGGGGCGGGCGGTGCGCGGCATGCGAATCTCCAAGGCTGTGCGGATCAGCCGGCTACTTTGGCGACTGCCGCGCGGGCGGTAAGGGCCGAAGGTCATTGGGCCAGGCCTTCCGGCATGCGGCTTGCTTAACCGCTGCCACCGTTCGTGACCGCAGGCCCGCCATGCGCCTTGCCCGACCCGCCTCGCGCCTTCACCGCCCGCAACCGGTGCGCGCCTGTGCGGGTCCGGCGACAGCGAGGTTCGAGGGCGCTGCGTTGATGGCCACCCTGCTGGTGCTGCCACTGACCGCCCTGGCCACGGACCCCGCGCTGCCCGACTGGACCCTGAGCGACCTGTCGCTCGGCGCAGGCCTGCTGCTTCTGTTCGGCCTGCTGCTCGGGCGCCGGCGCGCGCATCGCGCCATGCAGCAGGCACTGGAGGATGGGCGGCTGGCACAGCAGAGCCTGCGCGAGCTGCTGGACAAGGCGCCAGCGGCGATCTGGCGTACCGATACCCGGGGCCGGCTGGTATTCGCCAATCGCCGCCTGTGCGAGGCCCTCGGCCGCACGGAGGACGAACTGAAAGCGCTGCCGCGCTTCCGCGACGCCTTCGAGCCGGCCGCCGCCGCACGCATGGCGGGGCGCGAGGCGCAGGCGCTGGCGCGCGAGGAGCCGGTGTTCGGGCAGGAGACGCGCGAGGACGCGCAAGGACGCCGCCGCCACTTCGATGTGGTCAAGGTGCGCGTGCTCGATGCCGCCGGCCGCGCCGAGGGGGTGGTGACCATCGCCACCGAGGTGACCGAGCAGCGCGAGGCCGAGGCGCGCCTGCAGCAGCGCTATGCGCTGGAGCGCGAGCTGCTGCAGATCTCGCGCGGTCTGATGTCGGCGGATCACGCCGAGGTCGACACGGCGATCCGGCGTGCCTTGGCCCTGGTCGGGCAGTCGGCCGGCGCGGATCGCAGCCATCTGTTCCTCTTGCACGAGGCGGGCAGGCGCGCCGACAACACCCACGAGTGGTGCGCCGCTGGCGTCGAGCCGCAGATCGCCCGCCTGCAGGACTGCGACATCGACGCCGCCTGGCCCTGGGCGACCGCGCAGCTGCGCCGCGGCCATCGGGTCGAAATTGCCGACGGCGAGGCTCTGCCGCCGGAGGCCGCGGCCGATCGCGCGAGCATGGCGGCGCAGGATATTCGCGCCATCGTGCTGCTGCCCATGCTGGCCGGCGGCGAACTGGCGGCCTTTGTCGGCCTCGACTGCGCGCGCGAGCGCCCGCGCTGGAGCGAGGCCGAGATTGGCCTGCTGCAGGTGGTCGGCGAACTGCTCAGCCAGGCCCTGCTGCGCACTCGCGCCGAGCGCCAGCGCCAGTCCGCGCTGGACGAACTGCATGCGCTGTTCAACGCCATTCCCGACCTGATCTTCGTGCTCGACCGCCACGGTCGCTTCCTCGACTTCAAGGGCGGTGAGCTTGGCCTGCTGATGATGGCGCCGGGGGAGTTTCTCGGCCGCAGGCTGGAGGAGGTGCTGCCGCCCGAGCTCGCGACCCAGACCCGCCAGGCCCTCGCCGAGGTGCTGGGCGGCGGCTCGGCGCGCTTCGACTACCGTGTGCCGGTCGGCGCCCAGCTCTGCGACTTCGAGCTGCGCCTGGTCGGCCTGGCCGATGGCCGGGCGCTGTCGATTTCGCGCGACATCACCGCCCGCAAGCGCTTCGAGCGCGCCCTGGCCGACAGCGAGCAGCGCTTCCGCGAACTGCTGGAGGCTCTGCCGAGCATCGCCGTGCAGGGCTACGACCGAGAGCTCAAGGTCACCTTCTGGAATGCCGGCAGCGAGCGGCTCTACGGCTATCCACGCGAACAGGCCTTGGGACAGCGGCTGACCGAACTGATCATCCCGCCGCCCTTCCGCGGCCTGGTCGAGCAGCGTACTGCCGAGTGGTTCGCCGGCGGCGAAGTGGCCCCGCCCGAGGAGCTGCGCCTGCTGCGCGCCGACGGCGAAGAGGTGGTGGTGCTGTCGAGTCACGCCATGCAGATCAAGGCTGACGGCAGTCGCGAACTGTTCTGTCTCGACATCGACCTGGGCCCGCTGCGCCGCGCCGAGGAGCAGCTGCGGCTGGCGGCCAGCGTGTTCACCCACACCCAGGAGGGCGTGCTGATCACCGATCCGCAGGGGCGCATCGTCGAGGTCAACCAGGCGTTCACCGAGATTACCGGCTACCCCCGCGAGGCAGTGATCGGGCAGACGCCCGCGCTGCTGAAGTCCGGTCGGCACGATCAGGATCTATACGCGCAGATGTGGCGCAGTCTGGTCGAGCAGGGCCATTGGGTCGGCGAGATCTGGAACCGGCGCCGCAACGGCGAAGCCTATGCCGAGTACCTCAAGATCAACGCCGTGCGCGATGACGCCGGCAGGGTGCTGAACTACGTCGGCCTGTTCGCCGACATCACCGCGCAGAAGACCTACCAGCAGCACCTGGAGCGGATCGCCCACTTCGATTCGCTGACCGGCCTGCCCAACCGCGTGCTGCTGGCCGATCGCCTGCGCCAGGCGATGGCGCATGCGCGGCGCCAGCAGATGCAGGTGGCGGTGGCCTATATCGACCTCGACGGCTTCAAGGCGATCAACGACCACCATGGACACGACATCGGTGACCGCTTTCTCTGCGCGGTCGGCGAGCGCATGCGCCAGCAACTGCGCGAATGGGACACGGTGGCGCGGATCGGCGGCGACGAATTCGTGGTTCTGCTGGTCAACCTGCCCGAGGGCGGCCCACTGCAGGAGCTTCTGGAGCGCCTGCAGCGCGCGCTCTCCGAGCCGCTGCAGCTGGAGTCGCTGCAGCTGCCAGTCGCCGCCAGCATCGGCGTCAGCCTGTATCCACAGGACGAAGAGCTCGAGGCCGAGCAGCTGCTGCGCCAGGCCGACCAGGCGATGTACCAGGCCAAGCACGGCGGCAAGGGTCATGTGCGCTACTTCGACGCCGCCCTCGATGCCAGCAACCGCAGCCGCCAGCAACTGCTGCAGCGGCTGCGCGAGGCGCTGGACGCCGGCGAGCTGGTGCTGTTCTACCAGCCGCGTTTCGAGCTGCGCTCGGGCCACGTCCTCGGCATGGAAGCGCTGATGCGCTGGCAGCATCCGCAGCGCGGCCTGCTGCCGCCGGATGCCTTCCTGCCGTTCAGCGAGGGCGAGGAGCTTGGCCTTGCCCTGGGCGAATGGGCACTGCGCCAGGCGCTGAGCGACCTTTCAGGCTGGCAGCAGCAGGGCCTGGATCTCGGCGTCAGCGTGAACATCGCACCGCGCCACCTGCTGAGCCCCGGCTTCGTCGAGCGCCTGCAGGCCCTGTTGGCTGCCTTCCCGCAGCTGGAGTACGGCAGCCTGACGCTGGAGGTGCTGGAGAGCAGTCTGCTCGACGACATCGACCGCGCGACTTCGGTGATCGCCCGCTGCCGCGAATTCGGCGTGGGCTGCGCCCTTGATGACTTCGGCACCGGCTATTCCTCGCTGGCCTACCTCAAGCACCTGCCCTTCAGCGAGCTCAAGATCGACCGCAGCTTCGTCCGCGACATGCTGGCCGACCCCGAGGACCTCGCGATCATCCAGGGCATCGTCGGGCTGGCGCGGGCCTTCCGCCTGCGTCTGGTCGCCGAGGGCGTGGAGACCGGCGAGCATGCCCGTGCCCTGCTGCACGTGGGTTGCACCCAGGCCCAGGGCTATGGCATCGCCCGGCCGATGCCGGCGGCGGAGGTGGTGCCCTGGCTGCGCGGCTGGCGGCCGGATCCGGAGTGGGTGCACGTCAGAGAGCTGCCCGCCGGCGGCCACATGGCGATGTTCGTACAGGCCGCGCACCGGGGCTGGCTGCAGCAGCTGGGCGACTGGCTTGACGGCGTCGACAGCGGCGGACCGCCGCCGGCGCGTCCGGCACGGGGTTTCGGTCGTTGGCTGGCGGATCTGCCGCCCGACCTGCGCGAGGGCGCAGCAGCGCGGCAGGTCTGGCTGGACTATCAGGCCTTGCACCAGCACTTCGATGCCGCGGTCGCCGCCCATGCCGCCGGCGGTATCGCGGCCGCACGAGGCAGACGCGAATCCCTGCTGGCCAGCGGCCAGCGCTTCATCGAGGGCCTGGAACATCTGGTGGTGGCGCTGGCCGAGGGCGGTTCCGGCCGCGCCTGAGCCGACTTACTCCCAGGGCTCGACCTTCTCGACCTCGATCACGTAGTGCGACTGCGCGACGCTGTTGCGCGTGGGTTTGACTTCGAGCTTGCCGTAGACCCAGTAGGCGGCCCAGATCTCGGTCATCTCGATCGGCTCCTTGGGGGCGGCGAACACGATCTGGTTCGGCGGCGGCGGCGGCACGTGGATGCAGGCGCCGAAGTAGGGCACGACGAAGAATTCGCTGATCTTGTTGTCCTCGGTGATCGTCACCGGAACGATGTAGCCGGGCAGGCGGCCCTCCGCGCCGTTCAGCGCCAGCACCGGCGTGGACTCGCTGTAGTCGGGCGCGACCGGCTCGCCGTCGTGGTCGACCACGGCCTGGTCCTGCAGCAGCTTGAGCTCGTCCTCGGGAATCAGTTCCAGCCAGTCGAAAGTACGCACCTCGGCCAGCGCGGGCAGGGCGAACAGGGCAAACGTGAGGCTCAGCAGCAGACGTTTCATCATGGGGTTCCGGGGCGTGGGAGAGGGCCGTGGCGGCCTACTGGCGGACCATCATGCCGTCAGCCAGCGAGCGCCGATAGGCCAGAAAGGCAGGGATCAGGCCGACCGCCACGCCGGCGCCCAGCACCAGGCCAAGCAGCTTGAATTCGGCGACGCTCGGCCAGCCCAGTTCGATGGCAATGCCCGAAGCGCGCTCGATCGTCGGCGCCATCAGCGCCAGGCCGCCGTGCAGCAGGGCCAGCCCCAGCAGCAGGCCGACGGCCGTCAGCAGCAGGGCTTCCAGCAGCAGCAGGGCGGATACGGTGCCGGGGCCGGCGCCCAGCGCGCGCAGGATCGCCATCTCGCGGCGGCGCTCGCTCAGGGTGCCGAGCAGGGCGGCCAGCATGCCGAGCAGGCCGGCGGCGACCACGCAGGCGGCGGTGAGCATCAGCGCCTTCTCGACCACGCCCAGCATGCCCCAGAGCTGCTGCAGGGCGACGCCGGGCAGCACCGCGGTCAGGGGTTCGGCGCGGAACTCGTTGACCGCACGCTGCACCGCAAAGGTGGCCATGCGCGATTCGAGACCAACGAAGAAGGCCGTGATCGCGCGCGGCTGCAGGCGCTCGGGCGGGATCTCATCCGGTGCCCGGCCGATCCGCGTGCCGGCGCGCCAGTTGAGGTGGATGGCCTCGATCGCCTCCAGGCTGACATGCACGCTGTGGTCGATCGGCGTGCCGGTGCGGGCGAGCACGCCGACCACGGTGAAGGGCCGGTCGTCGTGCTGGTTGGGATTGAGGGTGCCGGTGCCGTGGGCCAGCACGATCGACTCGCCCAGCACATAGCCGAGCCGCTCGGCGACCTCGGCGCCAAGCACAGCCTCGAACAGGCCGTCGAAAGCCTGGCCCTGCTCGAAGCGCAACGCGCGGTTGCCGCCGGTGCGCACGTGCTCGAAGAAACCCGCCGTGGTGCCGACCACCCGATAGCCTTTGTGCGAATCGCCGAGGCTGATCGGCACCGTCCAGGCCACGTCCTCGCGCTCGGCGATTTCGCGGTAGCTCGCCCAGCTGACGTTGTTGGTGGCGTCGCCCAGGTGGAACACCGAGTACAGCAGCAGCTGCACCGGGTGCGCGCGCGCGCCGACGATGAGATCGGTGCCGGCCACGGTGCGCAGAAAGCTGTTGCGCGCCTCGTTGCGCAGGCGTTCGACGCCGAGCAGCAGCAGCACGCTCAGCGCGATGGTCGCCACTGTGACCAAGGCGGTGAAGCGGCGGTTGGCGAGGCTGGCCCAGGCCAGTCGGAGCAGGGCGCTCATGCGGCGGCCTCCGCGCGCGCGCCCTCGGCCTGCAGCTCGGGCAGTGAAAGGCTGCGGTCGAACAGCGGCATCAGCGCACGGTCATGGCTCACGAACAGCAGCGCGCTGCCGGCCTGCGCGCACTCGCGCAGCAGCAGCGCGATGAATTCCTCGCGCAGGTCGGAATCGAGCGCGGAGGTCGGCTCATCGGCCAGGATCAGCTCGGGTGCGCCGAGCAGGGCGCGCGCCGCGGCCACGCGCTGCTGCTGGCCGACGCTGAGCTGGGCGGCGGGGCGCTGCACCAGGGCGTCGCGCAGGCCGAGCTCGGACAACAGCCGGGTCGCCTGCGCCCGCGCGTCGCCGTCACGCGCCGCCGCGCGCGCGCCGCGGCGCTTCGAGAAGCGCGCCGCGAGCAGCACATTGTCGAGCGCCGACAGGAACGGCAGCAGATTGAACTGCTGGAAGATTACGCCGATGTGGTCGGCGCGCAGGCGATCACGTCGGCGCTGCGACAGGCGCTCAGCCGCATGGCCGGCGATCTTCAGCGAGCCGGCCTGCGGCGCCAGGGTGCCGGCGATCAGGCCGAGCAGGGTGCTCTTGCCGCTGCCGCTGGGCCCGGCCAGGAACAGGCGCTCGCCAGCGGCGAGATGGAAATGACGGATCGCCACCGTCGGTGCAGCGCTGCCTGGCCAGGCGAAGCGCAGGCCGTCGAGTTCGAGCGCCGCGGCCGGCGCGTGCGTGGAGGTCATGGCTGCAGTCGGATCACGCTCTGGCCCGGCGCCAGTCGACCGCCGTCCTGGGCCGTGTCGGTGACCAGCTGGTAGTCGATGCGCTCGAGCTTGGAAAAGTGCTGGAACAGCCGGACCTCGATCGCGCCCAGCGCCTCGGGTCGGCTGCACTCGAAGCGATGGTAGACCCGCCAGCTGCTGTGGCCGCCGTGCCCATGGTCATGGCCCTCGTGCGCGTGCTCGTGCGCATGGTCGTGATCGTGATCGTGATCGTTGCTTGCCCCCGCGGCCTCGGGCAGGTCGGCGTCGATGCGCGCGGACTGCACCGTGCAGCCGGCGGCGGGTTCCCAGCCGTACAGCGCACTGGGGTTGTTCAACAGCAGCCGCGCCTGCTCGACGCGAGCGACTTCCTCCGCGCCCTCGGGGGCGCGCTCGAAGCCGACGAACCCGTAGGCCGCGCCCTCGATCTGCAGCTCCAGCGTGCCGCCGGACAACGCCACGTCGAGGCGCGCCGCGCCGTGTTCGTGCGCTCCCTGCTCGCGCGGCGCCGCCCCCGCAGGCGCGGGCTCATGGGCGTGATCCCCGTGGGCTTGCGCCAGGCCAAGGCCGGGCAATGCGCAGGCGAGCAGGAGCAAGCTCGAGGGGTGCAGTCGCGGCAGGCGTGTGCGCATGGGCGGTTCCTGATGGAGCAGTGGTGGGAAAGGGGCGGCGGGCCGTCAGGACCGCGGCTGAGTTATGTTATAGCGCTTGCGACCCCTTGGCAGATGCCCATGTCCTCTCCCGCCGGCCGCGGTTCACCCCGCGCCTGGGTCGATCGCTTCGGCCTCGGTCTGGCGGTGCTGTGCGCCCTGCACTGTCTCGCCACCGCCGCCGTCCTGATCGGATTTCCCGCGCTCTGGCTGAAGCTGCGCTACCAGGCGCCGCAGTTCCTCTGGCTGTTCGAGGCCGAGCGCTGGATCGCCGGCCTTAGTCTCGCCATCGCCGCACTGGCCCTGCTGCTGGCCCTGCGCAAGCTGCGCGCGCCGGGCGCACGCAGTCTGCTGCTGCTCGGTGCAGGCAGCGTGAGCCTGGGCCTGTGGTGGCCACCGCTGGCGCACAGCCTGTGGAGCGTGCCGGCCGTGAGCGGTGGGGCCCTGATGATCGCGCTCGGCCACTACCGGCAGCTGCGGGGCTGGCGCCGCTGCAGCTGAACAATGCGGGGCCTGTCGGAAAGTGCGCTCGCAGTCCGTATCCTGTCCCGATCACTTCGCTTTCGAGGCCCTGCCATGCTGCGTGTCGCCCTGCTTTCCGCCGCCCTGAGCCTGTCCTTCGCCGCTGCCGCCGAAGAGCGCGTCGTGCTGGTCCTTGATGCTTCGGGCTCGATGTGGGGTCAGATCGAGGGCCGCAGCAAGATCGAGATCGCCCGCGAGACCGTTGCCGGTCTGGTCCGCGACTGGAAACCCGCGAATGCGCTGGGGCTGGTCGCCTACGGGCATCGCCGCAAGGGCGACTGCGCCGACATCGAGACCCTCATCGAATCCGGCCCGCTTGATGCCGACGGCTTCCTGCGCCAGGTCAACGCGCTGAATCCGAAGGGCATGACCCCGCTCTCCGCCGCCGTGGTGCAGGCCGCCGAGTCGCTGCGCCACGTCGAACAGAAGGCCACGGTGATCCTGGTCTCCGACGGCGAGGAAACCTGCAACCTCGACCCCTGCCAGGTCGGCCGCGAGCTCGAGGCGGCCGGCGTCGACTTCACCGCCCACGTGATCGGCTTCGACGTCGCCAATCCGCAGCATCAGGCGCAGCTGCGCTGCCTGGCCGAGAACACCGGCGGCCGCTATTTCAATGCGCGCAATGCCGATGAGCTTTCGGGCGCGCTCGGCGCCGTGGTGGCGGTCAGCACCGAGCCCGCGCCGCCGCCGGCATCCGCTTCGCTGGAGTCCGCCGACGAAGCGCCGGCCGCGGCCTCCGTGTCGGTCAGCTTCACCGGCCCGGCCGATCGCGGTGATTTCATCGGCCTGTACCGCGCCGCGGCCGCCGCCAACGAAAGCGAGCTGCGCTATGCCTGGGTCGAGAACGCCGAGGACGGCCGCGTGCAGGTGGCAACGCCCGCCGAAGCCGGCCGCTACGAGCTGCGCTATGTCAGCCCCGTGCGCGATTACGCGGTGCTCGCGCAGCGTCCGCTGACCGTGACCGACGTGGGTGCCGCGATCGAGGCGCCCGCCGAAGTCAGCGCGGGTACCCGGCTTACGGTGCGCGCGCGCGGCCCCGAGGGCAGTGGACATTGGGTCGGCTTCGCCAAGGTCGGCAGCGCGCCGGGCGCGGCGCTCGGCTATGCGCGCCCGACCGGACCGGAAAGCGAGCTGGAACTCATGGTCCCGGCAGAGCCCGGCGACTACGAACTGCGCTATGTGCTGAACGAATCCGAGCGCGTGCTGGTGAGCCGGCCGATCAAGGTGCTGGCTGCGAGCGTCTATGTGCGCGGTCCGGCCGAGGTTCCCGCCGGCGGCAGCGTCGAAGTCGAAGCGGCCGGCCCGATCGACGGCAGTCACTGGATCGGTTTTGCGCCGGCCGGCAGCAATGCCGGCAGCTACCGCGATTACGTGCGGCCGGCTGAAGGCCAGACCCGCTACACCCTGCGCGCGCCCGGCGAGCCCGGCGACTACGAGCTGCGCTACGTGCTGAACGAATCCGAAGCGGTGGCGGCGCGTCAGCCGATCCGCGTCGTGGCCGCGCAGGTGCGCATCGAGGCGCCGGCCTCGGCCCCCGCGGGCAGCGCCGTCGCGATCACGGTCGAGGGCCCCGCGGCCAGCGGCAGCTGGATCGGCTTCGCGCCGGTGGGCGCGGGCGACGGTGCCTGGGAGGGCCAGTACGCCGACTTCGACAGCAGCCCGCTCAGCGTCGAGCTCACCGCACCCGAGGGTACGGGTGCCTACGAGATCAAGCTGGTGAGCAGCGACGGCAAGGTATTGGCGCGGCGGCCGATCACCCTGCGCTGAGGCGAACGCCGGCGGTGCGCGTCGGGTATGCCGACGCGCTGAGGCCCATCGGCTTCAGCGAATCCTGAACTCCCGCGCTCAAAACAACTCCCCCTGCGGCGAGGCCGGCGGCACCCGCACCGCCACCCGACGGCGCTGGCTGCCGTGGCGCTCCAGCACCTCGCGGTTCAAGCGCGACAGCTCCGGCTGCTGCTGGCGCCAGGCGCTCAGGCGGGCGCGCGCCTCGCGCGCGGCCTGCACGTGTTCGACGATCGGCGCGGGGTAGTCGCGGCCGATCACTGCGCCGTACTTCGCCTGCTGCACAGCCCCCATCTTCCACGGCTCGTGGATCCAGGTCGCCGGCACGTTCGCCAGTTCCGGCACCCAGCGGCGAATGAAGTCGCCCTGTGGATCCTGGTCCTGCGACTGCTTCACCGGGCTGTACATGCGCGGGATGTTGATGCCGGTGACGCCGGCCTGCATCTGCACCTGGCTGTAGTGGATGCCGGGCTCGTAGTCGGTGAAGCAGCGCGCCAGATGCAGGGCCGGCTGCCGCCAGTGCAGCCACAGCTGCCAGGAGGCGATCGCCACCAGCATTGCGCGCATGCGGAAGTTGAGCCAGCCGGTCTGCACCAGCGCGCGCATGCAGGCATCGACAAAGGGCCAGCCGGTCTCGCCGCGCGCCCAGGCCTCGAAGCGCGCGCTGTCGAAGGCGTCCTCGCGCAGGCCGTCATAGCCAGGGTTGACGTTGCGGAACTCGATGGCCGGCTCGGATTCGAGCTTCTGGATGAAGTGGCAGTGCCAGTGCAGGCGCGACTCGAAGCTGGCCAGCGCCCGTGGCCACTGCCCGCGCAGCTCCTTCGGCAGCTGCTGCAGTTCGGCGCGACGCAGCCGCGCTGCATGCACCGCCTCGCGCATCGACAGCGTGCCGAGCGCGAGGTGCGGCGACAGGCGCGAGCAGGCGCGGCCGGCGGTGAGCGGGCTCGACATCTGCCGCGTGTAGTGCTCGCCGCGCTCGTGCAGGAAGCCCTGCAGGCAGCGCAGTGCGGCGGCGCGGCCGCCGGGCTGCACCGTTTCATCTTCAGGCGAGCCCGCGAGCCCACGCGGCCACTCGGGAATCGCGCCCGGCGCCAGCGCCGGATGCGCAGGCAGCGGCCTCAGCGCGCGCGGCGCATCGATCAACGGC
Source organism: Aquimonas voraii (assembly GCF_900101825.1). GTDB lineage: Bacteria > Pseudomonadota > Gammaproteobacteria > Xanthomonadales > Xanthomonadaceae > Aquimonas > Aquimonas voraii. The sequence continues at coordinate 190,277 of NZ_FNAG01000005.1, forward strand.
GCGTCCATCAGCGCCTCCCACTGGCTGGCCCAGCGTGCGCGGCGCTTCAAGCCGCGCACCACGCCGAACTGCCGCCACTCGCGGAACACCACGCCGCGCTGCCGGCACCAGGCGGCCACCGCACGATCGCGGGCGAAGGTCCAGGCGTTGCCGGTTTCCTCGTGCGCGTACAGCGCATCGAAGGGCAGGGTGCGATGCAGGGCGTCGAGCACCGCGCAGACCTCACCCTCGCGCACCACGAGCGGCTGGCCCAGCGCCGCCAGCGCCTGGCGCAGCCCGGCGAGCGCCGGACGCAGCACCCGCCAGTGCCGCGCGGCCACGTCATCGAGCTGCCAGTAGCCGGGCTCCACCACATACAGTGGTAGCACCGCACCGCGCTCGGCGGCGACGGCCAGCGGCGCGTGATCGTGCACGCGCAGGTCGCGTTTGAACCAGACCAGGGTGGTGGGGGTGCTCATGGGCGCAGTGTTGCGGGGTGCGCTTGCGCAGGGCGTGAAGCGAGAGCGCCGCGAATCTGCAACCTTTGTTGTTTCAGAGTCGCGCTCCGGCAATGCTCGACGCCGAATCCCGAATCCCGAATCCCGAATCCCGAATCCCGAATCCCATGCTCGTCCAAGCCCCACGCAGCACCCCCAGCGCCACCGAGTTCGCCATCCTGATCGCAGTCGTGGTTGCCGCCCTGGTGTGGTCCGCCATCGACCCCACCGATCGCCTGACCTGGCTGCTGGAAGTGGTCTGGGTGATCGCCGCCCTGCCGCTGCTGATTGCCACCCGCCGGCGCTTTCCGCTGACCCGGCTGCTGTACTGGCTGATCGCCATCCACTGCCTGATCCTGATCTACGGCGGCGCCTGGACCTATGCGCAGACGCCGCTGGGCCTGTGGGTGCAGGAGGCACTGGAGCTTTCGCGCAACCACTACGACCGCCTTGGCCACTTCGCCCAAGGCTTCATCCCCGCCATCCTCGGCCGCGAGCTGCTGCTGCGGAAGACCGAACTGCGCGAGGGCGCTTGGCTGTTCTACCTGGTGACCTCGGCCTGTCTCGCCTTCTCGGCCTTCTTCGAAATGCTGGAGTGGTGGGCGGCGCTGGTCTGGGGCGGCGCCGCCGATGCCTTCCTCGCCACCCAGGGCGACGTCTGGGACACCCAGTGGGACATGTTCCTCGCGCTCTGCGGCGCGATTGCAGCGCAGCTGCTGCTGGCTCGCTGGCACGCGCGCCAGCTGCCGGCGGCCTGAGCCGTCTCTGTTCGCCACGCGGCGCCCGGCCCTGCAGCCGCGCCGGGGCGACCTGCTAGATTGTTGCGCCGCGGCGATGTGCCCCAGTCGTGCCCGCGCGCTCGCGCGATACCAGCAAGGACTCCGATGAAGCTCTCCGATCTCACCTGCCTGCCCGCGTGCCCGCGGGTCGGCGAACCGCTCAGCCTGCGGCTCTCGCTCAGGATCGATGCGCCGATCGTGTTCGAGCCTGAGCTCGAACTGCGTCTGCTGGATGCCGAGGGCGGCCTCGTCGCCGATGCCCGACTGCGCCACAGCCTGCCCGCCGGTTGGCTGCCGCGCGGCGAGTACCGTTTCAGCGCCAGCCTGCCGGAATGGAGCCTGCCGCCTGGCCGCTACCGCGCCTGGATCGAGCCCTCGCACAAGCGTGTGGAAGGGTGGCGGAGTGAGGCCGCCGCCGAGCTTGAGTTTGTGGTCGAAGGCCACGGCGGCGCAGGTACTGCCCCCATGGTTCACCTGCACCTCGAGAGTGCGCCCGGTACCACGCCGCTGTCCGAGCTGGCCTGGGCACGCGGCCACGAAGACTGGTTCTTCCGGCATTTCGACCACGCAGCCTGCACGGTGCTGAGCTACATGCTCGATGACCACCCGCTGCTGCGTGGCCGCGTGCTCGACCTCGGATGCGGCGATGGAATCACCGCGCTTGGGATGGCCCTGCGCTGCGAGCCTGAGCTGCTGGTTGGGATCGATCCGTTTCCGCTGTTCGAGCGCCTGCCCGAGATGATCGAGCGCGCCCACGTGCCGCGCGATGTCATCCCGGCCTGTCTGCGCTTCGAGCAGGCCGACGGTCGCCATCTGCCCTTCGAGGACGACAGCTTCGACGTGGTGGTGTCCTGGGGCTCGCTTGAGCACGTGCCGGGCGGCTACGGTCAGGTGATGCGGGAGGTCAAGCGGGTCTTGCGCGACGGCGGCCTGTTCTTCGCGCATCCTGGCCTCTACTACGCCAAGTTCGGCTCGCACCTCGCCGAATTCTGCGCCGAGCCCTGGTTCCACCTGCGCCACTCGCGTGAGGAGATCGAGCGCATCGTGCGTGAAACGCCGCCCCAGCTCATGGACCGAAGCGGCCATGTGGCGACGCCTGATCAATACCTTCAGTGGTACGACGAGCTCAACAAGATGACCGTGGAGGATTTCGAGCGCGACCTGCGCGCGCTGGATTTCGAACCCTGGCGGCTCGCCCTGCGTTGCGAGGATCGGGTCGACTACCCGCCTGACCTCGTCCACTACCCGTTTACCCGACTGGCGATCAGCGAGCTCTACGTGAGCTGCTGGAACCGCAAGCACCCGCGCCCGCCCGGCTATCTGCAGCGGCCGTTGATCCCGTCCTGATGAAGCGGCCTGCCCTGCTCAGCCTGCGTGCCTGGCGCAAACGCGCGCGCGAACTGACCGAGATGTACGCGCTGCCGCTATGTGGTGCGCTGCTGCCATGGTCGCTGACCCGGCGACTGCTGGCGCGCCTGGCTGCGCATCAGAGCTGGTACCGCGATGAGGTGCAGCCGGCCGAAGAGTATGCCCACCGCGCCGGCTTCGCGCCGGATCGCGCCGCCTTCGGCCGGCGCATGCGCTGGCGCCTGCTGATCGAGCACATGGACGGCTTCCTGGTGCCGCTGCGCTCGCGTCGCTACCTGCAGCGCTGGGTGCGCGCCGAGGGGGATCCGCTGCCAGAGCAGGGGCCGGTGATGTTCATCGGCACTCATTTCGGCTGCGGCTACTGGTTCCTGCCGCTGGTGCGCGAACACGGCCTACCACCGAACATCGTGGCGCCGCAGCTCGGCCCGCTGTTGGCGCGCAGTTCGCTCCTGCAGAACATCTATTCGCGCATGCGGCATTGGCTGCTGACCCTCGCCACCGGGCGTCCATTGGTCTACCGCGGCAACGCGGTGGCCGCCTTGACCGAACTGATGCGCGCCGGGCAGGTGACATTCGGCTTGTGTGACATCCCTACCAACCGCGAGAACGCGGTCGAGGTTGAACTCTGCGGACGGCGCACGCGCCTGGCAGACAATATGTTCGCGCTGGCTGCACGCGAGTCGGTACCTGTCTACCTGTTCATGTCCGACACCGAGCTGGAAACCGGCTTGCGCCGGGTCTATTTCGAGCGCGCCGAGGGTGAGCCACGAGCGCAGGTGAAGCAATTGGCGCGTCTGCTCGACCGTCATATTCAACGCGACCCGAGCGGCTGGCGTTTCTGGTCAATCGCACCCAGCTTCTTTCCCGAACTGGCTGATCCTTGATGCGGTAATCGAAGTGGACACCGTGACGCGTTGGCGGGCCTCTAGAAAACTTTCGTCGTTGCGGGTAGGCATGACGCTCCTGGATGACCGCCCGCCATGCGGGCCGACGCGCCGAACGGGATCCTGCGACCACAGACCCACCCTCTATGCGCCGCGCTTCCCGCGACAAGCCGCCTTCGAGACCTCAGTCGCTGCATGAGCAGTGCAGGCCCACCGCGAGTTCAGCTGCGTGGCGCGTCCGGATCTGAGCTGCTTTCCAACTCACCGCGTTCCGCGCGTGCTGTGTGGCCCTTCTCGTCGGCCTCGATCCGCAGCGGAAAACGCACCACCACCCCGCGCAGGGCCGGCGGGGGCGATCCCGCATGCGGGCCCTCCCACAGCGGCCGCACCTCGTCAGGCCGCGCCGGTTCGAAAGTCGCCTCGTCGGCAGCGCGTGCCTGTGCTTCCAATTCCTCCTCGATCTCCCAGCTGTAGCGCTTGCGCGGCGGCAGGGGATCGAGCCGCGCCCACAAGAGGCCGCTGATCACGCCGAACACCGCGCCGGCGAGGTGGTACTCCCAGCTCACTCCGGGCTCGCGGGGCAGTACGGTCAGCAGCATGCCGCCGTAAAGGAAGAAAGCGATGAAGCCGGTGGCAATGGCGATCCGGTCGCGACGCATCAGGCCCAGCGTCAACAGCAGGAACATCAGGCCGTGGGTGAGCCCGCTGGCACCGATATGGAAGCTCTCGCGGGCGAAGCCCCAGACCGCCAGCCCGGCCAGCCCCCAGATCAGCGGCAGGCTGCGCCAGCTGGCTTTCGGGAACGAAGCGAAGGCCAGCGTGCCCAGCACCAGCAGGGCGAGCGTGTTCGACATCAGATGCGCCACCGAGCCGTGCAGCAGCGGCGCAGTCAGCACCCCGAGCAGGCCGGCCCACTCGCGCGGGCGGTTGCCGAGCACGCCGAAGTCGGTGTCGAAGGCGAGCTCGAAGGCTTTGATCCACCACAACAGCACGATGAAGCCGCCGGCGATCAGCAGGCCGCGGCGCATACGCTGGCGATCGTGGGCGGCCTGGGTGGCCGGGTCGGGATGGGTTTCGTGTACGGGCAGGTCCATGGAGGCTATCGGTTGGGGCGCGCTGCTGCCTGCGCAAGAGTCGGCGTCGGCGCGTTGCGCGCGTGGGCTCACGCAGAGGCTGCCGCAAGACGCCCGGCGCACTGCGCCCTTTCAGCCGCGCTTCATGCCCGCCAGAACCGCAGGCCGCTGCCGCGGGTTTTTACAAGGCACTGAAAATACAGGGTAAATCCTGAGTTGCTGGGCGATGTCGGGGGCTCCGGCGACGCCGAGCCAGGGCGCTGCTGCGGCCACACTCACCCGTCCTTGTCCTTGTTGCACTGCCGCAGGCCGTAAGATGCGCGCCCTCACGAATGTCCTGCGCCCGCCGCGCTTTACGCGGATCTCACGCGCTCCCAGAACACACCGAATGACTGACTCCGCCGCCATCGAGTTCGACCGCGTCACGCTGGCGCGTGGCCCGCGCGTGATCCTGCGCGAGGCCAGCCTGCGCGTGCCGGCCGGCAAGGTCACCGCGGTGATCGGCCCCTCGGGCGCCGGCAAGTCGACCCTGCTGCACGCGGTCACTGGCGAGCTTGAGCCCAGCGCTGGCCGCGTCCGCGTGCTCGGCTTCGAGCACCCGGCGCGCAGCACCGCCGAGCTGTTCCGTCTGCGTCGACGCATGGGCGTGCTGCTGCAGGGCAATGGTCTGCTGACCGACCTCTCCACCTTCGAGAACGTCGCCCTGCCGCTGCGCGAGCACACCCGCCTGCCGGAGCCGGTGCTGCGCGAGCTGGTGCAGATGAAGTTGAACGCTGTCGGCCTGGCCGAGGCCGGCGCGCTGATGCCTCAGGAGCTCTCCGGCGGCATGGCGCGGCGCGTGGCGCTGGCGCGCGCCCTGGTGCTGGATCCGCCGCTGATGCTCTACGACGAGCCGCTGACCGGCCTCGACCCCATCGCCTGCGGCGTGATCCTCTCGCTGATCCGCAACTTGAACGACAGCCTCGGCCTGTCCAGCTTCGTGATCACCCACCACGTCGCCGAGACCCTGGCCATGGCCGATCACGTGGTGGTCGTCGCCGAGCAGGGCATCGCCTTCGCCGGCTCGCCCGATGCGCTGAATGCCACCCGCGACCCGCTGCTGCGCCAGTTCCTGAACGGTACGCCGGACGGTCCGATCGGCTTTGACTACCGCCGCAGCGGCACAGGAGCGGCGCATGGCTGAGATGCTCGCCGCGCTGGGCCGCATGGGCCTGTTCCTGCTGCGCGTGCTGGGCGCGATCCGGCCGGGCCACGGCTTCGTCCGCGACACCGCCGCGCAGATCTATTCGATCGGTTCGCGCTCGGTCTCGATCGTCGCGGTCGGCGGCGCCTTCGTCGGCCTGGTGCTGGCCCTGCAGGGCTACCGCACCTTGAGCACCTTCGGTGCCGGCAGCTCGCTGGGCACGCTGCTGGGACTCACGCTCTACCGAGAGCTCGGGCCGGTGCTGGCGGCGATCCTGTTCTGCGGTCGCGCCGGTTCGGCGATGGCCGCCGAGCTGGGCCTGATGCGCGCTACCGACCAGATCACCGCGCTGTCGATGATGGCCATCGATCCCGTGCGCAAGGTGGTCGCGCCGCGCTTCCTGGCCGGCGTCATCAGCCTGCCGGTGCTGACCATGGTGTTCTGCGCCTTCGCCATCCTCGGTGGCTACGTGCAGGGCGTGCTGGTACTCGGCTTGGACAGCGGCTTCTACTGGAGCTCGCTGCAGCAGAACATCGACCTGGTGGACGACTTCGGCCAGGCCATCGTCAAGTCGATCTTCTTCGGCATCGCCACCACCCTGATCGCCACCTACGCCGGCTACCACGCGCCGCCCACCATCGAGGGCACCTCGGTGGCCACCACGCGCTCGGTGGTGATGGGCTCGCTGATGGTGCTGTGCCTCGATTTCATCCTGAGCGCTACGTTGTACTGAGGACGCCATGGCAACTTCTGCAAAGACCGAATGGAGCGTCGGCTTCTTCATCCTGATGGGCTTCGCCTGCGCCCTGGTGCTGGCGTTTGCCTCCACCAACTCGAAGGACGGCCTGCGCGGCGAGAGCTACAGCGTGATCGCCCGCTTCTCGAATGCCGGCGAGCTCAAGGTGCGCGCGCCGGTGCGCATCGCCGGCGTCAAGGTGGGCGAGGTCGCGAGCGTGGTGTTGGACCCGGTCAGCTTCGATGCCATCGCCACCCTGCGTATCAGCGCGGACGCCGGCGAGCTGCCGGCGGACACCGCCGCGGCGATCTACACCAGCGGACTGCTGGGGGATCGCTATGTCGGCCTGGCGCCGGGCGGCGACCCCGAGCCGCTCAAGGACGGCGACGAGATCCTGCTGACCCAGTCGGCGGTGGTGCTGGAGCAGCTCATCGGCCAGTTCATGTTCGGTAACGGCGAGTCGGGCGACAAGACCGACTCGAACCCCGGCGCTAAGGAGTAAAGGAGAACCCCATGCGCATTACCCATCTCGTGCAGTCGAGCCTGCTTGCCCTGCTGCTCTGCGCAAGTGTGGCGGTGGCCGCCAATGTGCGCCCTGCCGCCATCGTCGAGGAGCGCACCGAGAGCGTGCTCAAGACCCTGGTCGAGCAGCGCGCCGAGTTCAGCGCCGATCGCGGCAAGCTCGACCGCTTCGTCGAGACCGAGCTGGACGCCCTGTTCGATCGCGAATACTCGGCCCGCCTGGTGCTGGGCCGGCACAGCCGCGGCGCCGACCCGGCCAAGGTCAGCGCCTTCGCCGACGCGCTGGTGAAGAGCCTGCTGAAGAAGTACGGCGCCGCCCTGCTCGACGCCGATCCCAGCCTCGACATCAAGGTCGCCGGCGAGACCGAGCTGCGCGGCGGCCAGATCGTCCGCGTGGCCAGCGAGATCCACCGCCGCGGCGGTGCGCCGGTCAAGGTCGATTACCTGTTCCGCCCGGCCGGCGACGCCTGGCTGGTGTTCGACGTGATCGTCGAGGGCGTGTCCTATGTGCAGACCTTCCGCACGCAGTTCGACGAACGCCTGCGCCGACAGAGCCTCGACCAGGTCATCGAAGGGCTGAACCGCGGCGAGATCGATGTCGAAGGCTGAGCCCGCCCTGCGCGCCCGTTTCGAGGCCGGCGTGCTGCAGCTCCAGGGGCGCCTGGGCGTCGACGAGGCGGCGCAGCTGCTTGCCGAGACGACGCAACACGCTGCGGGCCTGCAGCGCATCGACCTCGGCGCGCTCGATGACATCGACAGCGCCGGCGTGGCCTGCCTGCACCTGCTGCAGCGGCAGGCCCGCGCCGCGGGTCGTACGTTGGTCCTGCAGCCGGTGTCGCCCCGCTATCGGGCCATCTGCATCGCCCACCGACTGTCCATCGACTGACGCGTACACTCGGCGCGCTTCGCGCTGAGCGGACCCACCGCCACACCCCGTCGCACCGAGCGCAGGAGAGCGCCATGAACACTCGCACCGCACGCAGCCTCGTCGTTGGCGCCCTTGCGCTGGCGCTGCTGGGCCTGGGCCAGGATGGCCGCGCGCAGGACACCGGCACGTCCTCCAGCTGGGGCCCGAGTCTGGACCTCGAGAACTCGGGCCCGCGGAGCGCCGAGCACGCCTCGGCGCAGTCGCCGGCCGACCCCTGGGAGCGTTTCAACCGCCCCATGCATCGCTTCAACATGACCCTGGACCGCATCGCCCTGCGGCCGGTGGCCAAGACCTACCAGACGCTGGCGCCGGCGCCGCTGCGCAACGGCGTGCGCAGGTTCTTCAGCAATCTGCAGCAGCCGCTGGCCTCACTCAACCTGCTGCTGCAGGGCGAGCCCGGTCCGGCCGGTGCCGCGCTCGGCCGCTTCGCGATCAACGCCACCGTCGGCATCGGCGGTTTCTTCGATCCGGCCAGCCGCATGGACATTCCCTACCGTGACGCCGACTTCGGCCAGACCCTGGGCCGCTGGGGCTGGCGCGAGTCGCGCTATCTCGTCATGCCGATTTTCGGCCCGGGCACCGTGCGCGATGTCGGCGGCCGCCTTGCCACCACCCGCGTCAGCCCCGTCAGCTGGACGGCCCGCGAATACGGTTGGGGTGTCAGCGTGATGTACGGCCTCGATGCGCGCGCCAACGCGCTGCAGTTCGACGACCTGCTGCGCGAGGCTGAAGACGACTACCTGCTGATCCGCGATGCCTATCTGCAGCGCCGCCGCTGTCAGATCGAGGACTGCAGTGGCGACCTGCCGGATTATCTGCTGCCCGACTACGACTACGAGATCCCGGACGTCGACTTCGGCGAGATCCGGCGCTGAGCCTGCAGACGCGAAGCGGCGGCGGAGTGGGCTGAGTAACCGCCCGCTGCTCGCATTCACGGCCGGACGCTCCCGTCGCGCCTACGCTTTCCAGCACAAGGGCCGATGCAGCCCGACCGCAGACCGCAGGCGTTTCCATGTCCACGCAGCCGCAGCCCGACCGTCTCGATGCCGTGCTCGACCAGGCCTGGAGCCTGCTGATCGAAGGCGCGGCGCGCCGCCAGTCGCCCTTCCATCAAGGCGTGCTCGCCAACCTTGGCGACGCAGGACCGGAAGCGCGCTACGTCGTCTTGCGCCGCGCCGAGCGTGAGCAGGCGCGGCTCGCCTTCCACACCGACCGCCGCTCGCCCAAGCTGGGCCAGCTGCAGAAGGATCCACGCGCCAGCTGGTGCTTTTTCGGCGAGGGCGTACAGCTGCGTCTCGCAGGTCGCGCCACCCCGTGCACCGACGGCGAACGCGTCGAGGCCGCCTGGCAGCGCACCAGCACGTTCGGCCGTCGCTGCTACACCGTCGGGAATGCGCCGGGCGCCGTGCTGATCGAGGCCGGCAGCGGACTGCCGGCCGAGTCGCTGCAGCCCGGGCTGGCGCCCGCACTCGTGGACCTCGGCCGTGAGCACTTCGCTCTGGTCGAGTTCCAGCTCGAACGCATCGACTGGCTGCATCTCGCCCATAGCGGTCATCGACGCGCACGGTTCGAGGCCGATGACGGCTGGCAGGGGCGGTGGGTGCAGCCCTGAGGACCGCTCTCGGGAACGCGGGAGTGCGTCCGCGTTGCCTGCGCGAGGCAGCGCCCGCAATGCCGATCCCGCTGCGGGCTCCCAGACTCCAACCGAAGCGGCCATCGGACGGCGCTCTGGCCGACGGGTGTGTTTACGCGCGCCAGAATGTCTACACTCTGTAACAGAGCGTAAACAAGACTGGCATGCCCAAGGACAGGGTGTTCCAGACACGGTCGACGCGCGGAAATCGGGGCAGGTACAACCATGTTCGAAAGCAACGCGCGCCCAGCGCGTGAGGGCGAGGCTTTGCATCCCGTGCGCCTGCACTGGATGCTCGCCTTCTTCGTGCTGTCCGGTGTCTCCGGACTGATCTACCAGTCGATCTGGAGCCAGTACCTCGCTTTGTTGCTGGGCAGCTCCGCCTATGCCCAGTCGCTGGTGCTCGCGATCTTCATGGGCGGCATGGCGGTGGGTGCATGGATGGCAGCACACCTGCTGTCCCGACTGCGCAATCTATTGCTCGCCTACGCCTGGATCGAGGGCCTCATCGGGCTTGCCGGTCTGGTCTTCCACGGACTCTTCCTGCTGACGACCCAGTGGCTCTACACCCGCTGGCTGCCGGAGCTGCAATCGTCGGAGAGCATCGCCTTCAGCCGCTGGCTGCTCGCAGCCCTGCTGATCGCGCCGCAGACCCTCCTGCTCGGCATGACCTTTCCGATCATGAGTGCGGGGCTGATGCGCTGGCTTCCGGATCGGGCCGGCGCTGTACTCGGCGGGCTGTACTTCTACAACTCGATCGGCGCGGCCGTGGGTGCCCTGCTGGCGACCTTCGTGCTGATCCCCGCGGCCGGGCTCGCCGGTGCGATGGCGTTTGCGGGGCTGCTGAATCTGCTGATCCTGGCGGGTGTCTACTACGCTGGCGTGCCCGGGCGCGGCGTGGAGGATGCGCCCTCTCCAACGCAAATGGGCGCCGCCGAGGGAGAGCCCCCGGCCAGCCCGGGATTCGTGCGCCTGATCCTCGCAGTCGCCTGTGTCACCGGCCTTTCGTCCTTCATGTACGAAGTCGGCTGGATTCGGATGCTGTCGCTGGTCATGGGCAGCAGCCAACATGCTTTCGAGCTGATGCTCGCCGCGTTCATCGGCGGTCTTGCCCTCGGTGGGCTCTACGTCAAACGCCGCCTTGACGCTGTTGGCGACGCGGTGCGCTATGCGGCGGTGGTGCAGCTGCTGATGGGTCTGTCGGCCTTGGCCACCTTGCCGCTCTATGACCATGCCTTCGTCGTGCTCAGCGCACTCATGGACACGTTTGCGTCAAGTGCGCGTGGCTATGTTCTCTACACGGCGTCGACCGCCCTCATCGCCATCGCGATCATGCTGCCGGCCGCCTTCTTTGCGGGCATGACTTTGCCGGTACTCACGTTCCTGCTGCTGCGGCGGGGCCAGGGCGAGGCGGTGGTGGGCAAGGTCTATGCCCTTAACACGCTCGGCGCGATCGCCGGCGTTCTGCTCATGGTGCATCTGGTGATGCCTGTCCTGGGCCTGAAGCACGCCATGGTGCTGGCGGCGGGACTGGACCTCGGCCTCGGCCTGCTGCTGCTTGTGCTTTCGCAGACACCGCGGCGGGCGCGCGCGCTGCTCAGCGCCGCTGCCGTCTGCACCGCCGCCGTTGCCTGCACCCTGCATCTCGCGGACTTCAATCCCATGCGTCTGCACTCGGGTGTCTACCGTTCGCGTCTGGCGGACCTCGACCCCAAGCGCAGCGTCTACTACAGCGCGGATGGCAAGACTGCGTCCATTGCCCTGCACGGTATGGCCGGCCAGAGCCTCACGATCGCCACCAATGGCAAGCCCGATGCCTCACTGAATCTCGCCCCGGAGCTGGCGCCGACGCCGGATGAGCCGACCATGATTCTGGCCGCCCTGCTCGGACTCGCGGCCCAGCCGGCGGCGCGCGACGTGGCGGTCATCGGCTTCGGTTCCGGGCTGACTACGCATGTTCTGACCCAGCACGCCGGCTTCGCGAGCATCACCACGGTCGAGATCGAGCCGAACATGGTCGAGGCGGCGCGTGGTTTCGGCGCGCGCGTCGAAGGCGCCTTCCAGGACCCGCGTTCGAGGATCGTGATCGACGATGCCCGTGCCTACTTCTCGGGCGCCGGCGCAGGCTACGACCTGATCGTTTCCGAGCCCTCCAATCCTTGGGTGGCCGGCGTTTCCAAGCTGTTCTCCATCGAGTTCTACGGGTTTGCCAAGCGTCATCTCAAGCCAGGTGGGCGACTGGTGCAGTGGGTCCAGGCCTACGAAATCTCCGATGCGACCTTCCTGACCATCCTGCGCGCCCTGGACTCCGAGTTCGCGGACTACGCCCTGTACCTCAGCAATGACAGTGACCTCGTCATCGTCGCGACCGCAGAGGGTCAGCTGCCGGAACTGCAGGCGGACTTTCTCGCGCAACCCGGACTTCGCTGGAGCGCCGAACGGGCAGGCATCCGATCCGTTCGAGAGTTGCGGGAACGCCGCCTCGCCGATCGGCGGCGGATCCAGCCCCTGCTGGGTCTGGATGGAGGCCCCGCCAACTCCGATTTCCGGCCGGTGCTGAGCCATTGGGCGCCGCAGGATCGTTACCTCGGCGCCCGCGCCACTCGGATCCTCGGCTACTACCGAAGCCCGCTGGGTGTGCTGGAGCAGGCGGGCCTGGGCGAGTTCAACCAGAACGATGCCTGGCGAGACCCGCCGGTACCACTTGAGATCATCAGCGCGCGCCGGCAGGCGGAAGAGTTCGCCGCGCTGATGCTCGACAGCAGCCCTGAGGGCACCCCGGGCGATACTCCTGCCGACCATCGCTTGCGGGGCTTGGCCTTGCGACTTCGAGAGCTGGGCGAGGTCTGCTTCCAAGGGGTGCATCCCTCGACAGCCCACGGGCTGCTGCTGCAGGCGCTGGAGCTCACCGCGCCCTTCCTGGACCCAGGGCGCCTGCGCAGCCTCTATGCCGCTCCGCCCTGGCTCGCCTGTCCTGAGGGCAGGCGCGAAAGCACTGCACCCGTCGAACACTTGCTTGAAGTGCTCGCCGCCTACGCCCGCAGCGACTGGGCGGCGCTGGCCGGCGCGCTCCGCACACTTGAAGTCCTGTCGCCGATCCAGCTTGCCGCGCAGGACCGTGAGGCCCTGGAACATCTTTCGCTGCTTGCTGCGTACAGGATGGGTGGGGCGGCGCGCATGCGCGCCGAGCTCGAGCGTCTTCTGACAATGCAACCCGATCGAACGACTGCGGCGCGCTTCGCCCTGCGCCTGACGGCCGACGTGCTGATGCGGGCCGAGGAGCATGAAGCGGGTGCAGGTCAGGGCGCGGATGCGTTCGATACCGACTGAGGCCGTGAGTTCCAGCGGACCACGCAGCGGCGGGCGCGTGACTGGCCACGGCTCCCTGCCGTTGTGAACGTTCTTGCTCGCAAGGATCCGAACTCAGCCTCTATCGCGTCGACTGTTACGGTTGCAACCATTAGCCCGGAGGCATCCTGCTTGCTAGCACAAAGGTCCTGGGCTAGATTTGCATCCGACTGTAACGCAACCATTCGATTTCAGTGGTTGAATACAGGCGGTGACGGTTGGCGGTGTGTCATGCCGGGTCGGCATGACGGGGGATCGACCGGAGCCAGAACGGGGAAATCAACAGCGTCACAGGTATTCGTGGGCGAGCATCGCCCGCGAGCGTAGCCGGCTGCATGGACGCGCGTGCCGGCATTCAGTCCATACACTTCGGAGAGACAACTCATGAACAGCATCAACCGTGCACGCGCTCCCAAGCGCATCCGTGGTCAGGGCATGACCGAGTACATCATCATCGTCGCCCTGATCGCCATTGCCGCCATCGCCGTGTTCAGCCTGTTCGGCGGCACCGTGCGCAGCCAGATGGCCGGTATGGCCCAGGAAATGGGTGGCACTTCGGCGAACGCCCAGGTCGGCAAGGCCACCAACGCCGGCAACACCGCTGCCCAGGTGGCCAACGCCGCCCACAACAACACGAACCTCGGCAACTACGACGACGCGGCCAGTTCCAACGTCGGCGCCAACTGAGATCCCGTGTTGCCGGGCGCCACGCGCGCCCGGTCTAGCGCGAACCCCCGGCTCGGCGACCTCGCCGAGCACGGGCTTCGCGATCAATGGGGTGCTTGAGCTTCCGCGAAATGTGTCGCGCCGCTGCGCGCCGCAGGGCGAAGCCGTGTTCAAGCAGCCCGCAGGTTAGAGGCGGGGCGGCTTGACCGATGCCATTCGGCAACGGGCGGGAGCGCGCTGCGCCACCGATGCAGGAGAGGCCCATGGGACTCGCCAGACTCCAGCGTGGTCACGCGACCATGCTGACATTGATCCTGTTCGCCGCGGTCGGGCTGGCCGGCATCGGTATGTACAACACCGGCCGCCTGACGACCGAAAAGGTTCGCCTGCAGACGGTCGCGGACTCTGCGAGCTACAGCGTTTCGCTGGTCATCGCGCGCGACATGAATTTCAAAGCCCACACCAATCGCGCGATGGTGGCGAACCAGGTCGTGGTCGGGCAGGTCGTCGGCCTGGCGTCCTGGTCGAAGATGCTGCGCAATGCCGGGCAGAACTTCTCGCTGGTGACCGATGTCCTCGGTGCGATCCCCTATGTCGGCCCCTTCATTCGCGCGCTCGGACGCGCGCTGCGAGAGGGCGCGCGCGTGTTCGACGAGGTCGTCACTGCGGTCGCGCGCGTGCTCGTTCCGGTGCAGGAAGGTCTGATCATGGCGATCAGCGAAGCGCAGCGCGCCCATCATCTGCTGACCGCCGAGCTGGCGCGTCAGGCCATGACCCAGGTGGTCACGGAATCCGATCCGGACATCGGATCGGTCAGCACGATCACCCAGGGAGCGGTTTGGCTGCAGCTGCTGGACCCCCGCAGCGGTGTCCTGTTCGGAGAGCAGGAGCGCAACGAACCGCAGATGCGTGGCAGCTATACCGCCAGCGCGAATCGGCAGCGGCGCCGGATGGAAGAATTCAGGGTGGTCACGGAGAGCAGCCGGGATCAGTTCACCTTCGAGCGCAGCCACACCTGGATCAGCACGCCAAGCTGGCTTCGTCCCTTGGGGGGTCGAATCCGCAAATATGGCGGGTCGGAACTGGTCCCGAGTCGATCGCCGGAGCGCCGGGAATACGTCCAATGGACCGCCATGGACACCGTCGGTATTGAATACCGGACCATCGGCTGCGGCTGGACCGGCCTCAGCTGGTGCAGCTGGCGCCAGACGCCGACGCCGTTCGGGTATGGCGCCGCGCATGCGCTGGCGGGCAGCGCCACCGGCGGGCGCTACAACTACTTTCTTGACCAGAACACGCGTCGTAACGGCCGGCGGCTGTGGGGCAATGGCGCTTGGGTCTTGCGCGTCAACGCCTCAGCCGCGGCAGGCATGTATGCCAACAACAACCTCTCGCGCAGCCCCACCAACCGCGGGCTGCAGCCCTTCTATGACCTGCGCCGCGACGGGCGCGTGCCTGACGATCGCTTCGATCTGCATATCGTTCTGACCAAGGGAGAGGGCGATCTTCCTGCCTGGGAGCGCGTTCTCGTGGAAGGCGGCGCGCAGGTGCAGCCGACCTTCAACACCGCCGAACAGGGCGGTCTCGCGGGGGAGCGTATGGCGGCGATCGCCAAGTCGGGCGTGTATTTCTCGCGTGATCACGCCCCCCGCACTTCGCGCGGCACTGCGAGCCGCGCCCAACGCGAGTACAGCAATCTCTACAACCCTTACTGGCAGGCGCGACTGCTGCCGTCGACGCGGGGCGAGCGTGGCCTCGCGCTGCTTGCCGTGGGGATACGTCTATGAAGACGCAATGCTGCCCGCGCCGGCTTCGCGGCGCCTCGCTCGTCGAGTTCTGCATCGCGACGGTCTTTCTGCTGGGGCCACTGCTCCTGCTGACCCCGGTCATCGGCAAGATGGTGGCCGGCAAGCAGCGCTACGAGCAGGCGCTGCGCTATGCCGCCTGGGAGCGCACCGTCTGGTTTGAAACGCGTCCGGCCAATGCGCCCAGCGCGCCGATCAAGAGCGCGGCCGAACTCGCGCAAGAGGTCCAGGCGCGGAGTTTCGGTCGCGCCGAGGCGCTCATTCGCGCCGATGATCGCAGCCGCCGCCGGCCCGAAGATGCGCCTGTGGACCACATCCTCTACCGGCCGACCGCAGTGGCCTTGAACCAGTCGCCGGGCGGCTACCGGCCTTGGTTCGAGGATCAGGGCAACAACAGCAATGCGCCGGTGCACGCGCGCGCCCAGCAGACCGGCAATGCCATCGCCGGCACCGCAGGTGAAGCCGAAGCCCGTGCCTTCGAGGCTATCGAATCGGCGACCCGGTTCCGCGTCAACACCCGCAGCCTGTATACGACTCGACTCACCGCCGACCTCACCGATGTCGTCAGCTTCAGCGAATTCGAAGAGGGGCCGGACAACAACCGCCGCCCCATCGATCTGCGGCTCGACCGTCATCGCGGCCGCGAGCGTCAGCTGCTGCTGCTGACTGACGGTTGGAATGTCGCAGGTCCGAACCATGCGGCAAGCCAGGCGCGCGCCATGCTGTCGACGCAGTTCCTTGATAACGATCGGCTTCAAAATGCCATGCGCATCGTCGGCCGGTTGCCGCTCGGGGTGACACGCGACATCGGCATGTTCGAGTTCGGCAAGGTCGATCCCGAACAGGTTCCGGCGCATCGACTGGGCCAATACCGATGAGCATGCGCATGGTTTCCGCGCTGTCCGCGCTGCTGCTGGCACTGGTTCCGGGCCTTGGCGCAGTGCAGGCGGCTTCACTTGCGGATTTCCCTGCGCCGGAGCGCTCGCGCGTCGACGTGGTCGGTGTGGATATGCGTCTGAACGGGATCCGGATGTCGGCCTGGGAGCTGCACAGCGAACTCGGGCCGAGTGAGGTCCTGGACTACTACGTGCAGCACTGGGGACGATCCGACCCTGGGCGCCCCGGCTATACGCTCGTACCGATGGGCGACTGGCAGTTGCTGACCCATGTCGACGAGTCCGCCGGCCTGACCTATACGGTGCAGGTCAGGCCGGACGATGCCGGTGCTTTCGCCCTGCTTGGCGTGAGCGATCTGCTGGCCGGCAGCGGCCAGCCGCCGCAGGAGCTCGCCAGCGACTTCCCCGTGCTGGGGGGGACGACCGTCGAATCGGTTCTGGAAACGCAGGAGGTGGGCTGGACCGCGCGCACCATCACCGCCAGCAATCGTCGCTCGGTCACCGCCAACATCGCGCACTATGCGAAGTCGCTCGGTGAGGACGGCTGGGTCGTCGAGAGTTCGGTGCAGGGCCGTTCGGGCTCAGCGGCGCTGTCCGCGCGGCGCGGCAACGACAGCCTGTCGGTGACGGTGTTCGAGCAGGACGATGCGACGCGCACAATCGCCGTTTGGGAGGCCCGTTGAACGCCTCGCGCCAGTCAGGTCAGGTGACGGTCGAGTATCTCCTCGCCGGGCTGGTGATCGTCGCGGCCCTGCTGGTGCCGATGCCCGACATCGCGCCCTTCAACGGCCGCCCGGTGATCGTGACCCTGATCGATGTCATCAAGCAGCTCTTCGCGAACTTCGCCTATGGCATCGGCTTACCGCGACTGCCCCTGTGAGCCCGCGACCTGAGTGCCGAGCAGGGCGATGCTGGCGCACTGGCGTGGCGCAGTATCCGCTGTCTGCGCCTGCCCTCCAGACGGGTTCGAGCCCGTGATCGACGCCCCGCTCGATAGTCACCACACCCGAACCCTGGAAGCACGACGATGAAAACGAAGGAATCCCTCAAGTCCGCCGCGCAGAGTTGGGGCTTGCTGGTTGCCGCGCTGGCCTTGGGTGTGGTCGCCTTCTTCGCCAGCAACTGGTACCTCTCGAACAAAGAACGCGCGCTCACGGACGAACTTCTGGCCCAGCGTGAAGGGCGTCGCCAGGTGGTGGTGGCGAAGGCCGATCTGCAGCCCGGCGTGGCCGTCAGCGGCGAGAACATGGCTCTTGCCATGGTGCCGGACACGCATCTTTCCGCGAACGCGGTGACGCCGGAGCAATTCGACGCCGTCGCCAACCGTGTCCTCGTCGCTCCCATGAGCCGCGGCGAACCGCTGCTGATGCACTTCGTCGCTGGCGAGTTCGCTGAGCGCTTCTCCGACCTGCTGCTGGAGGGCGAGCGCGCGGTCACCCTTCCGGTGGACGACCTGAAATCGAGTGAAGGCATGCTCGAACACGGTGACCGTGTCGACCTGCTGCTGCTCGCCGAGCAGGAAGGCGGCGAACGCTCCGGCGGAGGAGGCCAGAGCCTGTATCCGCTCGTCGAGAACGTGCGTTTGCTGGCAACGGGGACCTCGGCGCTGGCCACCCGCGAAGCCGATTTCGGCCTGCAGCCGGAGGAAGGCTATGCCGAAAGCACCTACTCGACCGTTACCGTCGGCGTGAATGCCGAACAGGCGGCGCAGCTGATGTTGGCCAAGGACATGGGGACGGTCGTGGTTCTGCTTCGCAATCGCCGCGACGAATCGCCGCTGGAGGCAGAGAGCCTGAGCGCGGAAACGCTGCTCGGCGGCACCCGCCCTGGCCAGAGCTATTCCTACATTGCAGGCTCGAACGCTGAGGGCGGGAGCTTGCGCCCCGTCGTCAAGCAGGTGTCGGCGCCGCCGCGGCGGCGGCAGCCCGAGGCTGCCATCCCGAGGCGCGAGCCCGAACCGAGCCTGCCCGCTGGCGAGCTGGGAGGCACGTCGAACTGAAGTGCGCGGCGGCCTTCGCGAATCCAAGGTGTCGCGGTCGCCTCGAGCCCGCCCCCGGCAAAGCGCGACAGGCGAGCCAGCAATCCATCCCAGGCCTCTCGCGCCGGCCACGCGCCAGCGAGACGGGGCGATCGATTACAGAAGTGCAAAAGGAAGCTCCGGTGCGTCAGCGTCACGCCCTTGTTGTCAACGCCGTTCCCTTGATTCTTCTCGTGCTCTCGCTCTGTCTGGCGACCGCCACGCTGCAGGCGGCGACTCTGCCCGAGATGCTGGACCTTCACTCGGGCGCCGTACGCGTGTTGGATACCGGCGAAGTCGAACGCGTGGTCGTCGGCGACGACGCACGCCTCGGCCACTCGGTGCTCGAAGGCGGGCGATTGCTGCTCATCGGGCTCGAGCCCGGTACCAGCGACCTGCGGGTGTGGACGCGGGACGGCGCCGAGTATGCCTACAGCGTCCAGGTTCACCCGCGGGATCTGGCGGCGGTGGTGGGCACCTTGAGCGCGCTGCTGGCGGACTTCCAAGGGGCGCGCGTGCGCGCCATCAACGGCATCATCGTGGTCGATGGCACGGTGCCACGGACGCAGATCGAAGGCGTGCGCGAGATCGTTGGACAGATTCCGGGGGTGGTGTCCCTGGTCGAGCCCGCCACCGCGCCGATTGATCTGGTCATGAGCAGCTTCGCCGGTGTCAGGGTGCGCGAAGTCGACGGCGTGTCGGTGGTTGAAGGCGAAGTCGCGGAATCGGAGTACGCGCGCTTCGCGCAAGCCATGCAGGGGTTCCCCAACGCGGTCTCGCTGGTGCGCTCCACACGCTTCAATCCGCTGCCCATGGTGCGCGTGTCCTTGCGTATCCTCGAGGTGAATCGCGAGTACACGAGGCGTCTTGGCATCAACTGGGACGCGGCCTTCCCGGGGCCTTCGATCGGCAGCACCGGCGCGTCCATCGCGAACACCCGCTTTCGGGTCGTTCCCAACGGTCTGGACAGCCTGGTCTCGCGCATCAACATCGACGATGCCCGCTGGTTCGCCTACGCCGGCTGGACCACCCGCGTGTTCTCCACGGTGGACATGCTGCAGCTCGACAACCAGGCCACCACGCTGGCCGAGCCCAACCTCACCACGCGCAGCGGAGAGCCGGCGACCTTCTTCGCTGGCGGCGAATTCCCGTATCCGGTGATCGGGCAGTTCGGCCAACCGGGCGTCGAGTTCAAGGACTATGGAATCCGTTTCGAGATCCAGCCCACCGCGGATCTCAACGGCAACGTGCAGACGTCCGTGCGCGCCGAGATCAGCACCCTCGACCGGGCCAACACCGTGGCCGACGTGCCCGGCCTGCTCAAACGCGAAACCGAGTCCACGGTCACCCTGCGCTCGGGGCAGACAATGATCATCTCCGGCCTGGTCTCCGCCGATGAGGTCAAGAACGCCAACGGCATTCCCGGGCTTTCCGAGATTCCCGTGCTCGGCAATCTGTTCAAGTCACGCAGCTTCCAGAACCGCAAGACCGAGCTGGTCGTTCTGGTGACGCCCACCCTGGTTCAGGACGCGGACCGCGTGGGCGAGGGCGTCGAATCGACGACTCGCCGCATGCGCGGTCTTCTCGACGAACTGATTCTCGAAGGCGCCTTGGCCGAGTAACGCTATGTACCAGATCCACGTCAGCACCCTGAAGGGTACCGTCATCAGCAACGAGCTGGTCTCGGAGGAGCTGTGCACGATCGGCAAGCACCAGGACAATCGCATCGTCCTCCACGGCTGGCAGGTCGGTCGCAAGCACGCCAGTCTCCGGCTGGTGGGGGCGGATGTGTTCCTGGATGACCACGGCAGCGGTTCGGGCACCAAGGTCAACGGCAAACGCGTCGAGAGCTTCGGGCCGCTGAGCGTCGATGACGTCATCGAAATCACCGGCTACCAGATCCGCATCAAACCCCCCACCAATCGTTCGGTGATGCCGACGCGCTCCGCCAATGAGGCAGTGGCGCCAGCCTCGCCCCGACAGGAGGGCGCGCCGCAGGGTGCGAGCCTGCCGGCCAAGCCTGTGGAGACGGCGCCTGCAGCCGCTTCCATGGCTTCGCCGGCGGCTGTGGCCGAGGACGCCACGACGCCCCCCGCAGAGAACGACACCGCCGCGCAGCGACATCTGGCGCTGACCGTCGAGTGGCGCAAGCGCCTGCACAAGGCCCTGCTCGAGCAGATGGATCTGCGCCGCGTCGCGGTGACGCAGATGTCGCACGACGCCTTGCGCAAGGTGACCGAGGATCTGCTGGACCAGATCCTTCAGCAGCAGCAGCGCGAGCTTCCCCCTGAGCTGTCGCGCGAGGCGCTCAAGAAGCAGGTCGTCGACGAGGCGGTCGGTCTCGGACCGCTGGAGGAGCTGATCGAAGACGAGTCGGTCAGCGAGATCATGGTGAACGCGGCCGATCAGATCTTCTTCGAACGCAATGGCCGGCTCGAGAAATCGAAGATCACCTTCACCGACGACCAGGCGGTGGTGGCCGCGATCGAGCGCATCGTCAGCCCGCTGGGGCGGCGCATCGATGAAAGCTCACCGATGGTGGACGCCCGCCTGCGCGACGGCTCCCGCGTGAACGCGGTGATTCCGCCCCTGGCCCTGAAGGGTCCTTGCATCACCATCCGCAAGTTCATGAAGGAGCGGCTGACCATCGAGCGACTGGTCGGCTTCGGATCGATGAGCGACGCCATGGCCAGCGTGCTGCGAACGGCTGTGCTGGCCAAGCGCAACGTGGTGATTTCCGGAGGTACGGGATCGGGCAAGACCACCCTGCTCAACGTGCTCTCGGGCTTCATTCCGTTCGACGAGCGCGTGGTCACGGTCGAAGATGCCGCCGAGCTGCAGCTGCCGCAGCCGAACCTGGTCTCGCTCGAAGCACGGCCGCCCAACCAGGAGGGCAAGGGCGAGGTGCGCATCCGCGACCTGGTCAAGAACTGCCTGCGCATGCGTCCGGACCGCATCGTGGTTGGCGAGTGTCGAGGCGGCGAGGCGCTGGACATGCTGCAGGCCATGAACACCGGCCACGACGGTTCGCTCACCACCGCGCACGCCAACTCGCCGCGCGACTGCGTGGCCCGTCTGGAGGTGATGGTGATGATGGCGGGCATGGATCTGCCCTCGATCGCGATTCGCGAGCAGATCTCGTCGGCGGTGAACCTGATCGTGCAGCAGACGCGCTTCTCCTGTGGCCAGCGCAAGGTGACGTCGATCTCGGAAGTCACCGGCGTGGAGGGTGGACGCGTGCAGCTCGCCGAGATCTTCCGCTTCCAGCAGACCGGCTATGACGAGCGCGGCCGCGTGCAGGGGCGCTTCGAGCCCACCGGCCTTGTGCCCGAGTTCTACGAAAAGCTGCGCGCGCGCGGCGAACGCGTGGATCTGTCGATCTTCACCAAGCCGGAGCCCGAGGCGTGAACCTGCTGATCAGCGCGGTGTTTGCCGCCTGCTTCGTCCTGCTCGGGATGGTCGGGGCAAGGGCGCTCGCGCGCGCGTCCACCAACTACCGCGAGGTGTTCACCAACGCCACCAGCGCCTCGCTTCGTGACCTCTTCCTGTTCGTCGATGCGAGCACGCTGTATCGCATCAACCTCGCGGTCATCGCGCTGTCGCTGATCCTGTTCTGGCTGCTGACCGGCAGTCTGCTGCTGGCGGCCCTGATCGCCGCGGCCATGGGCTTTGTGCCCGGCATCGCCTTCAAGGTCCTGAAGGCGCGCCGCCTGCAGACGTTCATCCAGCAGCTGCCCGAGGCCCTGCTGTCGGTGGCCGGCGCCATGAAAGCCGGTGCCAGTGTGGTGCAGGCGATCGAGATTCTGGTCGCTGAATCGAAGGGGCCGATCTCGCAGGAATGGGGCCTGTTCCTGCGTGAGCTCAGGGTGGGCGTGTCCTACGAGGATGCCCTCAACAATCTGGTTGAACGCGTGCCCAGCGAGGAGCTGCGCCTCGTGGTCGCCGGCATGAAGATCTCGCGCGAGATCGGCGGCAACCTCGCCGAAACCCTGGAGCGGCTGGCGGACACGCTGCGTCGCAAGATCGAGATGGAAGGCAAGATCAAGGCGCTCACCGCGCAGGGGCGCATGCAGGGCATCGTGATGACCTTGCTGCCGATCTTCCTTGGCGTGGTGCTGTACTACATGGAGCCCGTCCATATGGGGCGGCTGTTCACCGAACTCTATGGATGGATCACGCTTGCCGTGGTCATCAGCGTGCTCTCGGTGGGCTTCTTCTTCATCCGCAAGATCGTGAACATCGACGTATGAGGCCGCCCTCGCACGCGCGCACCCGGAGAAGACCATGGCATTCGTGATTGCCCTGCTCGTGGCCCTGAGCGTGATCGCCCTGGCGATCGCGCTGCGCAACATCCGTGCGAGCATCCGCGAGGACGACCGCGCCTTCCTCGATCCGCTGCCCCCCGCGCTGCGCCTGATCTGGCCGCTGGTCAACCTGCTCACCCAGCACCTCGGCGACTACATTCCCGTGGAGCAGGTCGAACAGACCCGCCTGAAGATGCGCAAGGCGGGCATGGAGTACCTGATGACGCCGGTGCAGATGATCTCGCTGCGCTTTGTCGCCGCCGGCATCTTCATTGTGTTGATGGTGCTCTGCCTGCTGATGCTCGACCGGTTCGAGCCGCTCTGGGTGCTGCTGGCGGGCTTGCTGGGCTGGATGTTCCCGCTGATGAAGGTCAACGACCTGCGCAAGCTGCGCGAGAAGAAGATCGTCCGCGCGCTGCCGATGTTTCTCGACTTCATCACCATGGCCGTCGAGGCCGGCATGAACCTCTCCGGCGCCCTGCAGCAGGCCGTGGAAAAGGGCCCCGAGGGGCCTCTGCGCGTGGAGCTTCAGAAGGTGCTGCGCGACGTCAAGGCGGGCATGTCGCGCATGGAAGCGATCCGCGCCATGTCGGAGCGCCTGGACATCCGCGAGATCCACTCGTTCACCTCGGCGCTGGCGCAGGCCGAGCGCACCGGTGCGAGCCTCGGACAGACCCTGCGGATACAGGCGGATCAGCGTCGCACCGAGCGATTCCAGCGCGCCGAGAAGCTGGCGCTGGAGGCCCCCGTGAAGCTCGTGTTTCCGCTGGTTGCTTTCATCTTTCCCACCACCTTCATCGTGCTGGGATTCCCGATCTTCATGAAGTTCCTCTACGAAGTATGAGCGTCTTCCGCTATCGGAACGGCAGCGTGCACTGCGCACGGCGCGGGCTGCTGCTGGCCCGTGCCGCGCAACCGCAGGGTTTCGCAGCGCGGGCGCGCGGCCTGCTGGGTCGCAGCCGTCTGGATCCGCAGGAGGCCCTCTGGTTCGATCGCTGTTCGGCGGTGCACATGTTCGGCATGCGCATGTCGATCGATCTCGTCTTTCTCCGTGCCGGCGAAGTCATTCGCCTGTGCGAGGATCTGCGCCCCTACCGCTTCCGCGCCTGTGCCGGCGCCGATGCATCGCTTGAACTCGCCGCGCATCAGATCCAAGCACTTGGACTGCGCCTGGGCGATCAGCTGGAGTTCCGTGAACATGAAAACCTGCAGTGACGCATGGCCGTCGAGGAGCCAGCGCCCTCGGCCCGCTACCGCTCAGCACCCGATGCCGAAATCGCCCGCGTCTGGATCGGCGCTGGTGCTGCCCAAGCCGGGCTCACGCGCGTGGGGGCTGCGCGGCATCGGCCTCGGCCTGTCGATGGCGATGCTGCTGGTCGGCTGTGCCGCGCCCACGCGGCCGCCCGCCGCGGCCAGCGAAACTCCAGGCGGCGAGCGCGTGCCGGGAGGGCTGGTGTCGCTGCAGGATCGTGCCGATCAGGCGTATGCCGAGGGTCGCCTGCTGGACGCGGAGCAGCTCTACCGGCAGCTCCTGCGCGAAATGCCGCAGTCGGCCTATGCCTGGCTGCGGCTGGGCAATGTGCAGCTGCGCAACAGTGAGCTCGAAGCCGCCGCACGGTCCTACCGCGAGTGCCTGAAGTTCATGCAGGATGATGCAAGGTGCTGGAACAATCTGGCGCTGACCTATATAAAGATGGCGAACCTGACCCTGGATCAGGCCGGCCAGTTCATCACCGATTCCGAGCAGGCCGCGCGTCTGGATGCGTTCCGCCGTCGGGTCGTCGACAGCACAAGCAACGAGGTCACGGAGGGGCGCTGACATGCAGGCATCCGCGATTCAACGGACACTCCGCGCGCGCCCACGGCGCGGCGCCGAGGGCGGTGCGGTACTGGTCGAGCTGTACATCATCCTGCCGATCTTCGCCCTGCTGATGGGCGGCATCTTCGAGCTGAGCATGCTGTACCGGGCGCGCGCCGTGCTGGATGCGGCCACCTTCGAGGCCGCCCAGCAGGGCTCATTGCAGAACGCCCTGCTGGCGCCCATGCAGCGCGGCCTGGCCGAAGGCATGGCGCCGCACCTGCTGCGCGGGCGAACACCCGCCGCGGTGGTGCAGTCGCTGGCTGAAGCACGCGGCCGCATGCTGGCCGGCGGTGGCGGCGTTCGCATCATCAGCCCGAACCGCGCGATCTTCGATCGCTTTGCCCAGCGACAGACCGTGCGGACCACGGTCGACACTGCCGAAATCGGCCAGCGGGTGATCCCGAACGACAACCTGATGTGGCGCTCGGCCGCCGTCCAGCAGGTGCGGGTCGGCAACCAGAACGTACCGATGACAGTGCAGGACGCGAACATCCTGAAGATCGAAAGCCACTGGTGCGAACGCCTCAAGGTTCCCATCCTCGACCGCGTGATCGCGCGCATGGTCAATGGGCCGCTCGGCGTGCCCGCGCAGTGCGTCGGGGTGAAGCTGGCGGATGACGCCCGCTACGGCCGCCCGGGTCAGTACATCGTGCTGCGCAGCCACAGCATCGCCCGCATGCAGTCACCGGTGTTGCGCACCAATCTGAACTGATTCACTGCCCTCAAGCTCAGGCGCAGGCGCAGGCGCCTGCTTAGCCACACCGGCACTCCGCAGGCGCGGTCGAGTCGCTGCCCTGACGACGCGGCGGCGGGTAGCTGCCCGTCTGCTCGCGGACTTCATCCACGGCTGCGCTGCCCTGGTGGCAGCGCGCTCCGCCCTGCCCGATGGCACTGCCCCGTCACACCCGGCCCTGTCCGATACTCGCGGTGCCGTCCCGACCCACGGAGCCGCCTGTGACGCCCGCCATCGAACTCATCGGACTGCAGAAGTCCTTCGGCACCCGGCACGCCGTGCGTGACCTGAATTTGCAGGTGCCCCGCGGTGCGCTGTACGGAATCATCGGCCCGAACGGCGCCGGCAAGAGCACCTCGCTGCGCATGCTGCTGTCGATCCTGTTTCCGGATCGCGGCGAGGTGCGCGTTCTCGGCTTCGACTCCGCGCTCAAGGCCAAGGATCGCATCGGCTACCTGCCCGAGGAGCGCGGCGTCTATCGCAAGATGAAGGTGGCGGACTTCCTGCTGCACATGGGCGTGCTGAAGTCGCTGCCGCGGGCGGAAGCCGCTCGACGGGCGCAGGCCTGGCTGGAGCGGGTGGAGCTTCCCGATGTCGCGAAGAAGCGCTGCGAAGAGCTCTCGAAGGGCATGCAGCAGAAGATCCAGTTCATCGCCGCCGTGCTGCACGAGCCTGAGCTGCTGATTCTCGACGAGCCCTTCAGCGGGCTCGATCCCGTCAACATGCGACTGCTCAAGCGGCTCATCGAAGCCGAGCATGCGCGAGGCTGCACCGTGCTGTTCTCCACCCACGTCATGCCGCAGGCCGAGACCATGTGCGAGCACATCGTGATGATCCACCAGGGCCGCAAGGTGCTGGACGACACCCTCGCCGGCATTCGTGCAGGCCACCGCCCGAACGCGGTCGAACTCGAGCCGCTCGACGCGTCGGCGCCGATCCCCGAGACGGTGCACGGGCTGCCGGGCATTACGGGCATCAGCGCGCAGGAGGTCGGCTACCGGATCGGGCTCGACGCCGACGCCGAGCTTCCCAGGCTCATGGCGGACCTCGCCCGGACCTGGCCACCGGCACGACTCGCCATCGTGCGTCCCAGCCTTGAGGACATCTTCATCGACATCGTGGCGCGCACATCGGAAGAGGGCCTGCCGGCATGAGCAAGGTGCTGCAGATCGCCTGGCGCGAGTTCGCCGCCACGGCCCTGACGAAGGGGTTCCTGATCGGTCTGGTGGCGGTTCCGATGATGATGGCGGTCACCCTGCTGCTCGTGCCGCTGCTGATCAACTTCAAGTCACCGCCCGTGCGCGGTGAAGTGGCTGTTCTCGACCTTTCCGGCGCAGGAATCGACGCGCGTCTGGCCGAAGCGCTGTCGCCCGAAGCTTTGGTGCAGCGTCGTGCGGCCCTGCAGTCGCGGATGGACGCGGCGATGCCGCAGGCCCTGCGCGGACTGCAGGCACAGTCCGCTGCCTCGGCAGGCGTGGAGGCGGCCTTCGGTGAGGTGCCGAAGCTGCGCGTGCTCTCGCTGCCGGCCGAAGCGGACATTGAGCGCGAAAAGGCCCGACTGCTGGAGGCCGATGCAGAAGACGCGCGCCGCCTCGCACTGCTGGTCATTGACGCCGATGCGGTGCATTCGCAGTCCTCGAACGGCCTCGGCAGCTACAGCTTCTACATCCGCAAGAAGCTCGATGAGCGCGTCGTCGACGAGATCCGCGAAGCCCTGCGGCCCGCCCTGATCGACGCACGCATGCAGGCCAACGGCTTCGATGCCGAGCGCGTCCGCGCGCTCAATGCCTTGCCGCGGGTCCGCCCGATCACCGTCGGCGAGGAGGGCGAGAACTCGGCTGCGCTGGTCGTCGGCCAGATCCTGCCGATGGCCTTCATGATGCTGATGTTCCTCGCCATCATGACCGCTGGCCAGATGCTGGTGACCACCACGGTCGAGGAGAAGTCGAGCCGCGTGGTCGAGGTGCTGCTGGCGGCGGTGTCGCCGACCGAGCTGATGGCCGGCAAGATCCTGGGTCAGCTCGGCGTCGGCCTGCTGATGATCTCGGTCTATGCGGGTCTGGGCGTGCTGGCACTGTTGAGTTTCGCTTTGACCGGGCTCATCGAGTTCTGGCAGATCGCCGTGTTCGCCCTGTTCTTCCTGATCGCCTTCGCCACCTTCGGTGCCCTGATGGCCGCCGCGGGCGCGGCGGTGAACGAGCTGCGCGAAGCGCAGAGCCTGCTCACCCCAATCGTTCTCTTTGCCGTGGCGCCGATGCTGCTGTGGATGCCCATCCGCAGCGACCCCAATTCCATGCTAGCCACTGTTCTGAGCCTGACACCGCCAGTCAGCCCTTTCGTGATGGTGATGCGGATCAGCTCGAACACCCCGCCGCCGGTCTGGCAGATCGGTCTGGCCCTGCTCATCGGCCTGGTCTCGACCGCGATCGCGATGTGGATCGCAGGCAAGGTGTTCCGTGTGGGACTGCTGATGCACGGCAAGCCGCCGAACTTCGCCACGCTCGTTCGCTGGGTGCGGATGGCGTGAGTGCAGCTGCGTGCGCGCTGCGTTCGGGCCCCACTCCCAGTGGCGAGTGCGTCTGCTGGACCCTCGTCCGAGCTGAAGGAGGCGCCGTGGCGCCTCTCCAGCTGGCAGAGCGCTCGGGCTGATCGTGCGAGCCTCACCATCCCCTGGCGCCCCGACAACGGCGCTCCCTTCTGCCCGTAAGATCCGAACTGCAGCGGCGGCGAAGGCCAGGGTCGAAACCAAGCCCGAGGCGCAGTCAAAGGCCAAGGTGGAAGCCCAAGCCCGGGCGCCATAGGGTGGGCCCTGGCCCACCATGAGCGCCGCTCTGGCCTCAGTCCTGCTTCCATCAGCGCCTGCGCAACGGTGGTGATGCAGTCCTAGCCCGGCTTCACCACCATCAACCAGAAGATCGCGAGCACGCTCAGAAAGGCCGGCCAGCCCAGCCAGAACCACGCCCGCATCGCACGGTGATACGCCGGCGGAAGTTCGGCACCTGATGCGCTCGCTTCAAGTGCCAGATCGCGTGCCCGCAGCTGCAGCCACAGCACCGGCAGCCAGCAGGCGCCGACCACGAAGAACAGCACGACGGAGGCGCGCCACCAGAAGGCCTCGAGCGGCCAGCCGAGCTGCGCCGACAGCAGCAGACCGGTCACCAGCTGAACCACCACCGCCGGCGCAGTGAAACAGGCATCGGCGATCACCACCGTGCGGGCCGTGGCCGCGATCACCCGCGCATCGCCGCGAAGATGCGCCACCCAGAGGAAGAAGGCGATGCCGAGCCCGGTGCCGAACAGCAGGGTGGACGACAGGATGTGGATCCACTTCAGCCACAGATAGTCCATCGCCCTACCTCCGATCGCTCAGCACCCACAGCACGGCCAGTGCCGGCAGCAGCACCAGATTCTTCGCCAGCCCACCGAGCGGGTCCAGCCACAGCGCCGGTACGAGCGCGCCGAACACGGCCGTGTAGCCCAGCACCAGCAGCAGGGTCGACGCCACCGCGGCGCGCGCTCGCCAGCCGCTGGCCAGCCACAGCGCGAGCACGAGGTCGACGCCACCGGCCACGCGTGCCAGGGCCACGGGCTGCAGATGCGCGAGCAGAGAGCCCGCGGACAGCGCTTCGATCTCCGCAGCCGGCGTGGCGAAGCCGGCCCAGGCCGAGATCAGGCACAGCAGGATCACGGTCCAACGGAGTAGGGGCGCCAACAGATACAGCTGCGCCTGCCAGCGGTCCTGCACCTGGCTGGGCGTCTGCGCCAGCACGCTATCCAGATCGCGCGGTGCGGTGCCAAAGGCTTCGAGCACGCGCACGTGTGCATCGGGCGCGCAGACGTTGCCGCGCTTGAGCATGCGCCACATGGTCTGGCCCATCGGCCCGATGCCGAAGCGCTCGCCGACCGCGACCGCGGCATCCACCGCCCACAGCGGCGTCGGCCGCGTGCGCGCGCCCGGAATCCGCAGCCACCCACGCCAGCGCAGCAGGTATTCGCGCAGCGCCATCGGCCGTTCGCAGCCGACTTCGAACATGCCGCGCTCTTGGCCGTCCAGCGCGGCGGCCACCAGCTCGCCGAGATCTTCCGCCGCCAAGGGCTGCACCGGCCAGTGGCCCGCGCCCGGCAGCGGCACGACGACGGGCAGGGCCGACAGCGCCCGCAGCAGGGAGGTGCCGCCGTAGGAGCCGCGCGTCGTGTAGACGATCGAAGGCCGCAGCACCAGCGCCCGCAGCTCGAGGCCCAGCAGTGCGGCATCGAAGCGATGCTTGGAGGCGATGAACTCGCCATCGGCGGGATCGCCCAGCGCCGAGATCTGCACGAAGTCGCGGACGCCGTGTTCGACGCAGGCCCGCGCCAGCGCCAAAGGGCCGGTGTGGTGGATCGCCTCGAAGGACTGCGTTCGGGTCTCGCGCAGGATGCCCGCGACATTGACCACCGCATCCACGCCGTCGAGCAGGACGCGCCAGTCGGTGCTGCTCTGCGCCTGCGCGAAGTCGCAGTGGCGTTCGTCCGCAGCGGTCGGCTGCAAACGCACGCCGCGGATCACCCGCCAGCCGCGAGCGCGCAGGGCGGCGATGATGAAGCCGGCGAGGAAGCCGTGGGCGCCGGTGACGAGCGCGGTGCACTGCCGGCTTGAGGAATCATGCGTGTGCGTATCGATGGTCGGATCTCACGTCATCCCACGTTTCGCGGCGAGCTTAGCCCCTCTCCCCCTGCGGGAGAGGGGAGGGGCTCAACCCGACTCACCGGGGAGCTCCTTCGCGTCGCCCTACCGCATCCACCGCCACAAGGTACTGCGCGAAACCCCCAACGCCTCCGCAACCGCATTGCGCGATCCGCCATGGCGTTCCAGCAACGCGCGCAGCTCCGTGGCCGAGGGGCGAGTTGCCGTCGCGTTTGCCGCAGGATTGCCGACCCGCATCGAAGCGGGCAACGACGGATCGACCCGGCCCATGGCCGCGCCCGCGCCCAACTCCGGCGCCAGCCGCATCAACAGCGCAGCTTCGATCTCCACCACCGCCAGATCCACCTGCGCATGCAGCCGCTCCAGCAGGTTGCGCAGCTCGCGCACATTGCCGGGCCATGGGTACGCAGCCATCAGCGCGATCGCTTCGGCGCTGAACTTCAGCTCGCGCATGCCCAGGCCGCGCCGGCGCAGGCTGTCCTGCAGGCTGGTGATCAGCGCGGGCAGATCCTCGCGGCGCTCGCGCAGCGGCGGCAGGCGCAGGCGCAGCACGTCGAGGCGGTAGAACAGGTCGGCGCGGAAGCGGCTTTCGGCGACGGCCGCGCGCAGATCGACGTGGCTGGCGGCGATCACCCGCAGGTCGACTGGAATCGGCGTGGAGGCACCCACACGCAGCACCTCGCGCTCCTCCAGCACGCGCAAGAGACGTGTCTGCAGGGCCAGCGGCATCTCGCCAATCTCATCCAGGAACAGGCTGCCGCCGCTCGCGGCTTCGATCAGGCCGGCACGGCCGCCGCGACGTGCGCCGGTGAAGGCGCCTTCCTCGTGGCCGAACAGCTCGCCTTCGAGCAGGGACTCCGGCACCGCGCCGCAGTTGATCGCCACGAAGGCCCCGCGTCGCCGCGGACTGACGCCGTGCAGGGCCTGCGCGACCAGCTCTTTGCCGCTGCCGGTCTCGCCCTGGATCAGCACGGTGGCCGGGCTCATCGCCGCGCGGCGGATCTGCTCGCGCAGCTCGACCATCGCCGCGCTGGCACCGACCAGATCCTCCAGCGCGTGCCGCGGCGCGCCGGGCTTCTTCGCGCGCGGGCTGGGGGCGTGCTCTTCCTGCGCGATCAGCGGTCGCGCCACGTCGAGGGCGCTCTCGAAGGCCTGGCGGATCGAGTCGGCCGAGTACATCAGCACGCCGGCCACGCCCGCCTGTTCGGCCAGCTCGGTGACGAGCCCCGTGCCGACGATCGCGCGCACGCCCTGGCTGACGAGATCGCCCACGGCCGAGCGCGCTTCCTCGGCGGTGGTGAAGCTGCGCTGGGCGATGTCGAGGCCGAAGTGGCGCTGGAACTCGGCGAACACCGGCAGATCGGTCTCGTGGGTGATCACGCCGATGCGCTCGGCGATGCGCCGCGCGCGCGACAGCGCCTGCATCAGGTCGAAGCCGGAGGCGCGCACCAGCACCAGCGGACGGCTGATGCGGTTGCGCAGATAGGCGCCATTGCTGCCGGCCGAGATCAGCACGTCGACCCGCTCGCGCGGCAGGCGGGTGCGGATGTGGCGCACCGCGTCCTCAAAGCCGAGGTTCAAGTTCTCGATGCGGGCGCGGCCGTCGAACTCGGGCGTGACTTCGCGCAGCAGCTGCGAGAGCCGCGAGACGGAGGCCGTCCAGATGACGGGCAGGCGGGTCGATTCGGGATGCGCGCTCATGTCGCGTGTTTCAGTGCAGGTGGTGCATTGAAACACTCTTGCGACGGCACAAAACAGCGGGGCCCCGCAGACAGCCTGTGGGGCCCCGGGCGTGGCTTCGGTGTCCGGGCCGAGCGGGAGCGCACGGCCTCGGACCGGGGCTCAGCGTTGCTGCATGCGCAGGCCGTCCGCGCCCGCCTCGAAGCCGTTGCTGAACACCCCAAAGGGTTGCACCGGATCGGTGTCCACGCCCGTGTTGTCGCTGGCGGCGCGCTCGACGGTGCCGGCGGGTGGCTGCAGGCTGGCGCTGAACTTCAGGGTGCTGCCGGGCGTGGCGTTGAGGCGCCCGCCGACCTCGAAGCGCAGCATGCCGCCCACCGGCAGATCCACGCTCAGCGCCGGCGCACCCGTGCCGGAGGCCGAGGGGCAGCTCGCGCCCTGCAGCGGCGTACAGATCCACTCGATGTCGCCGAGTGCCGCGGGCGTCGAAACGCTGAACCCTGCACCCGGCGCGGGGCTCGGGCCGGCGTTGCCGAGCTCGATGCGATAGACCACGGCGCTCTGCGGTGCGACGCTGCTGACGCCGTTGTCGACGCTGATCTGCAGGTCGACGCCGGGCTGGATGTGGACCGTGCGCACCAGTTCCGGCGCGGGGTCGTGGTTGGCATCGCCGGCCTGGTTGGCGCGCAGCTCGCAGGTGCCGGCGCTCAGCAGCTGCAGCTCGTTGCCACTGAAGGCGCACACCGTCGGCGTGAGGTTGCTGACCTGCACCGGCTGGCCCGAGGGCCCACCCGTGGCAGCCAAGGGCAGCGGCGCATCGCCCAACACGGCGCTCGAGGGCAGGTCGAGCTGGATGCTCTGCGCGAAGCGGCGGGTCGCGATCAGCTGGTAGGTCTGCTGGCTGCCGTCCTGGGCGATCACGGTCACCGGCACGACATTGGTGCCGGCATTGAGATTGACCGGCAAGGCGGTCCCCGTCGTCGCCAGCTGGCCGCCGACCAGCACGGCCGCGGAGGGGTCTCTCGCCGTCGCGCGGACAGGGATCTGCTGCACGCCATTGGCAACGACCAGGCGGTAGAGGCCAACCGCCGGATTGAAGGCCGGGGTGAGGCTCTGGCTTGGCACCTGCAAATCCGAGAGGCCGCGGGCGAACACGTTGACCGAAACGCTGGCGTTGACAGGCTGGAACTCCGCATCGCCCTCACGGGTGGCGATCACGGTGCAGGTTCCCACGTCGCTGCCGCTGAGCGTGGTTCCCGACAGCGT
This sequence comes from Aquimonas voraii, assembly GCF_900101825.1. Classification (GTDB taxonomy): domain Bacteria; phylum Pseudomonadota; class Gammaproteobacteria; order Xanthomonadales; family Xanthomonadaceae; genus Aquimonas; species Aquimonas voraii. The sequence goes on from NZ_FNAG01000005.1 coordinate 223,119, forward strand.
GCAGGGCGAGCCCGCTTGGAGGGCGAAGCCGAGCGCGCCACTCGACTGGCCGCCTGCAGCACTTACCACGGTGCTGCCGCCCAGCAAGACCAGCGGGGTCTGCGCCGAGACGCCGAATCCGCTCTGCAGCGACCGCAGGATCTCGAAGGTCTGGGTGATTCGTGCGGCCGGGCGGTACTCCGGCGTGCCGGCCTGGTCAGCGGCCACGGTGCACTGGCCGATCGCCAGTAGGCTCAGCGCGCCGGTGGCCGAATCGACCTCGCAGACCTCCGGGCTCAGGCTGCTGAAGCTCACCTCTAGCCCGCTGCTTGCGGTTGCCGTCACGCTGGCACCGCTGGTATTGCGGGGCAGGGGGCCGGGATTGGGGCCGAAGCTCAGGCTCTGCACGCGGCGCGTGCTCACCGCTGCGGTGGGTTCCGACGCGGGGCTGTCGCCCAGCGCATTGCGGGCCACCACGGTGAAGGTGTAGGCGGTGCCGTCCTGCAGGCCCGAAACGGGGCAGGGCGAACCTGCGCAGAGCCCGCTTTGCACGTTGCCCGGCTGGCTGGTCACCACATAGCCCAGGATCGCAAGCCCGCCATCGCGAGCGGGCGGCAGGAAGCTGACGGTCGCGCTGGCGTCGCCGGCTACAGCCGTGGCCGCCGTGGGCGCATCAGGGACAGAACGCTGCACTACCACCACGGGCACCAGACTGGACAGCGTGGTGCCATCACCCAGCTGGCCCCTGCTGTTGGAGCCCCAGCAGCGCACACCGCCGGACACCAGCACCGCGCAGCTGTGGCGGTGACCGGTTGCAATCGATGCAACCCCGCTGAGGTCTGTCACCTGCACGGGGGTCAGCAGCCGCTGCGTGCTGGTGCCGTTTCCGAGCTGGCCGTTGCTGTTGCGTCCCCAGCATCGCGCGGTGCCGTCGTCCAAGGTAGCGCAGCTGTGCTCCAGGCCGCCGCTGACGCGGGCGACGCCCGTGCCCAGATCGGTGACCGCGCCCGGCAGCGCTTGGCGAGCGAGGGAGCCATTCCCCAGTTGACCGTAGACGGCGAGCCCCCAGCAGAGCGCGGCGCCAGCCCTGACGCCGCAGCCGTGGCTTCCGCCGAAGCGGATCGCGGCATAGGCCGCATCCAAGGCCTCGACCGGGGTCGCCGACGGCTGGTTTGTGCCGAAGGTGCCCAGGGCGAGCTGGCCATCACCGTTGCTGCCCCAGCAGTAGGTCGCGCCCGCCGCGCTGCGCGCACAGGCTGAGGTGCCGCCAGCCTCGATGCTCTGCATGGGGCCCGGCAGACCGACCACGCTCGCCGGCGCAAACGGAAAGTCGAAGCTGCCAATGCCGAGCTGGCCAAAAGTGTTTGTGCCCCAGCATTCCACCGCGCCGGAGTCGAGCAGGGCGCAGCTGAAACCGTTGCCAGACGCCACCGCGACTGCCGCGCGACCCAGCTCGACATCCACCGGTCGGCTCAAGGGGCTGTTGTTGCCGGGCAGGTAGTCGACAACGCTTCCCCAACACTTGACCCCGCCCTGCTCAGTCAGGACACAGGCGTGATTGTCACCCACCGCAAGTTGGGTCACACCCTGGGACAGCCCCAGCACATTGCTGGGAAAGGCGCTGGTCTCGAAGGGGTCGACGCCACCGTTGCCGAGCTGCCCATGAACGTTGGCGCCCCAGCAGCGGACGGCGCCAGTGCTGGTCAGCAGGCAGGTGTGGTTCTCGCCGGCTCCGATGGCGGTCACTCCGCTGACGGCGGTCTGGGCCAAGGCAGGTGGTGCGGAAATGAGGATGAGTGCGAGACAGCACAGAGTCGCGATGATCGAATGGCGAAGCGTCATGCGGCAGATCTTCCGGGTTCGAGGCATCGCCACGAGCGGGAGGACGGCAACCGGCCACAGGGATCGATCCCGCTCTCGGCTTGAATCCGAACATCCTGCGGGGGCGTTGGGCCGTCCTTGGCGCGTCCCCGGTGGCGCGGCGGGGACTGCCGGGGCGCGGATGCTAAGGCATTCATCGGAGTCGCGAACCTGTCGAACGACACCGACCCGCATCGGGTCGCCTCAGCGGGTGTTGCAAGTTGCGTCGCAATGTTTCATTGCTTGCAACATGGACGACGCTACGACGCAGCGAGGTCCCTAAAAAACAGGCGCTTGAAGCGACTGTGGGGTTCCGCCTTAGCTGGCATGAGTCTTGATGGAAGGGAAAGCACAGCCGCCTGCTGCAACGCGCGCGTCCGCCATCGACCTATCGAGAGGAGTTCCCATGAGCCACGTTTCCGCCGGTGCCAAGTTCCGCGCCGCCGTCGCCAACGAGAAGCCGCTGCAGCTGCCGGGCGCGATCAATGCCAACCACGCGCTGCTGGCGAAGCGCGCCGGCTTCAAGGCGATCTATCTGTCGGGCGGCGGCGTGGCCGCGGGTTCACTGGGTCTGCCTGATCTCGGCATCAGCACGCTGGACGATGTGCTCACCGACGTGCGCCGCATCACCGACGTCTGCGACCTGCCGCTGATGGTCGATGTCGACACCGGCTTCGGGCCGTCTGCCTTCAACGTGGCGCGCACGGTGAAGTCGCTGATCAAGTTCGGCGCGGGTGCGATGCACATCGAGGACCAGGTCGGCGCCAAGCGCTGCGGCCATCGTCCGGGCAAGGAGATCGTCAGCCAGGCCGAGATGGTCGACCGCATCAAGGCGGCAGTGGATGCGCGCACCGATCCCGACTTCGTGATCATGGCGCGCACCGATGCACTGGCGGTGGAAGGACTGGACCGCGCCATCGAGCGCGCGGTGGCCTGCGTCGAGGCCGGCGCCGACATGATCTTCCCCGAGGCCATGACCGAGCTGGCCATGTACCGGCAGTTCGCCGCCGCGGTGGGCGTGCCGATCCTGGCCAACATCACCGAGTTCGGTTCGACCCCGCTGTTCACGGTGGAGGAGCTGGCCGGCGCCGACGTCGGCATCGTGCTGTATCCGCTGTCGGCCTTCCGCGCCATGAACAAGGCCGCCGAGAACGTCTACACCGCGATCCGCCGCGACGGCACGCAGAAGAACGTGGTCGACACCATGCAGACGCGCATGGAGCTGTACGAAGCGATCGGCTACCACGCCTTCGAGCAGCGTCTGGACGCGCTGTTCGCCAAGGCCAAGCAGTAAGCCGATCCCCTGTGCGCGCGACGGCCAACGGCAGTCGCGCGATTTCCTCCCCGTCAACGGAGCATGACCGTGACCGAATCCACCGCCCCCGCCACCCCCGGCTTCAAGCCGAAGAAGTCCGTCGCCCTGTCCGGCACCGCCGCCGGCAACACCGCGCTGTGCACGGTCGGCCGCAGCGGCAACGACCTGCACTACCGCGGCTACGACATTCTCGACGTGGCGCGCAGCTGCGAGTTTGAAGAGATCGCCCACCTGCTGGTGCATGGCAAGCTGCCGAACCGCGCCGAGCTCAACGCCTACAAGGCCAAGCTGAAGAGCCTGCGCGGCCTGCCGGCGGGTCTGAAGGCCGCGCTGGAGCAGCTGCCGCCGTCCGCGCATCCGATGGACGTGATGCGCACTGGCGTGTCCGTGCTCGGCTGCCTCACGCCCGAGAAGGACGACCACAACCATCCCGACGCGCGCGGCATCGCCGACAAGCTGATGGCCTCGCTGGGCTCGATGCTGCTGTACTGGTACCACTACAGCCACAACGGCAAGCGCATCGAAGTCGAGACCGATGACGATTCGATCGGCGGCCACTTCCTGCACCTGCTGCACGGGACCAAGCCGAAGTCGAGCTGGGTCGCGGCCATGCACACCTCGCTGGTGCTTTACGCCGAGCACGAGTTCAACGCCAGCACCTTCACCGGCCGCGTGATCGCCGGCACCGGCTCGGACATGTACAGCTGCATCGCCGGTGCGATCGGCGCGCTGCGCGGGCCCAAGCACGGCGGCGCCAACGAGGTCGCCTTCGAAGTGCAGAAGCGCTACGACACGCCGGACGAGGCCGAGGCCGACATCCGCGCCCGCGTCGAGAAGAAGGAAGTCATCATCGGCTTCGGCCACCCGGTCTACACCGTCTCCGACCCGCGCAACGTGGTGATCAAGCGCGTGGCCGAGGAGCTCTCGGAAGAGGCCGGCTCGATGAAGATGTACAACATCGCCGAGCGCCTGGAGTCGGTCATGTGGGACATCAAGAAGATGTTCCCCAACCTCGACTGGTTCAGTGCGGTGAGCTACCACATGATGGGCGTACCCACCGCCATGTTCACCCCGCTGTTCGTGATCGCCCGCACCTCGGGCTGGAGCGCGCACGTCATCGAGCAGCGCATCGACGGCAAGATCATCCGGCCGAGCGCCAACTACGTGGGGCCGGAGGATCTGAAGTTTGTGCCGATCGATCAGCGCGCCTGATGACAGCTGGGATTTGGGATTGGGGATTCGGGATTCGCTTCAAGCGTGCATCGCTTCGCCCTGCCTGATCTGGTGACGCTGCGAGCTTCTCGCTTTAGGCCCCTCTCCCGACGGGAGAGGGGTTGGGGTGAGGGGCCGAGCGGAGCCCGGGCCCGAACGTGCGAGAGCGTCCAATGGAGCAGCGCAATGTCTTCGAGCCCTGAAGCAGCCTCCGCCGACCAGTGCACGCGATCGCTGCGCTTTCGAACCGCCCAGCAAACGGATCTCCCGGCCGTACTCGCATTACTCGCAGACGACACCCTCGGCAAGAACCGCGAGTTCGACGCTGCCAACCCCAACTACCTCAAGGCCTTCGAAGCGATCAGTGCAGACCCCAATCAGCAGCTTCTGGTGGCTGAGCTCGATGGCTGCATCGTCGGCATGGCCCAGCTCAGCTTCATCCCCGGCCTCAGCCGCGGCGGCGCCTGGCGCTGCAATGTCGAAGCCGTACGTATCGCTTCCGATGTGCGTGGCCAAGGCTTCGGCGCGCTGCTGATGTGGGCCTGCGAGGCGCGTGCGCGGGAGCGTGGCTGCATCCTGCTGCAGCTGAGCTCGGACGCCAGCCGGATCGACGCGCATCGGTTCTACCGTGGCCTGGGCTATGTCGATAGTCACCTTGGCTTCAAGAAGCTGTTGCCTCAGTAGACCCAACATCCCTCGACGCGCGATACGCCAGCGCTCCAAACGAATCCCGACTCCCGACTCCCCAATCCCGGCTCTCAAATGAACACTCAGCACCGCAAACCGCTGCCCGGCACCGCCCTCGACTGGTTCGACGCCCGCGAGGCGGTCGATGCGATCCAGCCGGGTACCTGGGCCACGCTGCCCTATACCGCGCGCGTGCACGCCGAGAACATCGTGCGTCGCTGCGAGCCTTCGATCCTGCGCGAGTGCCTTGAGCAACTCGTCCATCGCAAGCGCGAGCGCGACTTCCCCTGGTTCCCGGCGCGGGTGGTCTGCCATGACATCCTCGGTCAGACCGCGCTGGTCGATCTCGCCGGCTTGCGCGATGCCATCGCGGATCAGGGGGGAGATCCGGCGAAAGTGAATCCGGTGGTGCCGGTGCAGCTCATCGTCGACCACTCGCTGGCGGTGGAATGTGGCGGCTATGTGCCCGATGCCTTCGAGCGCAATCGCGCCATCGAGGATCGTCGCAACGAGGACCGCTTCCATTTCATCGACTGGACCAAGCGCGCCTTCCGCAACGTCGATGTGATTCCGCCGGGTAACGGCATCATGCACCAGATCAATCTGGAGAAGATGTCGCCGGTGATCTATGTGCAGGACGGTGTGGCCTTTCCCGACACCTGCGTCGGCACCGACAGCCACACCCCGCATGTCGATGCGCTGGGCGTGATCGCGGTCGGCGTCGGCGGCCTCGAAGCCGAGAACGTGATGCTCGGCCGCGCCTCGTGGATGCGCCTGCCGGAAATCGTCGGCGTCGAGCTAACGGGCAAGCCGCAGCCCGGCATCACCGCCACCGACATCGTGCTGGCGCTGACCGAATTCCTGCGCAAGTCGAAAGTGGTCGGCGCCTATCTGGAGTTCCGCGGCGAGGGCGCGGCAGCGCTCACGCTCGGCGACCGCGCGACGATCTCCAACATGGCGCCGGAGTACGGTGCGACCGCCGCGATGTTCTTCATCGACGGCCAGACGCTCGACTACCTGCGCCTGACCGGTCGCAGCGACGAGCAGGTCGCGCTGGTCGAGACCTATGCCAAGACCGCCGGCCTGTGGGCCGATGACCTCGCCACCGCGACCTACGAACGCACTCTGCACTTCGATCTCTCCAGAGTGGTACGCAACATGGCCGGGCCGTCCAACCCGCATGCGCGTGTGGCCACGGCGGACCTCGCTGCCAAGGGCATCGCGGTGAACCTGGAGGCTGCGCGCGCGCAGGAGGCGCAGGGCCTGATGCCGGACGGTGCGGTGATCATCGCCGCCATCACCAGCTGCACCAACACCAGCAACCCGCGCAACGTCATCGCCGCCGCACTGCTGGCGAAGAAGGCCAATGCGCTGGGCCTGTCGCGCAAGCCCTGGGTGAAGAGCTCGCTGGCGCCGGGCTCGAAGGCCGTGGCGCTGTATCTGGAAGAGGCTGGTCTGAAAACCGAGCTGGAGAAGCTGGGCTTCGGCATCGTTGCGTTTGCCTGCACCACCTGCAACGGCATGAGCGGTGCGCTGGATCCCGCCATCCAGCAGGAGATCATCGAGCGCGACCTGTATGCCACCGCCGTGCTCAGCGGCAACCGCAACTTCGATGGCCGCATCCATCCCTATGCCAAGCAGGCCTTCCTGGCTTCGCCGCCGCTGGTGGTGGCCTATGCGATTGCCGGCACCATTCGCTTCGACATCGAGCGCGATGCGCTGGGCCATCGCGAGGACGGCACGCCGATCCTGCTGAAGGATCTGTGGCCGAGCGACGCCGAGATCGACGCCATCGTGAAGCAGGCGGTGAAGCCCGAGCAGTTCCGCCGCGTCTACGAGCCGATGTTCAAGCTGCAGGTGGAAAGCGGCGAGAAGGTCAGCCCGCTGTACGACTGGCGGCCGATGAGCACCTACATCCGCCGTCCGCCCTACTGGGAGGGCGCGCTGGCCAAGCCGCGCACGCTGTCGGGCCTGCGACCGCTGGCGGTGCTGGGTGACAACATCACCACCGACCACCTGTCGCCGTCGAACGCGATCCTGCTCGACAGCGCCGCCGGCGAGTACCTCGCCAAGATGGGCCTGCCGGAGGAGGACTTCAATTCCTACGCCACCCACCGCGGCGACCATCTGACCGCGCAGCGCGCCACCTTCGCCAACCCGACCCTGCAGAACGAGATGGTGCGCGATGCCGAAGGCAAGGTGCGCCGCGGCTCGCTGGCGCGGGTCGAGCCGGAAGGCCAGGTCATGCGCATGTGGGAAGCGATCGAGACCTACATGGAGCGCGGCCAGCCGCTGATCATCATCGCCGGCGCCGACTACGGCCAGGGTTCTTCGCGGGATTGGGCCGCCAAGGGCGTGCGCCTGGCCGGCGTCGAGGCCATCGTCGCCGAGGGCTTCGAGCGCATCCACCGCACCAACCTGATCGGCATGGGCGTGCTGCCGTGCGAGTTCATCGCCGGCACCACGCGGCTGACGCTGGGCCTGGACGGCACCGAAACCTACGACGTCATCGGCGAGCGCACGCCGGGTGCCACGCTGACCCTGGTGGTCCACCGCAGGAACGGCGAGCGCGTCGAGGTGCCGGTGCGCTGTCGCCTGGATACCGCGGAAGAGGTGTCGATCTACGAGGCGGGCGGCGTGCTGCAGCGGTTTGCGCAGGATTTTCTGGCGGGGGTGGCGTGAGGGGCTCTCGGCGCTCTTTGATGTAGCGCTGCTGGGACTCCGTGACGCTGCGGCACCAATGCACCAAGCCACCAATGCACCAACGAAGTTTGGAGGGTTGCCGCGACCTGCCCCCTCTCCCCCAACCCCTCTCCCACCAGGGGAGAGGGGAGTCAAGCAGAGGGCGTTGCGACCCTCTCGGTAGTCGCCAAGCGCTGGGTAGGGGCGGCAATCAATGTGCTGCTGGTCCGCCGCACGGCGCCTGCGTCCTGCGTACAGGCTGGAACCCTCTGCGGTCTTGGAGGATTGAAGCGCTTGTCGCGGACTCGGCGGTACGAACACACAAGCCCCTCTCCCCTCGTGGGAGAGGGGTTGGGGAGAGGGGGATGGAATCTCGCGACTTCGCCAAGCAACTGCGGCGGAACCTGAGCGATGCGGAGCGTGTCCTCTGGCGTCATCTCAGGGCGCACCGCTTTCAAGGCCAGAAATTTCGGCGACAGCAGCCGCTTGGCCCCTACATCCTCGACTTCGTGCACTTCGGCGCGAAGCTGGTGATCGAGGCGGATGGTGGGCAGCACGCCGGATCAGCGCGAGATGCAGTTCGTGATGCCAGGCTGGCCTCGGAAGGCTTCAGAGTGCTGCGCTTCTGGAATGATCAGATGCTGAAAGACACCGAGGCTGTGCTTGAGGTGATTCTCCAAGCGTTCGGCGAGCCTGCCCCCTCTCCCCCAACCCCTCTCCCACAGGGGGAGAGGGGAGCGACGCCTACAAGACTCAAGGATTTACCATGCCCCACGCCCCCCAACTCCGCATCCCCGCCACCTACTACCGCGGTGGCACGTCCAAAGGGGTGTTCTTCCGCCTCGAAGACCTGCCCGATTCCGCACAGGTGCCCGGCCGCGCGCGCGATCGCCTGTTCCAGCGGGTGATCGGCAGCCCCGACCCCTATGCCAAGCACACCGATGGCATGGGCGGGGCGACCTCGTCGACCAGCAAGTGCGTGATCCTGTCGAAGAGCGCCAGGCCCGACCACGACGTCGACTACCTCTACGGGCAGGTCTCGATCGACAGTGATTTCGTCGACTGGTCCGGCAACTGCGGCAACCTCTCGACGGCTGCGGGTGCCTTCGCGCTGCAGGCGGGTTACGTCGATCCTGACCGGGTGCCGAAGGACGGCGTCTGCGTGGTGCGGATCTGGCAGGCCAATATCGGCAAGACGATTCTTGCGCATGTTCCGGTGGCGAACGGTCAGGTTCAGGAGACCGGCGACTTCGAACTCGATGGCGTGACCTTTCCGGCGGCCGAGATCGTGCTTGAGTTCATCGACCCGGCCGACGAGGGCGAAGGCGAGGGCGGCGGTGCGCTGTTTCCCACCGGCAATCTCGTGGACACCCTGGAGGTGCCCGGCATCGGTCCGCTGCAGGCGACGATGATCACGGCGGGCATCCCGACCGTTTTCGTCAACGCAGCGGACATCGGCTTTACCGGCAGCGAGCTGCAGGGCGAGATCAATGGCGATGCCGCAGCACTCGCGCGGTTTGAAGCCATCCGCACTGCTGGCGCACTGCGCATGGGCCTGATCAAGACGCCGGAAGAAGCCGCCAAGCGCCAGCACACGCCCAAGGTGGCCTTCGTCGCGCCCGCCGCCGACTACGTCAGCTCCAGCGGCAAGACCGTGCGCGCCGACGAGATCGACCTGCGCGTGCGCGCGCTGTCGATGGGCAAGCTGCACCACGCGATGATGGGTACGGCGGCGGTGGCGATCGCCACCGCGGCTTCGATTCCCGGCACCGTGGTCAATGCCGCGGCCGGTGGTGGCGAGCGCAGCGTGGTGCGCTTCGGGCATCCCTCAGGCACCCTGCGCGTCGGCGCCGAGGCGCGCTGCGAAAACGGCGAATGGAGCGTCACCAAGGCGATCATGAGCCGCAGCGCGCGCATTCTGATGGAAGGCTTTGTGCGGGTGCCGGCCGACAGCTTCTGAGTTGTCTCCCGGTTGAAAAGCGAAAGGCCCGGGCGAGCCCGGGCCTTTCGCGTTCAAGCGCTGATGCGCCGTGGCGGATCAGCGCTCCGGCTGTGCGCTGGGCAGGCTGCGCGGTGCGCCGACCACCGACAGGGTGAACTCGCCCTCGCCGCCGCCCAGACTGCTGACCAGCAGGCGGCCGACGCCGTCCTCGTCCAGGGTCAGGCTGAGCTGGGCGCTGGTGCCGCCGCCGCTGTCGTCATCGCTGGCTTCCTCGATCAGGCGCTCGCCTTCCAGCACGCCCCACTTGAGGTAGGCGTCGAAGGCGTCCGACTGCAGGCGCGCCACCACGCGCTGGCCCGGGCGGCCCTCGATGCGGAAGACCTCGAAGCGGGTCTCCTCGTCGTCGAAGGGGTCGCTGTCGTCCAGGGTGCCACGCACCGAATCGCCCACGGCGATCGGCTGCACGTTGATCGGCCGCTTGGCCGGCGGCTCGCCCACGAACACCGTGTACTCGCCGCTGGCATCACCCGAGGCGCTGGTGACCTTGACCACGCCGCGGCCGCTGTTGTCGAGGGTGACACGCAGGCGCGCGTTGAGGCCGCCGCCGCTGTCGTCGTCGCTGGCGCTGCTGGTGAAGCGGTTGTTCTGCAGCTGGCCGAACTCGACATAGGGGTCGAAGGCGTCGGCGTTGACGCGCACCACCACCTCCTGGTTGCGGCGTCCCGACACCGTCCACAGCGCATAGGGACGGTCACTGTCTTCGTCGCGGGCCGAGGTTTCGTCCAGCGCGGCCTTGGTCTCGGTGTCGAGCCGCAGGGCTTGGGGGCGTGCCGGCGCCGGCGCCGGCAGTGCGGTCACGGTCAAAGTGAAGTCACCGCGGGCGTCGCCGCTGATGCTGTTGGCGCGGATCTGCACCTTGCCCGAGGCGGGCAGGGTGTAGCTCAACTGCGGGTTCAGCTCGCCGCCGCTGTCGTCGTCGAACTTGCAGTCCTCCGAGCAGCCCGGCGCGGCCGTGCTGCCGACGGCGAGGAAGCCGTCGAAGGCCTCCGATTCCATCTTGACGCGGATGCGCTCACCGGCGCGGCCGCTGTACTCGTAGAGCGCGTAGGGCGTGCCGTCATCGGCCTTGGGGGTATCGGCGCCGAGGCTGCCGCTGACCGGCGTGCCGGCGCGGATAGCGGTCTGGGCCAGTGCGAGGCCAGGCAGGCTGGCCGCGAACAGCAGGCCGGGCAAGAGCTGCGCCAGACGCTTCATCGTCGGCGCGCGGAGGATTCGACTCATGGGATTCACCTGGAGTGGGTGCAGCGGGAGGGGAGCCGCATCCTCTGCATGCGGCGACGGCAAACTGCGCGTCGGCGGCCATTCTCGCAGAACCTTCACGCGCCGGAGCGCGCGCTGCGGGCGGCTGCCGGGCGCGATCTGACAGGCGTCGGGCACGGCCGCCGGAGGCGCCTACCGCTGGGATCAGCCCAGCGCGCGCAGCGGCAGTTCGATCGGCCGCGCCTGCCGTTGCCAGGGCGACCACGCCGTCGCCGGCCGGCGGCCGTGGGCGGGCCGCGGGGCGGGGCCGGCGAGATCCAGAAAGCGGCTGAACACCGCCTCCGCGCGCGCCGCCTGCGCATGCACGAGGCGCTGGGTCGCCGTGTGGACGCGTTCAACCGCGGAGATCGCACCCTGCGCCTCCAGTTCGCGGCGATACGACGGCGTATGAAGCCAGCGCTGGATCAGCGCACTGTCCGCTTCCAGATGGAACTGCAGTCCGTATGCACGTTCGCCGAAGCGGAAGGCCTGCTGCTCGCACAGGGCCGAGCGCGCCAGCTGGACCGCGCCCGAGGGCAGATCGAAGCCGCAGCCATGCCACTGGAAGACCGGTGCGCCGCGACCGATCGGTGCCAGCACCGGGTCTTCGCGACCTGCCGCGGTGGCCTCGATGCGATGCCAGCCGATCTCGGCCTGGGCCAGACGGCGCACCGGCGCACCGAGCGCATGCGCCAGCAGCTGTGCGCCCAGGCAGATGCCCAGCACGGGCAGCCCGTGGCGCAGGGCGGACTCGATGCACTGCAGCTCAGTGCGCAGGTGCGGGCGCTGGCCTTGATCGGCCACGTTCATCGCGCCACCCAGCACGATCAGGCCGTCATAGCCCTGCACGCGCGGCTGGGCCTCGGGATCGCGGCCGAAATTGACGAAGCGGAGTCGATGGCCTCGCCGCCGCAGCAGCGCATCCAGCGTGCCGGCAGGTTCGGCGGCGACATGTTGGAAGACCAGGAAACGTGCCACGTCGGGGCCTCGGGGGTGCGCGGTCGATGCGCGGGGCGTCGGCGGATAGTCCCGGCAGCCGGTCGTCCGGGGCAAATGCCCATCGGCGATATGACATGGCGTCCAGTTGCAGACGGGGCCTCGCGCAGCCGTCGCGCGCTGCGGAGGGCGGCTCGCGCCTTGGGCGGAGCCCGAGCCGGACCCCGCCCTGTGCGGCGCGCCCTGCGCGGCGTCGGCGGTGTTCAAGACACGCTGGACCCCGGCCCGGCTGCGCCGGGGCGGCGGCGCTGCGGGCTTCGCCGGGATCAGGGCACCAGTCGCCGCAGCTGCGCCAGCCGCGGGCTGTTCGGCCCCAGTGCGGCCGCGAGCGCGACGAGTCGCGGCCGCGGTGAGTCGGTATCGCCGCGCGCCAGCGCCAGCAGCACTTCGGCTTCGAGGCGCTCGTAGTGGTCGGCCGCGAGGGTCTGGATCAAGCCCTCGCAGCCGCTCAGGTCGGTGGCTTCGATACGGGCCAGGCGCTTGCCCAGCGCATCCTGCAGGCGCAGGCAGTGGCCGCCCGCACGCAGTCGCGCCGGGGTGGCGCCGGGCAGGGCGGCCAGCGCGTCCAGCGCGCGCAGATAGCTCTCGCCGGCGCCGCGCGGGTCGCCCGCGCGCGCCTGCGCATGCGCGAGCGCCAGGCGCGCGCGCGCCGCGAAAAGATGGTCGGGGCCGAAGCGTCCCTCGAACAGCGCCAGCGCGAGCTGGAACGAGCTCACGGCCGCCCCGGCCTGCTGCTGCGCGAGCTGCAGGTCGCCGAGGCTCAGATGGGTGAAGCCGGCATCCGGCGAGTCGGCGCCGACGAAGCGTGTCTGCAGGTCGAGCGATTCCGCCAGCAGTCGCTGGGCGCGCTGCAGGTCGCCGCGCAGCGTGAGCAGCTTGCCGAAGTTGTTGGTCAGCGCGCCGAGCGCCGCGGAATCGCCCAACACCGCACGCTGCACCTCGAGCGCGCGCTCGAACAGGGCTTGCGCCTCGCCAAGCTGGCCCTCGCTGAAAGCGATCGCGGCAAGATTGTTCAGCACATTGCCGGCCTGGGCACTGCGGCCGAGGTCATTGCGTTCGAAGCCCGCCAGCGCGAGGTTCAGGCGCTGCCGCGCCTCGGCCAGCCGGCCGGCCTGGTAATACGCCGTGCCGAGGTTGTTGTCGGCGCTGGCGGTCAGCGGACTGTCGGCGCCGGACAACGCATAGCGCAGGGCGGCGGCACGCTCGTAGGCGGCCAGCGACTCCGGCACCCGCCCGAGCAGGCGCAGGCACTGGCCGTAGTTGCCCAGCACGTTGGCGATCACGCCGCGCTGGTCCGAGGGCTCGGCCTCCAGCAGGCGGATGGCTTGTTCGGCCCGCGTGCAGGCGCGCCCGGCCTCGCCGCGGCGCACATCGACCAGGGCGAGGTCGCCCAGTACCTGCGCGCGCAGGCTGCTCGGCGCGCTGCCGTCGTCGACTTCGACGAAGCGGTCGAGCAGGGTGCCGGCGGCGCTGTAGTCCTGCAGGTAGACATAGAGCTCGCCCACCGTCGCCAGCACCAGCTGGCCCGCCGCGGGGTCGGTCGCGAAGGCGCGCTCCAGCTGTGCCGTGCTGTTGACCAGCAGGTCGCGCGCCGACAGCCGTGAGACATCGCCGGATCCCGCCGCCGCCTCGCGGAACATGAGGCCCAGGTGCTCCAGTACGGCCTGGTAGCGCTGCGCCTGAACCTGCGCGGCATCGCGTTCGGCGGCGGTGGTGCGGGCCTGCCAGAGCACGCCCGCCAGGCCCGCACCGAGCGCCAGCGCGGCCGCTGCACCGAGGCCGGCCGAAAGTCGATGTCGGCGCAGCCACTTCGACAGCCGGTAGCCGAGGCTTGGCGCATGCGCGCGCACCGGGCGCCCGTCGAGATGCCGGCGCAGGTCGTCGGCCAGCGCCTCGACCGAGGCGTAGCGCCGGGCCGGATCGCGCTGCAGCGCCATCTGCACGATCGCGTCCAGATCACCGCGCAGGCGCGCCCGCGGCACTTCCCGGGTCTCATGCCGGCTGGGCGGATCGGCGTCCTCGTCGCACACCCGGCTGATGAAGCTCGCCCAATCGCCGTCGAAGCCGGGGTGTGGCGTGCGTCCGGTCAGCAGCTGGTAGAGCAGCGCACCCAGCGCATACACGTCGGTGCGCGTGCTGACCGGCTCACCGCGCAGCTGCTCAGGCGCCGCGTACTCGGGGGTCAGCGCCAACGCGCGCGTCTCCCCTTGTTTGACGTCACTGTCGAGCAGCTTGGCGATGCCGAAGTCGAGCAGCTTGACCTGGCCCTCCCGGTTCACCCGCACGTTCGAGGGCTTGAGGTCGCGATGCACGATCAGCTGCGCGTGCGCTTCGCTGACCGCGCCGCAGATGTCGAGGAACACCCGCAGGCGGGTGTCGAGGTCGGGCTTTTCCTGGGCGGCCCATTTGTCGAGGTCGAGGCCCTCGGCCAGCTCCATGACCAGATAGGGCTGACCGTCCGGCAGCACGCCGCCGTCGATCAGCCGCGCGATCGCCGGGTGCTCAAGCCGCGCCAGCAGCTGGCGTTCGCGCTCCAGCGCCTGCTTGAAGCGCAGGTCGGCGTTGCGCAGCAGCTTCACCGCCGCGCGCTTGTCGAAGGCGCCATCGGCCCGCTTGGCCAGATAGACCGTGCCCATGCCGCCGCGGCCGATTTTTTCCAGCAGCTGCCAGGGCCCGGCCTGCAGGCCGCGGCGGTCGGTGGTGCGTTCCTCGGTGACGCGGGCGGCGAGCCCGCCGAGCTTCGGCAGGTCACGGTCTTCGGCGCCCAGGCCCTTCAGCAGGTCGGGGTAGAGATCGGGGTGGATCTCGGCGCAGATCCGCAGGAAGTTGTCGCGCTCGGCGCCATCGAGGTCGAGCGCGCGGTCCAGCAGCGGCTCGAGCCTGCGGAAGCGGTCGGACAGGGAATCACTCACTGCGCGCTCGTCCCGTCGTCTTCCGCCATCGGCTGGTCGAGCGCGATGCTGAGGAAGGCGCGCGCCTTCTGCCAGTCGCGATTGATCGTCCGCTCGGTGACTTCGAGCAGCTCGGCCGTCTCGGTCGCCGAGTAGCCGGCGAAGTAGCGGTACATCACCACCTGCGCCAGCCGTGGCTGCACCTTCTCCAGTTCGTTCAGGGCCGAATCCACTTCGAGCAGGCGGGCCAGCTCGCGCGCATCTTCCCCGGGCTTTTCATCGAGCTCGCGCTGGACATGCTGCATGCGCTTGGCTTCGGCGAGCCGCGAGCGCGCGTGGTCGATCAGGATCTGCCGCATGGCGCGCGCCACCAGCGAGAAGAAATGCGCGCGGTTGGCGAGGTTGGGATAGTCGGCGCGGCGCAGTTTGAGGTAGGCCTCGTTGACCAGGGCCGTGGTCGACAGCGTCTCGCCCGGCTCCATCTGCCGGCGCTGCGCGCGGGCCAGCCGGCGCAGATCGCTGTGCACCAGCGGCAGCAGGCTGTCGAGCGGATTCGGATCCCCGGCCGCGGCCAGGATGGCGGTGATCTGCCCCAGAGGGCTGTCGTCTGCGATGCGCTCCATTCCACTCCCCGCGTACGGCCGGTTGAGCCGGCAGCCCTGACTTCCCCGACCGGATTGTGCCCGCCCCCCGCGTGAAGGTGAAAGGCGGAACTCAGGGGTACGCAGCCGGCAGCGAAACTGCGACGCTCTCGGCGCGCTGTCGCAGCTCGGCCGGCGACGTGTCGTGACGGCTTCGCATCGGAAAGAGCGTTCTTGAATGGACGGGTTCAGCGGGCTGTTCCTGACGGCACTGGTGATCGCACTGCTCACCGGCAAGGCCTACTTCCGCGGTGTCATCGATCGCGACAGCCAGCCGAGCGACTACTGGGCGGTGTGCGGCTGCTATCTGGTGCTGGGCATGCTGATGCCGGCGCTGGGCCTGATCAAGGGCGCCTGAGCCGACGGCGCCCCGTGAGCTCAGGCGGCAGCGCTCACTGGCCGGGTTTCGACGCCTTGGCGTCGCCGGCCTCGGGCGCCTCCGCCTCCAGCCGCGCCTGCAGCTCGGGCATCCAGCGTCGGCCGATTTCGAACACCGCCGAACAGGCGCCGAGAAAGCCCAGAAAGCCCCAGACGCCGCCCTGCCGGATCACCTGCACGGGCCAGATCGACGCTGCAATCACGTTCTTCAGCGACTCGATGCTGAAGCCGATCAGCCAGTCGCGCAGCAGCCCCTTCGCGACCTCGGCGGCATCGCGCATCTCCTGCAGGCCCTCGATCAGGCTCTGCGCTTCAAGGCGCAGGAACACCGACAGACCGATCAGGCCATACACGCCGGCGCCCCACTGGCCCAGGTGCTTGTCGAGCAGGCGATCGATGGGGCGGCCCAAGGGCGCCGGCAACAGGCTGATCGCGGCGGCGCCGACATAGGTCAGCACGAAGGCACACCACAGCGGAATCAGCGGATGCTGCAGCAGGCTGAGCTCGGGCAGCAGGCGCCGCAGCAGCAGCGCCGCCACGGCCAGGCCGGCGAGTGCGGGCAGCAGGATCTGGGCGCGGCTGCTGCTTGAGCTGGGTGACATCGCGATCTCCTGGACGGTGGCCGCAGGACTGGGTGCGACACCGGTCAAGCCCGCCGTGGCTTTGATCGGTGTTCGCGCCTGCGGCGCAGGGCCGTGCTCCGGCGACAGCATGCCAGCACCCTGCGCCTTCCGCTTCAGGCCAGCGTGGTGACGGCGCGGGTCTCGCCCCGTGACGGACGCGCGGTGCCTTGGCCTCGCGGCCCATGCTCGGGAGCCGCATCCAGGAAGCGCTCAGCCCTCGGCGCGCAGGGACTCGGCGGGGTCGATGCGCGCACTCGCTCGTGCCGGCAGATAGGCCGCGACCGCGGCCAGCAGGGCCAGCAGCAGCGGCACACCGACGAAGGCGATCGCATCGAAGGAGGTGATGCGGTCGGTCAGGCTGGCGAGCACGCGCGAGAGCGCGAACGCCAGCGGCAGGCCGATGACAAGCCCCAGCGCGATCTGACGTCGCGCATCGCGCATCACCGTGCCGATCACACGCGCGCGCGACGCGCCCAGCGCGAGCCGCAGCCCCAGCTCGCGACGACGCTGCTGGACGGCATAGGCGACCAGCCCGTAGAGACCGAGGCAGGTGATCAGCACGGCGATGGCGCCCAGCGCCTGGGCGATCTCGGCGGCCACGATCAGCGGCAGTCGCTGGATGCGCAGGGCATCGGTCATGCGGAAGGGCGCGCAGTGGCTGCGGGCGCTGGTGTCCGCGCAGGCCCGGTACACCGCGGCGATGGTCTCAGGGCGCGTGTCGCTCAGCTGCAGCAGCAGGCTGCCGAGTTCGGCATCGCCGAAGCGGGCGGGGGTGTACACCACCGGGCCGTCGCCGCCAGCGAACAGAAAGCCGGTGGCGACGTCCGGCACGATGCCGATCACCTGCACCCGGCGCGTCGACTCCAGGCTGTCACGCCGGGCGTCGTCGCCGCCGCGCTCGGCCTGCGTCCAGACGTCCTTCTTTTCGATCAGATCCAGCGCGCGGCCCAGCGGGTCCTCGCCGGGCCACAGGCGCTCGGCCGCGCTGCGCGACAGCAGGGCCACCGCACCGGATTCGTCCGCATACGGCAGGCGGCCGCGCAGGACCTGCAGGTCGAGCAGTCGCAGCCACTGGCTGTCGATCGGGCGGATCTGTGCGCTCAGGCTGCGGGCCGTGCCCTCCGCATCGACGGTGCGCGCCGCACCGCGCAGGGGCTCACTCATCAGCGGCATGTGCGAGCTGGCGCCGATCGCCTGGACCTGCGGAAGTTCCAGCAGACGCTGGCGCAGAGCCATCGCATCGCTGCCGGCGGACAGCCCCACCAGCCGCTCCGGCGCATAGCCGAGCGGCGTCTGCAGCGCCTGACGCGCATTCGCGGCAATCAGGCCGGCCACGACCAGCAGGAAACAGCTGGCGGCGATCTGGGTGACCATCAGGCCGCTGCGCAGACGATTGGCCGCGTGCGCCGGCAGATGTCGCTGCGAGGCGCTGCCGTCGAGGCTGCAGCGGCGCGTGACCGCCAGCGCCGGCAGCAGGCCGAAGACCAGGGTGCACAGCAGGGTCAGCGCCAGGGCCGGCGCCGCGCTGTCCCAGCCGAGGCGCACGTCGACCAGGCTGGCGCCGAGCTCGGCGATCAGGCCGAACACGCGCGCGTGCAGCGGTGCCAGCAGCAGGGCGGCCAGCCCGAGGGCGAGCACGGCGGCGGCGCCGCCGATCAGCCCGCACTCGACCAGCAGCCGCGACAGCAATCGCCCACGGCTCGCCCCGAGCGCGCTGCGAACGCCGAGTTCGCCGGCGCGTGCGGCGAAGCGCGCGAGCACCAGGTTCGCCAGATTGGCCGAGCCGATCAGCAGCATCAGCAGCACCGCAAGCGCGGGCGGCAGCGATGTGAGCAGCAGTTCCTCACGATCGTCGGCGCCCAGGCGCCCGAACTGCCGCTCAACTTCGATGTGGTCGAGGCGCATGAATTCTGGGCGTTCGGCGAACAGCTCGGCGGCGCGGCCGGCCAGCTGCGTCGTGGCCCGTTCGGTGGTCGCCTCCGCGGCAAGGAAACCGCTGACCGCGAACAGCAGGTCTTCCCGCTGCGTCGGGAACAGGGCCTCAGCGTCGCCGTGACGAACGAAGTAGAGCTGGGCGATCGGATGGCTGCCGTTGAAGCGACGGTCCGCCACCCCGATCACGGCGAAGCGATGCCCGCCGATGTCCAGGCTGCGGCCGACCACGTCGGGCGCGCGGCCGAACAGCTGGGCCCATCCGTTCTCGCTGAGCACCACCCCGAGTCGATCGGCTTCGAGGCCACTGCCGAACACGCGACCGATGCGCGCGCCCACGTCCGCGAGTTCGAAGAAATTGTCGGAGACGGCAGCACCCATGCCCTTGTGCAGATGCGCATCCACCAGCATCGGCTGGCCCAGCGTGCGCACGCTGTACAGCCCCCTGAAGGCGGCCGGCGGCGAGGCCAGCAGCGCTTCGGCCTCGTCCGCGTTGAACTGGGTGAAACCGTGCTGGGTCGCGCTGCGTCCCTCCAGGCTGACCCAGCGCTCGAGGTCTTCGATGGGCGGCGAGTGCAGCGCATAGGTGGCGAGAATGGCGTGCAGCAGCAGGGCGGCGGTCAGCGGCAGGGTGAGCACGCCGATCGCCGTCAGCGTGTACAGCGGGCTGCGCATCAGACTGCGCGCCGCATAGCGGAGGTCGTTGACGAGTGCGTCCACCCAGCGCAGCCCGCGCGCGGCGCGCACGTCGTCGCGATGCAGTTCGAGCATGCCCAGTTCGATGCGCGCGCGGCGCAGCGCTTCGATGCGGTCCAGGCCCTGCGCTTCCAGCTGGTCGGCGCGGGCTTGCAGGTGGAAGTCCAGCTCGGCCTCGAGTTCGCGCTCGACGCGCCGGCGCGCACGCACGTCGTTCAGCCACAGCCGCAGTCGGCGCGGGCTCATGCGCGCAGGCTTCCGGGCTGGGCGGTGAGCACGGCCTCCATGGCCTCCACCAGCTGGCGCCACTGGCGGGTGTCCTCGCCGAGGCGACGGCGGCCGGCGGCGGTGATGGCGTAGTACTTGGCGCGGCGGTTGTTGTCCGACACGCCCCACTCGGTGCTGACCAGGCCCTGGGCTTCCAGCCGGTGCAGGGCCGGATACAGGGCGCCCTGCTCGACCAGCAGCGCGTCGCCCGAGCTGCGCTGGATGCGCTGCAGCAGGCCCAGGCCGTGCTCGGCGCCGAGCGAAACCGCCTTCAGGGCCAGCATTTCCAAAGTACCTGGAAGCACGGGCTGGGTCATGGTCTCACCTAGATTGTTTAGGTGAGATCAGCGTACTCCTCTAAATTGTTGAGAGGAAGGGGTCAGCAGCGTCCGGGCCGCATGTGCAGGATTCCACCCATCGGGCCTTCAACCAGGATGACGCCCTCGCGCCGACCCACCACTGTCCACTCGGCCTCGACGCCGCCGAACATGGGGTCGTCGACCACGAAGACCTCACCCTTGCGCTGCAGCGGGTATTTGGGCGGCTCCATGCCGGCGGGCTTCCAGGCCCGTGAATGCACATAGGTCAGATAATCGGGGCCGAAGTACCAGTGGATGCCATCGAGCGCGATCTCGCTGTCGATCGTGGTCGACACCCCGATTTCGCACCAGTCGCCGACCAGATCACCGGCATCCGCCGTGTCCGGCGCGCGCGCCGTGTCGGCCCGACGCGACACCGTCGGATCATTCACCTCGACCTCGCCGGAGCCCTCGCCGTCGCAGGCGATCTGCCGGTACTCGTGGCCGCCGCCGGGCAGCGGACACTTGTAGACCTTGGCCGCCGCGTCGCTGGAACTGCAGGCAAGAGCGAACAACAGGGCAGGCAGCAGGATGCGCATCGGCGGGTCTCCGGAGAAGGGGCGCGGAGGATACGCGGATCCACCCACGGGCGCTGGCTCTGTCTGCTTCCGACGCGGCGCGCCGACGGACCCAAGGCGGGCGGCCTTCGGCGCGGCGGATGTGCGGCCGACGCGCACATGTCCAAGAGGCATGTCCACGGTGCTGCTGCACCGCCGGTCCGCGCGGCGCTCTCGAACCGGCTAGACCGCGAGGGTCCTGTACTTCCAGACATCCAGCAGTGCCCGCGCGGACGCAAGGCAGCGCTGCAGATCGGCCATCGGCCCGGCAGCGCCTGCAGTGCCGGCAAAGGCGTCGCCGCAGACGGCAAGCTCGCTGCGGGCGCAGACCAGCGCAGGCTCGGGCAGTGGATCGAGCACCCGCGCATAGCGCCAGCGATGGGCGCTGGAGTGAAGGAAATCGGCGGTGCCGAGGCCGAGCAGGCCAAGCACGGCATCGAGCACCTGCGCCGGCGAGGCTTCGAGCAGGGCGGCGCTGTGCGCATCGCCAAGCTGTACGACCCAGCGACGGACGGCAGGGCCCGCGGCATCGGCCTCGGGCAGGGAATCCTGCGGCAGCACGCGCAGCGCAGGGCTTGCCAGCTTCGCCCAGTCCGGTCCCGGGCGCGTGGCGTCCTGTGCCAGCAGCAGAGCCCAAGCCGGCGCCAGGCCGAGCGCGCCCAGCCGCCGCGACCACTCGGGCTGCAGCCCGGCCAGCAGGGCCGCGCTCTGTGGCGCGGGTGCGGTCAGCACCAGCCGTCGCGCTTCGGCGAGCAGGGCCGCGTCCGCGTCCCACAGCCGCCAGCGCTCGCCAGCGCGCTCGATGCGGACGACCTGGGCGCCGAAGCGCGATGCAATGCCCTCAAGCAGATGCCTCGGCAGCGCCTGCACGCGCGGGTCGTCCACCCCAGGCGAATCGGGCAGACCCAGCGCCTGCAGCGGTTCGCGCGGCAGCGCCTGCAGCCAGGCCGAGACGGTCGAGAGTGGACAGCCGTGGGCAAAGCTGCCGGAGTCGGTACGCCGCACACTGAGGCGGCCTCCCGGCCCGCGGCCCTTGTCGATTACGGCCACTGAATCGCCGGCCGCCGACAGGCCGCGAGCAATCAGGCTGCCGGTCAGGCCGGCGCCGATCACCACCGTGTTCGCTTGCAGAGGGAGCGTGGGCATGTACGGAGCTTCGCCGCGCGGCCGTGCAGTCGGGGTGCAGGCCTGTGCCACGCGAGCGGGCCCGCTGGCGCTGCACGAAGGCCAGTGCTCAGCCGCGCAGCCGAACCGCGAGCACGGCCGCCAGCACCAGCGCCATCGCCAGCACGGCGACGCCGGAGATCGTCATCGTCGGCACCGCCACCGCCGGGGGGCGTTCGGCCAGGTTGAGCAGCGCGGGCGAGAAGGTGCCGGGGGCGAAGGTGAACACGCGCACCTCGTCTATCTCGCCGTCGAAGAACTCGGTGGCCAGCAGGCTGTTGCCGCCGATGTGGAACGCGCCGGCCGGCGCGTTCGGCGCGGCCGGCGTCTGGATCCGCTCCGTGCCGTTCACGTAGAAGCGGCTGAGCCCGTTGTCGCGGACGATGGCGAGGTGGGTCCAGCCGGAGGTCGCCGGGGCGTTGCCGTCAGCGACGACTCCGCCGTACAGGAACCCCCAGTTGCCGCCGAGCCGGAACAGGCCGAAGCCGCTGTTCGAGGAGTTGCCGTTGTAGGCGATCACCGCGTTGCCGGTGGTGCTGTTGGAGCGCACCCAGGCCTCGACGCCGAAGTTGTCGGTGGGCATGGTCAACACCGGGCCTTCGTAGCGTGCGCTGCTGCCGTCGAAGCGCATCGAGGCCGTGCTGATGCGGCCCCGCGGGGTACCGCCCGCACCGTAGACAGGGGCTCCGTAGCGCTGCAGCCCGGTGCCCGCAGCGCCCGGCTGGGTCGGGTCGGCGCCCGTCCCGCCGACCACCACGCCGCCGTCGTTCTCGCCCAGCCGATACTCGGCGATCACATTGAGTTGGGCCGCCGCCGGCGCCGCCAGGATGCAGGCCAGCACGGCCACAAACACAGTGAGGAAACGCATGGGGCTCTCCGTCAATTGGAACAGGCTCAGCGGCCGCGCGGGCCACCACAACGGCGCGGGAGGATAGCGCCAAGCGCCGCGCAATGGCGGCGGCAGCCGGGCAGCCAGCGCCCGTGGTGCCGGCAGCCTCCGGATTCGGCTTGGATCAGAACCTCTGCATCGGCCGCTTGAGGCGCGCAGCCAACTCGCCGGCGTGCGAGGTCCACGTCCAGCGAGCAGCGCCGCGCGCTGTCAGCTCCGAACCCACGCCGCTGCGATGCGCGCGACTTCGGCCAGCACCGCCTCGTGCCGACGCTCGACCTGCGGCGTGTACTCGCCGCTGTCGTAGTAGGCGGCGATCACGACCGGGCTGCGGCCGGGCGGGACGGTGATGGCGATGTCGTTGCACTTGTTGGTAGTGCCTTCGGCGCGTCCGGTGCCGGTCTTGTTGCCGGTCAGCCAGTCCTCGGGCAGGCCGGCGCGCAGGCGATACAGGCCGGTGCGGGTATTGCGCATCCACCCAAGCAACTGATCGCGCGAGTCCGGCTGCAGCAGATCACCTGTGGTGATGCGCTGGACCAGCTGCGCCATCGCCACCGGCGTGGTGGTGTCGCGCAGATCGGCGGACAGCACCAGGCCGAGATCCGGCTCGTAGCGATCCAGCCGGGTCACGCTGTCGCCCATGTCGCGGATCCGGGCAGTCACGCCTGCGGGGCCGCCCAGCCGGCGCACCAGCAGATTGGCCGCCG
This sequence comes from Aquimonas voraii, assembly GCF_900101825.1. Taxonomy (GTDB): domain Bacteria; phylum Pseudomonadota; class Gammaproteobacteria; order Xanthomonadales; family Xanthomonadaceae; genus Aquimonas; species Aquimonas voraii. Next base: position 246,195 of record NZ_FNAG01000005.1, read on the forward strand.
TGCCGTCGCTGATCTCCTGCGCCGCCTGCGCCAGCCGGCCGATGCTCAAGCCACCCTCGGCAAGGTGCTCGCGCGTGACCGGCGCCCATTCGAGCAGATCGCTCTCGGCGTAGGGCAGCACCTCGGACAGATCGAGTCGACCGTGGTCGGCCTCGCGCAGACAGGCCGCCGCCAGCGCCAGCTTGAAGGTCGAACACAGGGCGAAGTGTTCATCGAGCCGATGGCCGAAGTGCGCGCCGCTGGCGGTGTCGAGCACGCACACCCCGAGCCGCGCCGCGCCCGACTCCAGCGCCCGCAGTCTCGCCTCCGCGCTGCGCGCTGCGGGTGTCGCCGTCCAACCCGCCGGCGCGAGCAGCGCACCCACTGCGGCGAGGCCGCCCTGCAACACTCCACGTCGAGACACCATGCGAATCATCCTTCGGGTTTGGGTGAATCCTTGCCTGCCGCCGCCGCGCCGTTCCTCACGCGTGGGGTAGGCAGCGAGTGTGCCTGTGCAGCGACGCAGACACCGCGCACGTGAGCCGCGAGCCTGGCCGCCGAGTGTGGCCGGGTGCGGGCGGCGGTATGGCGGGGCGCGGACAGCGCGCGCTCGGAGAGTGATCCGGCAACGTCGTCTGCGCTGTGCAGAGTGTGTGCTGCGACGTCACACCCCTGCGTGCCTTGAAGCCTCCGGCGGCCCGTCGAGCGGCCCGCCGGGAGCGTCGCGGCCCAGTCCCTCGCAGCGCTCCTCGCTGCAACCGAGCCCGCCTCCACCGTCTCGAATGCCCTCGAAGCGCGGCCGGCCGGCGGCGCACGCAGGAGACAGGCATGAGCACAGGCAAGAACGCAGGGCAAGCCAGGCAAGCGTCCGCCGTGGCAGGCGCGCAGCGAGTGCAATCGTTTGGACGCGCCTTGCCGCGGTTCGCAGCAGCCATCTGCGCACTGGGCCTCGCCCTGGGCTTGGGCGTGAGCGCCGCCTCCGCCCAGCCGGGTCCACCCCCCGATCCCGCTGCCGTAAGGCTCAGCCCCGCGCAGTCGCGCGAGGTGGTGCTGGCCCTCGCGGATGTGCTGCGCGAGCGCTTCGCCTTCCGGGCGCGCGGGCGCGAAGCCGCCGACAGCATCGAAGCGCTCGAACAGCAGGGCGCTTTCCGCGGCGCAGGCACCGCGGCCGAGCTGCTCGCTTTGATCGAACAGCAGATCACGCCGATCGTCGACGATGGCCACTTCCGGGCCCGCTACTTCGGGCCCGAGGCGGTGGCCGGCTTCAGCGAGGCGCCGCCCTCCGCGGAAGACATCGCGGCCTTCCACGAAGAGGTGCGCCTGCGCGGCGGCGAAGTGCCCGAAGTGCGGTGGCTGCCGGGCAATGTCGGCTATCTGCGCATCCGGATGTTCCTGGACGCCGCGCCCAGCGCCGAGCAGTTCGCGCTGGCAATGCGCATGCTTGAACACACCGGTGCACTGATCGTGGACGTGCGCGGCGCGCCCGGCGGCGAGCCCGCCGGCGTCGCCAACGTGATCGGTCACTTCGTCAGAGCGCGGACGCCCACGGTGCGCGTGCAGGGCAGCGACGAAGCCGCGCCCGACCGCACCTTCTACGCCGAGCCACGAACGCCGGCCTACCTCGACAAGCCGGTATTCGTGTTGGTCGACGGTGACACCGGTTCGGGGGCGGAGGAGTTCGCCTACGACCTGCAGGCGATGCAGCGCGTCACCCTGGTCGGCGAGACCACCGCCGGTGCGGCCACGCCGGGCGGCTACCGTCCTCTGGCGCACGGCTTTGTCGCCTTCATCCCGATGCAGATCGTGGCGAACACGATCACGGGCACCAACTGGGAGGGCGTGGGCGTGGTGCCCGATGTCAGCGTGCCTGCCGCCGAGGCGCTGACGAAGGCGCACCGGCTGGCGCTGGAAGCCATCCTGAAGCAGGCCGAGGGCCTGCAGCGGAGCATCGCCGAAGAGGGCCTCCAGACCCTGCAAGCGCCGCCGGCGACCTGAGCCTGGGCGGAGCACTCCAGCGCTTGCGCGCGCCACGGACGGCACGACCGCGGAGCCGGATCCAGGCCAGAAGGGACTGGGTCCGTGCTGCCGGAAGCGGCGGTGCGCAACACGACCTCAGACCGGCGCGTCGTGGCAGGCAAAGCGGCGCCGATAGGCTGCGGGTGAGACGCCGACGCGCCGCTGGAACTGTCGGCGCAGGGTCTCGGTGCTGGCAAAGCCCGCGCGTTCGGCCACTTCCTCAAGCTGGAGGTGGCTGTGTTCGAGCAGTCGCCGCGCTTCGCTGACGCGGGCCTCGGCCAACCACTGCGCGGGCGTACAGCCCGCGGCTTCGCGAAAACGGCGCAGCAGGCTGCGTTCGCTGAGCGCCGCCGCTTCGGCAAGCGCGCTGAGGCTCCAGGTGCGCGTGAGGTCGGCGCTGATGCGCTCCTGCAGGCGAGCGACCACGCTCCGAGGCCGCGGAGCGACCGGGCGATCGACGAATTGCGCTTGGCCGCCGTCCCGATGCGGGGCTATCACCAGGCGGCGCGCGACCAGATTGGCGATGCGGCTGCCGAAGTCGCGCCGCACCAGGTGGAGGCACAGGTCCAGGCCGGCCGCGCTGCCCGCGGACGTCAGCACCTGGTCTTCGTCGACGTAGAGCACCCGGGAATCGACGCGCACCTTGGGAAACCGCGCCTGCAGGGCGTCCGCGTAGCGCCAGTGGGTGGCCGCGCGGCGCCCATCCAGCAGGCCGCTGGCGGCAAGGACGAAGGCGCCGGAGCAGATCGAAAGAATCCGTGCGCCGCGGGCATGCGCGCGCCGAAGTGCGCGGGTGAGTGCGTCCGGCACCGGAACCTCCGGCCCGCGCCAGCCTGGAATCAGGATCGTCCCGGCATGCGCCAGCGCACCGAGGCCTGGCGCCGCGCGCAGGCTGAGGCCGTAGTCGGCGCGCAGTGGGCCGGGCTCCGTGGCGCAGACCGAGAATCGATACCAGGTCGGGCCGACCTCGGGGCGGTCCAGTCCGAAGACCTCCGCAGCACACGCGAACTCGAAGCTGCACAGTCCCGGGTAGGCCACAGCGACCACGCGCAAGGGGTCGAGCGGCTTCGAAGCGGTTGGCGGTTTTTGAGGGGTCTGTGGCATGGCCGCCAGTGTGCGGTCTGCGTGCCTGAAGCAACAATGGGCTGCCTTCAAACCCAGCGAGCGCACATGAAGAACCCAGTCAACGCGGTTCCCGCAGCACCAGCGGCGGCGGCCGCCGAGCACTTCGCGGCACTGTTCGCATTCGAAACGGACTGCTGGGACGTGCATGAAGCGCTGTCCAGCGACACCCCGGGTTTTGTTCTGCTGGACGTGCGTGGCCCCGCACTGTTTGCCCAGGGACACGTGCCGGGCGCCGTCCACCTGCCGCACGGCAAGATCATCGAACGCAGGCTGGCGGCCTATCCGCCCGAGACCCTGTTCGTGACCTATTGCGCCGGGCCGCACTGCAATGGCGCCGCCCGCGCCGCCCTTCGCCTGGCCCGACTGGGCCGGCCGGTGAAACTGATGAGCGGTGGCCTGACCGGTTGGCTGGACGAAGGCTTTCCACTGGTTCGGGAACCCGCCGCAGGCTAGTGCACGCAGTGCAGGCGCAGGGCGCCCGAGTCCGTCATCCGGACGCCTTCATCAGGCTGTGGCCTTAGTGCAGTGGCCAGCTTCCGGGCGGGCGCATGCGGCCTTCGAAACGGCATCGCCCCGCCGGCAGGGCGGGGCGATGCGCGCGTCTGGCTCAGGCGGAGTGCGCCAAGCTCAATCCCAGCCGTTGAGGTACTCGGCGGTGGCACTCAAGGTCCGCTGTTCTCCGGTGGCGACATTGGTCACCGTCACCACGGCCGTTTTGATCTGCTCGGGCCGCGCGGTGATGCTGGTCGAGCAGCTGCGCGAATTGCCGCAGGCGAAGTTCCAGCTGTAGCTGTAGTTGCCGGCGGGCAGTCCGATCACTTCGAAGTAGGCGACTGACCTGAGCTGGGCCGAGCTGGGCGTCCAGGCCGAGACGCAGTAGTCGGCGGTGAGCGTGTCGAAGGCGTAGGTATCGACGTAACAGCCGACCTGGGCCTGATCGAGGCTGGCCGCGTGTGCAGGCGAAAACAGCATGAAGCTCGCGGCGCTGCCCGCGAGCACAGTCAGTGCAATCGAACGCTTCAGATTCATGGGGGTCTCCAGGGGTTGAGAGGAGTGCGGCGCGCACCCAGGGGGCACTCGCCGCGACCGGAGGCTATAAACGAACAGTCACTGCATACAACGGTGTTTGCGTGAATCTGAATGCGCCCCCGCATCGCTGGAGGCTGGCGTGCACTCAACGACCTCGGCTGCCGCGCCGCGCGGGTATTCGCTTTGCGGCGAAGTCACGGCAAGCCGTGCGGGTGGCAGCGGGCCTGTCAGATCTGGCAGGTTTGCCGTGGAGAGGTGATCGCCATCGCCTCCGGGGGGGCGGCTTGGGCGGGCGCAGGACACGCGCGCTTCGCGGTCAAGCGGCGGGTCGCGATCCTAGGCGTTCAGCGCTCGCGCTTTGCGGGATCGGCGAGGCGCAGGGGTGCCGGCTGCAACGCATCAAAGGGTGACCGTCATCGTCGTTTCCACAGGGTCCCTCGGGCTCGTGGCCACACATGCCCGTGGCGACGCAATCCCGCAATGCCTGAAGAAGGTCGGCTTCGGGCCCCAAACCCAGCCCGCCTGACCCGCGCGGACAGGTGGCGTGCGCCACTGGCCAGCGTGCCGACGCCGGCGCTTGCGCTTGCGGCGGCGGCCTCGCCAGGGCCATGCTGGCGGCGGGGAATCATGCGACAGGGGATCCACGATGCGATTGCCGCCGATCGGCGTGAGCTGCCGTCTTTGCGCCGCCGGGCTGGCACTGGGTCTCACGCTGGCCCTGCCAGTGGGGGCCGCGGCCGCCACACCGTCCGCGCCCACGACAGCTGCGCCCACCCCGCCCGCGACGCCGCGCGCGGCGGCGCTCGGGCTGCTGAATACCGATCCGGATGAAGCCATCGCTCGACTGCGGGCCCAGCAGAGCGACGCCGTCGGGGACGATGCGCTCAAAGCGGGTATCGCCCTGTTGTTCGCCTACCAGCACACGCAGCGGCGAGAAGACGGGCTCGCGCAGGTCGCGCAGCTGCTTGATGCGCCGCCGCCCGCACCGGCACTCGAGGCCGTGCTGCTGAAGCAGGTGCTTGATTCCCTGTTCGTGCTGGGTGACACCACGGCCCTGCCGCGCATCGAGCCGCGCGTTCACGCGCTGAAGGGCGATGCCGCAGTGCCTGCGCTCGCGCGCGCACAGCTGCTGCACGCGCTGGCGGCCCTGCAGACGCGGGTGCCGCAGCTGGAGCAGGCGCTCGCGGTGTTCGACGAGGCCATGGCGCTGTTCGGTGAAAGTGAAAGCATGGAGCATGTCGGCGCTCTCAGCGGCCGTGGCGGCGTCCTCGCGATGCTCGGGCGCTTTCCCGCGGCGCTGGATTCATTGCAGCGCGCCGACGAGATGACGCGGGCGCTGGGCAGCCCGGGCAACCCCAATACGCTGCGCAACCTGGCCGGGCTGTACATCAACGTCGGCGACATGGAAAAGGCGGTGGCCTACGCCGCCCGCGCCGAGGCCGTACAGCGCGAGCATGAGCCGAATGCCACGCCGCGCGCCCGTCATGGCGTGCTCTCCACGCTCGCCACCGCGCACATCGGTGCCGGCGACTTCGAGCTGGGCCAGCGTTGGTCGCGCGAGGCCATCGCCTACGGCGAGGCCCATGGCCTCAGCGTGACGAGCAACCAGAGCAACTACGCGACCCTGCTGCGCGACAACGGGCGTCATGCCGAGGCACTGGCCATCTACCAGCGGCTGCGCGGCTCCATGCAGCCCACCGACTCGCCGGAGCTGTTTGGCGTGCTGGAAAAGAACATCGGCGAAACGCTGGTGCAGCTCGGGCAGCGCGAAGACGCTCTGCCGCACCTGCAGGCCGCGCGCACGTTCTACGAGACCGCGGATGTCCGCTCCAGGCGGCTGGAGCTGTTCCCGGTGCTGATCGACAACCTTGAGGCGCTCGGCCGCAGCGAAGAGGCGCTGCAGGCGATGCGCGAATACAAGGCGCTCAGCGACGAAACCATCAGCACCGAGTCCAACACCCGGATCGCCGAACTCGAGAACGCCATCGAGCTGGAGCGCAAGAACAAGGCGCTGGCCGAAGCCGAGGCCGCCAACGCGCTGCAGCGCTCGGAGAACGAGGCGCTGCAGGCCGAGCAGGCCAGCGCCCGTGCGCTCAACCTGGCCCTGCTGGCCGGGCTGGTGGCACTGGTGGCGGTGCTTGCGCTGCTGTGGCGCACGGCGCGCATGCGCGCCCGCAGCCACCGCGCGCTGGCGGCGAGCGCGCGCGAGATCGAGGCCCAACGCAACGCCCTGGTCGAGCTCAACGCCGCCATCCGGAAGCAGAACTTCGAGGACGCGCTGATCGGTCTGGGCAACCGCCGCCTGCTGCAGTCGCAGATGGAATCCGGCGCGCCGGCGCGTGGCCTGCTGGTGATGGCCGACCTCGACCACTTCAAGCGCATCAACGACCGCCACGGCCATGAGGTCGGCGACCGCGCGCTTGAGTGCTTCGCCGAGGCCCTGCGCTCGGTGGCGCGCCACGACGACGTGCTGGTGCGCTGGGGCGGCGAGGAGTTCGTGTGGCTGTGCCGCGGCGCCACGCTCGACCAGGGCCCGCAGCTGTGTGAGCGGCTGCGCCGCGCGCTGCAGCACAACCCGCTGCAGGTGGCTGGCGGCCGCGTCGAGATCACCGCCTCGCTGGGCTTCGTGCCGCTGCCGGTGTGGCCGGGGATGGATGCCGACTGGGCGCTCGCGCTGCGCATCGCCGACCACGGCGTGTACTGCAGCAAGTCGGCGGGCCGCGACCGCTGGACCGGCTTCGCCAGCGGCCCGGACCGCCCCGGCGACGCCAGTCAGAGCCCGGAGGCGCTGCTGAGCCAAGGTGCGCTGAAGCAGCTGCAGGCCGCCTGAGCCGCGGCGCGCTTGCGTGGCGACGGCTGGCATCGGGTCAGGGCCGGCAGGCATTGCCCGAGATGCCTGTCGGTGTGCGACTCCATTCCGTGTGGACGCCGCCCGGTGAAGCGCGGCCCGGCAACCTTGCTCGGCGGCGCTGGGCGCGCGGAAGCGTCACAGCGAAAGTGGCCTGCAACCCGCGTGGTCGCGGTGGCAGGCGACATGCAACTCGTTCACCCTGTAGCCCGCTCGTCTTCGAGGGCGCCTTCATGACCGAGTTTCCACCCATCGATCGCGCGCGTACCGCGCGCATCCTCGCCTGGGCCGAGAACGACCCCGCACTGCAGCGCCGCTTTCGCGCCCAGCTCGCCGAACGCACCGGCTGGAACCCCGAGCGCTGCGAGCGTGCCATCGGCGAATACCTGCGTTTCTGCGCGATCGCCGCTCGGCTTGGCGGCCGCGCCGTGCCGAGCGCCGCGGTGGACGAGGTCTGGCACCTGCACCTGACCTGGACGCGGGACTACTGGGAGGACTTCTGTCCGCGTCGACTCGGCTTCGCCCTGCACCACCAGCCATCGCGCGGGCTGCCCGGTGAGCGCGAGGCGCTGCGCGAGGCATATGCGGAAACCCTGCACGCGTACGCGGCCGAGTTCGGTCAGCCTGCGCTCGACTGGTGGCCGGCGTGGTCGACGCAGCGCAGCCCCACGCATCGCGGTCGGTGGATACGGCTTGCGGCAGCGCTTGGCCTGCTGCCGGCTGCGGCGCTGGCGTATCCCGGCCCGCTCGACTGGCGAGGCCCCGAGTTTCTTTCGCTGTATCTCGTGCTGCTGGCAGCCAGCCTGATGTCGGGTGTTGGCCTGCGCCTGTGGCACCGCTGGCGGCGTGATCCCACACGCGGCTTTTCCCCCGGCGAGCCCCCGCTGTGGCAGCTCGCCTATCTGCGCGGCGGGCCGCGTGGCCTTGTCGATGCGGCTGCCGCCCAGCTGCACGAAGAAGGCTTTCTCGATTGGGACGCGAGCAGCAAGACGCTGGTGCGGCGGAGGCAGGATGCGCCCGACGACGCCCTGCTGCGCAGCCTGCTGCCGAACCTGTGCGGCAAGCCCTCGCAGTGGGCGCGCGCAGAACAGGCCGGCCCGGTGCAGCAGGTGCGCGAAACGCTGGTTCGCCAAGGCGGCTGGCATGCGCCACAGGCGGCCCGACGGATCGCCTTCCACAGTGCGCTGCCGCTGTGGCTGCTTGCGGGTTTCGGCAGCACCAAGATCGCGATCGGTCTGCTGCGCGATCGGCCGGTCGCCCTGCTCGTGTTCCTGGTGATCGCGACCGTGGTCGCCGCGCTGCTGTTCCACTTCAAACGCCCGGGCATCACCCGCGCCGGCCGCGATCTGCTGAGAGCGCAGAGAGCGCGCCACGCGCTGACTCTGCGCGCGCCGCGCAAAGGCGAACTGGCGCTGGCGGTGGCACTGGTCGGCACCGGGGTGCTGTCAGGCACCGCGCTGGCCGGCTACCACGAGCTGCGCTATCCGCCTTCCAGCGGCGACAGCGGCGGTTCGAGCAGCTCCGACAGCGGCTCCGATAGCGGCGGCTCAGGTTGCGGTGGCTGCGGAGGCGACTGAGCGGTTGAGTCCGACTCGGCGCCGTTGCTGACGCGGAATGCGGCGGACTTTTGGGGGACGGGCGTGGTGCTGGAGGATCCTTGGCGCGGCTGAGCGCGCCGATGTGTCAAAGCAAGACCTGCCCCTCGCGCCTTCCCCTCGCGCCGTTCGGGCCATATCGACCATACTGGTCATATCGATCCAGCAGGAGCCCGCCATGATCACTGAAACCAGCGCTGTCGCCTTTCGCCAGAACCTCGGCGAGATGCTGAACCAGGTGCAGTACCGGCACGACAGCATCGTCATCAACAAGGACGGCAAGCCCGTCGCCGCCCTAGTCGACGCGCGGCTGTTCGCGCGCATCCGCCGCATGCAGGCGCGCTTTGACGCACTGTCGGCGCGCATCGAAGCGGGCTTCGCAGGCACCCCGGAAGCCGAGGGCATGAACGAGATCGAGGCCGCGGTGCGCGAGGCCCGACGCACCGCCAGCAAAGGCTGAGACACGTGGCGACCCTGCGCGTGGTGCTGGACACCAATGTCCTGCTGTCCGGCATTGCCTACCCGGCCAGCGTGCCGGGCAAGATCCTCGCGGCATGGCGGCACGGTTCGGTCGAGGTGCTGCTGTCCGACTACATCCTCGGCGAACTCCGTCGCGTGCTGCCCAGGCTGGCGCATCGGCATGGGCTGAGTGACAGCGAAATGGATGACTTGGTGGACGCGCTATCGATCCAGGCGGAAGTGATCGAGCCCACGACGGGCAGCACGCCGGACCTGCGCGATCCGAAGGACGAGGACGTGCTCGGCACCCTGATCGCGGCGCTCCAAACCAGCGCTGCCGACTACCTGATCACCGGCGACAAAGACCTGCTCGCGCTCGCCGACCGGCACCCGATCGTGACGCCTGCGGACTTCTGGGCGAGGCATGCGGGGCTGTGAGGCGGAGGCTGACAGCGGACCGGCTCGGAATCGCTGGCAGGTGCGAGATCTGTGAACCGGGGAGCAGCTAATACGAAGCTGGACCTGACCCCCGCGCTGCTCCCGCCTAGAAGTGAACCTGACCCTCTTCTTCTCTGATCTAGTCGTCGGGGCTGAAGGCTCCTGCGCGTTTCGCAGTTTCAGCCTGAACCCGCCAATCGCCGAAACCACCGCCCAGCCATCTTGATGGCAGCGAGCGTGCGGCGTAGCCTCCAAGGCCTCAAGGCACGAGGACAGCCCCATGGCCGAGCCCCAACTCTCCGTACGCAGCGCCCGGGCGCGCGATCTGGCGCATCGGCTGGCGCGGCGCGAGCAGCGCACGGTGGCCGAAGTGGTGGAGCGCGCGCTGGAAGCCTACGAGGCCGCCCAAGCGGGCCGAGAGCCGGCCGCGAGCTTCTACGCGCGACTCAGCCAGACCTATGGCACCGATATCGATCTTGAAGCCGTGCTGCGCGAGCAGCGCCAGGCCCATCGCGGCATCGAGTTTTGATCTTCCTCGACACCAACGTCGTGTCCGAGACGCTCAAGCGCACACCGGAGCCGACCGTGCTGCGCTGGCTGGAGAAGCACGACGCCGAGCTGGCGCTGAGCACGGTCGTCATCGCCGAACTTGCTTTCGGCATCAGCAAGATCCGCCCCGATGAACGCGCCCAGCGATTGGCCGATGGCCTGGACGCCTGGCGCAGCCGCTTTGCCGGGCGCATCTTCGCCTTTACCGAAGAGGCCGCGCTGAGCTACGGCGAGCTGTTGGGCGAGGCGGCACGTGCGGGTCGCCCGATGAACGCACCCAACGGCATGATCGCCGCCATCGCCCGCGTCCACTCGGCGCCGCTGGCGACGCGGAACGTGGCGGACTTTCGCGAGACGGGCGTGGTGTTGGTGGATCCGTGGCGGGGCTGAGCGCGGGGATGTGTCAAAGCAACACCTGATCGTCGCGCATGACCCTCGCGCCGCTCGCTCGGCCTAGAAGTGAACCTGACCCCGTTCTC
>NZ_FNAG01000022.1 GCF_900101825.1 Aquimonas voraii
CTGATGTGGCGCCAGCGCTTTCGTCGCTCCGAGCGAAAAGCACGAGCAAGAGCTTTCGGTCAGCCCTGCGGGCTGCCCGACCTCGGTGCAGTCATAGGGTGGGCCCTGGCCCACCATGAGCTCCACGCTCGCCTCGGTTTCCCTTTGTGGTCGAGAGCGAAGAGCAAGAGCTTTCGGTCCGTCCTTCGGCCGGCCCGACCTACTTCTCTTTGCGTGGCCACTGCGCCGCAGGAGCGGCGCGAACGCCGAAGGCGGCCCCGGAGGGGCGGAGGGCAGGAAGCCCGGAGTCAAGAGAAGTAGGCAAGAGAAAGGCCACCCCGCGTCCGCGCCCCCTGCGCATCCCTGCGCAGAGGGTCCGCGTGAGTCCGCGGGTGTTCGTGGACAGTGCATCCCTGCACTGTCACGAACATCGCCGGCCTCCCTGCCGGCGCCCCTTCGGGCTGATCCACGGCCTCCCGTCGCTCCCGAGGGGCCCCGTGGAAAGCGCGGGCTCCTGCCCGCAAGAGCCAAAGCGAGGAGCGAGAAGCGAGAAGCGAGAAGCGAGAAGCGAGAAGCGAGAAGCGAGAAGCGAGAAGCGAGAAGCGAGAAGCGAGAAGCGAGAAGCGAGAAGCGAGAAGCGAGAAGCGAGAAGCGAGAAGCGAGAAGCGGGACTCGCGGTGGCTCATAGGGTGGGCCCTGGCCCACCATGGGCCCGACACTCGCGCCTACCCATCAACACCGAAGCCCACACGCAGAGCGGGCCCGGAATGTTCCGGGCCCGCTCCACGCCCCCTGCGCTCAAACGCCCCGCGGGACAGGGTTCATCAAGCGCTCGCGCCTCTCACACCCGCGCCTCGGCCTCGGCGCCCTTCGGAGCTTCAAGCGCCTGCTTGGGCTTGATCCACAGCCGCAGCGTGAACCAGGCCAGGGCCACGGCGCCGACGCTGAACACGGTGTCGCCGGGCACCCGCATCCACACCAGCATCTGGAGGATCGGCTGCTGCATCAGGTCGGCCGAGCGCGCATACCAGTAGCCGTGTTCGATCGCCGCGGTGAGCTGGAGGATGCCCATCGGCAGCAGGGTGAACAGGGCCATGCCGACCAGGCCGACGTTGAGCGCCCAGAACGCGGTCTTCAGTGCGCGCTCGTTCCATTCCACCAGCGGCTTGATGCCGCGCAGGCAGAACAGCATCAGGCCGATGCCGAGCATGCCGTAGACGCCGAACAGTGCGGTGTGGCCGTGCAGCGGGGTCAGGTTCAGGCCCTGCATGTAGTACAGCGGCAGCGGCGGGTTGATGAGGAAGCCGAACAGACCGGCGCCGACCAGGTTCCAGAAGGCCACGGCCACGAAGAACATGATCGGCCAGTGGTAGCGGCGCATCCACGGCGTGGCCGAGCTGAGCTTGTAGGTGTGGTGCGCCTCGAAGCCGAGGAAGGCCAGCGGCACCACTTCCAGCGCCGAGAAGCTGGCGCCGATCGCGATCACCGCGGTGGGCGTGCCGGTGAAGTAGAGGTGGTGCAGGGTGCCCAGCACGCCGCCGGCCATGAACACGATGGTGGCGAACAGCACCGCGGTGGTGGCGAGCTTGGCGCGGACCAGCCCCAGCTTGGAGAACAGGAAGGCGATGACTGCCGTGGCGAAGACCTCGAAGAAGCCCTCGACCCACAGGTGCACCACCCACCAGCGCCAGTACTCGACCATCGACAGGTGGGTCTTCTCGCCGTAGATCAGGCCGGCGCCGTAGAACAGGCCGATTGCGACGGTCGAGAGGAACAGCAGCAGGGTGATCGACTTGTGCTCGCCGCCGCGGCGGATCGCCGGCACCAGGGTGCGGCCGACCAGGAACAGCCAGATGCCGAGGCCCAGGAACAGGAACCACTGCCAGAAGCGACCGAGGTCGACGTATTCCCAGCCCTGGTGGCCGAACCAGAAGTTGTGCGCCAGACCCATCTTCTGCATCACCGCGAACCACTGCCCGGCGAAGCTGCCGACGACGATGATGATCAGGCACACCCAGAGCACGTTGACGCCAAGGCGCTGGAACTTGGGTTCATGGCCCGAGATCGCCGGGCCGATGTACAGGCCCATGCCCAGCCATGCGGTGGCGATCCACAGCACCGCGAGCTGGGTGTGCCAGGTGCGGGTCAGCGAGTAGGGCAGGAACTCCGACAGGGCGATGCCGTAGAAGTCATGGCCCTCGACCTGGTAGTGCGCGGTCAGCGCGCCGAGCAGGATCTGGGTGAGGAACAGCGCGATCACCACCCAGAAGTACTTGGCCGTGGCCTTCATCGAGGGCGTGACCGTGATCTGCGACAGCGGATCGATCTTCGGCAGCGGTGGCAGCGGCTCCTCCTTCTGTCGCGCGTGGTACCAGCCGAGCAGGCCGATGCCGGCGATCAGGAACAGCACGCTGAACACCGTCCACATCAGCAGGTTCGGCGCCGGCTCGTTGCCGACCAGGGGCTCGTAGGGCCAGTTGGCGGTGAAGCTGATCGCCTGGCCTGGGCGTTCGGTGACCGCCGACCAGGCCGTCCACCAGATGAAGGCATTGAGCGCCGCACGGTGCTCGGCGTCCTTCACCGTGCCGTTCTTCATCGCGTAGGCGCGGCGCAGGTCGAGCATCTGCGGGTCATCGCCGAACAGCGCGATGTAGTGCTCGGCGACCACGTTCATCGCCTGCGCGCGCTGGGCGCTGATGATGAGATTCGAGGTGCTGGCCTCGTAGCCGTTCTGGCGGATCTCGCTCTGCAGGCGCACCTGCAGGGCGGCCTGCTGCTCGGGCAGCAGGTCGGCGTAGTCGCGCTCGTGGGTGCGACGCGCTTCGAGGTCCAGCCAGGCGATCGCTTCGCGATGCAGCCAGTCGGCGGTCCAGTCCGGCGCCACGTAGCTGCCGTGGCCCCAGATCGAGCCCAGCTGATGGCCGCCCATCGACTGCCAGACCTGGCGTCCGGTCTCGATGTCGGCCCGCGTGTAGACCACCTGACCTTCGGGGGTGACGACCTGCTCGGGGATAGGTGGCATCTGCCGATGGATTTCCGTGCCCACCCACAGCAGGACCGAGAACGACACTGCGAGCAGGGCGATGAGCCCCAGCCACAGTTTTCTTTCGATGCTCACGACGCGCACTCCTCATCCGCCTCTTGTTGTGGAGGCGATGCTCCGCTCCAGTGGCCAGAGGCGGCACTGATGCAGGTCAAGCAGGGTGAGATCGAGGGGATGCGCAGGCGGCGGCAGCCGATGGCGTGGGGATGAGCGAGAGCTCCAGCGCTGCGCCTCGAACGACAGACGGACAGGGCGCAAGCGGGGTGAGCGTGCGGCTCACGGTGGGCCAGGGCCCACCCTATGCGAGTGGCGCGAATGCCTCGCGTCGGGTGCCCAACACGACACCGCGGGCGCGCAGGGTGGCCAGCATGGCGGCAGCGGGCTCCATCAGCGTCGCGGCATCGAGGCCCCAGGCGGCAGCGAGCCGCTGCACCAGCGCTTCGCCCGTGTCCGGCGCGCTGCGGATCTGCTCCAGCAGGGCGTAGCCCAAGGGATCGAGCCGGGCGAATTTGACGCTGTGGTCGGCGGCGCGTTGCAGCAGCAGGAGCGTCGGCTCGGCGGGTGGCGCCTCGGGTTGGAACTCCGGGCGGATGCGGTCGACCGGCCATGCATAGGCCAAGGGCCAGGCCTGCGGCGAGAGCACGGGCACGCCCTGCATCAGGTCGCCCTGTGCATCGATGGTGGCGAAGTCCTCGCGCGCATCCGACAGGGCGATGCCGAGCTCGGCCCACTCGTAGTGCGCCAGCTCGGGCAGGAAGGGTGGATCGCCGCGCTCTGTCTGCTCGCGCGTCGAGAGGTAGGCGATGAACTCCTGCCCGACTTCCGGGAACAGTGGCGTTTGCGCGCGGTGCTCGCGGAGGAAATCGTCGATGAGCGCGTTCCAGAAGCCTTGGCCGCGCAGTTTTCGGATCACCGGAAACTGGCTGCCGAGCAGGCCGGCCACGGTGTTGCGGATCAGCTCACGGTAGACGCGCAGCCGGCGCGGCTCGATGCCCGGCGGTGGCGTGTGGTTCTCCGGATCACGGATCCAGTGCGCCAGCGCCAGCTGCTGTCGGCGCAGGGTCTCAGGCGCAGCGGGCATGGGCAGCCTCGAAGCGCTCGCGATGTGACTGCTGGATCGCCGCGATGCGGTCGACTTCGGCCAGCAGTTCGCCTATCGGCGGGAAGTTGAAGTCGCGCTCCAGCAGGGTGGGCTTGAGCCCGCAGTGCGCATAGGCGGCGTCGAGCAGGGCCCAGACCGGATCGATGACGGCGGCGCCGTGGGTGTCGATGATGAGGTCCGGCGCCTCGACGTAGTGGCCGGCCACATGCAGGCTGGCCACGCGTTCGGCCGGCAGCGCGCGTAGGAAGGCCAGCGCGTCGTAGCCGTGGTTGATGCTGTTGACGTGGATGTTGTTCACGTCCAGCAGCAGGTCGCAGTCGGCCTCGTCGAGCACGGCGCGGAGGAAGTCGATTTCGGCCATGGCCTGGTAGGGCGCTGCGTAGTAGCTGATGTTCTCGATCGCGATGCGCCGGCCCAGCGCGTCCTGCACCTCGCCGATGCGCGCGGCGACGTGACGCACGGCCTCGTCGGTGAAGGGCATCGGCAGCAGGTCGTAGAGCTGGCCCTCATCGCTGCAGTAGCTCAGGTGCTCGCTGTACAGGGGGCAGCCCAGCGCATCAAGGAATTCGCGCAGGCGCTTGAGATAGCCCGTGTCGAAGGGCTCCGGGCCGCCCAGCGAGAGGCTGAGGCCGTGGGCTGAGATGGGGAAGCGCTCGCGTAGCGCATCGAGCGCCTCGCGACGCTTGCCGCCGACGCCGATCCAGTTGTCGGGCGCGAGTTCGAGAAAGCCGACGCGGCCGGCCGGCAGGGCCAGCAGCTCGTCGAGGAGAGGGCGGCGCAGTCCGAGGCCGCAGAGCGACAGCGCATCCATTGGAAGAACTCGGCCTCGGCGGGATCGAGAGGGGGGCGAACTGGGCGTGTGCCCCTCGCCACTGATGCGGCGCGCACCTCGTTCGAGGGGCGCGCCGCAGGTGCCACGGTGTCAACTCAACAAGGCCGCGCGATCAGGCCGCGCCGCCACACTTGCCCTCGCCACACTTGCCTTCACCGCAGCTGCCTTCCTTGTCCTTGTCGGCATCTTCGCCCTCGGTGGGCTCGCCGCCGCACTTGCCTTCGCCGCACTTGCCCTCGCCGCAGCTGCCTTCCTTGTCGTCCTTCTTCTCGTCCTTGTGGTCATCGACCAGCTGGTAGCCATGGTCGAGGTCTTGCACCTGGAAGGCCTGGGCAACGGGGCTGGCGATCAGGCTGGCGGCGAACGCGGCGCCCAGGGCCAGGCCGAGATTCTTGGTGGTGCTGTTCATGCGTGCTTCCTCTTCTTCATCGACGAAGGGCCAAGGCCCGGGGGTGATTCCGCCGCGCGTGCAGCGGGGATGCGTGGTTCAAGGGTGCCCCTGGCACCACGCGGGGTTCAAGTCTCGACCCGACCTGCGGTCGGGCCTCAGGTAGAGCAGGGCGCGTCCGATTTGATTGCAGGGGCTTCGCATGGACGGGCCGTGCTCAGGCGATCGCCATCGCCATCAGCACGCCGCGATCGTGGCAGAGGCTCACTTTCAGGCCGCGCGACATCGCGGTGGCCGGGGTTCCGGCGAGGCTCAGGTCCGGCACGCCGCGATGGCGCGCGGGGTCGAACCTGGCCTGGCAGACGCCGACCTCCTCCGCCCCCAGGCGATAGCGCAGCATCACCGCAGGCACCGAGGCGATCGAACAATGGCGTCCGCCGATCAGCACCGCACCCTCGGGCAGCCGGAACGGAATGTCCTGCAGCATGAAGCCGACGCCCGCAAACGCTTCGCGCAGGGCCGGCAGTGAATCGGAGGCGACGTCCAGCGGCTTGTCGAACAGATGGTTGTAGGCGATCTCGTCCGCCAGCGCCTGCAGGTTGCTGGTGTCCTGGAAGGCGCGCAGGCCGAACAGGCCCCAGTAGCCGACGGTGGCCGCCGCCGCCACGCTGGCGGCCACGGCGAAGAAGCGCCGCCGCTCCGGCTGCGCCGGACCCGCGCCCACGCCCTGCGACGGCGGCGGAGGACTGGCCGTTGCGAGTCGGGCGCGCAGCGCATCGAGCTGCACGGCATCGAGCCGTTCTTCCTGGAACTGTGCGCGCAGCGCTTCGCGCAGCGGTCGGGTCTGTGGGGGCTTCATGGCGTCACTCCAGCCCGGGCGCCTGCGGCGTCTCCGGAAAATTTCCTGCGCAACCGGTGCATGCGCGCCAGCAGGGTGCCGCGCGGCGCACCCGTCTGGGCGCTGATTTCGTCAACGGTGTATCCCTCGACCGCCCAGAGGAACAGCACTTCGCGTTCGGCCGACGTGAAGTCGCCCCAGATACGTTCCAGCCACGCGCGTTCAAGCTGGACATCCTCCAGGGCCCTGAGGTCGGCGGGAATCACGGCCTCGGCGTCTTCGATCGGGCTCCAGCGCATCTGCGCGGCGCGCCGCACATCTGCCAGGAAGACATTGCGCACGATGCGCAGGAAGTAGGCCAACGGACTCTCGACCGCCGCCGTGGGTGCCGCCAACCAGTGCGTGACCGCGGTATGCACTACGTCATAGGCCTGTTCCCGATCCCCCGTCAGCGCGATGGCGTAGCGGTAGGCGCGCTGGAAATCCTCGTCACCCAGGCGATTCATGGGTGCCGACCGATGGGGCGATTCGAATCGAACATGGCAGGGGTCTCCCGCGGGGCGCGTTTGCATTCCGTGTCCAAGGATGCGCCTGCGGGCGCTTTGATTGCAGCCCGCCAACACGGATCAAGTCCCTGCGAACCGTGGTTCGTGGTCGCACCCTGATTGCCGCGAAAGCTGTCGCGAGGCGAGCCACTGCAATCAAGCGCGGCGCGATGCGCTCTTCGCGACCGACTTCCACGTCCATCGAGGTGACTCGCGTGTCCACTGCCCTGACCCTGTCCGCCGCCCTGCGCGCGCGTCTTGACGGCCTCGCGCCCTGGCTGGCCCCGCTGGGCCTGCGCCTGATTCTCGCCTACGAGTTCGGCGAAGCCGGCCTCGAAAAGCTGCATGGCGAGAACTGGTTCGCCCGCGTCATGGACAAGTTTCCGCCGCCGTTCTCGTGGATCGACACTGACCTCAGCTGGTTCATGGCGACCTGGGTCGAGCTCGGCGCGGCGGCAGCCCTGGTGCTGGGGCTGGGGACGCGGCTGGCCGCCTACAGCCTGCTGGTGCTGACCTTCGTCGCGGTGGCGGCGGTGCACTGGCCAGCCGAATGGTCGAACCTGGCCCAGCTCTGGCAGGGCTATGAGATCCGCAACATGGGCTTCGGCAATTTCAAGCTGCCCCTGCTGTTCGTGCTGATGCTGCTGCCCTTGGTGCTGGGCGGCGGCGGGCGCCTGAGCCTCGATGCACTGATCGCGCAGAAGCTGCCGCAGACCTCCGAAGCGCGAGCCGACCGCGCCGCCTGGGCCGCGCTGGGGCTGGGGTTGGGGCTGCCGCTTGCGATCCTGTTTCCGTCCTTCGGCCTGGCCCTGATGCTGCTCGGTGGCGTCCTGCTGGCAGCGTCGGCGCGGACGCTGGCGCGCGAGATCAGCGCGGGGGTGGGCTGAGCATCACGCCCCGCAGCTGCGTTGCAGGTGGTGCAGAGGGACCGGTGCTGGCCTTCGGTTCGGTCCACACCAGGGCGGCTCTGTGCTGCAGTGCTGCCAGGCGCGGCACGCCGATGCCGCGACCGGCGGGCAAGGCCACGACATCGATGCGCTGCCGCTCGCCCAACTGGGCATCGAACAGCCCCAGCCGCAGCACGCTCTCACCGGGCGCACCCGCGCCGAGCCAGCTCAGCAGCAGGCCGCCGTCGAAGGCCTCGGCGTCGACGCGGCCGAGCACGGCGGGGCCTTGCTCGACGCGCAGTGGCGTGGATTCTGCCCCGAGCACGCGCAGCCGCACGGCCATGTCGTTCGCATTTGGCATGGTCGACCAAGCGGCGAATACGCGCTCATCGTGCTGGGCCAGGGCCGGCCCGTTGACCGGACAGGCCTGGATCTTCCAGTTGTCGGCGTGGACCAGGCCGCTCACCTGCCAGCCGCCGCGATCGCGCGTGGCCAGCGCGATGTCGCGGATTTCGTGATCGCTGCGGTCGCGCCAGGCGGCGAGATGGCTGCCGTCCGGCCGGCGCAGCAGCGCGGTCCAGCAGCAGGAGCAGGTGCGCGCGTCGAGCTCCTCGCCCTCGCGGATCGCACCGCTGGCGTCGAGCACAGCGGCGCGCAGGCTCATTGCCCCTTCGTGGGCGCCGTGGCCATCCGCAGAATCGCCGCGGGACGTGCGCTCGGCGGCCGCATGACGGCCATCCAGCCAGATCAGGCGCATGCGATCGGCGCCATCGGGCGCCATCGAGACGAAGCCGTGTTCGCTCAGCGTGCCGTCGTCATGCGGCGCAATCGGCGCCGACCAGGTCGCGCCTTCATCCTGCGAGTGCACGACGCGGATGCCGTAGTGATAGGTGCCGGGGCCCTCCTTCTGCAGCCAGAACGCCCACCAGCCGCCGTTGTCGGCGACCGCGATCTGCGGGTGGTCGGCCCAGTTGACGAACCAGTCGCAGCCGCGCGCGACTTCGCGGGCCTCGCCCAGTTCGCCGGCCATCGACAGGGTTGCGACCTGCAGGCGCGCGCAGCCTTCCGGCAGACGCTCCTGCCAGCTCAGCAGGAAGCGCTGCTTGGCAGCGTCGGCGACCACATGCGGGGTGAGCGCCGAGGCTTCGATCGGCAGCTCAATGGGTATGAGTCGCGCGGGCTCGGCGAGGGCAATGCCCGCGCCGAACAGGCTCAGAAGCTGCGCTGCCAAGTCAGTTCGTACCACCGCGGTTCTCCCAGCATGAATTGGCCGGCGCCGTAGGGGCGCGTGGCGTAGACGCGATCGTCCAGATTGCGCAGGCGCAGGCTGAAGCGGCCCAGCGGCGCATCGTAGCGAAGCAGCGCATCGACCGTGGCATAGCCCGGCAGATACGCCGTGTTGGCGGTATTCGCCGCGCTTTCGCCGACGCCGCGCAGGCCGAGGCCCACCTCCAGCTTCGGGCTTGCGCTGTAGAAGGCCCACACCGTGCCGATCCGCTCGGGCACGGCCACCGGATCGTTGCCCCGACGCGAGACGGCAACACCACCGACCACCTCGTCGAAGCGCTCGAACTTCGCATCCAGAACCGCTGCGCTGGCCTCGACGCGCAGGCGCTCGCCCAGCGGCATGCGCAGGCTGGCCTCGACGCCCCGCGCGGCCTGCTCGCCAACCTGGATCAACCGGTTCGGGTTCTCTGGATCGCGGCTCAGCAGGTTGGTGCGGGCGATGTCATACAGCGCCAGCGTCCAGTCGAGGCGCGCGCTGCTGTGCTTCACGCCCAGCTCGACCTGCTCGCTGTCGGTGAGGTCGAAGCTCGCGTTCGCCAGCCCCAGGGTGGTGATCTGCGCCGGCGCTTCGCTGGAGGTCGCGAGCGAGCCGTAGAACGTGGTCTGCTCGCTGAGGCTGAAGCTGAGCCCCAACCGGTAACTGCCGGCGCTGTAGCGCTTGTCGAAGCGCACGCCGCTGACCACATTCAACGAGTCGACCTCGCTGCGGTCGTGGCGCAGGCCGGTGATCAGACGCCAGCGCGGGGCGAAATCGAGCGCGCTCTCGACGAAGGCCGAACGCTGCGCGATGTCGGTGGCGGTGCGCGGCTGGAAGGTGTCGAGGCGGGTGTAGACGCCGCGCACAGGGTTCCGCAGATCCACGGTATCGGTGTAGCGGAAGGGGCTGTCGCTGCTGCGGTCGTGGTCGTTGCGATCGGCCTGCAGGCCGAACACCATCTGGTGCGCGCGGCCGAACAGGGTGTGCGACCAGGCGACATCGGCCACCGCGCCGCGCAGCTTCTGGTCGTGGCTGACCTCCAGGTAGTCGCTGCGGCGGATCAGGTCGGTCGCCGGCTGCCAGGTGTTCAGCTCGGCATTGCGGTAGTAGCGGTCTTCGGCGTTGCCGAACAGCACCAGCGAGGCGCGCAGAGCCGCGCTGGGCTGCCACTCGGCGCGGGCGCGCAGCCAGTCGACGTCCATGCGGATGGTGTCGTCGATCACGTTGTAGTTGATGTCGCGCAGGCTGGGGTCGATGCGGCCATTGATCAGCGGCGAACCGAAATAGCCCTCGCCATCGTCCAGGAAGTGCTCGAAGGCGAGGCTCAGGCGCAGGCTGTCGCTGACCGGCGCCGCCAGTTCGGCGTTGAGGTGGCGGAACTCGAAGCTGGTGTCGCGCGCATAGCCGAAGCTGCCGCGCTCGGCCGACTGCTGATGGCTGGCATCGAGCCGCCAGGCGAGCCCGCCGCCGGCCACGCTGCTGCCACTGCCCACCGCCGCCGTCGTCGTGCCGTAGCGCCCATAGCCGAGGTACACGTTCGAGCCCGCGCGGCCGTCCGCGCGCCGCGGCACCAGATTGATCGCACCGGCCACCGAGCCCTGGCCTGCGGTGAGCGCCGCCGGGCCGCGCAGCACTTCGACCTGCTGGTAGTTCAGGGTCAGCCTGGGCGTGACCTGCCAGCCCGGATAGCGCACGCCGTCGAACAGGATGGGCGAGTTGAACACGCCGGAGAAGCCGCGCCCGCTGATGTTGATGACACCGAAGCTGTAGGCCGGCACCAGGCCGGGGGCCTGCTCCAGGGCCTCATTGAAGCTGGCGTCGCTGCGTGCGCGCAGGCTGTCGGCGTCGATCACATCCGCCGAGATCGGCTGCTGCAGCAAAGGCACATCGAGGCGCGAGGCGGCGCGCGCGGCGCGTTTCAGCGGTGTGGGCGCTTCGCCCTTCACCTCGATCTCATCGAGCTTCGAGGCCGAGGCTCGCTCCGCGGCCGTGGGGGCCCGGGCACCGGAGGCAGCGGTGGAGGCGAGGCTGATCAGCAGGGCAGACGACGCCGTGCGAACACGGGTCCAAGCGGGACGATGGTGCATCTCTTTTCACTCAGGCGACGCAGGGCCGCGTATTGTTCGAGGCCAACGCGAAGCCGCCCATGCGACCGAATGTCGCAGTCGACCCCTGACCCTGTTTCGCAGAGTGCTTCTCCTCGACATGCCGCCCTGCCTTTCCATCGTCATCCCCGTCGGCCCCGGCGAAGCCGCCTGGCGGGCGCTGCTGGGCGACCTGCAGGGCCTTCCGGTCGACATCGAACTGCTGCTGGTGGGCGTGGAGGCCGCGCCGGCCGAACTTGATCCACTGTCGGGTGCCCTGGCAGGACGCCTGCGCTGGCTGCGCGCGCCGCGCGGGCGCGCCATCCAGCAGAACGCCGGCGCGGCCGCTGCGCGCGGCGACTGGCTGTGCTTCCTGCATGCCGACTCCCGGCTTGATGGCGCAGCCCTGCGTGCCCTCGGCAGCCTGGCCCGGCGTCCGCCGGCGCTGTACTACTTCGAGCTCGGCTTCTTCGACGGCCCGGTCCTGCTGAGCCTCAATGCGCTCGGTGCCAACCTGCGCTCGCGCCTGCTGGGCCTGCCCTTCGGCGACCAGGGTCTGAGCCTGACGCGCGCCGATTTCGTTCGCCTGGGCGGATTCGACGAGAGCCTGCGCCGCGCCGAGGACCATGCCCTGGTGTGGGCCGCGCATCGCGCCGGCCTGCGGGTGCGCTCGCTTGGCGTGCGCCTGCTGACCAGCGGGCGTCGCTATGGCGAAGCCGGCTGGCTGCGCACCACCCTGCGCTTCTTTGCCCTGAGCTTCCGCCAGGCGCGTGCTTTTTCGAGGGGCGAGCGCGCATGAGTGGCGCACTGGCCCTGTTCGTGAAGACGCCGGGCCTGTCCCCAGTCAAGACCCGGCTGGCGCAGTCGATTGGCGAGGCGCGCGCGCAGGCGCTCTACCTGGCCTGTGCCGATGCGGTGTCGGAGCTGCTGCAGCGCTTCGCCCGCGAGAGCGGCGTGCGCTGCTACTGGGCCATCGCCGAAGACGATCCGCTGGCGATCGCATTCTGGGCCGCCCGCGGCGGCCTCGACTGGCGGGGCCAGGGCGAGGGCGGACTCGGTACCCGCATGGCGCGCGTCCACCATCGCCTGGTGCGCGAGCACGGTTTCGGCATCCTGGTCGGCGCCGACACTCCCCAGTTGCGCCTTGCGGACCTGCACCGCGCCGCCGACTGGCTGCGCCCGGCGCAGTCACGTCAGGTCTGGGGGCCGGCCGAGGACGGCGGCTTCTGGCTGTACGGCGGCAGTCGCACGGCGCCCGTGGTGCTGTGGGAAAGCGTGCGCTACAGCCAGCCACGCACTGGCAGCGAGTTCCACACGGCGCTGGCGGACTACGGCGACTGGCTGGACCTGCCCACGCTCTGCGACCTCGACACCGTCGAGGACCTGGCCGCGCTCGCCGATGCCCTGCGCGTGCTGCCCGAACCGCTGCCGGCGCAGCGCCGCGTGCTGACCGAGGTCGAAGCCCTGCTGGACGCCCTCCGCCGTGCCTGAGTGGGCGAACGTGCTGCTGGCGAACGAAGGCCCCTTGCGATTGGGCGCCTTCGTCGGCGTGCTGTCCCTGCTGCTGGTGCTGCAGTGGCTGCGGCCGCTGCGCGGCGACGGCCGCGGCCAGCGCCGGCAGGCCACCAACCTGCTGCTGATCGCGTTCGACACGGTTCTGCTGCGTCTGGCGTTCCCGGTGCTCGCGGTGGGTCTTGCGCTTCAGCTGGAAGGGCAGGGCTTCGGCCTTCTGCCGCGACTTGGCCTGCCGTTCTGGCTGGACTGCCTGCTCGCCGTGCTGTTGCTGGACCTTGCGATCTACTGGCAGCACCGGCTGATGCACGTGCTGCCGCCGCTGTGGCGCCTGCATCGCCTGCACCACAGCGACACTGGCTTTGACGTCACCACCGGCCTGCGCTTCCACCCTTTCGAGATGGCGCTGTCGATGGTCTACAAGCTGGTGCTGGTCGCGGCGCTGGGCGCGCCGGCACTCGCGGTGCTGGTGTTCGAGCTGCTGCTGTCGATCGGCGCGCTGTTCACCCATTCCGACTTCGCCCTGCCGCCAGCGCTGGATCGTCGCCTGCGCTGGCTGCTGGTGACGCCGTCCATGCACCGCATCCACCATTCGACCTGGCAGCCCGAGACCGACAGCAACTACGGTTTCCACCTCTCGCTCTGGGATCGACTGTTCGGCAGCTATCGCGAAGCGCCTCGCGCGCCCGAGGCGAGCATGCCGATCGGATTGGAATACTTTCGCACCCGGCAGGATCAAACCCTTCCCAACCTTCTTCTGCAGCCGTTCCGGCCGCAGCCCACTTCGGAGCGCGAACCGCATGCGTGACACCTGGCCCCTGCTGCAGGCGGTGGAATTCCCCGCCCTCGAGCGCGCGGCGCTGAAGACCCTGCAGCTCAATCTCGGCTACCTGTGCAACATCAGCTGCACCCACTGCCATGTGAACGCCGGCCCGCGCCGCACCGAGCTGATGGACCTCGACACCATGCAGCTCGCCTTGCGCGTGGCCGAGCGCTTCGGCGCCGACACGCTGGACCTGACGGGCGGCTCGCCGGAAATGAACCCGCATTTCCGCTGGCTGGTGGACGCCGCCGTCGAACGCGGCCTGCAGGTGATGGACCGGCTCAACCCGACCATCATCGAGGAGCCGGGCTACGAATGGGTGGCCGACTACCTCGCCGCGCGCCGCGTCGAGATCGTCGCCAGCCTGCCCTGCTACAGCCAGGCCAATGTCGATGCGCAGCGCGGCAAAGGCGTGTTCGAGTCCAGCATCCGCGCGCTGCAGAAGCTGAATGCCCTGGGCTACGGCCAGCCCGGCACGGGGCTGGAGCTGCAGCTGGTCTACAACCCCGGCGGCGCCTTCCTGCCGCCGGCGCAGGACAAGCTCGAAGCCGACTACAAGCGCCTGCTCGGTGACAACTTCGGCATCGTCTTCAATCACCTGTATGCGCTGGCCAACATGCCGATCCAGCGCTTCGGCAGCATGCTGGTCTCCAAGGGCCAGTTCGACAGCTACCTCGACACCCTGCGCGGCGCGCACCGCGACGAGAACCTGGCCGCGGTGATGTGCCGCAGCCTGCTCAGCGTCGACTACCGCGGCTATCTCTACGACTGCGACTTCAACCAGATGCTCGACCTGCCGGCCGAGGCCGCGGGCCCGGGCCAGCTGCATCTGCGCGATCTTCTGGAAGGCGCCCTGCCGCGGAAGATCGCGGTCGCCGGCCACTGCTACGGCTGCACTGCGGGGCAGGGTTCGAGCTGCGGTGGGGCGCTGGCCTGATGACAGGTCCGCGCTTGGGCGCTTCGCGACTTCGCCCAAGGTCGCGAGGGCTTCGCGCGGTCGACGGGCGTAGCATGCGCGGATGAGCCCGACCGCCTCCGCCGACAGCGCCACCTGGACCCGCACCGCCCTGATCGCCGTGGCCAGCGCGGCGGCGATCGTCACCTTGAGCATGGGCGTGCGCCAGAGCTTCGGCCTGATGATGCAGCCGGTCGGCAGCGACCTCGGCATCAGCCGCGAGGCCTTCGGCTTCGCGATCGCGTTGCAGAACCTGCTGTTCGGCCTGGTCCAGCCCTTCATCGGCGCAGCGGCCGACCGCTTCGGTACGCGGCCCACGCTGATCGGCGGCAGCCTGCTCTATATCGCCGGGCTGATCCTCGCCGCCAGCGCCTCCGGCGCGACGAGTCTTGGACTCGCGCTCGGCGTGATGGTCGGCATGGCGCTGTCGGCGACGACCTTCGTGGTGGTGCTGTCGGCGGTCGGTCGGGTGGTGCCCGAGGCGCAGCGCAGCCTGGCCTTTGGTCTCGTCACCGCCGGCGGCTCGCTGGGCCAGTTCGCGGTCGTGCCGCTGGCGCAGGGCCTGGTCGGCGCCTTCGAGTGGCGCATGGCGCTGTGGATCCTCGCGGCCCTGATCGCCTTCATCGCCCTGCTGGCCTTCGGCCTGCCGGGGCGCGCCCGCAAGGGCGCTGCGGCCGTCGCCGTCGAAGGCCCGGAACTGGGTGAAGCCCTGCGCTGTGCCTCGCGGCATTCGCCCTACTGGCTGTTGAACGGCGGCTTCTTCGTCTGCGGTTTCCACGTCGCCTTCGTCGGCACGCATTTGCCGGCCTATCTCGTCGACGGCGGCCTGAGCCCTGCGGTCGGCGCCTGGTCGCTGGCCCTGATCGGCCTGTTCAACATCGCCGGCAGCTGGCTGTTCGGCCTGTGGGGCGGGCGCCATTCGCGCACCGGCCTGCTGGCGGCGCTGTACTTCGCGCGCGGGCTGGCGATGGTGATCTTCCTGTGGCTGCCGCTGACGCCGGTCTCGGCGCTGGTGTTCGCGTCGGTGTTCGGCTTCCTGTGGCTGGGCACGGTGCCGCTGACCAGCGGCGCGGTGGTCAGCATGTTCGGCCTGCGCCAGCTCTCGACCCTGTACGGCATCGTGTTCCTGAGCCATCAGGTGGGCGCCTTCTTCGGCGCGTGGTGGGCCGGTCGGCTGTTCGATGCCACCGGCAGCTACGAAGCGATCTGGTGGACCTCGGTGGCGCTGGCCCTGCTCGCTGCGGCGCTCAGCGCGGCGACGCGCGAGCAGCGCGCCTGGCGGCCGGCATGAGCCCGCGCGCGCTCAAGCGCTCCCTGCTGCTGGCCGCGGCCGCGCTGCTGGCCGCGGCCGGCGCGCTCTGGGCGCGCTACGGCAGCGAGATCTTTGTGCAGGGGCTGGGGCCGCTGTTCTGCGCCTGAGTCGCGCGGGCTGTCGCGCCGCGCTGCGCGGGATCCAAGCGACCGAGGCGCGCGGGCGTGCCGCTTGGGACGGCTCCTTCGCGCGTTCCTGCATGGCGGCGACCGCGCGCCCGGGACCAGCGCCGTAGGCCGACCGCGAACGCTTGCCGTGCATCGCAATGTGTTGGCCCCCTCCGCCTCGCAAAGTGTCCGCGCTGCGGATCACGGGTGCGCGCTTCACCTATCATGCGCGCCACATCCACTTCCGATCGGCCGTCCGGCCAAGACCTCCATGCCCATTTTCGACAGCGTCACCGACCTGATCGGCAACACCCCGATCGTGCGCGCCAAGAACCTCGACACCGGCTGCTGCGAGCTGTTCTTCAAGCTCGAAGCCATGAACCCGGGCGGCTCGATCAAGGACCGCATCGGTCTGACCATGATCGAAGCCGCCGAGAAGGCGGGGAAGATCAAGCCGGGTGACACGCTCGTCGAAGGCACCGCCGGCAACACCGGCATCGGTCTGGCCCTGGTTGCCCAGCAGAAGGGCTACAGGCTGATCCTGGTCGTGCCCGACAAGATGAGCCGCGAGAAGATCTTCAATCTGAAGGCCATGGGCGCCGAAGTCGTTCTGACGCGTTCCGACGTCGCCAAGGGCCACCCGCAGTATTACCAGGACCTCGCCGAGCAGATCGCCCGCGAAACCCCGGGCGCCTATTTCATCAACCAGTTCGGCAACCCCGACAACCCGCGTGCGCACGAGGAGGGCACCGGCCCCGAGATCTGGGCGCAGATGGAAGGGAAGATGGACGCCATCGTCTTCGGCGTCGGCTCCTCGGGCACGGTCACCGGCCTGTCGCGCTTCTTCAGGCGCGAGGCCCCGCAGGTCGAGCTGATCCTGGCCGACCCGGTGGGTTCGATCCTCACCCAGTACATCAACGAAGGCACGCTCAGCACGAAGTCGGGCAGCTGGATGGTGGAGGGTATCGGCGAGGACTTCCTGCCGCCGATCTCCGACTTTACCCACGTCAAGAAGGCCTACTCGGTCAGCGACCGCGACAGCTTCCACGCCGGCCGCGAGCTGCTGGCCAAGGAGGGCATCCTCGGCGGTTCGTCGACCGGCACGATCCTCGCTGCGGCACTCCGTTACTGTCGCGAACAGACCACGCCGAAGCGCGTCGTGATGTTCGTCTGCGACACCGGCAACAAGTACCTGTCGAAGATGTACAACGACTACTGGATGCTCGACAACGGCTTCCTGGAGCGCCCGCAGCACGGCGACCTGCGCGACCTGATCCTGCGCCCCTACGCACAGCGCGACACGGTCGTCATCGGCCCGAGCGATGCGCTCACCGTGGCCTACCAGCGCATGAAGCTCTACGACGTCAGCCAGCTGCCGGTGATGGAGGACGATCGTCTGGTCGGCATCGTCGATGAGAGCGATGTGCTGCTGCACGTGCATGCGGACGAAGCCCGCTTCCGCGATCCGGTCTCGACCGCGATGATCACCACCCTCGACAAGCTCGACGTGCGCGCCCCGGTCGAAACCCTGCTGCCGGTGTTCCAACGCGGCCACGTCGCCATCGTCATGGACGGCGAGAAGTTCCTCGGCCTGATCACCCGCATCGACCTGCTCAACTACCTGCGGCGCCGGGTGGCTTGAGGGCCGGGAATCGGGATTCGGGATTCGGGATTCGCAGAATCGAAACACACGGCTCCGATCCGGTTGGTCGGTGCGGCGAGGTGTAAACGGGGCGAGCAATAGGGTGGGCCCTGGCCCACCATGAGCCACACGCTCGCCGCAGCTTGGCGATCGACCCCATCACCCGATCCAAGCACGTCGACTCCACTCGCCGGACCACGGTCAGCGCAACGCTTCGTTCCGATGCGCTGCGGCGACGGTGAGCTTCGCGCGTTTCCGGCGCCGTGAATGCTTGGGAGGCTCGTGTCGGCCTGCGCGTGAGACCGGGGCCAGTGTTCGGCCTGACATAGGGTGGGCCCTGGCCCACCATGAGCCACACGCTCGCCGCAGCTTGGCGATCGACCCCATCACCCGATCCAAGCACGTCGACTCCCTCGCCGGGCCACGGTCAGCGCAGTGCTTCGTTCCGATGCGCTGCGGCGACGGTGAGCTTCGCGCGTTTCCGGCGCCGCGACTCTTCGCAGCCTCATGTCGGCCTGCGCGTGAGACCGGAGCCAGTGTTCAGCTCATGGTGGGCCAGGGCCCACCCTGTGCAGCTCGGCTCTTGCGTATCACCAATCCCCAATCCCGGCCCTCAAAGCCTGAACCTCGCCACGTTCTCCGCCAGCCGCGCGGCCTGTTCTTCCATCGCGCGGGCGGCGGCGGTGGCTTCTTCGACGAGGGCGGCGTTCTGCTGGGTGGTTTCATCCATGTGGGTGACGGTATTGCTCACCTGCTCGATGCCGGCGGTCTGCTCGGCGGAAGCCGCGCTGATCTCGCCCATGATGTCGGTGACCCGCTTCACCGAGGCGAGGATCTCGGCCATGGTGGCGCCGGCGGAATCGACCAGCTGGCTGCCGCTGTTGACCTGCTGCACCGTGTCCGAGATCAGCTGCTTGATCTCCTTTGCCGCGGCTGCCGAGCGCTGCGCCAGCGAGCGCACCTCCGAGGCGACCACCGCGAAGCCGCGGCCCTGTTCGCCGGCGCGCGCCGCCTCGACCGCCGCGTTCAGCGCGAGGATGTTGGTCTGGAAGGCGATGCCGTCGATCACGCCGATGATGTCCTCGATCTTGCGCGACTGCGCGTTGATCTCGCCCATCGTGGTGACGACCTGGCTGACCACCTTGCCGCCGCGCTCGGCTACGTCACCGGCACCGATCGCGAGCTGGTTGGCGCTGCGGGCGTTCTCGGCGTTCTGGCGCACGGTGGAGGTCAGCTCCTCCATGCTCGCCGCCGTCTCTTCGAGCGAGGCCGCCTGCTGCTCGGTGCGCGATGACAGATCCGCATTGCCCGAGGCGATTTCGCCGGCGGCCGAGTTGATCGCGCCCACCGCCGCCTGGATCTCGCCGACGATTTCGCGCAGGCTGTCCACCGTGGCATTGGCGTCGTTCTTGATCTCGCCGAACACTCCGACCATGTCGGTGCTGATGCGGTTCGAGAGCTCACCGCGCGCGAGGCCCGACAGCACCCGCCGGATTTCGCGCAGGCTGGTGTCGACCTGGTCCAGCAGGGTGTTGAGGCTGTTGGAAACCAGCGCATAGAAGCCGCTGCGGCCCTCGGTGGCCATGCGCTCGGTCAGGATGCCGCGTGCTGCCGCCTGCACCACTTCGGCAATCTCCTGCTCGAAGCGCACGTCGATGGTGCGATCGTGCCATTCGACGACGAAGCCGATCCGCTCGCCACGCTCGTCGTTCACCGGATTGACGAACAGCTCGAAGATGGCAGCGCCCAGCTGGATCCGCGTCCGATGCTGGTCGCGGATCCCGTCAAGGCGTCCGCGCACCTGTTCGACCTGCTTGCCGTGGAAGCGATGGATGCTCTTGCCGACGATGTCCCTGGGATCGAACTCGGGAATCTGTTTGCGGATCTCCGCCAACTGGTCGCTGAGCATGCGCGACACGCGCGGGTTGGCGAACACGATGGTGTGCTCGTTGTCGGCGATCATCACGCCCACGCTCGCCTGGTCAAGCGCGAGCCGCACGCGCAGGTTCTCGCGGGCCACCGCCTGGTCGCGCTCGATGCGGCCCTTGATCTCGGCGGCCATGCGCGACATCGAACGGTTGAGCCGACCCAGTTCGTCCTCGCGGCTCACATCGATGCGCGCATCGAAGTTGCCGCCGGCGAGTTGCTCGATCGACGCCACCGAGCCGGCCAGCGGGGCACCGACCAGCCGACGCAGCAGCAGGATCGTGGCGGTGATCACCACGATCGACATCACCAGGGCCACCCAGAACACGGTGACCCTGACTGCGCGTGCACCGGCGAGCAGTTCCTGCAGCGGCAGTTCGGCGCCCAGCGCGAAGCGGCCGGGATAGTTGCCGATGCGGATAGGCACATAGACCTGCGCGCTGTCCTCGTCGAAGACTTCAAAGCTGCGATCCGCCGCCACGGCGGCCCGCATCTCGCCGGCATAGCTTGCCTCGAAGGGCTTGCCAATCGCTTCCGCGTTGCGGTCTGCCACCAGCAGGCCCTGCGCCGACACCAGCCGCACCTGGCCCGCCTGTCCCACCGTTACGCCGGCCAGCCGCTGCTGCAGGACCGCGAGGCCGGTATCGATGCAGACGATGCCGATGAACTCGCCGTTGCGAAGAATCGGCGTGGTGAAGGTGGTGATCAGAACGTCCTTGCCGTCGATGGGATAGAGATAGGGCTCGATCATCACTTCGCCCTTGCTCTGCTTCGAGAGCAGGTAGTAATCGCCGGCGCCAGGCGTGTCGTAATCCTCCAATACGGTGGCTTCGACGCCGCCCGACGCGTGGAAGAAGTAGGGAACGAAGCGTCCGCTGGCGTCGTGCAGGGCATCGGCCGAAACGAATTCGGCGTCACGACCGTCGAAGGCCCCGGGCTCGAAGCCGATCGCCATACCGACAAACTGGGTTTGAGGTGCCAGCAGGCCGCGCGCGCGCTCGGCGGCGGCGGCGCGGTCCTGGCGCCCGGCTTCGATATCGTCGAGCAGGGTTCGCGCCAGCGAGCGGGTCAGCAGCGGGCCTTGGTTCAACAAGTCCCCCACGGCATTGGCCTCGGCGCGCGCGATTGCCCTCAACTCCAGCATGGCCGCTTCGCGCGCAACCTCCGCCGCCCGCTGGTAGATCAGCAGGCCCGCAATCACGAACCCGATGATGGACAGGGCCCCAATCAGCAAAGCGGCCTTCGCGGCCACGCTCCAGCGACGGAAACTCGGCATGGGTGCATCCCGTTCTGATCGTGGCGCTCCGCATTGCAACTGACATGCCCGAACTGCGGAACGGGACTGGCCCAGCGGTTCGCCGGGGGGGTGCCGGCGCGCGCTACCGCCTGCGCCCGGCATCGCTGCGGCGCGCCCTGCGACGGGCGCGCGCCGTGGCTCGACCGCGGCAGCGCCCTGCGCGACCTGCCACCCGAGCCGGATACCCCACGCACAGGGCGCCCCGGCGGCGCCCTGTGCCGGTGCTTGCCTGCGCGTGCGGCTACTGGATCAGGTCCACCTGCTTCACCGCGGTGTAGTCCAGCAGGCCGAAGTGCCCAAAGGTGTAGGTGGTGCTGCTGTTCTCGCCCCAGATCGAACTGGAGTGCACGCCGCCCACCGTACACACGCCGCTGCCGCAGACGATCTGGTCGTAGTAGGACTTGATCGAATGCACGCGGTCGCCGAAGCGCACCCCGTTCAAGCCCGTGAGGAAAGGGCTGCCCACCGACAGCCCCCAGTAGCCGCAGGTGCTGGTGGCGACATTCCAGGGATAGCTGCCGCAGGTCCACAGGCCGCGAAAGGCCCCGGCGATGCCGACGAAGCTCTGCACGTAGGGGCGCAGGCCGTTCTGCTGGATCACCCGCCCGGCCAGGGTGCCGCCCATCGAGTGGGTGATCACATCGACCTTGCCGGTGCACGATCCGGCGATGGCATCGACCATCGCGTTCAGCACCGGCGTCTCCTCGCTGCCGCTGTGGTCGTTGCAGGCCGCGCAGGTCTTGCTGCCCCAGCTGGGTCGGTGGATCTGCGCATCGCTGTAGCCGCGGCGCTTGAGCTCGGCCACGGTGTTGGCCCAGTCGGCGGGCGCGCCGGTGTTGCCGTGGACCAGCACCACGGCGTCGCGGCAGGTCTGTGCGGCCGCGGGCAGCGCGCACAGGGCGAAGGCGGCCAGGGCGGCCGCGCGGATCAGAGTCTTCATGCTGTTCCCTCCCCAGGGTGATGGCGGGCGGCCGTGGGCGGCCGTCTATCGCCATGGAGAGGCTGCGCCCGTCTCGTCTCCGGCGCACTCGTACCAAAGGGCTGGGTATAAAGTGTGCGCTGCGCCTCACTCTGGCGCTTTGTTCAGTTGGGTGAACGACAGGCCCGAGCACGGCCCTTGCAGCCGTCACGGCTGCACAGGGCCGGCAAGCGATGGCCCGGCTCACGACCCAAGGGGGTGCACGTGCAAGCCATTGATCTGACTCACCTGCCGGTCCCGGTAGCGGCGCAGGAACAGACGGAAAACCGTCGCCACGGCGTCTTGCGCCAGCGCTTTGACGCTGCCCTCAGCGGAAAGTCCGCCGCCGAGAACGGCTGCGGCCGCTGCCGCCCGCTCTGTGGAATTAACCGTTCGTCAGCCGTCGCCCAGCCTCGCGGCCCGTCTGCGCGGCCACGCCAGAGGCGTGCCACCGGCTCTCCATTCCGCCCGATCGGTCTCGTACCGGTGGGGCTGAACGCCTGCCCGTCCATGGCGGACAGGTCTGCTGCACCCCCGGCCTACGGGCTGGGTGACGCCACGCGCAAGCGTGGGATGGGTCATCCAGCCGGCAGGCGGTGCCCGTGACACGAAGCACCGCTTCCGGTGCCTGGACCTTTTCGAACCACTGACTCGAGAACTGACCATGACTGATCAACATCCCATGCCGCGGGGCGTACCCCCGGCCACGCCCAGCGGCTCGCGCTGGCTGCCCTTGGGCAGCCTGTTCGGCCTGCTCTTCGCGGCAGGCGCCGCGTCCGCCGCAGCCCCGGTGTTCATCAACTCCCCGGGCAACCAGACCATGGCGGAGGACGGCACCCTCAACGTCACCGCCGAAGTGTTCGACGCCGATGGCGACCCGATCGCACTGAGCGCGGTGTCGGGCAACCAGACCATCATCCCCAACAACCGCATCACCGTTTCGCCGGTCTCCGCCGGCAACGGCGTGCGGACGATCACCATCCAGCCGGCGCCCAACCAGAACGGTTCGCCCACCCAGATCACCCTGACCGCGTTGGCCAACGGCGAGACGGTGCAGGCGCTGTTCACGGTGACGGTGAGTTCGGTCAACGACGCCCCGGTCACCGCGGCGGACAGCTACAGCGCGGTCGAAGACACGCCGTTCACCGCCTCCACCTCGGTGCTGGCCAACGACAGCGACCTGCAGGGCGGCGCGCCCGGCGAAAACAATCTGCCGATGACGGCGGTGCTGGGCACCGGTCCGTCGAATGCTGCGAGCTTCACGCTCAACAGCGACGGCACCTTCAGCTACACGCCGGCGGCCAACTTCAACGGCACCGACAGCTTTACCTACCGCGCCCGCGACAGCCTGGGGGCGGAGTCGGCGCTGACCACGGTGACGCTGAGCGTCTCGGAAGTGAATGACGCGCCGGTGGCGACCGACGACAGCATCGGAGCGATCGCCGAGGACAGCGGCGACTACATCATCGACTTTGTCGACCTGCTGGCTAACGACAACCCGGGCGGCGCCGGCACTGAAGCCGCGCAGACGCTGAACATCACCGCGGTCAACAGCGCGGTGGGCGGCACGGTCAACATCGTCGGCAGCGAGGTCGTGTTCTCGCCGACCCTGAACTTCAATGGGGCAGCCAGCTTCGTCTACACCGTTACGGACAACGGCACCACCAACGGTGGGGCGGATCCGCTGACGGATACTGCGACTGTGTCGTTCACGGTGACCGAGGTCAACGACGCGCCGGTGGCGGTGGACGATACGCCGGCGGGCACCTACCTGGAGGAGGCGACGCAGTACGTGTTCACGGCGGCCTCGCTGCTGGCGAACGACAACGCGGGCCCGGAAGAGGGTAGCCAGACGATCACGATCGACAGCGTGGGTGCTGCCGTGGGTGGTTCGGTGAGCCTGGTCGGCACGGATCCGGTGTTCGTGCCGGCTGCTAACTTCAACGGTGCGGCGAGCTTCACCTACACGATCATCGACAACGGCACGACCAACGGCGCACCTGACGTCCTGACCGACACGGCGACGGTGAGCTTCGAGATCACCGCG
>NZ_FNAG01000011.1 GCF_900101825.1 Aquimonas voraii
GATCGCCCCGATCGCGATGGAAGAAGGCCTGCGCTTCGCGATCCGCGAAGGCGGTCGTACCGTCGGCGCCGGTGTTGTCGCCAAGATCATCCAGTGATACGATAGCGGGCTTGCACCCGGGGGGTGGGACAGACGCTCCCACCCCCGACGCTCTTTAACGAAAACCAAGGACCAGGCCCATGGCGGACCAGAAGATTCGGATTCGGCTCAAGGCGTTCGATCACCGTCTGATCGACCGTTCTGCGAGCGAGATCGTGGAGACGGCCAAGCGGACCGGCGCGCAGGTGCGCGGCCCGATCCCGCTGCCCACGAAGACCGAACGCTACACCGTGCTCGTGTCGCCGCACGTCGACAAAGACGCCCGCGACCAGTACGAGACCCGCACGCACAAGCGCGTGCTCGATATCGTGGATCCGAACGACAAGACCGTGGACGCGCTGATGAAGCTCGAGCTCGCGGCTGGCGTCGACGTTCAGATCAAGCTGTACTGAGGCATTCCCCATGAGCATCGGAATCGTTGGCCGCAAGTGCGGCATGAGCCGGATCTTCACCGAGTCGGGTGAGTCGGTGCCGGTCACCCTGATCGAGGCGACCCCCAATCGCGTGGTCCAAGTCAAGACGCTGGAGTCGGACGGTTACGCCGCCATCCAGGTCACGGCTGGCGCGAAGCGCGCCGCTCTTCTGAACAAGCCGGAGGCCGGTCACTTCGCGAAGGCGAAGGTTGAAGCAGGTCGTGGTCTTTGGGAGTTCCGCGTTGCCGCCGACAAGGCTGGCGAGTACGCGGTGGGTGCGGAGATCCGCGCCGATATTTTCGCCGAAGGCCAGAAGGTCGATGTCGCTGGCGTTACCCGCGGCAAGGGCTTTGCGGGCACCATCAAGCGCCATGGTTTCACCATGGGCGACGCAACCCACGGTAACTCGCTGTCGCACCGCGCTCCCGGCTCGATCGGTCAGCGCCAGACCCCGGGTCGAGTGTTCCCCGGCAAGAAAATGTCCGGCCACATGGGTGCGGTCAATCAGACCTCCCAGAATCTTGTCGTCATGAAGGTGGATGCCGAGCGCGGCCTGATCGCCGTGCGTGGTTCCATCCCGGGTGCTCCCGGTGGCGACGTCATCGTCCGCCCGGCGGCCAAGGCCTAAAGGAGCTCAGTCATGGAACTCGCAGTCAAGGGAAGCTCCAAGACGCTGACCGTCTCCGACGAGGTGTTTGGTCGCGACTTCCGCGAAGACCTGGTACACCAGGTGGTCGTGGCCTACCGCAATGCCGGTCGTGCTGGCACCAAGGCTCAGAAGAGCCGTTCCGAGGTGTCCGGCACCACCAAGAAGTTCAAGAAGCAGAAGGGTGGCGGTGCTCGCCACGGTGACTACCGCGCGCCGATCTTCATCGGCGGTGGCGTCAGCTTCGCCGCGCGTCCGCGCAGCTTCGCGCAGAAGATCAATCGCAAGATGTACCGCGGTGCCCTGCGTTCGATCCTCTCCGAGCTCAACCGCCACGGCCGCCTGCTGGTCGTCGAATCCTTCGACCTTGCGCAGCCGAAGACCAAGGAATTGGTCGCCAAGCTGGCCGAGCTGCAGTTGGGCAAGCGTCCGTTGATCGTGACCGAAAACGGTTCCGAGGCGCTGTATCTCTCCGCTCGCAATATCCCTTACGTCGAAGTCCGCGACGTTCAGGGTCTGGATCCGGTTTCCCTGGTGGGCGCCGATCACGTCGTGGTGACCGTGGACGCGGTCAAGAAGATCGAGGAGTGGCTGGCATGAGCACCGAACACATCCTGAGCGTGCTGCGCGCGCCCCTGATCTCCGAAAAGGGTGCCCGCCTGCAGGAAGTCTCGAACCAGTACGTCTTCGAGATCGCCGCCGGCGCCACCAAAGCCGACGTCAAGGCTGCCGTGGAGCAGCTCTTCTCGGTCAAGGTCGAGGCGGTGAACGTCGTCAACGTCAAGGGCAAGAGCAAGTCCTTCCGCTCCCGCGCGGGTCGTCGCGGTGATTGGCGCAAGGCCTACGTCAAGCTGGCCGAAGGTCAGTCCATCGACGTTATGGCCCGGGCCTGAGGTAAGCAGACATGGCAGTGATCACTTACAAGCCCACGTCGCCGGGTCGCCGCTCCAAGGTGAGCGTCAGCCGCGACCATCTGTACAAGGGTGCGCCGCACGCGGCTCTGGTCGAAGCGCAGTCGCGCACCGGCGGCCGCAACAACGCCGGTCGCATCACCACCCGCCACATCGGTGGCGGCCACAAGCAGCATTACCGCATCGTCGACTTCAAGCGTGACAAGGAAGGCATCGCCTCCCGCGTCGAGCGCATCGAGTACGATCCCAACCGCACCGCGCACATCGCGCTGCTGTGCTACGCCGATGGTGAGCGCCGCTACATCATCGCGCCCAAGGGCATCCAGGTTGGCGACCAGCTGATGTCGGGTCGTGACGCCCCCATCAAGGTGGGCAACACCCTGCCGCTGCGCAACATTCCGATCGGCACGACGGTGCATTGCGTCGAGATGAAGCCGGGCAAGAAGGCCCAGCTGGCGCGCAGCGCCGGCGCCTCCTGCCAGCTGATCGCCCGTGAACAGGGCTACGCGACCCTTCGCCTCCGCTCCGGCGAGATGCGCAAGGTGCCGGCGGATTGCCGCGCCACGATCGGTGAAGTCGGCAACAGCGAGCACAACCTCACCAAGATCGGCAAGGCCGGTGCGAAGCGTTGGATGGGCGTCCGCCCGACCGTTCGCGGCGTGGTGATGAACCCGGTCGACCACCCGCACGGTGGTGGTGAAGGCCGTACTTCGGGCGGTCGCCACCCGGTCACCCCGTGGGGTGTTCCGACCAAGGGCTACAAGACCCGCAACAACAAGCGCACCGAGCAGTTCATCGTGCGGCGCCGGAAGTAATAGGAATAGGTCATGGCACGTTCACTCAAGAAAGGCCCGTTCATTGATCTGCACCTTGCCAAGAAGGTGGAGACCGCTGCGGCCACGAATAACAAGCGCCCGATCAAGACCTGGTCCCGTCGCTCGATGGTGCTGCCGGAAATGATCGGCCTGACCATTGCGATCCACAACGGTCGCCAGCACGTCCCCGTGCTGATCAACGAGAACATGGTCGGCCACAAGCTGGGCGAGTTCGCCGTCACCCGGACCTTCAAGGGTCACGGTGGCGACAAGAAGTCCGGCCGCTAAGGAGCGATAGCAATGGAAACCAAAGCCATCCTCCGAGGTGCCCGCATCTCCGCACAGAAGGTCCGCCTGGTCGCCGACCAGGTCCGTGGCCTCCCCGTCGATCGCGCCGACAACTTGCTGAAGTTCAGCGAGAAGAAGGCCGCCCAGATCGTCCGCAAGGTCCTGTTGTCGGCGGTTGCCAACGCCGAGAACAACGACGGCGCCGACGTCGACGAGCTCAAGGTCGCCCGCATCTTCGTCGATGAGGGCCCGACCATGAAGCGCTTCCACGCCCGCGCCAAGGGCCGCGGAGCTCGCATCCTGAAACGCACCAGCCACATCACTGTGGTTGTGGGCACCGGCCAGTAATCGGGGACGCACGATGGGTCACAAAGTTCATCCGATCGGAATTCGCCTTGGTATCTCCAAGGACTGGAATTCCAAGTGGTACGCCAACAAGCGCGAGTTCGCCGGTTACCTGGCGGGCGACCTGAAGGTCCGTGAGATGCTTCGCAAGCGCCTCGCCGCTGCGGGCGTTTCGCGCATCCAGATTGAGCGTCCGGCCAAGACCGCCCGCGTGACGATCCACACCGCCCGTCCGGGCGTTGTGATCGGCAAGAAGGGCGAGGACATCGAGAAGCTGCGACGCGACGTCAGCGACATCATGGGTGTGCCCGTGCACATCAACGTCGCCGAGGTCCGCAAGCCCGAGCTCGATGCCCAGCTGGTTGCCGAGTCGATCGCTCAGCAGCTTGAGCGTCGCATCATGTTCCGTCGCGCCATGAAGCGCGCGGTCGGCAACGCGATGCGCCTTGGCGCGCTGGGCATCAAGGTCAACGTCGCCGGCCGCCTCAACGGCGCCGAGATCGCGCGTTCGGAGTGGTACCGCGAAGGCCGCGTACCCCTGCACACGCTCCGCGCTGACGTCGACTACGGCTTCGCTGAAGCGCACACCACCTACGGCGTCATCGGTATCAAGACCTGGATCTACAAGGGCGAGATCTTCGATTACTCGCAGGTGGGTCAGGAGAAGGCCGAAGAGCAGCGCCCCGAGCGCGCGCCCCGCCAGGCCAAGTAAGGAACCACTGTCATGTTGCAGCCCAAAAGAACCAAGTACCGCAAGGTACACAAGGGCCGGAACACCGGCCTCTCCTGGAACGGCGCGCAGGTCAGCTTCGGCGAGTACGGCCTGAAGGCGACCACCTACGGCCAGCTCACGGCCCGCCAGATCGAATCCGCCCGCCGCACCATCAGCCGCTATGTCAAGCGTGGCGGCAAGCTTTGGATCCGCGTCTTCCCCGACAAGCCGATCACGCAGAAGCCGATCGAAGTCCGCATGGGTAGCGGTAAGGGCAACGTGGAGTACTGGGTGGCGCTGATCCAGCCCGGTCGGGTGCTCTACGAGATCGAGGGCATCCCGGAAGAGACCGCCCGCGAAGCCTTTCGCTTGGCCGCCGCCAAGCTGTCGGTGCAGACCACTTTCGTGACCCGGACGGTGCGCTGATGGACATCAAGGAACTCCGCCAGAAGTCGGCCGTCGAACTGAAGGCCCATCTCCTCGATCTGCGCCGTGAGCAGTTCAACCTTCGCATGCAGAAGGGTAGCGGCCAGTTGACCCAGAGCCATCAGCTGAAGAACGTGCGCCGCGAAATCGCGCAGGTCAAGATGCTGCTGGGCTCCAACGCGTAAGGCGACCGACATGAGTGACAACACCCAGACTCCCCGCACCGTCGAAGGTCGCGTGGTCAGCAACAAAATGGACAAGACCGTCACCGTGCTGGTCGAGCGTGCTGTCAAGCACGAGCTGTACGGCAAGTACCTGCGCCGTTCGACCAAGCTGCACGCGCACGACGAGAACAACAGCTGTCAGGAAGGTGACATCGTCCGCGTGGTGGAGTGCCGCCCGCTGTCGAAGACCAAGACTTGGCGCGTTCTCGAAGTCGTGAGCCGCGGCGCCTGATCGCTCAAGGAGAAGATCCATGATCCAGATGCAGTCTTTTCTTGATGCGGCAGACAACTCCGGTGCCAAGGAGCTGATGTGCATCAAGGTGCTCGGCGGCTCCAAGCGCCGTTACGCCCACATCGGCGACATCATCAAGGTGTCCGTCAAGGACGCCATTCCGCGCGGCAAGGTCAAGAAGGGCGAGGTCTACGACGCCGTTGTGGTGCGCACCCGCAAGGGCGTGCGCCGCGCTGACGGTTCGCTGATCCGTTTCGACGGCAACGCTGCCGTTCTTCTGAACAACAAGCACGAGCCGATCGGCACGCGCATCTTCGGGCCGGTCACGCGCGAGCTGCGTGGCGAGAAGTTCATGAAGATCGTCTCGCTGGCTCCCGAAGTGCTGTAAAGGAACTAGCCATGAGCCGTATTCGCAAGGGTGACCAGGTTCTGGTGATCACCGGCAAGAACAAGGGTCAGAAGGGCGAGGTCGTGCGCGTGGTCGGTGACCGCGTGGTTGTCTCGAACATCAATCTGATCAAGCGCCACACCAAGGCGAACCCCCAGGCCAACCAGCCGGGCGGGATCATCGAGCGTGAAGCGCCGATCCATATCTCCAACGTGATGCTGTTCAATCCGGCAACGGGCAAGGGCGATCGCGTTGGCTTCAAGGTGCTGGAGGATGGACGCAAACTGCGTGTGTTCCGCTCCAGCGGTGAGGCGATTGACGCCTGAGGAATGCAGTGATGACCACCCGTCTGGAAAAGTTCTACAAAGACCAGGTAGTGCCGAAGATGATGGAGCGCTTCGGTTACGCCAACGTCATGCAGGTGCCGCGCCTTACCAAGATCACGCTGAACATGGGCGTGGGCGAGGCCGTGGGCAACAAGAAGATCCTCGAGAATGCCGTCGCCGAAATGGCGAAGATTTCCGGTCAGAAGCCGGTGACGACCAAGGCGCGCATCTCGGTGGCGAGCTTCAAGATCCGTGATGGCTGGCCGATCGGCTGCAAGGTCACTCTGCGCCGCGCGAAGATGTTCGAGTTCCTCGATCGTCTGATCAATATTTCGCTGCCGCGCGTCCGCGACTTCCGCGGTGTGTCGGGCCGCTCCTTCGACGGGCGTGGCAATTACAACATGGGCGTGAAGGAGCAGATCATCTTCCCCGAGATCGATTTCGACCAGGTCGACGCGATTCGTGGCATGGATATCGCCATCACCACCACGGCCAAGACGGATGCGGAAGCCAAGGCGCTGCTCGAAGCCTTCCGTTTCCCCTTCCGCAACTGATCCTGAAGGACTCAAGACATGGCCAAGACCTCCATGGTCAACCGCGAGATCAAGCGGGCCAAGACCGCCGAAAAGTTCGCTGCCAAGCGCGCCGAGCTTAAGGCGATCATCGCCAGCCCCAAGGCCTCGTACGAAGACAAGGCCGCTGCCCAGGCCAAGCTGCAGAAGCTGCCGCGTGACGCCAGCCCCTGCCGTCAGCGCAACCGCTGCGAGCTTACCGGCCGTCCGCGCGGCGTTTACCGCAAGTTCGGCCTCGGCCGCAACAAGCTTCGCGAGGCCACGATGCGCGGAGATGTGCCTGGCCTTCGCAAGGCAAGCTGGTAAACTGTCGGACTTAAGTTTCTCCGGGCCGGCTCCGTAAGGGGCCGGCTCTTTCCACTTGAACCGTTCGCGAAAGCGGATATCGGTGCAACTCAAAAGGTAAAACCAAATGAGCATGACTGATCCCATCGCCGACATGTTCGTTCGCATCAAGAATGCGGCGGCGGTTGGCAAGAAGACCGTTAGGATGCCGTCCTCGAAGCTGAAGGTCGCCATCGCCAACCTGCTGAAGAACGAGGGTTACCTCGCCGACGCGCAGGTGCAGACCGTCGAGAACAAGCCGGTGCTCGAGATCGCCCTGAAGTATTACCAGGGCCGCCCGGTCATCGAGAAGCTTGAGCGGTTCTCGCGTTCGGGCCTTCGCCAGTACCGCGGCAAGGCCGAGCTCCCCCGTGTTCTGGGTGGTCTCGGCATCGCCATCATCTCCACCTCCAAGGGCATCATGACCGACGCGCAGGCCAGGGCTGAAGGCCTCGGCGGCGAGGTTCTGGGCCTGGTGGCATAAGAGGAGATCGCATATGTCCCGCGTTGCCAAGAAGCCCATTGCCCTGCCCAAGGGCGTCGAACTCAGCCAGGATGCTTTGAACCTGACGGTCAAGGGCCCGAAGGGCTCCCTGACCCAGGCCAAGCCCGCTGGTGTCGATGTCGCCGTCGAAGGTGGCGAGCTCCGCGTCAAGGCCGCCAATGACGACCTGATCGCCATGGCTGGCACCCTGCGCGCCCTGCTCGCCAACATGGTGGCCGGCGTGTCCGAGGGTTACACCCGCAAGCTGGAGCTGGTTGGCGTCGGTTACCGTGCCTCGGTGGCCGGTCGCGACCTCAACCTGAGCCTCGGCTTCAGCCATCCGGTGGTGTTCTCTGCGCCGGAGGGCATCACCATCGAAACTCCCAGCCAGACGGAAATCCTGATCAAGGGTGCCGATAAGCAGGTGGTTGGCCAGGTGGCTGCCAAGATCCGCGCGTTCCGTCCGCCGGAGCCCTACAAGGGCAAGGGTGTGCGCTACTCCGGCGAGAAGATCGTGATGAAGGAAGCCAAGAAGGCCTGATCCGGAGTCTTCGTGGAGCCTGCGTTGCGGGCTCCCCTCCACGCCTTCAGCTTTCTCAAGGAAAGACCATGGAAAAGAAAATCGCTCGTCTGCGCCGCGCCAAGACCACTCGCGCCCACATTCGCGAGCTCGGCGCTGCTCGTCTGTCCGTGTCGCGGACCGGTCAGCATATCTACGCTCAGCTGTTCACCTCGGATGGCTCCAAGGTCCTGGCTGCGGCCTCGACGCTTGAGTCGGAAGTGCGTGAGGGTCTGGAAGGCACCAAGAACAAGGATGCCGCCGCCAAGGTCGGTCAGGTCATCGCCAAGCGCGCTCTGGCTGCTGGCGTTGAGGCTGTTGCGTTCGACCGCTCGGGCTTCCGCTACCACGGCCGCATCAAGGCGCTTGCCGATGCAGCCCGCGAGGCCGGCCTCAAGTTCTGATCGCTGACGCGATCCATTGGCTGCACCACAACTACAAGCGGCCCGAAGGGCCGTAAGCAACGAGAGAAACGCAATGAGCACGAATGATCGTGACAACAGCGACGGCATGCTGGAAAAGCTGGTTGCCGTCAATCGCGTGTCGAAGACGGTCAAGGGCGGCCGCCAGTTCACCTTTACCGCGCTGACGGTTGTGGGTGACGGTGCCGGCCGTGTCGGCTTCGGCTATGGCAAGGCGCGTGAAGTGCCCGTCGCCATCCAGAAGTCGATGGAATACGCCCGCAAGGCCATGGTCAGCGTCGAGCTGAACGGCGGTACGGTGTGGTACCCGATCAAGGCCAACCATGGCGCGGCGCGCGTCTACATGCAGCCCGCCTCCGAGGGTACCGGCGTAATCGCCGGCGGCGCGATGCGCGCGGTGCTGGAAGCGGCCGGTGTCAAGAACATCCTCGCCAAGGCTGTCGGTTCGCGTAACCCGATCAACCTCGTTCGCGCCACCATCAAGGGCCTGCAGGCGATGCACTCGCCCTCGAAGATCGCGGCCAAGCGCGGCAAGAAGCTGGAGGAGATCAGCAATGGCTAATGCAGGCAAGACCGTCAAGGTTCGTCTGGTCAAGGGTCTGCGTGGCACCCAGTCGCGTCACCGCCTGTCGGTGAAGGCGCTCGGTCTGCGCAAGTTGAACGACGTGCGCGAGCTGCCGGACACTCCGAGCGTGCGCGGTCTGATCAACACCGTCTATTACCTGGTCCGCGTCGAGCAGTAAGCGGAATCTCCGGAGAACACCATGCGTCTCAATACCCTCAAGCCCGCTGACGGCGCCCGCAAGGACCGCGTTCGCGTCGGTCGCGGTATCGGTTCCGGCCTCGGCAAGACCTGCGGCCGCGGCCACAAGGGCCAGTACGCCCGCACCGGCAAGGGCAAGGTCAAGCCCGGTTTCGAAGGCGGCCAGATGCCGCTGCAGCGCCGCCTGCCCAAGGTTGGTTTTCGCTCCAAGCTGAAGGATGACGTCGCCGAGGTCTTCCTGTATCAGCTGGCCTTGGTCGAAGGCGATGTGATCGACTTCCCGGCCCTGCAGGCTGCCAACCTGGTGCCCACTCGTGCGCGCACCGCGAAGATCGTCAAGAAGGGCGAACTCGATCGCAAGGTCAGCGTGCGTGGCTTGACCGCCACGGCCGGTGCCAAGGCGGCGATCGAAGCTGCCGGCGGATCGGTGGAGTAATCCGTGGCTCAGTCGAACGTGGGTGCAAGTTCCCTCGCGGCCCTTGGCAAGCTCACCGAGCTTCGCCAGCGCCTGCTGTTCGTGCTTGGCGCACTGATCGTCTACCGTTTCGGCACCTTTGTGCCGGTGCCCGGGGTCAATCCCGAAGCGATGACGTCCCTCATGCAGCAGCAGGGGGGCGTCGTCCAGATGTTCAACCTGTTCTCGGGCGGCGCGCTGGAGCGATTGAGCGTTTTCGCGCTCAACGTGATGCCCTACATCTCGGCTTCGATCATCGTGCAGCTGGCCTCGCAGATCTTCCCGTCGCTGCAGCAGTTGCGTAAGGAGGGCGAGAGCGGTCGGCGCAAGATCACCCAGTACACCCGCGTCGGCACGGTCCTGTTGGCGGTGTTCCAAGCCTTTGGCATCGCCATGGCCCTGCAGGGACAGAGCAGTCCGGTCGGTCCGGTGGTGTTCAATCCGGGCCCTGGCTTCGTCTTCACTGCGGTCGTGTCCCTCACCGCCGGAACCTTGTTCCTGATGTGGCTGGGCGAGCAGGTCACCGAGCGCGGTGTCGGCAACGGCATCTCTTTGATCATCTTCGCGGGCATCGTTGCCACTCTGCCAGGCGCGATAATCACCGTGCTGACCCAGGTCAGCCAGGGTGAAATGAATCCTCTGACGGTGATCCTGCTCACCGTGATCGTCCTTTCGGTGACC
Source organism: Aquimonas voraii (assembly GCF_900101825.1). Classification (GTDB taxonomy): domain Bacteria; phylum Pseudomonadota; class Gammaproteobacteria; order Xanthomonadales; family Xanthomonadaceae; genus Aquimonas; species Aquimonas voraii. The sequence continues at coordinate 10,085 of NZ_FNAG01000011.1, forward strand.
GCCTTCGTCGTATTCGTCGAGCGTGGCCAGAGACGCATCACGGTGAACTACGCGAGGCGTCAGGGCGGTCGTCAGGCCTACATGAACCAGAGTTCGCATCTGCCGCTCAAGCTGAACATGGCCGGCGTGATTCCTGCGATCTTCGCGTCCAGCCTGATCCTGTTTCCGGGTACGGCTGCCACCTGGTTCGGTGAGGCCGGCAGCGTCGGCTTCCTTACCGACCTGTCTGTGGCACTCGCGCCTGGGCAGCCTCTGCACATGGTATTGTATGGCGCGCTGATCATTGGTTTCGCGTTCTTCTACACCGCTCTCGTGTTCAACTCGCAGGAGACTGCGGAGAACCTGAAGAAATCTGGCGCGCTGATTCCGGGGATTCGTCCTGGCAAAGCCACTGCCGACTACGTTGATGGCGTGCTGACGCGCTTGACCCTGGCGGGTTCTCTCTACTTGGTAGCCGTCTGTCTGTTGCCCGAGGCATTGCAGCTCGGCATGAACGTTCCGGCCGCCGTCGCCCACCTGTTTGGCGGTACCTCCCTGCTGATCGTGGTGGTCGTTGTCATGGATTTCATGGCCCAGATCCAGGCGCATCTGATGTCCCATCAGTACGACAGCCTGTTGAAGAAGGCCAATCTGAAGGGCGGCTCGCGCGCCGGCTTCTCGCGCGGGTAGTCGACGTCCCGCCCGGGCTTGCTTCTCCCGGGCGGGATCAGACAACGCCGGAGCACGGGCACCATCGCCCCGTGCCCTCAGGGGTGCTGTGTCACTTGCACCCTGGGACTTTATTTGTCCTCGAAGCCAACGTATACTTCCCGATTCACCGCGCAATACCTTGTTGGAGATCGCCTCATGGCGCGCATCGCAGGTGTCAACCTTCCCGTCCAGAAGCATGTCTGGGTGGGGCTTCAGAGCATCTACGGCATCGGCCGTACCCGTTCGCAGAAGATCTGTGTGACTGCCGGGGTCACCCCGAGCACCAAGATCAAGGATCTGACGGAGGCCGAGGTGGATCGCCTCCGCGCCGAAGTCGGCAGATTCGTTGTCGAGGGCGACCTCCGTCGCGAAATCGGCATCAGCATCAAGCGCCTGATGGACCTTGGCTGCTACCGCGGCCTGCGTCATCGCCGTGGCCTGCCGCTGCGCGGTCAGCGCACGCGCACCAACGCCCGTACCCGCAAGGGTCCGCGCAAGCAGATCAAGAAGTAAGGACCGGTCATGAGCAAGCAGGCTCCCGTCAAGGGCAAGAAGAAGATCCGCCGTGTCGTCACCGACGGCATCGCCCACGTCCAAGCGTCCTTCAACAACACGATCATCACGATCACCGACCGCCAGGGCAACGCCCTGAGCTGGGCCACCTCCGGTGGCGCTGGTTTCCGCGGCTCCCGCAAGTCGACCCCGTTCGCAGCCCAGGTGGCCGCGGAGAAGGCTGGTCGCGTCGCGCTGGAGTACGGCCTGAAGACTTTGGAGGTCCGCATCAAGGGCCCCGGTCCGGGTCGCGAGTCGGCCGTGCGTTCGCTGAACGCTGTCGGCTACAAGGTCACCAACATCATCGACGTCACGCCGATTCCGCATAACGGCTGCCGTCCGCCGAAGAAGCGTCGCGTCTGACGCGCGGCTAGGAGCTCATACCCATGGCACGTTATATCGGCCCCACCTGCAAGCTCGCTCGTCGCGAAGGCGCAGATCTCAGCCTCAAGAGCCCGGCCCGCGCGCTGGATTCCAAGTGCAAGCTCGAGCAGAAGCCCGGTCAGCACGGCGCCGCCCGCAAGGGTCGCTTGTCTGACTACGCGGTCCAGCTGCGCGAGAAGCAGAAGGTCAAGCGCATCTATGGCCTGTTGGAGCGCCAGTTCCGCAACGTCTACCGCAAGGCTTCCACCCGCCGTGGCAACACCGGCGAGAACCTGCTGCAGATTCTCGAGTCCCGCCTGGACAACGTGGTCTACCGCATGGGCTTTGCGGTCACCCGCCCGCAGGCACGCCAGCTGGTCAGCCACTGTGGCGTCTTGGTGAACGGCAAGGCGGTCAATCTCGCTTCGTATCAGGTCAAGCCCGGCGACGCGATCGCTCTGACCGAGCGCGCCCAGCGCCAGCTGCGGGTGCAGGAAGCTTCGGCCCTGGCCCAGCAGATGGACCTGGTTCCGAACTGGATCGACGTCGACAGCAAGAAGTTCAGCGGTGTCTTCAAGGCGCTGCCCGAGCGCTCGGATCTGCCCTCGGACATCAACGAGAACCTGATCATCGAGCTGTACTCGAAGTAATCCACGGAGAACCGCCGAATGTCCGTTTCCGCCACCCAGGTGCTGCGTCCGCGCGGCATCGGCATCGAACGTATCGCCAACAACCGCGCCAAGGTGGTTGTCGAGCCGCTGGAGCGTGGCTACGGCCATACGCTCGGCAATGCGCTGCGTCGCGTCCTCCTGTCCTCGATCCCCGGCTTCGCGATCACCGAAGTCGAGATCGACGGCGTGCTGCACGAGTACACCACGGTTGAGGGTATCCAGGAGGATGTGCTTGAGATCCTGCTGAACCTCAAGGACGTTTCGCTGCGCATGCACAACGTTGACCAGGCCACCGTGACCCTGAGCAAGCAGGGCGCGGGCGTCGTGGTCGCAGGTGACATCCGTACCGATCACAACGTCGAGATTCTGAATCCCGAGCACGTGATCTGCACGCTGACCAAGGATGTCGCGCTGAACATGCGCCTCAAGGTCGAGCGCGGTCTGGGCTACCAGCCCGCCTCCGCGCGTCGTCGTCCTGATGAGGAGTCGCGTGCGATCGGTCGCCTGATGCTGGATGCCTCCTTCTCGCCGGTGCGTCGCGTTGCCTTCGCGGTCGAGAACGCCCGCGTCGAGCAGCGTACGAACCTCGACAAGCTGGTTTTGGACATCGAGACCAACGGCAGCATCGACGCCGAGGAAGCCGTGCGCACCGCCGCCGACATCCTCACCGACCAGCTGTCGGTGTTTGGCGACTTCACCCAGCGCCAGCGCGGCGAGTCGAAGCAGGCCGCCACCGGCGTCGACCCGGTTCTGCTGCGGCCGATCGATGACCTCGAGTTGACCGTACGTTCGGCGAACTGTCTCAAGGCCGAGAACATCTACTACATCGGCGATCTGATCCAGCGCACTGAAGTGGAGCTGCTCAAGACGCCGAACCTCGGCAAGAAGTCGCTCACCGAGATCAAGGAAGTGCTGGCTCAGCGTGGCCTGTCGCTCGGCATGAAGCTTGAGAACTGGCCACCGGCTGGTCTGCAGCAGGGCATGCTCGGCTGATCGATTGATCCAAACCGTCGACGGGCCGCATGGCCCGCGACCGTCGGCCAGGGACGGCCGACCCGGACCATCCGCAGTCCATTGTTGCAACGCCAGGACGGCGACAGCGAAATCCAACAGCTGCAGCATTCAACCAGGAATTTCCCATGCGCCACCAGAAGTCGGGCCGCAAGCTCAATCGCGACAGCGCCCATCGCAAAGCCATGTTCAGCAACATGGTTGCCTCGCTCATCAAGCATGAGCTGATCCGCACCACCCTGCCCAAGGCCAAGGAGCTGCGTCGCTTCGCCGAGCCGCTCATCACCCTTGCCAAGGTCGACAGCGTCGCCAACCGTCGTCTGGCGTTCGCGCGTCTGCGCGACAAGGTCGCCGTCGGCAAGCTGTTCGTCGAGATCGGCCCGCGCTACGTCTCCCGTCCGGGTGGCTACCTGCGCCTGCTGAAGTGCGGCTTCCGCGCCGGCGACAGCGCTCCGATGGCTTACGTTGAGCTGGTTGACCGCCCGCAGGTCGATATCGAGCCGGCTGCCGAGTAGTCGCGGCAACCCAGTTCTCCCGACAGCCCCGGCCTCGTGCCGGGGTTTTCGTTCGTGCGGAACCCGCCGGCGCATTTGCAGTCCTTGGTGGGGCGGACACGTTCGGAGACGCTATTCTTCGGCTGCCCGTCCGTCGTGGCGTGGCCGCGTCGACCCACTGCAAGAGAGCATCGATGAATCCATTCGCCTGGAGTTTTCGCGCCCAGTTCTTAGCCGGCTTCGTCTGTTGCGCCGCCCTGCTCGGCTACGCGCTGTACGTTGAGCACGGCATGCTGATGATGCCGTGTCCGCTCTGCATCCTTCAGCGCATCGCCTTTGTCTTCATGGGCCTGTTCTTCTTGCTCGGTGCCATCATCGGGCCGCGACCTGGCTGGTTGCGGATGCTGAACACCGCGATGGTTGGCTTGGGGGCCGCGGTCGGCGTGGGTGTCGCCGGCTGGCATGTCCGCATGCAGCATCTGCCAGCCGATGAGGTGCCGAGCTGCGGCGGCATGGAGCTTGGCTACATGCTCGATGCATTCCCGCTGCAGACGGTGATCGAGAAGGTGTTCACCGGCTCCGGCGACTGCGCCAAGATCGACTGGACCTTCCTCGGTCTGTCCATGCCGGTCTGGACTCTGGTCTGGTTCATCGGGCTTGGCGTCGGAGCGCTGTGGGCCGGGCTGCGCCGTCCCGCTTGAGTCCATCGCGGTGTGACGGATTGGACCAAGGCCTCGGCTACACCTTGGCTCCGCCGGCCCTGTGGCATGATCGCTGACGCAATGCAGCAAGCCCCCGGAGTCGTGTCATGCCGCCCGAACGCAACCTAGAAGCCGTGAACCTGCCCGCTGACTGGAGCCCGTCCTCGTGGCGTGAGCGCCCCGCTCTGCAGCAGCCGCGCTACCCGGACCGCACGGCCCTTGATGCCACGCTGGCAGAATTGAGTCGGCTGCCGCCGCTGGTGACCTCGCTTGAAATTCTGGCGCTGAAGAAGCAGCTGGCCGAAGCCCAGGAGGGCCAGCGCTTCCTGCTGCAGGGCGGTGACTGTGCCGAGAGCTTCTCGGACTGCGAGTCGGGACTGATCTCGAATCGACTCAAGGTGCTGCTGCAGATGAGCGTGGTGCTGGTGTACGGCCTGCGCATGCCGGTGATCCGGGTGGGTCGATTCGCCGGCCAGTACGCCAAGCCGCGTTCGGCGGATACCGAGATCAAGGACGGTGTCGAGCTGCCCAGCTACCGCGGCGACATCATCAACTCGCCCGCGTTCACGCCCGAGGCGCGCCTGCCCGATCCGCGGCGCCTGATCGAAGCGCACTCGCGATCGGCCTTGACGATGAACTTCGTGCGGGCGCTGATCGACGGCGGCTTCGCCGACCTGCATCACCCGGAGTACTGGGATCTGGGCTGGGTCAGCCATTCACCGCTGGCCGAGGAGTACCACCGCATGGTGCGCGCGATCGGCGATGGCGTGCGCTTCATGGAGACGCTCTCGGGCGAGGCCTCGCAAGGCGTGCGCCGGGTCGACTTCTACACCTCGCACGAGGCGCTCCTGCTCGACTACGAGGAATCGCTGACCCGACAGGTGCCACGCAACTGGGGCTGGTTCAACCTCTCCACCCACTACCCCTGGATCGGCATGCGCACGGCCGCACTGGACGGTGCGCACACCGAGTACATGCGTGGCATCCGGAATCCCGTAGCGGTCAAGGTGGGTCCTGGCGTGAAGCCGGAGTCGCTGCTGCGCCTGGCGGACGCTCTCAACCCGGAAAACGAGGCTGGGCGTTTGACCTTCATCCACCGCATGGGTGCGGCCAAGATTGCGTCGGAGCTGCCTGGGCATCTTGAGCTCATGCGCCGCGAAGGGCGCCGAGTGCTCTGGGTGGCGGATCCCATGCACGGCAATACCGAATCCACCAGCAACGGCTTCAAAACCCGCCGTTTCGACAACATCCGCAGCGAGCTGGAGCAGGCCTTCGACCTCCACGCCGCGGCCGGCACGCGTCTCGGCGGCGTGCATCTTGAGCTCACCGGCGAAAACGTCACCGAGTGCACGGGCGGTGCCCGCGATCTGACTGATGTCGATCTTGAGCGTGCCTATCGCTCCACCGTGGATCCGCGGCTCAACTACGAGCAGTCGCTGGAGCTGGCCCTGCTGATCGTGCGCAAGCGCGGCGTGCAGTCGCTGCCCCTGTGATCCGAAGCGCGCGGGTGCATCGCGCCCGCGCGTGACTTATGGGCGGCGCTGGATTACGCGCCCGCCACTATCGTCTCCCCATAGCCCCGGGTGGGCCCATGGGGAATCGAATGTCCAGATCCATCGTCCGGCCGCTGGCCCGGACCTGCCTTCTTGTGCTGCCGCTGGTAGCCGCCGTTGCGGTCGCGCAGCAGCGTACCCTGCCAAGTGAGGGCGTCGCCGATCGGCCTTCGCGCAGCGTGGCGCTGACCAATGCGCGCGTCGTGCCCGAGCCAGGCAAGGTCATCGAGAACGCCACTGTGCTGCTGCGCGACGGCCGCATCGAGTCGGTGGGATCGGGCCTGCGCATTCCCGCCGGCTTCGAGATTCGTGATCTTGGCGGCGCCACGGTCTTCGCGGGTTTCGTCGAGCCGATCACGACGCTTGGCCTGCCTGCGGATCACCAGCGAGGGGGCATCAAGGATGGACAGCCGGGACAGGCGCCGCCGCATGATCAGCAGGCCAGCCAGCCGGGCACACCGCACTGGAATCGTCGCGCCCAGCCCGAGCGCTCCGCGGCGCGCTCGATCGACTACAAGCCGGCAGACGCCAAGCCGCTGCGCGAGCTGGGGTTCGCGGCCGCACACGTGGCTCCGCAGGCCGGCATCCTGGCCGGGCAGGGCGCGCTGATCAGCCTGATCGATACCGGCCCACGCCGCGATGCCGTGCTGGCGCCAGAGGTCTCGCAGGTGTTCGGCTTCGACTTCCAGTTCGGTTCCGACTACCCGGGCTCGCTGATGGGCAGCATCGCCTTGATCCGCCAGAGTCTGCTCGATGCGCGGTGGTATGCCGGCGCGCAGTCGTCCGCCTCGCGGCGCGCTGTCACCGATGCCCGCCTGCAGCACAGCCAGAGCCTGCAGGCGCTGGCGCCGGTTCTGGCGGGCCGGCAGCGCGTGTTCCTGCTGATGGACGACGAGCTCGATGCCGGCCGTTTCCAGGCCATCGCCGCCGAGTTCAAGCTCGATGGCGTGCTGGTCGGCACCGGCCATGAGTACCGCCTGCTGCCCCAGCTCAAGGCTTGGAACAGGCCCCTGGTGCTGCCGCTCAACTTCCCCGAGGCACCCGCCGTCGAACAGCCCGGAGTGGCCCTGCAGACCGCGCTGGCCGACCTGCAGCACTGGGAGCAGGCGCCTGCCAACGCCGCACGCGTCGCCGAAGCGGGGCTGCCGTTTGCGCTGTCGACCCGCGGCCTGAAGGAGCCGGCCAAGCAGTTCTGGCCGGCCCTGCGCCGCGCGGTGGCGGCTGGACTCTCAGAAGACGCCGCGCTGCGTGCGCTCACCGTGACTCCGGCCGAACTGCTGAAGTCAGGCGATCGGCTCGGCCGGGTGGCGCCGGGCCAGCTCGCCAACCTCGTGATCGCCGATGCCGGCCTGTTCCGTGAGGACAAGGCCAAGCTCTATGAGGTCTGGGTGGAAGGCGAGCGCTTCGAGCTGGCGGCCATCGCGCCGCGTCTGCCGGGCGATGCGCTGAGCCTGCGCTGGCATGCCGACGGTCGCAGCGAGACCTGGTCGCTGAGCGGCAGCGGCGACAGTCGCGAGCTCGCGCTCGGTGAGTCCCGATTGAAACTGAAGCAGCTTGATGGCCGCTGGGTGGCACTACCGGAATCCAGTCCCGCCGGCTGGCCCGCGCGCACCGCACGGGTCGACCTTGCGATCGGCGAGGGCGGGGCGGTGGAAGGTTTTGCGGAAACCGTCGATGGTCGCCGCTACGGCTTCTCCGGCACCAGCAGTGCCGTATCGACCGCGCCTGCCAAGGACTTCAAGCCGGCCGAGCCGCCGCGCGCGATCCCTGCTTACCGCGGCTACCCCGCCGGCGAGTACGCCCGCATGGCGCTGCCGCCGCAGGCCGAGGAACTGCTGATCCGCGGTGCCACGGTCTGGACCAACACCGAGCAGGGCGTGCTCGAAGGGGCGGACGTGCGCGTGCGCCGGGGCCGCATCGTCGAGGTGGGGCAGGGCTTGAGTGCCGGCCGCGCTGAGGTGATCGAAGCCCAAGGTCGGCACCTGACCGCCGGCATCGTCGACGCGCATTCGCATACCGCCATCGCCCGCAACGTCAACGAGCCCTCGCATGCGGTCACCACCGAGGTGCGGGTGGGCGACGTGCTCGATCCGACCGATATCAACCTGTATCGCCAGCTGGCCGGCGGGGTGACTTCAGCCAACCTGCTGCATGGCTCGGCCAATCCCATGGGCGGGCAGAACGCGGTGATCAAGCTGCGCTGGGGCGCGGATGCCGCGGGCCTCGTCTTCGAGGGCGCGCCGACCGGGGTGAAGTTTGCGCTGGGCGAGAACGTCAAGCAGTCCAACTGGGGCGAGAGCATGACCGTGCGCTATCCGCAGACGCGGATGGGCGTGGAGCAGATCATGCGCGACCACTTCCTTGCCGCCCGGGCCTACGACTCTTCCCTGAAGCGAGGTGAGCCCGTGCGTCGCGATCTGCGCCTCGAGGCCTTGGCCGAGATCCTGCGCGGCGAACGGCGGGTGCATATCCACTCCTACCGGCAGGACGAGATCCTGATGTTCGTGCGCCTGTCGCAGGAGTTCGGCTTCAAGGTCGCGAGCTTCCAGCACGTGCTGGAGGGCTACAAGGTGGCCCGCGAGATGGCCGAGATCGGCGCTGGCGCCTCGACCTTCGCCGACTGGTGGGGCTTCAAGATGGAGGTCATCGACGGGATCCCGCACAACGGCGCGCTGATGACCCGCGCCGGCGTGGTCAGCTCCTTCAATTCCGACAGCGACGAGATGGCGCGGCGGCTCAACATGGAGGCCGCCAAGGCGCTGCGCCACGGTGGCCTGAGCGACGAGGAAGCCTGGAAGCTGGTGACACTGAACCCGGCAATCCAGCTCGGGATCGCCGACCGCGTGGGCGCCATCAAGCCGGGCCTGGATGCTGATCTCGTACTGTGGAGCGCGCACCCGCTGTCGAACTATGCGCGCGCCGAGACGACCTGGATCGATGGCCGACGCTACTTTGACCGCAGCGAGGATGCTCAGCTGCAGGCGCAGATCCTCGCCGAGCGCGAGCGCCTGCTGGCGCTGGCTGCCGCCGAGCGGCGCAAGTCACAGTCGATGACGGCCGAGGCGAAGCCGGAAGACGAAAAGCCGGCGCGTATTGATCCCGCCCTGCTGCGGCTGGTGCAGAGCGACGTGCGCTGGCTGGCCCATTTCGGCGCCCTGCGCGGGCTTTATCACGACGGCACCGACCTCAACAGCTGCGGGATCAACGACCATGTCCACTAAGCCCCGCCTGTTCGCAGCAAGCGCTTTGCTGGCTCTGGGCCTTGCACCTGCCTTTGCCCAGCCCGGTCCGCCGGCGCGTCCGGCCGAGCGCCCGATCGTGATCGATGGCGGCACCGTCCACACCGTCAGCGGTGCGCGCATCGAGGGCGGCCGCGTGCGTATCGAGGGCGAACGCATTGTTGCTGTCGGCGGGAGCGAGATCTCGCTCGATGGCGCGGATCGCATCGACGCCACCGGCAAGCAGGTCTACCCCGGTCTGATCGCTGCCCACAGCGTGCTCGGCCTCACCGAGATCGGTGCGGTGCGCGCCACCAACGATATGGCCGAAGTGGGACTCAACGCCGCCAACGTGCGCGCGGAAGTCGCGATCAACCCGGAAAGCGAACTGATCCCCGTGACCCGCGCCAACGGTGTGTTGCTTGCGCTCAGCGCGCCGCAGGCCAGCGCGAGCAGCGTGATCACCGGCACCTCGGCCCTGATCCAGCTCGATGGCTGGACCTGGGAGGAGCTGACGCTCAAGGCGCCGATCGGCCTGCATGTCGTCTGGCCCGGCGGTGAAGTACCGCCCTGGCTGCCGGCCGAAGTGGCCGAAGCCGCGAAAAAGGCGGTCACCGAGAAACAGCGCGGCCTGCGCCGCGCCTTCGAGCAGGCCCGGGCCTATGGCGTGGCCGAGCAGGCCGGCACGGTCGCCCTACCGGATCTGCGTCTGGCCGCGATGCAGCCCGCGATGAAGCGCGAGCAGGCGGTGTTCCTGCACGCCGACGATGCGGTCTCGATCGGCGCGGCGCTGGATTTCGCCGCTGAGTTCAAGCTGCGTGCCGTGCTGGTCGGGGGCGCCGAAGCCTGGCGCCTTGCCGACCGCCTGCGCGCGCAGGAGGTGCCGGTCATCCTCGGCGGCACCCATGTGCTGCCGCAGCGCCGCTTCGATGCGGTCGACGCGATTTACGTCCAGGCCGCCAAGCTCAAGGCCGCCGGCGTGCGCTTCGCCATCGCCTCGCCCGGCGACAGCTTCGACACCAGCAACCTGCGCAACCTGCCGTATCAGGCCGCGAGCGCGGTGGCCTACGGCCTGAGCTTCGAGGACGCCCTCCGCGCGATCACGCTCAGCCCCGCCGAGATTCTCGGCGTCGCCGACCAGGTGGGCTCACTCGATGCTGGCAAGCTCGCGACCCTGGTGATCGCCGACGGCGACCCGCTGGAGGCGCGCACGAACGTCGAACGCGCCTGGATCCGCGGACGCGAAGTGGACCTGTCGAGCCGGCATACGCGCTTGTACGAAAAGTACCGCGTGCGCTGATGCGCCCGCGGTACTTTGGGATTCGGGATTGGGGATTCGCAAAAGCCGAAGCATCAGGGCTCGGCGCTGCACTTGCTTCTCGAAGCATTATGGGCGCGGAGTTTCCTCTCGCGCTCAATGCTTGCGACAAGCTTGAGAGCTCTGGCTTCTGACGAATCCCGAATCCCGAATCCCGAATCCCGTTCCCGGCCCTCGCGCGCAGCGCTCGGGCGTTCGACGACTCGCGCGGCAGTGCCGCGCAAACGAGCCGTCTCACCCCCAATCCCAGCTCTCAAAAATACGTCCAAAGCTCCCGCGCCTCCGCCAGGTGCGGGACGCTGTTCCAGCTCGACAGGCGCATCGCGCCGGTGCGGTGGTGGAACTCGCAGAGCGCGCTGTTGCGCAGGCTGAGGTTCAGTTCGATCGCGCGGGCGTTGCTGGTTTCGAGTGCGGCCTGAGCGAACTGGGAGAGCACGCCGCCGGAGGACACCGCCAGCACGGTGCCGGTGTCGGGGCGCAGGCGTTCGGCGCCGGCGCGGGTGCGGGCCTGGAACTCGGACCAGCGTTCCGGCACGCCTTCGATGCGGTCTTCGGTCCAGGCCGTCAGCGCCGCCAGCAGTTGCTGCAGCACACGGCGTGGATCAACCGGCGCTTGCGCATCCACCCGGAACAGCGCGGCGGCTTCGGCGTGCTCGCGTGCATAGCCATCCAGCACGGCGCGGTGGTCGAACTCGTTGAGGTCTGCATCCACCTCAGGTGCGGGCAACACGATGCCTTCGGCTCGATAGGCTTCGCTCAGCGCCTCCCAGGTCTGGCGATGACGGCGCATCGCGCCTATCACCACGCGCTCAGGCCGCGGCGCGTGCTGCAGCAGCCAACGTCCCAGTCGACGCGACTGCTCATAGCCGGCCTCCGACAGCTGGTCGTAGTCGGCAGCAGCGTAAGACGCCTGGCCATGTCGGATTGCAATCAGACTCATGCAGCGTCCGGGTCAGGGGTGGAAGGTCTGGGCGAAGCGCAGCAGCACCGGCTCGCCGGCGCCCTCGGGGGTGACGCGCACTTCGAAGTCGAGGCGCTCGCCCTCGCTGATGCGCGGCTCGCCGAGGTAGTAGATCGCCTCGCCCTCACGCACCTCGCGCATGCGCAGGCTCTGCCGCTGGCCGGCGGCATTGGTCGCGGCGGCCTCGATCACTGCGGTGACGGCGAATTCGCGCGTGTCTTCCTTCTTGATCACCGCGATATTGAGCAGGCCACGGCTGGCCGAGCGGGTCAGACCGCTGTTGCGCGCCACCTCGGGCGTGATCAGGATGGAGGGCAGGGCGCTGTAGTGGATGGTGTAGAGGCCACGGGTGGTGCTGCTCTGCGCCGAAGCGAGCAATGGCAGCAGGGACAGCGTGAGGCCGAGCAGGAAGCGGAGCGGTGACATGGGGATTCCTCTGTTCTCTCGGGATGCGCAGGCAGCACAGCCTACGCCGGGCGCACGCGCAGGGGATGTCAGCGCGCCAGCGCCAGGCCGAGATCGGTGATTGGCGCGATCACCAGCACCCGCGACAGCGAGATCAGCAGCATGGCCAGCAGCGGCGAGAAATCGAAGCCGCCCAGGTTCGGCAACAGGCGGCGCAGCGGAGCCAGAAGCGGCTCGGTGAGCTGCAGGATGATCGGCAGAGCCGGCGAATGCCCCGCCGGCTGGATGAAGCTCAGGATCACCCGCACCAGGATCAGGGCGAACAGGATCCACAGCACCAGGCCGAGGGTTTCGGCGAAGCCGACGACCAGCGCTGCGCCAAGCCCCAGGCCACGCCCCAGCAGGGCGTAGACCGCCCAGACCTTGATCGTCACGATCAGCCAGGCGACGGCCGCCGCCGAGGTCTCGAAGCGTCCGATCGGCCGCAGCGCGCGGCGCAGGGGTGTCACGACCGGATGGGTGGCGCGGTACACAAACTGGCAGATCGGGTTGTAGAAGTTCGCGCGCGCCAGCGGCAGGGCCACTCGCAGCACGAACAGGGTGGCGAACAGGCCGATCAGGACCTCGATCAGGATCACGCCGGCTTGGGCGAAGTAGCTCATGGACGCGGGTTCCGGTGGACAGGTGGCGAGGATAGGACGTACGCGCAGGCGCCGGTGTCATCAGCGCATCTGGCCGTTGGAGGTTCGGGCGCGCGAGCCAGTCTGAAGCCCGCGCAGGACACGGCGCTCATCCGCGCTAGCGGGTGCGCATGGCGCATCCGCGACATCGCCTTCAGCCCGCCGCCAGCGCGCGGCCGCGTTTGACCGCGGCGTCCACGGCGGCGGCGATCAGGGTCTCGAAGCCGCCGGCCTCGAAGCATTCGATCGCGGCCTGGGTGGTGCCGCCGGGCGAAGTGACCCGGCGCCGCAGTTCCTCGGCGGGATCACCCGATTCGGTCAGCATGCGCGCCGCACCCAGTGCGGTCTGCCGCGCCAGCGCCTCGGCCGTCTCGCGCGGCAGGCCCTGCGCCACGGCGGCCGCGACCAGGGATTCCACCAGCAGGAAGAAGTAGGCCGGGCCGCTGCCGGACAGCGCCGTGACCACGTCCATCAGGGTTTCGTCTTCGATCCAGCGGGTGAGACCAGCGCCGGCCATCACCGCCTCGGCCTTGGCGCGCGCGGCGGCATCGACCTCCGGCGGGGCGAACAGCCCGGTCGCGCCGGCCCCCAGCAGGGCCGGGGTGTTGGGCATCGCGCGGACGATGCGCGGGGTGCCAAGCCATTCACTGAGCCGCGCGCAGGGCAGGCCGGCGGCAACCGAGACCACGACGGCATCGCCCAGCGCGCCACGCAGGCCCTCGCAGACCGCCTGCATGACCTGCGGCTTGACCGCCAGCACCACGATCGAGGCGCCGCCGACCGCGTCGCGGCCCTCGGCGCAGACGCGCACGCCGAACTCGGCCTGCAGGCCTTGGCGCAGCGCATCCTGCGGTTCGGCGACGACGATTCGATCCGCCGACACCCTCTGCCGGCGCAGGCCTGCGATCAGCGAGCGCGCCATGTTGCCGCCGCCAATAAAGGCGGTGAGGCCGGGATTCGGGAAAGGGGAATCGGAAATCGTCATGGGCGAGAGTGAGCCTGCTGAACGCGGAGATGCGATTGCGCCGGATCGGCAAGGATAGCTTTGCGGGGAGCTGCTTCTACCGATTCTCGATCGCCGATTCCCGATTCCCGGCTCCTCGCGGTCCAAACAGCGCGCTGCCCACCCGCACCCGCGTCGCGCCCTCGGCGATCGCAAGTTCGAAGTCCTCGCTCATGCCCATCGAAAGGGTGTCGACCTGTGGATAGCGCGTGCGCAGCTGCTCGAACAGACCGCGCAGGGCCGCAAAGCTGCGGCGGCGTGCTGCAAGGTCGGGGACGGGGGCGGGGATGCTCATCAGCCCGCGCAGGCGCAGGTTCGGACAGCGGGCGGCGACCTCGGCCAGGGCCGGCACGTCGGCGGGCGCGCAGCCGGACTTGCTGGCTTCGTCGTCGATGTTGACCTGCAGCAGGATGTCCAGCGGCCCACGTCCGCTGGTTGCGCGCGCGGCATCCAGCAGCGGCAGCAGCTTGGCGCGGTCCACACTTTCGATGCAGTCGAACAGCGGCGCCGCCTGCGCGGCCTTGTTCGACTGCAGGTGGCCGATCAGATGCCAGCGCAGGCCCAGGGTTCGCAAGGCCGCGATCTTGGCGGCCGCTTCTTGCACGTAGTTCTCGCCGAAGGACCGCTGGCCGCAGGCGGCGAGCGCGGCGACGGCCTCCGCCGGCTGGGTCTTGCTGACTGCCAGCAGCTCGACCGGGCGGCCGTGTGCGGCCGCGCCGATGCGGCGGAGCAGGGCGGACAGGCGGGCTGCGGCGGGCGTCTCGTTATGGGCTTGCATTGGCATGGCCAGGTTGGCGTTCGGGGCTATACTCCAGCGCGTCGTGGCCGGCGCCCGGGGGCGAGGGCGCCCGGAGCTGTGGCACAGTCTAGCGGCGCTGCGCCCGCCTCATCGCGGCGCGCGCCGTCACTCATCACGCGGGGATGCGCGACTCATGGATATCGCTGAGCTTCTGGCTTTTTCGGTCAAGAACAAGGCCTCGGACCTCCACCTTTCCGCCGGCCTGCCGCCGATGATCCGTGTGGACGGCGACGTGCGCCGCATCAACATCCCGGCGCTCGACCACAAGCAGGTGCACGCGCTGATCTACGACATCATGTCGGACAAGCAGCGCCGCGACTATGAAGAGTTCTACGAGGTCGACTTCTCGTTCGAGATCCCCGGCCTTGCCCGCTTCCGCGTCAATGCCTTCAACCAGAATCGGGGCGCCGGTGCGGTGTTCCGTACCATTCCCTCCGAGGTGCTGACGCTGGAGGACCTGGCCGCGCCCAAGATCTTCCGCGAGCTGATCGAACAGCCGCAGGGCCTGATCCTGGTGACCGGCCCGACCGGCTCGGGCAAGTCGACCACGCTGGCGGCGATGATCGACCACGTCAACAAGAACGAATACGGACACATCCTCACCGTCGAGGACCCGATCGAGTTCGTCCACACCTCGAACAAGTGCCTGATCAACCAGCGCGAGGTGCACCGCGACACCCACGGCTTCAACGAGGCCCTGCGCTCGGCCCTGCGCGAAGACCCCGACTACATCCTGGTCGGCGAGCTGCGTGACCTGGAGACCATCCGCCTGGCGCTGACCGCTGCCGAGACCGGACACCTCGTGTTCGGCACCCTGCACACCAGCTCGGCCGCCAAGACCATCGACCGCATCATCGACGTGTTCCCGGCCGGCGAGAAGCCGATGGTGCGTTCGATGCTGTCGGAGTCGCTGCGCGCGGTGATCTCGCAGTCGCTGCTGAAGAAGGTCGGCGGCGGCCGGGTCGCCGCGCACGAGATCATGGTCGGCATTCCGGCCATCCGTAACCTGATCCGCGAGGACAAGGTCGCCCAGATGTACTCGGCGATCCAGACCGGCCAGAACTACGGCATGCAGACCCTCGACCAGTGCCTGCAGGATCTTGTGAAGCGCGGCCTGGTCACGCGTCAGGCGGCGAAGGAATATGCGAAGGACAAGCGCTTGTTTGAATGAGAGCCGGGATTCGGGAGTGGGGATTCGGGATTGGGAGAGCGCCCTCGTGGCCGTGTTCCGATTCCGTCTCCGCCCGAAGCAGTGAGAGTCCCAGTCGCCGCGCCCGCGGTCGTTCCATCCCGAATCCCCCATCCCGAATCCCGCTCCGAAGGAGCCCGCCATGAGCAGCATCGACTTCACCAGCTACCTCAAGCTGATGTCGCACAAGAAGGCCTCGGACCTGTTCATCACGTCCGGCATGCCGCCGACGATCAAGGTGCACGGGCGCCTGCAGCCGATCACCCAGACGCCGCTGACGCCGCAGCAGTCGCGCGATCTGGTGCTGAACGTGATGACGCCGAACCAGCGCGAGGAATTCGAGAAGACCCACGAGTGCAACTTCGCCATCGGCGTGTCCGGCGTCGGGCGTTTTCGCGTGAGCTGCTTCTACCAGCGCAACCAGGTCGGCATGGTCCTGCGTCGCATCGAGACCCGCATTCCGACCTGCGATGAGTTGAATCTGCCGCCGGTCATCAAGACGCTGTCGATGACCAAGCGCGGCATCGTGATCCTGGTCGGCGCGACCGGCACCGGCAAGTCGACCACGCTGGCGGCGATGCTCGGCTACCGCAACCAGAATTCCTCGGGTCACATCATCACCATCGAGGACCCGATCGAGTACGTGCACAAGCACGAGGGCTGCATCATTACCCAGCGCGAGGTCGGCATCGACACAGACAGCTGGGAGGCCGCGCTGAAGAACACCCTGCGCCAGGCGCCTGACGTGATCATGATCGGCGAGGTGCGCACGCGCGAGGGCATGGATCACGCCATCGCCTTCGCTGAAACCGGTCACCTGGTGCTGTGCACCCTGCATGCGAACAACGCCAACCAGGCGATGGACCGCATCATCAACTTCTTCCCGGAAGACCGCCGCGGCCAGCTGCTGATGGATCTCTCGCTCAACCTCAAGGGCGTGGTCGCGCAGCAGCTGATCCCCACACCGGACGGCAAGGGCCGCCGGGTCGCGCTGGAGGTCCTGCTGGGCACGCCGCTGGTGCAGGACTACATCCGCGAGGGCGAGATCCACAAGCTCAAGGAAGTGATGAAAGAGTCGACCAACCTCGGCATGAAGACCTTCGACCAGGCCCTGTTCGAGCTCTACCAGGCCGGCGAGATCAGCTACGAGGATGCGTTGCGCCATGCCGACTCGACCAACGAGGTGCGCCTGAAGATCAAGCTGGCCCAGGGTGGCGACGTGCACTCGCTGGCGCAGGGCATGGACGGCGTCGAGCTGATCGAGTCGCGCTGATCTGCTGCAGTGCCCGCCGCGCGATTTGACAGCGCGCGGCGGGCGGGTCTAGCTTTGCGGCGCTGCGGCGACGTTCTCCTGCAGCCCGTTTCCGAAACCGATCACACCCGAGGTGGCCAGGCGGCAACGCCGGTCGAGCGTGCGACATGTCCACTACCGTCGACTGACATCCCCAGACCGCGCTGGCACCCGCTCCAAGGGCGCTTGCGCCCTTTTTTGTTGCCTGCCTTCAATGCCCCTGGCTTCCGATGCAGGCGCTGCACGAGTGAATTCCCATGCTCCACATCACGCTCCCCGACGGCAGTCGCCGTGAATTCGAAGGCCCCGTGTCCGTGGGCGAAGTCGCCGCCAGCATCGGCGCCGGCTTGGCCAAGGCGGCGCTGGCCGGCAAGGTCGACGGCAAACTGGTCGATACCAGCTATCGCATCGCCTCCGACGCCTCGCTTGAAATCGTCACCGACAAGCATCCAGACGCGCTCGATATCCTGCGCCACTCGACCGCGCATCTGCTGGCCCAGGCCGTGCAGCGTCTCTACCCTGGCGCGCAGGTCACGATCGGCCCGGTGATCGACAACGGCTTCTATTACGACTTCGCCTACGAGCGTCCCTTCACCCCGGACGACCTGCCGAAGATCGAAGCCGAGATGCAGAAGATCGTCGCCGAGAAGCTGGCTGTGAGCCGCACGGTCAAGTCGCGCGACGAGGCGATCGCCTTCTTCCGCGGTCTCGGCGAGCACTACAAGGCCGAGATCATCGAGTCCATCCCCGCCAACGAGGACCTCTCGCTGTACTCGCAGGGCGAGTTCACCGACCTCTGCCGCGGGCCGCACGTTCCCGGTACGGACAAGCTGCGCGCCTTCAAGCTGATGAAGGTGGCCGGCGCCTATTGGCGCGGCGACTCCAACAACCAGATGCTCTCGCGCATTTACGGCACCGCCTGGCTGAACGACAAGGACCTCAAGGCCTACCTGCACCAGCTTGAAGAGGCCGAAAAGCGCGACCACCGCCGTATCGCCAAGCAGCTCGACCTGTTCCACCAACAGGAGGAAGCGCCGGGCATGGTGTTCTGGCATCCGCGCGGCTGGACGCTGTGGCAGACCGTTGAGCAGTACATGCGCGGCGTTTACAAGAATTCGGGCTATCAGGAAGTGCGCTGCCCGCAGATCCTCGACGTCTCGCTGTGGAAGAAGTCCGGCCACTGGGACAACTACAAGGAGAACATGTTCTTCACCGAGTCCGAAAAGCGGACCTATGCGGTGAAGCCCATGAACTGCCCGGGCCATGTGCAGATCTTCAATTCCGGTCTGCACAGCTATCGCGACCTGCCGATCCGCTATGGCGAGTTCGGTGGCTGCCACCGCAACGAGCCCTCCGGTGCGCTGCACGGCATCATGCGCGTGCGTGCCTTCACCCAGGACGACGGCCACATCTTCTGCACGGAAGACCAGATCGAGGCCGAAGTCACGGCCTTCCACCAGCAGGCGATGGCGGTCTACCGCGACTTCGGATTCGAGGACATCTCGCTGAAGATCGCGCTGCGCCCGGACTCTCGCCTCGGTGACGACGCGACCTGGGACAAGGCCGAGAATGCCCTGCGTGCGGCGCTTGGCAGCTGTGGCGTGCAGTGGGAGGAGCTGCCTGGAGAGGGTGCCTTCTATGGGCCGAAGATCGAGTACCACATGCGCGACTCGATCGGCCGCGGCTGGCAGGTTGGCACCATGCAGGTCGACTTCATGATGCCTGGCCGTCTCGGCGCGGAGTACGTCGACGAGACCAGCACACGCCGGCATCCGGTGATGCTGCACCGGGCCATCGTCGGATCCATGGAGCGCTTCATCGGCATCCTGATCGAGCACCATGCCGGCCTGTTCCCGCTGTGGCTGGCGCCGGTGCAGGCGGTGGTGATGAACATCACCGATGCCCAGGCCGACTATGTTCGCGAGGTGACCCAAGCCCTTGTCCAGCAAGGCTTCCGGGTGCAGTCCGACTTGAGAAACGAAAAGATCGGTTATAAGATTCGCGAGCATACCCTGCAGAAGATTCCCTACCTCTTGGTCGTGGGCGACCGCGAAAAAGAGGAAGGGCTCGTCGCAGTGCGCGCGCGTTCCGGCGAAGATCTGGGCAGTCTGAAACTGCCCGAACTCATCGAGCGGCTGCGCGCGGAGAACGGACCAACCGCCCGCGACAAGGTGTGATCTCTCTCAGAATCAAGCCCTTGCGTTGAGGTTTGGACCAGCAGCCCAGCACGGAGACACGCGAATCAATACCGAAAAGCTGAACCGCAAGAACCACGAAATCCGGGTGCCGCGCGTGCGCGTCATCGGTGCCGAAGGTGAGAACATCGGCGTCCTGAGCCGCGATGAAGCCCTGCGCATGGCGCTGGATCTGGAGCTCGACCTGGTCGAGATCCAGCCCAACGTCGACCCGCCGGTCTGCCGCATCATGGATTTCGGCAAGTTCCGCTTTGAGCAGCAGAAGAAGGCGAGCGCCGCCAAGAAGAAGCAGAAGCAGGTGGAGATCAAGGAACTCAAGTTCCGTCCCACCACCGATGTCGGCGATTACGCCATCAAGCTCCGCAACATCCGGCGCTTCCTTGAGGAAGGCGACAAGGTCAAGATCAACATCCGCTTCAAGGGCCGCGAGATGGCGCACCAGGAGCTGGGTATCGCGATGGCGAACAAGATCGAGGCCGATCTGGGTGACGAGGTGGTGATCGAGCAGCGTCCGCGCCTCGAAGGCCGCCAGATGGTGATGATGATCGCGCCCAAGAAGAAGCAGTAAGCGTCTTCGAGCGTCATCGCGCAGGCCCCGACCGTTACTGGCCGGGGCCTCGCGCTTCAAGGATTTCCCGCGCAGGATGCGGCGGGAGCGGCTCGGGTCCATGCAGGCCCGGTTCGCGTGCAGGGCGGGCAGGAGCCCGTGGCTGCCTTACCCGGTTCGCCGGGTCTTTGCCGGTCGCGGTGGTTTGGCGATCGGCGCCTTTGCGGTGCATCGATGCACTCGCGCAGGCTCTTCCGCCCGGTTCGCGGCGCTGCCGTGAACGGGGCTACAAGCGCGGGATGTGCTCCACAAGCGATGCGGTCTCAGGCCTCATCCGCGCATTCCGGGTATCCAAGATCCGCAGCGGTTCGCCGCTGCATGCAAGGAGTTTCCCATGCCCAAGATCAAGACCAATCGGGCTGCCGCGAAGCGTTTCCGCAAAACCGCCTCCGGCAAGTTCAAGTGTGGCCACGCGTTCAAGAGCCACATCCTGACCAAGAAGTCGACCAAGCGTAAGCGCGGTCTGCGCGGCACCAACCACGTTCGTGCGGAGGACGCAGGTCGCGTCCAGCGCATGCTCCCGTACCTCTAAGGGAGGATCGCAACCATGGCACGAGTCAAGCGTGGCGTCACCGCCCGTCGTCGTCACAAGTCCGTTCTCGCGCGCGCGAAGGGTTACTACAACGCCCGTCGCAAGGTGTTCCGCGTTGCCAAGCAGGCCGTCACCAAGGCTGGCCAGTACGCCTACATCGGCCGCAAGCAGCGCAAGCGTCAGTTCCGCGCCCTGTGGATCGTCCGCATCAATGCGGCGGCCCGCCAGTTCGGTCTGTCCTACAGCCGCATGATGAACGGCCTGAAGAAGGCCAGCATCAGCCTGGACCGTAAGGTTCTGGCCGACCTGGCCGTGCACGATCTGCCGGCGTTTGGCGCGCTGGCCGAGAAGGCCAAGGGCGCCCTGGCCTAAGGCCGGAGCGTTCGACATGCCGCGGTGGTTCCACCGCGGATCTCCTGTGGGGAAGGGCATGCTCTTCCCCACAGGCGTTTTCGGGGTCGGAGTTCGCCGGGGGCTTGGCGCGTGGCGCCGCCCGAGGCAGGCTTGCCGATCCACGCCCCGGGCCTCGCGCCCGGGCCAGGCCCGCGAACGCGGGCGCCGTCACGAGCGATGAGCATGAGCGAGTTGGAAGCGCAGGCGCAGAGCGCCGCGAATGAGATCGAACAGGCCGAGAGCATCGACGCGCTGGAGGCCATCCGCGTGCGCCTGCTGGGCAAGGCGGGCCTGATCACCGAGCAGCTGAAGCGTCTGGGCGCGCTGGACCCGGAGGCGCGCAAGGCTGCTGGCGCCGAGGTCAACCGCATCAAGCAGGCGCTGACGGATGCCATCGGCGCGCGACGCGCGCTGCTGGAAAAAGCCGCTCTTGATGCGCGTCTTGCCTCAGAGCGCATCGACGTCAGCCTGCCCGGCCGTGGCGCCCGCGCCGGCAGCCTGCATCCCGTCGCGCGCGCGGCCGAGCGCATCGCCGGCATCTTCGCGCGCATGGGCTACGAACTGGCCGACGGTCCGGAGATCGAGGACGACTGGCACAACTTCGAGGCGCTGAACTTCCCGCCGCACCATCCGGCGCGTGCCATGCACGACACCTTCTACTTCCCGGATGGCCGGCTGCTGCGTACGCATACCTCGCCGGTGCAGGTGCGCTACATGCGCGAGCGCCAGCCGCCCTTCCGCATGATCGCCATCGGCAAGGTCTACCGTTCGGATTCGGACCAGACCCACTCGCCCATGTTCCACCAGATGGAGGGGCTGCTGATCGACGAGACCAGCACCTTCGCCGATCTCAAGGGCACGCTGAAGCAGTTCGTCGACGCCTTCTTCGAGCGCGATTTCGCGATGCGCTTCCGCCCGAGCTATTTCCCCTTCACCGAGCCCTCGGCCGAAGTCGATATCCGCTGGGATCGCGAGGACGGCAGCGAGCGCTGGCTGGAGGTGCTGGGCTGCGGCATGGTGCATCCGAACGTGCTGCGCGCCTGCGGCATCGACCCCGAGCGCTATACCGGCTTCGCCTTCGGCATCGGCATCGAGCGCTTCGCCATGCTGCGCTACGGCGTCAGCGACCTGCGCAGCTTCTTCGAGAACGACACGCGGTTCCTCGCCCAGTTCGCCTGAGGCGAAACGCGGGATTCGGGATTTGTAAGCCGCAGCGGGTCAGGCTCGCGCGGCCTTTGATGGACACAGGCAATGAAGTTTTCCGAGAACTGGCTGCGCGAACACGTCACTGTCGAGGCCTCGCGCGAGGAACTCGCGGCCAGGCTGACCGCGATCGGGCTGGAGGTCGAAGAGATCACCGCCTTGGGTGAGGGCCTGGCTGGCGTGGTGGTGGCGCAGATCCTGGACTGCGCGCGCCATCCCGAGGCCGACCGCCTGCAGGTCTGCACGGTCGATACCGGCAGCGGCACGGTGCAGATCGTCTGCGGCGCGCCGAACGCTCGGCCGGGGCTGAAGGCCCCGCTGGCGACCGTCGGCGCCGAGCTGCCGGGCGGGCTGAAGATCAAGCCGGCCAAACTGCGCGGCGTCGAGAGCTTCGGCATGCTGTGCTCGGCCAAGGAGCTCGGCGTCGATGCCGATGCTTCGGGCCTGATGGAGCTGCCGGCCGATGCGCCGGTCGGTGCCGCGTTCGCCGACTATCTCGGTTTGCCAGACGCCAGCATCGAGATCAAGCTGACCCCGAACCGGGCGGACTGTTTCGGTGTTCGCGGCATTGCATACGACGTCGCCGCCGTGCTGGGAGCGAACGTCAATCCGCTGGACGTGCCGGCCGCTGCCGTCGAGAGCGCCGATGCGCTTTCGGTTGAGTTGAATGCGGGCGCAGCCGCACCGCGTTACTGCGGCCGAGTCATCGAAGGCGTCGATGCATCAGCCCCCACGCCGCTGTGGATGGCCGAGCGCCTGCGTCGCTCCGGCATCCGTCCGATCAGCCTGCTGGTCGATGTCACCCAGTACGTGATGCTGGAGCTGGGCCAGCCGATGCACGCCTTCGATCGCGCCACGCTGAAGGGGCCGGTCGGCGTACGCGCTGCGCGTGCGGGCGAAAGCTTGAAGCTGCTGGACGAGCGCGCGGTCACGCTGGACGAGGGCTTCCTCGTCATCACCGACGCCGACCGCGCGGTCGCGCTGGCCGGCGTCATGGGCGGCTGGGACACCCGCGTCACCACCGACAGCCGCAGCGTGTTCCTGGAGAGCGCGCACTTCGCGCCCGAGGCCATCATCGGCCGCGCCCGCAAGCTGGGCATGCACACCGATGCCTCGCACCGCTTCGAGCGCGGGGTCGATCCCGAGCTGCCGAGCTTGGCGCTGGAGCGCGCCACCCAGCTGATCCTGGCGCACGCCGGCGGCAAAGCGGGCCCGGTCACCGAGGCCGCGCTGCCCGCACACCTGCCCCTGCCCAAGGCGGTGCGCCTGCGTCGCGCGCGGCTTGCGCGCGTGCTCGGCGTGCACATCGCCGACGCCGAGGTCGAGCGCATCCTGCGGGCGCTGGGCATGCAGGTCGAAGCCTTCGACGGCGCAGCGGATGAGCCCGTCGACGCCCTGCGCGGCTCGCACATCGGCGGCGGCTGGTGGGTGACGCCGCCCTCGCGGCGTTTCGACATCGCCATCGAAGAAGACCTCATCGAAGAAGTCGTGCGCATCCATGGCTACGAGGCCATTCCGACCAGCACGCCGACCGGCGCGATTCCACTCGCCATGCCGAGCGAAACGCGACTGGGTGAGGGTGAGCTGCGACGCGCGCTCGCCGGTCGCGGCTACCGCGAAACGATCTGCTTTGCTTTCGTCGAGCATGTACTGCTCGATCGCTGGGGTCTTGCCGAGGGCGCGATCACGCTGGCCAACCCGCTGAGCGCCGAGCTGGCGGTGATGCGCACCGGCCTGCTGCCGGGTCTGGTGCAGGCACTGGCGCACAACCGCGATCGCCAGGACGCGCGACCGCGGCTGTTCGAGCTCGGGCGCGTGTTCCATCAGGGCGAATCCGGCCCGATCGAGACCCTGCGCTTCGCCGCCGCCGCCTGCGGTCGCGCCGAGGCCGAGCAGTGGGGTCTGCCGGCACGCGCGCTCGATTTCCATGATGTGAAGGCGGATCTCGAATCCGTGCTGGCGCTGTCGGGGGAACCGGCTCGCGTCGAGTTCCGTCCGACCACGGCCGCGTTCCTGCATCCGGGGCGCGGTGCGGACGTGTGGTTCAAGGGCCGCAGCATCGGCTGCATCGGCCACCTGCACCCTGCGCTGGCGAAGGTGCTCGACCTCGACGAAGAAGTGGTGGTGTTTGAAGTCGAACTGGCGCCCGTGCTGGAGCGGGCGCTGCCGCGTGCGCAGCCGATCTCGCGATTTCCTTCCGTTCGTCGGGATATCGCCGTGCTCGTCGCCGAGCAGCACCCGTGGTTGGCGCTCGAAGCCTGCCTGCGGAGCGCGCTGGAAGGCCGCGTGCAGGCCATCCAGCTGTTTGACCAATACCAGGGCAAGGGCATCGAGCCGGGCTTCCGCAGCCTAGCTATTGGCTTGATTTTGCAGGACGTTTCACGCACCCTCACGGATCAGGATGCGGACCAAGCCATCGCCGATGCGGTGGCGGCGCTGTCCAGGACGTTCGGCGCCACGCTCAGGGGGTGACATGGCACTGACCAAGGCCGAAATGGCCGAGAAGCTGTTCGACGATGTGGGCCTCAACAAGCGTGAGGCCAAGGAATTTGTCGATGCGTTTTTCGATGTGCTGCGCGATGCGCTGGAAACCGGGCATCAGGTGAAGCTGTCCGGTTTCGGCAACTTCGACCTGCGCAAGAAGAACCAGCGGCCGGGCCGCAATCCGAAGACCGGCGAGGAGATTCCGATCTCCGCGCGTACCGTGGTCACTTTCCGTCCGGGTCAGAAGCTGAAGGAGCGCGTGGAAGCCTATGCTGGATCCGGGCAGTAACGCCGAACTTCCGGCCATCCCGGCCAAACGCTACTTCACCATCGGTGAAGTCAGCGAGCTGTGTCGCGTCAAGCCG
The DNA here is from genome assembly GCF_900101825.1 of Aquimonas voraii. Lineage (GTDB taxonomy): Bacteria > Pseudomonadota > Gammaproteobacteria > Xanthomonadales > Xanthomonadaceae > Aquimonas > Aquimonas voraii. Next base: position 34,763 of record NZ_FNAG01000011.1, read on the forward strand.
CACGTGCTGCGCTACTGGGAAACCGAGTTCCCCAGCCTGAAGCCCGTGAAGCGGCGCGGCAACCGCCGCTACTATCAGCGCCAGGACGTGCTGACTATCCGTCAGATCCGGGCGCTCCTCTACGAAGAGGGCTTCACGATCACCGGCGCGCGCCAGCGGCTCGAAGCCGATGGTCAGCGCCCCAGCGTGCTGGCCAATGACAGCTCCCTGCAGATCCTGCGCGAGGTGCGCATGGAGCTTGAAGCGGTGCTGGAACTGCTGAAGAGCTGAAGTTCCTCCCTGCGCAGCGAAGATCGCTGCGCAGTCGAGACAAGTCCACAACTCTCGTCTATACTTGCGCGCTCTGTGCGGCCGTGGCCCAAGGCCCACGCACAGGCCGCAGCACTGATCGGAATCGCGTCGGGGCGTAGCGCAGCCTGGTAGCGCATTTGCCTGGGGGGCAAAGGGTCGTCGGTTCAAATCCGGCCGCCCCGACCATCCGATCCATCCTCCGCTTCGCCTCACCCTCGCTCTGGCTCGGACACGTTGAAGCCGCGTCCGCTCTGCGCTCGTGTGCGGTGACTCCGTGGATGCGGGCTCCCGGGTGACCAAGCCGCTACACTCGCGGGCTTCCTCCATGGAGCGAGCCCGAGCGATGCGCACACTCTTCCCCGCGATCGAACCCTACGCCAGCGGTGAGCTGGCGGTGTCCGAACGGCACACCCTGTATTTCGAAGAGTGCGGCAACCCCAAGGGCAAGCCGGTCGTGATGCTGCACGGCGGCCCCGGCGGCGGCTGCAGCGCGAAGATGCGGCAGTTCCACGACCCGGCCAAGTACCGAATCGTCCTGTTCGACCAGCGCGGCGCCGGGCGCTCGCGACCGCATGCGGATCTGGTCGACAACACCACCTGGGACCTCGTCGCTGATATCGAGCGCCTGCGCGAGCATCTTGGTATCGAGCGCTGGCAGGTCTTCGGCGGCAGTTGGGGGTCGACCCTGGCACTGGCCTATGCCGAGACCCATCCCGAGCGCGTCACCGAGCTGGTGCTGCGCGGCATTTTCATGCTGCGGCGCTGGGAGCTGGAATGGTTCTACCAGGAGGGCGCTTCGCGCCTGTTCCCGGACGCCTGGGAGCATTACCTGAAGCCGATTCCCGCGGTCGAGCGCGCGGATCTCATCAGCGCCTACCACCGCCGGCTCACCTCCAGCGATCCGGCCGTGCGCGTGGCGGCTGCGCGCGCCTGGTCCGTGTGGGAAGCGGCCACCAGTTTTCTGCATCAGGACCCCGATTTCATCGCTTCGCACGAGGCCGATGACTTCGCGCTGGCGTTCGCCCGCATCGAGAGCCATTACTTCGTCAACGGCGGCTTCTTCGAGGTCGAGGACCAGCTGCTGCGTGACGTCGGCCGCATCCGCCAAATTCCCACCACCATCGTTCACGGTCGCTACGATGTCGTTTGTCCCGTCCAGAATGCTTGGGATCTCAAGCGTGAATTCCCCGAGGCCGAGTTGGTGATCACCGCTGACGCCGGCCATTCCGCCTTCGAGCCGGCCAACGTGGATGCGCTGGTGGCTGCGACCGAGCGGTATGGGTAAGGGCCGGGATTCGGGATTGGGGATTCGGGATTCGCAGAGCCAGTCTCGCCAGCCTTGACCTAGCGACTTGGGGCGAGCCCATTTGAGCCCCTCTCCCTGCGGAGCGGTTCGGGGGCATCGGCTGCCGGTGCAGCCGATGCCCCCGGGCGCCCGAGCGAAGCGAAGGCAAGGGGTTGCAGAGGGGCAGTTCGGAGCGACGAGCTGATTGACGTGCGCCAGCTTCGCTCGCATCCAGTCACAGTCGATGCGGCCAGGTGGCTGTGCGCAGCGTCGCGCATCAGCCTCCAGCGGCGCCCTCACAACCGCGCAAACACCGCCCCATAGCCCGGGAGCTCCACTCGGCCCTCGCGCAGCGCGCCGCCCAACAGGCCGTGTCCGTCGAGTGCCTGCGCGGACTGCGCCTGATCCAGCGCGAGCGTCTGCGCATCCGCACTCAGGTTGAAGACGCAAAGCAGCCGCGCGTCATCGAGCTGACGTTCGAAGGCCAGCACCGGCTCCGACGTCGCCAGCATCCGCACTGCGCCCCAGCGCAGGGCGGGCTGGCCTCGGCGGAACGCCATGAAGCGCCGGAAGCGCTTCAGTGCCGAATCGTCCGCGGCCTCCTGGGCCTCGACGCTGAGCGACCGGTGCTCCGCAGGCACCGGCAGCCAGGGCTTGGCCTCGCTGAAACCGCCGTGATCGATGCCGCGCCAGGGCATCGGGGTTCGGCAGCCGTCACGGCCCTTGAAGTTCGGCCAGAACGCGATCCCGTACGGGTCCTGCAGCTGCTCGAAGGGAATGTCGGCCTCGGGCAGGCCCAGTTCCTCGCCCTGGTAGACGCAGATCGAACCGCGCAGGCTGCAGGCCATGGCGCTCAGCATGGCGGCCATGTGCGCAGGCGGACAGGCGCCGCCCCAACGGGTCACCACGCGCTGCGAGTCGTGGTTGCTGATCGACCAGCAGGGCCAGCCCTCGGTCATCTTGGCTTCGAGTTCGTTCACCGTACGACGCACGTGATCCACACTGAAGTCCGGCGTCAGCAGCTCGAAGCTGTACCCCATGTGCAGGCGGTCGCGGCCGGTGTACTCGGCCATGGTCTGCAGCGAATCCTCGGAGGAGATCTCGCCCAGCGCGGCCACTTCGGGGAACTCGTCCATGAGCGCGCGCAGGCGACGCAGGAAACCGATGTTTTCGGGCTGGGTGTTGTTGTACCAGTGGTATTGGTAGGCGTAGGGATTGTCGGGGCTGAAGCCACGGCCGGTGCGCAGCTCCGGCGGCTTCGCCGGATTGTCGCGCAGCTGGCGATCGTGGAAGCAGAAATTGATGGCATCGAGCCTGAGCCCGTCGACCCCGCGCTCGAGCCAGAAGCGCACGTTGTCCAGCGTGGCCTGCTGCACGGCGGGATTGTGGAAGTTGAGATCCGGCTGACTGACCAGGAAGTTGTGCAGGTAGTACTGCTCGCGCCGCGGTTCCCACTGCCACGCACAGCCACCGAAGATCGAAAGCCAATTGTTCGGTGGCGTGCCATCCGGCTTCGGATCGGCCCAGACGTACCAGTCAGCCTTCGGATTGTCGCGGCTCTGCCGGCTCTCCTGGAACCAGGCATGTTCGCTGGAGGTATGGCTGAGCACCTGGTCGATCACCACCTTGAGCCCGAGCGTATGCGCCTTTGTCACCAACCGGTCGAAATCGGCCAGCGTGCCAAACATCGGGTCGACATCTCGGTAGTCGGCGATGTCGTAACCGAAGTCCGCCATCGGCGACTTGAAGAAGGGGCTGATCCAGATCGCATCCACACCGAGGCCGGCGACGTATTCCAGCCGGTCGATGATGCCCGGCAGATCGCCGATGCCATCGCCATTGCTGTCCTGGAAGCTGCGAGGGTAGATCTGGTAGATGACGGCGCCGCGCCACCAGGGGGCTGTACTCATGTCGTGTTCCAGCGATGGAGGGCCTGGCGGGCGATGGCGTTCAGGCAAGGGGATGTGAAGGTGCCCGCAAGCTTAATCAGCACGCACTGGAATGCTGGCGCGCGTGCATACGTATTCATGCGGAGCCCGCGCTCGCGCGTGTTTTCCCCGGGATGTTCGACTGCAGCATCGTGCCGGCGGCATGCTCGGGAAACGCCTTTTTCTTCAGCTTCTGCACACTGCGCACATGCAGCAAACGACGCGAGCGCTGCCCCTGGATCAGTTCGTCGCATCGCTGGCCACCCAGACCACGGCGGTGCGCGCGGGCAGCTGCAGAAGCACGCGCATGCGCTGGGGCGCCGGTGACGGTTCAAACCGCAGCGTGGCTTCTCTCGCGCGCGGGTCCACGCCGTCGAGCAGCGCGGGATGCAGACGCCAGGCGCGGCGGCCATCGGTGCTCCCGTTCCAGTCGATGCCCAGCTGCTGCGCCTCGCTGCTGACGTTGACGGCATAGAGCAGCTGGGCGTGCGGGTTGGCGGCCAGCCCACTGCCGTCCACGTAAGCCGCGATCACGCCGGAGCGCGCATCGGTGTCGAGGAAGCGCAGCCGCTGCTGCACGTCTTCCGACGAAGCCAGGCGCAGTAGCGGCGTCTGTGCGCGCAGGCGCAGCCAGTCGAGGAAGGCGCGTCGCGTGTAGTCGACGATCTCGGGCGACGGTTTGAGCGCGGGATCGGCCAGCAGTTCGCGCATCAGCGGCCAGTCTCGGGCGTTGTCCCAGGCCGGCGGCAAACCGCGGCCGAAGCTGTTGTCTTCGCCGCTGTAGTCGAGCCGGTTGAAGTGGTCGCCGCTGTCGTAGCTGTTGCGGTCCAGCGACTTGCTGCGCAGCACCTCGACGCCGGCATGGAAGTAGGGCACGCCCTGGCTCAGCAGGTTGAAGGCCATGCCCAGTACCTGCACCCGCGCGCGTTCCTCTGCCGTCGTCGCCTGCGGCAGGCGCAGTGCATTGATGTCGTACAGGGTCTGGTTGTCGTGGTTCTCGACGTAGTTGACGACTTCGTTGGGCGAGGCCACGTAGCCGGCGGGCTGGCCCGCGTAGTCGAACTCGGCGAGCGAGCGCTCGATGCCGTCGCTGCCGCGCATCCGGTACTGGCGCAGCGTCCCGGCGAGACCCACGCGGACGAGGTCGGCGTTGGAGCCGGGATTGGGGAGTCGGGATTGGGAGCCGGGATTGGGAATTGGGGATTCGGGATTCGGAAGCGCCGCCTCCGCGCTCGACGCACGGGCGGTCGACGGGGCGGCTTCAAGCCCCTCTCCCCCAGCCCCTTTCCCACCGGGGGAGAGGGGAGGCGGCGCGGGAGATTCGCGCTCTTCCGAATCCCGAATCCCCAATTCCCAATCCCGGCTCGCAACCCACCCATTCAACCATCCGTATGCCGTCCGCAGCTCCGCCCCGGCGGTCGCCGCACCGCCGCCGCGCAGGGCATCGCGCGCGCGATCGCTGAAGGTGGCGATACCGCTGCCGGCCAGGCTCAGCTGGCTCGCCTGCTCGAAGCGTGCGCCATCGGCGACCTCGCCGAAGTTCCAGCCCTCGCCGATGATCGGGATGCGCTTGCCGGCCGCCGAATCGACAGCGCGCATCAGCTCAAGCATCACCGCCTTCGGCTGGTGGCCCATCAGGTCGAAGCGGAAGCCATCGATGCGGTAGTCGCGCGCCCATACCACGGCCGAGTCGATCATCAGCCGCGCCATCATGGCGTGTTCGGTGGCGGTGTTCTCGCAGCAGGTGCTGCGCTCGATCGCGCCCTTGGGGTCGAGCCGGTGGTAATAGCCTGGAACGATCCGGTCGAGCACCGACTTGGCGTGCTGGCCGGCGTGGCTGCTGTGGTTGTAGACCACGTCGAGGCCCACGCGCAGGCCGAGCGCGTGCAGGGCCATCACCATGCGCCGCAGCTCGCGGATGCGCACCGCGCCGTCGCGCGCGTCCGAGGCATAGCTGCCCTCCGGCACCGTGAAGTGCTGCGGGTCATAGCCCCAGTTGAAGCAGTCCTCGTGCTTGATCGTCGCGATCGTCGCCTGCTGCTGTTCGCCATCCGGTGGCCCCATCACCACCGGCGTCACGCAGCCGGTTTCCGGAATCGTGCTGATGTCGTAGACCGGCAGCAGGTGCACATCGGTGAGCCCGGCCTCGGCCAGCGAGCGCAGGTGACGCATGCCCAGGCTGTCGCGCTGGGCGAAGCCGAGATAGCGGCCGCGGTGCTGCGGCGGCACGCTGGCATCGTCGCGCGAGAAATCGCGCACGTGCAGTTCATACAGCACCATGTCGACGTTGTGCCGTGGTGCCGGCGGACGCGGATGCGCGTCCCAGCCCTCGGGCTTGAAGCGCGCATCATCGAGATCGACCACCATCGCGCGCTGGCCATCGGCGCCCAGGCCCAAGGCGTAGGGATCGGTAACCCGGTTGCGCACCAGGCCAAGGCCGGGCACGAACACGTCGACGAGATAGCTGTAGTAGCTGCCGAGCGTCACACCGGGCAGCCGCGCCGACCACACGCCGCTGGCCGCGTCGCGCTCGAGAGTGTGCGTGGAGCGTGCCGGGCTGTCGCCATCCTCGTACACGCAGACTGCCACCGACTGCGCGGTCGGTGCCCACAGTGCGAAGGCGGTGGCATCGGTCTCGGGCAGTGCTCCCAAGCCTGCCTGCCGCGCCGCCGCATAGCGATCATCGAGGGCAGCCGCCTGCTGCACGCGGGTCATGGCAAGCACACGGCCTTCCGTGTCCAGCGCCGCGAGCAGGAGATCGCCGCGCAGCAGCCCGGCGATGTCGGTCCCATCCGGCAGCGCGAACTCGGCGCCGTCGCCGAACCAGGCGAAGCGCCGCTGTTGTGCGGGCGGCAAGGCCTCGGTCAGCCTCTTCAATTCGAAGCGCGTCACCTCGGGATCGGGACGCCGCTCGGCATCCAGCCCGATCGCCGTGTCGGCATGCAGCAGCACGATGTCGGCCTCTGCCGGTGCCTGCGGCCAACGCAGCCGCTGGGCATCGAGCCAGATCGCCGCGGCTTCAGCCGGCATGTCCGAGCGCGCCAGCACGCGGAAGTGGGCTGGCGCATCGCAGTCCGTCCGCAGTCGATCTTCGGCCTGCGCGAGCGCCGTGCCGGCTGCCAGAAGCAGGGCGAAGGCCAGCGTTCGGCAGAACACCGGCGGCGCGCCTCGGGCTTGAGTCGACAGCGCTGGCGCGGTCATGGGCATGTGGCATCGGTGCGGCATCGCGGCCTTCCGTCGTTGCGGGGCCCTCGACCATGCCAGACGCGGGCGTCCCGCGGGTCCGCCTGCATACGTATGCCTCGCAGCTGCAGCACGGAATGTCGGTGTCGCGCCGCTAGGATCGGAGCCCTGTCATCACCGGTCTTGCCGATGCCTACGACTGCGGTGCCATCGAAACCGAGCCGCGAGGCCAGCCCGCTCGGCATGCTGGCCCTGCTGCTGGCGACTGCAGTGTCCGGCTGTGCCCTGCGCGCGCCCGCGACTGGGGCCCCGAGTCACCCGAAGCTGACCCCGGTCGCCGCCGTCGAGCTCGAGACCACGGCGCTGGATCCGCCCGCTGAAGCCCTGCGCTTCTTCGATGCGATGGCGATCCGCATCGTCGCCGGCGAGCGCGCGCAGTTCGTCGCCGGAGACAATCGCGCCGGCTACTACGAGGGCTGGACGCACGGCTATCGAGGCGGCGTCGGTTACCGCATCGGTGAGCTCAGCCTGTACGAGGATCGTGCGTCGTTCGTCGGAGGGCAGCGCCTGCCGCGTGAGGCGGCCGGCAGCGAGACCCTGTATCCATTCGGACACTGCGTCGAGCATGCGCGCGCGCGGGACTGTCTGCTGCTGCACACCGGTGCCGCTGCGCTGAGCCTGCGGCTTGAAACCGACGAGGCGGCCGAGCTCGCGCTGATGCCGCTGTGGAGCAGGGCTGTGTCGGGCTATCGCATCGAGCGCGTGGAAGAACTGCTGCTGTTGGTGCCGCCCGCTCCGACTCCCGAGGATGGGCACCCGGACTGGATTGCGCTCAGTGCGGACGCGTCGTTCAAGGTGGAGTTGACGCCGACACTCTCGACGGCAGATGCCGCCGTACTCGAGGTGCCTGCCGGCAGCGGTTCACGCCGCCTGCCCGGGCGCGATGCGCAGTCTGCGCTTTCGGCCGGGCCGGTCACCGCAGTGCTGGCGGAGGCCGAGCAGGGCGATGCAGTGCCTCTGCGCCTGCATCGCGCCACGCCAGGCAGACGCCTGACGGTCCACATCGCCTACGCCGACAGTCGCGAACAGGCCCTGCAGTCCGCGCGGGCGCTGGCCGCCGAGGACAGCTGGCAGCGGCAGATCGAGCTTCAGCATCAGCGCCTGGGTCGTGCGGTTCTGAGCACGCCGGATGCCGACTTCAACCGCGCCCTGCGGTGGGCGCAGGCCAGCGCGCACAGCTTCGTGGTGCAGCAGTACGGACCGGGCATCTGGGCGGGCTTGCCCTGGTTCCGCGACAACTGGGGGCGCGACACCTTCATCGCGCTGCCGGGCACCCTGCTGGTCTCGGGGCGCTTCGAGGAGGCGCGCGCCGTGCTTGATGCGTTCGCCGCTCGCCAGCAGCGCGATCCGACTTCAGCGGACTACGGCCGCGTGCCGAATCGCGTGGCGACGAACCAGCCGACGATCTACAACACCGTCGACGGCACGCCCTGGCTGCTGCGCGCGGGGCTCGAGTACGTTCGCTACAGCGGCGATGTCGGCTTCGCCGATCGACTGATCGATCTCGCGCGTCTGTATTTCGATGGCGCGCAGCGCCATCTCGACGGCGAAGGCTTGCTGCGGCACGCCGATGCCGATACCTGGATGGATGCGCGCGTGTACGAGAACGGCCCGGCCTGGTCGCCGCGCGGTGATCGCGCCGTCGAGATCCAGGCGCTATGGATCACCGCGCTGGAAAGCGCCGCCGAGCTGGCCGAGGCGCGCGGGCAGGGCAGCGAGGCCGCGCACTGGCGCGCGCAGGCACAGCGGGCACGCAGCGCGGTGCTGAAGCGCTTCGTGCTTGGCGGGCGCGTGGCCGACCGACTGCGACCCGACGGCAGCGCCGACCTCGCGCGCCGCCCCAATGCACTGATGCTGATCAGCGTGCCGTGGGCGCCGATCCTGGATGCGCAGGCCGAGGCGCGACTGCTGCGCGACAGCGTCGAGCATCTGCTGTTTCCCTATGGCATCGCCTCGCTGGAGCCCGCGCATCCGTGGTTCCATCCACGCCATGAGGCTCTGCGCCACGGGCAGCCCGAGCTGCACCACAAGGATTCGGCCTATCACAACGGCACGGTCTGGGGCTGGAACGCGGGCTTCGCGATCACGGCCCTCACGCGCCACGGCCAGCAGGAACTCGCCTGGCGACTGACGCGCGAGCTGGCGCGCCAGATTCTTGAAGACGGCACGCGCGGCGGCATGAGCGAGCTGCTCGATGCCGCACTCGGCGAAGACGGCACGCCCGTGCCTTCAGGCACCTATGCGCAGTCCTGGAGCGTCGCCGAGTTCGCCCGCAACGCCTGGCAGGACTACCTCGGCGTTCGCCCCGATCTGCTGCGCAACACCCTGCGCTTCGTGCCCGCCCTGCCGCCGGCCTGGACCGAGACGCAGGCGCGCATCCCCTTCGGCGCGAGTGAAACCCTGGGCCTGCGGGTCGAGCAGCAGCAGGGCACCCAGCACTGGCGCTTCAACGGCGCAGCGCAGCCCGCGCGCCGCATCGAGCTCGACCTGCTGCGGATCGATGGCGGGCGCGTGCGCGTCGGCTTTGCGCTTGGATCGGCTGCGCGTGAGCTGGTTTGGAACGGTCGCGAGGCGCGCCTCGATGGTGCGCCCATGGAACAGACCGAGGTGCTGGGTTCGACCCAGGCCCTGCTGCAGGGCCTCGACTTCGCCACGCCACCGTCCGCCGATCCTGCGCGCTACCCGATGACCCGCGAGGTCGATGGCTTGCGTCGGCGGATTCTCGATGCGGCGAAGGCCTCGGAGTCGCCGCGATGAGCCGCCGCTCTGCGCTCTCAGGCTTCGTCGGGCATGCGGGTGGCGCCACGGCTTTCGCCCTGCCGGGGCTGCAGCAGGCGGGCCACCGACTCGGGCAGGTGCAGGTGCATGTCTGTCTGCGGGAACGGAATGCTGTAGCCCGCCTCGGGCAGGCCGCGGTGTATCGCCTCCAGCAGGTCCGAGCGCGTCTGCGCGAAGTCCGGTGTGTTGACCCAGGCGCGCAGTACCAGGTTGACGCTGCTGTCCGCGAGCGCATCGACGACGACATCGGGTGCCGGCTCGGTCAGCACGCTGGGATGCGCCTTGGCGAAGCCCAGCAGCACCTCGCGCGCGCCGCGGATGTCGTTGCCGTAGTCCACGCCCACAGGAATGTCGACGCGTCTCTGCGGCTTGGCGGTGAAGTTGATGATCGGGCTGGCCGTGATCTGGCCGTTGGGCAGGGTGATCTCGTGGTTCTGGAAGCTGCGCAGCACCGTCTGGAACAGCCGCACCTGTTCGACCACGCCGGTGATGCCGGCGATCTCCACCGCATCGCCCGTACGGAAGGGCCGCAGTACGATCAGCATCACGCCGGCGGCGATGTTCGACAGCGAATCCTTCATCGCGAGGCCCACCGCCAGGCCGGCTGCGCCCATCACCGCCAGCAGCGAGGTCGGCGGCACGCCCAGCGCATCCAGCGCGGTGATCAGCACCAGCACCAGTACCGCGGCATGCGCCAGGTTGCCGAAGAAGTTGGCGAGGATGCCCTCGACGCGGGCGCGCTCAAGCAAGCGCCGCAGCGCGTTCGACAGCCGCCGCGCCAGCCACAGCCCGACCAGCACGATCGCCAGCGCCGCGCTGATCTTGAGGCCCCAGAACGTGGCCAGCCCGACCCAGTCGATGCCGCTGCCGGCTTTGATCAACTCCTGCATCGTCTCTTCTCCGTGATGCGCGCGCCCGCGAGCTGCGGCACGCAAGACTTGGCACTCTAGAGAAATCGACCTTAGCGCCCTGTTATCGGATTGCCCTTGAACCAGGAGGAGTACGCGGTGATGCGCCAATTTTCGGTATCGGCCCGCCTGCAGGTTCTGCCGATCCTGCTGCTCCTGAGCGCATTGCTCATGGCGGGTCTCGCGAGCGCCGACGGGCTGCCCGCGGTGGAGTCCGGCCGCATCGAGCGCCTCGAGTTCGCGCCTGCGGGCCTCGCGGCACGCAAGGTCGATGTCTGGCTGCCAGCCGGTTATCCCAAGGACGCGCCCTACGCCACCCTCTACATGCACGACGGCCAGATGCTGTTCGACGCCGGCACGACCTGGAACGGGCAGGCTTGGGAGGTCGAGCGCACCGCCGGCCCGCTCATCGCGTCGGGCGCGCTGCGGCCCTTCATCGTCGTCGGCATCTGGAACGCCGGCGAACACCGCTACCGCGACTACCTGCCGCAGCGCGTGTTCGAGGCCATGCCTGAAGACGCACGCGCGCGCTGGCGGGCGGCCGAGCGCGAGCCGGGGCAACCGCTGTTCGCCGGCCCGCCTGCGGCCGACGCCTATGTCCGCTTCCTTGTCGGCGAGCTGCGCGAGGCGATCGAGTCACGCTACGCGGTCTCACGCGCATCGCAGGACCGCTTCCTGATGGGCTCGAGCATGGGCGGCCTGATCAGCCTCTACGCACTGCTCGAACGGCCCCGGCACTTCGGCGGCGCCGCCGCGCTGTCGACGCATTGGCCGGGCAGCTTCGACCCCAAGGACGACAGCTTCGCGCAGGTGATGCGCGCCTACCTGCGTGAGCGCTTGCCAATTCTGGATCGGCAAAGGATCTGGATGGACCACGGCACCGAAACCCTGGATGCGTTGTATCCGCCGCTGCAGCGCGAAGTCGACCTGGTGTTCCAAGCCTCGCCGCTGCCGCCCACGCAGTGGCAGAGCCGCGAATACCCCGGAACCAACCACAGCGAACAGGCTTGGGCTGCGCGACTCGCCGACCCGTTGCGTTTCCTGCTGGCGCCGGACAAGAAATTGGGTGGGCCCTGACCCACCATGGCCTGAATCCTCGCCCCGCTGCCCGCTGCCCGCTGCCCGCTGCCCGCTGCCCGTCAGACGCTATTCGCTCGCCTCCAACCGCCAACCGCCAACCGCGATGCGCCCTCTAGCGATAGCTGCGGGATGCGCGCCACCCGCTGTCCGCACTGCTGATTGCACTACTGGCTTGCCACTTATGGATCCTCGCGCGACCCTCGGAAGCCCTGCCAGTTTCCGCTTGCTGTTGCTGTTGCTGTTGCTGTTCGCCTTCCGCCCGCACTCCAGCATCGCCTCGACGCCCGCATTCGCACTCCCGGCCGCCCACGCATGTTCAATCCGAATCCCACGCGCCACATCGTTCCCCTGCACGACGGCCACGTCTGCCTCGTCTTCGACGACGTGCTGCTCGATCCTCAGGCCTGGATCGACACCGCCATCCAGCACCGTGCGCGCTTCGTCGAGGGCGCCTGGAACGCCTATCCCGGCCCCGAGCTGCCGCTGGCCGCCGAGGTCACCGATCGCCTCTGCGACTTCTTCGCCCTGCACGCGCGCTCGGCGCTCGGCGCACGCCGCACCCTGCGCGCACACAGCCGCTTCGCCCTTGTGACCCGCGCGCCGGAAACGCTCGCACCCTGCCAGCGCTTCTGCCACCGCGATCGCCTGAGCAGCGAGCCCGGCACCGTGGTCGCGGCCAGCGTGCTTTACCTGTTCGATCGCCCTGAACTGGGCGGCACCAGCTTCTACCGCCCGCGCCGCCCCATGCCGGAGATCGAGGCCCTGGTGCAGGATTCCGTCCGCCTCACCCCCGAGGCCTTCAACGCCCGCTACCCAGACATCGCGCCCGGCTATATGCGCGAAGGCAACCCCTGGTTCGAGCACATCGCCACCGTTACACCGCGCTTCAACCGGTTGATCGTCTACCGCGGCGATCTGTTCCACAGCGGCGACATCGCGAGGCCAGACCTGCTCAGCGCCGATCCGGCGCTGGGGCGGTTGACGGTGAACGGGTTCTTTACCTGTCGGGCGGCGTTGGGGTAGGGAGCTCTGCATTCAAAGAACTCGCCGAATCATCCACGTCATCTGAGCGTTCGGCGGCATGACAAGGTGTGAGGCTCCGCGGCTGGCGTGCTGACAGGTGCCGCCGTTGCGAGGTCTTCGCCGAAGCCCTCAAGAAGCGTGTTGCGATTCGGAGTTGAATCCGCCGCAGAATACAGGAGATTGATTTCAATGCTTCTTATTCAAAGCCATCCGCAAAGACCAGGTTCTGAAATTCGAATGCGCCTACGTCCACAGTTGCTACCCCATTCCCATCACCATCATCGATTCTGCGTTTTCCATCGATATCGCTAGCCGTGGACACGTAGTCATTGAAACCGCGATCCACACCCAGAGAGGTCGCTGAAAGCATGAAACTGCTTGGCTCGAACGTAGGCACCCCGGCGAAATTATCATCACTACCAAGCGCATTCGAACAAAGCCCCGCGAATTCGGAACTGCCTCCGCTGTCGATCATGTTGTTGCGAATCACCGGAGGAAATGGATCATTGAAATTTCCGCAGCTCACCACGCCACTAGTGGCAGTGCTGTTGACCATCAAATTGTTGGCGATACGTGCGTTTCTATCATATCCATCGGCGTAAACGGCTGCGCCTTGGGTGGCACTATTGTTGATCATGGTATTGCCGATGAGCCATACGCCTCGTTCGCCAGAAGGCACCAACCAGTATACCGCGCCGCCTCGGCCACCTGCAGATGAGGTAAAGTTGCCTTGAAACAGGTTGTTCTCAATGAGCGCGTCGGAGCTATTGACTGCCGCAATGCCGCCGCCTTCTAGCGGTGCCGAGTTATTGCGGATCGTGTTACCAATGATGCGAACTGGGCCGGATGCGAAAAGGTAAATCCCGCCGCCCGATAGAAAAGAGGGGGTGCTATTCCCTTCAATCAAATTGCCGATGATCTCCGTGCAAAGAGAAGCCGAGCACCCATTGCCCCTCACTTCTATGCCGCCACCGCCTCCGCCGCCGCTGACCAATCCACTGTTTGTGTTGTTTCGAATAATGTTATGGCGAATTAGAGGGCTGGAAAAGCCGATGCTGATGCCGTTTCCGGTGCCGCCGCGATTGTTTTGGATGATGTTGTTAATGATCGTGGGGCTACCGTTGATGTCTATACCGCCTGCACCGGTGCTCACGCCGCCCTGAACCGTGAATCCATCTAGGACTGCGGCTCTATCGACATTTGTAAAAACAACAACTGCGCCGTTTCCACTTGTAGAGCCATCAATCACCGTGGAGCTAGCCCCAGACATGCTTCTTAGTTCAAGGTTCTTGTTGAACTGGATGCGCTCTAGATAGGTGCCGGGAGCGACGTAAACAGTATCGCCAATGTTCGCGGCATTAATGGCTGCTTGGATGGTCGCAAAGTCTTGAGGAACCAACAGTGTGGCTGCGTCAATTGATGTAGAAGCCAGCAAAAATAAACTTAAACCAAACGTCGAATAACGCATGCTTCACTCCAAAAGTAAGAAACAACCGTAAATGCTAGCGGCATTCTGTGCGCGTAGCTCTCGCCAAAAACCTTTGCTCAGTGCGAAGTCGTCTGGTGGAATGCCTCGCGCACAAATTCAAGCAGCAGTGGGTCTGTGTGACTGCAGATCATTCGCCGAGCGCTATCCAAGAACCACGCTCGCAGCCGGTTTATTTGAAGCGCGCGATCGGAAGCGCACCGTCGTGCAAGAAGTATGGGGACTTCAAACAACTTGGCCCGGCACCTTAACGGGCAGTCGGCGGCGGGTCAAGGGATCGGTGTGCCTGTGTTGAGGGCGGCGTTGAGGAGTCTTCCGGTGGCTTGATGGGGGCAGAATCAGATACGAATCGCTACATTCCTCTTCAGCTGGCTGGTCTCAGTCTGACGAGCAGCACTCCCCGCACGAGTTAAAGCTGTCCCGATCCGAACCCGCCCGCTCTCTGACAACCCGCCTCACCAATTCGCGCTCGGCTAGCGGCTGATTTCGGAGCCGCGCCGGCCGCAAAATCCGCGAGAGCGGCCCGCGCCCGGGCCAGTTCGTCGACTACACGCTGGACGCGGCCGGCAACCGCGTGGGCATCAGCGATGCCGCGGGTCGCGACATCGTCAACACCTTCGATGCGCTGAACCGTCTGGAGACCAGCACCGACGGCATCGGCCTGATCGAGCGTCTGCGCTACGACGCCGACAGCCGCGTGCTCTCGCGCGAGAACGGCCGCGGCGAGGTGACGGGTTTCGAGTACAACGCCCTCGGCCACGAGATCCTGCGCACGCTGCCGCCGAACCAGAGCGGCGCGCGCGAGCTTGAGTTCGAGCCCGGCATCCACGGCGAGGTGCTGGCCGAGACCGACGCCAACGGCAACACCACCACGCACAGCTACGACGGCCTGGGCCGCCGCGTGCTCAGCACCCTGCCGGCGGTGCCGGCCGGGCCGGACAGCGGCAACACCCGCCGCTGGAGCTACGACCGCGTCGGCAACCTGCTGAGCCACACCGACG
Organism: Aquimonas voraii; assembly: GCF_900101825.1. Taxonomy (GTDB): domain Bacteria; phylum Pseudomonadota; class Gammaproteobacteria; order Xanthomonadales; family Xanthomonadaceae; genus Aquimonas; species Aquimonas voraii. The sequence goes on from NZ_FNAG01000011.1 coordinate 49,786, forward strand.
CGGCCGACCGCGCCACCACCTGGCGCTACAGCCCGCGCAACCAGCGCATCGAGCAGACCGACCCGAGCCCGCCGGGCCATACCCAGACCTGGGACTACGACGTCGCCGACAACCTGCAGCGCCACGTCGACCGCCGCGGCATCGTCCACACCCAGCGCCACGACGGCGAGAACCGGGTGATCGAGCGCACGCGCGACGGCCTGCGCATCGAAGCCCTGGCCTACGACGGCCCGGGCCGGGTGCAAAAGCGCACCGACGCGCGCGACGAAGACACGACCTACACCTACGACCCTGCGGGCAGTGTGCTCACCGAAACCCGAGCGTTAGGCTTTGTGCAGCGCTGGACCTATTGGCCCTGGGGCAGCCCGAAGACCCACACCGACGCCGACGGCCTCGTCCGCAGCTTCGAGTACGACGCCCGCCAGCGCCTCACGAAAGAAACCGACCCCGCCGGCGCCATCACCACCCACGGCTACGACCTTGCCGACCACCGCACGCGGACCACGCGCCCCGGCGCGGCTGAGTGGACCTACGCCTTTGATGCCGACGGCAAGCTGATCGAAGTCGAGAGCCCCGAGGGCCACCGCACCGTCTACGAGCACGACGCCCACGGCAACCGCACCGTCCAGCGCAACGCCGGCGGCATCGTCACCCGCTTCGCCTACGACGCCCGCCACCGCGTCACCGCCATCGACCACCCGATCGGCGGCGACGAGGGCTTTGCCTACAACGGCGAGGGCGAACTCACCGCCCACACCGACCGCGCCGGCCAGCGCATCGAGATCGAGCGCGACGGCCTGGGCCGCATCACCGAGCGTCGCTACACCGCCGCCGCCCCCGGCGACATCCACCGCGAAGTCTTCGCCCTCGACGGCGACGGCCGGCCGACCACGCTCAGCCAGTACGGCGCCGCCGACGGCCCGCAGCACGTGCAGCGCCGCTACGACGGCCAGGGCCGCCTGATCGAAGAAGACGACCGCTTCAACCAGCGCAGCACCTGGACCTACGATGAGGCCGGCAACCGCCTGAGCCTGACCGACCCGGCCGGCACCACGACCACCGCGCCCGACCGCCTCAACCGCATCGCCCGCCAGACCACGGCCGCGGGCAGCACGGAACTCAGCTACAGCAGCGCCGGCCGCCTGCAACAGATCACCCACCCGAACGGCGCGCGCAGCGAAACCCGCTACGACGCCGCCGGCCGCATCGAGCGCATCACCCACTACCAGGGCAGCAGCGAAGTCGCACGCTTCGAATACACCTACGACGCGCGCGGCAACAGAATCGAAGAGCGCCGCATCGACGCCAGTGGCACCCAGCACACGACCTACGACTACGACCGGGACGACCGCCTCACCGGCACCACCGTCACCGCACCCGGCGGCAGCGTCACCGAAACCCGCTACACGCTGGACGACGTCGGCAACCGGGCGCGAGAAGTCGTACGCCGCAACGGCGCCACCGTCAGCGACATCGCCTACACCTACCAGGCCCACCAGCGCCTGACCGAAGCCCGCGACAGCGTCAGCGGGGTCCTCACCGAGTACGCCTACGACGCCCGCGGCCACCTGGTGAGCGAAACCCGCAACGGCCAAACCACCACCTACCGCCCGAACGCGCAGGACCGCCTCGCCACCCTGACCCTGCCCGGCGCGCCGCCGGTGCAAATCGACTACGCCTACGACAGCGAAGGCAAACGCGTCGAACGCCGCACCCCGACCGAACTGACCCGCTTCGGCTGGGACGGCGAGACGCTACGCCGCGAAACCAACGCCGCGAACAACGTCATCGAAGCGCACGACTGGGCGGCGGGCAGAATCCTCAGCAGCCGGCGACTCAACGACACCCGCTACGCCCAGCACGACGCGCTCAGAAGCCCGATCCGCTGGAGCCAAAGCACCGGCGCCGAACAAGGTCAACTGCGCTACGACGCCTGGGGCGAAACCACCGAAACGAGCCCCGACCTCCCGCGCATCGCCTACACCGGCCACTACCGGGAGCGCGAAGGCGGCAGCTACTACGCGCAGCAGCGGAACTACCGGCCGGGGTTGGGGCGGTTCAATCGAATCGACCCGTGGTCGGGCAACGAAACCAACCCGATCACGCTGAACAAGTACCTGTATCCGAACGGGAATCCGCTGGCTTACATCGATCCGGATGGCTTGCGCTCGGTCAGCACGATGATCGACGACGCGGCCGAAGGCTGTGGCCCAGTGAGCTGTGCCGGATGGGCAATGCTGTACGGCGCGTACCACGTCGGCACGCTCGGCTTCGCCGGCATTCACGACCCTGCGCGCGATGCCTACAGCGCGGGAGAGATTGATGGCACGCAGTACGCCACCCATACCGCTGGGGCCTTGGCGATCACCGCCGTCAGCGCGACAGGCGTCGGCAGCGGCGCCCGGGTCGTTGCGGGTGCGACCACAGTAGTTGGACGAGTAGGGGCAGGCGCGGCAGTTGGTGCGGCCACGGGCGGCGGCCTCGACGCAGCAACCCAAGGCCTGTCCATCGCGACCGGCGTGCAGGAAGGCTACGATCTGAACCGGACGCGAAACGCCACGCTGTTGGGCGGCGCGCTGGGCGGGAGCGTTGCGGGTGCGGGCCACTTGGTCCAGAGCCGACAGCAGGCGTCAGCGCTGAGTGCGGAGGCTGCGGCTCGACGTGTCGTTCGGACGCCCTCGGACGGCGCTGAGCGGCTCGCAGTGCAGCAGGGCAAGCCAATAGTTGTCACAGAAAATGCGGAGTCCTTGGATGCAGCGGTGTTCGGGCCGACGATCGGAAAGTCCGAATACAGGGATTGGGCAGCGTTCAATGCTGAAGCATATCGGCGCTATCAGTCCTATGTGGACGATGCGTACGATGCAGCCATCGCGGCAGAGAGCGAAGGGCTGTTGAGGGGAAACAAAAACACCCGTATTGGAGACTTTGTCGACCGACAGAGTCGAGATGAGTTTCTCGACTGGCTTGCGTCAGAGGGCATCTCTGAGGGGGCGGAAAGCGTGATAAAGGTGAATCGATGGTTGCGGGACCCCGCAGGTACGGGGAATTATGTACGGCCTGATATTCAACTGCCTGGAATAATCATGGATGCGACGGTTGGAAGAAAGCCGCCAGGGACTTTGCAGGTCATGAAGAATGCTCTCTATTCAAATGGATTGCCAACTACGGTAGTCCGACCAAGTCAGCGTAGTGGCAGTTGTACGGTTTTGGGGTGCTCGGATCAATGACTCGCTATGTTCGTTCGCTACGTGGACTGCGCGACTTTATCGCTACCGTTGTTTTGAGCGCGCCGGACAGATTTCGGTATAGAGATCATCGTCCAGAAGATGATCAGCTCTCACTTGATCGAGCTTTCGCTGAGCTTCGTGCTGGATTGGAGTTTGTCGAGCCCAGGGCAGAAGATGCGGAACTACACGCGCGTTTGATTGCAACGCTGGATGCATCGAAGTCAGCCTATCTTGCCGGGGAGCGCAAAAAGGGGGCCCACCTATTGCAGGATTTTCAGGACATGATTTTTGGTCCTCAAGAGCCGTGAGGGTGGACTCCGAAGGCTGGGTGCACTTAGGTGTAAGGTTTCGGACGATCAAGAAGCTGCCTGGCGAAGAGTCTCCAAGATTGCTCAAGTTCCAAGAAATGGCGCTTCTTGCAAAGAAGGCTGCACTTGATGCTTTGCGGGCGCACTCGCCTCCTGAGACCGCCGTCTCCATCTTGAGGGCAAGTCAGTGATCCCCCAGGTCTTTTGCGGACGGTTTGCGCCAGTGACGTTCTGTTGTGCGTTCGTGAAGCTTCGGTTTGACGACCTAGTGCGCGAGTATCTTGAGCTTCTTCGGAGGAACTTTCCTGAGGCGCGCGTCGATTTGCACAATGAGCCTTTAGAGGCGGTGCTACAGAGTTTTGAGCCGCTGGTTTCGCCAATGACTCGTGAACTGTTGGTTTCGACTGATTCGGATTGGACCGTGATCTTTGGGAGCAGCGTTGGGCTTTCTGACTGTTTCACGGTCTCAGCGATGTGCGCGCGCTTTCTTTCTGTGGACGCTTTCGCAGTTGTTAATGCTCCGGATCGCATGGATCAAGTCCGAGATGGTGCCGTAAACGTCTATCGATCTATGCAGTTCCAGTACTACAGCGCGCGAGCAGAAGAGCCGACGCGGACGATTGTGTCTTCGAACGACGGTGGTCGCTGGGTGTTTATCGACCAAGGCACGCCCTTCGAGTTCGAGGATGCTGCGAAGTATTTGTCAAAGAGAGTTAGGGCTCGTATCGGTCCTCAAGATATCGAGGTCGCGTGCAATTACTTTGGTGTGAGTCTCGCTAAGGGAGATTATTTCGGATCTCGCAGTGCGATGGTTGCTCGTAATTAGCCAATTCCAAATGCACGGGTTATGGCTTACAGTGAAGCGCAGCGGACGCTGGGCATCACTATCGCGTGACGTAGACGAATCTACGGGTTCATCGACTAGAAAGAGATTGATGGCAGCGAACTACCCGAGCATTTCGCGCGCAAGGCACTCAGTGAAAGCTGTCGGGATCGGTGGTGCAGCAGCTGTTGATGTTGCGTTGCCTTGAATAAGCCTGCGACATCAGGGTGCCACGATGAGTGGCGTGGTTGTGCCTGAGGATAAGCGCATGATCGAAGAAATCATCGAGTTTGCGATTAGGCCCGTTGTCGTCAGACTCAGTGAAGAAGCTTCCCAATCAATCAGCTTGAAGGTGGTCTTCATGGGCGCGGATCGGGTTGTGGCCAACGACCTGCTGCTAGAAGCTCCGATCAGTGGCGGCTCGATTGCTGCAAGTGGTGAAGTGAGGATCATCCTCAAAGATTCGGATTACCCTTGTGGTTTCATTGTCGAGGCAATCCTTGATGGTTTTTCTCCAGAGACAGGATTTTCGGGTTTCTCGATGCGCGGCAAATTAAAGGTGGAAGATGAGGTGCCGCGGGTGAAGTTGATCGCGTATTCCCATCGCTACAAAGTGCGGGAGTGGAGTCGAGATTTCCGCTTTAAGTGACTGTCTTGGGGCGATGATTTCAGTTCTCAACTGCAGGGTCCCAGCTGACTTAAGCCTGCGATCGGCGATCTCGCCAGGTCAAGATGCAAATGAATGCTGGTGCCCTCTTCTGGGGTGTCTGGGACGTCTCAGTTGGTTCCATTGAGGGTGCAGGAATGAGGACTGTAAAATTGCTCTCGCAAGAGCACCAGTTCGCGCTTACTGAGGGCGGTGGCGGAGGTTTGTTTTTGGAGGTTCTTTGCGGTGGATTCGCAATGTATGAGCTTGAAATGAAGCTAAACGACGAGGAAATCGAAAGGTTTCGCGCGGTCGGAGTAGATTTTCTGGCGAGCCTCGCGAACGAGATTAGGAGAAAATCGCCCGAGCTAGTGGCTAGATTGAAGGAAAGATAGGAAACGACAGCCTCCGCAGTTGACAGGGCTGCCTGTTCATTTGGCAAAGATTTCCGAGCATGGAAGTGATGATTTCCTGTATCTGTCCGATGCGCTCTCCACCAGGAGCGGGTGCGATTCGAGTGGCGATTGACGAAGAACGATGGGTGGAGCTTTACAGATGCAGTGCGTTCTACTCGTATTGGTGAGGCTAGCGTGCTGGAGTGGCACAACAAAGAACTCTCCCAAGAGGAAGTCAGTCGTTGGCTGCAGCGCCAATCCAGCGATCACAGATAGGATCAGTGTCGGGCCGAGCATTTGGCCGCGACCGCTCTTTGACAACTTGCTCTGCCCCTCGCAATCGGCGTGATGCTGATTGCGAAGCCCGTTGGCCGCGTGTTCGCGCGCGAGCGGGGCCGCCGGCATCATCACCCGCTTCGCCTACGACGCCCGCCACCGCGTCATCGCCATCGACCACCCGATCGGCGGCGACGAGGGCTTTGCCTACAACGGCGAGGGCGAGCTGCGCGTGCACACCGACCGCGCCGGCCAGCGCATCGAGATCGAGCGCGACGGCCTGGGTCGCATCACCGAGCGCCGCTACGGCGCAGCCCAAAGCGGCGAGGTCAGCCGCGAGGCCTTTACGCTGGATGGCGACGGCCAGCCAACCACGCTGAGCCAGTACGGCGCCGCCGACGGCCCGCACCACGTGCAGCGCCGCTACGACGGCCAGGGCCGCCTGATCGAAGAAGACGACCGCTTCAACCAGCGCAGCACCTGGACCTACGACGAAGCCGGCAACCGCCTGAGCGTGACGGACCCGGCCGGCACCACCACCACCGCGCCGGATCGCCTCAACCGCATCGCCCGCCAGACCACGGCCGCGGGCAGCACGGAGCTCAGCTACAGCAGCGCCGGCCGCCTGCAACAGATCACCCACCCGAACGGCGCGCGCAGCGAAACCCGCTACGACGCCGCCGGCCGCATCGAGCGCATCACCCACCACCAGGGCAGCAGCGAAGTCGCGCGCTTCGAATACGCCTACGACGCGCGCGGCAACCGACGTGAAGAGCGCCGCATCGACGCCAGCGGCACCCAGCGCACGACCTACGACTACGACAAAGACGACCGCCTCACCGGCACCACCGTCACCGCACCCGGCGGCAGCGTCACCGAGACGACCTACACGCTGGACCCAGTCGGCAACCGCAGGCAGGAAGTCGTACGCCGCAACGGCGCCACCGTCAGCGACATCGCCTACACCTACCAGGCCTACCAGCGCCTGACCGAAACCCGCGACACAGCAGAGGCCAGTCCTACTTCGCTGATTCCGGCCGGGCGAGCCTGCACTCGAGCAGCCCCCCCTCGCAAGGGCGGCCTTCCGTCGTGGCGGTGGCGGGCGTTCTGCTTGCCGCTCGCTGATCGATCCACGGTTTCAGGGAGACCGATGCCGGCGCCCAACACGGCCGCTGCGTCAGGCCCCCGCCCGCAGATGCCGCGCCTGCCGTTTCGGCGTCGCCCCGGCCTTCGGCGCGTCGCGCTGCCGCGGCTGCGGTGCCGGGCTGTCGGCGGGTTCGAAGTCGAAGCGGGAGCGGCCGCCAGCGGCGCGGTAGTCGTCAATCAGGGCGCAGTCGATTGCGTCGCCTGGTGTGTCACCTCGCGCCTGCAGGTGTTCACGCAGCAGTAGAACAAGTCGCTCATGGGCGATCGCATGTGTCTGGCCGATGCGTGCGTAGAGCCCGTCGCTGAACGCGAGGAAGTGGGCGAAGGGCGACTCGTCCAGCAGCAGGCCCAGCGTGCGCGGGAAGCGGCCGGAGTTGGCGACCAGGTCCCAGTAGCGGGCGAAGCGCGACAGTCGTTGCAGGGTGGCGAAGTCGAGCTCGCGGGTGGAGAGGATGTTGTAGGGCGGGTCGGGGTTGAAGCGCAGGTCGAACTCGGCGGTGTGGCGGGCGATCGGCGCGCCGCGCAGGCGTTTCAGTATTCCGAACTGGATCTCGTGCGGGGCCAGCCGCACCAGACGGTCGAAGCCGGCGGCGAAGCTGGCCATGTCCTCGCCGGGCAGGCCTGCGATCAGGTCGACATGCAGGTGCGCGCGGCTGTGCTCGCGCAGCCAGCGCAGGTTGGCCTCGGCGGCAGCGTCGTTCTGCTTGCGCGACACGCGCGCCTGCACCTCGGGGTTGAAGCTCTGGATGCCGATCTCGAACTGCAGGCTGCCGGGCGGGAAGCGCGCGATCATCGCCTTCAGGCGTTCGGGCAGGTGGTCAGGGATCAGCTCGAAATGCACGAACAGCGGGTCGTCCGGTGCGGCTTCGAGCTTGTCCAGAAAGAACTGCAGGATCGCCAGCGAGGTGTCGACCTTGAGGTTGAAGGTGCGGTCGACGAACTTGAACTGGCGCGCGCCGCGGGCGTACAGGGTTTCCAGCTCGGCGAGGAAAGCGGGCAGTGGAAACGGCCACGCGGTCTTGTCGAGCGCTGACAGGCAGAACTCGCACTTGAAGGGGCAGCCGCGCGAGGCTTCGACGTAGAGGTGCCGACCCTTCAGGTCTTCATCACTGTATTCGGCGTAGGGCAGGGCCAGCTGGGCCAGCGGTGGCTGCGCGCCGGGAATGCGCTTGGCGGCGGGCGGCGTGCCGGCGAGCAGGGCGCGCGCGAGCTCGGCAAAGCTGAGGTCGCCCCAGCCGGTGATGACGTAGTCGGCCAGCGCGCAGATGCGCTGTTGATCGGTCTCGTGGCTCACTTCGGGGCCGCCGAGCACGATCGTCACCTCAGGCGCGACCACGCGCAGCTGGGCGACCACTCGCGTGGTTTCCTCGACGTTCCAGATGTAAACGCCGAGGCCGAGGATGCGCGGCGATTCGGCCAGCAGCTTCTCGACGATTTCCTCGGTCTTTTGACCGATCACGAACTCGCGGATGACCGAGTGCTCGCGCAGCTCGCCAAGGTTGGCGCGCAGGCAGCGCAGACCCATCGAGGCATGGGCGTAGCGGGCGTTGAGGGTGGCAAGGACGATGGCAGGCATCCGTACAGGGTACGGGCTGCGGTGGGGTTGGCGGAAATCGCAGGTCTGCGAGTTGACCCGGAATCCCGAACCGCAGGCGTGGTGCGAAACCGGGAGCTCGCCCCGGGTGGTCGGACGCTCGGGTGTGTGGCGAGCCCCGGATGCCACGGTGGGCCAGGGCCCACCCTATGAGTCCGCGAAGCGTGATCGGGTGACCAACGCCCGCTTCGTCGGGGCTCAACGCGCTCTCATTCCTCGCGCTGGATAGGGTGGGCCCCGGCCCACCATGAGCACGACACCGCCTCACCCCACGTCTCGCTCTGCAGAGCGAGACGAACACATCGAGCGCAGTCCGCCGATCGCCTCAGCGCTTCTGGAAGCGGTAATGCGCGACCAGCCACTCGTTGCCGCCGGCGTAGCCGAACAGCTCGGCGCAGGCCATCCAGAACATGCGCCAGCGCTGCGCCCAGACCTTCGCCTCGGCCTTGCCGTAGACGTCCTCGAACAGGCGCAGGATCTCGTCGGCATGGCGGTCCTGGTTCTCCAGCCAGTGGTTGCTGGTGCGCTCGTAGTGGGTGCCCGACAGGCGCCACTGTTCCTCCAGCCGCAGGTGCTCCTGGAAGTGCAGGAAGGTGTCGGCCGCCGGCATCAGGCCGCCGGTGAAGAAGTAGCGGCCCATCCAGTTGTCTTCGCCCTCGGTCTCGAAGGGATACATCAGCTCGCGGTGGCAGAAGATGTGGCAGAACAGCTTGCCGCCCGGGTCCAACCAGCCGCTGATGCGCTCGAACAGCACGCGGTAATTGCGCACGTGTTCGAACATCTCGACCGAGACCACGCGGTCGAAGCGGCGGTCGCCCAAGTCGAGCACATTGACGTCGCGGGTCAGGATCTCGACGTTGGTGAGGCCGCGCTTGGCGCACTGGCCGAGGATGTGCTCGCGCTGGCTGGCCGAGTTCGACACGCCCAGGATGCGCGCGTTCGGAAAGCGCTCGGCCATCCACAGAGTCAGAGAGCCCCAGCCGCAGCCGAGTTCGAGGATGCGCATGCCGTCGGCAAGTTCGGCGCGCTCGCCGTACAGCGCCAGCATCGCTTCTTCAGCCTGGTCCAAGGTCTCCCGGCCACTCGGGTAGTAGCAGCTGCTGTATTTCAGTCGCTTGCCGAGGCAAAGCTCGAAGAAGCGCGCCGGCACTTCGTAGTGCTGGCGGTTGGCGGCATCGGTCTCGATCGCCAAGGGGCTCTCGCGCAGGCCGTCCAGCAGTTCGCGGAAGCGCGTCCACGCGGCGACCGCGTCGCCCGCGTGTTCCTCGCGCAGGCGCTGCGCGCACAGGCGGCGGATGCCGAGTCGGGTCAGGGCATCGGGCACCAGCCCGCGTTCGCACAGGTCGATCAGGCTCATCGGGCGTCGGCTCTCGGGAAGAAGAAGGAAAGGGCGTCAGGCGCGCGGGCGACGCGGCGGCCAGAGGAAGAACATGCTGACTTCCTGCTGGTAGCGGCGGTAGTCCTCGCCGCGCGAACGCAGGGCCTGTTGCTCGGTGTACGGAATGCCCGTCACCCAGAGCAGCGAAACCAGCATCGCGATCGGGCCGATCAGGCTCAGCCACCAAAGCGGCGAATCCCAGGCCAGCAGCACGTAGGCGAACCAGTGCAGCCACTCGAAGAAGTAGTTCGGGTGCCGCGACCAGTTCCAGAGGCCGACGCGGCAGGTCTTGCCGCGATTGCCGGGGCAGCGGCGGAACTTGGCGAGCTGCATGTCGGCCAGACTCTCGCCGGCCAGGCTGCCGGCCCAGACCAGCACGCCGAGCAGCATGCTGAGGCTCAGGCCCGTGTGCGGATTGGTGGCCACCGCCAGGAAGGGCAGCGAGAACAGCACCACCAGCAGTGCCTGGGCCATGAAAAAGCCGAAGAATTTGCCCTGGTGCCCCTGCCAGTGCTCGCGCAGGGCGGCGTAGCGGCCATCTTCGGCTTCGTGCAGCACCCGGGCCAGCAGATGAAGGGCCAAGCGCACGCCCCAGATGCCGCCGAGCATGGCGATCAGCAGCCGCGGCAGGCCAGCGCCCGGGCCGAAGCTGCCGTAGAGCAGGGCGGCGACCGCGAGCAGGGCGGCCCAGGCGACGTCGACATAGCCGGCATTGCGGGTGCGGATCTGCAGCAGCCAGACGGCGCTCATGCCGACGACCGCTGCGCCCCCCACGACGGCGACCAGAAGCTCGGGCGAGAAGTTGGACACTCAGACCGCCCTCGGTTCGCGTTTCAGCCGCTCGGCCAGCGCGAGCAGGGAGGGCGTGAGCACCGCCCAGACGGCGCCGATGACCGCGAGGCTCAGCAGGGCGCTGCCATTCAGATCGACGGCATGCCAGACGTGCGCGGCCACCCAGTAGGCGAGGGGGCCGCCGATCAGGCCGAGCAGCACGGCCAGCACGGGCCGACGCTTGAGTGCATCCATCGAGTGGTTCAGGGTGAGAGCGAAAGCCACCCACAGGGCGACGATCCAGATCGGGGCCGCAGACTCCCAGGGCACGGGCGTCTCGAACACCAGCAGGCCGCCCAGCACGAGGGCGGTGTCGACCAGGAAACCGGCGACCGCGGCGATGGCCATGAGCTTCAGATCCGCGCGCGGCGCCGGTGACAGCGGGACCTGCCAGGCGGCGAACAGGGCTGCCGCGACCGGACCTGCCCACCACAGACCCTGTGCCGCGCCGCCGACGGTCACCATCCAGACCAGCTGGAAGCAGACGAGGTTGGCCAGCAGCTTCATGCGTGCAGCTGCGGCGCGCGGGCGCCGTGCAGATCAGGCAGGTACTCGGCGCGCTGGCAGCGCGGCGCGGTCAGCAGCAGCTGGACGTCGCCGATCGAGCGCTCGATAAAGCCGCCCTCGCAGTAGCAGAGGTAGAACTCCCACATGCGGATGAAGCGCTCCGGGTAGCCCAGGGCGCGCACTTCATCGAGCCGGGCGAGGAAGCGCTGTCGCCAGTGGCGCAGGGTCAGCGCGTAGCTCGGGCCGATGTCCTCGAGGTTGTAGAGCTTGAGATCGGTCGAGCGCGCGATCGCGCCCTGCATGGCGTGGATCGAAGGGATGAAGCTGCCGGGGAAGATGAAGCGCTTGATGAAGTCCACCGACTTCAGTGCGACCTCGTAGCGGTGGTCCTCGATGGTGATGGCCTGGATCAGGGCCATGCCATCGTCCTTGAGCAGGCTGCGGACCTTGGCGAAGTAGGTGTCGAGGTACTGGTGGCCGATCGCCTCGATCATCTCGATCGAGACCAGCTTGTCGTAGCTGCCGGTGAGGTCGCGGTAGTCGGACAGCAGCACGGTGATGCGGTCCGAGAGACCGGCTTCGGCGATACGCGCCAGTGCCAGCTCGCGCTGCTCCTTTGAGAGCGTGGTGGTGGTGACATGCACGCCGTAGTGCCGGGCCGCATGGATTGCGAAGCCGCCCCAGCCGGTACCGATCTCGACCACGCGCTCGCCGGGCTTGAGGTCCAGCTTCTGGCAGATTCGGTCGAGCTTGCGGGTAGAGGCGATCTCCAGAGCTTCGGCGGGGTCGTCGAACACCGCCGAGCTGTACATCAGCTTGTCGCAGAGAAACAGCTTGAACAACTCGTTGCCGAGGTCGTAGTGCGCCGCGATGTTGCGGCGGCTGCCCGCGCGCGTGTTTCGCTGCAGGGCGTGCCAGGCCTTGAGCGCCCAGCCGCCGAGACGCGCCAGACCGCCCTCCACGGCGTCGAGCAGATCGCGGTTGATCACCAGGATGCGCACCAGGGTGACCAGGTCGCTGCACTGCCAGTGACCATCCATGTAGGACTCGCCGGCGCCGACCGAGCCCTGGGCCGCGACCATGCGGTAGAAGGCCGGGTCGAAAATGCGGATGCGGCAGCGCAGAGTCTCGCGGCCCTCGACCGCGTGGCCGAGCTTGACCTGGCCTTCGGCGTCCTCGACCACCAGCTCGCACTCGCGCAGGCCCGCCAGTCGGCCCAGCAGCTGGGCGCGCAGGCGGCGATCGAGGCCCTTCAGGGCGGCCATCGGCAAGGCTTCAAGCTGGCTGCCCAAGGGTTCGCCGGAATAGAGCGTGCTGGCTTCGGTGCGGGAATTCATGCGGGCATCGGCCGGAAGCTGCGGAAGTGGGCGACAGCCTGCACGCCCCGGCGTCGACTGCGCGTCATCACGAATGTGTTTTGTTGGGGTGATCGTAGACCGGGTTGCGTTTCAACCACAGCCGCAGGGCCTGCCAATGAATCGCGAAGACGACCTTCGCCGTCATCCAGGGGTGACGCAGCAGGCAGCCGGCCAGCGTCGCCGCGGACAGTGGGCGCCTTTGCAGGGTGAGGGTGGCGTCAAAGTCGCGGCCGTCCGCCCGCTCGATGTTCATGTGCACGAACAGGCGTTCGTCCGGCGCGTTGAAGCGCCAGTCGTAGCCGCGATCCATGGGCATGAAGGGCGAGACGTGGAAGCGCTTGTCGAAGCGCCAGCGCCATTGGTCTGCGGGCAGCGCGGCCTCGATTTCGCCGTGAGTGCCGGCTTCGGCGCCGTCGATCGGCAGCACGTAGCTGTGCCGCTCCTTCCAGGGCGTGTTGGTGATCTCGGCGACGATGCCCTCCAGCGTTTCGCCGTCGGCCTTGAAGCAGTAGTAGAAGCTGACCGGGTTGAAGCTGTAGCCGAAGTAGCGCAGATGGGTCAGCAGGCGGATCGGGCCTTCGGGGCGGTGGCCGGTGACTTCGGCATAGCGGCGGCGTACCGCCTCGTCCAGCGGTACCGATGCATCGCCGAGGTAGTCCTCGCGATGGAAGGCGGCCACGTTGCGACGCCCCACCGACCACAGCCAGCGCCCGGCGAACACGCGCTCAAGCTCGCCGAGGTCGAGATAGAGCATGAACAGCGGATAGCGGAAGGCGTGCGGGTGCGGCGCGTGCCGCCGGTGCTGCACCTGGCCGACATAGACCGCGCTGGCCAGCGGTCGCGTGTCGGCATCCGGTTTCATTGCGGCCAGCGCACGCCCAGCGCGCGCACCACGTCGATCGCCGAGCGGATGCCGTCCTCGTGGAAGCCCCAGCCCCAGTAGGCGCCGGCGTACCAGATGCGGTCGACGCCGTTGATCTCGCCGCGGCGCGCTTGTGCCGCGACGCTGGCATGGGTGTACTCGGGATGCGCATAGCGCATGCGCGCGATGATTTTGGCGGGGTCGATCGCGGCCGTGCGGTTCAAGGTGACCACAAAGGGCTCGCGCGATGTCAGGCCCTGCAGCAGGTTCATGCAGTAGCTGACCGTGCAGTCGGCGCTGGGCTCGGCCGGGATGTGGGCGTTCCAGGCGGCCCAGGCGCGCGGGTTCTTCGGCAGCAGACGCGCGTCGGTGTGCAGCACGGTCTCGTTGGGCTGATAGCGGATCGCGCCCAGCACCTCGCGCTCGCGCTCGCTCGGCTGATCCAGCAGCTTCAGCGCCTGATCGCTGTGGCAGGCCAGCACGACCTGGTCGAAGGTCTCGGCATAGTGCGGGGTGGTAATCTCGACGCCGCCCTCGACCCGGCGCACCGACTGCACCGCCGACGACAAGCGGGCCTCGACGCGCCAGCGGCTTTCGAGCGCGCGGATGTAGGCGCTGGAGCCGCCCTTGACCACCCGCCAGGTCGGGCGCGCGCCGGCGCTCAGCATGTGGTGGTTGGCCATGAACTGCACCAGATACCGCGCCGGAAACTGCAGCACGCGGTCCGACGGCGAGCTCCAGAGCGCCGAGGCCATCGGAATCAGGTGTTCGTCGATGAACATCGACGAGTAGCGGTGCTCGCGCAGGTAGTCGCCCAGCGCCGGGCCCTGCGCGTCGCCCTGCAGCAGGGCCGGTGACTCGCGGTAGAAACGCAGGATGTCCGCCACCATGCGGTAGAAGCGTGGCCGCAGCAGGTTGCGACGCTGGCAGAACAAGCCGTTCAGGGTGCCGGCGTTGTATTCGAGCCCCGTGCGCTCGCTGTGCACCGAGAAGCTCATCGTCGTCGGCTGCGTCTCCACCCCCAGCTCGCGGAACATCGCGGTGAGCAGCGGATAGTTCTCGGGGTTGTGGACGATGAAGCCCGAGTCGACCTGGAAGCTGCGGCCCTCGCGTTCAACGGTGTGCGTATGGGTGTGGCCGCCCAAGCGCGAATCCGCCTCGAACAGCACCACCGAATGCTCGCGCGCGAGCTGCCAGGCCGTCGCCATGCCGGCGATGCCGGATCCCACCACTGCAATGCGCATGTCAGTCCTTGCCGCGCTTCAAGCCCGCAGGCACGGGCTTCAGGTCCCAGACCAGACCCAGCCAGGTCATCAGCTTGAGGCCGTAGTAGGTCAGATCGATTTCCCACCAGCGGAAGCCCTGGCGCGCCGAGCCGGGGAAGTGGTGGTGGTTGTTGTGCCAGCCTTCTCCGAAAGTCAGCAGGGCCAGCCACCAGTTGTTGCGGCTGTTGTCGCGCGTCTCGAAGCGGCGGCTGCCGATCTGGTGCGCCAGCGAGTTGATGGTGACGGTGGCGTGGAAGAGCACCACGGTCGACACGAAGAAGCCCCAGATCAGGAGCTGCGGGCCGCTGGTCCCGAGCCCCGGCGCGGCCGTCTCAAGCCAGCCACCGAGCAGGAACAGCGCGGTCGCCAGCGCCACCGGCATGAGCACGTCGAAGCGGTCGATCAGGCGAAGTTCGGGATACTTGGCGAGGTCGCCGATCGCGCCGGTGTCGGTGCCGAAGGCGCCACGCGTCAGGAACCAGCCCATGTGCGAACGGAAGAACCCGTGCTGCACCGGCGAGTGCAGGTCGCCCGGCTGGTCGGAATGGCGATGGTGGTGGCGATGATGGGCGGCCCACCACAGCGGCCCGCGCTGCACGCTCATCGCGCCAATCACGGCGAACACGAACTGCATCGGCCGCGAGGTCTTGAAGGCCTTGTGCGAGAAGTAGCGGTGGTAGAAGCCGGTGATCGCGAACATGCGCAGCGCATACAGGCCGGCGGCGACCGCCACTGCGAACCAGGACACGCCGACCCAGATCACGCCGAAGCAGGCCAGATGCAGGCCGATGAAGGGCACCACGCGCAGCCAGTCGATGCGGTCGGGATCGCCGGCATCGGCCGGCTGCACGCTGTTGTCGAACCAGCGGACGAGGGCAGCGATCGGAGCGGGCAGGGTGCGCGACTGGGGCGCCGGATCGGGCGTGGGCATTTCGGACATGGGCGCGATTGTGGGGGTGATCGGTGATTTCGCAGTGAATCGCGACGCGATTGCATCTGGCTGGGGCACACTGGTGGGCCCTGACCTGCGGCTCTACGCGCCCAGCGCCTACGCTGGATGCAAACGCTCTGCCACTGCGCGATGTCTGTCCAGCCCCCTCGTTCCCCCCGCTACGGTCTTGCCCGTGTCCTGTCCAAGCGTGGCCTGTGCTCGCGCTCCGAGGCCGAGCGCTGGGTGCGCGCCGGTCGCGTGACCGTGCGCGGGCGTGTGGTGACGGACCCGGAGTCGCCGACGGCGCTGGACGAGCCGCGAATCGTCGTCGACGGTGGGCAGGCGCAGAGCGCCGAGCGCATCTATCTGGCCCTGAACAAGCCGCGCGGGCTGGTCACCACGGCGCGCGACGAACGCGGTCGCGAGACCGTCTACCGCTGCCTTGAGGGGCTGGGGCTGCCTTGGGTGGCGCCGGCCGGGCGTCTCGACCAGGCCAGCGAGGGCCTGCTGGTGCTGAGTAACGATCCCGCCTTCAACGCCGCTCTGACCGAGCCCCGCACGCCGCTGCACAAGACTTACCGGGTGCAGGTCGAAGGCCAGCCGGCCGCGGGCCTGCTGGCACGCCTGCGCTCGGGCATTGATGACGCCGGCGAACGCCTGTCCGCAGTGTCGATCGAGTTGATGCGCCAAGGGCCGCGCAACGCCTGGCTGGAGGTCGTCCTCGACGAAGGTCGCAACCGCCACATCCGCCGCCTGCTGGCCGCCGGCGGGCTGCCGGTGCTGCGCCTGATGCGGGTGGCGATCGGGCCGCTGGCGCTGGGTGAGCTGGCCAAGGGCGCGGTGCGCAGGCTGGCCGAGGAGGAAGTTGACGCCCTGCGCCGCGCCGCGGGGGCGGGCTGAGCATGGCGGTCGCGCCCGTCAGCTTCCGCGAAGCTCTGGCTGTCTGGTGGCGCATCGGTTGGCTGAGCTTCGGCGGGCCGGCTGGGCAGATCGCCCTGATGCATCGCCTGCTGGTCGAGGAAAAGCGCTGGATCGACGAAGCGCGCTTCCTGCACGCGCTGAACTACTGCATGTTGCTGCCCGGCCCCGAGGCCCAGCAGCTCGCGACCTATGTCGGCTGGCTGCTGCACGGCGTGCGCGGCGGCCTTTTGGCCGGACTGCTGTTCATCCTTCCCGGGGCGCTGGCGATCCTCGCACTGTCCTTTGTCTACGTGCTGCTCGGCGAAGTCGCGGTGGTCGACGGCCTGTTCTTCGGTCTGAAGGCGGCGGTGCTGGCCCTGGTGCTGCAGGCCCTGATCCGATTGGCCCAGCGCACGCTGCGCGCGGCCCTGCCGATCGCTATGGCAGTCGCCGCCTTCATCGCCCTGGTCGTGTTCGACGCGCCGTTTCCGTTCGTGGTGCTGGCTGCCGGCGCGCTGGGCATGCTGAGTGCTGGGTATTGGCGGTCAGTCGGTCATGGCGATGACGAGCACGCCCTGCACGACGTGCAGCACCCGGGCACCCTGCGCGCCGCTGTGCTCTGCGCATTGCTGTGGTTGCTGACGATTGGCGGCCTGCTATGGACGCTGGGTGGCGAGCATGTCTTCAGTCGCATCGCCCTGTTCTTCTCGCAGATGGCGGTGGTGAGCTTCGGTGGTGCGTATGCGGTGCTGGCCTACGTCGCCCAGCAGGGCGTCGAGGTTTTCGGCTGGCTGCAGCCGGGCGAGATGATCGACGGCCTGGGCCTCGCCGAAACCACGCCGGGTCCCTTGATTCTTGTCACCCAGTTCGTTGGTTTTCTTGCCGCTTTTCGCGAAGCCACGGGCTTGCCGCCGCTGCTGGCTGCCACCCTGGGCGCGCTGTTGACCACCTGGGTGACCTTCCTGCCCAGCTTCGTCTGGATTTTCGCCGGCGCGCCCCATGTCGAACGCCTGCGCGGGCGGCCGCGCCTTGGTGCCGCGCTGGCGGCGATCAGCGCCGCCGTGGTCGGTGTCATCGCCAAGCTGGCCCTGTGGTTCGCGCTCAATACCCTGTTCGCCGAGCGTGTGCGGGTAGAGACCGGGCCGGTTGACCTGCTGCTGCCGGTGACGGGCAGCCTGCAGCCGATGGCGCTGGCGCTGGCCGTGATCGCCGTCCTGCTGGTGTTCGTCGCCAAGCGCGGCGTGTTCACTGTGCTCGGGGTCTGCGCCGCGCTGGGCATCGCCCTGCAGCTCGCCGGTCTGGACTGAGCCCGCCAGCGGCATACTGCGCGCCCATGCTCACCGATCGCTCCCTCCCGGGTTTCCTGCGTTTGCTCACCGATCTGCGCTGGCTGGCGGTGGCCGGCCAGCCGCTCGCGATCGTGGTGGCGATCAGCGGCATGGACATGCCCTTCGCGCCGCCGCCGCTGTGGGCCGGCGTGGCGGTGCTGATCCTGTTCAACAGCTGGGCGCAGTGGCGCTGCAATCGCGGGCTGGCGCGCTCGCCGTTCGAACTGGCCCTGCATTTGGCGGTGGATCTCGGCGTGCTGACCTGGCAGCTGTACTGGAGTGCCGGCACCGCCAACCCTTTCGTGTCGCTCTACCTGGTGCCGATCGCGCTGGTGGCGGTCGCGCTTCCGCTGCGCTGGGTGCTGGCGGTGGGGCTGTCGGCCTGCGTGGCCTACCTGCTGCTCGCCCTGTTCGCGCCGGGCTGGCCGCATATGCACGGTGCCCGCGCCCTGCAGCTCGACCTGCACCTGTGGGGCATGGCGATCAACTTCCTGCTGAGCGCCCTGCTGTTCGCAGTCGCCCTGCGCTACCTCGGCAACATGCTGCGCGAGCGCGAGCGCGAGCTCTCGCGCCTGCGCGAGCGGTCGGCGCGCAACGAGGGCATCCTCGCGCTGGGCGCACACGCCGCGGCCCTGGCGCATGCCCTGAACACGCCGCTCGGCAGCATGCAGCTGATCCTCGACGATCTCGAGCATGCGCCCGACGATGCCGAGGCGCGGGAGGATCTGCGCACCCTGCGCCAGCTGGCTGGCGAGTGCCGCGCCCGCGTGCAGTCATTGGTCGCGCAGGCGCAGAGCCTCGATGCCCGGCCGCTGCCCGCGGGCGAGTTCTTCGGCGAGGTCATCGAGCGCTGGCGCCTGCTGCGGCCTGCGCTGCGCCTGCAGGCGACCGGTCTCGATGCGGTGTCGACACCAATCCGCCCCGAGCCGCTGCTGGAGCATCTGCTGCTGGCCCTGCTCAACAACGCAGCCGACGCCTCGGTCGAGGCCGGCGAGGATCGCATCGAGATCGCGCTCGCGCTGGAGGGCGACACGCTGCAACTCGCGGTGCGTGACCACGGAGCGGGGCTGGATTCCGCCACCGCGCGTCGCCTGCAGGCCCTGTTCGAGACCACCAAGCCGCAGGGCCTGGGTCTGGGGCTCGCGCTGTCGCATGCGACGGTCGAACACTTCGGCGGCCACCTTGCCCTGCACCCGCACCCACAGGGTGGCAGCGTGGTCGACGTGCAGCTGCCGCTGGCGGCGCTGGCCGATTCCGCAGCGGTGACGGGAGGCACCGACGCATGACTGATGAAGCCGCCCTGCTGGTGGAGGATGACCCGGTGTTCGGCCGCAGCCTGTCGCGCGCTTTGGAAAAGCGCGGCCTGCGCTGCGTCTGGGTGCAGGACGCAGCGCAGGCCTTGCAGCGCGCGTCGAGCCAGCATTTCGACTACGCCGTGCTGGATCTGAAGCTGGGCAGCGAGAGCAGCCTGACCTTGATCGAGCCCTTGCGCGAAGCCTTGCCGGCGCTGCGCATCCTGCTGCTGACCGGCTATGCCAGCGTCGCCACGGCAGTCGATGCGATCAAGCGCGGGGCGATCAACTACCTGCCCAAACCGGCCAGTGCCGACGCCATCCTGCGCGCGCTGCGCGGCGAGGACGCCGACGCGCCGCCGCCCGCCCCCGAGCAGATGACACCCCTTGCGCGCATCGAGTGGGAGCACATCCAGCAGGCCTTGCACGAAACCGAAGGCAACCTCTCCGCCGCTGCCCGCCTGCTTGGCATGCACCGGCGCAGCCTGCAGCGAAAGCTGGCCAAGCGGCCGGGGCCTGGCGGCTGAGCGTCTCTCGGCAGTCGCCCTTGTCAGCCACTCAAGAGTGGCTGACAAGGGCGACGCGAGATCAGAACCGGTATTCCCAGCCCAGCCGCAGACTCCGGCCCGGTTCGTTGACCTGCACTGGCGTCGGGTTGAAGGGGTCCTGGTTGGCGCGATTCAGGTGTTCGGCATAGGCGCGGTCGAACACATTGTCGAGGCCGATGCGCAGGCGCTGCGCGCCGCGCTCCAGCGTCCAGCCCAGATCGAGCACGGCCCAGCCGGGCGTCCGCCGGGCGTCGAGGCCGCTGCCCGTTTCGGTGCTGGCATCCACGCGGTCCTGACGATCGGCACCGCGCAGGCGTGCGCTGAACTCGCCGAGTGAAGTGGATTGGCGAACGCCGAGCGCGACCGACAGCGGCGCAATCTGCGCCAGCGCGCGTCCGTCGCTGCGGTTCTCGCCGCGGACGTAGTCCAGCTGGGCGTCGATGCGGAGGCCGGAGTCGAGCGTCCATTCGGCCTCGAACTCGGCGCCATGCAGCTCGGCATCGACGTTGCGGTAGACGCTGGCGCCATCGGCCAGCACCAGGCCCGGCTGGCCGCGCGCGCGATCACGCAGGATGTAGTCATCCACACGATCGAGGTAGGCAACGAGGCTGTAGCGCGCGGCCTCGGACTGCCAGATCAGGCCGGCATCGAACTGCTGGTGGAGTTCGTTGGCCAGCTGCGGATTGCCGATCCAGCGCGCAGGGCCGGCGCCGCTCGTCGAGGCGATGTAGCGCTCCGTGCTGTCGGCCGCACGCACCGAGCGGCTGAGACCCGCGAACAGCTGCAGGCGCGCGTTGAGCGCATGGTCGAAGCGCAGCAGGGCGCCCAGGCCATCATCCTCGAAGCCTGTCGCGCTTACGCCGTAGTAGCTGCGATAGAAATCCGCGGGCGCCGCGATGCTCATGTTGACGCGCTCGCCCGCGCGCAGCGCATCCGCGTCGAAGCGGTCGAGGCGGAGGCCGGCGGTGAGCTGGGTGTCCGCGGACAGCGGGCCCTGCGCTTCGATGAATAGGCCGCGGCGCTGCAGTTCGGCCTGCGGCCACAGCAGGGCGTTGCGCATCGTGAGCGTGTCCGGATTCATCCCGGCCGAGCGGATCGCCAGCCGCTCAAGCTTGGCCTGCTGCAGTCCGATTTCCAGATTCCAGCCGGCGATCGCGAACTCGGCCGCAAGCTCCAGGCCCGAGCTGTCGGCGCTGGCCGGTACGCGCATGAACATGCCGGTCTGCTGACGCAGCGAGAAGTTGTCCATCACGTGGTCGACCTCGGCCGACCACGCGCTGGCGCGCAGCGAGGCGCCACCGAGTTTGGCGTAGTGCGCGAGCTTCCAGGCGCCGAGGCGGTCCTTGGGGGCGTCCATGCCGGCGCCGGCGTAGAGCACGTCGCGGGTGTCGTTGTAGTCGAGGTTCAGCTCGCTGCGCTGGGCCTCGCTCCAGGTCTGGCCGAGCAACAGGCTCACTGCATCGCGCGCCAGGGCAGAGCGCACTGCGCTGCCGGCACCGTCCTCGTAGCTTTCCCGATCCTCGCGGCTGGCAAGCACGCGCCAGGCCGTGCCGCCCCGGGCGCCGCCGACGTCCGCGGCAGCCTGCCAGAACTCGGCGTTGTCGCCGGCATTGAGGGCGATGCGGCCCTCGAGACCCTGCGCCTCCCAGGGCAGCCGGCGCTCGATCAGGATCGCGCCACCGCTGCCGCCTGGGCCGTTGCGCAGGCTCTGCACGCCTTTCTGCACGGTGACCCGATCAATTGCGGAGGGCTGGGCGAATGCGGTCGGCGGGTCCATGCGGTTCGGGCAGGCGCCGTGCAGCTCCATGCCGTCGAGGCGCACGTTGATCTGGCCCTGGCTCTGGCCGCGGATCGAGGGCTCCAGCCCGTGTCCTCCCATGCGCGAGGCGGCGAGGCCGCTGATGCCACGCAGCACTTCAGCGAGATCAGCGGCGGCGCCCTGGCTCAAGGCATCGCGATCCAGCGCGGGCTCCGCCGGTGAAGGTGGCAGCGCGCCGAGCACCACCACGTTCGGCAGGCGGGTGCGCTGGCTGGCATCGGCGAAGGCGGCGGGCAGCATGGCAAGGGCGACGGCGGCGGCAAGCAGGCGGGGGGACGGGGACATCGCGGCATGGTCCAGGAGGGGAGCCGCGATTGTCCCGGCGCGCGTGGAGCCGCCGGGAGTGACCGAATGTCGCACCCCCGCCGATCCCTGTGCCTGTCTGCGCCATGCGCCCGCATCCACCGGCTGCGGCTAGAGTGTCGGCATCCACGCTGGCGATCGAGACTGCCGCGCATGTACAACATGCTTCCTGCCGACTACTCCGCCTACGTCAGCGCGCTCGGCCTGGGCCTGTTGATCGGCATCGTCCGCGAGCGCCAGCGCGACAGCCAGCAGAAGATCGCCGCCGGCATGCGTACGCACACACTGGCGGCGCTCGCCGGCGCGGTCGGCTGGCAGCTCGGGCTGCCGGTGTTCGCCATCGCCCTGGCCGCGATCGCCCTGCTTGCTTTCGGCAGCTATCGCCTGAACCCGCCGACGTCGCCGGGCCTGACCGGCGAGGTCGCGCTGGTCCTGACCACTCTGCTGGGCGGGCTGGCTCAGCGGCAGCCCGAGCTGGCTGCCGCACTGGCCGTGCTGGTGGCCCTTCTGCTGCAGTCGCGCGCGGCCTTGCATCGCTTCAGCCGAGAGCTGATCAGCGAGGCCGAGGTGCGCGACGGCCTGCTGCTGCTCGCCGCCGTGCTGCTGGTGCTGCCGCTGCTGCCGAATGCGCCGGTCGGGCCCTACGGCGTCTTGAACCCCGCGAAGCTGTGGCAACTGGTCGTGCTGGTGATGGCCATCAGCGCTCTCGGCCATATCGCTCTGCGCCTCGTCGGCAGCCGTTTCGGTCTGCCCTTGGCCGGGTTCTTCGCTGGCTTCGTCAGCAGCACCGCGGCCATCGCCGGCTTCGGCCAGCGCCTTCGCGCGCAGCCCGAGCTGCAGCCGTCCTGCGTGGCGGCCGCGCAGGCTGCGGCACTGGCCTCGCTGATGCTGGCCTTGCCGGTGTTGGGCACCGTGTCAGCCAGCTATCTGGCCCTGGTGCTGCCACAGCTGCTGGCTTTCGGCGCCGTACTGGCGCTGGCGGTGCTGCTCGGCCTGCGCGGCAACGGGGTGGATCCCGGTGCAGCGATGCCAACGGCGGCCTCGCGCATGTTCAGCCTGAGCCATGCGCTGGTCTTCGCTGCCCTCATCGCCGGGGTGCTGCTGCTCTCGGCTTTCCTGCAGCAGCGCTACGGCAGCGCCGGCGCGCTGTTGACCTCGGCGATCGCGGCGCTGGTGGAACTGCATGCGGCGATGGCCTCGATCGCCCAGCTGGGCGCCAGCGGTGCGCTCGACGAAACCCTTGCCGAATGGGCGCTGCAGGGCGTGCTGCTGTCGAGTGTGATCGCCCGCGCTGCGGTGGCCTTCACCGCCGGCGGACGCGCCTACGGGCTGCGTGTTGGCGGCCTGTTGCTGCTCGCCTGGCTGGCCGCTGCGCTGGCGGTACTGCTGTAGAGCCCCGTGACCTTTCAGTGCGGCGGCGGCCTGCGCCCGTGTCCCGCACGGACGCAGGCCGCCTGCTCGTCCTACTGCACGCGGAAGCTCACGTCGTCGAGGTAGACGTAGACGTCGTAACTGGTCTGCGCGCGGGTGATCACCACGCTGTCGAGGGTGACGCTGCTTGCGCTGAGGGCGCCGTTGCCGCCGACCCAGGCCGACCACTGCGCGGCGTCGTCGAGCGCGACCTCATGGAAGGTCCAGGTGTTCGGCGAGAGCGCGCGCGCCGTCGACAGCTCGGTGCCGTCGCTGTCATCGACGAGGAACTGCACGCTGACGCCGCTGGCGCCGGTGTAAAACCAGGCGCCAAGGCGTCCGCCTGCCCGCTGCAGGGCCGCATTGCTGGCCGGTGCGCCGCCGCCGGAGAGCAGGCGCACGAACCAGGCGGCGCTGCTGCTGGGGTTGTCGCGCAGGAACACCTGCAGGCCCCAGCTGCCGTTGCGGGCCTGGATGTTCGAGCGCTGTGCGGTCGACGAGGTGGCAATGCCGACCGTGCTGCCGGACAGCGTCGGCGCGCTGCCGAAGCGGCCGACCGAGGCTTCGAAACTGTCGAGCACGCGGGCGGCGGGCGGCGGGGGCGGCGTCGTGCTGCTGAGGCGCTGCACCAGGGTCGGCAGCCAGGGCAGCAGCAGGCCGGGGCAGGTATTGCTGGTGTGGCCGGACCACTCCTTGTGGCCTAGCACGTTGCTGCGGCTCTTGGGGATGCCGTAGCGGTTGACCACCCAGCGGCTGATGTCGGTGAGCGCGCTGAGCTGCGACTCGCGCGGCGAGAAGTTCACGAAGGTGCCGACCACGCTGATGCCGACGTTGTTGGTGTTGTGGTTGCCTACGTGGGCGCCGGTGCGGTCGGGGTCGCGGCCCTCGTAGACCTTGCCGTCGATACCCACCGTGTAGTGGTAGCCGAAGTCGCACCAGCCGTTGGTGTCGATGTGGTAGGCCTGCATCTGGCGCATGCGCGCGGCCGGCGTGATCGAGTCGTTGTTCGGCGTGGCGGTGTGGTGGATGGTGAGGAAGCGCGGGCTGTGGGTGCTGCCGCAGGCGCCGGTGGCGCGGGCGCCCCAGGACGCGCGCGAGATCACGCCGGGCGCCAGCGGCGCCTTGGCGCTGGCGGTCTCGAAGGGCAGGTCGCGTGCCAGCACGCCGCGCTTGGGCGGTGCTTCGGTCAGCGGTTCGGCCTGCAGGAAAGCGAGTTGCGATTTTCCGCGCTGCAGCTCCACGCGCTGCGCCGGGCGCGGCAGCAGGATGCGGCCGACGTGGGCCGCACCTTCCGACCAGGTGATCTCGACACCGCCGGCATCGAGGGCCTTGCCGCGGGCGTCGTAGGACACCCAGCGCAGCGCGTGCACGCCCTTGCCGTCGAGCTTCAGGCCGACGCCGTGCAGCGTGGTTCCGGTCGCAGCCTCGACGCGTCCGCCGTCGGCGAAGAACGCCTCAAGGCCCTCGGCGAGCACCGAGATCTCGTCGCCGTCCACGTAATAGGGCGTTTCCGCGGCGCGGCCGCTCTGCAGCGATTCCTGAAGCAGCCAGGGCAGCTGCCACTGCTTGAGCGGGTCCTCGGCCCCGACGTCGGCTTCCTGTGCGGTGGCCCAGAGCGGCGCGCCCAAGGTCAGGGCGACGAGGCCTGCGCGCAGGTAGGCCTGCGCGGCGTGGCAGCCGCGGTTGTTCTGGTTTGGCATGGTGCGTGTTCTCCCCGATTGTCGATGCGGGATGCCCGTCGCGGGCGTCCCCGTGCATGGCTGCCCCCCAGCAGCCCTCTCTTGCCAGCGCTTGTTGTACTGGCGGCGGAACCATGTCGGCGGTCTTGCGGAATGTCAACGCACATGACGTTGCATGGGGCGACAGACATCGGACGGCGCCAGCGCAGGGCAGGGAGCGCTGGCCCAGCGCGCGGATCTTGGGAGGGGCTGGCTGACCGGCGCTTCGCGTGGGCGGTCAAGCTCTCCGCAGCCCGATCCACCCGGGTTTGGCGCGATGAACTGTGCGTTCGTTCGCGTTCTGGCGCATCGCGCTTGCGTTGCCGCGCGGCACGGCCGAGCATCGCGGGCCGGTCTTCGCTGTACCCCTTCGTGCCCAGAGGTTGCTGTCATGTCGATTCACGGTGAGCCCCTGGCACATCCTGCCGTCGACGGCGCTGTCGACGCCGTGCCGCGCCTGCGCGCGCAACTCGCGGCGTTCATGTGGATCTGCGCCGGCCTCGCGGCGAGCTCCGCCGCCTTCGCGCAGGCCACGGGCTGCGATGACCTGGCTGCGCTGGCGGTGACCCCGCGCGTCGACTACCACACGCAGATCCAGCCGATCTGGGAGATCCGCTGCTCCAACTGCCACGTCAATTTCGGCAGCGCGCCCGCCGCCGAACTCAGCCTGAACGCCGAGGATTCGTGGATCGAGCTGGTCGATATCCCCAGCGTGCAGGCTGCCGGTCGCACCCGCGTCCTGCCCGGCCAGGTCGCGGCCAGCTACCTGTTCGAGAAGATCAACTGCGAGCAGCCCGCTGTCGGCACGCGGATGCCGCGCGGCCGCATCGCCATTCCTCTCAGCGAGCAGGCGCTGATCCGCGACTGGATCCAGCAGGGCGCGCGCGAACTCACGCCGCCGCTGCTGTTCGCTGATGGTTTCGAGCCTCGGCCGACGGCGGCTGCGCCGGCGCGCTGAGGCCCGCAAGCCGGCCAGCAGGCACGAGAGCGGCTGGTCCTCAGGCGCGGCCCGCACAGACGCTCAGGACTTCCGGGACGCTCGCATGACGCGGCGGGCGCTATCTTGGTGGCCCTTTGGTTTCCCGCTGGAGTGCCCCATGCGTGATCTGTTCCGATCCGGCCGCGCGCCGCTCGCAACCGCCCTTGCCCTGAGCCTCGCGCTCACCGCCTGTTCGCAGGCGGAGCCCCCTACCGCTGCGCAACCCGCCGCGCACAGCGCCAGTGCGGCAGCCGCGCCCGCTGCCGCGGTGGCGACGCCCGCCGAACCTGTGCGCCAAGGCAGCAGCCAGCACGGCGCGCTCAGCATCAGCACGATCGCGACGGGGCTGGAGAACCCGTGGGCGCTGGCCCACCTGCCGGATGGCCGCATCCTGATCACCGAGCGTCCCGGACGCATGCGTCTGATCGGTGCCGACGGCGCGCTGTCAGCACCGCTGTCCGGCGTGCCTGCAGTCGTCGCGGAAGGGCAGGGCGGTCTGTTCGACGTGGTGCCGGCGCCGGATTTCGCCGACAGCCAACGCATCTACTTCAGCTTCGCCGAGCCTGGCGAGGGCCGCCTGGCGAGCACCGCCGTCGCGCACGCCCGCCTTACCGATGCCGGGCTTGAGGACGTGCAGGTCATCTTCAGCCAGAAGCCCAAGCTCGACACCCGCCACCACTTCGGCTCGCGCCTGGTGTTCGACGGCCAGGGTCATCTGTTCATCACCCTCGGCGACCGCGGCGTGCGCCCGAGCGCGCAGGATCTGTCCAGCCACATGGGTGGCGTGATCCGGGTGAACCTCGATGGTTCGGTGCCGGCCGACAACCCCTTCCTCGGACGGGAGGGCGTACTGCCCGAGTTCTGGAGCTACGGCCACCGCAACCAGCAGGGCGCGGCGCTGAACCCGTGGACGGGCGCGCTCTGGACCCACGAACACGGGCCCAAGGGCGGCGACGAGATCAACATCCCGCAGCCCGGCAAAAACTACGGCTGGCCGATCGCGACCTACGGCATCAATTACTCGGGCGAAGTCATTCCCGAAGCGCAGGGTGAAACCGTCGAAGGCATGGAGAACCCGCACCACGTCTGGAAGGTGTCGCCGGGCGTCAGCGGCATGGCCTTCTACAACCACGACCGCTTTCCCGCGTGGAAGCACAGCCTGTTCGTCGGCTCACTGGCGCAGCGCGCGCTGATCCGCCTCACGCTGGATGGCGATGCCGTGACCGGCGAGGAGCGCCTGCTCGAAGACCTGGGCTGGCGCATCCGCGACGTGCGCGTCGGGCCGGACGGCGCCGTCTATGTGGTCACTGACGAAGTCCAGAGCCGCGTGCTCAAGGTCGAGCTGGCGGGCTGACCTCCGCGTCGCTGCATCAAAGCGAAGCCACCCGCGAGGGTGGCTTCGATATTCATGGCAGCCGTACGGGATCTGGAAGGAACGAGGCTGGGGCTCGCAGGGTTTCAGTCAGCCTGCAGGGTGATGGTGTCCAGTGCACCGGCCGGCGGCACGAACGGCGCGGCCGTGCTGTTGGCCGCGATGAATTGCACCGGCAGCCGGATTTGGCTCGCGACCGGCTGGCCTGCGATGCGGGCCGGGTTGAAAGTCGAGCGTTCGACCGCATCCGAAGCGGCGCGGTCCAATGCGGCGTAGCCCGAGCTGCTCTCGATGTCGACGGTCTGCACTGCACCGACTGCATCGACGCCTACCTTCAGCAGGGTGGTGCCTTCGCCGCCAGAGGCTTTCAGTTCGGCCGGGTAGGTCGGTGGGCTGAGTCGCCCATAGCTTGGGGGCGTGAGTGAAGCTGATGGCTCCCCTGCGTTTGCGGCGGGCTTGTCCAGAGAGAAACGCACCGGCACCGCGATCCATGATTCGACAGCTCTTCCCTCCCGCTTTGCGGCGTGGAACGCCCACTTCGCCACAGCATCGAGTGCCGCCCTGTCGAGGAAGTCCGAGCCTGTGCTGCGCTCGATCTGCAGGTCTCCAGCCGAACCGTCCGGAAGAACTTGCACCTTGAGCAGGACCTCGCCCTCCTGTCGCTGCTGGATCGCCTCGGCGGGGTATTTGGGTGGCTGAACCTTGCGGTAGGCCACTTCGGTGTTGTCGCCCTTCGGCGGTTCGCTCACCACGATCGGTAGGGGACGCCTCGTCGGTGACGGAGGCGAGGCTGCTGGCGCTCCGGTTGGGGCCGAAATGTCGAGAACTTCGCTTGCTGGGGCGGCGCGCGCTGGCTGCTGGGACCACGCCAATCCTGCGACGGAAAGGCCGATGCAGGCGGCAATCGAGAACCCAGCGGTCAGACGAAAGATCGAAGGCAAAGGTCGAGTCAACATGGTGATGCGCTCCTTCAGTGGATGCGTGCCGAAGGCAGGACAGCCCAACGGCGCCGCGGAGAAAGCGGAGGAACTGCCGAGTAGCGCTTTGCCGTAGCTGAGTCGGCTGCGCGGATGCATGGCCAGCACGCAGGCGTCGCAGGCCAGCTCCTGGTCGAGGCGATAGGCGCGCTGTGCCAGCCGCAGCAGCGGGTTGAACCACTGCAGGGCGCAGAGCAGAGCGAAGCCGAGGTTGCAGTAGACGTCGCCACGGCGGACGTGCACGCGCTCGTGCGCCAGCACCAAGGCCTGCTGTTCGGGCGCATAGCGATGCTCGAAGTCGGCGGGCAGGACGATCCGCGCACGCAGCCCAACCACCGCCGGCAGCCCATCCGTGTTGGCGGCCCTGGCCCTCCACAGGCCCTCGTGCATGGGGGCGAGCTTCCCGAGCGCGCGTCGGAAGCGTCGCTGCTGCATGGCGATCCGCGCGAGCGCAACACCGCAGCCTGCAAGCCAGAGCGCGGCCAGCAGCGGCCACAGCGAGGCCAGATCGAACGGCATCGCGGAGTTGTCCTCAGGCACGGTCAGCGGCAGCCCAGCGCCTGCGCTGACGCGACCGAGTCCGATCGCCGCTGGGGCTATCGCGGGTGCCGGCAGCAGCACCGCGAGCATCGCCGCAGGCAGCAGCCACCACAGCGCGTAGGCGACGCGGGCGCCGAACAGAGTGCGCACCGGACGCCGGACGAGCAGCACGATGAGGCAGGCGGCACTGGTGGCGAGGCTCAGCTCCAGTGCCTCGTGCGCCAATGAGGTGAGCACTGCTGCGCTGGCGCTCATTTCCTTGTGCCCTTGCTCGAACCCTGCTCGCTGCGCTCCAGCAGCGCGCGCAGTGCGGCACGGTCCTCTTCGCTCAAGCCCTGTTCTGCCTGGAAGTGCGCGACCAGGGGCGCGAGCCTTCCACCGAACAGGCGATCAAGCAGGCTGCTGCTCTGCTGGCGGACCCATTCTTCGCGCGTCAGCACCGGCGCGTACAGATAGCGCCGGCCGTCGCGTTCTGCGCTGATCGCCCTCTTCTTGAGCAGGCGATTCAGTAGGGTCTTGATGGTCGCCTCTTGCCACTCCTGCTCTCCGGCCAGCGCCGCGACCACCTCTTCGGCGCTGCGCGGACTGCTCGCCCACAGCACCTCCATCACCACCGACTCCGCCTCACTGATCTGCATTGCGTTTACTCTTGTAATCGACAGTTGAAGATTACGCCTGTAAACGCTCAAGTCAAGCGGCTTGCGGGTGGGGCGAATCGATCGCGTGTGTGCAGGATCCGCGGGCGCGCCCTGCAGGGCGCGCCGCAGCGCTGAATTCTTCAACGCGGCCCCAACAAGACGAAAGGCGAGCCTCGCGGCCCGCCTTCCGTCTTCCATCGTTCGGCGCAGCGTAGCGCGTCAGACCGCCGCGCGCAGGCCGAAGCCCGGATCGCCGCGCAGCGGCTCCGGGCGATGCGGCAGCAGGTCGGGGCCGAGCAGGCGGCCGATGCGCGAGAACACCTCGTCGCGCGAGAAGGGCTTCTTCATGAAATCGTCGGCGCCGATGCGCTGCAGGTAGAACTGCTCGGTGGCCTGTTCGTTGCCGCTGATCATGATGATCGGGATGTTGCGAGTGGCTTCGGAGCGGCGCAGGTGGCGCAGCGCCTCGAAGCCGCTCATGCCGGGCAGCACGATGTCGAGGAAGATGAGGTGCGGGCGCTCGGCTTCTGCGATTTCGATGCCGCGCTCGGCGTCATAGGCTTCGCGGGTGGCGAAGCCGTTCTGCTGCAGCATGCGGCGCAGGACCGTGACGATCGTGGTGCTGTCGTCGATGATCAGGAAGCGCGTGTCGGGCCGGGCCTGCTGGCGAGGACGCAGGCGGCGCTCGACCACCCTCTCCTCGCCGCCGAACAGGCGCTTGAACAATCCCACTCCACTCATGGCCCGCCCCTAACGAAACCCCGACGTGACGTAGATTGTCACGATTTGTGATTCAGTGACGCAAGGGGTAGGGCTGAGACAGTTTGTGACAAAGCCCCGCAAGTCTGAAAACTCGCGGGGCCGAAAGGCGCACTGCTTCTCACTCAGCTCGGACGCAGCGAGACCACGTCGGGACTCAGCACCAGACGCAGAGCGTCGAGTCGCGGACGCGCCTGCGGCAAGGCGGTGAGCAGCTCGGCATGTTCGCGCTCCAGCGCTTCGAGCTCTTCCGGACGGACCGCCGGATTGATCCTGGCCAGCCGCTTCAAGCGCGCGAGTTCGGCGCCCAGCAACTCCTCGGCCTGGCCGAGGGCGGTCTCGACGCGCTGCTCGGCCTGTGACTTCGCCAGCTTCTCGGCGGCGCCCAGCATGGGCGGCAGCAGGGTGGTCAGCAGCTTGCGCTGGCGCGACAGATCGATGGGGCGGTCGCCGGAACTGCGCAGGGCGCGCGCGCCGGGCACGTAGTCGAGCCGGGGCTGCAGGCGGGTGTCGACCACCACGGTCAGCGGCAGCGGCGGCAGGAAGCGGTCGACGTGCAGATCGGCCTCGGCCACGCATTCCAGCACGTAGACGGCCTCCAGCAGCAGGCTGCGCGGCGGCAGGCTGTCGTCGACCAGGGCCGCGGCGTTGCCGGTCTCAGAGGACAGCAGCAGTTCCTCGGCATTGAGCAGCATCGGATGGTCGGCGCGCAGGTAAAGCAGGTCATCGCGGGCCAGGGCGCGGGCGCGCGAGAACGTGGCCTGGCGGGCGCCGGCCTTCAACTCCTCGAAGGCATCGAGGGTGACGTACTCGGGATCGAGCAGGACGATCTCGTGGCCCTGCGGCTCATTGTGGATGCCGAACTGCTCCAGCAGGCGCAGCGGGTAGTCCTCGATGGTGGCGGCGATGTCGTCGAGCTTCAGCGCCTGCAGCAGGCGACCGTCGCTGGCGGCGCGCTGGCTGGAAAGCTCCAGCAGCCGGTCGCGGCCGCGGTGCACTTTGTCAGACAGCTCGGCGTGCACCGCGCGGGTTTCGGCGATCAGGGTCTCGACGCCGTTGTCGCTCGGGGTCTCGAACAGACTGAGCAGCTCGGGGCCGAAACGGCGCAGCAGCTCGCGACCGTCGGCGCAGACCTGGCGGAACGCGTCCAGGCCCTCGTCGTACCAGCGCAGCAGCAGGTCCTGCGGGCTGGCCTCGACGGCACAGGCGTGGATCTGCACGGCGCCCTGTTGACCGATGCGGTCGAGGCGGCCGATGCGCTGCTCCAGCATGTCCGGGTCCAGCGGCAGGTCCCACAGGATCAGGTGCTGGGCGAACTGGAAGTTGCGCCCTTCGGCGCCGACTTCCGAGGCGATCAAGAGGCGCGCGCCTTCGGGATCGGCGAAATAGGCCGCCGCGCGGTCGCGCTGCAGCAGGTTCATGTCTTCATGGAAGCGCGCCACCGGCAGGCCCGAGCGCAGGCGCAGGGCCTCGTCCAGCGCCTGCACCTTGGCCCGTGAGCGGCACAGCAGCAGGGCCTTGGCCGGCGCGATCGCCTCCAGCCGCTGCAGCAGCCATTCGAAACGCGGGTCGCGGGTGTAATCGTGCTCGGGTTCGTGGTGGCCGTGGGCGCCGGCATCCGCCAGGGCTTCGGCGCGCAGTCGCCCCTGCAGGGCCGGATCTTCGCCGCTTTGGACGAGACGCTCGATATGGGGAACCCGCTCGGGAAAGCCGCCGACCGCGGCGCGCCGATTGCGGATCATCACCCGCCCGGTGCCGTGGCGATCGATCAGGGCTTCGATCAGTTTCCAGGCCGCGGCCTCGTCGCCGGCCTCGATCTTTGCAAGCGCCGCCGAAAGCGTCTGTGGCTCGTCGTGGAAGAGTTCTTCAAGCAGCGCGCGGCCAGGGGCATCGGGTGCACGCGCTTCCAGCAGGGCTTCGGTGACCTGCGACAGCGCGAGATGCCGGTCGGACTCGGCGATGAAGGTGTCGAGGTCGGCATAGCGCGCGGGGTCGAGCAGGCGCAGGCGCGCGAAGTGGCCGCTGCGGCCGAGCTGCTCCGGCGTGGCCGTCAGCAGGATCACGCCCGCCGTGGCCTGGGCCAGACTCTCGACCAGGCTGTACTCGCGGCTGGGCGCATCCGGCGCCCAGGAAAGATGATGGGCCTCGTCGACCACCAGCAGATCCCAGCCGGCTTCGAGCAGCTGCTGGGCGCGCTTGCGCGAATGCGCCAGCCAGCCGACCGAGGCGATCACGCACTGCTCGTCCTCGAAGGGGTTGCAGGTGGTGTCCACCTCGGTGATCGCTTCGCAGCGCTCCTCGTCGAACAGGGCGAAGCGCAGGTTGAAGCGGCGCAGCAGTTCGACGAACCACTGGTGCACCAGGCTCTCGGGCGTCAGCACCAGGACGCGACGGGCGCGACCGGTGGCGAGCTGCTGGGCCAGGATCATGCCGGCCTCGATGGTCTTGCCGAGGCCGACTTCATCGGCCAGCAGCAGGCGTGGCGTTCGTCGCTCGGCGGCCAGTTCGGCCACCTTCAACTGGTGTGGAATCAGGTCGATGCGCGCGCCCAGCACGCCCCAGCCGGGATGTCGGCGGGCTTCGGCGCGGCGGCGCAGGGCTTCCCGGCGCAGCTCGAAGGCCGGGCTGCGATCGACGCGGCCCGAGAGCAGGCGGGCGTCGGCCTGCGAGACCGGCTGCTCGGGGTCGAGCAGGCCCTCGTGGATCTGCTTGTCGCCGACGCCGTAAACGTACAGCCCATCGGCGACATCGACGCTCTCTACGGTGTATTCCACGCCTTCGGCGCGCAGGCGGTCGCCGACGCGGAAGTCGGCGCGCGACAGCGGGGCGGTGTCCATCGCGTACTGGCGGACCACGCCGCTGCCGGTGAAGACGATCTGCACGCTGCGGCCGATGAGGCGCATCACCGTGCCCAGGCCGAGCTCGGGCTCGGCGGTGGACAGCCAGCGCTGTCCGGGGACGAAGGGAGAATTCATCCGCCCAATTCTACGCGTCAAGCAAGGCCGTCCAAAGTCGGGACCGGGCGGTCCCAGGGGGCGAGCTTCACCGCCGGGCCGGCCTGTGCGATGCTCCGCGACCGCCCGATGGGACCTGTCGTCCCAGGCGAGGGGCCGAAGGCCGCGCCAGCGTGAGCGCGGCCGGCCCGCGACACGCGCGGCGCCCAATGGCAGGGGCCGCAGCCGTCAGATTCCGCCTGCGGCGCGGTTCGACCGCGCCCGCGCCCCTCGACGGCCCTCACAAGAACAAACGACAAGGCCTTTCAGGAACCCCGCATGTCTCCGATCACCGTCAACGCCCGCATTTCCCCGCGCGGCGGCCTCGATGTCCTCTCGCGCAGCGAAGTCAGCCGGCTGCGCGACGCCTCCAAGGGCGGCCTGCACGAGCTGCTGCGGCGCTGCGCGCTGGCCGTGCTGACCTCCGGCAGCACCAGCGACGATCCGCGCGCCGCGCTTGAGCGCTACCCGGACTTCGACATCGAAGTCCAGCAGCAGGACCGCGGCGTGCGCCTCGAGCTGCGCCATGCGCCCGCCCAGGCTTTCGTTGACGGCAAGATCATCGCCGGCGTCGCCGAGCTGCTGTTCGCCGTGGTGCGCGACATCGCCTACGTTTCCACCGAGATCAAGGAGTCCGGCCAGTTCAATCTGGACGACAGCCAGGACATCACGAATGCGGTGTTCGAGATCCTGCGCAACGCCCGCGTACTGAAGCCGAACGTCGAGCCCAACCTCGTCGTCTGCTGGGGCGGTCATTCGATCGCCCGTCACGAGTACGAGTACACCAAGCACGTGGGCTACGAGCTGGGCCTGCGCGACATCGACATCTGCACGGGCTGTGGCCCGGGCGCGATGAAGGGGCCGATGAAGGGTGCGGCCGTGGGCCATGCCAAGCAGCGCCGCTACCAGAACCGCTACATCGGCATCACCGAGCCCGGCATCATCGCCGCCGAGTCGCCGAACCCGATCG
Organism: Aquimonas voraii; assembly: GCF_900101825.1. Classification (GTDB taxonomy): domain Bacteria; phylum Pseudomonadota; class Gammaproteobacteria; order Xanthomonadales; family Xanthomonadaceae; genus Aquimonas; species Aquimonas voraii. Next base: position 83,879 of record NZ_FNAG01000011.1, read on the forward strand.
TCAACCACCTGGTGATCATGCCGGACATCGAGAAGCGCCTGGAGGCTTTCGTCCGCGTCGGCCACGGCATCATCGTGTTCCCGGGCGGCGTCGGCACCGCCGAGGAAATCCTCTACCTGCTCGGCATCCTGCTGCATCCGGACAATGCCCACCTGCCGTTCCCGCTGGTGTTCACCGGGCCCAAGGAGTCGGCGGCCTACTTCGAGCAGATCGACCATTTCCTGCGGCTCACGCTGGGCGATGCTGCGGCCGAGCGCTACAAGATCATCGTGGACGATCCGCGCGAGGTCGCGCGCTACATGGAGCGCGGCCTGTCCAAAGTGCGCGAGCACCGGCTCGATACCAAGGACGCGTTCTTCTTCAACTGGGCGCTGAAGATCCAGCCGGAATTCCAGCACCCTTTCGCCCCGACCCACGAGAACATGGCCAGCCTGAAGCTGCATCGCGACCAGCCTGTCCACGCGCTTGCTGCGGACCTGCGCCGCGCGTTCTCCGGCATCGTCGCCGGCAACGTCAAGGAAGAGGGCATGCGCGCGATCGAGGCCCATGGCCCCTACGTGATCGATGGCGAGCCGGAGATCATGCGTGCACTGGACGCCCTGCTGCGTGCCTTCGTCGAGCAGCGGCGCATGAAGATGAGTGGGGACTACAAGCCCTGTTATCGCGTCGGCTGACGCCGACGCGACGGGATTGGGGAGTCGGGATTCGGGATTCGCAAGAGCGGCATCGGCTGGCGTGGCGAGACTCAAGACCGCGCTGGCGCGCAGATGGAGCGGGTCGCACCGGTTTTGTGTATTGGGCAGCTGTCGCGGGCGGATCGATGGAGCGAGGCCGCAGCACTCGCCGCGACCGATCGCCCGTCGCACGAATCTCGAATCCCCAATCCCGAATCCCGCCGCAAAGCGGCATCAGTCGCCGCGGATGATCCCCGGCCCCTTGCCCGCGGTCTTCTCGTACACGCCTTTGCCGATCTTGCGGTATTGGGTGAAGCCGGCCTCGCCGATCTTCTTTTCCTTCAGCAGGTGGGCGCCGCCGATGGCCAGCGCGGGCGCGCCGATCTGCTGCTGCACCGGCGCGCCGCACCTGGGGCAGTGCTCAAGCGGCGGCTCCGAGAGTTTCTGCAGCTGGTCGAAGCCCTCGCGGCAGTGCGCGCAGCCGGCCTCGCCGCTGGCGCGGTATTCGAAGATGGGCATGACGGTCTCCGCAGGTCCGAAGGCCCGAAGGGTGGGGGCGGCGGCGTCGGCTGACAAGCGACGGGCTGCGCTGCGGGCACAAAAAACCCCGCTCGATGGCGGGGTTGATTGATTCACGCTGGCGCGGATGGTCGGGGAGACAGGATTTGAACCTGCGACTTCTACGTCCCGAACGTAGCGCTCTACCAGGCTGAGCTACACCCCGATCTTGGCACCGCGTGAGAGCCGCGCATCATACGGGCCTCACGCGAGCTGCGCAAGATGCTCGTGAGGCGAGGGCACCAAACTGGTAGCCTTTACCGCTTCCAGCGGGGCCAACGACGACCCGCTGCACCGCCCTATGGAGCCTGCCTTGATCAAGCCCCGCACCGTGCCCGGCGTACTGGAACTGCTGCCGCGCGACCAGATCGCCTTCCAGCGCATGCTGGACATCATCCGCGACAACTATGAGCGCTTCGGCTTCCTGCCGGTGGAAACCCCGGTGATGGAGCTGTCCGAGGTGCTGCTGACCAAGTCCGGCGGCGAGACCGAGCGGCAGGTCTATTTCGTGCAGAGCACCGGAGCACTGGAGAAGGCCGAGGCCGGCCAGCTCCCCGAGCAGGCCCTGCGCTTTGATCTCACCGTGCCGCTGGCGCGCTATGTGGCCGAGCACGAGCACGAGCTGCACTTCCCCTTCCGCCGCTACCAGATCCAGCGCGTCTACCGCGGCGAGCGCGCCCAGCGCGGCCGCTTCCGCGAGTTCTACCAGTGCGACATCGACGTGATCGGCAAGGATGCGCTGTCGGTGCGCTTCGATGCCGAGCTGCCGGCGGTGATCTACTCGGTCTTCAGCGATCTCGCGATCGGCGCCTTCACCATCCAGATCAACAACCGCAAGTTGATGCGCGGCTTCTTCGAGGGTCTGGGCGTCGCCGACCCCGAGCAGCAGGGCGCGGTGCTGCGCGAGGTCGACAAGCTCGACAAGCGCGGCCCGGACTACGTGCGCGAGACGCTGACCGGCGAGGGCTTCGGGCTCTCCGCGGATGCGGTCGGGAAGATCCTCGACTTTGTCGGCATCCGCTCGGCCGGCCACGCCGATGCGCTGGCCCAGCTCGATCGCCTCGGGCAGGGCAGTGAGACCTTCAACCAGGGCATCGCCGAGCTGCGCGAGGTGCTGGAGCTGGTGCGCGCCTTCGGCGTGCCTGAGGCCAACTACGCGATCAACCTGTCGATCGCCCGCGGCCTCGACTACTACACCGGCACCGTCTACGAGACCACGCTCAACGACTACCCGCAGATCGGCTCCATCTGCTCCGGTGGTCGCTATGAAAACCTGGCCGGTCAGTACACCAAGTCGCATCTGCCAGGCGTTGGCATCTCGATCGGCGCCTCCCGCCTGTTCTGGCAGCTGCGCGAGGCCGGGTTGATCGAGTCGGCCGAGAGCAGCGTCGAGGTGCTGGTCGCGCAGATGGACGAAGTGCGGCTGCCCGAGTACCTGAAGCTCGCCTCGGAGCTGCGCCGCGCCGGCATCAATGCCGAGGTGCAGCTGGAGCCGCGCAAGGTCGCCAAGCAGTTCCAGTACGCCGATCGCGCCGGCATCCGTTTCGTGCTGCTGCTGGGCGAGGATGAGGCCGCGCGCGGCGTGGTCGCGGTCAAGGACATGCGCAAGCAGGAACAGTTCGAGGTGCCGCGCGAGGACCTGGTGCGAGCGCTGCGCGTGGAGCTGGAGCAGGCCCGCGCCATGGCCGGTCGCGGCAGTCACGGCGGCTGAGTCCGCCGCGGATCCATCCCCGCGCGAACGGGCCCGACTCAGGCCAGGAATCCCGCCACCAGGTCCACCACCTCGGTCGACAGCAGGGCTGAGGCGGTGATCGTGGCGAGGCCCAGCCCCCAGGCGACGAGCTGCAGAGCACCATCGCGTTCGACCAGCGCGAGCGCGTACAGCACCAGCAGCAGGCCGAAGGGGTAGTTGGTCAGTGGAATCGGCAGCGACAGCAGGATGCCCAGCAGGATCAGCTGGGCGCCGGTGAAGACGGTGGCCCAGAGCTGGGTCGCGAGCCCGTTCAGGCGCGGCTTGCAGAGGCGTTCGATCCGTTGCAGCACGCCGCCCATCTTGCTGTTGAAACCCTGCAGGCGAGTTCGCGGCACGGTTCTTCCACGCCAGCGCTTGGGCAACCAGGGCTGGCGCCGGGCGAACAGCATCTGCAGACCCAGGACCGACACCAGGGGGCCGCTGATCGCGCCGACGCCGAAGGGCAGAGGCAGGAATGCCGGCATGATCGCCAGAAGCAGGGCTGCGCCGAAGGCGCGTCGGCCGAAGGCGGCAAGGAGGGCGTCGAAGCTCGGGTCGGCTTCGCCTGCGGCCAGTTCGCGCAGGATCTGGCTGGTGCTGGGGGCGCTGGAAGGCTGCATGGGACCTCGGGCTGGCGAGCGCGCACTTTACCGGGCCGTGGCGGGCGCGTCGTTCCGTCTGTTGCTCGGAAACTTGGAGTCGCCCGCGTGTGCGCTGTCTGAACGCCCGCGGCCTTGCCGCGCTTGCCTGCGCTTTCCTGTTGTAACGTGACGCGCCGACGCCGAGTGCGTCCCCCTCGAGGATCCGGTCTGCCGCGCAGGCCCCAAGGAGTGCAGATGTCGCTGGTAGCGGGAGGCCACACCCTGAAGAAGTACGACGAGGACCTCGCGACCCTGCGTGACCTCGTGATCAAGATGGGCGCCGGCGTCGAGGAGCAGCTGCGTCTCGGCATGCGTGCGCTTGAGATGCGCGACATGGAGCTGGCCGAGCGCGTGGTCGAGGGCGATCGCCAGATCGACCGCTACGAGCTCCGCGCCGACGAGGAAATCGCCCAGCTGATCGCCCTGCGCGCGCCGCTCGGCGTGGATCTGCGCACGATCTTGGCCCTCTCGAAGACCGTCAACGACCTCGAGCGCATTGGCGACGAATCGAAGAAGCTGGCCAAGATCGCGCAGCGACTGATGGACGCCAGCGGCGATCGCGTCGAAGTGCCGATGGTTGCCGAGATTGGCGGGCTCGCAAAGATCTCGGCGAGCATGCTGCGCGGCGCGCTGGATGCGCTGGTGAGACTGGATCTGGAAGAGGCCGAGCGCACCCGCCGCGACGACGATCGGCTGGACAAGGCCTACAAGGCCAGCGTCTCCCAGCTGACCCAGCTGATGTCGGACAACCCGGCCGCAGTCGCGCCCGGCGTGCAGGCCCTGTTCGCTCTGAAGTCGCTGGAGCGGATCGGCGACCACGCCAAGAACATCGCCGGCTACGTCTTCTATCTGGTCGAAGGCCGCGATGTGCGGCACCCGAAAGCCCGTCTGACGGCGGAGGGCTGAAGCGCCGGGACGCTGGCAGCCGGCGCCGTGAAGCGCCGGCGCGCGGCGATCTCAGAACAGGTCGCCGCCGGCCGAGAGCGCGCGCTCCATGCGGTCGCCGAGGCCGCCGATTTCGAGGATCAGGCGGTCCAGCTCGGCCGCGGTCAGGCCCTCCAGCGGGCGGTTCTCGCAGAGCTGCAGGTAGGTCAGGCCGTCGAGCTCGGAGATCGCGAGATAGCCGACGCGCTGCTCCCAGTTGAAGGCCAGCGCGCGCTTGGCGTCGAGCCCGGTGGTCGGCGCCAGCGCGGTGCTGACGCGCAGGAACTTGCGGCCGTCCTCGTCCTCGAGCTCGGTCAGGAACAATCCCTGGTGGCGGGAGCCATGGTTCAGGGTCAGCTCGATGCCGACCAGATACGGCTCGCTGCGCGAGACCGTGTAATGGGAGGCGGCGTGGGCGCGGACCTGTTCGAAGTTCTGCATGGCGGGAGCGGCATCTGGAAGCGGAGCCGTATGCTACCAGCCCGAACACTGCCGCCCGAGACTTTGCCCATGCCTGATCGCCCTGCGAGCGTCGACCAGCCTGATGTGATGTCGCGCAGGGCCGCGATTCTCGGTGCAGTACGCGCCATCCCGCGCGGCGAGGTGCGTTCGTATGCCGAGGTCGCGCGGGCGGCCGGCTGGCCGCGGCATGCGCGGCTGGTGGCGCGGCTGTTGTCGGAGTCGGAGGCGTCGGGTCTGCCTTGGCACCGCGTGCTGCGTGCCGACGGCTGCATCGCTTTTCCGAAGGGCTCCCCGGCCTGGCTTGAGCAGGCGCGGCTCCTGCGCGCGGAAGGGGTGGAGGTCATCGACGGGCGGGGGCGTCGCCCTGCCGGCCGGGAAAAATCGGAGGCCACGCTGGACGCGGCCCTCTGGGGCGATGCTTAGGCCGCGGCTGGAGGCTTGAGTCCGCCCCGCGGGCGCGTCGAGCAGCCCGCGCGTGAGGCGGGGGCGCAGATCTCAAGGCCGGCGGGCGTCGGAAAGGCCCGGGGGCGTCAGCAGGCTGGGCGGCAGATCGGCGAGCACGCCCGCGACCTTGTGCAGGAAGTCACTTTGCGCCGAAGACTTGCGCCAGACCAGGGCGATCTGCCGGCTCGGGCGGGAGTCGGTGAAGCTCAGCAGGCGCAGAGTCTCGGAACGCGGTACCGGCGGCTGCACCGCCAGCAGCGGCAGCAGGGTCACGCCGACGCCCGCCGCGACCATCTGCCGCAGCGTTTCCAGGCTGGTGGCACGGAAGCCATCCTTCTCGCTGGCCCCCGCCAGATGGCAGACATCCAAGGCTTGATCGCGCAGGCAGTGGCCGTCGTCCAGCAGCAGCAGGCGTTCGTCGGCGATGGTGTCGAGCCCGAGTCGCTCGGTATCCGCCAGTGGATGGGTCGAGGGCACGGCCAACACGAAAGGCTCCTCGAAAAGCAGCTCCGTGTGCAGCTGTTCCTCGTGCAGGGGCAGTGCCAGTACGGCGGCGTCGATTCGGCCTTCCTGCAGTTGCTGCAGCAGGATTTCCGTCTTTTCCTCGGTCAGCAGCAGCTCGACCCGCGGAAAGCGCTGGCGCAGCTTCGGTACCACATGTGGCAGCAGGTAGGGGCCAAGGGTGGGGAAGATGCCGAGCCTGAGCGTGCCGGATTCGGGGTCCAGGCTGCGCCGGGCGATCGCCCGGATCTGCTCGATCTCGTTGAGTACCACCCGGGCGCGCTGGGCGATCTCGGCGCCGGCCTCGGTCAGCATCACCTTGCGTGGCGCGCGTTCGACGAGGGTGACGCCGAGCTCGTCCTCGATCTTCTTGATCTGGGTCGAGAGGGTGGGCTGGCTGACGAAGCAGGCGTCGGCGGCGCGCCCGAAGTGGCGCAGCTCGGCCAGCGCCACGAGATAGCGGAGGTCGCGAAGGTTCATGGGCCGGCTCGGCAGTTTAGATAGATCTGAGCGATCGGTATTGTAAACCCAATTGTCTTTTTGAATCAAATGTAGCCGGCCGGTGAGCGCCGGGAATCCTTCATCTACGGCCGGAAAGAACACAGGGCCCACCGATGGCGGGCCCTGTGTGTCCGTGTGACGTTTTCAGCGCGCGGCGTTGGCGTTCATCACCGAATTGCGCGAGGCGTCCAGGTACTGGGCGGGATCGCGCATGCCGGTGGTGTGACACTGACCGCTCACGTGGCCGCGATTGATTCCGCCTGGCAGCTGGGCATAGCTGCGCTCGACGGTGCCGTCCTCGGGGTCGCTCAGCACCAGGTCGGAGGCGAAGTTGCAGTAGTCGTTGGTGTACCAATTGGTCGTGCGGAACGCGGTGCTGTAGTAGTTGACCTGGCCTCGCGCCCAGCTCGGGATGCCGGCCAGCCAGCTCGCCGCGCCGCTGTAGGTCAGGTTGCTGTTGGTGCCGCAGCCGACCCCGAAGATCCCGCCCAGCGCGGCCAGCACGCCGGCGAGGTTGGTGCCCTGGTAGGGCGTGCCCACCGACTGCATCCGGCGCGCACCCACCGCATTGTCGAGGCCGCTCCAGTAGTAGGTGTAGAGATGCAGGGAGGCCGCGCCGCCCTGGCTGTGGGCCACCGTGCCGAACGAGTTCCAGGTTGCCCCGAAGTCGCGGATCCGGCGGGCGAACTCGTCGTGGCTGCGGTTCTGGTTGGCGTCGAGGAAGGTCGAGGCATTGCTGAACTGGCTGGCGGGCCAGACGCCGCCCGAGCAGTAGCCATGGACCAGGATCAGGCGGCTGCCCACGCCCTTGCGCTCCCATTCGGCGGGGCGCGGGCCCTGGGTCATCAGCTCATCGACCTGCAGGTCGCTGGCGCTGTACTTGCGGGCGGACAGGCTCATCGCCAGCGGCAGCCGCTCGGCCTTCGCCAGCGAAACGAAGTGGTTGGGATCTTCGATCCGCAGATGGCGCAGCTCGAAGGGCCCGCGGGCGCCGGCCTTGGCCACCCAGCGTTCGTCGAAGCCCAGTTCGATGGCGCCTCCGCCCATCTCGACCATGCCCCCGACCCAGGCGATCGCGACCTCGGCGCCCTTGGCGTCACGGCCCCAGACTTCGCCGATCGCGCGGTAGTGGCCGCCCTTCTTCGCTGTGTCGACCGGCACCCGCAGGGCCAGCCGTGAGGGTCCGCCGGACTTCGCCAAGGAGGCGCTGGCTGCTCCGCCGATGCGCAGGTCGGATTCCACGACCGGGATGACATGCTCGGCGGTGCGAATCAGCTCGGTGCCGTCGGCGCTGCGGCCCTTCACCAGCACCTGCGCATTCAGCAAGCCGGCGCCGCCGGCATCGAAGACGCCGCCGTAGAGCCCGTCGCCGGCCGCCCCATCGGCGTGCAGGCCATCGTCGAACATGGCGATCTTCTCGACCGTGCCGTCGGCGCGGGTCAGCCGGATCGAGGCTTCTTCGACCGTCCCCGCCTGCGGACCCAGCAGTACGCCGGACTTGCCGATCGCGGTCAGCTGCGCGGTCAGGCCGATGCGGCCGCCGGCGAGGTAGTCGAGGTGGCTCGGATGCGAGGCGATCTCAGTCCCGGAGTCGCCCTCGATCAGCAGGAAGCCCTGGGTGCGCGCGCCGGCCTCGGCGCTGATTTCCAGCGACCAGCCGCCCTTTTGCAGGCGACCGAACTGGTACAGCTCGGAGGCGAAGCGCTCGCCCTCCAGGCCGAACTCGCCCGGCTGCATGCGCTCGGCCAGCTGTGCGGCTTTGTAGAGGGTGCCCGAGGGGCCGCGCAGGCCCAGCTCCCAGCCGTGGTCATCGCCGGCCAGCAGCAGCACCTGCAGCTCCGAGCGCTCGACCGGCAGCGCCATCCGCCAGCTCAGGCGGCCGGATTTCTCCGCGCTGAGTTCGACCGGAATCAGCGCCGACTTCGAATGGATCGCGGTGGCGGCCGGCGAGGGCGCGCGCATCTGCGCGATTTCCGAGGGCGGCCCCGCCAGCTGCTTGAAGGCCGGCGAGGCGATGGCAGGCAGCGTGGAGCCGAGCAGCAGTGAGGCGGCGCAGACCGCCAGAGGCTTCAATTTCATTGGTTCCCTCCCCAGGGAATGAGTGCGTCGCAGGCAGGAGGCCAGCGGCGTGCGGCGCACCGAGGGCGACAGCTCGATGGCTGTCGTTCTCCTCCCCTACGCCGGCGCATGGAGGCTAGGCCCAAACGCCAGCTGAACGCATCCTGCACTGCAGCGAAGCGCGGCCGGCTCGGCCCACGATGGGGCGCGCGCTAAACTGCACGGATGGACATCCTGCTCGCCAACCCCCGCGGCTTCTGCGCCGGCGTCGACCGCGCTATCGAGATCGTCAAGCGTGCGCTGGAACTCTTCGGCGCCCCTATCTACGTGCGCCACGAGGTCGTGCACAACCGCTATGTGGTCGAGGACCTGCGCGCGCGCGGTGCCGTCTTCGTCGAGGAACTCGACCAGGTGCCGGACGGTGCCACGGTGATCTTCAGCGCCCATGGGGTTTCGCAGGCCGTGCGTGCCGAGGCTGCGCGCCGTGGTCTCAAGGTCTTCGACGCCACCTGTCCGCTGGTCACCAAGGTGCACATGGAAGTCGCCCAGCACTGCCGCGCCGGTCGTGACGTGGTGCTGATCGGCCACGCCGGCCACCCCGAGGTCGAAGGCACCATGGGGCAATGGAACGCCGAAAGCGCGGGCGGCCGCATCTACCTCGTCGAGGACGTGGCCGATGTCGCCCGGATCAAGGTCGGGCAGCCCGAGAACTTGGCCTACACCACCCAGACCACGCTGTCGGTGGATGACACCCGCAGCATCATCGAGGCCCTGCGCGAGCGTTTCCCTGCCATTGTCGGCCCGCGCAAGGACGACATCTGCTACGCCACTCAGAACCGGCAGGATGCGGTGCGCCGGCTGGCGGCGGAATGCGATCTGCTGCTGGTCGTGGGCTCCGTCAACAGCTCGAACTCGAACCGGCTGCGCGAGCTGGCCGAAAAGCAGGGCGTGACCGCCTACCTGATCGACGGTGCCGAGCACATCGATCCCGCGTGGCTGGTCGGGCGCCAACGTATCGGTTTGACCGCCGGAGCCTCCGCCCCCGAGCTGCTGGTGCAGGGCGTGGTGGATCGCCTGCGCGAGCTGGGCGCCAGCGGTGTCCGCCAGCTGGAGGGTGAGCCCGAGAACGTGATCTTCGCCCTGCCGAAGGAGTTGCGCGTCACCCTGGTCGCCTGATTCTGGGCGCACGCGTGCGTTGACCCGGTGCGCCGACCTGCCTAAACTTCACGGCTCTTCGCCGGAATAGCTCAGTTGGTAGAGCGGCGCATTCGTAATGCGTAGGTCGCAGGTTCGACTCCTGTTTCCGGCACCAGTAAATGCAAACGGCCACCTTGCACTCCGCAGGTGGCCGTTTGTTTTTTGCGCGTCCCGGTTCAGCCCTCGGCGGCAGACGCGGGTGGAAATACGCGCACCCGTTGGACCACGTTGTCGCCGATAGCCTCGACGCGCATCCGCAAGCCTTCGACTTCAAGCTCGGTACCGGCTTCCGGCAAAGCTTCCAGCCTGCCCACGATGAGTCCGTTCAGGGTGCTGAACTCATCTGTCGGCAGCGCCCAGCCGAGGTGCCGATTGATGTTGTGCAGCGGCGTGCGACCGTCGATCAACAGGCTGCCATCCGCAGCGTGCTGGATGCGACGGGTGTTCTGGCCGGGTGCGCTGACGAAGTCGCCGACAATCTCCTCCAGGATGTCCGGCAGGGTGACCAGACCCACGATGTCACCGTACTCGTCCACGACCAGGCCGACCCGCCGCTTGACGCGCTGGAACTCCAGCATCTGCTGGGTCAGCGGTGTGCCTTCGGGCACGAAGTAGGGCTTGCGCAGGCGCGACTCGATGAAGGCCGGGGTGATCTTCTCGGCCGGCGTGTCGAGCAGGTTGCGCAGGTGCAGGATGCCCAGCACATGGTCGACGCTGCCGCGATACACCGGCGCCCGGCTGAAGGGGAAGCGCGCCAGCTGCGCGCGCAGCTCAACCGGGTCCGAATCGAGGTCCAGCCCCTCGATCTCGTTGCGCGGGACCATGATGTCCTCGACCTTGGCTTCTTCCAGGGCGAGGATGTTGAGCAGCATCTGCCGGTGCTTGTCCGGGATCATGCGCCCGCCCTCTTCAAGCAGAGTCCGCAGTTCGGCGGCGGACAGGGCATGGGCGTCGCCGGCAGGCTCGCGATGGCCGACCAACCACAGTACGCCGGCCGCCAAGCGGTTGACGAGCCACACCAGGGGAAAGCTGCACTTGAGCAGCGGCCACAGCACATAGGAGGCCGGAAGGGCCACGCGCTCGGGACGCAGCGCAGCGAGCGTTTTCGGAGCGACTTCCGAAAAGATCAGAACCACCACCGTCAGTACAGCGGTGCCCAACAGCACGCCTGCCTCACCCGCGATGCGTACGAAAGCGATGGTGGTGATCGATGAAGCCGAGATGTTGACGAAGTTGTTGCCGAGCAGGATCAGGCCGATCAGTCGCTCAGGCTGTTCCAGCAGCCGCTGCGCCAGGCGGGCCCCCCGACTGCCTTCGCGGGCGAGGTGCATCAGCCGGTAGCGGTTGATCGACATCAGCGCCGTCTCCGAGCCGGAGAAAAAGGCCGAAAAGACCAGCAGGATGCCGAGGGCGGAGAACAGCAGGCTTAGGGGTATGTCGTCCATGCGCGTGATGTGGCAGGCGGCGCCAAGAGGGCGACGTCGACCGTGGGTGGCCCGCGATTGTGGCAGAAAGAGACGGGGGCCGCCCCGGCATTCCAAGGGTCGGAACCCTCCTGGCTTCGTGCGTGCGCTGGCCGCCTCGCCTGGTCTCAGCCCCTGCGACGACCGGCTTGCTAGATTGCGCCCCGGCTCTTGATCAGGAATCGCGCGTGGCCAAGTCGAAGATCGCCTACGTCTGCAGCGAATGCGGAGGCAATTCCAGCAAGTGGCAGGGCCAGTGCCCTGATTGTGGTGCCTGGAACACGCTGGCCGAGTTCGTCGAGACGCCCGCTGCCGCGGCCACGCGGAGGTCGGGCTATGCCGGCGGAGGCCTGCAGGCCAAGGTCACCCGTCTCGATCAGGTTCCGCAGGGGGTGGAGTCGCGCACCGAGGTCGGCATCGGCGAGTTCGACCGCGTGCTGGGCGGTGGCCTGGTCGATGGCTCGGTGGTGCTGATCGGTGGCGACCCGGGCATCGGCAAGTCAACCCTGCTGCTGCAGACCCTCGATGCGCTGGGCAGCCGTCTGCCGGGCTTGTATGTCACCGGCGAGGAAAGTCTGGGACAGGTGGCCAACCGTGCTGCCCGACTGGGGCTGTCGCTGCCGGGCCTCAATTGCCTGACCGAAACCTGCGTCGAGCGCATCGTCGCCCACCTCAATGCCGAGAAGCCGCGGCTCGCGGTGATCGACTCCATCCAGACCATCCATTCCGAGCAGCTGCCGGCGGCACCCGGCTCGGTCAGCCAGGTGCGCGAGTCGGCGGCGCGGCTGGTGCGCCACGCCAAGGAGCAGGGCACCAGCATTTTCCTGGTCGGCCATGTGACCAAGGAGGGCGGCATCGCCGGCCCGCGGGTGCTGGAGCATATGGTCGACGCAGTGCTCTACTTCGAGGGCGAGTCGGGCAGCCGCTTCCGCGTGCTGCGGGCCTTCAAGAACCGCTTCGGCGCCGTCAACGAGCTGGGTGTGTTCGCGATGGGGGATCGCGGCCTGCGCGAGGTGCCGAATCCTTCGGCCATGTTCCTGTCGGGCACGCTTGCCGAGACTCCGGGCAGCATTGTGATGGTCACCCGCGAGGGCACACGGCCACTGCTGGTCGAAGTCCAGGCCCTGGTCGACCAGAGCTCGCTGTCGAATCCGCGCCGCGTGTCGCTGGGCCTGGAGCAGAACCGTCTGGCCATGCTGCTGGCGGTGCTGCATCGCCACGGCGGGCTGGCGGTGTTCGATCAGGACGTGTTCGTCAACGTCGTCGGCGGCATCCGCGTGCAGGAAACCGCGGCCGATCTGCCGGTGCTGCTGGCCGTGCTGTCGTCCTACCGCAACCGCGCGCTGGCCGAGAAGACGATTTCCTTCGGCGAGGTCGGCCTCTCCGGCGAGATCCGCCCGGTGCCGAACGGCGAGGAGCGCTTGCGCGAAGCCGCCAGCCATGGCTTCCGCCGGGCGATCGTACCCAAGGCCAATCTGCCGCGGCGCGGCAGCATCAAGGACATGGAGGTGATCGGCGTGGAGCGGTTGTCGCAGGCGCTGGAGGCCGCCGACTGAAACAGGGCGGCCTAGGTCACGCCCAGCGCCGACAGCTCGCGGTTCAGCAGCTCGGCGTTGCCGAGGTTGAGCTCGATGGTCCGCTTCAGCCGCAGAAAGCTGTCGAGGTCGATGCGCTCGCAGCTGAAGCCGGCGGCGACGTTGTCGAGCCGGGCCAGGCTCACCGCCATCGCAATCATCGGCCCGCCCTCCAGGCGCACATCCAAGCGGTAGCGATTGCCAATACGACCATCGAAGCCCAGAGGCCGCGAAACCAGGGCGCCGCGGATGGCGAGGTCGATCAGCTGCGACTGCCACATGGCCGAGCCCGAGTAGATGCGCACCGCGCCCTCGATCGGGAAGCGGCTGTGGCGCCGTCCGTGATCGGCGCGCGTCGAAGCGGGGAGGGAGCTCATGCGCGGGCCAGCACCAGTTCAAGCACGAATTTGCTGCCGAAGAACGCCAGCAGCAGCAGGCCCATGGCAAGCAGGGTCAGACGAACGGCACGTTGGCCACGCCAGCCGAAGCGATGGCGCCCGAACAGCAGTGCTCCCAGCACCGCCCATGACAGCACCGAGAGCACGGTCTTGTGGGCGAGGTGCTGGGCCAGCAGGTTCTCGACGAACAGCACCCCGCTGACCAGGGTGAGCCCGAGCAGCACAAAGCAGGCCCAGAGGATGCGGAACAGCAGCGCCTCGGTCTGGATCAGCGGCGGCAGACCGCGCGTCACGGCAGAGGGTCGCCGGTTGCGGAGGTCGCGCTCCTGCAGCCAGAGCAGGGCGGCAAGCAGCGCAGCCACGCTCATCGACGCGTAGGCCAGCAGGGCCGTCCAAGCATGCAACTGTAGCTGCCAGCTCAGGTTGGCGGCAGTCTGCGCCGGTAACAGTGCGTAAGGCAGGGCAGCCAGCGCCGCCAGCGGCATCACCACTCCCTGCAGTGCACTCATCCTCCGCAGCAGGCCATCGGCAAGCGTGAGCACGCCCATGCCGAGGCCAACCAGCGAAAACGCCGCAAAGAAATGCAGCTCGGGGCCACCCTGCTCCCATGTGCGCAGGGCGTAGCCGATGGCGTGCAGGTCGACCGCGGCGAGCCCCGTCAGGAAGGGTAGGCGGCTCGAAGTCGAGCGACCGCGCTCGCGCAGCGCCAGCCGGGCGGCGGCGAGATAGCACAGGGCGGCCAGCAGCTGGAGAAGAAGGGCGAGCATGGCGAGCAAGTGTGGCATACGCACGCCGGCGCCGGCTGGCCAGGCACGCCTTGGCTATACTTGCGGGTCACCCAGCAAGCCGGCACCGCCCATGTTCGAGTCACTGAGCCAGCGTCTCTCCGCTACCGTCCAGCGCCTGCGCGGCCGTGGTCGACTGTCCGAGGAGAACATCCGCGAAGCCCTGCGCGATGTCCGCATGGCCCTGCTCGAGGCCGATGTCGCGCTGCCGGTGGTGCAGGCCCTGATCCAGCGCATCAAGGTGCGTGCGGTCGGCCAGGAGGTCGCCAAGAGCCTCACCCCCGGCCAGGCACTCATCAAGGTGGTGCGCGACGAACTGACCCTGGTGATGGGCGCGCAGAGCGCCGAGCTCAACCTCAATGTGCCGGCGCCGGCGGTGATCCTGATGGCCGGCCTGCAGGGTGCGGGCAAGACCACCACCGTCGGCAAGCTCGCCAAACACCTCAAGGAGCGCCGCAAGAAGAAGGTGATGGTGGTCAGCTGCGACGTCTACCGCCCTGCGGCGATCCAGCAGCTGCAGACGCTGGCCGGCCAGGTTGACGCCATCTTCCACCCCAGCACGCCCGACCAGAGCCCGCGCCGGATCGCGGCCGAGGCCATCGATGCTGCGCGCAAGCAATACGTCGATGTGCTGCTGGTCGACACCGCCGGCCGTCTTGCCATCGACGAAGCGATGATGGCCGAGATCAAGGACCTGCACGCGGCGGTCAACCCGGTCGAAACCCTGTTCGTCGTCGACGCGATGACCGGACAGGACGCGGCCAACACCGCCAAGGCCTTCAGTGAGGCGCTGCCCCTGACCGGCGTGGTGCTGACCAAGACCGACGGCGACGCTCGCGGCGGTGCCGCGCTCAGCGTCCGCTACATCACCGGCAAACCGATCAAGTTCATTGGTGTCGGCGAGAAGCCCGATGGCCTGGACGTGTTTCATCCCGACCGCGTGGCGAGCCGAATCCTCGACATGGGCGACGTGCTGTCGCTGGTCGAGGAGGTTGAGCGCAAGGTCGACCAGGAGAAGGCGGCGAAGCTGGCCGAGAAGGTTGCCAAGGGCAAGAAGTTCGACTTGAACGACATGCGCGACCAGCTGGAGCAGATGCAGAGCATGGGCGGGCTGTCCAGCCTGCTCGACAAGCTGCCCGGAATGGGCGCCATCCCCGAGCAGGTAAAGAGCAAAGTCAACGATCGCGAGATCGTCCGCATGGTCGCCATCATCAACTCCATGACTCCGAAGGAGCGCCGCTTCCCGGCGACCCTGAACGGTTCCCGCCGTGCCCGCATCGCCCGCGGTTCGGGTACCCAGCCCGCGGACGTCAACAAGCTGCTGAAGCAGTTCCAGCAGATGGAAAAGATGATGTCAAAGCTCGGCTCGGGCGGCCTGAAGGGCATGATGCGCGGCATGAAGGGCATGCTTGGCGGCCGCGGTCCGGGCGGCATGCCGCTGCGCTGATCCGGGGCTTCAAGGGGTCTTCGATTCGCCTCGCCGGCGTCCGGTCTTGGCGGCAGCGCTTTGACATCCGAGCGGCCGCGGTTATTATTGCGCGTTCACTTGGGCGCTTCGCGCCCGACCATCACCCAAGAACTACAGAGCAATCGACCATGGTCAAGATCCGTCTGACCCGCGGTGGCGCCAAGAAGCGTCCCTTCTACCACGTCATCGTGACCGACGAGCGCAACAAGCGCGACGGCCGCGCCATCGAGCGCGTGGGTTTCTACAACCCCGTCGCCGCTGGCAACGACCCGCGCCTGCAGCTGGACATCGCCCGCATCGACCATTGGGTCGGCCACGGCGCGCAGATGAGCGACAAGGTCCGCTCGCTGTACAAGGAAGCCAGCCGCGCTCCCGCGGCGGCCTGATTCCTTGCGGGTGCGACGCGCATGACCGGGCCGGGCGAAGCCCCTGCCGAGTCCGCTGAGCGTCGCGTCCTGATGGGTCGCGTCGTTGGCGTGTTCGGCGTCCGCGGCTGGCTCAAGATCGAGTCCTACAGCGAACCGCGCGACCGCATCTTCCGCTACCGCCCCTGGCTGATGGGGCGATCCGATTCCTTGCGCGAAGTGCTTCCCCGCGAGCTGCGCGAGCAGGGCAAGACCGTGGTGGTCCAGCTGCCGGGCTGCGACTCGGTCGAGCAGGCCGAACTGCTGCTGGGCGAGGAGATCTGGGTGCGGCGCTCTTCGCTGCCCCCGCCTGCGCCCGGCGAGTACTACTGGATCGATCTCGAAGGCCTGAACGTGGTGACCACGGACGGCGTCGACTTGGGTCGGATCTCGCACATGATCGCCACTGGTGCCAATGACGTCATGGTGGTGCGCGGTGATCGGGAGCGTCTGCTGCCCTTCACCCCTGGCCACGCGGTGGTGTCCGTCGACTTCGCGGCCGGCCGGGTGCTGGTGGATTGGGACCCCGAGTTCTAGCCCTTGGCCACGCGCTGGCGCTGGGTTCGGAGAAGACGGAGGCGAGATGCGCATCGATGTGCTGAGCCTGTTTCCCGAGTTCTTCGCGACCAGTGCCGAGGTTGGCGTGGTGGGAAGGGCGATCCGGCAGGGATTGCTGGAGTTGCACTGTCATAACCCCCGGGACTTCGCCGAGGACAAGCATCGCCGCGTCGACGACCGCACCTTCGGGGGTGGGCCCGGCATGGTGATGCAGGTGGCGCCGCTGCGGGCGGCTCTGGCAGCGATCCGCGCGCAGGCCGACGAGCCTGCGAGGACTGTCTATCTGAGCCCCCAAGGCGAGCGACTCACCCAGCGCCGGGTCCGAGAGCTTGCGGCGCGTCCCAGGCTGCTGCTGGTCTGCGGCCGATACGAAGGCGTGGATGAGCGGCTGGTCCAGCGCGAAGTCGATCTGGAACTGTCGATCGGCGACTACGTGCTGTCCGGCGGTGAACTGGCAGCAGCCGTGCTGATCGACGCGGTGGGTCGGCTCCAGGAAGGTGCCTTGAACCGCAGTGAAAGCGCCATCCAGGACAGCTTCGAGGACGGCCTGCTCGACTGCCCGCACTACAGCCGGCCGGAGCATGACGACTACGGTTCGGTGCCTGCGGTGCTGATGTCGGGCGACCACGCCGCCATCGAGCGTTGGCGCCGCAAGCAGTCGCTCGGCCGCACCTGGCTGAGGCGACCCGATCTGCTGGCGCGGATGCAACTGGGCGCGAAGGACCGCGTCCTGCTGGAAGAATTCCGCCGGGAGCTGGCGGAGCAAAAATAATCGCGCGCGCCCCTGACATGCGCTCGGGTTTCGCGCTACACTTGTCGACTAACTTTGCCGGTGGGTAGTGTCATGAGCAAGATCAACAAGAACATCATTGCCGAGTTCGAGGCCGCCCAGGCTGCGCGCCAGCTGCCGGACTTCGGCCCGGGCGACACCGTGATCGTCAACGTCAAGGTCAAGGAAGGCAACCGCGAGCGTGTCCAGGCCTATGAAGGCGTGGTCATTGCCAAGCGCAACCGCTGCCTGAACTCCGCGTTCACCGTGCGCAAGATCTCGCACGGTACGGGCGTCGAGCGCGTCTTCCAGAGCCACAGCCCGCTGATCGACTCGGTGGAGGTGAAGCGCCGCGGTAAAGTCCGCTCCGCCAAGCTGTACTACCTGCGTGATCTGGAAGGCAAGGCGGCCCGCATCAAGGAAGACCTGGGCGCTCCGCGCTGAGGATTCTGGCTTCCGCGCTTCGCGCGACGGCCGGGCTCGAAGGCCTGTTCCCTGTTCGGGAACGGGCCTTCGTCGTTTTGAGATCCGCTGGAGGGAAGCTGGCATTGCAGATCCGTGCGCTGTGGCACCGTTCCCTTCCGGTGTTCGCTGGCAGGCTGCCCCGACGGCGCGTAATCCGCTCCTGACTTCGATGTGGGTCCAGTTTCTCGCGGTCAGCGCCCGCCAAGACTTGCTAAACTCAAAGACTTGCACGTCTTTCTTGAGGTATCGCCTGATGATCAGGATCGCTCCGATCGCGTTTGCCG
The DNA here is from genome assembly GCF_900101825.1 of Aquimonas voraii. GTDB lineage: Bacteria > Pseudomonadota > Gammaproteobacteria > Xanthomonadales > Xanthomonadaceae > Aquimonas > Aquimonas voraii. The sequence continues at coordinate 101,739 of NZ_FNAG01000011.1, forward strand.
CCCTGGGCCTAATGGCCTCTGGCCTCGCGCCCGCCAACGTCTGCGAGGGTGGCGCTGCGGGCATCCCGCGTAGTCCGCAGCTGGCGGCCTTGGCTGCTGGCGATGAGGTGTCGGGCGCTTCGGCACACCTCTTGGGTACGCACCCCAACGAGCAGCTTTCGCTCAGCGCCGTACTGCTGCGCCGCCAGCTGGGCACCTGTGGGCCCAGCAATGAGTTCGCGGGCTATGTGCCCAAGACCCAGCACGACAACACCCCCTGGCGCTTCAATGCCGACTCCGGCAAGGGGCTCAGCGCCGCCGAGTTCGATGCATGGATGAAGAGCCGCGGGGTCCGCGTGGCGCGAGGGCGCAGCGAGCCGGCCGCTCAAGAGACGCCTGTAGTCTCACAGTAAGATCCTGTGCAAGCTGTGCAGACAAAGGCCCGCGGAAGCGGGCCTTCTGCTTTCGTCTCGCGCGCGATGCCCGGCGATCGTGCGGCTTGAAGGAGTGTCGCGCTTCAGCTGGGCGCGTCCTGATCGAGTCTAGCGATCGAGGGTGCGGGTGAACGAGCGCGGGCGCGAGCGCGAGGGAGGGGCGGGCAAGTCGTTCATCCACCGCAGGGCCGCGGACGGCCTAGCCCGGCGCGCGCACGATCAGTTGGGTCATGTCCCGCGCGAGTGCCACCCAGAGCTCGCTTGCCAGCAGGCTGCCAACACGGCCATCGGGGAAAGTCGGTGCGGAACCCCTTCCATCCCCGAATGGACGCCAGTGCAAGCAGCGTGGGCCTCACCAGACCAGATCGTCAGGCACCTGGAAGCGGCTGTAGAACTCGTCGTCGGAGTCAGGCGCAGGCGCCTCTTGTGGCGTTTGCGCATGATCCACGCAGATCACCGCGGGGTCGATAGCGCGCAGGCGATCGCCGACGTCGCGTGCGACCAGGGCATAGGCGTCACCCAGGCTGACGATCAGCAGCGCGCCGCGCCCCAGCAGCGGGCGCTGCGCCTGGCCGATGCGCAGGCTGCGGATCAGGCCGGCGTGCTCGAAGCGGTAGTCGCCGTCGTCGCCCGCTTTGACCCGATGGGCCTCGATGATCTGCCGCACCTGGGCGGCGCGTTCCGCGGCCTCGCGCTCGCTGCGGCGCTGGGCTTCCAGTGCGCGGTCGCGCGCCGCGCGCTCCTGGCGCAGACGCTCGGCATCGACCGCCTCCGCATCGGCATCGGCGGCCGGTGCGGCCTTGCCAGTGCGCGCCTTCTGCTGTTGGCGCACGACCTGGTCGAGCTTGTTCTTGTTGACCAGGCCGGCCTTCAGCAGTTGATCCTGCAGCGGATTGCGCGCCATCAGTCGTCCTTGCGGGTGAACTTGTCGAGCAGGCCCATGCCGACCGCCGAGACCACGAAGGTCAGGTGGATCACCACGTACCAGTAGAGCTTGTCGTTGTCGGTGCGGTGGGTGTCCATGAACACCTTCAGCAGGTGGATCGAACTGATCGCCACGATCGAGGAGGCGACTTTGTTCTTCAGGCTGCTGTAATCCATCTTGCCCAGCCAGCCGAGCTTGTCGCCCTCGGCGGCGGCATCGAGGCGCGAGACGAAACTCTCGTAGCTGGAGAGCATCACCATCACCAGCAGGCCGCCGACCAGCGCCAGGTCGATCAGGGACAGCACCACCAGGATCAGATCGGCTTCGGTCTTCTCGAACACCTGTGGCAGCAGGTGGAAGACCTCCTGGAAGAACTTCAGGCCCAGCGCCAGCACTGCCAGCGACAGGCCCAGGTAGATCGGTGCCAGCAGCCAACGCGCGGCATACAGGCTGCGTTCGATGACGCGCTCGAGCATCGTACGAGGACCTCGCGGTAGAGAACTCTGGGGGCGCGCACGATAGCAGGCCCGTGTTCCTGCCGCAGGCGCGGTCGCGCGGAATCGCCCAGGCCGGGGTGGCGCGACCACGCCCAGCGTCCAGAAGCGCCGAGGCCCGGGTTGGCCCGGGCCTCGGCGTTGTTGCTCGCCTCAGGCGGGCATCAGGGCACGGTGGTGCACTGCTGCACGCGCACGTTGTCCACCATCCAGCCGTTGGGACGATTCACCGAACCATCCGAGGTGAGTCGGAAGCGGAAACGCACGTTCTGGCCGGCGTAGGGGGCCAGGTCCACGGCGGTGCGGATGTAGTCCCGCGTTCCACACCAGGCGGTCTGTGGCGTTGCCGGGTTGCCACTGCCCAAGGCGCCGTCGTAGGGCGGGTTCGCCACGCCCGAGGTCACTGCGGTGAACGGGCCGTCATTCGCGGATACCTCGAGGAAGCCGCCATCCCAGCAGCCGCCGCCGCTGCGCGGCTCCATGTCGTGGCGCTGCCAGAACACCAGAGAGCTCGGGCCGCCGCTGGCGGGAACCGCGATGACGGGGGTCTCAATGCGCTGATCCGAGGTCGATGCGGGGGCGATTCCCTGCAGGCCACGGAGCCCGCCCTGGGGCGCGAATGTGTTCATCACCCAGGAGTTGGTGCCCGTTCCCGCGCTGCTGGTCCAGTTGCTGGGCAGGGGGCCCGCCCCGGCTTCCATGTCTTCTGAATACAGTGTTTGGACGTTGGTTCCGATCGGGCAGTCGCCTGGCAGAGCGGCCGTGGTGAAGCTGCCGATCGCCGACACGGTCCCGATTGCGCCGCTCTGTTGAGCAAGAGGGATGACGCTCTCGAAGCCGTTCGCGAAGACTTCGGGCGTCGCGATTGCGCAGGCATTGCGTGCAATCACCCGCCAGTGCAGTCGTGAATTGCTCGGCAGCGCCTGCGGCGGGGTGAAGCTCAGCCCGCGCGTGCTGGTCTCCGCAACGATGTCGGTGAAGTCTTCGTCGCGAGCGATCTGCACGGTGTAGTCGAAGCTCTGCGCGCCGGCTTCCCAGCTGAAGCTGGCGTCCAGCGCGACGCCCGTCGCGTTGTCCGCGGGGCTCGACAAGGTGGCGGCACCCGCCGGCCCTTGCGCCACGAACAGGCTGCGGCTGAGGCTGCGAACGATATCGCCCGAGCTGCCTGTGAGCTGCAGCGTGTGCGTTCCGGCGGGCACGCCGGCCATGTTGATCTCGACGCTGGTCGAGCCCGGTAGCGTACTGATCACCGCGGGGTCGAAGCTCACCGTGCCGGGGGCGGGCAGGCCCGAGGCGCTCATCGTGACCGGCTGGCTGAAGCCGAGGATCTGGCCGAGGTCGAGGGTGCTGGTGAACGTGTCCCCGGCGCAGAAGGATTCCGGGATGTCACCGCCGGAGAGCGTGAAAGAAGCTTCCTCGGCGCAATTGCTGCACACCAGCGCGAAGTCCTGGTCGGTGGCGTCGCCGCTGTTGGGAACGCCGTCGCCGGGCAGCGTCGTGGCGCGCACCCGCACCACGACATCGCTGGTGCCTGCGGGCAGATACACGTTCTCGGTCACCGCGCGAGCGTCGGCCGAACCCCCACTGACCGAGCTGCCGTTGCTGAAAACGTTGCCGCGGTAGGTGACCCCGCCGGCCACGACCTCGAGGTCGAGATTGTTCACCAGGGACGGGTTTGCACCTGCGGCGCCGGGGGCGTCGGTCCAAGCGAGGGAGATGCGAACCGGCTTGCCGGTATCCGGCACGCCGAAGCTCCGCTCGAACACCTCGCCCGCATTGTCGAGAACATGACTCTGGTCGTAGTGAACACTCTCAAGGCCGATGCCGATGCTGCCCGGCAGATGCACGCGGCCCCAGCCCTGCGCGTTGTTGGGAATCGGGGCGGCGCTGCCGCCGATGTCCACGGCACCGTTGATCAGCAGCGCCTTGAGCATGGCCGGGCTGGGGGAAGCCCCGCCGTTGCGGCTGCGCCACCACTCGGTGAGGAGGACGGTCAGGCCCGCCGCATGCGGAGAGGCCATGCTGGTGCCGGTGCAGAACGCATAGTTCTGCAACACACCGGCGCCGATCGCCGTGCCGCACTGACTGGCTCCGGCGACGCGACGCGTCGCCGCGATCTGTGAGCCAGGCGCCGAGATGGTCGGCAGGATGCGGCCGTCGACGGCGGGCCCGCGGCTGCTGGAGGTGGCGACCGCATTGATCGAACCGGCACGCTGGTTCAGCGAGTTGCCGGTGGTGATCATGTTCTTGGCTTCTTTCGGCGCTGTGATGGTGCTGGCGCCGCTGCCCGAGTTACCCGCCGAGAACACCAGCACGAAGGGCTCGTTGACGGTGGCGGTGTCGAAGTCGCCGTCGCGCACCATGAAATCGTGGGTGCGTGCCGACGCGTTGTAGCCGATGCCGGTGCCCTCGCCGGACGTCCAGCTGTTGTTGCTGCCGATGGCGCCCAGCAGCAGCGCGCGCTTGGACAGCTCCTGCCAGCCTCCGGCGGGCGGCCAGGCCGTGCCGCTGGCGCCGCAGATCGGGTTGAGCGCCACCAGGCGGGTGGCAGGCGCCACGCCGACGCCATAGTGGTAACCGCTGCCATCGACGCCGCCAGCCACCACGCCCGCGCCGGCCATGATTCCGGCGACGTGTGTGCCATGGCCGCCGGTGGATTTGTCGTCGCCCGGCCGGCCCGATGCGGAGCTGCAGCCCGCGTAATCGAAACCGCCGACGATGCGGCCGGCGAACTCCGGGTTGTCGTAGTCGATGCCCGTGTCGGTCACCGCAAAGGTCACGTTGGCGCCACTCAGGCCCAGCGACTGCAGGAAGTTGAGATAGCCCGGGCCGATGACCTGGTTCGAGGCGTTGTAGTTGCCCGCCACGATCTGGCTCGACATTTCGTCATCGAGGATGGGCTTGGGGCTGGAATACTCGACCCAGAGCACCTGCGGCAGCTCATTCAGCGCCGCAATCTTGTCGGCGTGCAGGCCAAGCACTACGGTGTGCAGCGCCCGGTCGGGCTGGGCCGGGGCGTGGCTTCGGATCGCGCCTCCCATCGCAGCGATGCGCAGCAGCAGTTCATCGAGCTTGCCATCGTTGACCACCAGGGCAGCGACGTTGTCGATCTGGCCTTGCCGGCCCTTCAGTTCCGGTGCGGACTTCCATTCCGGGCTGAACTCGCCCTGCCAGCGCACGCCCTCGATGGTCTCGGTGCGAGCTGCCACCGAGGCGTCCGACCACACCAGGTACGCATTGTGCGGGTAGTACTGCAGCACCCGCGCGCCCACGGCCTTCAGCTGGTCGAGCGCGCGCTGGTCCGGCGACCGCTCGAACTGGACCAGGCGCAGCGCGTAGCCCTCGTGGGTCAGTTTTCCGGGACGGAAGCTCGTCGCCTCCAGCAGCGGATCAAACCGATGCGCTCCAAACGAGAGCATCCGGCTCTCATCGTTGTTGGCGAAAGACGATCCCGCCGCGGCGATCGCCACGAAGACCATCAGCCCCCTGCATGCACTCCTCATTGAACACTCCCCAAAGACGCCCCCACGGCGTGAGTGCGCAGACTACACCGTGGAATGTCCGTGGGAGGCCGGTACAGCGCCTTCGCTGGGAGCCTCGGTCTGCAGGGGCGTCATGACCCATGCTCTTCCTCCTGCGCGGATTGCGGACAGCGAGCTGATGCCGGGCTCCTTCGTCGAGCGGCTGACCGCGACTTTCGCGATGGATGCCGTCCTCGGTCAGCGCGGCTTCGGCCTGTCGAGGTTCGGACTCGTCATCGGCCTGGGTCCGGAGTCCAGCCCCCAAGCGGGAAGTTCGCGTCGAGAACGCCCCGCACCGGCGCACGCTCGCCGGCGTGTTCGGTCAGGGTCGAGAAGTTCGCGAGCAGGCCCTCCTGGACCCCGCCGGTGAATTCGGTGACGGCGAAGCCGATCACCGGCAGGCCGAGCAGCAGGTTGGCGCTGCGGGTGTCGCTGTCCGGCTGCAGCGAGCTGAAGAGGTAGTTCCGCTGCGGGTCGCCGAGCTCAAGCCGCATCCAGCCCTCCGTGAAAAGACCTTCCAAGCGTGAGTCGCACACGCCGGGATCTGAATCGGAGCGCTGCGCGCGCGACCTGCAGGTGTCCCAGTGCAGCGGATGCGCGCTGCCCAGCAGGGGCGAGGGGGCATCGCCGAAGTGCACCTCGTGCAGGCGCTCCCTGTACCCGGTCACCGCCGGGTTGTTCAGGGCGATGACCTGGCTGGCGTGGCAGAGAGAAGGCGCTGGCGGGATAGGCGGCGGCAGGAACTGGGCGCCCTCTGCGACTCGGCCGACACGCTGGCCCTGCCGGTCCCCGTAGTCGGCGCGCAGTGGCTCGCAGGCGCCCGACGTCTGAAAAATCGGCCAGTCCGGCTGCGTGGCGCTCCAGCGGTACTCGGCACGGAAGGGCAGTCGTTCGATCGGGGTGTCGCGGGCGAGGTGCAGGGGTTTGGTGGGAAAGGTCAGCACCCACTCGGTGCGCGCCTGCAGGCCGCTGGTGGAATGCGCGAAGACGTTGTCGAGCTGTCGCTGCATCAGCACGGCCGACACCGCCTTGAGCCCCGCATCCGGCCCGGAGAAGCGCAGGCTCTGGAACTGCGCGCCGTGGTGGAACTCGGCATGGGCGACCCCGGCGTCGGCGCTCCGCGCGCTGGCCAGGGTGACTTGATCGGGCCAGAAATCACCATGCAGGTTCTCGCTGCTGCGGCCCCTGCAGTCGGGGGCGCAGTCGCGGGCGGGGACAAAGAAACCGTCCATCGCAGTCGCTGACAGGCTGAAGCTGCTGCCCTTGGGCACATCAACGATGATCGCGTTGCCGGTCAGGCCTCCGTCCGGGCTGAGGATGCCCCGCCCGGGCTCATCCCACCATGAGCCCCTCCATGCCAGGTCCAGCCAGTCGCAGCCCGCGCGTTCGCCGCGCGCGCCGCGACGGATCTCGCTGGCCGCGGGGAAGGCGGTCGTCGGCCCGACGCCCGGGACGTCCTCCACCCGCCCCAGTTCGATGACCTCGACGAAGCCCTCGCGCGTGCGGCTGCGCTGATGCGGGCCTGCATCGGCGCCGGAGCCAGTGGAATAGGCGAACTCGAAGAAGTCCTGGCTGCCGCCCAGGGGCAGTTGCGGCAACGTGCAGGAGCTGTCGTTGGTGATGAGGCGTGCGGGTGCCGCCTGCGTGTAGTCCGGGCCCGAGGGAGCCGACGAGACCGCTCCCGTCCACACATCGAAGGGTGCCAGGTAGAGATTGAACGCCATCACCGAGGCGCCGTTGCGGCTCTCGCGGAAGCGCACGCGCAGTGCCTTGGTGCTGCTGCGGGTGTTGACCACGGTCAGCAGGGTGACCTTGTTGACGTTGACGGTGTAGTAGGGGAACAGCAGCACCTGGCCGCGGCCATCGGGGTCGATGTGCACGGCCGAGGCCGGGTCCGCGCCGAGCAGGCTCGCGGCCATCAGGAAGGGGAACAGGAATCGGCCAGGAAGGGGGCGCATGGAAGTCTCCATTGAAGGGATCGAA
>NZ_FNAG01000017.1 GCF_900101825.1 Aquimonas voraii
CAAGAGCTTTCGGTCAGCCCTGCGGGCTGCCCGACCTACTTCTCTTTGCGTGGCCAAAGAGAAGTAGGCAAGAGAAAGGCCACCCCTCGTCCGCGCCCTTCGCGCCTCCGTGCGCGAAGGGTTCGCGTGAGTCCGTGGGTGTTCGTGGACAGGCCCTCCGTGGCCTGTCACGAACATCGCCGGCATCCCTGCCGGCGACCCTTCGGGCTGATCGACGCACTCCCGCCGCTCCCCAGGGGCCCCGTGGAAGAGCGCGGGCTCCTGCCCGCAGGAGCGCAGAGCCGAAGCCGAAGCCGAAGCCAAAGCCAAAGCCAAAGCCGGCCAGGGGGCACGCATCCCTTGACGTCACCTCACGCATCTCCAATCGCGGTGCTTTCCGTTTGGATCAAACCGTCCGACGCAGAACGACTGAACCCGCGGCACATACCGTGACCAGAAGAAAGAGCAGGGCTTGCGATGAGGCCGCAGGAATCTCGATGGGCTGCGTTGAGGGTGGTGGACTGCCAGTCCGGATCTCCACGCTCACCCTGTTGTTGGAAGGATCAGGGTCTTCCGTCAACGGCGCGAACCCGAACCTCACCCTCTGAACCGCGGGCGATTCGGGAAAGGTCCGCAGCCCAACGATGCATGTCGCCGATTCGGAGGGAGCAAGCATGCGCTCCATGAAGATGGACACCACGACGGTGGAAAGCTGGCCTGGCGGCGCCACGAACACCGTAGCGCGCACTGTGCACGGCGGGGTTTCATCCAGTTGCAGGAGCTCAAAGTTGCGGCTCCCCACATTCGGGGTGAAAGCCGCACCGACGCCCACGCTGCCAATCGTTGTGTCAGGGCCTAGATTGGTGGCGGTCAGATGCACTCGCGCAATGGCGCCCGGGGGCACGATCGGCCCACCGGGCAGCCACACCTCGCCCTTGATGTCTGCAGACGTTTGCGCTCCCGCCGACGCGGTCAGCAGTACACCGAGCGCTGCTCCCATCGCCCAAGACTTTGTCATGGGATCCACGGGGCCAGAAGGCCAGGTCGAAGATGAGCTGGACCAGCGCAACAGTCATCAAGCCCATCCTGACCTTGACCAGCGGGTGCGCCCACCATCGCGCGCGGCAGCGCTGAGTTCTTCAGCGTTGCCACAGACCCTCAGCCCGCCGCCCCCAGGCACCGCGCAAAGAACGCTTCCGTCACCCGGAACCGGTGCAGCGCATCCTTCTTCTGCAGGCCATGGCGCGCACCCGGGTAGGTCATCAGCTCGAAGGGCTGGCCGCGCGACTGCAGTTCCGACATCAGGCGGGTGCTGTTCACGAACAGGACGTTGTCGTCGGCCATGCCGTGCAGCAACAGCAGGGGCTTGGTCAGGCCATCAAGATGGGTGAACACCGAGGCCTGCCTGTAGCCCTCGGGGTTGCGCTGCGGCAGGTCCATGTAGCGTTCGGTGTAGTGGGTGTCGTACAGGGCCCAGTCGGTGACCGGCGCACCGGCGGCGCCGCAGGCGTAGTCCTCGCCGGCGCGGGCCAGCAGCATGAGGGTCATGTAGCCGCCGTTGGACCAGCCGTAGACGCCGATGCGTTCGCCATCGATGTAGGGCAGGCCGCGCAGGAAGGCGACGCCGCGGCGCTGGTCGTCGACTTCCACCGTGCCCTGCTTGCCGTACAGCGCGCCGCCGAACTTCGCCCCGCGGCGCGGGGTGCCGCGGTTGTCGAGCGAGAACACTACATAGCCCTGCTGGGCCAGGTACTGGTTGTAGTCGACCTGCCAGGTGCGCTTCACCGTCTGCGCGGCCGGGCCGCCGTAGACCAGCACCACCGCGGGGTAGCGCTTGCCGGCATCGAAGCCGGCCGGCTTGATCAGGCTGTAGTGGAGTTCGGTCTCGCCATCGGCGGCGATCAGGCTGCCGAACTCCATCGGCAGGTGGGCGGCGAGATACGGCGCATAGGGATGGTCGGCGTCGAGGGTGTTGTCGATCAGGGCGGCGATGCGTTCGCCCGAGGCGCGGAAGAGCTCCATCTGCGGCGGCGTGCCCGGGCTGTTCCAGCTGTCGACGTAGACACTGGCGTTGTCGGCGAACTTGACCTCGTGCCAGGCGCCGGCCGCGGTCAGGCGCTTGGGCTCGCCCCCGCCGAGCGGCAGCACATAGGCGTGCTTCTCCAGCGCGGAATCAAGCGTGCCGCTGAAGTAGACGAGGCCGGCATCTTCATCCAGCGCCAGCACGTCCTCGACCGTCCACTCTCCGCGCGTGAGCCGCGTCAGCGCGCCGCTGGCAAGGTCGCCGAGGTAGAGGTGCTCGAAGCCCGAGCGCTCGCTGCTCCAGAGGAAGCGCTGGCCGTCCTTGAGGAAGCGCAGGTTGTGGTGCAGCGGCACCCAGGTGTCGGATGTTTCGGTCAGCAGCACGCGCTGCTGGCCGCTGTCGAGGTCGTGCAGCACCAGATCGAGCCGGCGCTGGTCGCGCGACTGGCGCTGGAAGCTGAGCAGGCGAGGCGTCGCCCAATTGACGCGGGTGAGGTAGATGTCGGGCTCGGGGCCGAGGTTGATCGCGGTGGGCGCGGGTGCCTGTATCCGGTCCTGCAGCATGACCGTGCGCGGCCCCTCGGTGGTCTCGATGCGACCGGGCACGGCCTTGGGTGCGCCCAGCGCGGAGCTCAGATCGACCACATGCAGACTAATGGCGACATTGGCCTCGCCAGCCGCGGGATAGCGCTGCTGGACAATGGTGCTGGTGTCGGCGTGGATCTCGAAGCGCTCGCGGATCGGCACGGGGGTTTCGTCGATGCGCGCGTACGCAATGGCGGAGTCGTCCGGCGCCCACCAGTAGCCGGTGTGGCGGTCCATCTCCTCGTCGGCGACGAACTCGGCGACGCCGTTGCCGATGACCTCGCTGCCGTCCGAGGTCAGGCGATGGCTGCGGCCATCGGCGAGGTCGATCACCCACAGGTCGCGGCCGCGGATGAAGCTGACATAGCCGCCCTTGGGCGAAACCTTGGGGTCGGTGGCGAAGCCTTCGCCGTTCGTCAGCTTGCGCACCTGCGCACCGGGCTCGGCGCCGAGGTCGTAGAGGTAGAGCTCGCCGCCCAGCGGAAACAGCAGGCGGCGTCCGTCCGGCGCCCAGTGGTAGTCGACGATGCCGGTGAGCCCGACGATGCGCTGGCGCTCGCGGCGGGCCTTCTCCTCGTCCGACAGCACTTCATTGGGCACGAGCGCCTGCGAGTCGACCAGGCGGCGGGTCTCGCCGGATTCGATGTGGTACTCCCACAGGTCGAGGCGGAAGCGGTCTTCCTCGCGGCTCTTGAGGAAGGTCACGCGGGCGCCGTCGGGCGCGATCTTCGGCTGCATCAGCGAGGGCCCGGACAGCGGCTGCTCGCCGGTCAGGGCTTCCAGGGTCAGCGGCTGCGCGGCGAAGCTGGCGATGGGAGCGAGGCTCATGGACAGACCGATCAGGGCATGGGGGCGCAGTCGCCCCAACAGGCGCTCGCCGGTGGCATACAGACGCTGCAGTGCAGTCGCGGGCTTGGTGGCGCTGGACCCGGGAAGCGGTTTGGAGTACATGACGGAATCCCGATGCGAGGACGCGAAGACACGATGGGACCCGAGCCTGACGCGCTCTGCAAGGGGCGGCGTGGCTCCGGATCCGCGTGCCGGGCCATCGGCCGCCGTGGAACCACCCGCCCCGCGCCCACGACAGCCCCCGATGGAGGCTTGCGCGGCCTCGCGTTCGGTCACAATCTGACACGCAGTTGCCGAGGCTGACGCCGAGGGCAGAGCATCCGCGATCGCTCTCCCACCCGGGCGGGTCTGTGAACCAAGGCACATTTCTTGCCTACAGACTTGCCAGCCATTCAGCATTTCAACCCTGCCGCGGGCGTCGCGCGAGCGTGCGACCCGGTGGCGCCGGCCTGAGGATCCGCCACGCGCATGTACCCACCGAACGGCCGTACCCCGTGCACCCGACCGCTCGCGCCCTTGGGCCAGCGGTGTCTGCGCGCGCTTCCAACCAGCGTTGTCGCCGGAGGTCGCCGATGCTGAGCCCCGGTTTTTCCGGTATCGATGCCAGCCACAGCGTGCGACTGTCGCAGCGGGCGCTGCCGCGCCGCGTGCGCCAGCTCTTGGAGGGGGTCCTGAAGTTCGGCTCGGACGAGCTGGAGCGTGGGCTCAAGCTCACCCTCGACGAAACCGAGCAGCAGCTGTTCAAGCTGGCCGACCAGGCCCGCAGCGGCGACATCCAGGCCTCCTGCTTCGAGGCCCTGCGCGAGATCAAGCGTGGCCGCGCCGATGTGGTGCCGCGGTTCCTCATTGCCTTGGAAGGGGCTCTGGCGACCCTCAAGGATCCGCCCGAAGCCAGCCCGCTGGCCGGCAATGACAAAGGCCTGGCCTTCACCGAGCTCAGCCTGGTCGCCGACATCGAACTCGAACAGAACATGCTGCTTGGCGAGATCGCCAGCCGTGCCGAGGTGCGCCACAGCCTGCCCCTGTTCCTGCTCGGCCAGCGCTTCGGCGTGATCGCCGGCCGCCCCGCCTTCGAGGCCGAGCGCCTGCCGGTCGGTCCGCGCGCGCTCTGCGCCTTTCTGCGCACCGCAGTGGCCACGCTTGACCTGAACAACGAATACCGGCTGCTGATCTACCGCCAGTTCGAACGCCAGGTGATGGGCCTGATCGGCTCGCTCTACGAGGCCCTGAACAGCTACCTCGCACGCGAGCGCGTGCTGCCGAACCTCAGTTTCGCGCCGAACCGCAAGCCAGCCGCCGCGCGCGCGCCGGCCGAAACCGCCAAGCCGAACGAAGCCAAGCCGGGCGAGACGAAGCCGCCCGAGGCCAGGCCCACCGAAGCCCGCGGGCCCGCGGGCCCGCGTCCGCCGGGAGTCCCGGGAGCACCGATGCCCGCGCGGCAGGGGCCCGGAGCGGCACAGCCCGCCGCGCCCGCCCAGGCCTTCAATCCCGAGACCGTGCCCTATCGCGACCCGGAGGAGCCCGGGCTTGGCGCGGGCTTCGGGCCGAGCGCCGGGGCCGCGCCCAGTGGACCGCGGCCCTACACCGCCTGGCCGGGCACGGCCAGCCCCGAACCGCTGGACGCGGGCGCGGCCGCCGCCGAGGCCGGTGCCAACGACGGCCGCATGTTCGACATGCTGCGTGAGCTGCTCGCCGGCCGCCGCGCCCTGCTGGGCAAGCTGGGCGGCGCCCAGGCCAAGCCGCCGCCGAACGCACACGTCGCCAGCCGCGATGACGTGCAGGCCGTGCTGGCCCTGCTGCAGGCGCGCGAGCCGGCGCCGGTGCTGGTCGACGGCAAGCCGGCGCCGCGTTCGCTGTCGCATCTGAAGCAGGACCTGCTGGCCCAGCTGCGCCAGGTGACCCCGCCCGGCATGAGCCCCACCCTGGGCGCCGAGGAGTCGGACACCCTTGAGCTGATGAGCTTGCTGTACGAGCACATCCTTCGCGACATCAAGCAGACCAGCCCGGCGGCCAGCCTTTTGACCAAGCTGCAGGTGCCAATGCTGCGGGTGGCGCTGTCCGACAAGGGCTTCTTCACCCGCCGCCAGCACCCGGCTCGGCAGATGCTGAACGTGGTCGCCGAAACCGGCACCAGCTGGTTGCTCGATGCCGACGAAGCCGATCGCGCCCTGCTCGACAAGATCAACCTCGTGGTCGATCGCGCCACCCATGACTACATGGGCGACTCGGCGGTCTTCGAGAGCCTGGTCGGCGATCTGCAGCAGCAGATGCAGACCCTGGCGCGCAAGGCCGAGGTTGCCGAACGCCGGCACGTCGAGGCCGCGCGCGGCAAGGAGAAGCTCGAGCTGGCGCGGATCCGCGCCGAACAGGCGGTCAGCGAACGATTGGACGGCAAGCGGGTGCCGCGCTTCCTCGCCACCCTGCTGCAGCAGGCCTGGACGGATGTGCTGGCGCTGTCGCTGCTGCGCGGCGGCGAAGAGTCGCCGCTCTACCGCCAGCAGCTCGACATCGCCGAGCAGCTGATCCAGATCGGCGGCGGCCAGTCGGCGCCGCCGGCGGTGCTGGCGCAGCTGCGCGAGGACATCGAGCGGGCCCTGATCAAGGTCGGCTACCACGACGGCGATGCCGCCGCGATCACCGCCCGCCTGCTGGCCAGCGAGGACGAGCCCGAGCCGCAGGGCGAAGGCAATACCCGCACCGAGCTGGCGATGAAGCTGAAGTCGCGCGTGCGTCTTGGCCAGAGCGGCGACGGCAGCGAACCGGCGCCGGTCGCCCCGGCCGCCACCGCGGCGCCACTCAGCGCGGCCGAGCGCGCGCAGTTCGATCGCATCCGCCACCTGCCCTTCGGCACCTGGTTCGAATTCCCCAACCCCGAGGGCGGCACCCTGCGCCGGCGCATGTCCTGGTTCAGCACGGTCACCGGCAACGCGCTGTTCGTGAACCATCGCGGCCAGCGCGCCGCCGAGCACAGCCTCGAATGGCTGGCCCGCGAGATGGAGGCCGGACGGGTCAAGGTGGTGATGGCCGAGGAGGGCACGGTCATCGATCGCGCCTGGCAGTCGATCATGGGCGTGCTGCGCAACTTCGCCCAGCGCAGCCCCGCAGGAGCCACGCCGTGAACGAATCGCGTCGAGCCAAGCGCAAGCGGGCCCACGAGGCCATCGAAGTCTTCGACACCATGACCGAACTCAGCGTCGGCCGGATCGGCAACCTCTCCGAGACCGGCATGATGCTGATGGCTTCAGCGCCGCTGGTCGAGGACGCCCTCTACCAGCTGCGCTTCACCCTGGGCGGCAGCGCGCAGAAGCCGCGCACGCTGGAGGTCGGTGTGCACCAGCTGTGGTCCGAGCCCAGCCATGTGCCCGGCCAGTACTGGTCGGGTTTCCGCTTCATCGACATCGCGCCCGAGGATGCCCACCACCTGCACGCCTGGGTGGAGGCGCCGGGCTCGCACTACGACTGAAGCGGCGCCCTTCGCGGGCGGCCAAGCGTTTATTCCTCGAGCGGCTGCGGCCGGTGCAGGGCATAGCCCTGGCCGTAATCGACGCCGAGCCCGCGGAGGGTGCCGGCGATGCTCATGTTTTCGACGAACTCGGCGACCACCTTGACCTGGGCTTGGTGGCAGATGCCGGTCAGCGCCTGCACGATCGACAGGCTCATGGGGTCGCTCTCGATGTCGCGGATGAAGCTGCCGTCGATCTTCACCAGGTCGACCGGCAGCTGCTTGAGATACCCGAACGAGGACATGCCCGAGCCGAAATCGTCGAGCGCGAAGCGGCAGCCGAGCGCACGCATGCGCTGGATGAAGTCCATCGCCCGCTCCATGTGGGTCAGTGCGGCCGTCTCGGTGACCTCGAAGCACAGCCGCGCCGCTGGCACGCCGCTCTTGCCCAGTTCGCTGCAGACGAAGTCGGCGAAGCTGTCGTCTTCCAGCGTATGCGCCGACAGGTTGATGGCCCACAGCGCCGCCTCGGGCGCACGGCCGCGGCGCATCGCCGCCAGCGCGTTCTGCAGCACCCAGCGGTCGATCGCGGGCATCAGCGCATAGCGTTCTGCGGCGGGAATGAACTCGGCCGGCGGCACCAGCTGGCCGTGTTCGTCACGCAGGCGCAGCAGCAGCTCCAGGTGGCCCTCGCTGCCCTCGCCCAGCGGCTCGATGCGCTGGAAGTGCAGTTCAAAACGGTTGTCGGCCAGCGCCTGCTTGAGCCGGTTGATCCAGGCCATCTCGTCGCGGCGACGACGCGCCTCGATGTCGTCGGAGGCGGTGAGATGGACGCGGTTGCGCCCCTGCTCCTTGGCCATGTAACAGGCGGTATCGGCCAGGGCCAGCAGCTCCCGGGTGTCGCGCGAGCTGGCCTGGTCGAGCAGGACCACGCCGATGCTGACGGTGAGCGAGTGCTGCTTGCCCTCGAACACGAAGCGATGGCCGCGCACGGTCTGGCGGATGCTCTCGGCGACCGCCAGCGCATGATGGCGGCTGGCGCCGCGCAGCAGCAGGCCGAACTCGTCGCCGCCGAGCCGCGCCAGCACGTCGGTCGATTCCACGCAGGCCAGCAGCAGGCTCGCCAGCTCGCTGACCATGCGATCGCCGGCGTCGTGGCCGGCGGTGTCGTTGATCAGCTTGAACTGGTCGAGGTCGAGGTAGAGCAGGGCGGCCTGGCGCGCACGCACGGTGCCGGCCTGGGCGGTTTCGCGCAGCGCCTGCTCGAAGCTGGCGCGGTTGAGCAGACCGGTCAGCGCATCGTGTGCGGCCTGGTGGCGCAGGCGCTCGGTGAGCGCATGCGCCTCGGTGCTGTCCTGGATCACCACGAGGTGGTGGGGTTCGCCTTCCAGCACGATGTCGGTCAGCGATACCGAGGCCCAGAAACCGCCGTGGTCCGGGCGCAGCACGCGCGTGCTCAGGCCCTCGACATTGGCGCTGCCGCCGGTGCGCAGACGTTCGGCGAAGGCGCGGTCCTCGAACAGCGCCGACAGCGCGAGTTTGTCGCCAGCGCTGTCCACCCCGAGCAGCTGCCGGCCGGCGAAGTTCATGTAGACCACCTGGTCATCCGCGCGCGCCAGCAGCACCGCCGCCGGCAGCAGTTCGGTCAGCGCGCGGAAGCGCTCCTCGCTTTCGCGGAAGCGTCGGCTCATCTGCTCGGCCAGGCCGAGCGCGGTCTCGCGCGTGCGGGCGACGTTGAAGAACAGGGCACCGAGCAGCAGGCTGGCGATCAGGCCGAAACCGAAGCTCACCAGCGGGATCACCTGCAGCGACTGCGAGAACGCCGGCAGCGGCGCGATCTCAAGCCGCCAGCGGCGGCCGGCGAAGTCGATCAGGCGCTGCTCGGTGCGGGTTCCGGCTTCGGCCTCGCCGCTGCTGTAGAGCAGCACAGGGGCCTCGTCGCTGACGTCGTAGACGTTGAGCGCGATCGCTTCGTCGGCATCCGGCAGCACGCGCGCCAGCAGCTCGTTGATCGAAAACGAGGCGGCCGGTGAACCGGCGAAGCGACGCCGACGCTCCTCGACGTCGAGCGGGCGCGGGCCGGGCGTATACACCGGCAGGCGCAGGATGAAACCCTTCAGCGGCTTGCCGTCGGCGCCGAGCTGGACCAGATCGAAGACCTCGGACATCGCCGCGTCGTCGGTGTCGCGGGCGATCTCCAGCGCGCGCAGGTTGGCCGGCTGGGTCGCGATGTCGAGCCCGGCGACGCGCTCATTGCCCAGCAGCGGGGCGTAGAACGTGGTCGGGTAGCGCACAGGATCGCCGGCGACGTACTCGGCATAAGCCAGTGAGCGCAGGGCCGGAAACAGCCGCCGCGGCTGCAGGTCCTCGTACATGCGCTGGAACTCGTGCGGCTCGACCAGGCCGCTGGAATTGAACAGGGCCTGCAGCGAGCGCACCAGCAGGGCGCAGTTCTCGAGCTGGGCGCGCAGGCCGGTGGCGCTGCGCTCGGCCAGCCAGCCCAGGCTGGCCTCCTGCTGCGCATTCAGCAGGCGCGCGTGCTCGCGGCTCAGCAGAAAGGTCAGGCCGAGCCCGACCAGCAGGGCGACCAGGCCTGCGATCAGCGGCCGCCGCACGCTGGTGTGGTGGAGGGAAGGCTTCACGCCGTGGCTCCCGATCGCGGCCGGGGCTGCCGGTATGCTTGGCGACCCCGCCACTGACGATCCACGCCACCATGAGTGCCGATCTCGCCACCCTGCACCGCGCCCATGTCGACACCCTGATGCAGCGCACGGCCGCCGCGCTGGCGCGAGTGGGACGCGAGCACCTGCTGGTCGCGGCCGGCAGTACCCGCTACGAGTTCCTCGACGATCGGCCCTATCCGTTCCGCGTCAACCCGCACTTCAAGGCTTGGCTGCCCTTGGACGAGCACCCCGACTGCTGGCTGTTGATCACTCCCGGGCACAAGCCGCATCTGTTCTATTTCCAGCCGGACGATTTCTGGCACAAGCCGCCGGCGGATCCGGCTGGTTATTGGACCGAGCAGTGCACTATATCGATCCTCCGTGACACCGGCGAACTTCCGGGCCTGCTGCCGCCGGCCGCGCGCTGCGCCATCGTCGGCGAGCCCGAGGCGGCCGTGGGTGATTACGTGCCCGACAACCCCGCGGCCCTGATCGATCACCTGCACTTCCATCGCGCCTACAAGACTCCCTACGAACTCGAACTGATGCGCATCGCCAGCCGGCGCGCGGTGCGCGGCCACCGCGCCGCCGAGGCGGCCTTCCGCGCCGGCGCTTCCGAGCACGGCGTGCACCAGGCCTATCTGGCGGCGACCGGCCACAGCGATCTCGACCTGCCCTACGGCAACATCGTCTGCCTCAACCAGAACGCGGCGATCCTGCACTACCAGCACCGCGAGACCGTCGCGCCCGCCGAGCACCGCTCCCTGCTGATCGATGCCGGCGCCAGCTGCAGCGGCTATGCCGCCGACATCACCCGCACCTATAGCGCAAAACAGGGCGACTTCGCGGCACTGCTGGCCGGCGTCGACCGCGTCCAGCAGGCCCTGGTCGACGGCGTGCGTCCGGGCCGCGACTACCGCGAGCTGCACCTCGACTGCCATCGCCAGTTGGGCGCTCTGCTGATCGAGGCCGGGCTGATCCGCTGCGGCCTCGACGAGGCTTTGGCGCTGGGCCTGACCTCGACCTTCTTCCCGCACGGCCTGGGCCATCTGATCGGCCTGCAGGTGCACGATGTCGCCGGCTTCGCCGCCAGCGAGGAGGGCGGCCGCATCGAGCGCCCCGAGGGCCACCCCTTCCTGCGCCTGACCCGCGTGCTCGGCCCCGGCATGGCGGTCACCATCGAGCCCGGCCTGTATTTCATCGACAGCCTGCTGGCCCGGCTGCGCGCGGCTGACACAGGGCGTCACATTGATTGGACGCGGGTGGACGCGCTGGCGCCCTATGGCGGCATCCGCATCGAAGACGACGTGGTCTGCACCGAGGGTGCGCCCGAGAACCTCAGCCGCGACGCCTTTGCGGCCTGAGCGCGCGCCAGCGGCGCGCGCCATGCGGGTGGATGGGGAATGGGGATGGGCGCTGAAAGGCATGCGCCTGTGCAAGCAAGTCACAGGCCAGAAACAAGTGTGATGCAGCCGGCGGTTCGCTGACGCTCCCGCCCGCTTGCTGCAACGCCACAGCCGGAGGCTTCCCAGCGCGCCGGTTTTGCACCACGATGGCGCAAACCGGGTTTCGGATCCGCCATGCTCAGCCGCTTCGCCCCCTTCCAGAGGTTGGCCACTCCGCTGCTGCTGATCGATGCGACGCAGCAGATACGTGAACTCAACCCGGCGTGTTCGGCCTGGCTGGGGCTTTCGCGCAGGCGTCTGTTGGACCAGCCCCTGGCCTTGATCGACGGCGGCGACGGTGAACTGCTGGCGGCCGCGGCCGAGGTGCAGCAGCAGCGGACCTCGCTGCGCGGACGTCACCTGCGGCTGAAGCGCGAGGGCGACGAGCGCTTCGCCGAGGTCTATCTCACACCCTTCGAATCTTGCCCCGAGCTGCCCGAGGGTGGCCTGCTGATCGAATTCCATCCGGCCGATGCCTTTCCCGGCGCCGACCCCAGCGTGTTGCCGGCCGCCCTGCACGCCGCGCTCAAGGGCCTGGCCCACGAGGTGCGCAACCCGCTGGCCGGCTTGAAGGGCGCGGCCCAGCTGCTCGGCCGCCGGATCGAGGACGCTGACAGCCGCCGCTATGTCGAGGTCATCCTCACCGAAACCGCGCGACTCGCGGATCTGGTTGAACGCCTGCTCACCCCGACCGCGCCGCGCGAACTGATCGCCACCAATGTGCATTCCGTGCTGGAGCGCGTGCGCCTGCTCGCCGAGGCCGAAGCGGGCTGGTCGGTGCAGCTGCTGCGCGATTACGACCCCAGCCTGCCCGAGCTGCCGGCCGATGCCGATCGCTTGGCGCAGGCGCTGTGGAATCTGGTGCGCAACGCCCTGCAGAGCGGTGCGTCGATCGTGCGCCTGCGCTCGCGCGCCGAGCACGGCGTGCTGATCGGCGAGCTGCGCTACCGCCTGGCCCTCAAGTTGGAAATCGAGGACAACGGCCGCGGCGTGCCCGAGTCCCTGGCGGAGCGGATCTTCCTGCCGCTGGTTTCGGGGCGGCCGGAAGGCTCCGGCCTCGGCCTCGCCCTCGCGCAGCAGGTGGCCCGCGAGCACGGCGGTGCGCTGAGCTTCCGCTCGCGTCCGGGACACACCGTTTTCACCCTGCTGCTGCCGGTGCGCGACGAGCACCGCGAGGATGCCCACCATGGCGAATAGGCCTTCCACCCTCTGGGTCATCGACGACGACCGCTCGGTGCGCTTCGTGCTGGCCGAAGGTCTGCGCGACGCCGGCTTCGAGGTGCGCGAGTTCGACGGCCCGGGGCCGGCGCTGGCGGCGCTGGCGAAGTCGACGCCGGCCGCCGTGTTCACCGACGTGCGCATGCCGGAAATGGATGGGCTCAAGCTGCTCAACGTGCTGAAGGCCGACCATCCGGACCTGCCGATCGTGGTGATGAGCGCCTACACCGATGTGGCGTCCACGGCTGGCGCCTTCCGCGGCGGCGCCCACGACTTCCTGTCCAAACCCTTCGACCTCGACACCGCCGTGGCGATGGCCCGGCGCGCCCTGCAGCAGGACGAGGCCGAACCCGCGCCGCCGCCGCCACCCGCGCGCGATACGCCCGACCTGGTCGGCGAGGCGCCGGCCATGCGCGAGCTGTTCCGCGCCATCGGCAAGCTGGCGCAGGCGCCGCTGTCGGTGCTGATCATCGGCGAGACCGGCACCGGCAAGGAGCTGGTCGCGCGTGCCCTGCACCGGCACTCGCCGCGTGCGCAGGCGCCCTTCGTCGCACTGAATACCGCAGCGATTCCGTCCGAACTGCTGGAGAGCGAACTCTTCGGCCACGAGCCGGGCGCCTTCACCGGTGCCGCGCGTCGCCACCATGGACGCTTCGAGCAGGCCGACGGCGGCACCCTGTTCCTCGACGAGATCGGCGACATGCCGGCAGCGCTGCAGACGCGCCTGTTGCGCGTGCTGGCGGAGGGCGAGTTCTTCCGCATCGGCGGCCGCGAGTTGATCCGCGTCGACGTGCGGGTGATCGCCGCCACCCACCAGCCGCTGGATGCATTGGTCGAGCAGGGTCGCTTCCGCGCCGACCTGCTGCACCGGCTGGATGTGGTGCGGCTGAACATTCCGGCGCTGCGCCAGCGCCGCGAGGACGTGCCCGCGCTGGCGCAGCGCTTTCTCGCCGATGCGGTGGCCAAGCTCGGCACCGGCGGCAAGCGCTTCGACCGCGCCACCCTCGATGCGCTCACCGCCTACGACTGGCCGGGCAACGTGCGCGAGCTGGAGAACCTGTGCTGGCGTCTGGCCGCCTTGGCGCCGGGCGATGTGGTGCGGGTGGCCGACCTGCCCGAGGGGCTGCGCGGCCGCAGCAAGACGCCGGCGACCGGCAGCTGGGAGGAAAGCCTGCGGCAATGGGCCGAAGGCGCGCTGCGCTCCGGCCAGGCCGAGCTGTATCCGCAGGCGCTGGAGCGTTTCGAGCAGGTCATGTTGAACGCGGCACTGGCCGTCACCGGCGGGCACCGCCAACAGGCGGCGGAACGTCTGGGGCTGGGCCGCAACACCCTGACCCGCAAGCTGGGTTCGAGTCGGCGGCGGGCGTAACAACGTCGCTCGACCGAGCATCCCCGCACCAGTTCCCGATGCCATCCTCTCAACTTTGACAGGAGGTGCGTTGAAAGTTGGTGCCACAACCTCGCGTTACAAGGTGTTGCGTTTCAGAGTTGAGACCGCCGGGTATCCCGGTGACAGCCGGGTGTTCTGGCTCATGAATGCAAAAGTTCGAATGTGACCGCACTGGAAATTGTGAGGTAACCTCTCAATATTAGGGTGCAACACGCGCGAGTGGCAGATGCGATGCTCGCGCGTCGCAGTGTCCTCAGTGCTGAGCAATCCAGCGGCAGCTGTCGAAGACTCCATTTATCCACCCACATACCAACTGGTGGTTCATGAGGAAATCCATCATGGGATAACCGGCACCGCGCATGCCAATCCAGACATCCTGGGCGTCGCGTCCGCTGCCCCAACTGAGGGTCTGCTGGTTGTCGGGGTTTCCGTAGGCAGGGCCCGCACCCCGGCGTGCACGCGTTTCCTTGAAAACCCAGCTGTTGTTTTCAAACTGGTAAAGCGCGCAATCGGAGGACTCGCAGAACCACACTGCGGCCGGCGGCCCCAGCTCCGCAGGAAAGTAGTTCCAGCTGACGCTGCCCCCCAAGGGCCCCACTTGACCTCCACCACCTGTGTACCGTTCGCTGGCCTGCATCCGTTGCGCCAGAGCCCAATCGATCTGCCTAACGCAAACGAGATCCGAAAGGCAACTGTTGACGGCACGGTTCATGCGGCCGCGATCACTCGATTGCCAGCCGTTGACCGACACGCGCACCGGGTCGTGCGGCCCGTCCCGAAGGATAGACACGTCGGCGTAATACTGTTTGGCAAGGTTAAAGCCCATGAAGTCCAGCCGGTAGGCCTCGGCAAGCAAGGTCAGCTTGCCAGTCATGAAACCAGGCACCGCATCGGGCATGGCGTGGTAGCGCCGTAATTCCGGCTCGTACACTAGATGAAAGCAGCGAACGGTTTCATTGATCACGTTCAGGCCACAGTAGCGCCCATCGGGTGCAAAGCCGGGAAAAGGCTGGCTCGTGGCACCCAGCACGCAGCCCTCGAAATGCGCATCGGAGTGTGCGCCGTCACAGCGCACTGCATGAGTGATCTCACTGGCCGATGCGAATGCGGGACTGCCTAGGGCAAGTCCAGTGATGAGGACAATTACCATGGCTAGTGCAGACAGACACGGACATTTGAGCGCGGACATTTACCGTGCACCTCTTGACCTGAGTGGAAAGAAGTTGGGTCTGTTCAGCCAGAAAACCTAATGAATCCTGTGGACACCATCTACTGCAAGATCTGACAGGTTGGCCAGCCGAACTGGCGATACCTGCTCCATCATGGTGCTGATAAACCGGCCGTGTGTAGAGCACGCCGGCCTCGACGAACCCTTGGTTCTGCTGCGCCGGAGTATCCTGCGTAAGCGCTAGGAGCGTCGTCACTACAGCACCGGCGACAGCAGCCGCGCGCCGGCTTCCGCCAGTCTCTGCGCGCGGGTGAGGCGGCGTGGCCGGCGCACCTCGATCGCGTTCGCGAAGTCGAGCTGCAGCACGGCCTCCAGCGCGCGCGCCGGGCCGGCGCCGTACAGGTTCAGGCACAGCTCGAAGTTGAGCCGGAAGCTGCGCGCATCGAAGTTGGCGCTGCCGAGCGTGCACAGGGCTTCGTCGACCAGCAGGGCCTTGGTATGCAGCATGCGCGGGGTGTATTCGAACACGCGCACGCCCGCGCGCAGCAGCTCGTCGAAGTAGCTGCGGCTGGCATAGGTGACCGTTCGGCTGTCGGCGCGGCGGGGCACCAGCACGCGCACGTCCACCCCGCGCTGGGCGGCGCGGCTCAGGGCGTACAGGGCCGGCTCGGGCGGCACGAAGTAGGGCGTCACCAGCCAGACCCGCCGCTCGGCATCGCCGATCCCCTGCAGCATCGCGCGATGGATGGGTTCCTGCGGTGTGTCGGGCCCCGAGGGCAGCCATTGCAGGGGAATCTCACCGGGCGGCAGCAGCGGGAACATGCCGTGCTGTTTCAGCGGCCGGCGGCTGGCGTACAGCCAGTCCTCGACAAACACCTGCTGCAGGCCGTTCACCGCGGCGCCTTCGATGCGCAGGTGCAGGTCACGGAAGGCCCCGCTGTGCACGCGCTCGTCCTGGGTATCGCTGACGTTGATGCCGCCGGTGAAGCCGATGCGCCCGTCGATCACCGCGATCTTGCGATGCGTGCGCAGGTTCAGCAGCGGCCTCAGGGTCGCGAGCCGGAACGGGTGGAAAAACACCACTTCGGCCCCGGCGTCGCGCAGCGGCCGCAGAAAGCGCTTGGACAGGCCTGCGCTGCCGACGGCGTCGACCAGGAGCCTCACCGCCACGCCAGCGCGGGCGCGCTCCGCAAGCGCATCGCGGACGGCGCAGCCGATCCGGTCGGGCTCGAAGATGTAGTACTCGCAGTGCACGTGCTCGCGGGCGCCGTGGATGGCCGCCAGCAGGGCCGAGTACGTCGCCGCGCCGTCGCTGAGCAGCTCGATGCGCTGGGCCGTGGTCGGGGCGATCCGCGTGAGCCTTTCGACCAGCCGCGCCTGACGCTGCTCGAGCGGGCTCGCCAGCGCGGCCAGCACATCGCATTCCGACAGCGGCTCGCGCTCCAGCCGACGCCGGCTGCGTCGACGCTTGAGCTGCTGGCGGCGGATCCGCACCGGACCCAGCCAGTGGTAGATCGCGAAGCCGACCACGGGCAGCGCGGCCAGACTCAGGATCCAGGCAAGGGTGCTGACCGGCGGTCGCTTCTGCAGAACGATCCAGACCGACAGGGCGCCCAGATAGAGCGCCCATCCGAGACCCAGCCAGTAGGCGGCCTGCGAGTCCATGCGCGGCCCGGCGGCGCCGGACTCAGCGCAGTTTCGGATTCAGGCTGTAGCTGCCGTAATGCACCGCCTCGGCGAGCACGTGGCCGTGCATGGCGCGAAGCAGATCGGCCATGCTGAACTTCGCGGGCAGTTTCAGCGTCTCCACATCGAGGGCGAACAGGCGGAAGAAGTAGCGGTGCAGCAGGGCGTCGTTGAAGGGCGGGCAGGGGCCGTCATAGCCCAGGTAGTCGCCGCCCATGTCGGCGTCACCGGCGAACCAGCCGGTGTAGTCGTTCTTGCCCTGCACGCTGCCGGCCGGTCCTGATGGCGTCTGCTTGCCGTGCGCGGTGACGCCTTCGCTGCAGCTGCCGGCGGCGATCTCGCGCGCATCCGCCGGGATGTTCGCCAGCAGCCAGTGCACGAAGTCGACGCGCGGCAGGTCGGCGGGCACTTCGCGGCCGGCCTGGTTGACGTCGTCGGGCTTCGAGGGCACATCCGGGTCGACACAGATCAGGGCGAAACTGCGCGTGCCCTCGGGCACTTCGCTCCAGGCCAGATGCGGATTGCGGTTCGACGAGAGGATGCAGGGGCTGTCCGGGCCGGGCTGGCCAAAGGCGAACTCGGTGGGAATCGGCTGGCCCTGTTCGAAGCTGTCGCTGCGCAGTTTCATGCGGGGTCGTCCTCTCGTGATGGGGCGGTGGCTTCAAGCCGGTGGATTGAGGTACTTGTCTTTCAGGCGCACGTAGTGGCCGGCCGAGTACATCAGGTTCTCGATTTCGCGGTCGGACAGGCGGCGCACCAGGCGGCCGGGATTGCCCAGCCACAGTTCGCCCTCACCGACCACCTTGCCCGGTGCGATCAAGGCGCCGGCGCCGACGAAGCCGTGGGTTTTCACCACCGCGCCATCCATCACGCTGGCGTGCATGCCGATCAGGCAGCGGTCCTCGATGGTGCAGCCGTGCAGCACCACCGCGTGGCCGACGGTGACGTCGTTGCCGATGATCGTCGGCCAGCCGTTCTCGCGGGTGTAGGGCCCATCGTGGGTGACGTGCACCACGGTGCCGTCCTGGATCGAGGTGCGTGCGCCGATGCGGATGTAGTTGACGTCGGCGCGGATCACCACGCCCGGCCAGATCGAGCTGTCGTCGCCGATCTCGACGTCGCCGATCACCGCCGACATCGGGTCGACCCAAACGCGCTGGCCGAGCTTGGGGCTGCGGCCGCAGAAGGCGCGCAAGGGGGAGTAGGGGGCTGTGCTCATGGGCGCGGAGTGTAGCAAGCGCCTTGCCGCTGCCTCGTGCTGCACTACACTCGGCCGTATGGACCTGCCCAGCACCCCGCTCGAAGAACTGCCGCAGCGCCTCGCCGTGCTGCGCGCCCAGGCCGAACGCGCGCCGCGTAGCTACGCCGAGCGTCGCGAGGATCTCCACGACCTGCGCGCCGCGGTCAAGCTCAACCTGCCGGAACTCGTGCGCGCGATGGACGCCGACTTCGGCTGTCGCAGCCGCCACGAGACCTTGATTTCCGACGGCATGACCGTGCTGTCCGAGATCGACCACCTGATCGGCCACCTGAAGAAGTGGATGCGGCCTCGGCGGCGCTGGATCAGCCCGCTGTTCTGGCCGGCCACCGCCGAGGTGCGCTACCAGGCGCTGGGCGTGGTGGGCGTGATTTCGCCCTGGAACTATCCGGTCAATCTGGCCCTGGTGCCGCTGGCGACCGCCCTGGCCGCCGGCAATGCGGTGTATCTCAAGCCGAGTGAACACACGCCGCGCACCAGCCAGGCCTTGTTCGACCTGCTGCGCTCCATCTATCCCCGCAACCGCGTCGAGGTGGCGCTGGGTGGGGCCGATGTGGCCGCGGCGTTCGCCGGCCTGCCCTTCGACCATCTGTTTTTCACCGGCTCGACCGCGGTCGGCCGCAAGGTGATGGCCGCGGCGGCGCCGAACCTGACGCCGGTGACCCTGGAGCTCGGCGGCAAGTCGCCGGTGATCCTGGCGCCGGGCTATCCGATCGAACGCGCGGCGGCACGCATCGCTTCGGGCAAGTTCATCAATGCCGGCCAGACCTGCATCGCGCCCGACTACCTGCTGGTGCCGCAGGACCAGGTCGAGCCGCTGGTGGCGGCGCTCAAGGCCGAGGCGCGCGCGCGCTATCCGGACATCAGCATGGGCCCGGACTACACCCGCATCATCAACCGCGCGCAGTACCAGCGTCTGGTCGATTGGCGCGAAGAGGCCCGCGCGCGGGGCGCGCGCATCGAGCCCTTGATCGAGGTGGAACCCGAGCTCGCCGACAGCCAGCGCCTGGTCGCGCCGACCCTGGTGCTGGACGCGCCCGAGGACTGCCGGCTGATGCAGGAGGAGATCTTCGGCCCGCTGCTGCCGATCGTGCCCTACCGCGAATTCAGCGAGGCCATCGACTACGTGAAGCGCCGTGACCGCCCGCTGGCCCTGTACCTGTTCGACCACGAGTCGCGGCGCATTGAGCACCTGCTGGAGCACACCATCGCCGGCTCGGTGGCGATCAACGACACCGTGCTGCAGTTCGCCCAGAACAACCTGCCCTTCGGCGGCATCGGCCCCAGCGGCATGGGCAGCTACCACGGCGAGGCCGGCTTCCGCACCTTCAGCAAGGAGAAGCCGGTGTTCCGGCAGGCGCGCTGGTCGGGCATGGCCCTGTTCAAGCCGCCCTACCGCGGGCTGGCGGATCGGCTGGTGCGCTTCCTCACACGCTGAGCCGGCCTCCGGACTGCCCCAAAGCGACGGCCTGCGCTCGCCCGGCAGGGGAGCGATGCAGCCCGGCCTGGCCCACCACCCTCGCCCGGGCTGTCGCAGCGAACAGCGGGCTGAACTGGGGATATTCAGCCCGCGACCGACCCGATTCAGAGCTTTTCAAGCCTGCGCGGCTTGTCGGTGTCGACCGCGCCATGCATGTTCATCCGCTCAGTGACCGGGGGGTCCTGCGTGGACGACTGCAGCCACAGCACCATGAACCCGGCCGGCATCGGCGATCCGCTGGTGCGGGCGATCGCGGCCGGCGACAGCGAGGCCGAACGCAGCTTCATCGAGCGCTACGGCCGCGGCGTGCGTGCGCTGGTCGTGCGGGCTTGCCGTCCGGGCGATCCGGTGGTCGACGACCTCGTCCAAGAGGTCCTGCTGACCGTGCTGGGCCGCCTGCGCCAGGGTGCCCTCAAGGATCCCAATGCGCTGCCGGCCTACCTGCAGGCGACCATCGCCCACGCCACCCGCGCCGAGTACCGGCGCCGCGGCCTGCGCGGAGAGGTGGTCGAAAGTGCTTGCCTCGAAGCGCTGCCCGCGCCTGGCCCGGGTCCCGCCGAACAGCTGCACCAGCAGCATCTGCAGCGGGCACTGGCCGAACTGATGAAAGCCCTGCCAGTGCCGCGCGACCGCGCGGTCCTGCGCGGCTTCTACCTGGAGCAGCGCGAGCGTGATGAGCTCTGCGCCGAGCTCGGCATCGACGAACCGCATTTCCGGCGGGTGCTGCACCGCGCTCGCGAGCGTCTGCGCGGGCTGATCGAATCTTCGGCCTTCGGCCTGGTCGACTGAGCCGCGCGGGGAGGTCGATCCGTCGGCCAAGCGAGCGGCCAGGCAGCCGGGCCAAAAACCGCGACAATCGCGAAGCTCATCACATTTGAGTGCGCCCGCTGCCCGCCCGCTGGGACAGGCGGGTGAGGATGCGCTCCTGCGGCGACGTACCTGCTGATCCCAACCTGCCTGCCCATGAGCCTGCCTGATCCGCTGACCCCCCTGCGTCCCAGGCTTGAGCAGGCCTGGCTGCAGCGCTACCTGGAGCGCGAGCTCGCGCCTGATGAGCAGGCCTGGTTCGAAGCCTACCTGCTGACCCGGCCACACCTGCTGGCCGCACTGGAAGCCGACAGCGCCCTGCGCGCGGTGCTGGCTGCGCCGGCCGCGGGCCGGTTGTTCGAAGCCGCAGCCCCTGGGTCCGCTGACGCGACCCGGCTTGAACCCGCAGCCCACCCCCTGCCGAAGCCGCCCGTCAGACGTCCGGGGTCCTGCTGGCGCTGGCCGCCGGTTTCATGGGCGGCATCGGTCTCGCCAGCCTGTTGCCGCCCGTGACCCCACCTGTGGCCGACGCCCCGCCTGCGATCGAAGCGCCCGCGCGTCTGCGTTTCGACCCGCTGCGCTTGACGCCGGACGAACCGAACGGGGCGGCCGGCGATCCGCGCGCCAGCCAGCTGGTGGTCGACATCGTGCTGCCCGCGGGCAGCCGCATCGCCTCCGCGCATGCAACGCTGGTCGAACGCCGCATCGCCCTGCCGATCGCGGTGGTGTCCGCCGAGGGCCTCGCTACCTACACCCTGCCGAGCAGCTGGCAGGGGCGGGCGCGGCTGCACTTCGAGCTGCAGTCCGCGGCCGGGGCGCGCATCCCTGCCGTCGAGGGAGTTCTGTGAGGCCGGTCCTGATCCATCCGCGCGGCTTCGACCTTGAGGCCGCACGCCGCGCGCTGGCACGGCGCGACCCGCGCCTGGCCGCGGCCATGCGAAGAATCGGTCCGCTCGACGTCGGTACGCGTTGGTCCGAGCCTTTCGACACCGTCGACGTCCTCGCGCGCGCGATCCTGTACCAGCAGCTGTCCGGCAAGGCCGCGGCGACGATCGTCGGCCGCGTCGAGCGCGCGATCGGCGCCGAGCGCCTGCACGTCGACACGCTCGCGCGCATTGACGACGAGCGCCTGCGCGCCTGTGGCGTTTCCGCCGCCAAGGCGCGGGCCCTGCGCGACCTGTGCGCGCGCGCCGAGGGCGGCGAGGTGCCCGATGCGCGGCGGCTGGCACGGATGGACAGCGAGGCCATCGTCGAGCAGCTGAGCGCGGTACGCGGCATCGGCCGCTGGACAGTCGAAATGCTGCTGATCTTCCGCCTGGGTCGGCCCGACGTGCTGCCGCTGGATGACCTCGGCATCCGCCGCGGCACGCAATGGCTGGATGGCCTCGATGCCGCGCCGGGACGCCGTGAGCTGGCCGAGCGCGGCGAAGCCTGGGCGCCCTGGCGCAGCCTCGCCGCGCTCTACCTGTGGCGGATCGCGGACGGCGGCTGAGGGACGCTGCGATCCCGTGTCCGCTGTCGCGCCGCCGGTGGACTGGACGGACGCTGGGCGCACCCGCTGGGCGGCGTCGTGCGCGTGCCGACGGATCCGCGGATCACGGCGCCGGAGCGCACTGCCCCGGCGTGGCGCTGCGCGCGGCTTCGACCCGGCTGCGGAACTCGGGACTGACCGGCATCGACAGCGTCTCCGCGAACAGTGCCTGTGCGCGCTCGCTCTCGCCCAGGGCCAGGGCGATCCGGGCTGCCAGCAGCAGATCGGCCGGAGAAGCTGCCAGCCCGAGCTGCTCGGCCAGCGCGCGCGCCTCTTCCTGCAGCGTCCGCGCCTCACCAGGCTGACAGCGCCTCAGCGCCAGGCTGGCCCGTTGCATCAGCAGATGCACATGCTCGGCTTGGCGGATGCCGGCCGCCTTCTGCGCCAACTCGGATTCGATCTGCGCCAGCTCCCCTTCGGCGCCGTCAGCATCCCCAGCCAGTTCCAGGGCACGGGCAAGGTTGAAGCGCTGCGCACGCAGGTCGCTGGGGTAGACCTCCGGAATGGCCTCGACTGCCGCGAGCACCTCCCGACGCAGCGCCACGAGGCGCGCGTAGTCGCCTCGATTTTCGATGCGCGCCGCCTGCTCGCCCAGCACCAGCGCGCGCAGGAGATGCGATTCCGGCAGCCAGGCGCGCGCCTGCTGCGCGGTGCTTTCGATTTGTGCGTCCAGCCGCGGATCCTGGCTGCGCCGGAACAGATCGATCCGGGTCAGGCCGATGCGGATCGCCGCGGTGGCCGCGGTCTCGGCGTAGGGCCCAGGGCCCAGCTGCGCCTGCGCACGATCCAGCAGAACACCGGCCTCATCCCAACGGCCAAGCTGCACCGCCATGCGCGCCGCCTCGCGCAGGCTGTAGGCGTTGTCGGAGACATCGCGCACACCCTCGCCGTGCTCGGCCGAGGCGACGAACAGGGGCTTGGCCTCGGCCCAGCGGCCAGCGTTGAGGTAGGACGAGGCCAGCAGGAACTCGAGCTCGGCGCGCGCCAGTCGATCGCCGCCGGCTTCCGCCTCCAGGCGATCGCGCATGCGATCCAGCAGGTCGGTGGCCAGCAGCGGGCTGCCGTCCTCGCGGCGGCCCGCCGCGCCCTGCAACACGCCGGCCAGGAAGCGGTACTGCAACGAACGCGTGGCGTTGGCGCGTTCGGCCTCGAGCCGGGCGGCCACCGCCGAGGCGCGTTCGTGCTGCAGCCAGACCACGCTGCCTGCCAGCAGCAGCAGGGCCCCGGTGCCCAGGCTGACCGGCAGGCGATGCCGACCGAGGAACTTGCGCAGCCGGTACAGGCGCGTATCGGCCGCGGCCCGCAGTGGGCGGCCCGCGACATAGCGCGCCAACTCCTCGCGCAGTGCGTCGACGGTCGGATAGCGCTGCGCCGGCGCGTCTGCACAGGCCATGGCGATCACCCCGCGAAGCTCGGCGTCGATCGGCAGCACCGGGAAATCGCGGCGTTCGCGGGCACTTGCATCGCCCTCGAGCAGTTCGCGCAGCATCACGCCCAGCGCATAGACGTCGCTGGCGGTGCTGATCGCGCGGCCCTCGCGCTGTTCGGGGCTCGCATAGCCCTCGGTCCAGACCCGCGTCGATGCATCTCGGCGGGCGCTGTCCTCGCCCAGCTCGATCAGCTTGGCGACGCCGAAATCGAGCAGCTTGGGCTCGCCGTCGGCGCGTACCAGCACGTTGCCGGGCTTCAGGTCGCGGTGAATCACCAGCTGCTGGTGCGCATGCGCCACCGCTTGGGCGATGCGGTCGAACAGCCCCAGACGCTGCGCCAGCGACAGCGCATGGCTGGCGACATGGGCGAGCAGGGGCTGCCCCTCGATGTACTCCAGCGCGACCCAGGGCTGGCCGTCGGCGGTCTCGCCGCCGTCGATCAGGCGGGCGATACCGGGGTGGTCGAGCTGGGCGAGGATCCGCCGCTCCTGACGCAGGCGCTTGCGGCTGTCTTCGGTGGGAAAGCCGCGGATCAGCTTGATCGCCGCACGCTGCTCGAAGGGACCGTCGGCGCGCTCGGCCAGTAGCACGGTGCCCATGCCGCCGGCACCCAGCTCGCGCAGGATCCGCCAGGGACCCAGCTGGGCGCCGGGCGCACGGGCGCGCAGCAGGGCATCGCCAAAACCGGCCAGCACCGCCCGCACCGGATCCTCGGAATGGGTGTCGGCCCGCAGCAGACGTTCGACCTCGGTGCGCAGCCCTTCCGGCAGCGCCGACAGCGCCGCGGCGCGCGCTTCCAAGGGCAGGGCGACGATGCGGTCGAAGGCTTCGGCCAGCGCGTTGAAGGGCGTCTCGGGCATGTCGGGGCAGGTGGGTGAAGGCCGGCAGTCTAGTGCGGCGCTGGTCGGGATGCTCTTGCCCTTCGCCGCTGCGCCCACCATCTTGCCGCCCATGACTACCGAAACCGCCGCCAACCCCCTTCTGGCCGACCACGGCCTCCCCGATTTCCCCGCCATCACCCCGGCCCATGTATTGCCGGCCGTCGAAGCGCGCATCGCCGCCTACGAGGCCTGCGTCGAGCAGGTGCTTGCCGTTGCCGCCGAGCCCAGCTTCGACCGCCTGATGGCGCCGTTGGAGCGCGCCCAGGCCGCGCTCGACCACAGCTTTGCGCCGGTCGGGCACCTGCATGGCGTGGCCGACTCCGCCGAGCTGCGCGAGGTCTATGCCGAGGCCGAGGCGCGGATCACCGATTTCTCGGCGGCGCTGGGCCAGAACCGGGGCCTGTTCGAGGCGGTGCGCACGCTGCGCCAGTCATCGGAATTCGACACCCTGCCGCGGCCCGAGCGCGCCCTGATCGAAGACAGCCTGCGCGGCTTCGAACTCTCCGGCGTGGCGCTGGAGGAGCCCGCGCGTTCGCGCTTCAAGGCGATCCAGAGCGAGCTCTCGCGCCTGTCCACGGCGTTTGAAGAGGCCGTGCTCGACAGCACCGACGCCTGGTTCAAGCCGCTGTCGGAAGCTGAGCTTTCCGGCATTCCCGACTCCGCACTGTCGATGCTGCGGGCGATGGGCGCCGAGCGCGGCGTTGACGGCGCCGTCGCCACCCTGAAAGGTCCGGCGGTGCAGGCGGTGCTGAACTTCGCCGACGACCGCGCCGTGCGCGAGGCCGTCTACACCGCCTACCAGACCCGCGCGTCCGACCAGGGCCCGCACGATCCGGCGCAGGACAACAGCGCGCGCATCGGCGAGATCCTGGTCCTGCGCCACGAGGCCGCGCAGCTGCTCGGCTTCGCCTCCAGCGCGCACGTTTCGCTGGCCGACAAGATGGCCGGTGAGCCCGAGCGCGTGCTGCGCTTCCTGCGCGAGCTGGCGGCCAAGGCCAAGCCTGTCGCCGAACGTGAGCTCGCTGAACTTTCGGAGTTCGCGCGCCGCGAGCTCGGCATAGACGGCCTGCAGCCCTGGGACGTCGGCTACGCCGCCGAGAAGCTGCGCCAGCAGCGCTTCGACTACAGCGATGAGGACTTGAAACCCTACTTCCCGGTCGAGCGCGTGATCGACGGCCTGTTCGCGCTGGCCGGTCAGCTCTACGGGCTCAAGTTCGCGCCGCGCGCCGATGTGCCGCTGTGGCATGCCGATGCGCGCTACTTCGACGTGCTCGACGCCGACGGCCGCGTGCGCGCCGGCTTCTACGTCGACCTCTACGCCCGCAGCGGCAAGCGCGGCGGCGCCTGGATGGACGTCTGCCGCGCCCGCATCGACGCTTTGGAACACCCGCAGATCCCGGTCGCCTTCCTGGTCTGCAACGTGCCGCCGCCCACCCCCGAGCTGCCGGCGCTCTTGACCCACGACGACGTCATCACCCTGCTGCACGAGTTCGGCCACGGCCTGCACCACATGCTGACCGAGGTGGCCTGGCCGGGCGTGGGCGGCATCAGCGGCGTCGAGTGGGACGCGGTCGAGCTGCCCAGCCAGTTCATGGAGAACTTCGGCTGGACCCGCGCCGGCATTGATCTTTTGGGTGGCCACTACCAGAGCGGCGAAAAGCTGCCGCAGACCCTGTTCGACAAGCTGCTGGCCGCGCGCCACTACCACGCAGGACTGTTTCTGGTGCGCCAGCTCGAATACGCGCTGTTCGATTTCCGCCTGCACCTGGAATTCGATCCGGCGCGCGGCGCGCGCACCCTGCAGATTCTCGACTCCGTGCGCGATGAGGTCGCGGTGATCCGTCCGCCGGCCTGGCAGCGCCTGCCCAACAGCTTCACCCACATCTTCGCCGGCGGCTACGCGGCCGGTTACTACAGCTACCTGTGGGCCGAGGTGCTGTCTGCCGATGCCTTTGGCGCCTTCGAGGCCGCGGGTGTGCTGGATGCGGCCGCCGGTGAACGATTCCGCCGCGAGATCCTCGCCGTCGGCGGCTCACGCCCGGCGCTGGAAAGCTTCGTCGCCTTTCGCGGCCGTGAACCCGAGCCCGAGGCACTGCTGCGCAGCTACGGGCTGGCGGCGTGAGGGGCGGGGATTCGGGATTCGGGATTGGGGATTCGAAGCCGGCCCGCTGAAGCGCGACGCGGTGCTCCCCTCTCCCCTCGTGGGAGAGGGGACGGGATGGAGGGGGCCAGCTCTGCGAAGGACTTCGACGTCTCCCACCTCCGACCCTGGCAGACCCGGAGGCCGGGATCGAAGCGCAGGCGACCTTCCACTTCGACTCACCCCTGCGAATAACGTCAGTCACCCCCTGAACTCATCGAGGGTTTAGCGAAAGCGCCCCATGCTCCACGCTCCCCACCCGGAGCGCCCCGCATGTCCCTGTCGCCGCGTCTGTTCGTCCGTTCGGCCCTGTTCCTCGCCCTCGCTTTGGGAGCCCACGCCGCGCAGGCGCAGACGCCGCCACTGCCCGCCGCCGCGGTCGAAGTGCGCGATCAGATGAGTGCCGGCGAGCTGGACCGAGCGATCGAACTCGCCGAAGCCTGGACCCAACGCGAGCCGCAGAGCTCGCAGGCCTTCGTCTGGCTCGGCCGCGTCTATGGTCGGCAGGCGCTGGAGGCCAGCGTGTTCACCAAGCTGAGCTGGGCCGGCAAGTGTCGCGAAGCCTGGGAAACCGCGGTCAGGCTGGACCCCGCCAATGTCGACGCCCGCTTCGATCTGCTGGGGTACTACCTGCAGGCCCCCGGCGTGGCCGGCGGCGGCCGCGACAAGGCCGAAGCGACCCTGCCCGAGATCGACGCCATCCATCCGTCCTACGGCCAGCTCGCCCGCGGCCAGATGGCGGCGGCCGATCAGAACCTTGTGGCTGCGCGCTCGCACTTCGAAGCCGCTGTGGAAGCCGACCCCGCTTCGATCCGCGCCCGCACTGCGCTGGCCAACCTGCATCTTCGCGAGCAGCGCCATGCCGAAGCACGCGCTGTATGGCAGCAGGCGCTGCAGCTGAAGGCGGACGACATCTATGCGGCCTACCAGCTCGGCCGGCTGGCGGCGCTGACCGGCGAAGAGCTCGAAGTCGGCCTGCAGCAGCTCGACCAGTTCCTTGCGGTCGAGGACAAGCCCAGCGACCTCAGCGTCGAAGCCGCGCATTGGCGCCGCGGCCAGATCCTCGCCAAGCTCGGCCGCACCGACGAGGCGCGCGCCGCACTGCAGCTCGCCAGCGCTGGCGACAAGCAGGTGGCCGAGCTGGCGCAGGCGGACCTGAAGAAGTTGTAGTACCGGCCGTCGTGGGCTGGGCCGAGCGCAGCGCGGCCCAACATCGCGTCCACGCGCTTGCCTCAATCGCTCATCTCGCTGTGCTCCCCTCTCCCCTTGTGGGAGGGGGGACGGGGGAGAGGGGAAGGACGCCTGCCGCGAGGTTTGCCCCCCTCTCCCCAACCCCTCTCCCACGAGAGGCGAGGGGCTTCACGCCGGCCTTTTCGGGAGTCAGCTGACACACGACGCCCATCATGAACGTGATTGGATTCTTTGCGCTCAGAGCCACGCTGCCGAGCCTCGCTGCTGTCGTGCTGGGCTCAGGCGCCCGCGTCGAACACCCGCCGCAGATCGCTCTCGTCCAGACGCCGCCACTGGCCTTCGTCCAGTCCTTCGAGCGTTAGCCCGCCGACCGCGCTGCGATGCAGTTCAGCCACGCGGTTACCGACTGCACCGAACATGCGCCGCACCTGGTGGTAGCGGCCCTCGTGCAGGGTCAGACGGGCGTGGTTCGCGCCCAGCGCTTCGAAGCTGGCGGGCTTGAGTGGGGTGTCCTCGCCTTCAAGCATCAGCGTTCCACTGCCGAACAGCTCGGCCTCGTCGCCGCGCAGCGGCTCGGCCAGCACGGCTTCGTAGACCTTGGGCACGTGCTGCTTGGGCGAGATGATCCGGTGCAGCAGGGCGCCATCGTCGGTGAACAGCAGAAGACCCGAGGTCTCGCGGTCGAGGCGGCCGACCGTCGACAGCACCGGGTCGCGAAAACGGAAGCGCTCGGGCAGCAGCTCGTAGACCAGACGGCCGGTGTCCTTGGTCGAGCAGGTGTAGCCGGCCGGCTTGTGCAGCATCAGGGTCAGCGGCGCGACCGGGTCGAGTTCCTCGCCGTCGAACAGCACGTTCGCGGGTTCGACGTTGGCGTCGTGGCGCAGCGGTGTGCCGGCGCGGTCGGTGATGTAGCCCTCGCGGCACCAGGCCTGCACTTCGCGGCGGCTGCCGTAGCCGAGGTTTGCGATCAGGCGGTCAAGGCGCATGGGAGACCCGCAGTCGATGGGGGCGCGATGATCCGGCTTGGGCGGTTTCAGCGCAAACGCGATCGCGGCGGAAGCGGCCCCAGCCGCTGCTCAACTCGGGATCGGCGCGGTGTTCAGGCCGCAACCTCGATGTACTCCACCACGCTGCGAGCCGCCGGTATGGGCAGCCCGTCCTCGACGAGCCCCTCGACATGGAACTCGATGGCTTCGCGGATGGCCTGTTCCACCTCTTCAAGCGACGAGGCTGCCGCAACGCAGCCTGGCAGGTCCGGAACATAGGCGGAGAAGTTGCCTTCTGCCTGTTCGATGACGACGGCGTAGCGCATGGTGTTACCTCTCGACTCCGTGCTGGGCTTGCCCGCGACCGTCACCCGCCCGGGGCGCTCCGGATGCTTGAACTGGCGGTGGCTGCCGCGGGTGGCGACAAGCACCCAGCCGTGCCGGTGCAAGAGCGTGAGCAACTCCGCGACCTTCATGGGCAAACCTCAAGGACGTGGGCTGCACGAGTGCGGGCTGCGTGCGTGCAGCGCGTGTGTGGAGCCTAACCGCGGGCCTTCCACGCCGCCAGCACCTCCGCCTCGCGCTCGGGCTTGATGCCGGCGCGCACGGTCGCGCGGCGCTCCTCGGGCTGGGCATCGAACCACGCGAGCGTGGCCGCCACGGTCTCGGCCAGCGGCCGGAAGCTCAGGCCCTGGGCGAGCGCCCGATCATTGCGATGTCGCGAGAAGCCGGCGCTCTCGCCCTGGCCCGGTACCCATACCGGCATGTCGCCCCAGGGGCTGACCTGCTGTTCGGCCAGGAACTCGGCCGGCGCCCAGTGGAAGGTCGCCGGCGTGCCGGTCACCGCCTGGATGCCGTAGAGCAGCTGGTCCATGCCCATCGGGTAGGCCGGGCCCATCGCGTTGAAGGCACCGAACACGCGCTGCTCGGCCATGCGGATCGTCCACTCCGCCAGATCGCGGGCGTCGATGAACTGCACCGGGTCACGGCCATCGCCCGGGGCGAGGATGTCGCCGCCGCGGCGCACGCGCAGTGGCCAGTAGCTGAAGCGGTCGGTCTCGTCACCCGGGCCGACGATGAGACCCGGGCGGATGAGCGTGGTGATGTCGGGGAACCACTTCAGCGCCTCGTCCTCGCAGGCCGCCTTCATCGGCCCGTAGAGCGCCATGTTGGCGAGCAGGCTGGCGCGGGTCTCGGCCATGATGTCGGGGCCGGTGTAGACCTCGCGCGGTGCGTCCTCGTCCTGGCCCGGCGTGGCGCTGTCGCTGTACACGGACAATGTGGAGATGAAGAGGTAGTGGTCGACCTGGCCCTTCAGCACCTCGCCGACATCGCGCACCCAGTGCGGTACGCTGGTCGGATTGTCGATGCAGACGTCCCAGCGTCGGCCCTTCAGCGCGTCGAGCTCGCCGGTCTCGCGGTCGCCGACCAGCTCCTCGACCTCGGCCGGCCAGTCCTGCGGGCGCCGGCCGCGGTTGAACAGGGTGATGCGGTGCCCGCGCGCCAGCGCGTAGCGCACCTGGTGCGGGCCGGTGAAGCCGGTGCCGCCGAGGATCAGGATGTTCAACGGCTTGGCGGCACGGCCGATGGCGGGTGCAGCGGCGCTGGCGAGTGAGGGGGCGAGGCCGGCAGCACCGGCCAGCGCCCCCAGTTTCAGCACATCGCGACGGCGGATCGGCATGGCGGCACTCCCTAACGTGATGGGTGTGTGCAGCCTGCGCGCAGCGCCGTCGCGATGCGCTGGCGGAAAGTCATGCCTGCGCCGGCTGCTCAGATCGGCCCATCAAAGGCGCCGCCTGTCATGCAGGACCCGCGCGAGCCCCCTCGTCCCCGGGGCTTCGCCGTCAGAGCTGCCCGGTCTCGCTCGGCCAGCGGCTGAAGCGCGCCGGCAAGGCGCCGTGGCCGCGCCGCATCAGCTGGCGCAGCCGGCCGCTGCGCCGCCCCAGGGTCCTTGCCGCGCGCTCGACGGCCGAGCCGATCGCCGCATACAGGTCGCTGCGGGTGTCCTCGACGACGACATCGGGGCGACCGGGCATCTGCAGCTGCAGGCGGCAGCGCTTGTCGACGCCGCCGCGGTCAGCGTTGATGTCGGACAGGCGCACCACCACCCGCTGCACGCTGGCGCCGATACGGCCGAGCGCAAAGCGCAGGCGTCGTCGCAGATGCTCGCTGAGGCCAGGGGTCAACTCGAAGCCGTGGGTGTGGGTATCGATCTGCATGGTGGCCTCCGGAAGTAGGCGGGGCACGACGCCCCGGGTCAGGAATACGGTCGCCAACAGTTCGGAAAAAGCAGGTATTGTCTTGGGCATTGTCAGGAATGAGCGGATACCCATGGAGCGCCTCAACTACCGTCAGCTGCAGCAGTTCTGGACCGTTGCCCGCGCCGGCAGCGTGCGCGCTGCGGCCGAGCAGCTCGATCTCGCCCCGCAGACCCTGAGTGGCCAGATCGCCGCACTCGAACTGAGCCTCGGCACCGCCCTGTTCCAGCGCGTCGGCCGTCGGCTGGAGCTCACCGAAACCGGGCGCATGGTGCGCGCCTATGCCGACGAGATCTTCGAGCTGGGCGATGCCCTGCAGGAGGCCGTGTCCGAGGCGCGCAAGGCGCGCGTGCGGCCGCTGCGGGTCGGCGTGGCCGAGGTGGTGCCGAAGTCGCTGGCCTACGAACTGCTGTCACCAGCGCTGGCGCTGGACCCGGCCCCGCGCCTGCACTGCCGCGAGGACAGCCTGCCGAGGCTGCTGGCCGAGCTCGCCCTGCATCGACTGGATCTGGTGCTGAGCGATCGGCCGCCCTCGGGCGAGGCCGAGGTCAAGGTGCACGCCAGTCAGCTCGGCGAATGCGGCACCGCCTTCCTGGCCGCGCCGGCCTTGGCCAGGCGTCTGGTCGACGACTTCCCGCGCAGCCTGCAGGGCGCACCCTTCCTCCTGCCCGGCGCCGACAGCCGCGTGCGCGCCGCCCTGCAGCGTTGGCTGGACCAGCGCAAGCTGCGCCCGCGGATCGTCGCCGAGTTCGAGGACAGCGCCCTGATGAAGGCCTTCGGCGCGGCAGGTGCCGGCGTGTTCGTGGTGCCGGCGGTGGTCGCCAGCGACCTGTGCGCGCGCCAGAACCTGGTCGAGCTCGGCCGCAGCGAAGACATTCGCGAGCGCTTCTACGCCCTCGCCGGCTCGCGTCGTGACGGCCATCCGGGGGTGCAGGCGGTGCTGGAGTCCGCGCGCAGCCGGGTGTTCGCGGAGGCCTGAAACCGTCCATTCGCGCACCCGGGGGGGACCTGGGCGCGCCTTGGCGTTTCGCCGCATGAATCGCGCCCGGACGCTCTGCGGCTTGCTCGCGCCAAGCCCAGGAAGTGCCGCGACGACGGGATCGAAAGACCGCAGAGGGGTCGACCCTCAGACCTGTTGCGGCGGCTTCGACCCCGTGAACTCTGGGCGGCTGATCGCAGTCGCATCGCCTTGCCATCCACGCCCGAGGAGATACGCCATGCGCAACACGGTTTTCGGCAAGTCTGCTGTCCTCCCCTTGACGATGCTCCTCGCGATGGCCGCGCTCGGCCTCGCCCAGGCCAGCGAATCCAGCGATGCCGCGCGCCGCGCAGTGGTCGATGAAGCGCTGGCGCGCATCGCCCCGCAGCTCGACGTGGAAGCCGTACGCGAAGCGCCGATGCCGGGCCTGATCGAGATCGAGGCCGGCGGCCAGCTGTTCTATCTCAGCGCCGACGGCCGCCACCTGCTGCAGGGCAACCTGATCGACACGGTGGATCGCGTCGACCTGAGCGAGCGCCGACGCCAGCAGACCCGCAGTGCGCTGCTCCGCGACTTGCCGGAGACGCAGACCATTGCCTTCGAGGCCCCCGAAACGCGCCATCGGGTCACCGTCTTCACCGCCCTCGACTGCGGCTATTGCCGCCGCTTCCATGCCGATATCGAGGCCTACCGCGAGGCCGGGATCAGTATCGACTACGTGCTGCTGCCACTGGCCGGCGAGGGCTCCGAGGCCGATCGCACCGGCGCGCGGCTGTTCTGCGCCGCCGACCGCCAGGACGCCTTCACCCGCGCCACCCGCGGCGAGCCCATCGAGGGCCCGATGTGCGACTCCGGCTATGAGGAGGGCAAGGCGCTGGCGGCGCGTCTGGGCATCCGCAACACACCCACCATCGTGCGTGCCGACGGCAGCGTCAGCGGCTACCAGACCCCCACTGAGCTGCTGGCCTCGCTGTCTGCATCCACGCGCTGAATCAGCGCGTCCTGCGGCGCAGCTTCATCGCCTCGGCGCTGGTTTCGTCGAACACGCGGTCGCGCAGGCGCAGGTTCTGGACTTCGGTTTCGCGAAGGTTCTCAAGCTGGGTCTGCAGGTGCAGGCAGTCGACATCCTCAACCCGTCCCAGACGCTCGGCGAGGCGCGCGTGCAGGTGCTGTGCGGCGACTTCGGCGTGTTCGCGATGGCGCTGCTCATGCTGTCTGAGCCGGGTCTGCACGCCCTCCCACAGGGTGAGTTCGTCGGCGTCGGGCGTGCGCAAGGGCTGCCACTCGGGGATCAGCACATCGATCTCCATGCCCACTTCGAAGTCACTCAGGCGGCAAGCCCGGGGCCGACACTCCGACGCCGTGCGCTCGCGCTGGCTCAGGGTGGGGCAGCGTTCCCATCCCGGGTTCGGGTCTGCGCTCGCGGCAGTGGCCCGCGCTTCGGGCATCAGCTCAAGGCGAAGCGTGAGGCGCGAGCGCGTCAAAGCGTGCGCGCGCAGACGCTCGTCTTCGTAGAGGCGAGCCAGGGCGGCGCGTGCTGACCGCGCCTCGACCGGCAACGCGAGCTCGCGGACCACGATCGCGGCGCCATCCGCCCACGCCGGGGCTGCGAGGCCGCTGGTTGCGGCGACGATCGCCAGCCGAGCGCCGAGCCGCCTCATCCGTGCGGTTCCGACATGCTGCAGGGGTCGCCAGCGGCGCGGCTTCGCGAACGCGCCGCGCAATTCCTCGATATCGCCATTCCGCAGGTTTCTCGCACGCTTGCTCCAGGCACGGGTCGACGCGATGGGGGACTGCCCCTGCCGTCGCTCGAACTCAGAAGCCGAGCGGCAGCCCGAGCACGAAGAAGCCGACCAGCAGGCAGGTCCAGACCAGCAGGAAGGCCAGCGAGTAGGGGACCATCATGAGCAGCATCTCGCCGAAGCTGAGCTCGGGTCGATAGCGCCGCATGAAGGCCAGGATGATGCCGGCGTACATCATCATCGGCGACACCACGTTGGTCGCCGAGTCGGCCACGCGGTAGGCCGCGGACACCACGTCAGGCGTCATCGCCGGGCTGACGAAGTACAGCATCGGAATGAAGATCGGCCCCAGCAGCATCCACTTCGAGGTGAGTCCGCCGATGAACAGGTTGATGGTGGCGGTCGCGAGCACGAAGCCGATCAACAGCAGTACCGGCGATTCATCCAGGCCCAGCCCGAGCAGGGCCTGGCCGCCGAGATAGGTGATCCAGGCGCCGAGCCCGCTGTAGGTGAGCAGGCCGAGGAAGTTGTAGGCGAAGAAGGTCAGCACCAGGATGTAGCCGATGGTGTTCATCTGCTTGACCATCGCGTCGACCACGTCCTGCGCGCGCTTGAAGGTGCCTGCGCCGATGCCGAAGCCGATGCCGACACAGGCGAAGGCCAGCGAGATCAGCAGGATCACATTGTTCATGTACGGCACGATGCGCCGGCCTTCCGCGTTCTCGAACGCCGCCAGCGGGCCCAGGATCAATCCGGCGATCAGGGCGGCCGCCACCAGCAGGCCGAGGCCCGCGCCGAGCAGGCCGCGACGTTCGACGGACGACAGCGCGAATTCGCCAAGACCGAGATCCGCGGGCACCACGAAGGGCTGCTGCTCCAGCCTGGGCTGCACGAACCAGCGCGTCACCAGCGCGCCGGTGGCGGCCAGCACGAAGGTCGAGGTGGCGATGAACCAGTAGTGCATGGTCGCCGCCTGCAGGGGCTCGCCCGCGGCATTGGTGAAGGGCACGCCCTGCGCTTCCGCGAAGGCCTGGGCGTTGACGCCGATGATCACGTCGATCGGCGTGCCCGGCACGAGGTTGGCGGAGAAGCCCGCAGAGACACCGGCAAACGCCGCCGCCATACCGATCAGCGGATTCTTGCCCATGCCGGCGTAGAGCATGCCGGCCAGCGGGATCAGGATCAGGTAGCCGGCATCGGTGGCCAGCGAACTCAGGATGCCGAGCAGCACCAGCAGCAGCGGCAGCAGGGACTGCGGCACCCACAGGGCGAGGCGCTTGATCAGCGCGCTCAGCAGGCCCGACTGCTCGGCGATGCCGATCGCGAGAATCACCACCAGGATCACGCCGAGCACGCCGCCGCCAAAGCCCAGCCAGTTGGTCAGCAGCGCATTGTCGAAGATCCAGCGCACCTGCTCGGCCTCGGCCATGCTGCGGATGCTGTAGGTCTGCAGTTCGCCGCCGGCGCCCATGCTCTCGAAGCGGTGGCCGCCGAGCAGCACCGAAGCGACGAACGCGATCACGAAGAAGGCGATGAACAGCAGCACCGGGTCGGGAATGCGTTTGGCCCAGCGCTCGATGAAACCGCCGGTTGCGTTCAGTGGTTCGCTCATCTGCTGGCACCTCGGGGGACTGGCCGGCCGGCGAGCGTAAGCGCCTGCAGCGGCCGCGCTGTCCTGCTGCGCCTGCTGAGCTGTCCGATCACAGGCGCGAGGCTCACCGGCGCGGGCGCGGGTCGCAGGTGCGCAGCAGCTTGAAACCGCGCGCCTCCGCGACCCGATCGACGCGATCGAAGCGCTCGGTCAACACCGCCTCGTAGGGCAGATGCGCGTTGGCGACGATCCAGGCCTCGCCCTTGGGCTTCAGCGCATCGGCGGCGGCACGCAGAAAGGCCTGGCCGATCGCCGGCAGGCCGCGCGCGCCTTCGTGGAAGGGCGGGTTGCAGAGGATTGCGTCGTACTGGCCCGCGACCCCGAGGGTGACATCGCACCCATGCACATGGACCGGCACGCGGGCATCGCGCAGGTTGTGGCGCGACAGCGCGACCGCGCGTGCGTTGGCTTCGAACAGATCGACGGAGGTGAGGCCCGGGCAGCGTTCGAGCGCCGCCGCCGAGAGCACGCCGAGTCCGCTGCCGAGGTCGGCCACCGCGCCCGCCAGCGTGGTCGGCAGGTGTTCGATCAGCAGGGCGCTGCCGGCATCGATGCGATTGACCGCGAACAGACCGGGCGCGCCGAGCAGGGGCATCGCAACAAAGCCTTCGGTCTGCAGTGGCCTTGCCGCATCGAGATCGCGCCAGGCGGCAATCTGCGCGAATTCACGGTCGGATGCGCGCGCCAGCAGCAGGCGGCACTTGTGCTTGCTGTGCACCTCCAGCACCGGGCAGAGCCTGCGCAGATCGGACTCGAAGGCCTTGGCACCGGCATCGTTGGCGATGCTGGCCAGCAGCAGGCCGTCATCGGCCAGCGCGGCGAGTGCGCGGGCGGCTTCGGCGCGGGCGGCCTCGCGCTGGCGTGCGGGGCTCAGCAGCACGAGGGACTGCGCTTCGCCGGGCGCAGGCACGTGCACGCCGTCGCCTTCGGTCGCGGATCGACAGGCCAGGCCGGCGCGCGTCAGCGCGGCGCACCACGGGGCGAAATCCTGCAGCGCCACGATCCTGAATCCACCTGGCACGTCCAGGCCGGGGCGCGCACCGATCCACAGCGCGGGGCCCGCCGGCAGCGGCAGCGTGCGCAGGGCCCAGCCCAGCGCGGCCAGGTCGGCATCGACGTCGGCCATGCCGTGCTCAGCCGCTG
Organism: Aquimonas voraii; assembly: GCF_900101825.1. Classification (GTDB taxonomy): domain Bacteria; phylum Pseudomonadota; class Gammaproteobacteria; order Xanthomonadales; family Xanthomonadaceae; genus Aquimonas; species Aquimonas voraii. Next base: position 35,925 of record NZ_FNAG01000017.1, read on the forward strand.
TAGGCGTAGGTGCGCAGGGCGTCGAGCGGCACCACGCCGAGGGCGTTCAGATGAGTCGACTCCAGCACCACGTCCGGCGCCAGCCCGTGCTCGTAGGCCTCCATCCAGCGCATCGCGCACAGGCACCAGCGGTCGCCGGGTTTGAGCCCCGGAAAGTCGTAGTCCGGCCGCGGCGTCGACAGGTCGTTGCCGCGCGATTTCGAGAAGGCGAGGAAGCGTTCGGTCATCACCGCGCAGACCAGGTGCAGGCCGCGGTCCTCGGGATCGCCGCGGCAGCAGCCGTCGCGGAACCAGCCGGTCATGGGATCGGTGCCGCAGGGCTGCAGCGGCTGGCCGAGGACATTCAGTGCGCTCATCGCGGTTTCCAGGTGGGCGCCATGCCGGAATGGCACGCGCCCCGAGGGTAGCCGAGCACGCGTGATCGCCTCACGCTGCTGCGCGCCATGCCGCCGAAGCTTGGGCTCACTCCGCCGGCGGCTGCCAGCGGAAGCCCGAGCGCTGTGCCAGGGTATCGGTGTCCAGCACCTCGCTGTAGCGCTGGCCGCGGATGATCCAGGTCGGGTAGTTGGTGATGTTCTCGGACACACAGGCGAAGGCCACCGGTCCGGTGCGGCCGTTGGGGCTGCACTCGACGTAGGGCAGGTACTTCTGCGCCGCGCCGAAGCGCTGCTTCTGCTGCTGGCAGACCGGGCACCAGAAGGCGCCGTAGAACTTCGCGCCGGTCGACTCCAGGTGCTGGGCCAGCGCCACCAGCCGCGGATCCTCGCGCGGGCCGATCCAGCCCATGGCGCTGGCGTGCATCAGGCCGAGCACGGCGGCGAGCACGATCGCGTGCTGGCCGATCCACACGCCCCAGGCCGGTTTCGCCGCCGCGCGTTCGCGTTCGAGCAGGACCAGCACGAAGATCGCGAGGATCACCACCTGCGAGGCCAGACACCAGGCGCAGACGGCCTGCAGGGCCACCAGGCCGGCGAGCGTGAGGTAGAGGCTGATCGCGACGCCGACCAGGGCGACGCTGAACAGGCGCTTCCAGCGCGCTGCCGGCTTGCCGCGCGAGAGCGCGAGGAACAGCAGCACCAGATAGGTCGCAAAGCCCCAGACCGCCACCGGTACGCCGAGGAAGCGCGACCAGACGCTGCCCTGCACCACCGCACAGCTCGAACCCTCCGCGCAGCCTGCCGGCAGGCTGCCGAACAGCGCGCCCCAGCTCAGGTAGGCGGTGATCAGCAGGCCGAGCGCGGACAGCGCGATCAGCGCCAGTTCGCGCGGGCGGCGCGGTGCCGGGGCGCTGCGTGCGGCGGCGCTCTGGGCGGGACGGGGCGCGGGCTTGCTGCGGGTTTTGCGGCTCATGGACGGTCGATTCCCTGCGTGGGCGGCGGTGCTGCGGCCCGCCATTTGAGGCAAGCCGGGGGCGCAGCGCAAGCCCGCGGCAGCCGGGTGGAGCGTGGGCAGGCTGCGTGTGCCGGCGCGCGGCCGCAGTTCGTGCGGCGCAGCATCGGGGCGCGACGGTCTGCCGTCGGTCCGGGCTTTGCATGCTCCGGGCACTTCCGGCTTCGGTGTTCCGGCCATGGCGATCCAGCAGCCGCGCGTGCCGCGGGCTTCCTCCGATGCGTCACCTGTGCGTTCCCCGCTCGCGTCCATGGGCGATGCCCCGCCAGAACGGCGCCCCTGGGGCCCGCTGGCCCTGAGTCTCGGTGCAGGCCTGCTCTGGGGCCTGCTCGCTGCGGCCGATCCGGCCTCGGCTGGCGCCTTGGAGCGCTTGGCCCTGCTGGCTGCGGGCGCGGCCCTGGCGAGCCTTGCCCTGCGCCTCACGAAACGCCCTGCCCGGGTGCCGCCGACGCCGGCGCCATCCCCTCGTCTGGACCCGCTCACGGGCGCCGAGGCCGCCGAGCAGCTCCAGCTCGACCTCGAACGACCGCAGCCGAGCGGCCCGCGCGGCTTGGTGGCGGTGCTGGACATCGACGGCTTCCAGCCGCTGTGCGCCGAGTTGGGTGCCGGCGCCGGCCAGCGCGTGCTGCTCGGACTGGCCGAGCTCCTTGGCCAGCGCCTGCGGCGCATCGACGGGCTCTATCGGATCGGCGAGGACGTCTTCGCCCTGCGCCTACCGGGCCTGAAGCTGGAGGAAGCGGCGCCGCGCCTGTACGCGCTGCACGCCGAACTGAATGCGGCCCTGTCGCGCCTGCCCGGGCGCGCCACCCTGTCGATCGGCGCCGCCCTGGCCCTGCCGGACGAGGACGGCGCGGCCTGGTTTACCCGCGCCCAGGCCGCGCTGGTCGAGGCGCGTGTGGAAGGGCCCTGCCGGGTTCATCTCGACGGTGGCGCGCGCAGCCCGCGCGTGGAAAGCACGCGGATGCGCGCCCTGCACCCGCAGTTCCTGCCGCCGCCCGGCTGAGCCTCGGCTCGCCGGCGGCGTGCTTCAGCCGGTCAGCAGACGCCAGCGCAGGGTCTCCCCGGCGCGCATCGGCACCACGCTGTCGGCGCCGAAGGGATAGCTCTCCGGAACCTGCCACTCCCGGCGCTCAAGGCGGATGCGGTCTGGGTTGCGCGGCAGGCCGTAGAAGTCCGGCCCGAAGCAGCTGGCGAAGCCCTCCAGCCTATCCAGCGCGCCGGCGTCTTCGAAGGCTTCGGCGTAGAGCTCGATCGCTGCGTGCGCGGTGTACAGGCCCGCGCAGCCGCAGCTGGCCTCCTTGGTGTGGCGCGCATGTGGCGCCGAGTCGGTGCCGAGGAAGAACTTCGGGTTGCCCGAGATCGCCGCCTCGACCAGGGCGCGGCGGTGCTCCTCGCGCTTCAACACCGGCAGGCAGTACGCATGCGGGCGGATGCCGCCTTGGAAGATCGCATTGCGGTTGAGCAGCAGGTGGTGCGCGGTCAGCGTTGCCGCCACGCCCGCGCGCGCGTCGCGTACGAACTCGATGCCCTGGCGGGTGGTGACGTGCTCCAGCACCACCTTGAGGCGAGGGTAGCTCTCGACCACGCGCTGCAGATGGCGCTCGATGAACACCGCCTCGCGATCGAAGATGTCGACCGAGTGGTCGGTGACCTCGCCGTGCATCAGCAGCGGCAGGCCGGTGCGCTGCAGAGCCTCGAACACCGCCCCGCAGCGGGCGAGGTCGGTGACGCCGGAATCGCTGTTGGTGGTGGCGCCGGCCGGGTAGTACTTCACCGCCTTCACGAAGCCGCTGGCCGCTGCGGCCTCGATCTCGGAAGCCGGCGTGTTGTCGGTGAGGTAGAGCGTCATCAGCGGCTCGAAGCGCAGGCCTGCGGGCAGGGCGTCGAGGATGCGCTGGCGGTAGGCGGCGGCTTCCGCCACGGTGCGCACCGGCGGGCGCAGGTTGGGCATGACGATGGCGCGGGCGAACTGCGCTGCCGTATGCGGCAGCACCGCGGCCAGGCCTGCGCCGTCGCGCAGGTGCAGGTGCCAATCGTCGGGGCGCAGGATCTCGAGCATCGTCACGCAGCCTTGAGGGAGGGCGCGCGGATGTTAGCAGCCGGCTCCGCGTGCGGTCCCCGAGCGGCTTGGGATTTGCATCCGGCTGGAGAACGCGCGCCGCCATCGCCGGTGAGCCGCACCCCGCAATGCCGCGCGCAGGAGGCGCCCGGCCCACGCCACGGAGGCCGCAAGCTGGAGTGCCACGTGCCGAGTCCGCCGCGCCGACATCCGGGTGTCTTCCTGGCCGCGGCGCTGCTGTACTTGCTGGCGGCCTGGCTCAGCATCGGCTTCCTGCGCGGTCCCGATGATGTCGCCCTGATCTGGCTGCCGGCCGGCATCGGGCTGGCCCTGGTGATCCTTTTCGGCGCCCGCGCTGCGGTGATGGTGCTGCTGCTGGTGCCGGCGATGCACGCGCTGCTGGCGCCCGTGCCCTGGAGCTTCCTGCCGTTCTCCATGCTCGCCAACGCGCTCGGCGCCCTGGCCGGTGGCGCCGCTTACAGCGCGCTGGGCGGCACCGCCTCCAGTCGGCTGACGGTGCAGACCGGCTTTCAAATCCTGATCGGCGCCTGCGCGCTGGCTGCGACCAGCGCCGCCATCGGCACCTTGGGCCTGGTGCTGTCCGGGCTTGCCGCTGGCGAGGACTGGCCGACCAAGGCCCTGGCCTGGGCCTTGGGCGACGTCTTCGGTGTGATCGCCCTCTGTGCCACCCTGCTGCTCTGCATCGGCGCCCTGCGCCGGCGCCAGCAGGGCGCGGCGGCTGACGGCCCGCTGGCGCCGCGCCGAGGCTGGCTCGAGTACATCCTGTGGTCGGCCTTGAGCGTGGCCGCGATCGCCCTGGTGTTCGCGGTGGGTGCGCGCAGCGGCAGCCAGGCGCTCGGCTTGGCCGGCCTGCCGATGACCATGCTGCTGTGGAGCGCGATCCGCTTTCCGCCTCTGCTCACCTTCATCCTCACCACGGTCTTCGCCTTGGTGGTGGCCACGCTGACCGGGCTCGGCATCGCCGGTTTCCGGGTGCCGAGCGGCGCGGTTGAAAGCGCCGTGCTGGTCGGTTTCCTGTGCATCACCATGGTGGTGCCGCAGATCCTTGCCGGGGCCATCCACGAGAATCGCGTCGCCGCCCTGCGCCTGCTGCGGCGGGCCCTGCGCGATCCGCTTACCGGTCTGCCCAATCGCGCGGCCTTCGAGGAGGACCTGCGCGCAGCGCTGGCCTCGCCCAGCGCGCGCCCGCTGCTGGTCGCCTACCTCGACCTCGACCAGTTCAAGATCATCAACGACACCTTGAGCCATGCCGCCGGCGACGCCTTGCTTCGCGAGCTGGCCGGCCTGATTCGCGGCGCCCTGCCCGAGCACGCCTACCTGTTCCGGCTTGGCGGCGACGAGTTCGCCGTGCTGCAGCCGGGGTTCGAAGACGAAGACCCCCAGCAGGCGCTGGAGCAGCTCTGCGAGCGCATCGCCGACTTCCGCTTCGCCTGGCAGTCGGGCCTCGTGTCGACACGGGCCAGCGTCGGCTGGGTGCTGGCCGGCGAGGGTGAGGTCGACGCTGGCGCCCTGCTGGCCCAGGTCGATGCCGCCTGCTTCACCGCCAAGGAGCTCGGCGGCGGTCGCGTCCAGCGCGCCGACGCCGCCGATGCCGCGGTGCGCGAGCGCACCTCGGCCATGCACTGGGTGATGCGCATCAACGAGGCGCTGGAGCAGGATCGCTTCGAGCTGTTCTGCCAGGACATCGCGCCCCTGCAGGGCGACAGCCCGGGCCGCCACTTCGAAGTGCTGCTGCGCAAGCGTGAATCGACCACAGGCGCCCTGCTGGCGCCTGCCGAGTTCATCGCCGCGGCCGAGCGCTTCGGCCTGTCTTCAAGGCTGGACACCTGGGTGGTGAATCGCTGCCTCGACTGGCTGGAAGACCATCCCCAGCAGGCCGCTGGCGTGCGCCTGTGCTCGATCAACCTGTCGGCCGCCTCGCTGGTCGACCCCGGCTTCGGCCGCTTCCTGCAGCAGCGTCTCGCCCGTTCGAGCTTTCCGCTGTCGCGACTGTGCTTCGAGATCACCGAGACCGGCGCGGTGAGCGACCTCGGCCGCGCCGTCGATTTCATCCGCAGCCTGCGCGCCCTGGGCTGTCGCTTCGCCCTCGACGACTTCGGCACCGGCTTCTGCTCGTTCTCCTACCTGCCCCAACTCGACGTCGACCTGCTCAAGATCGACGGCAGCTTCGTGCGCGACGCCGCCGACTCACCGCTGGCGCTGGCGATCGTGCAGTCGATCGTCCAGATCGCCCGCGTCACCGGCCGCCAGAGCGTGGCCGAATGGGTGGAAACCCCGGCCCTGGCCGAGCAGATGCGAACGCTCGGACTCGACTACGCGCAGGGCTACGCGTTCGGGCGGCCGCGACCGATGGCGGAGTACTTCGCTGAGGCCGAGATTGGCGCTTCAGGACTGGGGATTCGGCCGCAGCTGGAACCGGCCTCAGAGGACTGAACAGACGCGCCGAGGGTTCGCCACCGGGCCTGTCAGGTCGAGCGGGTCTTCGGCCCAGGGCGCCCGAGCTCCTCCGTGATGGCTTCGAGTCGGCGGGCTGACCACCTGCGCACGCGACTCGATCCCGAAGCCCCGCGGCTGCGCGCTCGCGCACCGCGGGCTTTCGACCGTGTTCGGGCTCAGTCGGATTCGAAGCCGTCAGCGAACACCGGGCTCAGGGCATAGCGACCGACTTCGCTGGTATTGCCCTCGGCGTCGGTGGCCAGCAGTTGCACCACACCGTCGGCCAGTGCGGTGAGCGGCAGCTCGATCGACACCACGGTCTGCGCCTCGGCTTGAGTAATCGTGCGCTGGGCCAGGTGTTCGAGCAGATCCGCACCGCGACCGCGGAAGGCATCGACGCGCAGCGGATAGGTCGCGTTGCCCGGCGCGCTGTCGATGCGCAGATCGAGGCGGAAGCGGTCGGCGCCGACCGCTACGGCGTCCACGACGTCCGCTGCGTTCTGCAGGCGGTTGCCGCCGCTGTCGGCATCGCCCGCGTCGTTGGCGGTGGGGCCGTCGGCAAAACTCGTGGCGGAATTGTCGATCGCCATGTCGCGGTGGCCGATGTGCAGATTGCCGGCGGCCGCCACCCGCCTGCAGGTGCCGACGAGGATGCCCTGCGCGCCGCCGTAGGCGATCAGGTTGGCCTCGCCGGCACTGAAGCCACCGATCTGCACGCTGCAGGCGCCGCCGGCGAACAGCAGGATCGAAGGCTGCGGCTGGCTCGGGCTGGCCGCGTTGCGGCCGTTCGGAATCGGCAGGCTGCCGCTCCAATCGGTGCCGATGTAGTTGCCCAGCACGCGCAGGTTCGGAAACATCGCCGGCGCGGCGCCGGCACCGAGCTGGATCGCGGTGAACTCGTTGCCGGAGATGACATTGCGCGCCGCCGGCGTGGTGCCGCCGATGACGACATCACGGAAGCTGCCGAGGTCGATGCCATAGCTGCGGTTGGCAATGGACGCGGTGCCGGCGGCATTGGTGCCGATCAGATTGCCGCGGATGCGCAGACCGTTCGGCACCGAGAACGACACGATGCCGCTGAACATACCGGACAGCACATTGCGCGCGGCCGGCGTCTCACCGCCGATCACATACGGCCCTTCGCCCTGCACGCGCACGCCGATGCCGAGGCCCGAATTGCCGGTCAGCGAGGGCGCCGTGCCACTGATATCGGTGCCCAGAAAGCAGCCCTCGACCCGATGCGCGGCGCCGCCGCTCAGCACCACCTGCGAGGCGAAGCGGCTGATCGCCAGCCCGCGCAGCAGCAGGCGCGCATCGAAGTTGGCGCTGCTGCTGTCGATGCCGGTGTTGGACGACTGCCCGGCATTGCGCAGCTCGATCTTCAGCACGGCGTTGCTGCCGCCGAGCTCCGGTGACTGCGTGTTGGCGAGCGCGCCGGGCTGGGTGTAGCCGTCGATCTCCAGATCGCCGGCGTTGTTGGGCATCGCGCTCTGCGCTTCGATGCGCCAGTGCGCGCTGGCCGGCTGATAGCCGGGGTCGCTTTCCGGCAGCGCGAACTCGATGCGGTCGGCGCCGGGCATCCCATTGGCGGCGAGGATGGCCCCACGCAGCGAGCAGTCGGCTGGCGCCGGCGTGCAGGCGCTGAGCGCGGCATCGCTGCTGGTGTCGACGGTGAACACGGCGGCCTGGCTGGGGCTGGCGACGAACAGGGCGACGGTCGCCCCGCAAACAAGACGGTGCATGGGCAGTCCTCCGGTTGAAGTGCAGGCGGGCGTCATTCGCTGCAGCGCAGGTAGCCGTCCTCGATGCGCAGCGCGCTGCCGGCGCTGCTCATCAACTGGCCTTCGAAGCGCGCTTCCACGCGGACGGGGTCGGCCGAAACCGCCAGCAGCTCGACGGTGATGTCGAAGCCCATCGCGCCGCCGTTGAGAACGCGCGCGGCATCCAGATTGGCCAGCTGGATCGTGTGCACCCACGAGGCGCTGCTCTGCAGGTGCACGCGCCCGGGGCCGTCGATGCCGCTGAGGTTCAAGTTGAAGGTCTGCTCGTTCGCATCCTTCGGCCCCAGCGAGGCGCTGACCAGCACCGCGCGGTCCATGCCCGGCGGATGCACGGCGCAGAAGAACTCGCGGTCGGCCTGCCAGTCGACGCCGTCGACGCGCATGCGCACGACGTTGCCGGTTTCAGCAGGGGGCGCCGCCGCAGCGGCAGCGGTGCTCGACACCGAAGCGGTCGCGGCGGGCGCCGCGCCGCGTTCTTCGGCATCGCAGGCGCCGAGCAGCAGGGCGAAGGGCAGGGTGAGGGGCAGCAGACGGCGCATGGGCGGAACTCCAGGTGGGCTGCCTGCACGTACGCCCTTCCGTGCAGGCGCCTGACACAACGCCAGACGCGCCGTCCGACCACGCGCCCCTGTCAGGTGCGCGCCCCGCTGGGCGTACGTGCCCGCATGCACCCGATCCCGTCCGCCCCTCGCTCTCGCCCGCGCGTTCGCAGGCGCCGCCCGCCGCAAGCCCCGCGTCCGCCTCGGCTATCCTGCGCCCCACCACAGCGCGGAAAGCCGGGCATGAGCACCTTGGGCGAGGCGGACATCACCGGCTGGCTGGCGCGCTGGGGCGAGGGCGATCTCGACGCGCTCGACCGCGTGCTGCCGCAGGTCTACGACGAGCTGCGCCGCCTCGCCGCCCACACCCTGCGCGGCCACCGCGACCACGACACCCTGCAGCCGACCGCCCTGGTGCACGACGTGTTCGTGCGCCTGCTCGGCGCGCGCTCGATCGACATCCGCGACCGCAAGCACCTGTTCACCACCGCCGCCAAGCTGATGCGACAGGTGCTGGTGGATCGCGCGCGCGCCGCCCAGCGCGACAAGCGCGGTGGCGGCCACTGGCAGCAGGTCGAATGGGTGGAGCTGCTGCACCTGCCGATCGAAGCCGACATGAACCTGGCGGAGCTGGATGAAGCCTTGAAGGCGCTGGCGAAACACGACGAACGCATGGCGCAGATCGTCGAGTGGCGCTGCTTTGGCGGGCTCGAAGTGCTGGAGGTGGCGAACCTGCTGGAGGTCGACGAACGCACGGTGTATCGCGACTGGGCGATGGCCAAGGCCTGGCTGCGTCAGGCGCTGGACGCCACGTGAGCCACGCGCCGGACGTGGACTTCCAGCGCCTGCGCGCGGCCTTCCACGACGTCTGCGAGCTGCCTGACGAAGCGCGTGCGCAGGCGCTGCGCGACTGGCAGCAGCGCGATCCCGCCTTCGCCGCCCAACTGCAGGGCTTGTTGAGTCATCTGGACGCCGACGACCTGCAGCCACCGGCGCTGGACCTGCCGCGCTTCGGCGCCTTCCAGGCGCGTGAGTGCATCGGCTCTGGCGGCATGGCGGACGTGTTCCGCGCCGAGCGGGTCGGCGCCGGATTCGCGCAGACGGTGGCGCTGAAGCGTCTGCGCGCCTCGCGTCTGGACGGCCTGCAGCAGGCGCGCTTCGCGCAGGAGCGGCAGCTGCTGGCGCGGCTCGACCATCCCAACATCGCGAGGCTGATCGACGGCGGCATCGGCGCGCAGGGGCAGGCCTGGCTGGCGATGGAGCTCGTCGACGGCGCCTCGTGGGCGGAGTGGGCCGCGCGCACGCCGGGCTATGCCGAACGGCTGGCGGTGTTCCGGCAGGTGGCCGAGGCGGTGGACTACGCGCATCGTCATCTGGTGGTGCATCGGGACATCAAGCCCTCGAACCTCCGCCTGACCCGCGAGGGCGTGCCCAAACTGCTCGACTTCGGCATCGCCAAGGGCCTGGACGACGCGGCCGACGAACTCACCCAGAGCGGGCTGCGTCTGCTGACCTGGCGCTACGCCGCGCCCGAGCAGATCCTGGGGCAGGCCGCGACCACGGCGACCGACATCCATGCCCTCGGCGTGCTGCTGTTCGAGCTGCTGAGCGGCGAGTCGCCGCACGCTGAAGTGACCGGCAAGCCCCAGCCCTGGGCGGAGCGCATCCTGCACGGGCCTGTGCGACGCCTGCCTGCGCGCCTGCCCGTGCGCGACGCCCCGACGGGCTGGCGGCGACGCGCGCTGGAGGCCCTGCTGGCGCGCTGTCTGGAAAAGCCACCCGAGCGCCGCTATGCCTCGGTCGCCGCGCTGTTGGATGACCTGCACGATCTGCAGCATGACCGCGCCCTGCGCAGCGGCACCGGCGGATTCGCGCGCCAGTGGCGCTGGCGGATCTGGCGCCATCGCCGCGGCCTGGCCGTGCTGGCGGGCCTGCTGCTGGTCGCGGTGCTGGGGGTGCTCAGCACCCTGCGTCAGGCGCAGCGCGCCGAGCAGCAGGCCGCGCGCGCGGAAGCGCGTTTGAGCGCGCTGCTGGACGTGATCGGCGGCGCCGTGCCCGCGGAATACAGCGGCCACGAGCCGCGCAGCGTCGACCTGCTGCGGGCAGCCGCGACCACACTGCAGCAGCGCCACGCCGACGACCCGCTGCTGCTGCGCCAGTCGCTGGGTGACATCGGGCACGCCCTGCTGAATCAGGGCCAGGCGCAGGCTGCCGTACCGGTGCTGCGCGCCGCCCTGCAGGCGCAAGCCGAGGAGACCGAGCCCTCTGCCTCCGTTCGACTCAGCCTGCTCAAGCTGCTGGCCTTCTCGCTGGATCTGCCGAACCAGCGCGATGCGCTGCGCGCGATCGCCAGCGAAGTGGAATCCCTGTGCGGCGATCCGCGGGTGGGCGACTCGCAGCGCATCGACGTGCTGGGCAGCGTCGCCGGCGCACTGTCCAAACAGGGCGATTTCGATCGTGCCTTCGAGCTGCTGGACACGGCCAGCGCATCGCTGGGTGTCGCCGAGATTGCGCCCGCTGCACGCGAGAACTTCCTGCGCCAGCAGGCCTGGGTCCATCTGCGCGCCGAGCAGTTCGACGATGCGATGCGCGTGTTCCGGCAAGCCGTGGCCCTGATGGAGGCGCAGCCGCACGCCTTCGTCCCCATGCGCCGCGCCGAGGCCTACGCACTGCTCGCACAGGCCGCGCTGGGCGCGGGCGACAAGGACACGGCACTGTCGGCGTGGAAGCAGGCCTGGCCCGAGTACCAGCGCGCCTTCCCTGAAGCACACCCGGAGCGTGAGCGGATCTCGGCCCTCGGCCAACAGGCAGAGCAGGGCGTAGCCGATAGGTCGCACTGAGCGCGCCACCGCTGTGCCACTGCGCCTCTGCGCGTCGGTTGAGTGCTTTGCTCCCCTCTCCCCTGGAGGGAGAGGGGCCGGGGGAGAGGGGGCAAGCGTGCCGCGAGCGTTCCCCCTCTCCCCAACCCCTCTCCCACGGGGGGAGAGGGGCTCAAGAGCAGCCTGCGCTTTGCACGCAGCGTGCGCCCTGCACGCAACCCGCGGGTCGCGAGCAAGCTCGCTCCTACAAACACCTGGGATTCCGGAATCTGATGAGCGTCGTGCGTAAGCAGAGTGCTCTGCTCCCCTCTCCCCTGGAGGGAGAGGGGCCGGGGGAGAGGGGGGATCTTGCCGCGAGTGTGCCCCCTCTCTCCCCAACCCCTCTCCCACCGGGGGAGAGGGGCTCAACAGCCGCCAACGCTCTGCACGCAGCCTGCACCCCGCTTGCGGCTCGCGAGCACGCCTATACGCCGCCGAGGAGGCTTGACCTGGAAGAGCGTGCCTACAAGCAGCCGTGCTCAGCGGCACGGCTGCCAGTCGCAGGGTCGCTTCGTGCGCCGGCTGTCAGGTCCAACCCCCATCCAGCGTGTGTCGCAGCAAGGGCGCTTTCCTGCGCCGATCGCTGAGAACCGCAGATGACACACCCGATCACTCGCCTCATCGCACTCGCACTGCTGGCCACCTGGGCGCTGGCGGCACAGGCCAACGGTCAGCTGGATCCCGGTTTCGGCCCCGTCGCCAGTGGCAAGACCACGACCTTCTTCCCCATCGACGCCAGCCTGCAGCGCGGCGCGACCCGGGTCGTCAAAACCCTGGTGCAGGCGGACAACAAGACCCTGCTGGTCAGCAACACGCCAACACCGTTCGGCTCGCAGTTCCCGGGCAACAGCCAGATCGGCGTCACCCGCCTGAACGCGGACGGCTCGCCGGACACGAGCTACGGTCCGCGCGGACAGCAGCTGTTCGATGCCGGCGTCGATTTCGAAGTGGAGGCGGTCGATGCCGCGCTTCGCGCCGATGGCGCGCTGCTGGTGCTGGGCACGCTGTTCGGCGCCTTCAACCAGAGCGACATGGCGGTGTGGGCGGTGCTGACCAACGGCAGCCTCGACCCCAACTTCGCCAGCGGCGGGCTGCTGCGCATTCGCCGCGGCGGCACGCCGTCCGACATCGCCGGTGCGATCGAACCCTACGAGTTGGCGTCCAACCGCTTCATGCTCGCCGGCGCGATCCGCGACGGCGACAGCGGCCCGCGCGACCTGATGCATGTGGTGCTGTTCGCCAACACCGGCCAACTCTGCGGCGTAGCCGAATGCGGCAACGTCATCGGCGGCAACCTGGGCCAGCCCAACCCGTGGTATGCGCTGCGCATCGGCGCCAACTTCGATGTGCAGGTGGCGGATCTCGCCGCCGACTACGTGCCCGGGGCGAACGTGCCGCTGCGCTTCCGCACCCTGCTTCGCCGCGGCATCGTCAACTCGCAGGGCCAGTTCGACACGGCGGTGATCGGCACCTCGTTTCCCTCGGCAACGCCAGGCTATGGCATCGACCCGCAGTTCGGCAGCAACGGCTTCCGTAGTCTCTTCTTCAGTGCCGCCCCGGGATTTCGACACAACACCGGCAATCGCCTGGCCCTCCAGCGGCAGGGCGCCGGCTCGCGGCTGATCGTGGTCGGCTACGCCGCCAACGCCAGCGACACCGACCCTTCGATCGGCGTCAGCGTGATCGATACCGTGACGGGCGCGAACGATCCGGGCTTCCTCGGCGGCACCGCCCTGAACTTCGACTACACCGCCAGCGGCATCCACGGAGACGCCTATGCCGCCGACGTGCTCGCCACGCCCGACGGCAAGATCCTGATCGGCGGCGGCTACGAGTACGCGGGCTTCAGCTTCGGCGATGCCGCCCTGGTCCGCCTCAACGCCGACGGCAGCTTCGACAGCAGCTTCGGCAACCTCAACCTCGGCCTGCCGGGCCGCATGGGCTACGGCCACAGCCTGTTCGGCAGCGACCGCGACAACCGCCTGGACAGCATGGCCCTGTCCGCCGACGGCGAACGCGTGGTGTTCGGCGGCTATGCCTATGCCAGCGACGACGGCAGCTTCTACGGCAGCGTCATGCGGGTGCGGCTGTATGCGCAGGATCTGCTCAAGGATGGGTTCGAGTGAGCGGTTGAGGCTGAGGTGATCCGCAGGTACACGGATTCGAGGTGCGAAGCTAGCTCGAACACCCGAGGACCACGCGCAAGGCCGTGCACGGTCTTGCGCCGACGTGCCCGATTCCTGGCCGGGCCTGGGTCGCACCGAGTGGAAAATGCCATGGCGCAGGCGCGCGGAGAAGAAGGGAACAGACCCGCATGCAGGAACGCCACGGCCTGCCGCTGGTCGGGCCTTCTTCCTGCGACAAGCGAGCCCGGCGATCCACCCGCAGCCTTGCCCCGGTCAGATCAGCAAAGGTTCTGCGTATCGGGCGTGCAAGCACAGGCTCTGTTCCATCGCTCCACCCAACCGACAGCAGACAAGGCGAAACACCAAACGTCGGTGCTCCACGCACAGCCCGAAGTCCTTCACTTGACGTGGAATTTCGCGGCGGTCTCAACTCTGAAACGCAACACCCCTACGGAGCGTAGTGGGCCAGGTGACGTAGCCTGAGCTCCTCTACCTGCAAGTGGAGTTGCCCATGTCCAGAGGTCACCTGACCCAAGAGGAACGATATCAGGCGCACGCGCTGCGCGAAGCAGGCTTGAGTCTGCGTGCGATTGGCAAGCGGATGCATCGATCCGCCAGCACGATCTGTCGCGAGCTCAAGCGCAACCGATGCCCCGCGGGGTACTCCCCGGATCCAGCCCATACTCGAGCGCGACAGCGGCGCCACCATGCGAGCAAGCGCCCCCGGATCGATCCGTCGCACTGGCCGCGTATCGAGGCGCTGCTGCGCGAGGATCACAGCCCCGAGCAGATTGCCGGTGCGACGGGGCTGGCAAGCCATGAGCGGATCTATCAGCACATTGCGGCGGATCATCGGCGTGGCGGCTCGCTGCATACGCTGCTGCGGCAGAACAAGCCACGCAGGAGGCGCCGCTATCGTCCGGATCGTCGCGGCCAGATCAAGCATCGGCGCGACATCCGCGAACGTCCGCCGATGGTGGAGGAGCGCAGCCGCATCGGTGACTGGGAGCTGGACACCATGGTCAAGGCCAACGGAGGCCAGGTGCTGGTGACGCTGACGGAGCGGCGCTCGCGCCTGCACCTGATCCGGCGCGTGTCGCAGCGCACCGCAGAGGCTGTGAGCCGCGCCATCATCGGCACGCTGGCGCCCATCCAGCACCTGGTGCACACCCTCACCGCGGACAACGGCAAGGAGTTTGCTGAGCACGAGATCATCGCGATCGCCTGCAAGGCCGACTTCTACTTTGCCGAGCCCTACGCCTCGTGGCAGCGCGGCTCCAACGAGAACGGCAACGGACTGGTTCGCTACTACCTGCCCAAGGGCACCGACTTCGCGACAGTCAGTGACGAGCGGCTCCAAGAGATCGAGCGCAGGATCAACAGCCGGCCGCGAAAGACGCTAGGCTGGCGCACCCCTTACGAGGTCTTCGCCGAAGCCCTCAAGAAGCGTGTTGCGATTCGGAATTGAATCCGCCGTCGGAGCCGCACCGTTTCGAAGGCGTGCCGGTACTCCAGGCGTTGTCTGATCTCGTCGACTTCGTCCGGCGCGACTTCGTTCGGTGTGATCGCCGATTGGACCCACTCGCGGTAAAGGCGATGGCTTGCCATGTCTTCGGCATGCAGCGCCAGGGACCGCGGGTGCGGGCTGACCCGCGGGTCGATCGCGCCCTGCGCGTTTGCGGCGTCGCTCGACCCGGCGTGCTCGCCGGCTTGGCTGACCCTGCGCGCACGGACCGGATTGACTTCGATCGAACAGTAACAGCGCAGCAGGTGATCGTCGGAGTGCACCGCGCAGGCCTTGAAGCGGCCATCCCAAAGAGTGCCGGTGCGGCGCTAGCGATCGTTGATGCAGCAGACGCAGCGACGCCCCCGCGAAACCTCATGGCGCTGACGCAACCGATCGCCGCGGGTGTCAGCAGCAGATACACGCGGTCGGTCATCAACAAGTAGGCGTGTACGACGCAGCCGTGTCAGGGTGCAGCCTCGCGCCGTTCGCCGAGGTCGCGCTTGCGGTCGATGGGCGCGAAGAAGCAGGGGCAGCGATCGTTGCCGCGCTGCACGAGGTGCTGCGGTACGCCGTGCAGGTCGATGCGTGGCTGTCTTGGCATGGCGTCGGGCGACTTGACCCAATGCCCATGCTTGACGTCGATGCGCGCGTGCGGGATCACGCTTTGGATGGAACTGGGGCAGGAGAATCTGCGCCTTGAGCATCATTCCCGCCACGGCAATCGCCACAAGGAAGCGTGGCATTTCCTGCGCGCGGCCTGCAAAGTGGACTCCGACCCCTGTTCTCGTCGCTGATCGGCCAAGGCCGCTATCATCCGGACAGCACCCCTGCGAGGTCTGCCATGAACGCCGTGATCAAAGACCTGCCCCCCGATGACCTACGGCAAGAGCTGCACGGTCTGGCCGAGCGCTTGCCTGAAGGGGCGACCTGGGCGGACGTGCTGGAGTACGCCCGGTTCCGCGCGGCGGTAGATGCCGGCATTGCGGCCGCAGATCGCGGTGAATTTGCGAGCGATCAGGATGTCCACCAGGAGTTCGCCAAGTGGGGCATCGATATTGAAAGTTAGGTGGACCCGGCTCGCGCTGGCGGACTTCGCGAGCGCGCAGAGGTACATCGCAGCAGAGAATCCGCAGGCGGCCACTGACATCGCGCGGCGCATCCGGGTCAGCGTGCTCAAGCTGGTGCAGTTTCCCTACATTGGTCGACCGGGTGACGATCTGAAGTCACGGGAATGGCGCGTGCAGCGAACGCCCTATCTGCTGGTGTACCGGCTGAGCGGCGACATGATCGAGATCATTCGGGTCTGGCACGAGAAGCGCGATCCGCAGCTGATGCGGTAGCGGGGAAACGGGGTCAGGTTCACTTCCGATAGCCCCGCGCGCCGAGTTCCTACAGCATCGCCAGCGTTGTGCCCACGTAGGGTGGCCACCGCTGCAGCGATGCTGTGCACATGGCCCACCAACCTCGACTCGACCTGCCAGGCATTCCGCAGCACATCGTGCAGCGTGGCAACAATCGCCTTCCCTGCTTCCTCGATGACATGGATCGCGCCTGCTATCGCCAACTGTTGCGGGAGGCGCTGCTCGCCACGGGCTGCAAGCTGCACGCCTATGTACTGATGGACAACCACGTCCACCTGTTGGCAACGCCGCCCGAAGTGGGTGCCACAGGTTGCCTGATGCAACAGCTCGGCCGGCGCTATGTCGGGCAGTTCAACGCGCGCCACGCGCGCACCGGAACGCTCTGGGAAGGTCGGTACAAGGCCTGCCTGGTCGATAGCGA
>NZ_FNAG01000020.1 GCF_900101825.1 Aquimonas voraii
TCTGGCGCCTAACTATGTGCTCAACCGGACCTGCGGGGAGAGGCCACGTTTTCATCAACCACTTCCGGCCCGCGGCCGGTTAGCACGGCGTTAGGCGTCACAGGGCATGCATCCCCGTACGGTCACCATTGAAGTCCCAGAGCCGCACTACTCGCTCTTCAATGTGAAGCGCTCCGGACTTCCCGAGGTCATCGTGGTCAACGATGCTCTACTCGGCTTTCCTCACATTGAGGTCTTCTCGTGGCACCTGTGCGTAACCCTCGGCGCGAGGGAACTGATCGAGAACGGCATGCCCTCGGAAGAGGAAAGTTCGCTCTTGTTTGAGATCGGAGATGAGATCGAAGAGGTTGTGCTAGGCGGAAGAACGGAGAACGGTGGAGCGAATGCTCTCTTTCTTGCGCGCAGCACATGGAACGAGCAGCGAGAGCTACTCTTTCAGGTACACGATCCTGAGGTCACACACACTGCACTTCAAGCGCTGCTCGAAAGCCGACATTGGCGGCGAGATTGGGACTACCGCATGAAGCAAGACTTTGAGTGGTCCAGTGCGGCAAACGTCTTCCAGCTCTTTCCGCAGGCAAATGGAAGTGACGCCTAACCCTTCGCTCAAGCGGAGCGCCAACGGCAGGCCACCAGGCCCGCGAAGCGGTGTAGGTCATCATCCGCCTCACGGGCCTGGCGTCCTGCCGCTGGCTCCCGCTTAGCTCAAACGTTAGCCCTTAATGAAAGCACGGTCGCGGAAAGGGGGTCAGGTTCACTTTCTCCGCAATAGATAGCGAAATCCGGGGTCAAGTCTTGTTTTGCTACTTGCGCGGAGTGGTCGTTGGCAAGCTTGGGCCCCAAGCGCGCCCGCCGTCTCTGGTGTGATCCTCCGACAACCGGAGACACTTGATGTGTCAACACAAGAACTGGCCCCGTATTGCTTTCGCATTGATGGCTTGAGGCTCAAATGACTCTTCGACTCGCTAAATTTTGCGCACTTCTCGCCACGGCTGTGAGCTCTACCACGCTCGCCGCGGAAAACATGACCGACTGCCATGCCGGCTGGAGCGAATACCAGCGCGGCAACTATATGCGCTCAGTCGAGCTGACATCCCGATGCATCGCTGAAGGAAACCTCGAGCAATCCACCCAGGCTCGTGCGTGGCGGAACCTCGGCATGGGTCTGAACGCAGCCGGGCATTCCGAGAAGGCGATAGAGGCCTATGACATCGCGATATCGCTGCGCCCTGATGACGTCTGGAACGATCATGTCAACAGGGGCAATGCGCTTTCCGATATCGGCCGATTCGAAGAGGCGCTGCGTGCCTACGACACTGCAGCCGGACTGACGACCGAGCTCGGCGAGATCCACTACAACCGCGGCATCGTCTTGGAGCGAATGCAAGAGATCCCAAAGGCGAAGGAATCCTTTCTCCTCGCGTTCAAGGCCGGCCTGCGCTCTGAAAAGCTAGCGGAGCGGATGATCGCGCACGATCTCTACGAGGAGGTAGTCGATCGCTGGTGAAGTGTCCGCCCGCCATCGGCTACCGAGCTCCCATGCAGCCCCTGCCCCACTTCGACGTGGTGATGAATACCGGCTCCGGCCGCACCGAGGCGCAGGCCCGGCGCGCCTGCGTCGAGCGGGTGCTGCGCGAGGGCGGGCGCGCGGTGCAGGTGCGGCTGGTGCGGCATCCGCGTGAGCTGTCGGCGCAGATCACGGGGGCGATTGCATCGGCGCGCGAATCGGGTGGCGCGGTGGTGGCGGCGGGCGGCGACGGCACCATCAATGCGGTGGTGCAGCAGGTGCTGGGCACGGGCCTGCCCTTCGGCGCGCTGCCGCAGGGCACCTTCAATTTCTTCGGGCGCAGCCAGGGCTTGTCCGAACACATCGAGACGGCCGCGCGCGATCTGCTGGATGCCGAGCTGCGCGACGTGCCGGTGGGCTTGGTGAACGAGCGGGTGTTCCTGATCAACGCCAGCATCGGCCTGTACCGGCGCCTGCTGCAGGACCGCGAGGCGTTCAAGCGCCGACTGGGCCGCTCGCGCCTGGTGGCGCTGTGGGCGGGGCTGAACACCCTGCTGCGTCCACACCCCCGGCTTGAGCTGCACCTGCGCGATGCCGAGGGTGAGCGCCGTGAGCAAGTGCTGAGCTTCGGCGCCGGCATCAACCGCCTGCAGCTCGAGCAGCTGGGTCTGCCCGAAGCCGAAGCCGTCGAGCGCGGGCAACTGCTCGGGTTCACCCTGCGCCCGCAGGATCGCCTGGCCCTGCTGCGCGTGGCCCTGCGCGGGCTGACCGGACAGTGGCAGAACGATGCGCGCGCGCACGCGTTCGTGTTCGAGCAGCTGCTGGTGCAGCCCACGCGCGGGCGCCGCAGCGTGCGTGTGGCCTGCGACGGCGAGGTGGCGCGGATGCGGCCGCCGCTGTGTTTCCGGGTGAGCGAAACGCGGCTGCCGCTGCTGGTGCCGGCGCGGCGCGCGGAGGCTGGGGCATGACGCGCATCCTGCATCTGTCGGACACCCATTTCGGCACCGAGCGGCCGCAGGTGGTGGAGGCGCTGATCGCGCTGGCGCAGACGCTGTCGCCGCAGCTGATCGTGGTCTCGGGCGACATCACCCAACGAGCCACGCACGCGCAGTTCGCCGCAGCGCGGCGCTTTCTGGACGCGCTACCGCCCTGCCCGCGCCTGCTGCTGCCGGGCAATCACGACATCCCGCTGTTCGCACTGTGGCAGCGCGCGCTTTCGCCCTATGCGCGCTACTGCGCGGGGCTGGAGGTGGCGGCGCTGGCGCCGACGATCAGCCTGCCGGGCGTGCATGCGATCGCGGTGAAAACCACGCGGCGTTGGCGGCATATCGACGGTGAGGTGTCGCCGGCGCAGGTCGAGGCTGTGGCCGCCGCCCTGCGCGCGCTGCCGGCGGCGGATCTCAAGCTGGTGGTGACGCACCAGCCGCTGTGGGTGGAACGTGCCGAGGATGCGCACAACCGCTGCCACGGCGCGGATGCTGCGCTGGCGGCCTGGGTCGAGGCCGGTGCGGACCTGTGCCTCGCCGGGCACATCCACTGGCCGTTCGCCGCGCGTCTGCCGCAGGCGCGCACGGCCTGGGCGATCAATGCCGGCACGGCGGTGTCGCGGCGCGTGCGGCCCGGCGCGCCGAACTCGGTGAACCTGATCGAGTGGAGCGCGGCGAACGGCGAGCGGATCTGTCGCTGGACGCGCTACGACTGCGCCGCCGAGGGTGCGCCGTTTGTTGCGCTCACGCCGTCGGTGCTGGCGCTCGCATGAGCGCACCGCCACGCACGCAGCTGCCGCCCGCGGCCTTGGCGCGGTACATGGCGCGGTCGGCTTCGCGCACCAGGTTTTCGACGTCGTCCGCTTCGTCGGGGTAGAAGGCGAGGCCGATGCTCGGGCCCGGCGTGATGCGGTGGCCGTGCACGTCCAGCGGCTCGGACAGGCGCGCGCAGAGGGCTTCGGCCGCAGCCTGGGCGGCCGCTGCCGAGGCGACCTCGGGCAGCAGCACCAGGAATTCGTCGCCGCCCAGCCGCGCCGCGCGCCAGCCGGGCGCCAGCAGTGCCCGCAGTCGCGCACCGAAAGCCTGCAGCACGCGGTCACCGAAGGGATGGCCGTGGCGGTCGTTGATGTCCTTGAAGCGGTCGAGGTCGAGATACAGCAGCGCAAGACGCGCACCATTCTCAGCGGCCCGGGCGAGCGCCTGCTGCAGCCACTCGTGCATCTGCAGGCGGTTGGCGAGGCCGGTCAGAGGGTCGGTGCGGGCCATCGCGACGAGCTGCGCTTCGGCCCGCTTGAGCTCGGTGACATCGCGGGCGACGGCAATGCGCAGCTGCACGTCCTCGAACCAGCGTGCCGACCACAGCAGGTCGACCACGCTGCCGTCGGCGCGCAGGTAGCGGTTGTGGAAGTTGCGCAGCGCCTCGCCGCGCATCACCGCGGCGGCCGCCGCCAGCGTGCGCGCATGGTCCTCCGGATGCAGGTAATCGAGCATGCGCGTGCCGAGCATGGCCTCGGGCTCGCGCCCGAACACTTCGCGCCCGCCGGGGCTGATGTACTGGAAGCAGCCCTCGCGATCGACCACGCAGACCGCGTCACCGATCATCTCGATGAAGCGGGTGAGCAGGCCGGGTGTGGTCTCAAGCATGCGCGGCCCCGTGCAGGCGGCGTGCCACGAACAGTGACGGATCGGCGCACAGACCACGGCGAAGCGGCATGGCGGCGGTGGCTCAGGCCGGTTGGGTGCCGAACAGGATGCGCTTCTGCGCCTCGCTCATCGGCCCCGTGCGCTCCCAGGGCTTGCCCTTGGCGTAGGCCGCCACCGTGGCCGGGCGCGCGGCGATCGCCTCGAACCAGCGCCGCAGGTTCGGGTAGTCGGCAAGGCGCATGCCCTGGCGCTCGTGCGGCACGATCCACGGGTAGCAGGCCATGTCGGCGATGCTGTAGGCGCCGGCGATGAAGTCGCGATCGGCCAGGCGGCGGTCGAGCACACCGTACAGGCGCGCGGTCTCACGCACGTAGCGATCGATGGCGTAGGGGATCTTCTCCGGCGCGTAGACGTTGAAATGGTGGTTCTGGCCGAGCATGGGCCCCAGCCCCGCCATCTGCCAGAACAGCCACTGCAGCACCTCGTTGCGGCCGCGCAGATCGGTGGGCAGGAAGCGGCCGGTCTTCTCGGCCAGGTACAGCAGGATCGCGCCGGACTCGAACAGGCTGAGCGGGCCGCCGCCATCGGCCGGCGCGTGGTCGACCAGGGCCGGCATGCGGTTGTTGGGCGCGATCTTGAGAAACTCCGGCTCGAACTGCGCGCCGCTGCCGATGTCGACCGGCAGGATGCGGTAGTCGAGCCCGCACTCCTCCAGCATCAGGGTGATCTTGTGGCCGTTCGGGGTGGGCCAGTAGTGCAGGTCGAGCATGGCGGCATCCGTGCGGAGAGGGCTGCGCAGTGTGTCGCGCACGCATCGGCGGTGCACGGACCCAGCACACGCTTCGCCAGGCTCCGCGCAGGGCGACCGCGGTCTGCCCACGCTCCTCGCGCCCGGCAGGCGCAAGGGGCGGCCGCTTGGGCGATTTACTCGAAGCTGTCGGCGAACAGCGCGCCCGGCGGCGGCAGGCTCAACCGCGTGGTGACCAGAACCGCGCCGTAGGTGTTGGAAGAGACTCGAACCAGCAGCTGCCCGTCATCGCCGATCCAGCCGTCGCGGCCGGTCTCGGGGTTGCTGTCGCCAGGCAGGGAGAAGTTTGCCACCGCGGTGGCCACCGGGCCGCTGGCAGTCGGCACCTGCAGGGTCTGGCCGATCGACAGCAGACGGCGCGGCGCCTGCGGCGGCTTCAGCAGCCAGAGGTCGCGGGTCTGGTTGGGGTTGGTGCTGGCATCCAGCACGACGCTGCCGTCGCGCAGCACGGCCATCGCATTGAAGGTCCGCCAGGTGCGGCCGGGCTCGGGCACGTAAGCGGGGTCGGTGAGGCTCAGCAGGGCGACGAGTTGGGGGCGCTCGCCCATGCGCACGCGCCACAGGCCGGTGGCGCTGCCGCCGTCGGTGGTGCGGACGCTGGCGATGAACGCGGACCAGTCGTCGGCCACGCTCAAGTCGGCCATGCTCGCCCAGGTCGAACCCAGCCAGTTGGGCCCGTAATAGCCCGTGCTGTCGCCGTAGGCCACCGGCAGGTTGCGGCTGCCGTCATGCCGGAAGATGCCGGGGCGGCTGCCGATGCCCGGCATGCGCCAGTCGGCGGCGAACACCAGGCCCTGCGTGGGCGAGGGCCGCAGGCGCAAGAAGTCCGCGAACTCGGCGCCGGCCTCGGCGACGAAGGGGCCCAGCGCGGCGGTGTCGCGGTTGGCGGCAATCGCCCGTGGCGCGCCCTCGCAGAGTACGAAGATCGCCTCGCGGGTGTTGGTGGCGGGCAGCCGGGCGAAGACGCGACCCTCGGGCGTGCTGGCGAAGCGGTCGAGGGTCTGGGAGAAGCTCAGGAAGCTGTCGCCCACCGCCAGCCCCGGCGCCAACGCCGGGTCGGTGCTGCCGCTGCGCAGGCAGGGGCGGTTGCCGAACCCCGGCTCATGGCGGGCCACCAGCCGGCTCTCGACGTTGCCCGGACTCACCACGGTGGCCACCAGCAGGACGCGGCCGCCGCTCAGCATCTGCCCCTCGGCGAAGCTGGTGGTGCCCGAATCGAATACCCAGTTGGCACCCAGGTTCGGTCCGAGCACGCCGTCGGTGCCTTGGCGGGCGATCTCGATGTTGCGGCTGCCGTCCCAGCGCCACAGGCCCCAGCTGCTGTTCAAGGTGGCGTTCGGGTCACCGGCGCGCGCCCGCACCAGGCGCTGGCCGTCGGGTGCGGCCGCACCGTAGCCGCTGACGAAGTCGAGGAACTGGTGGCCGGCCTCGGCACCGCTGCGGCCCGGGCCCACCGCACCGGAGGCGCCAAGTTGGAACCAGCGTTGGAAGCTGCCCCCCTGCCAGGCCCAGAAGCCTACCTGGGCACTGGGTGAGCTGATCCGCAGGCCGATCAGATCGCGGCCGCGGTCGCCCAGCAGGGGCTCCTGCAGGTTGCGGCTGGCGCTTGGCAGCCCGGGGGCGAGCACCTGGCCGCTGTCGGAGGCGAGCACTCGCCAGTCCACGGACTGGGCGAAGACGGAAACTGGCAGCAGCGCCAGGGCGGCGCAGAGCAGGTGGCGATGAACGCTCATGGGCAGGGTCTTCCTTGGGTGTGAACGGGCCCTCGTCCGGTCGAGGGGCGCGCAGTCTAGGCGGGGCCTGCCCGCAGCCACGGTATCGTCCCGACCAAAAGCGGTAACGCTTCGGTAATTTCGCGCCTGGCGCGCTTCGGCCGGCGGCTGAGGCCGGGATTCATGGGCGCGGAGACGCGTGCTAGGGTCCGCCGCCCCACCCTCCGCTGCTGGCCGCACCCGATGGACCGTGCCCTCTACTGCTTCCGCTTCGGCAGCGCCGAATTCGACGAGTCGCGCTTCGAGCTCAAGGTGGCCGGCCTGCCGGTGGAGGTCGAGCGGCGGGCGCTGGAGGTGCTGTCCTGCCTGCTGCGCCACGCCGGCGAGGTGGTCACCAAGGAGGAACTGTTCCGCGAGGTCTGGGCGGGGCGGGTCACCGTCGACAAGGTGCTGCCGAATGCGGTCACCAAGCTGCGGCGGGCGCTGGGTGAAGCCAATGCCGAGCACATCACCACCCAGGCGCGGATCGGCTACCGCCTGGAGGGCCCGGTCACGCGCGTGGCGGTGGGCCGCCCGCCGGCGGCGACACTGGAGCTGCGCGCGGGCGATCCGGTGCCGGGGCGTCCGAACTTCGTGCTGCGCCGGCCGCTGGGCGCACACCGCGGCAGCGAGGTCTGGCTGGCCGAGCACGCCAAGACCCGCGAGCCGCGTGTCTACAAGTTCGCGCTCGACGGCGAACGCCTGCGCAGCCTGAAGCGCGAGGCGACCCTGCTGCGGGTGCTGCAGGACAGCGAGGTCGACCCCGCCCACTTCGCCGCGCTGATCGACTGGAACTTCTCGGAGCCGCCGTTCTTCCTCGAATGCGAGTACGGCGGCCTCGACCTGCAGAGCTGGTGCGAGCGGCATCTGGGGTCGCTGTCGCGCGAAGCGCGCATCGACCTGTTCCTGCAGATTGCCGATGCGGTGGCCGCGGCGCATGCGGTCGGGGTGCTGCACAAGGACCTGAAGCCTGCGAACGTGCTGGTGCAGGGTGAGGGCGCGGCAGCGCGGCTGCGTCTGACCGACTTCGGCAGCGGCCGCATGCTCGATCCCGAGCGGCTGCAGCAGCTCGGCATCACGCGCATGGGCCTGACCCTCACCGAGAACCTGGGCGCGGATTCGCAGTCGGGCACCCTGCTCTATCTGGCGCCCGAGGTGTTCGCCGGGCAGACCCCGACTGCGCGCAGCGACGTGTACGCACTCGGCGTGCTGCTGTACCAGCTGCTGAGTGAGCGCCTGCGTCAGCCGATGGCACCGGGCTGGGAGCAGGCCATCGACGATCCCCTGCTGGGCGAGGACCTGCAGCATGCCACCCACGGCGACCCGCGCCAGCGGCTGCCCAGCGCCGCCGAACTGGCCGCGCGCCTGCGCGCGCTGCCGCAGCGGCGGGCGCAGCTGGCCCTGGCCGAGCGCGGCGAACGCGAGGCCCGGCTGGCCAGCGCTGCGCTGGCCCGCGCCCGCGCCCGTCGACCTTTCGTCTGGGCTCTGCTGGCTGCACTCGCGCTGGGATTCGGCACCGCCGTCGTTCTGCAGCAGCGCACCGAACAGGCGCGTCGTGAGGCGGAGGCACAACTGGCTCGCGCCAATGCGGTCACCCGGTTCCTGAGCGAGGACCTGATCAGCCGCGCCAATCCGCTGGTGCTGGCGCGCGGTGCGGAGGCACCGCTGCGCGATGTGCTGCTGTCGGCGCGCGAACGGCTGGCTTCGCGATTCGCCAATCAGCCCCTGGCCGAAGCCAGCGTGCGCGCCAGCCTCGCCGGCCTGTTCGCCGCGTTGGACGCCTGGCAGGAAGGCGAGCAGGAGGCCACGCGCGCGGTCGCGCTGTTCGATCGCGAGCTTGGCGCCTCGAGCGCGGAAAGCGTTCGCGCCCGCGCCCTGCGCGTGCATCTGCTGACCCGCCTGGCGCGCTTCGACGAAGCCGAAGCCGAACTCGCCGCGCTGGAGGCCGTGGCCGACAGCAAGGACGCCGGCCACCGTCACGCGCTGGCCAAGGCCCGGTCGAGCTATCACTTCAATCGCAATGCCTTCGCCCAGGCCGTGCCCGAACTACGCGAGGCGCTCGCCAACGTCGGCCTCGCCGAACCCGGCAACGAAGCACTCCGTGACAGCCTGCGGGTGGATCTGGTGGTGGCGCTGATCTACTCGGGCGCACATGCCGAGGCCCGCGCGGTTGCCGAGGCGCTGATCGCGGAGGCGGAAACCCGCAGCGGCGACCACCGGCTGCTGGTGGCCCTGACCCAGGTCGCCGCGGCGCGGGCCTACAGCGAGCTCGACAAGGGCGCCCGGGCCGAAGCGATGCTGCTGGCGGCGCAACCCGTGATCGTCGAGCGCCTTGGCGACGCGCACAGCCGGCATCTCGGCCTGCTCAATGAACTGATGGCGGTGCATTACGGCCGCCGCGATTGGGCACGCGCCCTGCCCTATGCCGAGACGGTCTACCAGCGGATTCGCGCACGCTTGGGCGACGCCCACAACATGACCCAGGTGAGCCGCGGCAACTTGGGCCGCCTGCTCTACGAGATGGGCCGACCGGAGGACGCCGCCGCCGAACTGCGCCCCGCGCACGCGGCGCTGGCGGCAGCGCTGGGCGGCGATGCGCCACAGGCGCAGGACCTCGCCTTCGTGCGGGCCTGCGTCGAGGTCGAGCTGGGCCACGGCGGCGCTGCCCGCGACCTGATCGGGACGCTCGACGTGGACGCACTGGCAGGTCAGCGCAGCCGCGAGCACTGGCAGCACAGCCTGGCCGCGCTGCGCGGCCTGCTCGCCGAAACCGAGGGCGACCGCGAAGGCGCCCGTGCGCTGCTGGCGGCGGCCTTGCCTCCGCTGCTTGAAGGCGCCGAGGGCGACAGCAGTCGACTGCTGCGGCGCGCACGCGAAGCCCTGCAGCGCCTGCAGGGAGAGGGCTAGCGAGGTCGCCGCGGCGGAGCGCCGCGGGAGTTGCCCGAATCACCTGGCGGGGTCGGCAGCGCGCGGCTCAGGCCACTGCCGAGGGCCGCTCGCGGCGTTTCGACAGCGCGGCGATCAGCGCGCGCAGGGCGGCCGGCCGCACCGGCTTGTTGAGCAGGGGATAGCCCGCTTCGCGACAGCGACGACGCAGCTCGTCGCCGCTTTCGGCGGTGACCAGGGCGGCCGGCGGCGCATCCGGCTGCAGCTCGCGGCGCAGGATGTCGATGACAGCGAGGCCGTCCAGGCTCTCGCCCAGATGCAGGTCGACCAGCAGCATGTCGGGCCGCTGCTCACGCGCCTGCAGCAGTGCGGCCTCCAGACCGGTGACCGTGTCCACGGCAAGACCCCAGCGTTCGAGCAGGGCGCGCATGCCCTCGAGAATGCTGGGGTCGTTGTCGACGCAGAGCACGCGCAGGCCCTCGACCGGGCCGGGGCTGCTCTCGATCGGTCGCGGCGCGGCGATGTCACCGAGCGCTGCCCGCGGTGCGCGCACGCTGAACACACTGCCGCGACCCGGCAAGGAGCGCAGGGCGATCGGATGGTCGAGCATGCGGGCGATGCGCTCGCAGATCGACAGGCCGAGGCCCAGGCCCTTCTCACCCCAGGGCGAAGGCTGCTCCAGCCGGCGGAACTCCTGGAAGATCACCGCGCTGTGCTCGGCCGAGATGCCGGGGCCGGTGTCCCAGACCTGGAACTCGACGCTGTCGCCGCGCGCGCGCGCGGCCAGCAGCACGCCGCCGTGCTGGGTGTAGCGCAGGGCATTGGCGACGAAGTTCTGCAGGATGCGGCGCATCAACCCGCGATCGCTGCGCAGGGCCAGCGCAGGCGCGTGCACGCGCAGCTCCAGGCCGCGCTGCTCGGCCATCGGCGCGAACTGCTCCTGCAGCGAGCGGCACAGCTCGCCGGCCGCGAACACGGTGGGCTCGGGCTTGAGCGAACCGGAATCGAGGCGCGAGATGTCGAGCAGGCCATCGAGCAGGTCCTCGGCGGCGCGCAGGGCGCTGTCGATGCGCGAGGACAGCAGCCGGGCGTCGGCATCGGCCTGCGGCTTGGCCGCGAGCGCCGCGGTGAACAGGCGCGCGGCGTTCATCGGCTGCAGCAGGTCGTGGCTGGCGGCGGCGAGGAAGCGGGTCTTGGACTGGTTGGCGGCCTCGGCCTCCTGCTTGGCGGCGCGCTGCGCTTCGAGCGCATGGGTCAGCTCGCCGGTACGCTGGGCGACGCGCTGCTCCAGGGTTTCGTTGGCGTCGATCAGCGCGTGCTCGACGCGCTTGTAGGCGGTGACGTCGGTGAAGGTGGTGACGAAGCCGCCGCCGGGCATCGGCCGGCCGCGCATTTCGATCACGCTGCCGTCGGGCCGCACGCGCTCGAATACGTGCGGGCTGCCGCGCTGCATGTAGCGCACGCGTTTGTCGACGTGCTCGTCGACGTCACCGGGGCCGCACTCGCCGCGCTCGGCGTTGTAGCGGATCAGGTCGGCCACCGGGCGACCGACATAGACCATGCCCTCGGGGTAGTCGAACATCTGCAGGTAGCGGCGGTTCCAGGCGACCAGGCGCATCTCGCCGTCGACCACGCTGATGCCCTGCGAGATGTTCTCCAGCGTCGCCGACAGCAGCTCGCGGTTGAAGCGCAGCTCCTGCGAGGCTTCGTCGAGCAGCGAGACCACTTCGCCCAGATCGAGGCCGGTGCCGCGCAGCGCGGTGGTCAGCACGCGCCGCGCCGAGGCGCCGCCGATGGCGCCGGCGAGCAGGCGCTCGGTGTACTGCAGGAGGCCGCGCTCCGCGGCATCCGCATCGGCAAGCACGCGGCCAGTCTCACGCGCGTAGTCCTCGAAGGCACGCACGGTGGCGCGGGCGCCGAGGATGCGCTCGGCGATCAGGCGCAGGTCGGCCACCGACAGCCGGCCGCGCCATTCGGTCACCGCGCCGACCGGGCGACGGTACCAGGGATCGAGGAAGGGCAAGGCGCGCAGGCGCTCGTCGATGCTGGGGCGGTAGCGCAGCGACAGCAGGATCAGCGCGGCGCTGTTGAACAGCAGGGTCCAGAAGGTGCCGTGGGTGATCGCATTCCAACCCGAGAGGCCGAACAGCGCCTGCGGCTTGAGGAAGGCGATGTCGAACAGGCCGGTGCGGGTCCATTCCGCGTCCATCCAGCCGGCGTTGGCCAGGGTCGGCAGCAACAGGGTGTAAGTCCACAGGGCGAAGCCGGCGAACAGCCCGCCGATCGCACCGACCCGGCTGGCGCCGCGCCAGTACAGGCCGGCGATGATCGCCGGCGCGAACTGCGCCACTGCGACGAAGGACAAGAGGCCGATGTCGGCGAGGTTGCTCTGGGTCTCCGCCGCGCGGTGGTAGGCATAGGCCAGCAGGGCGAGCACGACGATGGTGATGCGGCGGGTGCGCAACACCAGCACAGACAGGTCCGGCGGCGCGCCGTGCGCGTAGCGCGCCGAGCGCAGCAGCGCAGGCACCACCAGGTCGTTGCTGACCATGGTGGCGAGCGCCACGGTGGCGACGATCACCATGCCGGTCGCGGCCGAGAAGCCGCCGAGGTAGGCGAACAGGGCGAGCGCGTTCTCGCCCGCCGCCAGCGGCAGCTGCAGCACGTAGGAATCGGGATGGGCGCCGCTGCCGGCGAACAGGCTGGTGCCGGCGGCGGCAATGGGCAGCACCAGCACGCAGATGATCACGAGGTAGAGCGGGAACAGCCAGCGCGCGAGCCGCAGGTCGCCCGGGTTCTCGCACTCGACCACGCCGACCTGGAACTGCCGGGGCAGACAGAACATGGCGAGGAAGGCGAGCAACGTCTGCGTGACGAAGCCCTGCGGGATGGCATCCATGCCCTGCGCCGCCAGCGTGTCCACCCGCAGCGGGCTCCAGCCTTCGGGCACGTAGTGCAGGGCGAACAGGCCGACGGCGATGAAGGCCAGCAGCTTGACCAGGGACTCCAGCGCCACCGCCAGCATGAGACCGTGGTGGTGCTCGGTGGCATCGACCTGGCGGGTGCCGAACAGGATGGCGAACACCGCCAGCAGCACAGCCAGGTAGAAGGCCGAGTCAGCCAGCACCGGCGCCTGGCCCTCGACCACCCCGACGCCGCTCATCACGGCGATGCTCATGGCGCCGGCCTTGAACTGCAGGGCGATGTAGGGCACCGCGGCGATCACCGCGATCACGGTCACCAGCGCGGCCAGCGCCTGCGACTTGCCGAAGCGGCTGCCGATGAAATCGGCGATCGAGGTGATCGACTGCTCGCGGGCGATCTGGATCAGCCGCTTCAGGATCCCGCTGAAGAACAGGAACAGCAGGATCGGCCCGAGATAGATCGGCAGAAAGGCCCAGCCGTTCGAGACCGCCGTGCCGACCGCGCCGTAGAAGGTCCAGGACGAGCAGTACACCGCCAGCGCGAGGCTGTAGACGATCGGCCGCAGCCAGGTGCGTTCGGGATAGAGCGGGCGGCGGTCACCGTAGTAGGCGACGCCGAACAGGATGCCGATGTAGACCAGCGACACCAGCAGCAGGACCCAGCCAGCAATCATCCTTCCCTCCCCCAGGGTGACGGACGCACGCGGGCAATCGGGCCCAGCGCGGCTTCAATGGTGGCGCGCCCGCGGCCTGCCGCTCGGGCAGAAGGCTCAGCGCCGTGGGCGCTTTGCGCGCGCCGCGGCAGTCGCGGTGACGACCGCCTCCACGGCGCGTGGGATGGTAGCAGCCTGATCGCCGGCGGCCCGCCCGCGCGGCGTGCCGCGGCGGCAGGCGTCCGAGCAGTAGACGACGCTGTCCCAGCAGCGCTCCCAACGCTTGCGCCAGCTGAAAGGGCGCTGGCAGACCGGGCAGAGCTTCTCGGGCAGCGGCTTCCTCATGCCGCGCAGTCCAGATCTTCGAGCTGCCGCAGGTGATGGTCGGGACCCAGGCGGAAACGCCGCAGCGCGCGCGCTTCGGGCGACTGTGCCAAGGCAGCGCAGTGGCCGGGCACGGCCGGCAGGTCGCGCAGGCGGTAGCGGCGGCCGGGCCCCAGGTCGATCTCGCCCGCCGGCGCCTCGAAGCTGGTCGGGTCGACCCGCAGGCCGAAACCGCAGGCCTTCAGCGCGGCCTCCTTGCGGGTCCACGCCTCGGTGAGGGCCTCCACCCGGTGTGCCTGCGGCAGGCGCAGCCAGGCTTCGAGCTCGCGCGGCGCCAGGATCTGCGGAGCGAGCACGTTGCTGTCGCGATGGATCAGCGCCTCGATGTCGACGCCGACGGGCGCGGCATCCAGAGCCACCAGCGCCTGCCCGCCGCAATGACTCAGCGAGAAGTGCAGCTGCGGATGCGCGGGCAGACAGGGCTTGCCCTGAGCGTCGGCAACAATGGCGATCGCGGACGGGTCGGCATCCGCCGCCCAGCCGAGCAGTCGCCGCAGGGCGGCATGCGCGGCGATGAATCGACGCTGCAGCTGCGGCGTGGCGAAGCGCACCGCACGCGCTCGCTCGCTCGGATCGAGCAGCTCGAAGTCGGCCGGCAGGGCGTCGAGATGCAGCTCGACGATGCGCACCGAAGCTGGATCGCTCAGCAGGGACACGGCATTCACCTTGGCAAGGGCTCCGGAGCGAGGGCGTGGTGGTGCGGGCCTGCGCCCGCAGGGGACGGTGCGCCACTGGCACAGTGGCTTGAGTCTCGCTGCTTCAGCCCCGCCGGTACAGCAGGCCGAGAAAATAGCGGGTCTCCTCGAAGTGCTCGCTGGCGACGCTACCGCGGCGCAGGGCGCGGCTGGCGCCGAGCTCGAGTTCGAGCTGGCGTAGCCAGCGCCAGCGCAGGGACACACCGTAAACCCGATCGCGGTCTTCGCGTGCGGCCAAGAGGTAATGCCGACGGTCGAGGCTGGCATAAGCGTTGAGGGCCAAGGTGGCGCGCAGCGGTCTCGACACTCCCAGCAACAAGCCGCTGACGCGCTGGTCGAGGGCCTCGCTGCGGGCGTAGTCCTGGTCGCGCCAGTAGGCCTCGACGCGCGAGAACAGGGCGCGTGCGCTGCGGGTATGGGCGAGGTTGAGGCTCGACTCGCGGTAGACATCCGGATTGAGGAAACCGCCGCGCGCAGCGGGCAGGCCGAGCGGCAACTCGAAATCCTCCAATCGCGGTGCCGCGCCGACCAGATCTGCCAGCGCGTCGGAGTACTGCCGTGCGGCGCGCAGTTCCAGTCGCTGGGCTTCGTTGGGCAGCCAGGCGGCGCCCAGGCGGAGCAAGCCTCCGCTGCGGTGGCTGGCGTCGCGGAAATCGATGCGGCTGCCGCCGGCGTCGAACGCCAGCTCCACGCTGCCACCACGACGCGCCCAGCGCAGGAAGGCATCGAGCCGTTCGAAGTCCTGCACGCTGGCGCTGGTTTGCTCGAACGCGGTGTCGTTGTACTCGAGATTGGCACTCAGGGCCTGTGTGGGTGACAGCTGGCGCAGGCCGCGCAGGGCCAGGTTCCAGCGCTCGCTGTTGAATTCGCGGCTGCGCTGGGCCCAGGCGTCGATCCAGCGCAGTTCCGCCAGCACCCGGGTGCGCGCATCGGGGCGCAGGCTCAGCGTCGGTCCAGTGACCAGCACGTTGGTGCGCTGCTGGTTGTCCGGGCGGTCGACGGCGAAGGCATCGATGGGCTGGCGCCCGAGGTAGTCCTCGAAGGTCCAGCTGAGGCGCTCGGGCAACAAGCGCCAGACGGCGCTCAGGCCGAGGCGGGTGCGCAGTTCGCTGTCGAAGCCGGAGTCCTGGTAGCGGAGGAACTCAGCGTCGCCGGCGGCCTGCACGCTCAGGCGCTCACCGTCGCCGGCCAGGGTGAAGGCCAGACTCGGGCGCAGCACGGTGTCGCTGACCGGGTCTTGCGGCGTGCGGCGGATGTTGTCGCTGTGTTCGACCCCGAAGCCGAGCCGGTAGTCGAGACGCAGCGGCCGCTCGGGGCCTGGCTGGGCCGCGAGTGGCCCCGCCAGCTGCAGGCCGAGCAGGACAAACGCGGACGCACAGACAGACTTCAGGGACATGGGCTTCCTCCAGGCGGCGGATCGTGCCGGTCGTCGAGCGCGGGAATCAGTGCGGCACGCGGTTGAAGGCGACACCGGCGAGGCGCACGCGGTCGAGCACGGAGATCGCCTCCTGCACCGCCGCCGGGGTATCGCGACCATAGCCCGCCACCAGTACGGAGAGTTCGGCCATGCTGGAGAGGATGCGGGCATCCGGCGAGGCCGCGACCGCGGGCGCATCCAGCACCACGCAGACGCCCTCGTCGGTGCCGCGCAGCGAATCCAGCAGCAGGCGCATGCGCGCCGAGCCCAGCAGGTCGCCGCTGGCCTCACGCCGTGGACCGGCCGGCACCAGCAGCACCCGCGGCACGGCCGTCGGATGGACAACCTGTTCGATCCGTTCGACGCGGCCTTCGAGAAAGTCGACCAGGCCAAAGGCGTCGGCCGGCAGGTCCATGCGGCGGTGCAGCTGCGGCGAACGCAGGCAGCAGTCGACCAGGATCACGGTGCGCCGCTCATCAAAAGCCATGGCGGAGGCCAGGTTGACTGCGACAAAGCTGGCACCGCTGCCGTGGGCGACCGGCACGACCAGCAGGCTCAGGTTGCCGCCGCCTGCGCGCGCCAGCAGCTGGGTGCGCAGGTCGCGGAAAGCGTCAGCCGGCCGGGAATCGGGCATGTCATGGCTGACGATGCGCCGTGCCTCGAGCTGTTTCCCGTTGAAGGGCGCCAGTGCCCCGGCGCGCTGCGCCAGGGCCTGAGCTGCGCGCAGGGGTTCGACTTCGTGACGCTTGCTCATAGGGGGATCACTCCTCGGCTGATCGCGGCCCAGGCGTAGATCAGCAGCACGGCAGCCACAACAGCGATGGCAACGGCGAACTTGACGAGGGTGCGACGACGATCGGCGCGGGTGCGGAATTCGGGGATGCTCACCAGCACCGGCACCGGCAATGCCTGCGCCAGCGCCTGCGCGCTGCGCGCGCGCGGATCGATCTGCAGAAGGGCGAGCAGCAGCCCCATGGGTACGGCGACACCAAGACCGAGGCCGGCGATCGCGAAGTGCATCAGGCGCAGCCCGGTGGGCTGCAGGGGGAGTGCCGCCGGCTCCTGGATGCGAAAGGTGAGGCCGCGCTGCTCGGCATCGAGGCTCATCGACACCCGGGCGTTCTCCCGGCGACGCAGCAGGTCCTGGTAGATGTCGCGGTTGACCTCGTAGTCACGGGTCAGTTCGGCCAGCGAAGCCTCGCTGTCGGCCACCCGGCGACCGCGGTCGAGTTCGGCCTGCAGCAGGCTTTCGTTCTCGCTGATGCGCGCGCGCAGGGCGGCGATGTCGCCGCGCACGCGGGCGAGGTCGGAGCGCAACTGCTGGTAGAGCGGATTGCTGGCCGCCGCGAGGTCGGCACCGCGCGCGCCCGAGGACTCCGCGCGCTCCTCGCGAACGAGGATGGCCTGCATGTCTTCGATCTGGTGGCGCAGGCGCACCACGTCGGGATAAGAGTCGGTGTAGTCGAGCAGCAGCGTGTCGAGTTGGGACTGCAGCTCGGCGATTCTCTGCCGTGCCTGAGCGGAGCGCGAGCGCAGGTCCGAGACTTCGGCCTCGCCGCTGATCTGCGCCTGCAGGGCGTTTTCACGCATCTGCAACTCGGACAGCTGGGTGCGCGCGCCCTCGATCTGCGAGCGGATTTCCGAGATGCGGGTGCGGACGTCGATGTCCGTGCCCGGCCGCGCATCGAGGTTGGCCGCGCGGAACTGCTTGAGGCGCTCCTCGGCGTCGGTGAGCTTGCGGTGGTACTCGTCGACGCGCGAAGCGATGAACTCGAAGGCCTCGCGGCTTTCGCGTTCCTTGGCGGCGAGGCTCTCGCTGATGAACAGCTCGGCGTAGCGGTTCGCCACCGCGTAGGCGCGCTCTGGTTCGGCGTCGGTGTAGGTGATGCGGATGAGGTTCTGCCCGGGGCTGTCGATTCGCGTGCGCTGCTTGATTTCGCCGACCAGGCGTTCGCGCGCGAGCGGTTCGGTGACGGCGGCGTCCCAACCGCCGGCCTTCAGGATCTCGGCCATGATGGCGCGACTGAAGATCACCTCACGGGCGATGCGCGCGCGATCGGCGACGCCCGTTGGCACTGCGCGCCCCTCCATCAGCGGCCCGATGATATTGGCCTCGCTGACCAGAATCGTGCTGGCCGATTGGTATTTGCGCGGCAGCACGATGCCGGTCGAAAGAAACGCCAGGGCAATCACACCGAAGGCGGCGAGCAGCAGTGCACCGTGCCGACGCAACTCGGCCAGAAGCATGGGCAAGCGGGCAAACAGCTCGGCGCCAGGCGAGGCTGCCGGTCCGTGCAGGCCCGGTGGGTTCACAGTGCCCGCTCCGGCACGGTGATCACATCGCCGGGGCGCACCTCCAGGTTCGTCTCAAGGTCACCACGGCCGAGAATGGCGCCGAGGCGGACATCCAGCGCCTCGGTCACGGCACCGTCGCGACGGTAGAGTCGGGTGCGGTTGGCGGCGGCGAACTCGTTGACTCCACCAGCCTGCAGCACCGCATCCAGCACGGTCATGCCCTGCCGATACGGGATGGAGATTGGAGTACGCACGGCACCGGTCACCCGCACGCGGGAGAGGAATTCATGGCTCCGCAGCTCGGTGAGGATCACCGCGACCTTGGGATCCCGCACATAGGCCGCGAGCTGTTGCTCGATGTCGCGCGCGACCTGCTCGGGGGTGCGGCCGCCGGCAAGTACGTCGCCCACCAGCGGCACAGAAATCCGCCCGTCGGGCCGCACCGGCACGCTGACGCTCAGTTCTGGGTTGCGCCAAACCGCCACCTGCAACTGGTCATCGACGCCGATCCGGTACAGGTTGTCGGCCGTTTCCGCCGCATGGGCGGGCGTCGCAAGGGCACCGGCCAGGCTGGCAAGCGCACAGAAGAAGGCCTGAAGCAGGCGAAGGTTGGTAGTCACGCGGATGGCTCCTGACAGCGGCTCCGCCCCTTCGCACTGTGAGGGGTTTCGCAGAACCGTGGACATTGGGATGATAAGCGGACCCGGGCTTAATGAGAAGCCCATCACACTTGAACGCGCGTATGCCGACCGACGACTACCTTTCAGATTATCGGCGTCTGGGCGTGCAGCCCGGTTGCAGCGTGGAGACGCTGGAACGTGTCTGGCGGGCAGCTGTTCGTGAGTTGCATCCGGATCGCGCCGCGGACGGCTCGGACTCCCAAGCCCGCACTCAGCGCTTGCTCGAGGTCACTGGCGCGTATAGGCGCCTGCGCAGTTTCGAGCGCGAACATGGCCGGCTGCCCGGCGGAGTCTTGCAGACACCGCCACTCCTGGTTGCAGAGCCTCCAGGGGAGGCGTCATCAGTACCCGGCTCAATGGGGGACGGTGAAGAAGCACCTCGGGCGCGGGGTGTTTCTTTGAGCATGGCAGCGTGGCTTGGACTTGCGGCCTTGGGGCTGCTGGTCTGGAGCGGGGCGATTCATGGGCCTCGCGAGAGCATCTCGTCACCCGCGCCGGCACCGGCGGAGCCGTTGGCGCAGCCTGTGGGCTTGCCAAGCGTGGAAAAACAGCCCGGGCAGAACATACGAATCGGCAGCAGCGAGGTCCATGTTGAGCGCCTGTTGGGCCCTCCCCTCGTACTTCAGGCCGACCTTTGGGAGTACGGCCCCTCGCATATCCGCTTCGAACGCGGACGCGTGGTCGGCTGGTACAGCTCGCCGCTCAAGCCGCTGCCCGTGGACGTCGAGAGCCGTTGAGTTCGGAGTCGTGGGACGCGGCGGTCGGAGCGCGCCGGGAGGGCACAGCAAAGGCGGGCAAGAGGCGTGGACCGCTGGCTTCAGCCGAGCGGAGCACCGAGTTCCCGCTGGAAGTCAGGCAGAGCCGCCAGGATTCGCGCTCCGTAGCGGCGCGTCATCAGTCGATTGTCGAGGATGACGATCCGCCCCTGATCGCGTTCGCTGCGAATCAGGCGGCCACAGTACTGGATCAGGGTGCGTGTCGCTTGCGGAATGCTCACCTCGACGAAGGCATTGCGTCCCCTCGCCTCGAGCCACTCCGCGTAGGTGGCTCCAACGGGATCGGTGGGTACGGCAAAGGGGAGCTGGGTAATTACTACGGTTTCACACAGGCGTCCGGGCAGGTCCAGCCCCTCGCCAAAGCTGGCGAGTCCGAAGAGGGTGCTGCCGTGGCCGGACTCGATGGCGGCGGCATGCGCCGCGAGCAGAGCGCTCTTGCTTCGCGAGCCTTGGGCAAGAACGCGGATGCGGGAGGCGGGCTTGAGCATTTCTACTGCCTGCTCAAGCTTGGCGCGCGATGTAAACAGCACGAGGTTGCCGGCGCCCCAGTCCAGCTCCCGTTCGAGCCAGTTCACCACCTCGCGCACATGTGCCTCGCGCGCGTCGGGCGACGCCTGCAGCGGCGGCACCTGCAGTCGGGCCTGCCGCCGCAGGTCAAAGGGCGACGGTAGGGCGAGGGTTTCGGCGTGTGCCGGCAGACCCACCTGCGCGGCATAATTCCGGAAGTCTCCGCCGATCGACAGCGTCGCGGAGGCCAGGACAACGCCCGCCGCCTGCGGCCAAAGCACTCGCCGCAGCGTGGGCGCTGCCGAGACCTCGGACGCATGGCAAGTGATAGATGAATCTACCGCTCGCGACAGCCAGCGCGCGCGTGGAAGTTGGTCCGCAGCTTCGTCCTGGGCCCACAGCCACCACAGCGTCGATTGGGCTTCAATGCGCTCCCTTGCCATCCCCAGTTCGCGTGCGGTGGTTTCCCGTCGCTCCGGCGGAAGCTCGCTCTCGAGCAGGGCCTTGATGGCGAGCGGCAGCCAGCGAACGAGTTCGGCGGTCCGCTGCGACAAGCCCTGCGCCAGCTGGCGCCAGGGCTCGGGCACCTGTCCAAGACTTGCGCGCCAAAGCGGCTCGGCGGTGGGCACGGCCTGCGGCCAGGCAGCATCCAGCTCGGCCTCGAGGCGGTCGATGCCGTCGATCAGCTCGTCCAGCAGACCATCGATCTCGCCTGCGTCCTTGCGGCCCAGCCGCTCCTTGCCAGTGGCGAGATATACCGCTCGCAGCGGTGCGGCGAGTCGCTGCAGGCGGCGGCGCGCGTCAGCGAGGTTGACCTCGGCGCCGCCGCGATCGATGGCCTTGTCTGGGAGCTGATGGGCTTCGTCGAAGACGTAGAGCGTCTCCCCGGGGGCCGGCAGCAACACGCCGCCAGAGCCGTCCTCGTCACGCCCGAGTTCGAGGTCGGCAAGCACCAGATCGTGGTTGGCAACGATGATCTGGGCCGTGTTCAGCCGATTACGAGCGAGCACGAAGGGGCAGGAAACGATGAAAGGGCATCGCCTATTGCTGCAGCCGCCTGCCGAGGTGGTGATCAGCCTGCGCGACTCATCGTCAAGGTCATCAGGGGAGCGATCGAGATCGCCATCCCAGGCCCCAGACTGCAGCGCTTCCAAAAGTGATCGCAGTCGTTCGACCTCACCGCTGCGGGGCGGTCGCGGCCAAGCTCCCGTCGTTGACTGGACGCCAAAATCGAAGCCCCCCTGAGGCAGCTCGGCGTCGCTTCGAGTCAGCTCATGGAGGTTACGCGTGCACGCGTAACGCTGTCTGCCTTTGGCAAGCACCACCGAGGCCTCGGAGCCGGTGGCAGCGAGGAAGGCGGGGATGTCCCGCTCGACCAACTGCTCCTGCAGGGCGACTGTGGCTGTGGCCACGAGCAGCTTTTTCTTTTGCGCGATCGCGATCGGCAGTGCGGCCAGTAGATAGGCCATCGATTTGCCGGTGCCCGTCGGTGCTTCGACGGCAAGCGCGCCTTTGTCTTGCACGAGCGCACGGGCGACTGCAGCAACCATCTGGCGTTGCGATCCACGCGGCACAAACCCGCCGAAGCTTTCTCGCAGACGGCGATATTGACGGCGGATGTCTTCCTGCAGTTCTTCACTGAGCAGGGCCGCTTCGTGCGCGGCGCTCATCGGCGGCGCCTACTTTGGGCCGATTTCACCGTCGACGTAGTACCAGACCCCATCCTCGAGGAGGAAGCGACTGCGCTCTACCATCCGCTGCGCAGGGCCGCCACCGACCTTCACGCGAGCGATGAAACTCACTTCCTGACGGCTTGCGTCGAGAACGCGATGGGAAATGATCTGCAGCCCAAGCCAATGTGTTCGCAGGCCGGGACGATCGCTGAGATCCAAGGTTGGCGGCCGCGTGCTGGCGTGCCAAGTGGCCAACAGGAAATCGGTGCGCTTGCGGACGTAAGCACTGTAGCGGGCACGCATCAGCTGCAGCGCGTCCTGGGGCTGCTTCGTCCCTGCGTGAATCGGGGCGCAGCACAGTTCGTAGCTCTTTCCGCCGCCACAGGGACACTGCGTGTTCGCATCGGCCGTCGCTGCCGACTGTGCGCTGCTCGCCGTCATGGTGTTGGCATCGTTGAACATGGTCGTGGCTTGTTTCTACTTGACCCCACAGGATGGGGGCGGAAGGAGCTGAGGGCAAGAGCTGCCATCGCTACAAGCATCATTTCTTGTGAGCACATTCAGGCTTCGGTCGGGATCGAAGCTCGCAACACGGGCTATCGATTTAAGCCGGGTTGACCTCTGGCTGATTCGCGTATGCCTCACCGCCGTGCCTTTTGCTCGGAACGTGGATGAGGGCACAGCCTGTGCGTGGCGGATGCTCGGGATTGTGTAGCGTTGCCCGGCTTGCCCGATTAGTCCGGGTGTATTGGCCGACTTGGGGCCAAAGGAAAAGGGCCACCCCGATTGGGGTGGCCCTTTTGGTGTAAGGCCCTGGCGATGACCTACTCTCACATGGCAAATGCCACACTACCATCGGCGCGGTTGCGTTTCACTTCCGAGTTCGGGATGGGATCGGGTGGTTCCACAACGCTATGGTCGCCAGGGAGACGGTGGAGTGTCGCGGTCCGGTGTTGCTTTTGGCATTGACCGGTCGCGCCGTCTCTCAAGGGGATGGGACGTAACAGAGATTTGGATCTTGTTCTCAACGTGTTGTTGAGGAGAGCTTCTAGGCGAAGCGTCTTGAGGTTATATGATCAAGCCGCACGGATCATTAGTACGCGTTAGCTCAATGCATTGCTGCACTTACACACCGCGCCTATCAACGACGTAGTCTTCATCGTTCCTTTAGGGGGCTTGTGCCCCGGGAGGTCTCATCTTGAGGCGCGCTTCCCGCTTAGATGCTTTCAGCGGTTATCGCTTCCGTACATAGCTACCCGGCAGTGCCACTGGCGTGACAACCGGAACACCAGGGGTACGTCCACTCCGGTCCTCTCGTACTAGGAGCAGCCCCTCTCAAACCTCCAACGCCCACGACAGATAGGGACCGAACTGTCTCACGACGTTCTGAACCCAGCTCGCGTACCACTTTAAA
This sequence comes from Aquimonas voraii, assembly GCF_900101825.1. Taxonomy (GTDB): domain Bacteria; phylum Pseudomonadota; class Gammaproteobacteria; order Xanthomonadales; family Xanthomonadaceae; genus Aquimonas; species Aquimonas voraii. Next base: position 23,001 of record NZ_FNAG01000020.1, read on the forward strand.
TGGCGAACAGCCATACCCTTGGGACCGACTACAGCCCCAGGATGTGATGAGCCGACATCGAGGTGCCAAACACCGCCGTCGATATGAACTCTTGGGCGGTATCAGCCTGTTATCCCCGGAGTACCTTTTATCCGTTGAGCGATGGCCCTTCCATACAGAACCACCGGATCACTAAGACCTACTTTCGTACCTGCTTGATCCGTCGATCTCGCAGTCAAGCGCGCTTATGCCTTTACACACACTGCACGATGTCCGACCGTGCTGAGCGCACCTTCGTGCTCCTCCGTTACTCTTTGGGAGGAGACCGCCCCAGTCAAACTACCCACCATACACGGTCCCCGATCCGGATTACGGACCTAGGTTAGAACGTCAAGCACTTCAGGGTGGTATTTCAAGGTTGGCTCCACACAGACTGGCGTCCATGCTTCAAAGCCTCCCACCTATCCTACACAGAAGAACTCAACGTTCAGTGTAAAGCTGTAGTAAAGGTTCACGGGGTCTTTCCGTCTTGCCGCGGGAACGCTGCATCTTCACAGCGATTTCAATTTCACTGAGTCTCGGGTGGAGACAGCGCCGCTGTCGTTACGCCATTCGTGCAGGTCGGAACTTACCCGACAAGGAATTTCGCTACCTTAGGACCGTTATAGTTACGGCCGCCGTTTACCGGGGCTTCGATCAAGAGCTTCGGTTTCCCTAACCCCATCAATTAACCTTCCGGCACCGGGCAGGCGTCACACCCTATACGTCCACTTTCGTGTTTGCAGAGTGCTGTGTTTTTGATAAACAGTCGCAGCGGCCTGGTCACTGCGGCCCTCTTTAGCCCAGCTCCGCACGGAGCCACCAAAAAGGGCGCACCTTCTCCCGAAGTTACGGTGCTATGTTGCCTAGTTCCTTCACCCGAGTTCTCTCAAGCGCCTGAGGATTCTCACCCTGCCTACCTGTGTCGGATTACGGTACGGTCGTCGTGATCTGAAGCTTAGAAGTTTTTCCTGGAAGCGTGGCCTCAGTGACTTCGTCCATAAGGACTGGTCTCGGTGCTCGGTGTATGAACCCCCGGATTTGCCTAAGGGTTCCACCTACCGCCTTTCCCCGGGACAACCAACGCCCGGTACACCTAGCCTTCTCCGTCACTCCATCGCAATCACGATCGGTGCTGGAATATTAACCAGCTTCCCATCGACTACGGCTTTCGCCCTCGCCTTAGGGGCCGACTCACCCTGCGTCGATTAACGTTGCGCAAGGAAACCTTGGGCTTTCGG
>NZ_FNAG01000012.1 GCF_900101825.1 Aquimonas voraii
AGCGGGAGCGCGTGCATCACCAGAACTACCGAACCCGTGACGAGGCACGGGTCGATCTGTTCGACTACATCGAGCGGTTCCACAACCCCCGGATGCGACGTAGAGTCGCTCGCCGGGACCGTAGGTTTTCAGCCTTGTTCAAACCGTCCGCGGAAACGGGGTAGAACCCCTTGACCATCTGCTCTTCGGTGGATCGGGACTTGCGCATGGGCTCCTCGCTGATGTCAGGAGCCATCCTCTCAACTTTCAAATGATCCGAAAATCGCCGGGCAGGTCAGCTACGCGAAACCAAGCAGCGACTCCAGGTCAGCTACTGACGGTAGCTTCCAGTAATCGACTGGTCGCCCCTCTCTGAGCGTGGGACCGTTCTTCGCGTTGAGGTTCGAGTTGCGTGACTTGTGCGCCGCGTAACGCGTGCGATATTGCGCAAGCTGCGCAGAGACGTTATCCAAGGGTGGCGTCCAGAGGTAGATACTCTGTGTACGATTTCGTTCCAGAGCGATCTCCCGGCCGTTCGGGAGTCGAAACCCTGCGATGTACTTGGTAGGCAGGGCCGTTCGCTCAAATCGAGATGCCAGGAAAGTCTCTGCTGACTGCGTGACCATGCTAGTGTGCTCCGTGCTTGATCTAGAACGTGGGTGGCCGTCTTCGGACGATTCCGTTCGAGCCTGATGAAGCGCGCTACGGCTGTGTGTCTCTTGGCGCGTAGCCTGAAGTTGCGCGTGGAGCCGCTCTCGCGATTCCACGAGGCTGTGGCCGTCGGTCTTGGCTGAAGCCTCCTCGGGGCTCTTTGCCCCGCAGAAACACGCAACGCGCTCTGCATTTGCGCCCGAGGGATGCGGCACTCCGATCAGCACCCGTTGTCGGTCCACATGACCCTGTTCCGCTAGCTTGAGCATCACCTCTGCGGGTTGGTCTCCCAGAGGGATCCAGAGCGCATGGGCAAGCGGGGCGACCTCGGTGCCGAACGCGCAGCTCACCCAGCGCTGAAGAAATTCCGACCGGCGGATAGCGATCTGTCGGTTGTAGTTTTCTCCCCGATACAGGACGGGGTAACGCAGCACGGAGGTGTAGTGCACCTGATCGGTGTGCTTCGAGAAGAGCGTGTCGGCGGACTCGATGCCGAGAGCCTGGGGGAGCCCGATTGCATCGAGGCAACGGACGAGATTGGCCCGCATCGGGCCCGAGAAGCTGGCAACCCCTTTCGCAATCCGCAAGGCTTCCGACGCCGATGCCCCGGCGGCAAGCGATGCCTTGGCGGAAGCGAGAGCGTTCTCAGCCTGCTGGATCCCTGGCGTGATGCCCACCAGGACGATGCGAGCAGCCGGATTCACATATTCGAAAGGCGCGTAGTAGACGGAAAGATCTCCGCTCCGCTCCATGAGCAAGGCGTCTGGCAGCCCGGCTGCCGAAGGATGATGCCGGATCACAGCGTCACGGTAACGTTCGATCAAGCTTGTAGCGGCATTCATGGTCTTACCCTTGGCTCTGCTCGCCGAAGCCTTTGGACTTCAGGACGGCGATGAGTGCTTCGATCTGGTCAGCCGTCATGTGAGCGGAGGCTTCTTCGAGCAGCTTGCGCTTCTGGCTGAGCTGGTCTCGATTGGCTTGGCGTCGACGAAGCAGGCGCTCCACGCTCGCAGCCAGTGCTTCACGGTCAACGGCATCGAGCAAAGCGTCGATGACGTCGGGTTGACTGAGATCGTGTGCTTCGGAGAGTGCGGAGATGCGAGCATGCGCGGCTTCGCCCAGCATCAGGCTCTTGCGCTTGCCTCTCTCCGGAATAGATGGCCGGCTCACGGTCCATCCCCCAGGGCTTCCGACAAGGAAAGGCGAAGCACTTGTTGACGGAAGTCCGCTTCCATCTGTTCCACCCGCTCGCGGTGCTGTAGTTCCAGCGCCCAGCGTGCAAACGCGGTGGGTTGCTCGATTCCTGCGGCGTGGGCAAAACGCATCAACTCGCCCGGCTCGAAGGCAAAGGTCTGGGCGGTGAGGTCTCCGGCAAGCAGCGCAGCAGCCTGCTGTCCAGAAAATCCAGATGCTGTGGCTGCCTCGCGCAGGCGCGGATTCAGTCTTGCAAGACCGTCAAGGTAGCTCTTGAACTGAACTGCAGTGCCGCCCACGACCAGGTGGTTTGAAAGCTGCTGGTTTGGCCTGCGGGTGGGCACGAAGTCTGGGCGTCGCGAAAGCCACTCCAAAGCATCCTCGATCGTGATCACCGTCCGGTGGCCCTGCTTGGTAATCATCAGAGCGCCTGGATTTTTGGGGTTCGCTGCCATCCGGAGCGTCTTCTCCGACACTCTTGCCAAGGCAGCGAGCTCCTCAATGGTGAGGGGATCGCCGAGCCAGTCGAGCTTCCCCCGCGCCATGAACCCCGCGACGGTCCACTTGACGATGTCCGTAGCAGTGTTTCCCCCAATCAGCTCGCTCGCGTCTCCAAACTCTCCCACGCGTTCGCTCAAGTCGAACTTGAGTTTTCCGGCAAGCTTGTCCACGACATCCCCAAGAAGAGCGACCTCAGGCCATGTGTTTTCCGAGTGCAGGCCGCCCGCTGTGTCGCCCTGCCAGACATAGGCCCCTAGCGTCTTTGCATACGCTCCGACGCCCCCTGAGATCAGCCTGTGCTCGCGTTGCCCACGGGCCCTAGATCCCTCAGGAAGGTTTGGGGGGCGATTGAGAAGGCGCTCCGTTGCGTCCTCGCCGTAGAGTTCGTCGATGATGTCGAGGAACTCAAAAAGCACTGCATAAATGGCTTCCTCGACGTGCTTGGGTGTCACGGTGGCGATGCTCATAAAAGACTCTGCGGATATCTGACGTATCTATTACATGAGACTCCCGCGGTGTTGTCAAGACAGTCCAGGTATCTGCCATGTCCGATCCGGGGCCGGGCGTTTCTTGTGATCGGCTGACCACCACCCGCCTCACATTCCTTCAACGGACGGCCCGGCGCTCAGTCAGGCTTGGTTGAAGCTGCAAACATCCCGTAAGTGTCCAGCCCTCTTGGCTCGGGTTCGGACACGCGCCACAAGATTTCTCCCCTGCGGCGATGATTCCACGCTGGCGGCACACGGGAGCTTGGCTGCTAGTGTTCGCCCGACGCGTAGGTGTTGCCACGCCCCGCGCTCTCAGCGAGGCACTCTGCATCGGCACGGGTTTGGATGGTCACTGGTCGTCGTGACCTGCCCCCAGCCATCCGGAACTCTTCGTCACGAAGGTGCAGGATCGTCATGGCTCGCTCTCGCTGTCTCCGCTTTGTCATGGCCGCTGCCGCCGGCGAAACTGACCGCCCGACAAGCGGCGCCCCTCATGCATATCTACCGTTCTTGCCTGTTCTCCGCGGCCTTGTTCGCCGTCGCTCTGGCTGACAGCGCGTCCGCTGCAGTCTTCATCAACGAGCTGCACTACGACGACTCGACGGCTTCTGGAGACACGGGTGAGCGTGTCGAGGTGGTCGCTACCGCCGGAGAGTCCCTCGATGGCTACCGGATCGTCCTTTACAACGGTAGCGGTGGGGCGCAGTACGACGACGACCCTGTGCCGACTGGTGCTCTGCGCACCTGCGGCGCTACCGTGCGACTCGCGGTCGTCAGCTATCCCTCGAACGGGATTCAGAACGGCGCACCGGATGGTCTTGCTCTAGTGGATCCTGCGGGAGCTGTGGTGCAGTTCCTGAGCTACGAAGGCGCGTTCGCCGCCACAAGCGGACCCGCGTCTGGGATGACCTCTGTTGACATCGGGGTTCTGGAAACCAACGCGACAGCCGCAGGGACGTCGCTTCAGCTGAGCGGCCAAGGGAACACTCCGGCGCAGTTTTCTTGGCAGCCCAGCCGCGCAGAGAGCTTTGGCGAGTGCAACGCAGGACAGACGTTCGTGCAGGCGGAAGACTTGCCGCCATCAGTGGTCTCCACGGTTCCCGTGCAGAACGCCGTTGACGTCAACCCATCCGCCAACCTCAGTGTGGTTTTCTCAGAGCCCGTCTATCTGGGCGGCGGAGCCTTCGCTCTCACCTGTGCGACCACGGGTCCTCGCGCGTTGGCTGTGACGTTGGGAAGTGATGGCTACACGCTTGATCCGGTGACAGACCTGGGTTTCGACGAGGCCTGCACGCTGACGATCACCGCCAGCGAAGTGGTCGATCTCGACCTCAAACCGAACACGATGGCCAGCGACTTCGTGATCAGTTTCCGAACGGCGCCGGACCGCGCTCCTGCGGTGGTCTCAACGCAGCCCTCGAACGGAGCCGCGGGGGTTCCCGCAAGCGTCACGTTGGAGGTCAACTTTTCAGAGTCTGTATCGGTTACCGGAGACTGGGCGCGCCTCAACTGCGGAAGCTCTGGCTCAGTGCCACTTTCGATCAGCGGTGGGCCCGCGCAGTGGTCCCTTGATCCGTCTGTTTCGCTCCAACCGCTGGAGTCCTGCTCGCTGCGCGTCGTTGCGAGCCAGGTGGCTGACCTCGACGGCTTGCCTGATCCGCTGGCGGCGGATGTCGTCGTGGAGTTCGTGACTTCCGCCGGGCCGGGGGCCTACTACGCGGACGTTGATGCAAGCTCCTGCACCGTGCTACGCGAGACGCTGCACGCCGCGATCGATGACCATACCTTCTATCCGTATACGGCGACGACGACGGACACCTGGGACATCCTGGAACTGGCGGATCAGGATCCGGCCAATTCGGGCCGCATCGTTGATGTGTACCGCAACGCGTCCTACGCCAAGGCGGGCGGCGGGAACGCGAACTACAACCGCGAGCACACCTGGCCGAACAGTTACGGGTACAACGACCTGACCGGAGACCATGCGTACACGGACGCGCACATGCTCTACCTGTCGAACTCGGCCTACAACAGCTCGCGGAGCAACATCCCCTACGGCAACTGCAACATGGGGTGCAGTCCTCTGGTGACTGAATTGACGAACGGGCAGGGGGGCGGCCCGCAGGTGTATCCCGGCCAGCACAACTGGTTCAGCAGCGCGCTCAACCTCTTCGAGGTCTGGTCAGCACGCAAGGGTGATGTGGCTCGTGCAGTGCTTTACATGGATATCCGCTACGAGGGCGGCATGCATGGCATCACCAACCGCCCGGAGCCTGACCTGATCGTCGTGGATAACCCCGGGCTGATCCAGACCACGCCAGCGGGGGTGTTCGCGCCGGTGGGCTACATGGGGCTCAAGTCCGTCCTTCTGCAGTGGCACGCTGCCGACCCGCCGGACGCCAACGAGCAGCTGCGCAACGATGTTGTCTTCAGCTACCAGGGCAATCGGAACCCCTTCATCGACCATCCCGAGTGGGCGGAATGCCTGCATACCTGCACCTGCTCAAGTGCGCCACCGGTTGAGATCTTTGAGAACGGCTTCGAGGGGTGATCGAATGCAGCGCCGGGGTGGAAATAAGGACTCCGGTGCTTGCGCGCGTAGTGGACGCTCGTCCGCCCGGTTCCGTTGGCACGGATCCGTTTCGCCGCGCAGGGGAGGGCTCTAAAATCCGAGCCCCGGACAAAGCGAAGCTCAGGCTGCTGACCGATGGAGCGTTTAAGACTTGAAGGCTTGACCATCCGCCAGCTGGAGCAGCTTGAACTGGCAGTGCGGCAACGCCGTGAGCAGCTGATCTACGAGGACCGGAAGCGTGTCCGGGATCTCTTGATCGAGACGGCGCGGGAGGAGGGCTTCTCGATCTATGCCCTCTTTGACCTGCCGGCACCCGGAGCCCGTTAGCGCACCTGCCGGCGTTGGACAGAAAGTGAGGCCCCTGCCGTCCATGGCGGGGGCGTCACACCGAGCTCCGATCTCTGCCCTCCGGGGTGAGGCAGAGTCGGCGACCGGGGAACCTGGTCAGGCATGGCCGTCCGTGAGAACGCGCAGTGCCAGCCTCTGGGCATTGGCTCCAAGCGTTGGATCGGCTCGCTGGACAATGTCGCTCTTGCACAGGAGCAGGCGACGCAACCACGGCTCGAACATGGGCAGGCGGACCTTCGCCTCGTCGTCGCCTGCAGCGACGGCAGCGGCTAAAGCGTCCAAAAATCGGATGTGCTCGTCTGGCATGGGGTCACTGTAGGCGGGGTGCCATGCAGGTGTCTGTCGGAGGTTCGCTAACTGGACGGTAGGAGATTTCCTACCGGCACCTTCTCAGTGATCTGGCGGCGCGCTTTCACGCGCACGTCTCCGGGCGCGTAGGCGCGCAGTCCTCGAAATGCAACATTCCTGTCAGACCATGGCAGGATTGGGTGCCCGAACCGGGCAGGAGAGGGGGAGCTCTCATGCGCGTCGCTGCTGCTGTGGTGCTGCTGGTGCTTGCCAGCGTCTTCAATGTTTCCAAGGCGCAGTCTGGCGCCTACCTTCGAGTGGCGTCCTGGAATACCCTCCATGCGGGATGGAGCGGCCAGACGGATTGGAACGGGTACGCGAGCCAGCTCTGGCGAAACTTCGGGACCAGCGGCAGTTCGACCAACGGCGTCGATCTGGTTTTCGCCCAAGAGGTGATGTACGCCGAGTCTGCGGCAAGCATCTCTGCTGCGCTCAAGGCCGCCAGCGGCGTCAACTGGGATTACCGGGTGACGGCCGCGATCGGACGCAGCAGCTACAAGGAACGCTACGCGGTTTTCTTCCGCACCGATCGGGTCCAGTTGCTGTCGTCAACGGTATGGAGCGATGCGGGCGATGTGTTCGAGCGCGAGCCCCAAATCGTCAGGGTTCGCCAGATTGCTACGGGCGCGGACTTCACCTTCATCAACTGGCATACGGTCTTCGGAACCACAGCCGAGCGGCAAGCGGAAATCCAGGCCATCGCCGGCGTGTTCCAGTCGGTGCAGAGTCAGTACTCGACCGATCAGGACGTCATCCTGCTCGGCGACCACAATCGCGATGCAACGTCACCCTGGTGGTCCAACCTGACGACATTGTCTCCGGCCGTCAGTTGGCGGGTGAACGACCTCACCTCGATCAACGCGAGCTGCGCGTTCGCCAACGCCTATGACCATTTCTGGTTCCAGACGAGCTACGTGTCGGAGTTCTCGAGTGCGGTGCGCGACTACATCGCCGACATGTGTGCGTTCCGGAACGGGCTGTCGGATCACGCCCCCATCAACTTGACGCTGTACTCGACGTCGGACACCGACTGAGCTTTGGCCGCTTCGCCGCATGAGACCCCGTGCATGGGCGGCGATTGGCTTGCTCGCTCTGGCGGCGGTGTTGACGTGGGCGATCCTGTCGTGGGAAAGGGCAGGGCAGCGCGAGGAATCCTCGCGATCTGTCGCTGAGAGCGAGCAAGCGCAGCCGCAAGTCTCGGTCGCCTCACACAGGGAGCGTCGGCGCGAACCCGGTGAGGTCGAAGGGAAACCGGGTATTCGGCTCGCCACGCTGCTCTTGCCCGAGGCAGGTGTCAGCGCCGTGGAGGACACGGTTCGGGTGGGACTCGCCCGCGTCAGTGAGGAAGCGCGTGCGCGGCATCTACTCTGGCTTCAGTCAGGCGCTGAAGGAGCCGGCCCGAAGGACATGGGAGAGCTTGCGGAGGTCCAGCGTTGGGTCGAGCTGCCCGCCCAACGTCTACCCGACGGGCGCGTGCAGGTAGGCCCTGCCGACATTCCTGAGGCTCAGTTCTACCTGCTGGAAGCCGGGGGAAGCGACGGACTGCGCTTCTATCGATCCCGCTTTTCAGGAGTGGACGTCCCAAGCGAGGTCGCGCCGATCACTGCCGCGGGCCTGCGTCTACGGACAGATGTCGATGACCCGCGACTGCGTCTCCAGTTGCTCAGGCGTGCCGAGGCTCCTCCTGCCGGCCAGTGGCACGCGCTGCTCGTTGCGCAGTCGCCTCACCTCCTCGCCTTGTTCGATGAAGCTGGGCTCAAAGTAGGCCCCGATACAGAGTTTCTGCCGTTGGCACCGACCTCCTTTGATGCCGTGGCTTGGCTGGGGCAGGTCGAGATTCAGCGCTCAACGCTGCACCTGACGCCTGGTCGGATCACTGAGCTCGCCCTCGATAGGGTGCGCATCGAGGACGCCAAGCGCCGGGCGATCGATCTTGAGATCGAGGTGCTGGACGCGACCTCGGGACAACCCGTGGCGGATGTGTCCGTGACGTTTCCGGTTCCTCAGGGCGAGACTCTGCTTCGAACCGATTCCGCGGGAAGGGCGCGTTGGTCAGGACTTCCGGCCGGCCATCAGGCTTGGCTGTCGCTTGAGTTCCCAGAGGTGGAGCTGGGAGGGCTGCCGCGGTGGCCCTCGCGAAAGCTGGTCCCTGTCGCGCTCCCAAGGCCTGAGGATGCGCCAGCTGACGGCACGCACCGTGAGACCGTGGAGGTGTCACCGCTGAGCTGGCTCGTGCTCTCGGGAGAGGGGCGTCGATCGGGCCCTCCGATCCGAGGCCAGCCCTATCCCGTGTATGGACTACAGCGCGACCGGGCGGGGGAATGGGAGGACCTCGGCACCGAGCACTTCGTGCCTATCCCGGAAGGCTTGGCCGTGTCGATTGCAGAGCCCGGGATCTACCGCGTCTTCAAGGCTGAATCTCCCTGGAGCGTCGCGTTCTCGCAAGCTCTCGTATTCGATGAGCATCAGGCGCAGACGCGTCGAAACGCGTCTTTGGATCGCCCTGTTCGCCGAGACATCTCTGTCCGCTTGGTCGACGCGTTTCAGCGACCGCTGATCGCCACCCCCGTCATGGTGTCGGCCCGACTGAGGGGGCTGCCCGCCGTAGAGATCACCACCGATCAGGCGGGGCTGCTCCACCTCACTGCAGCGACAGAGCAGTCCGTTGTGGTGTCTGCAGGCGCAGGGGAGCAGGCCATTAGCCTCTTTGACGGCCATGGGAAGACGGTGCGAATCGCTGGGGCGGATGGCGAGTGAGTCGTCTGGGTCAATGACGGGTGTTCCCACGGCCGAACTGCTTCGTCATCTTCAGCGGCGGGGACGCGCGCCACTGACATGCGCCGCGGCGTAGGGTCTGCTCCGGCATCGGCCAGTTCCGCGGGCGAGGTGCGTTCAGGTCAAGCAGTGCCAGCTCCAAGGCCGAGGTTGGAGAGGATGTCTGTCCGGATCAGATTGCTCCAGAGAGGAGGGCGATCGACTCGCTCGTAAACCGAGCATTGAGCTGTACTTGAACATTGCGAAGAAAAGCGTAGTCTTGGACCCATGCCGCCGGACTGACCAGCGGTACCAACGCCAGAGGGATCCTCATGGACTTCGACTACGTGGTCTTCATTGGCCGCTTCGAGCCGTTCCACAACGGCCATCTCGCCGTCGCCCACCACGCCCTGCGTCTGCTCCGGGGCACTGCCGACGGAACCCCGCATACCACAAGCAAGGCCGCTAGGGTCGGCAAGCTCATCCTGCTGATCGGCTCGGCCGATGCTCCGCGCACGCCGCGCAACCCCTGGACCGCCGCCGAGCGCCGGGTGATGGTGCAGGCTGCGCTGGAAGATGCCGCCGACCGAATCCTCGTGCGTCCGCTGCGTGACCACCTGTACAACGAGGCGCAATGGATCGCCGCCGTGCAGCGCACGGTGGCCGATGCGATTCGCGCCGACGGTGGCCCGGCGGATGCGCGAATTGGCCTGATCGGACAGCGCAAGGACGCCAGCAGCTATTACCTGGAAGAGTTCCCGCAGTGGCGGCTGATTGATGTGGGACACACGGAGACGCTGTCAGCCACGGACCTGCGCCGCCACCTGTTCGAGACCGGCCCCGCCGACTACGGTAGCCTGATGCTGGTGCGCGCGAACGTGCCCGAGCCGGTGTTTGCCATGCTCGACGCCTTCCGCCGGCACGACCCGGCGTATGCCGAACTGGTCGAGGAGTACCGCTTCCTGCGCGACTACCGCGCGGCCTGGGACAAGGCCCCGTATCCGCCAACCTTCGTCACGACCGACGCCGTGGTCGTGCACTCGGGCCATGTACTGTTGATCCGGCGACGCAGCGCGCCGGGCAAGGGGTTGTGGGCCCTGCCGGGTGGTTTCATCCGCCAGGACGAAGCGCTGCTGGACGGCTGCATCCGCGAGCTGCGCGAGGAGACCCGTCTCAAACTGCCGGCGCCGGTGTTGCGCGGCTCGCTCAAGGGCAGCCACGTTTTCGACCACCCCGAGCGCTCGCTGCGCGGACGCACGATCACCCATGCCTTTCACTTCGAGTTCCCGCAGGGCGAGCTGCCCACCGTGCGTGGCAGCGACGATGCGGACAAGGCCCGCTGGTTCCCGGTGGCCGAAGCGCTGGAAATGGGCCCGCGCCTTTTCGAGGACCACCTGCACATTCTTGAGTACTTCATCGGCCGCGGCTGAAGCGGCCTGACCCTGATTGGCCCGGTCGCGGCCGGGTCGCACCCCGCCGGCGGACAGACCACCGGCTTTCGACGCGAAGGAGTTTCACGTCATGAACATCCGCAATCCGTTCGACAACCTCATTCTCAACACCGACAGCTACAAGGCCAGCCACTGGCTGCAGTACCCGCCGGGCACCGACGCCAGCTTCTTCTACGTCGAGAGCCGCGGAGGCGTGCATGACCACGTGCTGTTCTTCGGTCTGCAGGCGATCCTGAAGGCCTACTTCAGCACCCCGATCACCCATGCCGATGTCGATGAGGCGCGCGAGGTCTTCGCCGCCCACGGCGAGCCCTTCAACGAGGCCGGTTGGCGGCGCATCGTCGACGTGCACGGCGGTCGCCTGCCGCTGCGCATCCGCGCCGTGCCGGAGGGCTATGTGGTGCCCACCCACCAGGCGCTGGTGACGATCGAGTCGACCGACCCGGAGGCCTTCTGGCTGCCGAGCTACATGGAGACCCTGCTGCTGCGCCTGTGGTATCCGGTCACGGTGGCCACGATCAGCTGGCAGGCCAAGCAGACGATCCGCGACTACCTGCAGCGCACCAGCGACGACCCCGAAGGCCAGCTGCCCTTCAAGCTCCACGACTTCGGCGCGCGCGGCGTGTCGAGCACCGAGAGCGCGGGTCTCGGTGGACTCGCTCATCTGGTCAACTTCCTCGGCACCGACACGGTGTCGGCGTTGATGGCCGCTCGCGCCTGGTACGGCACCGACATGGCCGGCTTCAGCATCCCCGCCGCCGAGCACAGCACCATCACCAGCTGGGGGCGCGAGCGCGAGGTCGATGCCTACCGCAACATGCTGAAGCAGTTCGCCAAGGCCGGCGGCATCGTCGCCGTGGTGTCGGACAGCTACGACATCCACCGCGCGATCCGCGAGCACTGGGGCCAGACCCTGCGCCAGGAGGTCCTAGATAGCGGCGCCACGGTGGTGATCCGCCCCGACTCGGGCGACCCGGTCGAGATGGTGCTGAGCTGCCTTGAAGCGCTGGACGAGGCCTTCGGCCACACCGTCAACAGCAAGGGCTACAGGGTGCTGAACACGGTGCGGGTGATCCAGGGCGACGGCATCGACCCGGTCAGCCTGAAGCAGATCCTGGAGCGCTTCACCCAGGCCGGCTACAGCGCCGACAACGTCGCCTTCGGCATGGGGGGCGGCCTGCTGCAGAAGCTGAACCGCGACACCCAGAAGTTCGCGCTCAAGTGCTCGGCTGCGCGCGTCGACGGCGAGTGGATCGACGTCTACAAGGACCCGGTCACCGACCCCGGCAAGCAGTCGAAGCGCGGCCGCCTCACCCTGATCCGGCATGCCGAGTTCGGCAGCTGGAAGACCGTGCCGGTGCCCAACGAGATCGAGCGCATCGAGGACATGAGCCTGCCCGCCGGCTGGGCGCATGCGATGGAGACGGTGTGGGAGGACGGCGCGCTCACCCGCGAGTGGACGCTGGACGAGGTGCGGGCGCGGGCAGCGCGGGGCCTGTGAAGGGACGGCCATGAAGACCTCTACAAACTTCATCCGCCGCGACCGCCTCGCCGGTGGCTTGTACGGCCTGCTCATCGGCGATGCCTTGGGCGTGCCCTACGAGTTTCATCCTCCACAGGCGATTCCCGAGCCGCATGAGATCGAGTTCATGCCGCCGCCGGACTTCCACCGCGCGCACATCGGGACGCCTCCAGGGACCTGGTCGGACGACGGCGCACAGGCGCTGGTGTTGCTGCGCTCGCTGCTGGAGCGCGATAGGTTGGACGTGGATCACTTCGCTCAGGGCCTTCTGCGTTGGGCGGACGAAGGCTACTGCGCGGTCGATGGGCGCGTCTTCGACATCGGCATCCAGACCTCGAACGCGCTGAGTGCGCTGCGCCGTGGCGCCCCCGCCGATCGCGCTGGCCCCAGCGGCGAACGCGAAAATGGCAATGGTGCGCTGATGCGGGTGCTGCCTTTGGCGCTGTGGCATCGGGACAGCGACGAGGAACTGGTCGCGTTGGCCATGCGACAGTCGTTGCCTACGCACGGCCATATGCGCTCGCAGCTCTGCTGCGCGCTGCTTTGCCTGTGGGGGCGAGCCGAGCTTGAGGGGCGCAGGGATGCGTGGGACTGGGGCGTCCAGCGTCTGCGCGCGCTGGCCTCTGCCGACTGGGGCGATGAGCTTGCGCGCATTCTTGATCCCGCCAATGCAACCGCCGCACGCGGCACCGGCTACGTGCTGGACACGCTGTGGTCGGCCAGGCGCTGCATGGATGCTGCGGAGGATTTCGAAGCCGCGGTGCGCGCAGCCATCCGCCTTGGCAATGACACCGATACCACGGCAGCGGTGGTCGGCGGGCTTGCCGGTCTGCGCTTCGGTCGGTTCGGGATTCCGCAGCGCTGGGTGCAGGGCCTGCGTGGCAGCGAGTTGCTGGAGGAGGTGATCCCTCGTCTACTCGATCACGGGTCACCGCGTGCGCCAAAGCACACTGGCTCGGCGCGCACCAGCGAAACCCATCCGCTGTCTATCGCGACGTTGGCGCTTGGAACAAAGCCCGGCCGCGTCGGCATCACCTTCTGTCCCGGCAAGAAGCAGACGAACGCCATCACGGGTGCTTGGGATCGCGACCTGTGCGCCGACCTTGAACGTATCCGGGATTGGGGTGCAAAGCATGTCGTCACCCTGATCGAGCCCTGGGAGATCAAGGCACTCGAAGTGCAGGAGCTGCCCAGCGCGTGTGCGTCACTGGGCTTGGTCTGGCATCACGCCCCCATACAGGATGGCTCCGTTCCTGATGAGCAGTGGGAGGCGCGGTGGGCTGCCATAGAACCGGTGCTGTTGTCAGCGTTGGATCAGGGCCATGGGGTTGTCGTTCACTGCAAGGGCGGCTTGGGTCGTGCTGGCTCGATTGCATGTCGTCTCGCGATCGCTGCGGAGGACGTGACGTCCGCAGACGGGCTGATCGAACGCGTGCGCTCGGTAAGGCCGGGTGCCGTAGAGACCCGCGTGCAGGAGCGTGCCGTCTTTGAGTGGGTGCAGCGGTACAACCGTCAGTCCTGAAGAGTGCGGCCCGCACCCACACGTAACCTGTCAGGGCGCAGTCCGCTTATCAGGCGCTTCGCGGAGCGCCTGATCCGATGGAATCAACGGCACTGGCCGGCTCAAGCACGGAACCACATGCGCGCGACCACACGCCAGGGACTCAGGTTCTCAGCCCCTGAGACGGCAGCGTATGAGCCTCTGGATCGGCGTAGCCCGCAGCACAGGCAACGCCCTGCTCTGGATGGAGAAACGCGATGACCCGAGACGCTCTGCATGACGACCTCCGCGCCCTGATCTTGACCCTGGCCCGTCGCGATGACGTGCATTCCGTCTCCTGCCAGTTCCGGGATCGCGCGCTGTGGGAGGGGCTGCTGACGGAGCAGGCCCGCCGCGCTCGCCAGAGCGGTCGTCCACCGCGGGAGGCGTTCTTCCTCTGCGGGCCTGACAGCGGTATTCCCGGCATCGCCAAGCTGCATCCGGGTCTCGACGACGACTTCGACGGCACTCCGCCGCGCTTCACCGGCGACACAATGGAGGAGCAGATGCGGGGAGATATCCATATCCCCTACGAGGGCGTGACGAGCGCAGACCTGATGGTGTACCCGCACTGGCGTCGCCTGTTCCCCTCGCGCTGGGAGAAGCCCGGTGCAGAGATGGACTGGATCACCGGCGACAAGCCCTGCAACTACCTGCTGGTCGAAAAGGACCTCGGTGAAGCCCCGCAGGCAACGCGCACGGGGCCGATCGCCGGAAGCTGGTGGCTCTACAGCAGCACCGCGCCCTACAAGGACTGCAATCCCTTCAGCGCCAGCGAGAAGGCCGTGGACCGAAAGGAGCGGATCCTGAGGTTCGTGGAAACAATCCGGGCAGCCAAAGAAGAAGACGCGGCCGCTAAGGCGAAACCTGCCGAACCCGGCCGGGTATGAGTTCGTGTCTGTCGCCTTTGCGCGTCGATCAGCGCAGCAAGGAGTTGCCCTGCAGAGCCCGGTCCAGTGCGATGGCCAATGACTGAGCGCGATGCCCTGCGCATCCGAGCATTCTGATTTTCACGGCGACCGAGATCCCGCGAGCCCATGAAGAAGCGCCGCCTCCACCCGCAGTGTGAGCTGTTCGATGACCCGCTGCATGACCCTACGCAGGAGCGCCAGGCGCGACTGCTGCTGGACCAGCTGCTGGCGGAGGCCAAGCTCTACGCCAAAGGCCCCGCGCTGATGGGCCTGCTGGATTTCGTCTCCCGCCTGCGCACGGTCGCGCCCTTCAATGCGCTGCTCCTGCACATCCAGAGGCCTGGCGTCACCTACGTCGCTTCGCAGTCCGACTGGGTGCGTCAGTTTGACCGCCGGCTCACGAGCGAGGCGCGTCCACTGCTCGTCCTTCATCCCTTTGGGCCGATCGCCTTGGTCTACGACATCCTCGACACCGAGGGCCCCAGCCTGCCGGACGGCGTACTCAACTTCACCGCGGCCGGCGTCATGGAAGACGATGTCTACGCTCAGGTCCGGGCTCGGGTCGAGGCGCTCGGAATCGAGCTGGTGCACCACGACGTGGGTGATCGGCAAGCGGGCCACATCCAGCGGCGCGCCAATGATCCGAGGCAGGCGGATCGCCCGCCCTATGTCGTCAGGCTCAACCGGCTGCATCGCACGGCGGTGCGCTTCTCCACCCTCGTGCACGAGCTTGGTCATCTCTTCCTTGGCCATCTGGGCGAGGACGCTCGGCTCGGCATCGAGGACCGTCGCCACGTCCCGCTGCCCCAGCGCGAGCTTGAGGCCGAGATGGCCGCGTATGTCATTTGCATGCGCAATGGCATCCGCCCGAATTCCGCGAGCTATCTCGCCCAGCACGTCGACCAGAACCTGTGTACGGAACATCTGGATCTCTACCGCATCCTTCGAGCGGTTGCGCGGCTCGAAGACATCCTCGGGCTCGCCCGGCGCTCTACCTTCCAGCCAATGGCCCAGCAGAGCCTGCCGCTGAAGGGCGGCGGCCTCGGGCCTATCCGTCACCCCCAGCTGCGGCTGCCACGACTGCCGCACCTCGGATCACTGGGCGGCAAGCCGCCACCCAAGATCAACTGACCGAGGCGAGGATCGTGGCAGCGGGTCGGAGGCGATTGGCCGTGCGTCTCATGAAGTCCAGTGCGGAGGGAGATCGCCAGAAGGATGAGAATTTTGGCTGGAATCCGCAGTGCCGCCCTTGCCGCCCGGACTGCAAAGCAGGTACGTCTGAACCACTGAAGCGAGACCGCATGCCGAGGCAGCGCCCCCATCCACCGCCCCAGTCTCTGGAATATACGTCGCGCGGCGCGTGCCCTCGCGCGTTCCAGATCCGCTCTCTTGGGAACCGCTGATGCAGGTCGTCTACAGCCCGAAGATGCTCGCGCCCGCCCAGGGATTCTCGCCGAGTGCTTCGAAGCCCGAGGCCGTGGTGCAGGCCTGGAGGGCCTGCTTTCCGGAGATCGATCTGATCGAGCCGATCGCGGTCTCCCGCGAGCACCTGCTCAAGGCGCATGCCGCCGACTACGTGGACGACGTGTATGCCATGCGCCTGCCAAACGGCTTCGGCACGCTCAGTGCGGAGGTCAACGCAAGCCTCGCCTATACGAGTGGTGCCATGCTCGAAGCAGCGCGGCGTGCGCTCGCGAGCCGCGTCGCCGTCGCGGCACCCTGCTCGGGTTTCCATCACGCAGGTTGGGACTTCGGAGGCGCCTACTGCACGTTCAATGGGCTGATGGTCGCGGCCCTTGCCCTGCAAGCCGAAACCCCCGGACTCTGCGTCGGCATCCTCGACTACGACTACCACCACGGCGATGGCACCGAGAACATCCTGGAGACCCTCAAGCCCGGCGGCATCGTCCACATCACGGCGGGCGAGACCTGGCACCGCGCGCACCAGGCCGAAGCCTTTCTCGCCAACATCGGCCGCGACCTCGATGCGCTCGCTTCCTGTGATCTGGTGCTCTATCAAGCCGGTGCTGACCCGCACATCGACGATCCGCTGGGTGGCTTCCTCACCACCTCGCAGATGGCGCTGCGCGACTGGAAGGTCTTCCAAGGCCTCGCCAGCCGAGGCATACCGATCGCATGGAACCTCGCCGGTGGCTACCAGCAGCCGCTGTCCAAGGTGGTGCAACTGCATGTCAACTCGATGCGGGCGTGCATCGAGGCCGCGCGAGGCTGATCTGTTGTCCTCATTGCAAGCCGGTGGTTTTCGATGCCGTGACGGTGACTTGGCATTCGAGTCGTTGAAGGTCTTGCCAGCCCGAGGCGGCAGGTTCCAACGAAGCTTGCGCGAGCTGTGCCTTGCAGGTACGCGCCTGCTGCTGACCAGACGCGCTCGATCCCAGCGAAGGCCTTGGTGATCTGTCTCCTGCCGATAGGGCAGGACATCGCCGTGCATGTTCGCGAAGCATGGAGGAGCGGTTAGTAGAGCTCCTCCATCGCGCGCTTGTTGGCGTCACAGCTGAGTTGGTCGAAGGCTCGCACGACCCGATGAGCAAACGCTTGGATGCCAGCTGTTGACCCGCATCCGTCTCGGCGAGCCGCGACCTAAGCGCAAGGGGCGTCGCCGTCACAGGTTGGTCGATTTCTGCGTAGACCAGACGGGCTGCTGATGCTACTGATCGCTGCAAGCCATCAAATGCCTGTCAAAGAAGGTAGGAGACTCTCAGGATGAGCTGACCTCCCCCCACAGCTTGGACCACCTGTTCCTAGAAAACTCGGCCTTCGGTGGGTAGGTGCGATTGGCCGGCGAACTCGGCGGGACAGCGGTCTCCGAGGCTCGAGTGCGGCCGGAAATGATTGTAATCCTGCCTCCAGTTTTCGATCTTCTCCCGGGCGTCCTCGAGCGACAGGAACCAGTGGGTGTTGAGGCACTCGTCGCGGAAACTGCCGTTGAAGGACTCGACGAACGGGTTGTCGGTCGGCTTGCCGGGCCTCGAGAAGTCCAGTGTGACCTGCTGCTCGTAGGCCCAGCGGTCCATCGCCAGCGACGCAAACTCGGAGCCGTTGTCCGTCTGAATGCGGGTTGGTAGCCCACGCTGCAGCCGAAGACGCTCCATGACGCGAACCACATCCTCCGAACGAAGCTGCGCTGCCACTTCGATCGCAAGGCACTCCTTGGTGAAGTTGTCGACGACGGTGAGCGCTCGGAACCGGCGGCCATCGAACAAGGCGTCGGCGACGAAGTCCATGCTCCAGCAGGCGTTGGGTCGTTGCGCCACCAGGCGCTCCAGACGATGCGCAGCTGCCTTGCGCCGACGTGGCCGCTTGCGCCGGAGATTCAGCCCCAAAGCCTTGTACAACCGGTGCACACGCTTGTGGTTGACCCGCCAACCCTCGCGACGAAGCAGCACGTAGATGCGCCACATCCCGTAACGGATCCGCACCTCGGCAATCTCCTGAATACGTTTCCTCAAGGGGGCATCGTCCCGCCGGCTGCTGCGGTGGTACCAGGAACTCCGGGCCAAGCCGACCAGTCGGCACGCGCGACGAATCCCGACCCGATAGCGCTCCTGAAGGTGGCCCGCCAGCGACTTGCGCTGCGCGGGCCTCAGAGCTTTTTTGCGAGCACGTCCTGCAGCATCGCTTTGTCCAGACTCAGATCGGCCACCAGCTGCTTGAGCTTGCGGTTCTCCTCCTCCAACTGCCGCAGGCGGCGGAGCTCGGAGACCCCAAGCCCGCCGAACTTCTTGCGCCACAGGTAGAACGTCGCCTGCGACACACCCATCTTCCGGCACACCTCCTCGACGCTCGTTCCCGACTCCGCCTGCTTCAGGGCGAACGCGATCTGTTCCTCGGTGAACTTCGACTTCCTCATGGCGAAACAGCCTCCTTCTGGGCTTCAGTCTCGCCGAGTTCTTCTAGTTTTGGGTGGTCCAGGTTTTCGGGGGGAGGTCACCTACATAATCGAGTCGCTTGCGCAGGACTATACGGGTGAAGCCAAGGGCAGCCTGAGTGAATTGGAGGCCAGGATTCCCGGGTGGTCATCGCTGGCACCTGCACAGAGCCGCAGCCTCCAGCGTGAGGTGGCCGAGGTCCGGCAATGCCTCATAGGCAACAGCAGCAATCCCGAGGCTCGCCGACGGATGGTTGATTTGAGGCGCCGCGTACACAACACCGCCAGGGCCCTGCGTACGCTGGGTCAGATGTACCCCTATTCTGCCCCGCTTGACCTGAGCCTAAGACCTGCGACTTCCAACGTGCTCGTGCCTATCGATCTGTCGGAGCGCTACCCTAAGCTGCGCGCCGAGTTCGAGTACGAAAGCCGCATCGTTTTGCTCTCGGGTGCTGCTGCGAGGCTCGCCGCACAGGTTGTGCCGTTGGCTGTAGAGCTCACCGAGCTCAAATACATCGATCCGGTGGACGGTCTGCTCGAGCAGGACGGTCCGGTGATGCGGGTGCTTGCTATCAGCCAAGCCCTGATGCAAGAGCCATCATGCAAAGCGACGAGCCTCGCGTTCAGTCTCCCTGACCCCCATTATCTCAGCGACACGCGCTGGGAGTGGTGCTACGACTTCCTGATGGGCCGGTTGCGTTTCGGCTCAAGAGGGGAACATGGCGGGGTCAGCTTCGGTTGCCTCGATGCATCTGGGTTGCAGCAATTCGCACGGCTGGCGAGAAGTCAACTGGCTTGGTTCGAACGAGATCCTGATCTCGCAGCGTGGGCGCCCGCTCTGATCGATCTCGCGGAGGCAATCGAAACTCGCGCCTGCGCCCTGGAACAACTGCCGCCAGGAGGGGCATTAGCGTGGGTCACGGTGACGTGGCCCGACAGCTGGGGTGGTCACCTTATTTGAGTTGTGAAGTGAGTCGGACGCGCATGTTGCCTGATCGACCACGGTGAGGCTTTGGGCGCCGCGATCGTCGCGCGTGCGCGTGGAGATCGACCACAAGCGTTCCCGGGACCCTCAGTCCGTCAGAAGTTCGGTGATGAAGGAGATCACCGTAACGTTGATATGAGCGCCTCTGCATCGAGCGCTTTGATCCCCCGGATGGTGGAGCGAGGCATGCCAACCGAGTGCCTGCACGCTGCAAGGGGAGGGTGCGGGCAGATCGCTCACCCAAGTGCCCTCTCAGTTGTAGCCTGCTTTCGACAGGTCGGGCGCCGTCTCGAGGAACGCTTGGCCCTCGATATGCTAAGGATGCGGCACGAGCAAGGATTCAGGTGACAGGTCGGCATGAAAGAGTCCAAGGCCCCCAAGCTGACGCAGTTGCCGCGCGTGTGCGTGCGGTTGGACAAACTGGTCTTGCCAGATGGCCTTACCCTGCCTCGGGTGGAAAGACTTCCCAAAGCTTCGCAGCAGGCCTACGACTATTTGTCGGTCGTGCTGGCAGCGCAGGCGCCCGTAGTCAGTCGACCCGACACTGACGGGCAGAGGCGCGTCGTCGCCAATGCGAACACGCTGGCTCTTGTGCGTGCGCTCGTGCCCCAGACTCGGAAGCCAGCCTTCCGCGTGGAATGTTGGGAAGTGCAGGCGGACGTGGATGCTGCCTTCTATGTCGACTTCCCGAAGGAGATTCTCGACCTGATGGTCCCTGCCGTTCGGCCTCCACCGGAGCGCGAACTCCTTCGGAAGCTGCGGGCGGATCATGATCTTGCGCTGAGGCGGAGGAAGGACGAAGGCCTCTCGGAACTCGTCTCCAAGGGGGCAGGAAAGTAGTCGTGAGCGTAGGGATGGAATCCAGCCAAAAGGAAGATGGCAGCACAAGGGAGAGTCGCGGCAGAAGGCTGGATCGCTACCGCGAGTTGATTGATCTGGGCTCAGGAGACGAGGAGCGCGCGCAGCTATCCAGAGTGATCGTGCAGGTCGGCATACCGCCAGACCTGTGCTACCTCAGGGATGGTCTGGCCCGAACGAGGAGAATACTCAAGGCCGATACCGACGCGTTCGACGAACTGCTGAAGGCTTCTGGAAGCGAGGAGCGGGTGCAAGACTGGGTAAGCAGGGTTGATCTTGCCATCGCTCTAGTCGACACGATGCCTCGGATCCCTGACGATCCGATTGATATGCCGATGCAGCGCTTTTCCGAGGAGGAAGGGCATCCGCTGAACAAGTACTGCATGGGCATGTGTCCCTACTGGGCAGTGCAGTTCCACGAGCTGCCGGAGACCGTGGCCGAAGCGGCCCGGATCCAGTATTCGGAACTCCATGATCTCGTCTCGCGCTACCTGCTTGTTGCTCAAGCCAGAGCTCGCGATGACAACTTTCTTGAGCGTTACGCGAAATGGGCGAAGGACGGCAAGCTGCCAAAGCCTGGAGCACAGAAGCTTCCTGCAGGCCGGATAGAGGCCGCAGCGCTCGCACTGAGGCGGTTGAGCGCTGCTGAGTATCGAAGGCACGTGAGCTCGCTTGCCGCCCCGTCCGACCGTTTGGCTGAGCGAGTTGCCCAGGCCGAGGACTACGCGGAGCTGCTGATCGACGCAGGTCTCAATCTACCGCAAGACGAGATCAAGGGCTTCATTCGTATGCTTGACAGCTTCCGTCTTCTGGATGAGTTGGTTTGGCAGAATGCCGGCTATCTGAAGCGGCGGGTGCGTGAATTCTCTCGTGCAGAACGGACGCTGGGGCCGGATGGATATGTGCGGCTTGGCAAGCGCGGGCTCGTGCTCGCAAGTGAACAGCTGGAAGCTGGCGGCACGCTCGTTCGAATTCTCCGCGATCCAGTGAGCCGTGCTGTCAGCAGCGAATCTGCGGAAAGACTCGATGCGCCAGAAGTGGATACCGCGGATCAGTTGGGCGTCCTGATTCTAGATCGCGCTGAATATGATCAGGTAGCGCCCGGCCAGCGGCGACTTCAGGCGGAGCGGCAGGCCAAGCTTCTGGCTCGGTACTCGAGCTCACCAAGCCTCGATCGATCGAGCCTCACTGCATGGCAGATCAGCCGAATCCGAACAGAGCTGAAAGCCGTCGAGCCGCCGCAGCTTAGGGCGTATCTGGTAGCAAGTCTCGCAACAGGGCGAGATTTCGCGGGGTCGAGTTTGCCGGTGTTTGAGGAGCAGCCGCGCGACGTCCCCGCGATCAGCTTCGTGAACGACCTCGAGCCCTCGTGGCTGCTTCGCATTGACCCGCCTGCATGGGCGGAAACCGAGCCTGTCGCGGCAGAGCGAACCTCCGAGCCCGTGTTGCGCTTGCCGGATGTTCTGGGCTTTTCGGAGTGCCTGCGGGGCAAGCCTGTGACTGAACTCAGCTGGGATGAGAGCATCCGCAGCAAGGCGCTCGAATGGCTGCAATGCATCCTCTGGGACAACACGATCAGCCTGCGTTCGATTCACGGCCTTCTTGCTAGGAGGTTGCTTGAGGAGAGCCAAGGAGATCTTGCCTTGGTGCGCTTCATCGCCGACGCCAGAGTCGCGCATGCCGAATCAGCAGCGCATTACTCTGCTGTCACCGCAGGCGCAGCGGTTCAGCTCTACCTGAAAGCCCTGGAGCACGAGCGGGAACAGTCCAAGACGAGCGTGTCAGCGCCTTCTCGGGTCGTCGGAGCCCGTCGTGTTCCCACCCTTGAGGCTGTCAAGGCGCTTGTCGGCAGCGCCAAGGAGAAGCTCAAAAAAGCACCCGGCGTGGACCGGAAGAATGCCCTGACCTTCTACACCCTGCTGGGTTTCAACCTTGGCGTCGCTGGCCGCGCCTATGAGACCAGAAGAATTCTTGATTTCGTGCGCGCCCATGGCCTCGCGGTTCTGGCCGAAAAAGGTAGCTCATACAACAATCGGCTGGTTCCGCTTGCGCCGACGCTCAAGAGGCAGCTCGGTGCTTACCAGAGCGCTCTGGCAGGCTGGGGATATGCCCCGACGGGCGAGCACGGCCTTTTCTGTCACTGGGGGGGCGATGGGAAGCCGAAAGGTCCCTTCTCGCCCAAGATGTTCGCAGAGTTCGCGCAGGATAGAGGGTTTGACCTAGAGCTGTATTCGCTGCGGCGATTCATTCGCACCGAGCTGGTCCAACGGGGGGCATCGCCTGAGGATGTCGATGCCTTCATGGGGCACTGGTTCAACCTGCTGAGCCCGCACGACCCCTTCTCCACCTATCCGTCTAGTCGACTGGTTCTGCTTGCAGAATCCCACATCGAAGGGATCTTGACCGACATCGGATACACGAGTTTTCAGTGACGACCGACCTTCCGCTCAGGCCTGCGCACATGCAGGAGACCAACTCCGACGCTTACGCGAAGGCCGCCGTTCTTCTGGAAGAAGCCCTCGCCGCGCTTCGAATCGATCTGGCAGAAGACTTAAATGAGGGCCGCAGTGACACGGTGCGCGAGATCCGCGACTCGGTGCTGGCTCATCTGCTTGAACAGACCTCAGGCAAGTCTCGAACGAAGGTCAAGGCACTGCAGGCTACGGAAGGCCATGAACTGCTGTGCTGTGCCATGGATCTTCTGGAGATTCGACTCGAGGCGCTGGGGAGCCATGAGACTGGGCAGATCGATCGCCCCTTGTACTTGGAGATCCCTGCGGGACCGCCGCCGTTGCCACGCAACGTTGGCGCAGTCCTTGATTCGATCGAGGGGCTAGATTCCGAGCTGGCCAACCAATCGTGGATAGATGCCTCGGAACAAGAGCAGGTCGGACTGGCGGCTGCTCTGCTCGTGATGCGGTCGGGGGCTTGCAGCAGGAGCATCCTGCGCGCCGTGTTTGAATCCCTCATGGAAGGCGCGCCGGTATGTCTCTCCGAGCACTACGCCTGGATGCTCATTGATGCCGAGCTGGATGGAGTTTCCCAGAAGCGCCGCATCTTCGTGGATCCAGCCACTCTTGCCGCGATGGCGTTGATCAAAGGGCAGCTCAAGCGCTGGAGGTTGCCGAATGCCGGGAGCGCGCGACAGGCGGCACTCGATCGGCGCATTCGCGAGGGGTGGTCAGCACTCAGGGGGCGCCTAGCCTCAAGGCTCAAGCTTCCAGGGCACCTCAAGGCGCTGATGGATGCAACCTCGGCGCATATCCAGTTGAACAGCGTCCCCCTCTTGGCCACCTATGCCAGTGGTCGCTTGGCATCCACGAGTTGGCATGAGTCAGCCTGGGTTCGAATGCTGGGCTACGACCGGTCAGGGTCGGACGAGGCGACGTCCGATGCGCTTGGCCGGGAGGGAAAGGGGGCCACAGAGGAATCCGTGCTGTCGCCGTCAGATGCAGCGATTTCTGAGCCGGCGGATGGGGACGATTTTCTGAAGGCGCTCCGCAGGGCAACGCACCCGCAAGGCACTTCCGCTGCTGCGGCAGAGAAACTGGGATCGATCATCTCGCAGCAGACGCCGGGCACGACCAGGTGGTTTGTCGCGGGTTGGCTTCGGAATCTCGTGGTGGATGCGCGCCATGGTAAGAGGAAGCGTCTCAGGCTCGGCACCGTGAACTACTTCCGCTCCATCATGGCCAGCCGCTTGGTGGCCTTCCTGCCGGAACGGCTGGACGCACTCGGCGCTGATGAACTGACCGATGCGTTCGCGGAGCTGGTGGGGTGTATCCGTACGCCTGACCTCAAGGCGCGCGTATCGGCGCTCTTGCGCCGATTCAACGCCTTCTGTATCCGGGAAGGAGAGCGCTTGCCCGAGGGGTACAAGCTTCCGAAGGTAGGCGCCGGGCGGGCCGAAGTCAGTGCACGGCATGTCAGCGATTCCGACTACTCTCGTGCCATGAAGCTGCTCAAATCCGAACAGGACAGCGGTGCCAATCGAGAGGCGCGGGTCTTCCTGAGCCTTGCATATCGCTTCGGCGCTCGGCGAGCCGAGATTCTGGGCCTGACGCTGCTGGACGCGCGGCGCGGCAATGCTACATGTGACCTCGAGATTCGTCCGAATGCTGCGCGCGCTTTGAAGACGGGCAACTCCCTGCGTCGACTTCCACTGTCACTCCTGACCGATGAAGAGCGCGAGGACCTCAGGGCGCTCTGGGAGATGCGCGGCTCGGTGGCCTCCGGAAAACGCACAGATGCCGTCCGGGCTGATGATCAACAACATCGACAGCCTGTTTCCCGAGAGATTGTCGAAGAGACCTTCCTCTTCCTCGCAGGAGAGGGTGATCCCGCCGGACAGATACCTGAACACCCTGCCGCAGAGCGGGCTCTTCAGGCGCTACGCATCGAAAGCGGAGACAGCGAGCTGCATCTCCACCACCTCCGACACGCCTTTGCCAGTCGGCATGTCCTCGGTGCGCTGCTCGACGCTCTTCCAGAGGGTGCAGCTGCGCAGCTCCCGCAAGCGGTTCTGGAAATGAAAGAACTCGCCAAGCACTTTCACGACCGAGTTTTTGCGCGGGCCGGACGCCTGTCGCGTCGAGGGAGCATGGTCAGCATGGCCTTGGGACATGGATCGGACGAAACCACTTACCGGCACTATGTCCACGGACTCGAACTGCTGGTTTACGCCACTCTCCGCGCGACGCGGCTGCGCAGGGTTCATTAGGACGTCCAGCCATCGTTCCGTCAGAAGGAGGTGGCGGAGGCTGCGCGCATCCTGGGGCGATCCCAGACGACCCGTCCGCCTACGAAGCGGCTTCAGGAATGGCTGTCGAAGCGGGCACGCAAAGCCGGGTTGCGGGTATGCGTGTATCGCCGTGACCCGAACACCTCACGTCCCATGCTCGACGTCGCATGGGCGAAGGCGCAGCCTGAGCTGCAGGGGCTTGATGGAATTCCCAAGTCCGAGGTCCAGCTCCAGCGAGCCGCTGAGACCTTGCGCCTGCTGCGCCGCTGGTTGGCAAGCTCCCCGGTGGATGCCTGCAACGCGTTACAGTTGCTTAGTGGTGGTCCAGGTGCGACAGGCTGGTATGTCCTTGAGGCGTCAGCTGCGCGGGTTTTTCTGCACGCGTGTGGCTCAGCGTTTGATCGGAGGCTGGGTCCAGACGTTCGCTTGCCAGCCCATCTACGCCGAACATCGGATGGCGAAAGTCTGCTCACAGGCGACAAGCTGAATGACGTCCTGTGGGAGAAGACGGCCCGTGTAGAGCTGCGTGTTCGGGATCCGCTGGCGAACAAGGAAGGAGGCCGCCAAAGGCACCACGCCATCATCACGTGGGCAGTTCGTGCTGCCGCCGAGTACGCCCGGAAGTATCTTCCGTGAAGGGGGTGCCCATCGAGCTGGCTTGTCGGGCCAGTCGATGGGCGTAGGCCCCATTCTCTGCTGTCACGACAGCATCTCTTCCATCATGCGCTTGTTCGCCTCGCAGCTGAGCTGATCGAAGGCATGGACGACTCGGCCGATCGCGAGCGGATAGGGCGAGGTGCGTGGGGTGCGAGGACCGCCAAGGAGTTCCCGCATCTTGATTCCAACCCCATAGGACTCCTCCAGCAGTTGATCCAGCAGGGGTGCCAGAAGTTTTCGCCCGGTTTGCTCATGGTGGTTGGGCGAAAGTCCGTCGCCCTTGGGGGCCGTGTATTCGAGCTTGCCGTAGTCATGAAGAATCGCCAGAGCGATGCCGAGATCGCGGTCTTCATCCGAGACGCCCTCGGCGCTGGCGACCATCTTCGCAATCTCCAGCGAGTGCTGGGCAAGTCCCCCGCCGTAGGCGTGGTGGTGCATCCAAGACGCCGGAAGGCGCCAGAACTTTTTGCGTGCAACGGGCTGCAGCAGCGCGTCCGACACGAAGCGACGCAATGGTGCCGTTTTCATCTGGTCGACCAGCTGGGTTGTCTGCCGAACGACGCCGGGGATCGGGCAGAGCTTCTCGCTGAACATTGGCGTGATTGGCGAGAAATCATCGCGCTCGAAGGACACCAGAAGGTTTTCCGCCTCCTTGCGTTTGATCGGCAGGATGACCGCTGTGCCCTTGAGCATGCCCAGGGCCCCTGGCTTCGGCAGCGGTAGCCACGACCACGCCACCAGCTCTCCTGCGCTGTGTCGAAAGCGCAAGCGGGTGCCGGAGACGCATTCAAACTTGTCGACGGACTCCAAGGTGCCGACGAATCGATGCGTGGTGGGTGACATGAGGGAAGTGTCCAGCATGGAGGAATCCTTTGGTCGATCAGGGGGATTTGGCGATCAGCGCCAGGACAGCACCGAGTTGCTCGGGCGTCAGTGATTTCAGGGCCTGCAGCGCTGCCGTGGGATCAGAGGCCTGCGTCGGTTGTGGCGTACGAGAGGTGCCGACCGCTGAGCCCGCAAGGCCGTCGGGTGCTTTGGGGTCGAGCTTCGCGTGCATCAGTCCCGCGAAGGCCATCCCGTCGTTCCGGGTGAGGTTGGGCACGAAGCGCGAGTACACCCGGAACAGCATCTCCGTCGTCGAGTGGCCGAGGATGCTCGCCACCCACTCCGGGTTTTCTCCGGCGGCCAGCATCAGCGTCGCTGCGGTATGCCGCATGTGGTAAGGCGGTCTGACCTTGAGATCCAGATTGCGAAGCAGCGGGTACCAGATGCGGTTGGTGAAGTTCACCGCATCAATCGGATTGCCCTGCCGGCTGTGGAAGACCCATTCGCAGCCGGGGATCGCGTTGGCTTTCTGCTTGAGAAATGCCTCGCGCACCTGGGGCACCATCGGCACCGTCCGGATCGACGACTGCGTTTTTGGCTCGCCGTCGCCCTCGCGAGAGTGCGTGCGCACCACCTGGAAGCAGCCTTGCTCGAAGTCGACGTCCTGCCACTGCAGGCCATCGGCCTCACCGGTGCGCAGCCCCGTGAGGAGCCGCACCGTCAGGTAAGGGCGATAGTCCTCCCGCACCCGGGCGATCAGGAGCTGGACTTCCTCCAGCGTGAAGGGCATCACTTCGGTCCGCTTCTGCTTCAGCGGCTTGAGCGTGCGCGCGGCAGACGTCAGCCCATGGCGATCGCAGCCCTCGTTGAGGATCGACTTCGCGAGCATCATCAGCTTGTTGATGCGCTTGGCTGAGATCGTCTGGCCGCCACGCCCACTGCGCTTCGAGATCTGGGCCTGGAACCCCAGCAGCTCGCCTCGACCAATCTTGTCCAGCGCCAGATCACCGAGGGCCGGCAGCAGGATGCGATCCAGCGTGGTGCGCACGTAGGCGGCATACCGACGGCGCCAGCGCGGCGAGCTTTCCGTCACCCACACTTCCGAGAACTCGCGGAAGGTGGGGGTGGCTGGCTTGGCTCCGACCTCGCCGTCGAAATCGTCCCCCGCGGTCAGGCGCTTGGCGCGCGGGCTGTTCGGAAAGAAGCGCGCGTAGTCGAAGCTGCCCTTGGTGATCTCCCGCTCCACGCGCTTGGCCAGCGCTTCGACCACACGCCGATTGCTGGGCGTGTCCGAAAGCGCGGTCTGCTCGCGGCAGCGCACGCCCTGGAACTGGAAGTCCAGGTACAGGGTGCCTGTCTCTGGCCGTACCCGGACCTTAGCCATGGGCGACGCCGCCGTTGGCCATCGGGATGATCGGCCCGCGCCCCATCGAGAAGTTGGCGATGTCGCGCTCGATGGTCTCGCGGATGAAAAGCAGCTTGCGGCCGCCGAAGGGGCGGATGTAGTGGACACCTTCCAGCAGCACGCTGTCCTTGAGCCGATCGCGGATCGTGCGAACGTCGTAGTGGATCAGGCTAGCCAGCTGCTCGGTGGTCAGGTAGGTTGCGCTCATGCGGGTCCTCCAGTGCTCGTCGGGGTGATCGAGTGATGACCTAAATGATCACTCGATGACGAAGATAGCACTCAGAAGATCGCTGTCAACATCAAACGATCATCGGAATGAGCGAAATTCAGGAAATGTTAAGATTCAAGCTCAAGGAGCGCATCGCCGAGCTGGAGTTCCGGGAACGCCGGCGCGTCACCTTGCAGGAGATCGCCGAGGCGACAGGCTTGAACCGTATGACGCTCTCGAAGCTCGCCAATCACCACGGATCGAACGTGCAGACGGATGTCATCGACCGGCTCTGCACGTACTTCAAGTGCAAGGTCGAAGAGCTCGTGGAGCATCATCCGGAGCAGAACGTCCCCGGTTGAGCAGAGACTTGGCTGCCACCCGTTGAGTAACTGAGACCTGCCCTCCGAAGGGGGCTGGGAGAGAGGACCGCGCTACCGACTTGTCGATCATTCTGGGCTCGGCGCGAGTTCATAGATACGCTCGGAAGGCCGTCGCCGCTCGCAGGATCTGAGACGCGACCACGCGAGGCTGTGCTCCCAACTTGCGCTGAGCACGGCCATGGCGATGAACATGATCCAGTTTCAGCCGGGGCTGTCGCTACCCGAGTTCATGGGCTTCTATGGCACGGAGGCGAAGTGTCGACCCGCACTGTACCGCTGGCGTTGGCCCGCCGGATTTCGTTGCCCCGCCTTCGGAGCTCGTCATCGTTTGAGCTTCCGTCGCGGCGGCCACACCCTTACCAGTGCCGTGCCTGCCAGCATCAGACCACGCTGATGAGCGGCACGCTGCTGGCCTCCACCAAGCTGCCATTGACCGCCTGGCTTCTGATTCGCCTGCTCACCATCACGAAGACCAAGCTCGCGGCGCTGGAGTTCAAGCGTCATCTCGGCGTGTGCTACCGCACCGCTTGGCGCTTGAAGCACAAGATCATGCAGGCCATGAATGAGCAGGGAAAAACCAGGCGCCTCAGTGGTTTCCTGAAGAGCAATGACGCCTACCACAGCGACGAGCGCAATGGCGGCAGGCCCGGACGAGGCTCCGAGAATAAGCAGCCGCTCATGATCACAGTGAGCATTGATGCCGCCCATCAACAGCCGACCTTCGCCGACATCGAACCCGTGCGCGCCTCCGACAACGCCTCGCTGGCCGACTCGACGCAGCGGCGCCTTGCGCCCGAGGCTGAGGCGTTCACCGATGGATTGGGATGCTGCCGGCGCATTGAGGTCGCAGGCGACGCCCCTACCGTGCTGCAGACCGGCGGCGTCGCGGCCACCGAAGTCGATGGCGCGCGCCGGACCAACATGCTTCGATCCAACCTCCAGCGAGCTCTCGAAGGCGTCAATCACGCTATCCGTCAGTCGAAGTACGCTGGCCGTTACCTAGCCGAGGCCGCATACCCCTTCAACCGCCGCTTCAAACTGAGAAGGATGGCGAACCAGCACGGGGCTGCCTTGACGCGCTGCGAGCCTTGTCCAGTGCGGCTTTTTGCGTGGGGCGAGCAACTCCGTTCACTCAGGTTCGGCGCAGATCAGTTACATGGATGGGTTTTGATCGGTTGAAATTGAGCCTGTGCGAAACTAACTTCGTAAGATTTCTTGAACTGCATGACTCGCTCCCAAAAGAAGATGCCGGCTAATCAATGCGTTCAACCAGTGGGGCATTAGGTTCTTGGCGAAATATTCTTCTCATTCGCAGTCTGGTTCCGATGTTTTCATGAAAGCGACTGCCGCAAAACTCGACCGGCTTGATCCCAACCTTGGAGGTGCCAATGGACTCATGCAGGACATGAGGTCAGGGCCGTCTTGGTCGTACAGTGTAGGGTTGACTGAGCGGATATTAGCTTACGTGCACCAGACGAACCCGCAGCAGGGTTTCCCGCCCCGTTGTGTCGGATCGGCGGCATTAAATGCCACCAACATCGCGAACGGAGCAGGTAGATCCGCGCTAACTGACTTGCCCAATCTGGCTGCATTCGTCCAACGCTAGGCGGCTTCGCAGGAAAAGCGAAACGGAGGGAGATTCTACGCGCACCTTTGTGCAGACCTGAGGCTCCACCAGACCTGAGAGCCCGGCACGATTGACTGATCATAGGAGTAAGGCCAAGAAGCGACTTGATGCGCTTGTAAGGTAAATTCTCAGCGAATCGAAGTAATGACACCGAAACACGTGCGGTCGACAACCGTGTAAGATTGCTGATAAAAAGAGCAGGACGTCACAAGAAATGAACTTGGAAGTAGTGCCGGCGAGCCGGACTTTCATCGACCTCTTCTCGGGATGCGGAGGTTTGTCGCTGGGACTTTGCCAGGCTGGATGGAAAGGACTCTTCGCCATCGAGAAGGCCACGGATGCGTTCGAGACTTTCCGGGAGAACTTCCTTGGTGAGAACTCCCGCTTTGCCTTTGATTGGCCCAGCTGGTTGGAGCAGCGCGCACACTCCATCGATGACGTTTTGGCACTGCGCGGTCTACATTTGTCGAAAATGCGGGGTGAAGTCGACCTCATCGCGGGTGGTCCGCCATGTCAAGGATTCTCGTTCGCGGGCAAGCGAAACGCGAAGGATCCCCGTAACCAGCTCTCCCAGCGGTACGTCGATTTCGTCGAGCGACTCCAGCCGAAGTCCCTAGTTCTGGAGAACGTTCCCGGCATGAACGTCGCCCATAAGTATGAGCACGGGAAGAGTCGCAAGACTTACTACGAAAAGCTTCTGCATTCGCTTTCAATAGCCGGCTACGTGGTGTCGGGGCGTGTCTTGGACGCGGCTGACTTCGGCGTCCCGCAGCGCCGCACTCGACTAATTGCCGTTGGGATTCGGTCGGATATCGCGGATAAGCTTGCATGCGCGGCTAGCTCGACTCCCGCAGACGTGCTCGAGGGCATCTTCGATGCAATCAATCAGGCAGGCAAGCGTCAGCTCGTCCGATATGGCCAGGGCGCCCATGTCACGGTTCGGGACGCGATCTCTGATCTCGCGATTGGGCCGGCCGATCACGAGAACACCGAAGACTACGTGGGAAGCGAGCGATGTGCAGGCTACAGGCAGGTCAGGTACCAGGGGCCGAACACGCCTTACCAGATCGCCATGGCTTCTGGGGTCACCCCATCCGAAATGGACAGCATGCGACTTGCCCGTCATCGTCCTGATGTAGAAAAGCGCTTCAAGGCGATCCTTGAAACTTGCCCGCGAGGGGTCAACTTGAGCGCCGAGTTGAGGGCGCAGCATAGAATGCTGAAGCATAGGACGGTGCCGATGCATCCCGAAAAGCCGGCGCCAACCCTGACTACCCTGCCGGATGACGTCCTGCACTACCGAGACCCGAGGATCCTGACGGTCCGGGAGTACGCCCGAATTCAGTCTTTCCCGGACTGGTTCCGTTTCAAGGGCAAATACACCACGGGCGGGGCGTCCCGTCGTCATGAGTGCCCGCGGTACACGCAGGTTGGCAATGCGGTCCCGCCGCTGCTCGGGCAGGCCATTGGCTCAGGATTAATGGCGTGCCTCTCTTTGAGTTCAACGCGAGTGATAAGGGCCAGTGCGCCCAGTCTCGCGATGGCCGAGAAAAAGGCTTTTGCCGTATAGCAATTAGTCAGCTGCAAGAATCGAACAGGTGGATAGACGATGACGAAATACCCCGATGGATTGCTTGATTGGTCGGGCAATCGGGCTGGAGGAGTCAAGAAACTCTTCTACGGCGGCAGCGGCCGCCCCGTCGGGAAGGTGATAGAGACTCCTCTACTCACCCGTCTCTGGGAATGGTCGGATAGCGTCGTCCAGTTCGAGCCGGGCATTCCGCGGGCGGTGTTGCTGTTGGGAGGGCCGGGAAACGGCAAGACAGAGGCAATTGAGCAGACGCTTCGCCGAATTGACTCAAGGCTTGCGCTGAGCGGAGCGCTCATCGACAAGCTTGCGGCTGTCTTCGAGTCCAAGGATGGAGTCCCCCCAGGACGCCTTGTGGAGGTGGATCTTGGGGCGCTTTCAGGGGGGCGCTCGAGCGGGACAATCTCGATTGTCCAAGACGCCTCGGAGGGGAATCCGGGCTCTCCTGATCTTCCGGCGCAATTGCTCTGCAACGACCTAGCAGGACTCGTCGAAGACAACGTGTCAAAGCGCATCTATTTAGCGTGCATAAATCGCGGCGTCCTAGATGATGCCCTGATACTTGCGACGGAAAGAGGTGACACAGAAATTGGTGCTTTGCTGAAGCAAATCATCCGGTCGGTGTCGATGGCGGCCCATGGCGTCTCATGCTGGCCTCTGCAGGGATATCCGGGCATCGCAGTCTGGCCAATGGATGTGGAGACCTTGGTCGCAGGCGTCCAGGGTCAACCTTCACCCGCGGAGCAGGTTCTTCATATTGCGGCCAATGCCGACCATTGGCCTGATTTCGGGGCATGCGAAGCGGGTCAGTATTGCCCGTTTTGCACAAGTCGCAGGCTCCTTTCCGGCGAGCCCCATGCGGGATCTCTCGCCAAGCTGCTCCGATGGTATGAGCTGGCGAGCGGAAAGCGCTGGAACTTCAGGGACCTGTTTTCCCTTGTCGCCCACCTGTTGGCTGGAACCCCTAGCAATGCCGATGCGTCCGGTTATTCGCCCTGCAAATGGGCGGCAAAACAACTGAATCCCCCCGGCGGCGACCCGCGCAAGGCCGATGTACTCCGAAAGCGCGGAGTCTTTCGGTTGCTGGCTTCCCAATACCAACACGCGCTCTTTGGCGACTGGCCAATCGAGCATGCGTCGGGTCTCCGAAGAGACATCGCCGACCTAGGGCTTGGTGATTTCCCGGCGCTTGTGGCTATCCAGCAGTTCCTGGCGCTGGATAAGCGGCGGGAGTCGACGGCAACCCTCCGTGCC
The DNA here is from genome assembly GCF_900101825.1 of Aquimonas voraii. Taxonomy (GTDB): domain Bacteria; phylum Pseudomonadota; class Gammaproteobacteria; order Xanthomonadales; family Xanthomonadaceae; genus Aquimonas; species Aquimonas voraii. The sequence continues at coordinate 32,680 of NZ_FNAG01000012.1, forward strand.
CAGCTCTCCGGCATGTCATCCGTATTGGATCCAGCAAAGGCAAGCCCCACCTTCGAGGTTAGGGTAAGCGCTAATACTGTTATTCGTTACGAAGACTTGGATAGGCGGTTCAGCCTGTCCATCCAAGGAGGCAGAGAGTACCTCCAAGAATATCAGTGCCTCTCGGAGATCGAGATTTCAGCACTCAAGGTCCTTGAGGAGGCCGACAATAAGTTGTCTGATCACTTAGTCAGGCGATCTCGGCCGGCGACAGCAATTCGAGTCCAGGCGCTTCTGAGGGCCATCGCGTGCAGGCTGGCAAGGAGGTCGATTGGCGTCAGGTGTTGTGTCACAAAGGATGCCGACGTCCTCGAGGAGTTCCACCGCGTCACCAATGGCGATTCGTCGGCGCTGCAGCAGGCGATCAGGCAGGTCGAGGCACTTCTCAACGTCAATCGCCGGTTCGTTGTTTGTCTCAACAACACCTTTGGTGAGCCGCTGCCTCCCCCAGAGCGGCGCGCGATGCTTACCACGGACATTCAGCGCGTTAAGCCGGTGCCCGCCTTGGAGGGTGTTGAGCGGCCGAGATCGCCGATGCCCTTCCTGAGGGTCGGCGCACAAGGCAACGCCAGGCCCATAGCCCTGACCTTCGATCTCTTCAAGGCGACGAAATCCCTTAGGCGTGGCATGGTCGCGTCGTCACTTCCGAGGTCGGTGGTCGCGCTTCTCGATACGACCCGAGCTGGTCTTGCGGGAGCGATCGTGCGAGACGAAGACGCTCTGGAAGGTGCGGAGATCCGGATCGGAATCAGGGATGAGGTCATAGTGCGGACCTTTGGAAGTTTCGTCATCCGCCAGGAGGGTGCTTGATGTCCATGCAGGAGTTTCTCGCTTCACCATGGAAGAAAGAAGCCTCGCACCGAGCCTTCAACGAATCCTCTTTTGGTATGAGGTCTGCCCCGGAGTTCGCAACTGGCGAGGTCGTCCTGTCTTCGCTCTACCGCGCCGTCGGCTTTGACGGGGTTTCCGAGGAGAAAGTGCCCTCGCTTGGCAATGATTTCAGGAAGGCGCTGGACAAGGAACGCAGAAAGCAGAACGCAGCTGGTGGTCTGAGCCCAGAAGCCTGGCGCACGGTCGTGGATCGTGTCGTGCAAAGTCCTAAGGTTGCGCAGCAATCCTCCAAGCGATTCCTATCGCTGTCCCCGGTCGTTCCCGACGCGGCCATCTACTCGGGCGCCGCGCGCCTTGGAGGAAACTCCTGGAACCCGGGGCGGCTGATCAAGCAAATGGTCGGAATCGGGTCGGAGACCATGGAGGGCGCGGAAACGCTTTGGGGCGAACTCTACGATGCTTTGTCCGTGACGGAAGCGGATGATGTCTGGGCAAGATGGCTCCAAACAGAATTTAGTCCCAGGCGCCCAGAGCAAATAGCGTGGGCCCCAAGACCGATGGATCAACCAGATTTGCTTCCGCAATCCGATAGACGGGGAGTTTCCTATCCCGCTCGGCAGTTCGTGGTGGACCTGCGAGGAATCTTGGATGCGAAGTCCGCCATGACGCGGCGGCAGTGGATCACACTGCTCGAGGCGCTACTTCGAATTGGATCGGTCAGCCATGTGCTGTGGCTGTGCGACGTCAATGACCGCTTGTGGCGTGCGATGCGTGCGGCGCTCGAGGGCGAGGCGAGTGGCGTGCCCGCCGATGCCGCCGCCATAAGAACCGACATTCTGGCCGTCAGGCGGCGGACGCTCTCGTTCGGGAATCCCGCTGTCCCAGCGATTCGGGACCTGGCCTCTCGATACCTATCCGCACGCCTGGGAATCAACTGTGTCCTTTGGACGCTGGACGAACTTGGCGTGGGCTCAAGTCGACTTTGTTCGTCCGAAGAAATCCTTGACTTCATCAAGAGCGTTCAGGCCAACGCAGGGGGGCTCAAGGCCCGTGGCGTCATGGATGCCTTCCATTCCCTGCAAGACAAGGAAGTCAGGACCATTGGCTGTAAGAAAGGAGTCGGAGCAAACCTTCTGGAATTCAGCCAGTACACGCTTGGACAGAGGCAGACGATGGACCAGGCACTCCGCGGGTACGACCAGAGCTATTTCCTCAGGAAGAACGGGGATGCCAGGAACGCGCCATGGGTTCTATCTCTAGGGCCCGCTGCCGTACTTGCGATGGTCCACTCGTGCCTACATGCGGTGGATGGACCGCGATCGATACAAAGGCTTTCATCCCATCTCGGGAGCTACGGCATCGAGTTTGATCTCCACGGCGTCAACGATAGCGTCCTTGGAAAGCAACTCCGAATGCTCGGACTCGTACTGGATAGCCCGGATGCCGAGAGCGGTATGCTCCTTGTGCCCCCGTTCGTAGCCTGAGGAAGGAGGCAATGATGAGCACGCTAGCCAAGGGAATTGCAAGCTGGGTCGAAAAAGCCATGGCGCGTGAGATCGCGACGCTGGTGGCCGGGAATATGGAGTGTCGCGCAGTCTTCTGCGGCCCGCCAAAGCACATCCTGAATCAAGTATTTGGGCATCTTATCCACGGTCGATCGCTGATCGAAGCGACAAGGGCCGATGGTCAGGCGGTTCAGTATCCCGTGATCCTTCAGGTCGACCGCCTCCCTACAGGGTTTCCCATCGGCTCCGCCACACAGTCGGGATGCCTTCAGTTCCATGGACTCGCTGCCGTCAGGAACGACAGGAATGGTGTTTTCCTAGTTCTTGTCGAGCCCGGTGCTCAAGCGAGCGATACGCATGAATCAACTCGAACTTCGCTTGGACTCGAGCCATCGGTAAACGAGGGCGGTGCCTCGATCATTGCCTGGTGGTCTGATCCATTCATTCAGTCGCTTGTTGATTCTGCCCTCTCAGAACTCTCCGGTCGCGACGCCGCGGCTGCCAAGGATCTACTAAAGGAGGCGATGATCGCCGCCGACGCGGCAGATCAGCACGAAGTAGCGAGAGTTGGAGCCTGGCGCGTCATCGAACGGTTGTGGGAGCTAAAAGAACGCGGCTTGTCTCTTGACCAACTCGTTAGCTTGGCCGCCGGATTCCCGCCCTCTAGCGACGGAAGTATTGAACCGAGATCCAAGACCGCCATCCTTTCAGCCATCGTGGACAGGATCGAAGCCGAGAACTTCGGTGGCTTACTGTCGTCCCTTCTGCAAAAAGCCAGGGACGATATCGAAAAAGAACACATCACCGCGTGCCTCTCGAATATGAGGGGCAGGTGCGATGTGGTTACTGCGGTTCGGCGATGTGCGCCATATGCGTACATGCCTTCGGACGCCATCGCTGGCGAAGTCTGGTGGAAGTCGCTCACTGTCGAGCGCTGGGAAGAGTTGCTCGATGATGGCGCTCTACCCGATGCGGGCGGCGACATCATTATTCAGTGTGCCAATCCGATGATTTCGCACCTTAAGGGCATGGTTCCCGTCGTCAAGGGATCCGTGCAACTTAGGATCGAGGTTCCAGAGAAGTACGTGGGCAGGCGGTTGGAGGTTATCCGCGAGGTCCCGGGTGCGAAGGCGGCGACGAAGGTTTGGACAGTTGACGCGGAACGCATGATCCACGTCGAGGACGACGAGATCCCCCCCCACAAGAGTCCGATGAAGTACTCGGCAAGCCTCGAAGGATCAGCCGGAAAGAAGGCGAGCGTTCGAATTGTCTCAATGGATGGCTGGCTCCCTGGGGTGGTTGCCTCTGCGACGACGGCGACAAAAGGTTCCCTCCCGAAACGCTCAAAAGCAGCGAAGTTAGAGGCGTCGCTGTCTCTCTCCGGGCAGGGGAGGCACTACCTTGACATCTACTTAAGGCCGGGCGTCGAGCTCGCGTCAATGCTCGCCACCGGTAGTGACGAGGAAGGAAATCCAGACCCGTCCATCACGGCGCCAATCGGCATGGTCGCGGAGGGCGAGTTCGGGGTCGAAATCGAAATCGAAGGGGAATGCTTCTTCGACATCACGCTCAGGGTTCCGGAGGTTGCGGATGATCAGGTCATCCGGATCGAATTGTCGGCGGAGCAATCAAGCCCGGAAGAGTGCTCAAGCCACTTCGAATTGCAGCTCCTTAAGAACTCTAGCGGTCGGAAGCCCAGCGCGGTCCACGTTAATGCTCAGCTAAGAAGTGCGCAGCTTCAAGGTTGGATGCTGGAGCAGGGGCGCGCTGGTCGCTCCTATTATCCCTTCGTTATGGCCGCGGACTATGCCGCCGACTGGCACAGGCGGGACTGGACTGGCGCAGATGACACGATCTTCTCGAAGGCTAGCTTCCTGTGCGATCCCCGGCCCTCGCCGGAAGAAATGGCGCCGCCGCAGGCTTTCATAGATGCCAGAGCCGCACTGGCCGCCAGGATCAGGGGTGGTGACGGAAATGGCTTGGTCGAAGGTGTGCCGCTCGGTGAGTGGATGGCAACGGATCCCGATTTCGCCGGGGAAATAGACGTCTACTTGAAATCCTACATGCACTGGCTTGCGAGCGATCCAGATGGGGCGGTTTGGTGTGACGTAGGGTTGGTCGCGCGGCTCGAGCCTAACGGACTTACCTTGGTGCAAGAGCCGGATGCGGTGATAGTTAGCCCGATGCATCCGGTAAGACTTGCTTGGCACTGTGTGGCCCAGCGAGCCATGTTCCTTGCCGCACGAAAGAGACCTTGTCCAGCCGCCAGCATCCTCGATCCGGATTGTGTGCCCGATGCGATCACTCTCCCACTGAGAAACGCCATGGGTGGCAAGACCAACGCCACTTTTTTCTCGGTCGAATGCAGTTCGGACTACTGGTCGATTCTTTGGAACGCGGGGCGCTTGGAAGCCCTTTCTTCACATGGGGCGACAGCCCCGCTTGACCGGGAGTTTGGCCTACTCGTCGGCGGAATCTCCGGTGGGTTTAGTGTTTCGCAGGTGCACAAAGCGCTCGAGGACATCTGTTCGATGCTGGTGGCGAAGCCGGTCGTCGGCGTCCTGGTGTCCAGTACCGCGAGCCAGAACAATGCGTGCAATGAAGGTCTGCTTTCCTGGGGCAGGAAGTACTTCGGCGGCGGGGATAGGGCGGCAGGCTTGGACGCCTGGGTCGGGGCCAGCGAGGTCAGGATCTACGACGACAGACCGGAAGATGCCCGGCCTGATGATGCGGAGATTTCAAATCTGGCCGAGGATACGGCGAACGCCGTGCACTGGTATTCCGGCACGGTGGCCGGCGAGGCTCCCGATCTAGCGATCATCGCCCAGCTTGAGACCTCCAATCCCGGTGCACTCCCAACCAAACTAAATTCTCCGTTGGGCTTCGGTGGGCTCGTGAGGACCCGAATTCGGGAGCCTTCCAGCATGGCGGGGGGTCAACTGCTCCGTGAGTCGCGCATGTCTGGTCCCGCGGCGCCCACTGGCGACGGGCTGGCCGACGCTGTAGCAAGTGCCATCTCGTCGCTCGAGAACATCTCGGAGCAACGCCTTGGTTACGTATTCGCCCCTAGCATTCATGTGATCAAGGGGGCGCTGGAGAGCGCGGAATTTGCCGCAGTTTCCTCTTCGAGCGTTGACCCGGCCTGCTTTCTCGGAAGTTGGTTGGAGGGCACCTATCTTTGGGACTACGAGCTCCCGTCGTACTCAGGTCGTGCCGGAGACAGCAATGGCTACTACTTGTTGTCACGGATCAAGGATCTCGACCTCGAAACCCTGAGAAGCGTGGTCAAGAGGTTCCCCGGTTGCGAGGAGATGCCGGAAGCCGTGCTTGCTGGAATAGTCGAGGAGGTCGCACGGCGTGGTATTCCAACCGTCAGGGGCCTCGCCGCAGGTGATTCTGGCGCGACGGGTGATTTGGGGCTACTCGTGGCCACGAGGCTGCTTCAGGATAGCTTCCGGGCGGCCGAATCAGGCGCTGGTCTCCTGACGCCTTGGCGCAGGGAGGGAGACATCGAAGAGCTTGCTCTCGTCATTCCGGTGGATCCATTCCAGGGCTATCTTGACGATCTCGCGAAGGCGCTAAAGCGCCCTACGCTCCACCGCCCAGACCTATTGGTCGCGACGGTGCGAATCAGTGACCTGGGAGTTCAGGTCCGACTGACTCCCATCGAGGTCAAGAACCGGGGTGCTGGAGCGGCGATGCCGCAATCCGATCGAGAAGCCGCGCTTGCCCAGGCACGCTCGCTGGCATCCCTGCTAGATGCAATGCTGGCAACGTATTCTGAGGATCAAGAGATGGTTCTCTGGCGGATTGCGCACCAGAACCTCTTGACCTCGATGATCGGGTACGCATTCCGTGTTTACAGCCAACGTCTGGCAGCCCAAGGCAAGTCGGGAGACTGGTCGCGCCTGCACGCACGAGTCATGGAAGCAATCCTGAGCTCCCAGGCCGATGTGCGGGTGGATTCGAGAGGCCGCCTGATCGTGATCGATGGCTCTAGCCAAAGTGGTCCGAGGGATACAGATGGAGATGGTTTCCACGAGACTATCGAGCTCTCGCACAAGGATGCTGCGCTTTTCATCCGTGGCGAGCACGATGCGCTCTGCACGGCCATGAAGCAGAAGCTAGGTGGCTGGGAAATGTTCCCTGAAGGGAGGGATGCCGGACTCTCCAATCAATCGCCGCCCGTGGCCCATGAGACTGCGCCCTTGGTGGATGGCGGCGTTGAGGTGCCGTCCCTTCACGCGCTCCAAGCAACGGCGGGGCCCGAGGGCAGCTCGCTGCCGTCTTCGGGAGTCGAAGCCATGGGCGCGTCGCAGCCGGCCTCCCCGGGAGCCATCGACGTGGATGGCGGCATGGCCCAGTCCGGGCTGATCATTCGGGTCGGTGAAACGATCGATGGGTTTGAGAGCCAAATTCGGCGGCTGAATCTTGGCAACACGGCCCTGAACCAAATGAACATGGGAGTCGTCGGCGATCTGGGGACCGGTAAGACGCAGCTGCTCCAGTCTCTGGTTTACCAGATAGCCAAGGGGAAAGATGGAAATAGAGGTATTGAGCCGAGCGTCCTCATCTTCGACTACAAAAAGGATTACTCTTCGAAGGAGTTCGTTGATGCGGTAGCTGCCAGGGTCATTAGCCCTCATCACCTTCCTCTCAACTTGTTCGATGTTTCAACTGCATCGCAGTCCATCAATCCAAAGCTCGAGCGCTACAAGTTCTTCTCCGACGTTCTGGACAAGATCTATTCAGGGATCGGGCCGAAGCAGCGAGACCGCCTTAAGAACTCCGTCAAGGACGCATATGTGCAAGCCGCCGAAGGGCAGTATCCAACGATTTACGACGTCCATCGAAATTACGTAGAAGCACTTGATGGAGGCGCGGACTCCCTGTCGGGAATCCTAGGCGACCTCGTAGACATGGAGCTCTTCACGCCGGATCCAAGTGTCGTTGTTTCGTCGGCCGAATTCCTGCGCGGAGTGGTCGTGATATCGCTAAATGAACTTGGTTCCGATGACCGGACCAAGAACATGCTCGTGGCCATCATGCTCAACGTCTTCTACGAGCACATGCTGCGGATACAGAAGCGGCCTTTCCTTGGGGAGAACCGCAATATGCGTGTTGTCGACTCCATGCTGCTCGTTGACGAGGCCGACAACATCATGAAGTATGAATTCGACGTCCTGCGTCGGGTCCTCCTGCAGGGACGTGAGTTTGGCGTCGGGGTGATCCTCGCTTCGCAGTACTTGAGTCACTTCAAGGCAGGTGCGACGGACTACCGGGAGCCTTTGCTTTCCTGGTTCATACACAAGGTCCCGAACGTTCGTCCGCAGGAGCTTTCGGCGCTTGGCTTTAGTGATGCGGTGGGATTGCCGCAATTGGCGGAGCGTATCCGTAGCCTTGGCGTCCATGAATGTCTCTACAAGACTCATGACGTGCAAGGTGAGTTCGTCCGCGGCGCGCCCTTCTACAGACGGGGTGAGTGGGCCAAGGAATGACTTTTCGTCGTGTCGATTTATCGCCTAGTTACGCTTTTGGTCTTAAGTTGCGTTCCTAAGAGAGGTGGGCTGTGTCCGACAATGCGTATTACGTTTATGCGCTGAAAGATCCACGGATGGCGCCCGCCCAGCCGTTCTACATAGGTAAAGGAACCGGGACGCGCTCCCATGACCATCTTGTAAGGCCAGACGATTCAAAGAAGGGAAGCAAGATCTCCGAGATCATGGCCTCAGGGCGTCAGGTGCTGGTAACCCGGCTCGTGGACGGGCTCACAGAAGAGCAAGCGTTGAGAATTGAGGCCGAGCTTATTGCCGCTTTTGGCACCCTCGATACTGGGGGGATGCTCCTGAATTCCGTTCTGCCAAGCGGGTTGGTAAACAAGAGCCGTAGCTCGCTGGTTGTCCCGTCTGGCGTAAGGGAGAAGGCTCAGATTGGTCTGGCCCTTCTAAAGGACGCCGTTCTGGAGCTGGCCAAGGCGAATCCGACTGGTATCTCGAACTCCGATGCTGCGAGCATGCTCGGCCTGCGTAGCGACTACGGCGGAGGATCGAAGGACTATCTGTCGTACAGCCTCCTCGGGCTGCTCATGCGGGAGGGAAAGCTCGCTCGGGTTGCCGGCACTAAGCGGCACGTTGCTCAAGTGAGCTAGCTGTGGGGTTCCGGATCGGGCTGGCCCGCTCGGCGCTGCGCTACGAAGCTCGCTTGCCTGCCAAGGATGCTGCGGTCATCGAACGCATGAAGCACTACGCCGCGCTGTATCCGCGGTTTTGCTATCGCCGGATCCATATCTATCTGGAGCGCGAGGGCTTCCATCTCGGCTGGGACCGGATGTTCCGGCTGTGGCGGCAGGCCCGGCTGCAGGCGCCGAAGAAGCGGCCACGCAGGCGAATCGCCGCTTCCAGGCCGCGGTCGATACCGGCCACCGGGCCGAACCAGGTCTGGGCCTGCGACTTTGTGTTCGAACCAAATACCGGCCACGGAGATCTGTCGGGTGAGGCCCGGCGCCTTGCGTGTGCTGTCGCAGAGTTTGAACTTGAGGGCAGCCCCATCAACAACCGCCGAGCGAGAGTTCGGGCTTTACTCTGTCGGCGCGGCTGCGTGGAGAGGGGTTTGGCACACCCAAGGCACAGATCTGTCACAAGGGAAATGGCGCGCCTGGAGGGATTCGAACCCCCGACCAACGGCTTCGGAAGCCGCTACTCTATCCGGCTGAGCTACAGGCGCGTCTTGTAAAGCTTTTTTCCTCTCCGGCCTCACCCTTTCGAGTAAAGCCGCTGTGCCTCTCCACCTCGGGCCTCGCTTGCCTGAGTAGTGTCTTCGGAAGCCACTACTCTATCCGGCTGAGCTACAGGCGCATTGTGTGTCGCTGATGTCCGCGGCGTGGCAGGCCTGCCGGCGCGGGGCGCGAAGGATACCACGCGCTTCGCGCTCGCTGCGCTGCCGCGGTGGCCGTGTGCTGGCAGCGGTCGGGACAGGCGCGCTAGACGCGAATGTCGAGGCCGCGTCCCAGGGTTTCGCCGGCCAGACTCAAACGCAGGCTGCGGCCGGCCTTGAGGTAGCTCAGCACACTGCCTTCCTCGGCCTCGGGGGCGCCACCGCCGCCGCCCGGGCGAGTGGTATCGGTCGTGCGCACGGGCTCGGCCACGGCCTCGGCGCGGTTGCCCGCGTAGCTGCGCAGGATGGCCTGCTGCTGGCTGGTGCGGCTGCCGTAGTCGGGGCGGGTGGAGAGCGCGAAGCTCGACACGTGGACGTTCACCGAAGTTCGTGACTGGCGAGCATGCCGGATTGCGGCACCACTGTCAGTCGGGGCTGGCCGCACAGACGGCCGCAGGGGTATGCCACTGCGATGGATGGCCGGGACGGGCCGGGGCGAACGTTCGCCCCGCTCGCGTTTTTCTGGTCTCGGTGGCGCAGCATGTGTCGCGCGGGCGGTGGTGCTGCCGCCGAGACCCCACGCTTACTGCCCGCTTTCACGCACCGCGATGGCATCGATGCCGTTGGCGGCCAGCGCCCGCTTGGCGGCTTCGGCCTCGCCTGGGCTGCTGTAGGGGCCGAGGCGCACGCGATGCCAGACGCCGCCGTTGATGGTGTCGGTCTGCACACGCGCGAATTGGCCGACCAAGGCCAGCCGCGCCTTCAGCGCCTCGGCGTCCGCGGCATCGCGGAAGGCGCCCGCCTGCAGCTGGTAGCGCTCGCGCGGCGCGCTGGCGGTCGCTTCCGTCTGCTGCTGGGCCTGCTGTTGCTGCTGTTGGGCCCGCTGCTTCGCAGCGGCTTCCGCTTCGGCGCGCGCGCGCTCGGCCAGCTCGCGGTCGGACACGGCGGTCTCCTGCTCGCGCAGGAGCGTGTAGAAGTCGTAACGCGGCCGCTTCGGCGTTTCGGCCAGCGGTGGCGCTACAGCGGGCTCGCTGCTGGTCGCCGGCGGCGTGGCCGTGGGGTTCGGAGTGGGGCCGCCCGGCTTGCCGCTGAAGCCTTCCCGGTACAGCACGAATGCGGCGATGCCGAGCCCGAGCAGCACGCCGGCCAGCAGCCAGGCCCAGCCGGGTACGCGATTGTCATTGCCGCGCCGTGCCTGCGATTTGGGCTTGCCGCGCCGGGCCGCCATTACATGCGCTCCGGGGCGGACACGCCGAGCAGGCGCAGGCCGTTGGCCAGCACTTGGCGCACCGCGATGCACAGGCCCAGTCGCGCCTGGCGCAGCTCTTCCTCGGGCACCAGGATGGCGACCGCGTTGTAGTAGCTGTGGAAGCCGGCGGCCAGCTCGCGCAGGTAGTTGGCGATCACCTGCGGGGCGCGGCCGAGTGCGGCGGCTTCGACCACCTCGGGGTAGCGCATCAGTTCGCCCAGCAGTTCGTCCTCACGCGGGTCGGTCAGACGCGCGCGGCTGGCGTCGCAGGCGGTGCGGTTGAAGCTCCAGTGCTTCTCGGCGGCCTGGCGCAGCAGGGCGTGCACGCGGGCGTGCGCGTACTGGATGTAGTAGACCGGGTTCTCGTTGGACTGGCTCTTGGCGAGGTCCAGGTCGAAGTCGAGGTGCTGGTCGTTGCCGCGCATCACGTAGAAGAAGCGGGCGGCATCGGTGCCCACGTCCTCGCGCAGTTCGGACAGGGTCACGAACTGGCCGGAGCGCGTGCTCATCTGCACCTTCTCGCCGCCCTGGTACAGCACCGCGAACTGCACCAGCTGGATCTCGATCCTCGACGGATCAAGGCCCAGGCCCTGGGCTGCGGCCTTCAGGCGCGCGATGTAGCCGTGGTGGTCGGCGCCGAAGATGTAGAGGGCACGTTCGAAGCCGCGCTCGAACTTGCTGAGCAGGTAGCCGAGGTCGGAAGCGAAGTAGGTGGTGACGCCGTTCTCGCGGCGGACCACACGGTCCTTGTCGTCACCGAAGTCGGTGGCGCGGAACCACAGGGCACCCTCCTTCTCGTACAGGTGACCGGCCTTCTGCAGGGTGTCGATGGCGCGCTGCACGTAGCAATCGGTCATCAGCGAGCGCTCGCTGAACCAGTTGTCGTGGACCACGCCGAACTCGACCAGGTCCTCGCGAATCAGCTTAAGGCACCAGTTCAGGCCCTTGTCGAACAGCTTGCGGTAGTCGGCCTCGCTGCCGAGCAGCTGCTTGCAGCGCTCGATCAGGGCGTCGATATGGGTTTCCTTGTCGCCGCCCTGGCTTTCGTCGGCGGGCAGGGTGGCCTCGACTTCCGAAGCGCGGTGGCGGAAGTCATCGCCGATCTCGCTGCGCAGCTCGCGCGCGATGTCGACCACGTAGTCGCCCTTGTAGCCGTTGTCGGGGAACCGTGGCTGCTCGCCGCACAGCTCCAGGTAGCGTAGCCAGACGCTGACGGCGAGGATGTCCATCTGCCGGCCCGCGTCATTGACGTAGTACTCGCGCTGCACGCTGTGGCCGTAGGCCTCCAGCAGGTTGGCCACCGAGGCGCCGTAGGCGGCGCCGCGGCCGTGGCCGACGTGCAGCGGGCCGTTCGGGTTCGCCGAGACGAACTCGACGGTGACCGATTCGCGCGAATCCTCGGGCTGGCAGCCATAGCGCTCGCCCTGTTCCAGCACGCGGCGCAGGGTGCCGATACGGCAGGCCTGGTTCAGGCGGAAGTTGATGAACCCGGGACCGGCGACCTCGACGGCCTCGATATGCTGCGACTTCGGCACGGTGCGGGCGATGGCTTCGGCCAGCTCGCGCGGCTTGCGGCCCGCCGCCTTCGACAGCAGCAGGGCGACATTGCTGGCGTAGTCGCCGTGTTCGCGGTTCTTGCTGCGCTCAATGACGAAGTCGGGCTCGTTCTCGAAGGACAACTCGCCGGCCCGCTTCATGTCGAGCAGGGCCTGCAGAACGAGTTCGCGCAAATGGTCTTTCACGGCGGCACACGGGGCGGGGAGCGGACCGCGCACTATAGCAGTTCGCATCCCGGCGCAAGCGCAAGAAGCACGAGGACGGCGCGCCCAAGTGCTGGCGCGGACAAAGGATTTCGGCTGCCGCAGCCGGGCCCCGGGGCAGGGCGCGCTGGGATCACGCGCCCACGCACAGACCGGCGGCGGCGGTGAACGCGTGCAACACCTCGCTGCCGCTGGCCGCGCGCTGGAAGCTGCAGCTGGGGCGAGCGAGTTCAGCCACCAGCCCGCGCATGCAGACGACGTTCTCGCGCTTGCCGGCGCCCAGCCAGGCCTCGCCCTCGGTCGAAGCGAAGCGGTGCAGCTCTTCGAGGTAGCGGGTCTGCGCATGCAGCAGGAAGTCGCGGCAGGGCTGGGCCGAGTTGGCCGCGCCCAGCCGACGGCCGGCGCGCATCTCGCGCTCTTCGGCCAGCTCGCGTGCACTGCGCAGCAGCGCGCCGAAGGGTTCGCCGACGTTTGCGGTATCGAGGTCGGCGGCGATGCAGGCGAGATGCAGGCCGCGCCGCGCCGAAGCCCGCGTCGACAGCGCCGGTGCGCGTTGCGCCAGCCACTGCGGCAGGCGCGATGCCAGCGCGCCGCCGCCAGCGACGAGCTCGGCGCTGTTGTCCGCGCCCTCGGGGTCGGGTGCGCTGGGCGAGGGGCGGGCGTCGAAGGTGCTGCCGGCAATCATCAGCCCCAGCGCCAGATGGAGCTGCGGCTCGCGCTCGGCGCTGAATCCGCAGACGGCAAGGATGCGCAGCGCTTCAGCGATGCTGGCCGCTTCGTTCGCACCCACGGGCGCTTCGTGATGGCCATGCTCGCGCTGGCGCAGGTCATGGGTGGCGGCGAACAGTTCCAGCGCCAGCCAGTCCTCATGTCCAAGCGCAGCGGCAGCGGGATGGGCATACAGGCTGTCGATCCGCTCCAGCAGCAGATGCAGCGCATGGGCTTCGTTGTGATAGGCGTGGAAATCGTTGCCGTAACGGCCGTGGCGCAGGCCCAGGCGGGCAACACCCAGCGCGATGGCGGCTTCGAGGCCGGCAATGCGGCCATCGCCCGCTGGCCCGAACCGACGGGCCCATGCAGCGTGCCGACAGCGCAGGCGCGGCAGCAGATCGGGCAGTTCGCGCTCGACCAGGGCGAGCGCCGAGGCCGCGTCCGGCAGCTGCCGCTCGGTCTCGTCGGTGGGGTAGGCATCGCCCAGGTCGAAGATCATTGGCGCCGCGGCTGCAAAGTTCAGCCGGAGTATAGGCGTGAAAACGGCCGGAGCGATGGCGCACTCCGGCCGTCGGATGTGCAGCTGTGCGTTTTCGTCAGCCGCGTCGCGGCTCGTACACCGCCGCGTGGATGCAGGCCAGCAGGTTGGCGATCCAGCCGCCGAGGGTGAAGGTCACCAGCCACAGCACGCCGCCCAGCACGAACCAGAACAGGGCCCACAGCACGCGCCCCTGCACCAGCTGGCCGAGGCCCGGGATGAACAGGCTGCACAGCGCTGCAATCACGTTGCCGCCGGATCCGCGTCCACTCATCGTTCGCTCTCCTTGGTTTCGATGGGTCCGGCCGTCGAACCTGTGAGACACCAGACACTCCATGGCCGGGCCCGCCCTGACGCCGCCGGCCACACCTGGGTGACTGGCGGCGTTCAGCGCGGAGCAGGTTTCAATGGCCGACCGGCTTGTTCTTCAGGTGCTGGTCGAGGAAGGCCAGCATCGCGCCATAGCCGCGGATCTGGTTGGCCTTCTTCGAGAAACCGTGGCCCTCGTCCTCGAACAGCACGTACTCGACCGGCACGCCGTTCTTGCGCACGGCCTCGACGATGTCGTCGCTCTCGGCCTGGATCACGCGCGGATCGTTGGCGCCCTGCAGCACCATCAGTGGCTTGGTGATCTTGTCGGCGTGGAACAGCGGCGAGGTCTCGGTGAGGAACTCACGCTGGGTGTTGGGATTGCCGATCTCCTGGTAGAGCGCGTCGCGGAAGCTCTCCCAGTAGGGCGGGATGCTCTCGAGCGTACGCAGCCAGTTGGAGACGCCGAAGATGTTGACGCCGACATCGAACTCCTCCGGATGGAAGGCGAGTGCTGCCAGCGTCATGTAGCCGCCGTAGCTGCCGCCGGCGATGCCGATGCGGTCCGGGTCGACGTAGGGCAGGCTCTGCAGGTACTTCTTGGCCTCGATGCAGTCCCACAGCGGCTCGCGGCCGTGTTTGCCGTCGTCGGCGGTGAAGAAGGTCTTGCCGTAGCCCGAACTGCCGCGGTTGTTGATGCCGAGCACCACATAGCCGTGGTTGGCGAGGTACTGCAGCACCGCGCTGTAGGCGCGGGTGGTCTGGCCGCCGGGGCCGCCGTGCACCCAGACGATGGCCGGCGCGCGGTTCTCGGCCGTGGCCTGGTGCGGCTTCCACAGGATGTTCGGAATCTCCATCCCGTCGAAGCTCTTGAAGCGCACCACCTCGGTCTGCACAAGGTCCTCGGGCTGGATCTTCGGGTTCAGCGAATTCGTCAGCCGCACCGGCTCGCTGGCCGCGAAGTCGAGCACATAGAGGTCGCTGGGCTGGCGGTCGCCGTTGACGTAGAAGGCCATGCGGTCTTCGCTGCGGGCGATCGAGATTCCGCGGATCTCGCCCGAGGGCAGCTCCGGAAGGGCCTTGGCCGCGCCGGTGGCGGCGTCGTAGAGCTCGATCTGCGTACTGCCGTCGACATTGACCGCGGTGACTCGATACTTGCCGTCATGGCTGAAGTAACTGGCGACGATGTCCCAGTCGGCGGCCTGCACTTCTTCATGCGTGCCGTCGGTGAGGCTCATGCGGCGCAGGCGCATGAACTCGGTGCCCTCATTGGTCGTGTAGTACAGCCAGCCCGAGTCGCGGCTGAAATCCTGGGCCGCGACCTGGGCGCGCTGGTCGGGGTTGGACACCTCGCGCATCTCGCCGCTGGCGACGTTGCGCACCCACAGCTGGTTCTCGCTGGTGGTCAGCGACTTGGACAGGGCCATCCAGCGCTGGTCGGGGGAGATCGCGACGGGCTCGTAGCCCTCGTCGTTCTGGAACAGCAGCTCGGCCGTGTAGTCCTTGGCCGAGTAGCGGTAGACGTCGAAGAAGCGCGGGTCGCGGCCGTTGTGGATGACGAAGAAGCTCTCGCCATCGTGGCTGAAGCCGCCGAACTCGGCGCGCAGGTTGTCGCCCGGGGTGAGGTCGCGCTCGCTGCCGTCGGCCTCGATCACATACAGATGGTTGAGCTCGTTGCCGCCCTGGTCGCGGGTGATCAGGCGGCGGTCGTCCTTCGGGAAGAAGGCCACGCCGTAACTGTTGTCGGTGCTGCTGGTGGTGACGGCCTTCCACTCACCGCCGCCGACCGGCATCTCGTAGACGTTCCAGACGCCGCTGCGGTTGGACGAGAACAGAATGCGCGACTCGTCGGCCGAGAACGAGGCGCCGGCCACCGACACGGTGTCGACGAAGTCCTCGATGCTGTACTGCTGGGTGGGGCGCGCGATGGCCGGTGCCGCGGCGGGCGCCGGGCTCTCGGTCGGTGCGCTGGCGCTAGGCGGCGCCTCATGGCTGCCGCAGGCAGCGAGCGCGAACACGGCCGCCAGTGCCAGCGCACGGCGGGTCAGCGTGGAATACGACGGCGGTTTCAGCGTGGACCCTTGCATGGCGCGACTCCCTTCGGCGTTGGGGACCGCACTGTAGCAAGGCAGGACAGCACTTCCAGTGCCAGACGCGACGCGGCTGCTAACGTAATGCACCCGCCTGCTGCGACCGGCCATGACTCCGCGCCCACCCAAACCCGCCCCGCGCCCGCTGCCGCCGCGTCCGGGCGAGCGCCCGCGACCCAAGCCGCCGGGCCCGCCGCGCCGCGCGCCCGTGCCGGCTGCGCCCATTGAGCGCTACAGCAGCGCCTGGTGGCGCGAGCGCCTGCCGCACTGGTGGAAACTGGTGCGCGCGGATCGCCCGATCGGCTGGCTGCTGCTGCTGTGGCCGACGCTGTGGGGCCTGTGGCTGGCGGCCGAAGGCTTTCCGCCGCTGGGGACGCTGGCCATCTTCGTCGCCGGCGTCTGGCTGACGCGCTCGGCCGGGTGTGTGATCAACGACTACCACGACCGTTGGCTGGATGGTGCCGTCGCGCGCACCCGCGAGCGGCCGATCGTCAGCGGTGCGGTGCCGCCTCGCGAGGCCCTGGCGGTGTTCGCGGTGCTCATGCTGGTGGCCTTCGTGCTGGTGCTGTTCACCAACGCCCTGACCATCGGGCTTGCCGGCATCGCCGCCGTGCTCGCCGCGACCTATCCGCTGCTGAAGCGCTACACCTTCTTCCCGCAGGTCTATCTGGGCATCGCCTTCGGCTGGTCGATTCCGATGGGCTTCGCCGCGGTCACCGGCGACGTGCCGCCGCTGGCCTGGCTGCTGTTCCTGGCCAACGTGCTCTGGAGCACCGCCTACGACACCTGGTACGCGATGGTCGACCGCGAGGACGACCGGCGCATGCGCGCGAAATCCACGGCGATCCTGCTGGGCGACGCCGACCTGATGGGCATCGGCGTGCTGCAGGCGAGCTTCCTGCTCACCCTGACGCTGGTTGGCCAGCGCGCCGAACTCGGGATCTACTGGAACGGCGGACTTGCCGTGGCCGCGGCGCTGATCGCCTGGCAGTTCTGGCAGGCCCGCAGCCGCGCGCGCGAGGCCTGCTTCAAGGCCTTCCTGCACAACAACTGGGTCGGCCTGGTGGTGTTCGCCGGCGCGGTCATCGATTTGGGTCTGAAGCCCGCATAGGGTGGGTCCTGGCCCACCAGGGCCTGGATGCTCGCCCCGGTCATAGGTGCTGGCGCGCTGCCTCGCTTTACGAAACGCCGAGCGCTCAGGCCCGCTTCGAGCTCATGGTGGGCCAGGGCCCACCCTGCGCGCTCCCGCCAGGCGGGCCCTCGGCGCGCGGCAGGGTGCGGTGCTGGGCCAGGCGCCTCTTGATCCTTCGCGAGGATCTTGCCCATGCGCGATTCGATGCCTCGCGCGGACCTCAGGCATGCGCTGCGGCGCGTCGCATCGAAGGTGGCAGGCTTCGGCTCTGCATAGGGAGGGCCCTGGCCCACCGAGGGCTCGATCCCGCCGCGGTCATTCACGTCGGCGGACCTGTACTCCTCATCGCAAAGGGGTGCTGGGCGCCGTTGCAAGGCCCTCAGCGTCTGCCGGCCAAGGGCGCCCGTGCCACCGCCAGCACGCGCACCTCGATCGCCCCAGCGCGGCGACACGCGCGAGTGGCTTCGAGCATCGAGCTGCCGGTGGTGATCACGTCGTCGACCAGCAGCACGCGCTGTCCGCGCATCGCGGCACTGGCGACGAAGGCGCCGCGCAGGTTGCGCCGACGCGCGCGGGCGTCGAGGCCGGTCTGCGGCGCGGTGGCGCGAACCCGCTTCAGCCAGTCCTGCCGCAGCGGCAGATCGAGCGTGCGCGCCAGCGGCCGCGCCAGTTCCAGCGCCTGGTTGTAGCCGCGCTCGGCCAGCCGCGTCCGATGCAGGGGCAGGGGCACGACGGCGTCGATACCGTCGATCAAGGCCGCCAGCCTTGAGTCTTCCAGCAGCAGTTCCGCCAGCACCCGGCCGGCGGCCAGGTCGTGTGCGAACTTGAAGCGCGGCAGCCAGCGGTCGACTGGATCGGCGTAGACGAAGGGTGCCAGCGCAGCGCTCGCCGGTGGCGGGCGCTTGAGGCAGCGCCCGCAGGCCGGCGCCGGCTGCGGGAGGGGCAGCGCGCAGCGTGGGCAGGCGCAGGCGTTGTGCGGCAGTGAATCGCGGCAATCGGCGCACAGGTCGCGGCCGGCTGCGCCGGGCGCACCGCAATGCAGGCAGCGAGGCGGCAGCAGCAGCCGGGTCAAGGCCTGCAGCGGGCGCCGCCATGTCCATACGCCGGCGTTCATTCCAGCACGCCCCGGGCCATCGAGTTGACAGGCACAGCAGGGGTTTCCAGACTTCCGCCTCTTTGTCCGCGCTGTCCGCGGGGAGTTTCACGCATGGCTTCCGCCCTCCGTCACGACTGGACCCGCGAGGAAGTGGTCGCGCTGTTCGCGCTGCCCTTCCACGAGCTTCTGTTCCGCGCTGCAACCGTCCACCGCATGCATTTCAACCCGGACGAGGTGCAGATCTCCACCCTGTTGAGCGTCAAGACCGGCGGCTGTCCCGAGGACTGCAGCTACTGCCCGCAGGCCGCGCGCTACGCCACGGGCCTGAACGCACACAAGCTGATGGACCTGGACGCCGTGCTGGAGAAGGCGAGGGCCGCGAAGGCCGCCGGCGCCACGCGCTTCTGCATGGGCGCGGCCTGGCGCTCGCCGAAGGACCGCGACGTCGAGAAGGTCGCCGCCATGATCGAGGGCGTCAATGCGCTGGGTCTCGAGACCTGCGCGACGCTCGGCATGCTCACCCCCGAGCAGGCCGAGCGCCTGAAGGGCGCGGGGCTGGCCTACTACAACCACAACCTCGACACCGCGCCGGAGTTCTACGACAGCGTGATCCGCACCCGCGAGTACCAGGATCGGCTGGACACCCTGGAGCAGGTGCGCCGCGTCGGCATGAAGACCTGCTGCGGCGGCATCGTCGGCATGGGCGAGACCCGTGAGCACCGCGCGGGCCTGCTGCAGACGCTGGCGAACATGGCCGAACATCCGGACTCGGTGCCGATCAACCGCCTGGTGCAGGTGCCCGGCACGCCGCTGCACGGCACCGCGGAGATCGACCCGCTGGAGTTCGTGCGCACGATTGCGGTGGCCCGCATCCTGATGCCGGCTTCGATGGTGCGCCTGTCGGCCGGTCGCGAGGACATGAGCGACGAGCTGCAGGCACTGTGCTTCATGGCCGGCGCGAACTCGATTTTCTACGGCGAGAAGCTGCTCACCACCGGCAATCCCGACACGCAGAAGGACCAGGCCCTGTTCGCGCGTCTGGGTCTGAAACCCATGCCCGCGCCGGCCCAGGGCGAGCACGTGCACGTCGATCTGAACGCCGTCGACTCGGCGGCCTAGACGCCATGGCCCGCCCTTCGCTGCTCACCGCGCTCGCCGAGGCCCGCGGCGTGCGCGCTGCGCAGAAGCGCTCGCGCACGCGGCGCACGGTGGAGCGCGCAGACGGTGCGCGGGTCTGGATCGACGGCCGCGAGCTGCTCAATTTCTGCAGCAACGACTACCTGGGCCTTGCCCGCAGTCTCGACGCCACCGCCGCGCTGCAGGAGGCGGCCGCCTGGCACGGTCTGGGCAGCACGGCCTCGCATCTGGTCTGTGGCCACCACGCCGAGCACGCCGCGCTTGAGGCCGAACTGGCGGCCTTTGTCGCTTATCCGAAAGCCCTGCTGTTCGGCTCGGGCTATCTCGCCAATCTCGCCGTGCTGCAGACCCTGCTGGGCCGCGATGACCTCTGCGTGCAGGACCGGCTCAACCACGCCTGCCTGCTCGACGGTACCAAGCTCGCCGGCTGTGAGTTGAAGCGCTACCCGCATGCCGATGCCGAAGCCGCGCTGCGCCAGCTGCGGACGCGACCGGAGGCCGCGGCCCTGCTGGCGACCGACGGCGTCTTCAGCATGGATGGCGACCTCGCGCCGCTGAACGATCTCGCGCTGATCGCGCGCGCCGAGAACGCGCTGCTGTTCGTGGATGACGCGCATGGCCTTGGCGTGGTCGGCCCGGGCGGGCGCGGTTCCGTGGCCGCCGCCGGACTCGGCGTGAAGCAGGTGCCCTTGCTGATGCTGACGCTGGGCAAAGCCCTGGGCAGCTACGGTGCCGCCGTGTGCGGGCCGGCCGAGTTGATCGATGCGCTGGCCGAAAGCGCGCGGCCCTACCTCTACACCACGGCCCTGCCGCCGGCGGTCGCCGCGGCCACGCGGGCCAACCTGCGCGCGCTGCAGAACGAGCCCTGGCGGCGCTTCCACCTGGCCGGCCTGATCGCCCGCTTCAGCCGCGGCGCGCGCCGCCTGCGCCTGCCGATGATCGAATCGAGCACGCCGATCCAGCCGCTGCTGCTGGGCGACGAATCGCGTGCCCTGCACGCCGCGCGCGAGTTGGAAGCGCGCGGTCTGCTGGTCAGCGCGATCCGCCCGCCGACCGTGCCGGAAGGCAGCGCACGCCTGCGCATCACGCTGTCGGCGGCCCACAGCGAAGCGGATGTGGATCGACTGCTGGCGGCGCTGTCGGAATTGAGCCTTGAAAAGCGGGGCGTTGGGCTTGGGAATTCGGGATCGGCCGACACGCGCGGTTAGCGCTTGGCCGAGCCTGCGCCGGAAGCCTGAGATTCGCCCCGTGTGGCTGTGCGAGCCCTCTGGAAGCTGCAGATCCGCGCTCTGAATGGCCCCTCATCCGGCGCTGCGCGCCACCGTCTTGCGTGGGGAGAAAGGGCAGCGGGCGTCGACACTTTGCGCGATGGCGCGGGCCGTAGACGCTCTATCCCGAATCCCGAATCCCGAATCCCGAATCCCGAATCCCGAATCCCGAATCCCTGCCCTCAATGCACATCGACCACATCGGCCACGGCCCACCGCTTGTCCTTATTCACGGCTGGGCCATGCACAGCGGCGTGTTCTCGCCGCTGATCGAGCGCCTGTCCGAACACCATGCGCTGCACCTGGTCGACCTGCCCGGTCATGGCTACAGCGGGGAGCGCGATGACATCGACCTCGCCAATGCCGCCGCGCGCATCGCCCAGCTCGTGCCGCCCGCGCCCTGGTTGGGCTGGTCGCTGGGCGGGCAGATCGCGCTGCAGGCGGCGATCGAGCAGCCCGGGCGCGTGCAGGGCCTGATCGCCATCGCCAGCTCGCCGCGCTTCGTGCGTGGGCCGGACTGGCCGCAGGCGGTGTCGCCCGAAATCTTCGAGCAGTTCGCCGACGAACTCGTCCGCGATTACACCGGCACGCTGGAGCGCTTCCTGAGCCTCGAATCGATCGGCAGCGAGCACGGCCGCGAGGTGCTGAAGACCCTGCGTGCCTGCGTGTTCGCCCGCGGCGAGCCCGCGCAGTCGGCCCTGTTGCAGGGCCTCGCCATGCTTGGCCACGTCGACCTGCGCGATGAGCTGCGCCACTTGGACGTGCCCAGCCTATGGATCGCCGGCCGCCGCGATCGTCTGGTGCCGCCTGCGGCGATGCGCGCTGCCGCCGATCTTCAGCCCGGCGCGCGCTATCTCTGCATCGAGGGTGCGGGGCATGCGCCCTTTATCAGCCATACCGAGGACTGCCTGCGGGCGATTCTCGAGTTCGTGGCGGGGGTGGGCTGAAGAGCGGAGATTCGGGATTTGGATTTCGGGATTCGCAGAAGCCGCGGACTGTTCCGCGCTCATGGACCCCGGCTCCTTGCTGATTCTCTTGTGAGCCTGCTCGCAGGCGACCGCAGTCTGCGCACCGCAGAGCCGCTTCGGGTGGCGAGCAGGCTCGCTTCTGCAAGCCGCTGGCGATCCGCGTGTCGCGTGGCGCGCTACTCCTCCGCTCCCGCCGGCCCGCGCTCGGTATAGGTGGGCGGTTTGCGCCACTGCGTGGCCTGTTCAAACGCATACGCGTAGCCGATCAGCTTGGCCTCGCTGAACTTCGCGCCGAACAGGGTCAGGCCCACCGGCAGGCCGTGCACCTGGCCCATCGGCACGCTGATGCTGGGATAGCCCGCGACCGCCGCCATACCGGAACTGCCGCCGCTGGGGCTGTCGCCATTGACCCAGTCGACCCGCCAGGCCGGGCCCGTGCTGGGGCCGATCAGGGCGTCGAGCCGGTGCTCGGCCATCGCCGCGTCGATGCCCTCCGGGCCGGCCAGACGGCGCGCGTCGTCGCGCGCGCGCAGATAGGCGGGCACCTCGGTGCCGCCGCTGGCGGCCGCCTGCTCCATCCACTGCTGGCCGAACCAGCGCAGTACGGTGTCTGCGCGCGCGCCGTTGAAGGCGATGACCTCGTCGATGGTCTTCACCGGCACGCCGCTGCGAGTGGCGAGGTAGGCGTTCAGATCGTCGCGGAACTCGTGCACCAGCACGGTCAGCTCGTTGCGCGAGGCCTCGGCGCGGGTCGGCAGGCTCACGTTGTCGACAATCTCCGCGCCGGCCTCGCGCAGGGCCTCGATGGCCGCCTCGAAACGCGCGTCGACGCCGCGATGAAACCCGGCCAGCTCGCGCACCACGCCGATGCGCGCGCCTTTCAGCGCGCCAGCATCCAGCGCCGCGAGGTAGTCGACTTCAGGCGCGCCGCTGTCGACGGTTGAGGGGTCGCGCGGATCGCTTCCCACCACGGCCTGCAGCAGCAGCGCGGCATCGCGCACGCTGCGCGCCATCGGCCCGGCGGTGTCCTGGCTGGAGCTGATCGGCACGATGCCGGCGCGGCTGACCAGGCCGATGCTGGGCTTGATGCCGACCAGACCGTTGACCGAACTCGGACACAGGATGCTGCCGTCGGTTTCGGTGCCGATCGTCGCTGTGGCCAGGCTGGCGGCCGCAGCCGCGCCACTGCCCGAGGACGAGCCGCAGGGCGAGCGCTCCAGCGCGTAGGGATTCCTGGTCTGGCCTCCGCGGCTGCTCCAGCCGCTGCTGCTGCGGCGGCCGCGGAAGTTGGCCCACTCGCTCAGGTTGGTCTTGCCGAGGATCACCGCGCCGGCCTCGCGCAGACGCGCGGCGACGGTCGCGTCCTGCGCGGCGGGCTCGCCGACCAGGGCGATCGAGCCGGCCGAGGTCTGCATGGCGTCGCCGGTGTCGATGTTGTCCTTCAGCAGGACGGGGATGCCATGCAGGGGCCCACGAATCGTGCCGGCCGCGCGCTCGGCATCCAGCGCTTCGGCGATCTTCAGGGCATCGGGGTTCAGTTCGATGACCGAGTTGATCCGCGGGCCCGCACGGTCGATGCGCTCGATCCGGTCGATGTAGGCCCGCACCAGGTCCTGCGCGCTCACCGTGCCGGCCGCCTGCGCCGCGGCGAGCTCTTCGATGCTGGCTTCCTCGACCTCGAAGGCGCGCAGGCCCGGCGAGGCCAGCCCCAGCAGCAGGGGAAGCAGTGCAATCAAGGGGCGCATGCGGAGACTCCTGAACTGGAAACGCACGCATGCTGCACCCGACAGCGCCGCGCTGACAGTGACGAACGCTGGGGCGGGCGATGACGACGTCGCGCAGGCGGGCAGGGCCTCAGGCTGCGGGTCAGGTCAGCGACACCCCTGCGACAGCCCTCGATGAGCCCAGACCGGCAGTGCGAATTGCTTTCCGGGCTGCAAGGGGGCCAAGGTGCCATCACCGTCGCCTTCCGCTGCGTCCAAGCGATCCCGCGCGCCAACGAATCCCGAACCCCAATCCCCGGCTCCCAAATGAAAACATTCGCCCGCTTTGCACTCGTGATCGCGTTCGTCTTCTTGTTCGTCTGGGCCTGGCGCAGCGGACTGATCGCCGAGCTCGACTTCTCGACGCTCAAGAACCGCCAGGGTGAGCTGTCGGCCTGGGTTGATGCGCATCGGCTCCTGGCGTTCGCCAGCTTCTTCGGCGTCTACGTGCTGGTGACCGCCGCATCGATCCCCGGCGCTGCCGTGCTGACGCTGGCGGCTGGCGCGCTGTTCGGGCTCGGCTGGGGCGTGCTGCTGGTGTCTTTCGCCAGCACGATCGGCGCCTCGCTGGCCTTTCTGTCGGCGCGCTTCCTGTTCCGCGAGGCCATCGAAAAACGCTTCGGCGAGCGCCTGCGCGGCATCGATGAGGGCGTGCGCCGCGAGGGCGCGTTCTACCTGTTCACCCTGCGCGTGGTGCCGCTGTTTCCCTTCTTCGTGGTCAACCTGGTCAGCGGCCTGACCTCGTTGCGCCTGTGGACCTACTACTGGGTCAGCCAGCTCGGCATGCTGCCGGCCACCGTGGTCTACGTGTATGCCGGCACCCAGCTGGCCAGCATCGAATCGCCGCGCGACATCGCCTCGCCCGGCCTGCTGCTGGCCTTTGCCGCGATCGGCCTGCTGCCGCTGCTCCTGAAGGGCGTGCTGGGCTGGCTGAAGGCGCGCCGCGTCTACGCGGGCTTCCAGCGTCCGAAGCGCTACGACTACAACCTGATCGCCATCGGCGCGGGCTCGGCGGGTCTCGTGACCGCCTACATCGGTGCGGCGGTGAAGGCCAAGGTGGCGTTGATCGAGAAGCACCGCATGGGCGGTGACTGCCTCAACACCGGCTGCGTGCCCAGCAAGGCCCTGATCCGCAGCGCGCGTCTGCTGGCCGAGGCGCGGGAGAGCGAGAACCTTGGGATCCGCCGCCTGCACGCCGAGTTCGACTTCGCCGAGGTGATGGAGCGCGTGCAGCGGGTGATCCAGAGGATCGAGCCGCACGATTCGGTGGAGCGCTACACCGGCTTGGGCGTGGATGTGATCGAAGGCGAGGCCAAGCTGGTCAGCCCTTGGGAAGTCGAGGTCGGTGGACGCCGGATCAGCGCGCGTTCGATCGTGATCGCCACCGGCGCGCGGCCGACCGTGCCGCCGATTCCGGGCCTGAACGATCTCAACTACCTCACCAGCGACACGCTGTGGAGCCTGCGTGAGCTTCCGAAACGCTTGCTGGTGCTGGGCGGCGGGCCGATCGGCTGCGAGCTGGCGCAGTGCTTCGCCCGCTTCGGCGCACAGGTGCGGATCGTCGAGATGGCCGAGCGCCTCTTGCCGCGCGAGGACGCCGAGGCTGGCGCCGAGCTGGCCTCGCGGCTTGAGCGCGAGGGCGTCGAACTCGCGCTCGCGACCCGCGCGCTGCGCTTCGAGCGCCTGCCCGACGGCAGTGGCCGCCTGCATGCGAAGGGCCCGCAGGGCGAGCAGCACTTCGACTTTGACCGCGTGCTGCTGGCGCTGGGGCGTACGCCGAATACTCAGGGCTTCGGGCTGCAGGAGCTTGGCGTCGAGCTTGGCCCGCGTGGCCATGTCGCGGTCGATGCGCTGATGCGTACCAACTTCCCGAACATCCTCGTGGCCGGCGATGTCGCCGGGCCCTACCAGTTCACCCACGTCGCCTCGCACCAGGCCTGGTACGCCGCGGTGAATGGTCTGTTGGCACCGTTCTGGAGCTACGCCGTTGACTATCGGGTGATCCCCTGGGTCACCTTCACCGACCCTGAGGTGGCGCGCGTGGGCCTGAGCGAGGACGAAGCCCGCGAGCGCGGCATCGAGGTCGAAGTCACCCGCTACGGCATCGATGACTTGGACCGCGCGATCGCCGACGGCAACGCCCACGGCTTCGTCAAGGTGCTGACCGCACCCGGCAAGGACCGCATCCTCGGCGCGCTGATCGTCGGCGCGCACGCCGGCGAGCTGCTGCCCGAGTTCGTGCTGGCAATGAAACACGGTATCGGCCTGAACAAACTGCTCGGCACCATCCACGTCTACCCGACCATGAGCGAGGCCAACAAGTACGCCGCCGGCGTGTGGAAGCGTGCCAATGCCCCGCAGACCGCGCTGCGCTGGGCCGAGCGCTTTTTCGCCTGGCGGCGGTAGACCGGATCTCGCCGCCGGAGCCTGGGCGCCGGCACGTCGGCGCCGGCAGCCGCCCTTGCGATCGCGTGCCCGCACTGATCGAATCTGCGGCGGGCACATCGCCCGCGGCAGCAGGAGCCCGGCGTGGACGTCGACATCACTGAGCTGTTGCGCCAGCACCGGGCCGGCGATCGCACTGCCTTCGACCGCCTGCTGCCGCATGTCTACCCGCAGCTGCAGATGATCGCCCGCCAGCAGCTGCGGCGCTTTGCCGATGCCGCCCTGCTGCAGGCCACCGAACTGGTGCAGGAGACCTACCTGCAGCTGGTCGAGGAGTGCGGCGTGGACTGGCAGGACCGCGGACATTTCTTCGCCATCTGCGCGCGCGCCATGCGCCGCATCCTAGTGGATCTCGCGCGTCGGCGCAGCGCGCAGAAGCGCGGCGGCGACGGTGTCCACGTCGAGCTGGAGGAGAACAGTGCGTCCATCGAAGCCTTGAGCGAGCAGGTGCTGGCCCTCGACCAGGCCCTGCAGCGGCTGCACGTGGCCAATCCGCGCCTGGTCGCGCTGATCGAATGCCGCTGCTTTGCCGGCTTGGGAGAGGCCGAGGCCGCCGAGGCGCTGGGACTTTCGCTGCGCACCGTGCAGCGCGACTGGCTGCGCGCGCGGGTCTGGCTGCAGGCGGCCCTGACGTGATTCAGGCGCCGGGCCCGGCGACCTCTGATGGCAGCGTCTCCGGGACGGCGGCGCGGTCGGACGCTGGGCTGGAAGCCTCGGGCGAGAGCTTCGGCGCTTCGGCTTCCGCCGGTGCGGACCTTGCCGCTCTCGATGCCGAGGCTCTGCGGCAGCTCGACGCCGCGCTGGAGCGGCTGCTTGAGCTCGACGCCGCCGCACGCGCCGACGCCTTGGCCGCACAGCCGGCGGCGCTGCAACCTGCGCTGCGCCAGCTGCTGGCGGCCGCCGAGCACCTGCAGCCGGAGCGCACGGCGGCGCCGCTGCAGCTGCTGCAGGCGCTGGCGCAGGCACCCGAAGCGCCGGATCTGCAGACGCAGGCGACAGCTGACACGGCCGTCCAGCAGGTGGGCGAATGGCGGCTGCTGGCCGAGCTGGGCCGCGGCGGCATGGGCAGCGTGCATCTGGGCGAGCGGCGCAGCCATGGGTTCGTGCAGCAGGCGGCGGTCAAGCGCCTGCATGCGGGCATCGACTCGCGCGAGTTCCTGCGGCGCTTCGAGCGCGAGCGACGCATTCTTGCCGAGCTGTCGCACCCGGGCATCGCCCGGCTGATCGACGGCGGCGAAGACGCCGATGGCCGACCCTATCTGGTGATGGAGCGGGTCGAAGGCGAACCCATTGACCGCTACTGCGACAGCGCCCGGCTCGACATCGGTGCCCGCGTCGCGCTCTGCCTGCAGGTGCTGGATGCGCTCGCGCATGCGCACCGCAGCGGCGTGCTGCATCGGGACATCAAGCCCTCGAACCTGCTGGTCGATGCGTCCGGGCGGCCGCATCTGCTGGACTTCGGCATCGCCAAACCGCTACAGGGCGCGGCCGACGAGCAGGCCACCGCCACCGCGCTGCGTCTGCTGACGCCGCAGTATGCCAGCCCCGAACAGCTGCTGGGCCAGCCGATGGGCGTGGCCGCCGACCTGTACCAGATGGGCCTGCTGCTCTACCTGCTGCTGAGCGGCTGCCAGGCGCAGCAGCCCACCGACCCCAGCCCGGCGGCGCTGCAGCGCGCGGTGTGCGAGCAGCTGCCGCTGCCGCCGAGCCAGCACTTCGCCGAGGGCGACGACCTGCAGCGCCGCGCCGAGGCCCGCAGCGCCTCGCCGAAGGCGCTGCGGCGAAGGCTGCGCGGTGACCTCGACCGCATCGTGCTGATGTGCCTGCGCAAGGAGTCGCCTGCGCGCTATGCCGATGCCGACAGCCTGGCCGAGGATCTGCGGCGCTGGCAGCGAGGGCTGCCGGTGCGTGCGCGCAGCCCGAGCCTCGCCTATCGGCTGCGGCGCCTGCTGGCGCGGCATCCGTTGGAGTCCGCGGTGCTCGGGCTGCTGGCCGCGGTGCTGCTGCTGTTCGCCCTGCAGCAGCGCGAGCAGGCGCTGGCGCTGGCGGCCGAGCGCGACCACGCGGCGGCGCAGGCGCTGCGCGCCGAGCGGGTCAAGGCGATGCTGCTGCAGCTGCTCGCCCAGGCCGACCCCGAGCGCAGCGGAGTCGCCGACCTCAGCGTGCGCGAAGTGCTTGCACGCGGGCTGGAGCCGCTCGAAGCCGAGCTGGCGGCGGACCCGCCGCTGGGCTTCGACCTGCGCCTGACCGTCGCCGACGCGCAGCTCAGTCTGGGGTTGCCGGACGAGGCCTGGGCCGAGATCGAACGCGCGGGCGCGGTTCTGGCAGAGGGCGCGCGCAGCCTTGAGCAGCGCCAACTCTGGTGGCTCCTTGCCGGGCGCGCGCGCTATGAGCTGGGCGACTATGCCCAGGCGCGCACTCTGCTGGAGCAGGCCGTCGCCGGGTCTGAAGCTCATGACTCGGACGCATCGCGCACGCTGCAGTGGGAGGCACGCAAAGCCCTCGGCTGGGTCGAGCTCGCAGATGGGCGGATCGAGCGGGCCGATGCCCTGTTCAGCGCACTGTTGGCAGAGATCGAAGCGCAGACCGTGCCCACGAGCCGGCCACAGCCGGGCCTTCCGCCCGCCACCCCGTCAAGCTCACAGCCGGACAGCGAGCTGGCCCTGGCCGGGATCCTCAACAGTCTGGGCTCGGCGCGTCGCGCTGCCGGCCAGCTCGACTCGGCCACCGGGCTGCTGCAGCGCTCCAACGCGCTGTATGCGCGCCTGCTGCCGGCCGGCCATCCGGAGCGTATCCACGTCATCAACAATCTTGCCGTGCTGTATCGCAGCCGCGGCGATGAGGCTGCGGCTGAAGCCCTGTACCGGCAGGTGCTGGACGACAGCCGTGAGACGCGCGGAACCCTGCACCCTGGAACAGCGACGATCATGAACAATCTGGCGCGGCTGCTGAAGTCGCAGGGCCGCCTGGAGGAAGCGCTGGCGCTGTTGCACGAAGCCCTGAAGATCCGCAGCGAGCGCCTGGGCGAGCGTCATCCCCTGGTGGCGATGACCCACAGCGACATCGGCTGGGTGCAGCACGACCGCAGCGAGCTCGCAGCCGCAGAACAGCACTACCGGCTTGCACTCGATCTGTATCCCGCCGGCCACGCCTGGCGCGCCGCCACCGTGTTCAACCTCGGACGTGTGTTCGAGGCGCGTGGGCAGCTGGAGCACGCCGAGCAGCACTACCGCGAAGCCCTGCAGGACCAGCAGCGCCAGTACGGCGCCGAGCACGAACGGGTCGGCATCGATCATCTGCATCTCGGCATCGTGCTGCGCAAGCAGGGCAGGCTGCAGGACGCGGCGCTGGAGCTTGATCACGCCGCCCGCGTGTTCGCCGCTGCCCTGCCTGCGACCCACGACCGCTTCGCGCAGCTGTGGATCGCCCAGGCGGATCTTGCCGAGTCTGCCGGTCGCAGCGCCGAGGCGCGTGCCCTGCTTGAGCGCGCACTGGCCCACCGCCAGCACCGCTTGGGGCCGGACGATGGCCGCACGCAGGCGGTGCGCGCGCGACTGCGACCCTGATCCACGTTCAGCGGCAGGCCGGATCGAGCCGGATCTGCACGCGTCGGCGGTTGTTGCCCTCGTTCGATTCCTTGACGGCGTCGTCGACGTCGAGCACGGCTTCGATCCAGCTGGCTCCGCCCGTCAGCGGCACCGTCAGCTCGAAGGTCCGGGCTTCGCCCGGCTCCAGCGACGGCTGCTGCAGCTCGCCAACCGCTCTGCCGGGGCTGTCATCGCGCTGCAGAAGCGGGCGCTGGCGCAGCAGGTGCCGCGCTGGGTTGCTGGCGCGCTGGCCGCCGTTCATCACGCCGATCTGCAGCTTGAGCTGACAGCGGCCGGCGGTATCGGCGACCACGGAAACCTGCAGGCGGTCGCCCCATTGGCCTGACTGCGTACCGAGCCTCAACTGCGGCAGCAGCATGAGGTCGGGCCGCGGCAGCTGTATCGGCGCATGCAGATGCAGCTCGCCCTGTCCGGGCCCATCGGGGTCCGTGCAGTTGGAGTAGTGCACGGTGCCGCCCGGAGGTCGCGGGCAGTTGCCGGCCACGACGGCCTCGGTCACCGCCGCTCCGGGCGTGCTGGCGGTCGACGGATGGGAACCCACCGGCGCTGCGCCAGACGTGGGCTGAGCGGAGACGTCCCCGCCCGCCGCGATCAAGGCGCAGCCGAACGGCAGGAACAGGAGGCGGGCGGTCATGCGCATGGCGGTGTCCTTGCGGTGGGTGGGAGGGGCCGTGCCGGCTGGGCGAGGCCCGTGGAAGTAGTCGGATTCTTCCACCCAAATCCGCCAGCCGCGAGATTCGCGCCGAGGGTGGCGGGTTCTATCTGCGCTCTGCGACTAGGCCAAGGCGAGCCGGGAAACCGCCCGCGCCGCATTCCCCTGACCGAACCCGAGGAGCCCACCATGAACACCCATTCCAGCTTTGGCCAGAACACCGAAATCAACGCCGAACTGCAGGCCGAACTGCAGGCGCCCGTGGTCGAAGCGTTCGGCCCTGAACAGCTCGACGCCCGTGAGCGCGCGCAATCCGACCGGATCGCCCGCGAGGCCGCCGCGCTCTGCCTCAAGGCCCTGCTGCACCGTGTCGATCCGCAGCGACATCCGGTCAGCGCCGATCCGACCAGTCTGGAAGCGCGCGCCGCGGCCTGTGCTGCGACCTTGCCTGCACTCGCAGTCGCGCGTCTGGCGCCGGGCCTGAAAGCGCTCTCGCGCCGGCCCACCCAGCTGCGCCGCCTGCTGGGCGAGCAGGGCCCGAGCCTGGCCGATTTGCGTCCTGCCGGCCTCGATGCGAGGCTCGATCTGCGCCCCAGTCTGCCGGCGCTGCGCACGCTACCCGCACCGTCGCGACTCGCCCGCGCCACGCCGCGCTCGGCCACCCAGTTCACCCGCTGTCACCTGCTGCTGCGTGCGATCCACTGCGTGCGCGAAACTCAGCCGGCGGGCTGGGACGAGATCATCTTCGGTGGTCTGCGCATCGGCGCCAGCGGCAACGTGGCGGTAATGCGCGGCTTCGACGCCGGCGACTTCCGCACTGGCCACTACGCCAGCTATGGCGAACTGTTTCTGGGCCAGTACAGTCTGCGCACCACGCCGGGCTATCCGAAATCGCTGTACGCGATCTTCCAGCTGGTCGAATCCGACAGCAACGATGCCGCCGTGGCCAGAGCCCTGACGGATGCGCTCAGCAGCCTGGTGGGTCTGGTGGTGAGCTTCTTCGCAACGGCAGCCGCCGGAGCCGCCGCAGCGGCTGCGGTCACGCTGATCGGCAATCTCATCGGCGCGCTCATCGACGAAGATGCGCTGCGTCCCTATGGCATCCGCCTGACGCTGAACAGTCAGAACCAGTTCGGTGGTGCGGTCGGACCGAAGCAGCACACCGGCAACATCACCGGCCACGGCGGCATCTACCGCATCGGCTACCGCTGGGTGCTGGGGGCCTGAGCGAAAGGCGCTGCGGCCGCCACCGGCTCAACCGCTCAGCGGCCGCAGCGTTCGCGTGGCAGCGTCGACGACGAATGCCTGTCGGATTCGCCGCGCAGCGAGGCGGGCGGGATCGGCATAACCCTGCTCGCGGCAGGCCTCCGGCGGCAGACAGAGCAGCCGCACATCGAGCGCATCCATTCGCGCTTCGATCAGGGTCACGCCGTGCACCCGGGTCCGCGCGTGCTGTACGCGCGGGTCGCCGTGGACGATCAGCCGGTCGAGCGCATCCACCATGCGCCGTCCGACCTCGGCCGTGTTCGGATCGCGCTCGACCTCGCTGGCGAGGATGTCGGCCAGCGTGGTCGAGGACACTGCGGGCGTGGTGATCTCGACGCTGCGTGCGCTGTGCTGGGTGGCAAACGCCGCGTGGATGTCACCGGACAGCAGGACGGCGCCGCCGGCGGCCTCGAAGGCGTCGAGCAGGGCGCGGCGTGCCCGCGGAAAGCCATCCCAGTGGTCGACATTGAGCAGGAAGCGGCGCGCCAGCAGCGGCGGCGCACCGAGTTCCGGCAGCGACAGATCCAGCTCGATCGGGGTGAACGAGATCGAGCTGGCGACCGTCTTCCACACGGCGTCGCTGGTCTGCAGACGCTGCAGCAGCCAGTCGCGCTGAGTCTGCGACAACGGTGAATCCTCGGCGCCGCGCAGCGCGGCGAGTGCCTTCCACGGTGCCTGCAGAACGAAGTAGCGCGAGCCCACGCTGCTGAACAATCCGGTCTTGCCGAGGCTGGCCCAGCACAGGCCGCGGCCAATCGCCGCCTCAGCCCTTGGAATTTCCGCCCGCATGGCCTCGGGTGCGCTCGCGTTCCAGCGCTGCAGCAGGGCGGCCAGCACCGGCAGGGCGATGCGGCCGCGCGCGCAGCGCTGCGCATAGGCCATCGCCGCCTCGCTCGACAGGCCCTCGCGGGTGGCAGCCGCAGTGAGCAGGCCGACCAGGGTGGGCTTCAGCGCGGCGTGCTCTGCGCTCTCCAGATCGATGAAGGGCAGCAGGCTGTCGTCCAGCGTCGCCGGCTCGATGCCCACGCCGGGCAGCGCTTCGCGCAGCTCGGCCTCGGTGTACAGCAGTTCGCCGGGGAAGGCGTCCTCCGGCACCAGGTGATCCGGCCGCTCGCTGCGGGTGTCGATCAGGCTCACGTCGAGCACGCGACCGAAGCGCAGCCCGCGCCAGATCCGCGTGGCGGGAAACAGGGCCTCGCGCGCCGGGGCTGAGCCCTCGGCATCCAGCATGCCTTCGGGGTCGGCTGGCAGGTATTCGAACCAGGCCTGCTCGGCGTTGCGGCGACGCTCGCGGTCGCGCTCGTCGACGCGGCCGTCGTGGTGGGTGGCGACGTCCTGCCAGCTGTCGTCGGCGAACTCGTGGTCGTCCCAGATCGCGATCAGCGGAGCGCGCTCCAGCAGCCGCTGCAGCACCGGGTCGGTGCGCACGGTGCGGTGCAGCTGGCGGTAGTTGTCGAGCGAGTTGGCGGTGTAGTACGGCGGCTCAGCGCTGCCGAGCTTGAGTGCGCCGTCGAGGTCATCGAACACGATGCGGCGCTCGCCGCTCTCGCTCTGGAACTGCGGGTCGCCGGCGGTCTCGTAGATGAAGTCGCCGACGTGCAGCACGAAGTCGAGCTCTTCGTCCAGCAGAGGCAGCAGGCTGTTGTACCAGCGGCCGCCGTAATCCTGGCAGCTCAGCAGGGCGAAGCGCAGAGGCGCTTCGCTGTCGGCGGCGGGGGCGGTGCGGGTGCGGCCGATCGGCGAGCTGCGCCAGCCCTCGGGCGTGTCGACCACGAAGCGGTAGTGGTAGCGCGTGCCGGGCTGAAGGTCGGTGAGCCGCAGGCGCACGCAGCCGTCGTGTTCGGCGAGCGCACGCAGGGGCAAGCTGCGCGCCTGCGCAAAGTCGTCCGTTTCCGAGAGCTGCAGCCACAAGGGCGCTTCGCTCTGGCCCGGCGCGAGCTTGAGGCGCGTCCACAGCAGCACGGCCTGCGGGCGCGGATCGCCCGAGGCCACCGACTGCGGAAAGCGAGCGCGATCCACGCTGAGATCGGCCGCCGGCGGGGTGCGCCGGGTGCTGCAGGTGGGCAGGGCCAGGGCCAGGCTGGACAGGCTGGCGCTGATCAGGAAGTCGCGGCGATTCATGCGCGGCATGCGGCGTCATCGGTGTGGCGAAGGCCGCGCAGTAGACGCGAGTTCGATGACCCTACGGTGACGCACGGCGGTCATGCGGATGCAACTTCGGCTGCGCAGGCTTGCGGGCTTTCCAGCCCGGACGCTTTCCGCATGTCGCACGCCCGCTCTCCGCTCGCGTTGTCCATCGCCCTCGCCCTGCTTGCGCTGCCCGCGCAGGCCCTGCGCGCCGACGCCAGCGCTGCCGCCACCGAACTCGATCGCATCACCGTCACCGCGCAGAAGCGCGAGCAGCAGGTGCAGGAAGTGCCGCTCGCGATCACTGCGCTGTCGGGCGAATTCCTCGACCGGCTCAACATCAGCGGCTTCGCCGACATCAACGGCTATGTGCCGGGCCTTCAGACCCAGGTGCAGAGCCCGAACAACCCGGGCTTCGTGATCCGCGGCATCACCTCGGACAGTGGCGATTCGCAGGTCGAACCGCGGGTGTCGGTGTTCCAGGACGGCGTGTCGATCAGCCGCTCGCGCGGTGCCGTGGTCGAGTTCTTTGATCTGGAGCGCATCGAGGTGCTGCGCGGCCCGCAGGGCACGCTGTTCGGCCGCGGCGCGCAGATCGGCGCGGTGCACCTGATCCAGAACAAGGCCCGCAACGAGAGCTCGGCGCACGTGCGCTTCGGCCTCGGCAATCTGGATGCCATGTCGCTCGAAGGCCACGCCAACACACCGATCAGCGACACGCTGTCCGCACGTCTGGCGGTCTTCCACGAGCAGCGCGACGGCTTCATCGAGAACCTCTCCGGCGGCGATCTGAACGGCCGCGACACCAGCGCCCTGCGCCTCAGCTTCGGCCTGGATCTCGGCGAGCGCTCGCGCATGGACCTGATCTTCAACCACCAGACCGACAGCCCGCCTGGCACCGCCTTCCGCAGCAATGTGATCCCGACCCGCGAGGGCAGCACCGAGTTGTTCCGCAGCGCCGCCGATCTCAATCGCGGTGAAGAGTTGGGCCTGGACCGCCACGTCAACGGCGTCACTCTGCTGGGTGACTTCGCACTCAGCGACAGCGTGAGCCTGAGCAGCATCAGCGGCTGGCGCGACTTCGGCTCGCGCGAGGAATTCGATGCCGACGGCTCGCAGGTCAATGTGCTGGAGTTTGCCGAAATTGCCGAGGGCCGCCAGTTCAGCCAGGAGCTGCGTCTGAACTATGACGACGGCGGCCGCTTCCGCGGTTTCGGCGGCCTGTCCTGGTTCGACGAGCGCGGCAGCCAGCGCGTGCCCTTCGCCACCGACGAGCGCAGCTTCTACGCCCTGCTGTCGCCGGTGCTGAGCGGCGCCACGGGCGGCCAGCTGCCGGTGGTGCCGCTGCTGAATCCGGACGGCACGCCGAACACTGCCAACGTGCCGCCCGGCCTGCCGGGTCTGGCGCCGGGCCTGCCCGCCTTCATCGCGCTGAAGCCGCTGCATCGCGAGGAGTACGCCAACTTCGGCGCGGTCGAGGCCCTGGAGTTCTTCGCCGACGGCACCTGGCAGTTCAGCGAGACGCTTGAGCTCACCCTGGGCCTGCGTGGCACCCGCGAGAAGGTCGACAACGGCTATGAGGCGCTGTACTTCGGCCAGCCCAGCGCGCTCGGCCAGCTGCTGCCGAGCCCGGCCGCGCCGGCCTTTCCGAATGTGCTGTTCCGCCCCACCGATGGGGTGATCCGCGGCAGCGAGGACTATGACTCGATGGTCGGTCGCGCGGTGCTGGCCTGGCGGGTCAGCGATACCCTGAACACCTATGCGAGCGTGTCGCGCGGGCGGCGTCCGGACGTGCTGCAGGTCGACGGCGGCGGCGTCGAGGAGATCCCCGCCGAGATCGTGCTGAGCTACGAGGTCGGCGCCAAGGGCGAGCTGGCGGACGGCCGCTTCCTCTACGACCTCGCGGTCTTCCACTACGACTACAGCGACTTCCAGGCGCAGGTGCAGAACCCGAACGCGCCGCCTTTCTTCATCACCACCAATGCCGGCAACGCCTCGGCCCAGGGCGTGGAGCTGAGCTTCAGCCAGCGCATCACCGACAGCTTCGGCGGCTTCCTCAACGTCGGCTGGATTGATGCGGGCTTCGACAACACCGACGACGCTGGCCGTCCGCAGGCTCTGGCGGGCAACCGCTTCCGGCTGACCCCCGAGTACACCGCGGCGCTGGGCCTCGACTGGCGCATGGACCTCGCCGACGGTGCTTCGGTCTATGTGCGTCCGAGCTACAGCTGGCGCTCGCAGGTGTTCTTCGAGGACGCCAACCAGCCGGGTATCGAGCAGGGCGCGTACGGGCTGTTCAACCTCAGCGCCGGTTGGCGCTTCAATCC
This sequence comes from Aquimonas voraii, assembly GCF_900101825.1. Lineage (GTDB taxonomy): Bacteria > Pseudomonadota > Gammaproteobacteria > Xanthomonadales > Xanthomonadaceae > Aquimonas > Aquimonas voraii. Next base: position 68,374 of record NZ_FNAG01000012.1, read on the forward strand.
GCACCTGGAACTGCAGGTCTACGGCCAGAACCTGGCCGACGCGGAGTATCTGATCGACGCCGGCAACACCGGCGCCCTGTTCGGCATTCCCAGCTTCGTGCCCGGCACGCCGCGCACCTACGGGTTGCGCGTCCGTCTCGACTGGTGAGGTGCTTTGTGCAAAGGCTGAACAGGGGCGGCTTCTGCGCATATCTCGTGGTGATCCTGTGGCTGGCGCTGGGCTGCGGCCCGACGCTGGCGCAGCCGCTGCGCATCCACGGCTCCAACACGGTGGGCGAGCGGCTCATGCCCGCCCTGGTCGAAGCCTGGTTGGGCGCGCAGGGCCACCGCGAGCTGCGGCGCGAGCCGCAGGCGCTGGACGAGCTGGTGATCCACGCGGGCGACGGCATCCGCGTGCAGCTGCACTCGCATGGCAGCTCGACCGGATTCGCCGATCTGGAGTCAGGCCGCGCCGATCTCGCGATGTCGTCACGGCCGATTTCCGAGGCCGAGCGTGCGCGCCTGGGCGCGGTGCGCGAAGTGGTGATCGCGCTCGATGGCCTGGCCGTCATCGTGCATCCCGCGAATCCGCTGCGGCAGATCGAGCTGCGCGATCTGCGCCGGGTGTTCGCCGGCGAGCTCGGCGACTGGTCGCTGCTCGGCCGCAGCGCCGGCCGCATTGCGCTGCATGCGCGTGATGACCGCTCCGGCACCTATGACACCTTCCGCAGCCTGGTGCTGGGCAACGCGCCGCTGTCGCCGCGCGCGCAGCGCTACGAAAGCACCGAGGCCCTCGCCGCGGCGGTGGCCAGCGATCCGAATGCGATCGGCTTCGTTGGTCTCGCCGGCGTGCAGGGCGTGCGCGCGCTGGCGGTGGCCGATGGTGCACTGGCGCGCGCGCCTTCCGCGCGCGAAGTGGCAGTGGAGGACTATGCGCTGGCGCGGCGGCTGTTCCTGTACGCGCCGGCGAGGGCCGACGGCCGCCTGCAGTCGCTGCTGGACTTCGTGCTGTCGGACGCCGGCCAGCGCATCGTCGAGCGCACGGGCTTCGTCTCGCAGCGGGTGCAGGCTTTCGCGCCCGAGCTGACGTCCGACGCACCGCTTGCCTATCGACAGCTGGTGGAGGGCGCGCGCCGGCTCTCGCTGAACCTGCGCTTCGACGAGGGCAGCATCGCTCCCGACAGCAAGGCGCTGGCGGACCTCGAGCGGCTCGCGTCCTTCATGCGCGAGCCCGCACAGCGCGGTCGCGAGCTGCTGCTGATCGGCTTCGCCGACGCCGGTGAGGTGACCCCGCTGCAGGCCGAGGCGCTCAGCAACGATCGCGCCGACCAGGTCGCCGATCGCATGGAGGCCTTGGGCCTGCGTCCGCGCACTGTGCGCGGGCTCGGCGGGCAGCTGCTGCTGTCATCCGACAACAGCCCGCGTGGCCGCGCCCGCAATCGCAGAGTCGAGGTGTGGTTGCGCTAGGCATCTACTGTCACCCGTGTGCCTCCTGGCCTGCGCCGTTCAGTGCGCAGTCGCTCGGACCGTGCCGAAGTCCACGCCGACGCATGGGGCTCCCGCCTGCACGGGCGAGGCCGTGTCAGCTTTCCCGCGTCGGTGGAGGTGCGCCGGACGGGGCCGCGCGCACCTCGATGCAGCCTGCGCTAAGCAGGGCCTCGGCACTGGCACTTTCGCTCGGGCAGGGCGACAGGCCGGTGGCGAACAGGCCGACCACGCGATCGCGGCCGCTGCGCTTGGCGAGGTAGAGGGCGTGGTCGGCGAGGTCGATGACCTGCTGCCAGTCCAGCCAGTCGGGGCGGGCGGGGTCCAAGGGCAGGCAGGCGAGGCCGATCGAGCTCGTGCACTGGCCCACGCGTTCCTCGCCGAGCGGAAATCGCGCGTCGCGGATGGCGATACGGAGGGCCTCGGCGCGTTCAAGGGCATGGGCTTCGTCGCGCACGCCGAAGCGCATCAGGAACTCCTCGCCGCCCCAGCGCACGGCCATGTCGTCGCTGCGGCAGTGCCGGCGCAGCAGATCGGCGAAGGCGATCAGCAGGGCATCGCCGCCGGCATGGCCGTAGCGATCATTGATCTGCTTGAAGTGGTCGATGTCGAGCATCAGCACGACCTGGCGGCCGGAGTCGGTGCGCCGGCGCTCGTCCGCGCCGGCTTCCAGCCGCCGGCTGGCGTCGCGACGGTTGCCGAGGCCGGTCAGTGGGTCGGTCAGGCTGGCGCGCTCGATCTCGGCATTGGCCGCCCGCAGGGCGGCGTTGGCGGCTTCGAGCTCGGCGGTGCGCTGCTGCACGGTGGCTTCGAGCTCCTGCACCTGCAGTTCGATGCGACGGCGCATTTCGAAGGTTTCGATGGCGCGCTCGACGGTGAGCAGCAGCTGGTCGCGGTCGTAGGGCTTGACCACGAACTTGTGGATGCCGGCGCTGTTGATCGCTTCGACAACGGCGCCGACATCGACGAAGCCGGTGACGATGATGCGGATCGCCTGCGGCAGACGCTGCCCGAGCTGGCGGCACAACTCCACGCCGCTCATGCCGGGCATGCGCTGGTCGCTGAGGATGACGCTCGGCAGCTGTTCGGGCGGCAGTCCCGCCAGCAGTGCCAGCGCGGCGGCGCCGCCATCGGCTTCGAGCACGCGGTAGCGCGGCCCCAGCAGGGCACGCAGCACGCTCAGATTGCCGGGCTCGTCGTCGACCACCAGCACGCTGTGGCTGCGCTCGATGGACTGCTCCTCGGGCGGCAGACGTTCCTTCTTGAACACGCTCACGCGGTGCTCCCCCTGGATGCGCGCCGCGGCAACGCGCGCTGCCCTGGATCATGCGGCAGCCAGCGGCTTCCGCCAAGCGCGCCAGCCGCGACGATGTCGGCTAGCATCGGCGCGGTCGCCTTCGAGGGTTCGACGTGTCGTCGACGCTTGCCCGCCTTGCTGCGCTCCCCTGGTGTTGCGCCTTGCTCCTGTGCCTGCTGCCGCAGTGGGTGCAGGCAGCGTTCGACCCGGTCGATCTGCGTTTCCGCCGGCTCGATCAGGAATCCGGGCTGTCGCAGGGCAGCGTGCTGGCGCTGGCCCAGGACGCACAGGGTTTCGTCTGGATGGGTACCCAGGACGGCCTGAACCGCTTCGATGGCTTCGAGTTCCGCGTGTTCCGCCCCGATGCGGCCTCGCCCGGCAGCCTCTCCAACAACTGGGTGAGTGCGCTGGCAGTGGATGCCGAGGGCGCACTCTGGATCGGCACCCAGGCGGGTCTGAACCTTCTGCGTCGGGACGTCGAGCGCTTCGAGGTGTTCCGGCATCACCCGGACGACCCACGCAGCCTGGTCGGCGACAGCGTGCTGGCCTTGCACATCGACGGCAGCGGGCGGCTCTGGATCGGCACCGATGCGGGTCTGTCACTGCGCGAGGTGGACGGCGGCTTCGTTCATCACCGCCTCCCCGGCGCCGATCAACGGGTGCGTGCCTTGTTGATGGTTGGCGATGTGCTTTGGCTGGGCACCGTCGAAGGCCTGTGGCGCTTCCACCCGGACACGGGCGAGTTCGCGCGGGCGCCGACCGGGCCGGCCGAGGGGCGACCCGTTCATGCCCTGGCCGTGGATGGCAGGGGGCGGCTCTGGGTTGGCGGCGAGCAGTTGCCGCTGTCCCTGCTCGATCCGGCAACAGGCGCTTGGCAGACTGCGCCGGAGGCGCGCAGCGAAGTGCGCAGCCTGCAGGTCGACCGCAGCGGGGTGGTCTGGGCCGGCGATGAGACGGGCTTGCAGGCCTATCGCGAGGACGCCGACGGCGCGCTGCGGGTGCGGCGCTACGAGCACCAGCGGCACCAGCGTTACAGCCTCGGGCGGGGCCGCGTGATGTCCCTGCTGGAGGACCGCACGGGCACCCTGTGGATCGGCACCTGGGAGGGCGGCGTCAGCCGCCTCAGCGCCTACAACAACCGCTTCCGCAGCCACGACCCCGACTCGAGCTCGACCCGCGCGCTGCGCGCGCCGGGCATCGCCGCGCTGGTGGCCGACGGGGATGCGCTGTGGCTGGGAGGCGCCGAGGCGCTGTACCGCTTCCGCCCGGGGCAGGAGCCCCTCAGTGAGGTCGCGTCCGCGCCGGGCGGATTCATCTACTCGATGGACCTGCAGCCGGAGGGCCTGTGGCTGGCCAGCCGCGAGGGCCTGCACGTGCTCGATCGGCAGCGGCGCATGCGGCCCGCGCCGCTGCCGCCGGCCCTGCAGAGCGTGCGCTCGCGCCGCTTTCTCGTGGACGGCGAGCGCGTGTGGGTCGCGGCCGACACCCGCGGCCTGTTCGTGGTCGATCGTGCGCGCGGCGAGGTGCTGGCCGAACACCCGCTGCCGGCCATCGTCACCTTCATCGAAGCGCTCGATGAGGACACGGTGGTGCTTGGCGCACACGATGGTCTCTACTGGTTCGACCGACACAGCGGTGCGCTGCGCCACCAGCATCCGGTGATGACCCCGCCGGGCCCGGGCCAGCTGCCGGCCGGGCCGTCTGCCCTGCTGCAGGCCAGCAACGGTCGCCTGTGGTTGGCCACGTACGGCGGTGGCCTGCTGGAGCTGTTGCGTGGTGCCCGGCGCGATCCCGCGCGGGTCGAGTTGCGCCCGGCCTTGGCGGGCACCGCGCTGGCGGCGGGCAGCCTGAACGCCCTGCTGGAGGACGACCAGGGACGCCTGTGGATCAGCATCAACGGCGCAATCGCTCATTTCGATCCGGCCCGCGGTGAGTTGCGCCGCTATGACGCCGCTGACGGCGTGCTGGGGCGCTACTGGATCGGTGCGCGTGCGCGCCTGTCGGACGGCGTGCTCGCCTTCGCCGGGCCCGACGGCCTGACGCTGTTCGATCCGGACGACGTGGGGCGCGCTCCGCCACCGCCCGTCCCGGTGCTGACGGCGCTTGAGCTCGACAATCGCCGCATCGAGCCCGACGAAGCCTCCGCCGTGCTGGCCAGGCCCCTGCATCGGCTGGATGCGCTGGTGCTGCCACCGGCGCAGGCCCGCACCCTGAGCCTGCACTTCGCCGCGCCCGAGTACGTCGCGCCCGAGCAGCTGCAGTTCGCCTATCGGCTGGACGGCTTCGACGAGGCTTGGATCGAAGCACCGCGCGGCCGCCGCATCGCGACCTACACCAACCTGCCGCACGGCGATTACGTGTTCCGGGTGCGCGTGCGCAACGCCGAAGGCGCCGAGGCAGCGGCCGAGGCGCGCCTGCCCCTGCAGGTGCAGCCGTTCTGGTGGGACACGCTGGGCGCGCGCTTCCTGTTCGTGCTGCTTGCGCTGGGCCTGGCCGCGGCGCTGGTCGGCCTGCGCATGCGCCAGCTGGAGTCACAGCGCCTGCGCCTGCAGCGCGAGGTCGACGCGCGCACGGCCGACCTCACCGCGGCGCTGGGCAAGCTGGCCCTCAGCGAGCGTCTGGCCGCCGCCGGCCAGCTTACCGCCGGACTTGCGCATGAGCTGAACAATCCCGCCAACTACGTGCAGCTGGCCAGCCGCAATGCCGACGAGGCCCTGGCCGAGTTCCACCGCTTCCTGCTGCTGCTGGGCGGCGAAGACCTGGAGCCCGAGGTGGCCGCCGCGATCGCGCGTCGGGTGGAGGCGCTGGCCGCCCAGCTCGCCACCGTGGCCGAAGGCAGCCATCGCATCAACCACATCGTGCAGGCGCTGCGGGTGTTCTCGCGCCTCGATGAGTCCGAGCGCAAGGCCGCGCCCGCCGACGAGCCCTTGCGGGCGGCGCTTCAGCTCATGGACGCGCGCATGCGCGGCGGTGGCATCGCGCTGGAGAGCGAGATTCCGCCGTTGCCGCCGCTGCAATGCCAGCCGGCACGGCTGTCGCAGGCCTTCCTCTCCATTCTCGAGAACGCCGCGCTCGCGATCGAGGCGCAGCGCGCGCATGCGCCCGAGGGCTGGCAGGGGCGGCTGAGGGTCCGCGCGCGTGCGTTGCCGGAACGCTTCGAGTTCGAGCTCTGCGACAACGGCTGCGGCATCGCGCCCGAGGTGCTGCCGCACATCTTCGAGCCCTTCTTCACGACGCGTCCTGTGGGCCAGGGCAGCGGCCTCGGGCTGTCGGTGGCCTGGGGCATCGCCGCCGAGCACGGTGGTCGCCTGCGGGTCGACTCCCGCCCCGGCGAGGGCGCCTGCTTCATCCTGGAACTTCCGCGTTGAGCGGGGTCCGAGCGCCCTGGCTGTTGCCGGCCGAACAGGCTGCGCTGCTCGCGCATGAGCTTGGCAACCCGCTCGGGATCGCGCGGCTGTGCACCCAGGATATCGAGGCCGAACTGCAGGCCTTCCATGCCCAGCTGCTGGCGCTGGCGGGCGAGGACCTCGACCCGGCGGTGCGTGCGCATTTCGCGCAGCGCTTCAGCGGCTTCGCCGAGCGCATCGACACCCTCGCCGCCGCGCAGCAGCGCATGGCCGGTCTGGTCGAGGAGCTGCGGGCGCAGGGGCAGGGCGCGGCGGCGGCCAGCCAGACCTTTGACCTTGCCGAGCGGCTGCGCGCGGCCCTGCGCCTGGCCTCGGCGCGGAGCGGGCGTGCCATCGAACTGGGCGAAGAGTCCGGTCAGGCGTCGGAGCCGACCCAGCCCTGGCATGGGCCGCTGGCGGTGCTGGACCGCGTGCTGTTGAATCTTGCGATCAACGCGGTGCAGGCAATCGAGCGTCGCGCCGAGCAGGAGGGCGAGGGCTTTCGCGGGCGTCTGCGCGGGCGCTGCCTGCGCCAGGACGCGCAGCTGGTGGTCGAGATCGACGACAACGGCATCGGCATCGCGCCCCAGGAGATCGATCGCGTATTCGAGCGCGGCTTCAGCCGGCGCCGCGATTCCGGTGGCAGCGGGCTGGGCCTGAGCTACGCCCGCGAGGCCATCCGCGCCCTCGGCGGTGACATCGGCGTGGCTTCCTTGCCTGGGCAGGGCACGCGCTTCCGCCTGTGGCTGCCGGCCGCTGCCGGCCAGGCCGTGGCCGCCGCGTCGGCTTAGTCTTCCCGCTGCGGCGCCAGCGGGCGCTGGCCGCGACGCACCAGGTGGGCGCGCATCATCATCAGCGCCGACACTGGTGCGGTGATGAACAGGAACAGGGTGATCAGCAGCTCGCGCAGGCTGAAGCCGTCGCTCCAGAACAGATGGAACAGCATCGAGGCGATCAGCACGCCGCCGACGCCCAGGGTGGTCGCCTTGGTCGGCCCGTGCAGGCGCTTCTCGAAGCTGCCGAGCTTGAAGAGGCCCCAGCTGCCGACCAGGGCGAAGAAGCCGCCGACCAGCAGCAGCGCCGCCACCAGGTACTGCAGAACGCTGTCGATGTTCATTCGATGATGTCCCTGCGCATCACGTAGCGCGACAGCGCCAGCGTGCCGACGAAACCGAGCATGGCGATCACCAGCACGGCCTCGAAGTAGATGTCAGAACGCAGCCACATGCCGAGCAGCATCAGCAGCGCGATGGTGTTGATGTACATGGTGTCGATGGCGAGGATGCGGTCCTCGACGGCGGGGCCGCGCAGCAGGCGCCAGGCGGCCAGCGCGAGCGCCAGCAGCAGCATGCCCATGACGATGCCGATGACGGTGTCGATCATTCGAAGATCTCCTTCAGCGGGGCCTCGTAGCGCTGCTTGATCTGGGCGATCGTGCCGGCCTCGTCGTCAAGGCTGAAGCAGTGCACCAGCAGATGGCGGTTGTCGGCGCTGACCTCGGTGGAAAGCGTGCCCGGGGTCATGGTGATGATGCCGGCGAGCGTGGCGATCGCATGCGGATTGCGGATCTCCAGCGGCAACCACAGGAAGCCCGGATGGATCTTCGATTCGCGGCCCAGGATCAGCTTGGCGACCTGGATGTTCGAGACCACGATGTCCCAGAGGACCACGAGCATCAGGCGCAGCGCCACCAGCGGACGACGGATGCCGGCGGCGCCACCGCGCAGGCGCTGGGCGACCAGCGGCAGCAGCACGGCCTGCAGCGCGGCCAGCAGCAGATGGCCGGGGGCCACGCTGCCGACCAGCAGCAGCCACACCACGAACACGCAGAGGCTGAGCAGCGGCGCGGGAAACAGCGTCTTCATCAGGGGGCCTCCTGGGCGGCGGGCGCCAGCGGCGTGGTGGAGCGCAGGCGCGGCGTGGCGGCCTCGACCGCGCGTCGGTAGTCCTGGGTCGAATGCACCTGCTGTGCGGCTTCGCGGCCGTAGCGCAGCAGGGGATTGGCGAACAGGCTCATGCCGATGCCAAGCGCGACCAGCGCGCCGACCGCGACCAGCTCCACCCGCGCCGGCCGAGCGGCGGCCTCCTCGGCATCGGTGTCCTCATCGCCGCGCACGCTGCCGCTCTTCCAGAACAGCCGGCTGCCGGCGCGGGCCATGGCGATCAGGGTGAGCAGGCTGCAGATCAGGATCAGCGGCCACAGCCAGGCGGCCTGGGCTCCGTCCATCGAGGCCAGCAGGGTGAACTTGCCGACGAAGCCCGACAGCGGCGGCAGGCCGACCAGGCTGACCGCAATCAGCAGATAGAGCGCACCGAACAGGCCGCGGTTAGGTACCGGCACCAGCGCCTTCAGGCTGTCACCGGCGCTGCCCCGGCGACGACGGATCAGGTCGGCCAGCAGGAACAGCGCGGCGGCGCCGAACGTGCTGTGCACCAGGTAGTACAGGCCCGGGCCGGTGCTGGCCGCTGCGTCGAGGCCGAGCACGATGAACAGGGTGGCCGCCGAGCCGACCACGAGATAGGCGGCGAGCCCGCGCAGGCTGCTGGCGGCGACCGCCCCCAGGCTGGCCAGCACCAGTGCGATCGCTCCGGCCGGCAGCAGCCAGTCCGCTGCCCAGCCCGCCATCGGACCGGCGTCCTCGCCGAACAGCAGGGTGTAGACGCGCAGGATCGCGTAGATGCCGAGTTTGGTCATGATCGCGAACAGCGCGGCCACGGGCGCGGGCGAGCGCGCATAGGTCTGCGGCAGCCACAGGTACATGGGCAGCAGCGCCGCCTTGGCGCCGAACACCACCAGCAGGATGCCGCCAGCGGCAAGGATCAGGCCGTGCTGCGCGGCCGGCGCCGCGGCGATGCGCGCGCCCATCTCGTGCATGTTGAGCACGCCGAGCAGGCCGTACAGCAGGCCGAGCGCGACCAGGAACAGGGTCGAGGCGGTGACGTTGAATACCACGTACTGGAAGCCCACCCGCACCCGTGGCCCGCGTCCGCCGGAGAGCAGCAGACCGTAGCTCGCGATCAGCAGCACCTCGAAGAACACGAACAGGTTGAAAAGATCGGCGGTCAGGAACGCACCGTTCAAGCCCGCCAGCTGGAACTGGAACAGGGCGTGGAAGTGCAGGGCACGGCTGTCCCAACCGGAGCCGGCGTAGAGCAGGGCGGCGCTGCCCAGCACGGCGGTGGTCGCCACCATCAGAGCCGACAGGCGATCCAGCGCGAGGCTGATGCCGATCTGCGCTGGCCAGTCGCCGAGCAGATAGACGCTGACCTCGCCGGTCGCGGCACTCTGCAGCAGCAGGCCGGCGACGCCCAGCTGCAGGAGCATGGCGACGGCCGCCAGCGCGCGCTGGGCGCTGAGGCCGGCGCGCTCGGTGATCAGCAGCAGGGCGCCGGCCAGCAGCGGCAGAACGATCGGAAGTACGGGCAGGTGGTTCATGCCTCGCCCCCATCGCGCGACACCGCGGATTCGGGCTCACGCCCATCGACGTGGTCGCTGCCGTTGTCGCCGCGGTTGCGGATCGCCACCACCGCCATCACCGCGGTCATCGCGAAGCTGATCACGATGGCGGTGAGCACCAGGGCCTGCGGCAGCGGATCGGTGTGGTTGGCCAGCGTCGGCGCAAGGCCGTCGCGCAGGATCGGCGGCGCTCCGACCTTGAGCCGGCCCATCGAGAAGATGAGCAGGTTCACCGCGTAGGAGAACAGGGTGAGGCCGAGCAGCACGTCGAAGGTGCGGGCGCGCAGCAACAGGTAGATGCCGGTGGCGGTGAGCACGCCGATGGCGCTGGCCAGCGCGAACTCCATCATGCGCCTTCTCCTTCCGTGTGGATGGCGGGGTGGGCGGGCTGCTGCGCGCGCGGCCGGCGCACGTGGCCCAGGCTGGCGAGGATCAGCAGCGCGCCGCCGCAGACGGCGAGCAGCACGCCGGTGTCGAAGGCCATCGCCGAGGACAGCGCGAACTTGCCGACGATCGGCAACTCGACATAGCCGTAGGCGCTGGTCAGGAAGGGATAGCCGAACACCCAGGCGGCGACGCCGGTGGCAGTGCCGATCAGCACGCCCCAGCCGATCGTGGTGGCGTAGTCGAAGCCGATGCGCTGCTCGACGTAGCGGCTGCCCGACAGGATGTACTGCAGCACCAGCGGCGACACGAGCACGAGTCCGGCGATGAAGCCGCCGCCCGGCTCGTTGTGGCCGCGCAGGAACAGATAGACCGCAGCGGCCAAGGCCAGCGGCAGCAGCAGGCGCGCCAGGGTGTTGGGCACCGAAAGCCGCTCCGGCATGCCCGGCTGGAGCTCGTCCGGGGTGACCCAGGCGCGTCGCAGCAGGGCGTGCACGACCAGACCGGCAATGCCGAATACGGTCAGCTCGCCCAGCGTATCGAAGCCGCGGAAGTCCACGAGGATCACGTTGACCACATTGGTGCCGCCGCCTTCGGGCACCGAGCGGGCGAGGATCTCACTGGCGACGGTGTCGAGCGGGTGGGTGATGATCGCGTACACCAGCGCGGTGACGCCCGCGCCGCAGGCCACGGCGATACCGAGGTCGCGCCAGCGCCGCAGCGCGCCGCGCTCGACCGCGCCTTCCGCCGGCAGGTAGTTCAGCGCCAGCAGCAGCAGGATCACGCTGACCGTTTCGACCAGCAGCTGGGTCAGGGCCAGATCGGGCGCCGACAGCATCACGAAGCTGAGCGAGACCAGCAGGCCGGTGCCGCCCATGACGATCAGTGCCGTCAGACGATCACGGTGCAGCACGGGCACCGCGATCGTCGACGCGATCAGCAGCGCCCACAGCACCCAGCCGAACAGCGGCATTGCCTGGCCCTCGCCGAAGCCACCCAGGTCGTGGCCAAGCAGGAACGGGGCGGCGGCCAGCACCAGCGCCGACAGCACCATCAGCAGCAGGTAGCGCTGCAGGCTGCCGTCCTCCAGGCGCTGCGTCAGGCCGCGCGAGAACGCGGTCAGCAGATCGATCTTCCAGTGGAAGGCAGCGAAGCCGAAGGAGCGGCGCACGTCGCGGTGCAGGGCGACGAAGCGGCGCAGGCCGAAGTACAGGGCGATACCGCCGGCGACCGCGATCGCGCTCATCAGCAGCGGCAGGTTGAAGCCATGCCACACCGCCAGGTAGTAGTCCGGCACGTTGCCGTGGGTCGCGCCGCGCACCGCGGTTTCCAGCACCGGGCCGATCACCCAGGCCGGCGCGATGCCCACCGCCAGGCAGAGCAGGACGAGGATCTCGACCGGCACGCGCATCAGTCGCGGGGGCTCATGCGGCGTCTTGTTGAGGACTTCGGTGCTGCCGGTGAAGAAGCAGTCGTGCACGAAGCGCAGGCTGTAGGCCATGCTGAAAATGCCTGCCAGCACCGCCGCGATCGCCAGCACCCAGCCCATCGCGCCGTGGCCGTCCACCTGCAGGGTCTCGGCGAAGAACATCTCCTTCGACAGGAATCCGTTCAAGAACGGAATGCCGGCCATCGACAGCGCCGCGATGATCGCCAGCGTGCTGGTGATCGGCATCGTCTTCAGCAGGCCGTGCAGTTTGCGGATGTCGCGGGTGCCGGTCTCGTGGTCGATGATGCCGGCGGCCATGAACAGCGAGGCCTTGAACACCGCGTGGTTGAGGATGTGGAAGACGCCCGCCACCACCGCCAGCTCCGTCGGCAGACCGAACAGCAGGGTGATCAGGCCGAGGTGGGAGACCGTCGAGTAGGCCAGCAGGCCCTTCAGGTCGTGCTGGAAGATCGCGAGGTAGGCGCCGGTCAGCACCGTCGCCGCGCCGAAGCCGCTGACCGTGTAGAACCACAGATCGGTGCCCGCCAGCGCCGGATGCATGCGCGCCAGCAGGAACACGCCGGCCTTCACCATGGTCGCCGAGTGCAGGTAGGCCGAGACCGGGGTCGGCGCTGCCATTGCATGCGGCAGCCAGAAGTGGAAGGGGAACTGCGCCGACTTGGTGACCACGCCGCCCAGCACCAGCAGGGTCGCGACCGGGTACAGCGCATGCGCGCGGATCGCATCACCTGCATCCAGCACGGCGTCGAGCTCATAGCTGCCGACGATATGGCCGATCACCAGCACGCCCGCGAGCAGGGCGAGGCCGCCGGCGCCGGTGATGGCCAGCGCCATGCGCGCGCCCTTGCGGGCGTCGTCGCGGTGGCTCCAGAAGCCGATCAGCAGGAAGGAGCTGATCGAGGTGAGCTCCCAGAAGGTCGCCAGAAGCAGCAGGTTGCCGGCGATCACCATGCCCAGCATCGCGCCCATGAACAGCATCAGGTAGGCGAAAAAGCGCGGTGCGCTGTCCTTGGGCGACAGGTAGTAGTGGGCGTAGACCACGATCAGCAGGCCGATGCCCAGGACCAGGCCGGCAAACATCCAGGCCAGGCCGTCGATCCGCAGCGAGAGGTTCAGTCCGGCTTCGGCGATCCAGGGCGTGAAGCTGCGAATGACCTCGCCCTCCATCACCTGCGGCGTGATCGACGCGAGGATGGCGAGGCCAGTGAGCGGCGCCAGCGCGGCGATCGCGGCCGCCACGCTGCGCGAAGCCCGATGGGCGAGCGCGATCAGCAGGGCGCACACGAAGGGCGCAGCGAGCAGGATCTCGAGCATGGTGCGGTTCCATTGCGGGGGAGGCGTGCGCAGGACCCGATCACGCGGTGGGTTCACCGCTCCACCGCAAGGGTGAAGGCCATGCGCAGCGCCGCTAGTCTAGCCCATGGATGTGAAGACTCCGCGGGTTTTTCCCGTTGATTCCGCGACTTGCGCTTGCAGCGCACGTATAAGTACGTAGAGCCGGGATTGGGGATTCGGGATTGGGGATTCGCCGAAGCTTGAGCGCATGAGATGCGTCTCAGCTCGCGCCTTGTCGATTCGTCTTGCGCACTGCGGGCGTGACGGCTGGCCGCGGGTTCCCAGTCCGCCGCGCTCTTCCAATCCCGAATCCCGAATCCCCAATCCCCGCTCTTTCAGAGCACCATCCAGCACACCAGGGTGATGACCACCGCGCCGATCACGTTGAGCGCGATGCCGTGCCGCAGCATCTCGCGTGCGGGGACCTCGCCGGTGCCGAAGACGATCGCATTGGGCGCGGTGCCGACCGGCAGCATGAAGCTGCAGCTCGCCGCCAACACTGCGGGCGCCATCAGCAGCGCGGGGTCGAGGCCCATGCCCACCGCCGCGGCGGCCAGGATGGGCATCATCAGCACGGCCGTCGCCGTATTGCTGGTGATCTCCGAGAGCAGGCTGACGCTGATCGCGATCAGGGCGATCTTGAGCGGCAAGGGCAGATCGAGCACGCTGCTCAGGGCGCCGGCGGCAGCATCCGACAGGCCCGAGCCCTGGAAAGCGGTTGCAATCGCGATGCCGCCGCCGAACAGGATCATCACACCCCAGGGAATGCGCTCGGCGCTCTTCCAGTCCAGCAACTGGCCGCCGCGTCCGTCGGGCATGAGCGCCATGGCGATCACGCCGAGCAGGGCGACGCTGGCATCGTTGGCGTTCGGTAGATCCAGCCACGCGCGCCAGCCGCCGAAAGGCTCGGTGCGGGTGACCCAGGCCAGGGCGACGAGGGCGAAGATCAGCAGCACCCGTTTCTCCGCGGCGCTCCAGGCGCCGAGTTGCGGCAGCGCCGCCCGCGGCGTGCCGCCGAGACCGCGCGACAGCCACAGCGCCGCCAGCGGCAGCATCAGCAGCACCGTCGGCAGGCCGAAGCGCATCCAGTCGGAAAAGCCCAGCGCGGTGCCGGTGGTCTGGGTGTAGACCTGCATGAAGACCAGGTTGGGCGGGGAGCCCAGCGGCGTGCCCAGGCCGCCGATGCTGGCGCCATAGCAGATCGCCAGCAGCAGGGGCACGGCCAGGCGTCGATCGGGATAGGCCTGCAGAATCGCCAGCGCGACCGGTACCAGCATCAGCGTGGTCGCGGTGTTCGACAGCCACATGCTGCACAGGCCCGCCGCGGCGGCGAATCCGAAGACCAGGGCCCGTCCGCCGCCACCCCCGAAGATATGAACCATGCCCAGCGCCAGACGCCGGTGCGCGCCGGCCTGCTCCAGCGCCTTCGACAGCATGGCCCCACCGACCAGCAGCAGGATCAGTTCATTGCCATACGCTTCGGCCACCTGGCGCGCGCTCAGCACGCCGGTCAGCGGAAAGACCGCCAGCGGAATCAGCGCGGTGATCGCGTGCGGCGCGGCTTCGAGCATCCACCAGGCGGCGCACCAGACAGTCACCGCGAGGGTGAGGCTGGCCCCGGCCGACAGGCCCAGGTTCGGGCCGCCCAGCCAGGCGAAGGCGGCGAGCACTGGGCCGCTGAGCAATCGGATGGGGTAAGCCTGCATGTCGACCACGGTGGCGGAGAGACCGGCGCGCACTGTAGCGGCTCCGGTGCGCACGCATGCCATGCTTGTGTCATGCGGACGCAGAACCTTCCCCATCGATGGCTGGTGTTTGGCGGCAGCGGCGCGGTCGGCCGCTTCCTGCTGCCGGCGCTGGCCGAGGCGGGCGCCGAGGTGCTGGCCCTCAGTCGTGCGGTGCAGGCGTCCGAGCTCTCGGGTCAGCGCTGGCTGCAGGGTTCGCTGCAGCACTCAGCGAAGCTCGATGCGGTGCTCGCCGAAGGTGAACACTTCGACGTGCTCAGCTCGCTGGGCCCGCTGGACGCGTTTGCGGACTGGCTGGAGCGGCACCCGCCCGCAGCAGGCGTGCGCGTGCTCGCGCTCTCTTCGCTCAGCGCCGAGTGGAAGCAGCGCTCGCCGAATCCGGCCGAGCGCGCGCTGGCAGCCTCGCTGCTTGCGAACGAGCAGCGCGTGCTGAGGATCAGTTCGGCGCAAGGGGCGAGCGCCACGCTGCTGCGCTGTGGCCTGATCCACGGCGCCGGCACCGATCGAACTCTCACCCCGCTTCTGCGCTTCGCCCGTCGCTGGCCGCTGCCCTGGCCGCGCGCCGCCCGCGGCCTGCGCCAGCCGGTGCATGCCTTCGACCTGGCGCGTGCGGTGCTCGCCGCAGCCGCTCGCCCCGAACTGGCGCAGCAGCTGCTGTCCCTGCCCGGCCCGGAAGCGCTCACCTTTCGTTGCATGTTGCAGCGCAGCTTGGAACTTGAGGGCCTCGCCCGACGCCTGATTCCACTTCCTGCGCCTGGTCTTCGCTGCCTGCTCGAGATGGCTGCGCGCGGGCGAGGGCGTATTTCGGCGCGCGCAGCAGCGCTGCTCAGGCTCTACGACGATCAACTGGGCGCGCCAGCAGGCTGGGCGCAGCTCGGCATTCCCATGGACTCGTTGAGGCGTGTTGCTGCGCGCGCGACCTTTGATTCCAGTACCGGTGAGGTCAGGAATTGCCAGTCGTGATGCGGCTTCGCAGAGTTTGTTGCGCTGCCGCATGACTGATTGCAGCGGCCATACGGCGCAGCATTGCCATCCTTAATCGCGGCTGGCTACAGTACCGGAGCACCACCTCCCGATAACCAGAAAGGACACCAACATGCAGGCTCGATTGACCCTGGCATTGGCGCTGTCGGCTTCGCTGCTCGCAGGCTGCAGCGGTTCCTCCAATAGCCCACGCGCGGTGCCGGTGACGCCGGCGACCAACAACAACGGCACGCCGGTGGCGGGCGTCATCACCGCCCGTTTCGATCCTGCTGCTGGCGTGGTTCCCACGCCCAACAACCTGCTGCTGTCGGGCACCACCGACCTCACCCTGAACATTCCGGTCCAGGGCGGTGAGGCCTCGACCAACTTCGCCGACCCGCAGGTCGCGATCAATACGCTGGACGGCTGGAGCACCACGGCACCGTGGTCGTTCTCGTTCAGCGACGCACCCAATGCCGCCTCGGTGGTGCCGGGCCAGAGCGTGCGCGTGTTCGAAGTCGTGCTGAGCGGGCCGGGCGGCGCGGTCACCCGCGTGGTGCGCGAGCTGACCGCCGGCGTCGATTTCGCCACTGCGCCGCAGAGCAGCGATGCCACCGGCCGCAGCTGGGCGATCGTGCCGCTGAAGCCGCTGAAGCAGCTGACCTCCTACATGGCGGTGCTGACCAACGGCATCCGCGACAGCCGCGGCAACGACACCACGCCTTCGCAGACCTACTTCCTCGCCAAGCGCACGGCGCCGCTGTGCGCTGCCGGCGCCAGCACCGACCCGCTGCTGCCGGCCTCGACCGCCTGCGCGCTCGAGCCCGTCCGCCAGCTGACCAACGCCCAGCTGGCCGCGGCCGCTTCAGCCGGCGTCAACCGCGATTCGGTGGTGCTGAGCTGGGTCGCCACCACCCAGAGCATCACCCCGGTGCTGCAGGCGGTGCGCTCGATCGCGCAGCCGGGTGCGGTCATCGTCGCGCCCTCGGGCCTCAACACTTCGATCGCCGGCCTGCCGCCGATCGCCGACATCTACATCGGCACCTTGCGCGTGCCCTACTACCTGTCGGCGCCGAGCCAGGCCAACCCGACCGCGCCGCTCAACACCTTCTGGCGTGCGGCGCCGGGCGCTTACGTGGCGCCCTTCAATGCTGCCGGCCTGAACCCGACCTCGCGCAACATCACCTTCGCCAATCCGATCCCGGTGGCGACCGGCAACGAAAACATTCCGGTGCTGATGACCGTGCCGAACGCCGCTTCCGGTCGCACCAAGCCGGCCGCGGGCTGGCCGGTGGTGATCTTCCAGCACGGCATCACCCGCAACCGCAGCGATGCGCTGGCGATCTCCGCGACCATGGCGGCGCAGGGCTTTGCGGTGGTGGCGATCGACCTGCCGCTGCACGGCCTGCCGGCCAGCAACCCGCTGGCGATCGGCAACACGCCCTTCGGCGCGGTCGCCCGCGAGCGCACCTTCGGCGTCGACTACATCAACAACACCACGGGTGCGGCCGGCCCGGATGGCGTGGCGGATGACTCCGGCGCGCACATGATCAACCTGAGTTCGCTGCTGACCTCGCGCGACAACCTGCGCCAGGGCGTGGCCGACCTGTTCGTGCTGACCAAGACCCTGCCGAACATCGACCTCGATGCCAACGGCGCGGGTGACCTCGATGCCTCGCGCGTGGCCTATGTCGGCCAGTCGCTGGGCGCCATCGTCGGCACCTCCTTCCTGGCGCTCGAGCCGACCGTCAACGTCGGGCTGCTGTCGGTGCCGGGCGGCGGCATCGCCCGCATGTTGGAAGCTTCACCGACCTTTGGTCCGCGCATCCGCGCCGGCCTGGCGGCCGCGGCCGGCCTGCAGCCGGGCACGCCGTCTTACGACCAGTTCTTCGGCGCGACGCAGCAGATCATCGATTCGGCCGACCCGGTGAACTACGGCTTCGCCTCCGCCACCGACGCCATCGTCGTGCACGAGGCTGTGGGCAACGGCAGCAACGTGCTGCCCGACCAGGTCATCCCGAACCGCGTGACGGGTGCGCCGCTGTCCGGCACCGAGCCGCTGATTGCCGCGCTGGGCCTGCCGGCCATCACCGCCACCACCCAGGCCGCGAACGGTGTGCGCGGTGCGGTGCGCTTCACCGCGGGTGACCACGGCTCGCTGCTGAGTCCGACCGCCTCGGCTGCCGCCACCGCCGAAATGCAGGGCCAGATGGCCAGCCTGATCGTCTCGGCCGGCCAGGCCGTGCAGGTCACCAACACCTCCGTCATCCGCACGCAGTAAGCGAACACCTCAAGGGACATCACCATGACCAAGATCCACACGCATGTCCGCGCGGGCCGTCCGCTGCTGCTGCGCGCGCCGATGGCGCTCGCGGTGGGCGCCGCTCTGCTGGCCGGCTCCGCGCACGCGGCGGAGTTCAGCCGCGGCGACTTCACGATGAGCATCGACACCACGCTGACCTACGGCGCCTCCTCGCGCATGGAGGACCGCAACAACGATCTCGTCGGCAAGATCAACCTCGACCCGACTCTCGGCGCCCGCGTCACCGCCCTGCAGCAGCAGAACCGCTGGGCCGAGGCGCAGGCGCTGGCGGCCTCGGCACCGGGCCGCTTCTCGGTCAACTCCGACGACGGCAACCTGAAGTACGAGAAGGGCGACCTGATCTCCAACGCCCTTGGCATCACCTCTGAAATCAGCATGAACTGGACCAATTGGGGCGCCTTCGTGCGCGCCACCGGCTTCTACGATTTCGAGACGATGGACCGTGACGACATCAGCGATGCCGCCAAGGACCGCATCGGCCGCCGCGCGCGCCTGCTGGACGCCTTCGTCTACCGCGACTTCATCATCGCCAACGACATCAGCGGCAACTTCCGCTTCGGCCGCCAGGTGGTGAGCTGGGGCGAGAGCACCTTCATCCAGGGTGGCATCAACGTCGTCAACCCGGTCGACGTGTCGCGCTTGCGCGTGGCCGGCGCCGAGCTCAAGGAAGCCTTCCTGCCGGTCAACTCGATCTGGGCATCCTTCAGCCTGACCGAGAACCTCTCGCTGGAAACCCTGTACCTGCTGGAGTGGTCGGAAACCGAAGTCGAGCCCTCGGGCACCTACTTCGCCAACAACGACTTCGGTCTGACCGGCGGCGAGTTCGTGATGCTGAACTTCGGCCTGGTTGACGAGCCGGCGAACTTCGGCGTCTGTCGCACCACGCCCGCGGCCGACCCGCGCTGCGGCGCGGCCTTCCCGCGCGCCAACGACCGCGAGGCGCGCGACCTCGGCCAGTACGGCCTGGCCCTGCGTTACTACGCTTCCGAACTGGGCGACACCGAGTTCGGCCTGTACTACCTGCGCTACCACAGCCGCCTGCCCTTCGTGTCCGGTACCTCGATCACCAGCGCCAACCCGACCTCGGGTCGCTACTTCATCGAGTACCCCGAGGACATCAACCTCTACGGCCTGAGCTGGAACACCAACATCGGCACCATCGCCTTCCAGGGCGAGATCAGCTACCGCGACAACGCACCGCTGCAGATCGACGACGTCGAGGTCCTGTTCGCCGGCCTGTCGCCGCTGAATCCGCTGATCCAGGAGCCCTTCCTGCGCTTCCGCAGCCGCTTGGGCCAGTTCGGTCCCGGCGAATACCTCAAGGGCTGGGAGCGTCACGAGATCAGCCAGCTGCAGTTCACCCTGACCAAGGCCTTCGGCCCCGGCAACTTCCTGGGCGCCGACCAGATCGCCACCGTCGGCGAGTTCGGTGCGACCAAGGTGTGGGACCTGCCGGATCTGGAGATCCTGCCCTACCAGGGCGACGGCACCGACACCGGCTGCGGCCCCGACTGGATCAGCGGCGGTGGCCGCAACCCGCTCAACGCCTGCGACGGCTTCGCCACCTCGTTCTCCTGGGGCTACCGCCTGGCTGCGCGCGCCGACTACAACAGCGTCGGCGGCAGCACCTGGAACATCTCGCCGCGCATCGCCTTCAACCACGACGTCAACGGCACCACCCCGGGCGCGGGCGGCAACTTCATCAAGGGCCGCAAGTCCTCGACGGTGGGTGTGGAAGGCAACTACCTCAACAAGTGGGTTCTGGACCTGTCCTACACCTCGTTCTGGGGCGGTGGCATCTACAACCTCACCAGTGACCGTGACTTCGTGGCGGTCTCCGCCAAGTACCTCTTCTGATCCCCGCCAGGAGGAATCGCACCATGCGCAAGTTCACCACCACCGCCCTGGCCATCGCCGCGCTGACTTTCAGCGCCGGTGCGCTGTCGGCGGTCAGCGCCGAGCAGGCCGCCCGCCTGGGCAAGGACCTGACTCCGGTCGGCGCCGAGAAGGCCGGCAACGCGGCCGGCACCATCCCGGCCTGGGAGGGTGGCATCACCGCCCCGCCGGCCGGCTACACGGTCGGCGACCACCACCCCGATCCGTTCGCCGCGGACCGTCCGCTGTTCAGCATCACCCCGGCGAACTACAAGGAGCATGCGGACAAGCTGACCGTCGGCCAGCAGGCCATGTTTGAGCGCTACCCGAGCTTCCGGATGGATGTCTATCCGACCCGTCGTTCGGCTTCGTTCCCGCAGCGCACCTATGACTTCACCATCAAGAACGCCACCACCGCGCAGCTGGTGGCGGATGGCGACGGCGTCGAGAACGCAGCGGAAGGCATTCCCTTCCCGATCCCGCAGAACGGCCAGGAAGTCATCTGGAACCACAAGATGAAGTACAAGGGCGTGTCCAGCGCCCGCTGGGCCAACCAGGCGGCGGTGACCGCCAACGGCCAGTACAACCTGGTGCGCATCCGCGAGGAGTTCCTCGGCCTGTACTACAAGCCCGGCAACACCATCGCCGACATCAACAACATCCTGCTGTACTTCTACCAGGTGGTGGAGAGCCCGGCGCGTCTGGCCGGCCAGGTGCTGCTGGTGCATGAAACCCTGAACCAGCAGGCGCAGATCCGCCAGGCCTGGGTCTACAACCCCGGCCAGCGCCGCGTCCGCCGCGCCCCCAACGTCGCCTACGACAACCCGGGCACCGCCTCCGACGGCCTGCGCACCAACGACATGACCGACATGTTCAACGGTGCGCTCGACCGCTACGACTGGAAGCTGGTCGGCAAGAAGGAGATGTACATGCCGTACAACTCCTACAAGGCGCACAGCGACGAGGTGAAGGTCGCCGACCTGATCCGCCCGAACCACCTGAACCCCGATCACCTGCGCTACGAGCTGCACCGCGTGTGGGTGGTCGAGGCGACGCTCAAGGAAGGCCAGCGCCACATCAACCCGCGCCGTACCTTCTACGTCGATGAGGACAGCTGGCAGATCCTGGTGCTCGACCACTACGACAGCCAGGGCGCGCTGTGGCGCTATTCCGAAGCGCCGTCGGTGAACTACTACGAGGTGCCGGTGTTCTGGACCACGCTGGAAACCCACCACGACCTCAAGTCCGGTCGCTACATCGTCAGCGGCCTGGACAACGAGGACGGCATGGTCGACTTCTCGCACCAGAGCACGCCCGACAGCTACTCGCCGCAGAATCTGCGCGCGCGCGGCGTGCGTTGATCGCGGCGGCTGCGCCCGCCCCGTTGAGCGCTCCACCCTCGGCCAGCCGCGACCCCAGGGTCGCGGCTGGCCGCGTTTTGGCCGTCATACTTGGGGCCTGCACGGGAGGGGGGCTTGCCATGGCCCGTCCCGTATGAACACGAGCCCGCACGCGCAGGACGCCGTGCGATGAAAGGAGGCAACCGTCCATGAATCGAGTCCTGCCGGCGTTGATCGCCGCACTGTGTTTCGGCCTGCCCTGTGCGCAGGCGCAAACCGCGTCGCCCGGGCCGACACAGCCGCTCGCCGAGATGCAGCCCTTGGCCTTGCGCGAGGCCTTGGTGCTGGATTTCGCCGAGGCTGCCAATCGCGCGATCGCGGTGGGCGAGCGCGGCCACATCGCGGTCTCCGAGTCCCGCAGCGACTGGCGACAGGTCGAAGGCGTGCCGACCCGGGCGACGTTGACCGCGGTCACTGCGATCGGCGAGCGCGCCTGGGCGGTGGGCCACGACGGCACCATCCTCGGCAGTCGCGACGGCGGCCTGACCTGGTCCGTCCAGCGCGTCGATGTCTGGGCACCGCTGGCGGAGGATGACTTCGATGCCGAGTTCGATCCCACCCAGGGCGCGCCACTGCTGGATGTGATCGCCCTCGATGCCGACCATGTGATCGCGATCGGCGCCTACAGCCTGATGCTGGTGACCCGCGACGGAGGAAGCAGCTGGCAGCGCGTGGATCCGAATGCCGGCGCGCGCGCCGAGGCCGCGGTCGCCGATGCGGCCCCGGGTGCCGACGCCGCCGAAGTGGACGAGGACGACTGGACGATGTCCGAGGAGTCGCTGGTCCTCGAAGACGAGGCCGAGCCTCACCTCAATGGCATCGCCCGCACTCCCGACGGCACCCTGCTGGTGGTTGGCGAGCGCGGTTCCGCCTACCGTTCGCTGGACGGGGGCGAGAGCTGGCAGCGCATGCGCCTGCCCTACGACGGCTCGATGTTCGGAGTGCTGGCGCTGGGGCCGGCGCACCTGCTGGCCTATGGATTGCGCGGCAACGTGCAGGAAACCTTCGACGGTGGCGAAAGCTGGCTGCAGCCGGACTCAGGCAGCCTGCTGAGCCTGCAGGGCGGCAGCGTCCTGCCCGACGGCTCGGTGCTGCTGGTGGGTTCGAACGGCGTGGTTCTGCATCGCCCGTCCGGCGCCCTCGAGTTCCAACGCTCCACCTTCGTCAATGACAGACAGGAATCCCCCGTGCTGTCGGCGGTGCTACCCCTGTCTGCCCGCGAGTTCGTGCTTGCCGGCGAGAAGGGCATCAGCCGCTTCTCGATGCAGTGACCGCAGCGCCTGACCGGATGACCCCATGAGCAAGCCTTCCTTCTTCCATCGTGGCGCCGAGGCCCTGGTGTTCGGCGCACGCCCCCTGGTGCTGGCGCTGTTCGCCGTGCTGACCGTGGTGATGCTGTATTTTGCCACCCAGCTGCGCGTCGATGCGGGCTTCAAGAAGCAGATCCCGCTCGAACACGAGTACATGCAGACCTTCCTGCAGTATGAGCAGGACTTCGGCGGCGCCAATCGCGTGCTGATCGCGGTGATGGCGAACGACGGCGACATGTTCGACCAGGAATTCTTCAAGGTCATGGAGCAGGTGACCGCCGAGGTCATCGCGATCGACGAGACCGACGACGCGCGCGTCCGCTCGATCTTCACTCCGAACGTGCGTTTCGTCGAAGTCGTCGAAGATGGCTTCGCTGGCGGCAACGTCATCCCGCCCGAGTTCACACCCAGCCTTCAGGGTTGGACGGCTACACAGCAGGACTTCGACACCGTCCGCGACAACATCGTCAAGGCCAATATCGTGGGCCGCCTGGTGGCGCGCGACTTTTCCGGGGCCATGGTCTGGGCTGACCTGATCCCCGAGAGCGAGCAGAACAAGCTCGACTACCAGAAGGTCGCGGCCGAACTCGAAGCGATCCGCACCCGCCATGAGAACGCCGACTACACCGTGCACATCATCGGCTTCGCCAAGGTGGTCGGCGACATTTCCGATGGCGCCAAGTCGGTGGTCACCTTTTTCGGCGTGGCGATCGCCCTGACCTTCGTGTTGCTCTGGTGGTACGCCGGCAGCTTCCGCCTGGCCGGCTGGACCGTGCTGGCGGCGCTGGTGGCGGTGGTCTGGATGCTGGGCGCCCTGCGTCTGCTGGGCTTCGGCATCGATCCCATGAACATCCTCACGCCCTTCCTGATCTTCGCGATCGGCGTCAGCCACGGCGTACAGATGATCAACTCGTGGCTGTCCGAGCGCCTGTTCGGCGGTGCCGAAGGCGATGTCGCCGCGCTGACCGCCTCGCCGGGAGTCGATTCGCTGGATGCGGCCAAGCGCACCTTCCAGCGCCTGCTGGTGCCGGGTTCGATCGCCCTGCTCTCCGACTGCATCGGCTTCGTCACCATCCTCTTCATCAACATCCGCATCATCCAGGAGCTGGCGATCACCGCCTCAGTGGGCGTGGCGATCATCATCTTCACCAACCTGATCCTGCTGCCGGTGTTGCTGTCCTACACCGGCTTCGGCAGGCGTTACGAGGGCTACCGCGCCAAGCGCATCGCCAAGGCCGGCAAGCCGCATCCGATCTGGGCCGCGATCGGCAGCTTCTCGCGGCCGCTGCCGGCGGCGGCTGCCATCGTCGCCTGCGTCATCATCGGCGTGCTGGCCTGGGGCAAGGCGCAGCAGATGCAGATCGGCGACAGCGAGGCCGGTGTGCCCGAACTGCGGCCTGATTCGCGTTTCAACCGCGATGCCGCGGCTATCAGCCAGGCGTTCTCGCTGGGCGTGGATACCCTGTACGTCATCGCCGAGGCGCGGCCCGATGCCTGCACGCTGAGCTACCCCAGCATGGAGCTGATCGATCGTTTCAGCTGGCACATGCAGAACGTCGAGGGCGTGCAGCAGGTGATGTCGCTGCCGGTGGCGGCGAAGATCGTCAACGCCGGCTGGAACGAAGGCAACAGCCGTTGGCGCGTGCTGCCGCGCGACTCCGATCAGCTGCGCGTCGCCACCCAGGGCTTCGAGACCGACTCCGGCCTGCTGAACGCCGACTGCAGCGCGATCCCGGTGATGCTGTTCCTCGCCGATCACAAGGCCACCACCATCCAGCGCGTCCTGGATGCCGTGAAGAGCTTCCGCGAACAGAATGATGCCTGGTTCCCCGGTACCAACCTGCGCCTGCAGCTGGCCGAGCAGCGCGATGCGGCGGAAGCCGCGGGCGAGGAGTTCGTCAGCCACCAGGTGAATCTGCGCCTCGCCACCGGCAATGCCGGCGTCATGGCGGCAACCAACGAAGTGGTTGCAGCGCAGCAGCTGCCGATGATGCTGTGGGTGTACGCGGCGGTGATCGTGCTGTGCCTGCTGACCTACCGCAGCCTGATGGCGACGCTGTGCATCGTCATCCCGCTGGCCCTGGTCTCCATCCTTGCCAACGCGCTGATGGCGCAGATGAACATCGGTCTGAAAGTGAACACCCTGCCGGTGGCGGCGCTGGGCGTCGGTATCGGCGTCGACTACGCGATCTACATCTACAGCCGCATGCGCGAGTTCCTCGACGAGGGCGCGAGCCTCTACCAGGCCTACATCAAGGCGCTCAAGCTGACCGGCAGCGCGGTGCTGTTCACCGCGGTGACCTTGGCCATCGGCGTCGGCACCTGGATGTTCTCGGCGCTGAAGTTCCAGGCCGACATGGGCATCCTGCTGAGCTTCATGTTCCTGGCCAACATGGTTGGCGCGATCGTGCTGATGCCGGCCCTGCTGCGCTGGCTGACCCGGCCGAAGCTGAGGGCCGCGGATCAGTGATGGAAAGCGGGATTGGGCAGTCGGGATTCGGGATTCGTCAGCAGCCCGGCTGATCCCGCCCACCGGCACGATGTACTTCACACACCCGCCCGCAAGGGCGGGTGTGTGCTTTTGTAAGGTGCCGCAGTGGGTCCCGGTTGGCGCCCTCTTCGAGACGCGACGACGGACCTACCTTCGGTCGAATCCCCCCGGCCCTCGCGCATAGCGCTCGGGCGTTCGCCAGCGCACGCGGCATGCCGCGTAAGCGCGCCGGCTCACCCCCAATCCCGGCTCTCAAATCATCCCCCGAGCCGCGAACGAATAGGGCTCGCCTTCGCCGACGATGAAGTGGTCGAGCACGCGCACGTCGATCAGGGCCAGCGCGTCCTGCAGGCGGCGGGTGATCTGGCGGTCCGCGGCCGAGGGTTCGGCGACGCCGCTCGGATGGTTGTGGCCGAAGATCACCGCGGCCGCGTTGTGGGCGAGACAGCGCCGCACCACCTCGCGCGGGTGCACCTCCGAGCCATCAATGGTGCCGCGGAACAGCTCCTCGAAGGCCAGCATGCGGTGGCGGCTGTCGAGGAACATGCAGGCGAACACTTCATGCGGCGCACGCTGCAGGCGCTGGCGGAACAGCAGCCCGGCGCTGCGTTCGTCGCTGATGGCGGGTCCGCGCTGCAGCTGCGCGCTCAGGCAGCGCGCGCCGAGTTCGTGTGCGGCCAGCAGCAGGGCGACCCGCGCCGGCCCCAGGCCCTGCTCGCGCAGCAGGGCCTCGGTGCCCTGCGAGGCAAGTGCCCCCAGGCTGCCGTGACGGGCGATCAGGCCACGCGCGCAGGCGACGGCATCCTTGCCGGCCACGCCGGAGCCGAGGAACAGGGCCAGCAACTCGGCATCGCCCAGCGCCTGCGCGCCGCGCTTCAACAGCTTCTCGCGGGGGCGCTCGGCCTCCGGCCAATGACGGATGGACATACGGGCGTGGTCTCCTTGCGAACCGCGCCAGCCTGCCGGGTCCGCGCGCGTTCCGCCTGCCGGAGAGCGTGGCCCTTTCGGGTAATCTATCGGCCGTTTTCGGGGTAGGACTTCTCCTGTGACCGCAGCATCCTCCGCGCGGCGCATTCTGCTGGGCGTTTCCGGCGGCATCGCCGCCTACAAGTCGGCTGAACTGGTGCGCCTGCTGCGCGCCGGCGGCGCCGAGGTCCAGGTGGTGATGACTGCCAGCGCCCGCCAGTTCATCGGTCCGCTCACCCTGCAGGCGCTCTCCGGGCATCCTGTCCGCGATTCGCTCTGGGACGCCGCCGCCGAGGCGGCGATGGGGCATATCGAACTGGCCCGCTGGGCTGATCTGATCCTGTTGGCGCCTGCCACCGCCGACCTGCTCGCGCGGCTCGCCCAGGGGCGTGCCGATGATCTGCTGACCACGCTCTGCCTCGCCTCGGATCGCCCGCTGTGGCTGGCGCCGGCGATGAACCGGCTGATGTGGGCACATCCGGCCACGCAGGCGAACATGGAACTTCTGCGCGCCCGCGGCGCGCAGGTGCTCGGCCCCGGTGTGGGCGCGCAGGCCTGCGGAGAGACCGGCGAGGGGCGCATGCTCGAACCTGCCGACATCGCGACGGCTGCGCTCGCCGCGCTGGCCCCGCGGGTGGCGGGGCTGGCCGGGCGGCGCCTGCTGATCAACGCCGGGCCGACCTACGAGGACATCGACCCGGTGCGCTTTCTCGGCAACCGCAGCTCGGGAAAGATGGGCTTCGCCCTGGCCGAAGCCGCGGCGGCCTCCGGCGCCGAAGTCACCTTGGTGGCCGGTCCCGTGGTGCTGCCGACGCCCCCCGGGGTGGAGCGCATCAACGTGCGTTCGGCGGCGCAGATGCGCCAAGCCGTGCTGGATCGCCTAGACGGCATGGACGTCTTCATCGCCGCCGCCGCGGTGGCCGACTACCGGCCGCGCGAATGCGCCGAGCAGAAGATCAAGAAATCGGCGGAGGCGTTCAGCATCGACTGCGTGCGCAATCCCGACATCGTCGCCGAGGCCGCCGCGCGTCAGATTCGGCCGCTGGTGGTCGGCTTCGCCGCCGAAACCCGTGAGGTTGAGGCCTACGCCCGCGACAAGCTGGAGCGCAAGGGCCTCGATCTCATCGCCGCCAACGATGTCGCCGCACCGGGGCTGGGCTTCGAAAGCGAGAGCAATGCCCTGACCGTGCTGTGGAAGGGCGGTCGCGCGCGCATCGAGACCGCGCCCAAGGCCGATGTGGCCCGTCTTTTGCTGGAGATCATCGCGGAGCGGCTGGGAGGCCGGCGATGAGTGCGCCGGTGCCGGTGGCCCTGCGCGTGCTGGACGCGCGTCTCGGCAGCGAATTCCCGCTGCCGGAGTATGCGACCGCCGGCGCGGCGGGGCTGGACCTGCGCGCCATGGTCGAAGCGCCGCTCAGCCTGCAGCCCGGCGAGTCGGTCCTGGTGCCTTCGGGGATTGCGATACATTTGAACGATCCGGGGCTGTGCGCCGTCGTGCTGCCGCGCTCGGGGCTGGGGCACAAGCAGGGACTGGTGCTGGGCAACCTGGTGGGGCTGATCGACTCGGACTATCAGGGGCCGCTGATGATCAGCCTGTGGAACCGCAGCGCCCAGGTCTGTCAGGTGGCGCCCGGCGATCGCGTGGCGCAGCTGGTGGTGATGCCGGTGCAAAGGGTGGCGCTGCAGCGCGTCGAGGCCTTCGAGGCCAGCGAGCGCGGAGAGGGCGGGTTCGGTCACACCGGAATCCGTTGAGACGTGGGTAGTGCGGGCGAAGATGCCCGGGGGCGTAGGGGAAGATCTCGGCGATGGCCAAGCGCAGGAAGAAGCAGAAAGAAGCCAAGCAGTTGCCGCCCGAAGTGCTGGCGCTGCGGCGGCCTGCGTATTTCGTGATTGCCCTGCTGGCCCTGGTCGGCGGCCTGCTGATCATCTGGCAGGGTGTGCTGGCGTGGCAGAGCGAACGCGCCGGCCCGCGGCTCGAAACCCTGCGCGAGAGCCTTGCCAGCACCATCAGCGATGACATCGCGGCGCGCACGCGCCGCATCGAGCGCGCCGTCAGCGACCCCTACCTGCGCGCCGATCTCGCCGCGGGTGCGCTGGAGTCGGCCAAAGAGCGCGCCGTACGAGTTTGGAACGATGCCCCCAGCCTGTCGGCCTACAGCCCCAAGCTCGACGAGGTGTTCGAGCAGGACATCGCCGGCTTCGGCTTCAGCCGCCTGCAACTGCTCAACCGTGCGCGTGCCGGCAGTGGCCCGGTGGTCGGCCCCATCGGTCGCGGCACTGCGATCGTCATGGGCATCGCCGCGCCCTCGATTGACGACGGACGGGTGCTGGGCGTGATCCTCGCCGAGTTCCCGGTGCAGTCCTATATCGACATCGTGCGCAATGCCGACCTGCCGGGCGGCTACCTCGACCTGCGCACCGATGCCAGCGTGCTGGTCAGCAGCGGCAACGCGCGGTTGGCGGAGGAAGCGCGGGCCGTGCCGATTGATGGCAGCGGTCTGCTGATGGGCATCGCCACCCCGCCCGTGGTGACCCTGATCCCCTACGACCCGATGATGCAGATGGGCCTGGGTGCGATCGCCATCCTGCTGGGCATCCTGCTGGTCTGGCAGCTGCGCCGCGACCCGAACTTCCACGCCGCGCCGGTGCGCGCCGACGAGCCGACCTTTGCCCAGACCCTGGCCCAGCAGCCGAAGGCCGAGGCCAAGCCAGGCCCGGCCGCGACCTCCGCCACTGCGCCCAAGCCGCGGGCCCAGGTCAACGTCGACCGTTCGATCTTCCGCGCCTACGACATCCGCGGCGTGGTCGGGCAGAGCCTTGATGAGGGCGTGGCCCGGCTGATCGGCCAGGCCGTGGGCAGCCTGATGGCCGAGCAGGGGCTGCGCGAGATCGTGGTCGGCCGCGACGGCCGCCTGTCCGGTCCCGCCCTGTCCGAAGCCCTGATCAGCGGCCTGCGAGCGGCCGGTCGTGATGTCATCGACATCGGCCTGGCACCGACCCCGGTCGTCTACTTCGGCGCCTTCCAGCTCAACACAGGGTGCTGTATTGCGCTGACCGGCAGCCACAATCCGCCGGACTACAACGGCTTCAAGATCGTGGTCGGCGGCGAGACCCTGCACGGTGGCGCCATCCAGGACCTGTACGCGCGGATCGCCGAAGGCCGGCTCAGCGACGGCGGCAACGGCGGCCTGCAGCAGTTCGACATCCTTGACGACTACGTCTCGCGGATCAGCGGCGATGTGCAGCTGGAGCGCCGCCTGCGCGTGGTCGTGGACTGCGGCAACGGCGTCGCCGGGGTGATCGCGCCGGCGGTGCTCGAGGCCATTGGCTGCGAGGTCGAGCCGCTGTACTGCGATGTCGACGGCAACTTCCCGAACCACCATCCCGACCCGTCGGAACCCGACAACCTGCGCGACCTCACGATGATGGTGAAGCGCCTGGGCTTCGATCTCGGCATCGCCTTCGACGGCGACGGCGATCGCCTGGGCGTGGTCTCGGCCGAGGGCGAGAACATCTTCCCTGACCGCCTGCTGATGCTGTTCGCCCAGGACGTGCTGAGCCGCAACCCGGGGGCTGCGATCATCTACGACGTCAAGTGCACCGGGCATCTGGCCGGGCATGTGCTGCGCAACGGCGGCAGCCCGATCATGTGGAAGACCGGGCACTCGCTGATCAAGGCCAAGATGCGCGAGACCGAGGCCGAACTGGCCGGCGAGATGAGCGGTCATTTCTTCTTCCGCGAGCGCTGGTTCGGCTTCGACGACGGCATCTACTCGGCCGCGCGCCTGCTGGAGATCCTCGCCGCCGACGGCCGCGAGCCCACCGAGGTCTTCGCCGAGCTGCCCAAGGGCGTGTCCACGCCCGAGCTCAAGGTCAAGATGGAAGAAGGCGCGCACTACGCCTACATGGACAAGTTCGCGCAGCGCGCCAAATTCGAGGGCGCGAAGCTCGCCACCATCGACGGCATCCGCGCCGACTGGCCCGACGGCTGGGGCCTGGTGCGCTGCTCGAACACCACGCCCTGCCTGGTGCTGCGCTTCGATGCCGACAACGAGGTGGCGCTGGCGCGCATCCAGGAGGCTTTCCGCTCGCAGCTGCTGGCGGTGGACCCGGGGCTGCAGCTGCCGTTCTGAGCCGATACCCCTGTTCGCGGCAGGCGTGGGCGTCCGCGGCGGTGAGGTGCGGACCGCGGTGAACAGCCGAGCTGGCACATCCAGCCAAGGGCACACGCCCTGGGCCGGCGCGTGCGCGCCCTCGCGCTCAATCGCGCTGCCCCGCTCGCGCATGTCTGATGCGTCCGCCTACCCCAGACGTCGATGTCCGAGGGGCTTGATGCTGCCCCCGCGCGATTCACTCCGGCGTGCAGGGCGGCTTTCACTGGCGCAGGGACGTGTTCGATCCGCGGACCGCGCTTGCCGGTGCGCGACAGGTCCCACAGTGCCGAGTCGCGCGCAGCGCAAACGAAGAGGCCGGATGCATGCGCATCCGGCCTCCAGACGAAACCACCTCCTGACTGGAAGTGCTTCCCTTACGGCGTCGACTCGAACCCGTGCTTGAAGATTTCGGGCGTTTGCGAGGCGGCGGCCGGCAGCAGGCACCAGCTGACCACTTGGCCGGTGTCGGCACCGGCATTGTCGCTGACCCGCAGCGACCAGGCGCCGCTGAGCTCGGTGCCGGTGAATGCCGCCAGGGGATTGGCCGGACTGTACTCGGCACCCGGCGTATAGGCGGGGTTGGCATTCGCACAGTTGGACTGGACGCTGAGGGCGGAGCCATCGGCGAGGACGATGTCCATGTTGTCACCGTTGCACCCGTTGGTGGATGCGGGCACGCCGGGGCGATTGACCAGCTCGACCGTGGTGTCGTCCTTGCTCAGCCAGACCCGCAGGTCACCCATCCAGGTGTGGTTGATCTTCAGTCCGAGGCGTAGGCCATCGAGCGCGCCGGTGTTGACGACATTGAGCGTGTCGGTGGCGCCGGTGGCGTTGTTGTCCGGGATGTTGAGGCCCGGCTCGCTGCAGATCAGGTTGCTGGTGGTGAAGCTGCGCACGCTGGAGAGTTCACCGGCACCGCAGCGATTGGTCGCCGACACACGCCAGAAGTACTCGGTGTTCGCGGCCAGCGCATCGAACAGGGTCAGGCTGGTGCCGGGCACCGTGGTGTCGACGATCGGGCTGGTGAACTGGGCGTTGTCGGCCACTTCAATCCGGTAGCTGGTGGCGCCGGGAATGGCATCCCAGCTGAGGCTGGGACGCAGCGGCTGGTCGACGGCGCCCTGGGCGGGAGCCGCCAAGCCGACCGCGACCGGCGCGGCCGCATCGACCGGCACGTTCACTGTGCGGGTCTTGGTCGAGGCGGGGAAGCCCGGACCGTTGGACGCCGCGGTGATGTCGAAGCTGAAGGTGCCGGAAGGCAGGCTGCCGGTGTTTCCGATCGCCAGCGTGCTGGTGGCGGCTGGCGTCGCCGGGGTCAGCGGGTTGACCGAGAAGCTGCCGGTGAGACCCGCCGGAAGCGTCGAGTGGCTGAGCGTCAGCGGGTCGCTGAAGCCCTCGAAAGCGGTGGCGCCGATGCTGAGATTGATGGGCTCGCCCGCGCAGATGCCAGCACTGGCACCGCTGGTGCCGAGGATGAAGTCCGGCTCGGTCAGGCCCAGCAGCTTGCCGGTGGCGGACAGCGCGAAGGGCTGCGGACCCTGGGCGACCTGGATGCCGCGCACGCGTACGACATAGCTGCCGGTGGCGGGCGTCGGCAGCTCGATGTTGTGCACGTTGTTGCGATCGTCATAGTCGACGGTGCTGGTATCCGCGACCGGATTGGGATTGGTCAGGCCGCCGCCGGCCGGCAGCTTCTGCGTCCAGATCTGACCGTCCGGGGTTTCGACCTCAAGACGCAGCTGGTTGACGCCATGCGGGTTGGCGTTCACCAGGGCCGGCGCGTCATGCCACACCAGGGTGACGATCAGCGGTGCGCCGGCTTCGACCGCCAGCATTTCGGTGTAGACATCGCCGGTTTCCAGGCCAGCAGTCTGATCGTCCAGCCAAAGGCCGCGCGCGTCCTCGTGGAAGTACAGGCTGCGGTCGAGGTTGATCCGGCCCCAGCCCTGCGATTGGCTGGGCGCGCCACCGGTCGTGCCGGTGCCGGTGATCTCCTGCGCGCCGTTGATCATGATCGCCTTGATCAGGGCGGCCGAGGGCGTCGGCAGGGCGTGGTCGGGGTTCTCGATGCCGCTCGGGTAGAAGCCGCGCTGCAGGTACTCGCGCACCAGGGCCGAGAGGCCGGCGGCGGTGGGCGTCGCCATCGAGGTGCCGCTCATGGTGGCGGTGCCACAGGCGGTGCGCGAGGCGGAGACGATGCTGCCGCCCTGGGCGGTCATGTCCGGCTTGAGGCGGCGGTCCTGAGTCGGGCCGCGCGAAGAGAAGTCCGACATCGCGTCACCGCCGGTCCCGCGGTCGTTGCTGCCGATCGAGAACACGTTCTTGGCGTTGCCGGCCGCGCCGACGTCAGCGCCGGGGCCGCAGCCCGCCCTGCCGCCCAGGCCGCCGCTGTTGCCGGCGGCGACCAGCACTGCCAGCT
The DNA here is from genome assembly GCF_900101825.1 of Aquimonas voraii. GTDB lineage: Bacteria > Pseudomonadota > Gammaproteobacteria > Xanthomonadales > Xanthomonadaceae > Aquimonas > Aquimonas voraii. The sequence continues at coordinate 100,793 of NZ_FNAG01000012.1, forward strand.
GCGGATGCTCCCAGACCACCGCATCGGCATCGCGGGTGGTGGCGCGGTACTCGACCTGGCAGTCGGCGATGCACGCGCCCAGCGAGTTTCGGCAGGACGAGCCCCAGGAGTTGTTGTGGGTGCGCGCGCCGTTGGCATAGGCCGTCGCCGCGGCGTGGAAGATCGTTCCGCCGCCGCTGTTCAGGTACTGCAGGCTGGCGCCCATTTCCTGCGAGATCAGCTTGGCGCCCGGCGCCGTGCCGTCGAGATCGGTCAGGCCGCCGGGGCTGGTGCGGGTGTCGCAGTCCACCGCGCCGGTTGCCGGATTGTTGCCGGTAATCGTGGCCATGACGTGGGTGCCGTGGCCGTGGCCGTCGGCCGGCGCGCCCGTGGTGCTGCCGTCCCACTTGTAGTGGGCGCCGATCTTGCGGTGGTTGAAGTCGGGGGTGATGCTCGGGCAGCCGGCGCCGGAGGCGCAGATCGAGGTGACCGGTTGGCCGAAGGTCGCGTCGGCGAACGAGCAATGTGTCGCGTGCAGGCCGGAATCGGCGGCGGCAACGATCTGGCCGCAGCCGAACAGCCCGTTCTCGAAGGCCGGCATCGAGCCCGCCACCGGCGTCTGTTGGCCGCTCTGGTGCAGCCAGCCGGCCTGTGAGTTCATCAGCTCGTTGGGCCAGCGCAGGCTGACCGTGGCGACTTCCGGATTCAGCGCCAGCGCCTGCACGGCGTCAGCCAGCGCGCTGCGCTCGAAGCCCACCACGATGCGCTCGTGGTCGAAGCCCTGTTCGGTCAGCTTGTAGGACAGGCCAGGGGTCGAGAGCAGGGCACTGCGGCTGCGCGTGCTGTCGATCCCCGGATGCAGGGCAATGCTCAGCTCTTCGACGCCGGCCTCGGTCGAGATCGACACGCCTTTGCCGCCAGCCAAGGTGTTGGCGATGTCGTTGGCGAGGTTGATGTCGAGCTTCCACACCGGCAGATAAGCGCCAGTCCAAAGCACGCCGGGCAGCGCCTTGACGCGGGCCTCGGTGGTCGTGTCCATCCGCACGAGGTAGGCGTAGTGCGGGGCATAGCCAAGAATCTGCACGCCCTGCGCCTGCAGCGCGCGGCGCTGCGCGGCGCGGATCGGCGCATCGAACTTGACGATGCGGAACGGCGAGTTCGCGTCGGCATTGCCCAAGGAGCGCAGGGCCTCATGGGCGAGCTTCAAGTCGCCCGTGCAGACATCGAGCGTCGCCGCATCGAACGAAACCTGACAGCGCTTGCCGTCCTCTGCGGCATAGCTGACCAACGGAAGCAGCAGCAGGCCTGGAATCCAGAATCGCATGTGTTTTTCTCCCCCGACCGGGCGGTCCCGGCCCCAGTGATGCAGCAGTGGCAATCGTGCGAACTGCACGCGCAGACGCCAGATCCGCGGCACTGCCCAGGGGCAGGCGTCGCAGAACGCGAGCAAGGTGATCGATGCGGCAATGGTCCCTGCGCTGGCGCTGGCGGACGCTGACTGGCGTCGCCGACCGGGCTCCCCCACGGATTCCGGCTGCGAGGGCGAGGATAACAGCGCGCGCCTTCACAGGCACTTCACCAAGCGTGAGCCGCCGCGCGCTTTCGACAAGGCATGGCCCCGCCGGAGGCCGGGTGCCCGCCACCCCCTGCTATCCTGCCGCGCCCCGCCCGCGGCCTTGAGGCCAGGACCTCATGCGCGCCATGCGCCTGCTCTACACGCTCGCCATGTACCTGCTGACGCCGCTGATCTTCTATCGGCTGCTGGCGCGCGGGCTGCGCATGCCCGGCTACCACGCACGCTGGCGCGAGCGTTTTGGCCATTTCAAGCCGCCGGGCTTCGAACGCAGCATCTGGGTGCATGCGGTGTCGGTGGGTGAGGTCAACGCCGCGGCGCCGCTGGTGGAAGCCCTGCGTCGCCGCTATGCCAACCTGCCCTTCGTGCTGACCACGGTGACGCCCACCGGCTCGGACCGCGTGCGCCAGCTCTGGGGGGATGACGTTTTCCACGTCTACCTGCCCTATGACCTGCCGGGCTCGGTGCGACGCTTCCTCGCCGCCACCCGCCCGCAGCTGGCGGTGGTGATGGAGACCGAGATCTGGCCCAACCTGTTCCTGTCCTGCGAGGCCGCCGGCATCCCGGTGGTGGTCGCCAACGCCCGCCTGTCCGACAAGTCCCTGCGCGGCTACGGGCCGGTGCGGCCGATCATCCGCGCGGCGATCCGCAGCGCGCGCTTTGTCGCCGCGCAGTCGCAGCAGGATGCCGACCGCTTCCTCAGCCTCGGCGCGCGTCCGGATCGCCTGCGCGTGGTCGGCAACCTCAAGTTCGACCTGCAGGTGAAGCCCGAGCTGTTCACCGCCGCCGCCGAAGCCCGCCTGCGCTGGGGCGCGCAGCGCCCGGTATGGATCGCCGCCAGCACCCACGAAGGCGAGGAGCATGCGGTGATCGAAGCCCACTCGCGCCTGCTGAACCGCTTTCCCGACGCCCTGCTGCTGGTTGCGCCGCGCCATCCCGAGCGCTTCAAGCCGATGGTCCAGCTCTGCCGCAGCTATGGCTTCGCCACCCGCACCCGCAGCGAGGACGACGAGCCCGATGCGCACAGCCAGTGCTTCGTCATCGACACCCTGGGCGAGCTGGTCAACTTCATCGCCTGCGCCGATGTCGCCTTCGTCGCCGGCTCGCTGGAGGCGATCGGCGGCCACAACGTGCTGGAACCCGCGGCGCTGGGCGTGCCCGTGGTCGTGGGGCCGCACACCTTCAACTTCGAGGAAGTGACCGATCTGCTGCTTGAGCAGGGTGCCGCCCTGCGTGTGGTCGATTCGGAAGACCTCTCGCGCACGCTGCAGGCCCTGCTGGCCGATCCAGCGCGGCGGATGCAGATGGGTGAGGCCTGCAAGCGCACCGTTGGCCACGAGCGCGGCGCGGTCGAGCGCACCCTGGAGGTCATCGGCCGCGTGCTGCGCGGCGAGACCGAGCCGGGCGCCGACGCCAGCGACAGCCGCCCCGGGCTGCGCGGGCGCTGAGGCTGCGGGCTCGCGCCCGCGACTCGCCCAGCCCCGGGCCCGCGCCTAGAATGCGGGCGCCCCCCTTTGGCCGCGGCCCATGCTCGACTGGCTGACCCTGGATGCCCGGACCCTGCTGCAGGTCTCCCTGCTGCTGGTGCTGTTGAACGCCGCCGCGTTCGCTCTGCTGCTACCCAGCCTAGCCGATGCGCTGAGGCCGAGTGCGCGCAGCTGGGGTCTGGGCATCGCCCTGCAGTGGCTGGGAGGGCTGGTCTTCGCCTACGAAGCCGCGCTCGCTGACATCCTGCCGGTCGCGGTGCTGGCCGCCTTCCCCCACTTGGCGGCGCTGGCGGGCATGAGCCTTTACGTCCATGCGCTGCGACGTTTCAACGGCCTCCGCTTCCACTGGCCGCAGGCCCTGCCTGGCCTCGCCTGCGGTCTTGGCATCGTGGGCGCCACGGTGCTCGACGGCGGGCTCGCGACGCGCATCCTGTTCACTTCGCTGGGGCTGGCCGTGCTGCTGTTGATGGGCCTGCGCCTGCTCAGCATGGACACGCCGCTGGCACCCCGAGTCAGCCGCCGCGTGCTGCGTCTGGCCCTCGCCACGCTTGCATTCGCTGTCGCGGTGCGGGCGGTCTACGTGATCTTCGAGCCGCCGCAGGTGTCCGCCCTGGTCGAAATCGGCCAGGGCCCCCTGGTGCTGCAGCTGCTGCTGATGTGCGCGCTGCCATTGGTTGGAACCAGCGCATTCTTCGCGATGTGCTCGGAGCGCGTGCGCCTCGGCTGGGAATCGGCGGCCTCCACGGATTTCCTCACCGGGCTGCCGAACCGCCGCAGCCTCGTCGATGCGGCGCAGCTGGCCATCCGCCAGACGCGTGAGCGAGGTGGCAGGCTCACGCTCACGATTCTCGACGTTGACCACTTCAAGCGGCTCAACGACCGCTTCGGCCACGCCGTCGGCGATTTCGCCCTCGTGCATCTCGCCGACCGCTTGCGCGCGCTTTGCGCCGAGCACGACCTGCCGGCGCGCGCCGGCGGCGAAGAGTTCTGCCTGCTGTCGTGCGGCAGCACGCCAGAGGCGGTGGCCGAGCGACTCAGCCGACTGCAGCGCGCACTCCATGACGAGCCCCTCGATTGGCAGGGCCAGCGGATCGAACTCAGCTTCTCGGCGGGCGTCGCCGGACTGGAGGCCGGCGACGGCGGCTTCGACAGCCTGCTCGGACGCGCCGACCAGGCCCTGTACGCCGCCAAACAGCAGGGCCGCCAGCGTGTGCTGATCGCCCGACCGCCCGGCCCGCAGGCCGAACTGGCCTGGGAGACCGCATGAACAGGCTGTCGGAGTCTCCCGATGACCGCGAACTGCAGGCCTGGCTGCGCGGCATGCACCGCATCGCCGTGCTCGGCATCAAGACTGAAGCCGCCTCCGCACAGCCCGCCTATTACGTGCCCGAAGCCCTGCAGCGCGCGGGCCTCGAGATCGTTCCGGTGCCGGTGTACTACCCCGAGGCCACCCGGATCCTGGGGCAGCCGGTGTACCGCCGCCTGCAGGAGGTTCCCGGGCGCATCGATCTGGTCTGCGTGTTCCGTCGCCCGCAGGATCTTGCCGCCCACCGCGACGACCTCATCGCTGCCGGTCCGCGCGGCGTCTGGCTGCAGTCCGGCATCCGTGACGAGGTTTTTGCCGCGCAGCTGCGTACCGCCGGCATCGACGTGGTGCAGGACCGCTGCCTGATGGTCGAGCACCGGCGGTTGCTGGGCGCGCGGTAGCGGCCTTGGCACCGCCTGCCGTGCACGCTTCCAGGCGATGGCAGTGGCAGGTGGATCCGATTAGCCGAGCCAGGCGCTGAACACGCCCCAGGGCTGGTGCGCCCGCGCCACCGTGTACATGAAGCCGAAAGTGGCCAGCGCGGCGAGATACCAGGCCCAGCGCTGCGCCGCGGTTCGCGCGCGCCCCAGCGCCATGACCCCGAGCACGATGTAGAGCACCAGCAGCACCAGCTTGGTGGCGAGCCAGGGCGTGGTGAACGGGTTCAGCTTCAGCACCACCAGCAGCATCAGCGCTGCGGTCAAGAGCGCCGAGTCGATGGTGTAGCTCAGATAGCGCACGGCCGCGGCATTGGCCCAGCGCTGGCCCAGCAGCACCAGCAGGCCGCGCAGGGCGAACAGGCTGCCGCTGAGCAGCACGAGGCCGATGTGGGCGGCTTTGATCTGTGGGTAGAGTTCGAGCATCTGGAGCCGGGATTTTGGATTCGGGATTGGGGATTCGGAGTGCCGTGCTGGCGTGCGGGCCTGAGGCTTCTTCTGCCTGCCGAATGGAAAGGATGAGGTGGAAGCGGAGTCCATGCTGGGCCAGGGCCCACCCTATGCGCGCAGGTGGAATTGGATGATGCGGCCGCCTCAGCCGGGCCGGCCATCCGCGCGCGGCCGCAGGTAGATCCATAGCGAGCGTGCGACCCAGGGCAGGAACACCAGCAGCCAGCCCAGCGCCGCCGCGCGATACCAGTCCATCGGCGATGCCACCAGCTCGCCGACCACCCGCAGCACGGCGACCGCCTGCATGCCGATGAAGGCGAACAGGGCGACCCTGCCCAGCACCAGCGGCCGACCCGAATGGCCCTGCGTCACCCGCGTCACCATCGCCACCAGCAGGCTGCCGAACAGGCCGATCGACAGCGCGTGCACCGGCGCGCGGCCGAGCGCGAACTCGCCGGTCCAGAACATCCACAGGCTCTGCGCGGCGTACAGGGCCATCGCGACCGGCAGCCAGGCATAGCCGACGAACAGCACCCGCAGCAGGCCGGGCATCGGCCCGCGCGGCCACCAGCGCCAGACGCTCAGGGCTGCGAGCGCGAACAGCGGCAGATCGACCAGCCACAGCCAGACGTGGCCGTGCACCAGCTCCAGCGCCAGATGCGCCAGCCACAGCGGCCACTGCGCCGCCAGCAGCCACAGCGGCCGCCAGGGCGCATAGCCCGGCACCACGTTGGCGGCGAAAAAGGGGAACATCCGGTGCGCTACCGTCGCATACACCGGCAGCAGCAGGCCGAAGCTGCCGAGCTTGATCACCACATAGGCCAGCCGCGCGTCGCCGGTGTGCAGGTAGACGGCGAAGCACAGCAGGCCGGCGAAGCCGATCACCAGCGCCGCGAAGCAGCTGGTCGCATGCCAGGTGGTCTGGCGATCACGCAGCAGCACGCTGCCCAGTACCGTGAGCCCCGCGGCCCAGCCCGCGAGCGTGTTGACCACGCCGAGGTGCAGCAGCAGGCCGCTGCCGCTGAACATCGAGGCGAGGCACAGCAGTTGACCGCTGATCATGCCCAGACCCACCGGCACGTAGTGCCAGCGACCGAGTTCGGGCAGGCCCATCCAGCGGGGGAACACGGTGATCAGGAAGCCGAAGAAGAAGCTCGGCAGCACCTGGTACTGCAGGATGAAGGCGTGCATCCAGCCAGCCGGCACGCTGCCTGCGGGCAGGGCGGCAGGGTTCATCAGCCACAGGGTCCACCAGGCCATGGCGGCCAGCACATTGGCCGCACCGACGAAGAACAGCAGCCGATGCGGCGCGGCCGACAGGGTGCGGGCGAGATCGGCGGGGAGCGTGAGGGTGTTCATGGGCGCAGGATGCCCGTGGCGCGCGGGGAGCGCGCTGATCTGCGTCAGCCGATGCGCGTTGGCCCCTCTCCCCGCGGGGGAGGGGTTGGGGAGGGGGCTGGGCGAAGCGTTTGCTTCGTGCCTTGCCGTGCGTTGTGACTTGGCTCATGGCTGATGTGGCGCCAGCGCTTTCGTCGCTCCGAGCGAAAAGCACGAGCAAGAGCTTTCGGTCAGCCCTGCGGGCTGCCCGACCTCGGTGCAGTCATAGGGTGGGCCCTGGCCCACCATGAGCTCCACGCTCGCCTCGGTTTCCCTTTGTGGTCGAGAGCGAAGAGCAAGAGCTTTCGGTCCGTCCTTCGGCCGGCCCGACCTACTTCTCTTTGCGTGGCCACTGCGCCGCAGGAGCGGCGCGAACGCCGAAGGCGGCCCCGGAGGGGCGGAGGGCAGGAAGCCCGGAGTCAAGAGAAGTAGGCAAGAGAAAGGCCACCCCGCGTCCGCGCCCCCTGCGCATCCCTGCGCAGAGGGTCCGCGTGAGTCCGCGGGTGTTCGTGGACAGTGCATCCCTGCACTGTCACGAACATCGCCGGCCTCCCTGCCGGCGCCCCTTCGGGCTGATCCACGGCCTCCCGTCGCTCCCGAGGGGCCCCGTGGAAAGCGCGGGCTCCTGCCCGCAAGAGCCAAAGCGAGGAGCGAGAAGCGAGAA
>NZ_FNAG01000013.1 GCF_900101825.1 Aquimonas voraii
CCGGAGTTCACCAGTCGTGCCTTCATCGCGTGGGTGCAGCAGCACGGCGTCGACCACCAGCTGATCGAGCCGGGCAAGCCGATGCAGAACGGCTACATCGAGAGCTTCAACGGCAAGTTCCGGGACGAGTGCCTAAACGAGCACTGGTTCAGCTCGCTCGCCCAAGCCCGGCAGGTCATCGCCGAGTGGCGCCGTGACTACAACCAGGTCAGACCCCACAGCAGCTGCGGGCGCATCCCGCCCGCTGAGTTCGCAGCCCAACACCGGATCAACAACCAGAAGAACGAAGTACCCTTCAACCCCGGACTTTCCCAGTAACGGGTGGTATGGCTGCTGGGGGCACGTCACGGGCTGGCGCGATGCTGTGAAGCTGGACCTGACCCGTGGTTTCTACTCTCACCGCCGGTTCGTGTTATAGCCCGTCCGATTCAAAGGCGCATGCCTCCGCCTTGGAGGCCTGCTCGAATTCGCCACGCGCAGGGAACTCGCACAGTTTGATGTGGCGGAACAGTCCGAATGAAGGTGCCCGGCTGGAATCCACTACCAGGATGACTGAAAACAACTCGCCCCTTCCGAGCGCAGCCGCTACGTCAGCGCAATCGACGAATCTGGGCGGGCCAAGGGCGGTGAAACGCACTGAAACCTGTTCGTACTTCTGACATGTCGCTTCGAGGTGTTTCAGCACATCCAACGACCCGACGCAGGATTCGCAATAAAACAAAACAACCCGCAAGGACCACAGAGCCCCAATCGTGACCAACGCGGCCATGATCATCCGCCCATTCATGTGCTATGTCCCTCCTGCCGATGCCATCGGGCCAACCTGGGTATTGGGGAATCCCACGGATAGCCAGAGAGCGGATTGAGGGCTCACTGGGAATGAACCCGACCTCGGTTATCAATTTCCCCAGCCTAGAATCCGCGGCAGTTGTTCATGAGCGCGCTGCCATAGGCCTCACGCGACGCAAACTGCGGGTCGGCGTGATCCATGGACGGCAGGCGACCTCCGTTGTACTTCCATACGCGCTCGGCCTCGCCGGGGAACACCGGCTTTCTAGCCTCCCAACACCAATCCAGCAGCTGCGGCACCTCTGGGAACGAGACCACCGATCCCGTCGACTCGATCAGTAGCTCAACGTGCCGGTCGTTGGTGCCGAAGCAGGTCATGGCGCACCCGGACACGCGCTCAGTAGGCATGTGGATGGGCTGATGGAAAGGCAAAGAAACGGAAACACCGATGCCTTCACCGCTGACGTACAGGTCCACCACGCCGCCATAGTTCGTCGCCCCAACGTGGCTGGGGCCGCCGATGGTCATGGACGTGCTTCGAACGGAAGGCTCAGCTTCCAGCGCGTCCACGGCGAAATCGCGTTCGAGCGTGCTGTAGGCCTGCGAGCACCCTGCCAGCAACACGGCCATAGAAAATGCACCAATACAACGAATGATCATGGCACTTGCTCCGCAAGAAAAAGTAAAGGCGGAAACTACCGTCCAACGCAGCAGGTTCAAAAGCGACAAGAGTCAGTTTCTATGACCTGGAAAATGAACCCGACGCCTCCTTTTTGTTACCAGCTCACCCGCCCCGGAAAGTGAACCTGACCCCCTTACCGTTTGGTTCACTGAGGCGCTCGCGCAGAAACGGGCTTTCTGACGACGAGCCAGTAATAGAGAATCGCTGCAGCAACCCCTCCGATCAAGAGCAAAGTGCAGCGAAACAACTTTCGCGACGGCGGCGCTGTACTTACACAATGCCAAAGCATTGCCAAGAATACGGACACTCCCGAACCGGCAACCACAACCCAAAGCGTGCTACGCACGAAGTCCACTGGCGCCGCTGTGTCCACTACCCCAACAGCAACCAAGGCAATCAATGAGAAGGAAGCAACGCTCACCAATATCTTCAAAGGACCCATCCGTTGCCTCAACGATCCGAAATAGAGTGAGAGTGAGGTGCTGAGCGGAGCGCAAAAGGAGTGAGCGTCAATTTCCATGATCCGGCAAATGAACCCGACGCCTTCTTCTGGCACCTGCTCATCCGATCCAGAAAGTGAACCTGACCCCATTCTTGCACGCGGGTGCCGAAGTGCTCACTTCTCGAACGCCTTCAGAACAAGAAGGGGATCAAAGTATCTTTTCATGCCTTGGAAAGTGAACCTGACCCCCTTTTTTGGCCACGCCCAATGGCGAGCGTCACGGCCGGCGTGCGAGCCTTGGGATACAGCTCGATCAGCCTGTCGAGCACCTGAGTGAGCCGCGACCTCAGAGCGGGCAACGACGCCGCACACGAACGCGCGGCGGCGTAGATCTCGGGGCGATCGGCGAGAGCTTCGGCGATGCGGACGCCAGTCACACTGCGCCGTCTGGCCAGTGTTTGCAGGCCCTCGGACCCCGTATCGATGTAGGTCTGCAGCGCGTCCGCAGCTGGCCAGCCTTCGGTGGCGTCGTACAGTGCATAGAAGCGCTCGACATCGACGTACTCGATTCGGACGGAGGGTGGCGCCGCTGTGCTGGGATTGCAGGCAAGGCCGCTACAGGCAAGCACAAGACCAAGAAGGTGGGCAGAGTACCTTTTCATGCTTTGGAAAGTGAACCTGACCCCATTCTTAGACCCCATTCTTAGAAATCAAGAACAGCACGTGAAACAGACCAGAAAACCTTACTCACTCATGGAAACTCAACCTGACCCCGTTTTCCTACCCCGTTTTCCTCTTTTGGCACCCGCTCATCCGTACCACAAAGTGAACCTGACCCCGTGCTTGCGAAAGTCTCTACACGATCTAAAGCCTCTCCAGCTCGAACGACCCAAAGGTCCCCCTTTGCTCGTCATTAAAGTACTTCCCTGCCGCGCCTTTAAGATCGTGCGAAAACAGAATGTCCGAGTGACCAAAATACGCGTCGTCGGTCGACGCCTCCGCGTTCTCTATGTTTGAGTACAGATACTTGAGGCGAATTGCGCCGGATGAAGTTACTTCGATCGTCGCGCCCTGGCTAAAGAAGGCAATTCTGTCGTCGCCCAACTCCATGGTTACTTGAATGGAGTTCCGAATTATCTTGATCCGCAGTACAGCCTCCCATGGCTGGTTCGCCGGACCTCCGTAGATACCCATCAGCCCCTTGCACCTCCAATCGCCACGAATCTTCTGGATTGGAATCGGATGGGCAGGCTGACTCCCGGCGTGGCGATTATTTCCCGCTAGCCGGTCAATTTTCGCGTAGGCGTGCACTCTGGGACTCCTTTAGTCAATATTTGATCTTGGACGGCCGCTTGATCAGCGGTGTCGCAAGATACATACAAGCGCCTGTCAAGACTCGATCTACAAACTCACAGAATGGACGCTGGCGGTCGTCTCGACGCGCTCACCGGGCGCCAAGGAAAGGGGCCAACAAAAAGGGTAGATTCAGTTTCCATGATCTGGCAAAAGAACCCGACCCCCTCTTTTGTTACCAGCTCACCGCCCCGGAAAATGAACCTGAACCCCTTCTTCCCATGTGGCAAAACAAGACCTGACCCCAGCTTTTGCTTTACCCCACTGATCCGACCAAGGAAGTGAACCTGACCCCCTTATCGCCTATCGCCTGCCCTCAGAAAGTGAACCCGACTCCGTTACCGCTTTCGGTCACTGCCTTTTGGCTTCAATTCGGGACGATTGGTGAACACTGGTAGCTAATCTTGTTTATTCCGTCGGTGGCATATTTGCCGCCCACTCCTCCGGGGGCGGAAATCGCCGAGACGAAGGTGCCGACAGGGCAACCGTTCCTGTCTCCCCCGCCTTGATTCGTAATCTCAAGCTGTACCGCACCTCGATCCCTAGTCCCGAGGGCATCGACCATTGATCGAAGAGATGCGTTATTTTTCTCTAAGGAATCGACACGTGCGACCAGTTCGGAGTTGGATGGATCGCATGGGCGGCTTTTCCCGAAAGATAGCCCGAATAGCTGCGTGGTGCATTCCGCGAAGAACATGCCATGCGCAACCGAGCCCGCAATCACTAAGGCCGCGAACGCAAACACCCACCGAGGCAGTGAGCCAAAATCAATTGAAGTCACCCCAGCCCTCCTTTCGTTTGCACCAAGCACTGAACACGAGAGAAATCGGAAAAGGGGTCAGAGTCAGTTTCCATGATCTGACAAATGAACCCGACGCCATCTCTCAGCACCCGCTCATCCGACCCAGAAAGTGAACCTGACCCCCTTACTGCTACTGCGGAAAGTGAAACTACCCCCCCTTACCGCTCAGCTCGGTGGATTCCAAGCGACACCGTAAACATGCCTGAGAAGCGGGCTCTTTAGTGAGACGGCGAACGAAACCGAGCCAGCAATGCAGCTCTTCTTTACCTCGGCCCTAGAAATCTCGCTCTCCACGATGTAGTCGATCCCATGCGAAAAACTAGCCACGAAGAACTCTACATCCTCAGGGTCAATTTTGTATTCGCGCGGAAACCTAAAATGCAGCTCGATCTCGCGCGCTCGGTTAACCGGAACAATCCCTTCATAGCAGAGAAAGTTCCTACCAAAAACTTCGGTACCTCTACTCGAGCCAACATCGGATTGCTTCACAGGCGCCAAGTACCTACCGGAGAACTCCATATCATAGGTAAGTCGGTCGCCTTTACGAGCGGGAGGTGACAACCTCACCTCGCCGATAACACCCAGCGGGGATACTTCCTGGAGTTCAAGCACTGCATTCAGAGGCCTACTTGACGACACTAGCTCAAACTTGCTATTCATCGGGCAAGCATTAACTGGAAGCGACGGCGGAGGGAATTCACTCCATCTATAGATTGGAAGTTTCTCGCACCCGTCCCTTACAACCAAGATCGATCTTTGCGTTGCGTGGTACCAATAGAAATCTTGGCCATCCGCTTTGAGCTCAAAAAGATGGCTGGCCTCCTCGGCGATGAAGTCCGTTGTCTCTTGGGACAACAACAACTCGTGATCTGTCAGTCCGCCCAGTTTCACACTGTGAATCGATGCGATCGCCCGGCGCAGAAATTCCGCCGAGAAGAGCTTGCTTCGGGAGAAGGTCTGATACGTTCCAAAATTTGGGGAGAACCCATCCATCTGGACACCATCCTCGGCAAAAACTAAGGTCGGTTTAGCCTTTCCGAATGCCATAGCAATTTCCTGAGAAACGGCGGACGGCATTCGAAACGACTCCTTTCCTTCGATCTTGTCTCGAATGGTAGCCACGGCGATCACAATATCCGCACTCTCGATCATTTGAAGGGCCATTGCAGGGGGCACTTCACTCCCACCATGGTCGACATTTGCGCAGCTTATGTCCAAACCCTCACAAATAGCTCGAAAGAAGGAGTTAACCTCCCTATCACCGGCCGAGAACGAGCAGGAAAAGAACGCTTTGACCTCTGCAGACTTCATAGAACCCTCCGCGCCCCTGAAAAAGCTTCGTCGTGATTGCTCTATGCCCTAGGCCGAAAAAGGGCTCAGAGTGAAATTCCATGATCTTGTAAATGAACCCGACACCCTCTTTTAGCACACTCTCATCCGACATAGAAAGTGAACCTGACCCCTCACCCGTAGACCCTAGCGCTTTCTGGACAGTAGAAGTGCGCGTGAGGCCATGGATGCAGTAAGGAAGTCGATCGCCGTATGGGCTTGCTTCAGCGCATGAGCTTCGCTTCTGAACTTCTCCAGCTGCTCCCCCAGAGGCTTGAGGTTTGAGAGCTGCATTCGTAACCGGATTGCAGTTCCGGGAATTCCCCATCGCATGGGGACGACATCCGTCCCCGAGACAGAGATCGCGCTGGATCCGCTGCCAATCAGAAAGCTACCGCCTCGACGACAGAGGGAACTGGTCATGTAAAGCCCGTACCCAGAGTTAGTCCACGGGCTCCGCGATCGCATTCGCTTCACTTTTTCTGCTTTCCCCGAAACACCCGGAAGCAACGCCAAATGAAGCGCGTCGAGGTCTGACTCGAATTTAAGCTTGGGGTTCTCACGAAGACCTTGTGCGATCCCTATTCCCCAGTCCATCGCTGCAACCTCAACTTCACCCCTCGCGGGCCAGTACTGCGCGCAAGTGGCGACCCGGTCTGCTTGGCTATGCTCAATAACGTTTCGCATGATCTCCCGCATCGAGTATGTGAGAGTCTCGTGTACGTCTTCGTTGGAGCCCTGACAAAGGATGCTAGCAAGCTCATCTGCGAGCTGCTCCATCACTTCACCCGTCTCTACTCCCTGCTGATCCGCCATCCGCCTGACGTCTTCTGCGAGAAACACCTTGATCGGCGCATAGGAACCGCTTCCTTCGCCAACCTTCCCCAGCCGCGGACTGCTCCCCAAAAAAGACTGAAAGAAACCGAAGTTATTCGCGTAGCTGCCTACTGGGACGCTTCGGACTCGCAGCGCATTAAATCTCCTCAGGCTCTTTTGTCGAGATATCTCGCTCGAAGCAATGAGAGCTGATAGGGGCTCGATCCAACGCAATCCTGAGAAGTCAATGTCGCAATCTTCCCCGTCAGGAACCTCTCTGAGTTTTGCGGCAAACCCCAGTGCAGCTTGTGTCGAAAGTCGCTCTGGAAAACGAATCAACACCTATGCTTGCCCCCGTGGTTTCACCCACACTTCGAATACCCACAATTCAAGCAAGTCTGACACCCATCCATCACCACCATCGCCTGGGTGTTGCACTTGTGGCAGAGGGTCGCGCCGGGCGGGAAGCTGGCGACGTCGCTCTTCGCTTCCGCACTCGCCGCGCCCTCAGCCGCCGGGCTTACCTCAACGTTTTTTTTTGACTGGGCCTCGAAGGCGGCGCGCTTCTCAGCAATCAGGGCGCGCTGGTGTTCGTCCAGCTCGGGGTCGACGATCAGGCCGATCGTCTTCATGTGGTCTTCGACCACGGCGCCGATCTCGGCGACGATGCTGGGCATGTACACGCCGCCGGCTTTGAAGTAGCCGCCGCGCGGGTCGAACACGGCCTTCAGCTCTTCGACCAGGAAGGTGACGTCGCCGCCCTTGCGGAACACGGCGCTCATGATGCGGGTGATGGCCACGACCCACTGGAAGTGGTCCATGTTCTTCGAGTTGATGAAGATCTCGAAGGGACGGCGCGATTCGTGGGCGGTGCCCTGGTTCAGCACGATGTCGTTGATGGTGACGTACAGGGCGTGCTCGAACAGGGGCGATTTGATCTTGTAGGTGGAGCCGACCAGCACTTCGGGGCGCTCGATCTGCTCGTGCATCTGGATGACTTCGGCGCTTTGGCGCACGGGGGCTTCGGCCGGGGCGGGCGCGGCTGCGGCAGGGGCGGGAGCGGCGGCCTTGTCTTCGGGCTTGAGGACAGAGTAGCCCTTGATTTTTTTGGTGATTTTGACGGCCACGGGGGCTCCTTCGGGTCGGGTGGTGCGGCGCTGGGCGCCTGCGGGGTGTGGGTGTTTGGGGTGGGTAGGGTGAGGTGGGGTTTGCCCCCTCTCCCCCACCCCTCTCCCTCCAGGGGAGAGGGGCTTGAAGCTTGGGTGTCGCGAATTGGGTGGGTGAGGCGGGGTTTTGCCCCCTCTCCCCCACCCCTCTCCCTCCAGGGGAGAGGGGCTTGAAGCTTGGGTGTCGCGGGTTTGGTGGGTGTTGGGCTTCGCCCCTCACCCCCACCCCTCTCCTGATGGGAGAGGGGCTTGATGCGTTGCCTGTCGCGGGGCGGGCTTGGGCCTGTGCTTCGCGCCTGGGCGGTTGTTCTGTCGGCCGTCGGCGGTCTGCGCCGGGGCTTGGGCGGTGGGGGTTCACCCGCCGCCGGTCAGGCGGCGGCGGGTGTTCCCTCCGGTCTTACTTCTTGGCCGCTTTCTTGGCTGCGGCTTTCTTGGCAGGGGCGGCTTTCTTGGCGGCCGCTTTTTTCGCTGGGGCTTTCTTTGCGGCGGCCTTGGCAGGGGCCTTCTTGGCCGCCGCCTTCTTCACCGGTGCGGCCTTCTTGGCCACAGCCTTCTTCACCGCGGCGACCTTCTTGGTGGCGGCCTTCTTGGCGGGTGCGGCTTTCTTGGCGACGGTCTTCTTGACCGCCGTGGCCTTCTTGGCGGCGGCCTTCTTCGCCGGTGCCGCCTTCTTGGCCACGGCCTTCTTGGCGGCGGCGACCTTCTTCTTGGCGGTCTTCACCGCGCCGGCGACGGCCTTCTTGGCTTCGCCGACTTTCTTGTCGACGGCCTTCTTGGCGGCGGCGGCTTTCTTCTTGGCGGTCTTCACCGCGCCGGAGACGGCCTTCTTGGCTTCGCCGACCTTCTTGTCGACGGCCTTCTTGGCCTTCTTGTACTGGCCTTCGGCCTGCTTCTTCACCTTGGCGGCGCGCTTGGCCACGGCCTGTTCGGCGGCGACCACGGCCTCTTTGGCGTCGTGGGCGAGTTCCTGGGCTTTCTCGGTGACGGCTTCCACCGCCTCGCTCAGGGTCGCGGTTACCCCATTGCCATTGCTCATCTGCCACTCCTCACGTCGTATCGGGACGTTCTAGCTTCGGGCCTGCCCCGCGTGGGGCAGTGGTATCGAGAACATTGACCGCCGCCGGTGCGTCCTGCGCCGGTGGCTTGCACTTGCCCGGCGACACAGGCCGGGCATGCGCGAAGGGGTGCGCCCTTCGCCGCAGGCCGATCCTTGGCCTGCGCCGGGCTTGGGATCAAGCCCTGGGTGTTGCGGTTGCCGCACCTTTCCCCACGAGAGAGAGAGGTGTGATGCGAGGGTTCGGCGAGTTGAATGACCCGGGCCGGCGTCGCGCTCACGGTGGGCCAGGGCCCACCCTATGCGATGCGGCGGAGCGGTGCAGCGCCGCGAGCGCGATGCGACAGATGCAGCGCAGCGCAGTGCGCGCGGTGCGGTGAATGCGACCGCGATGCGGCCGGTGCTTTGGGTTGGGTGAGGCGAGCGTCGAGGCCTTGGTGGGCCAGGGCCCACCCTATGCGGGTGCGTGGGGCGGGTTTGGGGCCTTGGTGGGCCGAGGTCCACCCCACGCGCGGGGTTTGCCCGCGCGTCGCTCGCGCCTCACTCAGAACTTGCCGTAGTAGCCCTCCTTGAGTGCGTCGAAGAGGTTGGCGGCGGTGTGCAGTTCGCCGTCGTATTCGATCTGCTCGTTGCCCTTCACTTCCACCACGCTGCCGTCTTCCAGCTCGAAGCGGTAGGTGGTGTTTTCGAGGTCGGCCTCCTTCACCAGCACGCCCTGGAAGGCGGCGGGGTTGAAGCGGAAGGTGGTGCAGCCCTTCAGGCCTTTCTCGTGGGCGTAGCGGTAGATGTCCTTGAAGTCCTCGTAGGGGTAGTCCGTGGGGACGTTCGCCGTCTTGCTGATCGAGCTGTCCACCCAGATCTGCGCGGCGGCCTGGATGTCGACATGCGCCTTGGGCGTGATGTCATCGGCGGCGATGAAGTAGTCGGGCAGCTTGGCCTTCTCGTCCTGCGCATACGGCATGGCGTCGGGGTTGACCAGGCTGCGGTAGGCCAGCAGCTCGTAGCTGTAGACCTCGACCTTTTCCTTCGACTTCTTGCCTTCGCGGATGACGTTGCGGCTGTAGTGGTGGGCGAAGCTGGGCTCGATGCCGTTGCTGGCATTGTTGGCCAGGCTCAGGCTGATGGTGCCGGTCGGCGCGATCGAGCTGTGGTGGGTGAAGCGGCCGCCCTTCTCCGCCAGCTTGGCGACGAGCTCCGGCGCCACCGTGGCGATCTTCTGCATGTAGCGGCTGTACTTGGCGTGCAGCTCGCGGCCCTTGATGGTGTCGCCGATCTTCCAGCCGTCCTTCGCCATTTCCGGGCGCTTGCGCAGCATCTCGGCGCTGACGGTGAAGTCCTCGTCCATGATCGGCGCGGGGCCCTTTTCTTCGGCCAGCGACAGCGCGACTTCCCAGCCGGCCACCGCCATCTCGCGGGCCACGGCCTCGGTGAACTCGCAGCTCTCCTTGCCGCCGTAGGGCATGCGCAGCATGGTCACGGTGCTGCCCAGGCCGAGGAAGCCCATGCCGTGGCGGCGCTTGCGCAGGATCTCGGCGCGCTGCTGCGGCAGCGGCAGGCCGTTCACCTCTACAACGTTGTCGAGCATGCGGGTGAACACGCGCACGACTTCCTTGTATTCCTCCCAGTCGAAGCGCGCCTTGTCGGTGAAGGGATCGCGCACGAAGGTGGTGAGGTTGATCGAGCCCAGCAGGCAGGCGCCGTAGGGCGGCAGCGGCTGCTCGCCGCAGGGGTTGGTGGCGCGGATGTTTTCGCACCACCAGTTGTTGTTCATCTCGTTGACGCGGTCGATCAGGATGAAACCCGGCTCGGCGTAGTCATACGTCGAGACCATGATCATGTCCCACAGGTGCCGCGCGCGGACGTGGCCGTAGATCTTGCAGGCCACCAGTCCGTCGTCGCGGGTGATGTAGGTCTCGCTGGCCGGCCAGTCGCGCCAGACCACCTGCTCGGCGTTGCCGAGGTCGATCTCGTCGACTTCCTTCTTGTTGACCGGGAACACCAGCGGCCACTCGGCGTCGGCCTGCACGGCCTGCATGAACTCGTCGGTGATCAGCAGGGACAGGTTGAACTGGCGCAGGCGGCCGTCTTCGCGCTTGGCCTTGATGAAGTCCTTCACGTCGGGATGGGACACGTCGAAGGTGCCCATCTGCGCGCCGCGGCGGCCGCCGGCGCTGCTGACGGTGAAGCACATCTTGTCGTAGATATCCATGAAGGACATCGGGCCCGAGGTGTAGGCGCCGGCACCCGCGACGAAGGCGCCCTTGGGGCGCAGGGTGCTGAACTCGTAGCCGATGCCGCAGCCGGCCTTGAGCGTCAGCCCGGCTTCGTGGACTTTCTCCAGGATGCCGTCCATCGAATCGGGGATGGTGCCCGACACGGTGCAGTTGATCGTGCTGGTGGCGGGCTTGTGCTCCAGCGCGCCGGCATTCGAGGTGATGCGGCCGGCGGGGATCGCACCGCGGCGCAGCGCCCACAGGAAGCGCTCGTACCAGTACTTCTGCTTTTCGACCGTCGGTTCGGCGTCGGCCAGGGCGCGTGCGACGCGCTTGTAGGTGTCGTCGATGGTCGCATCGACGGGCTCGCCCTTCTTGGTCTTGAGCCGGTACTTCTTGTCCCAGATGTCCCAGGACGCGGGCTGGAGTTCGATCACTTTGGCCTCGTTACGCACCGCTTCAAGCCGAACGCTGCTCATCCAATTTCGCCTCTTTCTTGTGGCCGTGGCAGCAGGACCTTGGTCGATCCGGACCGCGGCTGCGCTGAACGCACAGCGCCCGGCACGGTCGGAAGGGGGCGCAAGACGCGCTCCGGTCGCGATACGTGCTGGGGTCCGGGCGATTTCGGGCTGCCCTGCGCCTCGACTGATGGGTTCTTGTTGTGCGACGGGCCCTCGATGGGACCCTCGTCTTCCGTCGCCGCCGACCACCGCCCCCCGGCCAGTGCCTGCTGCTTCGGGTCTCCCGTTGTACCGCTTGCTCTGCCGCCGAATTCGCCCTGCCCCCGCCTGCCTGCGCGTTGGCCGCAAGATCCGCTTCACGCCGGCTTGGCGTTGTGTCTCGCCCGGGCAGCGACCCCAATCTGTAGGGTTTCGCGTGGGGCGAGACCACAAGATCTAGTGGACAACGGCCTCGTACGCTACGCCCGGGCACCCCGGGTGTCAACGCAAAAAACTGTGGAAAACCGCTTGATCGAGCGCGCGATTTCTGAAGCCCTTGAGTGCGCGGGATTTGCGCGGATCGGCAGCTGCGTGGAGCCCTGCGCGCTGCGTGAAGGGGGCATGTAGAACACGCGCCACGGGGCGGGTGTGGAGGCCACCGTGGGCCGGGGCCCACCCCATCGAGGCCCATAAGGTGGGTCCTGGCCCACCGTGAGCTTCACCCTCGCCCCGGTTCACAAGCACGCGGCCGGCTTTGCATGGCGCGTATCGGAAGGATCGACGCGCGGCTCACCCTGCGCCCTGCTTCCGTGATGGATACCCGCCGCGGGTTTGAAGCGCGGGCTCGCGCCCCCACCTTGCCGTGATCCGAATAGGGCGCAGACCTGCACCGCCTGCGCTGGAACCTGCGCGGCCCCGTCGGGTCTGCGTCGGCCTTCGTTCTCAAGCTCCGGCCCCAGGAGATTCGCCATGCCGCACGCCCCTGCGCGCACCACCGTCATCAGCTTTCGCCTGCGCAGCGCTGCGCTTGGCGCTCTATTGACCCTGGCCGCGATCGGCCTGTTCGCCGTCGCCAGCCATCTGCTGCGCCCGGCGCATGCCGCCCTGCCGGCGGTGGTCGATGGCCAGCCCCTGCCCTCGCTGGCGCCGATGCTGGAGCAGGTCACGCCCGCGGTCGTCAACATCCACAGCAAGACCGTGGTGCGGGTGCGCAACCCGATGGCCGAGGATCCCTTCTTCCGCCATTTCTTCGGCCTGCCCATGGTGCCGCAGGAGCGGGTGCAGCAGTCGCTGGGCTCGGGCGTGATCGTCAACGCCCGCGAAGGCCTGGTGCTGACCAACAACCACGTGATCGAAGGTGCCGACGACATCAGCGTGACGCTCGCCGACGGCCGCACGGTCACCGCCGAGTTCGTCGGCTCGGACCCGGACACCGACGTCGGCGTGCTGCGTATTCCCGCGGACGATCTCGCCGAGCTGCCCTTGGCGCGCGGCGAAGCACTGCGCGTCGGCGATTTCGTGGTGGCCGTGGGCAACCCCTTCGGCCTGGGTCAGACGGTGACCTCGGGCATCGTCTCGGCGCTGGGCCGCTCCGGCCTGCAGGGCCTGGCCTACCAGAACTTCATCCAGACCGACGCCAGCATCAACCCGGGCAACTCGGGCGGCGCCCTGGTCAACCTGCGCGGCGAACTGGTCGGCATCAACACCGCGATCTTCAGCCCCTCGGGCGGCAACGTCGGCATCGGCTTCGCGATTCCCGCCGAGCTGGCCAACGAGATCATGCGTCAGCTGCTCGACACCGGCCGCGTGCAGCGCGGCAGCCTGGGCATCGAGACCCAGGCCATCACCCCGCAGCTCGCGGCGATGCTGGATGTGGAAGGCGCGCGTGGGGCGGTGGTGACTCGCGTGCGGCCGGGCTCGCCGGCAGCCGAGGCCGGCCTGCAGCCGGGCGATGTGATCACCGCCATCGCCCAGCAGCCGGTCGACAGCCCGCAGACCCTGCACAATCGCGAGGGCCTGCTGCCGGTAGGCGAGCCGGTGACGCTGGAATACCTGCGTGCAGGCCGCAGCCAGCGCATCGAGCTGCGCCTGAAAGCCCGCCTGAGCCAGCTGCTGGGAAGCGCGCTCGATCCTCGACTGGACGGCGCCGAATTCGCGGCGCTGTCCGAGCGCCTGCGGCAGCAGGGCGTGGCCGGCATCCAGGTCGAACGGGTGGCGGCCGGCAGCCGCGCCGAGCGCAATGGCCTGGCCGCCGGCGACCTCGTCACCGGGATCAATCGCATCCGCATCGACAGCCTCGACACCTTCGGCGAAGTCATCGAAGCACAGCCGCAGCAGCTCGTGCTGAGCGTGGTGCGCGGGCGGCGCAGCGGCGTGGTGGTGATGGAGTAGGCGCGGGATTCGGGATTCGGGATTCGGGATCGGGATCGGGATCGGGATCGGGATCGGGATCGGGATCGGGATCGGGATCGGGATCGGGATGAGCATAGGGTGGGCCCCGGCCCACCATGAGCGGCACGCCCGCGGCTCGCTTCGCTCGGTCCTCATCCGGCATCGGTCCTCCACCGGCGCAAGGGCCAAGCCCATGCTGGACCAGAGCCCACCCGATGCAGCGGTTCCTCACGTTCGCCTGCACGGCGTGAGGGCTACCATGCCGTCTCCGACACGTCGCGAACCCACCGCTTGAACGCTATCCGCGCCATCACGCTCGACCTCGACGACACCCTGTGGCCGGTGTGGCCGGCCATCGAAGCCGCCGAGCGCGAGCTGCAGGCCTGGCTGCAGCAGCACGCGCCGGGCACCGCGCGGGCCTATCCGATCGAGCGCATGCGCGCGCTGCGGGCGCAGGTCTACGAAGACCACCCGCACCTCGCCCACGACTTCTGCGAGCAGCGGATGATCTCGCTGCGCATCGCGCTCAGCGAAGGCGGCGAAGACCCGGCCCGCGCCGAGGAAGCCTTCGAGGTGTTCTACGCCGCGCGCAATCGCGTCGAGCTCTACGCCGACAGCCTGCCCGCGCTCGAACGCCTGTCGGCGCGTCTGCCGCTGGCGGCGCTGACCAATGGCAACGCCTGCATCCATCGGATCGGCCTGTCGGCGCATTTCCAGTTTTCGCTGGGCGCGCGCGAGCACGGCGTGGCCAAGCCTTCGCCGTGCATCTTCCACGCCGCCTGTGCGCGCTTGGGTCTGGCCCCGCACCAAGTGCTGCACGTCGGCGACGATCCGCACATGGACGTGCTCGGCGCCCGCCGCGCCGGCCTGCGCGCGGTGTGGATCAACCGCCGCGACGAGACCTGGGAACACGCTGAAAAGCCCGACCTCGAAGTGCGCAGCCTGGATGAGCTGGTGCACTGGCTGGAGCGCGCGTCGGCGGCGTGAGCGCGGCCGCGCGGGTCACTCCGGAGATGCGGATGCTTCGTTCCCTCCTTTCTGCCGCATCGCCCACTTGGCGCCCCGGCACGCCTTGACGGCGCAGGCATGACTGGGTCCAGTGCCGGGGCCAAGCTTCTCTCCCCTCTCCCCTTGAGGGAGAGGAGTGGGGGAGAGGGGCAAACTCGCGAGGCTGTGTGACTCCTTTCGGGAGCGCACCGACGCGCCTCTCATCCCCGCGGGAGATCGAACGCAACACCTTCAGCGCGGACCCTCAACGGTTCACCAGGGCCATCCCCTCCGGCGGGTAGCGCCCGCCGCTGATCTCGACGGTCTCGAGCGCCGCGCGGATGCGCTCGACCCAAGCCGAAGACAGCGCAACCTTCAGCGCGCCGAGGTTCTCCTCCAGCCGCGTCACCGAGCGCGTACCGGGAATCGGCACGATGTCCTCGCCCTGCGCCAGCAGCCAGGCCAGCGCCAGTTGCGCCGGTGTGCAGCCGAGCTCGATCGCCCAGGCGCGCACCTGCTCGACCAGGGCCTGATTGCGCGCGGCGTTGTCGGCGCGGAAGCGCGGGTGTGCGCGACGGCGATCCGTGGCATCGAGCTGCTCGGCGCTGGCGATGGCGCCGGTCAGAAAGCCCCGGCCCAGCGGGCTGTAGGGCACGAAGCCGATGCCCAGCTCGCGGCAAGTCGGCAGCACGTCCGATTCGACGTCGCGCGACCACAGCGAATACTCGGTCTGCAGGGCCGCGATCTTCGCCACCTTGGAGGCGCGCCGCAGGGTCTCGGCGCTGGCCTCGGACAGGCCCAGATGCCGCACCTTGCCGGCCTCGACCAGACGCTGCATGGCGCCGACAGTGTCCTCGATCGGCACGTCGGGATCGACGCGGTGCTGGTAGTAGAGATCGATGCAGTCGACGCCCAGCCGCGCCAGGCTCGCCTCGCAGGCCACGTACACATACTCGGGCCGCCCGCAGATACCGACCACGCGGCCATCCGGCGCGCGCACGTTGCCGAACTTGGTCGCCAGCACCACCTCGTCGCGGCGGGTCTTCAACACCTTGGACAGCAAACGCTCGTTGGCGCCGCAGCCGTACATGTCGGCCGTGTCGATGAAGCTCACGCCAAGGTCCAGCACCCGATGCAGCACCGCGAGATTGCTCGCGTGATCGGACGGGCCGTAGAAATCGGACATGCCCATCGCGCCGAAGCCGAGCGCGGTGACTTCGAGACCTTCGGCGAGGCGGCGACGGGGAAGCGGATGGGTCGACATGGCGGACTCCATGGAAGGGATGACGGCACGATGCGCGGCAGGCGCCGATGTCGCCAGTGCGGAAAGGCCGAGAAAGCCGGAGAGGCCTTCAGGCGTCGATATACTCGGCAGCCTTGCCGCATGCGAGTTCCCAAGTGACGGGCACCAGCCTTCTCACAGCGACGTCCAGAGCCGTACATCGTCATCCCCGCGCAGGCGGGGATCCAGTGCTGGAGCGACCGGGGCGAGTCGAACTGGGCCCCCGCCTTCGGGGGGGCGACGGGAATGGAGGCAGCGCGAGGGGCGTGTTTCCTGGCGGAGCGCGAAGCCAGCGCGTCCCACTCGCTTGTCATCCCCGCGCAGGCGGGGATCCAGTACTGCAGCGACCGGGGCGGGGCGATCTGGGCCCCCGGCTTCGCGGGGGCGACGGAAATGAAGGCAGCGCGAGGCGCGTGTTTCCTGGCGGGGCGCGAGGCCTGCGCGTTCCCGGCGTCGGCGAGTTGCGAGTTCCGAATCCCGAATCGCAAATCCCGAATCCCGGCGCAGCCACCGAGGCCGCGCCATGAGCACCCGCATCCTCGGTATCGACCCCGGCTCGGTGCGCACCGGTGTTGGCATCGTCGACGCCGACGGTACCGGCCGCTGCGTGCATGTGCATCACGAGGCCCTGAACGTCGGCCTGGAGGACGAGTTTCCGAAGCGCCTGCGCGGCATCCTCGACGGGCTGTGGGGGCTGATCGATCGCTTCGCGCCGAACGAGGTCGCGATCGAGCGGGTGTTCCTGTCGCGCAATCCGGACTCGGCGCTCAAGCTCGGCCAGGCGCGCGGTGCGGCGATCTGCGCGGTGGTGGCGCGCGATATCGGCGTGCACGAGTACTCGCCCATGCAGATCAAGGGCGCCGTGGTCGGCCGCGGTGCCGCCGACAAGGCCCAGGTGCAGCACATGGTCGGCGTGCTGCTGGGCATCGACGGCAAACTGCAGGCCGATGCCGCCGACGCGCTGGCGGTGGCGATCACCCATGCGCACACCCGAACCCTGGCCGCCCGCACCGGCGTGGCCGCTTCCCAACTCATTCGACGTCGAGGCAGCAGACGATGATCGGTCGCTTGCGCGGCACCCTGATCCACAAGGCCCCTCCACAGATCGTGGTCGACGTGCACGGCGTCGGCTACGAGCTGGAGGCGCCGATGAGCACCTTCTACGACCTGCCCGAGATTGGCCGCGAGGTCAGCCTGTTCACCCACTACGCGCAGAAGGAGGATTCGGTCGCCCTCTACGGCTTCCTGAAGGACGCCGAGCGCCGGCTGTTCCGCGAGCTGCAGAAGGTCACCGGCATCGGCGCCAAGATCGCGCTTGCCGTGCTGTCGGGCGTTTCGGTGGACGAGTTCGCGCGCCTGCTGCAGGCCGGTGACGTCACCGCGCTCACGCGCATTCCCGGCATCGGCAAGAAGACCGCCGAACGCATGCTGGTCGAGCTGCGCGACAAGGCCTCGAACATGGGCGGCAGCGGCTTGAGCTTCGTGCCCGCCCCCGGTGCAGGCGTGCCCACCGACCCGCTGAGCGAAGCGATCGTGGCCCTGCAGCAGCTCGGGTACAAGGGCGTGGAAGCCCAGCGCATGGCCGAGAAGGCGCACGAGGACGGCGATACGGCGGAGGCGATCATTCGCAAGGCCCTCAAGTCCGCTTTGCGGACTTGAGGGCCCGGGATTCGGGATTGGGGATTCGGGATTCGTTTGCGGGGACCCGCCGCTGCGGCGGGGTGAGAGCGGAGGCTCCGGACTGCAGTGGCTGAAGCTGAGCAGTTGGGCCTGGAGCTGAGACTGACGCTGGAGCTTGAGCCCCTCTCCCGGTGGCGCGAGGCGGCCCGCTTGTGGGCTGCCGGTGGCAGCCGACGGGCCGATGAGCCCGAGCGAAGCGAAGGTCGGGGTTGGGGAGAGGGTCCGGGCGGAGCAAAAGCTCCACACCTCGGATCAGACATCCTTATGGGCGTCTCGACGCAGCTGTTGAGGACACCCAGCCCTCACCCCAACCCCTCGCCCACAGGGAGAGGGGCAAGAGCACAGAGCCTCTCGCAGTCGGCCTCGACCAACAAGCCGGCGGAGCAGCGCGCCGTTGTTCCCCCAACCCCGTAAACTGCCGCGTTGCGTAAGGGACCCCCAGCGGCCTGCACCCCGCCGGCTGCGAATCCCCAATCCCCAATCCCCAATCCCGGCCCAGCAGTGACCGACAGAATCGTCTCCCCCGAGGAATCCCTCGACGAAGCCCGGCTCGAGGCGTCGATCCGCCCGCGCGTGCTCGACGACTATCTCGGACAGGCGCCGGTGCGCGAGCAGATGAAGATCTACATCGAGGCCGCGAAAAAGCGCGGCGAGGCGATGGATCACGTGCTGATCTTCGGCCCGCCGGGGCTGGGCAAGACCACGCTCAGCCACGTCATCGCCAATGAGCTCGGCGTCAGCCTGCGCCAGACCTCGGGGCCGGTGATCGAACGGGCGGGTGATCTTGCGGCCCTGCTGACCAACCTGCAGCCGCATGACGTGCTGTTCATCGATGAGATCCATCGGCTGTCGCCGGTGGTCGAGGAGATCCTCTATCCGGCGATGGAGGACTACCAGATCGACATCATGATCGGCGAGGGTCCGGCGGCGCGTTCGATCAAGCTCGACCTGCCACCCTTCACCCTGATCGGCGCCACCACCCGCGCAGGACTGCTCACCAGTCCGCTGCGCGACCGCTTCGGCATCGTCCAGCGACTGGAGTTCTACACGCCGGAAGAGCTCACCGCGATCGTGCGACGCTCGGCGCGCATCCTCAACATCCAGTGCGCGCCCGAGGGTGCCGCCGAGATCGCGCGCCGCTCGCGTGGAACGCCGCGTATCGCCAACCGCCTGCTGCGTCGCGCCCGCGATTTCGCTGAAGTGCGCGCCGGCGGCGTGATCACGCTCGAAGCCGCGCAGGCGGCCATGGCCATGGTCAAGGTCGATGCCGAGGGTTTCGACGATCTCGACCGCCGCCTGCTGAAAACCATCGTCGAGAGCTTCGACGGCGGCCCCGTCGGCGTGGAGTCGCTGGCCGCCGCGCTCAGCGAGGACCGCGGCACCATCGAGGATGTGGTCGAGCCCTATCTGATCCAGCAGGGCTACCTGGTGCGCACGGCGCGCGGCCGCATGGCGACCAGCCGCACCTGGAAGATGCTGGGGCTGAAACCGCAGGGTGGCCCACCGCCCGACCTGTTCTCGGGCCAGTGATGCACACGTCCAGCAGCGGCAACATTCAACGCGAATTCAGCTGGCCGGTACGCGTTTACTGGGAAGATACCGACGCCGGCGGGGTGGTCTACCACGCCAGCTATGTGCGATTCCTGGAGCGCGGCCGCAGCGAGTGGCTGCGCGCGCTGGGCATCCACCAGCAGGCGCTCGCGACGGACCGCGACCTGCTGTTCGCGATCCGCGCCATGCAGCTCGATTTCCTTCGCGCGGCGAGGCTCGACGATGAACTCACGGTGCGCACCTCGATGAAGTCGCGGCGCGGCGCCAGCCTGGTCTTCGAGCAGGGTATCTGGCGCGGCGACGAGCTGGTGCTGCGCGCAGAAGTGCGTGCGGTCTGCCTTGTGGCCAGCACGTTCCGCCCGCAGCCGCTGCCCGACGACCTGTTCACCGACGTAGAAATCCATTCCCTGTTCTGAAGGCTACGGAGCACACGGCCACCATGCCCATCTCGCAAAACATCAACGTGCTGGACCTGATCCTGCACGCCAGCCTGCCGGTGCAGCTCGTCATGCTGCTGCTCGTGCTGGGTTCGATCTCGTCGTGGGTGATCATCCTGATGAAGAAGCGCGTGCTCGATCGCGCCTTCAAGGGCGCCGATGCCTTCGAGGAGCGCTTCTGGTCGGGCACCGACATGAGCGCGCTGATGCGCGAGCTGGGCAACCAGGACGAGCGCGCCACCGGCCTGTCGGCGATCTTCGAGGCCGGCTTCCGCGAGTTCGCGCGCCTGCGCCAGAAGAAGGGCATGGACAACCGCACCCAGCTCGAGGGCGCGCAGCGCGCCATGCGCACGGCGCTCTCGCGCGAGATGGACGCACTCGAGCACAACCTCGAATACCTCGCCAACGTCGGCTCGATCAGCCCCTACGTCGGCCTGTTCGGCACCGTCTGGGGCATCATGATCAGCTTCATCGGCCTCGCCGACGTCAAGGAAGCCACCATCGCCACCGTGGCGCCGGGCATCGCCGAGGCCCTGATCGCCACCGCCATGGGCCTGTTCGCGGCGATCCCGGCGGTCTGGGCCTACAACCGCTACGCCACCCGCGTCGAGCGCATCCACACGCGCTACGAGACCTTCGCCGAAGAGTTCTCGACCATCCTGCAGCGTCACGCCCACGTCGACGACTGACGGCACGGAACCCGAGCGAGCATCGCCATGCGCAAGCGCACCAAGCGCAAGCTGAAGAACGAGATCAACGTCGTCCCCTATATCGACGTGATGCTCGTGCTGCTGATCATCTTCATGGTCACCGCACCGCTGTTGAACCTGGGCGTGGAGATCGAGCTGCCCGAATCCAACGCCCGCCCGGTCGAGACCCAGAAGGACCCGGTGATCGTGGAAGTCACTTCCGACGGTCGCTTCTTCCTCACCCTGCAGGGTGCGGCGGCGGAGGAGATCGATGCCGAGAGCCTGGTCGCCAAGGTCAGCGCCTTCGTGCGCAACAACCCCGAGGTGCAGGTGATGGTGGCCGGCGATCGCCGCACCGACTACGGCACCGTCTACCAGGGCATGGTGCTGCTGCAGCAGGCCGGCGTCTCCAAGGTCGGGCTGATGAGCAAGCCCGAGGCGAACTGAGAAGGCCGCCACGAGCGCAATGGAAACCCGCGAGGACAAGCTGGTCTCACTGGTGCTGGCGATCGGCCTGCACTTGGCCCTGTTCGGCCTGCTGTTCGTGGGCATGCTGTGGCAGAAGCCGGCCCAGTCGCCCTCGGTGCGCGGCGAACCGATCACCGCCACCCTGGTGATGGGCGGCGCGCAGCCGTCCGCGCCGACGCCGCCGCGCCCCGCCCGCCAAGCCGAACGCGAGACCGCACCGCCGCCGCAACCCACTCCCGAACGCGCGCCGCAGACGGCGGAAGCGCCGCCGCAGGCCGCACCGCAGGCGCCCGTGCCCACGCCCGACACCGAAGACGCCGAGAAGGCCGCACGCAATGCGCTGGCCGAAGCCGAGCGGCTGGAACAGGAGCAGCGCGAGAAGCGCCGCCAGGAGCAGGTGCTGCTGGAGCAGCAGGCGCAGGAGGAGGCCCAGCGCCTGCAGCGCCTGCGCGAACAGCAGGAGCGCGAGCAGCAGGCTGAGCTCGACAAGATCCGCCAGCAGCGCGAGGCCGCCGAGCGCCAGCGCCGGATCGAGGAAGAGAAGCTCAAGCAGCTGCAGGATCTGCGCAATCAGCAGAACACGCAGAACCGCCCGGGCAATGCGGATCGCGAGCAGCCGGCGACGCAGAACGCTTCGGAGGTGGGCAACCGCGGCACCGATGACAGCCTGCTGGGGCGCTATCAAGTGGCGATCCAGCAGAGCGTCCAGCGCAACTGGCTGCGCCCCGAAACTGCCCAGGCAGGCATCCGCTGCACGGTGGACATCGTCCAAATTCCTGGCGGCGAAGTGATCAGCGCCAGCGTGACCTCGCCCTGCAATGCCGACGAGCTGACTCGCCGCTCGATCGAGGCTGCGGTGATGAAGGCGAACCCGTTGCCATATGAGGGCTTCCAGTCGGTGTTCACCCGCCAAGTGCGCTTCACCTTCCGCTTCGACGGCTGAAACCGTGATTTCTGGCGCCTCCGCGAGCTGCCGTTCAGCTTCGCCGCTGCCCCTCGTGTAATGTTCGCGCTTCACGCTAACTCCCGGTTCCAGCCGCCTCTCGAGGCCCGCTGGCCCACGGTTGCGCCCATCGCACTCCAGGCCCGACATGACCCCGACGCTGTCCCGCATCGCTGCCCTGCTGATCGCCGTCTGCGCCCTGTTGGCCGCGTCCTCCGCACAGGCACAGCGGCTGGAAATCGACATCGTCGATGGCAATGCGGCGGCGCTGCCGATCGCGGTGGTGCCCTTCGAGTACCTCGGCACCGGCGCCACGCCCGAGACCGACATCGGCGCGGTGATCCGCTCCAATCTGAACCGCAGCGGCTCCTTCCGCGCGCTGTCCGAGCGGGACGTCATCGAGAAGCCCATCCGCTCCGCCGACGTCAACTACGCCACCTGGCGCCTGCTGAAGCAGGACTTCCTGGTGGTCGGTCGCGTGCTGGACGGCAGCGACGGCGGCTACCGCGTCGAGTTTGAACTCCTGGATGTTGCCAAGCAGGAGCGCATGCTGGGCCTGGCCATGATCGGCCGCAGCGGCAGCCTGCGTGACGTTGCCCACCAGATTTCCGACCAGATCTACGAGCGCATCCTCGGTGTGCGCGGCGCCTTCTGGACCCGCATCGCCTACGTCACCGCTGTCGGCCTCGGCCGCGACATGCAGTACGCGCTGATGGTCGCCGACGCCGACGGCTTCAATCCTCAGCCGGTGGTGCGCTCGCGCGAGCCGCTGCTGTCGCCGGCCTGGAGCCCCGACGGCCGCCGCATCGCCTATGTCAGCTTCGAGCGCGGCAACTCCTCGATCTACATCCAGGACATCGGCACCGGCCAGCGCGAGCTGGTGGCCAGCTACCGGGGCATCAACGGCGCGCCCAGCTTCTCGCCGGACGGCAGCAAGCTGGCGCTGACCCTGTCGCGCAGCGGCAACCCCGAGATCTACGTGATGGACCTCGGCAGCAAGCAGCTCACCCAGCTCACCCGCCACTGGGGCATCGACACCGAGCCCACTTGGGCGCCCGACGGCAACTCGCTGTTTTTCACGTCCGACCGCTCCGGCAAGCCGCAGATCTATGAAGTGCCCGCCAGCGGCGGCGATGCCCGTCGCATCACCTTCCTCGGCGAGTACAACGCCCGTCCCAGCGTCTGCTGCGAAGGCAAGAAGTTGGCGATGGCGCAGGGTCAGGGAAATGTTTATCGTATTGCGGTTTTGGACCGCACCGTGGGCAACCCCGGCGTCCAGAATCTGGTGTCGGTCGGCAATCTGGACGAGTCGCCGAGCTTTGCCCCGAACGGAAGCATGCTTCTCTACGCCGCCCGCGAGGGCCGCCGCGGTGTGCTGTACGCCGTGTCGGCGGATGCACGCGTGCGGCAGCGCCTTGTTCTAGCCGAGGGTGACGTCCGGGAGCCCGCCTGGTCGCCCTATCGGCAGCGCTGAGGCCGCAAGGTCCCGGCGCGCAGCAAAACGGCGTGGCCCGAAAGGCCTGCGCCGCCCTCATGACAGGACGTCGTGGGGCAAGGTCCGAAGGCCGCGAGGTCATAGGACGGCGGGAACAGGCAGGCCGCGCCTCAGGGCGATGGCAACGGCCTGCACTCGGATCCAAGCGCTGGAAAGCGTGTGATCCGGGGGACCCGCTCGAGGATGGGCTCACTCCAATCGTTACACCCCATAAGACTGCACCCGATCGCAACCCCAAGGACCCTGCTCCATGAACACCATGAACCGCCTGCTGATCGCCGCCGCTACTGTGGCCGCCCTGGCCGCCTGCGCCAAGAAAGAAGAAGTGAAGCCCGAGCCGCAGCCCGAGCCGCAGCCCGTCGTCCAGCAGCCCGTCGTCGATGACGGCAAGTACAGCCCCGAAGACCTCGACCGCGATCCCTGCCTGGTCAAGCGCGTCGTCTACTTCGATTTCGACAAGTCGGACATCAAGTCCGAGTTCGCGTCGATCCTGGCCTGCCACGCCAAGTACCTGACCGACCGCCCGTCGGCCCGCATCACCCTTGAAGGTCATGCCGACGAGCGCGGCTCGCGCGAGTACAACATGGGCCTCGGCGAGCGCCGCGGCAACGCCGTCAATGGCGCCCTGCTGTCGAACGGCGGTTCCGCCAGCCAGCTGACCGTGGTCAGCTACGGCGAAGAGCGTCCGACCTGCACCGATTCGACCGAAGGTTGCTGGGGCCAGAACCGTCGCGTCGAGATCGTCTACACCGCCCGCTGATGCGCGCGTACAGCCTCCTCGCAGGCTGCCTGGCAACGGCGACCCTCTGGGTCGCCGTTGCCACTCCGGTGGCCGCCCAAGGTTCCCGCCTCTCGCTCGCCGATCGCGTCGCGCGGCTGGAGCAGCAGCAGTCCGGGGGTGACCAGGCCCAGGCCAACATCCAGCTTCTGAACCAGATCAGCGAGCTGCAGGCGGAAATCGCCTCGCTCCGCGGACTGGTCGAACAACAGGCCTTCGAGATCGAAGCCCTGAGCAAACGCAATCGCGACCAGTACCTCGACCTCGACAGCCGCATTGGCCGTCTTGAGGGCGGTGGCGCTGGCGCCATGGCTTCCAACCCGGCGACCGGCGCGGGCGCCGGTGCTCCGGCACCCGTCGATGAGATCAGCCTCGGTGGCGAGCCTTCGCGGGCAGAATCGGCGGCGACTGGGACGACAACCTTCGAAGAACCCGAAGTGCGCGCGCCAGTCGAGGGCCTCGTGGGCACCGCTGCGCTGGGCGGCAGCGACACCGCGCCGGCCGCGATCGAAAGCGTGCGCGGCAATCCAGAGGACGAGCGTCGCACCTACGACGCCGCCTTCGACGAGTTGAAGGAAGGCCGCTATGCCGAAGCCGCGCGCCGCTTCAACAGCTTCCTGCAGATGTACCCGGACGGCGAGTACGCGCCGAACGCGCAGTACTGGCTTGGCGAGTCCTACTACGTCACGCAGAACTACGAGATCGCGCTGGAAGCCTTCCAGACCCTGCTGCGCAAGTTCCCGAACAGCACCAAGGCGCCTGATGGCCTCCTCAAGCTCGGCTACTGCCAGTACGAGCTGCGCCAGTGGAACGAGGCCGAGGCCACGCTGAACCGGGTGATGCAGCAATACCCTGACACCACCGTCGCACGTTTGGCCCAAGGCAGGCTGCGGGCGATGCGGCTGGAAGATCGCCGGTAGCGCCGGCGGTCTTGGGATTGGGGATTCGGGATTCGCCCGCTTCCACTATCGCTCTAGGAATCGCTACCCCCAACTCGCCGAGGCCCTTTCATTCGGGGCCCGATGAGCACGGAACGCCGAGCCACGAATCCGCCACCCAGTCGTGCGAGCGACAGCGCTGTGAATCCCGAATCCCCAATCCCGAATCCCATCGCCCAGAGCGACCGCCTCCGCCTCACCGAGATCTTCCTCTCGCTACAGGGCGAGTCGCGCAGCGTGGGCTGGCCGACGGTGTTCGTGCGCCTGACCGGCTGCCCGCTGCGCTGCGGTTACTGCGATACCGCCTACGCCTTCCACGGCGGTGAGTGGTGGGAAATCGAGGACATCCTCGCCGAGGTGGCCCGCCATGGCGCACACCACGTCTGCGTGACCGGCGGCGAGCCGCTGGCGCAAAAGCGCTGCCTGTTGCTCCTCGAGCGTCTCTGTGACGCCGGCTACAGCGTCTCGCTCGAAACCTCCGGCGCCATCGACATCGCCCCGGTCGACCTGCGCGTGCAGCGCGTGATCGATCTCAAGACCCCGGGTTCGGGCGAGCTGGCCAAGAACCGCTGGCAGAACCTCGACCACCTGCAGCCCTCCGACCAGATCAAGTTCGTGGTCTGCGACCGCGCCGACTTTGACTGGGCCATGCAGGTCACGCGCGAGCACCGCCTGCACGAGCGCTGCGAGGTGCTGGTCTCCCCCAGCTTCGGGCAGGTACAAGCGGCCGAACTCGCCGACTGGCTGCTGGCCGAGAAACTGCCGATACGCTTCCAGATGCAGCTGCACAAGCAGCTGTGGGGCGAGGCGCAGGGGCGCTGACGCGCTTCGCGCGCGGGATTGGGGATTCGGGATTCGCAAGCGCCGGGTTCCGGCCGCTCACTCTCTCCCTCGCGACCGCACGCAACGACATCGAGCAGTACGCGGCACCGCTAGGCGTCAACACTTGCCCACGGCAATGGCTGCGCCATTCCTTGATTTTCCGATCTGCGATCGCCCCGATGACAGGAGCTGAACATCCATGAATCCAGCGCGAGCCGTAGTGCTCCTCTCCGGCGGCATGGACTCCGCCACCGTGCTGGCGATCGCCCGCGCCCAAGGCTACGAGGCTTATGCCCTGAGCGTGGCCTATGGCCAGCGCCACACCTCCGAGCTGGCGGCCGCGGCGCGACTGGCGGAGGCGCTGGGCGCAGCCGCGCACAAGGTGGTCAACATCGACCTGCGCAGCATCGGCGGTTCGGCGCTGACCGATGACATCGAAGTGCCCGAGCACGGCGGCGAGGGCATTCCGGTCACCTACGTGCCGGCGCGCAACACCATCATGCTCAGCGTGGCGCTGGGCTGGGCCGAGGTGCTCGGCGCGCAGGACATCTTCTGCGGCGTCAACGCCGTCGACTACTCCGGCTATCCCGACTGCCGCCCTGAATTCATCGAAGCCTTCGAACGCCTCGGCAACCTCGCCACCAAGGCCGGCGTCGAAGGCCGCCGCCTGCGGGTGCATGCCCCGCTGATCGACCTCAGCAAGGCCGATATCGTCCGCCGCGGCATCGAGCTGGGCGTCGACTTCAGCGAGACCGTGTCCTGCTACCGCGCCGACGCCAAAGGCCGCGCCTGCGGCCATTGCGATGCCTGCCGACTGCGCGCGGCCGGCTTCGAAGCCGCCGGCGTCGCCGACCCCACGCGCTACCTTGGATGAATGGCAGCCCCGGCCCGAGCAGCGCAAACTTGTGCCTGCGCCGCCCCCTGACTACACTGCGCGGCCCTTTGCAGGCCACGCCGCAAGGGATCGACTCATGGGCCTCGCTGCCCAAGTCGCGTGCCGTTTCTGAAGGGAATACCCCGGGTCGTTAGCTCAGCGGTAGAGCTGCGGACTTTTAATCCGTAGGTCGAAGGTTCGAATCCTTCACGACCCACCATTCCTCTCTCGGGTGCCGCAGGGACCGCTGCCGCGCCGGTCGGTCTGGCGCGCGGACACTCGCTTCTGCTCCCGAACTGCCACAGCCCCCGGGGCGAACCGCCTGCTTCTTTCGTGCGTCCTGAAAGACGAAACCCCGGCGCGCTGGGCGCGCCGGGGCTTGGCTTCTCTCTCTTGAAGCAGACCGCGCCTCAGGGGCGACGGGCGTCCAGGATGGCGTTCCACTCGGCCACGCGCTTGGCCTGCGAGGCGAGCAGGGCCGAAGCATCACCCTCGATGGTCACGCTGTCGATGCGGTCGCCGCCGGCGATGGCGTCGACCACCTTCTGGTCGGCCGCGTCGATCACTTTGCCGAACACGGTGTGCTTGCCGTCCAGCCAGCCGCAGGGCACGTGGGTGATGAAGAACTGGCTGCCGTTGGTGCCGGGGCCGGCATTGGCCATCGACAGCACGCCGCGCTCGTGGCGCAGGCTGGGTGTGCACTCGTCCTCGAAGCGGTAGCCGGGGCCGCCGCGACCGCTGCCCTCGGGGCAGCCGCCCTGGATCATGAAGTCGGCGATCACCCGGTGGAAATTCAGGCCGTTGTAGAACCCGCGCTGCACGAGGTTCACGAAGTTGGCGACGGTGACCGGGCAGGCCTCGGCGTGCAGCTTCACGCGGATGGGGCCTTTGGCGGTGGCGAAGTGGGCGATCAGCTCGGACATGGGGGCTCCCCGATGAATGACAGCCGCCAAGGATAAGCCATCCACCCGCACTGCAACTGGCTTGTCGGGCGCGGGCCGGTATAATGCCGCGCCGCGTCAAGCGCCAGTGATGACTGGCCGCGGGCGGCAGGTTCCGTTTCTCGCGAGCGCGCGTTGTCCCCCCACAACCGTTTGCCCTGGCCGAGCGCCAGCAGCAGCAGTGCGCGCGAAACCTGCCCCAACACTTCTTCCATCCGCGATCCGCGACGC
Organism: Aquimonas voraii; assembly: GCF_900101825.1. Taxonomy (GTDB): domain Bacteria; phylum Pseudomonadota; class Gammaproteobacteria; order Xanthomonadales; family Xanthomonadaceae; genus Aquimonas; species Aquimonas voraii. Next base: position 27,594 of record NZ_FNAG01000013.1, read on the forward strand.
TTGCGTGGCTCGCTTCAGGCCGTGCCCCATGATCCAGAACCTGCGCAACATCGCCATCGTCGCCCACGTCGACCACGGCAAGACCACCCTCGTCGACCAGCTGCTCAAGCAGTCCGGTACTTTCGGCGAGCGCGAGAAAGTCGCCGAGCGCGTGATGGACTCGAACGATCTGGAGAAGGAGCGCGGCATCACCATCCTCTCCAAGAACACGGCGATCCGCTGGACCTCGCCGGCCGGTGAGGAATTCCGCATCAACATCGTCGACACCCCGGGCCACGCCGACTTCGGCGGCGAGGTCGAGCGCGTGCTGTCGATGGTCGACTCGGTGCTGATCCTGGTCGACGCCATGGACGGGCCGATGCCGCAGACCCGCTTCGTCACCCAGAAGGCCTTTGCGATGGGCTTCAAGCCGATCGTGGTGATCAACAAGGTCGATCGCCCCGGCGCGCGTCCGGACTGGGTCCTGAACCAGACCTTCGACCTGTTCGACCGTCTGGGCGCCACCGACGAACAGCTGGACTTTCCGGTGGTCTACGCCAGCGGACTGAACGGCTACGCCGGCATGACCGAGGACGTCCGCTCCGGCGACATGACGCCGCTGTTCGAAGCGATCATCAAGCACGTGCCGCCGCCGCCGGTCGACCTGGAAGGACCCTTCCAGATGCGCATCACCAGCCTCGACTACAACAGCTATGTCGGCATCATCGGCGTCGGCCGCATCCAGCGCGGCAAGATCCGCACCAACATGCCGGTCACCGTGATCGACCGCGAAGGCAAGACGCGCAGCGGCAAGGTGCTGCAGGTGCTGGGCTTCCACGGCCTGCAGCGGCACGAGGTCAAGGAGGCGCAGGCCGGCGACATCATCGCGATCTCGGGCGTCGAAGGCCTCGGCATCTCGGAGACCATCTGCGACCCCAGCGGCGTCGAGCAGCTGCCGGTGCTGACCGTCGACGAGCCGACCATCAGCATGACCTTCCAGGTCAACGACTCGCCGTTTGCCGGCGTCAAGGAGCGTTCGGGCGGCAAGTTCCTGACCAGCCGCCAGCTTCGCGACCGCCTTATCCGCGAGACCCAGCACAACGTCGCGCTGAAGGTCGAGGACACCTCCGACGCCGACAAGTTCAAGGTCTCCGGCCGCGGCGAGCTGCATCTGTCGATCCTGATCGAGACCATGCGCCGCGAGGGCTACGAGCTCGCGGTGTCGCGTCCGGAAGTGATCCTGAAGGAAGTCGACGGCCAGATCATGGAGCCGATCGAAAGCCTCGTCGTCGACCTCGAAGAGCAGTACCAGGGCGGCGTGATGGCGCGCCTGGGTGAGCGTCGCGCCCTGCTGCAGAACATGGAGCCCGACGGCAAGGGCCGGGTGCGCCTCGACTTCATGATCCCGGCGCGCGGCCTGATCGGCTTCCAGACCGAGTTCCGTACGCTGACCGCCGGCACCGGCCTGCTGTTCCATGTGTTCGACCACTACGGTCCGAAGACGGAAGGCGCGATCGGGCAGCGCCAGAACGGCGTGCTGATCTCGAATGCCACCGGCAGCTCGCCGGCCTATGCGCAGATCGCCATGCAGGAGCGCGGCCGTCTGCTGATCGAGCCGGGCGAGGAGATCTACGAAGGCCAGATCGTCGGCATCCACTCCAAGGACAACGACCTCACGGTCAATGCCCTGCGCGGCAAGCAGCTGACCAACTTCCGCGCGGCCGGCAAGGACCATGACGAAGGCCTGATCCCGGCGATCAAGTTCTCGCTGGAGCAGGCGCTGGAGTTCATCGACGACGACGAGCTCGTCGAGGTCACCCCGCAGCAGATCCGCCTGCGCAAGAAGTTCCGTACTGAAAACGAGCGCAAGCAGGCCTCGCGCCGCGGCGACTGATACATCGCTCAGGTTTCAAACCCCACAGAAGGCCCCGCATCGCGGGGCCTTCTGCGTTGTTGCCGTCCTCAGGGGACGCGCCGCAGGATCAGGCTGATCAGCTCTCCAATCCGGCAGTGACGCTCCAGCGGATGCCGAAGCGCCACGTCCAGATTCAGACGATAGCGATTGCGGCGCCCTTCGCGCTCGCGGCTCAGTACGCCCGCCTGTTCCAGCTCCTCGACGATGCGGATGACGCCGCGCTCGGTGATTCCGACCCGCTGCGCGAGATCCCGCAGGGTGAGGTCGGGCTCCGCCGCCAGCGCGACCAGCACATGCGTGTGATTGCTCAGGAAGGTCCAGGTCGGCGCTGGCGCAGCCGTGGCTGCAGTCGGCCGGATCGGGTCCTCGGCAGGCGATGTCTTTGACGCCTCTTTCACGTCTTGTTCTGCAATCTTTTTCATGAACTGTATTTCATGTATCGGAGAGCACACATGTCTGCCCTGCCCCGCTTCGAACCGTCCGCCGCCGCCCTCAACGCTCCTCTGACCGTCGCCGTGGCGGAAGGCGACGGCATCGGCCCAGAGATCATGGCCGCCACGCTGGACGTGCTCCGCGCAGTTGACCCTTCGCTCAACTTCCAGCCGCTGACCGTCGGCCTGTCGGCCTACCAGTCCGGCCACGCCGCGGGGCTCGGCCCCGAGGTGTTTGAGGCCATCGACCAGCATCGGGTGCTGCTGAAGGGGCCGATCACCACGCCGCAGGGCGGCGGCTACAAGAGCGTGAACGTCACCCTGCGCAAGACGCTCGGACTGTACGCGAACGTGCGGCCCTGCGTGTCCTATGCGCCCTTCGTGCGCAGCCTGCAGCCCGGCATGGATGTCGTCATCGTCCGCGAGAACGAGGAGGACACCTACGCCGGTATCGAGCACCGCCAGACCCAGGAGGTAGTGCAGTGCCTGAAACTGATCACCCGTCCGGGCTGCGAGCGCATCGTCCGCCACGCCTTCGAGTACGCCCGTGCCAACGGCCGCCGCAGCGTAACGTGCATGAGCAAGGACAACATCATGAAGCTCACCGACGGCCTGTTCCACCAGGTCTTCGATGAGATCGCCGCGGAGTATCCGGACATCCGCAGCCAGCACCAAATCATCGACATCGGTACCGCGCGCATGGCGAGCCGCCCGCAGGACTACGATGTGGTCGTCACGCCCAATCTGTACGGCGACATTCTTTCCGACGTCGCCGCGGAGGTGGCGGGTTCCATCGGGCTGGCGCCGTCAGCCAACCTGGGCGCCCGTGCCGCGATGTTCGAGGCAGTGCACGGCTCGGCCCCCGACATCGCGGGTCGGGATATCGCCAATCCGTCGGGGCTGATCCTTGCCGCGGTGATGATGCTGCAGCACATCGGCCGCAGCCGCGCCGCCGAGGTCCTGCACAACGCCTGGCTGCGCACGCTGGAGGACGGCGTGCACACCGCCGACCTGTGGCAGGACGGCCTGAGTCGCGAGCGCGTGGGAACGCGCGCTTTCGGTCGTGCCGTGGTCGCCCGACTGGGGCTTGAACCCGTACAGCTGGCCCCGGTCCGCTACCCGGACGCGCCCGCCCATCGAACGGAGGCGCCGCGCACGCTCAGCCTGGTGACCGAGACGGCCGCCAAGCGATTCGACGGCGTCGATGTGTTCATGCACTGGGACGTAGCCGGACGTGCCGCCGACGCCCTGGCGCAACGCGCCGAGCCCTTGGCCGGGGAATTCAAGCTCAGCCTGATCACCAACCGCGGGGTGCGCGTGTGGCCACAGGGCCACCCCGACACCTGGTGCAGCGACCACTGGCGCCTGCGTTTCCGCGGCAGCGATGCGCGCGCTGTCCCCGCATTGCTGTCCCGTCTCATCGAGTCGGGACTGGAGCCGGTCAAGACCGAAAACTTGTACAGCTTCGGCGAGCAGCGCGGCTACTCACTGGCGCAGGGCGAGTAAGCGCAGCCAAGGCGACTGCATTCAGCGCAGAGCCCCAAGCTCGGTTGGGGCCTGCGCCGCAGCCTCCGGGCCCCGATCTTCGCCACCGTCCGGGGCGCGCACGGCATAGCCACGCTCCCGGAGCGCGCGCATCAGCCCGCTCTCAGGGTCCAACAGGCTGGCGATCGAAATCACCGCCACGCTGGAGCGATGCTCGGCCAGCGCCTTGTCGACCGAGGCCAGCCAAGCTTCGCGAAGGCGCTCGGGCACATCGGCGATACGGTTCTGCTCGCCGATGCTGGCCGAGAGGAAGGCGTCCTGGCAGGACCGGTTCTGGTCGCTGAAGGGCAGCGCGCGCAGGCTTTCAAGGTCGCCGACGGCCCAGGCTTCAGCGCGCTCGCGCATGGCTTCGATGTCGCTTTCCAGGCGTTCAAGCGTGCGGCTGAAGCATTCGAGATCGTCGAGCGGACTCTGCGCGAAGCTGCGGATGCTGTCCCTGGGGTCGGCGATCGAGACCGCGACCTGCGGCGTCTCGACCGCCAGCTTGAGCTTCTTCGCCGACTTCGAGACCGCGCGCCACACCGGGCCCGAGCCGGTCATGCGCGCATCTTCGATCGCCTCCTCCCAGAGTTTGATCGCCGCAAACAGCGGCCGCCAGGTTTCGACCTTGCGATTGCGCCCGAGATAGCGCCGCTTCAGCGGCTGCCAGCGTGCGTACAGGTCCGGACCGACCACCGCTTCGAGGCTTCGCTCATCCGGATTGCGGCGGGCGCGCAGCAGGCTGGGCAGCAGGGTCAGGGCGCGGAAGCGACCAATGCCGGCGCCGAAGGCGACGCTCGGCGGCGCGATCAGCAGGCTCGATTCGGCCAGCCGCGCATCGACTTCGTCGGAGACCCACTCGAAGCGGCGCGGCAGCGGCGACTGCGTGCCGAGGATCCACAGCACGTTCTCGCCATTGCGCACTTCCCAAAGACCCGGCCCGCTGACGCGGGCGATCACTTCGACCGTCGCCATCGTCGTCGCCTCGGCCGCCGACGCCTCGGTGGGCTCGGTCTGCGCAGCAACGGGCCTCAGGGCGAGCGCGAAGGCACCGAGCAGCAGGACACGGGCAAGGGCGAAGGGGCTTGGCATGCAGAGCGCTCGCGTCAGTGAAGGCGGCGCACTCTACGTGCAGGGCATCGTGCCGCGTGTTAGGGCCTCGCTAAGCGCGCCGACACATCAGCGCAAGGTTGCCGACAGTTCAGCCGCAGGCGCATCCTCCAGCGCCACCCCGGCATCGGGCTCCACCACCTCGATGCCGCGCGCGCGCAGGGCCTCGAACATGCCGAGCTCGGGGTCGAGCAGCAGGGCGATATCGAGAACGGCCACGCTGCTCGCATTCGATGCGAGCGCTGACTCCACCGATTCAATCCACAGCGCGCGCAGGCGCTGCGGAATCTCATCCAGGCCCCGGTCTTCGGCGAACTGCGCCTTGAGAAACGCATCGCGGCAGGCCTGGGCCTGATCGCGGAAGGGCAGCTCGCGCAGGGCGGCGACATCGCCCACCGCCCAGGCTTCGGCGCGCTCGGCCATGTCGGCGAGGTCGGCCTCCAGCCGATCCAGCGTGCGCTCGAAGCACTCAAGATCATCCAGCGTGTTGTCGGCGAAGCTGCGGATCAGCTCGCGCGGCCGGCCGGCCTCGATCACCAGCTCGGGCCGAAGGATCTCGATGCGCTGCCGCCGCGCCTTGCGCTCGACCGCATCCCAGACTTGGCGGCGATAGCTCAGGCCCACGTCTTCCATGGCTTCGCTGTAGAGCTCGAGCGCAGCGATCAGCGGCCGCCACTTCTCGGTGCCGCGCTTGCGCGGAAAGTACTTGTCCTTGAGCACCAGCCAGCGCGCGTGCTGCTCGGGCGGCACGCGCTGGGCCAGGCTCAGGCCTTCCGGGTCACGGCGCGCGCGGATCAGGCTCGGCAGCAGGAACACCGCGTTGAAGCGGTTGACACCCTTCAGATCGAAACCGGGCGGCGCGATCAGCAGGCTGGACTCGGCCAGTCGGGCGTCGAGCTCCGGTGACTCCCAGCGGAAGCGCTTCGGCAGGGGCGACTGGACCCCCAGGACCCAGACCACGCGGCCATCGCGGCGCAGCTCCCACAGACCGGGGCCGGTGACTTCGGCGATGACTTCAACGGTCTCCAGCTCACGCGCGGGCTCAGGCTCGGGCGCGGGCGTCGGCGGCACCTCCTGCGCAAACACGCCGACCCCGCCGGCCAAGAGCAGGGCGAACAGTGCAGCACGCGCGGCGTGGGTGGGAGTGGGCCAAGGCAACATGCCGCAAGCCTATCCCGCGCGTGTTGCCTGCGGATGTGAAGCACGCGGGCGCGAGCTTCACTGCCCCTCACCCAGATGGCTCAAGGCCTCGGCTTCGCTGACATAGATGTGCGGCGCCAGCCCGCGCTGCTTGAGTGCCTGCCCGAGCTTGGCGCGCAGGAAGGCCGAGGTGCTGTAGCGGCGCACATCGCCGTACCAGAGCGCCTCCAGCCGCCCGACCATGTCGGCCCAGGCGCTCTCAAGCTCGGGCGCGATCGCGAAGTGATCGTAGTTGACCACCGCACTCACGCGCCGCCCATGGGGCTGCAGCAGGGCGGTCACCGCATGCTCGACGGCATCGATGTCCTCGGGCCGGGCGATGCGGTAGTGCTCGAAGTTGATGAACAGCAGGTCGCGCCCCGCATCCAGCTGCAGCCGCGCCGGCAGAGGCAGGGCCAGGAGTCGCTGCCGCAGGCCGAGTGCGGCCTCACCGAACAGGGCTTCGTCCATCAGCCCCAGCGGCTCGGCGATGTCCGGCACGAAGTCCATCTGCGCCAGCACGTCGCACTGCAGGTCCAGCCCCGGCGCGAGCTCGATCAGGCGCAGGCCGCGCTCGCCCAGCTCGAACACGCAGCGCTCGGTGACGTAGAGCACCTGCTGGCCTCTGCGGCAGGCCTGCGCGGCGCTGAAGGTGACCTGCTCCACCGCCCGCACGAACTTGCGGGCACTGGGCCGGCCCTCGCCCGCCGGGCTCAGGAAGCTGCCCACGAAGACCAGCCTGCGCGCCGACTGGCTGATGTTGATGAAGCCGCCCGCGCCCGCCAGACGCGAGCCGAAGCGGCTGACGTTGACGTTGCCCTCGGCATCGGCCTGGGCCAGACCCAGTACCGCGACGTCCAGCCCGCCACCGTCATAGAAGTCGAACTGGTAGGGCTGGTCGATGATCGCCTGTGCGTTGACTGCCGCGCCGAAATTGAGCCCCGAAGCGGGCATGCCGCCGATCACGCCGGGCTCGGCAGTCAGCGTGATCAGGTCGAGCACGCCCTCCTCGGCCGCGACTGCGGCCACGCCCTCGGGCATGCCGATACCGAGATTGACCACGGCATTCGGCGGCAGCTCCAGCGCCGCGCGACGGGCGATGACCTTGCGCGCGCCGGGCGGCAGCGGCGCGATGCGCTCCAGCGGAACCCGGATCTCGCCGGCGAAGGCCGGGCTGTAAGCCTCGGCGAAGGTCTGCGGATGCAGCTCAGGACGCTCGGCCAGCACCACGCAGTCGACCAGCACGCCGGGAATCTTCACCTGCCGCGGGTTCAGGCTGTGGCTCTCGGCGATGCGCTCGACCTGCACGATCACCACGCCGCCGGAATTGCGCGCCGCCATCGCGATCGACAGGCTCTCCAGCGTCAGCGCCTCGCGCTCGAACGTGATGTTGCCCTCGGGATCGGCCGTGGTGCCGCGGAGCAGCGCGACATCGATCGGGAAGGCCGGATAGAACAGGTACTCCTCACCCTCGATCGGCAAGAGACGCACGCGCTCGCTCGTGCTGCGCTCGTTGATTCGGCCGCCCCCCTGTCGTGGATCGACGAACGTACCGAGACCCACCCGGGTCAGATGCCCCGGCCGGCCAGCGGCGATGTCGCGGAACAGGTGCGAGATCACCCCCTGCGGCAGATTCCAGGCCTCGATGGCGCCGTCGAGGGCGAGCTTCTGCAGCGCGGGGACCAGCCCCCAATGGCCACCGATCACCGCACGCAGCAGGCCGGGTTCAGCCAGATGGTTCAAACCGCGCTGGCGACCATCGCCTTGTCCCGCCGCGTAGACGAGGGTGAGGTCACGCGGCGCGGCGGTCTCACGAAAACGCCGCTGCAGCGCGATCGCCAGGTTCTCGGCAAAACCAATGCCGACGAAGCCGCCGGTAGCAACGGTGTCGCCGTCGTGGATCAGGGCGACCGCTTCGGCGGCGCTGACGATCTTGCCCTTGGCCCTGCGCTGCATGCGGCTCTCGCGAAAGACGTGATGACGTCGACCAGCATAGGCAAAGTCGCCCGGCAGACGTATCGGACCTTCGGGAAACCCGCACACGGTCCGCCGACGGCGGCCTGCTAGCATTGCGCGCTGACCTGTAGCGGAGGCCCGAATGAACGGTTTCAGCACCGCGGCCGAGGCCGCCCATGCCTGCCCCCTGATCCTGTGTACCGAATCCAGTCTGGATACCCTGCTCGACACGTTGGGGGAACCGGCGCGGCGCTGGGCGCAGGCTCACGGCTTTCGCGGCGTTCCGGGCAGCCACCTGACCTTGCCCGAGGGCCATGGCGGCCTGGCGGCGGTGCTGGTTGGCGTAGTGCGCGACGACGACCCCTGGGCGCTGGCCGGCCTGCCGCTGACCCTGCCCGAGGGCACCTATACCCTCGACGCACGCGGCCTGCAGATCGAGCGTGGGGCGGCCGTGGTTGGCTGGGGCTTGGGCGCGTACCAGTTCAGCCGCTACCGCAAACCAGCGCGCGCTGCCGCACGGCTGGCCGTCGATCTTGAAGATCCGGCGTTGGCCAAGGCGGTCGCCCTGCTGCGCGCCAGCCTGCTGACGCGTGACCTGATCAATACCCCGACCGAACAGATGGGCCCCGAACAGCTGGAACAGGCCGCGCGTACGCTCGCCCAGGCGCACGGCGCGCAGTTCAACAGCATCGTCGGCGAAGCCCTGATCAGCGAGCGTTTCCCGGCCATCCACGCGGTCGGCCGCGCCAGCCATCGCGCGCCGCGCCTGATCGAGCTGAACTGGGGCGACGCCAGCCATCCGCGCCTGGCCATCGTCGGCAAGGGCGTGTGCTTCGACACCGGCGGCCTCGACATGAAGCCCGCCGACGGCATGCGCAACATGAAGAAGGACATGGGCGGTGCCGCGCATGCGCTGGCGCTGGCTCAGCTGGTGATGGCGCAGCAGCTGCCGGTGCGCCTGCAGCTGCTGATCCCGGCGGTCGAAAACGCGGTCGCCGCCGATGCCTATCGGCCGGGCGAGGTGATCGGCACGCGTGCCGGCCTGTCGGTCGAGATCGACAACACCGATGCCGAAGGCCGGGTGGTCCTCTGCGATGCCCTGACCTATGCCGGCGAGGGCAAGCCCGACCTGATCATGGACTTCGCCACGCTGACGGGTGCCGCCCGCATCGCGCTCGGTCCGGACCTGCCGGCGCTGTTCGCCAACCGCGACGACATCGCCAACGACTACCTCGCCGCCGGCGAGGCGCAGAGCGATCCGCTCTGGCGCATGCCGCTGTGGCGGCCCTACATGAGCTATCTCAAGTCGGGCATCGCTGATTTCGCCAATGCCGGGCCTTCGCGCATGGCCGGCTGCATCACGGCAGCGCTCTACCTCGACCGCTTCGTCGCCGCCGAGCAGGCCTGGACCCACGTCGACGTCTACAGCTGGAACGACAGCGACCGCCCCGGGCGCCCGGCCGGCGGCGAGGCGCAGGGCCTGCGCGCGGCTTGGGCCTTCCTGGAGCAGCGCTACCGGCGTTGAACACATCGGCTTGGCGGCCTGCGGCGCAGCCTGCGCGCCGCTGGACCGATGCCTCACACTGGCCGCTCCGAACCCCCAACTCTTTCCCTAACGGACCCACCCCATGAGCCAGGACGCCCAACGCTCCGATGCCCTGCTGGAAGCCCTGCGCATTCCGCGCGGTGAAGGTGGGCGAGGCAAGCGCAAGCGCCGCCTGCCGCTCTGGCTGCTGGTGCTGGTCGCACTCGTGATCGGCTTCTTCGCCCTGCGCGCGATGCGCCCGATCGAGGTCGAGACCGGCAGCGCCCGCAGCGCCGCCGAAGCCGGACCGACCTCGCTGCTGGATGCCTCGGGCTTCGTCACCGCCCGTCGCATTGCCACGGTCTCGTCCAAGGTCACCGGCCGCGTGCTGGAGGTGCTGATCGAGGAAGGCCAGCGCGTGACCGAAGGCGAACTCATGGCGCGGCTCGATCCGATCGATGCCGCCGCCCAGCTCGAGCTGGCGCGTGCCCAGCTGGCGTCCAGCCAGTCGCAGCTCGCCGAGGCGCGTTCGCTGCTGGCGCTGGCCGAAAGCACGCTCAAGCGCCAGCAGGAACTGGCCGCCCGCAAGCTCACCTCGGACGCCGCGCTGGAGCAGGCACAAAGCGATCGCGATGCGCGCGCCGCGCGCCTGGCCTCGCTGCAGCGCGCGACCGAAGTCGCCGCCGAACAGGTCGCGGTGGCTGAACTCAACCTCGCCAACACCGAAGTGCGGGCACCGTTCAGCGGCGTCATCATCGCCAAGGCCGCCCAGCCCGGCGAGATGGTCTCGCCGCTGTCGGCCGGCGGCGGCTTCACCCGCACCGGCATCGGCACCGTGGTCGACATGGATTCGCTGGAGGTGAACGTCGACGTCAACGAGGCCTACATCGGTCGCGTGCAGCCCGGCATGCCGGTCGACGCCGTGCTGAACGCCTACCCCGACTGGAAGATCCCCGGCAGCGTCATCGCCATCGTGCCCGCCGCCGACCGCAGCAAGGCCACGGTCAAGGTGCGCATCGCGCTCGACAGCCGCGATGCGCGGATCGTGCCCGACATGGGCGTGCGCGTGAGCTTCCTGGAGAAGCGCCCCGACCCGAACGCGGCACCGCCCAGCGGCGCGCTGGTACCGGAGCGCGCGGTAGTCGCGGGCGAAGGCACTGCCGGCCATGCCTTCGTGCTGGGCGCGGACAACACCGTGCGCCGGGTCGAACTGCAGCTGGGCGAGACCGCCAACGGCGAGCGTCGCGTGCTGGCGGGCTTAAGCGGCGGCGAAACCCTGGTGCTGTCGCCGCCCGAAAACCTGCAGGACGGCGTCCGCGTGACCCCGAAGACGAGCCGCTGACGCCCGTGGCCACCTCCACCCCGCTGGTCCAGATCCGCCAGCTCACCAAGGCCTATGTGCGCGGCAGCCAACGGGTCGAGGTGCTGCATGGCATCAACCTCGACATCGCAGAAGGCGACTTCGTCGCGCTCATGGGTCCGTCCGGCTCGGGCAAGACGACCCTGCTGAATCTCATCGGCGGCATCGATTCGCCGAGCTCGGGCGTGCTCCGCGTCGGCGGCGAACGCATCGAGGACTACACGGCGGACGAGCTCGCGGCGTGGCGGGCGAGCACGGTCGGCTTCATCTTCCAGAGCTACAACCTGATGCCGGTGCTCTCAGCACAGAAGAACGTCGAGCTGCCCCTGCTGCTGACCGACTTCGGCGCGGCCGAACGCACCAGACGCGCGCGTATCGCCCTGCAGCTGGTGGGGCTGTCCGACCGCGGCGGGCACAAGCCGAACGAGCTGTCCGGCGGCCAGCAGCAGCGCGTGGCGATTGCCCGCGCCCTGGTTTCCGATCCGCGGCTGCTGATCTGCGACGAGCCCACGGGCGATCTCGACCGCAAGACCGCCGACGAGGTGCTGCGCCTGCTGCAGCGGCTCAACAGCGAATTCGGCAAGACCATCATCATGGTCACCCACGATCCCAAGGCCGCCGAGTACGCACGACGCACCGTGCACCTCGACAAGGGCACGCTGGTCAGCGGCGAGTAGCCGCGCGCTTGCAGGCCGGTCACCGCGTGCAGCCTGGCGGGAGCCGCCAGCGCCGGCTCGCCGCGGCCAGCGTTTCCAAGGCATCGGCGGGTTCCCTGCGCGCACCAAGCTCGCAGCGATGCGCCCCGCCGCGTCGTGATTTCCGAGGGTCCCACCGTGCGCATCCACGCCGATTTCCAAGTCCCCGCCTGCGTCGCCGTCGAAGAGCAGCGCTGGATCCCGTCGCCGCAGGCCGGCGTCGAACGGGTCATGCTCGACCGCATCGGCGAGGAGAAGGCGCGCGCCACCAGCCTGGTGCGCTATGCGCCGCGCTCGCAGTTCGCGCCACACGCGCACCCGGGCGGCGAGGAGATCCTGGTGCTGGAGGGCGTTTTCTCGGCCGACGGCGAGGACTTCCCTGCGGGCACCTACCTGCGCAATCCGCCGGGCTCGGCGCATCGCCCCTACAGCGTCGAAGGCGCGCGGATCTTCGTGAAGCTGTGGCAGATGCATCCTACGCAGAGCGCCGAGGTGCGCGTCGACACGCGCGACCCACAGCGCTGGCAGGCGCAGGGCACCGTCTGCCCGCTCTACGGCGACGTCTTCGAGCAGGTCTGCCTGCTGCGCCTGGCACCCGGGCAGAGGGTGCTGGACGGCGCCGTCGAAGGAGCCGAGATGCTGGTGCTCGAAGGCCGCCTGCAGTGGCAGGGTCGCGTGCTCGCCGCCGGCAGCTGGCTGCGCCTGCCCGCCGGCGAACACGCTGAGCCGGTGACTGACGGCGAGGGCGCGTGCCTGTACCTCAAGCTCGGCGCGCTCGGCGGCCCGCAGCACGCGTATGAAACAGGCGCACACGAAGCATGAACCGCGCCCGCGTGGTGATCGTCGGCGCCGGCTTGGCGGGTCTTTACGCCGCCTGGCGGCTGCAGCGGGCGGGGATCGAGGATTACGTGGTGCTGGAAGCCCGCGAGCGCGTCGGTGGCCGGATCCTGTCACTGCACAGTCGAGAGGATGCGCCCGCCGCGAGCCGCGTCGATCTCGGTCCGACCTGGTTCTGGCCTGCGCATCAGCCCGACCTCGCCGCACTGGTACGCCCCCTCGGCGTGCCCGTGTTCGAACAGCACCATGCCGGTGATGTGCTGGTTGAACGCGCACCCGGTCGCCCCGCACAGCGCTATGCCGGATCGATCGGCATGGCGGGCTCGATGCGCCTCGCCGGCGGCATGGCGGCGCTCGTCGATGCCCTGCGAGAACGCATCGACCCCGCGCGCCTGCACCTCGGCGCGCGCGTGCGGCGCATCGAAGCGCAGGATCCAGCGCTCGAACTCGCGGTCGAATGGGCCGACGGTGGCGTGGATGCGTGGCGTGCGGAGCACGCGCTGTTGGCCCTGCCGCCGCGACTCGCCGCGCGCTGCATCGACTTCAAACCGGCCCTGCCGGCAGGCCTGCTTGCCAGCTGGCGCGCCACCCCGACCTGGATGGCGCCCCATGCCAAATACATCGCGGTGTTCGACGCGCCGTTCTGGCGCGAACAAGGGCTCTGCGGCACGGCGCAGAGCGCCCTCGGGCCGATGGCCGAGATCCACGACGCCAGCCTGCCCGGCGGCGATGCCGCCCTGTTCGGCTTTCTCGGGGTTCCCGCGCGCGCGCGCCGCGAGGCGCCGGAGGCCGCGCTGCGCGCCGCTTGCCGCGGCCAGCTGACTCGGCTGTTCGGCGAGCCTGCGGCCCGACCCGTCGCCGAGTTCTTCAAAGACTGGGCCGCCGACCCGCTGACCGCCGATGCGGCCGATCTCGACGGCGCTGCGCATCACGCCGAAGCGCCCGAGAGCATGGCTCGGGGTCTTCCCTGGGCCTCGCGACTCATCGGCATCGGCAGCGAGTGGTCAGTGTCGTTTCCCGGCTACCTGGCCGGTGCAGTCGAGGCCGCGGAAACGGCCGTGTCGATGCTGCTTGCGCAGGCACCTTGACACGCTGCGCCCGGGCCAAGCCCCCCACACACGCGGCAGGTCTCAAGCCCCCAGCCGCTCCACCATCCGCCGCGGCGCGCCCTCGAAGCCGCCGTTCGACATGAACACGACGTGGTCGCCCGGCCGCGCGAGCGCGGCGAGCTGATCAAGCAGGGCATCGACGGTTGGCACCGCATGGCCGTCACCGCGCAGGGCGCCCACCACGGACGCCGCATCCCAGGGCAGCTCCGGCCGACGCAGGAAGACCACGGCGTCGGCATCGCCAAGCGAGGGCGCGAGCTCGGCGGCGTGCGCGCCCAAGCGCATTGAATTGCTGCGCGGTTCAATGGCGACCAGGATGCGGGCGCTGCCGACCTGGGCGCGCAGACCGGCCAGCGTGGTGCGGATCGCCGTGGGGTGATGGGCGAAATCGTCGTAGACGCAGATGTCCTGCGGGCTGCCGAGTCTCTGCATGCGCCGCTTGACCGACACGAAGCCGCCCAGCGTGGGCAGCAGCGGGCGCACGTCGAAGCCGTAGGCCTCGACCGCCGCCAGCGCCGCCAGCGCGTTCATCACGTTGTGCCGACCGAGCAGGTTCCAGCGCACCTCGCCCACCGACTCACCACCGTGCAGCACGACGAAGGCGCTGCCGTCGGGCTTCAGGAGGCGCGCCTGCCAGTCGGTCGCGACGTCGATGCCGAAGCGCGTCACCGGCGTCCAGCAGCCCATCGACAGCACTTCGGCGAGTGCTGCGTCCTCGGCGTTGACGATCAGCCGGCCGCGCCCGGGCACCGTACGCACCAGATGGTGGAACTGGCGCTGGATCGCGGCGAGGTCGGGAAAGATGTCGGCGTGGTCGTATTCGAGGTTGTTGAGGATCGCGATCTCGGGCCGGTAGTGCACGAACTTCGAGCGCTTGTCGAAGAACGCCGTGTCGTATTCATCGGCCTCGACGACGAAGGCCGGGCTCGCGCCGATCCGCGCGGACACGCCGAAGTTCTCGGGGACGCCGCCGATCAGAAACCCGGGCTCGGCACCCGCGCAGTCGAGCAGATAGGCCAGCAGCGAACTGGTGGTCGTCTTGCCGTGGGTGCCTGCCACCGCCAGCACGCGGCGACCGCGCAGCACCTGCTCGGCCAGCCACTGCGCGCCGGAGCGGTAGTCGCGACCGGCATCGAGCACGGCCTCGACCGCCGGGTTGCCGCGGGAGAGCGCATTGCCGACCACCACCTGGTCGACGTCCGCGCCGATATGTTCAGGCCGGTAACCGCTGGCGAGCGCGATACCCAAGGCTTCGAGCTGGGTGCTCATCGGCGGGTAGACGTTCTGGTCCGAGCCTTCGACCGCATGGCCGAGCTCGCGCGCGAGTGCAGCAACGCCGCCCATGAAGGTGCCGCAGATGCCGAGGATGTGCAGTTTCATTCAGTGGCTCCGGCGAGACGGCTCAGCACGGCGATCTCGGCGAGGAACAGGGTGAGGCTGGTGGCGATCGCCAGCGGCGGCGGGAATTCCAGCGCCTGCCGCCAAATATGCGCGTCGACGGCCAGCTTCCAGGCGGTGAGGAGCAGCCAGACCAGCCCCAGCAGAGCCTGCAGCGTCGAGGGCTGAGGCGCAGGCTCGCCCGCAGCGGGTGCGGGATCGGCGCCCAGCATCACCAGCAGCACGGCGAGGCCGAACAGCAGGCTGCAGCCGACGAAGGCGGTGGCGGTCTGCAGGAAACGCTCGGGCCTGCCGCGCAGCCGCAGCAGGCCATGGATGGGCAGCAGCAGGAAGGCCAGCGCCACCGGCAACTGCAGCAGGCCGCCCCGGCCCTCGAACAGGACGTACTGGGCGAACAGCTGAAGCAGCGCCCACGCGACCAGCAGGCGCGTCAGCAGGCGCGCATCGAAGGGCAGGTCCTGCGGACCGCCGCGCAGCAGGGCGATGGCGACGAGACGCGCGAGCAGGGAATTCACGCCGGGAACCTCATGCCTCCGACGCGCCCGCCGCGATCACGCGGCAGATGCGTCTTCGTGCCGACCGCGTGCAGCGGGATCAGGCCTCGTCGGCGGTGGCACCGCGGATCGCGGCGAGGATGCGCTCGGAGACTTCCTCCATCGCGCCCACGCCGTAGACGCAGACCAGGCGGCCGCGCTCGCGGTAGTAGTTGATGACCGGCGCGGTCTGGTCGGAGTACACGCGCAGGCGGTTGGCCACCGCTTCGGGGGTGTCGTCGGCGCGCCCTTCCGCCTGCGCACGGCCGGCGATGCGCTGGACCAGCAGCTCGGTGCTGACATCCAGCTGCACGGCGACGTCGACGGGCAGGTTGAGGCGATGCAGCAGGGCGTCCAGCGCGCTGGCCTGGGCGAGGTTGCGCGGGTAGCCATCGAGAATGAAGCCGCGGGCGATGTCGGGCTGGCTGAAGCGCTCCTCCAGCATGCCCAGCACGATCTCGTCCGAGACCAGCTCGCCGCGCTCCATCACCGCCTTGGCCTGCAGGCCCAACGGAGTGCCGGCGGCGACGGCGGCGCGCAGCAGATCGCCGGTGGAGATGTGCGGCACGCCCAGCTGTTCCTTGAGGCGCGTGGCCTGCGTGCCCTTGCCCGAGCCGGGCGCACCGAGAAGTACGAGTCGCATGGGAGATCCGGAAGTGGTGGAAAACTTGGGGCGCGGCGGGGTCGGGGCGGCTAGACTTGCGGGCCTCGAAGGCCCCGGTTCGCGCGGTCGCCGGCAACGTAACCGCTGCCCCGGGTAGAGTCAATTCAACACTTTGGTCGGAGCCCTTACCCGCATGAGCCAGGGAAAACTGCTGTACGCACAGTCCGGTGGCGTGACGTCGGTCATCAACGCCACTGCCGCCGCCGTCATCGAGACCGCACGCAAGCACAAGGTCAAGGTGCTGGCCGCGAAGAACGGCATCATCGGCGCCCTGCGCGAGGACCTGATCGACACCAGCAAGGAATCCGCAGCCGCCCTGCGCGACCTCGCCCACACGCCCGGCGGCGCCTTCGGCAGCTGCCGCTTCAAGCTCAAGGGGCTGGAGGAAAACCGCGCGCAGTACGAGCGCCTGATCGACGTGTTCCGCGCGCATGACATCCGTTACTTCCTCTACAACGGCGGCAACGACAGCGCGGATACCGCACACAAGCTGTCGCAGATCGCCAAGACCTTCGATTACCCGATGACCTGCATCGGCGTGCCGAAGACGGTCGACAACGACCTCGCGGTCACCGACTGCTGCCCGGGCTTCGGCTCGGTGGCCAAGTACACGGCCGTCTCGGTGATGGAAGCCAGCCTCGATGTCATCTCGATGGCCGAGAGCTCGACCAAGGTCTTCGTGATGGAGGTGATGGGCCGCCACGCCGGCTGGATCGCCGCCGCCGCCGGCCTCGCCCAGCGCGAGGAGAACGATCCGCCGCAGATCATCCTGTTCCCGGAAATCGCGTTTGACGAAGCGAAGTTCCTGGCCAAGGTGAAAGCCACGGTCGAGAAGATCGGCTACTGCACGGTGGTGGTCAGCGAGGGCCTCAGCCATCCGGACGGCCGCTTCGTCGCCGAAGCCGGCGGCAAGGACGCCTTCGGCCACAGCCAGCTGGGCGGTGTGGGGCCCACCATCGCCGCGCTGGTGAAGGACAAGCTCGGCTACAAGTATCACTGGGCGGTGCCCGACTACCTGCAGCGTTCGGCGCGCCATCTGGCGTCCAAGACCGACTGGGAGCAGGCCCAGGCCGTCGGTCGCGCCGCGGTCGAATACGCGCTGGCCGGCAAGAACGCGGTGATGCCCGTCATCAAGCGCCTGAGCGACGCGCCCTATCGCTGGAAGATCGAGCCGGCACCGCTGGCCAAGGTCGCCAACCACGAAAAGAAGATGCCGAAGAACTTCATCCGCCGCGACGGCTACGGCATCACCGAGGCCTGCCGCAAGTATCTGGCCCCGCTGATCCAGGGCGAGGCCTTCCCGCCGTTCGGCAAGGACGGCCTGCCGCGCTACGTCACCCTGAAGAACGTGCGGGTGCCGAAGAAGCTGCCGGCGTATTCGATTGCTGATAAGTAGCTGGGATTGGGGATTCGGGATTCGGGATTCGGGATTCGGGATTCGGGATTCGCAAGAGCGTCGCTGGATTCGAAGGCGCGCTCTGACCTGACCGGGTCACCGGGTTTTGCTCGACGGGCTGCCTTGCGCAGCCCGTCGTCGTTAAGGACCCTTGGAATCCAGATCCGACTCCTGCCATGACGGACGGCGGCGGCGCAGGGCGCGGCTTCGGCCTTTGCCCTTTCGAATCCCGAATCCCGAATCCCCAATCCCGGCTCTCTTGAGTCCCCTCGCGTTTTCAGGGAGCCTTGGCGGCCTCGTAACGCGTTCTTCACTGCATGTCGGCCGTTCCCAGCGATCCCAGCCTTGCCAACGCCTTGCTTCCACTCGCCTGCGGGCCGCTCGACCGCCGCTTCGCCGTGGGCGACGCGGCTCCCGTCTCGCTGGAGCGTTTCCTGCGCCAGGCCCGCGCGCTGGCCGAGGGGCTGCCGGCCGGCAGCCATTGCCTCAACCTGTGTGAAGACCGCTATCGCTTCATCCTGACCCTGACCGCCGCCCTGCTGCGCGGCCAGCCGACACTGCTGCCGCCCTCGCGCGCGCCGAGCGTGATCCTGGAAATGCTGGAGCGCTACCCCGAAGCGCACTGCATCGGCGATGACGGCTTGAACGGCTGTGCGCTGGAACGCCGGCCACCGCGCTACACCGACCTGCCGGCTCAATTACACGAATGGCCGGGACCGATCGAGCTGCCGCAGCTGCCGGCAGAAAGCCTGGCCGTGATCGGCTTCACCTCGGGCAGCTCCGGCCCGCCCAAGGCCCAGCCCAAGCGCTGGGGCAGCTTCGGCCGCAGCACGGCCTTGAACGCCGCGCTGCTGCGTCAAGTCGCGGGCGCCGAGGCGCAGATCCTGGCCACCGTGCCCGCCCAGCACATGTACGGCATGGAAACCTCGGTGCTGCTGCCGCTGCTGGGCGGTTTTCCGATCCATCCGGCGCGGCCCTTCTTTCCGGCCGATATCGTGCGCGCCTTGAACGAACTGGAAACGCCCCGGGTGCTGGTGACCACGCCGGTGCACCTGCGCGCGTTGATTGAATCAGGCCTCTCGCTGCCTCCCATTGCAGCCATCGTCAGCGCTACGGCGCCCCTGCCCGTTGACCTCGCTGCCGCGGCGGAGGCGGCCAGCGGTGGCCGCGTGCTCGAGTTCTACGGCAGCACCGAGACCTGCGTCATCGCCCATCGGCAGACCGCCCGCGAGGACGCCTGGACCACCTACGCGGACGTCGACATCCAGCCGCGCCCCGACGGCGCTCAGATCTCCGCCGACTGGCTGGCAGCGCCCGTCTTGCTGCAGGATCTGATCGAACTCCTCCCGCAGGGCCGCTTCCGCCTGGCCGGCCGCGCCGCGGACCTGCTGGAGATTGCCGGCAAGCGCGCCTCACTGGGCGAGCTCACGCGTCGGCTGCTGGCCATTCCCGGCGTGCACGACGGCGTGGTCTTCCTGCCCGACAGCGCGGGGCCGGTGCAGCGCGTGGCCGCACTCGTGGTTGCACCCGATCTCGACGAGGCTGCCGTACTCGCGGCGCTGCGCGACGTGGTCGACCCGGTCTACCTGCCGCGGCCCTTGAAGCGCGTCGCCGCCCTGCCCCGCAACGCCACCGGCAAGCTGCCGCGGGCCGCCCTGCTGGAGGCGCTGCGCGGTCCCTGAGCCGCAGGCGAGCTGCAGAGACGAAGCGAGCCCGACCACCCAAGGCCGGGCTCGCGATCCTTCCAGACGTGTCCGACCGACTACTCGATCGCCGCCATCTGCAGGCCGCGGGAAAGATCGGTGAGGACGTTGTTCACCCAGCTCGCATAGTTCTTGTGGATGTAGCGCTCGCCGCGCTTTTCCTCGTAGGCCAGATTGTCGCTGGAGACATAGGCCAGCGCCACGCGCTGCGCATCGTAGGTGATGCGCACGCGAGCGGTATGGGCGCGCACGTTCAGGGTGGAATCGATCTGGCCCGCAGACTCGGCGGTGACTGTCCAACCACGGCCGATCAGCGCGCGCTTGATCTCGCGCTCGATGGTCTTGAGCTCCAGTCCGGCGGGGACGGCGATCGGGTCGGGGTCGGTCAGCGGCGCCTGACGCGCCCCCATCAGCAGCAGAAGCAAAGGCAGCAGGATCAGCAGATAGCGACGCGAAAAGTGCATGGGTCGAACTCCGTGGTCATGGGACGTGCCGCAGGCAGCGGTCTTCGCAAGTGTGGCCAAACAGTGAAGAGGCCACAAGGCAGGACGCCTGGTGTTTCCGCGCCCCATCGCTGCGGGCCTTGGGCGCGTGCCGAATGCGTCCGCGGCAGTGCGGGGTCACCGTGCCACCCGGCACCGCTCAATCAGCGGCTCGCACCGGGACAGATACGGAAGCACGCGGCACCCTCCATCCATGCAGCCCGAGCCACAGCAGGTACAGGAGGATCGTCAACTTCTGGCTGACCCCACGCGGCAAATCGCGAACGAACACATGCAGCAGCAGGCAGCCGACGGCGAGCAGCGCCAGCGGCAGGAACAGACGCTCGCCGCGCGCCCAGTCGAGGGCGCCGCGCAGCAGTAGCCCCATCCCGGTCAGACCGAAGGCCAGCAGCGCGCTCAACACGTGCAGCCGATGCTCGAGCGGTGGCACGGCACCGGCCGGCGAGCCGCCGGGAAAGACGGCGGTGACCACCAGCGCGATCGCACCGCCGAAGAACAGCAGCAGGGCCACCGTGTTCAGGGCGCCGGAACGTTCACCACGCCAGCTCAGCCAGGCCTGCGCCGAGATCGCCGCGGCGAGGAAGGCATAGGCCGTCTGCAGCCAGAGGCCGTGCGGCCCGGACAGATAGAAAGACAGCGGCGCCTGCACCCAGTCGTAGCCCGGATGCAGGGCCTGCACGGTCATGGCAGTGAACAGAAAGACGAACGGGCCGAGCAGGGCGAGGGTTCGGGTCATGGACAGAGCGAAGAAGAGGGAAGCGGGTGGCGTGAGGCCAAGGCTCGGGGCACGGGCTGACCCGCTCCAACGGCGCGCAGCTCATGGTACGCGCGGCCTGACTGGCCGTTCGTGCGGTCTTTCGAGCCACGCCCCGCAAGCACCACTACTGACCGGGGCAGGCGTGGAGCTCACGGTGGGCCAGGGCCCGCCCTATCCGATGCGCATGGTCGCAAGCCCAAGCTCGCGATGCTCGCCCGCCAGAATCAACTGCGAATCCCGATTTCCTATTCCCGACTACCCGCTCAAGCTCAATCACGCATCGCCACTGCCGGATGCCGCTCGGGCAGGCGCTCCAGCACGGCGTGGGCGACTTCCTGCGTCGAGTGGGCGCGCTCGCCGCCGGCAATGTCGGCGCTGAACACCTTCGCATCCAACGTTTCGCTGACCGCCCGTTCGATTTCGCGGGCTTCGTCTTCCAGGCCCAGCGAATGCCGCAGCAGCATCGCCGCACTCAGGATCGTCGCGATCGGGTTGGCGATGCCGCGGCCGGCGATGTCGGGCGCGCTGCCGTGGATCGGCTCATAGATGCCGCGACGGCCTTCGCCCAGCGAAGCACTGGGCAGCAGGCCCAGCGAGCCGGCCAGCATCGAGGCCTCGTCGGTGAGGATGTCGCCGAACATGTTCTCGGTGACGATGACGTCGTACTCGCGCGGACGCGCGATCAGGTGCATGGCCATGGAGTCGACCAGCTGGTGCTCAAGGCGCACGTCGGGGAACTCCTCCGCACCGATCCGCGTGGCGACTTCGCGCCACAGCCGCGAGGTCTCCAGCACGTTGGCCTTGTCGACGCTGACCAGGTAGCCACGGCGCGCGCGGGCGAAGCCGAAGGCGCGGCGGATCACCCGCTCGATCTCGGCGACCGAGTAGACGCAGAGGTCGGAAGCCCCGTGCTCGCTGCGGGTGCGCTCGCCGAAGTAGATGCCACCGGTCAGTTCGCGCACCACCAGGAGGTCGACGCCGCTCAAGAGATGCGGCTTGATCGGCGCGCGGTCGAGCACCGCCGGATGCGGGGTCACCGGCCGCAGGTTGGCGTACAGGCCCAGCGCCTGGCGGATCGCCAGCAGGCCCTGTTCGGGTCGCACCTTGGCTTTCGGATCCGACCACTTCGGTCCACCCACCGCGCCCAGCAGGATCGCATCCGCCTTGCGGCAGGCGGCGAGCGTCGCTGGAGGCAGCGGTTCGCCCGTGGCGTCAATGGCGGCACCGCCAATCAGGTGCGTGCTGAAGTGGAAGTCGTGGCCGTGGCGCGTGGCGACGCGCTTCAACACCTCGACCGCGGCGGCAGTCACTTCGGGGCCAATGCCGTCGCCCGGCAGCAGAACGATCTCAGCGCGCATGGACAGCGTCCTCTGTGGCAGGCGTGGGCAGGGAGAAATCGCGAGTGCGGGCGGATTCGAAGGCGCTGATCGCGGCCTCGCGGGCGAGCAGGTAGCCGAGCTCGTCCACGCCCTCCAGCAGACAGGTGCGCGCGAAGGCATCCAGCGGGAAGCGGTGCACCTGTCCCTGCGGGGTGGTCAGCGTGCAGGCGGCGATGTCGATGGCGAACTCGCCGTCCGCCTGCTGCATCAGGTGCTGCACGATCGCTTCCTCCAACACGATCGGGACCAGCCCGTTCTTGAGCGCGTTGTTGCGGAAGATGTCGGCGATCTGGCTGCTGACGACGGCCTTCAGGCCCAGGTCGGACAGCGCCCAGGGCGCGTGCTCGCGCGAGCTGCCGCAGCCGAAGTTGCGACCGGCGATCAGGATCTGCCGCCCGGCGTTCGCTGGCTGGTTGAAGGCGAAGTCGGGATCCTTGCGCCAGTCGCTGAAAGCGTGCTGGCCGAGGCCCGCGCGGGTGGTGGTGGAAAGAAACCGCGCCGGAATGATCTGGTCGGTATCGATGTTCTCGCCGCGCAGCACCACGGCGCGGCTGCGGATGTGGGTGATGGAGCTCATCAGGCGACCTCGGCGGTGGCGGTGAGGAATTCGCGCGGATCGGCGATGCGCCCGGCGACCGCAGCGGCCGCGGCCGACAGCGGCGAGGCCAGCACGGTGCGCGCGCCCTGCCCTTGCCGGCCCTCGAAGTTGCGGTTGCTGGTGCTGACCGCGAGCTGGCCAGGCGCGACGATGTCGCCGTTCATGGCGATGCACATCGAGCAGCCGGGCTCGCGCCACTCGGCGCCGGCGGCGCGCACGATCGCGTCGATGCCTTCGGCCTCGGCTTCGCGCTTGACCTTCTCGGAGCCCGCCACCACCAGCATGCGCACGCGCGGATGCACGCGCCGGCCGCGCAGGATCTTCGCGACATCGCGCAGATCGGCGAGGCGTCCGTTGGTGCAGCTGCCGACGAAGACCACGTCGACCGGCTGACCGACCAGACCGAAGCCCGCCTCGAAGCCCATGTAGTCGAGCCCCTTGCGGGCGCTTGCGTCAGCCGGCTCCGGCACCACGGCATCGACTGCGATCGCGGTACCCGGATGGGTGCCCCAGGTCAGGGTCGGGCGGATGTCGGCGGCATCGATGCGGACCACGCGGTCGAACTGGGCGTCGGTGTCACTCACGAACTTCGACCATTCGATCATCGCCGCCTCGAAGGCCGCGCCCTTGGGCGCGCGCGCAGCGCGACGCAGCCATTCGAAGGTCGTGGCATCGGGCGCGACCATGCCGCAGCGCGCGCCGGCCTCGATCGACATGTTGCACAGGGTCATGCGCGCTTCCATGTCCATCGCGCGGATCGCCGAGCCGCGGTACTCCAGCGCGTAGCCGGTGCCGCCGTTGACGCCGATGACGCCGATCACGTGCAGGATCACGTCCTTGGCGCTGACGCCTGGCGCCAGCTCGCCCTCGACCTCGATCGCCATGGTCTTGGGCTTGCGCTGCAGCAGGCACTGCGTCGCCAGCACGTGGCCGACCTCGCTGGTGCCGATGCCAAACGCCATCGCGCCGAAGGCGCCGTGCGTGCTGGTGTGGCTGTCACCGCAGACGATGGTCATACCCGGCCGGGTCAGGCCCAGCTCGGGCGCGACCACATGCACGATGCCGCGGCGGGCGTCGCCCATGTCGAACAGTTCGATGCCGTGGCGCGCGCAGTTCGCGCGCAGCTGGTCGACCTGTTTTTCAGAGGCCGCAGTCGCATAGGGCAATCGACCGTTCGCATCGGCCGGCAAGGTTGGCGTGCTGTGGTCCAGGGTCGCCATGCAGCGCTCGGGGCAGCGCGGCGACAGGCCGCGTGACTCCAGCTCGGAGAAGGCCTGCGGGGTGGTGACCTCATGCAGCAGATGCAGGTCGATGTAGAGCACCGCGGGCGCGGACTCGGTTTCAGGGACGACGACGTGGGCGTCCCAGAGTTTTTCGAAGAGGGTGCGGGGCATTGGAGGGCCGGGATTCGTTGTTGGGGATTCGGGATTCGGGATTCGGGATTCGGGATTCGGGATTCGAAAGAGCACGCTGCGATTACTCGATCGGAGCCAGCTCAGCTCCCCTCTCCCCTTGAGGGAAGCGGAGGAGAGCGTTTGTCGGCTGCCGGTGGCAGCCGACGCTGTCCGGAGCCCGAGCGAAGCGAAGGTGGGCTGGGGGATAGGGGTAGGAAGCTTGCGGCGAGCATTGCCCCCTCTCCCCAACCCCTCTCCCACCAGGGGAGAGGGGCTAAAAGCTCAGCCTCGATCAAGCCGATGCCGTCGCAGCGGTAGGCGCGATCTCACGCTTGCGCAGCAAACGGTTGGCGACGTCCAGCCAGGCCAGTGCGCTGGCCTCGATGATGTCGCGGCTGACGCCGACGCCGGTGTATTCCTCGTCCTCGTAGCTGACCGAGAGGCTGGCCTCGCCGCGGGCCTGGGCGCCCATGCCGATGCTGTGCACCTGGTAACTCTCCAGCTTCAGCTCAATGCCGGTCGCCGCAGCCATGGCCGCGAACAGGGCCGCGACCGGGCCGTCGCTGTCGGCACTCTCGGCCACATGGTTGCCTTCAGGGTCCGACAGTTCGACCTCGGCGCGCGCCTGTCCGCCGGCATCCGAGATGCGCATCGAAGCCAGTCGATAGCCCTGTCCGGCGCTGGCGGTGGCGCCCAGAATCAGCTGCTCCAGGTCACGGTCGCCGACCACGCGCTGGGTTTCGGTCAGCGCCTTGAAGTTGGCGAAGACGTGCTCGAACTCATCGTCTTCGAATACAAAGCCCAGCGCGCGCAGGCGCTCGCTCAGGGCCGCGCGGCCGCTGTGGCGACCCAGCACCAGTTCGGACTTCGGCCAGCCCACGTCCTCGGGCCGCATGATTTCGTAGGTCTCGCGGTTCTTGAGCATGCCGTGCTGGTGGATGCCGGCCTCGTGTGCAAAGGCGTTGACGCCGACGATGGCCTTGTTGCGCTGGACCATCATCCCGGTCAGGCGCTGCAGCAGGCGCGAGGTCGGCACCAGTCGTTCACTGCGGATGCCGGTATCGGCGTTGTAGAAGCCTTGGCGTACGCGCAGAGCCATCACCAGTTCTTCCACTGCACAGTTGCCGGCGCGTTCGCCGATCCCGTTCACGGTGCACTCGACCTGGCGCGCGCCGCCCTCGATGGCCGCCAGTGAGTTGGCCACGGCCAGGCCGAGGTCGTTGTGGCAGTGCGCGCTCCAGATCAGATGATCGCCGGGCACCGCCGCGCGCAGGCGTTCGAAAAGGCTGCGGATCTCCTCGGGCGTGGTGTAGCCGACGGTGTCGGGCACGTTGAGCGTGGTCGCTCCCGCGCGGGCGGCCGCACCGAAGGCTTTGACCAGCACCTCGAACTCGGTGCGGATCGCGTCCTCCGCGGAAAACTCGACGTCGTCGAAGTAGCGCCGCGCATAGGTCACCGCGCTTTCGGCGCGATCGATCACCTGCTGCTCGCTCAGGCCGAGCTTGAACTTGCGGTGCAGCGGGCTCGTCGAGATGAACACATGGATGCGGGGCTTGTGGGCCTTCTCCATGGCGCGCGCGCAGGCCTCGATGTCGGCCTCGGCGCAGCGCGAGAGCGTAGCCAGCGTGACGTGCTGGCCGATCTCCCGCGCAATCGCGTCGGCGGACTCACGGTCGGCCTGCGAGCTCGCCGGGAAGCCGGTCTCGATGATGTCGACGCCGAGCTCCGCGAGCGCGCGAGCCATCACCTTCTTCTGCGCGGGGCCCATGCTGGCGCCTGGCGACTGTTCGCCGTCGCGCAGGGTGGTGTCGAAGATGCGGATGCGATGGCTCATGGTGGCTCCAGCGGGTTTCAAGTTCGAAGGGTCGGGTGTCGTTCGAGGGGCTTGGCAAACCGCAGGCAAAGAAAAACCCCGCCTCGGTTTCCCGGTGCGGGGTTCTCGGATTCTCGGGTTTCAGCCTGCTACACGCGCCCTAGAGTTCGAGTCCGCACCTGTGCGGTCGAAGAAGAAGGCCGATAAGAAGCAGCGACGCCGCCGGGAGGCGGTCGTGGTTCAGGCTGCTAGGGCTCGGCTTCGAGGGCATGGGCCGCAGTCTTGATGCGCTGCGGCGAAATTGTCAAGCCCGGCCCGAAGGGCATGCGGCGATGGTCTAAGCCGAGCTCCCGGCACCGGCTGAGCGCCTCATTCGGCGCCCTGGAAGCGGAAATCGTCGCCGCCCTCGGCCTTGGCACGGTACAGCAGACGATCCGCTTGGCTGTACCAGACCGACCAGCCGGCATCGGGGTCGCAGACCACGGCGCCGACGCTGATCGTCAGCGTGGTGGCATGCAGCGGTTCCGGCAGTGCCAGCAGGCGCACGCTGTCGACCAGGGTGCGGGCGCGCAGCTCGACCTCTTCGGGGCGCTCAACCCGCACCAACAGGGCGAACTCGTCGCCGCCCAGGCGCGCGGGCACGTCGGACTCGCCGGCGATGCGGCGCAGCTGGCCGGCCACGGCTTCGAGCACGCGGTCGCCGATGATGTGCCCGAAGCTGTCGTTGATGGTCTTGAAGTTGTCCAGATCCACGAGCAGCAGGCCTAGTGCGCCCGGCCGCGGCAGGTGCTCGATATCGTCCAGATGGGCGTAGAGGCCGCGGCGATTGCGCAGGCCCGTCAGCTCGTCCGTCTGCACGAGCGTCTCGGCGTTGTTGAGACGCGTGCGGGTCTGGCGCAGCGAGTCGAGGGTCAGAAGGAGTTCTTCGTTGCGGCGTTTGAGGTTCAGGATGAGCTGCTGCTCGCTGGCCACGAGGTAGGCGAAGCTGCGGCGCATGAAACGGGCGATCATGGCCGGCTCGTGCTCGAGCAGGGCGTCAAAGTCACCGTTGGACACCGCCACCAGCAGGCAGGGCCCGAGGGCGACCGCGCTTGCCAGGCGGGCATGGTTGCCGATGAAGAATGCGAGCTCGCCGAAGAACTCGCTGGCGCCGATGCGCTTGTCACGCATGCCGTCGCCGAACTCAAGGGCGACCTCGCCTTCGACCACCACGAACATGGTGCGGCCAAGTTCGCCGCGGCGGAAAATCAACTCTCCAGCGGCGACCACTCGACGCTCGCCTACGCGCTCGAACAGCGCGAGCTCGGCCGCCGACAGCCGACGGGCTTCGCGTCCCGCCTCATCGTCGATGGCAGGCAGCTCGGTCTCCGGAGGGCGGGGATTCATCGGCGAGGCATCTCACTGTCCAAAGCCCATCACGGGCCGCACCGAGTGTAGCAGTCGCACTTGGCGCGCCCCTGCTCCGCAGGTCATGGGCTTTGGTCGAAGCGGGACGATCCGGGAACGGCCGGCGCCTGGCGCGACAAGCGCTGACGCGCTGCGCTCGATGTGTGCCACGCCGCGTCACCCAGGACAAGCCCGGGCCCCGCGGGCGGCTACAGGAAGCTGAACTCGAAAGCGATGGCCTGGTTTCCAGGATCGACCACTTCCAGCTCGATCAGCACGGATTCGCCGGGCGCGAGCACATCGCGCTCGGGCGCTTGGCCAAGGTAGTCCACAGCAGCGAAACGACGCAGTGCGACCAGACGCCCATCGAGGTCTGACATGCTGATCTCAAGCACCGGCCAAGCCTGAGGCCACACTGCGTCGTTGCGGAAGCTCGCGCTGATGAGCAGGGCATCCGGCACCGAAGGATGTGGGCTCACATCGCGACTCAACAGGCTGATCCGTGCCGGCTCCGCGTAGGCAGGCAGATCGCAGCCAATCGCCACGCAGAGCCGCTGGAGCCAGGGCCGCAACACCGGGTCCTGCGCCAGCTCGGCGCGCTGGGCCAGCACGATCTGGCCGGTCAGCAGCAGGCCCAGCAGAGCGGTCGCGGCCCACCAGCGAGCGCTGGCCGTGCTCTTCGCACGCCGTCGGCGCAATGCGAACTGCGGTGCCTGCGGACTGGCGGATACACCTTCCGGCGAGCGTTCGCGTGGGTCGACCATGCCCTCCGGCAACACGCGCGGCGCCTGCGCCAGACTGCCGCGACCGTAACCGGCGGCCGCCTGCGCCGGTGTGTCGGCCAGGCGCTCAAGCCCGTTGAACTGCTTCTCGCAGACGCCGCAGACCAGCTCACCGCGGCCAAGCGCGATCTGCGCGGCGTTGAGCGCGTGCACGGTCAGGCAGTGCGGACATTGGGTGTACATGGGGGATTCGGGATTCGGGATTCGGGATTCGGGATTCGGGATTCGGGAAGCCTGCCAGAGGCTAGCGCGAAAAGAGCGCCTTGGGCTCAGGGCGCAGCGAGCTCACGCAACGCGACCGGGATATCAGCCGTGCGCTGCACGCTGCGCAGGCGCGGATGGGCAGGATCGACGGCGTGCTCGGCCTCCAGCGCCCAGGTCACGGCATAGGGCACATGCACGCCCGCGCCACCGAGCGCAAGCACCGGCTCGATGTCCGAGCGCAGCGAGTTGCCGACCATGGCGAAGCGCACGGGCGCCACCTCGCATTCGGCGAGCACGCGGGCATAGGTCTGCGGGTCCTTCTCGGAGACGATCTCGATGCGCGGGAACAGGTCCGCCAGCCCGGACTGGCGGATCTTGGCCTCCTGGTGGAACAGGTCGCCCTTGGTGATCAGCACCAGCGGCGCCACCTCCGCCGCCGCCTCGACCGCGTCGCGCACGTCCGGTAGCAGTTCGACGGGGTGGCTGAGAATGCCCTTGCCGAGGTCCAGCAAGCGGTGGATGTCGGCCGCACTGACGCGCTCCTGCGTCAACGCGATGGCCGTCTCGATCATCGACAGACACATGCCCTTCGCGCCATAGCCGAACAGCTTGATGTTGCGCCGCTCGGTGTCGAGCATGCGCTGGTGCAGGCCGGCATCGGCGAGATCGACGTACTGGCCGACGATGCGCTCGAACTCGGCATGCGCCTGTTGGAAGTGGATCTCGCTGTGCCACAGCGTGTCGTCGGCGTCGAAGCCTACAAGCTCGAATGACGAGGAAGATTTCAACGAAGCCCCCGGTAGGTGTTCGCGCTGCTCGCAGCTTGTAAATCCAAGCGCTCGAATGACGAGGAAGTTTTCAACGAAGCCTCCAGTGCTTGTGCGCGCTGTGAGCCCCTCTCCCGAGGGAGAGGGGTTGGGGTGAGGGCCGGGCAGAGCCCTGCCCGGCAAACCGCATCACCGTTCCGACTCGGTTCTTGCCTGCCTCAATCGACCTGCGAGGGATTTGGCGAGCCGTGCGGACTGCCGGGCCGCATAGGGTGGGCCCTGGCCCACGATGAGCTCAACGCTCGCTCCAGGCTTGTTTCTTCGCTCCATCGCTTGAAGCCAGGAGCAAGAGCTTTCGGTCAGCCCTTCGGGCTGCCCGACCTACTTCTCTTTGCGTGGCCACTGCGCCGCAGGAGCGGCGCGAACGCCGAAGGCGGCCCCGGAGGGGCGGAGGGCAGGAAGCCCGGAGTCAAGAGAAGTAGGCAAGAGAAAGGCCTGCTCGTCCGCGCCCATCGCGCATCCATGCGCGATAGGTCCGCGATTCTCGGCCGGTGTTCGTGGACAGTGCATCCCTGCACTGTCACGAACATCGCCGGCCTCCCTGCAGGCGCCCCCGCGGGCGGATCGTCCGAGCCTCGCCGCTCCCCAGGGGCCCCGAGAAGAGCGCGGGCTTCTGCCCGCAAGAGCCAACGCAAGCAGCGAGAAGCGAGAAGCGAGAAGCGAGAGTCAATGCCAGAGCCACATCGGCTTTGAATCAATCAACCCGAAGCCTGGATTGCTCTCAACGAATCCCGAATCCCCAATCCCGAATCCCGGCCGTCAAAGCCCCTTCGCCGCCGCCACGATCTTCTCGACCGTGAACCCGTAGTGCTTGAACAACTGGTCCGCCGGTGCCGAGGCGCCGAAGCTGTCGATGCCGATGACGGCGCCGTCGAGGCCCACGTACTTGCGCCAGAAGTCGGACACGCCGGCCTCGATGGCGATGCGCTTGCGGCACCAGCCGGGCAGCACGCCTTCGCGCCATTCCACGGGCTGGGCGTCGAATACATTGCTGCAGGGCATGCTGACCACGCGCACCTTGGTGCCTTCGGCCTCCAGCGCGCGTGCCGCCTGCATGGCGAGTTCGACCTCGCTGCCGCTGGCAATCAGGATGAGGTCGAAGCGCGCTTCCGGCGGATCAGTCAGCACGTAGCCGCCACGGGCGATGTCGGCAACCTGCTCGGCCGTGCGCGGCTGGTGCTGCAGGTTCTGGCGGCTGAAGACCAGGCAGCTCGGCCCGTCGGCGCGGGTGATCGCGGCCTTCCAGCTGACCGCGCTCTCCACCGCATCGCAGGGACGCCAGACGTGGTTGTTGGGGATGTAGCGCAGGCTGGCCAGATGCTCGACCGGCTGGTGGGTCGGGCCGTCCTCGCCCAGGCCGATGGAGTCGTGGGTGAAAACGTGGATGGTGCGGGTCGGGATCAGCGCCGACATGCGCAGGGCATTGCGCGCGTAGTCGCTGAACACCAGGAAGGTGGCGTCGTAGGGCAGGAAGCCGCCGTGCAGGGCCAGACCGTTGGCGATCGCGCTCATGCCGAACTCGCGCACGCCGTAGTAGACGTAGTTGGCGTTCGGGTCCTCGGCGTTGACGTCCTTCGAGCCCTTCCACAGCGTCAGGTTGGAGCCCGCCAGATCGGCCGAACCGCCGATCAGCTCGGGTAGCAGCGGGCCGAAGGCTTCCAGCGCCATCTGCGAAGCCTTGCGCGAGGCGACGGTCGGGCCTTCCGCCTGCAGTTTGCTGATGTAGGCATCGGCGGCAGCCACGAAGTCCGCCGGCAGCTCGCCGCGCATGCGGCGCTCGAACTCGGCGGCGAGCTCGGGGTTGGCCTGCGCATAGGCCTGGAACATCGCGTTCCACTGCGCCTCAGCGCCGGCGAGGTCACGCGCGCGCCAGCCGGCGTAGATGTCCTGCGGAATCTCGAAGGGCGCATGCGGCCAGTTGAGCGCGGCACGGGCGCCGGCGATCTCGTCCTTGCCCAGCGGCGCGCCATGGCAGGCCTCCTTGCCAGCCTTGGTCGGCGCACCGAAGCCGATCGTGGTGCGGCAGCAGATCAGGGTCGGGCGATCGGTTTCGGCCTGCGCGGTACGGATGGCCTGGGCGATCTCTTCGGGGTCGTGGCCATCGACACGGCGGATCACCTGCCAGCCGTAGGCCTCGAAGCGGGCCGGGGTGTCATCGGTGAACCAGCCGTGGACCTCGCCGTCGATCGAGATCCCGTTGTCGTCCCAGAAGGCGATCAGCTTGCCGAGCTTCATGGTGCCGGCCAGCGAGCAGGCCTCGTGGCTGATGCCTTCCATCAGGCAGCCGTCACCAAGGAACACATAGGTATGGTGATCGACCACGGCGTGGCCGGGCCGGTTGAAGCGCCGCGCGAGCACCTTCTCGGCGAGCGCCATACCAACAGCATTGGCCAAGCCTTGGCCCAGCGGACCGGTCGTGGTTTCCACGCCCGGTGTATGGAACGCCTCCGGATGACCCGGGGTCTTGGAATGCAGCTGGCGGAAGCGCTTCAGCTCGTCGATCGGCAAGTCGTAGCCGGCCAGATGCAGCAGCGAATACAGCAGCATCGATCCATGGCCGTTGGAGACCACGAAGCGGTCTCGGTTGGCCCAACCGGGGTTGCCCGGGCTGTGCTTCAGGAAATCGTTCCACAGCACTTCGGCAATGTCGGCCATGCCCATCGGCATGCCCGGGTGGCCGCTCTTGGCCGCCTCGACGGCGTCGGCGGACAGGAATCGGATGGCGTTGGCGAGTTCGCGACGGCTGGGCATCGGGGGTTCCATGGGCGGCTGGGCGGTAAGCCCGTCATTGTCGCCGAGGGTCCGGAGGGGGGCAAACGCGGGACCAGGCGTATTGACAATCAAACGCCAGCCCGTCGTCCGCCGTGCATGCCTGCCTTGCGGAGTCCCGACCCTTGGACCCTGAGCTGTCGGAAAGTCTGGCGGCACGAGCCGGGAAACTGGGCGGCCGCGAGCCGGGGAACCGGCCGCTGCGCTGGCAGAGGCTTGTAAACATTGTGTTAGCATCCGACGACCGCCAACCCAGTTCCGGGGGCGGTTGAGGTATTCGGGTGCTGACCCGATCCCAGCCAACTGTTTGGAGACATAGCCGATGTCAAAGTTCAACCCGCTGTCGGGTGCTATTCGCTTCGCGCTCGTCGCCGGTACCGCCGCTCTCGTGGCAGCTCCGGCCTACGCCCAGGAAGAAGAAACGCCCACCTCGCTTGACCAGATCGTGGTCACCGGCTCGCGCATCCAGAGCCAGACTGTGACCGCGTCCGCCCCGGTCACTGAAATCCAGCGCGAAGACTTCGCGCTCTCCGGTGCGACCCGCGTTGACGACCTCGTCAACCAGTACCCCCAGCTGAACCCGGCCTTTGACTCACAAGAGAACAACGGCGCCACCGGCTACGCCACCGTCTCCCTGCGCAACCTGGGCCCGGAACGCACCCTGACCCTGGTCAATGGCCGTCGCCTGCCGCCGGGCCCGACGGGTGAGCTGCGCGACATCAGCATCATTCCCGCGGCGCTGATCAACCGCGTCGACATCCTGACCGGCGGTGCGTCCGCGGTGTACGGCTCCGACGCCGTCGCCGGCGTCGTGAACTTCGTGCTCGACACCGAGTTCGAGGGCTTCAGCATCAACGCGGGCTACTCGGCCTACCAGCACGACAACCGCAACAGCTACATGCAGGGCCTGCAGGACGAGTCCGGCTTCGAGTACGAAGACGGCAACTCCGGCTTCGACGGCGCCAGCCGCAACCTTGACCTGGCCTGGGGCGGCGCGATCGGCGACGGTTCCGGCCACGCCATGGCTTGGGTGACCTACCGCGAGAACGATCCGCTGTTCCACGCCCAGCGCGACTACTCCTCGTGCGCGCTTGATGCCACCGGCACGTTCTGCGGCGGCTCGGCCACCAGCGATACCGGCAACTTCGTTGTCAGCCAGGCCGGTGTCCGCAACGGCGCCTTCGCCTCGTTCGACAGCACCGGCCGCTGGTCGAACGGCGTGCGTAACCTCTACAACTACGCTCCGCCGAACTACTACCAGCGTCCGGATGAGCGCTACACCGCCGGCACCGCGATCAGCTACGAGGTGAACGAGTACTTCACCCCGTACTTCGAAGCCATGCTGGTGAACCGCAAGGACAGCATCCAGATCGCCGAGTCCGGCGCCTTCAACGTCGGTCTGACCGGCCAGAGCTGCGCCAACCCCATCTTCGGTTCGCTGTGCGCCGACCTGGGCCTGAATCCTGATCTGCCCTTCAACGTGGGCGTGCTGCGCCGCAACGTCGAGGGTGGCCCGCGCATCACCCGCACCAGCGACTTCTCCTATCGCTTCGTGGTGGGCGCGAAGGGTGCGCTGGGTGAGATCTGGAACTACGATGCCTCGTACACGTTCGCGCGCACGAGCAACGACACCCAGGGCTCGAACGACTTCCTGATCTCGCGCATCCGCAGTGGCCTGCTGGGCTGCCCCGCCGGCTCCTTCGCTGGCTGCCAGTTCTGGAACGTCTGGCGTGACGGTGGCGCGACTGCCGAGGCGGCGAACGCCCTGGCCGGCACCAGCTTCAACAAGACCGACACCGAGATGGAGGTGTTCAACGCCTTCGCCACCGGCGACCTCGGCTTCGGCCTGCCCTGGGCCGGCGGCTCGACCATCTTCAGCGTGTTCGGTGTCGAGCACCGCCGTGAAGCCTTCTCGTCGGTGTCGGACAACGACAGCGCGGCGGGCAACTTCGCCGGCGCCGGTGCCGCCCAGCCGCCGATCGACGGCCAGACCAAGGTCAACGAAGTCTTCATGGAAGCCCTGGTCCCGCTGTTCGCTGGCGATGGCGCCTTCCGCTCGCTGGACCTCGACCTCGGCTACCGCTACTCCGACTATGACCGTGCCGGCGGCGCCAACACCTACAAGATCGGCCTGATCGGCGAGATCGGCATGGTGCGTCCGCGCGTGGGCTACAACCGCGCCATCCGCGCGCCGGGCATCAACAACCTGTTCTCGCTGCAGCGCACTGCCCTGTACGCGGGCGCCGATCCGTGCGCGGGCCCGGTGTCTGCCTCCACGGGTCTTGTTTCGAGCGGGCGCACCCCGGAAGAGTGCGCGCGCACCGGCGTCACGGCCGCGCAGTACGGCAACATCCTGAACAACCCGGCGGGCCAGAACAACCAGTTCATCGGTGGTAACCCGAACCTCGAGCCGGAGCAGGCCGATACCTACACCGTGGGCCTGGTGGTGACGCCGACCGACGACCTGTCGATCGCGCTGGACTACTACAACATCCAGATCGAGGACACCATCACCGGCATCGGTGCGCCGACGATCCTGCGTACCTGTCTGGACACCGGTCTGGCTTCTATCTGTGACCTGATCCAGCGCGGCCCCGACGGCGACCTGTGGCAGGCCGACAGCAACTTCGTGGTCAACACCACCCAGAACTTCGGTGAGCTGTCCACGAACGGCGTCGACCTGAACGTCAACTACACCTTCGAAGCTCTGGGTGGCCGCTTCTTCACCAACTTCGTCGGCACCTACATCCTCGAACAGGAAGTCTCGCCGCTGCCCGGCGTGCCGAACACGGCGTTCGATTGCGCTGGCCTGATCAACGAAAGCTGCCGCACGCAGGATTGGCGCCATATCGCCAATGTCCGCTACTCGCGCGACAGCTGGTCGCTGAACCTGCGCTGGCGTCACTTCGGCGCGATCGACTACGTGTCGGTCGACGGCGAACCGCTCGAGGACGACCTGCTGCTCGCCGAGCGTGGCGGGATCGGTAGCTACAACTACCTCGACCTGTCCGGCTCGCTGGCTCTGGCCGACAACATCGACCTGACCTTGGGCATCAACAACATCGTTGACAAGGAGCCGCCGCTGGTGGGTGTTGACAACGCCACCAACGCCAACGCTCCGGGCGGCTACGACCAGCTGGGTCGCTTCATCTTCAGCAGCATCAACGTGCGCTTCTAATCGAGCACCACGTGCAGCACCTGGACGGCGGGCCTCGGCCCGCCGTCTTTTTTTGCCCCATGGACAAGGCAGGCAGCAGCCCGCCGCGGACCCCATTCCGCGATCGCACGCGTGAGTACAGCTGGAGCACCAGTCCGCCCGGCGCCGGAAGCTCGCAAGCGCCAGGCCGCGCCGGGGGATACGCCCGGGTGGTCAACCTGGACCACTGGCCCCGACCAGCTTCAACGGTGCGCTTGCCTCGTCAGAAACGAGCGGACAATTGCGATGGGAGGGTGGCCGTTGGATCGCATCTGCGGGCCGGCAACTTGGAGAGCCCCCGCGGCAGGGCTATCCCGCTGCTCTACTCCGCCACATCCGCGATCGCTGCGCGGCGACGCGAGGCGGACTCGGCGAGACGGCCTGCCCTGGATGCCGCGAGCGCAGGGCTGCGAGCGTGATTCCTGAAAGATCACGACCCCACTGGCTCAGCCCCGCTCGAATTCGGGCAGGGCGGCACTGATCTCGCGAACCATGTCGCGCTCGGCCAACGACAGCAGTGGATTCCATACATCGAAAATCAGGACGACGCGAAGTTCATCGCTGTCGTTCCGCGCTTCGTGCTCGATGCTGTCGTCGAAAATCAGCACCTCGCCCACCTTCCAACGGCGCTGCTCGAAGCCGACCCGGTACAGGCAATGCTCCGGCACGATCAGGGGCAGATGGACCACCAACCTCGCGTTGGTCTCCCCATGGTGCGGCGGGATATGGGTGTGTGGGGCAAGCGCGGAAAACATCGCGTTGGGACAGAGTCCGCCGATATCGGCCATTTCGACCTCGGCCAGGGCCTCGGCGGTACGTGGACAGGCACGCAGGTGATCCTCTACAGGTGCACCGTGCTGCCAGAGGAAGTAGCTGCTCCAACGAGTTGAATGGTTGAGCTCCTTCCACTGGTTCACCGGAGTGCCCGGTTCGTACGCGACGTAGGGCTGGAATTCCGCCTGCGCCTCAGCATGAACGGCATTGAGCTCCTCCCTGATCTCCGCAGTGCGCCGCTCAAGAGCGCTCACCCAGGCGAACTGCGCGCGCTCGAAAAAGGGCTCGGCAGGCAGGCGCGGAACCAGAAGCCGGTTCGGCTTCGACGGGTAGGGCTGTGACCGCCCCGCCAGCAAGGCCCCTGCCTCACGCCAGCGCTCGGCCTCACTGGGGCTGAGTTTCTCGCGGGCGACACCTAGGCGGGCTTCCAGAAACTCGCTCAGGGCATCGCTGGCTCGATCGACGCAGTGCTTGGCGTGTGCGAGCGCCGTACGCAGCTGAGGCGGCCATGCGCGCTCCGGCGGCGCCACCTGCAGAGCATTCCGATAGTGCGATGCCGCGGCACGCGGACCCGCCTCGCGCTCAATCAGGGCGGCCTTGGCAAGCAGCGCGGGGAGACAGTATGGATCCAGACTCAGGGCCTGGGTCAGGGCCCTCGCCTCGCCATCAGAATCCGCGCGCTCGCGTAGGGCCATGGCAAGGCTGACCAGGGTCATGGGCTCGCCTGGTGCCGCCCGATGCGCCTGCTGCAGGAGTTCGATCGCCTCGATGGTCGCTCCGCGGTGCAGCGCCTCCATGCCTAGGTGGTGCAGGGCGAGCGGATGATCTGGCCTGAGCTGGCGGACCTGACGCCAAAGCGAAACCGCTTGCGCCACCTGCCCATGCTGAACCGCGCGAAGTGCGGCCTGCACCAGTGCTTCGATGTTCTGCTGCATCCGTCCCGCCTCGTGACTTGGTCCTGATCCGCCTGCAAGGATAGCCCCAGCCGACTAGCCTGGGGCCCCAATGCCTCGATCGATATACTTGCTGGCCGCGGGCGTGTCGGAGAACGCGCGGTTTCCCGCAGCTCGCTCTCCCAAGTCGCGCTCGGAACCACTTGGCGAGGTCCGCAACGACTGATCGATCGCCCCTCGACACCGCTCGCCCAACACGCGCCGATGCGCCCCAAAGATTCCGGAGTTCACTTGAGCCTTTCGCAGTGGGAGACCTACTACCGAAGCGGTGCCGTCGCGACCGGCCCCGTGGGCCTTGACGGTCTCTATGACCTAGAACTGCAGGAGGCCTGGCAAGCCTTCTTCGATCAGCTGCCCGCCGATGCTCGCCTGCTGGACATCGGCACCGGCAACGGCGTGCTGCCGCTGATGGCGCTGAAAGCCGCGCAGCGACGCGGCGAGAAATGGTCGATCGACGCCACCGACTTGGCCCAGATCGATCCCGTCAACTCCGTCAGCGGAGGGGCGCACAGGTATGCCGGCGTGCGCTTCCATCCAGGCGTCGCCAATGAACGCCTGCCTTTCACAGCCGCGAGTTTCGACGGCGTAAGCGGGCACTACGCACTCGAATACGGGAACACCTCTGCCTCGCTCGCCGAGGTGGCGCGCGTACTGGCTTCCGGCGGACACGCCCAGTTCGTCCTGCATCATGCGGAGTCGGTGCTGATGGACTCCGCGCGGCACTCGATGGCGGAATGCGATCTGGTCTTCAAGCAGACCCGCATCTACCGGAAACTGCATCGCTTGGTCAGCGCCGACCAACCATCCCAAGACTTCCTTCGGAACGCCCAGCAGGAGCTCTCGGCGGCGATCCGTCAACTGCGCCAAGCGCTTGAACAGCGGCGCCACGATCGCCCCGAATCAGGACGAATCCTGGAGATCGCCCTGGACGCCGCCCGCAGCCTGTTGGCCGCACGCACCCGTACCCGCCCCAGCTTGGTCGGGCTGGAGGTAGACCGCGCCGAGGAAGACCTGCGCGCAGCATGGCGCCGACTCAACGACCTCACCCGGCATGCCGTCGACGCCGCGGGCTTTGCGCGCGTCTGCCGGGAGGCCGACAGTGCCGGCTTCGAAATTCTCAAGTCGGAGCCGATCTTCCACGCGGCGACGAATCTTGTCGGCTGGCAGCTCAGTCTGAGAAAGCGCTGAGCCCGCCACTCGGACCTTTCCTCAGTACGCTTGGACTCGGCCCACTGGAAGCATGTCGAATGCGACGGTGATGCGCGGCTCAGCATCGTCGAAAGGCACGGTGCCGTGCCAAAGGTAGGACGGGAAGAGAGCGACATGCCCCGCTCGCGGCTGGATGATTCGCCGCGGCTGCAGGTCCAGCCCAAGTTCCAGCGGTGGCTGCCCCAACTGCAGCGCACCTGCCGTGATCCCGCCATGAGCGCTTTCCCCGGCTTCAGACACGGATGGAGGAAGAGCGACGTAGAAGGCCGAACTCATCCAA
Source organism: Aquimonas voraii (assembly GCF_900101825.1). Lineage (GTDB taxonomy): Bacteria > Pseudomonadota > Gammaproteobacteria > Xanthomonadales > Xanthomonadaceae > Aquimonas > Aquimonas voraii. The sequence continues at coordinate 65,732 of NZ_FNAG01000013.1, forward strand.
CCCTCATTGTGGAAATGGTTCGCGTGGCTGCCCGACCTCCAGAGTTTCACCGACCAGGAGCCCGTGAATTGCACGCTGCGCCCAAGGCGGCCAAGAAACGGATGGCGCTCTTCAGAACGAAGTCCAGCGAGCCAAGCCTCGATCGTCGAGAGCAACGCTTGCCGGAGCACCTCGATCCTCGGCTCGCCACGCCCGAACAGGCGGCCGGGCGTCTGTGAACCACCGCGCAGGCTTTGCGCCACGGGCTGCGTCTTCGCTCGATGCAGTGGCTCAAGTGCGTCCCGCAGATCGTCAAGGAAGTCAGGCATGTCGCGCCAGCCGCGAGGCACATCGATCGGGCGCAACGCCACCAGACGCTCGAAGCCACACAGCCAGTCCTCGCGAGGGTCCCCAAGCAGACGCCATGCGGTCGCGAGATACGCCCAAGTTTCCTGGCGCTGTGGATCGAGCGCCAGGGTGCGTTCGGCGCGGGCGGCAGCGGCCGACCACTGTCCGGACTTGAGCAGATGGCGCACGTAGGCATTGTTGAAACTGGGATCCTGAGCGCCGAGGCTGCGGTCAGCCTCGGCGTACAACGAGGCCGCCCGTTCGGACTGGCCGGAGATCTCCAGAGCGTTGGCCTGCAGCGCGATCAATCGCGGATGGTCCTCGCGTCGACGCAACTCCTGCAGTCGCTCGAAAGCCTCCTCGCCACGCTTGGTCTCGATGAGGAAGCGGACGTAGCCAACTTGTAGCTCGGTGTTTTCCGGCTGCGCCTCGACCGCCTTGCGGAAGAAAGCGGCATCGTTCGACTCGGGCGCGACCAGCCCCGCTTCGCCAGCCCCGTACTCCCAATCAAGGTTCGCGCGAGTGGTGTAGGCGGGCGCGAATCCCGGAAAGCGTTCCAACAACAGACTGGAAGCCTCGCGGGCATCCTCGATCCGCAGGCAATCGATCAGCGCCCCCACTTCCGCATCAAGTACCTCGGGGCCCACCTCACCGAGTCGGCGGGATTCGCGATAAGCCTCGACTGCATCCTCGGGCCGACCAGCGAGACGCAATACGCCCGCGAGACTGGCCCACAGCAGTGTCGAACCTGGCTCCAGCGCAAGGGCCCTGCGCAGGGCGGACTCGGCGGCTGCGAGATCGCTGTTATCGCGCAGCGCGCTTCCCAGGGCATGCCACGCACGTACGAGACGCTCATCAAGTTCGAGGGCGCGGCGGAGGCTGGCCATGGCGGCGAGTCGCTGGTCCCGGCCGTGGCTGGAGGAGACATGATCCGCTCCGCCAACTCTCGAGAGAGAAAGCTGCACCAGGCCCAGTTCTCCCCAGGCAGCAGCGTCTGTCGGCGCAACGCTCAGATAGCGCCGCCAGGCCAACTCGGCGTCCGCCCAGCGACCCTGTCGCGCCAGAAAGCGGGCGTGGTTGCCCAAGATGATGGGTTGCCCAGGCACCAAACCCAGCGCCGTGCGAAACGCATGTTCAGCCTCCTCCAAGGCGCCAGCCTGCGCCGCGCAGAGAGCGAGCGCATGCTGAGCGTCAGGCGCCAAGGCTTGTCGCCTCGCGAGCTCTCGAGCCTGGGCGAGCATGGACGCTCCTCGTCCACGGGACACCTCGCGCATCAGCGTGGACACCAGCTCGGCGGACGTGCGGTCCATCAGGCGCATTTCAGAGACTCGGTCCGTTTACAACCCTGTTGCTCAACCGGGACAGGGCCTCCCCTCGCCAGGAACACACGCTCCGCGCTGCATGCCATCAACCATGTTGCGGAATGCTTCCGCGCGCGAGCGACGCTCTGCCAAAGTCAAGCACTCAAGCGCCCCGAGCCGGGTCCCTGTGCTCGAAATGCGTTTGCAGATCTTGCGGTCCTCATCTTCAGGCTTGAGGACATCGTTGATCTGGGACTGCGCCGAGGCCAGCGACTGCTGCTTCTCCGCGGGCAACTCAGACACTCGTTCCACCATGCCCAAGACTTCGACGATATGGGCGAATGCCGACTCAAGGCGATCCATGTCCCGCTTCTTGATGCGGCCATACTGCCCATCCCGGGCCATGTTCATGGAAAGCTCGATTTCATCCAGCAGGGCTTCGGCCTCGGTGCGTTGATCATTCTCGGCCGCAACGGTTCCACCACTTTCAGGCGCACCTCCCGAGCCGAGATCCCGGGCAGAGACCATCAATGGCAGAGCGATCAGAATAGCCAACAGCATTCGAAGCAGTTTCACTGGATCTTCCTCACTGGTCGGAGGCACCAAGTCCAACAGTCCGGCGCGCCGGACGCAAGTGCAACACGGAAACGAAGAGGCCGAGACGACGTCGGAGCCCTCTTCAGGCGCCTCGGACGCCGGAGGACGTCCACGGTGGGAACTGTACAGGGGAGGAGTCTTCGCACCTGCCTCAAGCAGCTTCGCCCCCCTGGTTCGAAAAGTTCCCCGCAGGAGCGGAAGACCCAAGGCCCCGCGCAACCTGCCCTTGCAGCGCGTTGCACGGCGATGAGATGGAAGCCTCGAGAGGTCAGACCCGCCCCCCCTGATCCTCCCGCGTTCGATCAGCGCAAGCGACGTACTCGCAGACCTGTGCCTCCCGGCTTGCTCAACAGATAACCGCCCGCAAATGTCCTCCGGATGTTCACGATATCCCCGGATCTCAGCGGCCCACGCACGCCGCCTTCGGTCACGCGCCATATCTGGCCGTTTTCCAGGACCACTTCGCGCTGCCCCCCCTTCAGGGAACGCACGGCCGCAACTACGGCCTCGATCCTGTCGACTTGCGACGCGCGCTCAGCCTCAGGTTTGCTCAACTCGACCTGACGCTCGCTGAGGCCGAAGTCCTGCTCCGGGCGTGCTTCGGTCAAGCCTTGCCCAGAAGACAAATCGGCTGTCACGGGGGGGAAAGCACGGTCGTAGCAAGCGAGCCGCGCGCCCGGCTCGGTGAACTCTGCACAGGGATGCCCAGCCGCACACGCTTCGCCAGACCAGACCAAGGCCCCAAGGAGCCCAACCTTCCACGCCCACTGCATGCGATGCACTGCAAGACTCCTCATGAACTCTGTGACGGTTGTGGTCGGAACGCCGCTGTCTCGCCGGGGATCCCATTCAAGTACAGCCCTCGCGCCGTGGCTATGGACCACACGCTTCGACCCTCGCCAGATGCTTTGTCCGCGACCATCGCAATCGGATTCCCGTCTTGCGGGTTGCGCAGGCTCGTGGCCCACGCACGCGGTGACCGGACGCGGGCGGAGCTTACACGTCCTCAAGCGCCTTGGGCCGGGATGGATCACGGCCGATTGCCTGTAGAGCATCAAGACGAGGCCGCGCACGGCGACATCGAAAGATGACTGCATCTCTGCCCTGCCTGGTTGGCAGGGACCGGAACTGAGATCGCCAAGACAAGGAACGCATCGAGCCGAACATGCCAGCGTGGTTCGGCGAGACAGGTCGCTACCCGAGCGTGTCTCCGCACCAAGCCCCATCGGGGCGGCAAAAGAAAACCCGCCAGCACAGGGGGAACTGCGCAAGGCGGGTTGAAGAGGTACTGCCCCGATACCGATGGATCTGCCAGTCACGAAGACTTTAGGAGTGCCAAGCAGAGGACACGGCTCTAACAGCCTGCGCCGACAGCGATTAAATAGTGGTTAAGCGTGGCTTGCGCCAACGTTAAACCACCACTCCGAGCACCATCGGGTAGCCGAAGTACGCCAGACGCGCATCGACCGATGCCCGTTGTTGGATCTCACCCCTTGCGCCTGCGCGCGCGCAGGCGCCGATCGATGTAGTCGATGATCTCACCTGCCACGTCCACGCCGGTGGCGGCTTCGATGCCTTCCAGGCCCGGCGAGGAGTTCACCTCCAGCACCAGTGGGCCGCGCTTCGAGCGCAGGAGATCGACGCCGGCCACGCCCAGCCCCATCACACGGGCCGCGCGGATTGCGATCTCGCGCTCTTCGTCACTCAGTTCGACGGCCTTGGCGGTGCCTCCACGATGCAGGTTGGAGCGGAATTCGCCGGGCTTGGCCTGGCGACGCATGGAAGCGACCACCCGGCTGCCCACCACGAAGCAGCGCAGGTCGGCGCCTTTCGCCTCGCTGATGAACTCCTGCACGATGAAGTTGGCGTACAGGCCGCGGAAGGCCTCGATCACGCTGCGCGAGGAGGACGCGCGCTCGGCGAGGATCACGCCGGTGCCCTGGGTGCCCTCGGTGAGCTTGATGACGTGCGGTGGTTTGCCGAGCATGGCCAGCAGGTCGGCGGTGTCGTCGGGGTTGTCGCCAAATACCGTCTTGGGCAAGCCGATGCCCTGCCGTGCCAGCAGCTGGTGGCAGTGCAGCTTGTCGCGGGCGCGCAGGATGGCCTCAGAGCCGTTCGGCGTGTAGGTGCCCATCATCTCGAATTGACGCAGCACCGCCGTGCCGTAGAAGGTCACCGAGGCGCCGATGCGCGGAATCACCGCATCGAAATCGGTGAGCTCCTTGCCCTTGTAGTGCATCTGGAAGTCGCCGGGTGCGATGCGCATGTAACAGCGCAGGGGGTCGAGCACGCGCACGCTGTGGCCGCGCACGCGCCCGGCCTCGACGATGCGCTGGGTGGAGTAGAGCTTGGAGTTGCGCGAGAGGATGGCGAGTTTCATCGGAGCCGGGAATCGGGAATCGGGAATCGGGAATCGGGAATCGGGAATCGATGGCAGCGTAACGAGCCCCCGGCCTGCGCGGGTTACAGCGCCGGGGATGGCAGGGTGTGCTTGCGCGCGGGGTCAACCAGGAAGCGCCCCGCAAGGGCGGTGCGACCCATCAGCATGGGGAACTTGAGTCCTCGGCGTGCCGCCAGGTTCACTTCGATCGGATAGCGGATGCCGGCGATGGCCAGCGTCGTGAGGATGAACACGCGCTCGGTCTCATGGCCGCCGGAGTCGCGCACCGCGCGGCGGTCGTGCACCGGCGCCTCGGCCTGCACGGGGAGCCGGGTGGCCGCGCCATCGAGATGCAGGGCGAATCGGACCCATTCGCGCTCTCCGCGCATGAAGCACTGCTGGCTGTCGACATGCAGGGACGAGCTGCGCGCGCCGGTATCGATCTTGGCTTCGATCGCCGGGATGGACAAGTCGGGGAGGGCGAGGGTCTCGCACCAGCCGAGCACGATGGGAAACGGATCGACCATGGCTCGGGCGGCGGCATCGGATGGAGCGGGTGATGGGAATCGAACCCACGTCGGCGGCTTGGGAAGCCGCTGCTTTACCATTAAGCTACACCCGCACTGCGGTGCGAAAGCTTAGCCCCGCTTGCCTCACGCAGGCAATGCCGCGAGAGGTGTCTCCGCGATGCGCCATGCGCCGCTTCACTCCCTGCTCCGACGTCCGAGCGCTCCATGATCCAGATCCAATTGAACGGCGAGGCGTGCGCGCTGCCTGCAGGCACCACCGTCGCCGCCCTGATCGAACAGCTCGGCCACGCCGGCCGCCGCGTCGCTGTCGAAGTCAATCGCGAGATCGTGCCGAAGAGCCGCCATGCCGAGCACACGCTGGCCGATGGCGATGTGGTCGAGCTGGTGCACGCGCTGGGCGGCGGCTGAAGCGATTCCGACGCAATCGCGGCCATCGTCGCGACAGCGCCTGCGGGTTCGGTCGATAATCCGGCGATGGACAGCGCAGCCCAGCCCGCCGCCGACCGGCTCAAGATCGGCACCCGCAGTTTTTCCTCCCGCCTGCTGACAGGCACCGGCAAGTTCCGCGACTTTGATGAGACCCGCCGCGCCAGCGAGGCCGCCGGCGCCGAAATCGTCACCGTCGCCATCCGCCGCACCAATCTCGGCCAGAATGCCGGCGAACCCAACCTGCTCGACTTCCTGCCGCCCGAGCGCTACACCCTGCTGCCCAACACCGCCGGCTGCTACAGCGCCGAGGATGCGGTGCGCACCTGCCGGCTGGCGCGCGAGCTGCTCGATGGCCACAACCTGGTCAAGCTCGAGGTGCTGGGCGACGAGAAGACCCTCTACCCGGACGTGGTGCAGACCCTGCGCGCCGCCGAAGTTCTGGTGCGCGACGGCTTCGAGGTGATGGTCTACACCAGCGACGACCCGATCGTCGCGCGCGAGCTTGAGAAGATCGGCTGCGTGGCGGTGATGCCACTGGCCGCGCCGATCGGCTCGGGGCTGGGCATCCAGAACCGCTACACCCTGCTGGAGATCATCGAGAGCCTCTCGGTGCCGGTGATCGTCGATGCCGGCGTGGGCACGGCCTCCGATGCCGCCATCGCGATGGAGCTCGGGTGCGACGGCGTGCTGATGAATACCGCGATCGCCGGCGCCAAGCACCCGGTGCTCATGGCCAGCGCGATGCGCAAGGCCGTCGAAGCCGGTCGCGAAGCCTTCCTGGCCGGACGCATTCCGCGCAAGCGCTACGCCAGCGCGTCCTCGCCGGTGGATGGGCTCTTCTTCTGATGAGCGCGCTGGAAGACAAGCCCGAACGCGTTCTTCCCGAGGCCGCCACCCGCGTGCTGCGCAGTTTCGTGCAGCGTGCCGGCCGGCTGACCCCGGCGCAGCAGCGCGCGCTCGACGAGCTCTGGCCGAGGTATGGCCTGGAGATCGCGCAAGGGCCGCTGGATGCCCCGACCCGGTTCGGCCGCACGGCGCCGCTGGTGCTGGAGATCGGCTTCGGCAACGGCGAAGCCCTGATCCACGGCGCCTTGCATTCGCCCGAGCGCGACTTCATCGGCATCGAGGTGCACAAGCCGGGCGTTGGCCGCGCCCTGAACGCCATCGAATCGAACGCGCTGCGAAATGTGCGCCTGTACGCGGAGGACGCCGTCGAGGTGCTCAAGCAGTGCATCGGCGAGGGCGCGCTCAGCGAGGTGCGGATCTATTTCCCCGACCCCTGGCACAAGAAGCGGCACGTCAAGCGGCGCCTGATCCAGCCCGGTTTCGTCGAGCTGCTGGCCAGCCGCATCGCGCCGGGCGGCCTGCTGCATCTCGCCACCGACTGGCAGCCCTATGCCGAGCAGATGTGGGAGGTGATGGACGCATCCGGCGCATTCCGCAACTCCGAAGGCCCCGGCGGCCACGTGCCGCGCCCGGACTGGCGCCCGGAGACCCACTTCGAGCGCCGTGGCCTGCGCCTGGGGCACGGGGTCTGGGATCTGCTCTACCGCCGGGTCTAGGTGCATGCCGGACCGTCCCATCGACACCCGAGCACAGCGCGCCGGCCGCTTGCCGCGGCGGAGCAGCTAGATGTTCGCCGGCCTCTCGCTCGATATGTGGCTGGTGTTGGGCCTGATGGCCTTCACCATGGGCATGTTCGTGTGGGAGCGCCTGCGCCAGGACGTCACCGCCCTGCTGGTGCTGGTTTGCCTGGGCCTGTTCGGGCTGGTGCCGGTGGAGCAGTTGTTCGATGGCTTCGCCGGCAATGCGGTGATCAGCGTCATCGCCACCATGATCCTGGGCGCGGGCTTGGATCGCACCGGCCTGCTGAACCGGGTCGCGGTGTGGCTGCTGCGCAAGTCGAAGGGCTACGAGGAACGCCTGGTGCTGCTGTCGAGCAGTGTGGCTGGCCTGGTGTCCGCGGTCATGCAGAACCCCTCGGTGACCGCGCTGTTCCTGCCGGTGGCGGCACGCCTGTCGGCGCGCACCGGCGTCTCTCTCGGCCGCCTGCTGATGCCGATCGCGGTCTGCGTGGTCATGGGCGGCGCGCTCACCATGGTCGGCAGCTCGCCGCTGATCCTCTTGAACGACCTGCTGGTGGCGGCCAACAGCAACCTGCCTTCGGGCGTGGCCTCGCTGTCACCGCTGCCGATCTTCGCGCCGCTGCCGATCGGGCTTGCCCTGCTGCTGATGGCGCTGGCCTTCTTCCGCCTGTTCGGCGCGCGCCTGCTTGGCCAGGGCGAGGACAAGGGCGTAGCACCCGGCCGCACCGACAGCTACTTTGCCCGCGCCTATGGCATCGAGGGCGACGTCTACGAATTGACGGTGACCTCCGACAGCCCGCTGGTCGGCATGTCGGTGCTGGAAGCCGAATCGATGCGTGGCGCGCCGCTGCTGCTGGCGCTGAAGAGCGGCAACGAGGCGCGGCTGGCTCCGCCCGCCGACGAGATGATCTGGGTCGGCAGCGTGCTCGGTGTGATGGGCCCGCGCGAGCAGGTCGCCGACTACGCCCAGAACAATCTGCTGCGCCTGCAAGCGCGCCTGCGCAACTTCGCCGACCTGTTCAACCCCAGCCGCGCAGGCATTTCAGAAGCGGTGATTCCGCCCAACTCGCAGCTGATCGGACAGACGCTCGAGGATCTGCACCTGCGCAAGCGCTTCGGCATCAGCGTGCTGGCGATCAACCGCGGCAACGAGGTCTATCGCGAAGCGATCCGGCGTACTTCGCTGCGTGCCGGCGACCTTCTGGTGTTCCACAGCTTCTGGCGCGACCTCGCGCTGGCCGCCAGCAGCCGTGACTTCGTGGTGGTGACCGACTATCCGAAGGACGAGCAGCGCCCGCACAAACTCTGGCACGCCCTGGCTTGCTTCGGACTGGCCCTGGCGCTGGCCCTGTCCAGCGAAGTCGCGGTGCCGGTGGCGCTGATGACGGGTGCGGTCGGCATGCTGCTGCTCGGCGTCATCAACATGGACGAGGCCTATGCCTCGGTGAACTGGAAAACCGTGTTCATCATGGCTTGCCTGATCCCGCTGGGCTGGGCGGTGGACAGCTCCGGGGTGGCCAACTTCGTCGCCAGCCAGACCCTGGAGCACTTCGGCCACCTGCCCGGCTGGGCCTTGCTCGGCGTGCTGGGGCTCATCACCACGGCGATGGCGATGGTCATCAGCAACGTCGGCGCCACCGTGATCATGGTGCCGATGGCAATCAACATCGCGATCTCGACGGGCGCGGCACCGATCCAGTTCGCCGTGGTGGTGGCGCTGTCGGCGTCGAACAATTTCCTGACCGGCTCGAACCCGGTGCTGGCGATGGTCAGCGGCGCCGCCGGCTACCGCGTGCGCGACCTGCTCAAGGTCGGCCTGCCCCTGTCCCTGCTCTACCTCGGCCTGGTGCTGGGCATGAGCTATCTGGTGTTCTGAGCGCGCGGCTCAGAGCGTGTAAAAAAAACCCAGACGCCGTAGCGAGGGCGCCTCTGGGTGTTCGTGGCAAAGCGCGGTACGTGAATTCAAGGGAGTTTGGCGAGCTGGTGACCGCGGAATTCGCTTAGCGCGCTGCCGCCACGGGCGGCCAGAGGCGGCCGCAGTCGGCGGATGGTTCTCACATGCTCTCAGCGGCGATCGCGCGACAGCCCGGCCTTGGTCAGCGCGTCGAGATAGGCGGCAAAGCGCTGCTCCTGCTCGCGCCCCAGTTCGAACAGGGTGGTCCAACTGTAGATGCCGGTCTCATGCCCATCATCGAAGCGCAACAGCACGCCGTAGTGGCCCACCGGCTCGATCGCGCGGATACCGACCTCGCGCTTGCCCGCCACCAACACCTTCTGACCCGGCCCATGGCCCTGCACTTCGGCCGAGGGCGACTCCACGCGCAGGTACTCGCAGGTCAGATGGAAGCGGCTGCCGTCCTCGAAGGCCACTTCGAGGATGCGCGAACGCTGGTGCAGGACGATGTCGGTGGGCGCGGGCGTGGTGCTCATGGGCTTGGGATCGAAGTCCGGGCGAGGGATCGGTGGGACGGCTTGAGCGCGCGCAGCAGCAGCCAGGGCAGGGCCAGCCAGATCAGCAGGCGGAAGCCCCAGCGCGCCGGCGCAGGCAGCGCCTGCGCATCGAAGCGCTCGTAGTAGCGGCGCCAGCCGCGGTGCTTCTGCCAGGCCACCCACAGCGGACGGCGACGGCTGCTGGTGCCCTTCAGGTGGGTGATCCGCAGGCCCGGCGCGAACAGCACGCGCAGCTCCTGCTGGCGCAGGCGGCGGCACAGGTCGAGGTCCTCGAAGTGCAGGCGGTAGCCTTCATCGAAACCGCCGACTGCCTCGAACGAAGCACGCGGCAGCAGCATGAGCGCACCGGAGATCGCCTCGACCTCCCGGGGCGCGCCCGCATCCGGCGGCGGCTCGATCGCCGCGCGGCCCCGGCGCAGGCCCTCCAGCAGGCGAGCCGGCGTCGGATCGCGGCGATGCGAGGCCGCCTGCGCGCTGCCGTCGGCCTCAAGCAGCTGTGCGCCCAGCACCCCCAGACGTCCCTCGCCGTTGGCTTGCCCTGCGAGAGCCAGCAAGGTCGCAAGATCCTGTGGCCCCGGAAAGCAGTCGGGATTGAGGAAAAGCAGCCATTCGCCGTGGGCCAGTGCTGCCGCCTGGTTGCAGGCCACCGCGAAGCCTGGGTTGTCGGCATTGCGGATCAAACGGTCGAGCCGCGGATGCGCCGCCGGCGGCACGGCTGAGCCGTTGTCGACGACGATGACTTCCAAAGCCACGCCCTCCTGCACCGCCAGCGCTTCCAGGCAACGCGGCAAGACGTCGGCGCTGTCGTGGCTGACGATCAGCACCGACAGCAGCGGCGCGCGCGGGCTCAAGGCGCACCCAGCCAGTGTTCGCGACGCTCGCGGGCGACCTCCAGGGCCAGCGGCCAGGCCGGCAGCGCGGCGGCAAACTCTTGGACATAGCCGCGCCAGAGCGCGGCCCCCGCCTGCGCGTCGATCCCCTCAGGCCACTCGGCGAAGCGCGCCGGCGCGCCATCGAGCAGGGCGCGGCCGTTGGCTTCGATCAGGCTGGCGAGATCGGTCGCGAGATGCGCGGGCGCGACGGGCCGATCATGCAGGGCGAGGCGCAGACCGGCGACCACACGCGCACGCTGCGCCCGCAGATGTGCCTGCAGATGCCCGGCGAGTTCCGCGTCGGACCCGGCGGCGTGTTCTTCGAGGCTCGCGCAGACCGCGCGCAGGCGCGCCAGCGGGTCCTCGCTGCGCAGCCGGGGCGAGAGCTCGTGCAGCTGATCGGTCAGCACCTGCGCCAGCGCCGGCGTGGCGGGTGTGCTGGCAAGTTCCGAACGTTCCGGCGCCGCCGGGCGCCGATGTCCCACCGCCATCGGCAGCTCAACCTGCAGGCTGTTGCTCTGCAGAGCCTTCAGCAGGGCCGAGAACACCCCATCCTCGCCGCGACCGCGCGGCGGCACGGCGGGCAGCAGGCGGCTGCCATCGAGCATGAAGGGCGACAGGCCGTGCGAGCGGAGGCAGCGGTAGCGGCGCGCCACCTGTACCACCGCAGGACGGCGCAAACATTCGCGGTAGCGCTGCGGGTCCGCGAGCAGGGCTGGGCGCGCGGCCGCTGGCAGCGCCAGCAGCCAGATCAGGCTCAGCGAGGAGGCGTCACCGCGATGGCCATGCACGCTGGCCAGCACCCGCGCATCGGCCTTGAACGCGGGCAGTTGCGCAGGCGCAAGGCCCTGCAGCTGTGCGGAATCGAGGCGCATCGGTGCCTGCCGCAGCAGATGCGCGAGCGGCTGGCCGCAGACCTCGGCGTGGGCGGCGAAGGGATCGATCTCGCCCTCGCTTCCCCAGTCCAGCGCGCTATCGAGATCGTCCAGCACCTGTGGTGGGTCGGGCTGGTCGACGAGGTCGAGCCCTTGGCCGGAAGCGGGGTGCCAGCGCAGCGGGAACAGGTGATCGTCATCCAGCATGGCGTAGCGCTGGCCGGCGCCGAGCAGCTGGATCCAATTGAGGCTGATGCCATAGTCGCCGTGGAAGCCCGGCGCCGCCGCACCTTCACCGAGCAGGACTCGCAGGCCCGAGGCCCGCTCCGGCAGAGCCCGGCAGAGTTCATCGAGCCAGGCCTGCTGGCGGGTCCGGTCGACGTGGACGCTGTGGCAACCGGTCGCCGCGCTGAAGGCTTCGAGCGTGTCGCGGTTGCGCTGCACGGTCTCTGCATCTCGGCTGCGATCGACCAGCAGATAGCGCAGGCCGCTGCGCCAGCGCAGTTCGTGCTCGCGTAGCGTCGCGAACAGGGCGGCGAGCTGGGGCGCGCGCTCGCAGGTGCGGACGATGACGGTACGCAGAGGCGGCGGCGCGGGCGTGTCGGCGGCCTGCAAGGCATCGAGCCAAGACTCGGCGCTGACCAGGGCGCCCTGCCGGGCAAGATCCTCGAGCACGCCGCGCACGGCCACCTCATGGCCCTGCAGACCCGAGACACTCGCGCACACGCGCTGCACATGCAGATCCATCGGCGCGAACGCGGCGCACAGCTCCAGGGCCTGTGCGACTTGGACGGTCACGATACGGCTGCGGCCGGTATCGCGTTCGCTGAGCAGGATCTGCCCGTCACCAAGCGCCAGCGCCCGCGTCGGCACCGCCGCGAACAGCGGTGCCGCCGACGGGCTCGGGGTCGGTCCAAGGCGCAGGCCGTAGCTGCCCCAGCTCACCCCGCCGCTCCAGCCGCCCGCAGCGCGGCGCGCAGCGCTTCGACCTCGCGCTCCAGTTCCTGGATGCGATGGCCAGCCGCCATGTTCTTGCGGATCTCGTGGTGGTAGTGGGCGTAGACGCTTTCTTCCGCGTCACCAAACAGATGCGTGGCGGGCAGCACAGGCAGCGGCTGCAGCGCGCAGGCGGCGATGTAGTACATCGGCGGATAGGCCATTCCCTCGCTCAAGCCGCCCTCGCGACTGAGTGTGGCCGCGGCCGGCCCGCCCTCGTCCGCATCCAGCGCCCACAGCGCCGACTGGAACAGCAGCTTCTGCGCGTACAGGCGACGGTGCGGGAAGATCCCGGCCAGCAGGGCCTCGAACTCCTCGCGGTAGAGCTCACGCACATGGTGTTCGTTGTGGAACTGCGGAATGTCGGTGTAGTTGCGCTTGTCCGGGGTCGACACCAGCAGCAGGCCGCCGGGGGCCAGCAGGCGGCGGAAGCCCTGCAGCATGGTTTCCTGGGCGTGCAGGTGCTCCAGCGTTTCGAAGCTCAGGATCAGGTCGAAGCTGGCGGCGGGCAGGTGCTCCAGCGCGGTCACGTCGGCCTGCTCGAAGCGCAGGTTCGGCTGGGCGTAGCGGGCACGCGCATGGGCGATGGCCTGTGCCGACACGTCGAGCCCCAGCACGGAGGCCGCACCGGCCACGACCAGAGCCGAGCCGTAGCCCTCGCCACAGGCGGCATCGAGCACGCGCTTGCCGCGCGCCAGCGGCTGCGCGAAGGCGTAGCGGTGGTAGTGCTCGTACCAGATCTCACGCACGCATTCCGGCGTGAAGCGTTCGCCGGTGAATTCCAGCGCCGGCGTCGATTCGCTCATCGCGGACAACCTCGGATGGGTTATTGGAACAACTGACCCTGCAGCCCAGTGGCGTCGGGCTGACCGGCGGCCAGCGCGGCATAGCGCTCGACCACGCGCAGGCGCAGGGGTTTGATCGGGTCCGCCATGATGAACTCGGCAACGCGGCGGTTGTAGTCGGGGTAGCGGTTCAGGAGCCGCATGAGGTTGCCACCGCCGGGCGCCAGGCCTTCGAGGCTGAATGAGGCGCCGCCCTCATGGCCCACGAACGCGTCGGCGCAGAGCACATTGCGCCAGCCGTGGCCTTCGGCGCGCAGGCAAAAATCGTTCTCCTCGCCGTAGCCGCGGCCGAAGGTCTCGGCATCGAAAGCGCCGATGCGGTCCAGGCAGGTGCGGCGGATGGCCATGCAGAAGCCGACGCCGGTCGGCAGGTCGAGGTATTCGTCACGACAGGCGTCGAGGCAGGCGCGCGCCCAGCGGTCGGGATCGTCGGGCAGCGGCGCAGGTCGGCACAGGTGCGGCAGCGAGCAGATCTCGGCGTTGTTCGACCAGGGCGTGGCGGTGGCGATGCGCGCATCCGCGGCGAAGCAGGCGCGCAGACGCTCAAGCCAGCCCTGACCCGGCAACGTGTCGCTGTTGAGCAAGACCACATCGTCCGCGCCGGTCTCGGCGAAGGCGGCGTTGACGTTGCCGACGAAGCCCAGGTTGCGCTCACGCCGCAGCACGCGCGCCTCGAAGGGCAGCGTGCCCGGCAGGCTCTGCAGATAGGCCGAGACTTCGGGCTCGGGCGAGGCGTCATCGCAGAACAGCACGCGCTCTCCCGCGCCCAGCGTACGCCGCAGCCCTTCGACCAGACGCTGCAGCGCGGGCAATGCGCGATAGACCGGCACGATGACCTGCATGGCGCGCGCGCTCATGGCTGGGCTCCCGCCTGCAGCCAGCGGTGCGGCAGGCGCACGCAGCCGAGCTCGCGGCTGGCGCCACGCAGGGTGAAGGCGCGCTCCACGGTGTCGAACACGCGCAGGCCCTCCGGGTCCATGGCGTGCAGGCGCAGCACGTAGCTGCCGGGCAGCAGGGCGGAGGGATCGATCTCCAGCGCGTAGCGCGTGCGACTGCCGCCCAGCGGCTCGCCGCGCACGCCTTCGATCTCGGCGACCTGGCCGTACAGCGCGGTGCCATCGGCGCGGATCACGCCGAAGCTGAACTGCGGGCTGCGGCCATCCGGACTGTGCAGCTCGGCCTCGACGCGCAGCGACGCACCTTCCGCGAGCAGGCGCGCACCTTCGTCCTCGCTGTCGTTGATGGCCACGCGGACCAAGCGGTACTCGCTGCCGGCATAGGCAGCATCCAGCTCCGGCCCGCGCTCGGCGGCGCTCTTGCGCTCGTGGTAGGCGAGGTAGTCCTGGGTCACGTCGAACACGTCGCCGTAAGCCTGCACCCTGCCCTCGCGCAGCCACAGCGCGTGCTTGCAGAGCTTCTGGATGTGGTAGGTCGAATGCGAGACCAGCAGGAGCGTTCCGCCGTGTTCGAGATAGTCCTCGATCCAGCGGATGCACTTGCGCTGGAAACTCTCGTCGCCGACGGCCAACACCTCGTCGGTGATGAGCAGCTGCGGGCGCACCGTGGCGATGATGGCGAAGCCCAGGCGCACCACCATGCCGGAGGAGTAGTGCTTGACCGGCTCGTCGAGGTAGCGGCCGATGTCGGCGAAGGCTTCGATCTCCGGCGTGCGCGCCTCGATCTCACGACGCGACCAGCCCATCAGGCCGGCAGCGATACCGATATTCTCGCGGCCGGTGCGCTCCAGCTCGAAGCCGGCACCGAGTTCCAACAGGGCACCCACGGTCGCGTTGAGCTGCACCCTGCCCTCGCTGGGCGTCAGCACGCCGGCGATGAGTTTCAGCAAGGTCGACTTGCCGGCGCCGTTCTCGCCGATGATGCCCAGCGACTCGCCGGGCCGGATCTCGAAGCCGATGTCGCGCAGCACCGGCGTGCGCGCGATCGGTCGCCCGACCAGCGCACGCAGCAGGGCCGAGGCGCGCGCGCGCGGGCTTGCATCGACCGGCCAGCTTTTGCCCAGCCCCTCGACCCGCAGCAGGGGCGCGCTCATTCGAACTCCTCGAGGTGAGGACGCAGGCGACGGAACACCAGCCAGCCCAGCAGAGGGATGAGTGCAGCGCCTATCCAGGTCGCCACTGCGCTGCCCGGCAGGGCTGCAAGGCCGGGCAGCAGTGCGCGCTGCGCATCGACGATGCCGGTGACCGGATTGATGGCGAGCCATTGGGCGAGGCCGCCGGGCACTGTCTCGGGCGCGTAGATGATCGGCGTCAGGAAGAACCACAGGGTGATCAGCAGCCCGATGGTCTGCGCCAGGTCGCGGATGAAGACCTGTACCGCGGCAAGGGCCAGAGCGAGTCCTGCGGCCATGGCCAGAAGCGGCAGCCAGTGCAGCATCGCTAGCGGCAGTCGGCTCCAGTCCAGCGCCGGGCCGAACAGCACAAGCATCAACAGGACGAGCAGGTAGCCCAGGCCGTGCAGGAGGAACGCGGTGCTGACCGCCGCGAGTACGGGAACCGCGCGTGGCACCGCGACCTTGCCGGCGAGCCCGCTGTGGTCGGTGATCGCCGTGCAACCGCGGGTCACGGCCTCGGAGAACGCGAACCACGGCCAGAAGCCGAGTGCAAGAAATACCAGATAGACGTCGCCCTCAAGGCCCGGGACGCGGGCTTTGAGGATGTGTACGAACACCAGGTTGAACACCGCGAGCTGCAGCAGTGGCGCCAACACCGCCCACGCGACACCCAGCAGATTGCCCGCGAAGCGCTGGCGCAGATCCTGGCGAACAAACAGCCGGAACAGTGCCGCCCCCTGCGACGCGGCGTCTCGCTGCGCGCTCAAGCCCATCTCACAACGGATCAGGGCGTTTCGGTCGCGTCTTCTGCCGCTTCCTCGGGCGGCTCACTACCGTCGACGGCCGGCGGCAGGATGCCCTCGGCGGCCTTCGCATAGCGCGTCCGCAGCTGGGCGACCACGGGCTGCTTCGCTTCCATCGGAATGGCGACGAAGCTTGTCAGGAAGCGGGTTTTCTCGCCCTCGATATAGGTGTTGCGCTGCTGCGCGATGAGGTCGGGTGCCGCTTCTTCGTAGCTGATCTGCGTTGGCTCGACGCGGTCGCGCAGACGCACAACGTGCAAGCCGTAGACGGTTTCGATCACGGGAGCGACCTCACCCACCTTGGTCAAGGCAAACACAGCTTCCTCGAAGGGACGTTCCATCATGCCCGGCACCACGTCCTGGAGCAGGCCTTGGCCGGCGGCCGACGAAGCGGAGGCTTCATCGCTGAACTTCCTGAAGATCGGCTCGAATTCGGCCGCGGGGACCAGCAGCGCCTGCCGCGCTTCCTCGGCCAGGGCACGGGCGGCTTCCTCTCCACGCTGAGAGGTGCGGATCAGGATGTGTTCCAGGGTCAGGCGCGGCGGCGTGCGGAAGCGATGCGGCGCCGCGAGGTAGATCTCGCGGGCCAGCACCTCGAAATCCGGCAAAGCCGCTTGCAGGGCGTCCTCGTTGAGGCTGCGCGCGCGGCGCGCGAGCACTTCTTCCTCGGCGTGACGGCGCTGCAGCTCGAAATAGGGCTCCTGATCCGCACCCTGTTCGCGGGCGCGTGCGGCGAGCTGCTTGTTGAGCAGGAGCCGCTCGACAAGTTCTTCGATCCGCTTGGGGTTGTCCAGAAAGCCCGCTCGCAAGTGCTTGGGCAGGGCCATCACCTGGGCGTCGACCTCATCAAGCGTGACCGCTTGTCCACCGCGCGAGGCAACCACGATGGTGGCAGGGTCGGGCGACTCCTCTGCCGCGCTGACGGGAAGTACCGCGAGAACGAAGAAGAGTGCGAGGACGGCGACGGAGGCAGGCAGAGAGATTGATCGCATGGGGGGTGATCCAGAGGACGAGTCTGCGACGACGCAGAGATCAGGTATGGGAACCCGGGCAGGACAGGCCGGAAGACTCCCACACAGAGCCGGAGTGGTCGCCGGAATTCTAGCGTTGGTCAACTGGGGAGTTTAGCGCGCTTGCTCTGGATGAAGAGGCTCCAGCAGCGCAGACGTCCGACCAGAGCTTTCTGCGCGCACTGCTGGTGCCGCGCAAACAAGAAGCCCCGACGGGACAGTCGGGGCTTCTTGTTCCAAAGCAGGCCTTGGCTGAGGCCTTACTGGACGATTCCTCCATGCGCGACGGTCACGTTGCTTTCGCAGCGCGTCAAGCCTCCGTTGCAGGAATTCAGGGTGGGCGCGATGGCCGGATCCGAGAACCCTGTAGCCGCGGGGTTGGCGTGGATGATGTTGAGCCAGTAGTCACCTGCAGGCAGGCGGCAGGCACCGGCGGCGGACTGCGTGGAGAAG
Organism: Aquimonas voraii; assembly: GCF_900101825.1. Classification (GTDB taxonomy): domain Bacteria; phylum Pseudomonadota; class Gammaproteobacteria; order Xanthomonadales; family Xanthomonadaceae; genus Aquimonas; species Aquimonas voraii. Next base: position 83,258 of record NZ_FNAG01000013.1, read on the forward strand.
GTGATCGAGCCCTCGAACAAGAGGCCGCGCGAGCAGCGCTGGAAAACGTCGGCCCCGGTCGCACTGAACGGCCGCAGGTCACCCGCGCAGGGACTCAGGCTGAAGAAGACGTTGCCAGCACGCGGCTCGAAGTAGTTGATCGCGAACCTGCCGGTTGCCTGATACGTCGTCAAGCGGAGGAAGGCGTTGTCGGGCAGAGTGATGGGCACCGCCAGGTACATGCCGGCGGAAGGCGGTGACGTCGAAGAATCCCGCGTCACGGAGTACGAGCCGACCGGCATCTGGAAGGATGGCGTCTGCGGGTAGTTGAAGCCATTGAAGATCTGCGCCCAAGTCCGCACGTGCTCCGTGAAACCCTGAGGACGGATCAGGGGGTTGGACGGCAAGGTGCAGGCGCCCGGATTGGGTCCCGCAGGCGCGGACAGCCTGAAAGTGCGCTGGAAGGTCTCAGGCGCGCCAAAAGCGTTGTAGCAGCGCAGGCCCAAGGTGACGTCCCGGGTTTCTCCCGCTGGCACCGTGGCGCTGATGCTGACATTGCTGGTTCCGCTGCCGGCGGGCACCGAAGTCCAGCCCTGGACTGTCGCCGTGGCACCGCTGACGCTGGGAAGGCAGACATCAGCCGTCCCCGTCACGCTGCGGGTGATGGTGAACTGCTGGCCGGAGGTTGCGGCATACACGGTCGTGCTGTCCTGAACGAAGCTCAGGTTGGTCGTGAAGCTGACCTGGGGAACCTGTCCGGACACTTGGGTGCCCACGTTGACACAGCGGGTCGGGTTGGCTTCCTGGAAGACGCAGGTGGCCTGAACGCTGCCGTCAGGGGCGACTTGCACGGAATCGGCGGGGTTCAAGGGGATGGGAGGATGTTCCGAGCCCCGGAAGGTGAGCGTCGGACTTTCAACGGCAAAGGTCGGCGCGGAAACGCCGAACAAAACAGACATGAAAAACGGAATAGGCAAGAGTCTCATGGGAGTCCGCTGTGGGTGGTGGCAGGCAGGTGCTACGGGTGCAGTGCTCAAAGATCAAGCCGGGCACTTGAACTTCCGCTGACTGCAAGAAGGGGCCCCGGAGGGCCCCTTCTCTTGTTGCTGACCGATTGACTGCTGGCCTTAGTTGGCCGACACAGCGCGCCAGATCGGGTTGGTGCCGTCCAGGCTGACGTCGACGCCAGCGCTCAGGCGGTCCGCACGGTGGTTGTGGACCACCGAGTAGTTCGCCAGCACGCCCGGGGCAGCGCCGCCCACGAAGTTGGCAGCCCAGAAGCCAGCGACCGGCAGACCCACCAGGGCGTTCGGCTGCTGCGGGGTGCCGGTGCTCGGCACGGCGATCGGCAGGAAGTTCTGGATACCGCCGGTGTTGGCCTGGTTGCCCAGACCGATGCGGGCCCAGCCTTCGGAGAACGCAGCACCGGTAGCGATGTTGCGCGCGTAGTACGAACCGAACACGTCGGAGCGGGCGCCGCCGGTCAGGTAGTCACCGATGTCCGTCTGGTTGAAGGTCACGATCTGAGCCTCGAAGCACAGGGACGGGCCAGCAACGGTCGGGGTGGTCGGACGCGGCGAGAAGTTCGTGCCGCCCGGCGGGGTGGTCGGCTCACGCTCTTCGCGATCCCAGAAGCGGATGGAGATCGGCTCGCAGGCGCCGCCATTGCGGATGTCGTAGGCCTGACGGAACGGCAGGCGGGTGACCGGATCCGCCGACTGGATGTGCAGACGCTTGGTCGGGAAGGTGATCACCCACTCCGAGCTCGAAACGCCGTTGACGGTGTTGAACTCGTTGTAGATCTCGTTGTGCATGAACACAGCCGAGACCGCCTTCAGACCAGCGTTGGCGCCGGTGAAGGGGAACTGGACCAGGGTGCCGTTGTTGAAGACGATGGCGGTGGCGTTGCCGGTGTCATCGGTCTGGGCCTGGGCCAGAGTCGGCGAGGTGCTGCCCGGCTCGAAGTGCAGGTTCAGGGTAGCAGACTGGAAGAAGCCTTCGATCGCCGTGGCGTTGTAGCTGATGTTGGTGCCGTTCGCCGCATTGACGATCTCGGCGCCGCCGAACAGGCCGCCGTTCGGGGGCAGCACGCCGAGGTCACCGTTGGTGGCGGTCCACTGGCCGGTTTCACCCCAAGCCGCGTCGAGCGCGGCGCAGTTGGCCGGGATGCCCGCCGAGTTGTGCTTGGCGAAGCTGGCGAACTGGGTGGCAGCCGCGGTGCCGGCGTTGTTGACAACGCCCATCTCGATGATTTCGATGTGGCCTTCGCGGGTACGGCTCAGGTTGAACGGACCGTCGGTCTTGGCGCCGGTCGTGGTCTCGAAGCGGGCGTACTCGAAGTTCACGAAGTCAACGCCGGCGGCCGGGATGGCCGGCACGGTGCAGGACTTGTCGTTGGTGATCAGGCGGGCCGGCGGAGCAGCGGCCGGATCGGTGCCCTCAGCGCCCGAGGAGATCACGGCGCCAGTCCACACGTCCCACGGCGACAGGTACAGGTTGAAGTCGAGGACTTCGTTCGAGTTGCGGCCTTCCAGGAAGCGGACCTTGACGGCCTTGGTCTGGTCGGTGGTGTTGACGACCGAGATCAGGGTGTTGTTGCCCTTGTTCACGGTGTAGTACGGGTAGATCAGGACCTGGCCCAGACCGTCGGCGTTGACGTTGACGGCGTTGGAGACGCTCACCAGACCGGCGACGCCCACGATACCTGCGACCACGGCGGTGGTCAGAGAACTCTTTTTCATCACAACACTCCTAAATTCAACCACAGGGCTTTTTGTGCTTTTGCCAACCGACCAACCGCACGCCATGACGGCGGTGTTCCACCCGCCTTACATGGGCGAGGTTAGACAAGAGCGCTGGCAGTCTGACACATCGATACAGGCCGTGCAATCCCCGCCAAGCCCAGACAAAACGCGGGTTTCAGGCCACACGCGCTGCGCCGGCCCCCACCGGATGAGACCCGGAAGTCTGGCGGCGAACGCGTGGCAAGGGCTGCAGGATGTCAGCCCGTCACCTCTTCCGGAACGTGGTACCAGGTGCCGCCCGACTTGATCCAGCGCTCGGTCAGGAAGTTGTACGACTCCAGGTCGCCCACACCCAGCTGGCGCGAGCGCACCCGAAAATGCACCTTGATCACGACCGCGCAGAACTCGCCCGGCCGCTCACAGGTATGCGATTGGTATTCCGCGCGCAGCCAGCTGACCGGGCGATTGGACATGGTCTGCACGTACGCGCTGCGATCACGGGTCGAGCGGTACCCGGGGCTCAGGTACTCCCAAGCCTGGTCCGGGCGCTTGGCGATCAGATGCTCCCAGCGCTCGATCGGCCGGGTGGAGAGCTGCTCCTCGTCGGAGGCCACTGCTGCGGGCTTGCCACCGCCGCTCGCGGCGCAGGCGGCGAGGAGCGGGAGCAACAGGAGCAGGAGAATGTGCTTCAGGTGCATCGGTATTCCTCTTCTTCGGCTTCTTGTTTTCGTCTTTGGAACCGCCCCGGCCGCTCAGGGCTGGGCGGCGGGCGTGTCGTTGATCACGCGCAGGGGCTGCATCCCCCGGAACTGGCGCATGTACTGATCAGTCACCCGTCGCGCATCCTCGGGGTTACTCACCACGCGCGGGGTGATGAGCACAATCAATTCTCGACGGTTACTGGTCCGTGACTGCTCACCGAAAAGACCACCGAGCAATGGAATTCGGCTCAAGAACGGCAGGCCGGCCTTGGTGCGGCCTCCCTCCTCGCTGATCAACCCTCCAAGGATCAGGGTCTCGCCCGACTGGATCGCTACCTCGGTAGATACCGTCTTGTTGTTGACCGTCGGGTTTGCAGCGCCATCGGCGAAGACCGGAGTGCTGTCGTCCTGCTCAATCTCCATAAATACCAGCCCCCCGGGGTTGACCCGCGGGGTGACAGTCAGGGTCGTACCCGTCTGCAGGAATTGGGTGAACGAGTTGGTGGTGCCTACGCCAGTCCCCGTGCCTGGCAGGCCGCCAATCGATACGCTCTGAACCGGGACCTGCGCACCAACATTGATGGTAGCGCTCTTGTTGTTGAGCACCATCAGCGACGGCGCCGAGATAACTTGGGTTCGCGACACACTGTCGAGCATCGCGATGGTCGCCACCGCGTCACGACCGACGAAGGTCCAGCTGGTCTGCAGCGGCGCATCGGCCGAGGCACGAGCGATCGATCCGGCAATGCTTGAGAAGCTGTTGCGGCCGGCAGCGACACTGCGCAGACCCTCATTCGTGATGGCATTCTCAAGAAACCAACTGACGCCATAGCGCAACTGGTCCGTGAGGCTTACCTCGACCACCTTCGCCTCGATATGCACCTGCAGCGGGATCTGGTCCAAACGCTCGATCACCCGGCGGATCGATTCCCACTGCTGGCTGGTGGCCTTGACCAGCAGCTGGTTGTTCTCCTCGATCGCGGAGACTCGGACGTTCTCTTCCGAGCCCAGCGCGATGCCGCCGGCGGCGTCCACGACCGGTCCCGAGATGCCCGTGGCGCCCGGGATTCCGGAGCCGCCAGACGCGCCGCCCGAGCCACTGAAGGCGACGGGGTTGGCGTCGACTGCCGCGGGCTGCGCATTGTTGTCGAAGCGCGGCTGCTCGCCCCGACCCAGGGTGCTGGCGCGCACGGGGTCCAGGCCAGGTGCCACGGCTCCCGACTGACTCGCGCGGGGCTGCCGCGGCTGGCCGCCGAAAATCTCGCCGAGTGTGCCGGCGAGATCCGTGGCCTTGACGTTCTTGACGTCATACACATAGAGGCGCGAGCCGCTCTGCGTGCCGCCGGCGTCGAGGCGCTCGATCCACTCCTGCACCTGGGCCAGATACTTCGGCTGCGGTGTGATGACGATGATCGAGTTGACGCCTTCCAGGGCGATGAAGCGGAACATGCCCGACAGTGGGGTGCCCGCGCCTTCGCCGAAGACCTTCTCAAGCTCGGTCACCACCTTGGCGGCTTCGGCCTGCTCCAGACGGTAGGTGCCGACCGACATGCCGGCCAGCCAGTCGACGTCGAAGATCTCGACCGTCTGCTGGTAGTTGGCGAGTTCGGCAGCAGTGCCGGCCAGCACCAGCATGTTGCGTGCCGGGTCGACGTTGATGATGCCTTCGGGCTTGGCGTAGGGCTTCAGCAGTTTCTCCATCTCGACCGCCGAGATGTACTGCAGGGGCACCGCGCGCACTTCGTAGCCGCGGGCGCTGGCCGCGGGGCCGGTGCGCGGCGTCAGGTTGCCGGGCAGGGCCTGCGACACCGGCAGGATGGTGTAACGGCCGTCCTGCCAGACCGCGGTGGCGTTGTTCCAGCGCAGCAGCATCTCGAGGATGGACAGCGCCTGATCACCACGCAGCGGCTTGGCGGTGGAGAAGGTCACCGTGCCCTGCACGCCCGGGGCGATGACGTAGTTCTCCTGCAGGAAGTCGCCAAGGATGGCCTTGACCACCGCATGCAGGGACTCACCCTCGAAATTGAAGGTCACCTCACCCGTGGCGCCCGCACCCGCCGGTCCGCGGCTGGCGAGGTCACGGTTGATGAAACTGCCGCTGCCAAGGCGGACTGCCTTGTCGCCCTCCGAGGCCTCCCCGATGGCGTGCTCGCCGGACGTCGCAGCATCCGTATCCGGACTGTCGGACGGGAGCACATCCTGCGCGGCAGCCAGGCTGGGCTGCGGGCGAGACTCCAGCGGCGCGTAGCGACCGCCCGTGCTGGCACAGCCGCTCAGGAAGACGAGGCTCGCGCAGGCGAGCAGACCGATGATGCGTTGGCTCACGCGTGTGACTCCTGCAACGGGGGCGACAGTGACAGCCCCGGGCTTGGGGAGGGCGACAGAACGCCCATCCCGGCGAAGGTTCCCGCCTGGGGCGGGCGGATTATTGGCGGGCACGCTCTGCCTCCTCGCGCATCTGCCGGCGACGCTCCTCGATACGACGGCGGATCATCTCGGCACGAGCCTCGGGAGTGTCCACGGCCGCCTGCGACTGGCCGTCTGCGCCGACGACCGGAGCCGACCCGTCCTGTGCCGCTGTCGCCTGGGGCGCCGGGACATCGATCGGCGTCGGCGGTTGTCCACCGGTTCCGTCGAACACGCGAAGTTCGAACGACTTGCGCCCACCGCCGCCCTCGAACACGGCGCCGCGCGGCGCCAGTTCAACCAGGGTCCAACCGGCCAGCTCGGCCTGCAGCGCCTGACCGAGGGTCACCGTCTGGCTCTTGCCGGAGGGCGTGTGTTGGACGATGGCGATCTGCCTGTCGCCGCTCTTTATGACGCTGGTGAGGATGAACTCAGGCGCTGGCGGAGGGGCCTCGACGACCGCGTTCGCATCAGGCGCGTTGACCGCCGGCAGCGGCCTGCGGTCGAAGTTGAACAGCGGACGATCGCCAATGGCGGCGTAGCTGCCGACGCCCTCAAGGCTGCTGACCGCTTGTTCGAGGTTGATCGCCGGCAGCGGAGCCACCAGCGAGGGATCATCAGGCAGGGTGCCGTAGCGGCCACCAAGACCGGCTGCGCCGAGCACAGCGAAACCTGTGCTCCAAGCCGCCACGGCAGCGAGCGCCGAGGTCAGCAGGATCTGCGATCGGCTGGCCATCAGCGCCCTCCCTTTGGCCGCAGGTAGCCGTGCACATTGAACGAGACGTCCACATAGCCCTGGAAGACCTCGCCGCCAGGATGCGGGGGAATGCGTCGGGCGATGATGTTGAGCTCCGACAGGAACAGCTGCGGGCTGCCGCTTTCCAGTTCGTGGAGCACCGGATACAGATGTTCCAGCTCGCAGCGCAGGCGCACCTGGATGGTGACGCGCTCGAAGCTCTCGGCCTGCTGGCCGCGCATCGGCTGGCTGTTGATGACGAGGCAGCGCTCGGGCTGGCCTTGGCGTTCAACCGCACTCTGGATGCGCATGATCAGAGCAGGCGCCGCCAAGTCGAAGCTGGCTTCGGTAAGGAAGCCCGGATTGCCAGCCTCGAAGGCGCGAACCTCGGCGAGCCGGGCCTCGATCTCCGCGCGCTGGGAGGCGTTGGCGCGCAGGCGCTGCTCCTGTTCGCGCTGCTCGATGAAGCTCGCCCGGGCCTCGAGAAATGGCTCGACGAACCACCAGTGCACGAACAGCAGGTAGAACAGGCCGAGCACCAGGCCGAGCAGGCCCAAGGCCAGCCAGCGGCTTTGCTTGGGTGTCAGGTTGGCGGGGGTCATGGCTCGGCCTTGGGGTCGGGCCCGTAGCTGGCGTTGATGGTGAACATGTCGCGGGCGACGCGCACCTCGGGCTGCACGCCACCGCTCAGCGCGGCGTCCTTCAGCACAACGGATTTCTGCAGTTCAGCCACCAGCTTGAGCGCCTGCGAGCTGTAGCCGCTGAGGCTGACCTGGTTGCCGCTGACCGACAGGCGCGTAAGAAAGGTATCGTCGGGTAGACGCTGGGTGAGCTCGTCGAGCAGAAGCACCATCGAGGCTTGGGTCTGCTTCTGCACGGCGAGGAAATTGGCGGCGGTGGCCGACTCCTCCAGTTGGGCGCGCAGTGCCCCGACCTCGCGGGCGCGCTCGCGCTGCGCCTGCACCAGCTCTTCCATCTCAGCCACGGCAGCCTGGCGGTTGCCGACAACCTGACCCAAGCCAAAGAACACCAGCATGATGCTGGCGCACAGCAGGCCGAGCTGGATCAGCGGCTGGGTCCGCGGCTGCGAGGCGCGGCGCTCGGCCGGCAGCAGGTTCACGCCAAGGCGCTGCCCGTGGGCATCGATCACGTCCACCGCGGCCAGTCGTTCGGCGAGGCCGGCAAGGCCTGCCACCGCCTCCTCCAGCACGGGCCGCGTCACGACAATCAGTTCCACCTGGGCCTGCTTCGCACCGGCATCCTGGCGCAGCACGCGGCTGGCGAAGTAGACCTGCTCAGGCTTGAAGGGCGTCTGCCGGTCGAGCTCGAAGCCGAGCACGGCATCAAGGTTCTCGAGTGCGGCGACCGGCAGGGACAGCACGCGGCGCAGCACTCGCGCGACCGGCAGGCCGAGGATCAGAGGGAGCGCCCGCAGGTTGTCATCGACATCCGCGGCGAAACGCTGCCCCCAGGCGTCGCGCTCGCCATCGAGTTGAAGGAGGGGGCTGCGCTGGCCGGCTCGCTCAAGCTCAAGGCTCAGCCCGTCGCCATGGGCGGAAAGGAGCAGGCACGCCTGCTCGACGGCCAGGGCCTCGCGCCAGCGGGGCGGCAGGAAGGACAGCAGCTCGCCCGTCCACCAGCGCCAGAACTGCGGCAGCGGTGTCTGGGCCAGGCGCGACCGCAGTCGCGCAAGCAGCGGGTTGAAGGCATCCGCCAGTGTCATGCGCCAGCTTCGAATGGTTGGGACGGGAAAAGGACCGGGGCCCTCACAGCGCGCTCGTGTCCTGCCAACGCAGGACGCTGAAAGCACGACCGGAAATGCCGGAGCCTCCGAGTCGCAGAGTCACCCGAAGTTCCGTGAAAGCGCCGTTCGGAAGGGTGGCACGCGACTCGATACTATACGTTCCGGTGCCCCCCTCCGCCACGAGCGGCGTGCCGTCGGGGAGTGTCGGGGGCGGCAGGCCGAGGCCGGGACGCCAAGCGTGGCGCTGCTCGATCAGCATCTGCGCCATCGCCGGATCGATGTTGGGAAAGGCCCGGATCACCTCGATCGGCGCGTAAGCGAGATTGGGCACGGCCTGCCCGGAATAGACGGTCAGCGCCGGCGCCACCCGCTGGTAAAGCTCGGGCGTCATGCCCATCACCTGTTCCAGTTCGGCCACGAGATCGAAGGGCGCGTCCTTGGCGCCATAGGGATAGCCCTCGGCGCGGTAGTCGTCGTCCTCGGCTCCGTTCAGCAGCTTCAGATCGTCACCGTCGCGCCAGTCGAGGATGGCATCGGCCAAGGCGCTGGCCTGGGGCAGCTCGACCCCGGCGCCGACGAACAGGTTGGCGAGGGTCTGCGGCTCGGCGGCGTTCAGGTCAATCAGCCCGGACTCGTCGGTGATCCGGATCGAGATCTCGGACTCCTCGAACTGCACCCGATACTCGCGGCCGTCGGGCAGCCAGCGCAGCACGGGGTCGGGCAGGGACAGCGACCAGGCCGCCTGATTGACCCCCGCCTCGGCTGCATAGCGGGCGCGGGTGCTGTCGAACAGGTGCCGCGACTGCAACGACTCGGTGCGGGTCACCAGCGCGAAGCTGCCCAGCAGGAGGGTCAACAGGGCCAGCAGCCAGAGCACGAAAATGAGCGCAACGCCGCGCGCGCGGCGACCGCGAGGGTAGAGGGCCTTTCTCATCGCTGCGGCGGCTTGCCCGGGCTGTCGCGATCGCGGTCGCGAGCCCGTCGCTGGAACGAGGTCCGGCTGTAGAAGCTGCTGACCGAACCGCCCGCCCCCGCATGCACCGGCACCTCGAACTGCGGCCAGTGCTGCGGGCGTTCGCGCGGGAACTCGGCCACCAGCCGCACCATCATCGGCAGGAACTGCGGATGGTCCCAATCGCGCGACCACGGCATCAGCTGGCCGTTCTCGTCGACCGAGCGGTATTCGAAGTACGCGTCCTGCAGGCCCTCCAGCACCACCACCGGCGGGCGCTCATCCGGGCGATTCTGCAAATCGCCATAGCCATTCAGCAGGGCGTGGGTGAACTCGATGCGCTTCTGCCCACGCTCGCCGTCGCCGATGCTGATCTGCTGCACGTGCGGACCGCCGCGCGCGAGATGGCCGGGCATAGGCGCCACGAACTTGAGATCACGGTCGCTGCCCTCGAACACGAACACCATGCCGAGATCGTCACTGCGCTCGAACGGCAGCGCCAGCGCCTGGGAAAGCTGGCGGCGGAGGAACTCCTGGGCGATGCGCACGCTGTCGGTGCGATTGACCAGCGCCTGGCCCGAACGGACAGCGCGTACGCTGCTCGACAGCGCCGCCATCGCGCCCAGGATCATCAGCGCCAGCAGGCTGGTGGCGATCAGGATCTCGACCAGGGTGAAACCGCGGGCATCCTGCTTCATCCGCCAGCTCCCGGAAGATTTGCCGGCACGTTCGGATCCGGGGTCATCGCCCGCAGGGTGGAGAAGCGCGCGCTGCGCTCGTTCTGGCCAGCGGGCCAGCGGATCGTCAGATCCAGCCGGAACAGCTGCACCGCACTGAAGCCGGGCGCCAGCGGGCTGTCGGTCTGCAGCGGCACCTCGTAGGGCGTGACCTCGAGCTCCCACTGGTAATCGCCTTCGGCGCGACCACTGTCGCGACCGGGTTCCAGTCGCTCGCCGACGCCATGCATGTCCAGCAGGGACTGCGCCAGCAGCGCCGCCTGGGTCTGCTCGGCGGCGATCCGGCTCTGCCGCAGGCCGGCGGTGGCGATCTGCATGCACACGCCCACCGCGACGGCGAACACGGCGAGCGCGATCACCACTTCGATCAGGGTGAAACCCCGTTGGCGCATGTCAGCGGCTGCCCGGCTCACGCAGATTCACCTCGCCCGTCAGCCAGTTGATGTCGATGCGCCAGACCGTGTCGCCACGGGACAGCTCGATGTTGCCGCCGGTGGAAGACCCGTCGGGGAAGAAGCGGATGCCTGCTTCGCTCTCACTGCGCATTTCCTGGCGTGCGGTCTCGATCGCGAGATCGAACTTGGGCGGCAGTTTGACCGGCGGTCGGCTGGCGGCGCGGTAGCTCTTGTCGTCCAGATTGAGCACCAGCACCTGGGGCTCGCGCTTCACGATGGCCTGGCCCCGCGTGTAGCGCAGTGCGGCCACCAGATCGCGACTGGCGCCGCGCATCTGCTGGCCCGTGAGGCTGTAGCCCATGGCGCCGGCCAGCATGGCAACGGCGACAGCAATGATCGCTGCCACCACCAGCACTTCCACCAGGCTGAAGCCGCGCGCGCGCATGCAATGCCCTCGGGACGCCCGCGGCCTCTGCGCTTACTCGCTGCTCTTGATGTCGCGGTTGACGCTGTCGCCGCCGGCCTTGCCGTCCTTGCCCAGGCTGACGATCTCGAAGCCGGCGTCACCGCCGGTCTGGTACTGGAACGCGCGGCCCCAGGGATCCTTCAGGTCGGATTCCTTCGCATACGGGCCGAGCCAGGTACGCGAGCCGGAGGGCTGGCGCACGAGGTCCTCCAAGCTGGTCGGCGCGCCGCCATTGTCGAGCTGGTACTGCTCGATCTTGCCCACCAGCGTCTGGATCTGGGCTTTCGCCAGATTCGCCTTGGCCTTGTCCTGGCCACCGAAGATCTGGTTGGTCGCGAAGCCGACGATCACCGCGATCAACGCGACCACGATCAGGATTTCAATCAGGCTGAAACCGCCCTGGCGAAGGCTGCGAAGGCGCACGGAGCTGGAAGTGTTCATGGCATTCATCCCACGGTGTTGGTGAGTTCGAAGATCGGGATCAGGATGGCCATCATGATGATGGCGACGGCAAAGGCCATCACGATGGTAATGACCGGGACCAGGGCAGACAGCAGGCGATCGACAGTGTTCCTCACATCGGCGTCGAAAGTGTCGGCGACCTTGCCGAGCATGGTGTCCATCTCGCCGGATTCCTCGCCGACGCTGATCATCTGCAGGGCCAACCGCGGGAACAGCTTGCTGCGGCCCAGCGCGACCGCCAGTCCGCCACCGGTCTTCACTTCTTCGGCGGCCCGCCCAACAGCCTCGGACAAGGCGCTGTTGGTCAGCACGTTGCGGGCGATGGCAAGCGAGGTCAGCAGCGGCACGCCGTTGTGCACCAGAGTCGCGAGCGTCCGCGCAAGGCGCGCGGTATCGAGCTTGGCCAGCAGCTGGCCGAGCAGGCCACGGCCGAGGATCCAGGTGTCGAACTGCAGGCGCCGCGCCGGATCCGCCAGCGACTTTGATGCAAGCCAGATCAGCGCCACCGCGCCGAGCAGCAGCAGCCACCACCAGCCCTGCACGAACAGACCGAGGCTCATGATCACCGCGGTCAACCAGGGAATCTCGGCGCCCATGTCCTCGAACAGGGGCAGGAACTGTGGCACCACATAGCCCACCAGCAGGCCGATCGCGCCCAGCACCAGCACGATCAGGATGCTCGGGTAGATCATCGCGTTGATGACGCTTTCCTTGAGCGCCTTGCTGCGCTCCAGGTAGTCGGCGAGGCGCTTCAGGGTGTCGTCGAGCGCGCCACCGACCTCGCCGGCTCGCACCATGTTGACGTACAGGCGCGAGAACACGCCGCTCTGCGCTTCCATCGCCTGCGACAGCGGCGTGCCGCCGCGGACGGCCTCACGAATGCGGTCGATGACTCGGCGCGCCTGCTCGGACTCGGGCAGATCGAGCAGGATCTGCAGGGCGCGGTCCAGCGGCTGGCCGGCGCCGAGCAGGGTGGCGAGCTGCTGGGTGAATTGCAGCACCTGGTTCGCGCCCATGGGCGCGCGCTGGAACAGCGCAGACAGGCCCGAGCCCTGAGCCTGATCCGCGGGCAGGGCCTTGAGCGGAATGTTGCCGGCGTCCTGCAGCTTGGCGATCACCTCGTCGGCGCTCGCCGCCTCCATCAGGCCGTCCACCGCCTCACCGGCGGGGCTCAGGGCTTTGTAGCGGAATTGGGGCATGGGTTAGAGCCGGGATTTGGGATTCGGGATTCGAGATTCGCAGAAGCGGTACGGCATGGCACCACGCAGCGGCACTCCCCGAACGCTGTCGACCTGCGACCAGGGCGCGAGCACGGCTCTCGCCGAGCGCGGCTCTGACGAATCCCGAATCCCGAATCCCGAATCCCAGCCCTCCATCAGCCCTCCTGCGTCACCCGCAGGACCTCCTCGATCGTGGTCACGCCTTCCAGCGACTTGACCAGGCCGTCCTCGTACATGGTGCGCATGCCGTTCTCGCGGGCGGCCTGCTCGAGCTCGCTCATGCCGGCGTGCTTCATTACCAGCCTGCGCAGGGGGTCGTTCATGACCAGGAATTCCATGATCGTGGTGCGGCCGTGGTAGCCGGTGCTGGAGCCGGCGCTGGCCACCGGGCGATAGAGCGTCACCGGGTCGGCTTCGGTGAAGCGACGCAGGCCGAACTCCTCGATCACCTCGGGCATGGCGACATAGGCTTCGCGGTACTCGGGCACCAGGCGCCGCACCAAACGCTGGGCGAGGATGCCATTGACCGTCGAGGTCAAGAGGTAATCCTCGACACCCATGTCGAGCAGACGGGTGATGCCGCCGGCGGCGTTGTTGGTGTGCAGGGTCGACAGCACCAGATGGCCGGTCAGCGCCGACTGGATCGCGATCTTCGCGGTTTCCAGGTCACGCATCTCGCCGATCATGATGACGTCGGGGTCCTGGCGGACGATGGAGCGCAAGGCGTGCGAGAAATCGAGGCCGATCTGCGGCTTGGCCTGGATCTGGTTGATGCCTTCGATCTGGTATTCGACCGGGTCCTCGACCGTGATGATCTTGACGTCCGGCGTGTTCAAGCGCGAAAGCGCGGTGTACAGCGTCGTGGTCTTGCCCGAACCGGTGGGGCCGGTGACCAGCAGGATGCCGTGCGGCAGCTCCAGCACCTTGACGAACTTGTCGAGGAAATTGTCGGTGAAGCCGAGCTTGTGGAAATCGAAGACGATCGACTCGCGATCGAGGATACGCATCACCACCGACTCGCCGTGCGCGGTCGGCACGGTGGAGACGCGCAGGTCGAGTTCCTTGCCCTGCACGCGCAGCATGATGCGGCCGTCCTGCGGCAGGCGGCGCTCGGCGATGTTGAGCTTGGCCATGATCTTGATGCGCGAGATCACCGCCGCCGTGCTCGACGAGGGCGGCGACTCGACCTCGTGCAGCACGCCGTCGATGCGGTAGCGCACCTTGAGCCGGCTCTCGAAGGGCTCGATGTGGATATCGGAGGCGCGCTGCTCGACCGCGCGCTGGATCACCAGGTTGACGAGGCGGATGACCGGCGCTTCCGAAGCCAGGTCGCGCAGGTGCTCGACATCGTCCTCGCTGCGCACGTCGCCTTCGGCGAGGTTCTCGACAATCGTGCCCATGGCCGAGCGGCCGGCGCCGTAGTAGCGCTCGATCAGGTCGTCGATCTCCGAGCGCAGGCCGACGTGCAGCTTCACCTCCTTGCCGGTGGCCAGCTGCACGGCCTCGACCAGGTAATGATCCTGGGGATCGGCCGTGAGCAGGTCCACATGGGTTTCACTTTCGCCGATCGGGCACACGTGTTGCTGCTTGAGAAACCGCAGAGACAGCTGCACGTTCTGCGGCGGCTGTTCGGGTACATCCTTGGTCGAGACCAGCGGCAGGCCCAGCACTTCCGCGCTGGCCTCGGCGACATCGCGCTCCGATGCCAGGCCGATCCGGGTGATCAGGCCGATCAGGCTGCCCGGGTTCTCCTCCAGCAGCCGGCGCGCGCGCTGCAGGTCGGCGTCTTTCAGTCGACCGCGGGCCAGCAGGGCCTCGCTGATGCGGTTCTCCAACGCAACGAGACCGGCATCGACGCCATCGGCATCGACCAGGGTGTCGGAGTGCAGGGGGTCAGCCAGCGCTGCGTTCAAGCGGATTGCCTCAAGCGGCCAGAAGGATGGGCCGGCAAGGATAACCCCTGGGCCGGCGCGGGGGCTGCCGCGACGCGGAAGCGGGCCTCAGACTGCGGGTGGCTCCGGTGGTTCCCGGGTGAACTCCACCAGTTCCTGCAGGAAGGCGCTGTTGAGCCCGATCCACATCACGATCGGCACCACCGGCGGCAGGATCAGATAACCGAACTGGTAGCCCAGGGCGACGAGATTGGGCGCGAGCCCGGCCTGCTGCAGGGCCGCCTGGCCCAGTGCGCCAGCCTGGAACTGCAGCAGATAGAGCGCATCGAAGACCGCACCCCAGCTCACCACCAGCCACAGCACGGGGATACCGATGGCGAACTGCTTCAAACGCTGGCGGGCCTCGATGGGGGCGGCCATCACCAGCCCTGCGAACAGCGGCAGACACCAGGCGTAGATCATCGGCGTCGAGCTCAGCACCAGCTGACCCACGCGGCCGCTGGCATCGGCCTCGGTGAGCAGACGGGTGACCACCTCGAAGTTCTGACCGTCCTGCTCGATCAGCTCCACCGTCTGCGGCAGCAGCTGCAGCAGCACAAGCTGTGCGAGCTTGGCCACTGGCATCAGGATCGGCGAGATCAGCACCGCCCACAGGAAGAAGCAGGCCGGCAGCCAGAGCGCCGCGGCGAGGATGAACTGGCGCAGCGGCGAGAGCTGCATCACTGGACCCAGGCGCGGGCGTTGCGGAACAGACGCAGCCAGGGCGAAGCCTCGCTCCAGCCGGCCGGATGCCAGCTCATCTGCACCGTCCGGAACACGCGCTCGGGGTGCGGCATCATCAAGCTGACCCGGCCGTCGCGGTTGGTCAGGCCGGTGATGCCCTCGGGCGAGCCGTTCGGATTGAGCGGATACGCGCTCGCCGGGCCACCGCCGTGCAGGGCATAGCGCAGCACGACCGCCGCCCTGCCCTGCTGCTCGGCCGAGGCGAATACTGCTCGGCCTTCGCCGTGGCTGACCACGATCGGCAAGCGCGAACCGGCCATGCCGCGCAGCAGGATCGAGGGCGATTCCAGCACCTCGACCTGCACCAGCCGCGCCTCGTACTGCTCCGAGGCATTGCGGTGGAACTGCGGCCAGTCCTCCGCGCCGGGAATCAGATCTTTGAGCTGACTCAGCATCTGACAGCCGTTGCAGACGCCCAGGGCGAAGGCATCGGCACGGTGGAAGAAGCGCTCGAACTCGGTGCGCAGGCGTGCATGCTCGAGGATCGAGGTCGCCCAGCCGCGCCCCGCGCCCAGCACATCGCCGTAGCTGAAACCACCGCAGGCGGCGAGGCCGCGGAAACTCGCCAGCGAGCCGCCGTTTTCCAGCAGGTCGCTCATGTGCACATCGACGGCCTCGAAGCCGGCGCGATGGAAGGCCGCGGCCATCTCGACCTGGCCGTTGACGCCCTGCTCGCGCAGGATCGCCACCCGCGGCCGCGCGCCGGTGTTGATGTAGGGCGCGGCGATGTCGTCCTCGGGCTCGAAGCTGAGCACAGCCTCCAGCGGCGCGGCCTCGAAATCGCTGGCCTGGGCCAGTTCGGCATCGGCACAGCCGGGCTCGTCGCGACGCTGCTGGATCGCATGGCTGGTCGACCACCAGGCCTCGAAAAGATCCTTCCACGTCCACTCGGCGACGATGGCGTCGCCGTCCAGCACGCGCACGCTGGGCCGGCGGCTGGGCCGGCCGATGCGCTGCGCGCAGTGGATCAGACCGTGACGCTCGACCAGGTCGGCGAAAGCCGCGCGGTCCTCGGTGCGGATCTGCACGACCGCCCCCAGCTCCTCGTTGAAGAGCGCCGGGATCGCCTGCTCGGACCAGCCCTGCAGCTGCAGGCGCAGGCCGCAGTGAGCGGCGAAGGCCATCTCGCAGGCGGCGGCGAAGGCGCCACCGTCGGAACGATCGTGGTAGGCGAGGATCAGGCCTTCGGCGCGCGCGGTCTGGATCAGATCGAAGAACTCGCGCAGGGTCTCGGCATCCTCGATGTCCGGGCTTGCACCGCCGAAGCGCTCGTAGCACTGCGCCAGGATCGAGCCGCCCATGCGCTGCTTGCCGGCGCCCAGGCCGATCAGCCACAGCTCGGTTTCGCCCTGGTCGGTCGCCAGCACGGGAGTCAGGGTGGCGCGCACGTCCTCGACGCGTGCGAACGCGCTGATCACCAGCGACACCGGCGAGGCCACCGTCTGGGTCTCATCGCCGTGCTGCCAGCGCGCCTGCATGGACAGCGAATCCTTGCCGACCGGAATGCCGATGCCGAGCGCGGGGCAGAGCTCCATGCCGACCGCCTGCACTGCCTCGAACAGCAGGGCGTCCTCACCGTCAAAACCGGCCGCGGCCATCCAGTTGGCCGACAGCTTCACCTCTTTCAGCGACGCCACGGGTGCGGCGGCCAGATTGGTCAGGGCTTCGCCAACGGCCATGCGTGCGGAGGCGGCGGCATCGATCAGGGCCAGCGGGCTGCGCTCGCCCAGCGCCATCGCCTCACCCGTATAGCCCTCGAAGTCGGCCAGGGTGACGGCGACATCGGCCAGCGGCAGCTGCCAGGGCCCGACCATCTGGTCGCGGGCCGAGAGGCCGCCGACCGTGCGATCACCGATCGTCACCAGGAACTGCTTGGCGCCCACGCTGGGATGCGAGAGCACGCGCAGGCCTGCTTCGCGCAGGTCGATCGCGGACGGGTCGAGCCGCGGCCAGGCCACAGCGCGCGGCGGCCGGGTATCGCGGTGCATCTTCGGCGCCTTGCCGAAGAGCACGTCCATCGGCAGGTCGATCACCGCCTCCGGCGTGCCGGTGACCGCAAGCGCCTGCGGCCGCGAATCGGTGACGCGCAGATGGCGTTCGGCAGTGACCCGGCCGACCACCGCATAAATGCAGCGCTCGCGCCGGCACAGGGCTTCGAACTCGGCCAGGCGCTCGGCGGCGATGCCCAGGGCGTAGCGTTCCTGCGCCTCGTTGCACCACAGCTGCATCGGCGACAGGCCGGGATCGTCGGAGGGCACCTGGGCCAGATCGATCTCGCCGCCGACCTCGGAATCGTTCAGCAGCTCGGGCAGCGCGTTCGACAGGCCGCCCGCGCCGACGTCATGTGCGGACAGGATCGGGTTGGCCTCGCCCAGCAGCCAGCAGCGATCGATCACTTCCTGGCAGCGGCGCTGCATCTCGGGGTTGTCGCGCTGCACCGAGGCAAAGTCGAGGTCCTCGCTGCTCTGGCCCGAGGCCACCGAGGAGGCCGCACCGCCACCGAGACCGATCAGCATGCCCGGCCCGCCGAGCACCACGACGGCATCGCCGGGACGCAGGCGGCGCTTCTCGACCTGGTCGCGCTCGATACTGCCAATGCCGCCGGCCAGCATGATCGGCTTGTCGTAGCCGCGGTACACACCGGGCTGCTCGGTGGGCAGTTCGAAGCTGCGGAAATAGCCGGTCAGCGCCGGCCGGCCGAACTCGTTGTTGAACGCTGCCGCGCCGATCGGGCCGTCGCGCATGATCTCGAAGGCCGTGGCCATGCGCGGGTTGAGTGGACGCGCGTTCTCCCAGGGCCGCGGCAACCCCGGAATGCGCAGATGGCTGACGGTGAAGCCGGTGAGCCCGGCCTTGGGCTTGCCGCCGCGGCCCGTGGCGCCTTCGTCGCGGATCTCACCACCCGAGCCGGTGGCCGCCCCAGGAAAGGGCGAGATCGCGGTCGGGTGGTTGTGGGTCTCGACCTTGATCGCGAACGCCGAAGGCACGGAAGCGCGCTCGACGTAGACGCGATCGGGGCCGGCGGCGAAGCGACGTGCGCTGAAGCCCTCGACCACGGCCGCGTTGTCCTTGTACGCGGACAGGGTCAGCTGCGGCGAGACCTTCTGCGTGTTGCGGATCATGCCGAACAGGCTGATCGCCTTGTTCTCGCCGTCGATCCGCCAGCTGGCGTTGAAGATCTTGTGCCGGCAGTGCTCGGAGTTGGCCTGCGCGAACATCATCAGCTCAGCGTCAGACGGGTCGCGCCCCAGCTCGGCGAAGCGCGCCTGCAGGTACTCGATCTCGTCCTCGGACAGGGCCAGGCCCAAGCGGCGGTTGGCCGCCGGCAGCTCGGCCGGGGCGATGCGCTCGGCCCGCTCCGGCGGCTGTGCGGCGAACAGGCCGGCCAGACGCGAGCCCTCGACCACCAGGCTTTGGGTCATCGGATCGTGCAGCAGCACGGCGAGGCCCGGCGTGGCCGGCAGCTCGGCGTTCAGCGCATAGGCGAGCCCGCGCTCAACCCGCGCCACCGGCAGGCCGGCGCCGCGCAGGATCTCGGTGGCCTTGGTCGACCAGGGCGAGCGCGTGCCCAGACGCGGCAGCACCCAGGGTGAAGTCGGCGCAGGCTGCGCGCTGCCGGGGCGGGCTTCGAGGATGCGCCCGAAGCGAAGGCTGTCCGCTTCACCGAGAACCGCGCCGGGCTCCAGTTCGATGAAATACAGCCAGCGGGTGGAGACAGGGCCGAGGCCCGGTGCCAGGCTGCCAACGCGGGCGGCCAGTGCCGCCAGACGGAAGGACGACAGGGCCGCCTGGCCCTCGAACACGATCATGCTGACCTTGTCACGCGCGCGCGGCGCGAGGAATGCGGGGCGCGGATTCTACCAGCTTGCCCGGAGCGGGCCGGACCCGAGTTGTTCCCGGGCAGTGGCGGGCGTCGGGAGCCCGCCCTCCTACGACGCTTGCCAGCCGATCGGCGATGCCGCCCTCTTGCCCGAAACCGCGGCGACCGCGCCGCCAAAACGAAGAACGGCGACCCCGCAGCCGGGATCGCCGTTCTCTTTCCGGATGGCTGGCGCGGCTTACTGCTTGGGCGCCGCCGCCATTGCCTCCAGACGCTGCAGCAGCTGGTCCGGCGGCATGTAGCCGCCGAGCTGGGTGCCGTCCTCGGCGAACACGGCCGGGGTGCCGGTCACGCCGATCTTCTGCGACAGGTTGAACTGGTCGGCGATCGGGTTCTCGCACTCCTTCATATCCAGCGGCTGGCCGGCCTTGGCGTCGGTCATGGCCTTCTGCTGGTTGGTCGAGCAGTAGACCGAAACCGCCTTCTGGTAGCTCTCGGAGCCGATGCCAGCGCGCGGGAAGAACATGTACTCGATGGCGATACCGGCGCTGTTGTACTCGGTCATGTGCTCATGCATCTTGCGGCAGTAGCCGCAGTCGATGTCGGTGAACACGGTGAGCGTGTACTTGGGGTTCGGCGGCGCGAACACGATGCGGCCTGTGGTGACCTCGGCCAGGGCCTCGCGGCGGACTTTGGCCCGGCTGGCCTCGGTGACATCGACCCGGTTGGGGATGTCGAACAGCGAGCCCTGGATCAGGTAGCGGCCGTCGGCGGTGACATAGACCACGCGGCCTTCGATGGTGACCTCGTACAGGTTCGGCACCACCGACTCGGACACGCTGTCGATCTTGGCGTTCGGCACCAGGGTTTCGATGGCACCGCGTACCGCGGATTCACCGGACTGCGCGATGGCGGGCGTGGCAGTGGCCACGAGACTCAGGGCGGCGATCACGGCGCCGGCAAGGATGCGGGTCATGCGGTTCCTCGAAGCTGGATGGGCCGGCGGGCTGCGGGCCTGTCGCGCTGCGACCGTGCCCCGGGCCGGAAGTTCACTGTGCCGCGGCAGGCGCGGGCGGCGGCGAGTGTACCCGAGCCGGCCGGGCAGCTACGGCCGACCTCAGCCGCGCGGATGGTGCTGGCTGTGCAGGCGCTTCAGGCCTTCGCGCGCGACGAAGGTGTAGATCTGGGTGGTCGACAGGCTGCTGTGGCCCAGCAGCATCTGCAGGGCGCGCAGATCAGCGCCGTGATTCAGCAGATGAGTGGCGAAGGCGTGCCGGAGGGTGTGCGGGCTGACGCGCTCGCCGGGAATGCCGGCGCGCAGGGCCAACTGCTTCACGCCATGCCAGAACATCTGCCGGCTCATGCCCTCGCCCAACCGCGACAGGAACAGGGCCAGCGGCTGCCGCCCGCGGGCCAGCAGCGGGCGGGCCTCGTCCAGGTAGCGCTGCAGCCAATGCTGGGCCTCTTCGCCCATCGGCAGCAGACGCTCCTTGCTGCCCTTGCCCATCACCCGCAGCACGCCCTGGCGCAGGTTGACCGCGGTGGCCGGCAGCTCGACCAGCTCTGAGACGCGCAGACCGGTGCCGTACATCAACTCCAGCATGGCGCGGTCGCGCAGGCCCAACGGGCTGTCGAGCTCGGGCGCGGCCAGCAGGGCCTCGACCTCGGCCTCGGTCAGGGCCTTGGGCAGCGGGCGCCCCAGCTTGGGGCTTTCGATCAGTGCCAGCGGATCACTGCCGATACGGTTCAGGCGCAGGGCCTGGGCATAGAAGCGGCGCAGGCTGGACAGCAGGCGCGCACCGCTGCGCGGGCTGTAGCCCTGCGCGCTGCGCCAGGCCAGATAGGCGTAGACCTCGCTGCGACCCACCTCGAACAGACCCGGACCATGGTCGACCAGCCAGCGGGCAAAGCCTTCGAGGTCGCGGCGGTAGCTATCCTGGGTGTTGCGCGACAGCCCGTCCTCGGCCCAGGCGCGCTCGATGAAGGCCTCGATCAGGCGCTGGTCGGCCTCGCGCGCAGGCGGCAGGGCGAGGGTCTGCTCCCTCCGATCGGCGGCGGAGGCGGGCTTGGATCTCGGCTTGGGAGTCGGCGGCGTCGGCATGCGCGCAAGCTTAGCGAGTGAGCCCGGTATCCTTGCCGCCCATGAGCACCGCCCCTGCCCCCCGCCTCGAAGTCGAAACTGCGCCCCTGCTGCCGCGCCTGCTGGCGCTGGTCTACGACTTCTTCCCGGTGCTGGGCATCTGGTTCGCGGTTTCAGTGTTGAGCTATGCCCTGAACGGCGGCGAGCCCGTCACCCCGGGCAGCCTGGGCGCCTGGCTGGAGTTCGCAGCCCTGGTCGCCGCGACCTTTCTGTATGCGGGCCTGTCCTGGCGCTTCGGCGGCCAAACGCTCGGCATGCGCGCCTGGCGCCTGCGCGCGGTCGACGCCAGCGGCAACCCGCCGGGCTGGACGGCGATCGCGCTGCGCTTCGCGGTGGGCGCGGTCTCACTCGCCGCGGCCGGGCTGGGCTTCGTCTGGGTCCTGATCGACCGCGAGCGCCGCAGCTGGCACGAACTGGCCTCCGGCACGCTGACCGTGCGTCTACCCAAACGCTGAACCACGGATCCGATCGGCCACAGGCAGACATGTCAGGTTTGCCCTGACACCCGACCGTGTCCGGCTTGACGACCCGCGCGCGGCCCCGGGCCTAGACTGCGCGTCAGCACTCGAGCTCATCCCCAGCGGGGGCCGCCATGCAGATCAACGTCAAACCCACCCTGTCCGCCCAGAGCACGCGCGCTGTCGATCTCGACACGCAGTCGCGCGCCGGCCAGCGTCTTGGCAGCGGCCAGGCACTGAACCCGACGGGTGCGGCGGAAACCCAGCAGGCATCCAATCTGGGCCTGCAGATCGACCAACGAATCCAGCCGGGGCAGGACACCTTCGCTTTGGGCGCTGAGTTCCTCGCGCGACCGCGTCCCTTGAGCGGCAGCGCCGGACTGGCGCGGACCGCCCAAGGTGGCGCGCCGTCGGCGTCCGAGCTGCTGGACCAGACCCGTGCGGAAACCGCGCAGCGCATCAACGAGAGCCTGGGGCGCCTGCGTCTGCAGGCAGAGACGGCAGGCGCGCAAGTCGTCAGTGCTCAGGCCAACCTGAAGCCGGAAACCGCGCTGGCCCTGCTGCGCTGAAGCCACCGCACGCCCTCGAAAGGCAAGGCGGGCTCCGGCCCGCCTTTTTTTGCGCGCGATTCAAGGCCAGCCGCACAACCGGCCTCGCCGACGCGCCTGTTTCCTTAGTTCGGCAGCCGGCGGCACGACGATCCTCAAAAATCGCCCTAAAGAAACACGGCTCACCTCCGATAACTGGATCAGGCGCAGGCAAGCACCGCCTGCCGCATCCGACCCACGCGCCGCACGCCGGCACCGGTTTCAAGGAGAGTCATCATGCAGGTCATCAACACCAACGTCGCCTCGCTGAACGCGCAGCGCAACCTGTCCACCTCCGGCAGCCAGCTCGCCACCAGCCTGCAACGCCTGAGCTCGGGCCTGCGCATCAACAGCGCCAAGGACGACGCCGCCGGCCTCGCCATCTCCGAGCGCTTCAGCACCCAGATCCGCGGCCTGAACGTCGCCACCCGCAATGCCAACGACGGCATCTCGCTGGCGCAGACCGCCGAAGGCGGCATGGGCGAGATCGGCAACAACCTGCAGCGCATCCGCGAGTTGGCGGTGCAGTCCTCGAACGCCTCGAACAGCGCCACCGATCGCGAGGCCCTGCAGAAGGAAGTCGCCCAGCTGCAGTCGGAAATCCAGCGCGTCGCCACCCAGACCGAGTTCAACGGCACCAAGCTGCTCGACGGCAGCTTCACCGGCCAGGCCTTCCAGGTCGGCGCCAATGCCGG
>NZ_FNAG01000014.1 GCF_900101825.1 Aquimonas voraii
CCTGTCGTGATTCCCGGCCCGCCCGCCTCACGGCGCTCGGGCGTTCGCGCGCCGCGCGCGCCAGTGGCGCGCAAGCGCGGCGGCTCTCCCCTCCAAGCGCGCGATTTACCCTGTGACAGACCTGTGCCCCGGGTGACCCGAGTCGCGGACCTTGGGCTCCGTGACTTTGCGTCAAGATTGTGCTCGCGCGGACTGGGCACCCAAGCCTGCTGAG
Organism: Aquimonas voraii; assembly: GCF_900101825.1. Taxonomy (GTDB): domain Bacteria; phylum Pseudomonadota; class Gammaproteobacteria; order Xanthomonadales; family Xanthomonadaceae; genus Aquimonas; species Aquimonas voraii. The sequence goes on from NZ_FNAG01000014.1 coordinate 215, forward strand.
GCCCACGACGACCGGCCTGCTTGATCAGCGCGATGATCTGCTCGCTGGTTCATCGACCCTCGCCTGTTTCCGCCCTGGCAGGATGAGGAACTGATGGCCGCTTCGCTCGTCACGGCTGGGTGACGGCGGATCGGAATCGCCCCCGCCGACTGCGGAACATGAAACCCGCGCAGCTGGAGAGTCGAGCTTGAGAAACGAATCCCCTGAACCCCTCGACCACCGCGCAGCGCAAGCGCTGGCGGCGCTTGAAGCCGGCGATGCGAGGACGCTCTGGAGCCTGCTTCCCGGCGCCTCGATTCCGACCCGGCACCTTGAGGCGAAACACGTGCCTGCCAACCCGGATTGGGGCTATGGCAGCCTCGCCGAGGCTTTCGCTCTGAGCTTCGATGGCTATGCCTGGGGCGAGGCGCAGACTGCTCCAGTGGACCCGAGACAGCTTGCCGTGGACGTCGAGCAGGGCGCGGCGATCCGGACATGGACGGCCGATGCACTGCGCGCGGCGCTGTTCGGGCTGCAGCGTCGCTATCGGGACGGCGTCTCGACGCCTGATCGGGCCCACATCGAGCGCCTGCTCACCGCACTGAGGGACAGGCTCGCAGGCTGAGCATCCCGAAGCTCACGCTGTGGCCTTTCAGGTCTGCGCGTGATGCGCTCGATCGATCGGGGCGGACTCCAACTCGATGGGGTCGGAACGCCTGGATGAGTGGATCAGTGACGGCTTCGATGGACGCGCAGGCGCGGTAAGCCGCGCGCCGGCCCGGCTTGTTTGAGACTGGCTGCGGCCGACTCAGCGCCGGCGCAGCCCCGCCCAGGCCAGACCCGCGATCAGCAGGGCGAGCAGGCCCAGGCTGCCACCCGACAGGGTGTCGACCACGGCAGGGCGCGGCAGCGGTGCCGGCAATCCGGGGCCGGCGCCGGCGATGTAGTGGGCCTGGATACGCGCGGGGCTGAGCTCGCTGGCGTAGTAGGCCACTTCGTCGATCAGACCGTTGAAGTAGCGGTTGTCGAGAACGTTGCCGCCGATGGCGATGATCGGATTGGCGTTGAGCAGGGCTGCGCCGGCGGCCGCCGATGCCTGCAGCTCGCCGTTGACGTAGACGCGGATCTCCCCGCCCTGGCTGCGGGTGACGACGAGGTGCTTCCACTCGCCGTCGTTCAGCAGGCTGGTGCTGCTGATATTGGCTTCGTTGTCTCCAGTGAAGAAGGTCAGACGGTTGTTGACCGCGGCAACAGTGAAGTCGTTGGCGCCACCACCCACGTCGGACCACACCAGGCCGTTGCCCTGGAAGGCCTGCACGCCGCCCAGACTGTTGGCCGTGGTGTTCACCCACAGCTCCAGGCTGAAGTTGCCGGCCACGGTGCGGGCGGTGTTGACGTAGTCGTCGATGCCGTCGAATCGCACCGCGCGGCCGAGACGCTCGGCGCCAGTCTGCCCCAGGGTGGGCGCATTCCGATACTCGCCGTCATTGCCGTTGCCGCTGCTGTCGGCGGCCACCGTCCCGCTGGTTTCCTCGAAGCGGTAATAGGCCACCGGGCTGTCCGCCAGCACCACGTCGGCATAGCTTGACTGGGCCTGCGCGTAAGAGGCGAGGCCAAGGCTGGCCGCGAGGGTGCAGCAGGCGAGTACAGGGTTCATGCGCAAGCTCTCCATGGCATCTAGGGTCTGGCTGGGGTCCAGCATCAGGGGTACGGCGTCGGGCGAGTGGTGCCTGCCGTGCGCAGGCGCGACCGGCCCCCATGCAAGCGGCTTGCCGCCGCGGGTTTGACACTTTCAGCAATGGACCTGCCCAGCCCGGGCCGCGAACCCCCGTGCAGATCCCAGAGCGTGTGAAAAAGCCCAGACGCCGTAGCGAGGGCGCCTCTGGGTGTTCGCGGCAAAGCGCGGCACGTGAATTCAAGGGAGTTTGGCGAGCCAAGTGACCGCGGAATTCGCGTAGCGCGCTGCCGCCACGGGCGGCCAGAGGCGGCCGCAGTAGGCGGAGGGTTCTCACATGCTCTCAGTCGGCGTAGGTCTCGGCGATCCGCCGGAACTCGTGCTGCCGCCGCAGGAAAGCCTCGACCACCTCGGGATCGAAATGGCTGCCGCACCCGTCCTGCAGGATCGCGACGGCCTGCTCGTGGCTCATGGGCGCCTTGTAGCAGCGCCGCGAGATCAGCGCGTCGTAGACATCCGCCAGGGCCATCAGCTGCCAACGCGCGGGCCAAGTCGAGCCAGCTGTGCAGCGCGCGCATGATCTGCGGCGCGCTGGGGCGCGCGTGCGAGGCGGTCCGGTGCGTGGGGACGACTGAAGGACGCCCGCCGCCAAGTGCGCCACTCAGTGCCCGCTGGGAATCCACGCCTCGAACTCGGCGCCACCGCCCGCCCGATTGCTGGCCCGCAGCCAGCCACCGTGGCTCTCGCAGATACCGCGGGCGATCTGCAGGCCGAGTCCGGTTCCGCCGGCGCCGGTCTTGGTGCCCGAACTCTGTGAAAAGCGCTCGAAGATGCTTTCCAGCTCATCCGCAGGAATGCCCGGTCCGCAATCGAGCACGAGCAGGCGCCAGCCGGCATCCCCGCCTTCGACACGCACATCGATTCGCGAGCACGCAGGCGAGAATCGCACGGCATTGGCGAGCAGATTGCGCAGCACCTGGGCCATGCGCACCGGGTCCACGAGGCAAGGCGCAGCGCCCGGCAGGTCGAGGCGGATGGTCGAGGCCGGCCCGGTGTCGACTTGGAACTCGGCAGCCACAGCGCGTGCGATCTCCACGAGGTCGCAGTGCACCCTCTGGATCGAGAAGCTGTGCGCCTCGATCTTGGCCGAGTCGAGCAGGTCGTTCACCAGCAGCAGCAGATTCGCGGCGTTGCGCTCGACCTTGCCCAGATAGTTGAGCTGCCGCTCTTCCGGCAGGTCCGGGTCGTCGATCAGGAGACGCGTGAAGCCGAGAATGCCATGCAGGGGCGAGCGCAGCTCGTGCGACATGTTGGCCAGGAACTCGCTCTTGGCCCGGTTGGCGGCGTCCGCCGATTCCTTGGCTGAAACCAGCTCGGCGGTGCGTTCCGCCACCGCGGCCTCGAGGCGCGCATTGAGCTTGCGCAGCGAATCTTCCAGCGCCTTGCGCTGGCTGATGTCGCTCACCATCACCAGCCAACCTGCCGAATCTCCCTCGTCGCGTCGTAGCGGAATCATGGCGATGTCGCACAGACGCTCGCGACCGTGCCCGTCGCGCAGCGCACTCTCCCGACGGACGACATAGCTGCGTGTCGACGAGGTGCTGATGAGGGCTTCGGCGTCTTCACCGCGGGCAAACAAACCCGGGAAGGGTCGGCCCACCAGGCTCTGGTAGCCCTCCAGAATCTCGTACAGGCGCGGACTGCAGTAGTCGATCCCCAAACCCTCGTCGAGGGTCAGCATGCCGTCGTGGGAAGCTTCGAGGATGCGCGCATAGCGGTCGTTGGATCGCTGCAGGGCGAGGCTCTGGCGTGATTGCGCCCGTTCCTGCCACTTGCGCGCACTGATATTGCGCACCAGCGCAACCCAGACCGGGGCTTCGCCGTCCCGAGTGCCCGTGGGTGTGAGCGAGAGCGAAAGCCAGCGTCCTTCGGCCGGCGCGAACTCCAGTTCGATGGGGCGCTGCCGGCCGAGCGCGTCCCTCAGGGCCGCCAGAGTTTCGTCATCGCCCCAGCTGCCATCGAGAAAGGCGGGCGTCTTTCCGACCGAGGCCTTCCCCTGATTCAGCAGGACGTCGAATGGCGGATTGGCGAACAGCACCTCCAGCCGGCCGTCCGCGCTGCCGCGGGCGATCGCGAGGCCATCCGGGATGTGCATGATTCCGGTCTGCAGCAGGCAGACGGTGTGCTCGGCCCGACGCCGCTCCTCGTCGAGGCCCAACAGGCGCCACTGCACGCCCAGCCGGCGCGCTGCCTCCAACTGGGCGGGGCTCCAGGGCCTTGACTCGTCCCGACGCACTTCCCGCCATTTCGCGAAGGAGCGGCGCGGCCCCAGCCGTTCGGTGCGGCCGGAGGGCTCCATCGGCGAATTCGGGTCGCCACCCCAGAACACCGAGCGCGGCTCTTCACGACGCCACAGCAGCAGCCCGCTGCCCGCCCGACCGAAGGGAATCCACAGCGCGCCGGACACCGCCGAGCCCGGTTCGACCACGCCCGCCGCAGCCAGCGCCGACGAGGCCAGCGGGGCATCCCGGCCCTGCGTCATGAAGTGCACGACACAGGCCTCCAAGGAGCCCTGCAGCTCCGCCTCAATGGACTCAACGCGCCCCTCCTCCACCAGCAGGCCGCCATCCGCCATGAACCAGGCGAGTATCTCGGCCTTCAGCGCCTGCCAGGCTGCAGCGACGCTTCGGAACTGGCTGCCCTTCGACTGCAGCCCCTCGATCAGATCCAGCAGGCTCTGGTCCTCAGCGAGACGCTGTCGGTAGTCGAGCGCAAGCAAGCGGGCGCCGACCATCTGGCCCATCACCCGGCAGGTGACGCGCAGTGCATGCACGATGGCGTGCGGCGGCACCCGCGGCAGCTCGTCATGCGCGACCAGCAGCCCCCACAGACGGCCATCCACGAGCAGTGAGATCGCGAGAGTGGCGCGCACGCCCATGTTGCGCAGGTACTGCAGGTGCATGGGCGAAACGCTGCGCAGCAGGGCATGGCTGAGATCGGGGGCGGGCTGGGCCTCGGCAATGCCGACCAGCGGCATGCCCTCGTCGTCGGCGTCGGCGATCACGCGAAGGTGCACGCTGGCATACAGGCGCCGCGCCTGCGGAGGAATGTCCGAGGCGGGAAACTGCAGCCCCAGATAGGCGGTCGGCTCGCCGGCGCGCACCTGTTCAGCGATGACCTTGCCGTTCCAGTCGGCATCGAATTCATAGGCCATGACCCGCTGGTAGCCGGTCATGCGCTGCACCTCGGCACAGGCGATGTCGCAGAGCTCGACAACGCTGGCGGCCACCGCGAGCTTCTGCGAGAGGCTGTCGATGAGGCTGGCGGCGTCGGATTCGACCAAGTCCGGATCGACCCGCGTGGGCTGCAGCTCGACGATGACCGCTGCGTCCCAGGCGTGGACCGAGGCTTCCAGCACGGCGGCGGCCGGCCCCAACGCCACCCGCGCCTGTCGCCGCATCGGCGTACCGTCCGGCCACAGGCCCTGCGCGCGCACGCCACGGGCGAGCTCGTCGAGGCGCGGGCTGAGCCTCGCCAAGGCCCGGCCCAGCAGCTGCTGCGGGGCGATGCCGAGCACCGACTCGGCATTCATCGAGCACATCGCGATGCTCGCGTCCTCAGCCTTGCAGACGAGGATCACGCCGTGTGACTGCGAACGCCCGAGGCGATGGATGGGTTCTTCCGCGCAGGCCCGTTCGGCCGCTTCCAGAATGGGATCGGGCCTCATGCCGAGACCTCCGGTGCTGGCGCGCAGGCACTCAGAGCAGCGAGAGCGAATCGGAAGTCAGCCACCGCGAGTTCGACGGCGGCGCGCTGCGCCGGCCCTTCGAGCTGGTCCAACACCCGGCAGATGCGCGGCCAGTCACAGCGCTGGGCCAGCACCGCATCGAGAAAGCGCCTCGGCAGGTTGGCCGCTCCTCCCAGCCGATCCAGCTGCCGGGCCACGATCGAAAGCCCCGCTTCGGCGCCACGCACCACGTAGATGCGCCCCCAGATCGCGTCGGGATGCGCGGGCTCGGGGGGCGTCTCGACGACTGCGGGCCAGGCGACGGCGAGCGCCCCCAGGTCCTGCGCAAGACAGGCCCAGGCCTCTGTCGAGGCCAGCGCGGGCCGCGCCTCCGTCTGCTGCAGACGGGCGGCAAGCGGCGCGATGCTGGCGGCCAATGCGACCAGGTACTGCCCATAGGTCGTCGCCGAGAGTGGGGAGCACAGCATTCCCTGCATCACCGCGGTGCTCTCGACTGCCGCGTGCAGGCCGCGAGTGGCCGCGCGCAGCGCCTCAAGCCCCGCTGGCATGCGCCGCTCCGGCAGGTGCCCACAGCGCCTCCAGCTCATGCGCCGGCAGCGGTCGGCCGAACAGGAAGCCCTGGAAGCAGTCGCAGCCCATGGCCAGCAGGACGTCGCGCTGTGCCGCGGTTTCGACGCCCTCGGCAACCACGTCCATCCGCAGCGAATGCGCCAGCTGCACGATGCTCAGCAGCACGGCGCGCGCGCCTTCGTCCTTCTCGGCGTCGACGACGAAGCTGCGGTCGATCTTCAGCAGGTCGGCGGGAAAGCGACGCAGGTAGCCCAGCGAGGAATAGCCGGTGCCGAAATCATCGATCGCGAGACCCACCCCATCGGCCTTGAGCGACTTCAGCACGTGAATCGCGTAGTCCACGTCCTGCAGCAGCGCGCTTTCGGTGATTTCGATCTGCAGAGCCGACGGTTGTACCCGGAAGCGTTCGAGGGTGCGCTTGAACTGGCCGCGGAAATCGCTCTGGTTGAATTCGTAGCCGGACACGTTGACCGCGACCACAGGCGCCTGCCAGCCGCGCTCCCGCCAGCGCAGGATCTGCGCGCAGGCCATCTCCACCACCCGTCGACCGAGGTCGGGCATGAAGCCAGCGCGCTCGGCGATCGGGATGAAACGCGCGGGCGAGACGTTGCCCAGCTTGGGCGACTGCCAGCGCAGCAGGGCCTCGACGCCGTCCAGCTGCGGCGCGCCGACAACAAGACGCACCTTGGGCTGGAACACAAGATGGAACTCGTCGTTCTGCAGGGCGCTGGCGCAGGCCGATTCGAGCAGCATGTCGTCCTGCATCTGCCGCGCCATCGCCTCCGAGAAGGCCCACACGGTGCCCCGCCGCTGACGCGCGGCGGTAAACGCTGCGGCCGCCGCATGGTCGAGCAGCTCGCTGGCGCTGCGACCGTGTTCGGGCGCGATGGCCAACCCACCGGTGACGCGGTGGGCATGTTCGCCGCGGCCCACCCGGAGCGGCTGGGCGAGCACCCGCAGCCAGTGCTCGGTGGCGGCCATCGCGGCTTCGGCCGTCGGCTGTGCCAGCGATACCAGCACCAGCTGGCCGTTGCCCAGATGGCCGGCGAACTCTCCCCGGCGCAGTTGGGCGATGACGCGCGTGCTGATCTGATCGATCAGGGCGCCGGCTTCGTTGCGTCCGTACAGCGATTCGATCTCGTGATACAGGCCCAGGTTGAACTGCGACACCGACACGATCTGGCCCAGCTGCAGCGCGGTTTCGAGCGCGCGCTCGAGTCGGAAAAGCAGGCCGGGCGCGTCCAGCAGCCCACCACTGCGACGCGCTGCGACACCTGACCGGCGCTGCACCAGACGGGCGCCATCGGCGCCCTCCAAGGCCAGCACCTCGGCATCCGCGGGCAAGGCGCCGATCGGATGTCCGTTGGCGAGGTCGTACCAGGGCAGGCCTGCCTCGCGCAGCCAGGCGCGAGCCTCTGGATTGGCAAAGCGGAGCTGGCCCTCGGGACCGACGACCAGCAGGGGCCAGAGCGCGCGCGCCAGGACCAGCCACGGCAGCTCGCTGCCGGCTGGCATGGCTAGAACTCACGCCAGGCCGACAGCGCGACCCTGGCCCGCACGGTGTTGCCGCAGCCGAGGTATTCAACGCTGTCGAAGCTGAGCTCGCGCGCGATCTGGATGCCGCGGCCGTTGGGTTCGGTGAGTCGGTGCGGCAGAGCTTCGAGGAAGGCGCCGGCGTCAAAGCCCGCACCCGGGTCGGCCACGGTGTAGGTCACCGCCTCCTCGTCGCGTTCGATGCGGACGGTGGCGAACCAGCGCGAGGCATCGCGCTCGGCACGCCGTGCGGCGAGCAGCGCGGGGTAGTTGCCGCTCAGCAGTGCCGCCTTCTTCTGCTCGTAGCCGATACCGAGGCAGCCGTGCTCGATCGCATTGCTGAGCAGTTCGAACAGGCCGAAGGCGACCGGGCTCGGATCGCCGCTGGCGCGGGCCAGGAAGGTGGCCAGCTCCTTGGCCTCTTCCAGCGTGGAGTAGCGGAACTCGCCCGACAGGATCAAGCCGAGCGCGACGCTCGACAGCATGCGTCGCGTCATCTCGCGGATGTTGCGGTAGTTGCCGACCGCGCCGGCCACGATGGGGATGAGCTGGGCGCGGTCGAAGGGCTTGATGAGGTAGTAGTGGGCGCCGGCTTCGAGGCCCTGGGCGACCTGGTGCGGACTGCCGGCCGCGGTCTGCAGGATCACCGGCAGCGCGTTGAGGCGCGGGTTCTCCTTGATGCTGCGGAGCACCGTGATGCCATCCATGCCTGGCATCATCCGGTCGAGCAGGACGGCGTCGTAGCGGTCGGGCTCGGCCGCCAGCAGCTCAAGCGCTTCGCGCCCGGATTCGGCGCGCACCAGCGTGTACGGGCTGCGGGCCAGCATGCCTTCGATCAGATCGAGGTTGTCGGGCTCGTCGTCGACGATGAGGAGCGTCGCCGTGCCCGCCGCAGGATCCGTTTTTCGGTCAGCGTCCATCAGGCAGCTCCAGTCTTGGCCGGGGAGAGCAGGAAATCGCCGACGCGCTGGCGTCCAAGCGGCTTCGGAAGGAAGGCCACGCCAGCGGGCAGGCCCCCGCGCCGGCCGATCTCGTCGAGGTCATAGCTCGACATCGCGGCGATGCGGATCGCCGCGGTGGCCGGGTCTGCACGCAGCGCGCGCAGCATCGCGAGACCGTCGAGCTCGGGCATGTGGATGTCGGTGATGAGCACGTCCACGGCCGTGCGGCCGAGCTGGATCAGGCCAGAGAAGCCGTTGTCGGCCTCCAGAATGCGGGCGGCGGGCAGCAGGCCACGCACGGCACGAACTGCAAGCTCTCGGTCGTTCTCGTCGTCGTCCACCACCAGCACGCAGGGCGCGGCATCGCTCTGCACATGCGGCGGGGCTGGCGACGCGCCCGTCGCGTTCGCCGATGTCGGGCCCTGCTCGCCCTGCAGCTGCAGCCTCGAGTTGCGGACGAAATTGTCGACGCTGTCGACCGCGAGCCGGCGGTGTCCTCCGGCGGTTCGCCAGGCGCGAAGAACGCCGGCATCCACCCAGCGCTGCACGGTCTGCACCGTGACGCCGAGCATCCGGGCCACTTCGCGGGTGGTGTAGGTCTTTTCGTTCATGGCATCACTAGGGGCTGGAAGTGACGCGACTGCCCGTGTTGACGGGGCGAACCAGATGTCGCGCATTGGCCGCCCAATACTGCCGCAGCAGAACGGCGGCCGGATCAGCGGCCTGTTCCCCGGCCAGCGCCTGCTCGAAGTTCGAGACTTCCGTCAGCAGCCCCGGGGGCGCAATCGCTTCGACCGCCTCCATATGGAAGAAGCCCATGGCCCAGGACGAGAACAGTCGGGACACCACCAAGGGCTGGTCGCTGAGCAGGGTGAACGCCGCATGGCGCCGATCGCGCGCGATGCGTCCGATCAGATCCGACACCTCAACCGTCGGGCCCTCGAGGCACTGCAGGAAGAAGCGGTCCTGGTAGAACAGCGCGCCGGTGATGCCGCGCCCGGTGTTGGCCCGGCGCGAGTGGACGAGCAGTTCGAACAGTGCATCCAGGCCCAGAGGCTTGTGCGAGAAGCTGGCGTACACGATTCGGCGCATGGCGATGGCCTCAGGGGCGCACGGACGGGGAGGCTCGACGCTGCAGGTCGAGGGTGGAGACTGCAATGATCTCGTCGGCGATGCCATCGAGCGGCACCACCGTCTCGGCCGCGCCCAGGCGGATCGCCTCGCGCGGCATGCCGAACACGACGCAACTGGCTTCATCCTGCGCGACCGTGCGGGCGCCGGCCTGACGCATGTCGAGCAGACCGCGGGCGCCGTCGTCGCCCATGCCGGTCATCAGCACGCCGAGTGCATTGGCACCGGCGTACTGCGCCACCGAGCGGAACAGCACGTCGACCGAGGGCTTGTGGCGGTTGACGGGGGGGCCATCCAGCACCTCGACACGATAGAGAGCCCCGCTGCGCACGACGCGCATGTGCAGCCCGCCCGGCGCGATCAGCGCGCGTCCCGGCAGCACGCGATCGCCGTGCTCGGCCTCCTTGACGTCGATCTCGCTCAGGCTGTCCAGCCGCTTGGCGAAGCTCGCGGTGAACTTCTCGGGCATGTGCTGGACGATGACGATCCCGGCGACCAGGCGCGGCAGCGCGACCAGCACCTGCTCCAGCGCCTGGGTGCCGCCGGTGGAGGTGCCGATCGCCACCACGTTCTCGGTTGTGGCCATGGCCGACGCGCGTGCGGCGGCAGCGGCGTTGGCGGCCTGCGCGACGGGCCTGGCAGCACCTGAGCCGCGCGCGCCGATCGCGCGTGGACGCGCCCGCGCCGCCTCGCGGATGGCCTGGACGAACTCCCGAGCGTTCTCCTCGAGAAAGCCCTTCAAGCCGAACTTCGGCTTCGCAACCACGTTGACCGCCCCGGCCGCCAGCGCCTGCAGGGTCGTTGCGGCGCCGGCTTCGGTGAGCGTCGAGCAGACGACAACCGGCGTCGGACGCTCCGCCATGATCTTTTTGAGGAAGGAGATGCCGTCCATCCGCGGCATCTCGACATCGAGCAGCACCACGTCCGGCCATTCGACGGCCATGCGCTCCATGGCGATCAGGGGGTCCGCCGCGGTGGCGATGACGCGCAAGTCACTGGCGCTGCCGAGTACGGCCGACAGCACCTGCCGGACCACTGCGGAGTCGTCGACGATCAGCACGCGGATCGCGGCGGTGTTCATGGTGTCGGCTCGCAGAACGCGGGAGACACGGGATGGAACTGCACCGCGACCACGCCGGTGGCGACATCGAAGCTGATGCGTCGATGTCCATCTCCACCGACCGACTCCGCCGCCAGCGTGATCCCCGCTGCGTCCACCAGTGCGCGGACGCAAGCGATGTTGTCGGCACCAATGTCACCCGCGGCCGGCGCGAACATGCGTCCGCCGCCGAACAGCTTGTGCACGCAGCGCTCGCGGGGGATGCCGCGCGCGGCCAGCTCCGCCCACATCAGCGGCACCACGGCGCGGCCGAACTTGCCGGCGGCGCCCTCCTTCTCTGCTGATCGCGGCCTTGTCTTCTCCTCGGGCAGGATGAAGTGGCAGCAGGCACCCGTCAGCGTCAGCGGATCCCAGAGGGTCAGGGCCACGCAGGAGCCGAGCAGGGTTTCGATCACGCCCTGTCCCCAGCGAATCGCCCATTGACCGGGCATCAGCACGATCGGCGGGCTGTGGTCCGCGTCCGTACTCATGGCGATGCGTCCTCTGGCCGTGCGTAGATGCCGGGGCCACGCGAAACCAGGGGCCCGGCCACCTGATGCAGGCTTTCGGACAAACCCACATAGAGGCGTCCACCGGGCTTGAGCTTGGCCGCGACGGCGCGCACGACCTGCGCCTTGGTGGCCGTCTCGAAGTAGATCAGCACGTTGCGCAGGAAGACCGCATCGAAGGGGCCGATCGCCGGCAGCGCCTCGATCAGGTTGATCTGCTCGAAGCTCACGCGCTCGCGCAGGGCACGCTCGACCAGCAGAGTGCCGGCGTAGTCGCCCTGGCCGCGCAGGCAGTAGCGGTGCAGCAGGTCGATCGGCAGTCGCTGGGCGCGTTCCATCGGGTAGTGTCCGCGCCGCGCGCGCTCGAGTACGCGCTGGCTGATGTCGGAGCCGAAGATCGACCAGACGAGCGTCGGCCGCGTGGTCCGCGCGATCTCCGCAAGCACCATGGCGATGCTGTACGCCTCTTCGCCGCTGGAGCTGGCCGCGCTCCAGACCTCGAAGCGGCGACCGCCGGCTGCCGCCGCGCGCGCCTGCACGGCAAGCGCATCGAAGTGTTGCGGCTCACGCCAGAAGTAGGTTTCGTTGGTGGTCAGCAGATCGATGGCGATCTGCAGCTCATCGTCCTGCGTCCGGTTCCGGATTTTCTGCAGGTACTCATCGAAGCCGCTCAGGCCGAGGGCATCGAGGCGTCGCTGCAGTCGACCGGCCACCAGGGCCTCCTTGCCGGGGCCGATCGAGATGCCCGACACCTCGAACAGCAGCCTGCGGATGCCGTCGAAGGTGGTGGCGCTCAGCGCGGGCCGGTCAAGCAGCATGTGTACCTCAGTGGTGGTCCAGCGCGGCCAGACGGACGCCGGCCAGCTCCTGGAAGTCGAAGGTGGAGGTGATGTCGAGCAGGATCAGGAAGCTCTCGCCGCGATTGACCATGCCGCGGATGAAGTCGGCCCTGACCGCGGTGCCAAAGTTGGGCACCGGCATGACCTCGGAGGCCGCCACGTCGACCACCTCGCTGACGCCGTCCACCAGCACGCCGATGTCGTGGCGTTCGGCGCCATCGGTGAGCTCGACGATGATCACGCAGGCCCGCCTCCCGGGCGGCGAGGGCTGGCGTTCGAGGCGGATCGCCAGGTCGACCACGGGCACCACCAGACCGCGCAGATTGATCACCCCGCGAATGCAGGGCGGCGTCATCGGCACCTCGGTGACGCCCGCGTACTGGAGGATCTCCTTGACCGCCGCGATGTCGACACCGAAGTGGGTGCCGCCGGAGACGAAGCTCAGGCACTGATGATCGTGCATGTCACCGTTCTGGCGCGCCGGCTCCGCCAGCGTTTGCAGGGCGTGTGCACTGTCCATGGCAGTCGCCCTCAGAAGCGCGAGAAGTTGGATTCGAAGCGGTCATCGCCCTCCTTCGCGCCGGCCTCCTTGCGGCGCTTGCCGGACAGCGGGGTGACCCGTGGCTTCTCCCGCGAGCGCGGCTGGGCGACATCGCCGGCGGCTGTCGATACGCGGAAGAACTCCATCAGCTGCTGCAGCTGTTCGGACTGCGCCGACATCTCCTCGGCGGTGGCGGCCAGTTCTTCCGAGGCCGATGCGTTCTGCTGCGTCGCCTTGTTGAGCTGCGACATCGCCGAGTTGATCTGCTGCACGCCGGAACTCTGCTCATCGGAGGCGGCGGTGATCTCCTGCACGAGATCCGAGGTGCGACGTATGCTCGGGACCATCTCCTTCAGCAGCTCGCCAGCCCGCTCGGCGACCGTGACGCTGCCGGCCGCCAGCTCACCGATTTCCTGCGCCGCGACCTGGCTGCGCTCTGCCAGCTTGCGCACCTCGGCGGCGACCACCGCGAAGCCCTTGCCGTGCTCGCCGGCGCGGGCCGCCTCGATGGCCGCGTTCAAGGCCAGCAGGTTGGTCTGATAGGCGATGTCGTCGACGATGCCGATCTTGCCGGCGATCTGCTTCATGGCGGCGACCGTTCGACCCACCGCCTCGCCGCCCTCGCCGGCCTCTTTTGCCGCCTTGGAGGCCATCGAGTCGGTGACTTTGGCGTTGTCCGCGTTCTGCGCGATGGAGGCGCTCATCTGCTCCACCGAGGCGCTGGTCTGCTCGACGCCTGCAGCCTGCTCCGAGGCTGCCTGGCTGATCGACTGGGCGGTGGCGCTGACCTGCTCGGCGGCGGCGGTGAGCGAGTCGGCCGAAAGGCGCACCTCACCGATGATGCGAGCCAGGGTTTCGACGGTCTGGTTGGTGTCATCCTTCAATTGACCGAACAGGCCGGTGTAGTCGGCATCGATCTTCTGGGTGAGATCGCCCTTGGCGATGGCGGACAGCACCCGCGCGACATCGCTCAGGCCGGTCTCGGCGACGTCCATCAGATTGTTCATGCCGCCTGCCAGCTTGGCGAAGAAGCCGGCCTTGCCCTCGGCGACCAGACGCTGCGAGAAGTCGCCGGCGCCGGCGCCTTCGACGACGCGCTGGACCTCGGCCTCGATGGCGACCTCCTCGGTGCGGTCCTTCCATTCGACCACGGTGCCGAGGCGCGCTCCGCCCTCCCCGAAGATCGGCGTGGCGATCAGCGAGAAGGTGCGTCCGCCCACCTGGATCTCGGTCCGGTAGGTGCTGCGCAGATTGCCGAGCAGGTTGCGCTGATGCGCAGGGTTGCGGTGGAAAACGTCGAAGTTCGCGCCCACCACCTTCTTGGCGTCGAAGCCGGGCAGCTGCTTGCGCAGGTCCTGCTCGGCGGTGGCGAGCATCTCGAGTACGGAGCGGTTGCAGAACAGGATGCGACCGCTGTCGTCGGCCAGCATCACATTGGTGGTGGTGGCTTCGAGCGCCTGCTTCACCCGGGCGTTGGCGACACTCTCCTCGGCGGCGCTCGCAAGGTTCTCGCGGACCGCGTCGATGGCAGCGGTGATCTGCGCCTTCTTGCCCGGCAGTCGGTCCATGGCGACCGAGAAGTCCCCTTTGGCGTAGCCGGTGATGACGTCGACAACCTTCATCTTCACGGCGATGTGCGAGGCCACCAGGCCATTGATGCCTTCGGCGATGGCGCCAAAGCCACCCTTGAAGCGCGCACTGTCGATGCGCTCGTCGATCCAGCCGGCTTCATGCTGGCTGACCATCTCCGACTGGGCCGCCTGGAACTCGCGCAGCGAGCGGGCGAGGCCGTTTACCGCCTGCGCCGATTCGCCCAGCGCATCCTCGCCGCTGTAGCGCACGGCGGCCTGGAAGTCGCCCGCACAGATCGCCTCGACACTGCCGGAGAACTCGCGGAGCGTCCGCCCCGAGTAGTGGGTGAGCCACCAGGCGCAGTAGAAGATCGAGCCGATGCCGATGGCGTCAACGGCGATGATCAGCGGCCCCGTGACGAGGTGCGAGACCAGGATGGTGAGAACCGCGAGGATCGAGACGGCCACCATGGTCGCCTTGATGCGGGCTTGGAACGTGAGGCTGGCAAGTGACATGTTGGCTCTCCGGAGCTGCAGCGAGTGACCAGGTGCGGTGAGGAAGGGGGTGGGAATGCGCGGGTGGCTCAGGCCCGGGGTGCACTTTCCAGGCCCAGTGCGAGGGCCCGTGGCGGCGGGCTGCCGCGCGCGCCCCGCAGCAGTTCGCCGACATCGAGGATCAGCGCGATCTCGCCGGTCCCGAGGATGGTCGAGCCCGACAGCGGGCGAATGCGCGAGAACACCTTGCCCAGCGGCTTGATCACCGTCTGGTGTTCGCCGAGGAGCTGGTCGACCAGCAGCCCCGCTCGCACGCCATCGGACTTGACGATGACGATGCTCCGGCGGGTCGCCGTGGTCGCGGGCGGAATGCCGAGGCTGCGCGCGACGTCCAGGATCGGCAGCGCGGTACCGCGCTGACTGATCACTCGTTCGCCCTCGCCCACGGCGGCGGCGGACAGACACTCCTCGATGTTCTCCAGCGGAATCGCCAGCACGGCGGTGCCGCAGCGCACGAGGAAGCCATCGATGATGGCCAGGGTCAGCGGCAGGCGGATTTCCATGCGTGTGCCGCGTCCGCGTTCGGACTGGATGGCGATGCGCCCCCGCAGCTTCTCGACGTTCTGGCGGACCACGTCCATGCCGACGCCGCGGCCGGAGATGTCGGTGACGGCATCGGCGGTCGAGAAGCCGGGCTCGAAGATCAGGGCGTGGATGGCTTCTTCGGACAGCAGCGCACCCTCGGGCACGAGGCCTTTGGCGCGAGCCTTGGCCAGCACGCGTTCGGTGTCGATGCCGCGGCCGTCGTCGGCGACGCGAATCACAATGCTGCCGGAGTCGTGGCGCGCCGACAGGCACAGCCGGCATTCGCGCGGCTTGCCCGCCGCCTCGCGTTCGGCGGGGGTTTCAAGCCCGTGGTCCAGCGCGTTGCGCACGAGGTGCATCAGCGGATCGCTGATCTTCTCCACCACCGACTTGTCGAGCTCGGTGTCGCCGCCTTCGATATCGAGACGCACCTCCTTGCCGAGGCTGGCGGAGAGATCGCGCACGACCCGACGGAACTTGGCGAAGGTCTCCTCGACGGGGACCATGCGCAAAGCCAATGAGCTGTTGCGGATCTCCTCGACCAGGCGGCCCATGTGGTGGGTGGTTTCCTGCAGCTGGGCGTTGCCCTCGGACTGGTTGCGCGCCGCGGCGCTGACGATCACCAGCTCGCCGACCAGATCGATCAACGCGTCGAGCTTCTCGGCCTGCACCCGGAAGACACGGGCTTCTTCGGTCTTCTCGCGCACCTGCGCCTGCTTGCGCAGCGCCGCGTCCACCACTGCCGGCGCCACCAGGCGGTTCTCGACCAGCACCTCGCCCAGCGGCTTGCGGCGATCGCCAGCCAGGCTTTCCATGTGATGGACCGCCAGCGCGCGGTGCAGGTCCTTTTCGCTGATCGCCCTGCAGGCGAGCAGGATCTCTCCGAGGCGCCCCGAATCCTGCGGCAGCGCCTGGATGAGCCGGATGTACTCCTCGGCATCCGCACGCGGAGGAATCAGCCGGACGTCGCATTCATCGTCGATGAATTCGAACGCGTCTTCGATTTCCCGCTGGCTCGCGGTCGTCGACAGCCGCAGCTCGAAGCCGAGATGGCAGCGCTCCGGGTCGAGCTCGGACAGCGGCGGCACGGCGTCGTCGATGGTTTCCGACAGGGTCAACTCGCCCAGCGAGCCCAGGTAGCGGATGGTCGCCAGCGGGTCGATGCCGCGCAGATGGCAGTCGGGATGGAAGCGCAGGGAGATGTGCCAGGTCGAGCGCGCGGCATCGCCCTGCGGATCGGCGGGGTCCGGCTCGGCAACGCGGCTCAGGCGCGTGCTCGCTGTTGGAATCAGCGTCATGGCGCTGGGCTTGAACGCGGCGAGCGACTGCAGAAGCGCCTCCGACGCGAGCCGCTGGGCCTCCGGCGGGTCCACCTCCGGCCCCTCGCTGCGGGCGAAGTCCACCAGTTCGGTGACATGGTCGCAGCAGCGCAGCAGCAGGGAGCTCAGGGGTGGCGACAGGTCGATCTGACCGCTGCGCAGCTGATCCAGCAGGGTTTCGACTTCGTGGGTGAAGCCGACGATCGCGTTGAGGCCGAACAGACCGGCCGAGCCCTTGATCGTGTGGATGCTGCGGAACAGAGCGTTGAGCAGGTCCGGGGACTGGGGCGCATCCTCCAGTTCGAGGAGGGTCTGCTCCATCTGCTCGAGCATCTCGCCGGCCTCGATATAGAAGGTCGCCAGGGCCTTCTGCAGGGCCTTCTGGTAGTCGTCGGCACTCATGTGCGCACCTGGGTCGCCGGTTCCGGCGGCGTGAAACGGTGTTCCAGCGCGAGCAGGGTGAGGGTCGCGGCCAGTCGCGCAGACCGCTGCAGCCGCAGCTGCATTCCACGCAACTCGGCTTCCTTGGCGGTTGCCAGCAGCAGTTGGACACCCGCGCCATCGATCTCCTGCACCCCGCGGCCATCGAGCTCGAACACGTCGGCGGGCCCGGACAGCAGCTGCAGCAGCGCTTCGCGCACGCCGACGACCGACTGGATGGTCAAGGACTCGGGCAGTGTCCAGGCGATCATGGTTCGCGCTCCTCGCGGCAGGTCGCGGGCCTCAGGTCAGTGGCGCGGTCGGGTGAAGGTCCAGTGACCGCGAGCTCATCATACTCATCACAATCATCACTTTCATCTTTTAAATTGCCGATAAACTGCCGTTCGTCGCTTGTATTAGACCGTTGGTCTGTGGCCTCGGGGGATTCGGAACCGGAACAGCCCGCCCTCGGGACTCGCCTCGGCCCACAGATCGCCACCGTGGGCCCGGATGATCTCGCGGGCGATGGGCAGCCCGAGGCCTGTTCCGCCTTCGCGCTCGCGGCCAGGCGATCCGCCCTGGATGAACTTGCCGAAGATGGTTGCAAGCTGGTCTTCAGGAATGCCCGGGCCCTGATCCCGCACGCACAGTTCGAGGCTATGGTCGGGACCCGAGCTGACCTCGATGCGGATCGCGCCCCCATCGGGGGAGAAGCGCACGGCGTTCGCCAGCACATTCCTCAGCACCTGGAGGGTGCGCAACTCGTCCACATCGACGAGCGGCGAGTCGGCGGCGCCTTCGCTCTCCTCGGCCAGGGCATCGAGACCATGCAACTCGATACGCAGGCCCTTGGCCATCAGCATGGCGGACAGCTCTTCCTGGATGCTGTTGAGCAGTTGCCCCAGCGGAATCGATTGGCGACGCAGGGCCACCGCACCGCTTTCGAGCTTGGCCAGATCCAGCAGTTCATCGACCTGGGCCACCAGTCGCTGCGCGGCCTTGCGCGCCCGGGCCAGCTTCGCAGCCGCTTGCTGCGCGCTGGCTTGAGTGCCCCCCTCTGGGCCCGTGAGGTCGTCGCTCGCCAGGTCGATGAACCCCAGGATCGCGTGCAGTGGCGTACGCAGCTCGTGGGAGACGTTGGCGAGAAGGTCGGAACCCAAGGCCTCGGCGCGCTCCGCCGCGGTCCGCGCCCGCACCGCCTCCTGCGCCTCGGTGTGGAGCACGCTGGCCAGCTGATCTGCACGCACTCGCAGCGCCTCGGCGGCCAGGTACTCCACCGAGCAATCCCATGTCGCCCCCACCAGACGCCGGTGGCCATCGGCCGAGGTGGTGGTCGCCGCAACGGTTCTCAGGCGATGGCTTTCACCGTTGGGCAGCAGCACGCTGTAGTCACCCGCGTGCGTGGCATCGCCACCGTTGCGCAGGGTCGCGACGAAGCTCGCCACGCGCTCCAAGGACTCCGGCACGAGCCTTGCGCGCAGCAGATCCGCCGGCGTTTCAACGGTGTCGGGCTCTTCGCCGAACAGCCGGTACATGGTGTCGTCCCAGAGGTGCAGGCCGGTCTTCGGGTCGTATTCCCAAACGCCAATGCCGCCGGCGGTCAGGGCGAGACGATGGCGCAGATTGAGGCGGTCGAGGGACACCTTGGCGTCCTCCAGCGCCGCCACCGCACTTCGCAAGGCGCTCACATCGATCATCACCCCGGTCAGCGTGGTCTGACCGCGTGTGTCGAGGCCGACGCTGACGACATCGCGAATCCACAGGTAGCTGCCGTCAGCGTGCCGGAAGCGGTATTCGAAGGCGTGCGAGCGCCCCGCCGCCGATTGCGCCGCGCAGAACGTGGGCGCCCAGGCGGCGTCCTCGGCGTGCATGTGCTGCTTCCAGAACCCAGGGCGCAGCCAGTCGGCTCTCGGGTAGCCAAGCAAGCGCTCCGCGCTGCCGCTGACGAAGAGAAAGTCCAAGCTGCTGGCGTCGGCCTCCCAGACAATGCCGTCGACCTGCTCGAGCAGGCGCTCAAGGCGCCTGACCTCATGCACGCGCTCGCTGCGCTCGGCCAGCGCAGCCGTCTCGGCGGCGCGACTCTCGGCGAGCAGCAATCGCACGTAGAGCGCGGTGATGCCAATCGCACATGCCCTCAACTCATCCGCGGCTGAGCCCAGGGTGGCCGCTCTGTCGATGCCAAGCAGCGGAGCAAGCTCGAGGTCGTGCAGGGCGAACATCAGCATGAACAGCAGCGCCGACAGGCGCACCGACAGCTGGGTGGCGGCCATCAGCAGCAGAAGCGCGACCAGCGCGTCATCGAAGGCGCGAAAGACGAGCGGCAGGACGAGCGCCAGCACGGCCAGACCCAGGGCTCCAACGAATCGCAGAGCCCGCGCGCGCGGGGCGAGGCCCGCGAGCGGCGCATCGCCCAGCGTGCTTCGCCAGACCAGCCAGGGCGTCACGACGATCGCGGCGGCACCCGCGCTTGCCGACATCCAGTCGAGCAGCGGGGGCGCGCCGGAACGATCCAGCAGCAGCGCGTACCCTGCTGCGACCGCGATCGCCGACAGCAGTGGTGGCAGCATCACCACCGCGAGCCCGGCCTTGGCGAAATCGCCGCTGCGCCGTATCCGTCCATCCTCGCTGATCGAGGCCAGGACGAACATCATCATCCCCGCTTCCAGAAGGTCGGCGAGGACGTGATTCAGATGCAGCCAGATCGAGGCCTCATGAAGGCTGAGCTGCAACAGCAGCAGGCCGATGGCATGGCCACCGAGCAGCGGCAGGAAGGTCGAACGCCCGCCGAGCCGGAAGGCCAGGATCAGCACCCCGATGTTCGGCCACCAGCGTCTCAGGATTTCGCCTTCGCTCGCGAACCAGCGCTCGGAGATCAGCCCGAGCAGGAACGCGAGCAAAGCGGCGAGCAGGATCTGAACGAACAGGGATTGAAGCTGCCTGGGCTGCGTCATGGACTGGGCAGCTCCATGACGAAGGACGAGCCTCCGCCCTCCGGCCGCTCCGCCCACAGGCGTCCACCATGCAGCTCGAGGATGCCGCGGGCGATGGGCAGGCCGAGGCCGGTGCCGCCTGCGCCGGTCTTGGTACGGCTGCTCTGGGTGAAGCGATCGAACACCGACTCCAGCTCCGCCTCGGGAATGCCCGGCCCCTGATCGCTGACGCGCAGCTGCAGGGCGCCGGCTTCGACCGTTCGTGCCTCCACATGCACGGCGCCGCCCTTCGGCGAGAAGCGCACGGCGTTGGCGATGACGTTGCGAAGCGCCTGACCGAGCCGACCCGGATCCGCCATGACACGGCCCTGGGGGACGAGCGTCTTGCGGACGCAGAGCCCCTTGTTGGCGGCCGCCACCTCGAACTCGCCGATGACCGCGTCAACGATCGTTTCGAGCTCGGTTTCCTCCGGCTGGATCACCAGTCGACCGGACTCGATCTTCGCCGCGTCCAGAAGGTCGTTGACCAGCTTGAGCAGTTCGGTGGCGCTGGCCTTGGCCTTTTCCAGGAACCGCTGCAGGGTGTCGCGATCGGCCGATTCGAGCTCTTCCAGGGCAAGACCGGTGAAGCCCAGCACGCTGTGCAGCGGCGAGCGCAGCTCATGCGAGATGTTGGTCAGGAACTCGTCCTTGGCGCGGCTGGCGTCTTCCGCATGCTGGCGGGCGGTTTCGAGCTCGGCGGTGCGCGCACGCACCCGCGCTTCCAATTCGCGCTTGCCTGCCTCCAGGGCCTCAAGCAGCGACTTGCGTTCGGTGATGTCCTGGAACGCGCCCCGCAACATGCGGATCTCGCCCGCGTCGCGTTCCGCCTCGCCCTGGGCACGCACCCAGCGCCGGTTGCCTTTGGCGGTCACGATCTCCAATTCGAGATCCCAGGGTGTGCCCTCGGCGATACAGGCGTCCAAGGCCTGCTGGATGCGCGGACGGCACTCGACCGCATAGAAGCCGATCGCCTCATCGAGGCGGGGGCGATAGCCGGGATCGACCTCATGGATGCGGCAGACCTCGTCCGTCCACAGCGGACCGGGCTCGCCCGGCAGATAGCTCCAGCCGCCGATCCCCGCCATGCGCCCCGCCGCATCAAGCAGGGCCGAATAGGTACGCAACGCCTGCAGGCTGCGCTGCAGCTCGTCCTCGGTCTGCTTGGCGCGGCTGATGTCGATCTGGCTGCCGACCATCAGTTCGGGCCGACCATCGCCGCTGAAGCGCACCACCTGCCCACAGTCGTGCACCCAAACCCAGTAACCCTCGCGATGGCGGACCCGATAGGTCGCCTCATAGCGTGGCGTCGTCCCCGCAAGGTGCGCTTCGATGCTGCGCGAGCAGAGCAGCAGGTCGTCCGGATGCACCTGGTCCATCCAGGTGTCCACGCTCAAGGGCGCCAGCGCCTCCAGGCTTTGGCCGACGATCTCGGCCCAGCGCGTGTTCATGCGCGCGCGCCCGCTCTGGACCTCCCATTCCCAGGTGCCCGCACCCGTCGCCTCCAGCAGGCTTTCCAGGCGGCGACGGGCCTGATGGGCGTCCTCCTGCCGCTTGGCCGCCGCGTGCACGCGCGCGGCCAGACGCAGAGCGTCAGTGGCCTCGACCGCAAGGGCCCCGGCGGGAGCGCCCGCAGGCCCCTGCAGAGCGAGGATCCAGACCTCGGCCTCGGCCGTCGTCAGTTCGAATCTGTGCAGGCCCGAGCTCAGGCTGGAGGCCGGTCGCTGCAGCTTCGCCAGCAGCCGACGCCAGGCCTCTTCTTCGTCGGCCGCAGCGGACGGCGGGCGACCGCTGCGCGCGAGCAACACCGGTGGCGCCGCGGCACCGGTGCTGCTCGCGCGCAGCAAGGCCGCTGCGCTCAGACCGTGCAGGCCCATCAGGCCGCGCAGCAGGCGTTCCAGCAGATCGTCGGCGCGGCTGGACGCCAGCGCCGCCTCGAGAACCTCCAAAGCGATGCCCATCCAGGCGCGGGACGGCGTGAGCGCGTCCTTCATGGTCTGCTCGCGATCAGGCCGCGCATCGGCGCACGCAGGGCCCAGCCGGACCGACGCGCTCGTGGCGCGGCCGAAAACGGCGCATTCGCGTGCTGCGACCTGTTGCGTCGCACCTGCATCACCAACGCTCCTCGCGGGACTCCGGCACCTCGCTGTGCAAGAACCGTGACGGAACCCACGCGCCTGCGTCGACGGAAACCCGTCATCCCCCGCCGGAGGGCCGGCCTGGGCTCGCACTCGCGTTGGCGGTGATCAGGGCGCCAGCTTGGCCTTCAGGCGACGCGCCAGCGCTGCGGGCAACTTCGGCAAGGCCTTCAGCACAAAGGGCAGCGCCTTCCGCTTCACCCCGCTCAGGCTTTCCGGCACCACCGCTTCGATCAGATGCGGGCCGGGGTGGCCGAGCGCGTATTCCAGCGCGCGGCAGAAGTCCTCGGCGCTGTCGGCACGCGCGGCATGCACGCCCATGCCCTGGGCCAGCCGGCAGAAGTCGAGGCGCGGGCCCTTGAGGTCGAGCTGGGCGCGCGCCTTGTCGCCGATGCGTTCCGCGCCAACGCGTTCCAGTTCAACGTTGAGCACCGAATAGCTGGCGTTGTTGAAGATGATCGCGGTGACGTCGAGCTGCTCGCGCGCCAGCGTCCACAGGGCCTGGATCGTGTACATCGCGGTGCCGTCGCCAATCAGCGCCAGCACCGGCCGGTCCGGGCAGGCGATCGCCGCACCAATGGCGTTGGGCAGGCCCTGACCGATGGCGCCGCCAGTCAGCGTGATCAGGTCGTGGCGCGGGCCGCCGGCGGTCATCAGCGGCAGCATCAGGCCGGAGGTGATGGCCTCGTCGACCACGATGGCGCGCTCGGGCAGCAGGTGCCCGACCGCCTTGCAAACCTTTTCGGCGGTGAGGCGTCCGCGCGGGCGACCGGGCCGCGCCGCGGGCTGCAGCGCGGGCGATGCGTGGGCTGCACCCAGGGCTGCCGCCAGCGCTTGCAGGCTGGCGGCGGCGTCCTGCGCGGGCGTGCTGAGCGTATGCACGGTGCAGCCCGCGGGCACCAGCTCGCTGGGCTTGCCGGGATAGGCGAAGAAGCTCACCGGCGCCTTGGCATCGACCAGCACCAGGTGCTGGAACTCGGCCAGCTGCACGCCGGCCAGCTCGGCCAGATAGGCGATGCGCTCCACCGATGGCAGGCCGGCGCCGCGCTCAAGCCGCGTCGGAAACACCTCGGCCAGCAGCTTGACCCCGCTGTGCGCAGCGATGCGTGCGGCGGCAAGCAGCGCGGGCTCGCGCAGCGCATGACGCCCCAGCAGCAGGGCGGTCTTGGCGCCGCTGCGGATCACCTCGGCGATCCGCGCCACCACCGCCGCTTCAGCAGCCGGCGGCGGGGAAAGTTCGGGCGGCGGACAGGCCACACCGCCCTCGCCCCAGCTGACGTCGGCCGGCAGGATCAGGGTGGCGACCTGCTCGGGGCGGCTGCGCGCCGCGGCGATCGCATCCACCGCGTCGCGGCAGAGGTCTTCCGTTCGCATCGAAGTGCGCACGAAACCCGGCGAGACATTGCGCGCCACGGTTTCGATGTCGCTCTGCAGCTGGGCGTCGAGCGGCATGTGGTACGTCGCATGGTCGCCGACGATGTTCACCATCGGCACCCGGCCCTTGCGCGCGTTGTGCAGGTTGGCCAGGCCATTGCCCAGGCCGCAGCCGAGATGCAGCAGGGTGGCGGCAGGCCGGTCGGCCATGCGCGCGTAGCCGTCGGCGGCGCCGGTGGCCACGCCCTCGAACAGGCAGAGCACCGCGCGCATGCGCGGCTCGTCGTCGAGTGCGGCGACGAAGTGCATTTCGCTGGTGCCGGGGTTGGTGAAGCAGACCGTGACGCCGGCATCGGCGAGGGTCTTCATCAGGGCTTGGGCGCCGTTCGGCATCGGAGACTCCGGGGTGAGGCAGGTCATCAGGCGGCGTGTGCGGGTGCGGACGCGCGGTCTCGCAGGGCGTCATGCCCGGCGTCGGTCTGGCGGCGCCTATCCGGGCTCGAGATGCTGCGGCCCGATGTCGGCGATGCGGGTCACGCCTGCGAGCGCCATGGTGGTGCGCAGCTCGTTCTGCCAGGTTTCGATGAGCGCTCGCACGCCGGCCTCGCCAGCGCTGGCCAGCGCCCACACCCAGGGCCGGCCGATCAGCACGCCCTCGGCGCCTCGCGCCAGCGCGCGGAACACGTCGACGCCGCTACGGATGCCGCCGTCCACCAGCAGGGAACAGCGCCGATCGACCCGGGTGGCGATCGCCGGCAGCACGCGCGCGGTCGACGGCGCACCGTCCAGCTGGCGTCCGCCGTGGTTGGAAACGATCAGCGCATCGGCGCCGCTGTCGAGCGCCGGCGCGATGTCGTCGGCGTCGAGCAGGCCCTTGAGCGCCAGCCGGCCCTGCCAGCGCGCGCGCAGCCAGTCGATGTCTTTCCAGGTGACGCTGGGATCGAACTGCGCGTCGACCCAGTGGCGGAAGGTCTCGAAATCGTTCGCGGCCGGCACATGCGCACCGAGGCTGCCGAAGCTGTGCGGCTTGCCGCCGATGCCAACGGCGCGCAGCCAGCCCGGTCGCGACAGCAGCTGGGCCAGCTTGATCAGCTTCGGGCGCAGGCCGGGCCGGCCGATGCCGTGGCGGGGGTCGCGATGGCGCGGACCCAGCACCGGCAGGTCGATGGTGAACACCAGGGTGCGGCAGCCCTCGGCCCAGACCTGATCCAGCAGCGCCGCCACCAGTCCGCGATCGCGCAGCATGTAGAGCTGGAACCAGGGCGCGAGGCCACTGGCTGCGACGACCTCGGCGTAGCTGCAGATGCCGACCGTGGACAGCGTGAAAGGCACCTGCAGGGCTTTCGCCGCGCGCGCCGCCTGCCCCTCGCCGCGACGCGCCATCATGCCGGCGAAGCCCACCGGCGCCAGCGCCAGCGGCAGCGCGCAGGCCTCGCCCAGCAGGGGGCTGGCGGTGTCGACACCCTCGACGTCGACCAGCACCCGCTGGCGCAGGCGCAGGCGCGCCCAGTCGTCGGCATTGGCGGCGAGGGTCTGCTCCGCGCCGGCACCGCCATCGAGATAGTCGAACAGGAAGCGCGGCAGCCGTGATCGCGCGCGTTCGCGGTAGTCGCCTGCAGTGACGGGATAGCTGCCGAACATGCGTATCAGCCTCCGCTGAGATGGCGTGCCGCCGCGCGGGCGGTGAGGATGCAGCCCGGCAGGAAGGTCCCCTCCAGCGAGCGCTTGCCGTTGGCCCCACCGCCGCCGAAGCCTGCCGCCTCGCCGACGCAGTACAGGCCGGGAATCGGCGCATCGTCGGCGCCGAGCACGCGCGACTGCAAATCGGTGCGCAGGCCGCCCAGGCTCTTGCGGGTGATGAGCTGCAGACGGATCGCGATCCACGGCCCGGCGCCGGGCTTCGACAGCGGCGCCGGCGCGCAGGTGCGCAGGCGGTCGGGTCGCCACTGCCGGGCCTGCAGGATACGCCGCACCTGTTCGTCGTCCGTCGGGTTGCGGCCCGACGCGAAGTGGGCGTCGAAGGCGGCGACCGTGGCCTTGAGGCGCTGGGCGTCGATCTCATGCGAGCAGGTCAGGGCATTCATCTTCGAGGCAAGGCCTTCCAGCGAATCATCGACCAGGAAGTCCTCGCTCTCGCGCTGCATCTGGTCGACCAGGCGCGCATTGCCCAACACGGTGTCGAGCAGGAAGCGGACGAACTGGCGATCGCGGATGCGCGGGTTGTGTTCGGCCCCGGAGATCGCGAACTCCTTGAGTGCAATCCGGCGGTTCAGCAGCTGCCAGGTCCAGGGCTTGGCCTGCTCGGCCACGCGCTGGCAGAGCCAGTGGGTGTCGAAGCCGGTCACCAGCGGCTCGGGTCCGATGCGCTCGCCGCGGTGGTCCAGCCACAGCGCCGACTTGCAGGGCACGATCGACAGCCCATGGCCCTCGAAGTGCGGGAACGGATGGGCGATGCCACCGGCGTAGTTCCACATTTCTCCGGCATGAACGATCTGGCCACCCAGCCGCTCGGCGACTTCGGCATGCAGGCGGCCATCGGCGAAGGGATGCGCGCCATTGAGCATCGTCGCCGGCCGCGGCCGATCCTTGGGCCAGTGGGCGCGACAGGCCGCGTGGCTGCCGTTCAAGCCCCCCATCGCCAGCACCACGGCGTCGGCCTTGAGGCGGACTTCGGCGCCGCTGCGTTCGTCCACCGCGAGCGCGCCGCAGACGCGGCCGCCCTGCGTTTCGAGCGCGCGGACGCGATGCCGGTGCAGCAGGCGCAGGCGCCCGCCGCGGTCGGCGCGCCGCAGTGCCTCGGTGAGGCAGAGCACCAGCTGCCGCGCCGTGCCCCAGAGCATGTGGTAGCGCGGCACCGAACTGCCCTCGCCCTGGCGGCCGCGCTCCACCCAGTTCACCGCCGGCAGGAAGCGCAGGCCCTCGCTGAGCAGCCAGTCGTAGACCTCGACGCGCGAGCGCTCGACGTAGTGCTCGGCCCAGGCCCGCGACCAGGTATCCGCGGGGTCGAGCTCACCGAAGCTCAGCCAGTCGCGCAGCGCGAGTTCCGGCGTGTCGCGGATCTTGCTGCGCGCCTGCAGGGGCGTACCGACCAGGGCCATGCCGCCGAAGGCCCAGCGCGCGAGGCCGCCGAAGCGCTCGGGCGTGTCGCGATCGACGATGGTCACCGAGCGATCGGCGCGCAGGCACTCCAGCGCCGTGACCATGCCGGCCAGGCCACCGCCAATCACCAGCACCGCCGAATTGCCGCTCACCGCCATGCGCCCTCCCCTGTCGAGGGCAGGAACATACGCGATGGTGCGGTCGGGCGATGCTGCGGCGCGGCAGGCATCCTTGGGCGTCGCGCCCTGCGGAATTCGCCGGGAGCCTCAGCCGCCAAGCTGACGGTTGAGGAAGGCGCGGGCGAAGCGCAGGTCGCGGTCGATGGTGGCCGGGCTGACCGCCAGCACCTCGGCGATCTCCTCGCGCTGCATGCCGCCGAAGTAGCTCATCTCCACCACGCGGGCGGCACGGGCATCGGTGGCGCTGAGCTGCTGCAGGGCCTGATCCAGCGCCAGCAGGTCCACCTCGACACTGTCGCCGACGGCCTCGAACTCGGCGGCGCGCAGGGTCACCAGCGCCGCCCCGCCACCGCGCTTGGCGGCGACCCGCGCACGCGCGTGATCGACGAGCACGGCGCGCATCTGCAGGGCGGCAACAGCGAGGAAATGGCTGCGGTTCTGCCAGTCCGGGCTGTTGCCGAGCAGACGCAGCACCGCCTCATGCACCAGCGCGGTGGGTTCCAGAGTCGGCGTGCGGTCCAAGCTGCCAACGCGGCCGGCCGCCATCCGCTTCAGCAGCCCATAGACCTCGGGCAGCAGCCGATCCAGCGCGGCGCGGTCGCCGCCGCGCCAGGCCTGCAGCAGGCCGGTGAGATCGCTGTCCGACACCGGCTCAGGCCTCGCTGCGTCCTTCGCCGTGCGCGGCGGGGTCTGCGTGGCCGTGCTCGGGATGTGGCGGCAGCAGGCCGCCGCGCGCGACCACCACCGAGCCGACCAGATCGCCGCCGACGTTCACCGTGGTACGGCACATGTCGAGGAAACGATCGACACCGAGGATCAGGCCGATGCCCTCAGGCGGAATGCCGAACATGGCCAGGATCATCGCGATCACCGGCAGCGAGCCGCCGGGCACGCCGGCCGCACCGATCGCACCGAAGATGCACAGCACCAGGATGCTGATCTGCTGCACGAAGCTGAGCTCGACGCCGAAGAACTGGGCGAGGAACAGCACCGTGATGCCCTCGAACAGCGCGGTGCCGTTCATGTTGGCGGTGGCACCCAGGGTGCAGACGAAGCGCGCGACCGGGCGCGGCACGCCCAGCCGCTGCTCGGCGCACTCCAGCGTGGTCGGCAGCGTCGCGCTGGACGAGCTGGTCGAGAACGCGGTGAGGATGGCCGGCTGCGCACCCTTGAAGAACTTCAGCGGCGACATGCCGCCGAACACCCGCACCAGGATCGGAAACACCACGAAGAAGTGGATGGCGAGCGCCAGCACGACGGTGCCGACATAGGCCGCCAACTGCGCCAGCACCGCCAGGCCGAGCTTGGCGGTGATGCTGAACAGCAGGCAGGCCACCGCATAGGGCGCGAGCTGGATGATCCAGCCGATCAGCTTGAGGCAGATGTCGTACACGCCCTGCACGGCGCCGACGAAGCTGCGGGTGCCGGCACTGGCCACCACGGTGGCGCCGATGCCGAACATGAGCGCGAAGAACATCACCCCGATCAGATCGCCGTTGACCGCGGAGGCGATCGGATTGCGCGGCACGATGTTGATCAACAGATCGATACCCGACACCGCGCCACCCTTGGCGGCGATGTCAGCCACGCGCTCGCTGGAGCCGGCAATGAGTTCGTCGGCCAGCTCGGGCGGCAGGCCCTGGCCCGGCTGCACCAGGTTGACGATCACCAGGCCGATGCTCACCGCGATCGTGGTGACGACAAGGATGAACAGCAGGGTGCGCCCGCCGATGCGGCCCAACGAACGCGGATCGCCGATCTCGACCACGCCCAGCACCAGCGCCGAGAACACCAGCGGCACCACCAGCATGAACAGCAGGCGCAGGAAAACCTGGCCGACCGGGTCGGTGACGTAGCGGATCAGGCCGCCGAGCCAGTCGGCATCGGCGGCGGTGAAATTGGCCAGCACGCCCGCGGCGATGCCCACCGCGAAGCCGATGGCCATCTTGGTGTGCAGCGACAGGCCGCGGGCGTTCTGCATGGCTCAGGCCTCCGGCTGATCGCGGAAGTTGCGCAGCTGGCCGGACTTGAGCCGCGCCCAGTAGGCATTGAGCTCGCGCTTGACCACCGGCATCAGCAGGTAGACACCGATCAGATTCGGAATGGCCATGATGAACAGCAGGGCGTCGGCGATGTCGACCAGGCTCGACAGCTGCAGGGTGCAGCCCAGCACCGCGGTGAACAGGTAGAAGATCTTGAAGCCGTACAGCACGCCTTTGTGCTCGCGGGCCATGAAGGCCGCCGCCTTGGCGCCGTAGTAGCCCCAGGTGATGGTGGTCGAGAAGGCGAACAGCAGCACCGCGAACGTGAGCACGTAGGGGAACCAGCTGACCACGCTGCCGAAGGCGTTGGAAGTGAGCTGCACGCCATCGCCGCCGCCCTCGACCAGGTACTGGCCGGTGATGATGATGACCAGGGCCGTCATGGTGCAGATCACCACGGTGTCGACGAAGGGCTCCCACAGGGCGACGAAGCCTTCGGTGACCGGGTCGCGGGTCTTGACCGCCGAGTGGGCGATCGCCGACGAACCCAAGCCCGCTTCGTTCGAGAACGCCGCGCGGCGGAAACCGACGATCAGCGCGCCAATGATGCCGCCGACCGCACCCTCGCCGGTGAAGGCACCGGCGAAGATCGCGCCGACCGCCGTGGGCAGCTGGCCGATATTGGTGAGGATGACGAACAGACAGCCGACGATGTAGAGCGCGGCCATCGAGGGCACCAGCTTGGCGGTGACGCTGCCGATGCGGCTGATGCCGCCCAGCACCACCGCGCCGGCCAGGGCAGCGTAGGCAAGGCCGAACCACAAGGCGTTTCCGGCCAGCGGCCCTTCGGCGCCCCCGGTGACATTGAGCAGCTGCGAATAGGCCTGGTTGGCCTGGAACATGGCGCCGGCGCCGATCGCGCCGAGCATGGTGCAGATCGCGAAGATGATGGCGAGCTTCCAGCCGAACCACTTCATGCCCGGATAGTTCTCGGCGATGCCGCGCGAGAGGTAGTACATGGGCCCACCGGACACGGTGCCGTCGGCCTTCTCCAGGCGGTACTTCACGCCCAGCGTGCACTCGACGAACTTCGTCGACATGCCGAGCAGGCCGGCCAGCACCATCCAGAAGGTGGCGCCTGGGCCACCGATCGTGATCGCCACCGCCACACCGGCGATGTTGCCGAGGCCGACCGTTCCGGACACTGCAGACGTCAATGCCTGGAAGTGGCTGACCTCACCCGGTCCGGCATCGCGCTTGCTGCTGAAGTCGCCGCGCAGCAGGCGGAAGCCATGCGCGAAGCCGCGCACGTTGATGAAGCCCAGATACAGGGTGAACACCAGGCCGCCGAGGATCAGCCAGCCGACGATCAGCGGAAACATCACCGGGGCTTCGTCGGTGCCGCCCACGCGGACGGAAGTGAAGATGAAGCCGGAGACGGCGTCTGCCACGGGCCGGATCATGGCCTCGATACGCTGGTCGAGACTGGGCTCGGACGTGGCCGAGGTCTCGCTGCTCACCGCGGGCGCGGAGGCGGGCTGCACAGGAGCCGTCTCGGCCGGGGTCGCCACGACCTCTGCGGTCGCGGTGGCTTCACCGGCCTGTGCCGACTCGAAACCCTTGTCGCCCTCGGGCGCGGAGTCCTGCGCCAGGGCAGGAACGGCAATTGCCAGCAGCAAGGCCAGCGCGACACGTTGGATCATCGGGCGTCCCCCCAGAGGACTGTGCGTGGATGAAGCGTGCCTCGGCGCGGCTGCGCCGGAGACCGCCGGGACGCGGCTTCCCCGCCGCGTCATCGCCGCGCAAGACCGACCTTGGTCTGTGCGCGACAGGCCCGGATGGTACATCACGCTCCCACTCGGATCGGGTGCCCATCGGCACAGGGCAGCGCCGGGCGCCAGCGGCGCGTGCGGCCTTGATCAGCCGCCGCCACGCGGCGGATACAGCGGCGGCAGCGCCGTGGACGAGGCTTTGGCGGTCGGCACGCTGCGGAACTCCGGCGCACGCACGAAGGCCGAGCGCAGCGCCTGCAGGGCCGGTGCGCCATCCGCGCCGGCGTACAGGCTGCGCTGCAGGGCATCGACCGCGTCTCGTTGGGCGGCATCATCGAGCGCATCGACAAGCGCGCTGAGTTCTGGCGCCAGCCCGCGGGCGCGGGCCACGCCGCGCAGCGCCTGTGCGATATCGCTGAGCTCGCCCTGTCTGAGTGCGGCAGCCAGAGAAGGGCCCGCCTGCGGCGGAGGCGCTGCGGCCACGCTGGCAGCGCCCGTGGGTGTTCGGCTCCGCGCCCGCGCGCGCCAGCACAGGCCGGCAAAGAGCAGCAGCAGCGGCAGCTGCAGCAGGGCTGCAAGCCGCCAGAGGGGATGCACGCCCTGCTGCACGATCGTGGCGATGCGCGGTTCGCCCTGCGCGCCAGACCGGTCCGGCGCACCGGCGCTGGCGATGGCATCGCCACCAGCACCGCCCTCCACCGCGAAGCGCTGCGCTTCGATGACCGCCTCGCGCATCTCGTCCGCCGCCACGTCCCACCAGCGGATGACGAGGCGCGGCAGCTCCAATGTGCCGGCGCGGTTGGGCACCACCGCGAAGCTGCGGCTGCGCTCGCCCTCGATGCCGCGCGGCCCTTCGCGACTCTGGCTGGCCTCCTGGTCGGGGTAGACCTCGGCGCCCTCGATGGCCGGCAGCACCAGTTCCGGCAGCTGCTCAGCGGACAGCCCGCGCGCCGACAACCGCAGCGAGAGGGTGACAGGCTCACCGATCCTGAGCGTGCCGGCCGCGCTGGTCTGGGCGCTGTAGTCCAAGGACTGCGCGGGCAGCCAGGGCTCGCCGGCGCTGGCCGGCCGCGGCCGCACGTCAAGGCTCACCGCATCGCCCGCGGCACTGACCGGCGTGCCGGGGTCGAACATGCGGTTGGCGCGACCGCCCGCCAGCGCGCGGCCGCGGAAGCGCGGGGCCTCGATACGCAGCGAGCCCGAGGCCAGCGGCGTCAGCGCGTAGCGGCGCTCGACCACGTTGTAGCGACGACCGCCCATGTCACGGCTGAAGGTGGCATCGCCGCCCAGGCGACGGATATCCGCACCGGCCGCGCTGGGCTCGTCAAGCTGGCCGTCGAGCAGGGTCACGGCATACAACAGGCGCACGGTGTAGATCACCTGCTGCTGCACGTACGGGTTCTCGGGCGCGGCCTCGACTTCCAGCAGCACGTCGGCATCGACGTCGCGCGGACGCGCGCTGGCCGGCAGCACCGACAGCCGCAGCGGTGCGGTGCGCTGGCCGCGCACCTCCAGCGCCGGAATGCCGATCACGCCGGCCGACAGCGGCTCCAGCACCACGCCCCAGAGCGTACGCATGCTCTGCTGGCCGTTGACCACGCTGATCTGGGTGCTGCTGGAGCTGCCGAGCACGCGCACGTCGCTGCCCAGCGCGGAGAGGTCGGGTTCGCCGCCACCCGGCTGGTCGGTCTCGATGTTGAGGGTGACCGACTCGCCCAGCAGGATCTCCTCGCGGTCGAGGAAGGCACGCGTGCCCTGCGCCATCGACAGCGGCGAGAGCAGGATCAGCAGCAGCCCGCAGCACAGGCGCGGAAAGAGATTCATCGGGGTTCGCCCTCGCGCTGACGACGCTGGTATTCGAGCAGGAACTTGCGGCGCAGCAGGCCACCGGGGTCGTCCGGTACGCGCCGCATCAGCTGCTCCAGCGCCTGCCGCTTCTCCGCCTCAGCCATCGCCTCGGAACTCAGCGGCTCGGCTTCCTGCCGAGCATCCTCGGGCTGCGCCTGCACTTGCTCCAGCGCCTGCTGCATGGCCTCGTTGAAGTCCTGCTGCGTCTGTTCGGAGTCGGCGGCCTCGCCCTTGGCCTCGGCCTGCTGAGCCTCGGACTCGCTGCCCTGATCGCCCTCGGCAGCTGGGTTCTGCGGGCTCTCCGAGGACGGCGGAGCTTCGCCTTCGGCCGACTCCGATTCGCTGCCGGCGTCCTGCTTCTGCTCGCCCTCGGGCGGCGGCTCGCCCGCTTCGCCGGACTGACCGTCCTCGCTCCGCTGGCCTTGCTCGCCCTGCTCGCCGCTCTGGCTTTGGCTCTGTTGCTGCTGCTTGAGCCAGTCTTCGACCGCTTGGCGGTTGGCGGCCGCATCCGCATGCTGCGGATTCCGTTCGAGTGCCGCCTGGTACGCCGCCAGCGCCTCTTCGTAGCGCTGCAGCTTGGCCAGCGCATTGCCGCGGTTGTAGTGGCTGCTTGCGTCATCGCCCGCGGCGAAGTCCGCCAGCGCAGAATCGAAGTCACCCGCACGATAGGCCGCGCTGCCGCGCAGGGCCGGGTCCTCGGCCAGCGCGGCGGCACGCTCGGGGGCATCGCCCTGAAGGGCCTCCCAGGCCTGGCGATCACGACGCGCCCACAGATCGTTCCAGAACTGCACGAGCGCGCCCGGTGCGGCCTGGCCGGCGTTCGCCTGGTTGCCTGCTTCGGCATCGGCAGGGGCCGAAGCCGAAGCGGCCGCGGGCTGTGCCTGCGCCGGGCGCAGCGGCGCCAGAGGCAGCACCAGCAGGGGCAGCACCAGCAGCCAGCCGCGGCGCGCCGCAAGTGCGGCCAGCGGCAGCAGCAGCAGGGCCAGCAGCGGGCCTTCGTCCTGGTAGCGCAGGGTCTCGCGCGACTCGCGAGCGGCGGTTTCGGCTTGATCAACCTCGGTGCCGGCAGGCGCGGCCTCGAAGCCCAGCGCGCGCAGGTCACTGCCGTCGGCGGCGAAGCGCGCGTAGCCGCCCTGCCCGGCTTCCGCCAGCGCGCGCAGGCTGGCCTCGTCCAGCCGCGGCAGGCGGATGTTGCCGGCTTCGTCACGCATGAAGCCGCCACCACCCACCGCCACCGGTGCACCCTCCGGCGTGCCGAGGCCGAGCGCCGACACCCGCAGGCCCTGCACTGCCGCTTCGCGTGCGGCTTCGATGGCGGCGCTGCCAACGCGATCCGTCAGCAGCAGTACATCCCCTCGACGCGCGCCGCTTTCCGCGAACAGGCGCTGGGCCATGCGGATGGCGCGCTCGGGACGCTGGCCCGGCACCGGCAGGATGGACGGGTCGAGCGCAGACAGCAGGCCGTCCAGGGTGGTGGCGTCATCGGTCAAGGGCGCGACGGTGAAGGCCTCGCCGGCGAAGGCGACCAGCGCGGTCTGGCCGTCGCTGCGGCGGCGGATCAGTTCGGCCAGCTTGAGCCGCGCGCGGCTCAACCGATCCGGCTTGAGATCGGCCGCGCGCACGCTGGCCGAGAGGTCGAGTGCGACGATCAGCGGCGCCTGCAGTTTCAGCAGGGGCTGCGGCAGCTCGCGCCAGGCCGGCCCGGCGAGCGCCAGCACAGCGAGCGTGACACCGAGCAGCAGCAGGGCTTCCGGCAGACGCGGCGCGCGCGCCGGCGCGGCGGACTGGGCGGCGAGCAGCGGCCCATCGACCACCGCGCGCCAGGGGTCGGCGCCGACCTGCGCGCGCCGGCGCAGCCACAGCAGCAGAGGCAGGGCGAACAGGGCCAACAGCCAGAGCGGCCGCAGGAAGTGGAAGTCATCGAGGCCCAGCGCAGTCATCGCAGCACCTCGCCGGCACGCCGACTGTCGGCCAGCAGCAGGCCGATGCCCAGCAGCAGGGCGATGCCCAGCGGCCAGTGGAACAGCTCGTGGCGCGGACGCAGGGGCTCGGCCTCCTGCTCGACCGGCTCCAGCCGGTCCAGCTCGGCGTAGATGCCGGCCAGCTCGCGGGTGTCGCGGGCACGGAAGTAGCGGCCGCCGGTGTTCTTGGCGATGCGCCGCAGGCTGGCTTCGTCGATCCCGGCGCCCGGCGTGGCGACCTGCAGGCCGAACACGCTGGCGCTGCCGCCCTCGCCGCCCATGCCGATGGTATGCACGCGCACGTTCTCGGCCATGGCGAGCTGGGTGGCGCGCTCGGGGTCCAGCGCGCCGGCGTTGTGCACGCCATCGGTCAGCAGGATCAGCACGCGCTGTCCCTCGCCGCGCTCGCGCAGACGCTTCACGCCCAGCCCGATGGCGTCGCCGATCGCGGTCTCGCGTCCGGCCATGCCGATCACGCTGGTTTCGAGCTGATAGCGCACATGGGCGCGATCGAAGGTGAGCGGGGTCAGCAGGTAGGCGCTCTGGCCGAACAGGATCAGGCCCACACGATCACCGGCGCGGCGATCGAGAAAGTCGCCCAGCACGCGCTTCACCGCGGTGAGCCGATCGACGCGGCGGCCGGCGATCTGCATGTCCTCGGCCGCCATCGAACCGGACACATCCACCGCCAGCATCAGGTCACGGCCGCTGCTGGGCGGGGCTTCGATCTCGCCCAGGCGCTGCGGCTGGGCGGCGGCGAGGCAGAGCAGCCCCCACACCGGCAGCGCCAACAGCAGGCGAGGCGCGAACAGGCGTGAACGCGCCTTCGTCACAGCCGCGTCGGGCAGTTCGAAGGGCAGGCGCAGGGCGCTGCCGAGCTGCACGCGCGCGGCCGGCAGCAGCAGGGCCAGCAGGGGCAGCGGCAACATCCACAGCGCCCACGGCCGCGCCAGCTCCAGCGCCGCCAGATGTTCCAGAAGGGCGCTCACGGGAAGGTCTCCAACAGGCGCTGCAGACGCTCGTTGGCGCGGCTAAGCGCGAGTTCGGTGTCCGTATCGGCGAGACGCGGCCGCCACGGACCTTCGACCAGCAGGTCGAGTCCGGGATCGTCCGCCGGCAGCGGCCCCAGCGCTGCGAGATGCGCGCGCCAGCGCGCGCCCTCAAGCACCGCGGCCTCGGGATCGCGCTGACGCACAGCGCGACGCAAGAGCTCGGAGGCCGCCGCCACGCGCTCGACGCCCGCTGCTGTGGAGTCCTCAAGGATGGCGCGCATCGCGCCCTGCCAGCGCTGCAGGGCCCGTCGACGCACAGCCCTGCGCCGCGCATGCAGCACCAGCCTTGCGACCAGCAGCACGGCTACCAGCAGCAGCAGCCAGACGCCCGGTGGCCACGGCCATAGGCCGGGCTCGGGCGGCAACTGGATGTCGCGCAGCTGCGGGCCGGGGCTCATGCGTCCTCCCGCGGCGGCGCGCCGCGCAGCAGATCGCGCAACGCTGGGACGGGATCTTCGCGGGTGCTGACCAGACGCGCGCCGACACCCGTGCGCTGCAGGGCCTGCAGGGCACGCGCATGACGTTCACGCAGCGCCTGCTGCCAGTCCGGTCGACCTCCGCGTGGCACCTCCAGCAGACGCTCACCGGTGGCGGTCTGCACCCGGTAGCGGCCCGGGGGCAAGGCCTCGCGCTCCAGCGGATCAACCAGCACCGCGGCGATCACGTCGTGATGCCGGCGCAGGCGCAGCAGGCTGCGCAGGCCGTCCTCGTCGAGGCTCGCCGCGTCGAGCAGCAGCAGCACGTGCGCGCCAGCGCGCAGGGTACGATCGAGGGCGTCGGCGGCCCGGGCCAGCGGCTGTGCCAGCGATGCATCTGTCGGCAGTGACCACTCGCACAGCGCCTTCAGCACGCGCAGCACGCCACGCTGCGTGCCGTGCGCGGGCAGCTGGGCCGCGCGTCGTCCGAAGGCCGCCGCACAGACGCGGTCGCCCTCCGACTGCGCGAACCAGGCGAACAGCGCGCCCAGCCGCGCGGCCTGCACGGACTTGAAGCAGACCCGGGTTCCGAACTGCAGGGCGAGCGAAGTGTCGAGCAGCACGGCCGAGGTGCGTTCGCGCTCGGCGGCAAACAACTTGGTGTGCAGCTCGCCCGCGCGTGCGGTCAACCGCCAGTCAATATGGCGCACATCATCGCCTGCGGCGTAGGCGCGTGATTCCGCATAGTCCATACCGCGACCGCGGAAGGGGCTGTGGCGCGTACCGGCCGCACGGTCGGCCGAGCGCCTGCGCGCGCCCGCCGCCAGCTGCGCGGCGCGGGCGCGCAAAGCCACCAGCTCGCTGAGCGAGGGCTGGATCGCGGCGTGGTCAAGGCTGCTCATGGGCCGGGAACGCTCGCGCCTCAGGGCAGCGGCACCCGCTCCAGCAGGGCGCTTACGACGGCATCGCTATCGAGGCCTTCCGCTTCGGCCTCGAAGCTCAGCAGCACGCGATGGCGCAGCACGTCCAGGGCCACCGCACGGATGTCCTCGGGCGCAACGAAATCCCGGCCCGCCAGCCAAGCGTGCGCCCGCGCGCAGCGCTCGAGCGCGATCGAGCCGCGCGGACTGGCGCCGAAGGCGATCTGGCGCTTCAACTCGGCGCCATAGGGCGATGCGTCGCGGGTCGCCAGCACCAGTTCGATCAGGTAGCGCTCCAGACGCGGAGCGACGTGCAGACCCAGGATCCGCCGCCGCGCCTCACGGATTTCGTCGGCGCTGATTTTTGCGACGCGCGCGGCATGGGTGACGGCGCCAGAAGGATCAAGCTCGGCCAGCGCACGCTCGCGCGCCAAGCGCAGGATCTCAGCTTCGGTTTCCGCCTGCGGGTAGCCGATGCGCACGTGCATCAGGAAGCGGTCGAGCTGGGCCTCGGGCAGCGGGTAGGTGCCCTCCTGCTCGATCGGGTTCTGCGTGGCCATCACAAGGAACAGATCAGGCAGGCGATAGGTCACGCGGCCCACCGTGATCTGGCGCTCACCCATGGCTTCTAGCAGGGCCGACTGCACCTTGGCCGGCGCGCGATTGACCTCGTCGGCCAGCAGGAGATTGTGGAACAGCGGCCCGGGCTGGAACTCGAAGCGCGCCTCCTGTGGTCGGTAGATCTCGGTGCCGGTGAGGTCGGCGGGCAGGAGGTCAGGCGTGAACTGGACGCGGTGGAAGTCGGCTTCGATGCGCGCTGCCAGCGCCTTGATCGCCGTGGTTTTGGCCAGTCCCGGCGCGCCTTCGACCAGCAGATGGCCGTCTGCCAGCAGTGCGATCAACAGGCGCTCGACCAGTTCGGGCTGGCCAACCACCTCGGCGGCCAGGGCGTCGCGCAAGCCGGCGAAACGCGAGGCCAGCGCATCGGGCGGGGTGTCGAGCGGAGAATGATCCATGGCGTGCATGCGGGGAGATCTCGGAAGGGCGCATTCGACCGCATGCAGGCGCAAAGGTTTCGCTGTGCAGCGCGGCGCGTGTCGGGTCGCAGTATGGATCGACGGGCGGGCGGCGGCCTGTGCGGATCGTGGGGGCGGCGGTCTGAGCGTTACCGCGGGTACCTGCGGTTCTCGCAGATCGAGGTCCGGCCCTTGCAGCTCTGCGCGATGAGAACACGGCACGCGCGACCGGAGATCAAGCACGCGGTGCGCGCACCGACCCCAGGGAGCCCGGCGAGGCCGGACGCGCGATCGAGGGTCTCGTCCGGGGACCGGGATCAGTGCTGTCTCAGGTGCTGTGCCAACAACTCCTCGAGGCTCAGCGGCCGTCCGATCAGCCAACCCTGCGCATAGCGGCAGCCCAACTCGCGCAGCACGGCCAGCTGGCCTTCGGTTTCGACGCCTTCGACCACCACATCCGCGCCCAGGCCATGGGCCATGCTGACGATGGACTCGACGATTTTTCGCGCGCGCGGGTTGTCGAGCATGCTGCGCGCAAACGCCTGGTCGACCTTGAGCGTGTCGAAGCTCAGCAGGTGCATGTGCTGCAGATTGGAGTAGCCGGTGCCGAAGTCGTCGAGCGCGACGCGCACGCCTGCCTCGCGCGCCTGCTGCATCATCGCGGCGACCCGGGAATAGTCGAGCTGCCGGCTTTCAGTGATCTCGATCTTGATCTGCGAGGGCTGCAGGCCTCGATCGGCAACGCGCTCCAGCAGCTGCGGCAGCAGCGCATCCTCAACCAGCTGCCTCGCCGAAACGTTGATGGCGACAAAGGGCGGGCGACCGCGAGTTTCGCCGAGGAGGCACAGCGCGTCGAGACTGGCTTCGAGGACGAACTCTCCGACCGGCACGATCAGCGAGGTTTCCTCGGCGAGCGCGATGAACTCCGCGGGCGAGATCTGGCCGCGCTGTCCATGGTTCCAGCGCACGAGCGCTTCGTAGCCGGCGATCTCGCCTCGCGGAATCTCAAGCAGCGGCTGGAAGCGCACGTCGAGGCCACCACTTGACAAGGCTTCGCGCAGCTCAGCCTCCAGGCGGATCTTGCCGATGCCATCGGCGGGCTCGCTCGTGCCCTCGATGTCCGCCTGCTCATGGCCCTGCAGGCTGGCGAGTGTGGCTCGATAGCGACGCAGCTGCCCTTCCAGCAGTGCGCGCACGACGGGGTCGGTATTGAGCAGGCGCTCGGCGATCTGCTCCGGCGTGATCGGCACCAGCACGCAGGTCTCCAGTGCCGTTGCCGTCGCCGTACGCGGCGAGCGGTCGATCACCGCCATTTCGCCAAGCAGCTCACCTGCGCGCACCTCGGCCAGACGGTGCTGGTCGGGCCCGGTGGTGATGGCGAGAACGCCCGTCTCCACGAGATAGGCGCAATCGGGAGGCTCGCCTTCGCGGAACAGCACCTCACCCGTCTTCAATTCGAGTCTGTGTTGCGCCAAGAGCGGGATCCTGCGGTCGAGGCATTCTGGGTGCGTTGTGCTTCCGCGAGTTGTCACTTCGCGGCGCTTGCGCGTGGGCTGCCGAAAAGTGGGGGTGTTCCCCTTTCGCCATCAGCCCAGTCTAAACATTGCTTGGGGATACACATGATCCCCTGAACCCGTAAGCAACCCGGTTTATGCCACTGACAGTTGAAATTGCCAGGACGTCGCACCCGCATGGTCGAAACTGCGCCTGCTTGTCCGCTCGTCTCGCTGTCGTCCTGGTGCTTTGTCAGGCGGCCGTAACGCATCAGGGGGGCCGCTTGCGCGAGCCCCCCTGAACGTTCACATCCTTGTGGAAACTTGCTCGTTTACTGGAACACGACCGTACAAGTGTTCACCGGCTGCAGTGGGCCCGTGCTCGCCTGGAAGCTCGTGCCCGTTGCCGGTTGCCCCGCACCGTAGGTGCAGCTGCCAGAAAGCAGGGGCCGCGCCCGGGGGCCGTTGGACGGAGTGATCACAAGATCCACAGAGGTGTTGGCGGAGAACTGAAGCTGGCAGGTTTGCGAGCCCCCGTCCGCCACCGAGCACACAATGCCCGAGCCGGTCACAACGCTTCCGCCCTGGGTCGTCCCGGGAGCCGCCAGCGCAAGATTGAGCACGTTGGGATCGTTTCCGTTGGCTCCATCGCAGGCCCCCACCGGCGGCGGCGGGCTGAAGCCGGTACCACCGGCGCAGCTGTCCCGGCCTTTGAAGATGACGGTCGCCGAAGGCTCCCCACCGGGCAGGCTGAACACGCACTCCCACTGGGCGCCGCCGTCAGGCTGATCCATCAGCGAAGCGGTGATCAGCGCTCGACTGTTGCCGCTGGCATCGGTGATCGTCGGCGGCGTGGTGACGCTGACAGTGGCGGTTTCGCCGCTTCCAGTGCACTCCACATCGATTGCGCGCCCCGCGACCCCGTTGCCAGCGCCATCAATGAGGCGCAGGTTGACCTGGTATGCGCCGTCACCGATGAAGGCCGTCGGGAAGGCCTGCAGGATCAGGCCATCGGCCACGCGAATCTCGACTTCAGCCGGCTCGGCATCGCCCAAGGTGAAGCGCAGCGTGTTGTCGCCATCCTCGGTCATGCCGCTGGTCACCACGCTCACCAGGGCACAGCCGTTGGCGCCAGTGGGTGTCGGCAGCGGGCCGCTGTTGCGACCGCCGATGGTGCCGGTGCCGCTGGAGAGCGAGAAGCCGAAGTTCACGAACGCGCCCTGGATCGGCGAATCCAGAGCATCGCGCAAGCAGACCGTGACATTGGCGGTGGTGTTGCCCGGAATCGCTTCGGGGC
Source organism: Aquimonas voraii (assembly GCF_900101825.1). Taxonomy (GTDB): domain Bacteria; phylum Pseudomonadota; class Gammaproteobacteria; order Xanthomonadales; family Xanthomonadaceae; genus Aquimonas; species Aquimonas voraii. The sequence goes on from NZ_FNAG01000014.1 coordinate 40,686, forward strand.
TGGCGATGATGGTCAGCGGCGCGAGACCCGGATAGACATACGCAGCGATGTCGGTCACCAGCTTGCCGGTGGCGCCTGCGGTTGCGGAGCCGCGCGCCCACACGGCCACGCTCTGACCGAGGCGGGACACCGGATAGTTCATGCGGACCGTTGCCACGCCTGTGGAATCGGTAAAGCCGGTTGCAGCGATGTTGCCGTGCTGTGCGCGACCGATGACGTAGGGCAGCACGTTGCCGTTGTCGACGCTGGTGCCGGTGTCGTCGTTGCGGTTGAAGCGCTGCTGCGTGGTCAGATTGGTCTGGCTATTGACCTGGGCGACGGTGCGCGCGCTTTCGAGGTCGCGGTTGCCTGAAACCGACTGGCCGAACACCAGCAAGGTGTCGCCGGGACCGGCACCACCGCCCGCAGTCTGGAAGGCGCCACCCGGAGCCGAGAAGATGAAGCCGTTCTCCTGCGGGTTGCCGTCGCCGCCCGCGATCGCGAAGGCACCGGCGCCCTGGTTCGGGAAGCCCACCAGCGGGGCGTCGATCAGACCAAACTCGATCGGGGTTCCCGGCAGCACCGGATTGCCCTGGCGATCGGTCGCCAGCGCACTGACGATCAGGCTGTAGGAGCCATCGGGGCTGACCCGGATCGAGCCGTCCTGGTTGGTTCCGGTAGCCACGCCGTTGGCGATCAGGCCTTCCGAATCCGGGCCGGTGATCTGGATCGAGAACAGGCGGCCGTCGGAAATCACGACCGTGCGCTCCGCGGAAACCGGATCCGAGATGCCGTTGTCGACATTGTTGTCGGCGCGATCGGAAGTAACCCGGACCGTGGTCTGGCCAAGCCGGTTGCCGGTCACGAAGTTGAAGGTGGCGATGCCGTTGGACGTGCGGATGGCGATGTTCTGGCCGCTGACGTTCTGGCCGGCCGCATTGATGCCGGTGACGCGCTCGTTGGCGGCAGCAGGCGCTTCACCGATGATCTCAACACGGACGTTGTTGAAGGCGGTGTTGCCCGCGGTCGGATCCGGCACGGGCTGGCCAATTCCGTCGCTGACCTCGGCCTCGAGCACGCCCGAGGTGTTGCCGCCGGAGCCCTGCACGTACAGGCCGCTGAAGGTGGGCGAGAGCAGGATGTTGGCAGGCAGGGCCGCCGTGTTCGAGACCACGTTGAAGGTCTGGGTCGCCGTCATCACTCGGCCCGTCTCGGGGTCCTGGATGGTCGCGGTCAGGACGGCGGCGCCAGTGAGGTTGTCGGAGTGCACGAAGACGGTGGCGCGACCGGCGACGATGTTGACCGGGCCCTGGCCCATCAGGGTCAGGAACTCGTTGTTCTCGATCTCAGGAGTCGAGGGATCGTCCTCGGTCTCGGGGTCATCGAGCGTCGAATAGGCCGCGATGCTCACCGGGTTGATCGACACGCCCAAGCCACCCGCTTCACCCTTGGGAATGCTGATGGGCTGGCCGCTGGCGGTGCGCGCCGTGATCGTCAACTCGCTCATGTAGGGCGAGCCGATGAAGGGAGCGACGCGGAAGAGATTGACCGGCAGCTGGGTCCGGGTAGCGGTGATGGTGATGTTGCCGGTCGCCGCAGGCGCGCTCACCGTCACCGGCAGCGAAGTCGCCACCGCGGAGGGCTGCCCCGAAGGCTGGGTGGAGAAGGTCAGGGTCGCGCTGCCCTGGTTGGTGCCGGTGACGAAGATGAATTCAGCGCGACCGCCAACGGTGGTCGCCGTGTTGGAGGAGCCCTGCTGGCCGTTCACCACGCCAAAGATGCCGCCGAGGTTGCTCGGGCTGACCGCGGCAGTAACCACGGTGCCGTCAGCGATCGGAGTGTTGTTCGAGTTGTTGACGCTCACGCTGACAGCGAGGGTGCCACCAGCCGGCACCGATGACGTCTGGGCGGATGCAGTGATGCGCGCGCTCGAAATCGGGCCGAACGAGCCGTCATTACCGCTTCCACCGCCGCCCCCGCAGGCTGTCAGTACCGCCAGCGAGCCAAGCAGCAGGCACTTGAGCAAAAGTGTTGGTTTCATCATCTCTCTCCAAGAAAGCCGGCAGCAGTCCTTCGCCGACCAGATTGTGAATTGCCTGCTTGCCGTTGATCAGCGCCCACTGCGACCGGAGACCGCGAGCACCTTGGGCGTCACGAAGATCAACAGTTCTGCCTTTTCGGTGCCATTGCGCTTGGTGCGGAAGAGATTCCCAAGCACCGGCACGTCGCCGAGGAAGGGCACTTTCCGGAGGTCTTCGCGGCTGTTGAACTCGTAGACACCACCGATAACCACCGTCTGGCCGTTGTCGACCAGCACGGCGGTGTTGATCTCGCGCTTGGAAATCAGCGGGATGTCGCCGACGGGGCTAGAGGTGAAGCCGGCCAGCTCGTCCTTCTTGACCTTGAGGGTCAGGTAGACGCGGTCATCCTGGGTGATGGTCGGCGTGACCAGCAGCTCGAGCACGATTTCCTTGAACTCGGTCGTGATCTGCGCCGCCGTACCGGTGCCAGTGGTGGTGATGTAACCGATCTCGTCACCCTGCTTGATGCTGGCCTCGCGCTGGTTGGCAGTGATCACGCGCGGGCTGGAGACGAGTTCGCCGCGGCCCTCCGACTGCAGGGCGGACAGTTCGAGGTCGACGAGGTAGTCCGCACTCAGGATGGCGAAGCCGATCGAACCGGCGGGGTTCTGCACCGGCAGGTTGACACCCAGTCGGCTGGCGGCCGGCAGGATGTCGCCACGCTCCGGTCCACGAGCACGCCCTTCGAGCAGCGGCCCGATGGTCAGCGCATCGCCGATGTTGCTGGTCGCATTGCGGCCCGCGTAACGATTGCTGATGGCGCTGGTGATCAGGGCGTTGTTCGCTGCCTGCGAGCCCGAGGTCGTGATCACTCGTCCGCTACTGCTCTGGTCGGCGCCACTGACGCCGAACTTGGCGCCGAGCTCCCGGGCGAAGTTCTCGCTGGCGATCACGATGCGCGCCTCGATCAGCACCTGGTCGACCGGACGATCGAGCAGGGCGATCAACTGCTTGATTTCCTCAACCTTCGGCGGGATGTCGTTGACCAGAAGGGTGTTGGTGCGCTTGTCGAAGGTCACCGAGCCACGGCCGGAAAGGAAGCCCCTGGCCTCTCCCCCCTGCTGTTGCTGCTGTTGCCCACCTTGGTTGTTGCCCTTGCTCTGGTCGGTCAGCAGCTTCGCGATCTCTTCGGCGCTGCCGTAGTTGATCGCGATGTACTCACTGACCAGCTCCGCGCGCTGCTCCTGTTCGATGCGGGCGTCAGCGATCGCCTTCTCGTAGGTGGCGATCTCGGACTGCGGGGCAACCCAGATGACGTTGCGATCCTGGCGCTTGTCCAGCGACTTGGCGCGCAGGATCAAGTCGAGTGCCTGATCCCAAGGCACATTGATCAGGCGCAGCGTCATGTTGCCGGTGACGCTGTCGGCGGCGACGATGTTGAGCCCCGACTCTTCGGCGATCAGCTGCAGCAGGGTGCGGACCGGGATGTCCTGGAAGGTGAAGGTGACGGGACGGCCGGTGTAGCCGGGTTCCGCCCCCTCTGCCACCACGCCGTCGGCGCTGACCACCTGCTGCACGGGGTCGATCTCGACCACGAATTCGTTGCCGGTCTGGTAGGCCAACGGCTCGAAACGGCCGTTGATGGCGATGTCGAGCTGGGTGCCGGAGGCGCTGCGACTCAGCTGCACCGACTGCACCGGCGTCGCGAAGTCGGAGACATCAAGACGCTCGGCCATTTTCTCCGGCAGGAACACGCCCGCCAGATCCACCCGCACGCGCTGACCATCGACCCGCATGTCGGAGGCGGCCCCCTCGCCCGCGAGGGTGAGGATGATGCGGCCGGTACCCTGCGGCGTACGGCGGAAGTCAATGTTGGCGACTTCGGTCGCATTCACCGTGCGCTTGGCGGGGTCCGCCGCATAGGCGGTCACCTGTTGAGCCGAAGTGCTGGCCCCACCCACGCTGAGAATCACATTGTTCCCTTCCGTGCGCGTCTGATACGCGCTGGACCGGAACAGATCGATCGACACGCGGGTCCGGCCAGCCGCCTCGGCCGTCGAGATCGCACTGGTGGCGCCGATACCCACGGGAATCCGGCGCTGGTCGACCGCGTTCCGGGTATCCGGGAGATCAACGATGATCCGCGGCGGGTCGTCGGTGGTGAACACCGGCAGTTCGGCCGCAGGCTCGCTCAGGCTGAGGGTGATGTCGACCTGACCGCCGGGGCCGGCGGAGAAGCTGATGTTCTCCAGGCTGCCGGCGGCGATCGCGTAGTTGCCTGCTCCGAGCAGGGCGGCGAGGGCCGTGAGCCGCAGCATGCGGACCCGCAGGACGCTGGTGTAGGACTTGGATGTGCGCTTCATGCGATTCCCCACTGCTTATTCGTTGTCGAGCGCGAGACGCGCCGGGCGTTCAAGCCAGCCACCCGAACCATCGGGAATGAGTTCGACCAGTTCCAGGCCATCCTCACGGATCGCGACGACGCGGCCGTCGCTCTGCCCGAGGTAGTTGCCAACGCGCACGCGGTGCACCACGCGCTGCGGATCCATGACCAGGGCCACCTGGGCTTCGCCTTCGCCGATCAGGCCGACCATGTCGAGGCCGTCGAGCGGGAAGCCCTCCAGAAGTTCCTTGCGACGATTGGGGTCGGGCCGCGGGCCGTCGTTGCGCGTGGCGTCATCGCGCCGCTGGGGCATGGAGAACGGGTCGCGCAGGTCTTGCGCGGCATACACAAAGGTCTCGAACTGCTTCATGACCGGCAGCGGCTCCAAGGGCGGAGCGGGGCGCTGCTTGACGTCAGCGACGTAGTTCTCGAGGTCGCGCATGCCGGGATCGCAACCGGCGAGGAGGCCGGCTGCCAGGATCACTGCGACGACGCGCGGGATGGTCGGCGTGCTTCTCATTGCGCGGCCCCCTGCTGTGCCTGTCCCACCTCGGCCTGCTCCTCTTCATCGAGGTAGCGGTAGGTCTTGACCGTGCCCTCAAGCACCAGCCCACCTGCCGGACCTGCCTTCTCGTCCCGCGGCTTCAGCGAGATGTCGTGCATGGTCATGATCACCACGCGCGGCAGCGAGGCGACGCCGCTGACGAAATTGCCGAACTGGTGGTAGCTGCCCACCATCCGCAGCGAGATGGGCTTCTCCGCGTAGAACTCCTTGCGGATCTCCGGCTGCGGCTGGAACAGCTCATTGGTGATGCCCGAAGCCAGCGCGGTCTGCGAGATGTCGACAATCAGGTCGGGCATCTCGGTGCGGGAGGGCAGCTGCCGCAGCATCTGCTGAAGCATGGCCTCCATCTCAGCGAGTTGCTCTTTGAGGGGCTCGAGATTGACCGCCTTGGCCTGCTCCTTCTCGAAGTCCTGGCGCAGGGTCATCTCAGTTCGGCGCAGCGCTTCGAGTTGGTCCTGCTGCTTGCTGACGAACAGGTACCAGCCGAAGAACAGGATCAACACGACCACGATGCCGCAGAAGAAGGCCTTGACCGGCGGCGGCCAGGCACCTGCGTTGTTGAAGTCCAGATTGTTCAAGTCGAAGTTCTTCACGGCTGTCCCCCTGCCGCGGCCTGCGGAGCCACCTCGGCACCGTCTGCGGCTTCGCCTTCGGCGCCTTCCTCGCCCTCGCCCACCGGCTTGGTGGCGGTTGCGTTCATGCGGAAGAAGTAGGGCATGGCCTTGTCTTCACCCTTGATCTCGATGACCCCGAGGTCGGCTCGGGTCAGCCATTCCGCAGCTTCGATGTTGCGCATGTACGAGGAGACGCGGGCGTTCGACTGGGTCATGCCTTCGATGGTGAGCTGATCACCGGCCTGCTTGACCGAACTGAGACGAACGCCATCGGGGATCGTCCTGACCAGGTCGTCGAACAGATGCACCATCTGCGAGCGGTTGGCCTGCAGCTGCTCGATCACCGCCTTGCGCGCAAGCAGGTCGGACTTCTTCTTCTCGAGGATCTCGATTTCCGCGGTCTTGGCCTTGAGCGCGGTGATCTCCCGGGTCAGGTAGCCGTTGCGCTGCTCCTGGTTGCTGATCAGGGCATCGAAGTATTTGACCGCGCCGAAGCTGACCGCCACTGCGAGACCTGCGCACAGGCCGAGCAGGGCGAAGAACTCGTTCTGTCGCTGCTTGCGGCGCTCGGTGCGCCACGGCAATAGGTTGATCTTGGCCATCAGTCGAAGCTCCTCAGCGCGAGCCCGGCGGCGATCATCAGCGAGGGCGCATCCTGCGCCAGCGCCTGCGCCTGCACCCGCGAAGCCAGGGACATATTGGCCAACGGGTTGGCGACGACGGTGCTGACGCCGAGTTGCTCCTCCACCATCTGGGCGACACCGGCGATCGAAGCGCAGCCGCCCGCCAGCACGATCTGGTCGACACGGTTGAACTCGCTGCCGGCGTAGAAGAACTGCAGAAGACGACTCACCTGCTGGACCATTGCTTCCTTGAAGGGCTCCAGCACCTCGATTTCGTAGCTTTCCGGCAGACCGCCCTGACGCTTGGCGAGGCCGGCCTCCTCGTAGGAGAGCCCGTAGCGGCGCATGACCTCGTCGGTGAGCTGTTTGCCGCCGAACACCTGCTCACGCGTGTAGATGCTGCGCTGGTTGCGCAGCACGTTCAGCGTGGTCATGGTGGCACCGACGTCGACCAAGGCCACAAGGCCGTCGCGGGTGACGGAGAGCTGGTCAGCGATCAGCCGGAACGCGTTCTCCATCACGAAGGCTTCGACATCGATGACCTTGGCGGTCAAGCCGCCGAGATCGAGCGCGGCGGTGCGCACCTCGACGTTTTCGGTGCGCGACGCCGCCAGCAGCACCTGGACCATCTCAGGATTGTCCTTGACCGGTCCCAGCACTTCGAAGTCGAGGCTGACTTCCTCGATCGGGTACGGGATGTACTGCCCGGCCTCGACCTGGATCTGATCCTCAAGCTCGTCTTCGGACAGGTCGGCCTGCATCGGGATGATCTTGGTGATCACCGCCGAGCCGGCGACCGCAGCGGCCGCGAAGCGACTCTTGGCACCGCTGCGGTTCAGCGCGCGCTTGATCGCCTCGCCCACCGCCTCGACCTCGACGATGTTCTTTTCGACCACGGCATTGGGAGGAAGCGGCTCCACCGCGTAGTGCTCGACGCGATAGCGACCGCCGCTTTGGCTCAGCTGGAGCAGCTTGACGGCCGTGGAACTGATGTCCACGCCGATCAAGGGCACCTTCTTGTTTGCGAACAGCCCCACGGTTTCTCCCCTTCCCACAAGCCCTTACAGGCAATAACTCCACGACTACATTAAATAACGATTATTTGCAGTCTGGCAACAGATAGCCGCGGTTCAGGCTCGGACAATCGCGATGGACGTCAAGATTTCGCACATCCGCGACCGTCCGGAGGGGGGTCTTGCGGGCCGGAAGCCACCGCTTCAGCGTCCGGCAGTCCATCGGCAGGCCCGTATACTCGGCGCCCGTTCCTGACCTGCCGGATCCCGCGGATGCGCCTGTTCCGTCGCCTGTTGCGCTGGGCCCTCGTGGCTGGGCTTCTCTCTGCTGCCATCGGCCTCGGCGCCCTGGGTGTGGCCTGGTGGCTGATCGCCCCGACCCTGCCGGATGTGCAGGTACTGCGCGAAGTGCGCATGCAGGTGCCGCTGTCGGTGTACTCGGCGGACGGCAAGCTGATGGCCGTGTTCGGCGAGGCCCGGCGCAAGCCGGTGGCGGTCGCTGACATCCCCGACCGGGTCAAGCAGGCGGTGATCGCGATCGAGGACGCCCGCTTCTACGAGCATCCGGGGATCGACTGGCGCGGCATCTCGCGCGCGGTCTGGCTGCTGGCCACCAGTGACATGGAGCGCGTGCCGGGTGGCAGCACCATCACCCAGCAGGTCGCCAAGATGTTCTTCCTGAGCCCGGAGTACAGCTACACCCGCAAGCTCACCGAGATTTTTCTCGCCTTGAAGATGGAACGCGAGCTGAGCAAGGACGAGATCCTGGAGCTCTACTTGAACAAGAGCTTCTTCGGCAACCGCGCCTACGGCATCGCCGCGGCTTCGGAGTTCTATTACGGCAAATCGCTGGCAGACCTGGCCCTGCACGAGGCGGCCATGCTTGCCGGCATCCCGAAGTTCCCGTCCAGCGGCAACCCGCTGGCCAACCCCGAACGCGCCCGGGTGCGCCGCGACTACATCCTGCAGCGCATGCACGAGGTTGGCTTCATCAGCGAGGCCGAGCTGCTGGAGGCACAGGCGATGCCCGACACCGCCCGCCCCAACGAGCCGGCGATCGAGCTGGAAGCGCCCTATGTCGCCGAGATCGCGCGCGTGGACGCGATCGCGCGCTTTGGCGAGGACGCGATGTCCGATGGCCATCGCGTGTTCACCACCCTGCACAGCGCCGGACAAGCAGCCGCCAGCCGCGGACTGCGCCAGGCGCTGCTGGACTACGACCGCCGCCACGGCTGGCGCGGGGTCGAGTCGCGGGTCGAGCTGCCGGCGAACGCCACGCCGCAGCAGCTGCAGCGGCTGCTGAAGGACTTCCCGACCATTTCCGGGCTGGTGGCGGGTCTGGTGCTTGAGAGTTCGACCGAGCGTGCCCAGTTGCTTCTGCGCGACGGCCAGCTGGTGGAGCTGGCCCTGGTCCAGGTCGAATGGGCGCGCCCCTTCATCGACGAGGACCGTCGTGGTCCTGCCCCGCGCACGGTGGATGCCGTACTGGCACCCGGCGATGTGGTGCGGTTGGAGCTCGACGCCGAGGGCGTCTATCAGCTCTCGCAGTTGCCCAGGGCACAGGCCGCGCTGGCCGCGGTCGACGCCGAGACGGGCGCGGTGCGCGCGCTGGCCGGCGGCTTCAGCTTCGCCCTCAACAAGTTCAACCGCGCCACCCAGGCGCAGCGCCAGCCCGGGTCGAGCTTCAAACCTTTCGTCTATGCCGCGGCCTTCGAGCGCGGCTACGGGCCCGGCTCGATCGTGCTGGATGCACCTGTGGTGTTCCGCCAACACGACGGCACCACTTGGCGGCCACAGAACGACAACGCCACTTTTGCCGGCCCCATGCGCTTGCGCGAGGCCATGGTGACTTCACGCAACCTGGTCTCGGTGCGCCTGCTGGATGCGATCGGCGCGAGCTTCGCGCGGCGCTACATCCAGGGCTTCGGCTTCAGCGCCGAAAGCCTGCCCGAGAACCTCTCGCTCGCGCTCGGCACCAGTTCGGTGCCGCCCTTGGCGATGGCGCGGGGCTACACCCTGTTCGAGAACGGCGGCTATCTGGTCGAGCCCTACTTCGTCGAGCGCATCGAGGATCGCAACGGCACGGTGGTATTCCAGGCCAATCCCGCGCGCGCCTGCCGCGAGTGCCCCGAGCGGCTGCGCGAGGAACTCGCCAGCGGCAGCGACACCGGCTTTGACCTCGGCCCCGCGCAACCTGCGACTGCCACCGAACCGCCAGCGCCTGACACCGGGTCGGCCACGTCCGACCCGGTTGCGGCGGAAGCCGGCGAAATCGTGCTCGCTCCGCGGCGTATCGATCCGCGCACGGCCTACCTCGTCAACTCGCTGCTGCGCGATGTCGTCCGCCGCGGCACCGGCCGCAACGCTCTGGTGCTGAATCGCAGCGACATCGGCGGCAAGACCGGCAGCACCAATGACCACCGTGACGCCTGGTTCGTCGGCGTGGGCGGCGGTCAGGCCGTGGCCGCCTGGGTGGGCATGGATGACTTCGCTTCGCTGGGCCGCGGCGAGTTCGGCGCGCGCGCCGCGCTGCCGATCTGGATCGAGTACATGCGCGGCGCGCTCGAAGGCGTGCCGGAATCGCAGCTGCCGCTGCCCTCCGGCATCGCCACGGTCACCATCGATCCGGTCACCGGCGCCCTGTTGCCGCCGGGCACGCCGGGCGCCCTGCCCGAGCTGATCCGGGTCGAGGACATCGCCCGACTGCAGCGCAGCGAGCCCACCGACCAGCGCACGCTGGACGCCCGCGAGAGCTTCGATATCTTCTGAGTCTGCGCACTTTGCCGATGCCCAGACGCCGTGGTCATGCGCGTCCGCTATGCTCGGGTCCCTGTGAGTACCCGTGGGGAACGCCATGCGACACGCCGCCCAGCACGCCCGCACCCGCACCCGCGAAACCCGCCAGCGCTTGGCCTCCGAAGCCGCCCGGCTGATCGCCGAAGGCGGCCTCCGCGACTTCCACCTTGCCAAGCTGCGCGCGGCCGCCAAGCTGGGCGTGCTCGACGAGAACGCACTGCCACGCAATGCCGAGATCGAAGAGGCGCTGCGCGTGTACCAGCGCCTGTTCCGTGCCGAGGCGCAGCCTCAGGTCCTGCGCCAGCTGCGTGAAGCAGCGCTGGAGGCGCTGCGTTTCTTCGAGCGTTTCGACCCCCGCCTCGTCGGCGCCGTGCTCGATGGTTCGGCCGACCAGCATTCGCCGGTCTGCCTGCATCTGTTCAGCGACGAGCCCGAGAGCGTCGGCCATTTCCTCGAGGAGCGGGGGATCCCGGTCGAACAGCAGAATCGCCGGCTGCGGCTCGATCGCGAGCGCAGCGCCCTCTTCCCGGTCTACGTCTTCAGCGCCGACGGCACGCCCTTCGACCTCACCGTGCTGCCACGCGATGCCCTCCGCCAGGCGCCGCTGGACCGCATCGACGACCGGCCCATGAGACGGGCCTCGCTGGCGGCACTGCGCGAGCTGCTGGCGCATCCGGAAGCCTGATCCGGCGGAGGCGGCACGGGGATCCATGCAATCACAAACGCGAACGCCCACCGTGGGGTGGGCGTTCGCGTTGCCTTGCAGCGAGCAATCAGCGCGAAGCGATCGGCGTGTAGTCGCGCACGGCAGCACCAGTGTAGATCTGGCGCGGGCGGCCGATCTTGGCTTCCGGATCGTTCTGCTGCTCCAACCAGTGGCTGACCCAGCCAGCAGTGCGGGCGATGGCGAACATCACGGTGAACATCTCGGTGGGGATGTTGAGCGCCTTGTAGATCAGGCCCGAGTAGAAGTCGACGTTCGGATAGAGCTTGCGGGCGACGAAGTAGTCGTCCTTCAGCGCGGCCTCTTCCAGCTTCATCGCGACTTCGAGCAGCGGATCGTTGACGCCGAGGTCGGCCAGCACCTTGTGGGTCATCTCGCGGATGATCGAGGCGCGCGGGTCGTAGTTCTTGTAGACGCGATGGCCGAATCCCATCAGGCGGAAGCCCGAGTTCTTGTCCTTGGCCTTCTCCACCGCCTTGGCGACGTCCTCGGGGCGGCCGATCTCCTCCAGCATCTTCAGCACCGCCTCGTTGGCACCGCCGTGGGCCGGCCCCCACAGCGCCGCGATACCGGCGGCGACGCAGGCATAGGGATTGGCGCCGGTCGAACCGACCAGGCGGACGGTCGAGGTGGACGCATTCTGCTCGTGGTCGGCGTGCAGGATGAACAGCAGATCCAGCGCTTTGGCCGCCACCGGCGGCAGCTCCAGCGGGCCCGAGGGCACCTCGAACATCATGTGCAGGAAGCGGTTGACGTATTCGAGGTTATTGCGCGGATAGCGCACCGGCCAGCCGATCGAGTAACGGTAGCAGGCGGCGGCAATCGTCGGCACCTTGGCGATCAGGCGGATCGCGGCGAGGCGGCGTTGCTCCGGGTCCTCCATGTCGAGGCTGTCGTGGTAGAACGCCGCCAGCGAGCCGATCATCCCGCACAGCATCGCCATCGGATGCGCGTCGTGGCGGAAACCGTGCAGGAAGTTCTTCAGAGCCTCGTGCATCATCGTGTGGTGCGTGACCTCGTGCTCGAACGCCTTGAACTGCGTAGCGTTCGGCAGCTCGCCCTGCATGAGCAGGTAAGCGACCTCCAGGAAGCTGGAGTGCTTGGCCAGCTGCTCGATGGGGTAGCCGCGGTACAACAGCACGCCCTGGTCGCCGTCGATGTAGGTGATCGCACTGCGACAGCTGGCGGTGGCGACAAAGCCCGGGTCGTAGGTGAAGTAGCCGGTTTCCTTCGGCAACTTGGTGATGTCCACGCAGGGGGCACCGAGCGTGCCGCGCAGCAGGGGAAACTCGGCGCTCTTGCCGGCAGCGGAATCGGTGAGCGTGAGGCTCTGGCTCTCGGACACGGCTTACTCCTTGGTGCGTACTTGGGGGGAGGGGGCGCCGCCAGCCGGCAGGCTGCGCACGCCGGGCGGAGGGCTGTTCACCCTCCCGAGGATTCCGGCAGTTCGTGAAGCAAGAGCTGCGCCGGAACCACCGTCGGGCCCGCGCTGGGGCCCCGGCTCGAGTGGAAGGACACAGCCGCCGGTCAACTTTGGGAGTATGCCACGCAGCGGTTCAGTGGTCCGTCCAACTTTGGTGAAGCCGGGGCTCGACGGCGCCGGAACGGCAACAGGCCCGGCAGCCGAGAGGCTGCCAGGCCTGAAGACGAAAACCCTGTGGGGGGATTACTTCTGCGCGTAGCGACGGCGGAATTTGTCGATGCGTCCGCCGGTGTCCACGATCTTCTGCTTGCCCGTGTAGAACGGGTGCGACTCAGCGGAGATTTCCACCTTGATCAGCGGATACTCTTGGCCGTCTTCCCACTTGATCGTCTCCTTGCTGGTCAGCGTGGAGCGGGTCAGGAAGGAGAAGTCGCAGGACACGTCCTGGAACACGACCGGCTGGTACTTCGGGTGGATGTCGGCTTTCATGGATCGGCCCGGAATTCGGCGAGACAAGAGCGGCATGGTAACGTTCCCAGCTCGATCCTGCAAGCCTTGCCATGACCATGCGCCGCGTCGCCCTGTCCATCCTCCTAATCACCGGGCTGGCGAGTATCTGCTCCGCAGCGCTTGCCGGCCGGACCGACACTGCGGACGCCGATGTGATGGCGCTGGACGCCCTGCGCGAGCGGATCAGCGCCGCTGCAGGGCTCGCCGATGCCCAGCGCACTGAACTCCTCGCGCAGCTGGACTCTGCCCACGGCGACCGTGCGAGCGCGGCGCAGGTCCTCACGGACACTGTCCGTATCGAAGCAGAGGCGGCACGCGCGGAGGCCGAGGCGCGTGCCATCGAGCGCGAACTGGAGCGGAGCAGCACCGGCGTGGCCGAGGCAGAGCGGGCCCGCATCCAGACGCTGGAGACACCGGAAGCGCTCGAGGAAGAGCTGCGCGCGCTGGAGGCCCGCATCGAGCCGCTGCGGCGCGAACAGCAGACTCTGGCGGCCAGTCTCGATGCCCTCGATGTCGGCAACGGCAGCTCGCTGGCCCGCCTGCGCGAGACCATCGGCACGCTCGAACAGCGGCTTGCCGGCGCCCAGGGCACGGATCTCGAATCGCAGGCCACACGCACACGCCAGCTGGCCGAGCTGGAGCTGCGCCGGGCCGAACTCAAGCGCGCCGAGATCGATGAAGGCACCGCCGAGCTGAGGCGCCGAGTACTCGAACTGAAGTTGCGACGCCTGCGCCAGCAGCTGGGAGAAGCCGAGGCGCTGGCGAGCGTGGTGCAGGCGCGGTTGGGCGAGCGCTCCGAATCGGAATTGGCCGAGCTGCTGCGGCAGCTCGACTCCGAGGCCAACGCACTCGCCGAAGCAGCGGACCCGCTGCGTGACGCGGCCGCCACCAATCTGTCACTGGGCCGCGAGTTCAGCTCAGCCAATGCGCGCCTGACCGCGATGCGGATCGACGCCGCGCGCGTGCAGCATGAGCGTGAGCGGATCGAGCGCGCGCTGCGCGATGCCGCCTCGCGTCTCGCGCTTGGTGCGGACACCGAGGCGGTGGGTGCGGTGCTTCTGCGCGAGCGCCAGCGGCTGCCCCAGCCCGAGGGCCTGCAGCGCGAAGTCAGCTCGCTGCGCGAGGAGGCGGTGCAGATCAGGCTGCGGCTGTTCGATCTGGCGGACGCCGGCAGCGCACTGGAAATCCAGCGCAACGACCTTCACCGCGCCCTGGAGGAAGCGGACGCGCGCGACCCCGCGATCCTGGCGCGTGTCGATGGCCTGTTGCAGACCCGCGATGAACTTCTGCGTCGCCTGGAAACCAGCCTGCGCCGCTTGCTGGAGCGCATCGAACAGGCCGAAGTGGCGCTGGACGCACAGCTCGCCGCGAGCCTGCAGCTCAAGGCCCTGCTCGACCGCCAGCTGTTCTGGATTCCGAGCCACCGCAGCGTCGATTTCGAGTGGTTGCGCGCGCAGCCCGCGGGCTGGTTCGATCTTCTGGCGCCGGGGCGACTGGTCGAAAGCAGCGCGCGTGCGATCGATGCAGTCTTCGCGAGGCCGTGGAGCGTGCTTGCCGGCGGCCTGCTGGTGGTCGCGCTGTTCGTGCTGCAGCAGCGTGCACGGCAGGTATTGCCTGAACTTGCGCGTCCCACGCGCACGATTCGCGAAGACAGCTATCGCCACACCTGGCAGGCGCTGGGCTGGACTCTGCTCGCCGCGCTGCCCTGGGCGGCACTGGCCTGGTTGTGCGGCCGACTGCTGCAGCACGCGGGGGATCCCGGCCGCTATACGCATTCCATCGGCACAGCGCTCGCGGCGCTGGCTGGCAGCATCGCCCTGTTCACCTTCCTGCGCTGGCTGGTCATCGACAACGGCCTCGCGCATGCCCACTTCCGCTGGACGCGCGCCCGTCGCGACGCGCTGGCGCGGATCGTGCCGCAGGCCGCGCTGGTGCTGCTGCCGGCGCAGTTCCTGAGCACGCTGGCGCTGGTCCGAGGACAGGATCTCGCCATCGATACCGCCGGGCGCAGCCTGTTGATCGTGTTCGCCATCGCGTGTGGCCTGCTGTTCCACTGGTTGCTCGCGCCGGGTCGGCTGTGGAGCCCCCGCGGTGGCGTAGTCGAACCCGTGCGGCTGCGCCAGGCCCTGCGCATCGGCCTGCCGGCTTTGCTGGGCTTGACCGTGGGGCTGACGCTCGCGGGCTACGTGTTCACCGCCAGCGTGCTGGTGCTCTGCCTCTGGCAGACCGGTGGGGCGCTTCTGCTGGTCTCGCTGCTGCACGGTCTTCTCGGTCGCTGGTTCCTGCTGGGCGAGCGGCGCATCGCTCTGCACCGCGCCGAGGAGCGGCGCGCCGCGGCGCTGGCCGAGGGCGTCAGCGATGGCGAACTGCCCGCCGACATCGAAGCCGACCGCCTCGACATCCAGAGCATCTCGGCGCAGACCAAGCGCCTGCTGCGCGCGCTCAGCGCAACCGCGCTGGTGCTGCTGCTGTTCTGGGTCTGGGCCGACATCCTGCCGGCGCTGCAGCGCCTCGACGAGATCGCTCTGTGGAGCTTCAGCGACAAGACCGCCGACGGCAGCGCCATCGTCGGCCAAGTCAGCCTGCGCGCCGCGCTGTTGGGCGCGGCCGTGCTGATGCTCACCGTGATTGCGGCGCGCAACCTGCCCGGCCTGCTTGAGATCGGTCTGCTCACGCGGGTGCAGATCGATGCCCCGACGCGCTATGCGATCACCAGCGTCGCCCGCTACGCCATCGTCATCCTCGGCGTGATCATCGGCCTCGGCTTCCTCGGCATGCGCTGGTCGCAACTGCAATGGATGGCTGCGGCGCTGACGGTCGGCCTCGGCTTCGGCCTGCAGGAGATCTTCGCCAACTTCGTGTCGGGCCTGATCCTGCTGTTCGAACGTCCCTTCCGGGTCGGCGACGTGATCACCATCGGCGAGTTCACTGGTCGAGTCACCCGCATCCGCACCCGCGCCACCACCATCCTCGACTTCGACAACAGGGAAGTGGTGATCCCGAACAAGGCCTTCATCACCGACCGCCTGACCAACTGGACCCTGACCGATTCGATGACGCGGGTGACGATCCGGGTTGGCGTCGCCTACGGCAGCGACGTCGCGCAGGTGCACAGACTGCTGCTCCAGGCCGCGGCGGAGTGCCCGCACATCGCCAGTGAACCGTCCCCCCGCACCTGGCTGCTGGCCTTCGGCCCGAGCTCGCTCGACTTCGAGTTGCGCGTGTTCGTGCCGGCGATCGACCAGCGCCTGCTGGCGCAGAGCGACCTGCACGGACGCATCGCCACCCTGCTTGCCGAGCATGGCATCGAGATCGCGTTCCCGCAGATGGATCTCCACGTGCGCGACATGCCACGAGCGCCAGCGGCGGAGGATGAGGGCGAGGCCGCGCGCGCGCGCTGAGGCACGCAGCGCGGTCCGCCCCGGGTCGCTCAGGCGAGGCCCAGGGCCGTGCGCAGCAAGGCGTGGAAACGCGGCAGGTCGATGCGGCCGACGATCGCCGCATTCGGCCCGCGCGGATCGCGACCGTCCCAGTCGACGCGGGTGGCGCCGCGGTAGAGGCTCTGCGCCACTTCAACCTCGACCCGGCGCAGGCGCACCTCGCTGCCGATCTCGGGCTCCAGCACCACCGCCATCGCCAGCGCGTCGGCGCTGTGGAAGGTGTCGTCGTGATGCTGGCGGATGAAGGCACGGGTTTGCGCCGAGATCGCGTCATAGAAGCGCGCAAGCTCGCCGCCTTCGGCCAGCCAGCGGCCGAACTGCTCATCCGGCATGGCGTGCGCCAGGGTTGCCTCCCAATCCACCAACTCGAAGGCCGGCCAGGCGTCGAACACCACCTTGGCGGCTTCGGGATCGAAATAGATGTTGAACTCGGCGCTGGGCGTGATGTTGCCCAGGCCCGTCACCGCCGCGCCCATCACCACGAGGCGCGGAATCCGCTGCGGCAGCGAGGGATCCAGCCGCAAGGCCAGCGCGAGGTTGGTCAGCGGCCCCAGCGTGACCAGGGTGAGTTCGCCCGCGTGTTCCCGCGACAGCCGCAGGATCGCCTGCACGGCGTGCTCGCTCTCCGGCGCCCGAGTGGGGGCGGCGAGACCAGCATCGCCGAAACCGTCGCTGCCGTGCACGTAGGCGGCATCGACTGGCGGCCATACCAGGGGCCGATCGGTACCGACAAAGACCGGCACCTCCAGCCCGCAGCGCTCGACCAGGCTCAGCGCATTGCGGGTGGTGTGCTGGATGCCGACATTGCCGGCGGTGACGGTGATGCCGACGACCTCGGCACGCGGATGGCGCATCGCCATCAGCAGGGCGAGGGCGTCATCCACGCCGGGGTCGGTGTCGATCAGGAGCTTCTGCGTCTTGGTCACGGTGTTCTCGCTGTGTGCGGTTCTAAGTCGAGGGCGCCGGCGATGAGCCGGGCGGTGGATGCTTGGCTTGGCACGGGTCGTGGCCTCAACCGGGGTGAGTGTCCGGGCCATGGTGGGCCAAGGCCCGCTCCATGAGCTCACTTCCGGGTGGGCCGAGGCCCGCCCTAGGCCCCCGCATAGCGGACGGCGGCGCCGATCCAGCGGGCGATGACGCGATCGGCGCGCTCTGGAGCCTCGGCGAGCAAAGCGTCAGCGAGTCGCTGCGCGGCGGGCAGCAGGTCCGCGTCGCGACCGAGGTCGGCAATGCGGAAACCGACCAGTCCGGTCTGTCGCGTCCCCAGCAGCTCGCCGGGCCCGCGCAGTTCGAGGTCCTTCTCGGCGATGACGAAGCCGTCATTGGTCTGACGCAGGGTGTCGAGGCGCTCGCGCGCCAGCCTCGACAACGGCGACTGGTAGAGCAGCACGCAGCTCGATTTGGCCGCACCGCGGCCGACCCGCCCGCGCAGCTGGTGCAGCTGGGCCAGGCCGAGGCGCTCGGCGTTCTCGATCACCATCAGGCTGGCATTCGGCACGTCGACGCCGACCTCGATCACCGTGGTCGCCACCAGCAGCTGGGTGTCGCCGGCCTTGAAGCCCTGCATCACCGCCTGCTTCTCGGCTGGCTTCATGCGACCGTGCACCAGCGCGACGCGCACCTCGGGCAGCTGCGCCAGCAGCTGCTCGTAGGTCGTCTGCGCGGCCTGCGCCTGCACCTCGTCGCTGTCCTCGATCAGGGTGCAGACCCAATAGACCTGGCGTCCCTCCGCGCAGGCGGCGCGGATGCGCTCGACCAGTTCGGGCCGGCGCTCCACGCCCAAGGCCACGGTCTGCACCGGCGTGCGTCCGGGCGGCAGGGCATCAATGACCGAGACGTCGAGATCGGCATAGGCGGTCATCGCCAGCGTGCGCGGGATGGGCGTGGCGGTCATGACCAACTGATGCGGAATCCGGCTGCCGACCAGGCCCTTGTCGCGCAGGGCGAGGCGCTGGTGCACGCCGAAGCGGTGCTGCTCGTCGATGATGGCGAGACCAAGGCCGGCGAAGGCCACGCCCTCCTGCATCAGCGCGTGCGTGCCAACGACCACTCCAGCGCCCTTCGCGATGCGTGCGAGCGCGGCCGCGCGCGCGCGGCCTTTGACCTTGCCGGCCAGCCAGACGACTTCGACGCCCAGCGGTTCCAGCCAGCTGCGGAAATTGTTGAAATGCTGCTCGGCCAACAGCTCGGTCGGCGCCATCAGCGCGACCTGGGCACCCGCCTCGACCGCGTGCAGACCCGCCATCGCCGCAACCACGGTCTTGCCTGAGCCGACGTCGCCCTGCACCAGACGCAGCATGGGCTCGCTCGCACCAAGATCCTGCAGCACTTCGCCGAGCACGCGCTCCTGCGCGGCGGTGAGTGCGAAGGGCAGGTTGGCGCGCAGCGCCTTTGCGAGGCGACCGCTCGCGCGCAGCGGCGGTGCACCCTGCTGGCGCAGGTCGACGCGCTGGCGGCGCAGGCTCAGGTGATGTGCCAAGAGCTCCTCCAGCGCCAGCCGGCGCCGCGCAGGATGCCGACCGTCGCTGAGTGCGGCGAGATCGGTGCCGACCGTGGGCGCGTGCACGAAGCGCAGGGCGCGGCCCAGGTCCGGCAGCTTGAGCTCGGCGCGCAGGCCCGCCGGCAGCAGCTCGAACTCCTCCGACGGCGGCAGCTTCTCGATGGCCGCCTGCACCAGCTGGGCCAAACGCGCGGGCCCGATGCCCTCCACCGCCGGATAGACCGGATCCAGCCGCGCCGACACCTCGCCACGCTCGGACTCGGCGATGCGCCGGTAGCTGGGATGCACCATCTCCATCGACAGGCCAGCTTGGCGCGCTTCGCCATAGCAGCGCACCCAGGCGCCGTGCGTGAACTGCGCGACCTGGCCCGCATGGAAGTGGAAGAAGCGCAGCACCAGGGTGTCGCCGCTGTCGTCACTGATCGCGATCTTCAGCTGCGGACGGAAGCGGAAGCCCTTCTCGACCGCTTCGACACGGCCCTCGACCATCGCCTTCTCGCCGTGGGCGAGGCTGGCGATCGGCGCCACGCGGGTGCGGTCCTCGTAGCTGCGCGGCAGCCAGAACCACAGGTCCTGCAGGCGCTCGATGCCCGCGGCCGCGAGCTTCTGCGCCACCTGCGGGCCCACGCCCGGCAGGCCGCGCACGCTGGCCTCGCCGGCGTGCGCGATGCCCGGCCGCGCGGCGAGGCTGTTCATGGCTTGAACGGGAAGCCCGATCTCAGCCGAGCACCATCACCGCATCGACCTCGACCGCAGCACCGCGCGGCAGGGCCGAGACGCCGATGGTCGAGCGCGCCGGATAGGGCGCCTCGAAGTACTCGGCCATCACCGCGTTGACGGTAGCGAAATGGCCGAGGTCGGTGAGGTAGATGCCAATGCGGGCCACATCGGCCAGCGAGCCGCCGGCGGCCTCGCAG
Organism: Aquimonas voraii; assembly: GCF_900101825.1. Classification (GTDB taxonomy): domain Bacteria; phylum Pseudomonadota; class Gammaproteobacteria; order Xanthomonadales; family Xanthomonadaceae; genus Aquimonas; species Aquimonas voraii. The sequence continues at coordinate 60,194 of NZ_FNAG01000014.1, forward strand.
ACGGCCTTCAGGTTGTCGAACACGCGGCGGGTCTGGAAGGCGATGTCGCCCAGCACCAGTTCGCCGGTATTGGCCGACAGCGGGATCTGGCCGGACAGGAAGACGAGGTTGCCGCAGCGCACCGCCTGCGAGTAGGGGCCGATGGCGGCGGGCGCTTTGTCGGAATGAATGGCGTTGCGGGGCATGGGCGCTCCTTGCGTCACGGAGTTCGGGGTCAGGGTTCGGAGGCGGTGCTACAGACGCTGGATGCCCAGCACCACGTCGAGCTTGCGCACGCGCCGCATCACGTCGGCGAGGTGCTTGCGGTGCTTCACCTCGATGCCGAAGTGCATGACCGCCATGCGCAGGTCGCGCTCCTGGTATTCGACGTTGTCGATGTTCGATTCGGCTTCGGCGATCGCCGCCGCGACCTGGGCGAGCACGCCGGGCTTGTTGAGCACCTCGACGCGCAGGCCGGCGCGGAAATCGCCCTCGACCTCGCGGTCCCAGTCGACCGGCACCCAGCGCTCGGGGCTCTTCTGCAGCTCCGGCAGGTTCGGGCACTCCATGCGATGCACCACCACGCCCTTGCCGGAGGACAGGTAGCCCATGATCTCGTCGCCCGGCAGCGGCCGGCAGCAGGCGGCGAAGCTGAGCAAGCCATGGCCGGCACCGCTGATGTGGATCTTCTCCAGCCGCGGCGTCGAGCGCCGCTCGCCCGGAAGACGGCCTTCGGTGAGCGCCAGCGCCACCTGCTGGGGCATGCGGTTGCCCAGCGCGATGTCGGCCAGCAGATCCTCCAGGCGGCGCAGGCGATTGTCCTGCAGATAGTGGTCGAGCACCGCCGGCGGCACGCGTTCGAGCGAGGCTTCGATGGCGTCGAGCGCGGCCTCGAGCATGCGGTGACCGAGCTCGACCGCATCCTCGTGCTGCAGACGCTTCAGGTGGTGGCGGATCGCCGTGCGGGCGCGCGAGGACACCACGAACTCCAGCCACTGCGGGTTGGGCACGGCCGAGGGCGCGGTGATGACCTCGACGGTCTGGCCGCTGGTCAGACGCGTGCGCAGCGGCGCCAGCTTCTTGTCGATGCGCGAAGCCACCGCACGGTTGCCGACGTCGGTGTGCACCGCATACGCGAAGTCGAGGACGGTGGCGCCACGCGGCAGGGCGAAGATGCGGCCCTTGGGCGAGAAGATGTAGACCTCGTCCGGGAACAGATCGACCTTGACGTTCTCCAGGAACTCCAGCGAGCTGCCGGCATCCTGCTGCGATTCCAGCAGCTCGGACAGCCAGGCGCGGGCGCGATTCTGGGCGTTGTTGTTGCTGCTCTGCGGGGCGTCGGTCTTGTACAGCCAGTGCGCGGCGATGCCGCGCTCGGCGAGCAGGTCCATGTCCTCGGTGCGGATCTGCACCTCGACGTGCGAGCCGTAGGGGCTGAACAGCACCGTGTGTAGGCTCTGGTAGCCGTTGGCCTTGGGGATCGCGATGAAATCGCGGAAGCGTGCCTCGACCGGCTTGTACAAGGCATGCACCGCACCCAGCGCGTGGTAGCACTGCATGGTCTGCTCGACCACCACGCGGAAGCCGAACACGTCCATGACCCGCTCGAAGCGCTTGGCACGCACCTCGCCAGCCCGCGGTTTGAACTCGTTGCGCATCTTGTTGTAGACGCTGTGCGGCGTCTTCACCCGGCTCACCAGGCGATGCTTCAGGCCTTCCTGCTTGAGCTTCTGCGACAGCGCCGCCTCGATCGTGGCCATCGCCTCGCGGCGCATCACCGGCTGCTGCGCGATACGCCGCGCGATCACCGCGTGCCGCCAGGGGTGCATGGCGCGAAAGCCGAGATCCTGCAGCTCGGACTTGATCCGGTTCATGCCCAGGCGCTGGGCGATGGGCGCGTAGATGTCGAGCGTCTCGCGGGCGATGCGCCGGCGCGAGTCCGCCGACATCGAGCCGATCGTGCGCATGTTGTGCAGGCGGTCGGCGAGCTTGATGAGGATCACCCGCAGGTCGCGGGCCATGGCCAGCAGCATCTTGCGGAAGCTCTCGGCCATCGCCTCGTTGCGATCGCGGAAGCTCAGCTTGTCGAGCTTGGTGACGCCGTCGACAAGCTCGGCCACGGCCTCGCCGAACTCACCCGAGATCGCCTCGCGGCCGAGCTGGGTGTCCTCGAGCGCATCGTGCAGGATCGCCGCGCACAGGGTTTCGACGTCCATGCCGAGCTCGGCGAGGATGCCGGCCACCGCCAGCGGATGGGTGATGTAGGGCTCGCCGCTCTTGCGGGTCTGGCCGTCATGCGCGACTGCGCCGACGTGATAGGCGCGCTTGACCGTGGGGATCTGCTCGGCCGGCAGGTAGGGGCGCAGCTTGACCAGGAGGGCCTCGATGGCCTCCGGACACGGGTCGAAGGGCGCGTCGGCGCTGGCTAGGGCAGAAGGGGGCATGACGCGAGCCTAAACAGCGCCCGACCCGGCGGCAAGCGCGCTGTCGCAAGCGTTTGGGGCCGGTTCGGGCAGGGATTCAAGGTCGCCTCGGCAGGAAGCGCGCGCTCAGGCAAAGAGGCGGGGCTGCGCGCGACGGATGCCGAAAACGCCAACGGCCCCACGCGGGGGCCGTTGCGGAGCATCCGTGCCGGAGCGGCTTAGAGGTCGTCGCCACCCTTGGAAAGGTCGTCGTCCACTTCCGCCGCGGCCCAGGCCAGAGCCTCACGCTCGGCGCGCTCGCGCTCGGCCTTCTCCACCGCCTCGATGGTGGCGATGTCGATGCGGCGGGCGGCGATTTCGCGCAGGGCCAGCACGGTCGGCTTGTCTTCCGGGTCCTGCAGGCCGAGCTGGTTGTCGGCACCGTTGGCCAGCTGGCGGGCGCGGCGCGAAGCCATCACCACCAGCTCGAAGCGGTTGTTCACGACGGCGAGGCAATCTTCAACGGTGATACGGGCCATGGCGGACCGGCTCCGGGAATTCAAACAAGAGCGGAAGGATAGCCCTGCCGGACGCCCGCAGGCAAGCTCAGAGCGTGTGAAAAATCCCAGACGCCGTAGCGAGGGCGTCTCCGGGCTTTCGTGGCAAAACGCGGTTCGTGAATTCAAAGGAGTTTGGTGAACCAAACGACCGCGGAATTCGCGTAGCGCGCTGCCGCCACGGGCGGCCAGAGGCGGCCGCAGTAGGCGGATGGTTTTTTCACATGCTCTCAGAGGGCGTTGACAAATTAGGTGGTCAGGCGTCGAAGCAGCATCCGCGCCTCGGTGAGCCAAACCCAGGCTTCGGATACGCTGGTCTTGCGATCGTGATGCATCAACAGCCGACGTGCGCGCTCGTTCCACGCGTGCGTCCGCTCCACGATCCAACGCTTGGCGATCGCAATGAATCCCTTGGCCTTGACCTTGGCCGGAGACTCGAACAGGTCGAGCTGGTCGAACAGGTCGAGCTGGTCGGGCATAACCCAGCAGGCTGATCGAGCAGCGCTGCGAACCACGTGGACCTTGATGCCGTGGGACTGTGAGACCGTCTGCGCACACTGGCCCGCGTAACCGCCATCCGCATACAGCGTCTGGATCTGCGGATGCTTGGACATCGCTGACGCGACCACCGGGTGGGCGCCATCGCGATCCTGCACGCTGGCGGCGGTCACGCTGACTGCCAGCAACAAACCCAGCGTGTCCACGACCAGATGGCGCTTGCGTCCCTTGACCTTCTTGCCTGCGTCGAAGCCAAGGTCGCCGCCTTGGGGGGAGCCTCGCGTGGACTGCGCATCGATGATCGCCGCAGTCGGCGCCTCGGGGCGCTCCTCTCGGGCACGCCACATACCGCGCAGGACATCGTTCATCCGCTCGAACTTGCCCTGCTCGCTCCACCGCCGAAAGGTGCGATAGACGTTCTGCCAACGTGGAAACTCCCGCGGCAGCATGCGCCACGCGCACCCGGTCCGGACGACGTAGCAACACGCGTCGACCAAGGAACGCCGCGAGTAACGCGGCGGCAGGCCGCGGCCGCCCTCGTTGCTGAAAATGTCCTGCACCAATGCCCACTCCGCATCCGTGAGACAACTTGGGTAGGCCTGCTCAGGGGCAAGCCGTCGATGGGCATCTGTGTAGCCGTAGCGAGGCGTGGAAGGGGCAGGTTTGGAATCCGCATCAGCCACCGCACGGGGAGGCCTGCGCTCGATTCCCGCGCGCTTCAACGCAGAGCGTACGGTGCCCACATGGACCTCAAGCCCTGTGCGCCGCGCAAATTCATTTGCAACCTCGGAGACGGTCGAAAGGCAATCGTCCTCGACGATCTCCTTCAAAACGGTCAGATGGGTCTGGTCCAGCTTGCGGGGACGGCCTGCTGCGCTCATGTGTTGCCACTTCACGGACGGTGCCGCAAATGTAGCTAATTATGTAGACACCCTCTCAGGCCAGCAGCGCCTGGATCAGGCCCGCCTGCCGGCGCGCCTGCTCGGTGCGGCGCAGGCGGTGCGATCGGACGATCGCGCAGAGGTCTTCCAGCGCGCGCTCGAAGCTGTCGTTGACGATCAGGTAGTCGAAGTCGTCGAGGTGGGCGATCTCCTCGCGCGAATTTTCCAGGCGCTTCAGGATCGTCTCCTCGCTGTCCTGGGCGCGGCCGCGCAGGCGGCGCTCCAGCTCCTCGCGCGAGGGCGGCAGTATGAACACGCTGACGCAGTCGGGCACCAGCGCCCGCACCTGGCGCGCGCCCTGGTAGTCGATTTCCAGCAGCACGTCGCGGCCCTGCTTGAGCGGCTCCTCGACGGTGTGGCGGGCGGTGCCTTTCAGGTCGCCGTGCACCACCGCGTGCTCGAAAAACTCGCCGCGCGCGACCATGCCCTCGAAGGTCTCGCGACTGACGAAGTGGTAGTGCGCGCCTTCGGTCTCGCCGGGGCGCGGGCCGCGCGAGGTGTAGGAGATCGACAGCTGGATGTCAGGCTCGCGTTCGAGCAGGGCGTTGACCAGACTGGACTTGCCGGCGCCCGACGGCGCCGCGACGATGTAGAGCGAGCCGCTCATTCGATGTTCTGCACCTGTTCGCGCAACTGTTCGATCAGCACCTTGAGTTCGACCGAAGCCGCGCTGGAACGCGCGTCGATCGATTTCGAGCCCAGCGTGTTCGCCTCGCGGTTGAACTCCTGCAGCAGAAAATCGAGCCGGCGGCCGACCGCCTCGCGGCTGGCCAGCGTGCGGCGCATCTCGGCGATGTGCGCGCCGAGCCGGTCGAGCTCCTCGTCGACGTCGATCTTCTGCAGCTGCAACACCAGCTCCTGCTCCAGCCGGCCCGGATCGAGCGGCTGCTTGAGGTCGGCGATGCGCGCATCGAGGCGTGCGCGCAGCGCCGCACGGATTTCCGGCAGCGCGGTCTTGACCTCGGCGACGATGCGTTCGATGCCGTCGAGGCGCTCGCGCATGGCGGCGGCGAGTGCTGCGCCCTCGCGCTCGCGGGCGGAGATGAAGTCATCCAGCACGGCGTCCATCAGCGCCAGGCATTCGGCCTGCAGCGACTCGGCATCGACCTCGGCCTGCTCGATCAGGCCCGGGTGGCGCAGCAGCTCGGTGAACTCGACTTTGAAGCCGGGGAAGCGGCCGGACATTTCCAGCGCCAGCGCGCTCAGCTGGTCCAGCATCTGCGGGTTGAGCTTGAGACCCTCGCTGCTGGCGGCCGCGCGCAGGCGGAAGCCGACATCGACCTTGCCGCGGGCGATGCGCTGGGCCAGCTTCTCGCGAAACGCAGGCTCCAGCCCGCGCAACTCTTCCGAGAGACGAAAGCCCGGCTCAAGGAAGCGGTGATTGACTGCCCGGACCTCGCAGGTCAGGGTGCCAAAGCCCGTGGCGCGCTCGCCCGAGGCGTAGGCCGTCATGCTGCGGATGGAAGCGGCGGTGCGTGCGCTCATGCGGCCACTCTTGCGGTTGGGACGGGCGACGCGCGGATTGCATGTGCGCGAATCGCAGCAGGATCCACGCCGCGACAAGGGCCGGGGCGCAGGGAGGGCGATGGTAAACTGCGCGGCCGCCGTTAAGAAGCCGCCCCCATGAGCGATGTTGTCCGGCCGTCCGGCCGCCGTTTCGACGCCCTCCGCGAGATCCGCATCGAAACCGGCTTCACCCGGCACGCCGAGGGCTCGGTGCTGATCAGCGTCGGCGACACCCGCGTGCTCTGCAATGCGACCGTCGAGAATCGCGTGCCGGGCTTCCTGCGCGGCAAAGGCGAGGGCTGGGTCACCGCCGAATACTCGATGCTGCCGCGCGCCACCAAGGAGCGCACCCAGCGCGAGGCCAGCGCGGGAAAGATCGGCGGCCGCACCCATGAGATCCAGCGCCTGATCGGGCGCAGCCTGCGCGCCTGCGTCGATCGCGCGGCGCTGGGCGAACGCACCATCACCCTCGACTGCGACGTGCTGCAGGCCGACGGCGGCACCCGCTGCGCCGCCATCACCGGCGCCTACGTCGCGCTCTCCCTGGCCTGCCGCCGGCTGGAGAAACGCGGCGACATCACGCGCAACCCGATTCACGGCGCCATCGCCGCGGTCTCGGTGGGCGTCTATCGCGGCCAGCCGGTGCTGGACCTCGACTACGCCGAGGACAGCGACTGCGACACCGACATGAACGTGGTGATGAACGACGGCGGCGGCTTCATCGAAGTGCAGGGCACGGCCGAGGGCCATGCTTTCCGCCGACAGGAACTGGACGCCCTGCTCGATCTCGCAGCCTCCGGCGTACAGGGTCTGATCGGCTTCCAGCGCGCCGCGCTCGACGCGGCCTGAGCCCCGTGCAGAAGCTCGTTTTGGCCAGCGGCAACGCCGGCAAGCTGCGCGAGTTCCGCGAGATTCTCGCGCCCCAGGGCTTCGAGCTGATCGCGCAGGGCGAGCTCGGCATTCCCGACCCCGAGGAAACCGGGCTCAGTTTCGTCGAAAACGCCCTGCTCAAGGCGCGACATGCGAGCGAAGCTTCCGGCCTGCCGGCGCTGGCCGACGACTCGGGCCTCTGCGTCGATGCGCTCGGCGGCGCGCCGGGCCTGTACTCGGCGCGCTATGCCGGCGCGCATGGCGACCATGCGGCCAATATCGAGAAGCTGCTCGGCGAACTCGCCAGTCGCGAAGACAGCCAACGCAGCGCTTTCTTCATCAGCGTGATCGCGCTGATCGGCCACCCGCTCGACCCGGCGCCGCTGATCGCCGAGGGCCGCTGGCAGGGCCGCATCCTGCACGCGCCGCGCGGCAGCGGCGGCTTCGGCTACGACCCGGTGTTCCAGGACCCGGACTCTGGCCTCTCCGCGGCCGAACTCGAGCCCGCGCACAAGCACCGCATCAGCCACCGCGGCAAGGCCGTGGCGCAGCTGCTGAAGGCCCTGCAGCACCGCGATTGATTTCAGTGCTGCGCGACGCTGCGCGGGCCGCGCCTGAGGCGCCCCACATGGCTGGCCGGAATATGCCCCTTGGTAGTTTGACGCGTCGCACAAGGGTGTGATTGTGTGGGGGTCCGGCTGCCCACGGTGGGCGTCGGACACCGCGCCAGCACCATCCCCCGGGGGCAGCAAGCGTATGAGCGGAATCGAGCATCAGGCGCCGCAGGGTCTGTTCGACCCACGGCTGGAACACGACGGCTGCGGCTTCGGCCTGATCGCGCATCTCGACGACGCGCCGAGTCGCGAGATCGTCGATCTTGGCCTGAGCGCACTCTCGCGCATGACCCACCGCGGCGCGGTCGCCGCCGACGGCGAATCCGGCGACGGCTGCGGCCTGCTGATCCGCCGCCCGGAAGCCTTCATCCGCGCGCTGGCCGAGGATCACGGCTTTTCGCTGGCACCGCTGGCCACCGCCGGCCTGGTGTTCCTGCCGGTCGACGAGACACTGGCCGCGCGCTGCCGCGCCGAGCTGCAGACGCAGCTGGAGAAGGTCGGTTCGCGCATCGCCGGCTGGCGCCAGGTGCCGGTGAACCCGCAGGCCGCGGGCCCGCTCGCCAGAGAACGCCTGCCGCGGATCGAGCAGGTGTTCGTCAACGCCGATCGCGGCGAGGACGCCGCCGGCTTCCAACGCGGCCTGTACACGGCGCGGCGTCGCGCCGAGATGGCGCTGGCGGAGGTCAGCGACTTCCATGTGGTGACCCTGGCCGAGCACAGCCTGGGCTACAAGGGCATGGTGATGCCCGAGCGCCTGCGCGAGTTCTATCCCGACCTCTCGCATCCGCGGCTGGCGAGTTCGGCGGTGGTCTTCCACCAGCGCTTCTCCACCAACACCATGCCGCGCTGGGCGCTGGCCCAGCCCTTCCGCTTCCTCGCCCACAACGGCGAGATCAACACCATCCGCGGCAACCGTTTCTGGGCCCGCGCCCGCGGCGCCCGCATGCGCTCGCCCTTCGTCGACTTCCGCGAATTCCAGCCGCTGGTCAGCCAGGACAGCTCGGACTCGGCCAGCCTCGACAACATGCTGGAAGTGCTGCTGACCGGCGGCATGGACCTGCTGCAGGCCATGCGCATCCTGATCCCGCCGGCCTGGCAGAACGTCGACGGCATGGACCCGGACCTGCGTGCCTTCTACGAATACTTCGCCCTGCACATGGAGCCCTGGGACGGCCCGGCCGGCATCGTCGTGGCGGACAGCCGCTATGCCGCCTGCGCGCTCGATCGCAATGGCCTGCGCCCGGCGCGCTGGGCGCTGTCCAAGGACCGCATGCTGGTGGTGGCCTCCGAGGCCGGCGTGGTCGACTGGCCGGCGCGCGACATCGTCGCGAAGGGCCGACTCGGGCCGGGCGAGATGCTGGCGGTGGACCTGCACCGCGGCGAGTTCCTCGACACCGCGCGCATCGACCAGATCAACCGCGAGCGCGCGCCCTTCAAGCGCTGGCTGAAGCAGGGCGTGCGCTATCTCGAAACCGACCTGATCGACCCCAGCCTCGCCGCCGAGCCGATGCCACGCGAGGAGCTGCTGCGCCATCAGAAGATGTTCAACCTCTCGGCTGAAGAGCGCGACACCGTGCTCAAGGTGCTGGCCGAGACCGAAGGCGAGGCCATCGGCTCGATGGGCGACGACACGCCCCTGCCGCTGCTGTCGACCCGCGTGCGCTCGCTCTACGACGCCTTCCGCCAGGCCTTCGCCCAGGTCACCAACCCGCCCATCGACAGCTATCGCGAGAAGCTGGTGATGAGCCTGCACACGCAGATCGCACGCGAGAGCAACCTGTTCGAGTTGAACCCGGCCTACGCGCGGCAGGTGATGATCAATTCGCCGGTGCTCTCGCAGCGCAAGTTCCTTCAGATCCTGGCCCTGCGCGAAGAGGGCGTGGGCTCGGTGGTGATCGATCTGAACTATCCGGAGCCCGAAGGGCTCGACGCGGCGCTGGCGCGCTGTTGCGGCATCGCCGAAGAAGCGGTGCGCGACGGCAAGCTGCTGGTGGTGCTGTCGGACCGAGCGATCCGCGAAGGGCATCTGCCCATCCACGCGCTGCTGGCGGTGGGCGCGGTGCATCAGCACCTCGTCGCCTGCGGCCTGCGCTCGGACTGCAACCTGCTGGTGGAAACCGCCACCGCCCGCGACCCGCACCACTTCGCCTGCCTGATCGGCTACGGCGCCACCGCGGTGTATCCCTATCTGGCCTACCAGACCATCTTCGATCTCGCCCGCAGCGGCGATTCCGATGCGCGCCTGGCCCAGCACCGCGAGCTCGGCCGCAGCTATCGCCGCGGCATCCGCAACGGCCTGCTGAAGATCCTCTCGAAGATGGGCATCAGCACCGTGGCCAGCTACCGCGGCGCCGCCCTGTTCGAGATCGTCGGGCTGTCGACGGATGTGGTCGCACGCTGCTTCGCCGGTACGCCCAGCCGCGTGGGCGGACCAGGCTTCGCCGACATCGAAGCCGACCAGCAACAGCTCGCCGAACGCGCCTGGAACACCGGCTTCGGGCTGGAGGCCGGGGGCCTGTTCAAGTACATCCACGGCGGCGAGTACCACGCCTTCAACCCGGACGTGGTCGGCGCCCTGCAGGTCGCCACGCTGACCGGCGAACACGAGGACTGGCTGAAGTACGCGAAGCTGGTGAACGAGCGCGAGCCGTCGATGCTGCGCGATCTGCTGGAGCCGGACTTCGAGCGCGCCACGCCGATCCCGCTGGACGAAGTTGAACCGGCCTCGGCGATGTTCAAGGCCTTCGACTCGGCCGGCATGAGCCTGGGCGCGCTGTCGCCGGAAGCCCACGAGGCCCTGGCGATCGCCATGAACCGCCTGGGCGGCCGCAGCAACTCCGGCGAGGGTGGCGAGGATCCGGTCCGCTATGGCACCGAGAAGACTTCGCGCATCAAGCAGATCGCCTCGGGCCGCTTTGGCGTCACCCCCGAGTATCTGGTCAATGCCGAAGTGCTGCAGATCAAGGTGGCGCAGGGGGCCAAGCCCGGCGAAGGCGGCCAGCTGCCCGGCCACAAGGTCAACGAGCTGATCGCGCGTCTGCGCTACGCGAAGCCGGGCATCGGCCTGATCAGCCCGCCGCCGCACCACGACATCTATTCGATCGAAGACCTGGCCCAGCTGATCTACGACCTGAAGCAGATCAACCCGACCGCCCTGGTCTCGGTGAAGCTGGTCAGCCACGCCGGCGTCGGCACGATTGCTGCGGGCGTGGCCAAGGCCGGCGCGGACCTGATCACCGTCAGCGGCTACGACGGCGGCACCGGCGCCAGTCCGCTGACCTCGATCAAGTACGCCGGCGGGCCCTGGGAATTGGGCCTCACCGAAGCGCACCATGCCTTGAGAGCAAATGGCCTGCGCGAGCGCATCATCCTGCAGACCGACGGCGGGCTTAAGACCGGTCTCGACGTGCTGAAGGCGGCGCTGCTGGGCGCCGACAGTTTCGGCTTCGGCACCGCGCCGATGATCGCGCTGGGCTGCAAGTACCTGCGCATCTGCCATCTCAACAACTGCGCCACCGGCGTCGCCACCCAGCACCACGTGCTGCGTGCCAAGCACTTCAAGGGCATGCCCGAGCAGGTGATGGCCTACTTCATCGGCGTGGTCGAGGAGCTGCGCGGCTACATGGCGTGGCTTGGCGTGCGCACGCTGGCCGAGCTGACCGGCCGCAGCGATCTGCTGCGGCCGCGCCCGAACACCGACGCGCGTCGCCAGCGCATCGATCTGCGGCCGATCCTGGCGCCGCCGCCGAATCCGCCGGCCGCGGCCTGCGCGCCAGGGCGCCCCACGAAGGATCCCGACGACTTCCACCAGCGCCTGCTGGCCGAGGTCGGCCCGGCAATCGAAGCAGGCACGGGCGGTCGCTTCAGCTATGCCGTGCGCAATGTGCACCGCTCGGTTGGCACCGCGCTGTCGGGCCTGATCGCGCGCCGCCACGGCAATACCGCGATGGCGGCCCACCCGGTGCGGCTGGATCTGTCCGGCAGCGTCGGCCAGAGCTTCGGCGCCTTCAACGCAGGTGGCCTGGAGCTGCACCTGACCGGCGAGGCCAACGACTACGTCGGCAAGGGCATGGCCGGCGGCCTGATCACGGTGCGGCCGCCCGATGACGCGCGCTATCTGGCGCGCAAGTCGGCCATCCTCGGCAACACCTGCCTGTATGGCGCCACCGGCGGTGATCTGTTCGCCGCTGGAACGGCCGGCCAGCGCTTCGCCGTGCGCAATTCCGGCGCCACCGCCGTGGTGGAAGGCGCGGGCGACCACTGCTGCGAGTACATGACCGGCGGCGTGGTCGCGGTGCTGGGCAGCACGGGGCTGAACTTCGGCGCCGGCATGACCGGCGGCTTCGCCTACGTGCTCGACCTCGACCGCAGCTTCGTCGACCGCTACAACCACGAGCTGATCGACTTGAACCGCATCACCCTCGAAGGCCTGGAAGCGCATCTGCAGCACTTGCGGGGCCTCATCGAGCGCCACCGCGTACTCACCGGCAGCACCCTGGCGGCAGAGGTGCTCGACGACTTCCGCGGCTTCCTGCCGCGCTTCTGGCTGGTCAAGCCCAAGGCCGCCGGCCTCGATTCGCTCATCAACGCACTGCGGAGGGCTGCGTGATGAAGCGCGATCCCATGCATTTCCTGAGCTCCGGCCGCCGCATGCCGGCCGAGGTGCCGGTCAAGCTGCGCATCCTCGACGGCCGCGAGATCTACGGCCAGTACGAGGCCGCCGAGGCCGCCGACCAGGCGGCGCGCTGCCTGGACTGCGGCAACCCCTACTGCGAGTGGAAGTGCCCGGTCCACAACTACATCCCGAACTGGCTGGAACTGATCCGCGAAGGCCGGCTGTTCGAGGCCGCCGAGCTCTCGCATTCGACCAACCCGCTGCCCGAGATCTGTGGCCGCGTCTGCCCGCAGGACCGACTCTGCGAAGGCGCCTGTACGCTCAACGAGGACTTCGGCGCGGTCACCATCGGCAGCATCGAGAAGTACATCACCGACACCGCACTCGCCCAGGGCTGGCGGCCGGATCTGTCCGGCGTGGTGCCGAGCGGCAAGCGCGTCGCGGTGATCGGCGCAGGGCCTGCGGGCCTCGCTTGCGCCGACGTGCTGGCGCGGCAGGGCATCCAGGCCGTGGTGTTCGACCGCCATCCCGAGATCGGCGGCCTGCTGAGCTTCGGCATTCCGCCCTTCAAGCTGGACAAGGAGGTCGTGCGCACGCGCCGGCAGGTGCTGGAGGGCATGGGCATCGATTTCCGTTTGGGCGTGGACGTCGGCCGCGATGTCAGCTTCGATCAGCTGGTGGATGAGTTCGACGCGGTCTTCCTGGGCCTTGGCACCTACACCGCGGTCGACGGTGGCCTGCCGGGGCTGGACCTGGACGGCGTCGTGCCCGCTCTGCCCTATCTGATCAGCAACGGCCGCTACGCGCTGGGCATCGATCCCGAGCCGGCGCGCCTGTGGGGCAAGCATGTGATCGTGCTGGGTGGCGGCGATACCGCCATGGACTGCAACCGCACCGCGATCCGCCAGGGCGCGGCCACCGTGTCCTGCGTCTACCGCCGCGACGAGGACGACATGCCCGGCAGCCGCCGCGAGGTCGCCAAGGCCAAGGAAGAAGGCGTCAACTTCCTGTTCCGCCTGCAGCCCAAGGCGATCCTCGGCGACGAGGAAAACCGCGTGCGCGCGGTGCAGGTGGTCGAAACCCGGCTCGGCCCGCCCGACGCCAAGGGCCGTCGCCAGTTCGAGGAGATCCCCGGCAGCGAGCGCGAGCTCGCCGCCGACCAGGTGATGGTGGCCTTCGGCTTCACCCCGAGCCCGCCGGAATGGCTGGGCAAACACGGCGTCAGCCTGCAGGCCAACGGCCGCGTGCGCGTGGCCGAAGACGGCGCCCTGCCCTTCCAGACCGCGAACGCCAAGATCTTCGCCGGCGGCGACATGGTGCGCGGTGCGGACCTCGTTGTTACGGCAGTGTACGAAGGCCGCGAGGCGGCGAAGTCGATCGCGCGCAGCCTGGGAGTCGCGGCATTGGCCAGCGCCTGAGTCGCCCGGCGCGCGCTGGGCGCACGACGAAGTCATCGCGAGCGCCGGACCGGCGCGAGCCTATCCCGGGGCGGGCCGGCAGATTTGCGCGTGTCCCCAAGGCCCAGTCGACCTGCGGAAGCGGCCTGCAGTCGGCTTGGGCGCACCGTACGCCCGACCCGGGACTCAGTCTGGTGTTGAACCGTCTTGCCTCCGCGCTGGCGTCGCACCTGGAGCCCGCTGGCGTCAGGTCGCTCCTGGCCGTTCGACGCGACTGGGTGACGCACGGTTTGCGGCTGGGTGCGGAATGCGGAACAGCCCCGCGCCCTTGGGTTTTGGCCGGCGACTCAAGTCGCAGGGCTGGTCAAACAAACGGGGCCTGCTTGCGCAGGCCCCGTTGAAGTGCCCCTGGGGAGAGGCGGGTTCCGCTGATGCGGCTTACAGGCTGTAGTACAGCTGGTACTCCAGCGGATGCGTGGCGGCGCGGAACTTGGTGACCTCCTGCATCTTCAGCGCGATGTAGCCGTCGATGAAGTCGTCGCTCATGACGCCGCCGGCCTTGAGGAAGTCGCGATCCTTGTCGAGCGCGTCCAAAGCCTGGTCGAGGCTGTGGCAGACGGTCGGGAAGTTCTTCTCTTCTTCCGGCGGCAGGTCGTAGAGATCCTTGTCGCTGGGCGCGCCCGGGTCGATCTTGTTCAGGATGCCGTCGATGCCGGCCATCATCAGGGCGGTGAAGGTCAGGTAGCCCGAGTTCATCGGGTCCGGGAAGCGCATCTCGATGCGCCGTGCCTTCGGGTTGGTGACGAAGGGGATGCGGCAGCTGGCGGATCGGTTGCTGGCCGAATAGGCCAGCATCACCGGCGCCTCGAAGCCCGGCACCAGGCGCTTGTAGCTGTTGGTGGTGGAGTTCGAGAAGGCATTGATGGCGCGCGCGTGCTTGAAGACGCCGCCGATGTACCACAGAGCCAGCTGCGACAGTCCCGCATAGCCGTCGCCACTGAACAGGTTGCTACCGCCCTTGGCCAGCGACTGGTGCACGTGCATGCCGCTGCCGTTGTCGCCGACGATCGGCTTGGGCATGAAGGTGGCGGTCTTGCCGTTGCGATGGGCGACGTTCTTGACGATGTACTTCAGCATCGTCAGCTCGTCGGCCTTCTTGACCAGGGTGTTGAACTTCGCACCGATCTCGCACTGGCCGGGGCCGGCGACCTCGTGGTGGTGCACCTCGACCTCGATGCCGACCTGCTCCAGCAGACGGCACATTTCGGCGCGGATGTCGTGCAGCGAATCGACCGGCGCCACCGGGAAATAGCCGCCCTTGACGGTCGGGCGGTGGCCGCTGTTGCCACCGTCGTACTTGCGGTTGCTGTTCCAGGGCGCTTCTTCGGAGTCGACCTCGAAGGAGGCGCCGCTCATTTCGTTCTTGTAGCGCACCGAGTCGAAGATGAAGAACTCGGGCTCGGGACCGAAGAAGGCGGTGTCGGCGATGCCGGTCGACTTCAGGTAGGCCTCGGCGCGCTTGGCCACGCCGCGCGGGTCGCGGGTGTAGCCCTGCATGGTCTTCGGATCGAGGATGTCGCAGATGAGGACCAGGGTCGGATCGGCGGTGAAGGGGTCGATGAAGGCTGTGCTCGGATCCGGCAGCAGGACCATGTCGGACTCGTTGATGCCGCGCCAGCCCGGGATGGAGCTGCCGTCGAACATCTTGCCGTCCTCGAACAGGCTGGGTTCGAGCACGCGGGCCGGGAAGGTGACGTGGTGCTGCACGCCGCGGACGTCGGTGAATCGCAGATCGATCCACTCGATCTCGTTGTCCTGGGCCAGCTTCTGAACCTGTTCGAACGACATGAAACGCTCCGCGGGTGGTGGGGACTGCTGCAGGTGCAGCAATCATCGTGCCAGCCGGAGTGCGCGGGCACCTCACTGATTTGGAAGTACATTTCTGAGGATCCGAAGCGCCTCCGCACCCAGCTGGTGCGTCAATACGGAAGCCCCGCACCAGATCAGTGCAATCGCGCCAGCAGCTCAGCCGTGGGCGCTCCGAGGCGCCCGGCGACGGATCCAGGTCACCAGGGACAGCATCACCGGCACCTCGACCAGCACGCCGACGACCGTCGCCAGCGCCGCGCCCGAGCCCAGTCCGAACAGGCTGATCGCCACCGCCACCGCAAGCTCGAAGAAGTTGCTGGTACCGATCAGGGCAGAGGGTCCGGCCACGCAATGGGGCACCTTGAGCCAATGGTTCAAGCCCAGCGCGATCGCAGCGATCAGATAAGCCTGGATCACGATCGGCACCGCCAGCAGCAGGATGACCAGCGGCTGGGCAAGGATCTGCGGCCCCTGAAAGCCGAACAGCAGTACGAGCGTGATCAGCAGGGCGATCATCGAGACCGGCCCGAGCGCAGCCTGCACACGCTCGAAGATGTCAGCGCCGCGCGCGAGCAGAAGGACGCGAAGCGCCTGGGCAATCGCCAGCGGCACCAGGATGTACAGGCCGACCGACAGCAGCAGGGTGGCCCAAGGCACGCTGATCGCCGACACGCCCAAGAGCAAGGCGACGATCGGCGCGAAGGCGAACACCATCACCGCATCGTTGAGTGCGACCTGGCTCAGGGTGAAGTTGGGCTCGCCGTCGACGAGGTTCGACCATACGAACACCATCGCCGTGCAGGGTGCGGCCCCCAGCAGGATCAGCCCGGCCACGTAGCTGTCGAGCTGATCGGCAGGCAGCCAGTCGGCGAACAGGCCGTAGATGAAGAGCGCGCCGAGTGCGGCCATGGTGAAGGGCTTGATCAGCCAGTTCACCGCCAGCGTGACCCCGATCGCCCGCGCCTGCTGGCCGACTTCGCGCATGCGCGCGAAGTCGATCTTCATCAGCATGGGGATGATCATCAGCCAGATCAGCAGGGCCACCGGCAGGTTGACGTGCTCGACTTCCATCGCCGCCAGCGCCACGAAGGCGAACGGAAACAGCTCGCCGAGCCCGATGCCGGCAACGATGCACAGCGCCACCCACAGGGTGAGGTAGCGGCCGAACAGGTCCAGCCCGGGGCGCTGCGCCGCGACTTGCGGGGCGGAGACGCTCATGGGGACACGCCCAGTTCGGCCAGCAGGCGCAGGACACGCGCGGAGATGTCGTCGCGCACGGCCCGGTAGGCCTCATCGTCCATGTGCTTGGGATCAGGCAGGGCCCAATCCTCGCGTCGCTTCGCCGGCACCCAGGGGCAGGAGTCGCCGCAGCCCATGGTGATCACCGCATCGAAATCGATGCCTTCGATCTCATCCAGCGACTTCGAGCCGTGCGCCGACAGGTCGTAGGCGAGCTCGGCCATGAAGCGCACCGCCTTCGGGTTGATCAGCCCCGAGGGTCGGGAGCCCGCGCTGTACGCCTCGACCCGGGCACCGCCGTGGAGACGGGCGAAGGCTTCAGCCATCTGACTGCGGTTGGCGTTCTCGACGCAGACGAACAGGACACGGACGGGTTCGGGGCTCATGGGGCGGGTTCCTGGCAGAGGGGTGGGCACACGCTCGCCGTAGCGCAGGGAGTGCCGGCACAGCAGTTCTCGGTGAGATAGGCGAGCAGCGCGTTCATGCGCTCGAAGTCGGCGACCAGCTGGATGTGTCGGCCGTCGCGGTGGTCCTGCACCAGACCGGCGGCGCGGAGCTGGTTCAGGTGCGAGCTCAGCGTGGGGCCGGGAATGCCCAGCCGGTCTCTCAGTTCCCCCACGCAGAGGCCGGCCGGTCCGGCCTGGACCAGCGCACGGAAGGCGGCGAGGCGATGTTCCTGGCCAAGGGCGCGCAGGCAGTCGAGTGCGATCGGCGTATCCATGATTTTATTTTTCTGGAACTGTCGAAATGATCGCACAAGGAAAGGCCCGCATGTGCGGGCCCCGGTCCTTGCTTCTCTCCTATCCAGCGGAGCGTCCGACAGGCCTCCTGCCCGAACGGCGTCTCTGCGTGCGCGTCCCTGCGCGGGCGGGCCCTCCCTGGCCCCCGGGATCGGCACCGTCCTGGCGCCGATCACCGGAATCCCGGCGGCGCTGCCGCCGGGCGGGCGAGGCCTCCGGCCCCGCCATCTCGGGTGTCTTGCCCTGCGTCAGCGCACGCTGAACGGGCTGCTGCGCAGGCCAGGAACATAGCGGCGGGCCTGAGCGTAGCCGCTGCTGCGGCCATAGCCGACGCCGAAGTCGCGTTCGCGGTAGCGCTCGTGGCCGTCGTCCTGCGCAGGCAGCGGACGCGTCGGCAGGGGGGCCGTGACAGCCGGCGTGCGCGAGGTCGTGCGGGGGTCCAGGCTGTTCATGGTGGTGTCTCCGTGCTGTGGTGTGCTGGTAGACTACAACACCAGAGCAAGAGGGCGATAGGCCGGAAGTTATGCGGACCGCCGTGCGGGGGATCACGGTGGGGGAGCGTTCAGAAACTGGGCGCAAACGGTCGCGCGATGCGCAGCCCGAGACCGGCGTCGGCAAGGAGAGCGCTGGATACCGCCGCTGGGCTCAGCTTTCGGCGATGCGCCGGGCCAGCGCCCGCGCGCGGCGGGCGCGGCTGATCACGCCGGTGACCAGATGTCGCGGCTGGATGGGCTTGGTGAAGAAGTCATCGCCGCCCGCCGCGAGCACATCGAAACGCACGTCCTGCTCGTGGTCGCCGGACAGGAAGACGATGGAAAGGAGCTCGCTGCCGGGCAGAGCGCGGATGCGCGAGGCGATCTCGATGCCGTCGATACCCGGCATGTAGAGGTCTAGCAGCACCACCTCGGGCTGGAACTCGCGCACGGCCTCGACCGCCTGCTCGGGGTCCATGCAAGCCCGGGTCTGCACGTTCTGGCTGCGCAGCACGGCTTCGCAGAACAGGATCTGGCTGCGGTCGTCGTCGACGATCAGCACGCGGAAGGGTTTGGCCTGGCCAGGCTGCACCGCTTCGAGCACGCGCGTCGCCAGCGCCTCGACGCCGTCGGCATGCCGGACGACTTCGTCAGCGCCGGCGCGCAGGGCGAACATGCGCTCGGCCGGGTCGGCGCTGCGGGTCAGCACCAGCAGGGCAAGCCGCCGGTCTTCGCTGCGGTAGGCGTGGCTGAAGGCGCGGGCGCGGCGGGCGTATTCCGGAAGCTCGGTGGCATCGATCAGCACGGCATCCAGTCCGGCTTCGATCGGCTCGGCGATCGCGGCTTCCACGTCGCGCCGGGCTTGCACCTCGATGCCGGTATCGCGCAGACGACGCGACAGGGCCTCGGCAAGCGCATCGTCCTGGCTCACCAGCAGCAGGGTCCGGGCCGGCTGTGCGCTGCTGGCTGCGACCGAGGGCAGCAGGTCCAGATGCACCTCGGGAGCGAGGTCCTCGCACAGGCGGCGCAGGCGCAGGCGCTGGTTGGCATCCGGATGGCGCCCCTCCTCGACGAAGGAGCACAGGTAGGCGGAGAGCGCGATCGCATGCTCGACCACGTCGGAGGCACCGGCCAAGTCGGCCTCGTGGACCAGCTCATCCAGCTGTTCGTGCAGGCCCAGCACCTCGGTGGGCTGCCACTGCCCCATCAGCACGCGGCCAAAACGCTCGACCCACTCGTGCGCATGCGCTTGGGCGGAGGACACCGCGGGGCTGGCATGGGAGGCAGGCAGGGCCGGGGACATGGGCGGGGTCCGTAAGGTCGGGCGTGGCCCGGGACAGCGGTGCCGCCGATTCTAGCAATGCGGAAGGGCTGCACACCCCTACCGGCCATCGCCCCTGCGACGCATCAACCCCGCCGCCCCGTGCCGACATTCCGTCGGGCAGTCAGGAGCGAACGCGTATCCGCGTGCAAGGTTCTTGCCGTGCGGATTCGTCGCACCCCACCGTTCAGCTGCGAGGGAACAAAGCGCCGGCGGCTGCAGTCATGCTTGGCCGCGCCCTCCCCTGCCCCTGCTGGAAATTCCCCCATGAGCCAACCGATCCGCGTCCTCGCCTGGATCCTCGCCGTCCTGGTCCTGCTGGGCGCCGTCGCGGTCGCCCTGGCCTCGCCGCTGGCCGCCGCCTTCGGCGCCACGCCAGTGTTCAACAGCGTCATCCTTGCGGTTTTCGCGGTCGGCCTCGCGGCCAACCTGACCCAGGTGCTGCGCCTGCAGCGTGAAGTGCGCTGGATCGAGGGCTTCAGACGTGCGAACCCTGAGCACCCGCCCGGCGGCCAGCCGGTGCTGCTGGCGCCGATGGCCAAGATGCTCGGCAAGGGGGTCAAGCCGCAGAGTCTGTCGACCGCCTCGACTCGCACCATTCTCGACAGCGTCTACCTGCGCCTTGAGGAGCAGCGCGATCTTTCGCGCTACCTGATCGGTCTGCTGATCTTCCTTGGCCTGCTCGGCACCTTCTGGGGCCTGCTGATCACCATCGGCTCGGTCAGCGAAATCATCGCCGGGCTGTCGGCCGGCACCGACGCTGCGCAGATGTTCGAGCAGCTGAAGTCGCGCCTGCAGGAGCCGCTGGGTGGCATGGCCACCAGCTTCTCGACCTCGCTGTTCGGCCTCGCCGGCTCGCTGGTCTTGGGCCTCACGGACCTGCTCACCGCGCGTGCCGCCAACCGCTTCTACAACGAGGTCGAGGAGTGGCTCTCGGGCCTGACCCGGCTGTCATCCGGCGGCATCGGCAGCGGCGAGGGCGAGACCAGCGTGCCGGCCTATGTGCAGGCCCTGCTGGAGCAGACCGCCGACGGCCTGGAGCGCATGCAGCGCGCGATGCTCGAAGGCGAGCGCGAGCGCCGCGGTGCCGCCGAGCAGATGGCCGAGCTTTCGACCCAGCTGGCGCGGCTCGCCGAGACTCAGGTCGAGCTGCGCGGCGCGCTGAAAGCGCTCGGCCAGGGCAATGCCCTCAGCGAGGACCTGCGCTCTGAGTTCCGCCTGCTCGGCCGCACCATCGCGGCCGCCAGCGAAGCGCGCCGGGGCGCGCCGTGAGCACGCTCGCCGCGCGCCGCCGCCGCGGCGTCGATTTCTGGCCCGGCTTCGTCGACGCGCTGTCGGCCCTGCTGATGGTGCTGGTGTTCCTGCTGCTGGTCTTCGCCGTCGGCCAGTTCGCGCTATCGGACGCGCTGTCCGGCCGTGACCGCGCGCTGGATGCGCTGAACCGCGAGCTCGCGGCGCTCGCCGAGGCGCTGTCGATGGAGCGCAGCGCCAAGGAACAGGCCCTGACCGAGGTCGGCGATCTCACCGCCAGCCTTTCCTCGAGCGAGCGCGCCGTGGCACAACTGCAGATCAACCTGGACAGCACCCGCACCCAGCTCACCGACAGCGAGTCCGAGCGCGCGCGCCTCACCGCCGACGTCAACGCACTCGCCGAGCTGAAGCGCCAGCTTGAGGCGGAGCTGGCCTCGCGCCTGGCCGAGCTCGATGAGAACAAGGAAAAGCTGGTCGTACAGACCGAGCTGTCGGCCAAGGCCGCTGCCCAAGCCGAGCTGCTCAACCGGCAGCTCCTGGCACTGCGCGAGCAGCTGGCGCGGGTCGAAGCCGCGCTGGCCGCGGCGGAAGGCGAAGGCCGGCAGAAGGATCTGCAGATCGAAGAGCTGGGCGCGCGTTTGAATCTGGCGCTGGCCGACCGCGTCAACGAACTGACCCGCTTCCGCTCGGAGTTCTTCGGCAAGCTGCGCGCCGCACTGGGCAACCGCGCCGATATCCAGGTGGTCGGCGACCGCTTCGTGGTGCCCTCGGAGCTGCTCTTCCCCAGCGCCTCGGACGAGCTCAACCCGGCCGGCATCGAACAGCTGCAGCGCCTCGCCAGCACGCTCAAGGAAGTCACCGCGCAGATCCCCGCCGACGTCGACTGGGTGCTGCGCATCGACGGCCACACCGACCGTCGCCCGATCAGCACCGGCCGCTTCCCCTCCAACTGGGAGCTGTCCTCGGCGCGCGCCATCGCCATCGTCAAATTCCTCACCCAGGCCGGCATCCCGCCACGGCGGCTGGCCGCCAACGGCTTCGGCGAGCACCACCCGCTCGATCCCGGTGCCAGCGAGGAAGCCCTGGCGCGCAACCGCCGCATCGAAATCCAGTTGACCAACCGCTGAGGCTCACGCCGCGTACGGCACCGGCAGGCAGCCGCGGCCGTACGCCAGGCGATGGCCGCGCGAACACTGCAGTGGCGGATCGATCCCATCCGCTTCCATAGGCCGGGCCCTGGCCCACCATGGACTCGCAAGACACGACGGGCTCGAACGCCCCGCGCTGCGATCCGGATCGGAGCCACGCTCTCACTCCAGGCGCAGGACCTCGATCAAGCGCGGCAGTGCATGACCCGCGCTGGCCCGCCACAGGCCATCCATGCGCGGGCTGAGCGCCGAAGGCTCCGGGTTGATTTCGTAGCGCGGGCAGGTCTCGGGCGCGATGTCCGGTAGGCCGGCGGCGGGATGCACAAGGCCCGAGGTGCCGATCACCAGTACCAGATCGGCCAGGCGCGCGGCGCGGCCGGCAGCAGTGAACTCGTCGACCGGCAGCGACTCGCCGAACCAGACCACGCCTGGCCGCAGCGGCCCGCCGCAGGCGACACAGCGAGGCGGGGCGACGCGCAGCTCGGGCGCCTCGGCCCAGGCCGGGTCAATGGCGATCGCTTGTTCGGCGTCGCAGTCACGGCAGCGGGTGGCGGCGATGCGCCCATGCAGGTGCAGTACGTCGGTGCTGCCCGCGCGCTCGTGCAGGTCGTCAACGTTCTGCGTGGCCAGCACGAGTCCGGGGCTGAGCTCGGCGAGCGCGGCCAGCGCGCGATGGCCGGCATGCGGCTGGGCCTGCGCGATCTTGGCCATGCGCCAGCGGTACCAGGCCCAGACGAGGGGTGGATCCTCGTCGAAGGCGAAGGGCGTGGCCAGTCGCATGGGATCGAAGCGCGACCACAGGCTGTCCTCGCCGCCGCGGAAGGTGGCGATGCCGCTTTCCGCGGACATGCCGGCGCCGGTCAGCAGCAGCGGGCGCTCGGCGGCACGCAGGGCGTCCAACAGTCCATCGGGGATGGCTTGCGCGGAAGGATCGATGTCACGCATGGCGGTGTCGCGGGTCTGGCGCTGGCCGCACAGCCTCGAACGCAGGCTGGGCGAATTGCAAGGCTTGCTACCATCCACGCTTCTTACACTCCAGGGACTTCCGCCATGAAGCTGCGTATCGCCGTCCTGCCTGCCGCTCTCGCCGCCCTGTTGCTCGCCGCCTGCGGCAAGGACGAGGGTCCGCTGCCGCCGCTGGCCTACGTGCCTGCGGACACGCCCTATGTGATGGGCGCGATCGAGCCGATTCCGCGCGCGGTCGCCGACGAATGGCTGGCCCTGAGCAGCCGCCTGCTGCCGATGTACCGCGACCTGCTGGACCAGTCCATCACCGAACTTGAAGCCAAGCCGGCCGAGGAAGCGCCCGGCCTGCCGCTGCTGCGTGGCCTCCGCGCCGAACTCGAAGGCAAGGCTGACCTCGCCCAGCTGGTCGAGGCCTGGGGCCTGACGCTGACCCCGCTGAGCGCGGTCTATGGCATCGATCTGGTGCCGGTGCTGCGCATCGAGCTG
Source organism: Aquimonas voraii (assembly GCF_900101825.1). Classification (GTDB taxonomy): domain Bacteria; phylum Pseudomonadota; class Gammaproteobacteria; order Xanthomonadales; family Xanthomonadaceae; genus Aquimonas; species Aquimonas voraii. Next base: position 83,066 of record NZ_FNAG01000014.1, read on the forward strand.
GCCGACGCCGCGCGCTTCGCCGAGGGCATCGCCCGCATGGAGGCCGCCGCCGGCGCCGCGCTGACCCGCGGCACGGTCGACGAGCTGTCGTACTGGAGCTTCCAGCCGGACGAGGCCCCGCTGCGTCTGGTGTTCGCGACACAGGGCAATCAGCTGGTCGCCACGCTGGCGCCGGCCACCGCCGATGACGCCCTGCTGCGCCGTCTGCTGGGCCTCGAACTGCCCGAAGACAACCTGCTGGACGCCGGCATCCTCGCCGACTTGAACAAGCGCCTCGGTTACGTCGCCTATGGCTCCGGCTACCTCGACCATGCGCGCCTGTTCGAACTGTTGGCGAAGCCGATGACCGGCAGCCAGGGGGCCTTCCTGAAGGCGCTCAAGATCACTCCGCCCGACGCGGCCTCCGAGGCCTGCATGAGCGAGGGTCGCGCGCTGACCGCGCAGTGGCCGCGCACCGCGGTCGGCTACACCCGCTTCGACGCCGGCGGCTACCGCATGCGCGCGCTGATCGAAGCGCCAAAGCCGGTGATGGACGACCTGCGCACGGTGCTGGCGCCCACGCCCGGCCTGGCCGAAGCCGCCAGCGCGCTGATGAGCTTCTCGTTCGCGCTGAAGGCCGACGCCCTGCCGCCCTTGGCCAGCAAGTGGGCCAACGCCGTGCGCAGCGCGCCCTGGACCTGCGAGGCCCTGCAGCCGCTCAACGAGAGCTTCAGCGAGCTTGGCGACGCCATGCAGAACCCCGCGATCTACGCCGTCGGCCCCAGCGCCAACGCCCTGCATGTGCTGCTCAGCAAGTTCGAACTGCCCGCGGGCGGGTTCGCCTCCGGCGAGACGCCCACCTTCGAGGGCAAGCTGCTGATCGGTTCGCCCAATCCGCAGGGCCTGGTGGCCATGGCGCGCAACTTCGTGCCGCAGCTGGCCGAGTTCCGACTGGAAACCGATGCCGAGCCGGTTGCCATGCCGACCCTGCCGGATGCGCCGGTCGAACTGCAGCTGTTCGGTGCTGCCAGCGCACAGGCACTTGGCATCGCGATCGGCGAATCCCAGCGCGACAGCCTGCGCGCCTCGCTGGCCGTGGACGCCACCGGCCCGCAGCCGCTGTTCCAGTTCAGTTACCAGGGCAAGTTCTACGGCGGGATCATGCGCAGCGTGATGGAGGAAGCCGCCAAGGCCGACCCCAACGCGCCCGACATGAGCCCGATGTTCAAGATCTACGAGGACATGATCGAGCGCGCCGACGCGCAGATGCTGTTCAGCGCCGACGGCATCGAGTTCACCGCCGAGTACGTGGTGCCGAAGCGCTGAGTGTGGGCGCTCGCATCGGCGCGCTGCGATCCGTCAATCGCTGCGCGCCGATGCAAGGCTCAGAAACCGTACTCGCTGAAGCCGCCGTCCACCGCCAGACACTGGCCGGTGATGTAGCTCGCCGCTGGCAGGCAGAGGAAGGCCACTGCAGCCGCGACCTCCTCGGGCTCGCCCACCCGCCGCATCGGCGTGCGTTCGATCACTTCATCGAGATAGTCCGGGTCGGCCAGCTTTGGCGAGGTGCGGCGCGTGCGGATGTACCAGGGCGCGACCGTGTTGACGCGGATACCGTCCTCGGCCCACTCGCAGGCGAGATTGCGCGAGAGCTGGTGCAGGCCGGCCTTGCTCATGCCGTAGGGCGCGCCGGTACGCACATGGTTCAGGCCCGACACCGAGCCGATGTTGACGATGCTCGACTGCGCATGCTGACGCAGCAGCGGATAGGCCAGCCGGCACAGCTCGAAGGGTGCGGCCAGGTTCAGTTCGACGATCGCCCGCCACTGCGCGTCCTCGTAGTCCACCGCCGCACGGCTCTCGTTGGTGCCGGCGTTGTTGACCAGGATCGACAGCGCCTCGCCGCGGTCCTCGATCCAGTCGAACAGGGCAATGCGCTCCTCCGGTTGGGCAAGATCGGCGGCGAAGGTCGAGCACGACAGCCCCACGATGTCTTCTTCCAGCTCGGCCTGCACGGCCGCCAGGCGCTCGCCCTCGCGGGCTACCAGCAACAGGCGCGCACCCAGCGCGCCCAGCTCGCGCGCGCAGGCCAGGCCAATGCCCCAGCTGGCCCCGGTGATCAGGGCCACCTGGCCATCCAGACGCCAGCGCGATGCACTCATGCCACGACCTCGATGCAGGGAATCCGGCGGGCATAATCGCAGGCCGACTCCGCCGCGAGAACCCGCATGCGCGCCGCCCCCATCCTGATCGCCACCAGTCTGATCGCGCTGCTGCTCGGCGCCTGCGCCGAGGGGCCCGCACCGGCCAGCGACTGCAGTCCGCAGGCGCAGTGGCGTGCCGGCCTGGAGCGTCGCCTGCCCGACCCGGTCTGCAGCGAAGACGCCGCCAAGGAAGCCCATCTGCTTGGTACCGAACTGGCCGGCCTGCGCGCGGAGTTCGATGAACTCGCCGAGCAGTTGCGAACCACCACCGGCGAATCCGCCGGCGCCCTGCAGCGTCGCCAGCGCCAGCTGCAGATCGACATCGAGGCGATCGAATCGGAAGCGCGCATCCAGGGCTGGATCACGCGCTGAACGCGCGGGTCCGGCCGCGACCTCAGGGTTCGATCGGACGATGGGTGAAGAACGCCACCGATACCGGACCCAGCGTGGAAACGTCGATGAACAGCCCTTCGCCCGAACGCTCGGCGCCGCCGTACCAGACGCCCGCCATCCAGCGTGCGTCCGGCATCGCTGCCACGCCCAGGCGTTCGCACTCTTCCGCCGCGGCATTCGGCAGCAGGCGCTGGATCAGATAGCCGCCGCTGCCAAAGCCCGCACCCTCGCCGGCATCGCTGTCCCAGCGCAGTTCGCCGCTGGCGCAGCCGTTGAACTCGATCGAGAGCTGACCCCAAGGTCTGCGCTGGATGTCCCCCGGGTTGAAGTCCGCCCCAAAGGCCGCGCCGGTCGCACTCTGCATGGCCTCGACCCGCAGGCGCTGGCCCTCGACCTCGCCGGCCCCCACCACCCAGTACTGCGAGCCGATCTGCGCCGTATCGAGGGTCCGGGCGGCTGGCAGCACGGCCACGAAGGTGGCACCGCGCAAGCCGCCGGCGCCTGAGCTGACCAGCTCGCCGATCACCTCGCCGCTCGCGGCGTCGATCTTGATCACGCGGTTCTCGCTGGAACTCGCGACCAGCAGCGTGCTGGCGTCGAGACGGTCGATGCCGGTCGGCCTGAATCCGGGCGCGAGTTCGGTGAACACGCGTTCGAAGCCGCCATCGGCGCGGAAGCGCAGCACCTTGCCGGTGGCCTCGCTGGTGACCAGCACGCTGCCGTCAGCCTGGAACAGCAGGCCGCGCGTCCAGTTGAGGCCGCCGCTGCCGGCGGCAATGAAGCCCGAGGTCTGTCCGGTCGACGGATCGAAGCGCACCACGTTGGCGCTGTCGAAGCCGGGGATGTACAGCCTGCCGTCCGGCCCGAAGCGCAGGCCGTTGTCGGCGCCGGCCAATCCCGCGCTGCGCGCGGCCACGACCACCGACGCGTTGGCGCCGGGCGACTCAAAGCGCAGGACATCCGAGCTGGTGTAGCGGCCGACATAGGCTCGACCCTGGGCATCGAAGTCGATGCCGGTGATGCCCGAGCCCGGCGTGCTGACGTACGCGGTATCTACGTAGGCCAGGGTGTCTTCGCGGTAGCGCTCGACCACGCCGCGCCCCTCGGCGATGACATACAGATGCCCCTGGTGACGGCGGATGGCCTGCGCACCATTGAGCCGGGACCGCGCATCGAGGTTGCCCAGCGAGGCACCGGTGCAGCCGTCGTAGACGTGCACGGTCGAGTAGTAGCCACTCACCAGGACGCGCGGGCAGGCCTCGGCCGCGGCGGTGAGCGTGGGCAGCAGGGCGGCGAGTGCGGCAAGCGGCGATAGCCAGCGGATCATGGGGGAGCTCCGTTCGTGTGGAGTCGTCAGGCTGCCCGCGGCCGTCGCCGAAACCCTGCGTTTTGCCGCCCTGAAACCTCTCTTTTTTCTCTCTTCGCAGCGCCAGCGTGCCGGCCCGGCCGCGGGCGGGGCATGGCTGCGGCATGCTGCACCTCCGCCCTGGCCTCGGGTCGCACGGCCTCGCCTGCTACCGTTCGCACCATGTCCGAACTCCACGCCGCCGCCGATGCTGATCTGCAGATCGGCGACTGGCGGCTGACCCCCGCCACCCATCGCCTGAGCCGCGACGGCGACGAGAAGCGCTTGACCCGGCTGCAGGTCCAGCTGCTGCTCGCGCTGGCCGAACGCCCCGGGCAGAGCTGGAGCCGGCAGGCGCTGATCGAGCGGGTATGGCCGCGACGCATGGTGGCCGACGAAGTGCTCTCGCGCGCCATCGCGCAACTCCGGCTGCTGCTGGCGGACGACGCACGCCAGCCCCGGTATATCGAAACCCTGCATGGCACCGGCTACCGGCTGCTGGCCGCGGTCGGGCCGGTCCCCGTCGAAGCACTCCCCGCTGCGGGTCCACCGGCGCCGGCCATGCCGGCAACCGCCGCGATGGGGCGGCGGCGTCACGCCGCGGTGCTGGGGCTGCTGGCCGCGACCATCGGCGTACTTGGAATCGGCCTGCTGGCGCTCGGCGCGCTGCAGCGCGACCCGAGTCCCGCGCGGGGCGCCGCGGACGTGACCCAGCGCATCGCCGCCGCGCAGAGCTTCATGAGCGCGGCGGGTGTGCTGCGTCAGCCGCGATTCTCAGCGGACGCGCGGCAAGTGCTGTGGATCGACACCGCCAGCGGGCGCATCGAAGTCGCCGAGCGCTCCGGCCGACGCCTGCACAGCCTGTCGTTCGGTGCCGCCCAAGCCGGCAGCGCGGCCTTCGCGGCAGACGGGCAGTCGGTCTATGCCCTGCTGCAGACGCCACAGGGCTGCAGCCTCGTCGAAGTGCTGCTGTCGGCGCCGACCTCAGCCCGCACGCTTTCCGCCTGTCGGCAGGCCGGCCTGGGCGTGGCCGTGGACGCCGATGGCAGCCTGCTCTTCACCGGACCGCAGGGCGGGCTGCAGCGCCATCCGCGCAATGGGCGCGCGGAGCAGACCCTGACGCACCCGGACTGCGCGGGCTGCGTCGACAGCCAGCCGCGTCTCGCCGAGGGTCGGCTCGCCTTCCTGCGAGGGCGCCCGGAGGCCCAGGCGATCTGGCTGCAGCAGGCCGCGGGGCCCGCGCAGCAGCTCGCCGGTGGCGACGATCGAGTCACCGACCTGGCGTTCGCGGGCGCGCTCGCCAAGGGCTCGAACGCCCTGCTGGTGGCCAGCAATGCCTGGGGCAGTCCGGGTCTTCTGCAGATCGATCCGATCGACGGCGCGCTTCGATGGCTCGGCGCTCGCGGCGCCTATGGTGTCGATGTCGCGGCCGACGGCAGCCTGCTGCTGGAACTGCGTCAGGTGCAATCGCCGCTCTGGCTGCAGCGCGCCGACGCAGCGCCGCAGCGCCTCACCCAATCGCTCCGCGACGACAGCCAGCCCGCGCTCAGCCCAGACGGCCGGCGCGTCGCCTTCGTCAGCAACCGCAGCGGCAACGGCGGCATCTGGCTGCTGGACCTGGACAGCGGCAGCGAAACCCTGTTGGCACTGCCCGCCGCGCGCGCCTGGACGCGACCGGCCTGGAGCGGTGACGGCCAGCGCCTGTGGCTGAGCCGATACGCGGACGCGGGCGTGCAGGCCGTGCAGATCGACGCGGCAACCGCGCGCCTGCTGCCGACGCCAGAGCCGCTGGCGGCGCGGGCGGCCGAACGGGTCTTCGAGCGCGGCCCCGGCGACTACCTGGTGCAGGTGCTGGAGGGTGAACAGCGCCTGCTGCGCTGGCAGCTCGGTGCGCAGGGCGGGGCCATTGCCGCAAGCCGCGGCGTCGGCGCCTGGGCCAGCGACGGCGAGTGGCTGGTCTTCCAGACCGCAGGGGCGCGCGGCCTGTGGCGCTGGCGCTGGAGCGACCCCGAAGCCCCTGCGCAGCCTGTGCCCGTCGCCAGCGAGGGCGGCTGGACCGTGCATCGGGGCCGCCTGTGGTGGTTCAGCGATGCGCCGCAAGGCCGCCTGCAGCACCGGGATCTGGCCACCGGCGCAACCCGGGTGTGGTCGGAACACTTCGGCGCCGCACCGCGCGAACTGCAGGTGCTGGATGACGGCGCCGCCGTGCTGTTCTCGCGGGTGCTGCGGATCGACAGCGAACTGATGCTCTACACGCCCGCAGACTGAACATCCCGCAGGCGGTCGTCACCTTGTGCAGCGCGGCCAGCGGCGTCGCAGTGGCCGCCCATCGAACGGCGAGCGCGCCGCGACAGCCACTGCGACCGCCCGGCACCCTCGGCAGGCGTCGGCCGCGAGCGCGAGGCCGTGCCGCCTGCGGCGGCCATGCGGCTTCAGTCTTCCAGCGGAATCACTTCGACTTCTTCAAAGCTCGAGGGCCGCGACTCGGCGGGCTGCGCCTGCGCACGCGGTGGCGTGCCGCCCCCGCAGCGCCAGGTGCCAAAGCGCTGCTCCCCGTTCAAGGGCTCGGACAAGGGCTTCAGGGTATCGCCCTGGCCACCGGCGGCCTGATTGCGCGCCAGCGTTTCCAGCTCGTCGCGCACCTTGATCGCGTTGCGATCCACAAACGCCACCCGATCGCGCACGCTGACCGTGATCTCGCTCAGCATGGTGCCGCAGCGGCTCATGTCCGCCCCTGCATCCACCACCCGGATCTGCTTGGCCTCAGGCTCGATCTTGACCCAGGTGCAGGCCGGCAGCAGGACGACCAGGCTGGTGACGAATGCGACGCGGACGGCACGGGACATGGAGAACTCCGGGGATCACTGGGCGCCGCGGAGTCTAGCAAGGCCCACCCCGGGCACCGCGCAGCACCCCACGGCGCCGTTCAGCAACGCGCTGGCGCCGGGCGAGGATCGGCGCGCGCTCAGCTGCGGCGAAACGCCGAACCTCGCGGACATCGAAGTCCGCCGAATGGCGGGCTTTGCTGTTGTGGGTGGCTCGACCTCAGCCGTCTGGGCCTATCTGCCGGGTCCTGGCCAGCCCTGCATTTGACTTCCGGAAAGTGAACCTGACCCCGTTTCCGGTTCGACCCCGCCAGTTCTCCAGCGAAGTCAGGCCTCGCTCTCCGCAGCATGTGGCAAAACAAGACCTGACCCTGGATTTCCCTGCCGGCTCTATAAGATTCTTCAGCGCCGACGAGCGCAGGATCGCCGAGGGCGTGCTCGACTCGCTGATTGTTCAGCACCAGGCCAAGCGGCTGTTTGCACAGCCGGCCAGTGCGAGTGCGAACACCGCTCCCAAAGCCACAGCGCCCAGCAAGAGCAGCGGCAAGCGGCGCGCTGCGCGCTGACCCTCCGCGCAACCCCAAGCCTCAGAAACAACAAAGCCCGCCGGATGGCGGGCTTTGCTGTTGTGGGGGGCTCGACCACAGCCGTCAGGGCCTATCGTTGCCGCGACCCAGCGAAGTCAGGCATCGCCCTCCGTGGCATGTGGCAAAACAAGACCTGACCCTCTGCTTATGTCGGGTGCCGGCGAGCCCTGCATTTGACTTCCGGAAAGTTAACCTGACCCCGTTTCCGACCCCGTTTCCGCTCAATGAACCCGGTTTTCAAGGAAGTCGAAATGCAATGCGTAAACTGACCAAATGTTTCCAGCAAGATCCGCAATTGCATGCCGATACACGCCATTCCTAAGCAGTACTAGTTCCTGCACTGTTAACGCTTGAGGAGCACGAACCTTAGCTTGCGGGAAATCCACTCTTCTCACCGCTCCATAAATGAAACTGTAGTGTCGGGTCAAGCAGCTTGACTCGAATTTGAGCTGAATACCCCGTTCTGTGTAGTTCGCGCTCAAGAGTTGGCTTCTCCAGAAGCTCCGAGGCATACCCGGGATGTATCGCTCCTTTTCCAACAAGCTTTGCGCATTTCCATGAAGTTTGCACCTCAATTCGCCCGCGTAGTCGAGATAGCGCTCCAAATCGAAACGAGTAGAGCCTCCCATACACCTAATGTAAAGAAATCTACTCAACACGCCTCCGAATCTGGGTTGGCTTCGCAGGCCCTATCCAGGCTAGTTCTAGACATTTCGAGTGCAACTCCAGCGGGTCCAAGATACCGAGAATACAAGCCGAGATTCCGGCGAATTTCGTCCCGCATTCTGACCACTCCATCTGGTCCACGGGTAGTCCAACCACGTCTCGATACCTCACGCGCAACCACACGATTGAAACCCGCCTGCCCCTCGGGACCGAGATCCGGTGGCACAGAAGGCTTTCCATGCTTGCCCCACTGACCATCTGTCCGAAGAGTGTTCACCTCAGCGGCTCGGAGACCCTTCTCGTAGCCGGAAATCGCAGCATCACGGAAGCTCCTAGAGTCCTTGTAAACATGAACCTCAAACTGCGACTCACCTCCACCAAGGTTGACACTATCAACCCTCACCACATAGCCTCCACCTATACTCTCATAATCTCGGCGTATCGCTCGGGGAAGTGGATCACTTGATTCACTTCCTGCTTGAAGCGGGTAGATTCCCCTCCGCTCAAGATCACGAATCAGCTCTCGGCAACCAGAACTCCAATCGCAAGCAAGCCGCCCATCCGGATCGGTGTAGGTATAGGGGTTGTTGTTTGCATACCAATACCGATTGAAATTCCCACCGGTACTCAGATCCACATGCACAGGATCCGGGCTGATGAAGCGCATCGCCACCGGGTCATAGTAGCGCGCCTTCATGTAGGTGAGACCGGTCGCGCCATCCTCCATATGGCCGGTGAACGCCGGGCCATTCTGGTACTGCCAGCCGACCAGTGTCGAGCCGTAGGGCGCGCGCACGTCCTCGTGCACGATCGTGCCGAAGGCGTCCGTCTTCTGCCGCACGCTGCCGATCACATCGGTGTGGATCGCCCGCCGCGCGCCGTTCACCGTCTCACCGATCAGCCGCCCGCCCAGCCGCGCGTACTTGCGGGTGGTGCCTGCGCTCGTGCGCTCCATCAGCAGGTCACCGGACTGGGTGTAGACCTGATAGACCGTCTCCCCGCCGCGTACCGTGCGCGCGCGATGGCCGTGGGCGTCGTAGCGGTAGCTTTCCACCACGCTGCTGCCCGCGTTCCACGTCTGCGTCACCCGGTGCGCGCTGTCCCAGCTCAGCGTGAACTGCTGGCCGCCGAACTGGCGACCCGTCATCTGCCCGCGGGCGTTGTGGGCGTAGTTCAGGACCGGCGTCGATACCCCCGCCTGGCTCACGCTCTGCAGCAGACCACTGCTGGCATAGGCGTAGCTGTAGGCCCAGGGCGACTCGGTGCGCAGCGGCGGCTGCGGCGAACTGTTGGCCACGGTCAGACGATCCAGGCCGTCGTAGATCATCGAGCGGCTGGCGTTGCGATACGCGTTGGCGTCGCCCACCAGGTCGTTGATGGCGGTCAGATTGCCGTTGCCGTCCCAGTTCAGGGTATCGCGCAGGCGAGCGCTGCCGAACGCGTCGTCCCTGCGCTCGCTGGGCAGGCCGCGCGCGTTGACCGGTGGGCTCGGAGCCGAAGCCCACGGCCTGTGTGTCCTGGCCGGACGCTTACGGCAGAACACGGAAACAGAAACAACACAGCCCGCCGAGCGGCGGGCTGTGTTGTCTGTGGCGAACGGAGGACCTGGACTCAGCGGTGACTTCCAGCACTGGGTGCTACGAAGCTGGACCTGCGCCGTCACCCGAGCTGACCCCGTCGCCCGGCAGCCCCGAAATGCTTCACGGGTGTGATCGCACGGCGGGCAAGGTACCGCGCCCAGTCGCTATCGAGAATTGACACCGGCTGAGCAAGCGCGATCCTACGCTTGCGTTGCCAAGCGCCGAGCCCATTTGGGCGCCGCGATGCCACCGATCGTCGAGCCACTAGAATTCGGCTTGCCTTCGGAAGCCAACCCTGGGCTTTTCAACCTCTTCGTCTTCAACCCTACGAGAAGTTCATCAGTATGCGCATTGTCTTTTGCTTGGCTGTTTCGATGGCCGCGTCTTGGCTTGCGGTCTGCCCCTTGGTAGCGCAAGCCCAAATCCTGAGAGAAGTGGGCCGTACTTTGGGTGGCTCCGGCTCCTTGGTGCTTCAGCACGATCGTGCGGAGGAGCAAGCCGCCATTGCGCCGGATGGGACGACCTTCCTGCTGGCGCAGGGAGAGTCGGAGTACGTGCTGCGGAAGATCAACTCGCAGGCGCAGGTGCTCTGGTCGCGGGCTCTACGCACGGGCGATAACCGCAGTGCGCGAGGTGTTGGAGTTCACATCTTGGCTAACGGTGATCCGGTGGTGCTGGCGGCCGGGCTTCAGCAGACCGGAGACGATCCCGCTGGCCTGGTCGTGTTGCGCCTGGCAAGTTCCGATGGACGGCTACGCTGGCGCTCCGGCTTCCCAGGTATCGGATTCTCGACCAAGCTGGATTTCGCGCTGTACGAGGACCTTGTGTTCGTGCAGCGTGATGCTGTGGTACGCGCCGTCCAAGTGGATACCGGTGCCGAGGTGTGGCGGACGGATCTCGGCAGTCTCGGCTTCACTTCCAAAATGGCTGTCGGATCAGCACGTGTGGCTGTCGTCGACGGCGCGAGCAGCCAAAACGGAGGCTGCTGCACTCTGCGCGTGCGGAGTCTTGATTCACGCTCCGGCGCACTCCTTTGGACGTCCACGTTCGACCAGATCGGCGAGATCTCGGGTATCTCCGATCCGCAAGTCGTCGTCGGCGCGTCGGGTGAGATCTTGGTCGCGACGCCCCTTTGGACGACGCCGATGGCGCCCCGCCTCATCGCAGTCTCCGACAACGGCACTCTGCTCTGGCAGCGATCACTCTCCCAGGAGTTAGCCTCCATGCGTGAGCTGCGACTGGGACTTGGGCTGCAAGGTGACCCTGTGGTGGCAGCGTTCAACTCGGAGTCTGGGAATCGCGACTACCGACTGGTGCGGATTGATCGGGCTTCCGGCCAGACCCGATGGAGCCACGCCCGGCAGATAGCAAATGCTCAGCGCATCTTGGACCTGCGCTTGGATGCCACAGCGGATATCGCGGTTCTGGCGCACACGCACACCTTAGGCGGCCAAGATCAGGTGATCACCTTGCACCAAGCGGCGGACGGTACGCCGCGCTGGTCGCGCACATGGACGACTGGGCCAGGGCATCGGCTCGAGTCCTGGAAGCTGGGCTTGATCAGCGGGAGCCGCGTCTTCGCGCTCTCGCGCGCGACGCTGAGCTCTATCGTCGGCGCGTCCTTCACCCGCTCCGCGCACAGCGTGCTCGATGCGGCCAGCGGCACGATTCTTGGCGCCAGCCTGGCCGACACCTTTCAGGACGGGCTTGCCGAAGACGTTGAGTGTGTCCGCAATGGGTCGCGCGATCCCCGCACGATCAGCCGGCTCGACTCCGAGGGAGCGGTAGTGACTGCGGGCTGCCAGCTGGCTGGAACCCATCGACAGCTCGTCGTGGCGAAATTCACTGGCGAAGGGCTGCAGTGGACCCGTGGCCTCGGTATCACATCGACAGAGAACCAACGCCCGGCGGCGGTTGTGTCAACCGACAGCATGGTTGTGCTCGCGTCCGCAACCCACTTCATCCTGTTCGGACTTGATCCCGCGACCGGGCAGACCCGTTGGACGTGGCCGAGCCCACCGAACGCAGGCCCCATCACAGGTCAGCCGGAATTCCGCGACGTCATCGATCTGGGCGACGGCACGGTATTGGCAGTCGGCTCGGAAATGGATACCAGCGACTTCCAGCGGCGTGCGTTACTGGTACGCGTTGATGCTTCCACCGGGGCCTTGTTGTACAGGTCCTCCATCGATGATCCAGGTTTCAACCTTGAAGCCAGAAAGGTCCTTGCCACGGTCGAGGGGCAGGCATACGTAACTCTCGTTCGCTACAACGACGCGACTGGCGTTCGGCACCAGATCGCGCGCATCGAGCCCGGGACGGGTGCCCTGCAGTGGCGCTGGCAGCTTCAGGAGGCATCGCAACCCTGGAACGCGGCTATCGGCCATTTGCTTCAGACTCCACTGGGCGTACTGACGGTAGAGGGCAGTCAAAACGGTTTCTGCCGTTTGTCGCAGCTTTCCCCTGGCGGACACCAGCGGTGGTTCCTCGATTGGCGGGAGGGGGCGACCAACTGCACAGGACTGCGGATTGAACGCGGTTCTGCGGGCAGCTTTCTGCTCACGCACACCGGGCCCATCGACGGAGGGGTGAATGTGTTCTGCAAGATCGAACGTCGTTCACTTGCGGACGGCAGCCTGATCTGGACATCAAGACTTCTTCCACAATCGAGTGAGCGATCATGCTCGGCGGCGGACAGCGGCGATGGCCGCTACACCCTTGTCGGCGCAAAGGCTGAGCCAATGCCGGCAGGCTCGACGAGCGAGCGCGCGCGCATCGTGGTGCTCGACTCAGCAACAGGTGCGTTGATTCGCGAGATCGATGCGATCCCCTCCACGCGGGGTAGCGGCGTGCCACTGCCCGAGCTACTCGCGACGCGCGAGGGCGCAGTTGCGGTCCTGGATGTCGTGGGAACTGAGGGAGAGCGACGAATTGCCGCCCTCATGTTCGAGGCGGACGGCCTGTTCAACGATGGATTCGAGTAGCTCGCTCGACAGCCCCGGGACTTGAAGGCGACCAGTCGCTCAAGGGAATCGGACCGGGGCTGACGTTCGCCCGATCAGGGCTCATCGCGCGCGCGGCAACGCTGAAGAATTCAGCGTTGCCGCCCACCACGGAGGGCGCGCCCGCGGATCAAGCACGCGATGCTGGATCCAGCGTGACCGAGCGAAGCGAAGGCGTCGCCGCGTAGCGGCCGAACGAGTCCCGATCTGTGCCGGACTCGCGACCACAGATCAAGGGCAGGAGGGACTTGATCCGTGTTGACTTGGGCATGCGAATTGGCCGTCGTGAAAACGCACAGGCCGCCGCAGTTTCCTGCGACGGCCTGTGATCTTTTCTTCGGTCAAGAAGGGACCGGATGGTTATTCGGTCAGCTCACCATCCGCATCCAGCACCTGCACCGGCACTGACGCGCCGAACAGTTCGCGCACGGGCTGTTCGATCTTGGCGAGGTCGCCAACGATGACCCAGGTGAGTGCGTCGGGCTGGATCACGCCGGCAGCGCTGCGGACCTGATCCAAGGTCATGGATTCCTGCAGCTTCTGGTACTGCAGCGGCCAATCGTCCGGGCGGTTGTAGCGCAAGATGCCGCTGATCTGGCTCAGCACCGCGCCGGCGCTCTCGAACGAGCCTGGCATGGCACGCACGTTGCGGGCCTTGATCTTCTCGACTTCCTCAGGGCTGGCCGGGCGCGCGCCGGTGAACTCGCGCAGCTCGCGCTTGATCTCGGCGATGGCGTCCACGGTGCGATCGATCTGCACCGGCGCCGAAACGATCCACGGACGCTGGCCGAGTGCTGCCGGCACGAAGCTGAAGCTGCCGTAGGACCAGCTCTTGTCTTCGCGCAGATTCATGTTGAGGCGCGAGGTGAAGGTGCCACCGATCACCCCGTTGGCGACATCGAATTCAATGGAGCGCGGATCCTTGGTCGGCGCCACGAGTTGACCGGCGAGGATGTTGGCCTGGATCGCGCCCGGCTGGTCGACCAGGAACACGCGCTGACCCTGCGGCAGCGGCACGGTGGCGAGTGCAGGCACCGCGGGTGCGGGGCCTTCGGCCTTCCAGTCGGCGAAGTGCTTCTCCAAGAGCGGCATCAGCTCGTCGAGCGTGATCGCGCCGACCGCGACGATGGTCGCCAGGCCCGGATGGGTCTGCTCGCGGTGGAAGGCCAGCAGCTGCTCGCGGCTCAGCGAGGCGATCGACTCCTCGGTGCCGGTGCCGCTGAAGGGAATGGCATAGGGATGGCCCTCACCGAACAGCACCGGCGGCAGGATGCGCAGCGGAATCGAGTTCGGCCGCGCCTTCTCCTGGCGGATGGCGGCGATCCAGCTCTGCCGCACGCGCTCGATGTCGGCGGCATCGAAGCGCGGACGCAGCAGGGTGTCGGCCAGCAGGTCGAGCGAGGGATCGAGATTCACCCGTAGCGCCGACAGCGAGACGCTGGCGTTGTCGAGGCCGGCACCGGCGCCGATGCTGGCACCCAGCGATTCGGCGCGGGCGCCGAAGGCCAGCGCGTCAAGCTCACCCGCGCCCTCGTCGAGCATGCCCATGGTGAAACCCGCTGTGCCGAGGGTGCGGCCCTGGTCCAGGGTGTAGCCGCCGCGGAACTCGATGCTGAGCTGCACCACCGGCACGTCATGGCGCTGCGCCAGCACCACCTGCACGCCGTTCGACAGCGTCGCGCGCTCCAGCGCGGGGAAGCTCAGCGTGGGGAACTCGGTGGTCTGCGGCACGCCGGTCGAGCGGTCCACGCCCGCGTCGAGTGCGCGCAGGCCCGGGGCCGGCGTCGGCTCGACCAGGGCAACGCCTTCCTCACCGGCCTCGATGCTGCGCACGTCCGGCGGCGAGGGCGGGCGCTGGCCCGGCACCACCACCAGGGTGTGATCGCCACTCGACAGCCAGCGCTGGGCGGTGGCCTGCAGCTCGGCCGGGGTGGCGGCGAGAATGGTGCGCATCTCGTCGCGGAAGCAGCCGGGGTTGCCGGTGTAGACCGTGCACTGCGCCAGCACGTCGGACTTGCCGCCGAAGCCGCCGACGCGCTCGATGCCGCGGATGAAGCTCGCTTCGAACACGGTGCGCGCCTGCGCCAGCTCCTCGTCGCTGATGCCTTCGTTCACCAGTCGCGCGATCTCCTCGTCGAGCACGCGCTCGACAGTCTCAGGCTCGACGCCCTGCTTGACGTCGACGAAGACCAGCAGGCGGCTGCCCAGCTGACCGCCGAGCAGGAAGCTGGACACGTTGTCGGCGAGCTTGTCGGTGTGGACCAGGCGACGATCCAGGCGCGAGGTGCTGCTGCCGCCCAGCAGCTGCGAGACCAGCTGCAGGCGATCGGCGTCGGCGTCGGTCGCCTCGGCCACGTTCCAGGCCCGGTAGACGCGCACCTGAGGCACGCGGTCGGGCAGCACCTCGCGGGTCGAGGCCTCGCGCTTGGCGACATCGACCTTGGGCTGGGTGGTGACCGGGCCGGGCGGGATGTCGCCGAAGTAGCGCGTGACCTTCTCGCGCGCGGTCTCGACGTCGATGTCGCCGGCCAAGACCAGCACCGCGTTGTTCGGGCCGTACCAGGTGCGGAACCAGTTGCGCACGTCATCCAGGGTGGCGGCGTTCAGATCGGCCATCGAGCCGATCACGCTCCAGCTGTAGGGATGACCTTCCGGATACATGGCCTTGGACAGGCGCTCCCAGGCCTGGCCGTAGGGCTGGTTCTCGCTCTGGCGCTTCTCGTTCTGCACCACGCCACGCTGCTCGTCGAGCAGGGCCTGGTCGATGGCGCCGAGGAAGTGGCCCATGCGGTCCGACTCCATCCACAGCGCCATGTCGAGCGCGGTGGTCGGCACGTTCTGGAAGTAATTGGTGCGGTCGGTGTTGGTGGTGCCGTTCTGGCCGGTGGCGCCGACCTGCTCGAAGGGCCCGAAGAATTCGTCGCGGTAGTTCTCGGAGCCCTGGAACATCAGGTGCTCGAACAGATGGGCGAAGCCGGTCTTGCCGGCCGGCTCGTCCTTGCTGCCGACGTGGTACCAGACATTGACCGCGACGATCGGCGCCTTGCGGTCGGTGTGCACCACCACGCGCAGGCCGTTGGGCAGGGTGAAGGTCTCGTAGGGGATGTCGACCGGCAGCGCGATCTCGGTCTTCGCCGAGGACGTGGCGACATCGCTGCGCACGCGTTCGGCGGGCGTGCAGGCGACGAGCGAAAGACCGAACAGGGCGCCCAGCAGGGCCACCGCCAGCGGCTTGGTGGAAGGCAGACGCATGCGCTGCTCCGTATCCATGGAAAGGGAGCGGAATCATAGCGGTGCGACATCGGCCTGCCGACCTGCCAGTTGGCACAGGGTGGCGCGCGCGACGGTTCGACCTCACAAGGTCTGCACGCAGGGCGGCAGAGCGCGCGCGACCCAGGCGTGAGTCACGCGTGCCGCTTCGCGCGTGTCGCGGGCAGCCGGTTGGGCCGCGCTGCGCTTGGCCCAACCTACAAAAACCACCGCGAGGACTCAGGTGGGTTGGGCCGAGCGCAGCGCGGCCCAACACTGCGGGCTGCACACCACCGCCACACAGCGCGCGGGCGCCCTCACGAGCGCCCGCGCGACCTGCTTACATTCGCGGAAACTGCGTCGGCGCCGGCGGTGCCTCGACGCGCTTCGGCGGGCTGGCCTCCAGCGCGCGCAGCAGCTCGGCCACGCCGCGCTCCAGGCTCGGGTCGCGGCCAGCGGCGATCGCCTCGGGGCGATCGATGACTTCGATGTCCGGGGCCACACCCTCGTCCTCCACCGCCCAGCGGCCTTCGGTGTCCATGAAGCGGAAGGTCGCGGCCAGGATCGCACCACCGTCGGCCAGCCGCGGATTGCCGCTGATGCCGATCAACCCACCCCAGGTGCGGGTGCCGATGATCGGGCCGAGGCCCATCTTGCGGAAGTAGTAGGGCAAGGCGTCGCCACCCGAGCTGGACAGTCCGTTCGCCAGCATCACCTTCGGCCCGGCATGGTGCAGCAGCGGGGTCGGGTTGGGCTCCAGGCCGCGGCGCTTCCAGAAGTTCAGCGGCTGCCGCGACAGCATCTCGATCATGCGGTCGGGGATGAAGCCGCCGCCGTTGTAGCGGTCGTCGATGATCAGCGCGTCCATGTGCGCATAGGCGAGCATGCCGCGGTGCAGCTCGCGGTTGCCCTCCACCGCCGTGTTCGGCAGGTGGATGTAGCCGACGCGGCCGCCCGAGAGTTCGGCGGCCAGGCGACGGCGAGCGTCGACCCAGTCCTTGTAGCGCAGGGCCTGCTCGCTGGTCAGGGTCTGCACGCGCACGGTGCGTGCGCCCGCCTCTTCCGGCCGCGCGTTGACGCGCAGGCTGACCACCTTGTCACCCTTGCCTTCCAGCAGCTGGTAGAGGTTCGCCACCTCGCGGGTGCTGATGTTGTCGATGGCGAGGATGAACTCGCCCTCGCGCACGTTGGCGTGCGCTTCGGTCAGCGGGCTGCGCAGGGCCGGGTTCCAGTTCTCGCCGGCGAAGATCCGACCGACCTGGAAGTAGCCGCTCGCGTGGGCCCGGATGTCCGCCCCCAGCAGGCCGCCCTCGCGACGCGCCACCTGCGGCTCGTCGCCGCGCTCGACATAGACGTGGCCGGCATTGGTCTCGCCGGCGAGCTCGGTGAGCAGGTAGTCGAGGTCGGCGCGGCTGGCCACGTGCGGCAGCAGCGTGGCGTAGCGCTCGCGGATCGCCGTCCAGTCCTGCCCGTGCATGCCGGGGTCGTAGAACCAGTCGCGCAGGATGCGCCAGGCATCGACGTACTGCTGCGCCCACTCGCGCTTGGGATCAACCCGCAGCTGCAGGCCGTCGAGCTTGAGCGCGCCGGCCTCGAAATCGACCTCGGGCTTGGCCTCGACGATGGCGAAGCGCTCACCGCGACGCAACAGCAGGTGACCACCACTGGCCGCCAATGTGTAGCCCGTGATCTGGCCGGCCACGGTCTTGGGCTGCTCGTCGTCGAGACCGAGGAAGCGCAGCTCGCCCGGGCCCTGGCCCGTGCTGGCGACGAAGAACACGCCCTTGGCATTGGCCGACAGGCCCTGGTAGTTGCCTGCCGGCGCCTTCAGCGCGACCACGCGCTGGTTGAAGCCAGGCACGTCGATGCGCAGGCGCTTCGGTTCGGCCTTGCCGCCGCCATTGCCGTTACCGGGCTTGGCTTCGGCCGCGCTGAGCGGCGCGACCTCATCGCTCTTCGGCGCGTACAGCACCGGGCCGTCGGCCGCCAGCGTTGCTGCATAGATGCGGGTGGCGTTCTGGTAGAGGTAGTTGAACTCGTAGGCCGAGAACGCGAGGTTGAAGTCGCGGTTCGACAGGAAGTACAGGTAGCGGCCTTCCGGGTCGAACACCGGCGCGAACTCGCTGGTCTCGTCCGGCGTCAATTGCTGCGTGACGGAACTGTCCAGGCTGTACAGCCAGATCGAGCCGTTGCGGCTGCCTCCGGTCTTGACGTAGGCGACGAAGCGGCTGTCGGGCGCCCAGCTGTACTGGGTGATGTCCTCCTGCACCGAGCTGTCGATCTCGGTGGTGGCGCCGGTCTCCGCATTGACCAGACGCAGGCGCTGGCGCTTGTCGCCATAGACAAAGTGACGGCCATCCGGCGACCAGCTCGGCGCGAAGCGCCAGATGTCACCGTCGATGGTGACGCGCCGCGCCGGGCTGCTGCCATCCTGCGCCTGCACGTAGAGCTCGTACTCGCCGGATGCATCCGACAGATACGCAACGTAACGGCCGTCCGGCGACCAGCTGACGCTGTGCTCGCGCGCATCGGGGGTGCGCGTCAGGTTGCGCGCCTCGCCGTGCTTGGCCGGCACGCTGAAGACCTCGCCACGCGCGCCGAACAGGGCGCGCTTGCCGTCGTGGCTCAGATCGAAGCTCTCGATGTTCTTCGACGCATCGACAAAGCGCGGCTGGGTCTCGGGGAAGTCCGCGCGCACCGTGATCGGGATCTGCCGGGTTTCGCCGGTGGCCGGCAGGAACTGCCAGAGCGCGCCGCCGTTCTCGAACACCAGGCTGTCCGGCCCCGCGCTCGGCCAGAGCACGTCGAAGTCGCTGCACTGCGTGAGCTGTCGAGGCTCGCCGCCGCTGGCCGGCATCGCGAACAGGTTGAGCGTGGTGTTGCGGTCGGAGACGAAGTAGATCGTGTCGCCGATCCACATCGGCTGGTGGTCGGTGGCCGGATGGTTGGTGAGCTGCTGCGAGGTGTTGTTGACCAGGTCATAGGTCCAGACCTCCTGCGCGCGGCCGCCGCGGTAGCGCTTCCACGCGCGGAAATCACGGTCGATCGGCGTGTAGACGAACTGCCTGCCGTCCGGGCTCAGCATGCCGCCGCCGCTCTCGGGGATCGCCAGCGGCTGTTCCATGCCGCCGGCCACCGGCACCAGATACGGCCGGCCGCTGCGCTCGTCATACGGCGCACGGTTCATGCGCACCACCACGTGCTGGCCGTCGGGCGTCCAGTCGAGCACGCGATTGTCGGTGCCGCCTCTGGGCGGCATCGATCCCACGTCGTTGTACCAGGTGAGCTGCCGCGGCTCGCCGCCGGCGGCCGGCATCACGAACACCTGGCGGGTGCCGTTGTACTCGGCCGAGAACGCGATCTGGGTGCCGTCCGGGCTGAACTTCGGATACAGCTCACGGCCCGGATGCGAGGTCAGGCGCTGGGCCAGCCCGCCCTGGGTCGAGGCGATGTAGAGGTCGCCGGCGTAGACGAAGGCCACGCGCTCGCCGTGCACGTCGGGAAAGCGCAGCAGCTTGGTCTCCGCGCTGGCCTGCGCAGTCGCGGCGAAGCCCGCGAGTACCAGCGAAGCGCGCAGCGCGCGGCTCAAGATCGAGGGGGCCATGAAGCGTCCTTTGCCGATGGGGTGGCACGGAGTATGGACGCGGGGTGGAGAAGCGGTGAGGGTCGTTGGTTGGGGGGCGTTCCTCGCTGCCTTCGCCCCGCGCATCAAGCAGGCGCCTGTACCGGGCAACACGGATCGCATGCCTCCGTGCTCGATCCGCCTGTACGCTCTGCATGGCGCGCGACAGGGCTCAGCCTTGCCCTGGTCTTCGCTGGGCGTGTCGGGAAACCGAGTTTTCGAACTCAGCGGACGTCGGCGTACAGAGGGAGCGGCTTGCATGGGACATGGGTAGGCCGGGCAGCGCGCAGGACTGACCGAAAGTGCTCTTCGCTACCGACGACGACTCGGCGAAGAAGCGAAACGGAGGCAGCGTGGAGCTCATGGTGGGCCAGGGCCCACCCTATGAGGTCTTGGTCTTCGTCTTCGTCTTCGTCTTCGGCTGCTGTTGCGGTTGCCATGGCTCTGGCGGGCAGGAGCCCGCGCTGTTGACGGGGCCCCTGGGGAGCGGCGGGAGGCCGTGGATCCGCCCGCAGGGGCGCCGGCAGGGAGGCCGGCGATGTTCGTGACAGTGCAGGGATGCACTGTCCACGAACACCCACGGACTCTCGCGAACCCTTCGCGCACGGATGCGCGAAGGGCGCGGACGAGGGGTGGCCTTTCTCTTGCCTACTTCTCTTTGGCCACGCAAAGAGAAGTAGGTCGGGCAGCCCGCAGGGCTGACCGAAAGCTCTTG
>NZ_FNAG01000008.1 GCF_900101825.1 Aquimonas voraii
AGCTACACGGTGACGCAGGGCGATATCGACGCGCAGGTGGCGATCAGCAACACCGCCACGGCGACGGGCACGCCGCCCAGCGGGCCGGCCCTGACCGCGACCGACACGGCCACCGTGCCGGTCACCGGCGCACCGGCTGCGCTCGCCTTCGACAAGACCGCCACACTGGGCGATACCAACGGCAACGCCACGGCGGATGCGGGCGAAGTCGTTGCCTACACCCTCGTGGCGCAGAACAGCGGTGGTGTCACCCTGACCACGGTCAGCATCAGCGACCCGCGGCTGCCGAGCCTGAGCTGCACGCCGGCGCAGCCGACCACGCTGCTGCCGGGGGCGAGCCTCTCGTGCACGGGCAGCTACACGGTGACGCAGGCCGACTACGACGCGCAGCTGCCGATCGTCAACACCGCGACGGCGAGCGCACAGCCGCCCTCGGGGGCACCCCTGACCCGAACCGACACGGCCAGCGTGCCAGTCACCGTCGCGCCGCCGGTGATCGGCGTCAGCAAGGTGCTGCTCGCAGTGAGCGGCAGCTCGCCCTTCCTGCTCGACTACCGCATCCGCGTGCGCAACTTCGGGCGGGTGCCGCTCGGCAACGTGCAGGTGACCGAGAACCTGCGCCAAACCTTCCCGCTGCCGGTCAGCTTCGAAGTTGTGTCAGTGAATGCGGGCGGTGGCCTTGCTGCGAATCCGGGCTTCGATGGCAGCGCCCAGACCCAGCTGCTGGCACCGGGAGGAAGCCTCGCCGTCGGGGCGGAAGCCGGCATCGATCTGAGGGTGAGGGTCACGCTGAGCGGTATATCGGGCACCTTCAACAACGTGGTGATCGCCAGTGGCAGCGGCCCCGATGGGCGTAACACCAGCGATGACTCGGTGGACGGCAACAGCTCCGACCCGGACGGCAACGGACTGCCGGATGAGCAGTCACCGACGCCGGTGGACCTGCGTGCGCCGCGTGCGGTGGCGCAGATTCCGGTGGATCAGCCGCTGGCTTTGCTGTTGTTGATGCTGGCCATCGGCTTCGCCTCGATGCGGGCGATGCGACGAGGCGCTTGAATCCGGACGCAGCGTGGAAAAGCAAAAGGCGGCCAAATGGCCGCCTTTTGCTTCGCGTGGTGTCGCCAAGCTTGAATCGCCCGACGTCTTGGGCGCAGCCGTATCGCTCTCCTCAAGCGCGAGCCGAGCAGCCTCTCCTCACATCGTCAGCGCCTCTCCCGTCGGGCTGAGCAGCTTCAGGGGCGAAGGCGTGGGCGAGATCGGCACGCTGCTCCTGCGGCTCTCGGCTTCGCGCGCCAGGGCTTCCAGCGGACGCCCCAGCGGCGTCGACAGCTCGAACAGCACCGGCGTGTTCTCCGGGCGGCGCCCGCCGGTGCCGGCGTACATGCCGCTGATCGTGAACGTCATGGGCACCAGCATCTGATGTGCTGTGCCGTCCGTGCGCGGCTCGACGAAGTCGAAGCGCCAGCTCTGCACAGCCTCCACGGAAGCCCGCGCAAAGGGCTCGACCAGGTGCCGGTGGCGTCTCTCACTGCGGACGTTCCGGTTGAGCACCCGCGCGCTCACCGGCTCGGCGATCGCGACCCCGCCCTCGTTGTCCAGGGTCAGGCGCAGCAGCACTTCCGCAGCGATCCGGTTCCCCAGCGACTGAGCGGGATAGCGCGGTGGGGTGAGGTTCTGCGCCAGTGGCTGCCCGAACTCGGCGGTCGCCAGCACCAGCTGGTAGCCCGCTGCGGATTTCAGCTGGTCGAGGCGCGCATAGACCGAGGTGCGGATGCGGCGCGGCGTGCCGTCGAGCACGTAGGGCGCAAAGGTCCAGTTCTGCATCACCTGCAGGACCTTGGTTTCAATGCTCGGCAGCAACTGGTTGGGCTGCAGCTTGACCTGTTCGACGCGGCCGCTGGCGTCGACTTCGATGACGCCGGCGAGATGGATGGATTCGAGCACCTGCGCCTGCCCGGTGACGGCCGCCGTTTCGGCCAGGGCGGGCGGAGCGGGCACGAGCGGCGAGGCCAGGGCGGCCGCAAGTAGAACGGCAAGGGTCTTGTTCATGGAGTCAGTCTCAGGAGTCAGCCAAGGAATGCAGGTCACGGATGAACCCGGCGGCGCCGGTCTCTGGCGGCGCGCGGGCGATGACGGCCGCACAGCCTTTGCGTGACGCGGTTCGCGCGCCCGCGCCAGCGGGTTGGACGGCGCGCGCAAGCATCGGCCGCGCCGCACGCGCATTGAACCTGTCAGATCTGACGGGGTGGCCTTGGCGGGTGATGTTCGGACGGCCCAGCTTCGGCGCTGCGCTGGAGCCTCAGCGCAGCATCGAGATCTGCATCAGGGTGCCCGGCGGCAGGCTGCGGCTGCGCTCGCGCAGGTTCTCCACGCGGATGCCGCTGCGCTCCAGCGCCGGGAAGGTCGAGGCCGGGAATTCGCGGGCCGCGCCGCCTTCCTCTTGCAGGGCGTAGTCGAAGGTGACCACGGCGTACTGGCGGCCCTCGGCGTTGGCCTCGGCCATCAGGATGGTCCAGCCGCGCACGCTGTCCTGGGCGCGCTGCAGGTAGTCCTGGATGGAGGCCTGGCGCTCGCGATCGTCGCCGCTGGCGCGCGGCAGGGCGCTCAGGACCACCGCCAGCGGCTCCGAGCCCAGCACCTTGCCCTGGGCATCCACTTCGACCAGCAGCCAGAGCAGGGCGCCATGGCCGCGCTGCATCGGCGCCTCGGGAAAGGGCAGGAAAGGCGCGGCCGTGGCGATCGGCTGGCCCAGCATCACCGTGGTGACCAGCAGCTTTCGTGCCTCGCCCCAGCCCTCGAAGCCGATGCGGAACAGGGCCGAGGTGCGCACGCGCCGGGCCTGGCCGTCGATCACCACCGGTTCGAAGCGCATGCGCCGCACGCTGTTGGCCACGCCCTCGCGCACATACGGCAAGAGCAGGCCGGCGTCGTGGATTTCGACCTTCTCGACGCTGCCGTCGGCGGCGAGGTCGAGGATGGCGTTCACCGCCAGCGCCTCATCGGCCTGGGCGCGCGCAAAGGTGGCGACGAGGCAGAGGGCGAACAACAGGATCAGCTGGGATGCGCGCAGCAGCATGGAGAGTCTTCGTCGAAAGCGCCGCATCGCGCGGCCGGGCAGGCGAGTGTGCCAGAGCTTCCCGGTGCGGCCCCAGCGGGAGCGCCACAAAAGCGCTCGGCGCAAACACGAACGGCGGCCATAAAGGCCGCCGTTCGCAGGGCACGCAGGCGTGGAAGCGAGGGCTTACAGCGCCTTTTCCAGCTCCGGGACGACCTGGAACAGATCGCCAACCAGGCCAAAATCGGCGACCTCGAAGATCGGTGCCTCGGCGTCCTTGTTGATGGCGACGATGGTGCCGGCGTCCTTGATGCCGGTGAGGTGCTGGATCGCGCCGGAAATCCCGCAGGCGATGTACAGCTCCGGCGCGATGATCTTGCCGGTCTGGCCGACCTGCAGTTCGTTCGGCACGTAGCCGGCGTCCACCGCCGCGCGCGAGGCGCCCACCGCCGCACCGATCTTGTCGGCCAGGCTGTAGATGATCGCGAAGTTCTCGGCCGAGCCCAGCGCACGGCCGCCGGAGACCACCTTGGCCGCCGACTGCAGGTCGGGGCGGTCGCTGCTGCCCTGCTTCAGCTCGACGAAGCTGGTGTGGCTCGGCAGGGCGGCATCGACACTCACGGCCTCGACGGCCGCGCTGCCGCCGGCGCCGGTGGCCGGCCAGGACGCCGCACGCACGGTGGCGACGACGGGCTTATCGGCCGGCGCCTCGACCGTGATGATGGCGTTGCCGGCGTAGATCGGGCGGGTGAAGCGGTGGCTGCCTTCGACCGTCATCAGGTCGGAGACCTGCGGCGCATCGAGCAGGGCGGCAATCGCCGGCATCACGTCCTTGCCGAAGCTGCTGCTCGGGCCGAACACGTGGCTGTAGCCGTCCGCCAGCTTGGCGATCACCGGCGCCACCTGCTGCGCGATCAGGTGCGAGAAGGCGGGGTTCGCCACGGTCAGCACCTTGGCCACGCCATCGATGGCGGCGGCCTGTGTGGCGAGCGCAGCGGGGTCGGCGGCCAGCACCGCGATGTGGATCTCGGCGCCGGCAATCGCGCGCGCTGCGGTGACGCAGCGGGCCACCGCGCCGTTCAACTGGCCGTTCAGATGGTCGGCCACGATCAGGATCTTGCTCATTCGAATCTCTCCCGTGTGGCCGGCTTACGCCAGGCCCTTGGCCTTCAGCGCCGAAACCAGCTCGGCAACGTCCTTCACCATCACGCCCTTCGAGCGCTTGGCCGGCGGCGCGTAGCTGAGCGTCTTCAAGCCGCCGCCCAGCGCCACGCCGAGGTCGGCGATCTGCAGGGTTTCGAGCGGCTTGCTCTTGGCCTTCATGATGTCGGGCAGCTTGATGAAGCGCGGCTCGTTCAGACGCAGGTCGACGGTGATCACCGCCGGCAGCTGCACCTTCAGCACTTCCAAGCCGGCATCGACTTCGCGGGTGACCGTGGCGGCGCCGTCGGCGACCTCGACCGCGCTGGCGAAGGTCGCCTGCGGACGGCCCCACAGCGTGGCCAGCATCTGCCCGGTCTGGTTGGCGTCGTCGTCGATCGCCTGCTTGCCGAGCAGCACGATGTCCGGCTGCTCCTTCTCGATCAGCTTGAGGAACACCTTGGCGGCTTCCAGCGGCGACACCGGCTGGTCGCTGACCACGTGCAGGGCGCGGTTGGCGCCCATGGCCAGGCCGTTGCGCAGATGCGCCTGGGCATCGGCCGGGGCGATCGTGGCGACCACCACCTCGGTGGCCACGCCCTTCTCGCGCAGGCGCAGGGCTTCTTCCAGCGCGATCTCGTCGAAGGGATTGGGCGAGAGCTTGACGCCATCGGTGACCACACCGGTGCCATCGGGCTTCACCTGGATGCGCACGTTGTAATCGACGACGCGCTTGTAGCCGACCAGGATCTTCATCGGACTGCAGTTCCTATACGGGGGTGGAAGGGGCGGCCATGCGAGTGCCAGCCGAAACCCGGCGATTCTAACCGCGCGGATTTCGAATACCTACTCGATACCAGTCGCGAGTTCCGACTATGGCGGTGCCAGCGTGCGGCGGGCGTGTAGCGCACGCACGGAATGCTCGAAGCCGGAGTGCGCCCGGCAAGGGTCGAGCCCATGGTGGGCCAGGACACACCCTGTACAGGTGCGCGGGTCGCGGGGTGGGCCCTGGCCCACCTGGGCCTCCGCGCGCCCTGTCCTGCAAGCGCCGCCGCGGGCCACCCGGATTTCCAAGCGCGCCTCGGCCCAACCCCGGGTCGACTCAGCCGTGCTCGCGCAGCCTCTCGCGCAGCACGGCGACGAAGCGGTCGGCCGCCTCGGCCGCGGTGTGGAAGAACAGCGAGGGCTCGGTGAGTTCGAGCTCCAGCAGCTGGGGGCCCTTGGCCGAGGGCAGCAGGTCGACGCGGGCATAGGCGAGGCCCTGCACCGGCAGCGCGGCCAGCACCTGGCGCGCGGTCGCCATCTCCTGCGCCGAGGGCTCGCGGGCGGTGATGTGCTCGGCGGCGAACAGGGCGCGGGTCGGGCCCTCGCCGCGCTTCAGCAGCGGACCTTTGCGGATGGCGTGCGAGAACTTGCCGCCGAAGAACAGCAGGGCGGTTTCGCCGGCGCTGTCGACCTGGGCCAGATAGGGCTGCACCAGCACATGGCGGCCGGCATCCAGCAGGCGCTCGACGTGCTGCGCGGCCTGCGCCCGCTCGGAATCGACATAGCGCTGGGTGTCGCGCGAGCCCGCACCCACGGTCGGCTTGACCACGAACTCCGGCCAGGCCGGGAAGCCGTCCGCGCGTTCCCCCGGCGCGATGTAGAAGCTCTCGATGACCGGCAGGCCCTTCTTCGCCAGCTCGCCGAGATAGCGCTTGTCGGTGTTCCAGCGCACGATCTCCAGCGGATTGATCAGCCGCGTCTGTGCGCTCACTCGGGCGCACCAGGCCAGGAACTCCGGCAGGCGCTGGGTGTAGTCCCAGGTCGAGCGGATCAGCACCGCATCGAAGCGCGACCACGACACCGTGGCGTCATCCCAGACCAGGGTTTCATGGCCGATGCCGGCGCGGTCCAGGGCTTCGCGCAGCGGCGGCAGGTCCTCGTCGAGGTCGAGGGCGGGCAGGGTGGAGGCGAGCGCGATGCGGGTCATGGGTTGGGGATGTTCGAGTGGCGAGGAACGAGTTGAAAGAAACGGCTTGCGCGGGCTGGGGCGCAGTCTAGGCGAATCACGGGCCGCCAACGCGCGCCCTTGACTCGGTACTCTCTCCACTCGTTCCTGCTGGCGCTGCACCGAGTCAACGCGCCAACTCCCTCGCCAGCAGCCCCAGCAGCACGCTGTCCTGGGTGCGACCTCCCAGCCGATAGCGTTCACGGGCATAACCCTCGCGCTTGAAGCCGAGGCTCTCCAGCAGCCGCAGGCTGGCAGCGTTGTCCGGATCGGTGTCGGCCTCGACGCGCTGGATGCCGAGATTGTCGATGGCATGCGCCAGCACCGCGGACACAGCCTCGCGCGCAAGCCCCTGGCCCCAGCGTGAGGGCTGCAGGGCGAAGCCGATTTCGCCGCGGGCATGCGCGCGGGACAGGGCGTAGAGCGTGACCGTGCCGATCAGACGGTCTTCGTTGCGCGTGGTGATGGCCCACTGCAGCAGCTGGCCGCTGGCCGCGCCGGCATGGATGTCGCGCAGGTAAGCCTCGGCCTGATGCCGCGCCTGCCACGGGCCGTGGCTCCAGTAGCGGGTGACTTCGGGGCTGGCGAACAGCGCGTAGAGCTCGTCGAGATCGGCGCCGCGCGGATGGCGCAGGACGATGCGTTCGCCTTCAAGCGTGGGCAGGGTCGCCATCTGCCGGCAGGCCTCAGCCGCCGCCGGCCGCGCCGCAGCTGCGGCGCACCACCAGCCGGGTCTCAAGCTCCCGACTCTGCGCTGGGCGGCGCTCGATCAGGTCGATCAGGGTCGACACCAGCACCGCGCCGGCGCCGCGCGTGTCCTGCTGCACGGTGGTCAGCGCCGGCTGGGCCAGTCGCGCCATCGGGATGTCGTCGAAGCCGGCCACGGCGACATCATCGGGCACCCGCAGCCCGCGCTCGGCAAGGGCCTGGATGGCGCCCAGCGCGATCAGGTCGGAGGCGGCGAAGATCGCATCGAAAGGCTCACCGCGGCGCAACAGTTCGCGCGTGGCGGCGATGCCATCGGCCTCGCTGGACAGGGCGTCGACGCGCAGGCGCTTGGAGCAGGACAGCTTGGCGGCCTTGAGCGCGCGCTGGTAGCCGCGATGGCGGGCCTCGAACTCGGGGTAGCGCGGCGAGGCGTCGCCGAGGAAGGCGATCCGCTGCCGGCCCTGGGCGATCAGATGGCGCGTGGCCTGCTCGCCGCCGCTGGCGTTGTCGCTGCCGATCGACACGCCAGGCTGGTCGGCCTGCACCGCGCCCCAGCGCACGAAATGCGTGCCCTGGGCGACCAGCTGGTCGAGTTTCCGCCGGTAGGCTTCATAGTCGCCGTAGCCGAGCAGGATCAGCCCGTCGGCCTTCTTGGCGTCCTCGTAGTCGGCGTGCCAGTCGCGCGACATCTGCTGGAAGCTGACCAGCAAATCAAAACCGCGCGCGCCGCAGGCGCGGGTGATCGAAGCCAGCATGGCGTGGAAGAAGGGGTTGATCTGCGACTCGTCGCAGTTGGCGTCCTCGAACAGCAGCAGGGCCAGCGTGCCGGCGTGCTGGGTGCGCAGGTTCGAGGCGTTCTTGTCGACCTGGTAGTTCAGCTGCTGCGCGATCGCCTTGATGCGCTTGCGCGTCTCGGCATTGACCAGCGGGCTGTCGCGCAGGGCGCGCGACACCGTCGGCTGGCTCACGCCCGCCATGTGGGCGATGTCGAACGAGGTGACCTTGCCTTTCACGTCAACCGGAACTGCTGCAGCGCGGGGGCGCTGAGTGTGGCGGCGTGGACTTGGGATGGCATTGTGCTCTGCAGCATCGCCGGCATTCGCCGGCGATGGGGGATTCGGGATTGGGATTCGGGATTGGGATTCGGGATTCGCATGCCGACCTGCGCCGCGAGGCCCATGCGGCGCTGCGTAGCTGAGCCCAGAGCCTTGTCGCGGGATTCAAGCGTCGGCCAATCCCGAATCCCCAATCCCGAATCCCGGCTTCTCAGCCCCTCGGCTTGAAGCTCTTCTTGAAGCCAGCCTCGCCGCGCGGGCCGCCTGGCTTGCGCTCGAAGCCAGCGCCTGCCGGGCGCGGCTTGCGCGGGCCGTCGAAGCCGCTGCGCTCGCGCGGGCCGCCGCGTTCGAACTTGGGCTTCACGAAGGCCTTGTCCTGCTCGGACGCGCGGCGGATGCGCAGGCGCTGACCCGACACCCAGACCTGCTGCAGATGCTGCATCAGGTCCTCGGGCATGCCCTCGGGCAGGTCGATGAGGGCGTGATCGCCGCGGATGTCGATGCGGCCGATGTGCTTGGACTCGATGCCGGCCTCGTTGGCGATGGCGCCGACCAGGTTGCCGGGCTTGACGCCATGCATGTGGCCCACTTCGACGCGGAAGGTCTCGAAGGCGTAGTCGGCGGCGATCTCGCGCTGCGGGCGAGCCTCGCGTTCGGCGCGTTCGCGCGGTGCACGCTCTTCGCGCTCGAAGCGCTCGCGCGGCGCGCGTTCCGGGCGCTCGCCGCGTTCGCGGAACTCGCGCGCGGCCGGCATCGGCTTGTCGGGCGGCAACAGCAGCGGCGTGTCTCCGCGGTGCAGGCGGGCCAGTGCCGCGGCGATTTCGATCGCGGGGATGTTCTGCTCGCTCTCGATACGCTCGATCACGCTGCGGTACTGGTCCAGCTGGGGATCGGCCAGGGCTTCCTGGATCTGCTGGCGGAAGCGGTTCAGGCGCTGCTCGTTGACGGTATCCACCGAGGGCAGGGCCATCGCTTCGATCGGCTGGCGCGTGGCCTTCTCGATGGTGCGCAGCAGGTGACGCTCGCGCGGAGCAACGAACAGGATCGCCTCGCCGCTGCGGCCGGCACGACCGGTGCGGCCGATGCGGTGCACGTAGCTTTCGGTGTCGTAGGGGATGTCGTAGTTCAGCACGTGGCTGATGCGCTCGACGTCCAGCCCGCGCGCCGCGACGTCGGTGGCGACGATGATGTCGAGCTCGCCGTCCTTCAGCTTCTGCACGGTGCGCTCGCGCACCGCCTGCGGCACGTCACCGTTCAGCGCGGCGGCGGAGAAGCCGCGCGCAGCCAGCTTCTCGGCCAGCTCCTCGGTGGCCTGCTTGGTGCGGGCGAACACGATCATCGCCTCGAAGGTCTCGGCTTCGAGGATGCGGGTCAGCGCATCCAGCTTGTGCATGCCCGAGACCAGCCAGAACCGCTGACGGATGTTCTTCGCGGTGGTGGTCTTGGCCGCGATCGTGACTTCGCGCGGGTTGCGCAGGTGGGTCTGGGCGATGGCGCGGATGCGCGGCGGCATGGTCGCCGAGAACAGCGCGACCTGACGGCTGGCCGGGGTCTTCTGCAGAATGGACTCGACATCGTCGATGAAGCCCATGCGCAGCATTTCGTCGGCCTCGTCGAGCACCACCCACTTCAGCTGCGAGAGGTCCAACGAACCGCGTTCGAGGTGGTCGATGATGCGGCCCGGCGTGCCGACCACAACGTGGGCGCCGCGCTTCAGTCCGGTCAGCTGCGGGGCATAGCCCTGGCCGCCGTAGATCGGCAGCACGTGGAAGCCCGGCATGTGCGAGGCATAGCGCTGGAAGGCTTCGGCCACCTGGATGGCCAGCTCACGGGTCGGCGCCAGCACGATCGCCTGCGGGGCTTTCTGGTGCAGATCCAGCTTGGAGAGGATCGGCAGCGCGAAGGCCGCAGTCTTGCCGGTGCCGGTCTGGGCCTGGCCCAGCACGTCCTGGCCGGAGAGCAGGGTGGGGATGGTGGCGGCCTGGATCGGCGACGGGGTCTCGTAGCCGACCGAGGTGATGGCTTCGAGCAGGGCGGGCGACAGGCCGAGATCGGCAAAACGCACGGCGGCCGCCGCAGGAGCGGCAGTGTTTTCAGAGGACATGTTTTCTTTGCTCCACAAGGGGCTTGGAATCACGCACCTTGCAGGCCGGAGAACAGCGCTCGGGACGAGCCGCGCAGGTCAGTGCGGGGCAGCTCCCGTCCGCCTGTCGCATCATGCGAT
Organism: Aquimonas voraii; assembly: GCF_900101825.1. Classification (GTDB taxonomy): domain Bacteria; phylum Pseudomonadota; class Gammaproteobacteria; order Xanthomonadales; family Xanthomonadaceae; genus Aquimonas; species Aquimonas voraii. The sequence continues at coordinate 10,173 of NZ_FNAG01000008.1, forward strand.
CAGGCCTGCGCGCGGCAGGAAGGGGACGGGGCGAGAGCGGAAACGACGGGGCCGAAAGGCGCACACGGGGTACAGCGGCGCGCAGTCTAGCAGGCGATCCGCGGAATTCGCGGCCGCGGTAGCCGCGAGATTCGGGCTGCGGTTCAGGCTTCCAGGACGGCGCAGACGATTCGAGCCGGCCGCGCACCCTGTTAGGCTGCGGCCACATCGCGCCGCCGCGATGCCTTGCGTCCACCATCCGGGGAGTGCGCCATGCGCTGGGAACGTCTTCGCCGAAGCAGCCACGTCACCGACAGCCGAGGCCAGGGGCGTGGCGGCGGGCGCCTGCCGGGCGGCGGCAAGGGGCTCGGCCTCACCGGCATCGTGATCGTCTTCCTGCTGGCCTGGGCGATGGGCAAGAACCCGCTGGAGCTCTTGTCCCTGCTCGATGGCGGCATGCCGGCCTCTTCCCCTGGCGGCAGCGCCGAGCAGCGCCTGCCCGACCCGCAGGACCCGGCCGTCGAATTCGTACGCGCCGTGCTCGGCGATACCGAGGATGCCTGGAGCGAGTTGTTCGCCGCCGCCGGCTCGCGTTACGAGCCGGCGCGCCTTGAAGTCTTCGAGAGCGGCGTCACCACGGCCTGCGGCTACGCCTCGTCCGCCGTCGGCCCGTTCTATTGCCCGGGCGACCGCAAGGTCTACATCGACCTGCAGTTCTTCCGCGAGCTGGAGACGCGTTTCCGCGCTGCCGGCGACTTCGCCCAAGCCTATGTGATCGCGCATGAGGTGGGCCACCACATCCAGACGCTCACCGGCGTGTCGGCGAGGGTCAACGCGGCGCGGCAGCGCGGCGAGGAGGTCAAGGGAGACGGCGGCCTGCTGGTGCGGCAGGAGCTGCAGGCCGACTGCTATGCCGGCGTCTGGGCGCACTCGGCACAGCGTCGCTTCGACATCCTCGAGCCTGGCGATCTGGAGGAAGCCTTGAACGCGGCCACCGCGATCGGCGACGACCGCCTGCAGCAGCAGGCGCAGGGACGGGTGGTGCCGGACGCCTTCAGCCACGGCACTTCGGAGCAGCGGGTGCGCTGGTTCCGCCGCGGCTTCGAGCAGGGCGAAGTCGGCGCCTGCGACACCTTCTCGGCGACCCGACTGTAGCCGTCGCTTCGGGCAGACGGCGGCGCCTCGGGGCGAGGCCCCCTCGTGCCCCTGCCCTCATCTTGGCGCGGTCGGGTCTGCGCGTCCCGGCCGCGCGCAGCGTCTGGATTGGGGTCGGCAGGGGGGCGGCAGTCCCGCCACGCGAGACCACCGCACCCATCAGCGCAGCGTGTGGCCGGGGCGGGCTCAGGCTGCCCGTCGCAGGGACGGCTCGCCACCCAGGCGGAAGCCGGCCACGGCTTCCTGCAGCGCACGCGCATGGTCCTGCAGGCTGTTGGCCGCGGCGCTCGCCTCCTCGACCAGTGCGGCGTTCTGCTGGGTGGCCTGATCGAGCGCTTGCATGGTTTCACCCATGCCCTCGATGCCGCTGCTCTGCTCGATCGAGGCCGCGCTGATCTCGCCCATGATGTCGGTGACGCGCTGCACCGCGCCCATGATGTCCTGCATGGTCGTGCCGGCGCGGGCGACCAGCTCGGCGCCCAGTTCGACCCGGTGGCTGGAGTCGTCGATCAGGCCCTTGATCTGCTTGGCCGCTTCGGCCGAGCGCTGTGCCAGCGAGCGGACTTCGCTGGCGACGACCGCGAAGCCGCGGCCCTGCTCGCCGGCGCGCGCGGCTTCGACCGCTGCATTCAGCGCGAGGATGTTGGTCTGGAAGGCGATGCCGTCGATCACGCTGATGATGTCGGCGATGCGGCGCGAGGATTCACTGATCGAGTCCATGGTCGAGATCACCTCGCCCACGACCTGCCCACCGGACTGGGCGACGCTGCCGGCGCCCTGGGCGAGCTGGTTGGCCTCGCGCGCGCGGTCGGCGTTGCGGCGCACGGTCTGGGTCAGGTCGGTCAGCGCATGGGTGGTGGCTTCGAGGTTGCCGGCCTGGGCTTCCGTGCGCGAGGACAGGTCGTCGACGCCCGCGGTGATCTCGCCGGTGGCGACGCGGATGGAGTCGGCGCGCTCGACGATGCCGGCCACGATGCTGCGGATGTTGGCGACGCTGCGGTTGGCATCGTCGCGGATGCGCGCGAACACGCCGGCGAAGTTCCCCTGCATGGAGGCGGTGAGGTCGCCCGAGGCCAGTGCGCCCAACAGGCGCGAGATCTCGGCGAGGTTGGCGTCGGCGGTCTGCATCAGGGTGTTCAGATCCTGGACCATCTCGCGGTAGCTGAAGGCGAAGCGCTCCGCCGCACCGCGTGCGCTGAAGTCGCCGGCGGCAGCGGCCGAGGCCAGACGCTTCACCTCGGCGCTGAACTCGACCAGGCTGGCCTTGGCGCCATCCATGCTGGCGCTGATGCGCGCCATGTCGCCGGGCAGGCGGGCCATGTCGCGCGAGAAGTCGCCGCGGGCGTAGGCATCCACCAGGTCCAGCATGTCGAGGCTGACCTTGATCGACGAGCCGAGCACGCTGTTGACGCCCTCGGCCATGCGGCCATAGACGCCAGGGAATTGCGAGGCCTCGATGCGGAAGCCCAGCTCGCCCCGGGCATGGCGGGCGGCCAGTTCCTCCTGCGCCTCGGTGAAACGCTGCAGCTGCTCCTGCATGCGGCGCATGGCCTGCAGCAATTGGCCGGTTTCGTCGCCGCGGGTCTGGCCGATGATGCTGCCGAGGTCGCCCTCGCCGACGCGCTGTGCGACCTGCACCGCCTGGTTCAAGGGCTTGGTGACGCTGCGCACGATCCGCCAGGCCACCAGCGAGCCGAGACCGATGGCCAGGGCCGAGAGCAGCACCATCAGTTGGGCGAAGCCTTCGGCGGTGGCCGTGGCCTTCTTGGCCTCGACGCCGTTGCGCGCTTCCTGCAGGTCGATGAACTGATTGATGCGTGCCAGCCAGGTTTCGAAGGCGGGCTTGGCCTCGGCCAGCAGCAGGGCGTGCGCGGCCTCGCGTTCGCCGGCCGCGCGCAGGCGCCGGACTTCGACGATCAGCGGCAGGGTCTGGTTCTCGATGGCCTTGATCGAGTCGAGGATGGCGCGCTCCTCGTGGTCTCCCGTGTCCTCATTCATGACCAGGGCGTCCAGTGGCGCCGCCGAGTCAGCATAGAACGCAGCCAGTCGATCGATCTCGCGGCCTGCGGCGTCCACGTCACTTTCGGCATCGAACAGCACCACATCGCGCAGGGAAATCGCGCGGTCGTGGACGCTGCCGCGGAAGTTGATCGCGTAGCGCTGTTTGACGCTGTTGAGCTGGTTGATGGTCGACAAAGCGCGCTCGATCTGGCCGACGCGCTCCACGCCAACGGCGGTGAGAGTCAGCATCAGCGCGATGACCAGGCCGAAACCGAGGGCGAGTCGCTGCCAGATGCGCAGGTTGTGGAGTTTGGACATGGGAGGCTCCGGGGCGGGGGGGCTGCGGGGGGCGGGCTTGGATCGACTGTTGCTCTTGAGAGGATAGGCAGAAACTATCAAAGAGCCGGAAGCGATCATCCCTGGCGACGCATAGGCAAGTCTCATGCCGCGAACTCGCCGGCGGCTGAGGCTTTGAATTTCGTGATTCCCGTCGAAAGACCCTCACCGTTTGGCCGCCGGCGAATCCACGCGACCAAGCGGCCCCCGCCGCTTTTCTGTCATCTGTCGGTGCGGCTCCGGCGCTGTGATGGGCAAGGCCGGGCTGGCCCTCCGGCATAATCGCGGGCTGACCCAATGCAGGCCCGGGAGCCGCCATGTCCATCCTCCGTCTCGCTGACCTCGACCTCGCCGGCAAGCGCGTGCTGATCCGCGAAGACCTCAACGTGCCGATCAAGGACGGCCGGATCACTGCCGAGCAGCGCATCCTGGCGGCCCTGCCCACGCTGAAGCTGGCGCTGGAGAAGGGCGCGGCGGTGATGGTCACCTCGCACCTGGGGCGCCCGGTCGAGGGCGAATGGAGTGCCGACGACTCGCTGGCGCCAGTGGCGGCGCGTCTGGCCGAACATCTGGGACGGCCCGTGCCGCTGGTCCGCGATTGGGTCGACGGTGGTTTCAGCGTGGCGGCGGGTGAGATCGTCCTGCTCGAGAACTGCCGCATGAATCGCGGCGAGGGCAAGGACGATGAAGCCCTGTCGAAGAAGTACGCGGCGCTCTGCGACATCTACTGCATGGACGCCTTCGGCACCGCGCACCGCGCGCAGGCCTCGACCCACGGCGCCATCCGCTTCGCCAAGGTGGCCTGCGGCGGTCCGCTCCTGATGGCCGAACTGGATGCCCTGGCCAAGGCCCTGGAGCACCCGGCGCGGCCGCTGCTGGCCATCGTCGCCGGCTCCAAGGTCAGCACCAAGCTGGAGCTGCTCGGCAACCTGGTCGGCAAGGTCGACCAGCTCATCGTCGGTGGCGGCATCGCCAACACCTTTCTGGCCGCGCAGGGCTTGGCCGTGGGCAAGAGCCTGTGCGAGGCCGACCTGCTCGACACCGCGCGTCAGATCCTCGCCGATGCCAAGGCCCGCGGCGCGCAGATTCCACTGCCGGTGGACGTGGTGGTGGCCCCGACCTTTGCCGCCGACGCGCCGGCCACGATCAAGGACGTCGACCGCGTGGGTCCGGACGACATGATCCTCGACATCGGTCCGGCCACCGCGAAGCAGTACGCCGAGATCATCGCCAAGGCGGGCAGCGTGATCTGGAATGGCCCGGTCGGCGTGTTCGAGTTCGACGCCTTCGGCGAGGGCACGCGCGCGGTGGCCGAGGCCATCCGCGACTCGCAGGCGTTCTCGATCGCCGGCGGCGGCGACACCCTGGCCGCGGTGGAGAAGTACGGGGTCGAGTCGGGCATCAGCTACATCTCGACCGGCGGCGGCGCCTTCCTGGAATTCTGCGAGGGCAAGGAGCTGCCAGCCGTGGCGGCCCTCAGAGCCCGCGCCTCGGCGTGACTGCAGCGATGACCCCGACGGTGCTCAACATCGCCGCCTATCACTTTGCCGATGTCGCGGAGCCGGCAGCGCTGCGCGCGCAGCTGCGCGCCCGCTGCGAGGCGGCGGGGTTGAAGGGCAGCGTGCTGGTGGCGCCCGAAGGTCTGAACCTGTTCCTCGCCGGCGGCGAGGCCGCGGTGGAGTCGGTCATCGCGTTCGTTCGCACCCAGCCCGGCTTCGCCGACCTGAAGGTGAAGCGCAGCTGGAGTGCGCACGTGCCCTTTGCCCGGCTCAAGGTGAAGCTGAAGAAAGAGATCATCGCCTTCGGACATGAGGCCTGCGTGCCGCGCACGCGACGCGCGCCAGCGGTGTCTGCCGAGCAGCTGCGCGCGTGGATCGCCCGCGGCAGCGATGACTCGGGACGTCCGCTGGTGCTGGTCGATACCCGCAACCGCGAGGAGCTGGCCTACGGTCACTTCGAGAACGCGATGCTGTTGCCGATCGACAATTTCACCGATCTCACCGCCGCGCTGGAGCCGCTGAAGCCCGGGCTGGCCGACGCCACCGTGGTCAGCTACTGCACGGGCGGCATCCGCTGCGAGAAGGCGGCGCTGTGGATGCAGGACGCCGGCTTCGCGAACGTGTTCCAGCTTGACGGCGGCATCCTGGATTACTTCGAGCGGGTCGGCGGCGAGGGCTGGCAGGGCGAGTGCTTCGTCTTCGATGCGCGCGTGGCTCTGAAGCCCGACCTCACACCGCGTGTCGATGCGCCGGTGCCCGAGCCGGTCGATCCGCTGGCGGCGCGGAAGCGCGCCGCATGAGCCGCGACGCGGGCCGCGATCCATGAGGTCGACGGCGACCGTCGGCATTGTCGGCAGCGCAGGCGCCTACGGACGCTGGCTCGCGCGGTTCTTCGAGGCCGTGATGGGCTGTCGCGTGCTGGGCTGCGACCCGGCCGATCCCGCCGCCTGTTCGCTGGCCCAGCTGGTGGCGCACAGCGAAGTGCTGGTGTTCTCAGCGCCGATTGCGGAGACGCAGCGGCTGATCGATGAGGCCCGTGTCCTTGCCGGCGCGCGTGCGGCGGTGCAGCTGTGGATCGACGTGACCTCGATCAAGGCGGTGCCAGTCGCGGCGATGCTCGCATCGCCCGCCGAGGTGCTGGGGCTGCATCCCATGACCGCGCCGCCCAAGGCGCCCAGCCTGCGGGGTCGCGTGCTGATCAGCTGTGAGGCGCGCATCGACCGCTGGCGAACCTTCGTCGACGCCCTCTACGCAGGGCTGGAAGCCGAGCGCGTCGAGTGTGACCCTGCCCAGCACGATCGGGTGATGGCCCTGGTGCAGGCGCTGGTGCACGCGGGGCACCTGGCACAGGCGGGCGTATTGGCGAAGCTTGCCGCCGACATCGGCGGTCCAGCTGCACTGTTCCCGTTCCGCTCGGCCTCGTTCGAACTCGATCTTGCGATGGCCGACCGCATCCTGGCGGGGAACCCGGCGATCTACGCTGGCATCCAGTTCGACAATCCCGCCGTGCTGCCCGTGCTCGACAGCCTCGCCGCTCGCGTGACGCGACTCCGTGAGCTGGTGAAGGAGGGCGATCGCGATGCCTTCGAACGCGAGTTTGTCGAGGCGCCGCGCGCGGCCTTCGGCGCCGACGAGATTGCCCGCGGCAACCATGGTTTCGAACAGGTGGGCTACCTGCTCGCCGATCTTGCCCACGTCGGTGCACTCTGCGTGCACCTGCCAGAGGACCGTCCCGGCTCGCTTCGCGCGCTGCTCGAAGTGTTTGAACAGAGCGCGGTGAATCTCGCTTCGATTCACAGCTCGCGCACCCCGTCGGGCGAGGTCCATTTCCGGTTCTCGTTCTCCCGTCCGCCCGATCCCGACACGCTCGCGCGGCTTTGTGCGGACATCGAGCGCGATGGCATCGGTCGCGTGCTTGCGCCAGTCGCCGCTTCGGCTGCGGCGTCGTATGACAAGTCGTCAACCCTCGCGAGGAACCCGACATGAGTATTCGATACATCGCCTTTGCGGTCCTCTTGGCCGCGTCCGTTCGCGCGGCCTTTGCTCAGAGCCCGATCCCGCTGGAGGCCGGCGTCGATCGGCCCGGATCGGACATGGCCGAGATTGCGCTCGTCGATGCCGCCCCCCAGGACTGCGCCGCGCTCTGCGCAGAGCATCCCGAGTGCAAGGCCTTCACCTTCGTCGCGGCGGGGATACAGGGCGATTCCGCCGTCTGCTGGCTCAAGAACGCGGTGCCGACTCCCGTGGTCTCGGACTGCTGCACCAGCGGCGTGCGTGATGCCGGTTGGGTCTGGGGCGTCGATCGGCCGGGCAGCGACTACCGCGACTTCGATCTCGACCAGGAGGACCCCGCGCTGTGTCAGCAGGCCTGCCTGGAAGATGCGGCGTGCCAGGCGTTCACCTACGTTCGCCCCGGCCTCCAGGGCGATGCGCCTCGCTGCTGGCTGAAAGAGGCCGTGCCGGCCCCGATGACATCGGACTGTTGCGCCAGCGGCATCCTCGACAGGAGGCAGTGAAGCCATGGGCGTCAGGCTGATGGGGCTGCGGGACGTGCCCGAGGATGAGCTCGCGGGCCTGGTGTCCACGCTGCAGACGGCGGGAATCGAGCATTACCAGAGCCCGCCCGGTCTGTTCGGGCTCTCGCCCGCTGCGCTGTGGGTGAAGCACGCAAGCGATCTCTCCGAGGCCCAGCGCCTGCTCGCCGAATTTCAGACGCAACGCGCAGAAGCCGCGCGGGCGGCCTGGCGCTCGGCGCGCGAGGCGGGCGAGGTCCCGGGCTTGTGGGCTTCGATTCGTGCGCGTCCCTGGCACACGCTCGGACTGATTGTCCTCGTGCTGGGTGTGCTGTTCGCCTTGAGCCTGCCCATGTTGGGTCTGGGCCGATAGGGCGCGCGAGCGGGACCAAGTGGGAAGCTTTTGCGCCGGTGTGAACGATCCGGCCCGGGCGAAAAGCTTCCAGGCTATTGATTTGACGATAAAACGCTGGGGCTTCTCCGGGCGCGCTCAGCATCGGCCATCAAGGCGGAACGTTCATCCGCCTTTGCTATGTTGCGGTGGCGCCCCCCGCCGGATGCGCTGTGTTGATGACCCGGGGCGCGCTTCTGCGAGTAAGCAACTATGGCCATGTCACTGCGCGCCCTGCGGGCCTTATCGAACGTTGGCAGCCCCGAACAGCTCAGTCAGGAGTTGGGCCGGGTCCTTGAACGCCTCGGCGTCGACCATTGGGTCTATGCGATCAACCTGCCCCTGGTGAACGATCGCCAGAACCAGTACACCCTCGGCGACTACCCGATGGCCTGGGTCGAGCACTACCTCGCCAACGACTACCTGAAGATCGATCCGGTGGTCGCCCACTGTCATGACAACAGCACGCCCTTTCTCTGGAGCGAGGCCCAGCTGCGCGCCCGCTGTGCTGTCGACCCCCACCACCAGCTGGTCAAGCGGATGTTCGAGGAGGCCGAAGGCTATGGGCTCGGTGCGGGCGTCAGCATTCCTCTGCACGGACCGGGGGCCTGCTGGGGCCTGATGTCCTTCGCGGGTCCGCGCGAGCGCACCGCGGAGATCGAACGCCGTCTGCCCGAGTTGATGCTGGTGGCGCACTACGCTCATGAAGCGGCGCGACCTTTCGCTCGCAGCCGCGCTTGCACCAGCACGCCCGAGCTCACCCGCCGCGAGCGCGAATGCCTGCACTGGGCGGCCGAGGGCAAGACCAGCTGGGAGGTCGGGCGCCTGATCGGTGTCAGCGAGCGCACCGCGATCTATCACCTCCAGAACGCGGCGAAGAAGCTGGAGGTGAGCGGTCGCCAGGCCGCCGTGGCGCGCGCCATCTCGCTGGGACTCATCAGTCCATCCTGATCGCCCCCCGAGCCGCATGACTCCGGACGCCGGGGGAGGGTAGGCCGGAGGGAGTCCCCGGTTGCTGGGTCCAGCAACCGGGGTCTTTTTTTGTGGCAGAGCGAGAGGCGCTGCGGCTCGGCACGTGAAGTCCAAACCCTGGGGTCGGGTGAAGGCCCGCGTGTCCTCGATGGCCTCGGGCGAAGCCGGCCATGCGCGCCTGCCACGCGGCGGACACCCATTCGCGCGGGTACGCACGCCAGCGACATGCCTCGCACCTGCCGGCGAGTTTGGATGCGGTCCGATGCTTGCTGGCAGCGCCGAGCTTACCCTGCCATGTCCCAGCGCCGCGTCCGACGATTCGCTGCAAACCCAGGCAGCAAGCGCCTTCGCGCGGGCGCTGTGATGCCCATCATCCTGTCAGGTCCTACAGCTGTCGGAACCGACAGGGTGGCGCTCTGCTGGTCCTCCGCACTGTCGCGGAGGAGACCATCCATGATCGAGATCAGCATTGCGCGCGCCGGTGAAGGTGCGCTGTCGGCCGGCCTGTTGGACAGTATGTTTCGTCTGCGTGCCGAGGTATTTCACCAGCGCTTGGGTTGGGATGTGAGGGTCGAACAGGGGCGGGAGCACGACTGGTTCGATCTGGTCGGCCCGCGCTACCTCGTTGCCCACAGTCTTGGCTCCCTGCCGCGAGCCTTGGGCTGTTGCCGGCTGCTGCCCTCGCAGGGCCCCAACATGCTGCGCGACGTGTTTCCCGAACTGTTGGACGGTGCGCCCGCGCCCGCGGCACCGGATGTGTTGGAGGTCAGCCGGTTCGCGGTGGCGGAGAACTGCACGGAGGCGGGCATCGGCTTCAGTGCGGTGCCGGCCGCCATGGTGGCCGCGGTTCTGCAGGACTCGGCGGCACGCGGTGCCAGTGCGGTGGTGGGAGTCACCAGCGCGGCCTTCGAGCGGATGCTGCTGGGGCTTGGCATTGAGCTGCGCCGTCTCGGTCGGGCTCGGCGCATCGGACGGGTCGTGAGCCTGGCCTTTGAACTGCCCCTGACTGCAGGCAACCTCCAGGCCGTTTCTCCGTACGCGCTCTCCAGCGGGACCGCACGCGCGGCCTGAGGCTGTCGGCAGCCAGGGTCAGAGGGCAGCGGGCCTTGCGGCCCGCTGCCTGCCAGGCTCAGAACGCGGTCGCCAACGCAGGTGTCTTGGCCGGTGCGCTGGCACCCAGCGAACGCAGGACTTCGTAGGCGCCATCCCAGAGCTGGTGGCGCGCGCGCAGGGCGTCGCTGGCCGCGAGTCGCGCCGCCTCAAGGCCCTGCGGATTGCGCTCCAGTTCCCTGCCGATCAGTCGCGCCGCGGCAGGGCCGTGGCTGTCAGCGTCGAGCTCGATATGGCGCTCCAGGTAGTAGACGAACTGCGGCGCATCCGATGGCTTCAGCGACCAGCTGTCCAGCAGGCCTTGGAACATCGTGGGGATCACGTTCTCGCGGCCGTACAGGAAGCTCGCCATCACCTGCAGCCTGCTGCCGTTGAGCGCGGTGTCCATGGTGTGGCTGACGAACTCGCGCACGAACCAGGGGATGCTCTCGTCCGCCAGCGCCACGCTCAGCATCTCGCCGTCGCGCAGGGCGTCCATGAAGCGGTCGAAGACCCGGGTATCCGCCCCGACCTCGCGCATCGCGCCGAGGTAGAGATCCAGATGGCTGGCCGGGTGGCCATCGGCGCCAATATCGCTTTCCTCTCCCAGCACGATGTCGTTGATGAGGCGAGCCGCCTCCGGGTTGGACGGCGGCATCCACGGGATCTGCGTGCAGGTCAATTCGTTCTGCAGGCGCTTGACCAGGGACATGAAGTCCCAGACCGCGAAGATGTGGATCTCCATGAAGGCACGAAGGTGCTCGCGCTCCTTCAGGGCGGCGAATACCGGATGGGTTTCAAGCCCCGCCCGCAGTTCGCGGATGTCGGACGTCAGAACCGGATCAGGCGTAGCGTGGCTGTGGGCGGTGCTCATCGGGGACTCCTTTCACTGTGCACGGCGATAGAGGCCCTCCGCGGCGCGGAGGGTGCAGGGAACTCGATTCAGGTGGGCGCGACACGCCCGCAGGTGCTGATCAGTGGCACCCGGCAGCGCGCGATTCAGTGGCTATGCTCTCGACCGTCGCCCTGCATGGGTGCGGTAGCTGCTTGCGTGATGCACGCGGATCGTTTCTCGCCCGACCCGGCTGCGCGCTTCCCTGCGCGCAGCCGCCGTCGGCGGCAGGCTGCGGATGGATCCCGCAGCCTCAGTTCGGCTGGTACAGCGGGTACAGGCTGGCTTCTTCGCGCTGGATGCGCTGGCTGAGCAGGCCGCCGACCACGGCGTAGTCGCGTAGGAAGGCGTCGCGCGTCGCCTCGTTGAAGGCGGCGCGCTGGTACTTCTTGACGAAATCGACGACGCCGCGCGCGATCGCGTTCATCTCGCGGCGGAAGCTGCGGATCAGGGCGAGGTTCTCCTCGTCACCGATCAGCGAGTTCTCGACGTAGTTGTAGAAGCGCACGTTCTCGGCGATGACGTGGCTTTCGAGGCCGGTCTTGAACGCCACCAGCAGCGCGGGCAACTCATGGAAGCGACCGCGCTCGGCGACCTGGCCGATCTGCTGGAACAGCTCGACCAGATCGTGGTGGTCGTGCTTCAGCGTTTCGACGAGGCGCGAGTCGTAGGCGGGAACGCGGGCGGCGAGCGAACCCGCCGGTGCAGCGGCTCCACGCGCCGGCGGCGGAGCGGCGACGGCAGTGTTGTCCTGGCCCATCAAGCGCTTGACGAATTCAAACATGGCGAATCTCCCCTGTGCTTCCGCGGACGGATACGGGAGAGAACAGTAGCCCGAGGCTGGACGGCAGGGCACCTGTCAGAAATCGCAGGTTGGTGGATTTCACGCTTTCACCTGCCCGACACGCGGGTCGGCGTGTCGGGCAGGCGATTGATGCCTGTCTCAATGCGCGTGCGGCACGCCCGATTTCGGGCAGTGGCAGGGCATGGTCGGGCCGTACTCCAGGCCGAAGTTGCGGCCTTCGCGGTGGCGCTGCCAGAAGAATTCGGGCGCAGGGGCGCCACGGCCGCCGACTTCGGCCATGTCGGCGCCGAGGTCGAACAGGCGGCCGCCGACCATCACCATCGCGGTATCGGCGCTGCGGCGGATGTCCTCCAGCGGGTTCGAATTCAGCACGACCAGGTCGGCTTTCTTGCCGGCTTCCAGCGAGCCGAAATACCGACCCAGGCCGATCGACTCGGCGCCATCGATGGTCGCCGCGCGCAGGGCCTCGAAGGGGGTGAAGCCGCCCTGGGTCAGCATCCAGATCTCCCAGTGGTTGGCCAGGCCCTGCAGCTGGCCGTGGCTGCTGGTCTGGATGCGCACGCCGGCGTCGCGCAGCTGCTTGAGCGCCTTGGCGACTTCGATGTGGTAGTAATCCCAGTCCGGAGCGGTCTCGCGGCGGATCGCGCGCGCATCCAGGGTCTCGCGCGGGAAATAGCGGTTGAGCCGCGGCTCTTCCCAGACGTTGTCGCGGGCGTACCACCAGTACTCACCGGAAAGGCCGCCGTAGCTGACGATCAGGGTCGGCGTGTTGCGCACCTTGGTGCCCGCCCACAGCTGCACCACGTCGCGGTACAGCGGCGCGATCGGCAGGTTGTGCTCCACGGTGCTGGCGCCGTCGAGGATCATCGTCAGGTTGTGGAAGAAGGTCGAGCCGCCCTCTTCGACCACCCGCATGCCCAGTTCGCGCGCGGCCTGGTTCACTTGCTGGCGCTGGTCACGACGCGGCTGGTTGTAGCTCTTCACGCTGAACGCGCCGTGCGCCTGCATGCGGCGCAGGTGCGAGCGGGCATCATCGAGGCCGTTGATCACCGCTTTGAAATCGCCGTCGGCGCCGTAGAGGATCGTGCCGGTCGAGAACACGCGCGGGCCGACCATCTCGCCGGCCTGCACCAGCTCCTTCTGGCTGAACACGAACTCGGTGGTGGCCGAGGGGTCATGCAGGGCGGTGACGCCGAAGGCGAGGTTGGCGTAGTAGGCCCAGTTCTGCTGCGGCACCACCCCCTGGCCGAAATGCGCGGCATGTGCATGCGCATCGACGATGCCGGGCAGGATCGTCTTGCCGCGCGCATCGATCACGTTCGCACCGGCCGGCACCTGCACGCTGGCGCTGGGGCCGACGGCCAGGATCTCGTCACCGCGCACCACGAGCGTGCCGTCCTCGATGACCTCCTCGCGGTTCTGCGCGTCGCGCATGGTGATGATGCGTGCGCCAGTGAACGCGATGACGTGGTCGGGGGCGTAGACCGGCAGTTCCAGGCCAACCTCGATGCCGCGGGCGTCCTCTGGTTTGGGCAGGTCTTTGGGCGCGCCCGGCAGGAAGGCGAAGGCGTCCTTGAGCTCGCGCGTGAAGTAGCGCTTGCCGACCATCCAGTGCAGGGCCTGCTCGCTGCCGCTGCCCGACCAATGGAAGTAGCTGCCGACGTCCTGGCTGACCTTGGCCACCGGGATCGCCTTGGTGTCCTTGCTGAGTTCGATGCTGCCGCCGGTCTGCGGCATCGGCGCGATGTAGGCGTTGAACAGTTCGGTGAACGCCACGAAGCGGCCGTCCGGCGAGAGCGCGATCTCGTTGACGTACTTCAGGTTGAACACCTCGCGCGGCTCTTCACCGTTCAAGCCGACCGACATCAGCTTCTTCGAGAGGCCGCCGCCGGTCATGTAGTAGATGCGGCTGCCGTCGGCCGAGAACTGCGGGTTGTAGCCCTCGCGCGCGACGCGCACCGGCTCGCCGCCCGCGGCCGGCACCCAGAAGATGCCGCGCTCCTGCGCCCACAGGCTGCCGGTCAGGCCCGAGCCTGCGCTGCGCGCATAGACCACCTTGCTGGCATCCGGCGAGAAGCGCGGGTGGTAGTAGAAGCCCGGCCGCATCGTCAGGCTGCGGCGCTCGCCGCTGCTGAGATCCAGCACCAGCAACTCGCCCAGGTTGGCGTCGGTCCAGGTGGTGTAGAGCAGCTGGCGGCCGTCGGCGCTGTAGCTCGGCTCGTACTCGTAGACCGCGTCCTCGCGGCCCAGACGCTGCGGTGCGCCGCTTGGCAGGGTCTTGCGATACAGCTTGCCGACCGCGTGGAAAACCATCTCGCCGCGGTCCGGACGGGTCGCCACGTCGCGGATCATGTCCGGCGCGAAGCGACCTTCGGGCAGGGTGATCTGCGGATCCAGCGCTTCGATGACGGTCTGCCGCACCTCGGCGCGGAAGGGAATGCGCTCGGCCGAGCCGTCGGCGGCGCTGACCTTCCACAGCCCGCCCTGGGCCCAGATCACGATGGCGCTGCCGTCCGGCGTCCAGTCGAAGCCGGGGTAGGGGCCGAAGATCGACCAGGCTTCCTGCTGGTCGCGCGACAGGCCGTCCCACAGCGGGCGCTCCTCGCCGCTCAGCGAATCGAACACGTGCAGCACGGATTTGTCGCGGATGCGCTTGACGTAGGCGATGCCGCGGCCATCCGGTGCGGGCTCGGGCCGCACCGCGCCACCGGGGCCGCCAATCAGGTTGCTGACCTCGCCGGTCTCGCGATCCAGTCGGCGAATCGCGTAGATGCCCGCATGCGGATTCTTGTTGTACTGGAAGAACGGCCCCTGGGTGACGTCTTCGCTGAAGTACACGTAGCGGCCGTCGGGGCTGATCGCCGGTTCACCCTGGTCCTGCTGGTCGTTCTTCTGCTTGGTCAGCTGCAGGCCGCTGCCGCCGGTGCGATGCCACATCCACAGCTCGCCCGCGCCCAGCGAGCGCTGGCCGGTGAAGTGCTTGCGCGCGATCAGGTAGTCGCCGTCCGGCGTCCACACCGCGTTGTTGGTCAGGCGGAAGTCTTCCTTGGTGACTTGGGTCGGTTCGCCGCCCGCCACCGGCATGCGCCAGATGTTGTTGCCGCCGCCACGGTCGGAGGTGAAGCTCACCTCGCGGCCGTCCGGCGAGAAGCGCGGCTGCACATCGAAGGCCGGGCCCGACGTCAGGCGTTTGGCGTCACCGCCCTCGATCGGCAGCAGATACAGGTCGCCGAGCAGATCGAACACCAGCTGGCGGCCGTCGGGGCTGACGTCGACGCTCATCCAGGTGCCTTCCTCGGTGGTGAAACGGATCTCCTGGGTCGGCCCGCGCAGTTGGCTGATGTCCCATTTCGAGTCATCGGGCTTGGGCTTGGCGTACAGGCTGGGGCTGGCGGAGGCGGCGGCGAGGCTCAGGGCCAGGCTGCCGATCAGGGTCAGGCTGCGCATCGGGTCGTCCTTTGCTGCTACGAGTGCAGGGGTGCTGCGACCGTCCCCCGGTCGCAGCGGATGCCGCATCGCGGCGGCGATCGGCAGGTCGTGAAGAATGCTCTTCACGCCCTGCGCAGGCATGGGCCGGAAGTCGCCGCGGAAGGCGGCCGCTAGAATCCGCGCCATGACTACGCACAGCTCTGGCGACTTCCACAGCGCCGCTCACGCTTCGACCCTGGGCAAGACGGTCGAATATGCCGACCATTACGACGCCTCGCGTCTGTTCCCGATCCCGCGCGCCGCCAAGCGCAGTGAGCTCGGCATCGAAGCGCCGCCGCCGTTCGCGGGCGTCGACATCTGGAACGCCTGGGAGCTGTCCTGGCTGGATCCGCGCGGCAAGCCGAAGGTGGCGATCGCCGAAATCCGGGTGCCGGCGGACTCGCCCTGCATCATCGAATCCAAGAGCTTCAAGCTGTACCTGAACGGCTTCAACCAGGAGCGCATCGACGGTCGCGACGAAGTGCAAGCGCGCATCGAGGCCGACCTCTCACAGGCTGCCGGCGCGCCGGTGCGCGTGAAACTCAAGACGCTCGACGAGGCGGCGGCCGAGCCCATGGCCGAGCCCGCCGGTTTCTGCATCGATGAGATCGAAACCGACATCGATGTCTACGGCCCGCCGCGACCGGAACTGCTGAGTGCCGGCGACGACGTGGTCGACGAGCTGCTGGTCTCGCGGCTGCTGAAATCCAACTGCCCGGTCACCGGCCAGCCCGACTGGGCGAGCGTGCAGATCGGCTACCGCGGCCCGCGCATCGACCGCGAAGGTCTGCTGCGCTACCTCGTCTCCTTCCGCCGCCACGACGATTTCCACGAACAGTGCGTGGAGCGGATCTTCGTGGACCTGATGCGCCGGTGCGCGCCCGAGCGCCTCACTGTGCAGGCCCGCTACACCCGCCGCGGCGGCCTCGACATCAACCCCTGGCGCAGCACCCTGCCGGGCGAGCCGGGGAATGTTCGGGGGGCACGGCAGTAGCCGGTGAATTGTTTGCTCCGCCCCCTGGCGCGTCGCCGTGATCGATTCGCGCTCTCGATTGCGAATGGGAACACGTATGCTGAGTCGGCCATTCGCCCGGCGGGGTAGGTGCCCGTCCGACGCGCGTCGTTCTCCACGACAAAGCGCAGCCCGGAATGCGCTGCTTCGTGTCCCAACAACCAAATGCCCACGCGAAACCCATCCATGCGCGATGCAAGTTCCGTCTTCTGCGCCCTCCTGGTCGCCGCTCTCGGCTACGGATCCAATGTCGAGGCGGAGGAGTTCTGCGAGCTCGGCATGAAGTCCTGTGCCGCAGGCTCGTACCAGCACGTCGCTGCGGGCGATCCCTGCGATTCCAGCGAGGGCCTGGTCTTCGGGACCTGTCGCGGGAGCGCTGAACCGCCAGATGTGGCCGAGTTGGTGTGCTATCCCGTTTACCCGAGATCGATGGACTGCCAAGTCTGGCCGCAGGGGCCGAATTTCACCTACACCTTCGTGACGCAAGGCAGCGTGCTCCCCTCGATAAGCGGCAGCACGCCCTTTCCGTTCCAGTCGTATTCCTGCCCCAGCCCCGGCTCCAGCGGTGTCATGCACATCACCGTGACTTCACCGTTCGGTGTCTCCTCCAATGCGTCGATTCCGGTGGCCTGCACCGTGGATGCGTGGATCCAGTAGGTGCTGGGTGACCGGCCTACGTGCGCGATCGCGGGTACAGGCACGTCATCGCGGGCTGGGGCAACGCAGAGGAATTCAGCGTTGCCCCGCGCCACGGAGGGCGCACCCGCGGGTCGAGCACGCGATGCTTGATCCAGCGCAAGCGAGTCCGGACACGTGCCGGACTCGCGACCAGGGATCAAGGTCAGGTGGGACTGGACAAGTGACGCCCTAGGGGGCCTGTCTTGATCAGGTCGCGCGGCGTTTCGGGCTGATCAAGGACGGAGCAATACGGCGCGGCGCTTTCGAGAGCGTTTCACCGCTGATCAAGCGCATCGACCAGTCCCTCGAGAACGACCACGCCCGGTGCGAGCCGGTCCTCTGCACCGCAGGGGGCGACGAGGCAAGCGCGTAAGCGATTGGTGTGTCGTGAGGCGGTGCGGGCCTGCACCGGACCGCCGACTTGAAGAACTCCCCGGAAGGGAGGTTCTCAACACGCCGCTAGATGCCGGGTGTCTGCTGCAGGCGCTCCAGGCGCTGTTGAAGTTGCGCGCAACGCGGATCGATTGAGGCGTGCCCGGGGCGGCAGCCCAGGGCGGACGATTCCAGCAGCTCCCGCAGGGTGGCGGCTCTCGCCCTGCGGTTGGCGCTGCTAGCCACGGCGACTTCCCAGGCTGCTTCTTCCGGTCCGGAGAGCAGTGCCACGGCCTCTTCGCCACGGCCCTGCCGCGCCAGCACCCTCGCCAGCAGGGTTCTGAAGTGGAGTGCGAACGCGGACTGCGGCCCCATCCGCTCCGACTGGGTCCGTTCTGCGGCTTCCAATACCTGTCGCGCCTCCGCCAAGGATTCGGCGCTGCCAATCTGCAGCAGGGCGAGTCCCAGATTCAACTGCAGCCGAAGGTAGGTGTCGTCCGTCGGGCCGCGGATGTCCCGCAATCGCCTTGAGGCTTCTCTCATCGCCATGGCTGTCCCGGCGTGGTCTCCGAGCTGCGCTAGCGCTTCGCCCGCCCGTGCATGCACGAACGCGACCTGTGGGCTGGGGTCCCCGAAGAGCAGCTTCATCGAAGCGATCAGCTCATCACGTTCGGTTTCGATCACGCTGGAACTTGAATCGCGCGCCAGCAGGGGAAGACGATCCATGCGGGTCTCCAGCACCCAGGCGTGCGCCTCGGGGAGCGACTTCCTCTGCCACTCCAACATCGCGCCGAGCGCATCGAGCGCCTCCGAGCGGCGCCCCATGCGCAGAAGCGTCTGGGCATGTTGCCGGCGCAGCTCGTTGGCCAGATGGTTCTGCGGGTCGTCGGCCTCGGGATGGGAGAGTCCAGCCAGGGAGGCCTCGAACGCTTCTTGGTATCGAGTGCGTCCAAGCAAGATGCGCGAGGTGGCCAGATTCAGCGCCATGTCCGCAGGCGCGCCCGTGGCGAGATAGTCCGAGATCAGCGCTTCCGCTTCGTCCAGTCTGCGTTCGCGCGCCGCGGCGATCGCGGCCACGAGACGCAGCTTGTTGGCTTGCTCTGGACGCGCGACTCCGCTGAGGGCGTCAAGCCCTCGACGAGCCAGTTCGAGAGCCTCGGTATTGCGGATATATTCGAGCTCGATGCTGCTGATCGAAAGCGCCAGATCGGCGAAAGTCGAAGGATCAGAGGTTTCGAGTGGCGCAATGCGTTGTGCGGCCGCAGTCATGATCTCCCGCGCGCCCACGAACTCCATCGAGCGACGCGCCGGGTCGGCCTGCAGGATCGACTGCTGCAGGATGTCCGAAACCAGAGTCGCGCGATTGCGCTCGGCAACAGCGGTTTCGCGTTGCCGCTCCGCCTCGTTCAGGCTTGCGCGCAGCGAGATCGCCCATCCGGCGAGGAGCGCGAGCGCCATGATCGAAGCGGCGAGACCTCCGCGATGCCGCTTGCCAAAAAGGTGCGCGCGGTAGAGGGCGCCCGAGGGGCGCGCCAGCACCGGAAAGCCATCCAGAAGCCGGCGCAGGTCCGCGGCCAGCGCATCGGCGCTGCCGTAGCGGTCCGCGGGCGACTTGCGCAGACATTTGTGGACGATGGCTTCGAGGTCGCGATTGATCTGGCTGCGGAACTCCGGCGAGACCGCGGCACTCAGCGGGTCCGGTTCGACGAACAGCAACTGCCGCTCGATGGCCGTCGGCCCCATGCCTTCAAACCTCAATGGGTCACGCCCGCTCAACAGGCGATACATCAGCGCGCCGAGCGCATAGACATCCGTCGCCACCGTGACTTCGCCGCGGCTCCAGTACTCCGGTGCCGCGATGCCCGGCGTCATGAAACGATCCGAGGTTGCGGTGGCCTGGGTGGATTCAGCCTCATCCATCAGCTTGGCAATGCCGAAGTCGAGGAGCTTCACCCGCCCGCCGTCGGTCACCAGCACGTTGGAGGCCTTGATGTCGCGATGCACGATCAGGCGCTCATGCGCATGACTGACCGCCGCCAGCAGCTCCAACAAGAGCTCCAGCAGGGCCCGCAGGGAGGGTTTGCTTGCGGTCAGCCAGGCGTCGATAGGCTGGCCCTTGACCGCCTCCATCACGACCAGCGGGCGCCCGTCTGCAAGAGTGTCGGCATCGATGAAACGGCACACGCCAGGATGATCGAGGCGCGCCAGGCTGCGCTGCTCGCTGAGGAAGCGCTCTTTCGCCGCGCCCGAGCGCAATCGCTCGGCGATCAGCTTGAGTGCGACGGCGGGGGCATCGACCAGGCCCTCGCGACGCCCGAGATAGACCACCCCCATTCCACCCTCGCCGAGCTTGCCCTCGATCCGATAAGCGCCCAATCGGCTCGGCAGATCGGTGGGCGGGCCGCTCTGCAGCGACTGGCGCAAGGCGGAGTGCAGATCTGACGTGCGCTCATGCTGCATCTCGCCAATCGCATCGGTATCGAGCATGCCCTGAAGCTGCGCCGCAAGCTGCGGGTCCTCTCGATGCAGCGATTCAAGCAACGCGCCTCTCGCCTGAGCGCCGAGATCCAGGGCTGCGTTGAACAGTTCGTACAGTCGGCGATCCCGACCCGGGTCGTGGCTCATGGGACGGAATGCGAGATCAGAGATTCTCAGCCAGCCAAGCGCGCGCAAATCGCCACTGGCGACCGACAGTGGCCGTCGAGCTGCCCAAAGCCTCGGCGATCTCGTCGGTCTGGAAGCCAGCGAATACCTTGAGCACCACCACCTGCGCGCAGGCCGGCTCGATCTCCGCGAGTCGGTTCAAGACCGCGTCGAGCCCCACCGCGGCCTGTGGATCCTCGCCGGGCGCCTGAGGTTCGGCCTCGATGACATCCATGGCCGTATGGGCCACGTCGCCGCCGCGCTTCTGGCTGGAGCGTCCGCGCAGATGGTCGATCAGCGTATTGCGGATCAGGACGCTTGCGATCGCCAGGAACTGTGAACGGTCCACCCACTCGCGCCCATGGTCGATCTGCAGGCGCTCATAGGCGGAATGCAGAAGGTCGGTCGGCTGCAAGGTCACAGACGGCCCCCGGCCCAGCTGTCGACGCGCCATGTCCTTGAGCAGCGGATACAGCGCCGAAAGGAGCGAATCGCGCGCGCTCTGTTCGCCAGCGCTCCATCGCCTCAGCAGCTGTGTGATGTCGGACATGGGCATCGCCTGGGGGCTGGGAGACTCGAACCTTCACTGTACGTGCGGGGACGGAGCCATCCAAGCGGCGATCCGGGCAGTGGGCCTCGCGTACACTTCGCGGTGCGCGTGTTGCCCGATGTGATCTGCCGGCGTGGCGTCGCCGGAACCCGCTGTCCCGGACCCTCCCATGAAGAGCAAGAACGAAATCGTTTCCAACTGGCTGCCGCGTTACACCGGCGTGGCGCTCGAGAACTTCGGTCAGCACGTGCTGCTGACCAACTTCGGTGGCTACCTCGATGTGTTCGCCAAGCTGACCGGAGCCGAAATCGTCGGTCGCGACCGGCCAATGCCGAGCGCCACGCATGACGGCATCACCATGATCAACTTCGGCATGGGCAGCGCCAATGCCGCGACGGTGATGGACCTGCTCTCGGCCTATGGGCCCAAGGCGGTGCTGTTCCTTGGCAAGTGTGGGGGGCTCAAGAGGAAGAACCAGCTCGGTGATCTGGTGCTGCCGATCGCGGCGATTCGCGGCGAGGGCACATCCAACGATTACCTGCCCCCCGAGGTGCCGGCGCTGCCCGCGTTCGCCCTGCAGCGCGCGGTGTCGACCATGATCCGCGATCTGGAGCACGACTACTGGACGGGCACGGTCTACACCACCAACCGCCGCGTCTGGGAGCACGACGAGGAATTCAAGGCCTATCTGCGCAAGCTGCGCTGCATGGCGATCGACATGGAGACGGCCACGGTGTTTGCCGCGGGCTTCGCCAATTCGATCCCCTCGGGCGCCCTGCTGCTGGTGTCCGACCAGCCGATGATCCCTGAAGGGGTGAAGACCGAGGCTTCGGACAAGGTGGTCAGCGCCAACTTCGTCGAAAGCCATATCCAGGTCGGCATCGAGGCCTTGAAGCTGGTGCGTCGCCACGGCAAGTCGGTCAAGCACCTGCGCTTCGACTGAAAATGCGCTTGCCCGCGCTTGCCCGCGCTGTCCGGCGACTCGGCCGTGCGCTCGCGCCGCTCTCGTTCGGGAGCGGCGCCGGGTGCCCAGGCGAAAGCCTAAACGCGCTCAGTAGCGCGGCACGCTCGGGTCGATCTGCTGCGACCAAGCCTCAATGCCGCCTTCGACATTGAACAGCTTGCGGAAGCCCTGGCCACGGAAGTGCTCGGCGGCGCGCGCGCTGGACACGCCGTGGTGGCAAAGGAAGGCCAGTTCGGTGTCCTTGGGCAGGGCCTCCAGTTCAGCGACGGTGCTCTCGTCCAGCACCCGGTGCGGGTGCGGGAAGGGCGCGTAGCCGCGATCGCTGGCCGGGCGCACGTCGATCACGGTGATGTCGCCGGCGGCGACTCGCGCGGCCAGGGTCTGCACGCTCATCGCCTGCACCGGCGCGGGTGCATTCGGATTGCGGATGCTCAATCCGGCGCCGCGCACATCCTCGACCCAATCGATCTCGAGGCCCTTGGCGCGCTGCGCCGAGGCCAGGTCGAAGTGCACGCGGATGCCTTCGGACTCGGACACGATCTCGCCGCCGGCCGCGGGCTTCAGCTGGAACTGCGCGTTGAAGCGCGGATCGATGGCCATGTGCAGTTCAAGCCCGGCGCCGCTGTCGGCCATGGCCGAGCGGATCGCTTCGGCGGCCTTGGGCGTGATGGTGATCGCGGGCGGCGTGCGGTCGGGCGGGGCGACGCCAAACAGGCCGTGCAGCTCGCCGGAATTCAGCATGCCCTCGATGATGTCGCTGCCGCCGACCAGCTCGCCATCGACATACAGCTGCGGAATCGTCGGCCAGCTGCCGAAGACCTTGATGCCCTCGCGGATCTCGCCATCCTCCAGCACGTCGACCGTGTGGAAGCTCTCGATCACTGCCTGCAGGGCCCCGACGGCCTTGGCCGAGAAGCCGCAGCGTGGCGCCTGGGCGTTGCCCTTCATGAACAGCACCACGCGGTGCTCGGACAGCAAGTTTTCGATGCGGGAGCGCAGGGCGGGGTCGAGGGACATGGACGGTTTCCAGGCGGACGTATTGAAGGATGAAAGTGTAGCGGCTGCCGGCTGAGGGCAGGGTGAGGGGGCGACCCGATGCCCGGGGCACGCGTCAATACGTGCCGGGCCTTGGCAAGCGCCAGCCGCTGGCGCCTGGACAAAGGGTCAGACGCGCGCCGGGCAGGGACCGAACGCGGGAAACCACGGGTTGGGGGCCGCCCACCGCTTGCGGCGCTAGCGGGGAACCCGCTGCAGTCCGCGTTTGCCGATCGCGAATCCCGACGCATCAGACCCAGGCTGCGACCATCACCCGCTTGCGGTGCACCAGCTGCTCGTAGCCATCGGCGGGCACCGGCAGCACCTCGACCCGCGAGAAGCCGATGCGCCGCAGAATCCACACCAGCGCTTCGGTGCTGGGCACCAGACAGATGCCGGTGGTGCTGGCCTCCGGGCCGTGGGTCTCTTCGGTCTCGTCGATGATGCCGAAGCTGCCCTTCAACGGACGCACGAAGCGATAGCTGCCGTAGTCCACCCAGCCGGTCAGGCCGGGCACCACCTGGGTCTCGATCACGCAGACATTCTTCGTCAGCGCGCGCGCCACGCGCAGCGCACCTACGGGGTTTTCCAGGTGGTAGATCAGGCCAAAGCAGAGCACCAGGTCGTGCACGCCGAGGGCCGCGGTATCGAGCGCATGCACGTCGCTCTGGACCACGTTGATCTGCGGCAGGCCCAGGGCATCGCGGATCAGCCGCGAATCGGCGACGTGCTCGTCGCGGGCATCCACGCTCAGCACCTTGCTGAACCCGGCCTGCGCCAGCTGCACCGAGAACCAGCCCTGGTGGCAGGCCAAGTCCACGGAGGTCAGCTGCGAGCGGTCGCCGGCGAACTCCTGCGCGATCAGCGCATCCAGCATCTGCGAGCGGGTGTGATGGATCGCATCCAGCGCACCGCCGTCATAGGTCGGCGTCATCGCTCCCGAGGGCAGCTTGAAGGGATAGAACCAGGTCTTGGCCAGCGCGCGCGATTCGAGTTCGGACATGGAAGGGGTATCCGCGAAAGGGCACGTAGTTTAGTGGACGGCAGCCGCGAGCGAGATCCGCGCATGGGGTTGACGCCGGCTGAGCATGGGCTGGACGCTCGCCTCGGTCCTGCGGCAGGTGCCCTCCTTCGGTCCGTGACGCTCATCTCCCGCTGTGGAAGCGCGACGCGGGAACCTCGGCCCGTCCTACCGCCCCCACCAGGCGCCCGGAAAATAAACGCCCGGCGCCGGGCGCTCGCGGAACACCTCGTGGCGGAAGCGGAACAGTTCGGCCGGGCGGCCGCCGGTGCCGTGGTCCAGTCGACCCGTACCCTCGACCAGGCCGGCCGCTTCGATCAGCCGGCGGAAGTTCTGCTTGTGCACGCGCGCGCCCGCCAGCGCCTCGACCACGCGCTGCAGCTGGCCCAGGGTGAACTCCGGCGGCAGCAGCTCGAACACGACCGGGCGGTATTTCAGCTTGCCGCGCAGGCGGCCCAAGGCGGTTGCGAGGATGCGCCGGTGGTCTGCCGCCATCGCACGGCCCGAGCCGGGGGCGGATTTGCCTTCGCCGCGGTCGCGCAAGGCCTCGCCGACGGCGCCGGCTTCCCACAGCAGTTCGTAGCGCTCCAGCGTGCGCTCGGGATCCCAGGGCGCGTCATCGAAGCCGAACACGAGATCGGCGCGCTCGCGCCGGCGCCTTTCGCGCCCCGCCCAGGCGTAGAGATGGGGCTTCAGGTCGCGGTCGATCAGCGCGGGGCGTCCGCTGCGCCAGTCTTCCCAAGGCAGGTAGGCGTACCAATTGGACCACTGCGCGGTGAGTTCGCGCGGCAGCGGCTGCTCGCGTACGAGGGCAAGGTAGGCAGTCGACACCACGCGCGCGCCGAGCTCGCGCTCGCGCGGGTCGCGCTCGCGGTCGCCGTAGGTGTAGAGCTGCTCGACATAGCCCAGCGGAAACCCGGTCTGCTGCTCGACCCAGTCGCGCAGGCCGCGTTCGATGGTCAGGTGCCTGGCCACGTCCAGCGGGCCGGAGGGCAGAGCCTCTTCGCCACCGGCCTCGCGCACGGTCAGCACGCGTGGCGTTTCGTCCGTGACCGCGATGATCACGGCCTCGAGGCTGAGCAGGAGCAGGGTCGGAGCGGCGGCCGGCATGGGCGCGGAGTATAGCGGCGGGCCGCCTGTGCTCTCTCCGACAACGCCAGCTCACCTCGATCAACGGTCTTGAGTCATCGTCCTCCTGTCCTTCGCGCGCACCTTCTTCCGTACCCGAGGATGGCGGCTTCCAACCGCTTGCCCTGCCAATGAGAGAGATATCCGATGCACCACACGACCGCGCGCGCCCTTGTCTGCCTGCTGAGCTGCCTGGGCACGGTAGCAAGCGCCAACGAAGCCACCCTGGTGGTGCTGGATGCCTCGGGCTCGATGTGGGGCCAGATCGAGGGCCGACCCAAGCTCGAGATCGCCCGCGAAACCCTGGCCGGCGCGCTGTCGGCATTGCCCCCCGACGCCGAGATTGGCCTGCTGGCCTATGGCCACCGTCGCCGCGGCGACTGCGCCGACATCGAGCTGGTAGTACCGCCGGCCGTCGGCAGCGCCGATGCGATCAATGCCGCCGCGCGCGACATGAAGTTCCAGGGTATGACGCCGCTGACCGAGTCGGTGCGTCGTGCGGCGGTGGCATTGCGCCATACCGAGCGGGCGGCGCGGGTGGTGTTGATCACCGACGGCGTCGAGACCTGCGATGCCGACCCTTGTGCCCTCGGCGAGCAGCTGGCGGCCAGTGGCGTGGACTTCACCGCGCATGTGGTCGGCTTCGGTCTGAGTGAGCAGGAGGGTCGGCAGGTGGCCTGCCTCGCCGAGCGCACAGGCGGCCGCTACCTGCAGGCCAATGATGTGGCCGCGCTGCAGGCGGCCCTGCAGCAGACCCTGGTCGAAGCGCCATCGCCTCCGCCCAGACCGATTCCCGAAGCGGCGCTCGAGGCGCCTGCACAGGCCGCCATCGCCAGCACGATCGAGGTCCGCTGGCAGGGCCCTGGCGATGCGCGCGACGATGTGCAGCTGTTCGATCCAAGCGCGGCGGAAGGCACCGGTCGTGTGCTGCGCAGCCAGCGCCTCAACCAGGACCGCGGCTTCGATACGCGCAGCGCGCGGCTGGTGATGGCCGCCGAGCCGGGCCGCTACGAGCTGCGCTACTGGCATGGCGAGCTGCAGCGCGTGTTGGCCCGGCAGCCGATCGAGCTGGTCGCGGCGGAAGTCAGCCTGGACGCGCCCGCGCAGGTGCCGATCGGCTCGACCTTCGTGGTCCGCTGGCAGGGGCCGGGCGCGGGCCGCGACGACGTGCAGATCGCCGCGGTCGGCGACGCGAACGTGGTTCGTCGCCAGCGTCTGAATCAGGACCGCGGCTTCGAGCGCCGCGAGGCCAGTCTGCAGGCGCCCACGGTGCCGGGTCGCTATGTACTGCGCTACTTCAACGGTGAGAACGACGAGGTGCTGGCCGAGCGCGAGTTCGACGTGGTGGCCGCCGAGGTGGGACTGGATGCGCCGGCCGAGGTCGACATGGGGCGTCCGTTCACTGTCCGCTGGCAAGGGCCAGGGGCCGTGCGTGACGACCTGCAGATCACCGCCGCGGACGACACTCGGGTGATCCGTCGCCAGCGTCTCAACCAGGATCGTGGCTTTGCCAAGAATGAGGCGAGCATCACCGCGCCGATCGCCCCCGGTAGCTACACGCTGCGCTACTACAGCGGTACCGATGATCGCGTGCTGGTCGAACGCGCCTTTCTTGTGCGTGCGATTGCCGTTGAGCTGGAGGCGCCCGACAGCGTTCCCGCAGGCCAGCGCTTCACCCTGCGCTGGCAAGGGCCGGGGGCGGTGCGTGATGACGTGCAGATCGTCGAGGCCGAAGACGACAAGGTGGTGCGGCGCCAGCGCTTGAACCAGGACCGTGGCTTCGCCAGCAACGAGGTCAGCCTGGTCGCGCCGGAGCAGCCGGGCCGCTACCGCCTGCGCTACTGGAACGGCGAGTCGAACACGGGTCTGGCTGAACGGCCGCTGCGGGTGGAGTAGAGGCGACACCGCCATGGATTGCTGTGGGCGTCGGCCCCGGACCGGCCCCGTCGACCACGGTGACTGCCCGCGATCGACGCGCCGGATGCAACCGCAGGCCCGGCCTTCAGCCGGCGCGCGCTACCCTACGCGCCCCGAACCAGAGTCCGCCGCGCGTGCCCGCCGACTTCGCTGCCAGCTTTCGCCTCTCCGTCGCCCCGATGATGGACTGGACCGACCGCCACTGCCGCGTGTTCCACCGCGCGCTGGCGCCGCACGCGCGCCTGTACACCGAGATGGTGCATGCGCAGGCGGTGCTGCACGGCGACCGCGAGCGCCTGCTGGGATTCGATGCGGTCGAGCACCCGCTGGCCCTGCAGTTGGGCGGCAGCGAGCCGGAACGGCTGGCGCAGGCCGCGCGCATCGGCGCCGACTGGGGCTATGACGAGATCAACCTCAATGTCGGCTGCCCCTCGGACCGCGTGCAGGCTGGCAGCTTCGGCGCCTGCCTGATGCTGGAGCCGCAGCGCGTGGCCGACTGCTTCGCCGCGATGCAGGCTGCGGTGAAGGTGCCGGTGACCATCAAGTGCCGGATCGGCGTCGACGACCAGGACGAGGCCGACAGCCTGTTCGGTTTCGTCGAAACGCTGACGGCCGCCGGCTGCAGGACGTTCATCGTGCATGCCCGCAAGGCCTGGCTGCAGGGCCTGTCGCCGAAGGAGAACCGCGAGATTCCGCCTCTGAACTACCCGCTGGTGCATCGCCTCAAGCGCGAGCGGCCGGAGCTGCAGATCGCGATCAATGGCGGCATCGCCAGCGAGTCCGCGGTGCGGGAGCAACTCGTCCACGTCGATGGCGCGATGATCGGTCGCGCCGCCTACCACGACCCCTACCTGCTGCATCGACTGGATCGCACGCTGTTCGCGCCTGATGCGCCGCTGCAGACGCGCGAGGAACTGCTGCGTTCGCTGGAGCCGCACGTGCGCGAGCTGCAGGCGCGCGGAGTGATGCTCAAGCACTTCAGCCGCCACATCCTTGGCCTGTTCGCCGGCCAGCCCGGCGGCCGCCAGTTCCGCCAGATCCTGAGCACCGAGGCGCATCGGCCCGAGGCCGGTTGGGAGCTGGTCCAGCGCGCCTTGGCGGCGGTCGAGCAGCAGCAGGCGCGCGCGGCATGAGCCCTTTCGAGGGCTTTGATGTCGCCGCTGCGCGTGCGTTGGCGGCAGATCGCCCGGCCTGCGCGCGTGCGGCCTTTCTGGTCTCGCCTGCGGGCTCGGAGCTCGCCGCACAGTCGGCCAGCGACAATGCCTACATGGACCTGAAGCAGGCTTTCAGCACCGACCGTGCGCGCGCCCAGCACCAGGCCCTGCAGCGGGCGCTCTCCAGCGAACTGCCGGCAATCTGCTTCGCTGGCGATCCGGATGCGCCGGACGGCTTGTTTCCGAACAATGTGTTCGCCACCACACCGGGCCGACTGATCATCGGTCGCATGCGTCATCCGGTGCGCCAGCGCGAGGCCGAGCGGCCGGACATCCGTGGCTTCTTCAGCGGGCTGCTGGGCTATGCCGAGCTGGACCTGCGCGCTGGGGAGGTCGGCGAGCTGACCGGCTCGCTGGTGATCGACCGCGCCCGCGGCATCGGCTATGCCGGCCTTGGCGAGCGCTGCACGCGCGCGGCCGCGCGATCGATGGTCGAGGCCTTCGGCCTGCGCGCGCTGCTGTGCGCGGAGCTTGCCGCCGGCGAGTACCACGCCAATGTCGTGCTGTCGGTGCTGGCTGGGCGCATGGCGGTGATCTGTGCCGAAGGCTTCGCCGACCCGGCCGCCGCCGAAGCGATCGCTGCCGTCTATGCGCCGCAGGTGCTGTGGCTGGAGCCGGCGCAGAAGAACGCCTTCGCGGCCAACTGCATCAGCCTTGCCCCCGATTCGGTATGGATCAGCGGGCGCGCAGCCGACAGCCTGAGGCCCGACCAGCGCCTGCAGCTGGAGCGGGCCGGCTTCGCTTTGCGAAGCGTTGAACTCGACGAGATCGAGAAGGCCGGCGGCAGCCTGCGCTGCTGCGTGGCGGAAATCTTCTGACGCTCTGGTCCGCCCCTAGGGAAGCCCAGGACTGCGGCCGACTTCAGTACGGATTCACCCCCCGCTGGCGAGACTGGCCCCACGCTCCCGCCCACGGCCTCACTGGTCTAAGATCGCGCCTCCATGATGTCCGCCCGCCTGCCCCTGCTGCTGATCGCCTTGCTGCTGCCCTGCGGCAGCGCCTGTGCGTCTGCCGATTCGGGCGAGGACATCCCTGAGCTTCCGCCTTCCGAAATCCGCGAGTCGGTTCGGCGAGTGGAGCAGGAGACCGGCGGGCGCGTGCTGCGGGTCGAGCCGGTCCGTCGCGGTGGCCGCGACACCTACCGCATGAAGGTGCTGACGCCCGAGGGACGCGTGCGTGTCATGCAGGACAATCGCCGAGACGATCGCCGCAGCGGCGGCCGCGGCGACGTGCCCGGGACCTTCCGCGACGAGTGAGTACGATGACCGCACCCGCGGTACATCGCCGGCGACGCCCGAGGCGTCCGCCTTCCAACTTTCCAGTTCCCTGCATGAGGAGCCGATCCGATGCGCATCCTGCTGGTTGAAGACGAAGCCCCGCTGCGCGAGACCCTGGGCGCCCGCCTGAAGCGCGAGGGCTATGCGGTGGACCTCGCCCAGGACGGCGAGGAAGGCCTGTACCTGGGGCGCGAAGTGCCCTTCGACGTCGCCGTCATCGATCTCGGCCTGCCCAAGATGTCGGGCATGGACCTTGTGCGCGCGCTGCGCACCGAGGGCAAGAAGTTCCCGATCCTTATCCTCACCGCGCGATCGAGCTGGCAGGACAAGGTCGAAGGCTTGAAGTCGGGCGCGGACGACTACCTGGTCAAGCCTTTCCACGTCGAGGAGCTGCTGGCGCGGCTCAATGCCCTGCTGCGCCGCGCGGCCGGCTGGAGCAAGCCCTCGCTCGACTGCGGTCCGATCAAGCTGGATCTCGCCGCACAGACCGTGAGCGTGAACGGGCAGAGCGTCGACCTGACCAGCTATGAGTACAAGGTGCTCGAGTACCTGATGCTGCACGCGGGTGAGCTGGTTTCGAAGGCTGATCTCACCGAGCACATCTACCAGCAGGATTTCGACCGCGATTCCAACGTGCTGGAGGTGTTCATCGGCCGACTGCGCAAGAAGCTCGATCCTGACGGCGAGCTCAAGCCGATCGAGACGGTGCGCGGCCGCGGCTACCGCTTCGCGATCCCGCGCGACGAATAAGTCGATGCTCATGGATCACCGCAAAGCCCGGCGCTCCGCGCCGGGTTTCGCATTTGCAGTGGCGGCCTGCCGCGCGAGGGGCGTGCAATGAGCGCACGCCGCGCGCTCTCCCTGCAGGGCCGCCAGCTGCTGGCGGCTGCGCTGGGGCTGGTCGCCTTCCTGAGTCTCACAGGCTTCGCTCTGGATCGCGCCTTCACCGAGGCGGCGGTATCGAACCTGCGAGAGCGCCTGCAGACCTATGCGCATGCCTATCTTGCCGGTGCCGATCTTGCCCGCGGCGGTGAGCTGATCATTCCCGAAGTGCCGCCGGAGCCGCGTTTCCTGACCGGGGGTTCGGGCCTGTACGCGGCGGTGCGCTCGGAGAGTTTCAGCTGGGAATCGCCCTCGATGGTCTCGCGCAGCGTGCCCATGGCGATGGACCTTGCGATGGGCGAGGTGCGCTTCGAGGGGCCGCTCGACAGTGACGAAGGGCCGGTGTATCGCCTCGGCCTTGGCGTCGCCTGGACCAGCGAAGCCGATGAGGATGTCGATTTCTCGATCGTCATCGTCGAGACGGCGGAGGCGGTGGATGCGCAGGTGGCGGTGTTCCGCCGCACGCTCTGGGCCTATCTTGGCGCCGCCGCAGGTCTGCTGCTGGCGGTGCAGATCCTGATTTCGCGCTGGAGCCTGGAGCCGCTGCGTGCAGTGGTCGGTGAACTGGCCGAAGTCGAGCGCGGCGAGGTCGAACGCCTGCGCGGCGATTACCCGCGTGAGTTGGCCCTGCTGACCAGCAACATCAACGAACTGATCGAAAGCGAGCGCGAGCACCTGATGCGCTACCGCAACACGCTCGGTGATCTCGCGCACAGCCTCAAGACGCCGCTCGCGGTGCTGCGCACACGCATCGAGGATGGGCGGGACGACGACATCGAGGGTCTGCGCGCCGATGTGCGCGAACAGGTTGCGCGCATGGACGGCATCGTCGCCTACCAGCTCGCGCGCGCGGCGACCACGGGCCACCAGGTGTTCGCGGCACCGATCGCCATCGAGCCGCAGGTGGAGTCGCTGGTGCAGAGCCTTGAGAAGGTCTACGCCCGCAAGAACGTTCTTTGCGAGTTCGACCTGGATCCCACCGCGCGCTTCTATGGCGAGCTGGGTGATCTGCTGGAGCTGCTTGGCAATCTGCTGGAGAACGCCTTCAAGTGGGCCAACCACCGCGTGCTGCTGACCACGCAGACCCTCACCGTGGCGCCGCAACGCCGCGCCGGGCTGATGATCTCGGTCGAGGATGATGGCCCGGGCATTCCGCCCGACAAGGTGGAGCTGCTGCTGCAGCGTGGCGTTCGCGGCGACGAGCGCGTGCAGGGACACGGCATCGGCCTGTCGATCGTGCAGGACATCGTGCGCGCGTATCGCGGCGAGCTGTCCGTGGAGCGTTCGGAAGAACTGGGCGGCGCACGCTTCGTGCTGCGCTTCTCGCCGGCCGGCTGAGCGGCGCCGCGCGCGAGGGCTGCAGTTCTGCAAAGGGCCCCGGCTGGCTGCCACTCACTCCGGCTGGAGCGCGGGTGGCTCGGGCGCCAGCTCTGCCGGCGAAGGGCCGTAGAACGCGGCGAGGTGTTCGGCCACCGTCGGCAGCGCATCGCGCAGCACTTCCGGCGCCGAGAAATGGTATTCGCTGACGACCGCGAAGAACTCCTCTGGTGCCGTCGCTGCATAGGGGTCGATCCGCGTCTCGCGTTCGGCTTGAACCTCCGCGCACAGGGCATCGAAGGCGGCCTGGAAGTCGCGGGCCCAGGCGCGCTGGCGCGCGGCGGGCAGGGGAGGCGTGCCATCCAGCACGCCATCGCGCAGATCGAGCTTGTGGGCGATCTCGTGGGCGACCACATTGCAGCCCTCGGCGGGTTCGTCGAGGTCGAGCAGCACGTCTTCCCAGGACAGGATGAGGGGGCCTTCGCTCCAGGCTTCGCCCGCCAGCTCCTCGTCCCACTCGTGCAGCACGCCGGTGGGTTCATCCAACTGGCTGCGGCGTACGCGAAACGCGCCCGGATAGACCACGACCTCATGCCAGCCGCCCAGCCAGTGGCCGCCAAGATTCAGTATCGGCAGACAACAGAGCGATGCGATCAGGGCACGCTCGCGATCGCCCAGTTCAAGGCCGTGCACCGGTGTGATCGCCTTGCGCTGCAGGAAGCTTCCAGCCAGCGCGCGCAGGCGCCCCTGGGATGCCGGGTCCAGGCCTGCGATCAGGGCGCAGCGCGCGGAGACAGATTCGAAAATGGTTGCAGACAGCGTTTCACGGGCGCGCCGACCGCTCCACCAGCGGGAAAGCACGGCGATGACCTCGGTCTGGGGCCTCGGGTCTTGCGGTCAACGCACCATGCCGGGCAGGAAGGCGTTCCAGCGCGAGCTCGGCTTGGCCGGTGCGGGTGTGCTTGAGTCGCCGCCGCCCTGCGTCGGGGCACGCACGGGCACTGCGGATCCACCCACGGCCTGGAGACCTGCGGGCAGTTCGGCATCCTCAATCAGCGCTGGCTCCTGCGCGGCCGGCTCGACGCCAGCGGCAGCCTCGCTGCCGCACTCGTCCGCGGGCGAATCCATCGGCAGGACTTCAACCGCCGCAGCCGGCGCAGAGACAAGGAGCCACAGTAGCGAAGCGCTCAGGATCGTGCGGATCTGCGGCATGAGCATTCCTTGGACAGGGGCTGCGGAAGCGGGCGGGATCGCGGCCAGTGCTCTTTCCGACGTTCGGAATGAGACGCCGCGTCTGCGAATCACAGGCGGTCAGCTGCCCGAGTGTAGCGCGGGGGCGTTCAGAGAAAGTGAGGAAATGTCAATCGTCGATCGGGTTGCCCTGCGCTGTCGCAGCGCAGCGTGACCTGAACGGGGGCTCTGGCATCCTCGCCGAATGGTTGCCGTCCTGAGTCCCCGCGCCCTTGAAGCGCCCGTCACCGCCGCACAGATGCGGCGTGCCCTGATTGCGGGCATGCGTCGCGTCGTCGAACGCCGCGAATTGCTGGATCGCATCAACGTTTTCCCTGTTCCGGATGGCGATACCGGCAGCAACCTCGCGTTCACCCTCAACAGCGTGCTGAGCCGCAGCCTGAGTCGCCGCTGTGCGGCGCTCGGTCCCCTGCTTCGGCAGGTGGCCGACGACGCCGTCGATGGCGCCCGCGGCAACTCCGGCGCGATCCTGGCGCAGTTTCTCTCCGGCGTGTCCGAGCGAGTCGCCGACGCCGAGGTGTTGCCGCCCGATGAGCTCGCCGCCGCCGCTGCTGCCGGCGCGGACGCCGCCCGCAAGGCTCTGTCCGAACCGCGCGAGGGCACCATCCTCAGCGTCATTCGCGCCTTCGCCGATGGCATGTCGCGGGCCAGCGCCGAGGGCGCCCGCGACCTGCGCGAACGCTTCGAGCGCGCGCTTGACGCAGCACACGCGGCGCTGGCCGATACGCCCCGACAGCTCGCGGTGCTGCGCCAGGCAGGGGTGGTGGATGCTGGCGCACAGGGCTTCGTCGACCTGCTCGAAGGCATTGCCGACTACCTGCGAACAGGCCGCCTGAAAGTGGCGGCACGGGTCGAGCATCTGGAAGACATCCCATTTGCGGGAGCCGATCTCCATGAGGATGTCGACCCCGCACATCGCTGGTGCACCGAGTGCCTGCTCAGCGCCGAAGCGCTGGATGCCGAGGCCCTGCGTGCCGCCCTGACCGCGGCGGGCGCGGAATCGGTCGTGATCGCCGGCGGCCGTCAGCGCGTGCGCATCCATGCTCATGTCGGTGCGCCGGCGCAGCTGTTCGAACTGGCGGGTCGCTTCGGCAAGGTCAGCGCGCACAAGGCGGAGGACATGCTCGCCCAGCAGCACGAGGCGAGCCTGGCGCAGGCGGTGGCGGTGGTCACCGATTCGGGCGCCGACTATCCCGCCGAGTTGGCGCAGCGGCTTGGCCTGTCCGCGGTACCGGTGCGCGTCTCCTTCGGCGAGGAGGAGTTCCTCGACAAAGTCTCGATGAGCGCCGCCGAATTCCATCGGCGACTGAAGGCCAGCCCCGTCGCTCCCAAGACTTCGCAGCCGCCGCCGGGCGATTTCCGCCGTCAGTTCGAGACGCGCCTCTCGCACCACCGCGAGCTGGTCTATGTCGGCATCGCCCGCGCACTGTCGGGCACGCTGCAGGCTGGCGAGTCGGCGGCCTCCCGCGTCGCCGCCGAACGCATCCGCGTGGTCGATTCCGGGCATGCGAGCTGTGGCCAAGCCCTGCTGGCGATTGCCGCCGCCGAAGCGGCGGCGCGGGGGCTCGGTGCAGCGGAGGTCGTCGCCGAGGTGGAAGCCCTGCGCCCGCGCGTGCAGACCTGGGCCATCACCCGCGACGTGAGTTTCGCCGTGCGCGGCGGACGCATTCCTGCCTGGGCCGGCAAGCTGGTGGCGGCGCTCGGGCTCACGCCGGTGGCGCGCGCCAAGCCCAGTGGTCGACTGGCGATCGCGGGCGCGTTGACGGGCGGGGCGCAGGTGGCGCCGGAGCGCTTCGCGAGGCATCTGCTCAAGCGGCTCGACGCGCGCCGACGCTGGCGTCTGCTGGTCGGCCACGTCGACTGCGCAGACGATGCGCAGCAGCTGGAACTCCGCCTGCGCGAGGCCCTGCAGGCCGATAGTTTCGGGGTTGTGGAAGTCGGCCCCGCGATTGGCGCGCATGCGGGCTCGGGCGCGCTGGTGGTCGGTCTGCTGGATCTCGGCCCGATCGATCGCGCCTGAGCCATCGGCGAGCGCGAGGCCGCCGTGTGCTGGCCTGCGCTTCCGTGGCGCCCTTCCGAACCCGCACACTAGGCCCATGCTCCAATCCCTGATCGCTCTCCTGCTGGCCTATCTGCTGGGTTCGCTGTCCGGCAGCCTGCTGATCGGTCGCGCCATCGGCGTCGACATCCGCCAGAGCGGCAGCGGCAACGCCGGCGGCACCAATGCCTTCCGCACGCGAGGCTGGCGCTTTGCGCTCGGCGTGGTGTTGATCGACATCGGCAAAGGCGCCCTGGCCGCCGCGCTTGGCGCGTGGCTGTGGACTCCTGAGGCACTGCTGTCGGCGACTGACCTGGCTGGGGCCTGCACCCTGGCGGCGGCCATCGGTCACACCTGGCCGGTGTTCTTCGGCTTCCGCGGCGGCAAGGGCGCGGGCACCCTGGTCGGCGGACTCTGCGTGGTCTGGCCGCTCAGCGTGGGCCCGGTGTTCCTGGTCTGGATGCTCTGTCTCGTGCTGACCGGCTATGTCGGGCTTTCGACCATCCTCGGAGCCGCTGTGCTGGTGCCGCTGGCGCTGTGGATCGCGCCAGCGCAGCTCGGCTTCGCCGTGGCTGCGGCGAGCTTCATCTTGTTCACCCACCGCAGCAATGTGCAGCGGCTGCTGCGCGGCACCGAGCACCGCTTCGAGCGCGTGCGCCTGTTCCATCGCCGGGCGGGCTGAGGCCGGCGGAAATGAGCGAATCGATCGCCGCGCTGGCCGAGCGCACGCAGCGAGCACTGGCGGCGGCTGACCCTGCGCCGCCGCAGCTGCAGTGGGTGGCGGTGACGGAGTCCACCAATTCCGATCTGCTGGCTGCAGGCCCGCCACCGCCCGAGGGCGCAGTTCGCGTGGCCGAGCGGCAGACGGCTGGCCGAGGGCGCCTGGGTCGTCGCTGGCAGTCGCGCCCTGGGGGCAGCCTCTGCCTCTCGATGGCGCTGCCATGGCCTGGTGGCATCACCGCTGCGGTCGGCGCCAGCCTGATCGCCGGTCTGGCGGTGGCGGAAGCGCTGCGCGGACTTGGCGCAGTCGATGTGGGCCTCAAGTGGCCCAACGATCTGTGGGCCCGCGAGCGCAAGTTGGGGGGGCTGCTGGTCGAGGTCGGCGGGCGTTCCGACGGCGTGTTTCTGGTGATCGGACTGGGCCTCAACCTCGACCTGCCGCGCGACTTCGAGGCCGAAGTCGAGTGGATCGCCCTCGCCGATCTGGGGCTCAAGCCCGACCGCGCCGAGCTGGTGGCGGCCCTGGTGCGGCAGCTGCGTACCCGTCTCTGGCAGATGCAGGCGCAGGGATTAGGCGACCTGCTGCCGCACTGGGAGCGTCTTGACGTGCTTCGCGGGCAGCCGGTGCAGATGCTCGCGGGCGAGCAGCGCTGGCCCGGTCGCGCGCTGGGACTGGCCGCGGATGGCGGGCTGCGCGTCGAGCATGCCGATGGCGTGCGGGTCTGGCACAGCGGCGAAGCCAGCCTGAGGCCGGCATGAAGCCGCGCCTGCTGCTGGATCTGGGCAATACCCGCCTGAAGTGGGGCTTGGCGCTGCCGCCGGATGCGGAGCACCCGGACTGGCGGCTCGGCGAGGTGGCCGCGCTTGCCCATGCCGGCCCGGATTTCCTGCCCGCGTTGGAACACGCCCTGCGCGGGCTGCCCGAACTCGACAGCGTGCATCTGGTGGCCGTCACCGCAGAGGCGACGGTGGATGCGATCCAGCGTTGCGTCGCCGCCTCGGTGCGGGTGCAGCGCCCCGGCCTGCTTCGAGCGCGCACCCAAGCCGAAGCGCCCACCGCGCGTGGCCCGGTGCTGCGCTGCGCCTATCCACGGCCGGGGCATCTCGGCTCCGACCGCTGGCTCAGCCTGCGCGGGGCGCTGGCGATCGCTGCCCCGCCACTCTTGGTCGTCGGCGCCGGTACCGCTCTGACCATCGATGCGATCGACCGCGACTGCCGGCATCTCGGCGGTCTGATCCTGAGCGGCATCGCCACGATGCACGAGGCCCTGCTGGCGCGTGCGCCGCATCTGCGCATGCCCGGCGGCTCACCTGGGCTCGGGGCTTTCTGGGCGAATGACACCGCGCCAGCGGTCGCCATGGCGCCCTGGCAGGCGGCGGCGGGGCTGATCGAGCGCGCTCGGCGACAGCTGGAGCGCGACGCCGGTGAGGTGCCCGGTGTGCTGCTGGCGGGCGGTGACGCCTCAGGCATCGCGCCGCTGCTGGAGTGTCCCGTGCGTGTCGAGCCTGCCCTGGTGCTGCACGGTCTGCTGCAGGCCGCGGTGCACGACTGAAGCCTGGTCGCCCGGCGGGGCTGGGACGCCCTGCTATCCTGCGCGCCCGTTCCGTGCCCGATCGACCTCCCGACCCCGATGCTGCCCCGCGTGCTCGTCCTGCTGCTGCTGCTCATGAACGTCGGCGTCGGCGCCTGGTGGTTCCTGCGCCCGGAGCACGAGCCGCGCCGCTTCGCGCCGACCGAACCGGCCGTGCCGGGCCTTGAGTTGCTGAGCGAGCATGAGACGCGCGGCATGGTCGGCGAGCTGGCGGAGGCGCCGCAGCCGATCGCGCCCAGTGCCGATGCGGTGTGCGAGCGGATCGGCCCCTTCCTGACCCAGGCCGACCTGCGCCGTGCGGTCGGCGCCTTGACCCCGGTCGTGCAGCGCATCCAGTTCCGCGAGACCCGTGCCCTGGCCCGCCGCGGCTACTGGGTCTACATGCCTGCGCAGCCGACTCGCGACGCCGCGCTCGCCACCGCGCGCGAATTGGCGGCCCAGGGTTTGCGCGACTACTACGTCGTCACTGCCGGCGACCGGCAGAACACCATCTCGCTGGGACTGTTCCGCGAGCTCGCGAACGCCCGACAGCGCCAGGCCGATGTGCGTGCGATGGGCTTCGGCGCGGAGCTCGGCGAGCGCACCGAGGAAATCCCGCAGTACTGGGTCGACATCGCCGCCGACCCGCGCTTCGACTGGCGCGCCCAGCTCGGCGGCTATGCCGGCGTCGATTCCAGCCGAATCGACTGTGAAACCTGAAGGCTGGGGCAGGGGATGGCGCCCTCGCCGCAGTGCATCCGGGCGGCATGCGGCAGAAGTCCCGGTCAGGCGATCCCGAATCGCGCCCTCAAGACGCTACAATCCCGGCTCCGTGCCGGCATAGCTCAGCTGGTAGAGCAACCGCCTTGTAAGCGGTAGGTCGTCCGTTCGATTCGGACTGCCGGCACCACTCTCGCAGCCCCGCGCTGCCCGATCGACCCCCAGCGTGGCCCGAACGCGTGAGCATCGACGGTTTTGACTCCCTGCTGGCCCTGTACCGACTGGCGCTGAAGGACAAGCGCCTGAAGCTGCGCCGCTACATGGCCTCGATCCGCGAAGCAGCCAGCAACGAGGCCGCAGAGGCGGATGTGACCGAGCTGCGCGGCATGCTGCACAAGATGGCGGGCTCGGCGGGCGCTTACGGTTTCCCCGAGGTCAGCGACAAGGCCCGCGCCATCGAGCGCCAGTGGATCGCCTGGATCAAGTCGCCTGCCGAGGCGCGTCGTCCCGTGCAGGCGCTGTGCGCCGAGCTGCTCACGCCGACGCTGGAGTTGCTCGTGCTGATCGACAAGGCTATCGCCGCCGCCTCGCAGGCGACCGAGGAGCAGGAAGACCCATGAGCTCGAACCGTTTCCCGCCGGTCAGCCTGATCGGCGTCCCGACCGACATCGGCGCAGGCCATCGCGGCGCCTCGATGGGGCCTGAGGCCCTGCGCGTCGCCGGCCTTGGCGAAGCCCTGGTTGCGCGCGGTCTGGAGGTGCACGACCGCGGCAACCTGCGCGGACCCTTCAACCCCTGGCAGCCGCCGCACGAGGGCTATCGCCATCTGGAACAGGTGGTCGAGTGGAACACGGCGGTGATGCAGGCTGTCGAGGCCGAGCTGAAAGCCGGGCGCATGCCGATCATGCTGGGCGGTGACCACTGCCTCGCGGTCGGTTCGATCACCGCCGTCGCCAAGCACGTGCGCGCGCAGGGCAAGAAGCTGCGCATCCTTTGGCTGGATGCGCATGCCGACTTCAACACCTCCGAGCTCACGCCCAGCGGCAACGTCCACGGCATGCCGGTGGCCTGCCTCTGCGGCATGGGGCCGCGCGCGCTGACCCATCTCGGGGGCAGCATTCCGGCGATTAGTCCGGACCAGGTCAAACAGATCGGTATCCGCTCGGTGGACGAGGGCGAACGTCGCCTCGTGCACGAGGCCGGCCTCGACATCTACGACATGCGCTACATCGACGAAGTCGGCATGAAGCGGGCGATGGAGGAAGCGCTGGAAGGGGTCGACGCCGACACCCACCTGCACGTC
The DNA here is from genome assembly GCF_900101825.1 of Aquimonas voraii. GTDB lineage: Bacteria > Pseudomonadota > Gammaproteobacteria > Xanthomonadales > Xanthomonadaceae > Aquimonas > Aquimonas voraii. The sequence goes on from NZ_FNAG01000008.1 coordinate 48,886, forward strand.
AGCTTCGACGTCGATTTCCTCGATCCCGGCATCGCACCCGGCGTCGGCACCACGGTCGAGGGCGGGCCGAACTACCGCGAAGCCCAGCTGGTGATGGAGATGATCGCCGACACCGGCCGCATGGCCTCGCTCGACATCGTCGAGCTGAACCCGGCGTTTGATGAGCGCAACCGCACGGCGCGGCTGGCGGTCGACCTGGTCGAGAGCCTGTTCGGCAAATCGACCCTGATGCGCGATCCGCAGCGCGAGGCGCGTTGACGCGCGCTTGACCGCGCTGAATCCTCGCAAGCCTTGGCGCTGACGGTCGGGCGAAGGCGCTGCTAGGCTGCTGCCCCCGCTTTTCGCGGCGATTGCCGCCGGAGATCCCATGCGCATCTCGAAACCAGTCTGGCGCCTTGCGGCGCTCGCGCTCGGCCTGCTCGTGTTGGCCGGCTGCAACACCATCCAGGGCGCCGGCAAGGACTTGAAACGTGCCGGCGAGAAGATCGAAGAGGCCGCGCGCCGCTGAGCGCGCCGCGCCCCCACCCCCAAGAGGCTCCATGTCCCGCACCCGCGTCCTTACCGGCATCACCACCACCGGCACCCCGCACCTCGGCAACTACGTCGGCGCGATCCGCCCGGCGATCGCCGCCAGCGCCGACCCCAATGTCGACGCCTTTTTCTTCCTCGCCGACTACCACGCCCTGATCAAGTGCGACGAACCGGCACGCATCCAGAGCTCGCGCATGCAGATCGCCGCGACCTGGCTGGCGGCAGGGCTGGACCCGGAGCGCGTGCACTTCTACCGGCAGTCGGACATCCCCGAGATTCCCGAGCTGACCTGGCTGCTGACCTGCGTCACCGCCAAAGGGATGATGAACCGCGCGCATGCCTACAAGGCCGCGACCGACGCCAACGAGGCGGCCGGCGAGGATGCCGATGCCGGCGTCACCATGGGCCTGTTCAGCTATCCCGTGCTGATGGCGGCCGACATCCTGATGTTCAACGCGCACAAGGTGCCGGTGGGCCGCGACCAGGTGCAGCACATCGAGATGGCGCGCGACATCGGCGCGCGCTTCAACCATCTGTTCGGCCAGGGGCGCAGCTTCTTCACCCTGCCGGAGGCGGTGATCGAGGAGTCGGTCGCGACCCTGCCCGGGCTCGATGGCCGCAAAATGTCGAAGAGCTATGACAACACCATCCCGCTGTTCGAGGGCGGCGCCAAGGCGCTGAAGGAGGCCGTGGCCCGCGTGGTCACCGACTCGCGACTGCCCGGTGAGCCCAAGGATCCCGAGGCCAATGCGCTGGCCCTGATCTTCGATGCCTTCGCCAGCGCCGACGAGGCCGCGGCCTACCGTGCGGACCTGCGTGCCGGCCTGGGCTGGGGCGAGGCCAAGCAGCGTCTGGTCGAGCGCATCGAGCGCGACGTGGCGCCCATGCGCGAGCGCTACCAGGCCTACATGGCCGATCCGCAGCGGCTGGAGGACATCCTGCAGGCTGGCGCCGCCCGCGCCCGCGCCATCGCTGCGCCGCTGCTGGCGGAGCTGCGCGAGGCGGTGGGCCTGCGCCGGTTCGTCGGCGTTTCGTCCAAGCCCGCGCCGGCGAAAGCCGAGCGCGAAGCCCTGCCGCAGGTGAAGCAGTACCGGGAGGCCGACGGCCAGTTCTACTTCAAGCTGCTCTCGGCCGAAGGCGAACTGCTGCTGCAGAGCGAGGGCCATGCCTCGCCCAAGGAGGCGGGCCAGGCCCTGCAGCGGTTGCGGCAGTGCGCCCCGGCTGATCTCGCTGAAGCCCTCGGCGGACGAGTGGGCCCTGCCGAGCAGGAGCGGATCGCCAGCGCCTTCGCCGCACTTGAGGCTGCAGAAGCAGAACGCAAGGCCAAGGCTGCGGGCGGCTGAAGACTGCTGGCACGCGCTGATCTGGTGCCCTGGGAAGATCTGAGCCATCCCCCCTGGCGTTGTCAGGGGCTGCGAGTCCGCTGCAGGTCCGCCCCGTTCGGCTGCTGCACGGCGCGCCTCTGCTGCCTCCGCTCGCGCTGGATCAAGCAGGCGCGTGAATGACCCGGGATCGCGCCGGCCTTGTGCCCGGAGGCGGCCATGCGTCAGAGCATTCCCGGAGGTTGTAGGGCCGGCCCGGATCATTGCGGCGCCCGCGTCCAGGCGCGGCGGGCTCCGGGACTTCTGTCGGCAGAGGTGGCGCGCGAGGGTCTGGCTGTGGCCAAGCTCCGCGGCGCGGCCGACGGGCGCGTTGCGCGCTCAGTGGCTTTCCGTGCGCTTGCCTCTTCGCTGACCTCGGCCGATCGCTCTGGCAGCGCAGTCTTGCGCCTTGCAGCACGCGCATGTGGGGCGGGCTCCGCCAGTTCGTGTCGGAAACCCCCCGATTGCCGGGCTTTTACGATCGATTTCGCGTTTTGACGAGACTGCGCAGAATGTGACGCGGTGTGTCAGCGGCGTTTCACTGCCGTTTATCGGGGCTGCGGCCAGCGACAAGTTTTCAAATGTTTAGCCCGAGGTAGAGTGAACAAACGTTTCACCGCTCTTCCCATCCGGGGAACTCGCATGACCTACACACGTTTTTCCAGTCTGATCCTGGGCCTGGCAGGCTTGACCTGCTCGTTGTTCTCAGCCGAGAGCAAGGCCGATGACCCGCTGTTTTCCAACTCCTTCGAGGTGGCTTTCGACCTGCCGACCTCGGACGCGGAGGCGGTGCGCTTCCTCAATCAGGCCACGTTCGGTGCGCGCCCGCAGGACATCCCGATCGTGCGCTCGCAGTCGGTCTCGGGCTGGCTCAATGGCCAGCTGAATCACCCCACGGTGACACTGTCGCGCGCTTGGCTGGAGGCGTATGCCGCGGCCCTGCCCGCCAACAGCAGCGTCAACCAGGATGCGCGCCTCCACCGCTGGTTCGATGTCGCCGTGACGGCCCCCGATCAGGTCCGTCAGAAGGTGGCCTACGCCCTGTCCCAGATCGTGGTGGCCTCCGACCGCGATGACTTCCTGGCCGGCGAGCCGATCCAGATGGCGGAGTGGAACGACATCCTCGTCCGCAACGCGCTGGGCAACTACCGCACGCTGCTGCGCGAGGTGACCTACAGCCCGATGATGGGCCGCTACCTGACGCATCTGCGCAATCGCAAGTTCGAGCTGGTGCGCAGCACCAGTGGTGGCAACACGACCTTCACCGCCGGCAACAACGGCGTGCAGCCCGACGAGAACTACGCCCGCGAGATCATGCAGCTGTTCTCGATCGGCCTGGTCGTGCGCGGCGACGACTTCTACACCACCTTCGCCGATCCGCAGAACCCGCAGGTGCTGCAGACCACCTACGACGAAGACGACATCTCCGAGCTGGCGCGCTTCTTCACCGGCCTGTCCTACCAGTGCACCCAGGGTGTCTCGGTGGTGGGTGGGGTCCCGCTGGAGCGCAACTGCGGCTCCAATTCGACCACGGCCTGCACGGGTATTGGCTGCCGCTTTGGCAACGGCGGCAACCGCTTGTTCGGTAACAGCCCGCCGCGCGACCCGTTGAATCGTGGCCTGATCCACCCCGACTGGTACCGCCCGCTGGTCTGCTATCCGCGCTACCACGACAACGGTCGCGACACGAGCGGCGCCATCATCGAAACCGATACCGGCAGCTTCTCTCTGCCGCCGGGCACGCCCACGCCCGAGAAGACCCTGACCCTTGGCAGCTCGCAGGGCGTCCGCACCCTGACCGTGCAGCCGAGCTTCCTCGACGGCTCGCCGCTCAACTGCCACGCCAGCAACCTGAACGAAGCCCAGCAGCAGGCTTGCATCGATTACTGCGAGGGCAGCATCGATGCGGTCGTCGACCTGTTGTTCAACCATCCGAACACGCCGCCGATGGTGGCGCGCCAGCTGATCCAGCGTTTGGTCACCTCCAACCCCAGCCCTGCTTACGTGCGGCGCGTGGCGGAGGTCTTCGCCAACAACGGCAACAATGTGCGCGGCGATATGAAGGCGGTGGTGCGGGCGATCCTCATCGACGAAGAGGCGCGCCGCCCGCATGGCGCCGCCGGCCAGCCGGTGGACTTTGGGAAGGTGCGTGAGCCCATGCTCAAGCTGGTAGCCCTGTGGCGCCACTTTGGCGCGGTTTCAGGTGATACCGCCCTGTTCCCGAACCAGAACCCGCAGGGCAGCCCGGCCACGGCCAATCCGCTGGCAGGCCAGCCGGCCCTGCGCCGCTGGGGCCCGACCAACCCGCAGAACGAGTACCAGCAGCGTCCGCTCGGTGCGCCTACGGTGTTCAACTTCTTTGAACCCGACTATCGCCAGCCTGGCACGGTCACCGAGCGCGGCCTGTTCTCGCCCGAACTGCAGATCATCCACGAGGTCACCTCGGTGGCGGCGGCCAATGATCTGTTCGCCCGCCTGTGCTCCGGCTATGGCGGCAACAGCAACAACTGCGGCTCCGGCGCCCTGACCGGCGGACCGACCTCGCCGACGCCGCCCGACGCCAACAACAACCCGCCGAACAGCCGCGCCTACTTCCCGATCGCGCAGATCGACCAGATCCCGGCCCGCGTCGCCGAGCGCTCCACCGCGGCCGAGCCTGCCGTGGCCGACGATCTGGCTCTGATCGAGTTCTTCAACGTCCGGCTGATGGGCGGAACGATGTCGGGCAGCGTGCCGGCGGACTTCAGCTGCAGCAATACAGGTACGGGCATGAAGAGCGTGCTCATGAAGGCGATGCGTTGCTCCGCCACCTGGAACAACGCGACCGTGGCCAGCATCAACACCGCCCTCAACGGTGGCACCAATGGCACTTCGAATGGCAACCAGCAGCAGCGCCAGCGCCGCAAGGCCCTGTACCTGATGCACCTGATCGCCATCTCGCCCGAATACAGCACCCAGCGCTGAGGATCTCATCCATGTCCCGCATCCACTTCAACAAGCGCCGTGACTTCCTCAAGGGTGCCGCCTGCATGGCGGCATCGGGCGCCGCCTCGACCTTCGTGCCGCAGCTGTCGATGATGGGCACGGCGCTGGCCCAGAGTGCGCCGACCGGCTACAAGGCCCTGGTCTGTATCTACCTGTCGGGCGGCAACGACTCCTGGAACCTGCTCATTCCCGGCGACAACAGCACGCCCGTGCCGGTCACCGGCCGTGATCCGATCGCCGGGCAGACGGCGACGCCCTACGGCTGGTACGTCACCTCGCGTGGCGGACAGTTCCAGGGCAACGCGGCTGCTCTTGGCCTGATCCGTCCCGGAGCTCCGGATGCCGGAACCTCTTTCCTGCCTCCGGCTTTGGGGATTCTCGGCAATCAGTACGGCCTCAATCCGGCCGTGCCCGAATTGCAGCAGCTGTTCAACGATGGCCGTCTGACCTTCATGGCCAACGTCGGACCGCTCGTGGAGCCGCTGCGGCGACAAGGCATCAACAGCTTCCGACGCCCCCCGCAGCTTTACTCCCACAACGACCAGACCAGCCTTTGGCAACTGGGCGCCGGCCGTGCGCCCGGAGATCCGGCCGGTTGGGGCGGTCGCATGGCTGGCCGGCTACTGGGGGCACCGCCGACCAACGGTCTGGCTCCGTGCATCTCGATTTCGGGGCAGGCCAAGTTCCTGGTCGGCGAGTACCCGTCGGGCCAGAACCTCTTCCCCTACCGCATGTCGACCAGTTCGAGTTCGCCCTCGGTCACCCTGGGCAACTACAGCGGCACGGGCTCCGAGGCCGGCAACCGTCGTCGCGCCGCGCTCCAGGAGCTGCTGGACGTCACCTATCCGCAGGCGTTCACCGGTGCCTACGGCGAGATTCTGGATCGCTCCCTGGGTCTGGCCAGCAGCGTCAACGGCGCGATCACCGGCCTGACCAGCGGCACCAATGCCACCACTTATGCCGCCTTCAATACGGCCGTGGCCGCCATTCCGAACACCAGCATCGGCAACCAGCTCCGGCAGGTAGCGCGGATGATCGCGGTCAGCCGCCTGTCCGGCAGCCCGGTCCAGGCCAATCGTCAGGTGTTCTACGTCAGCACGGGCGGTTATGACACCCATGGCGGACAGATCCCTGCAGCGCGGCCAACCAACGGTGTCTGGAACGGACACCAGGGCCTACTGCAGCAGGTCGCTCAGGCCATGAAGGGGTTCAACGATGCGCTGGAGGCGCTGAACGGCATCTCCGGCTACAGCGGCGTGCGCAACGAGGTGGTCACCTTCACCATGAGCGAGTTCTCCCGCACGATCAACTCCAACGGCAATGGCACCGACCATGCCTGGGGTGCCGTGCAGATGGTGATGGGTGCCCCCGCCTCGCAGGGTGGCCCGCTGATCGGTGGCCAGATCTACGGCCGCTATCCGCTGCAGCTGCTCAACCGCACCTATCCCGGTACCCAGCCTGACCAGTACGGCGAGTGCTTCAACCGCGGCGAGTTCATCCCGACCATGGCGGTCGAGCAGATGTCGGCGACAATGGCGCGCTGGATGGGCATCAGCAACGCCGATCTGCCGCTGATTTTCCCGAACATCGACACCTTCGCCAGTGCGCACCCGAATCAGGGTGTGATGGCCTACAACAGTCGTACGGTGCCCTTCCTCGCGATCTGAACGAGGTCCGCCGCACACGCACAAAGGAGATGCCGGCATTGCCGGCATCTCCTTTTTCGTAGGCCGGCCTTTGCGGGTGATCTTTGCTGGGTTGCCGCGCCATCAACACCGCCGGAATCCAGCTGGCGCACGAGCCTTTGCGAGCCTGGCGGAAAGGTCTGCGGTTCCGAGCACGCAAGGGCAGAGGAGAAGCGCGGGCGCTGGACGGCTTGCCGGACGACCAAGTCTGTCGAGCGGGCTGAGATTCCCCGAGTGCGCAAAGCCTGCCCGCTAGCCGGCTGTTGAAAATCAGCCTGCTAGCGGGCAGGGATGGCCGGGACGACGAAGCCGGCGCCTAGGCGATTGATGTGTCCTGAGGCGGTACGGACCTGCGCCGGACCGCCGACTTGAAAAACTCCCCGGAAGAGCGTTTTTCAACACGTTGCTAGGGGCTCGGACGCCGAATGCTCTCGAAGCCTCCGATGAACAGGCGAACACCGCCGGGGCTGTCCGGCATCAGCGCGCCGCTCGCGATCCAGTCGTGCACCAGCGCCTGCAGTTCCGGGCTGGGGCTGAGGCCCAGCGGCATGCGTCCACCAAACGGCGGCGTGGCGCAGTTGAGTTTCAGGAACAGCGAACTTGCAAGCGGCTCGCGTGGGCGCACGCGAAGGATCGGATTCGCAGACGCGTCCCCGGCGGATGCCACCCCGCGCTCCTGCGCGCCCAGCAGGTTGGAACGGGCATTGGCGAAGCTGAGGCTGAGGTTGCCCGAAGAGCCGTGGCAGACCGTGCAGCGCTGTTCCTCGGATTCGAGCAGCGGACGGATGTCAGCCTCGAAACTGACGTCGTAGCGAATCGGATAGGTGCTGGCAGGCAGTTCGTCACAGCCGGCTGGCAGGGTCTGCGCGCCCGCGGCCAGCGTGGCCGACAGTCCGAAGGCAAGGGCCGCGCAGCGGGCGAACTGCAGATTTGGATTCATGGGCATGGCGTGTCCGCTGGAAAGGGATGCGTAACGGGTGAAGCCTTCAGCGACCAAGGGCCACATTGCGCTGGAAACGCTGCGACTCATGGCCGTCGCGGAAGATCACATCGCTCAGGGGGAAGCCGTCCTCGTCGAAGCCGCGCGCGCCCTGAGCGATCCAGTCGTACACCGCGGCCCGTAGCACGCGCGGAATCCTCACCAGCACATCACCGTCTGGGGGCGGCATGAACTGTTCGGTCGGTGGCGGCGTACAGTTGATCTGCGCGTACAGCAGGCTGGCCTCGGGGTTCCGGGGCCGCACGCGAAGCGCGTTCGGATCGCGGTTGCTCGCCTCATTGACGAGCGAGAGTCCCCCGATCTGGGGGTCGTCGAGCTGCAGATCGCCAGCGTTGGATGCGTTGGATGCATTGTGGCAACCGACACAGCCACCGGACAGCCAGACGTCGTGGATATCGCGGATTGGGCCGGGCAGGCCGCTGCCGGGCAGGTCGTACTGCATGCCGTAGGTGATCGGGATATCCGACAGGTCCTCGCAGTCGCTGCCGAGCGGCTGGGTTGAGACCGCGTTCGCGCCGGCCGGCCACGCCAGCGCCAATTGAGCGTAGCCGCCCAGCAGCAGGGCGAGCAGGACGGGCAGCAATTTCAGTGAGTTCATGGGGGTCATGTGACGAAGTGTGACGCAAGCGGCCCAGCTTGCCCAACGCTGCGGCCGGCTTCCGTGAACTGTGGCGGGTTCCTGTGTTCGCGCGGGCGTCGCGATCCACGGTCCCGTGAACGGAGGGTGCGGCGGCATCGGGGCGCGAGCAGAATCGAAGGCGCTGGCGCCCGCGCGTTGCGCGGGAAGACGCCGGCGGAAGGCAGAGGTCGCGGTGTCAGTACTTGCCGGGCCGCAGCACGTCGACAGCCGCAAAGAACAGGCTCAGGCCGAAGTTGGCGCCGTACTCGGCCAGCACGTGCGCGGCGATGCGGTCGGCGACCTCGGCTTCGCAGATCACCTTCATCTCGATGCTGCGGTCGGCTTCCCAGCTGCCCTCGCGGATGCCGCTGTGGCCGGCGCCGCGCACGTCATACACCGTGTAGCCGTGCGCACCGAGCCGGCGCACGTCGCGCGCCAGCGATTTCTCCAGCGCGGCCTCGGCAATGATGACCAGCAGGGTGCGCGGATGTTTGGGCAAGGTCATGCGGGTGCGCCTCCCAGCCAGTGCGCGAGCTTCAGGTAGAGGGGAATGCCGAGGATCACGTTGAACGGGAAACTGATGCCCAGCGCGGCGGTGATCGACAGCGCCGCATTGGCCTCGGGCACCGCCATGCGCATGGCGGTAGGCGCGGCGATGTAGCTGGCGCTCGCTGCCAGCGTGGCGAGGATGGCGATGCCGCCGACCGACAGGCCCAGTGTCATGCCCGTCAGCGCGCCCAGCACGGCGAGCAAGGGCGGGAAGCCTGCGCCGATCAACAGCAGTCGCGGCCCGAAGGGCCCGATCTCGCGCAGCCGGCCGCCGGCCACCAGCCCGAGTTCGAGCAGGAACAGGGCCAGGATGCCGCGGAAGGGATCGATGAAGACCGGGGCGATGGCCTTGCTGCCCTCGACGCCGGCAATCGCGCCGATGGCCAGCCCGCCGGCCAGCAGCAGCACGGACTTGCCGAACAGCACCTCATGGCCAAGCGCGCCCCAGCGCACGTCCTTGAGCCGTGACATCCGCGCCAGCAGGATGCCGGCGACCAGCGCTGGCGCTTCCATCACCGCCACCCACAGCGCCGCGTGCGATTCGTAGGCGACGCCTGCGCGGTCCAGCGCGGCCGTCGCCACCGCGAAGGTGACCACGCTGACCGAACCGTAGTGCGCCGCCAGCGAAGCGCTGTCTGCGCTGGCGAAGCGCAGCAGGCGCAGCGCGGGGAACAGCAGCAGCGGGATCGCGAAGCCCAGCGCCATGGTCGCCGCTACCTGCGGCAGCAGTGCGCCGAGCGAGTGCTTGGACAGCTCGATCCCGCCCTTCAGGCCGATCGCCAGCAGCAGATAGATCGACAGCACCTCGTAGACCGCTTCCGGCAGGCGCAGGTCGGATTTGGCCAGGCGCGCGACCAGGCCCAGCAGGAAGAACAGGACGACGACATCGAACATGGGCGCGGATGCTGTCACGCGGCCCGCTCCAGACGCCAGCGTTTGCGCGCCAGCACCTACACTGCGCGCTCCACCAATGGAGACACCCATGCTGGACTGCATCGAGATCGAGACCGGCAAGCAGCCCCGCCACAGCGTGCTCTGGCTGCATGGCCTGGGGGCCGATGGCCACGACTTCGAACCCATCGTGCCCGAGCTGACGCGCGCGGGCTGGCCGCCGCTGCGCTTTGTGTTTCCGCATGCGCCGGTGCGGCCGATCACCTTGAACGCCGGCATGCGCATGCGCGGCTGGTACGACATCCAAGGCCTCGAGCTGATGGCGATCGAGGACGAGCCCGGCATCCTGGCCTCGGTGGCCGCGGTCGAGCGTCTGATCGCGCGCGAGCGCCAGCGCGGTGTCGACAGCCAGCGCATCCTGCTGGCCGGATTCTCGCAGGGCGGGGCGGTGGCCTTGGCCGCCGGGCTTACCCACCCCGAGCGCCTTGCCGGCCTCGTTGCCCTGTCGACCTATCTGCCGATCGCGGCCCATATCGAAGCGCAGCGCGCACCGATCCAGGCGGGTCTGCCGGTGTTCATGGGCCACGGCGCCGTCGATCCGATCGTGCCGCAGATGCTGGGGCTGGCCGCGCGGCAGCGCCTGCAGACTTGGGGCCATCCGGTCGACTGGCACAGCTACGGCATGCCGCACAGCGTCTGCGCCGAGGAAATTCGCGATCTCTCCGGATGGATGGAGCGGCATCTGCTGGGCGAACAGCGGTAGCGGTGCGCGTGCGGGCGGCAGGCATACTTCCGCAGATGCACAGCGCCCCGCTCGACGACTGGCTGCCTGACTTCTGCCGCGTGCCCACCCTGTTCGTGGTGATGGTTGCCGCGCAGATCATCGTGCTGGCCGCCGTGCTCATGCCGGGCGCGGCCGGCGACCCCGCCGACGCGGGTTCGCGCCTGTTCGTCGCCAGCCTGTTCGCGCAGTGGCTTGCCCTGCTGGCGACCGTGCTGTTGTGCAAGCTGCGCCCGCTGGTGCTGCGACTGCGGCCGCGCCTGCTGTCGATCGCCGCTGGCTGGTCGGTGCCAACACTGGCCAGCCTGATCGGCGCCAGCGTGGTGCATCAGCTCGACATCACGCTGAAGCTGGGGCTGACCGTGCCGGCCGGTCACGGCCTGCAGTTCGCGCTGTCCTGCGCGGCGGTGGCGGGCCTGCTGTCGGCGGCGCTGCTGCGCTACTTCTACGTCCAGCAGCTGTGGCAGGCGCAGGTGCAGGCCAGCGCGCGGGCCGAGGTCCGCGCACTGCAGGCGCGCATCAGGCCGCATTTCCTGTTCAACAGCCTCAACAGCATCATCAGTCTCGTGCGTCGCGACCCCGCCACCGCGGAGCGCGCCATCGAGGACCTCTCCGAGGTCTTCCGCGCCGCCCTGGGGGCAGGGCAGGGCGACTGGTCGCTGGCCGAGGAGTTCGAACTGATCGACCGCTACCTTGGCATCGAGCGGCTGCGTCTGGGCGAGCGCCTGCGTCTGCGCATCGATCTCGAGCCCGGCTGGCCGCAGGCGCTGCGCCTGCCGCGCCTGTTGCTGCAGCCGCTGGTCGAGAACGCCATCCTGCACGGTGTCGCGCGCCTGCCCCAGGGCGGCGAAGTCCTGATCGAACTTCGCTGCGTCGATGGCGGTGTGCGCGTCGAGATCGGCAATCCCTGCCCGTCGCAAGGCGCTGCCAGCGGCGGCAATCGGCACGCCCTGGCGAGCATCGAGCAGCGTCTTCAGCACTTCTTCGGCCCGACCGCGTGGATGACCGTGGTGCCGGCCCCCGACTACTATGCGGTGACTTTATGGATGCCCCGGAATCCCGCGGTGCCGTCCTCGACGTCCTGATCGTCGATGACGAGCCCCTCGCCCGCCAGCGCCTGCGCGACCTGCTCGCTGGGCTCGGCCATGTGCGCGTGGTCGGCGAGGCCGGCGACGGCCGCGAGGCGTTGGACGCCTGCGCCCGGCTGATCCCTGATGTGGTGTTGATGGACATCGCCATGCCGGTGATGGATGGGCTGGAGGCCGCGCGCCATCTGGCCGCGGACCCGACGGCGCCGGCGGTGGTGTTCTGCACCGCCTATGACGAGCATGCCCTGGCCGCCTTCGAGGCCCGCGCCATCGACTATCTGCTGAAACCCGTGCGCGCCGAGCGCCTGGCTGCGGCGCTGGAACGCGCCCGCGCGCTGGGCCGCGCGCGCGCCAACGAGCGCCTGCAGGCGCTGCCGAAGACGCAGGCGCGCACCCACCTCTGCGCCCGGCTGCGCGGCAGCCTGCGCCTCATTGCCGTGTCCGACATCGTCTACCTGCAGGCCGAGGAGAAGTACGTCGTTGTCCATCACCTCGGCGGCGAGGACTTGGTCGAGGATTCGCTGAAGGCGCTCGAACAGGAGTTCCCCGAGCGTTTTCTGCGCATCCACCGCAACTGCCTGGTCGCCCGCAGCGAACTGCGCGAGCTGCGTCGCGGCAACGATGGCCAGGTCCATGCCCTGCTCAAGCGCAGCCCGGACGCACTTGAGATCAGCCGCCGCTGCCTGCCCCAGATCCGCCAACAGCTGAAGCACCTATGACCCGAACCCTGCGGATCGCCACCCGCAAGAGCGCGCTCGCGCTGTGGCAGACCGAACACGTCGCGGCCCGCCTGCGCATCCTCCATCCCAGCCTGGACATCCAGCTGGTGCCGCTGTCCACCCGCGGTGACGAAGTGCTTGATCGCTCGCTGTCGGCCATCGGCGGCAAGGGCCTGTTCCTCAAGGAACTTGAAGAGGCGATGCTGCGCGGCGAGGCCGACCTCGCAGTGCACTCGCTGAAGGATGTGCCGATGGCCCTCGAAGGGCCTTTCGTGCTGCCCGCCGTGCTGGAGCGCGCCAACCCCTTCGATGCCTTCGTCAGCAACGTCTTCACGGACATCGAGGCTCTGCCGCAGGGGGCGCGTGTCGGTACCTCTTCGCTGCGCCGTCGCGCGCAGCTGAAGGCGCTGCGGCCTGACCTCGACATCGTCGACCTGCGTGGCAATGTCAACACCCGCTTGGCCAAGCTCGATGCCAGTGAGTACGCTGCCATCGTGCTGGCCTGCGCCGGGTTGGAGCGGCTCGGCTTCGATGCACGCATCCGCGCCCGACTGGAGCCGCCCGCGTTCCTGCCTGCAGCCTCGCAGGGGGCGATCGCGATCGAGTGCCGCGAGGATGCGCAGGAGGTTCGCGCCCTGCTGGCGCCGCTCGACCATGCGCCGACGCGCCGCTGCGTGGACGCCGAGAGGGCGATGAACCTGGCCCTGGGCGGCAGTTGCCACGCCGCCATCGCGGCCTACTGCATCGAGCATGGCCAAGGCCTGCGTCTGCGCGGCTGGGTGGGCGATGCGCACAGTGGCGAAGGCACGGCGGTCGACGTCGAAGGTGAGTCGTACTCACCCGCGGCGCTTGGGCTCAAGGCTGCCGAGGCGCTGCGCGCGCAGGGCGCCGAGCGCCTGCTCGCCAGCGCCTGAGTGTCGGCCGCCCGGGGCGAGCGCACCCGATGAGTCCCCAAACGAAGCGCGGCCGACGAAGTCCTGGCTTCGTCGGCCGCGCAGGTCCTGATTGGCGGGCGGGGAGCCGCAGTGACGATCAGCGGAAGGCGTAGACCAGATTGATCGTGGTCAGCAGGTCGGTGCTCTTGGTGCCCGGAGTGGTCTCGCTGTTGTAGCGGGCTTCAAGGCCCGCCTTCAGGGCGAGCTTCTCGGTCATCGAGACGGCTACGCCCAGCTCGTTCTGGGCGAAGGTGTTGTCCTCGCCGCTTTCCACCAGCAGCACGTTGGTGAGTTCGGTGGTGTCGGTGAGCACGCGGCGGAAGTCGAGCGCGCCGCGGGCGATCGCGTTGTTCTCGGTCGCGCCCGTCGATGCGAGCTTGGCGCGGCGATAACCGGGGCCGACCTGGGCGCGCAGGTGTCCGGATTCGGTGTCGTAGAGGGTGTAGCCGAAGCCGATCGAGACGGTGCTCTGGCGCTCGTAGGTGCCGAAGTCGTCGCGCTCATGGCGCAGGGCGCTGATCCAGGAGGCGCGCTCGTTCATCTTGAAGGCGCTCGACGCGTGGGCTGACCAGCGATTGGCGGTGGTTTCGAACAGCGTCTCGGCCTGACCGTCGTCGTCGAAATCGCCGCGGATCTCGCCCTTGGCGCGCAGCATGCTGACGCCGAACGCGTGTTTCCAGCGCTCGTCTTCGTTGACGAAGTCGAGCTTGGCGTTCAGGTTCTCCGAGCGCGCATTGCCGCGGGCTGCCGCCAGGCCGAACTCGCCGGTGCCGGTCCAGTCCTGCGCCTCGGCGACGGCAGGCAGTGCGGCAAGCAGGGACATCAAGAGCAGGGTCGAGCGCATGGGAACCTCGTGGACGTGGATGTGAAGGCCTTCGCGGCGCCGCGCAGACTGGTGGCCAGCGCTTGAATTGCGGGTGAATCCTCGGGGTGGGCGGCGGTTACAGCGGCCAGAACACCGGGATGAAGGCGACCGCGATGGCCCAGAACAGCAGGTTGAGCGGCACGCCGATTCTCACGAAGTCGATGAACCGATAGCCTCCCGCGCTGTAGACCATGGTGTTGGTCTGGTAACCGACCGGCGTGGCAAAGGCGGTGGAGGCCGCGAATGCCACGGCGACCACGTAGGCCGAGGGATTGACGTCCATGCTGTGCGCCGCCGCGATCGCCACGGGGGTGAGCAGAACGGCCGAGGCGTTGTTGCTCATGAACTCGGTCAGCACCGCGGTCATCAGGTAGATCACGGCCAGCGCGGCGATCGGTCCCCAGCCACCGACAAGGTCGAGCGTGCGATCGGCGAGAAAGGCCGCGGCGCCGCTGCTCTGCAAGGCCACGCCCAGTGGCAGCACGCCGGCCAGCAGCATGATCACGCGCCAGTCGATCGACTCGTAGAGTTCCTTGGATTCAAGACAGCGGAACACCACCAGGGCGATGCAGCCGAGAATGGATGCGGCGACGATCGGCAGAATGTCGAGCGTCGCAGCCGCCACCACGGCGGCCATGATCGCCACCGCTGTCCATGCGCGTCGGCTGGAGGCGGGGCCTTCATCGCGCTCACTCAGTACGACCACGTTCGGGTTGGCGCGCAGGTGAGCCATCTCGCTGGGGCTGGTGAGCATCAGCAGGATGTCACCGACCGCCAGCTCCACATCTCGCAGCTTCTCGCGCAGCACCTCGCCGCGGCGATGGATGGCGAGCACGGTGGCGTTGTAATGCCAGTTGAACTCCAGCGCGCGCAGTGACTGGCCGATGAAACGCGAGCCTGGCGCGACCATGACTTCGGTAAGGACCTGGTCATCGCCGCGGAACTGCTCATCACGCAGCTTGAACTCAGGCTCCAGTTCGAGTCGCGCACTGGCCTTGAGGCCGCTCAGCTTGCTCCAGTCACCGCGTGCCAGAAGGATGTCGCCTTCCTGCAGCTTCTGCGCGCGCGGCGACCAGATCTTCTCCTCACCACGCAGCAGTTCCAGCACGAACACGCCAGAACGCTCACCAAGACGCGCCTCGGCCACGCTCTGGCCGATCAGCGGCGAGCCCGGCATGACCCGCAGTTCCGAGATGTACTTGCCGAGTTCGTAGGTTTCGGTGAGCTGCGGCGCGCGGCGGTCGGGCAGGAGGAAGTGGCTGGCGATGGTGGTGTAGACCAGTCCAGCCGCCATCGTGATCAGCCCGAGCGGCGCGAACTCGAACAGGGTGAAGCCGGGCAGGCCGGCGTCCTTGGCGAGCGAGTTGACCAGCAGGTTGGTCGATGTGCCGATCAGGGTGCAGACCCCACCCATCTGCGCCGCGTACGACATCGGTATCAGCACCTTTGAGGCCGAGAAGCCGTTCGAGGCAGTGACGCCGAGTACGACCGGAAGGAATACGGCCAGTGCGGCCGTGTTGTTGACGAAGGCCGACATCACCCCGAGTGACAGCATCACGGTGAGCGTGAACAGCCAGGTCTGGCGGATGCGCGCAAAGGCAGCGCCGACCGCGCGCAGGGCGCCCGTGCGGGTCAGGGCGGCGCTCAACACAAACATGGCAGCCACCGTGATGGTGGCTTCGCTGCTGAAACCGCTGAGGGCTTGGGTCGGTGTGACCAGACCAAGAATCAGCAGGCTGGCGAGGACGATCATCGCCACTACGTCCACCGGCAGCCGTTCGGTGACAAACAGGATCACGGCACCGGCGAGCACAAGCAGCGTCAGCAGCCCATCGATGCCCATGCGTCTCCTGACCGAAGTTGAGGTGGCGGCGCCGCGTGAGGGGCGGGGCCGGGGCGGGGATTGTAGTGGGCTGGCCGCAGTTTGCCGTCGACTTGTCTTGGGCGGATGTGTTCAGCAGCGAGTCTCTTTCGTCCTCGCGCATGTGCGAAGCGGCACGGTTGTAGCGTGATGCGTCATGCATTTCCGCCGCCGTTCGCTGGCGTATCCCATCCTTTGGCCTCTTTGAGCCCGGTTTCAAAGGGTTTACCCTGCTGGGCTCCCCCGCGCGGACGTCAAGTCCATTGATGCCCACTCGCGGCCTTTTTCTCCCCAGTCCGTCCAGATCCCGATCGCCCTCGTGTCGATCGGTGACCCCCAGGAGCCGCACATGTATCGCAAGCTGATCCCTCTGGCCGTGGCCGCCGCTCTGTTGTCCGCCTGTGGCGCGCCCGAGACTCCGCCTGCCCAGCAGGCTGCTCCGGCCCCGACGGGCGCTTCGGCGGCTGTGGCTGCCGCGCCCGCTGCCACGCCGCAGTTTGATACAGCGATCAGCGGCGAACTCATCGTCGAGGGGCTGAACGAGCTGCCGCCCGGCTTCGAACTGTCCGTGCGTCTGCTCGACCTGAGCGATCCCTCGCAGGTGCCGCCGGTCGTGGCTGAAGTGTCCGGCCCTGCGCCGTCGATTCTTCCGCACCGCTTCTCGCTGCCCTACGACGCCTCGAAGATTGTCGAAGGGGGGCGCTACGGCGTCCTCGCGGCGCTCGTGGTGCAGGGTGTTCCGCTGTACTCGAGCGCGGCGCCGGCGCCGGTGTTGACCGAGGGCAACGGCAGCAGCGTGTCGCTGTCGCTGGTGCGTGGTGGCGCGCAGGCCGACACCCAGATCGCACCCACCGAGAAGATGAAGCAGGACTTCGCCGCGCTCGAGCGCTCGATTGGTGGCCTGAAGCGCATCGCGGGCGAGCGCATCACCGATGACGTCACCGTGGGCTGGGATGCCTTCCTGTCCGACGCCGGCGTGCGCTTTGCTCGCGAGCAGGTCGACTTCGGCGACGCCGGCACCGCCTCGCTCAAGTACGCCTTCAAGGACGGTAGCCCGTGGGTGATCGTGCGCGAGCAGCGCGGCCGCACCACCTGGCTGGGCTGGAATGAGGCCGGTGAGTTGATGCTCAACGAGGGTCCGGACGGCCCCATCGATGCCGCCGAGGCAGAGCGCCTGCGCGCTGGTGCTGCCGAGGTGATGGCTCAGGCCCAGGCCCGCGCCGGCTGAAGCCCGAAGCACGCAGTGTCCAAGACCCCGCGCCTTGCGCGGGGTCATGCGTTTGGCCGGTCTTCACCTCCGGTTGGCGTGCCCTGCACACGCCGCCGTGCAGCCTGTAAGGCATGCCGAACGCTGCATTTCGTATTGCTGGCAGCCCCGCCGGGGCCTATCATTCGCGGGTTCTGAATGGACCGTCGAGCGCTGGCCTGCGGCCGAGGAGGCAGGGTTGATCGAGACCATGCAGGCCGAAGGCGAGGTGGGCGCGCAGCGCTGGGTGTTGAAGCCCAACCGCTCGCTCGACCTGCGTCAGGCGCGAAGGTTCTTCGCGCTGGTGGTGGCTACGTCGGTGCTGGTCAGCGGCTACAGCTGGACCCAGGGCAATGTCTTCGCGCCTGTGTTTGCGGTCGCTGAGCTCAGCGTTCTGGCCCTGGTGTTCTGGGTGGTGTGGCGGCGCGCGGAGCGTGCCGAGGTGATCTCGATCAACCCCGATCGCGTTTCGGTGAATCGCGTTCCGGAGCTGGTCGAGGCGCTGTCCGAGCCGACCCCCTGGGTTCGGATCGAGGCCCGGGATGGCCAGCTGTACCTCGCCAGCCGCGGCCGGCGCGTGGATGTGGGGCGCTTCCTCGGCGAGGCCGAGCGGGAGCAGCTCGCGAAGGATCTGGAGCACGGCCTGCGTCAGGCGCGTGCGCAATCGGTTTACAGGTTTACCGAAGACTCAAGGTGATGCTGATGAAGCGTATCCACTGGAGCCAACTGGGAACGGGCCTGATGGCCCTGCTGTTCTCGGCCATGGCGTTCGCCAATCCCGAGCGCTGGCAGCTCAACATGACCACCGGCGTCACCGACACCGCGGCCGAGGTCTACAAGCTGCACATGATCACGCTGTGGATCTGCGTGGTCATCGGCATCCTTGTCTTCGGCGCCATGGCGATCGCCATGGTCAAGTTCCGCAAGTCCAAGGGCGCCAAAGCCGAAGGCTGGAGCCACAACACCACCGCCGAGATCATCTGGACGGTCATCCCGGTGCTGATCCTGGTGGCAGTGGCCTGGCCGGCGACCAAGACCATGTTCCGCATGGAAGACACCACCGGTTCCGAGATGACGGTGAAGATCACCGGCTACCAGTGGATGTGGCGCTACGAGATCGTCAACTACAAGGGCCAGCCCGGCAACGTCAACTTCGTCAGCCGCATCGACCGCGGCAGCGACTCCGTGCGCCAGCTCGGCTCCGGGCAGACGCCCGACACGGTCACCGATGCCGAGGGCAACAACATCTACTTGCTCGACGTCGACAAGCCGCTGGTGCTGCCGACCGACACCAAAATCCGTTTCGTGATCACCGCCGACGACGTCATCCACAGCTGGTGGGTGCCGGTGTTCGGTTGGAAGCAGGACGCCATCCCCGGCGTCGTCAACGAGAACTGGACCCGCATCAACGCCCCGGGCATCTATCGCGGCCAGTGCGCCGAGTTGTGCGGCAAGGACCACGGCTTCATGCCGATCGTGGTCAAGGCGGTGACGCCGGCCGAGTTCGAGAGCTGGCTGGCGGCCGAGCAGGCTGGCGGCGAAGCGGCCCGCGTGGCCCAGGTCAATGCGTCGACGGCGGGCGCCGTCGCGCAGAACTGAGTTGGAGGCAGGACACATCATGGCGACTTCAAGCGCAGCGCATCACGACGAGCACCACGACCATAAGCCGACCGGCTTCATGGACCGCTGGGTCCTGACCACCAACCACAAGGACATCGGTACCCTCTACCTGGTGTTCTCGCTGGTGATGTTCCTGATCGGCGGAGCGATGGCACTGGTCATCCGCGCCGAGCTGTTCCAGCCCGGCCTGCAGCTGGTGCATCCGGAATTCTTCAACCAGATGACCACCATGCACGCGCTGGTGATGATCTTCGGCGCGGTGATGCCGGCCTTCGTCGGCCTGGCCAACTGGATGGTGCCGCTGATGATCGGCGCGCCGGACATGGCGCTGCCGCGCATGAACAATCTGTCCTTCTGGATCATGCCGTTCGCGTTCACGCTGCTGCTGATCCCGCTGCTCCTGCCCGGCGGAGGCCCGGCCGGCGGCTGGACGCTGTATCCGCCGCTGTCGCTGCAGGGCGGCACCAATGTCGCCTTCACCATCTTCGCCATCCACCTGATGGGCATCAGCTCGATCATGGGCGCGATCAACATCATCGCGACCATCCTCAACATGCGCGCCCCGGGCATGGATCTCCTGAAGATGCCGGTGTTCGTCTGGACCTGGCTGATCACCGCCTTCCTGCTGATTGCCGTGATGCCGGTGCTGGCGGGTGCGGTCACCATGCTGCTGACCGACAAGTTCTTCGGCACCGCTTTCTTCAATGCGGCTGGCGGCGGTGATCCGGTGATGTACCAGCACATCTTCTGGTTCTTCGGCCACCCGGAGGTCTACATCATGATCCTCCCGGCCTTCGGCATCATTTCCGAGATCATCCCCACCTTTGCCCGCAAGCCGCTGTTCGGCTACCAGGCCATGGTCTACGCGACCGCCTCGATCGCCTTCCTGAGCTTCATCGTGTGGGCCCACCACATGTTCACGGTCGGCATGCCGCTGGGCGGCCAGCTGTTCTTCATGTACGCGACCATGCTGATCGCGGTGCCGACTGGCGTGAAGGTGTTCAACTGGGTGTCGACCATGTGGAAGGGTTCGATGACCTTCGAGACGCCGATGCTGTTCGCGATCGGCTTCGTCATCATGTTCACCATCGGCGGCTTCTCCGGCCTGATGCTGGCCATCGTGCCGGCCGACTTCCAGTACCACGACACCTACTTCGTAGTGGCCCACTTCCACTACGTGCTGGTGACCGGCGCGGTCTACTCGATCATGGCGGCGGTCTACTACTGGCTGCCGAAGTGGACTGGCCACATGTACAACGAGACGCTGGGCAAGTGGCATTTCTGGCTGTCGACGATCTTCGTCAACCTGCTGTTCTTCCCGCAGCACTTCCTGGGTCTGGCCGGCATGCCGCGCCGTATCCCCGATTACAACGTCGCCTTTGCCGACTTCAACATGATCAGCTCGATCGGCGGCTTCGGCTTTGGCCTGTCGCAGCTGCTGTTCGTCTACATCGTGTGGAGCTGCGCGCGCGGCGGTGCCAAGGCCACGGCCGGCGTGTGGGAAGGCGCCAAGGGGCTGGAGTGGACGGTGCCCAGCCCGGCCCCGCACCACACCTTCACCACTCCGCCGGTGATCGACGACAGCAAGCTGGCGCACGGCAACGTCGCCCACTAAGCCGTCCAAGCGCTGCGCGGCGACGCAACCGCCGCGCAGCCTGGCCCGCATCAGGTCCCGAATGAAGCGTCCCGTCGCCCCCGCCGAATCCTCGCCCCAGCAGCGCCGCGCTGCCCGCCGCACGGCGGTCTTCATGGCGGTGGTGGCGGTCCTGATCTACGTCGCCTTCGTCCTCTCCGGAGTGATCGGTCGATGAGCACCGAAGCCCCAGCCCGTACGGAAACCCGCAAGGTCCTCGGCCGCGCCATCCTGGCTTGCGCCTGCACCTTCTTGTTCGCCTTCTCGCTGGTGCCCCTCTATCGCATCGCCTGCGAAAAAGTGTTTGGCATCACCCTGGAGCGCACGCCGACGGGTGAGACCGTGGTGGCGAGCTACGAGGTCGATACCAGCCGCACGGTCACGGTTGAGTTCGATGCCGGCGTCAATTCGCGACTGAACTGGGCCTTCCGCTCCGACCAGTTGCAGATGCAGGTGCATCCGGGCCAGATGTACGAGGCCACCTTCCACGCCCGCAACATGGACAGCATGCCGATCGTCGGACAGGCCGTTCCCAGCGTTGCCCCCTCGCGCGCCTCGATCTTCTTCAACAAAACCGAGTGTTTCTGCTTCACCGAGCAGTTGCTGCATCCCGGCGAGGAGCGCCCGATGCCGGTGCGCTTCGTGATCGACCCGGCGCTGCCGCCCGAGATCACCACGCTCACGCTCTCGTACACCTTCTTCAACAACGAGCACGCCACCGCGCGCGTCGCCGCCGCCGGCATGCACTGAGTCCGGCGCGCGAACGCGGCCTGCCGGTCTTGCTAGACTTTCAACTTTCGTTCACCGGGGAAGCTCCATGGCACACACCCACGACGACGCCAACGTCTACTACGTCCCACACAGCAGCCCTTGGCCCATCGTAGGCGCCATCGGCCTGTTCACCACCATGCTCGGCGTGGCCAGCTGGATGGATGGCGCTGGCTGGGGCATGTGGGTGTTCTATGCCGGCCTCGCCATCACCCTGTTCATGCTGAGCGGCTGGTTCGCCGACCAGATCAACGAGTCGGTGGGCGGCAAGTACAACTCGCAGGTCGACCGCAGCTTCCGCATGGGCATGCTGTGGTTCATCTTCTCGGAGGTGATGTTCTTCGCCGCCTTCTTCGGCGCGCTGTTTTACGCCCGCATGTTCTCGGTGCCGTGGCTGGGCGGCGAGGGCGCCGGTGCCGCGACCCACGAGTTCCTCTGGAGCACCTTCGACGCCGCGTGGCCAACCAATGGCCCTGCCGAGCTCAACGGCAGCTTTCAGACCATTCCGGCCTGGGGCATCCCGCTGCTCAATACCCTGCTGTTGCTGGCTTCGGGCGTGACCCTGACCATCGCCCACCACGCCCTGAAGGCTGGCGAGCGCGGCAAGATCCTGTTCTGGCTCGCGGCCACGGTCGTACTCGGCGCGATCTTCATGTACTTCCAGGTCTACGAGTACGCGCATGCCTACGGCGATCTGAACCTGAAGCTGAGCTCGGGCATCTACGGCTCGACCTTCTTCATGCTCACTGGCTTCCACGGCATGCACGTGACCTTGGGCGCGATCATGCTCGCGGTGATGTGGTTCCGCGTGGCCAAGGGGCACTTCACCAAGGACAACCACTTCGCCTTCGAGGCGGTGGCCTGGTACTGGCACTTCGTGGACGTCGTCTGGCTGATCCTCTTCATGTTCGTCTACGTGCTCTGAGCGCCTGGATCACCCAAAACACGCGAGGCCGGCATGCGCCGGCCTCGCTGCTTTTACGCGGAAGCTTGCGACAAGCGTGGCTGAGGTCCGTCGTGCGACCGCGCTAAGCCGCAAGTGTCCGATCAGCCGCCGATGCCGTGCGGCTGGATCACGCCGCTGGCGATGCCAATCAGCACCAGCACGATCAGGCCCACGGACAGCCCGATGCGGCGGGTCAGGGCGTTCACCGTCCGGTGCGTCGTGCCCTTGTCCGCGATCATGTAGTAGAGGCCCGCGCCAAGGTTGTAGAGGATGAGCGCGAGGAAGGCGACGATCAGCAGCTTTTCCATGTCTGGCACCTGTGCAATGACGGTTTCCAGTATCGCACCGACATGCGGCTACCTGCCGTGAGCGCGGGCCCACGCCCGCTGCGCCACTACCTGCTCGCCGCACTCGGGCTGGGCCTGGCCGTGCTGTTTTGCGGGCTGGCGAACTGGCAGTGGTCGCGCTCGGCCGAAAAGCAAGCTCTGCTGGACCGCGTCGAGGTCGCGCGCAGCGCGCCGGCACGGGACATCGGGGAGGCGCTGGCCGACCCCGCAACGCGCGACTTGCCAGTGCGCGTGGCTTCCTTGCTGGAACTGCGTGCGCAACCGAGGCTGTTGCTGGACAACCAGCAGCGCGAGGGCCGCGTTGGGCTGCGCGAGTACGCGCTGGCGCGCGTGCCGGGTGAACCCGAGCGCTGGCTGCTGGTGGATCTCGGCTGGCTCGCGATGGCCGCGGACCGCAGCCTGCCGACGCTCTCAGACTTGCCGACTCGCATCCAGGCGAGTGGCCTGCTGACCGGCCTGCCGGGCCAGGGCATTCGACTGGCGCCCAATCCTGCGCCCACTGCATCGCCGAGTCTCATCAACTACCTCGATGCGGAGGAGCTGTCGAGCCAGCTGAATCTCAAGATCGTCCCGCGTCTCCTGCGCCTCGATCCTGATATGCCGATCGGGCATGCGCGCGATCTGAACGTGCTGCCGAATACACTGCCGCCCGCAAAGCACCAGGGCTACGCCCTGCAGTGGGCGGGGCTTTCGCTCGCCGCGCTGGTCATCACCTTCCTGCTTTTCTTCCGGAGTCGCGCATGACACCGCAGCAACGTTCGCGGCTGGTCCTCATCCTCATCGTGCTCTTGTTCGGCGCGCCCTTCGTCACCGCCGTGGTGCTGCGCTTTGGCGGCTGGCAGCCCGGCCAGACGCGCAACTACGGCGCCCTGGTGCAGCCGCCGCAGGACTGGTCGGCGATACCGCTCAAGACCGTGGGTGGCGCGGCCTACCCGTGGGACCCTGAAGCGCGCCGCTGGCATCTGCTGCTGCTGCCGCCGGCGCCCTGCGACAGCCAGTGTCTTGCGCAGGCCGATGTCATTCACAAGGTCTGGATCTCGGAAGGTCGGCGCGCCGACAAGCTCGACGTGCTCTGGCCGGGGCGTTGGCCCGAGGGGCTGGAGCGTTTCGCGGGTCTGCGCGAGATCGATCTGCCCCAGGCCCTGCGCAGCCAGATCCCGGTCGATGCTGTGGCCGGCAGCGGCATGGCAGCGGCTCTGATCGACCACAACGGCTTCCTCGTTGTGACTTATGCAGCGGGCTTCGAAGCCAACCGCATGCGTCGCGACCTTGATCGACTGGTGAAGTAAATGATCGACCCCCGCTTCAACAAGCTCGCCTGGATCACCCTCGCGCTCGCGATCTGCGTGATCGGCTTCGGTGCGTATGTGCGTCTGTCGCACGCTGGCCTGGGCTGCCCCGACTGGCCGGTCTGCTACGGCAAGCTGACCTGGCCCAAGCATGAAGTGCATATCGCGGCCGCCAACGAGGCCTTCCCCGAGCGTCCGGTCGAGGTGCCGAAGGCCTGGAAGGAGCAGGTGCACCGGCACCTCGCAGCGATTCTCGGCCTGCTGGTACTCGGGCTGGCTCTGATCGCCACGCGCACGCGCCCGCACGCCTGGAAGATCCTGCTGTCTTCCTGCGCTCTGATCCTGGGCGCGATCTTTCTCTACGTCCGCGAGTACTACGTGGCCTCGTCGGTTCTGGTGATCGTGGCCGAGGCTGCGCTCATGGCCAGCGCCTGGCGATGGTCGAACTCCGACATGGCGCGGGTCGCCACCTTCACCTTGGGCTTCATCATCTTCCAGGCCATGCTCGGCCTGTGGACGGTCACATGGCTGTTGAAGCCCATCGTGGTGATGTCGCACCTGCTGGGCGGCATGACCATGTTCTGTCTGTTGAGCTGGATGGCGCTGCGCTCGTCCACCAACGCCGCCATCCCGCAGCTACCCACGCTGCGCATCCGTCCGCTGCTGTGGCTGGGCGTGGGCGTCGTGGCGGTACAGATCGCGCTCGGTGGCTGGGTTTCGGCCAACTATGCCGCGCTTGCTTGCGGCACCGACTTCCCGACCTGCCTGGGCCAGTGGTGGCCGCAGATGGACTTCGCCGAAGCCGCCGTGCTCTGGCGCGGCATCGGTGTCGACTACGAAGGCGGTGTGCTCGACCCCGAGGCGCGCACGGCCATCCAGATGATGCACCGCATGTTCGCGCTGGTCGTCGTCGGTTATCTCGTCTGGCTGGCGCGCCGACTGAATGCCGAAGGCCTGCCGAACTATGGCTGGGGGCTGATGGCGGTGCTGGGCCTGCAGGTGCTGTTGGGCATCACCAATGTCGTGGCCGGCCTGCCGCTGCCCGTCGCCACCGCCCACAACGTGGTCGCCGCCATGCTGCTCTTCCTGCTGGTGGGCCTGCTCGCCCGCCTGCGGCCGCAGGCCGCTTGAGTCGCCAGGCCCGAGCCGCGCGCGGCGGCGCCGGGCGAAAACTGCACATCTCGTTTTGCTGTTTCCACCCGGCCCGGACCCGCCTTGGCTTGCAGCCAGGGCGGCCGGGCCTCAGGCTTTGCACCGCATGACTTCCGCTTTCCGCCAGTACTGGCCGCTGACCAAACCCAAGGTCGTGGCCCTGATCGTGTTCACCGCCTTCGTCGGCATGCTGCTGGCCGTGCCCGGCCTGCCGCCCTGGCAGGCCTTGATCTTCGGCAACCTCGGCATCTGGCTGGCGGCGGCCTCGGCGGCGGCGATCAACCACCTGATCGACCAGCGCATCGATGCGGTGATGGCGCGCACCCAGCACCGCCCGCTGCCTTCGGGTGAGTTGGTGGGCTGGCAGGTACTGGCCTTCGCCCTGGCCCTGGGCGCGGCCTCGATGCTGGTGCTGGTGCTGTTCGTCAACGTGCTCACCGCCCTGCTGACCTTCGCCTCGCTGATCGGCTACGCGGTGGTGTACACGGCCTACCTCAAGCGAGCGACCCCGCAGAACATCGTGATCGGCGGCGCGGCGGGCGCAGCCCCGCCGGTGCTCGGCTGGGCCGCGGCCACGGGTGAGGTGCATCCCTATGCCCTGCTGCTGTTCCTGATCATCTTCATCTGGACGCCGCCTCACTTCTGGGCGCTGGCGATCTTCCGCCGCGACGACTACGCGCGGGCGGGTGTGCCCATGCTGCCGGTCACCCATGGCGTCGAGTACACGCGGGTGCAGGTGCTGCTCTACACCCTGTTGCTGATCGCCGCGACGCTGTTGCCCTGGGTCACCGGCATGAGCGGCAGCTTCTACGTGGGGGGCGCGCTGGTGCTGAACGCGGTGTTCCTGTACTACGCCCTGCGCCTGCTGAACCCGCCGTCGGAGCGCTTCGCGATGGAGGTGTTCAACTATTCCATCGTTTACCTGATGGCCTTGTTCGCCTTCCTGCTGCTGGATCACTACCTGGATACCGGCCCGGCGATTGCCAACGCCCTGTATTTCGAACCCGTGGCTTGAGAGCCGGGATTCGGGAGCGACGCGGCGCGCTTGCGGACCACCGGTCCGTGCGCCGATGAGCGCCCGAGCGCTGCGCGCGGGGGCCGGGGTTCGCTGGACAGCCTGAGGGGCAATCACGTCGTCTCGCGGCACACTCCTTAGGCTTGCGCTCCATCGAAAGGCGCTCAGGAGTCGATCCATGTCCAATGCCGTTGCCACACCTACCTGGAACCAGGTCCTGACCTGGGCCCGCCGCGGGAATCCCCCGCCGCCGCGTCGCGTTGACCTTAGCGAAGACGAGTGGCGCGAGCGCTTGTCGCCCGAGCAGTTCCGCGTGCTGCGCCAGCACGGTACCGAGCGCGCTTTCTCGTCAGGGATATGCAGCCTGTTCGAGCCCGGTCGCTACGCTTGTGCCGGCTGCGGCACCCTGCTGTTCGATGCCAGCAGCAAGTTCGAAAGCCATTCCGGCTGGCCCAGTTTCACCGCGCCGGTGATCGAGGGCGTCGTCGCCTACGTTGAAGACCTCAGCCACGGCATGCACCGCATCGAAACCCTGTGCGCGGTCTGCGATGGCCACCTGGGGCACGTGTTCCCGGACGGCCCGCCGCCCACTGGCCTGCGCTATTGCATCAACGCGGTGGCCCTGACAAAGGAGCACGCATGAACACGTCCACGACCGAAACCGCGATCCTCGCGGGTGGCTGCTTCTGGGGCATGCAGGAGCTGATCCGCGCCCTGCCCGGGGTGATCCGCACCCGCGTCGGCTACACCGGCGGCGATGTGCCGAACGCCACCTACCGCAACCATGGCACGCACGCTGAGGGCATCGAGATCGTGTTCGATCCGGCGATCTTCAGCTATCGCCAGCTGCTCGAGTTCTTCTTCCAGATCCACGACCCGACCACGCTCAATCGCCAGGGCAATGACCGCGGCCTGTCCTACCGCTCGGGCATCTACCCGCTGGACGAGCGCCAGCACGCGATCGCGCTTGAGACCATCGCCGCCGTCGATGCCTCCGGCCGCTGGCCGGGCAAGGTCGTCACCGAGGTCAAACCCGCCGGCCCCTTCTGGGAGGCCGAGCCCGAGCACCAGGACTACCTGCAGAAGTATCCGAGCGGCTACACCTGCCACTGGGTGCGGCCGGAGTGGGTGTTGCCCTGAGTTCGCGATGGTGAACGCGGGGGGCGCGGCGCAGCTCTCTGACCAGGGCTTGTCTTGGGTTTGGATCAGGATCAGACTGGCGCTCAAGTCCAGATCGAGACTAAAGCCGTGACCGCTATCCACTCCAGAAACCCCAGCCGTGTCGCGGAAACCCGCGCCGCGCCGGAATCGGCTCGGTCACTGGAAGACCTCGCCGGACCCGGCCTGCGCACCTTCTTCAACATCGCCCAGCGCTGGGGCCTGGACACGCGGCAGGAACAGGTGCTGCTCGGCTCGCCGGCGCGCTCGACCTTCTTCCGCTGGAAGCGCGGCGACATCGGCATCGTCCCGCATGATCTGATCGAGCGCCTGAGCTACCTGCTCGGCATCTACAAGGCCCTGCAGGTGCTGCTGCCAGTGCCCGAGCGAGCCGATGCCTGGGTCAAGCGGCCGAACACCGCCTCGCCCTTCGGCGGGCAAACACCGCTGGAGCACATGCTGGGCGGGCAGGTGGTCGACCTGTATCGGGTGCGCCAGTACCTCGACGCCGAGCGCGGCGGATGAGGCGCAGCGATCCCGCGACTCCGCCCTTGGCGGCGGTGGTCTGGCGGCCCAGCCATCGCATCGTGCCCTCGATCTTTCCGCCGCGCGGGCTGTTCGACGCGGTCGCCGATCCGGCCGACCTCGATGCCGTGTTCGCGCTCGAAGCCCTGACCAACGACCGCCTGCGCGAGCAGCTCGGCCATCTGCGCCGCATCCCGCCCGAGCGACGGGTCAGCGGGCCGGGCACCACGCCGGTGATGAGTGCTTTCACCCACGTGCATCCTGACGGTGGACGCTTCTCGACGGCCAAGTTCGGCGCCTACTACGCAGCGCGCGAGCTGCCCACCGCCATTGCCGAAACCGTCTACCACCGCGAGCGCTTCCTGCGCGCCTCGAAGGAACCGCCGATCGACCTGCAGATGCGCAGCTACCAGGGCAACATCCGCGCCGACCTGCACGATGTGCGAGGCGGCGACTGGCCGCGCCTGCACGACCCGTACAGCTACGCCATCAGCCAGGCCTTCGCGACCCGCCTGCGCGACAAGGGCAGCGAGGGCATCGTCTTCGACAGCGTGCGCAAGCCCGGCGGCCAATGCGTGGCCCTGTTCTACCCCGACCTGATCGGCCCGGTGAAGCAGGGGCCGCATCTGCTGTATCGCTGGGATGGTGCGCGCATCGAGGCCTTCATCCAGGCCGGCTGATGCACGGCCGGCTCAGGGCCCGCGCAGGGCGAGCGTGGGCGGAATCGAGGCGGCACGCAGGGCCGGCAGCAGGCTGGCAATGAGGCTTACCGCGGCCAACAGGCCCAGGCTCAAGGCGATCGAAGGCAGTGCAGGCGCCGGCAGATCTGTCGCCACGGACGGCAGCACGAAGGCTGCGAGGGCGATCACGGCCGTGCCCAACAGCGCACCACCCGCAAGCAGCAGCAGCCCATTCGCCAGCACGCGCGAAACCACCTGGATGCCGCGTGCGCCCACCGCCATCCGCAGCCCGATCTCGCGACGCCGCAGGCTGACGCCGTAGCTCAACACGCCGAAGCAGCCCAGGCCGGCCAGGGCCAGCGCTGCCAGCGAAAAGAAGGAGGCCAGCGCCGCCGGCAGCGATTGGCGCAGCAGGGTGGCTTCCACGCGGGCCTGCATCGGCTCGATGCGATCGGCCGCCAGCGTGGGATCCGCCTCCAGCAGCAGGGCACGTAGCGCGGCGAGGCCGTTGCGTTCATCGCCACGCGTTCGCGCCGAGACGAAGACCTCCGCATGGGCCAGGAAGGGGTAGGGGAAATAGACCACGCCGTTGCGCGTGTCCTCGCCCAGCTCGGTCTGCTTGACCGCGCGCACCACGCCGACCACGGTGAAGGCCTCGCTGGCCGCGCCTGCATCCGGTCCATCGAACAGACGCTGTCCGATTGCCCGGCCCTGCGGCCAGTACTGGCGGGCGAAATCCTCGTCAACCACGACATGGCGCGAGCTGCCCCGCAGGTCGGCCGCGCTCAGCGTGCGCCCTTCCACCAGGTCAATGCCCATGGCGCGGAAGTAATCGGTGTTCACGCCATAGCGGAAGTGCAGCAGCGGCGAGACGCCCGGCTGCGGCGTGAAACCGACGACGTGCAGGGACTGCATGTCATTGACGCCGCTGCGTCCGCGTACCGGCACATTGGTGCTGAAGCCGAGCGCATCGAGGCCTGGACCTGCGCGTTCGGCGAGGCGTTCGGCGAAGGCCAGGCGCGCGGCGCCATCGGGGTACTGCGACGCGGGGAGCGAGAGCTCGGCGACGATCACGCCGCGCGGATCGAAGCCCGGGTCGGTCTGCAGCGCCGAGCGCAGACCGAGGCTCATGGCGGCGGCGCCGGTCAGCAGGATGAAGGCGGCCGCGATCTGCAGCGCACCGAAGCCATGGCGCAGGCGCTGCGCGCGCGGTGACTCGCTGCGGCTGGACATCGCCGCCGCGGCGCGGCCGCGAAGGGCGCCGCGCTGGGCGAGTGCGATCGGCAAGCTCAGCACCGCGGCCAGTACCGGCACCAGCAGGCCGGCCAGCGCCATCACCGGCCACGACGCCTCGACGCCGGCGGCGAGCGGCAGCGCCTCGGCCGCGTAATGCGCGAGCGCGAGCAGCCCGAAGCGCGCCAGCACGACACCGGGGCCGATGCCGGCGGCACAGAGCAGGAGATTCTCGAGTGCGATGGGCGTGAGCAGATCGCGCTGACGTGCGCCCAAGGCGTGTTGCACCGCCTGCTCGGCGGTGCGTGCGCTGTGTCGAACCAGCAGCAGGTTGACCAGATTGAACAGGCCGACCAGCAGCAGACAGCCCGCGCCGGCCTGCAGCCAGAGCAGCAGCGGACGCACCGCGGCCACATGATCGGCATGCAGCCCGGCGACATGCAGGCGGAAGCCCGCCGCGGCGACCTGCTCGGCCCAGGGATAGCCCTGGGAATCCGCCTCGTAGTGCGCCTGCAACTGTGCCAGCGCCTGCTCCACGCTGGCCCCTGGCGCCAGACGCGCGATCATCTCCGCGTGCACACCGTGGAGCGCGTTCAGCGCCCGCTGCTCCGCGTTCGAGACCAGCGGCAGGAACAGATCCGCGCGCTGCGACAGAAAGTGGAAGCCCGCGGGCAGCACGCCAGTGATCTGATACGAACGGCCGCCAAGACGCAGCTCGCGACCTATGGGGTGCGCCGCACCCTGCAGGTGATCGCGCCAGAACGCGTGCGTGACGACGACCTGCCGTGGGCCGCCCGGCTCCATCGCCGCCGCATCGAAGACCCGCCCCATGGCCAGGTCGACGCCGAGGGTGTCGAAGAAGTCCGGCGTGATGTACAGCACGCCCATGCGGCTGACGGCACCCGGCTCGCCCTGCGTTTCCACGCCAGGACGATAGCTGGACACCGCGCTGAACGCCGGGATGGATTCGCGCCGGCTGAAGTAATCGCGCACCGAGGCTGGATTGCGCGGCAGGCCGGCGTTCGGATAGCTGTTGTAGACCGTCACCAGGCGCTCAGCCTCGGGAAAAGGCAGCGGTTTCAACAGCACCGAATGCACGATGGCGAAGAGCATCAGGTTGGCGGCGCAGCACACCGCGAGGCTGGCAAGGGCGACGAGGCTGAATCCGGGCGCTCGCGACAGGCGACGCAGGGCGAGCTGAAGGGCTTTCATGGGGCAGGTTCCGGTGGCGGCGGTGCGCTCCATGCGCGCCGCTTTCATTCTGCAGTGCTCAGCAAGGAGCGTGCCCATGCGGTGATTCCCGCCGCCCAGCCAAATCTGGATCTCCAGATTCGGCGCTCGTGGAAGTCACCTTGCAGAGAAGAAAACCGAGCAGCAAAGGGCCCTCTGTTGTCGTTTGGTGTAGCAAAACCGCCTCTGCGAACAGAGAGCCAACCGCTGCCGCTTTGCGATCATGCCGTCTGTCGCGTCGTCCGCTTCCGGACGCCAGTGTTCGGAAGCGGACGCACAGGCCCCCGCCCTCGCAGGGTGGCGTCCGTGGAGTTGCACGGTGCGGGTCAGGCGACGTCTGATGCGTCTCCCGGAATCCCATGGCAGCCCGCGGCGGATCCGCAGCTCTTGCAGAGTTCCCCGATGCGTTACCCGCGCCAAGGGTCTTCCTGCAAAGGCAGGGGTGGAGAGCCCGAGTCCAGGGCCAAGCCGCACGCCCGAGCATTTGCGGGGTGCAGGCTCTTTGCGGGGCAACGTTCATTCGGGTTGCACGCGATCTGCTTCTGAGTCGGCACGCTTCGAAAGTCGATGCAGCCGTGCCTGACTCTGGGCGCACTGGACGATCAGTGATCCTCTGGAGACTCGCTTTCCTCGCCCAGCACAGGTGGGCGCGGGCTGCGAACGAGACCCGCCCCAATCGATCGATCCCGTTGCCATCGCCCTACTGGGTCGGCAGGCTGTACTCGAAGTCGTAGAAGTGCGCGCCGTCCTCGATGCGGATGCCCATGCGTCCGCGCAGGCCGGCGAGTTCGCCCTCCGCCGAGTCGGGAATCACCTCGATCGAGAGTTGGCGCGTCTCTCCCCACATCAGTCCGTTGTGCTGCAGCACGAAGCTGCCGCTGCGGCCGTCCAAGGTGCCGCGCACGCGCTCGATCGCCACATAGCCCGCCGAGCCGGCGATGGTGGCGTGATGCGCCGTCATCAGGCCCTTGGCCTCGGCGGTCAGCGCCCCTTCGTAGCGCTTGTCCAATCGGAAACTTGCGATGCCCTCGGCATCGAGCTCGCCGGGCTCGGGCGTCAGCTTCACTTCGAAGCGGCCGCTGATGGTCTTCATTTCGGAATCCTTGAGGGGGCGGTCGGCAGCGCGTGCGGGCATCGCTGCGCCGGCGCAGAGCATCACGGCCAGGGCTGAGGCACGCATGGCGAAGCGGAAGGCATCGTCGGCAGAGAAAGTGCGGGAGCCATCGGGCTGTCGCATGATGATCGTCCATGGCAGGGCGCGCAGCGCGCGGGGCAGGGCAGGGATGCAGCGAGGCCATTCAAACAGAGCCGTGCGTGACCCGCTTGAACAAACGCGACAACCCACGGGGGGCTTGGGCCTGCGGCCCGTGCGCGGGGTCGCCACGCCGCTTCCGCCGGGCGAGTTCACCCATCTGCGGCGGGCGCCCTCAGCTGCCCTGCAGCCCTTTGTCGAGCATCTGTGGTGTGTGCAGTGGCGACTGCCTGCAGGCGCCGCCCAGCGCGTCGCCACCGTGCCCCACCCCTGCGTGCACTGGACCTTCGAAGCGGACACCAGCACGCTCACCGGGCCCCATAAGCGCCTGTGGCAGCGCGATCTCGCGCCGCAGGGTGAAGTGCTGGGCATCAAGTTCCGTCCCGAAGGCTTCCGCGCCTACTGGGGTGCGCCCGTCTCCGGCCTGCGCGATCTGATCCAGCCGGCGAGGGCGTTGCCGGCGCTCGCCTTCGCGCGTGAACTGGGCCCGCGCCTGTTCGGTGAACTCGCGGGCGGGAGTCTGGACACGCGCTTCGACGCGATCGAAGGGACGCTTGAGCGCGCGCTGCCCAGGCTGGCGCAGGAGCAACTTCAGCTCGCCGTCCTGATCGACACCGCGCGCGATGATCGCGAACTGCTGCGCGCCGATGCCTGGGCGGAACGTGCTGCCCTCAGCCTGCGCCAACTGCAGCGCCTTCTGGCCGACTGGGTCGGCGCGAGCCCCAAGTGGATTCTCGCCCGCTACCGCCTGCACGAAGCCCTGCACCGACTCCAGCAGCAGCCCGCACCGCGTTTAACCGACCTGGCCGCGGACACCGGATTCGCCGACGCCGCCCACTTCAGCCGCAGCTTCCGCAGCGTGCTGGGCCTGAGCCCGCAGCAGTACGCGCGGCTGTGGTTGAGCTGAGCGCAGCGCTGGCTTCGCGTCGAGCGCGGACCCCGCAGGGCTTCAGAAGCGCCCCAGCCTCAAGCCCCTCTCCTCTCGCGGGAGAGGGGGTGGGTAGAGGGGGCAGCGTCCCTCAACGCTCCAAAGGCGCCCCAGCTTCAAGCCCCTCTCCCCTTGTGGGAGAGGGGTTGGGGAGAGGGGGCAGCATCCGTCAGCGCTCCAAAAGCGCCCCGCTTGAAGCCCCTCTCCCCTCGCGGGAGAGAGCTTGGGGAGAGGGGGAGCACACAGCGCCACCCGCGCCCAGCGCGATCTGTGTCCTCACTTCGGCGCCAGACGAATCGCCCCATCGACCCGGATGACCGAGCCGTTCATGTAGCTGTTCTGCAGGATGAAGGCGATGGCATCGGCGAATTCGTCCGGCCGGCCGAGACGGGACGGGAAGGGCACCTGCGCGCACAGCGAGGCATAGACCTGCTCCGGCATGCCATCGACCATCGGCGTGTGGAACACACCCGGCGCCACCGTCATCACGCGGATGCCGACGCGAGCGAACTCGCGTGCCATCGGCAGGGTCATGCCGACCACGCCGCCCTTGCTGGCCGAGTAGGCGGCTTGGCCGATCTGGCCCTCATAGGCGGCGATCGAGGCGGTGTTGATGATCACGCCACGCTCGCCCTCGGCATTGGGCTCGTTCGTTTGCATCAGCGCAGCGGCCGCCTTGGCGACGTTGAAGCTGCCGATCAGGTTGACCCGCACCGTGGTCTCGAACTGCGACAGCGGCATCGGACCGTCCTTGCCGAGCACGCGGCCTGCGCCGAGGATGCCGGCGCAGTTGATCGCCGCATTCAGCCCGCCCAGCGCCTCGCGCGCCGCCGCCACCTGCGTGCTGATATCCGCCTCGTTGCTGACATCGGCGCGGAAGAAGTGCGCGCCCAGTTCGGCGGCCGCGGCCTGGCCGCGCTCTTCGCTCAAATCGAACAGCGCCAGCCTGGCACCCTGAGCCGCCAGATGGCGGGCGGCGGCAAGGCCGAGACCGCTGGCGCCGCCGGTGACGATGGCGCGGACGTCGTTGAGCTGCATGGGGGTTCCTCGTGGGTGGAAAGGGCGCAGATTGTAGGCGGGGCGCTGCGCCCGTGCCGGCTGGCGCCCATGCTCCATACGCCGGCGTGTGATCCGGGCCTGGCGCGGGTGCGTGGGGCGCCGGGCGAGGCGCCGGACCCGGGCGGCTGTCCAAACTGCGCAGCCCGGTGAACTTTTGCAACGGCAACCCGCGTATCCTCGCCGCCAGTCTGTCCACTGCCTCCCATGGCCACCCCTACGCCCACGCCCGATCTCTCGCCCGACGAGTTGTCCGAGTTGTTGTCGGCCTACATGCCCGACATCCCCGGCTACCGCGTGCTGCGCCGCCTGGGGCAGGGCGGCATGTCCTATGTCTACCTCGGCGTGCAGGAGTCTTTGGACCGGCAGGTGGCGATCAAGGTCATCGCGCCGACCGCGCTGAAGGACGAGATCAGCAAGCTGCGCTTCGAGCGCGAGGCACGCACCATCGCCAAGCTGCAGCATCCCGCCATCGTCAGCATCCACGACGTCGGCCGCACCGAACTCGGCCTGCTCTACTACGTCATGCCCTTCCTGCCGCGCGGGCACCTGGGCCAGCGCGAGCTGACCGAGGACGAACCTCGCCTGATCGCCATCCTGCGCGCCCTGCTGTGGGGGCTCGACTACGCCCACGAGCGCGGCGTGGTGCATCGGGACATCAAGTCCGAGAACGTGCTGTTCGACAACGTCGATCGCCCGCTGCTGACCGACTTCGGCATCGCCATGCATCGCGGCGACCGCAGCCGGGTCACCGACGGCGGTTTTGCGCTGGGCAGCGCCACGCACATGGCGCCGGAGCAGGCGCGCGGGGAAAAGGTCGACGGCCGGGCCGACCTCTACAGCATTGGTGTGCTGGCCTACGACAAGTTGATCGGCGAGCTGCCCTTCCAGGCGGAAGGGCCGCTGCAGATGGCGGTGCGCCATTCCGTCGATCCGATCCCGCGCCTGCCACCGCACAAGGCGCACTGGCAGGCCTTCATCGACCGCGCCCTGGCGAAGATGCCGGACGCCCGCTTCGGCAGCGCCCAGGAAATGATGGCCGCGCTCGATCGCATCGAGCAGGCGCGGCTGGAGGCCGGTGCGCCCGCACTGCCGCCGGACGAGACCATCACCGCACCCCGCGCCGCGCTGCCGGCGGCCCCCAAGCGTGCGATCAACCCGCTGTTCGTCGCGAGTGCCGCCCTCGTGGTGCTGGTGCTGGCCCTGGTCGTGGCCTGGCAGGCCTGGAACCAGCGCGGCAGTACCGCGGCGGTGGTCGACGCCATCGAGGCGATTGCCGAGCCTGCCGCCACGCCCACGCGGGCAGCTCTGCCTGCACCGGAATCTGCAGGCAGCGAGGCGCCGGCCCAAGCTCAGATCACACCCGCGACGCTGCCCGCGCAGACGCCGGCGACCGCCCTGCCGTCGGCGGGTCCCGTCGATGTCGAGGGCTTGCCGGAGCTGTCCGCCGGCGAGCCGCTGGAGGCGGCCGAGACCGCGGATGCCGGCATCGATCCCGCCATCGCCGCGCTGCCGCCGGTGCAGCAGGCCCTGCATTTCGCCGGGCTGCAGATCCGCCAGCGCCGCCTCACACAGCCGCCGGGTGCCAATGCCCACGAATCGCTGCTGCGCGCGCAGGCGCTGGGGGCCGAGGCGCGCGAGCTCTCCCGGCTGGGCGAAGCCTGGCTGGCCGCGGCGCAGCCCTACGTCGAGAAGAGTTTCGCTGCCGGCGCGGCCGAACCCGATCGCCGGCTGCACGAGGCCGCGCTGCGGCTGGCGCAGGCGCTGTCGCTGGCCGACAGCGAGGCTTGGCAAACGCTGCAGCAGGCGCCGCGCGAGTGGCTGCGCGAGCGCCTGCGCGCCGCACACACGGCCGGCGATGTCGAGGCGCTGCGCGCCGCGCGGGCACAGGCGCAGACCCTGTCGATCGCCGCGGCTGCGCTCGAGCCCGAGTGGTCGCGGGGGATCGTGCAGGCGCGCGTCGGCCAGCGGCTCGCGGGCACCCCCGCCCAGCAGCTGCTGCGCCTGCCGCAGGGCGAGCGTCCGGGCCTCGCGGGCTTCGTCGAGCCGATCAGCCGTAGCGACTACGCGCGCTTCGTGGCCGCCACCGGGCGAGCTGCCGCCAGCTGCAAGATCCGCAGTGCCGCTTTCAATCTGCGCAAGCGACGCTGGGACGCGCCGGGCTTCGACCAGGCCGCCGCGGAGCCGGTGGTCTGCGTCAGCCTGGCGGATGCCGAGGCCTACGCGCAGTGGCTGGGCCAGCAGGAAGGCCGGCGCTACCGCCTGCCCGTGGCGCAGGAGTGGCAGGGTCTGCCGGTGGCTGCGGCGGCCGAGGCCTGTCGGACCCAGCCGGCGACTTGCGCCCGCCCGGACCAGGTGCGCGAGTGGAGCGCGCCCTGCGCCGATGGCTGCGCGCGCCAACCTCTGCTGGGCTTTGGGCGTCGTGAGGCCGAACAGCCGGAGCGCGAGCGCGAGGCGGCGGTGGATCCCGCGCATGGCTACGACGATGTCGGCTTCCGTCTGGTGCGCGAGGTCAACCGCGCGGAGCTTGAGCAGCGCTAAGCCCGGGGGCGTGCCTGCGCTGGCACGCGCGCGCCGATGAGGAAACCTCTGGCCGCCGCGCGGCTTTCGCTGCGAGGAACCACCAGGATCAGTCGTCGCGGATTGGATACGCCAACGCGCCGCACGTCGCGCGTGACGGCGCCGCGCCGCTTGGCGGTGGGTCAGGCCAGGGCCCAGTCCAGCGCGGCCTCGACATGCAGCGCCGCGGTATCGAACAGCGGTGCGGGCACATCGCCGGGCCCCAGCAGAAGACCGATCTCGGTGCAGCCCAGGATCACGCCCTCGCAGCCGCGAGCCAGAAGATCCGCGCAGACCTCGCGGTACCGCGCGCGCGAACTCTCTTCGATGCGGCCCAAGCACAGCTCATCGAAGATCACCCGATCGATCCCGTCCTGCGCGGCCTCGTCCGGCACCTCAACCACGAGCCCGAAGCGCTCGTGCAGGCGCTCGCGGTAGAAAGCCTCGCGCATGGTGAAGCGGGTGCCGAGCAGGGCCACGCGCTGCAGGCCCGCAGCGCGGATGGCCGCCCCAGCGGCATCGGCGATGTGCAGAAGGGGCAGGGTGCAGCGCGCTTCGATGGCCGGCGCGACCTTGTGCATGGTGTTGGTGCACAGCAGCAGGCCTTCGGCGCCGGCGCGCTGCAGGCCGAGTGCGGCCTCGGCCAGCACCTCGCCTGCCTGCATCCAGTCGCCCGTGCGCTGCAGGGCTTCGATGCCGGCGAAGTCGACGCTGTGCAGCAGCAGCTCGGCCGAATGCAGCCCACCCAGACGTGCACGCACGCCTTCGTTGAGGGCCCGGTAGTAGAGCGCGGTGGACTCCCAGCTCATGCCGCCGATCAGGCCGAGTCTGCGCATGCGGTGTGTCTCTGCGTGGCGTGGGTCAGGCAGTGTGCCGCAGTCGACGGTGTGTTGGAGCGCGGCGCTCCGAACGGCCCCTCATCCGGCGCTGCGCGGCAGCGTCTCCCGCGGGGAGAAGGGCAGCGGGCTTCAGCGCGGCGCTTGATTCGAGGGTGCTGCCCGCACCACACCTCACACTCCAAGACACACTCGAGGACGCAGGCCACGCCACGCCACGCCATACGCCATACGCCATACGCCATACGCCATACGCCATACGACGCGCGACGCACGACTTGCGCGGGAAGAGGGAAGAGGGAAGGGGGAAGGGGGAAGAGGGAAGAGGGAAGACGCGCGAGTAACGAGGCACGGCGCTAAGCGCTCAGCGCTCGATGCCCAGCGCGCTGCGCACCGCGCAGGCAGCACCCGCAGCCGCGCTCGGCCCCGACGCCACAACGCGCTAGCCTTGTCGCCTGCCCACTGCCGAACCCGAGCCATGTGCGGTCGCTACACCAACGCCACGACCTGGGCCGAGGTCCATGCCGCGGCGACGCCGCTGCCGATGATCGAGCCGGAAGCACCGCCCGGCATCGAGCTCAACATCGCGCCGACCGCGCTGGCCTGGGTGCTGCGGCCCGATGCCGAGGGCGTGCTGCGCGCTGCGCGCCTGCGCTGGGGCTTGGTGCCGGCGTGGTCGGAGACCTCGTCAACAAAGTTCTCGTCCTTCAATGCGCGCGTTGAAAGCGTCGCCGAGAAGCCGGTGTTCCGCGGTGCCTTCCGCACGCGGCGCTGCCTGGTGCCGGCCTCGGGCTGGTACGAGTGGCGCGAGGAGGCCGGCCGCAAGGTCCCGCACCTGTTCGAGCCCGCAGCCGGCGGGGCCCTGCTGTTCGCCGGCCTGTGGGAGCGCTGGCAGCGCGGCGACGCGGCGGTCGAGAGCTTCACGATTCTCACGTGCGATGCGCGCGGGCAGGTCGCCGAGGTGCACGACCGCATGCCGGTGCTGGTCGCACACGAGCAGGCGCGGCACTGGTTGGATCTGTCCCTGCTTGAAGCCGAAGCCTTCGCACTTTCGCTGCAGACGCCTGTGCTGAAAGTCGAGCGCGGGCGAGCGCCGCCCGCTTCGCCCCGCAGGTCGCGTTCGGCACCCCTACCCGAGCAGCCTGGCCTGTTCTGAGCCTCAGCCGGGCTGCCGCGCTTGCGGTGCTGCTCGGCCTGCACCACCATCCGCGCCCCGCATCGCCCGCATTCCAAGGAAACCGCCATGTTCCGCATCGGCACCGGCTACGACGTCCACGCCTTCGGCCCCGGCGAGTTCGTGACTCTCGGCGGCGTGCGCATCGCCCATGGACGCGGCCTCGTCGCCCACTCCGATGGCGACGTGCTCATCCATGCCCTGTGCGATGCCCTGCTCGGCGCGCTGGCGCTGGGCGATATCGGCAAGCATTTCCCGCCCTCCGACGACCGCTGGAAGGGCGCGGACAGCCGCGATCTGCTGCGCGCCGTGCGGGCGATGCTGAAGGCGCGCGGCTGGGCAGTGGTGAATGTCGACAGCGTCGTGGTCTGCGAGCGGCCCAAACTGCTGCCGCACATCGAGGCCATGCGCGCGAACCTGGCGGCGGATCTCGGCATCGAAGCCGATGCCGTCAGCGTCAAGGCCACCACCAGCGAGAAGCTCGGCTTCACCGGTCGCGAGGAAGGCATCGCCGCCCAGGCCGTGGCCCTGCTGCAGAAGGCGGGCGCATGAGCGCGGTGCCGGAGCGGCCGCGTGCGCTGGGCGATGCGGTGCTGAGCGCGCGCATCCGTGAGCGGCCTGAGGATTTCCGCGTCGACGAGGTGCTGGGCTTCGCCCCCGGTGGCGGCGGTGAGCACCTGTTCGTTTGCATCGAGAAACGTCAGGCCAACACCGGCTGGATCGCCAAGCAGCTGGCCAAGTGGGCCGGTATCGCGCCGATGGGCGTGGGCTATGCGGGGCTCAAGGATCGCCACGCGGTGACCCGCCAGTGGTTCAGCCTGCACCTGCCCAAGCGCATCGCCCCGGCCACCGCGTTTGAAGACGCCGAGGCCGTGCTGATCGAACAGGCCTGGCACAACCGCAAGCTGCCGCGCGGGGCGCTGAAGGGCAACCGCTTCCACTTGCGCCTGCGCGGGGTCGACGGCGCCCGCGAGGCCATCGAACAGCGCCTCGCCGACATCGCCGCGCGCGGCGTACCCAACTACTTCGGCGCGCAGCGCTTCGGTCGCGACGGCCGCAACCTGCAGGCCGCGGAAGCGATGTTCGCCGGCCGCCGCGTCGACCGCGATGAGCGCTCGATCCTGCTGTCGTCGGCGCGCTCGGCGATCTTCAACGCCGTGCTCGCTGCGCGCGTGCAGCGCGGTGACTGGGACCGGCTGGTCGAGGGCGAGGTCTGCATGCTCGACGGCAGCCACAGCGTGTTCGGGCCCGAGCCGATCACGCCCGACCTCGTCGAGCGCGCGCAGCGCATGGACATCCATCCGACCGGGCCGCTGTGGGGCAGCGGCGCCCTGCGCTGTGCCGGCGGACTTGCCGAACTGGAGACGGACTGCGCGACGCAGTTCGAGGCGCTGCGCGCGGGACTGGAATCCGTTGACCTCAAGCAGGAGCGCCGCGCGCTGCGGCTGCCGGTGCGCGAGCTCCAGTGGCGCTTCGAGGACGCGCAGACCTTGGAGATCGCGTTCTTCCTGCCGGCCGGCGCGTTCGCGACCAGCGTGCTGGAAGCGCTGGGCGAGATCACCGATGTCGCAGGGCGGGGCGGGGAGTAGTCGCGGGCATCGCCGGCGCCGTGTGCGCTCGCGGTAGCGGGAGCGGCGTTGGAACACGCCGGCAGCTCGCTGCGGCGCGACGCGCGTGTGCTTGCCGGGTGCTCGGGAAGCTGGAGTCCATGGTGGGCCGGGGCCCACCCTATGAACCGCGTCAATAGGATGGGCCCTGGCCCACCGCAGCTCGACGCCCGCCTCGGTTGCATCACGCCACGCGCGTGGCGTCGCCAGTCGCGGCGGGCGCTCAGGCGTCTCTGAAGGCTTGCTCTCGGGGCGAAACGCGCGCCCCGTTGTCGCGGTGGATCGCGCTGATCAAAGCGGCTACCCACCCCAGGCCAGAAAGTTCATGAACTCGCGCCGCGTCTTCGGCCCGTAGGTGCGGAAGGCCGGGTCCGGCGCGTTGCGGTAGTTCGCGCGCGCGGCGGTCACGGCGTCGCCCTTGATGTGCCTATCGAGCACGTCCTGTGGCACGCGGTAGATCTTCAGCGCATTGAGCCCGAACACCTGCGCGCGCATCTCCGGTGTGATTGCCGGGTAGCCGTAGCGCTCTTGGAACTCCTCGCTGATCTGGAAGCTGCGGAAGGCCTGGATCTGGTCCTGCGGGCTGCCGTACCAGATCGAATCGGTGCCCCATAGAACATTGCCGGCGCCAAGGTGCTTGAACAGCTTGCCCAGCGCGTGCGCGGCCGAGTCCGGATCGCGCATCAGGAAGCGCCAGGTCGAGCCCAGCTCCGCGTACACGTTGCTGCCCGGCCCCAGACCCGCCGCCATCACCGAGGTGATCAGCGCATCGATGCCGTCCGTGCGCTGCGGGTCGTAGGGGCCTTCCGCTTTGTCGGTGACGAAGCCCGAGTGGTAGATGAGGAAGTTCACGTCGGGATAGCGCTTGGCGACGCGGCCGATGTCGGCGCAGGTGCTGTGCTCGTAGCTGCGCGGGCCAAACGGCAGGCCCTTGTGGATGGCGATATTGCGCACGTCGAGTCGGCGCGCTTCCTCGATCATGGCCAGGCCGACATCGTCGTCCATCCAGAAGCCGGCCGAGCCGTCCGGGCCCCACTGGGTGTAGGTCTTCCAGGCGCTGATGCCGAACTCGCGCGCCAGCCGCTCCATGTCCTCGATGTCGTGCTTCTGGTTGGGGTTGACGCGACCGTGCAGGAACAGCCGATGCGTGCCCTGCATCGTCTCGACGATGCGCGCGGTGGCGGCGGCCTCCTCGATGGTCAGCGGCTCGCCCTCGCGGGTGCTGGGCACGAAGCTCAGCACCATCAGGTCGGTGTCGGAGTCCATGAAGATGTCGCGCAGGAAGGCATCCGGCCCGAAGCACTGCAGACGGTCGAGATTGCCCGGCAGCGAGGCCGCGGCGCAGCTCTGCGCCTCGAAGCTGGCCAGCGGGCGTGCGCCCTCCGGCAGGCGCCGCGTCCAGGCCCCGGTCGGGTTCACGAAGTGGCCCTGCACATCGAAGATGAACTCGTTGCCCGCCAGCACCGACTGCGCGGCGGCTTCGTCGAGCGCGGCCTCGGTCGGCAGCGCGTAATGGCCGCCGGTCTTGCCGGTGGCGGCGAAGGCCGCGTTCATGGCCAGCAGGGTGCTGGCCGCACCGCAGGCCGAGATCATGAACTCGCGCCGCCGCAGACCCAGACGCCTCGCGTGTTTCGTGGCCTGTTCCAGGGCCAGGCGGTTCGCATACAGGTGATGCGGTGCCAGCGGCACCGGCACGAACTCGCCGTTGCTGGCGCTGTCCAGCTTGATCGGCAGGCGCAGACCCTCCGGATCCTGGTTGCTCGGTGTGCGCTTGGACATGGCGATGGCTCCGTCTGGCGGGAGCCCCATTGCCGCGCCGATCGCGCTGCAGCAGCCAGTGTCGATGGTCCCGGGTTCGCAAACCCGCCCTTCATGGGCTGGGACCTGGCCCACCATGGGCTTGACGCTGGCCCGGTGCATAGGGCGATCGAGGGGGGATGTCGACGTCAACACGTCGCGCCTATCGTCGGGACTTCGATTCCGGTTGGTCGGAGATTTCAGCCATGGGCGGGGTGGGGCCCACCCAACACGCCCGTCGGTGGACCAAGGCCCACCTTGTGGACTCACTTCATGACCCGGCGCAGCGGCTTGGGCGGCTCCAGCGTGGCGACGAAGCCCTCGGGCTCGGCCTGCTCGTTCATCTGCAGCACCACCACCGGCAGCGTCTCGAAGCTGGTGCGCAGTTCGTGCGGCAGCGAGAGCGGGGCACCGAGCGCGGCGGCGACCACGGCATCGGAGACCGGCGGGGTGGTCTTGCGGCGCTCGACGCCGGTGAAGCGCCAGCGGTTGAACTCGGCCCACAGCAGCAGCACGGCGACGCCGCCGCCGCCCAGGATCGGCAGCAGCAGGCCGGGCATGCCGTCGCCGGTCAGCAGCGGTGCGGTCAGCTCCAACCAGGCGTAGCGCAGGCCCAGGGCCCAGGCCAGGGTGGTGAGCAGGGGGGCAATCAGCCAGAAGTAGGCGGCCCAGGCGGCGCTGGTCAGCAGGTGCGAGAGCGTGCGCTGGCGCCAGCTGACCTTCTCCGGTACCACGATGAGCGGGCCGCTCGGCTTGGCCTGGTGGGCCGAGGCCGCGATCTGGGCGGCCGGGTTCAGGGTTTCCATCGGGCGGCTCACTGCACGCCCCGATCCGGGCTGACCCAGGTCGCGCGTTTGGGTTGGCCCCGAAACAGGGTCTTGGGCACCGCCACCACGGTGGTGAACAGGCTGAGCAGCCAGTAGGCGATCGGGTACCAGACCATCCAGAAGTAGTTGCGGCCGACGCCAGCCTCGTAGCGGCGGTCGATGATCATCGACACCGCGAACTGGCTCATGCAGATCAGCGCCAGCACCATGCCGTGCCAACGCGGCAGGATGCTGTCGACGTACAGCGCCGGCGGCATCGGGAACACGAGGCCCAGCGCCCACAGGATCAGGATGCCCAGCATCACGTAGGCCCAGATCACGCTGAAGAAGTACTCGGCCAGCACGCCCCACATGCGCCGCTTGCGCCAGCTGAGCAGGCTGCCGGCGTGCTTCATCAGTACCTCGACGCCGCCCTGGGCCCAGCGCAGGCGCTGTTTCCACAGGCCCTTGTAGGTCTCCGGCAT
The DNA here is from genome assembly GCF_900101825.1 of Aquimonas voraii. Classification (GTDB taxonomy): domain Bacteria; phylum Pseudomonadota; class Gammaproteobacteria; order Xanthomonadales; family Xanthomonadaceae; genus Aquimonas; species Aquimonas voraii. The sequence continues at coordinate 92,098 of NZ_FNAG01000008.1, forward strand.
CAGGATCCAGCACAGGGCATTGGGCTCGTAGCGGATGTCCCAGTGATCCAGCTGCAGGCGCCAGCTGATGTCGATGTCCTCGGTGATCATGGTTTCGTTCCAGAAACCGATGCGCTCAAGCGCGGTCTTGCGGAAGCCGGCGATCACGCCCGAGAGGGTGAAGATGCGGCCGTAGACGCGCTGGGCGCGCTTGATCATGCCGATGATCGAGCTGAACTCGCCGACCTGCAGCCGCCCCAGCAGGGTGCTGCGGTTGCGGATGCGCGGGTTGCCGGTGACCGCGCCCACGCGCGGGCCCGAGGCCAGGTGCCAGACCATCCAGCGGGTCGCCCAGGGGTCGAGCATGGCGTCGCCGTCGACGCAGATCAGGTACTCGCCGCGGGCCGCCAGCGTGCCCATGCGCAGGGCGTTGGCCTTGCCGAGGTTGCGGCTCAGGTGGATCACCCGCAGACGCGGAAAGCGCGCGGTCAGGCGGTTCAGGTGCTCGGCGGTGTCGTCGGTCGAGCCATCGTTGATCGCGATGATCTCGAAGTCGGGATAGATCTGCGCGGCGAGTGCGGAGATCGTGTCCTCGCAGTTGGGGCCCTCGTTGTGGCAGGGCACCAACAGGCTGGCAAACGGGTACTCGCCCATCTCCGGTGGCTGGTGGCGCGGCGGCTCGTGGCGCTCGCGGCGCAGGAAGTAGTAGAGCCCGCCGCTCATCCAGACGATCGACATGGTCGCCGGGTAGTAGAAGGCGAAGCCGAAGAACAGGCTCAGGAACTCGGGACTCTGCAGCCAGCTCATGGCCTGCTCCCCGCCGTGTCGCGCAGGTAGGGGAAGCGACGCGCGCTCGCCACCGCGCGGGCGGCGCGCAGGGCGGGCTGGCCGCTGATGAAGTCGTCCGGGTAGTAGGCGAGGTGGCGCACGCCGCGGGCGCGCAGCTGGCGCGCCTGGTCGACCAGCTCGGCATCGTCGATCGCGCGATCCGCCGCCCAGTCGCGGGCCTGCAGCACGAACACGGTGCGCTGGAAGCCGCGGTCCGCGGTTTCGACGCGGGCGGCGAGATCGAGCAGCCAAGCGCCTGCGTCGGCTGCGCCTTCCATGTGCGGCATCGCCATCAGCGCGACGCGGTCGTAGGCCGCCAGCATCGAGGCGTGGTCCTGGGCGAACCAGGCGCGGCTTTCGGGCTCCAGCAGCGGCCGCGCGTAGAGATTGCGGGTGGTTTCGAGACGCGGACGCTCCGCTTCGGCGGCGGCCTCCAGGGCAAGGGTGAAGTCGATCAGCGCCTTGACCCGCTGGGCCTCGTCGGGCAGCGCCTCGCGCAGCTCGTCCTCGCGCAGGAAGGCGTCGTCGTGGAAGAGCAGGCCGTCGATCGGCGCGCGCGCGGCGAGATCGGCGTAGAGCTCGCCGACGTACTGCAGCGTGCGCGGATCGGTCGGGTCGAGACGCGGGATCTCGCCGGCATTCGAGGCCGCGATGCGGCGCGGCGCGTCGGCGCCTTCGGGCCAGTGCCAGCCCAGCACCGGCAGCCAGGCGTGCACCGACACGCCGGTCTTGCGACGCAGCAGCTCGGCGACGCGCGGAAACAGCTCCGCGCGCACCGGCAGATGGCGGTTGCCGAAGTACAGCGCATCGGCGGCGCCGTCGCCGTCGGGGTCGGCAAAGGCCTGCAGCCAGACATGGGTGGGCGCGATCGCGTCGATGCGCGCGACCAGCGCGTCGAGATTGCGTTCGAGCTGGGCCGGGTCGACGTCGTAGACGGAGTCGAGGTCGACCTGCACGGCGCGGAAGGCGCGCGTGCGATGCAGCGCGAGTTCGGCGACGAAGTCGGCAAGGCTGGCCTCGCTGGCGACATCGAGGCGGCCCAGCACGGACAGGGCGTCCGACCGTGTCCGCGGACGCGACAGGTCGAAGCCCAGCGCCAGCCCCAGCGCATTCGCCTGCCGCATGCCCTGCGGTGACCAGGCGCCCTGCGGCCAGGCGATGGCGCGCGGTGCATGGGCGAGCTGGGCCTGCAGCGCGTCGACGCTGGCCTTGAGCTCGGCCTCGATACGCGCTGCGTACGCGTCCGTGGACTCCAGCGCACTGCCGTCGAAGCGGCGCCAGGCGCGCGCCGGCAGGGGCGCTGTGTCCTCAGCCTGCGACCAGCGCGTGTCCAGTGCGTGACCGGCGCTGATGAATTCGATCGAGCCTTCCTCGGCGATGCGCTTCAGCGCGGCCCAGTCGAGACGATCGCGGTCGATGCCGATGCGGGCCGTCGGCACCGCGGCCACGGCCGGCCAGCCGAAGGCGCGCAGCAGCGGCCAGACCTCGGTTTCCAGCGAGCGATGCGCGCCGTCAAAGCTGAGCAGCAGGGCGCGCTCGGGCAGAGGCGCACCGCCGCTGCGGGCCTCCAGCACCTGCTGCAGGCTGACCGGCCGATAGCCCTGATGGGCCAGCCAGTCGAAGCGAGCGGTCAGCTGCTCGCGCGACAGACGCTCGTTGCCCGCGTTGCGGTTCTCGGCCACCACGTCGGCAAAGCGCAGCACCCGCAGCTCGGCGTACGCGGGCGCCGACAGCATCAGCAGCAGAACGCTCAGGAGCAGGCGGCTCACTCGCCACCTCCCATGCGCAGCACCAGCGCCCAGCGCTCTTCGCGGCGGCCGTCGTAGACCGGCCGGCTCCAGCGCAGGCCCAGGCTGGCCTCGTGGCCGATGCGCCACTGCCAGCGCGGCATCACTTCGATGGCCGGGGTCCAGTGGCTGCCGTAGCCGTCCTGCCAGCCGCGGCTGACATCGACATCGATGCGCAGGCGCCAGGCCTCGCTGTATTCGCGGGTCAGCACGCGGTCGAGGGTGAGGCCGGCGTCGGCGCTGGCGTCGCGGCGCGGGTTGAAATACGGCGCGTCCTCGCGGCTGGCGCGGCCGGCGCCGAGGCCGAGGCGCGTGTACCACTCGCCGCGCGGCTGCGCGCGCAGCCGCTGGCGATGCGCGAGGTAAGCGCTGGTTCGCACGTTGCCGTCCTCGTAGCGCAGCTGCTCCAGGCTGAGGCCGCTGCGGCTGCGCTCATCGGAGCTGCGGGACAGGCCGAGCTGGATGCCGTCGGCGCGGATGCCGGCGGCGCGCGCCTGCAGCGAGGCGAAGGGCGCGTGGCGCCAGAGCGCGATCGAGCTGCGCCAGACATCGCTGTGGCGATAGCGCAGCCAGCCGCCCATGGTGGTCTCGCGCACGAAGTCGTCGAACGTGCGGCCGGCCTCCAGGCCGAATCCGAGCCGATCCTGCTGGCGGCTCAGGGTGAACGCGGCGCGCTGGCGCTCGATGCGCTGTCCCTGGAAATCCGCCCAGTGCACGCCGGCCAGCGCGCCCAGACGCCAGGCGTCGTCGAGCAGCGGGCCCTGCCAGTGCGCGAGCGCGCGGAACTCGGCGTTGCCGCCGGGGCCCAGCGGCCCGCTGCTGGCTTCGTCCAACAGGGTCGAACGCGCGCGCAGGGCCTCGAGGTTCCACTGCGCGCCCTGCCGGCGCTGCCAGCGCTGCTGCACGCCCTGCGCCTGCCGATGCTCGCCGTGCGTGGCGATGAAGGCGTCGAGCTTGGTGCGCGCCTCGCGCACGCGATCCAGATCCAGCAGGGCCTCGATCTCGGCGGCGCGCGGCAGCACCCAGTCGGGCGATTCGGTGATCGCCATTCGCGCGCTGAGCAGCGCCTGCTCGGCCCAGCCGCGACGGCGCTCGATGCCGGCGCGGGCTTCCAGCAGGCCGGCATCGAGTGGGGAGAGATCGCTGAGTTCGGCGATCCGCGCATGTGCGGCATGGATCTGTTCGCTGAAGTTGTCGATCAGCACGCTGTTGAGATCGACGCCGGCGTGCGCCCAGTTCGCGCGGCCTTCCGCATCGAAGGGCGGCTGCGCCCTGCGCCAGTCCGCCAGCAGGTCGCGCGCCTCGTCGTGCTTTTCCTGCTCCAGCAGGGCATAGGCGAGCAGCACGTGGGCGGTGGCCTGGGCCGGCTCGTCGGCCAGCACCGCTTCGAGCAGGGCCTGCGCGCGCGCGGGCTCGCGCTGCGCCATCAGCGAGTCGGCGACCGGCAGGCGCAGCCAAGCGGGCAGGGCGATGTCCTGCTCTGCGCGCTGCTCGAACTGGGCGATCACTTCGGCGTGGCGGCCGAGCAGCTGAAGCACCAGCAGACGGTCGTTGCGCAGGCGCTGCAGGGCGCCGGCATCGGCTGCCGCCGGCCCTGACTCCAGCGCGCTGTACTCATCGAGCAGCGCCAGCAGCAGGGCCTCACGCCGCTGCGGATCGGCCTCGAGCTGGGCCCAGTTGAGGCGGCGGGCCAGGGCGTCGAGCTCGAAGCCCAGGGCCTCGGTGGCGCTGAACAGAGCCGGCTGCGCGCGGTACTGGCGCCAGGCCTCGAGCGCCGCACCCTGCAGCTGCAGGGTCAGAGCGCGCTCGCGCAGCGCCGGCGCATGGCCCGGCCGCAACTGCAGTACCTGCGCATACAGATCGAGTGCCTGCGGCCACTCGGCCTTGCGGCGCGATTCAGTGGCGGCCGCCATCAGGGCCTCGCTTTCGATCACTCCGTGACGCAGTGCGTCACTTGTGGACTGGGCGGCTGCGGCGAGGGGGAGTGCGGCCGCAAGACTGGCCAAGCTGAAGGCAAGGATCAGCGGGGCAGGCTTCAGCAAGGGATGGGGCGCGGCTTTCAGAAAGGGCTCCGGGCAGCGGCATGCGACAGGGCCGCCGTCGCGGGCGGTAGCGCACGGAGCAGCAAAAAGTGTGCCACGCAACACATTTTTGCATCGTGATTTGGATTGATCGCGGAATTTCAAGCTGTCAGATCGGACAGGTGGGCACGGTCGCGCTGCCGTCACGGCGCCCGATGGCGCTGGTACGAGGCGCAGACAGCTGCCGAATCCGCTGCGGCGGGCCCCGGAGCAAGAGGCGGTACGGAGGCCGTTTCGGTACGCGGCCTCGGCCCCGTGCAGCGCGCTCATGCGTCAGGAACCGCGGGCGCGGCGGGCTGGAGCCGCGGGCGTCTGCCCTTGCCGTGGCTACGGCAGTCTCCTGGTCGTCGCGCAAGCCGCGTAGCATCGCGCCCCCGAAGGCCCGAACCGAGTCCGCCGTGATCAACAACGACATCCTCCGCGCCGTGCGCTACATGCTGGATCTGAGCGATCCCAAGGTCGTCGAGATCATCCAGCTCGCCCGCGCCGACTTTCCGATCGACAAGGCCGAGGTGCAGGCGCTGACCAAGAAGGAGGGCGAGCTCGGCTTCCGTGAATGCGGCGACAGCACGCTGGCGCATTTCCTGGATGGCCTGATCGTGCACCTGCGCGGCCGCGATGACAGCAGGCCCCCGCGGCCGGTCGAGAAGCACATGAACAACAACGTGGTGCTGAAGAAGCTGCGCGTGGCCTTCGAGCTGAAGGACGTCGACATGCACGCGATCTTCGGCGCGGTCGGCATCGAACTCGGCAAGCCCGAGCTCAACGCCCTGTTCCGCGAGCGCAGCCACAAGAACTTCCGCGCCTGCGGCGACCAGCTGCTGCGCAACTTCCTGCGCGGCTTGACCCTGCGCCTGCGGCCGGGCGCCGACTGAGCGCATGTGAGAACCATCCGTCGACTGCGGCGGCTTCTGGCCGCCCGTGGCGGCAGCGCGCCACGCGAATTCCGCGGTCATTGGGTTCACCCAACTCCCTTGAGTTCGCGCACCGCGCTTTGCCACGAACGCCCAGAGACGCCCTCGCTACGGCGTCTGGGCTTTTCACACGCTCTGAGAACCCCGGGCCGAGGGCGTCTCATGGCGCCCGCGGCTCACTCCATCTTCAGCAGGCCGGGCGCGTCCGCGTCGAGGCTCTGGCTGAGCATGCGGCAGCCGGTCTGGTGGTCGTAGTTCTCGATCAGCGGATTCAACCGGAGCAGGCGCGGCAGGTAGGCCTCCTCCTCGCGCAGCGCCTCCTCGCTGCGCCCGGCCTTGGCCAGCAGTTGGTCGCGCAGTTCGACATCGACCTCGATCTGCGGGCAGTGCGATGCGACCACGTCCAGCGTCGCCACGATCTCGGCGGCGCGGGCGATGCGCGTCGCTTCATCGGCTGCGGGCGCCTGCGCGTTGGCGCACATTGAAGCGGCAAGCAGGGCACACAGGCTCAGGCCGCAGAGGAAGGCGGAGCCCGGTTCGAACAGCGACAAGGATTGCGTCATGAAGTCCACTCCCATCGTGAGACCGCGAATCGGCGGCGCTGGCGGAGTCTGACCGAGTGCCTGCCGCCCTGCTGCGACGGCGGTGGCGGCTTGTCGATGCCGCCCGGGCTTGAGGCCATGTCATCCACAGGTCCTGTGGAAAACCCTGTGCGCAGACCTGTGAGGTGCCTGCGCAGCGCCTTTGCCGACAGTGACTTGCTGGGGGCTGGCGAGATTTTCGCCAGCGCGGTCGGCCTCAGGCATACAGAGCCGCATACCCCGCGGCATCGACTGCCGACAGGCCGCGCGCCTCAAAGGCCGACCACATCCTCCGCCAGCGTTCGCTGTCGCGCACCAGCGGGGCGACCAGACGCGGGCAGGTGTCCTTCAGGATCGCGTCCATCAGCGGATCGGGCGCGCTGCCGCTGTAGGAGTACCAGCTGCGCGCCGCAAAAGCCGGGTCGTCGATGCAGGCCTGGGCGCCGCGGCTGATGATGCCGCGCAGGCGCTCCACCACGTCGCTGTGTTCGTGCAGGAAGCCGGCGTGAGTAAACAGCTCGAGCGCGCTGAAATTGGGAAAGTCGCCCATCGCCGCGGTCACGAACACATGGTCGAGCGCAGCGGCCCGCGCCTCGACGCCCTCGAAGTTGGCGAAGCACAGCCAGGCGCCGTCGAAGCCGGCCTGCATGTTCTCGAGGTGCATGAAGCCGGCGCTCTCGATGGCGATGTGCTCGACCTCAAGGTGCGTGCCCTGCTTGGCGGCCCAGCCCTTGAGGATTTCCCGCGCGATGGTGTCGGTGACGCCGCCGGCCACCGGCGAGGCCAGACGGATCGGCTCACCGGCCAGCAGTTTCCGCGCGCTCGAAGCGTGCAGCAGGATGCCGCCCTCGGTTTCGAAAAAGCAGCCCAGCGCGCGCAGGCCGGGGCGATGCGCATCGACCATGTGCAGGGGCTCGTTACAGGCGAAGGCGATTTCGCCCGCGGCGACCCCGGCCAGACCGTCGTAGTGGTCGTCCGGCGGCACCAGCTCGACCTCAAGCCCGGCCTCGCCGTACCAGCCTTCGGTGATGCCGACGATCAGCGGCAGGTGATCGGGATTCAAGAACCATTCGAGGGCGATCTGCAGCTTCATGCGGGGGTCCAAGGGTCAATGGGGCCGTAATGATCGCCGATGCGCGGATGCGCTGGATGCGTGAACGATTGGCGCCTGGGACAGATTTCGCCGCGAGGCAATCGGCATCGCGGCCGGGCTCTCGCCGGGCAACTGATGAAACACGGACGCTCTGGCCCTCGCGGGACCGCGGCTCACTCTGCACCGAGCGGCGTTGCCTGTGGGGGCAGGACGCCGGCACGCCGGCGGCTATCGGTCGCCGAGCAACTCGCGCAGCCGGTACAGCGCTGCGTGCGCTTCGCGCGGGCTCAGGCTGTCGGGATCGATCTCGCCCAGCGCCGACTTCAGCGCTTCCCCGGTCTCATCGATCATCGGCTCGACAGACGACAGCGGCGGCGCATCGAACAGCGAGAGCTGCGGCTGCGGCGTGGTGCTGCCGCCGCGTTCGAGTTCGGCGAGGAACCTGCGCGCCTGCGCCACCACCGGCTTGGGCAGGCCTGCGAGCGCCGCCACCTGCAGGCCGAAGCTGCGGTTGGCCGGGCCGTCCTTGACCGTGTGCATGAAGTACAGGCGCTCGCCGTGCTCGACCGCATCGAGGTGCACGTTGGCGATGCCGGGCACTTCGCTGGGCAGGCTGGTCAGCTCGAAGTAGTGGGTTGCGAACAGGGTGTAGGCGCGGTTGTTCTTCGCCAGCGCGATGGCGCAGGCGCGGGCGAGTGCGAGGCCATCGAAGGTCGAGGTGCCGCGGCCGATCTCGTCCATCAGCACCAGGCTGTGGGAGGTGGCGCTGTGCAGGATGCTGGCGGTCTCGGTCATCTCGACCATGAAGGTCGACTGGCCCTTGGCCAGATCGTCGCCGGCGCCGATGCGGGTGAGGATGCGGTCGATCGGGCCCAGCCGCGCGGTCTCCGCCGGCACGAAGCTGCCGATATGCGCCAGCAGCACGATCAGCGCGGCCTGGCGCATGTAGGTCGACTTGCCGCCCATGTTGGGGCCGGTGATGACCAGCATGCGGCGATCCGGATGCAGGGCCAGATCGTTCGGTTCGAAGGGGCCATCGAGCACCGATTCCACCACCGGATGGCGGCCGCGGGTGATGCCGATGCCGGGCTCGTCGACCAGCTCGGGGCGATTCCAGTCCAGCGCGCGGGCACGCTCGGCAAACCCGCAGAGCACGTCGATCTCGCAGACCGCTTCGGCGAAGCGCTTCAGCGGCGGCAGTGCGGTATTCAGCGCATCCAGCAGCTCTTCCCACAGCGCGCGCTCGCGCTGCAGGGCGCGCTCGCGTGCGCTCAAGACCTGGTCTTCAAAGGCCTTGAGTTCTTCGGTGATGTAGCGCTCGGCATTGCTCAGCGTTTGTCGGCGCGTGTAGTGCGTGGGCGCGCGCTCGGCCTGGGCCTTGCTGATCTCGATGTAGTAGCCGTGCACGCGGTTGTAGCCGACCTTGAGCGTCGGGATGCCGCTGGCCTCGCGCTCGCGGGCTTCCAGATCGAGCAGGAACTGGTCGGCGTTGGTGCTGAGCTGGCGCAGGCGATCCAGTTCAGCGTCGAAACCGTCGCAGAGCACGCCGCCGTCGCGCATCAGCACCGGCGGCTGCGGCAGGATCGCGCGCGCCAGCAGGTCGGTGACCGCGGCGTGCTCGCCCAACTCGGCGGCCAGCGCATTGAGCCGCGGCGCATCCAGCGGCGCCAGCAGTTCGCGCAGGGCAGGCGCCGCGCGCAGGGCATCGCGCAGGGTCGAGAGATCGCGCGGGCGTGCGGATCTCAGCGCGATGCGGGTGAGAATGCGCTCGACATCGCCGAAGCCGCGCAGGGCTTCGCGCAGCGGCTCGTGCGCGCCGGTGTCGATCAACAGGCCGACCGCGTCGTGGCGTGCGCGCAGAATGCCGTGGTCGCGCAACGGCCGATGCAGCCAGCGCCGCAGCAGGCGCCCGCCCATCGGCGTGCAGGTCGAATCGAGCACGCCCAGCAGGGTGTGCTGGGTGCGGCCTTCGGCGTGCTGGTCCAGCTCCAGATGACGACGCGTGGCCGCATTCATGGCGATGGTCTCGTCCGAGGATTCCGCCGACAGGCTCTGCAGATGCGGCAGGCTCTGCTTCTGGGTTTCCTCGACATAGCCGAGCAGGGCGCCGGCGGCGGCGATGGCCGCGGGCAGGCTCTGCACGCCGAAGCCTTCGAGATCCTGGGTGCCGAAGAAGCGGCACAGGGCGCGCTGGGCGGATTCGCCGTCGAACAGCCAGGGTGCGCGGCGGCGCGCGCCGGTCCGTGAATTCAGCGCTTCCGGCCAGCCGTCTTCGTCGGGGATCAGCAGTTCGGCCGGCTCCAGCCGCGCGATCTCGCTGAGCAGGGCGTCCTCGTCGGCGACCTCGCTGACCTTGAAGCGGCCACCGGCCAGATCGGCCCAGGCCAGTCCGATCGCTCTCCTGCCTCTTGCTACCGCCATCAGCAGGGTGTCGCGGCGCTCCTGCAGCAGGGCCTCGTCAGTCACTGTGCCGGGGGTGACGATGCGCACCACCTTGCGTTCGACCAGGCCTTTCGCCAACGCCGGGTCGCCGATCTGCTCGCAGATCGCCACCGACTCGCCCAAGGCCACCAGCCGCGCCAGATAGCCCTCGTAGGCGTGCACGGGTACGCCGGCCATCGAAATCGGCGCGCCGCCCGAGCTGCCGCGCTGGGTCAGGGTGATGTCGAGCAGGCGCGCGGCCTTGCGGGCGTCGTCGTAGAACAGCTCGTAGAAATCGCCCATGCGGAAGAACAGCAGCACATCGGGATGCTCTGCCTTGGCGGCGAAGAACTGGCGCATCAGCGGGGTGTGCTGCGTGGACTCTGCGCTGGACATTCCGGTCGAATCAGGGCCGCGGGGGAAGCGCGGCAGTCTAACAAGGCCCTGCCGCTGCGCCGATGCCCGACACTAGGCGCTGTCTCGCGCTTGCGCGGGGGCGGACGCTCCGAAGCTGTCCGCAGGCGAGGGCCTTTCAGCGAGGCCAGCACGGTGTCGGGGACGAGGCAGGACGAGCCTCGCAGGGAGATGGCGGACATGCGCGTGGTTCTGTCGGGCTTGATTCTGGTGTGTGGTGCCGCTTTCGGGGCTTGGGTCTGGATCGGACAACCGGAGCCGCTGGCTGGCGCGGAGTTCCGGGCGGGAGAGGCGGGTCCATTGATGCGTTTGCTGCCGGGAGGTCGAATCACGGTGGGCAGCCCGGAGGACGAGATCGGGCGGCAGCCCAGCGAGGCGCAGTCGACGGTCAAGATCGCGCCCTTCGCCCTGGCGGTGGATGAGCTCAGCGTGGCCGAATTCAGCGCCTTCGTCGAAGCCCGCGGCTACATCAGCGAAGCCGAGCGCTCGGACGCGCAGCGGGCCGGCTGCTTCGGCCCCGATGCCAATGGCCGCTTCGGCTGGCAGGCCAGCTTGAACTGGCGAGATCCCGGCTTTCCGCAAACGCCCATGCATCCGGTGGTCTGCATCAGCTGGAACGACGTGATGGCCTACCTCGACTGGCGCAATGCGCGCCAGCAGGCTGCGCTGCGGCTGCCGACCGAGGCCGAGCTCGAGTTCGCGATCCGGGCGGGATCGCGCAGCCCCTGGCCTTGGGGCGAGGATCCCGATGCCGGCTGCGCCAGCAGCAACTATGCCGACGCCGCCCTGCTCGGGGCGCAGCCCGGCTGGGCCTACCCGCTGGCCGTCTGCCATGACGGTCACGCCTACACCGCTCCGCTCGGCAGCTATCCCGCCAACGCGCTCGGCTTGCGTGACACCCTTGGCAACGTCTGGGAGTGGACCGCCTCGTGCTGGCGCGATGGTCCGGGTGACGCTGAACCCGCGCGACCCTGTGAGTCGCGGGTGATGCGCGGCGGTGCCTGGGCCTATGCCCCCGAGCGCAGTCGCTCTGCCAGCCGCGGCGGCCACGCGCCGGACTTCCGCAGCGTCTACGCCGGTGCCCGGCTCGCGCTCGACGGCCAGGCGGCCCAGGCCCTGATCGGATCTCGCGACAGGCCCTGAGGCGTATCACGCACTGCCTGTGATCAACGTCACGCTGGAGTGGGGAGAGCGCCAGCTCGTCTGTGGGCATGGCTGCAGACCTCATGCCGGCGCGCTGTTTCTTGTGGAGATCAGGTCATAAGCCCGTGAGTGTGATGTGAAGCACGCGCTCGTCGTTTTTGCAGGGTCTGTGTACCCAAAACGTCCCGCCTGTTCCCGGTTTTCGACCCCGGGTTTCGTTGCGACGCCGTCTCCACGGGGCTAGCGTCGCCTAGCGCTGTTTCGCACTGGGGAAGTGTGGGGGGGCGACACGCCGGCTGCGGAGGATCTGCGGAACGGCGCGTCAGATGCCGAAAGCCGGCCCATCAGGGAGGGTGGGTTCGCGCCTCTCGGCGCATGAGGGGGATCGCTGTTCTGCCGCACCGGGCCGTCCGCTGGGGTGGGCGAGTGCGCACGCGGTCCGCTTGGGGTCAATCGTTGGGGGCCGCGCGGTCACGGGGGACCGCCGGCGCGAAAGTCACGGGCACAGCCGGGACTTTCTGAGAGTTGCCCGGGGGGGAGAGCGTTTGTTCCAGTTTTGTTCTTTTTGGCCCGGTGCGCGGGACGCCTTCCCGCAGCCCGAAAAAGGCCAGCGTGGCGCGCATTGCATGCGTTCTGGTCCGGACCATGCCTGGGCTTGGCGCCGTGCGCTGTGGCTCGCGCCGCTCCTGCTGGCGGGCTGCGGCGAATCTGCGCCGCTGCCACCGGTGGAGCTGCAGGTCAGCGTCACCGGCATCCGCAATGACAGCGGCACCTTGCGCGCCATGCTGTGCGAACGCGGCGAAGCGTTTCCGGATCATTGCCGGCGTTTCGAGTGGCAGCCGGCCCGCGCCGGGACGGCGATCTTCCGCTACTCGATGCCACCCGGTGACTACGCCTTCGCCGTCTTCCACGACGAGGACGGTGATCAGCGGGTCAGCATGCGCGAGGACGGGCTGCCGGCCGAAGGCGTGGCCTTCAGCCGCGACGCCATGGGCGCCAACGGGCCGCCGAGCTTCAGCGAAGCGCGATTCTCGACCGCCGAGAGCACGCGCATCCGCGCGCTGATGCGCTACTGGGAATGAATCCATCGACACCGGGCCTCGCTGCCTGCATCGCGCGGACGCCAGCCGCTGCGCGACAGCCTCGTGGCTGCATGCGCCCGGCAATCCGCGGTCCGTCCGCGCGCCGCGACGCGTGGCGGAGCCCCGGTCCCGCGCAACTCGAATCTTTGCGGTTTCAGGGAAGGAGTCAGGCAGCTCAGGGAGGAGCCCGGCGCCACGCCACCCGGTGCCGGGGGGAGGGGAGTACGCGGTGGCATCCATCACTACGGAGAAACACATGGATAACAACAACGCGATCGGGTTCGACGACATCGACGTCGAGAGCATGAACATCGACGGCCTTGAGGTCGTCAGCCTGAAGGACGCGCTGGCGCTGCCGGAGACCGGCGCTTCCAGCGGCATCTCGTCCTGCAATTCCTGCTCGACCTGCGGCTCGACCTCGACCTGCGGCAGCTGCAACGGCGGCGACGGCGGCAGCGGCGGCAATGGCGGCAACGGCGGTAGCCCGCCGGTCACCATCCAGCCGTAAGCGGGTGTGAGCCCCGGAAGCGGCACCGGCACGGAGATCGCTCCAGGTGCCGCTTCCACCCAGAGTCTTTCGTGGAGTGAACGCATGGATACCCAGGCCGCGGACAGCGAGCCCGCACTCGAGCCCGAGCTCGAGGCGTCCCCCGTCATCGAGGTCGAAGGCCTCAACAAGACCTATGGCGAGATCCGCGCGTTGCGGGATGTCAGTTTCAGGATCTCGGGACATCGCAGCGTCGCCCTGATTGGCCCCAACGGCGCCGGCAAGTCGACCCTGATCGAGACCCTGATGGGGCTGCGGCGGCCCGATTCCGGATCGGTGCGGGTCCTGGGTGTCGACGTCTGTTCGCATCCGCGCGGTCATGTCGAGCGCCTCGGCGTGCAGCTGCAGGAGTCGCGGCTGTTCCCGCGCCTGACGCCGCGCGAGTACCTCCACTTCTTCGCGCGTCTGTACCAGCGCAGCCTGCCCTTCGAGGTGATCTGCAAGGAGCTCGATCTGCATCCGCTGCTGGATCGCCGGATCGGCCAGCTTTCGGGTGGGCAGCGCCAGCGCGTCGCGCTTGCGCTCGCCATCCTCAACGACCCCGCGCTGGTGATCCTGGATGAACCGACGGTGGGCCTTGATCCGATCACCCGCCGCGAATTCTGGGAGCTGATCCAGCGCCTGCGCGGTCGCGGCAAGACGATTCTGTTCTCGACCCATTACATGGAGGAGGCGCAGGCCCTCGCTGACGAGATTCTGATGATCTCGCAGGGGCGCGTGGTCGCTTTCGGCACAGCGCAGGAACTGATCAACGCGGCCCGCCGCCTCGGCGAGGCCAGCAACCTCGACGATGCCTACGCCCTGTTCGCCAAGCAGCATCAACAGAAGGAGTCCGTCTGATGCTCCGCGCCCATGCCGCCTATCTGCTGCTTGACCTCAAGGTCGCCTTCCGCGAGAAGCTCGCGGTCATGCTGATCGTGGCCCTGCCCGCGGCGATGTACCTGTTCTTCGGGATGATGTTCGGCGAGGCGCGCTACGGCGCGCATTCCGCGACCTATTACGACGAGTACACGCCGAGCTTCGCCGCGCTCGTGCTGCTCAACATCGCGCTCATGAACATCGGGCCCACGCTGGTCATCTACAAGGAGCTGGGCTTGTTCCGGCGCCTGCTGGTGACCCCGCTCGACATGTCGGCGATCGGCATCGCCACGGTGGTGCGCGCCACCCTCATCTACCTGATCGGCTACGTGTCGATGATCCTGGTCGGCTGGCTGCTGTTCGGGCGCCTGCCCTCGGGCTCGATCCTGCAGGGCATCCTCGCGCTCGTGGTCTGCTGCTTCGGCATGTTCTCGATGGGCTACCTGCTGGGGGCGATCTTCCGCAGCACCGCCACCGCCTTCAGCGCCGCGATCTTCATCTTCCAGCCGATGCTGCTGCTCTCCGGCGCCAGCATCCCGCTCGACCAGCTGCCGGTCTGGGTTGGCTATGTGTCCCAGCTGATTCCGATGACCCACGTGGTCGAGCTGCAGCGCCTGGCCTGGCGCAACGAGCTGTTCACCGCGCAGGCGCTGGGCGGCACGGTTTTCCTCGTGGTCTTCGGCATCGCCTGCGCCTTCGCCGCGCGGGTGATGCTGCGCCGCACCTCGATCTGAGCGGAGCTACGCCGAATGGAAGCGATCCGCACTTCGACACCCGCCCCGCCGCGGCTTGGTCAGGATCTCCTGCACCCGCTCTACGTCATGCGCGTGGCCGGCTCGCCGGTGGCGCTGCTGGACGGTGTGCGCGGTGCCGGCACGGCCGAGGACTGCGCGCGCGCGATCGATCTCAGGCTGCGCCTGCAGGCCGCGGCCGAGTCGATCTGCCGCCATCTGGAGCCGGCCGTGCCGAGACTGCAGGATCGCGCGCTCTCCCGCGCGGTGCTGGCGGCCAAGCGCGGCATGTTCCGCCTCAAGCCCTGCGCACCGACTTTGCTGGCGAGCCTGTCCGAGGTGCTCGATGCCGGTGCGCTCGACGCCCTGCAGCGCTTCAACGCCGAGCTGCTGGAGCTGCATCGGCTGGAGTCCGGGCTCGTCGCCAGCTACGAGCGCGAGCTGCGCGAGAGCGCGGGCGCGTTGCCGGCAGCCTGGCGCGATGGCGCACTGCGTAACGCGCTGGCCTATGTCAATCCCGAACTGCATGCCAAGCTCGAGCGCCAGTTCGGGCACGGCGCCGCGCCCGAGTTGAGCGCCAAGGAACTGCGCAAGCTT
This sequence comes from Aquimonas voraii, assembly GCF_900101825.1. Lineage (GTDB taxonomy): Bacteria > Pseudomonadota > Gammaproteobacteria > Xanthomonadales > Xanthomonadaceae > Aquimonas > Aquimonas voraii. Next base: position 107,154 of record NZ_FNAG01000008.1, read on the forward strand.
GAGGACACCCTGCTGCAGTACGTGGCGCGCAGCGCTTCCAAGACCAGCCCGCTGACCCAGTTCACGCCTGTGGAGCTGCGCGCTTGGGATAGCGCCGGTACGACGCATCCCGAGCTTGAGTACTGGCAGCGGGTGGCCGCGACGCGCCTGCATTTCAAGCCTGCCCTGCTGCAGCACCTGCTGGCGCCGGTGCTCGGCGATTTCGGTCGACTGCATGCCGTGCTGCCGCTGCGGCTCAATGGCTCGTTCGAGCTGCGTGGCGAGCGCGCCCGCTTTCGCACGACGGCGCCCGGCAATGTTGGCAACGGCCGCACCTATGGCACCGGCGAGGCCGCCGCCGAGCTCGCCTACAACGGCGTGCTGCGCTGCCTGCGCCAGGTCTACGCCGACCACGGCGACCGGCCGCTGCTAGCTGCCGAGCTCGCCGCCGGGATGTGTGCGCTGGCGCCGAAGCTCGACGCCGGTTCGGTGATCGGCTTCCTGCAGAAGGTCCACGGGCTGGGCCTGCTGCAGTTCGATCTCGGCGGTGGCGAGCAGTGCGATGCGCTGGACTGGGCGCTGTCGCTGGCCCAGCGCCTTGCGCCGGCGCTCGGCACGCCCCTGGTCGCGGCCCTGCAGGGCCTGCGCGACTGCCTGCAGCGTTTCGTCGATGACGATCCCGCCGCGCGCGCCGCCGTTGTGATCGAGGTGCGCGAGCGGGTCGAGGCCCTGCGTGAGCTCACCGGGGCCGAGCGCCTGCCCGCGTTGTTCAAGCCGCAGTTCTTCGAGAACGCCTATCTGCCCGAGTCGGTCCGGCCGCTCGCACCTGCCGCCCTGGCCGAAGACGCCGGCAGCCTGGATCTGCTGCTCGCGCTGTCGCCGCTGGTCGACTACAACCAGGTCGTGCGCTGCCAGCTGGCGGATTTCTTCGTGGCGCGGTTCGGCGTCGACGGCATCTGCGAGGACGTCCCGGCCCTGCTGGAAGCCTTCGATGCGGTGTTCCGTCCTGGCGGCATGGCTGCGCCCGATGCCACCGGCGCGGCGGCGGTGGAGTCGGCCATCAGCCGCGACTACACCAGCGCGCGCGATGCCTTCGACAGCCTCATGGAACGCGCGCTCGGCCAGTCCGGCGAGGTCGTGCTCGAGCCCGAGCAGCTGCGCGCCGTGGTCGACCTGCTGCCGCCTGCGCTGCGCCGGCGCGGCTGTTCGCACAGTCTGCTGTTGCAGCCCCTGCCGCGGCGGGCCGATGCGCCGCGTTGGGTGGTCAACCAGGTGTTCTCCGGGCGCGGCAGCCTGCAGTCGCGCTTCCTCGAAGCCGCCACGCCGGAGCAGCTGGCGGACGTGGTCGACTACCTCCGCGCTGGTTCGCGATTCGCTCGCTTCGCCGAGGTGCCGGGCGTGTTCGGCTTCGCCGCCAATCGCCACCCGCCGACCACCGAGCACGAGCTGGGCCTGCCGCCGTTCCCGGCCAGCCATCCCGAGGCCGCGGTGCTGCCGCTGGCCGGCCTGCGCCTGCGCTACGAGGCGGATTCGCACAGCCTGTATTTCCTGGACGCCGCGGACCGGCGCTGGGACGTCTGGTACCAGGGCTTCCTGATCCCAGCCCTGCTGCCACGCCTGCAGCGCGTGCTGGCGATGGCGTTCAGCGAGGGCCTGAACCAGCACACCATGGGCACGATGATGCGCCGCGGCCTGATCCGGCCACAGTCGGTGGTGCGCTTTCCGCGCCTGCGGCTCGGCTCGCTGGTGCTGGCTCGGCAGATGTGGCTGCTGCCACCCGCGCACCTGCCGGACCCCGAGCTCGGCCCCGCCGAATTCTTCCTTGCGGTGCAGCGCTGGCGCCACGAACAGCAGCTGCCCGCCGAGATCTACCTGCGGCTGTCGCCGGTGGCGACGCCGGACGGCGAGGGCGTCGATCTCGCCGCCATCGACTGGAGCAACTTCGACTTCAAGGACCTGAAGCCGGTCTATGTCGATCTCGGTAGCCCGCGTCTGGTGCGGCTGATGCAGCGCGTGCTGAAGCGCAACCGCTTTCCGGCGACGGTCACCGAGGCCCTGCCGCGGCCGCAGGATGCCTGCGTGCGCGTGGCGGGCGCGCCGCACGCCGCCGAACTGCACTTCGAACTGACCCGGCCGGCTGGCGCGCAGATCGCGGATGCTCGGCGCTGGCAGGTGCTGCGCGTGGCCTGGTTCGAGGACGACCGGCGCGCGCTCGTGGCCGGGCCCATGCGCCAGCTCTCCGAGCAGCTGCGGGCCAAGGGCTTAGACCGGCAGATGCTGCAGGTCCATTGGAAGTACGGGCCGCATGTCGATCTGCTGGTCGAATGCAGCGCCAGTCAGCTGCATGGCGAGGTGCTGCCGCTCGCGCGTTCGATTCTGCTGCCTTGGCTGCAGGCGCATCCGAGCGCCACCGTGCTGGATCGCGCGGCCTACCTGCAGCTCTCGCGCAAGGCCGGGATGAGCGAGCTCGAGCCCGGCCCCTACCTGCCGCTGCTGGTCAACAACACGCTCGGCCTCGCCGTCTACCAGCCGAGTCGAGCGTTGCGCCTGCCGGCCTTCGTGCGCGCCCGCGAGAACTTCCTTTCGGCGACCCTGCCGCTCACCTTCGAGCTGCTGGAAGCGCGCAATCGCGATGCCGACGCCTGCCTGCTGGCGCTGGCCGCGATGATGGGCCTGCTTGGCGAGACCTATGGCGCCGGCGGCCTCGCCTTGGGCTATGTGTCCTTCCGTTCGCACGCCGAGTATTTCTTCGCCGCGCACGATGCCAAGGGCGCGCTGCGTCAGCGCTTCGATGCGCTCGACGCACGTCTGGGCGCACAGATCGATGCCTGTCTGCGCGCGGTGCTGGCCGCCGACTGGCAGGCGCTGCCGCTGGACCCGGCCGTGCGCGCGCTGATGCCGCGCTGGGCCGCGGCCTGTGCCGAGAGCGGCCGCGAGCTGCAGGCAATCGTCGATGCCAACCACGAAGCGCTGCTGGGCGATGCCACCTTCGATCGCCTGGTCGAGGAGATCGCCCCGAACGCCGATCCGGAGTACGCCGAGCGCATGCGCAGCCGCGAGATGTCGGCGATGGGGCGGCGCTTCTACGAGGAGGCCGAGGGCCGGCGCGTGCAGGAGTCGCCCGAGTTCATGGCCTATCGGGCCAACGTCAACCTGTTCTATCTGCTGCTGCCGATGCTCGGCCTCTCGCCGATGCAGAAGTTCTGCCTCTGCCATCTCGTCGCGCTCTCGGTCGAGCGCGTGCTGGGCGTGTCCTGGCGCCGGATCATGGGCCTGCCCGAACTGGAGGTCGGCTGATGGACAGCGCACCCCGGATCCAGGCGACGCCGGCCCGCCGGCTGCGGCTGAAGAACTACGTGTACTTCCAGCAGGCCGACGACGGCGTCTGGTTCGAGGCCGGCGCTCGGCGCTTCACGCTGCGCGGCGGCGGCGTGTATCCGCTGGTCGAGCGCTGCCTGGCCCTGATGGAGCAGGGCCTGAGCCTGGAGCAGATCGAAGAGCGCATGCCCGAGCGCCTGCGCGGCGTGCTGCGCCAGCTGGTGGCCGGCCTCGACGAGCACGACATGCTGCTCGACCTCGACGAGGCGCCGCCGCCGCCGATGCCGGCCGAGCTTCTGCACTATCTGCGTGACCAGTGCGCGCCGCAGCAGTGGGCGGAGCGGCTGCCAGCCTGGCTGCAGCTGGAGGTCGCCGTGCACGGCGAGGGCTATGCGCTGAAGGCCGCATGCGCTGCCCTGCTGGCCAGCGGTGTGGCCCGCGTCCATGTCTGGCGGTCGGTCGAGGCGCGCACCCGCGTCACCACGGGCGAGCTTGAGCTGCTGGACGGTGCCGAGCGCCTGCAGTTCCATGCGCAGGGTGCCCAGCTTCCCGAGGGTGCTGGACTGGCGTTGATCGCCAGCGATGACCTGGATCCCGCGCAGGCGCGGCAATGGCTGGCGGCGGCGATGGGCCGCTCGATGCCCTGCGTGTTCGCCGGCCTGCTGCGCGGCGAGGCCTGCGTGGTGGCCGAGGCCGAGCATGCCGAGGCCGGTCTCGCGGCCCTGCTGGAACAGCTGCCGCAGGCCCCTGCCGACAGCGCCGAACACAGCCCGGCCAGCCTTGCGGTGGCCGGCGCACTGGCCGCCCAGGCGGCCCTGCAGCGCGGCTTTTCGATCGAGTCGGAGGCGGTCCAGCCCGGTCAGCTGCAGCGGGTGAGCCCGTGGATGGAGATCAGCGTCCACCCGATCCTCAGTCGCGCCTCCTTCGCGCCGGCGGCGGCGCTGCGCTATCCCGCGCGGCTGGGCCTGCCCGCGGATCGTCCGCTGGGCGAGTACGAGCGCCTCAGGGTCGAGCTCGACCCGCTGTTCGATGAGTTGACCGGGCGCTTCCTCCAGCGCGGCCTGCCCGAGCTCATGCTGCTGCCCCTGCACCACGAGCTGATCGGCGTGCGCGCAAGCGCCGAGGCCGCGCCGCAGTGGGCCTTGGGCTGGGGGCTGGACGCCGAGGTCGCCGGGGTCGATGCCCTGTGCGAGGCCGTGCGCCTGCTCTGCGAGCAGGATCTCCCAGGCAGCACCGTGGCCGTGGCCCGCGAGCGCGCGCGTTGCGAGGCCCGCGCCGTGGCCCAGGCGCTGGGCCGGCACGCTCTGTTCCAGCGCTGCGCACGCGCGCGCCGGATCGAGCTTGTCGCGCTGCAGCACGCCGGGCTGAATGTTCTGCGGCAGCTGCTGGCGTTCCACGCCGGCGATGACATCGACCTGCTTGCCTACGCGCTGGAAGGCTGGCCCTGCCATCTGCTCGAATGCCGCTTCCAAGGCCGTGCGATCGCGCGGGTGCTCGAAGCCAGCTTCGAGGACGCACTCGCCGCGGTGGTCGGCGCTGCCTGCAGTGCCCTGCAGCTGCAGGCCCAGCTACCCGAGGCGCACTGGCTGCAGGGCCTCAGGGCGCCCGCGGGCGACAGTGACGACGTTCCGCCGCCGCCTCCGCTGAGGCTGCGCGCGCTGCGCCTGCCGGTCTGGGTGGAGGGTCTTCATGCGATCTGCGCGGAAGCCCGCGAGGTCGCCACCGCATGAGCCTGCGTCTGGCCAGCGACAGCGCCAGCCTGGATCTCGCCGGACAGGTGGGCGAGCTGCTGTGCGAGCGGACGGGCGTGGTCGATCTGGACGACGCGGCCTTGGCGGGCAGCGCCGGTTCCTGGCTGCTGCTGTTCGACCTCGCTGCCAGCGAGCGGGCCCTGCAGGCGCAGCTGCGCCTGCTCGATGCCGGCGCCCGCGTGCTGATGCTCGGCCTGGAGCCCGGCGCGCTGTGGCTGGGCGCGCGGATCACGGCGGGCACGCGCGGCTGCCTCGGCTGCCTGCGCCTGCGCGTGGCCAACAACCTGCGCCAGCAGCCGCACTGGAGCGCGGGCCTGAATGGCCAGCGTCGGCGCGCCAGCGCGCAGCGCCCGTTGTCGCCGCCGCAGCGGCTGTGGCTGCGGGCCCTGCTGTCGGCCGCGCTGGACGAGGGTTCAGTCGCCCACCGCGCCCATGAGGGCTTCGCCCAGAGCGTGCTCCGCCTCGACCTCGATGCCGGCAGCAGTCGCCTGCATCGTTTCGTCGCCCACTCGGACTGCCCCTACTGCGCGCCGCTGCCCGCCGATGCGCCTGCCTTGGCCGACTGGATCCGCGAGCGCCGCCTGCGCCCCGACGCCAGCCGTGACCGCCTCGACAATCCGCGCCTTGATGTGCAGCGCGCCCGCCGGCACTTCGTCGATCGCCGCACGGGCCTGATCCGCCATCTCTACCGCGACCTCGGTTCGGCGCTGATGCCGATGGCGGTGTCCGAGCTGCCGATTCCCGGCTCCGAGACCATCGAACGCGGCTACGGCCGCGCCGAATCGCGCGAGCGCTCCGAGCTGGTCGCCCTCCTCGAAGCCCTGGAGCGCCATGCCGGCCACGCGCCGCGCGGGCGCCGCGTGGTCGAGCGTGGCAGCCTGAACTTACTGCGCGAGCGCCACGGCGCGCAGGTGATTGATCCGCGCGAGTTCGTGCTGCATGCGCCCGAGCAGCAGGCCGAGCCGGGCTATCGGCTGACGTCCTACAGCGACGACCTCGAGTTCGACTGGTGCTGGGGGCATTCGGTGCGCCAGGGCCGGCCGGTGCTGGTGCCGCTGCAGCTGGTGCACTACTGGCTGGACGCCCAGCCGGGCCGGCCGGTCAACCGTTTCGTGTTCGACACCTCGAACGGCTGCGCGCTGGGCGGCAGCCCGGCCGAGGCCGCGCTCTACGGGCTGTCCGAGGTGATCGAGCGCGACGCCTACTTCTGCACCTGGTACGGGCGCTGGGCGCCGCCGCGGATCGATGCCGACAGCATCGACGACGTTCGCGTTCAGGCCCTGCTCGCGCGCAGCCGCGCCGAAGGCTACGAAGTGCAGCTGTTCGACCTGCGCGCCGGCATCGAATGGCCGACGGTGATGGCGATGATCGTCGATCCCGCCAACCAAGCGCCGGTGAAGTCCTACTGCGCCTCGGCCGCACACCGGCGCTGGGGCCAGGCGGCCTTCGCCGCGCTGGTGGAGGTGACCACCTCGATGGGCGTGTACCGGCGCAGCCTGCCGGCGCTGCGCGAGCGCGCGCGCCTGCTGCATGCGGACGAGGCGCAGGTGCAGGAGATGCCCGATCACGTGCTGCTCTACAGCCTGCCCGAGAGCTTCGCGCGCCTCGACTTCCTGCAGGGCGGCCCGCGCCGCAGCCTGGCCGAGTGCAGGGCGCAGCTGTGCGACAGCGTCGAGCGCGATCCCGCCGTCGAGTTCGAGGCCCTGTGCCAGCGCGTGCTCGCCTTCGCCAGCGATGTGATCGTGGTCGACCAGGGCTTCGAGGCACTGCGCGAGGGCCTGGGTCTGCACTGCGTGAAGGTGCTGGCGCCGGGCCTCCTGCCGGTCAGCTTCGGTCATCAGTACCGGCGCATCCGCCGCGGACGCATCGATGCCGCCGCGGGCGCTCTGGGCATCGACGCCGCCGCGCTGGCGGCGCGCGGCCTGAACCCGTATCCGCACAACTTCCCATGAACGCATTCCTGACAGCCGAACAGCGTGCGGCTGCCGGGGCCTGGGCTCTGGGCAGCTATCGTCGTCTGGACGCGCTGCGGGTGCCGGCCTTCCAGGACCCGCGCGCGCTGCCCGGCCTGAAGCCGGCGGCGGTGGTGCAGCCGGCGCGGCTGAGCCTGCTGCCGACCGCACTGCCGCGCGGGCTGCTGCCGCTGCGCGAACATCTGCGAGGCGCCCACGTGCCCGGCGAGGACTTGCCGCGGCTGCGGCTGTCGCGGCTGCTGCGCTGGGTCGCCGCGCCGCTGCGCTACGAGCCGCTGAACCCCTATGCGGTGCATCGCGGCGTGCCCTCGGGACGCTGCCTCTATCCGCTGCGCTACCTGCTGCTGGGGGGGGGCGAGGCCCGCGTCTGGGGCTACCGCAGCGAGCACCACGCGCTGGAATCGCTGGGCGAGTGCGAGCCGCTCAGGAAGCAGCTGGGCGAGGACGAGCTGCTCCTGCTCGGCATCGCCGAGCTCTGGAGCCTTGCCGACAAGTACGGCGAGTTCAGCCCGTTTCCGTGCGCGCTGGAAGCCGGCATGGCGCAGGCGCAGGTCTGCCAGGTCGGCGAGGCCCTGGGCCTGGCCCCGCAGCCTCTGGAGGCACCCATCGAGGCGCGCGCGCTGTGCGCGCCCCTCGAAATCCCGCTGGCAGCGGTGCGGTTGCGGCTCGCGGGCTTCGCCCCGCAGGACTGGCCGCAGCTCGAATGCCGCAGGGCAGGGCGGGCGCCGACTGCCGAATTGACGCGGCGCTTCCCGCGGCTGGAGGAGCTCGCGCAGGCGTTCAGCGCCGGGCTTGAGCCGCTCGCCGCGGCAGCGGCGCCGGTGTCGCCCACCACTTCGCCACCCGCGTTCGAGGGCGATGCCGGCATCGACGGGCTGGCGATCGACCTCGCCGAGGTCCTGCGCCGGCGCGGCTCGGGCAACGACCGCGGCGGCTTCGCGCCGCAGCCGCGCCTGCTGGCGGCCGACTTCTCGCCGCGCCTGCTGGCGCTGGCGCGCGCGCTCACTGCGCGGCGCATGCCCGTGCCCGAGCAGCCGCGGCTGGGTCAGTACTGGCTGTGGCTGCATGCCAGCGGGCAGGCGCCGGGCCTGTACGACCTCGACTCGCAGCCGGTGGCCACTGCGCCCGCCGGCAGCGATGCGATCGCCGCCCTGCGCGCGGCGCTGCCGCGGCCGGACTTCCGCTACAACCTGCCGGGCTTCGTCGGCGCCCTGCTGATCTGTGCCGAGTCCTGGCCCGCGCTGTATGCCGCCGGCCCTTCGGCGCTGCGCCGCCGGCACCTCGCGGCCGGCGCGCTGGCGCAGGACTTCAGCCTGGCTGCCGCCGCCCTCGGCCTGTTCGCGCGGCCGCTGCGCATGCTCCACGAGCACCGCCTGGAAGCGCGGCTCGGCCTGCCCGGTCCGCTGGTCTACACCCTGCTCTGCGGTTTCAACCGCAGCGCCAACCCAGCCCTGGAGCTGCTGTGACGATGGCTACCGCACGCCACTGGTCCGCTTTCCACGTATTCCTCGCGGACCCCGAGCGCGCCAGCGATTTCCTGCTCGACTGGCTGAAGCCGCGGCTGCCGACCTTGCTTTCGGAGGGGCGGATCGCCGGCTGGTTCTTCGTACGCTACTGGGAGGGCGGCCCGCATCTGCGCCTGCGCCTGTTGGACGCCGATCCGGCGCTGCGCAGCGAGTTCGGCCACGCCCTGCAGAACGCCGTGCCGGCCTACCTCAGTGGCTTCTCCCTGAGCGCCGAGCAGTACTACGCGAACCACCCGCTGGATGGCGAACCGCGGCCGCTGGAAAGCCTGCCCTGGTATCCGGAAGGCTCGGTGGTGCAGCTCCCCTACGAGCCCGAGATCCGCCGCTACGGCGGACCCGCCGCGATGACGCACTGCGAGCAGCTGTTCACGCGCAGCAGTGAGATCGCGCTGGCGGTGCTGGGCGCCACCCGAGGCGATCCGCAGCGGCGCGCTGCGGTCGCCTGGCGGCTGATGGCCGAGGCGGTCTTCGCCTTCGAGGCTTCGCCGTCGGCCCTGGCGGCATTCTGCGCCAGCTATGCCGGGTTCTGGCGCGGCTACTCCGCAGACACCCGTGCCCTTGACGAGCGCCTCGCCGCGCAGACGGCACCGGCCGCGCAGGTGCACGCGCTGCGCCGGATGCTGGAGGAGTGCGTCGATGGCGCGCGCGCCGACAGCGCGCAGGCGCGCTGGGCCGAGGCCTGTGCCGGGCTGGATCGCCGGCTCGGCGAGCTGCATGCGCAGCAGGGGCTGGTGTCGCCGCTCACCGGCGAGGTCTGCGAGGGCGAGGAGGCGCTGCGCGCTGCGCGCTTCAGCATCCTGTCCTCGCAGATCCACATGCTGAACAACCGGCTCGGCCTGCAGCCGGCACAGGAGCTGGCGCTGGCGCGTTCGCTGGCGGCCGCGGCCGCTGCATTGGGTGAGGTAGTGCCGGCATGACGGCCCTGCGGATCGCGCTCGACTACCTGCGCTTCCATCGGCTGCGCTCGCTCACCCTGCTGGCCTGCGTGAGCGTGGCCTTCCTTGCCTACGGCGTGCTGGGCGCGTTCCGCTATTCGCTGCAGAGCGGCGAGGAATCGGTGACCGGACAGCGTCTGATCGTGACCCACCGCGACGGCCTGATGCAGACCCTGCCGCTGGCCCACGGTGAGCGCATCGCCGCCCTGCCGGGCGTGGCGCACTGGGCGCATGCGACCTGGCAGGGCGCCTATTTCCGAGATGCCCGCGAGCTGCTGATGGCGCTGGCCGTGGCGCCCGAGTCGTGGCTGCAGCAGCACCCGGACATGCGCGTCGATGCCGCCGCGCGCGCGGACTTCCTGCAGCGCCGCAACGGCATGCTGGCCAGCGTGGCGCTGGCCGAGCGCTTCGGCTGGAAGCCCGGCGACAGCATTCCGCTGAAGAGCATCTTGTATCCGCCGCCGGCGGGCGAGCCGGCCTGGACCTATGTGCTGTCGGGCACCTTCGTGGCCGAGTCGAGCGGCGGCGCGCGCAACTACATCATCACCCACTACGACTACCTCAACGAAGCGCGGCCGATGTGGAAGGACACCGTCGGCACCTACATGGTCACGCCTGCCCCGGGCACCTCGCCGGCGGCGTTGGCGCAGGCCATCGACGCGCTGTTCGCCGATGGCGACGCACCGACCAGCAGCACCACCGATCACGCCTTCCATCTCGAGTTCTTCTCGCAGTCCGGCGACTTCCTGGGAATGATCCGCGCGGTGCTGGCGGTGGCCTTCGTATCGCTGATGCTGGTGCTGGTCAGCAGCCAGGCGCTGGCCATGCGGCAGATCGCCCGCGATCTCGGTGTGCTCAAGGTGCTGGGCTACTCCGACCGGCGCGTGGTTGCGATGGTGTTCGCCCAGGTGGGCGTGTTGATGGTCGCCGGGGCGGCGCTCGGCCTTGCGCTCGGCGCCGTCGTCAACCGCGTGGTCACCCGCCAGCTACCGCAGTTCCTGCCCGACCTGCTGATGCCGCTGCCGGTGGTCGCCGAAGGGCTGGCGCTGGCGCTCGCGCTCGCCGCCGCGGCGGCGCTGCTGCCGGCTTGGCTGGCGCTGCGTGTGCGTCCGGTCGAGGCCTTCGCCATGGAGCAGGGCTGAGATGGCGGCCTCTGAGCGCGTCGGTGCACTGCGCCAGTACCTGGCGCTGCTGCCGGTGGCGCTGGGCAACCTCTGGCGCAGCCGCTGGGCCAGCCTGTCGATCCTGCTCAGCGTGACCCTGCTGATGCTGGTGGTGCTCGGCTTCCTCGGCATGACCCGCGGCTTCGAATACACCGCGCGCAATGCCGGCAGCGATGCCGTCGCGGTGGTGCTGTGGGACCAGGCGACCTCGGAGTCGACCAGCCGCCTGTCGCGCGAGCAGGTCGAGCTGCTGCGGGTGGCGCCGGCCGCCGCTGGGGTGGCCTTCTCGCCCGAATTCGCGATGACCGTGAGTCTGTTCACCGACGCCAGCGGCGCCCGCCTGAACATGCTGCTGCGCGGCGTCGGCAGCGCCGGGCCGGGCCTGCGCGCCGGCTTCCGGCTGCTCGAAGGGCGCATGTACGAGGACGGCCGCAACGAGCTGATCATCGGCCGCAGCCTGCAGCAGCGGCTCGGCGGCGTGCGCCTCGGCGACCGGCTCGGTCTGGCCGGTCGCGACTGGACCGTGGTCGGCGTGTTCGCGCTCGACAGCGCCGCGCTCGAGGCCGAACTGTGGGCGGGGCTGGCCGCCGTGCAGTCGGCCTATCGGCGCGAGAACCAGCTGCAGTCGGTGCGCCTCGACCTGCGCGACGCCGGTAGCCTCGCCGCCCTGCAGGACCACATCGACGCCGACCCGCGGCTCGAGCTCGACGTGCGCACCGAGCGCGAGCGCTACCGCGACCAGGTCGAGGGCACCACCCTCCTGATGCGTTACGTCGGCTGGCCGCTGTCGCTGCTGCTGGCGCTGGGCTGCATCGCCGGCGTCTTCAACATCATGAGCACGCGCGTCTACGGACAGCGTCGCTCGATCCGCATCCTCCACCTGCAGGGCTTCGGCACGCCGGCGATCTTCCTCGCCGTGCTAAGCGAGGCGCTGCTGCTGAGCGCGCTGGGTGGGCTGCTGGGTCTGCTGCTCGCCCTGCTGCTGATCGATGGTTTGGGTGCCAACACGCTGGGCGAGGGCTACACGCATGTGCAGTACGTGCTGCGGGTGGACGCGGCCGCGGCGGCGCAGGCGCTGGGCCTGGCCATGGTGGTGGGCTTGCTCGGCGGGATCGTGCCCGCCGCGCGTGGAATCCGGGGGCAGTTCGCATGGTGAACGAAGTGATGGATGAGCGCGCACGCGCCGGGGAATCGCAGGAAGAGCGCGCGCGTCGCGAGGCCCTGCTGCAGCGGATGCTGGGCTCACCCCCGCCCGCCCATGGGCAGGCCGCGGCCAGCGCGCGTGCGCCGATGCCGCCCCTGGCCTGGCTGCTTGGCGCGCTGGTGCTGGCGCAGGGCCTGGTGCTCGGCTACCTGCTGCTGGGGCCGGAAGATGCCGAGTCCGTGCCGGCGCCCGTCGCGAGCGCGGCGGCCGCCCCTGCGTCGGCGCCGCCGCCGGCATTGCCTGCGACCCGGCTGGAAGCCTCGGGCTACATCAGCGCGGCGCGGGTGGCGACGGTGTCCGCGCGCACGCTCGGCCTGATCACCGAGGTGGCGATCGAGGAGGGCAGCCTGGTCGAGCAGGGCCAGGTGCTGGCGCGGCTGGAGGACACCCAGGCGCGGTTGGAGCTGGGTCTCGCCCAGGCGCGTCGGCGCGCCGCCGAAGCGCGCCTGCGCAGCAGCGAGGCGCAGGCCGAAGAGGCGCGGCAGACGCTGGAGCGCGAGCGCTCGCTGCGCGGCGACGGCTATGCCAGTGCGGCCAGCATCGAGCGCGCGGCGACCGCGCTGGCGACGGCGCGGGCGCAGGTCGACCTGGCCCGCGCCGATCTGCAGCTGTCCGCGCTGGAAGTGCAGCGCTTCGAGGTGCTGCTCGACGACCACAGCATCCGCGCGCCCTTCGCCGGCGTGGTGGTGTCGAAGAACGCGCAGCCCGGCGAGGTGCTGGCGCCGAGCGCGGCCGGCGGCGGCTACACCCGCACCGGCATCTGCACCATCGTTGACATGGAATCCCTGGAAATCGTGGTCGACGTCAACGAGCAGATGATCGCTCGGGTGCAGCCCGGCCAGGCGGTCGAGGCCGAACTGTATGCGCATCCGGGCTGGACGATCGCCGGTCGCGTGCACAAGGTGATGCCGAATGCCGACCGCGCTCGCGGCACCGTGCGCGTGCGGATCGAGCTGCTCGACCGCGATCCGCGGATCCTGCCTGACAAGGCCGTCAAGGTCGCCTTCCTCGACGGCGAGGGCCTGGCCGATGTCCGCTGAGCCCCTGTTCCGACTCCGCGGAATCGGCCGCACCTATCAGCGCGGCACCGAACCCGTGCGCGTTCTGGACGAGCTCGACCTCGACATCGCCGAGGGCGAGTTCGTCGCCATCATGGGCCCCTCGGGCTCGGGCAAGACCACCCTGCTGAACCTGCTGGCCGGCATCGACCGTCCCGATCGCGGCGAGATCAGCTGCCTCGGCCAGCGGCTCGATCGAATGAGCGCAGGCGAGCTGACCGCCTGGCGCGCGCGCACAGTCGGCTTCGTGTTCCAGGCCTACAACCTGCTGCCGGTGATGAGCGCGGCGCGCAACATCGAAATGCCCCTGCTGCTGACCCGGTTGGATGCCGCCGAGCGCCGTCGCCGGGTGGCCGCAGCGCTGGATCTCGTGGGTCTGTCTGACTGCGCCGCGCGCCTGCCCTCGCAGCTCTCCGGCGGGCAGCAGCAGCGGGTGGCGATCGCGCGGGCCATCGTCGCCGATTCGAAGCTGCTGCTTTGCGACGAGCCCACCGGCAACCTCGACCGCAAGTCCTCCGAGGAGGTGCTGCAGACTCTGGCCCTGCTCAACGAGCGCTTCGGCAAGACCGTCCTGATGGTGACCCACGACCAGCGCGCCGCCGCCGTCGCGCGGCGCCGCTGCTACCTCGACAAGGGGCAGTTCGTGGAGCATGCCGATGCCGCCTGAGCCCGCCCTCCACCTGTCCGTGCAGGCCCGTGCCGAGCTGCTCGCCGCCGCCCGCGCCCGCTGGCCCTACGAGGCCTGCGGCGTGCTGCTGGGCGAGGACGCCGCGCCGTCGCCACCGCGGGTGGCGGCAGCCCTCGCGCTCGACAACGTCGCCGCCGGCCATCGCGGCACCGCCTTCGCCCTGGAGCCCGCCGACCTGCAGAGGGCCGGCGCGCAGGCACGGGCCCGCGGGCTGGAGCTGATCGGCTTCTTCCACAGCCATCCCGGTGGACGCGCCTGGCCTTCCGCCAAGGACGAGGCCGCAGCCTGCTGGCCGGGTTACCACCACCTGATCGTCGCCATCGATGCCGCCGGGACGGTCGACATCGGCGCCTTCGCCTGCACCGAAGCGGGTTGGCGCGCGCATCCACTCCGCGAGGAATCCGCATGATCCGCGTCCTGATACCCACCCCGCTGCGCAGCCACACCCAGGGCCGCAAGGAAGTCGAGGTCAGCGCGTCCGCCGTCGGCGAGGCGCTGCGGGCCCTGGTCCAGCAGCACCCCGGGCTGGCCGCGCAGCTGTTCGATGAGGACGGCCGCCTGCGGCGCTTCGTCAACCTGTTCCTCGACGACGAGGACGTGCGCATGCACGCGGGTCTGGACACGCCGCTCGAAGGGCGCCGCGTGCTGGAGATCCTGCCGGCGGTGGCAGGCGGCAGCGGGCTCAGCCTGGCCGAGTGGCGCGCCCATCTGCAGCAGTCGATCCCGCGTATCGGCGTGGCCGAGTTGGGCGCCCTTGGCGAAGCGCCGCTGCTGGTCGACGTGCGCAGCGATGACGAATGGCGGCAGGGCCACCTGCCCGGCGCCCTGCACATCGACCGTGGCTTTCTCGAGGTGCGCGCCGAATCGCGGCTGCCGGACCGCGACCGCGCACTCGTCGTGTACTGCGAGTCCGGCACGCGCTCGCTGTTCGCCGCGCAAACCCTGCTGACGCTGGGCTACACGCGGGTGCACAGCCTCGACGGAGGCATCCAGGCCTGGAAGCAGGCCGGTCAGGCCGTCGAGCTGCCGCGCACGCTCGATGCCCCCGAGCGCCGCCGCTACCAGCGCCACCTCGCGATCCCCGAGGTGGGCGAGGCCGGACAACTGCGCCTGCTGCAGGCGCGGGTACTGCTGATCGGTGCCGGTGGACTCGGTTCGCCGGCCGCCCTGTACTTGGCGGCGGCGGGCGTCGGCACGCTCGGCCTGGTCGACGACGACGTGGTCGACGAGAGCAACCTGCAGCGCCAGGTGCTGCACGCCAATGACTGGGTCGGCCGGCCCAAGCTGGACAGCGCGCAGGCGCGGCTGTCGGCGCTCAATCCGGGCATCCGCCTGCGCCTGCATCCGCTGCGTCTGTCGAGCGACAACGCCCGCGCGCTGTTCGCCGACTACGACCTGGTCGTCGACGGCTCGGACAACTTCGCCACCCGCTACGTCATCAACGACACCTGCGTGGCCCTGGGCCTGCCCTTCGTGCACGGCTCGGTGTACCGCTTCGATGGCCAGGTCAGCGTGTTCGCCGCGCCGGGCGGTCCCTGCTACCGCTGCCTCTACCCCGAGCCGCCGCCGCCCGAGCTTGCGCCCTCCTGCGCCGAGGCCGGAGTGCTGGGCGTGCTGCCCGGCACCATCGGCCTGCTGCAGGCGACCGAAGCCATCAAGCTGATCCTCGGTGTGGGCGAGCCGCTGGTCGGCCACGCCCTGCGCTACGACGCGCTGGCCGCGCGCTTCAGCCGGCTCGCCTTCCGCCGCGATCCCGATTGTCCCTGCTGCGGCGCGAGGCGCGCCGATGCCCTGGCCATGCCGGCCGCCAGCAGCTGTGCGCTGGCATGAGCCGCGCGCTTGCGGAGGCGCTGCGCGCGCCGGCGGAGAAGCGCTATCGCGCGGGCACCCAGCGCCAGCGCGCACCGCAGGAGACCCTGGCGCGGCTGCGCCCGCTGATGCCGGAGCTCGGCATCACCCGGCTCGCCAACATCACCGGCCTCGACCACATCGGCCTGCCGGTGTGGGTGGCGATCCGGCCCAATTCGCGCGGGCTGTCGTCCTCGCAGGGCAAGGGCCTGAGCCACGACTGCGCCAAGGTCTCGGCGCTCATGGAGTCGATCGAGAACTGGCATGCCGAACACATCATGCTGCCGCTGCGCCGCGAATCCGCGCGGCGGCTGGCGCAGGGCGCGGCGGTGGCGGACATCGGCGGGCTCGGCCACTACGAGGCCGCGCCGCCGCGCGCCGACCTGCCGATCGACTGGGTGCAGGGACTCGACCTGTTCAACGGGCGCGACACCTGGCTGCCGCTGGATTGCGTCAGCACCTCCTATGTGGTCGGCCCCGGCGGTGAGCTTGGCGCCGCCTTCGTGCAGTCGAGCAACGGTCTGGCCGGCGGCAACTCCCTGCTGGAGGCGACCTGCCATGCCCTGTCCGAGCTGATCGAGCGCGACGCCATCGCCCGTCGCGCTGATGCCCTGCGCCGCCACGAGGCCGCGCTGCGGGTCGATCCCGACAGCGTCGATGATGTCGACTGCCGCGGCCTGCTGCTGCGCCTGCGCGAGGCGGGCATGCAATTCAGCCTGCTCGACCTGACGATCGACACCGGCGTGCCGGTGTATGCCTGCTGCATCGTCGACGCCGCCGAGCAGACGCGTTGGCGCCACCTGCCGGCCTTCAACGGCTACGGCTGCCATCTGGATCCGGCGATCGCCCTGCTGCGCGCGATCACCGAAGCCGTGCAAAGCCGCCTGACCCACATCAGCGGCAGCCGCGACGACATCTTCCCCGAGGACTACCGGCGTGGTGGCCACCCCGACGAGCTCGCCAGCCTGCGCGCGCGCATGGCCGAGGGCGCGCCGCAGCGGCGCTTCGCCGAGCGCCGCAGCCAGGCCGGCAGTGACTTCCGCGCGGATCTCGACGCCCTGCTGGAGGGCTTGCGCCGGGTCGGCCTCGGGCAGGCGCTGGTGGTCGATCTCTCGCAGCCGCAGCTAGGCGTGCCGGTGGTGAAAGCCGTGGTGCCGGGCCTTGCGGCGCCCACCGTCCTGCTGGGCGGGCGGCGCGTCCGCCAGGGGCGGGTCTGGCGGGCGGAGGATGCCGCATGAACTGCTTCGTCTTCCTCGGTCCCAGCCTGCCGCTGGCACGCGCCCGCGCCCATCTGCAGGCCGAATACCTGCCGCCGGTGGCGATGGGCGACGTCTATGCGCTGGTGCGCAGCCGCGCCCGACCCGGTGACCACATCGCCCTGATCGACGGCGTGTTCGAGCAGGTGCCCGCGGTCTGGCACAAGGAGATCCTGTTCGCGCTCGAACGCGGGGTGCACGTGCACGGCGCCTCCAGCATGGGGGCGCTGCGCGCCGCCGAGCTGCAGGCTTTCGGCATGCGCGGGGTTGGTCGCATCTTCGAGGCCTTCCGCGATGGCGTGCTGGAGGACGACGACGAGGTCGCGGTAGTGCATGCGCCGGCCGAGGCGGCGTTCCGTCCGCTGTCGGCGGCGATGGTGTCGATCCGCGCCCTGCTGCAGCGCCTGCAGGGCCAGGGCCTGCTGGGGGCGGAACAGGCCGCGCGTCTTGCCGAGCTCAGCAAGCAGCGTCCCTACTGGGAGCGCAGCTGGGCCGAGCTGCTGGCCGATGCGCGCGCGCTGGCGCTCGGCGCAGCGGTGGAGGACGCGATCCGCAGCATCAGTCGCGAGGACGACGCCAAAGCGCTGGATGCGATCGAGCTGCTGGACACCCTCGCGCGTGAGTTGGCGGCGCCGGCGCGTCCGCACGCGGCCACGTTCGCTCTGGAGCAGACGCGCTTCTGGCGCGGGCTGGCGGCCTCGCAGGAGCCGCGCCTGCGCAGTGCCGACAGCGGGCAGTCGCCGACTGTGAAACATGACGCGCTGCTGCGCGACGTGCGCGCGCTGGCGCCGGACCGGCGCGAACTGCTGCGCGAAGCCCTGCTGCTGCGGCTGCTCTCCGAGCAGGCGCAGCGCCAGGCTCCGCCCACTGCCGATGAGCTGCGGGCGGCTGCCTTGCGCCTGGCCGATCGCAAGGGCCTGGCCGGGCAGGCGGCGCTCGATGCCTATCGGGCGGAGCAGGAGCTGGACAGCGGCGACTGGCGCCACTGGCTGCAGTTGGAGGTGGTGGCCGAGCGCCTGATCGCCCAGTCCGGGGCTGGTCTGGACGGCTTCCTGCTGCTCCTGCTGAAGGCCGAAGGCCGGCTGGACGCTGGCCGCGAGCGGGTGCAGGCCCAGCAACAGCGCCTGCAGGAACTCGGCATCGAGCGCCCTGAGCTGGCCGATGCCGGCATCGGCGCCGACGCCCTGCAGCACTGGTACGAGGCCTCGACCGGCAACCGGATGCTGCCGGACCCCGAAACCTATGCGCACAGCCTGGGTTTCAGCAGCCTGCGCGACCTGCTGATGGTGCTGCTCGCGGCCTACATCGGTGGCGAGGGCAAGAGCGCGGCGGCCGCGCAGCCTGCGTCGGCGCCGGGCTCGGCCGAAACCGCCTGAGCCCGACGCAGGCGTCGACTACCGGGCCGCGGTTTCGAAGCCGTTGCGGAAGATCGCGTTCTCACGCGGCGCGCGGCAGCGTTCCGCCTGGGCCCCGTCGGTGATGAGGTTGAAGGCCACGTTGGGCGGAAAGCTCGGTGTGCCGCTGCCCTCGGCCACGATGAACCAGCGGCCGGGCGCGCCGGGTCCGCTGGGAGCCCGGTAGGCAAGGCTGAAGCGCTGCGGGTTGTTGACCGTGAGCCCGTCCAGCGGATCGTCGACGCGGCCGACCACGGGGGCGGCGCAGGCGTTGTCGTCCAGCAGCGGGTGTTCGATGCGGAGTTCGCGCAGGCTTTGTCCGCCCGGGCTCAAGCGCGCCGCATTGGGCGACAGCAGCGGCGCCACCATCAGATTGAAGCTGAGGCTGGCGGGCATGGCGCTGCCGTCTTCGTTGCGCAGCTGCCAGCGGCCGCCGCCCGCACTGGTCCAGGCCAGCCCGATCGGCACATCGTGATACGCGCCCTCCCAGCGCTGCAGGGCGATCGCGATGGCGAAGCTGAGGCCGTTGAGCGAGGCGTGCTCGATGCGCGAGAGCGCGCCGCTGCTGTTGGCGGCGCTGGTCAGATGGGAGAAGCCGGTCTTGCTGGCGACCGGCGCGATCACGTGGAAGCGCTGGCCCAGGGCCATGTCGACGTTGCTGTCCTGATGGAAAATCGACCAGCCACTGGCGCTTTGCGGGTTGCGGTAGACGCCGAGATGCTGGCCTAGCGCGGGCGTCGAGGGCAGCGCGCGCTGCTCGCTGACGGCGAGGTGGTCCGTCTCCAGAAGCTGGGTGGGGAAGGGCTGGACATACACCTCGTTGAAGAAGCTGTTCTGCGCTGTCGCGGTGATCACCGCGGCGCCTTCGCCGTTGGCCTCGAAGGCGCCGATGTCGACGGCGCCCAGCGCGCTGCGGCGCTCGCCGTCCACGTCGAAGGTGAGCCCGCTGGCGTCGGCGGCGCTGCCGGCATTGATCAGCGGCGAATCGAAGCGCGGCCGCGGGTAGCCCGCGGACTCGATGCGCGGATCGACGGTGAGCGTGCCCGGTCCGGGCGTCCAGAGATTGGCGAGGGTTTCGAACAGCAGATTGTTGGCGTTGCTGCTGTTGCTTGCCGACACGGCCACACCGCTGACGCTCTGCCAGGCGATCAGGTTGTTGGCAACGCGCAGGCTGGCGGCGGGCGTATTGGCGAGACCGCCCCCGGCCACGCCGCGCTGCCCGTGCACCACCGTGTTGTTGACGATGACGCCGGTGCCGCCCGGCACGTTGAGAGTCAGCGCGTACTGGTCGCCGCTGCTGCCCGAGATCAGATTGTTCTCGGCGCGCAGGGTGCTGCCGCTGTCCCGGCTCAACAGGTACAGCGCGGTGTCTTCGCGGGGCCCGAAGATGCGGTTGGCGCTGGCGCGCGCGCTGCTGCCGCCGGCCAGGTTGTAGGCGATCAGGCCAAAGGCGCTGCGGCCGCTGCCGGGCAGGACCCGGTTGCGGAACAGGTTGACGTTGAGCGCGCCGTCGCCGTCCTGGGTCACGCAGATGCCGCTGAAAGGCCGTTCGGGCTGTGCGGCCCCACGCGCGACCAGGCTGTCGCCGACGTTGATCTGTCGGGCGGCGCTTCCATTGACCGTGACCTGCAGCCCGCACTGGCCGGCTTGCTGACCGGCGGCGCCGAGTTCAAGCACCCGCAGGCGCTGCAGATCGATCAGCCCGCCCGCCACCGTACTTGCGTCGGTGACCAGGACGCCGCCACGGCGAAAGCTGAGGTCTGACAGGCGCACCGTGTGGCTGCCGGCGCCGAGGTCTACGCGCAAGCTGCGCTCGGGCGCGAACACCGCATCGACGCCCGGCGCGGCGCGCAGGGTCAGGGAGCGGACAATCGCGATGTTCTCGTCGATCGGTGTATAGCGATCCGGGTTGTTCAGCTCGTCGCCGACGATCTGGATGGTGTCCCCGGCCGCGGCGTTGTCGATACAGGCCTGCAGGCTGCCCGCGCAGGGGCCACCGAAGACGGTGTCGGGCCAGAGCCAGTCGGCGGCGCGGCTGGCGCCGGGCAGCAGGATCAGCGCAACGAGGGCGGATGGCAGGGCAGGGCGCAGGCGTGTCATGGGAGGCTCCGGGAGTGTCCTGACAGCCCATGCGTAGAGCGGGGGCGAATCCGTGCATCCACCCCTGCCGGGCGCCGCCGGCTGGCCCTGCGGCAAGGCTGAAGCATTCAGCCTTGTCGCCCGCCATGGAGGGCGCGCCCGCGGATCGAGCGCGTTGGGGCTTGATCCAGCACAAACGAGTCCGGACCTGCGCCGGACTCGCGATCACGGATCGAGGCCAGGATGGACTGGATCCGTGTTGCCCTATAGTTCCGCCCCGGACACTGTCGCGGCCGGACCCTATGCTCCCATCGCCCGCTTTCGAGAGGCTCGCTGCGTCGGCTGCGCTCCGCGCGCGGGGCGCGTGTCCATGAGCGAGGGAATGGCCGACGCCGAGGCGCTGTCGCGCGAGCTGGGGGAAAGCCTGAGCTCGGGTCTGGCGGGCCTGCTGGCCCAGCTTGACCCGACCCGGCCGGGCGCGCTCGATCAGCTGATCGCCGCCGCCCAAGGCGACCTCCGCCGGATCGCCCGCCGCGAGCGCCTGTCCATGGGCGCCGGCGAAACCCTGTCCACCACCGCCCTGGTCAACGAGGCCTATCTGAAGCTCGCCGGCGCGCGCCTGCCCGAGCAGGTGGATCGCCGGCTGTTCTTCGGCATTGCCGCGCGCTGCATGCGCCAGGTGCTGGTCGATCACTTTCGCGCGGCGCGCGCCGACAAGCGCGGTGGCGGCGCCCTGGCCCTGTCCCTGTCCGCCGCCGAGGACCTGCCGGCCGAGGCCGCACTCGATCTGGTCGAGCTCGATGCCGCGCTTGCCGCGCTGGAGAAGGTCAGCGCACGGGCCGCCGAAGTGGTGCAGCTGCGCTATTTCGCCGGGCTCACCGATCGCGAGATCGCCGAGCTGCTGCAGGTCAACGAGGTCACCGTCCGCCGCGACTGGCTGAAGGCGCGCGGCTGGCTGTTCGGTTTTCTGGGCGGCGCGCCGGCATGAACGCGGGCGCCAGCGGCCCGGTCGGCGTCGATGCCGCGCGCTGGGCCGCGCTCTCCGAGCGCCTGGACGCGCTGCTCGATCTGCCGGCCGACGCACGCGAATCGCTGCTGGTCGATCTGGCCGCCGACGAGGCCGAAGCCCTGCGCGGCTGGCTGCGCGCGATCGAGCAGTCGGTGGGCCTGATGGAGCGCGAGCCCGAGGCGGCAGCGCCGGATCGGGTCGGGCCCTGGCGCTTGATCGCCGCGGTCGGGCGCGGCGGCATGGGCGAGGTCTGGCGCGGCGAGCGCGCGGACGGTGCCTTCCAGCGCGCAGTAGCGATCAAGTTCCTGCGCATGGATCGCCCGCAGGCGGCGCGCAGCATCGCCCGCGAGCGCGCCCTGCTGGCGCGGCTGCGACATCCGGGCATCGCCCAGCTGCTGGACGGCGGCATGAGCGCCGACGGCCGGCCCTGGCTGGTCACCGAGTGGGTCGAGGGGCGCGCCTTCGATACGTGGCTGAGCGAAGCGAATCCGAGCCTGCGCGAGCGCGTGGCGCGGGTGCTGGCGCTGGCGCGGGCGGTGGCCTATGCCCACGGCCAGCGCGTGCTGCATCGGGATCTGAAGCCCGCCAATGTGCGCGTCGAGGCGGACGGCAGTCCGCGCCTGCTCGACTTCGGCATCGGCGAGCTGCTCGAAGCGGAGCCCGGCATCACCCGCGAGGCCGCGCTGACGCCGGAGTTCGCCGCGCCCGAGCAGCTGCGCGGCGAGCCCACGGACGTGCGCACTGACGTCCACGCACTGGGCGCGCTGCTGTGGTTCGCGCTGTGCGAGCGACCGCCGCACGGCAGCGACGCCCGCGCCCTGGCCGAGCTGGTCGAGCGCGTCTGCCAGCGCGATGCGGAGCCGCCGAGCCGGCACGCACGCGTCACGGGTGTCGATGCCGATCTCGATGCGATCGCGCTGAAAGCGCTGGCCCGGGCGCCGCAGCAACGCTATGCCAGCGCCGACGCGCTGGCGCTGGATCTCGAACGCTGGCTGGCCGGCGACAGCGTCGCCGCGCGCCTGCCCGGTCGCGTCGAGCGCCTGGTCCGGGCACTGCGGCGGCATCCGCTGGAATCTGCCCTCGGTCTGGCGCTGGTGCTGGCGCTGGTGGGCGGCGTACTCGCTGCGCGCGAGGAAGCGCGCAGCGCCGAGGCCGCGCGCCTGCAGGCCGAGCAGGCCCGCGACGCCGCACTGGCCGAAGCCGACCGCGGCGAGCGCCTCGTCGACACCTTTGCCGGTCTTTTTGCCGAAGCCGGCGCTGAGCAGGCGCTGACCGCCAACGCCTGGCTGGACCGTGCGCGCGATGCCGCGCTGCGGCTGATCGACAGCGATGCCCGCGCCGGGCAGGCCCTGCTGGTGCGCCTGGCAGCGGTCGAGCAGGACCGCGGTGAGCATGCGCGCGCGCTGACCCTCCTGGAGCGGGTTGCCAGCCAGTCGACGGGGCTCGACCCCGAACTGCGCGCGCGCGCCGCCTGCCGCCAGGGCAGTGCACTCGCCATGTTGGGTCGCGAGCGCGAGGCCATCGCTGTCTACGATCACGCCATCGCCGAGGCTGAGGCGCTGCAGGGCAGCGCCCGGCTGGTGCGCGTCGACTGCCTGATCGGCCGCGCCAACCTCGCCCTGTTCCGCGGCGAGGCGCGGACGGATGAACTGGCCTTGGCCGAGCGCGCGCTGGCCGAGCTGGATGCTCTGAGCGCCAGCGGCGATCTGCGCTGGCGCCGTGCCAGCGCCCTGTACACCCTGGCCGCGCTGCTCGATCTTTCGGGCCGCGATGTCGAAGCGGCGCAGCGCTACGGCGAAGTCATGGCGCTGGATGAAGCCTTGGGCACCACCGACAGCACCGACCACGCCACCCTGATCGCCTCCCGCGCCGGCGCCCTGCAGCGCGCTGGCGACTGGGCGGCGGCCGACGCCGACTACACCCGCGCCATCGCCCTGCATGCGCGGTTGGCGCCCGAGCACCCCAATCTGGGTTCGCACCGCGCCAACCTCGCCGGGCTCAAGGCCCTGCGTGGTGATGCCGAGGGCGCGCTCGCGCAGGCCAAGGCGGCGCTGGCCATGCCCAATCTGCACGCGGTGGCGCGCGCCAATGCGCTGTATGCGCTCGGGCAGGCGCAGGCCCTTTCGGGCGAACACGCCACAGCGCTCGCCTCGCTCGACGCCGCCGCGCAGGCCTACGCTGAGGCCGGCCAGTCGGCACGGGCGCTGCGTCCGCGCATCAAGCAGATCCGCGTGCATGTGCTTGCGCAGCAGTGGGGCGCTGCGCAGGCGCTGTACGACACACTGGACGCCGAGTCGCGCGAGGCACAGCCCGCCCAGCGCGCCGAGCTGCTCCGCGAGGGCGTCGCGCTGCAGCATGCGCGCGGCGAACTCGAGGCTGCCCGCGCGCTGGCCGAGGCCCTGGATGCCCTCATCGTGGCAACGCCGGCGGGGCATCCGCTCCGGCAGCTCATTGCACTGGAGCATCTGCAGCTGCGCGCCGACACAGGCGAGCCGGTAGCGGCGGAGATCGCGCGCCTGCAGGCCGAGCTCGCGAAGCAGCTCGCGCCAACACATCCCGCGCTGAAGCCGCGGCGCTGAGGCGTCTCGCGACCACTCGGCGTGTGCAGGCTGGGGCCAGCGCAGGTAGAGCTTCAGCCGCCTTGGACGGCCTGCTCTGCCCGCTTGCGGATCACCGCCAGCAGGGCCGCCAGCCCGTTGCTGCGGGTCGGCGACAGGTGCTTGGCCAGGCCGATGTCGGCGACGTAGGTGGGCTCGGTGGCGGCGATCTCGGCGGCGCTGCGGCCGGAGTAGACGCGCAGGGCCAGATAGATCAGGCCGGAAACGATCGTCGAGTCGCTGGTGGCGTGGAAGACGAGCTTGTCGGCATCGCCCTCCGGCACCACCCAGACCATGGACTGGCAGGCCGTGAGGCGGTTGGCTTCGGTCTTCCACTCCTCGGGGAAGGCCGGCAGCTTCTTGCCGAGGTCGATCAGGTACTGGTAGCGCTCGGACCAGTCGCCGAAGAACCCGAATTCTTCCGCGATGGCGGCCTGCGCTTCGGCGGCTGTCGGCTCCAGCGGAAACGGCGATTCGCGGTTGATGGCAGTCACGGGATCGTCCTCATCCGGCCCGCTTCCAGCGGCAGCCCTGCGGCGTGTCCTCGAGCGCGATGCCCTCGTCGGCGAGCTGCTTGCGGATGGCGTCGGCGCGGGCGAAGTCGCGGGCGGCCTTGGCGGCGACGCGCTCTTCGACCAGGGCCTGGATGCGGGCATCGTCATCGGCGCTGACCCCGCGCGCGAACCAGGCTTCGGGCGCCTGCTGCAGCAGGCCCAGGGCACGGCCGGCGGCGAGCAGCTGCGACTTGAGCGCACTGCGCGCCTCACCTTCGGCTTTGCGCGCTTCGCCGGCGATCTGCTGAAGCGCCGCCAGCGCCAGCGGGGTGTTCAGGTCATCCGCCAGCGCCTGCTCCACCGCCTCCGGAATCGCGACTTCGCTGGACTCGGCGTCGCCCAGATCGCGCAAGGTTCCGTAGAGACGATCCAGCGTGCGCACGCTCTGCTCGATCAGGCCCTCCGACCAGTCCAGCGGCTGCCGGTAGTGCGCCGACATCAGCGCGAGGCGCAGGGCCTCGGGCGGGTGTTCCTTGATCAGATCGTGCACGCGGCGGATGTTGCCGACCGACTTCGACATCTTGCTGCCGTCGAAGGTCAGCATGCCGTTGTGCAGCCAGTAGCGGGCGAAGGTCTTGCCGCCGTGCGCGCAGACGCTCTGCGCGATCTCGTTCTCGTGGTGGGGGAACTGCAGGTCGACGCCGCCGGCATGGATGTCGATGGTCTCGCCCAGATGCGCCTCGCACATGGCCGAGCACTCGATGTGCCAGCCCGGGCGGCCGCGGCCCCAGGGGCTGTCCCAGCCGGGCAGGTCGGGGGTCGAGGGCTTCCACAGCACGAAGTCGCCGGGGGCGCGCTTGTAGGGCGCGACCTCGACGCGGGCGCCCGCCAGCATTTCGTCGGTGCTGCGGCGGGACAGCTCGCCGTACTTCGCATAGCTGTCGACCGCGAACAGGGCGTGGCCCTCGGCCGCGTAGGCGTGGCCCTGGGCGATCAGCGCCTCGATCATGCGGATCATCTGCGGGATGTGTGCGGTGGCGGCCGGCTCGATGTCCGGCGGCGCCACGCCCAACGCGGCCATGTCCTCGCGATAGGCCTGGGCGAAGCGGTCGGTGATCGCGGTGATCGGTACGCCCTGTTCCGTGGCGGCGGCGTTGATCTTGTCGTCGACGTCGGTGATGTTGCGGGCGTAGACGACCTGGCCGTAGTGCCGGCGCAGCAGGTCGGCGAGGATGCCGAACACCACCGGCCCGCGCGCGTTGCCGATGTGCACGAAGTTGTAGACGGTCGGCCCGCAGACGTAGAACGTCACCCGGTTCGGGTCCTGCGGGCGGAAGGGCTCGAGCGCGCGGCTCAGGCTGTTGTAGAGGCGGATGTCCATAGGGGGCGCAGTTTAGCCGCTTGGCCGCCGGGCTCCGCATCGCGGCGCATCGGGTCTGCATGCGTCCTAAGCACGCACCCGGACTGCAGGCACGACATGGCCTACACCGTCCGGCGCGAACGCGCACTGCGGGCTTAACGGATTTCTACAGCCCGGATTCAGCGCCGGACTGATTGAATCCGGTCCACGCTGCGCGATGGAATGCGCATCCTTGGCGCCGACCCGGCAGTGAAGACCGAAGGCGACGCCGACCGATACCGATTTCGCCCGGGCCTGCGCCTTGCGCAGGCCGCGCCGCCTTGGCCCAACGTCCCGCGTCGTCGGGGTCGCCGAGGCTGCATCGTCCAGGAGTCCGCAATGACGCAATCCCGTCGCCTTGCTCTCGTGCCCCTCGCCCTGCTGGCCAGCGGATTCGCCGCGGCCCAGCCCGGCCCGAACGCCGAGAACGTGCGCTACACCTACGCGACCGTGCTGAGCGCGACACCGGTCTACGAGACGATCCGCTTTTCCGAACCGCGCGAGGAGTGCGAGGACGAGCGCGTGGTCTACCGCGAACGCGACTCCGGTACCGCCGGTACGGTGATTGGTGCCATCGTGGGTGCCGCGGTCGGCAACCAGGTGGGTGGGGGCGACGGTCGCCGTGCCGCCACCGTGGCGGGCGCCATCGCCGGCGGCGCGATCGGCCGCAATGTTGATCGCAACAACAGCCCCGAGCGTCGCTACGAGGGCACCGAAACCCGCTGCCGCGTCGTCGAGGTGAGTCGCGAAGAGCGTCGCCTGTCCGGCTATGACGTCGAGTACCGGCTGAAGGACGAAGTGTTCTTCGCGCGCCTGCCCTACGACCCCGGCAACAACCTGCGTGTGCGCGTCAGCGTGACGCCGGTCGAATAAGCGCAGCCTCAGTCGAAAGTCTCATGGGGGCCGGCTTGCTGGCCCCCGCCCCCTGTGCCATTCTCCGCCCCCATGTTCGCCAAGCCCGCCGACGCCGATGTCCTGACCAGTGCCTACATGGCGGCTGGCATGACCTCGCGCGCGCGCCGACTGGAAGCCCACATCGCTGGGTGATCCGGGCGTTTGCGACGCTGGTTTGACGGAAAGCCCGGCCTGTGTGCCGGGCTTTTTGCGTTTCTGGCCCACGAAATCCACACGACGACGAGTACCCACGGATGAACGCACCGCTGATGAGCCACTTCCTCAACACCCAGGACTGGAGTCGAGAGGGCCTGAACGGTCTGCTCGAACAAGCGGCCGCATTCAAGCGCAGCAAGCTGGGCGAGCAGATGCGCGGGCGCTCGATCGCGCTGGTGTTCTTCAACCCGTCAATGCGTACCCGCACCAGTTTCGAGCTGGGCGCCTTCCAGATGGGCGGCCACGCGGTCGTGCTGCAGCCCGGCAAGGACGCCTGGCCGATCGAGTTCGATCTCGGCACCGTGATGGACGGCGACACCGAGGAGCACATCGCCGAGGTGGCGCGCGTGCTGTCCCGTTACGTAGACCTGATCGGCGTGCGTGCATTCCCGAAGTTCCAGGACTGGTCCGTCGATCGTGAGGACAAGGTGCTGCGGGCGTTTGCCAAGTACTCGACCGTGCCGGTGATCAACATGGAGACGATCACGCACCCCTGTCAGGAGCTGGCGCATGCGCTGGCCCTGCGCGAGCACTTCGGCACCGACGATCTGCGCGGCAAGAAGTACGTGCTGACCTGGACCTACCACCCCAAGCCGCTCAACACCGCGGTCGCCAACTCGGCCCTGACCATCGCCACGCGCCTCGGCATGGACGTGACCCTGCTGTGCCCGACGCCGGACTACCTGCTGGACGAGCGCTACATGCGCTGGGCGGCCGACAACGTCGAGGAGGCCAAGGGCAGCTTCCGGGTCAGCCACGATCCGGATGAAGCCTATGCCGGCGCGCATGTGGTCTACGCCAAGAGCTGGGGCGCGATCCCCTTCTTCGGCCGCTGGGATGAAGAAAAGCCCATCCGCGACGCCCACAAGCACTTCATCGTCGACGAACGCAAGATGGCGCTCACCGACAACGGCGTGTTCAGCCACTGCCTGCCGCTCCGCCGCAACGTCAAGGCCACGGATGCGGTCATGGACAGCCCCGCCTGCATCGCCATCAATGAGGCCGAGAACCGGCTGCATGTGCAAAAGGCCATCATGGCCACGCTGCTGCGCTGAGCGCAGCAGCGACGGGATTCGGGATTGGGGATTCGGGATTCGTTAGAGCTGCTTCGCTTTGGCGCCCTGAACTGTCCGAGCCCGCATGACTTGATCGCTCTTCAACATCCGCTTCGTTTGCTCGCCCTCTCCCCAAGGACCGCCGCATGCCCGCTTCAACGAATCCCGAATCCCCAATCCCGAATCCCGGCACGAGAATCGTGCTTGCCTTCTCCGGCGGTCTCGACACCAGCTTCTGCATTCCTTGGCTGCGCGAGCGCGGCTACGAGGTGCATACCGTGTTCGCCGATACCGGCGGCGTCGATGCCGAGGAGCGCGCCTACATCGAGGCCCGCGCGGTCGAGCTGGGCGCGGCCAGCCATGTCACCGTCGACGGTGGCCCGGCGATCTGGGACGGTTTCGTCAAACCCTTCGTCTGGGCCGGCGAGGCCTACCAGGGCCAGTACCCGCTGCTGGTCTCCGACCGTTACCTGATCGTCGACGCGGCGCTGAAGCGCTGTGCTGAGCTCGGCACCAAGCACATCGCGCACGGCTGCACCGGCATGGGCAATGACCAGGTCCGCTTCGATCTGGCGGTGAAGGCGCAGGGCGATTTCGTGATCGTGGCGCCGATCCGCGAGATCCAGAAGGAGCACACCCAGACCCGCGCCTACGAGCAGGCCTATCTGGAAGCGCGCGGTTTCGAAGTGCGCGCCAAGCAGAAGAGCTACACCATCAACGAGAACCTCCTAGGCGTGACCATGTCCGGCGGCGAGATCGACAAGTGGGAAGCCCCGGGCGAGGGCGCGCGCGGGCTCTGCGCCAAGCGCGCCGACTGGCCGTCGGCTCCGCTGCAGCTGCGCATCGGCTTCGAGCGCGGCGAGGCGGTGTCGATCAACGGCGAGCGCATGGCCGGTGCGGCGCTCTTGGCGCGGCTCAACACCGAGTTCGCGAAGTACGGCGTCGGTCGTGGCCTGTACACCGGCGACACCACGATCGGCCTGAAGGGCCGGATCATCTTCGAAGCCCCGGGCCTGATCGCCCTGCTCACCGCCCATCGTGCGCTGGAAGAAACGGTGCTGACCAAGCAGCAGAACCGCTTCAAGCCCGAGGTGGCGCGCAAGTGGGTGGAGCTGGTCTACGAGGGCTTCTACCACGATCCGCTGAAGTACGACCTGGAGGCCTTCCTCGCCAGCTCGCAGGCCAAGGTCAATGGCGAAGTGACGCTGGAAACGCATGGCGCCCGCGTCGACGCGGTGGCCGTGAGCTCGCCGCACATCCTGAACGCCAAGGGCGCGGTCTACGCGCAGTCGGCCGACTGGGGCGTGGAAGAGGCCGAGGGCTTCATCAAGCTCTTCGGCATGAGCAGCACGCTTTGGGCGGAAGTGAACAAGTAGTTGCTTGTTGAGCCCCTCTCCCGGATGGGAGAGGGGTCGGGGAGAGGGTCCGGCAAAGCCGAGCCTTCAATCCATCACCCCGTATGGCCACGGCAGACCCAATCCATGCTCGACCGCATCCTCCATCACCTTGCAAAGCTGGTCGCTTTCGACACCCGCAACCCACCGCGTGAGATCGGGCGCTCGATGTTCAACTACCTGCAGCACGCGCTGCCGGGTTTCCGCTTCCAGCTCACCGACTTCGGTGCCGGCGCGATCGCCCTGCTGGCGGTGCGCGGCACTCCGAAGCGCGTGTTCAACGTGCACATGGACACCGTGCCGGACTCGCCGCACTGGAGCGCCGATCCGCACCTGCTGCGCGTCAGCGCCGACCGTGCAATCGGTTTGGGCGCCTGCGACATCAAGGGTGCGGCTGCCTGCCTGATCACCGCGGCGGAGCAGACCCGGGGCGATGCGGCCTTCCTGTTCACCACCGACGAGGAAGCCAATGACGCCCGCTGCATCGCCGGCTTCCTTGCCCAGGGACACGACTTCGCCGAGGCCATCGTCGCCGAGCCGACCCAGGCGCGCGCGGTGCTGGCGCATCGCGGCATCAGCTCGGTGCTGATGAAGTTCAAGGGCACCGCGGGTCATGCCTCGGGCGCGCAGGCGATGGAGCAGAGCGCCCTGCACCAGGCGATCCGCTTCGGCGGGCGCGCGCTGGACTTCGTGCAGACGCAGTCTGGCGAGAGCTTTGGCGGCCTGCAGGGCCTGCGCTTCAACATCGGCCGCGTCGAGGGCGGCATCAAGGCCAACATGATCGCGCCGGCCGCCGAGCTGCGCTTCGGCTTCCGTCCGCTGCCCTCGCACTCGATCGACGGCCTGCACGACACTTTCCGTGGCTTCGCAGCCGCCGAAGCCCTGGCCCACTACGAGGAAACCTTCCGCGGCCCTTCGTTGCCCTCGGGCGGCGACACCGCAGACAAGTTCGCCCGCGCCGAAGCGCTGGTCGCCGAGCTTGGCCTGCCGGTCGGCCCGGCCGTGGACTTCTGGACCGAAGCCTCGCTGTTCTCCGCGGCCGGGCTCACTGCGATCGTGTACGGGCCGGGCGACATCGCCCGGGCGCATACGGCCGATGAGTGGGTGGCGTTGGAGCAGCTCGACGCGGTGGCCAAGACCTACCTGCGACTGTTCGCCTGAGCCGGACGTTCCACGGAGCCGAAGGCTCGCAAAGCTCGTGTCAGCGCGACCTGAGCCCCTCTCCCCCGACCCCTCTCCCTCCAGGGGAGAGGGGAGACAAGCAGCTCCGTGCGAGCGCACCCGCGCTCTGTTCGGCCCCGCACCCATAGCCACTCCGCAGAACCCATCAAGCCCCATGGCCAAAGAACTCCGCCCCACCATCGTCCGCCTGCTCTCCAACATGGCCTCGGCCAAGGAGATCCAGCAGTACCTGAAACGCTTTTCGCAGGTCGACGCCGAGCGCTTCGCCCTGGTCAAGGTCGGCGGCGCGATCCTGCGCGATGAGATGGAGGCGCTGGTCAGTTCGCTGGCCTTCCTGCAGCAGGTGGGGCTAACCCCGATCGTGCTGCATGGGGCCGGCCCGCAGCTCGACGAGGAAATGAAGGCCGCAGGCATCACCAAGCAAACGGTCGACGGCCTGCGGGTGACCACGCCCGAGGTGCTGCGCATCGTCCGTCGCGTGTTCATGAGCGAGAACCTGCGCCTCGTCGAAGCCCTGCAGATGGCGGGCGTGCGCGCGACCTCGATCCCCGGCGGCGTGTTCGAGGCCGACTTCCTCAACAAGCGCAAGTACGGCCTGGTCGGCAAGGTCACCACGGTGCACACCGAAGGCATCCAGGCGGCGATCAAGGCGGGTTCGATCCCGGTCATCACCAGCCTGGGTGAGACCGCCGGCGGGCAGATGGTCAACTTGAATGCGGATTGGGCCGCCAATGATCTGGTCAAGCAGCTGCAGCCCTACAAGATCGTGTTCCTGACCGGCACCGGCGGCTTGCTGGACGGCGAGGGCCGGGTGATCGACTCGATCAACCTGTCCACCGAGTACGCGCACCTGATGCAGCAGGACTGGCTGCACTCGGGCATGAAGGTGAAGATCGAGCAGATCCACGACCTGCTGATGCAGCTGCCGCCTTCTTCGTCGGTGTCGATCACCAAGCCGGACGAGCTCGCGAAGGAGCTGTTCACCCACCGCGGCTCGGGCACGCTGGTGCGGCGCGGCGAGAAGATCCACTCGAAGAAGAACTTCAAGGGCCTCGACATGAAGCGCCTGCAGGCGCTGATCGAATCGAGCTTCGGCCGCAAGCTGGTCAAGGGCTATTTCGATTCGGTCAAACCGCATCGGGTGTACGTGAGCGAGCACTATCGCGCGGCGCTGATCCTGACCCTCGAGAACGGGATCCCGCACCTCGACAAGTTCGCGGTCAGCGACGATGCGCAAGGCGAGGGTCTGGGCCGCGCCGCCTGGCAGGTGATGCGTGCGGAGAACCCGAAGCTGTTCTGGCGCTCGCGGCGCGAGAACGCCATCAACGATTTCTATTTCGGCGAGAGCGACGGCTGCATCAAGGGCGAGCGCTGGAATGTGTTCTGGTACGGGCTGGAGGCCTTCGAAGACATCCGCTTCGCGGTCGAGCACTGTCGCGCGCGGCCGGCCACGCTGAAGGGCTGAGGATGCAGCCGATCACCACGCCGCTGTCGCTGATCGGCGAGCACGTGCAGCTGCAGCCGCTGACGACTGCGCACGCGAGCGACCTCGTGCGCGCGGCCAGTGACGGCGAGCTGTGGAATATGCGCGTGACCTCGGTGCCGAATGCCGACACGGTCGAGGCCTACATCGCGCGTGCGCTCGACGAGCAGGCCCAGGGCAGGGCGCTGGCCTATGTGGTGCTCGATGCGCACGGCGAGGTCGTTGGCAGCACGCGCTGCTGCCATATCGACTGGAGCCTGCCGCGGTTGGAGATCGGCTACACCTGGTACGCCCAGCGCGTGCAGCGCACGGCGCTGAACACCGAGGCCAAGTTCCTGCTGCTTCAGCAGGCCTTCGAGCGCTTCGGCTGTGTTGCGGTGGAGCTGCGCACCCACGCGCAGAACCTGCGCTCGCGGGCGGCGATCGAGCGCCTCGGCGCGAAGCAGGATGGTGTGCTGCGCCGGCATATGCGCATGCCGGACGGCCACCTGCGCGACACCGTGGTGTATTCGATCCTGGATTCGGAGTGGCCGCCCGTGCGAGCGAATCTGCTGTGGCGCTTGGCGCGTGGCGCGGAGCCGTCACCGGGTGAACACGATCGCGCCGTGTCGAGACATGAAGTCCACGGTGGGCCAGGGGCCACCCTATGAGGCCGTGATGTTCGGCGACATGATCACTTCCATTTCCCGCGCCCAAATGCCCGGAGACCGCACCCCATGACTTCCAAGATCCGCATCGGCCTGATCGGCGCTCGCGGCTATGTCGGCAGCGAGCTGATCCGTCTGCTGAAGAATCATCCTGCCTTCGAGCTCGCGTTCGTCAGCTCGCGCGAGCGCGAGGGCCAGCGCGTGGCGGACTTCGAGGACGGCGTCGATCCCGCGCTGCTCTACGTCAACCACGGTCCGGAAGCCGCTGCCAAGGCGAACGCCGATGCATTGGTGCTGGCGCTGCCCAACGGCAAGGCAGCGGAGTTCGTGGCTGCCGTCGATGCGGCGGGCGTAGACCCCGTCATCCTTGATCTCTCCGCCGACTACCGTTTCGACGCGCGCTGGTACTACGGCCTGCCCGAGCTGACCCGCGTGCGTGCGCCGGGCGAGCGCCGCATCAGCAATCCGGGTTGCTATGCCACGACGATGCAGCTGGCGATCGCGCCGCTGGCCGGGCGCATCCACGGGCCGGTGCAGTGCTTCGGTGTCAGCGGCTACAGCGGCGCCGGCACCAGCCCGTCCGACAAGAACAATGTCGAGCTGCTGCGCGACAACCTGATGCCCTACAGCCTCGCCGGCCACATCCATGAGCGCGAGGTCAGCGTGCAGCTGGCCGAGGACATCGAGTTCATGCCGCACGTGGCACCGCAGTTCCGCGGCATCACCATGACCGTGAACCTGCATCTGGAAGCGCCCACCACCGTCGCCGAGCTGATCGATCTCTATCGCGCGCGCTACGCCAACGAGCCGCTGGTTCGTGTGACGGAAGCAGCGCCCTGGGTCAGCCGCATCGCCGGCAAGACCGGCGTCGAAATCGGCGGCTTCACCGTCTCCGCCGACGGCCGTCGCGTGGTGATTGTTTCCACCTTGGACAATCTGTTGAAGGGTGCTGCCAGCCAGGCGCTGCAGAACCTCAATCTCGCCTTTGGCCTCGATGAGCTCGCCGGCCTCAACGCACAGGAGCGTCTGCCGTGAGTGGACTGCTGTGGCAGAAGCCGGGCGTCAAGGTCGACGCCCGCATCCAGGACCTCCTGGCCGGCGAGGACGTGATCCTCGACCGAGAATTCATTCGCTTCGACATCATCGCCAGCCGCGCGCACGCGCAGGGCCTGCAGCGCATCGGCATTCTGAGTGCCGATGAACTCGCCGGCATCGAACGCGAGCTGAGCGCGCTGGACGCAGCGATTGTGTCTGGCGCCTTCGTGCTCGATGCGCGCTTCGAGGACATGCACAGCGCCATCGAGGCCTGGCTGACTGAAAGGCTGGGCGACGCCGGCAAGCGCATCCACACCGGCCGCAGCCGCAACGACCAGGTGCTTGTCGCTACACGCCTGTGGCTGAAGGATCGGCTGAGCCGCCTGCACGGGCTCTGTGTCGAGACGGCCGGTGTGGCGCTTGAGCGCGCCGAGGCCGAAGCGATGCTGCCGCTGCCCGGCTATACCCATCTGCAGCGCGCCATGGTGTCGAGCTGCGGGATGTGGTGGGCGGCCTGGGCCGAAGCCTTCATCGACAATGCCCAGCGCGCCCGCGACACCCTGGCCCTGATCGACGCCAACCCGCTGGGCAGCGCCGCCGGCTACGGCATCAATCTGCCGCTGGACCGCGACCACACCACGGCCGCGCTGGGCTTCGGCCGCATGCAGCTGGCGGCCACCTATGCGCAGCTCTCGCGCGGCAAGTTCGAGCTGGCCGCGGTCGAAGCGCTGGGCGCGGCCACGCTGGATCTGCGTCGTCTGGCCTGGGATCTGTCCCTGTTCACCGCCGCCGAGTTCGGCTTCGTCAAGCTGCCCGCCGAATACACCACCGGCAGCTCGATCATGCCCAACAAGCGCAACCCCGACGTGGTCGAGCTGATGCGCGCCGTGCACGCCTCGATCTCGGCCGCGCGCACCGAGCTGGACCAGCTGCTGAGCCTGCCGTCCGGCTATCACCGCGACCTGCAGTTCAGCAAAGGCGCGATCGTGCACGCCTTCGGCCGCGGTCTGTCGGCGCTGGCCCTGCTGCCCGATCTGCTGCGCAATCTTGAATGGGTGCAAGAGCGCATGCAGGCCGCGCTGGAGCCTTCGATGTACGCCACCGACCTCGCTGTTGAGCTCGCCCGCGAGGGCCTGCCTTTCCGCGAGGCCTACGTGCAGGCCGCCGACCCCGCGCGCTGGGCGCAGCGCGATCCGCAGGCAAGCATCGAAGCGCGGGTGTCGCCGGGGGCGTCGGGGCAGCTGCGGCTGGAGGTGTTGAAAGCACGTTGGTCCGATCAGCAGGGTTCAATCTGCTGATGCTTCAGCCCGTAGTGCGCCTCGCAGGAGGAGCCGCAAGGCACCCGAGCGAAGGTGCAAGCCGCTACTCGATCGCGAGGGGGAACGTGTCGCTTAGGCCGTGCTGGTCCAGATACCCGATGATCCAGTCGAGGTGGGGCTGATCGAAGCAGAACCAGCGATCGTCCTGCATCCTCAAGACAACTGGGCCTTGATGGGGCTGAAAGGCCCACGGGTTCTACCCCGTTTCCGCGGACGGTTTGAACAAGGCTGAAAACCTACGGTCCCGGCGAGCGACTCTACGTCGCATCCGGGGGTTGTGGAACCGCTCGATGTAGTCGAACAGATCGACCCGTGCCTCGTCACGGGTTCGGTAGTTCTGGTGATGCACGCGCTCCCGCTCGAGCTGCCCGAAGAAGCCTTCGCAGGCGGCGTTGTCGGCACAGTGACCGGCCGCACTCATGCTGCTCACCAAGGCGTTCTGATCCAGGAACCTCTGGTAGTCCCCGCTGATGAATTGCCCGCCCCGGTCCGAGTGCAGGATGACCACGGACCCTCCTTGTCGCTG
>NZ_FNAG01000015.1 GCF_900101825.1 Aquimonas voraii
AGCGACAAGGAGGGTCCGTGGTCATCCTGCACTCGGACCGGGGCGGGCAATTCATCAGCGGGGACTACCAGAGGTTCCTGGATCAGAACGCCTTGGTGAGCAGCATGAGTGCGGCCGGTCACTGTGCCGACAACGCCGCCTGCGAAGGCTTCTTCGGACAGCTCAAGCGGGAGCGCGTGCATCACCAGAACTACCGAACCCGTGACGAGGCACGGGTCGATCTGTTCGACTACATCGAG
Source organism: Aquimonas voraii (assembly GCF_900101825.1). Lineage (GTDB taxonomy): Bacteria > Pseudomonadota > Gammaproteobacteria > Xanthomonadales > Xanthomonadaceae > Aquimonas > Aquimonas voraii. The sequence goes on from NZ_FNAG01000015.1 coordinate 240, forward strand.
CGGTTCCACAACCCCCGGATGCGACGTAGAGTCGCTCGCCGGGACCGTAGGTTTTCAGCCTTGTTCAAACCGTCCGCGGAAACGGGGTAGAACCCTACCACCCTGCCCTACCCCGGCAACTTGGCAAGTTGCGCCAAGCTCACTCGGCTAGAGTCTTCTGAGGCTGAACCTTGGCGGCGACGGGATTACGGAGAGGAGTTCCACTGATGAAGCGATACCTGAGTCTTGCGATGGTGGCCCTGGTTCTGGCTGGCTGTGGGCCAGCGACACTCGACGGTTCCTCTGAGGAGGCGCTTCGAGAATCCTCCAAGGCGTTGAGGGAGTCGATGTCCTCGGAGGAGCGCGAGCGCTTCGAGCGGGCCATGCAGGTGGTGGCGATGGAGACTGTTGCCCCGGGTGGAAATATCTTCGCTGCAGCGGCCAGAGCGCAATCCGGTGAGGCCTTGAGCGGAGTGATGGCGAAGCTGGATGGGAAGACCGCTGCCGAGGTCTTAGCGATGAGCGATGAGATCCTTGCCGCTCGGCGGCTCAGGGAGCGCGCACAGATGGCGCAGGAGATCGAAGAGCTTGCCGAGAAGAAGCGCAAGGCTGAGGAGGCGGGCGCACAGCTGGCCAAGTTTGAGGTGCTGAGATCTCGGTTCTTTTCCCGGCCTCAGCGATTTGGACGCCCGCAGCCGATCATCGAGATCACCGTCCGCAACGGGACGGATGTGCCCGTCTCTCGCGCCTATTTCGAGGGCACCATTGCGTCGCCTGGACGCTCCATCCCGTGGCTGAAGGAAGGGTTCAACTACTCGATCAGCGGCGGTCTGGAACCTGGCGAAGAAGCGTCCTGGTCGCTCGCACCGAACATGTTCAGCGACTGGGGCAAGGTGGATGCGCCGCAGGATGCGGTACTGACTGTCGTGGTCTCACGGCTGGACGGCCCAGATGGCGAGGCGGCGTTCGATGCCGCCTTCAGTGAGCGCGACGCCAACCGGCTCGAGGAACTGACAAGGAAGCTGGCCGAGGGCTGAGCGAGGCGACAGCCTGGCAGAAAAGAGAAGGCCCCTCGCGGGGCCTTCTCGGTGCAACGGTCAAACACGGGTGGCCGGCGGAGCGATGGCGGCGCACAGGCGTCGCAAGATCAGAACAACAAAGGGGGTCATCGGTAGTCTCCTTGGGTAAACCGGAGACGCACGACACCCCTGATGGGGATATCGGCATCCCCGGGGGGTATTGGCCACGAGGGCCTGGTGTGCTCCTTCAACGCGGGAGCGGCGCGTGCAGCGTGCGCTGCGAAAACCCAGCCCCAAGGAGATGGGGACACCGCAAGGCTGCCCCATCGATCAGGGCGCAGCAAGGGGTTGACACTGTCGGCATGCGACCGGCTTTCCGAACCCCTCTCCGCATGAGAGGAATCGGGAAAGCCGGCGCGCCCCGAAGGGCGCGCCGGAGTACTGCTAGTTGCCCGATGTGGGCGCGGTCGACATCACTGCGAGATGTCCCTCGTCCGAGAGGTAGAGCACGAGCGGGCCTGAGCTCCTCAGGATCTCGTGCAGCTCGTTCTCGATGCCGGCGTCGTCGATGGTCCGGAGGACCGCGTCTTCGGGCGCGTCCTTCCCAGCGAGGCGTCGGATGGCGCGTTTGAGCGTCGCGGAGTCCGCAGTGAACGCCTCATCGATGTGCCGATCATCGTCGCGGTAGTCGTTGATCTGGAGCAGCACGTAGTGGTCCGTATGCTCAGTCACCAGGATGGCGTCCTCGTGGACCAGACCCGCGTCCTCGGGCAGCTCCAGTCGACCCATCGGTCCGTTGATGGCGATGACGGGCACGCGGATCAGGCTGGCTGATGACCAGGCACCGGCGTAGCGACCACGGGGGGCATCCGCCGCCGGCTGCTCGACTTCGACCTTGAAGTCTTCGAAGTCGACGGTGCGGGTGTAGATCCAATGGCCTGGATCCAGCCGCACATCCAGCATGGGAATCCTGGCCCGCCAGGCGTAGGAGGCGCCCGCCCAGTTGGACTCCTCGCCGTAGATCTCGACGCCAGTGAGCACCACTGGGCCGATCTGTTCGCCGGACACAGGCTGGCCGCTCAGCTCCCCCGCAACGGAGTCCCCGTCGTAGCGGGCCTGACGCGGCAGCTCGGAGAAGACCTCCAGCCACGCGCCGGGCAGCCAGTCGATGTCGTTCAAGAGGTCCAGACAGCCCCAATCGCGACAATGATGGGCGTGGGCGTCCACGAAATCGCGGCCGTCCATGCTCTCCTTCAGCGCCTGCAACTGCTGACGCGCCTCGGTCCTCGTGACCGCGGACACCGCACGCAGCGCCCGATCCCGGTCGATCAGCTCGTTGCGGTCCGGCATGCGGCCAAACCACTTGGTTGGATCGAGGTGGATGAGCGTCGGGGTGCTCCGGCTATATCCCATGTCGAAGCGCATTCCCTGCAGGAACACCTCCGTGGTGCTGTTGCCGAGCGCGATCCTCACCTTGCCCTCGGGCGTATCGACCCAGATCCCATCCTCCGTGATGGCGTGCGGGCGCTCCCATTCGGTGCCGTTGAAGACGATCGGGATCGAAAAGCCGCTGAGCCGCTGCTGCATGCGGTGGATCTCTTGCGGCCCAATGGTGGCCTTGAGCCCATGCAGGGTGATGCGTGCGCCCTGCACGCGCTCAGAGGCGGTGAGTTCCACAGGCCGCAAGGCAAGGAGATCCACCGTGCGCGCCCGGAAGTGGAAGTTGAGGCTTTCCACCTCGACCTCATCACCGGCGAACAGCGCCGAGATCCAGCCCAGTCCGTAGGGGCTGTTCTGGGCCTGCACCGCCAGATCCCAGCCGGACTCAGCGATGGCAAGCAGTTTCGATGGATCAGCGATACCGATGCCGTCGTCTTCGACGGTCAGCGTCCGAGCCTCGGGGTCATGGGTCAGCCACACGCGGCTGGCACCGGCGCGTGCTGCGTTTTGGATCAGCTCGTACACCACGGTGTGCGAGTTGGTGAAGGTGACGCTGAGCGCCTTGAGCACGCTCTCGGTGTTGCTGGTGACTCGGATGCTACGGACTGCGTTCATGCCGCTCTCCTCGCGGGAAAAGCGGGACGCAGCTTCCCCGTCGGGGCTGCGCGCCCCGCTGGGGTTGAGGACCGTGGGTCCTGTATGTGCTCGATCAATGCCCGAGCGGGGCCTGCTGCGAAATCGTCAGACCTCAGTTCGCTGGTCGGCGGACTCAGGTCTTGCGAATTCAGTCGAAGAAGCTGCCGACTTCCGGCAGCCGGCGTACCCACCCGAGAGCGAGTTCTGCGATTCGGATGGCACCCTCGGCGTCGCCCTTCCAGACCCAGCCTTCCTGCGTCGGAAGGCTGATCTCAGTGCGGGCGAGGCCGATGGCCTCGAGGGTGATGACGGTTTCACCGTAGTCCGCCGAGCGCGCCGGCTCGATCAGGATGCTGGAGCCCCGTGCCGGGCTGGTGAGGTGCAGCTTCTGTTCGATGATGGCGAGTCGCATACAAGCCAACGTAGCAAGTCGCAATGCGACCGAGTAGGCGTTGACAGGAGGGGTGTGCCCCTTCTGCCAACGCCGTCTCGTTTAGGCTGCTGCCGGTGCGTCCATGCCCTGCAGCACTTCCGCTGGAACATACCTCGCCTGCGAAAAGTCGACGTCAGAGTAGTCCTTCGACGTACACGCGCGGGACCAGGAGCACATGGTGCAGGGGCTCTCAAAGGACATCCGCGGACTCTTCGCAAACCGCTGCGCGCGGATGTCCTCGGCGATCCAGAGGACCTTCTGCAGGAACTCGTTGACCTGATCCTCGGAACGCCGCGCCGTCAGCACCAGCGGCTCGATCGTGGGGCCCTTGCCGCTGGTTTTGGGCACCTGCCGCTTGATCAGCTCAATCAGGCCGAGGCGCTCCGGCTTGGGCAGCCCCAGTTCGGCGGCGGCGACGTCCATGCCGACCTGGTAGGTGGTTAGCTGCTCGTTGAGCACCAACGCCGTCTCTGGATAGGCCTGTGCCGCCGACTTGACGTCGATGACCGCGAATTCCCCCTCTCGGGTGAACGCGCCGAGGTCGATGCGTCCGCGGATGACGATGTTGCCCGGCAGTGCGAAGGCGATCTCCCGCTGCATGAGAGGGTCTCCTTGCCGGTACGGCTGGTTGAACTCGTCGTAGGCCGGCATCCGCTCCTGGAGGGTCTCCCGGCTGGTGGTGAGGGACCAGCCGGCCTCCGCCGGGAAGAGCGCGCGGAAGAGCGGGTAGCGCTCGGCCACGGGCCACAGCAGCGCGTTGCCATCCGGGGCCTGCACCAGCTGGTGCAGGGGGACCTCCGTGCCCGCAAAGGAGCCTTTGGGGATCGTGTATTTCATGGGAACTCCTTCCTGGTCATTCCGTCCATGCCAGGAAATGCGTGTGTGCGCCCGGAACGGCGGGCGTTGTGTGTCAGCTGCCGAAGTCCATGTCCCGCGGCGCTGGACCGAGCTGGGCGTAGGGTGAAGGCGCGGGCGCGGGTGTCGGTGCGGCCTGAGGACGCAGGGGCGTTGCGGCAGCGGCAGGCGCGGGACGGCTGTCCTCGCGCTCTGGCGGGGCGCTGATGATCTGCAGGCTTTCGCAGCGCACCAAGGTCCGCTGGCGGTTGTGGCCATCGGCACCAACGAACTCGTCGTGGATGGTCTCGCCGACCACATAGACCAGGGCGCCCTTGACCGCTCTGTCGCGCAGGTAGTCGCGGTAGCTCTCGGACGTGGTGTAGAGCTCCACGTCATGCCAGGTCGTAGCTTCCCGCTTCGCGCCGTTGGCGTCTTTCCAGCGTTTGGTTGTGGCCACCCTGAGTATGACGAACCAACCTCGGTCGGTCTTGGGGTTGGGGCGGATCTCGGCGTCCTTGCCGAGGTGACCGCCGATCCGCTGCTCGTTGATGTAGAGCATGGGGTTTCCTCTCGCACAGCATGAAATGAGAGGGACCCTGCGCTGTGCGGCGCGCCTGGGTCCCAGACGCGCCCCCGACGGGGGCCCGTCGGGTTGTGGACGATTGACGACCGTCCGAGCCGTGGCTCCGAGGAGCCGGTGAAGCGAATGCCTCAACGGGCTTGCGTCAGGCCCCGAGGTCCAGGGGCTGACGGAAGCCCGCGGTGTGGCACACACCGCGAGTCCCTCCCGATGTCGCGCTGGTGCACTACATCGGGGTGCTGCTGACCTGCGGAAGGTGCAGGCCTTGTTTGCGGGCGAACGACAGCAGGAGATCGATCGGATCACTGTCGCCGCCCACGCCGTCGGCGTCGCACTGGTCGATCACTTCCGGCGGCACAGCAATGCTGCGTCCGGTGCTGCAGTGGATCATCGGCACGTCGCCGTCCAGGTCAATCGTGAAGCTGGCCGCAATTCCCATGGGAGTCTCCTTCGGGAGTGAATCACAAGGGGCTAGGGGCCCCTCCAAGAAGACTCTCGCGACTCTCCTTGGAGGGACCCCCAGCCGCTTGCGCGGCCAGGGGTTGAGGCGATTACCTGCAGTTGGGCAGGCCCGCCTCGATGCAGTCGAGGAGGGTGACGACGAGAGTGCCCAGGAGCGTGCGCCCGAGGCGGTCGCAGGCTGATGTTGAACGAGGCGCAGCAGCGGGCCGTGGAGGCGACCGGGCATTGCCTGGTCGCTGCTGGCCCCGGGTCGGGCAAGACGCGCGTCCTGAGCGAGCGGGGCGCGCGCCTGCTGCGCGAGAACCCGACCCATCGGCTGTGCGCCGTCACCTTCACCAGCGATGCCGCCCACGAGCTGGCGCAACGCATGCTCCAGCTCGTGCCAGACGCGGGGCGGCGCATCCTGCACGGCACCTTCCATGCCCTGTGCAAGAAGCAACTGCTGGCGTCTGGTCGCGCTGTCCGGCTGATCAACGACCACCAGAGCCGGGACTATCTGCGGCGCGCCTTCCAGGTCCTCGTCGAGGAGGGCTGCGGGGAGAAGTTCGAGGACTTCGAAGCGGCGATCGCCGCGCTGAAGGCAGACCCCGATGAAGTCTTCAGGGTGCTCGCCTCGGTCACACCCACGGCCGACGGCATTGAGCGCGGGCCGGCGCCCGCCTCGGTGGAGCGCGGACTGCTGCTGTACCAGGAGTCGCTCGCGGCGAACGGCGTGCTCGACTTCGCCGACCTGATCTTGCAGGCGGTGTTCGGCATGCGCGACGGCAGCGTCAAGCCGATGCAGGTCGAGCATCTGCTGGTGGACGAGTTCCAGGACACCGATGCCGCCCAGTTCGCATGGATGCGCGGCCACCTCGATGCGGGCGTCTGCGTCACAATCGTCGGCGACGATGACCAGTCGATCTACGGCTGGCGGCAGGCCCTGGGCTACGCGGGCATGGATGCCTTCGCGAAGCTCGCCCGGGCCGAGCATGTCGTTCTCGACACCACCTACCGCTGCGCGCGCAGCATCATCCGCAGCGCGGGTCAGCTGATCCTGCAGAACCGCGAGCGGATCCCCAAGAACCTGCGGACGGCGTCCAGCAAGGATGGCCAGATCCGCGTCGAGGGCTGCAGGAGCCGTGAGCAGGAGCTGCAGCTCATCGTGAGCCGCATCAAGGCCTGCGAGGATCCCTCGTCCTGGGCGGTGCTGGCCCGCACCAACGCCCTGCTCGATGCGCTCGAACTGGCCATGGCCGGCGAGATCGAGTTCGTGCGCGAGGACGCGCGCTCCTTCTGGTCGCTGAAAGGGCCTCGCCTGTTCCTTGGCGTGATGAAGTCGCTGGTCACCAACGACATGCTTGGGCTCGACGCCGTGCTCGGCCACTGTGGCGTTGGCCAGGGCGACCTGCACCGGATCGCGCTGGCCACCCATTCCACCTACCCGGGCGCCGCACTGCGGTTTGCGACCCAGGATCTGCCCGAGCTGGCCAGCATGCCGGCTCCGGTGCGACTGCTGAGGTTTGGGCATGGGCCCGCGATGCCGGCCAGCTGGATCTCTATCACCTCCGGTATCTGTCTTTGTCCGAGGCGCTGCATCACGGTGTGCGAGATCTCGAACGATCGCTGGTGCTGGGCGACGATGGCTCTCTTGTCGCTTTGAGGTTTGTTCCTGACAACGCCCTGGCCGTGGATGAGGCTATCGCGGACGTGATGGTTGTGCTGGCGCACGCTGTCAATGAATACGGCACGGCGATGGACCTGGACACAAGCGTGTTTCAAGGCGCGTACGAGACGGTCAAAAAGATCCACGCCGCGGCCGCGGTTCGGACTCAGCCCAACTTCGATTCCCGTTGAGGTGCGCACGAAGCGCTTCTCGGAAGGCAGTGCATGGCTGGGCGCGCAGTCGCGAATACTTCGATGCCGCTTATGCCCGCTTTTGAAACTCCGCAACCATCTTCCCGAGCGCGGCCGAGCTGATCAGGACCAGCAGCGGGAAGAAGAACGGCTGCAGCGGGATCGGCAGGAACAGCAGCACCACGTAGGCGACGACGAGGATCTCGACGGCGTAGAGGCTGAGTCGGTGCTTCAGCGGGCTCGCGAGGCTGAAGTCGGTCTGCTTGACCTTGCGGCGCACCCAGCCATCGATCAGGAACGGCACGGCCACGAACAGGGCATAGGGGAACCACAGGCCGGCGACCGAGATGCGCAGGAAGCTCTGGTAGAGGATGGTCCACCAGGTCCGCAGGCGCCCCTCCCACCAGTCAAAGAGGGAGCCGAACTGGCGGTTCATGCCCACCATGTCAGCGTCAGCCTGGGTCGGGATCATGGCGCCGAAGACGAGGCTCGAAACGCCCGTGTCCACGAAGGCGGCCTTGAACCACTCCTGCGCGCGGGCCTCGGCGGCGCCGGCGACCTCGGGGGTGAAGAAGCTCGCATTCGCCTGACGCTCGCGCTCGACCGAGCGGGCAAGCCACTCCTCGCCCACGAAGCCCAGCAGCGCGATCACATGCAGCATCACGATCAGGGTGGTGACCTTCCAGGTCTTGGTTGCACTCGCCATCCTTGCCTCCTCGATCAATCAGCGTAGGCGGTGAGCCGCGGCAGGATCGGCAGCAACTCCCGCCGGGTGGAGCGATCCAGGATGTGGTTCAGCAGGGCCGCGGCCAGCGCGTCGGGCTGGTAGTTGGCCAAGTACTCCGGCAGGTCGGTGGCCATGTTCACCTTCGCCGGCGCGTGCTGCTGGAGCCACTGGGTGAGCGGCCCGTCGCTGAGCGCATCCCACGCCTCACCTTGCGACCCACGCACCTCGGTCTCGAAGATGAGCGTCAGGTGGCGGAGCAGGCCCCGCATGTAGGCGAGGCGCACCTCGTCGGAGAACTTCTCGCCCTCGGGTTGTCGAGCCTGCGCTTCCAGCATCTCGCTGAAGCCGTTGGCGATCGCCTCCTCGAGGAACGGGCGGCCGCTCGGATGCTTGACGTGCAGGCCGACGTGCGCCGCCAGGTTGTCGGTCAGGTGCTCCGTCACCGGCCACAGCTTGAACATCAGTCGTGCCAGGGAGGCAATGCGAAGCGACCGCAGGACCTTGGACACAAGGACCTTCGTCGCCGCGTTTGCCATCTCTGCCTGGGTTTGGACTGGGCTCACGCAGCACTCTTCAGGATTGGGATTCGGGCCTTCACCAGGCGGCCGCCAGAGATTCGAGCGAAGAACTCGAGGTTCGGCAGCGCACCTAGCATCTGAGGGTCCACCAGTGCCACTTCGGTCTCCTTCAGCGCTTCGTTGGTCGTGCCCGAGAAGATGAACGGCTCGTCCGTCTCCGCCTTGGCCGACTGGCTGTATTCCACATGGCGCACCACCGTCTTCGAGAAGGTTTCGGTGATGTATTCCTGCGTGGGGCCGTCAATCAGTCGCAATGCGACTACGTTGTTAAGGTTACCCAAAACCATGCGGGATTTGGCATCGCTTCCAAGGCGGCTGGTGAAGTCGCCCAGCGTCTGGGTTGCGACCGTGATCCGAGCCTTCGAGCCACCGGCCTTGTTGAGCATGGCGATGAAAGGATCGTTGGCGAGCTCGGCCGCCTCGTCGACGTAGATGTTGACCGGTTGCAGGTCCTTCCCGTAGTTGTAGCGATCGCCGGCGACGGCCGTGAGGTCCGCCAGGAACATGGCGCCGATGGCGCTGCCGACGAACTTGTCGGACAGCGAGTCGAGGCCGATGTAGACCACCTGCTTGTTGTGGATGGCTCGGCTGAAGTCGGTGATCGGCCGCGGATCCCTCAGGTCTTCCGAGTCGGGTGAGAGCAGGTCGCCCAGCACGCCAGAGGTGAGCATCGTCAGGACCGGCAGCAGCGAAGCGATCATCTTTCCGTAGTGGGTTGCGTCGTGGGTGAACGAGCTGATCAGACCCTGCAGCTCCTGGGACGGCGCATGCTTGGCCACGTAGTCGCGGTAGAAGCGCGCGTGCCGGGTTGCATGGTCGTTGATGTCGGGCTTCGCGCCTTCCATCGCCCGCTTCAGCGCCTCTTCCCACTCGTCGCCGCGATCAGCGAAGGTCTTGCGGCAGTACGAGAGGATCGCGCTCTTAACGAGGTGGGGCATGCCGCCTTCGAAGCAGGTCAGGATCTTCTTGAGGGTCGGTTTCTCGTCGATCAGCAGGATGCCGTTGGCGATGTTGGTCAGCTGCATCTGGCCGAACGCCGTGAACGGGTCGGCACCGGTCTCCGAAGGGATAAGGCTCGCGATACGCGAGGCCAGCTCGGTCGCGCGGTTGAAGTTGCGCAGCGGATCGATGCGCCAGGACTTGTCGGGGAACGCGGGGTGGAAGTAGACGAAATCCTCTGCCCTGCCGTCGGCGATGCAGGCCTGCCGCGCGCACTCCATCAGATCCTTGTCTCCCTTGGGGTCGAGGATGATCACCGTCTCGCCGCGGAAGACGGCCTGGGTGATGAGCGAGTCGAGCAATCTCGTCTTGCCAGCTCTTGTGGTCCCCGCCAGCAGAGTGTGTCCGGCGTTGTGGTCGATGGGCTGGAAGATCGGCTGAGGCTTGCCAAGGCCCTGCATCCAGCGCTGCCCCATCAGCGTGTCTCCATGCGGCGCGAGCCTTTCCGGGTCGCTGCGCACAATGGTGTGGACGAGCTGGCGCTGGGCCTGGCTCCAGTTGAAGCCGAAGCCCAGGAAGATCGAGTCCGGGCGCTCCTTGCAGATCTCGCGCAGCTCGTCGCGCGTCATGAACTGCAGGGCCTCGCCATCGAGCTTGCGCTGCACGCGCAGCAGCTCGATGACCTTCGGGACCTGGCGCGCCATCATGAGCAGACAGATGGCGCCGAACAGCAGGAACGGAGTGCTGGGGTACTCCGCGACGTAGGCGGAGACGCCCATCAATGCAGCGGAGGTGGCCCACGCGGCGATCGAGTAGAACTCGTAGATCGGCCGGAAGGGGTTCTCAAGGCTCAGGGCGGGATCGCTCATTCGAACGTCGGCTCCACGTACTGGGGATGCAGCTCAACCACGTTGACCCCGGCCTCGTCCTTCTTCACCACGACGAGCGGGTTGCGCGTGCTCGCGAGCAACAGGCTGAAGTCCTCGCGCGTGAACTCGCGACGCACACGTGACTCGGTCATGCGCTTGGAAAGGTGTTCGCGGTAGCGCTTCAGCTGCGGCTTCGGGCTCTCGGGCGGCGGAGCCTTGTCGAGGCCGGCCGCGCGGATCTCCGCGAAGACCTGTGCCTTCAGGTTCTCGATGAACTCCACCGAGGCCGAGCGGGGCGGCGTCGTCATGTGGAGAGCAGTGAGCTCGTGCGGGATGCGCCGCAGCGCCGCCTCACCGGGCGCGGCAGCGGCCTCGGCCCGCGGCTCTGGTAGATCCAGCAGAGGCAGGTGCTCGCTCAGGGTGGTCCAGATGGGGGTGAGCGATTCGGCGAACAGCACGCCCTCGATGGCTCCCTGTTCCGTCGACACCTTCACCACGAGGCGCTGGCTCGCCGGATCGAGTTCCAGCCAGCCCTCGGCATGCAGCCGATCGCGCAGATCCATCGGGTCCATGCCGAGCCCGGTGAACCCGCTCGGGAAGGCCACGATCGTCCGCCCTTCCACCAGGGCCGCATGCGTGTACCAGCGCAGCTCGCCCGAGGCGAAGCGCTCCATGATGGCGCGCACCCAGCGCGCGCCGCCGTTTGTGGCGGGCACCTCACTGATGGCGTGGCGAACGACCGCGGTAGCGCGGTCGTGATCGGTCTCCACCGTCCGGCCATGGGGTGGCCGCGCCGCGGACACTGCCGGCGCTTGGAGCCTCATCGGCGCCCGCGCTTCAGCGGCCTCGGGGGCGGCGTTCTCGGGGGGCGCGGCCGTTGGTTCCTCCGCCACCGCAGGCTGCTCAACGGGCGGGAGCGCAGGCGCCAGTGGTGCGGCCCCCGCAGTCGAACGCCCCTGCTTCGCAGCGGGCGCCGCCATGCTCTCGGACGCCGCCGCGGCGGTGCCAGGGGACGCGGCGGCGGGGGCCATGGTCGGCGCTGCCGGTGCCGGTGCCGGTGCCGTGCCTGTGAGGATCAGCTCTGCGGGCATCGGCGGCACGGCCTCTTGGGTGCCCAGGATCTGCTCCGGGTGGGCGAAGCGCACAAGGTTCAGTTCCAGCACCGACTCTCGGCCCTCGATTCGCACCGGCCAGAGCTGTCGCTTTTCCGGGGACATCTCCAGCATGTGCATGCGCATCAGCAGATCGATGATCTGGCTGGTCTCGGAGGGGAACCCTTTCAGGTGGCCGGCCTGCCGAAGCCGGCTGATTGGCATCGTGAAGACATCGGGAGGCGCGCCGAAGAGCCCCACGCTGGTGTGGAAGAGGGGGCCGGTCTTGGTGATGTTCCAAGTGCCGTCCTCGACCAGCTTCGTCATGGCGCGGGCCAGCATGCCCGCATGGGTGCGAAGCGGCGAGCCTCCCGCGGCCGCGATGCGACGCGCTTGATCCTCAAGGTCGAAGTCGGCGCTCGACCTATCCGCCTTGTGGGCGATCTCCGCGATCGGGTTGGTCTTGTCATCGGGGGCGGTGAACGAGGTCACCAGCTTGTTCAGGATCTCGTGGCCGCCGTCCTCGGAGAGATAGTCGAGCAGCTCGGCGCCGACGATCTCGCGCAAGAGCACCGGGCCGTAGGCCACGTGGCGCATGCTGCGCGGGCCGGGTCGCCAGTAGATGTAGTAGGCCTCGATCTTGTGCCGGGTGAGCCATGTCCACAGCGAGGCGCCGTGCCCGCTCCACTGAAGGCTGCCGGACTCATCCACCGCGTTGACGTCCACCACGACCTTGCCGAGGTCATGCAGGAGGGCGGCGAACACCGCGGCGAGGCGCCACTTCGGATCGAGCGTCTTGCGACGCTCTGCCAGCATGTCGAAGGCCCAGACCCGGCCCTCGCAAAGGCGAGCCGCGAAGAACGCTGCTTCAACGCCGTGGCGCAGCATGCCGCCGCGCCCGCAGTGGTGGTCCGCTTCCGACGCAGGCAGCAGATGCACGCGCTCGGCATACCGGAGCAGCACCGGCATCACCCACCGATCGAACTCGGCGCGGGTGTGGCCAAGCGACTGCCTCAGTCGGTCGAGAGTCTCCTGCTGCGTCGAAAGCAGCACCGCGGGCTCGATGGCGGGCACCGCGGGGCTGCGCTCGGGGTAGCGCGGGACCGCGTCGCTGACGAACGTGGGGGGCACATCGATGTTGACCCCGCCGCGGTTGAAGCTCTGGCGGGGGGGCGCGGCGAGCAGCGCATCGAGGCTAGGCGGCGTCCGGGTCGGGGCCTCGGCGGCGCGCGGGGAGAACAGATTTCGGATTCGATCGAGCATGGGAGGAATTCTCCATGTTGGATCCGCGGCTCACTTCCGTTTGCCCCCGGTTTTGAGGGGTTTTTCGGAGGCTTTTTCGGTCGCGCCACCCGTCGAGCCACCGCGCTGTCGATCATCGCTTCCCGGGCCTGCTTGCCAAGGGCCGCGGTCTGACGGTGGCTTTAGGATTCCGACCTGCGTCGCACCACCCGATCTTTTGGGGGCAGCCATCGAGCAGCTCCCTGAGCCGGGCCTAGATCAGCTCATCCTGAGCAAGGATCGCCCTCAGCTTTCCAGCGGTGGCGAACTGAGCCGTGCTCAAGCGCAGGTGCATTCCGAAAATAGGGGGCGCGCACCCTCACCGGCTTCATCAGTCGTCCTGGGAAACGCGATTTCGGCCGTGCGCCGCTTCCCGGACACATTGGACCTGCGAGGGATGAATCGCGAAGGCTACGAACGCGCGACGCTTGGGGTCGTAGATCGTAGAGTCGGAGGCAGCCGTGCGGCCGTAGCAAACGAGTGTCTTGGCGTGCGTGGCACTCAAGGCATCAACTGAAAAAACGGTGCCGTCGCGCAGCACAACCTCGAAGGGCCTTAAGAAGTGCTCTGACCCCGATGCGCTCTCATCGGCATCAGGATCTGTCGTCTTGTCCCGGGTTCGTGTCTCGCCGGCTATGGCGCGACGGGCTCTTGCGATCAGGTTGCGGAGCATCGCGATGCCCTCAGTTGCCGGCGACGCGCTGCGCGCTGAGGGCACGGACGTACTCGCCCGCCTTGGCGTGGCCCAGCATGTCAGCCCGCCGGTACCACTCTTCGGCCTGGACGGTGTCGCGCTGGACTCCGTCCGTGCCGCGTGCGAACAGGTTGCCGAGGTTCGCTGCGGCCTGGGCGTTGCCGGCATTCGCCGACAGCGTGAAGTACTCGATGGCACGCTCCGTAGAGCGGGCAACACCCTGCCCGTTCATGTAGAGGGTGGCCAGGTTGTTCATCGCCTGGGCGTTGCCGGCACGAGCGGCTGCGTCGAAGCGGCTGAAGGCTGCTGCATGGTCGCCGGCGCGGAATGCGGCCAGACCTGACTCGTTCTTGCGGCGGGCCTCCTCGGCCACCGCGGCGGCCTGCCTGTGCTCCTGCTCGCGCGCTAGCTCGGCCTGCAGCGAGGCGATGTGGCGGTCGCGGTCGGCCAGCAGCTGCTGCATGGCGGTGAGCTCGCCGCGCATGGCCTGGATCTCGGCCAGCAGATCGGACATGGAAGGTTGCGGCGTTGCTGCAGGGGCGTCCAGGGCCAGGGACATGGATGCGTCGTCTTCGATGGCCAGTGGACTTGCGGATGCCGCTTGGGCGGGCTTCAGGGGGATGGCGGTGGCTGGGGCGGCCACCGTTCGGGGCTGGGTCTCGCGCGCTGCTGCAGCCAGCTGGGCGGCTTCTGCATCGCGGTGCGCGGCGGCCTCGCGCTCGGCGGCGGCGATCCGCTGTGCCTCACGCTCGCGCGCATCGCTGACCTGAGCCTGTAGCGACACGTCGCCCTGTTCGGCGGCCTTCCGCGCCCACCGGTCCGCGATGTCGACGGCAGGCGGTGTCTTTTCGAGGTGGTGCGCCACCAGGCGCCTCAGGGCCTCCGGGTGACCGCCGGTGGCGGCGTGCTCAAGGAACGGGAGGGCCAAAGCCGCGTTGGGCGTGGCGAGCAGGCGCTGCGCCATCACAAAGGATGCCTGCGGGTGGCCGGCGTCGGCGGCCTCCTTCAGCCAGCGCTCGGCCTCGTCGGCGTGCGGCGCGCCCTGACCGCCATCGGCGTGGATCAGGTGCAGCCGGTAGGCCGCCTCTGCATTGCGGGCCTGCGCGGCGTGGCGCAGGAGCGCCAGGCCCTGCGTACGCGCGCGCTCGCGCTGGGCCTCGGAAAGACCGGCGTGGGTGGAGGCGCGCATCAGGGTCTCTGCGACCTTGATCTGCGCGCGTGTGTCACCCGCGACGCTGGCCTTGCTGTACCACTCGGCGGCGCGGCGGTGGTCGCCGAGCCGCTCGTAATGCTCGGCGAGCGCCATCAGCTCGCTCGCCGGCGCGCCGGGACGGCGGGCCGACTCTTCGCGCACCGCGATGTCGATGGTGCCGCTCGGGGCATCACGGGTGCCGTCATCCGCCGAAGTGCGCGCGGCAGCGTCTTCGGACGCGGAATCCATGGCCAGGAGGACGCTCGGCGAGGTCGCAAGGCCAAGGGCAATGAGGGCGGGGAGCAGCTTCAAAGGCATGCGGGGTCTCCAGTTGAGGCGCCAGTTTATCGACTGACTTCCGCGTCCTCTTTCGGAAACCCCCCCTGATCTCGGCAGTTATCGGACAGTTTTGACACCGCCACCGCGGGTTGAGGCTTCTGGAGCGCGCGGCTGTTGTCCGATGAGGAGGTCGATGGGCCCTGCCCGGCCATGGGCGCGGGCTGCGCGCCGCTGGTAGATCGGATAGACCGCGTCGGTGATCGCCACTGGACACGCTTGACCGAACAGGACGCGCTCGGAGGCGCCAGCCTGCCGCCGGGAGTCTTCGCCGAGGTCGCCGTAGCCGCGCTGCTCCAGGTCACGGAGCGAGACATCGAAGCCATTGGCGTGCTGAACCAGCACATTCAGGCGTTCGCGGGTCTTGTCGCTGATCGGCTCCCGCAGGAGGAGATCGAACCACCCTTCCCCGCCGGTGCGAGCCGCGCGGCCGCGCAGCTGGTGCAGCTGGGAGAGGCCAAAGCGCTGGGGGTCGACGACGATCACCCTGCGGACGCCGGGCAGGGTCACGCCGACCTCGACCACAGTCGTGCTGAGCAGGATGTCCGCTTCGCGCTCTCGCATCGCGCGCATGGTTTCGCGCTTCTCTTCGTCGGGCGTGTCGCCCGTCAGCATGCGGATGCGCTCGGGCGGAAATACCTTGCACCAGCTCTCGTGAGCGCCGCGCACGCTCCGGCGGTCGGCCTCGCGCATGCGGGCCTGGTCGCCGGCGTCGGGGTCGGACTCTCCGCGCAGCGGGTAGACCACCAGCACCTGGACGCCCTGGCGCACGTCAGCACGAACTTCCGCGAAGAGTGCCGAGCGCTTCTCGTGCTCGTGGATGCGCGTCGTGATGCAGCGGGTTGCGTGGCCGACAGGCAGCACCGCGACCGTTGCCGCGCCATAGCGAGCCAGGGCCTGCGTGCGGGGGATGCACGTCGCACTCACCAGCAGCAGGTGGGTTTCGAGCTCCACGAGTTGCGCCTTCTGCTCCACGCTGAAGCGTTGCTCTTCGTCCACCACCACGAGATCGAAGCGGCCTGTATCGCGGTGCAGGACGGCGCTCGTGCCGATCACCCAGCGGGCCCCCGCCATGCTCATGGCTTCTGTGTCCCCGGTGACCAGGACCGGCCCGATGTCCGGGAAGGCATGGCTCAGTTCTCGGTGGACCTGCTCGGCCAGCACCGTGCTGGGCAGCAGCACCGCCACGCGGCGGCCGGCATCGATCACGGCAGCGGCGAGCGCGCCGTAGCAGGCGGTCTTGCCCGAGCCGACGTCGCCTAACAGCACGCCATTCAGGCGCCGGCCCGCGCGCAGGGGCTCGGCCAGCTCATCGACTGCCGTTGCCTGGGCCTCGGAGAGCGTGAACGGGAAGGCCTGCTTGCGCGGATCAAGCGTCGGCAGCGTCATGGCCTCGACGGTGCGCTCGACGCGTTGGGTCTGTGCGCTGGCCAGTGCATCGAGGGCGGCAAGCTTCAGCAATACCTCCCGGGCGAATTCGGCATAGGTCCGATCGCGCGGCGCGTGCGCCTGCTGGAGCACCTGCTTCAAGGTCCAGCCGCCGGCTTCGAGCTCGGCCAGCAGCTCGGCCATGTCGCCCAGGCCTTCAAGGCGGCGGGCGATCTCCGTGGCGGCGCGGTCCACGATCCGCGGCAGGGCGCCGAGTACGAGGTCGCGCACCTCATCGGGCGTAATCACGTTCGGCACACCCGGATAGACCGGTCGCAGGCGGTTCGCCCACGCGTCGTCGACCGCACCGAGGATCGTGCCGCTCAAACGGTCGGCATACCAGCGGAACCGGAGGCTCAGCAGATGCTCGCTGCCTTCGACCAGCCGCGCCTTCCACTCCCCGGTGTTGCCGAAGACGGTGGCGCTGAAGGTGTTGTCGCGGGCGTCCGCGAGCACGACGACCACGCGGGGCGCGCCGTTGAAGAAAGTGCGCGGCGCGCCGGCAACGCGGACCGGCATGGCATAGACCAGCTCTTCCTGGGCCAGTCGGTGATCCTGCAGCGCCTCCGGGGGATCGACGTAGCTCGCCGGCAGCAGCAGGGCAGCCTGCCACGGCGCCTTGACACCAAGAGCCCGGAGTCGGGCCAGCGGGTGCGGTGCTGCGCGTGGCGAAGTCGTATCCATGACCCGTTTTGCCCCCTAACTGCGGGCCTTTCGAGCCCTCGCCCCCGTGCTTATCCACAGCCCTTGGGGACAACAAATGTGGCCGATCGGCAACATGGGCTAGACTAGCCGGCGCGTTGCCGATCGGCAACATCGACGAGAAAAGGACGCGCATGGTTCGCCCAGCCCGACGCGAGCTGCTCGGTCGACTGATTCGGAACGCGAGACTCGCCCGGGGGATCGGCGTGGGTGAGTTGGCGACGCGCCTTGGCGTCAGCCGCTACACGGTCATGAACCTCGAACGCGGCCACAAGGCCGTGGGCTCGGACACGCTGGTGGACGCTCTGCTGGAGCTTGGCCTGCTTTCGAATGCAGCAGATGCGGCCCTGCGGGGCCTGGACGCGGATTAGCCTTCGAGGCCTTCGGAAATCGCGCGCAGGAGTGCCGCTGCGGCCTCGGTCTTCTTCTTCCCCTTGAGCTTCGACAGCACGTGTCCAGTGAAGACCGCGACCTCGTCGGGACTGGTCAGAATGCGATCAAGGACGGAGAGCTTGGCCAGCCACTGGCGACCGTGTTCGTTCGATTGCGACTCGTCAGCGAAGATCTCGATGATGACATCGCGACTCTCGGCTGGACCGGACTCAGTCCCGACGAAATCGAAGCCTTCGATGGTCCCGGATACGATCACGCGGTCGCGCTTGCCCACCCCGGCCGGCGTCGAGTGCGCCCATGCGACATCGGCGCCCGCTTCCTTCGCGAAGGCCGCGGCGCCTTGACCGGCGCCGAGACGCCCCATGATCTGCATGCCGTACGCGGACGACCTGACCGCAGCCCCAGGTAAGCGCGAGGCAACCGCTTGGGTGGCCTTGGCCAACTTTTGGGTCATGGCTTTCGTGGCTTTGGAGTCGGTCATCTTCGATCCCTCGTGAAACGCTTGGCGCAACGATACCGGAACCGCAGCGGACCAGCGGTGGGTCGCCTTCTCAAGAGGCAGGGGTCGCCAGCACTGTCTCCGTGAACATCTTCCGGGCTTCCTCTTTCTCGCCCTTCAGCCACGTGAGAGCCATCAGGCGGCCGCTCGCAAGGAGCGGACTCATCGGGCCCCCCCTCAGCTTTGGCCACTGCTTCACCATCTCATGCGCCTGCTCTGACTCCAGCCCAAACCCATTCGACACTGCTTCGAAGGCGACGCCACAGGCAAAGTCGGTCGCATTGCGCTGATTGCCAAGTTCCTTCACGAATCCCAGCAGTATGAAGCTCTGCGCCACGAGTGAGGTTGGATTAAGCCACTGCTCCTCGGGCAACGCCTTTACCGCGCTCGCGTGGAAGACTCGTGCTTCGATTGCAATATCCATGGCGATCGAGGCTCCCGACATGAGCCCCACGGGCACCGGGATCTCGTCGATGCCCCTCGGCTGGGCTGATGGCGTAGTGACGAGCGGCTGCGCCCCGCTCTCATCGCGCTCTTCATCGCGCCGATCCGTCGGTAGATGCCGGAGGACGGCGATGAAGATCGTGACGAGGACGGCTCCAGACAACAACAACTCGGGAGACATGGCTTACCTGCGGCTCTTGGTTTGGAGGGGGAGAGAAGGTAGCGACTGCAACCCCATGGTCAATAGCCCGAAAGCCGATCCACGATCAACGAACGCGCTGCAGGCTTGACTCCCTGAGTCCGCCAGAACAGGGCCGATCGAATGAGGAAGCCCCGGCAGACCGCCGGGGCTTTCCTCGCGCTTATTGGTATGTGTCAGAACGGGATGTTGTCGTCCAGGTCGTCATCCGGAGGCGGGGGCGCCTGACGCCCGCCCTGGGCCTGCTGCGACTGGCCGCGCGCCGGGCGATCACCATTGCCGCGCGAGGAGCCGCCGCCATCGGCACCGCCCAGCATCTGCATGTCATTGGCGATGATGTCGGTGCTGTAGCGCTCGACGCCGTCCTTGTCCGTGTACTTTTCGGTGCGCAGGCTGCCCTCGATGTAGACCTGCTTGCCCTTGCGCAGGTACTCCGCGGACACCTCGGCCAAGCGGCCGAACATCTTCACGCGGTGCCACTCGGTGCGCTCCTGCTTCTGGCCCGTCTGTTTGTCGGTCCAGCTTTCATTCGTCGCAAGGCGCATCGACGTGATCGCGGAACCCGAAGCGGTGTAGCGCGTCTCCGGATCGGCGCCCAGCGTGCCGACGATGATGACTTTGTTGATCCCCCTGGCCATTCGCTTTCGTTCCTTCTCGTTTGCGGTTCTCGGTAGGTGCGGCGCGGGTTGACGTCGGCGCGTGATGGCGCGTGATGGCGCGTGCGGCGACCCGGTCGACGCGCTCGTCGGGCGCGTTGAGCGTGCGGAGGGCGTGCGCAAGGCTTCCGCGCGCACGCTGCAGGCCAGAGGCCAGGGCGCGGGGCTCCAGCACCGAGGAAAAGGCCTCCACGGCCGCGGCAGGAAGATGATGGGCCTCGTCGAACACGTAGACGGTGTCCCCAGGCGCCGGCAGGGGCGACGCTTCGGCATCGGGCACCTGCAACGCGGCGAGCACGAGGGCATGGTTCGCGATGATCACATCGGCCGTCTTGAGCCCCTGTCGGGCGTGTCGGAAGGCGCAGCGCTGGTAGAGCGGACAGGCCGAGCCGCTGCACTGTGCCGCCGTCGCAGTGATCGTTGACAGCAGGGTCGGCGATACCCGGTCCGGCCATGCGTCAAGGTCGCCATCCCATTTCGAGGTGGCCCGTGCCTTGGCCATTCGGTCGACCTGGCTCAGGTCGTCCTCGGTCGGTCGTGTGCGCCACACGGGCTCCAGCGCGTCTTCGCCAAGGGCGAGGCTGTCCTGGTCGGGGTGGCTCGAATCGGCGGCTGTCAGGCGCAGATCGCACACGTAGCGCGTCCGGCCCTTGGCCAACTTCGCCTTGAACTCAAGGCCGGCGATCGTCATGAGCCGCGGCAGCTCGTTCTCCAGCAGCTGCTGCTGCAGGACTACGGTGGCGGTGGCGATCACGAGCTTCTTCTTGCGGGCCATGGCCGCAGGGATAGCGCCCAGCAGATAGCCGAGCGACTTGCCGGTGCCAGTCGGTGCTTCGACCACGCTACGCACGGGGCCTCCCTCGCCGCCTGCCGCGACGCGCGCTGCCTCGGCGATCAGGCGGTTCTGGGCGCCGCGCTTGCGGACGCCGGCCAGGCTCACGAGGCGCTCGTGGGCGGTGCGGATGCGGTCCTTGATCTCGTCCGTCAGCATGGTGGGGCTCCTTCCGATCTCAGAAGGATCGGAGGACCCGGCAATCCCGCAACTTGCGGCCGGCATGCACTCGGTACATGCCGGCCGCACGAACTCAGCTTTGGATCGCGAACGTCGCGCGCGCAGTACCCGAGGTGACCTCGCACTGCACGCTACCTAGCGGGGCGGCGCTCGCAGTGATCATGAGGGGGATCTCCGTCTGCCCAGCGGCATCCGTCGGCGCGATCGCACCCGAGGTAACCGCGAGGCCAGTCGAGCCCGCCGTCGTGCACCGGAGCGCCGGCGTGACGCCGACCAACGGGCCTGCCGGCGTGAGGGCGTTCCGCAGGGTCACGAGCACGCTGGTATTGATCGTCGTGCCTGGCTGCGCGGGGATCGTTGCAGGCGTCAGCAGGATCGCACCCGCCGTGGTGCTGGCCACCGGCGGTCCCTCAATCGTCAGGCGGGTGCTGACGCCGCCTGCCGAGAGCGTGCATACCGTCGCGCCACTGGCCGTGGCCGTGGCCGACACCTCAAGACCGAGCGTCGTCACGCCTGCATCGTTGGTGGCTGCAATCCCATCCGGCACGGCCACGCTGATGCCGATGGAATCCGCGCTGCTGCAGCTGAGGCTCGGGGTCAAACCACGGATCGGGGCGGGCGGACTGGCCTGGCCCAGCACGCGGACTTCCACGTTCTCGGTGCGCGTCGCGCCGGCGGCGATGTTGACCACGGACGGCGTGGCGGTGAGCGATGCCACGGTAACGACGCCGCCGCCCGCGCATCCCGGCGGCCGCGGCAGGACGGTGCCCGCGCATGCGCTCTCGAACTCCACGCGCTCACTGGCCGTGGTGACGATGCCGCGCGGCGTGACCACACGGACGGTGATGGAACCCGGGGTTGCGGAGCCGTCGCCGAGCAGCGAGAAGGGCAGCACGATGGGACCGCGGGCGTTGGTGTTCAGGACGGTGAAGTCCGCGTCGCCCGCCAGCGTGCCCTTCGACGCCGCGACCTGAATCTGCGTGCCAGCCGGCGGAAGGTTTCCGTTGCGATCACTGACGGCCACGACGAAGCCCGTCGGGCTGATCTCGTCGACCGTCGAGCGCGAAAGGTAGATGTTGACCAGAGCAGCACTGCTGGAGAACACCACGGTGCCGGAAGCACGGGCCTCGAAGTCCCTGCCGCACTGGACGCCCGGCGCGCACGGGCCACCGTCCAGCCGACCGTTGGCGATATCGAAGCTGCCGTTGCCATTCACGTCGAAGAAGAGCTCGCCCGCCGAACGCACACCATCCTCGTTGTCGTCCCTGAAGACCTCCCCACGATCATCGAAGGCCTCGCCGGAATCGAACAGGCCGTTGCCGTTGGCGTCGCGCCAGGACTCGGTGCCCTCCGTGCGCGCAAGCACCGTCACGCGCCCATCTGTCGGCCGCGGGTTGCTGCTTTGCAGGATCACGGAGCACGTGCCGGCGACGGTGCGGCACTCGGGGGCGATGAGACCGCCTTCTGCCGTGAAGTAGATGGCAGTCCCATCCGCCACGGGGTTCTGCAGGCGATCCCCCGCGCGCACGCTAACCTGCGTCGTCACGCCGTCGAAAGCGCCGCCCTCGATATTCAGGGTCTCGAAGCTCAACGAGAAGCTGTCCTGGTCGGCGCGGCCGGTCGACACCACCAGGGTCGCTGAGTCGGCAGACTGCCCTGTGCCCCGCACCGTCGCGCGCACTCGGAAGACACCGGGCACGTCGCCAGCACGAACGCGGGCGATCGCGCTCCCTTCCACATCCGTGGCCGCGCTGGCGTTCTCAAGGGTCAGCGCACCGAGCGGATTCACGACGGCGAAGTCGACCATTGCATCGCGCACCGGGATGCCAGCCGCGTTCGTCACCCGGAAGGTCAGGGTGGCGCGGTCGGGGCGCGTGTCGGAACCCATGCCGCGCAGCATGATGCTGAGGTTGCTCGCCTCGACATAGGCGATGCCCTCGGCCTGCGGCGGACGGATGCGGATGAGGCCCTGTGCGCGAACCGGCTGCTCAATGCCCGGCACCAGGAAGTCCGCGGTGATGAGATCGGCGGCCGCACAGCCCTGCCCCGCCCTGTAGCTGGTCGCGACGACGCCGCCGGCGGCCAGCACCGGACTGGTTATCGACGCCGCGTCAGTGCCGGCACAGGTCGAAGTGAAGTCGACGATCACCGGCGCTTCGAACGCACGGCCTTCCTGGTCGACGAGCTGCGCGCTGATGCGCGCCGAGGCTCCGGCCTCGATCTCCGGCGGGTCGATGACCAGCACGCCCGGCTGGAAGGGCCGGCCCGCGCCCAGGTAGATCTGCGGCACGCGAACTTCGACGATGCCGCTCGCCGCCACACTCTTGCCGTCGACCTCGGCCGCCGCCGAGAGGCGGATCGGTCCGGAACGCACGGGCGGCACGAAGAGGATCGATGCCCTGCCGTTCGCATCCGTGGTTGCGGCGCTGAAGGCCGGGTCGAACGAGCCTGCCTCAGCCGAGAACCCGACCCGCACGTTGGTGGCAGGCTCGTAGCGATCAGGGACCCCAAGCGCGGTCACGCGAGCGCGCCGAAGTTCGACGTTCGCGCGGACCTGCTGGCCAGGTCGAACCGCTCCGACTGCATTGCCCGACGCATCCGTGATCTCCAGCCGGGCGTCGGGGCGAAAGGTGCGCTCCACCATGTAGGGCAGACGGGTGGTGACGCTGCCAGTGGCTGCGGGTGAGGAGGTGGCGAGATCGACCTGGAAGGCGCCGGCAACCTCGCCTGCAGTGATGCGGAAGCGCGCGACACCATCGGCGCCGGTGAGCGCCGATCCTGGCTGCACCTGCCCGCCGGTAACGGTGGCAGTCACCGTGGCGTTCGCCGCAGGGCCGGAGGTCTCGCTGAGCGTCCGTCCTTGGCTCACCGTGCGTGATGTTTCGACCACGTTAACGACGACGTCGAAGGCCTCGCCTTCCTCGAAACGGGTCGCCTCTTGACCGGTCGTCCGCACGGTCTTGGCTGTGACTGCGAGGGTCTTGGTGGTCGTGGCTTCAGCTACAGCGGTGGGAGAGGTCCCACCACCACACGCACCGAGCACCGACGAGATGCACAGTGCCGCTGCAAGCCTGAGAAGCGTGTTTCGCATCGGAGCCTCCTGGCGCGAAAGAGTTGTGGCCGTAATGCAGGGCATTCCCGCCTGCGGGCAAAGCGATGCCGTGGCGCGCCGCGGCACCATCCAAGGAAATCGGAGATCGGGAGCCAAACGCTCCCGTTAGAGGTTAATCAGCGTGTACGCCTGAGGACGTACACGCCCTCGATGATGCGGGAGTCCTGCGCTTGGCGCTGCACGTACACGTGGTTCTGAGCACCGGTGATATAAATCCGACCCACGGGAGTGTTTGGCAGTATCCGATAGCTCAACACGTTGCCAGTTCCGTCAAGAACGCGGTTATTCGTTGGGAGTGAATAAACCAATGCGTAGGGAGCCGAGCGATCAGCCGGTGCTGCGATGTGGATGTTGTTGAACATCACAGAAGTTCCGACGGGGGGAAGCTGCTGGCCTCCACACGCAAGTCCAACTTGAAACCAGATCGCCAACGGGTCTGGCTGCTCCGCGATCGCGGTGCCTTCTTCCCAGCGCAACTGAGTCTCCTGGAAGGGCTTCGCGACGCGGCGGAACGTGTAGGAGCACTGGCTGACGATCAGCGGTGTGCCCTGCGACTGAAGCGATCGGGTCTGCCACGGGCCGAAGTGGTCCCCGTCCAGTCGCGTTGCCCAGTCCGGACCAAGGGCGATGTCAGCAGCAACGATGCGAGGCAAGCCGACGCCGTTGACCTTGAGATCCGCCATGGTGGGCGTCACCCACGTGACTTCAGCTCGGCGAAACTCGCTCGGCTCATTGACCGGAGGCACATAGGGACAGGTCGGGCACGCGCCAGCGGACGTCTTGATGAGGTCGACAGCAATACCTGCGAGCGGCTGATTGCCCCACACAGCTTCGGCGCCGTTGTTCAGCGCTGGTCGCGGCGCATTACCGAGTACGAAGCCCTGGCGCCCCTGCGCGTCGTAAATGAAGCCCGTCATGTTCAGCAGCTCTACTCCAGGGGCTGGGAGGATCTGCGAGAAGTACCACCCGCTGCCGCTGGTAGCTGGCGAGTACCACGCAGCCTGCCCGTAGATCTCGAATTTCCCAAACCGTTGATCTTCAGGAATCGAACGGGTCGCGCTGTTCGGAGCGAAAGGGTTGTCGAAAACTTGCGCGGACACGGGCGTCGCCAGGGATACGATAAGAAGTGCTGCCATCCCAATTTTCTCGAGCATCTGTTTTTCCTCAGTTTGCAATGCAATAGAACCAGTGGCCACGCGTGGACGCGTCGCCCGTCGATCTGGTATTTCCAGCCATCGGCGCCAAGGGATTCCAGGTTTGCGTGCCGTTGATCGTGGTGGTGGTGACTGGCACGGTCTGCAAGACTCGTCCCGCATCGGTGAGCGTCCCTTGGTTGATGGGTTGGCACGTCGTGAAATTGCGGGTGAACACCGACATGCCACAAACCTCCTCGAAGACGGTGGTGTCATTCAACCGCAGCGATTGGATAGTCTCGCTTGTCGTGCCAGTCGCTTCCGGGTACTGGTTACCAAAGCCGTCTGTGCATGTCGGCAGCGTCACCTGATAGTTCCGGGTTCCCGTCGCGGTGGTAAGAGCAACGCCTGCGACCCCGGTGGAGACAATGTTCAGCCCTGCCCCGCAGATCGGGATGCGGACAACATTCACTGAATTGGCCGGGAGGGTTGGCTCGCGGTAGTGCGTGCCCGCGTCCAGCGCAGACTGGCCCCAACAGGGCGTGGACTGCCACGAGCCGAACCGATTACGGAAGCAGGTACCCGAGACTCCGTTGATGATGTTGCATTGAAGCGACCCGGAGTTGCCGCCAGGAGGGCCCGGGAGCTGGACGGTAGACGAAAGGTCCGAGAAGTTCCCAAGTACCGCCACCAGTGCCTGTGTCGGCACAGTGGGGATGAAGGCGGTCAGATCCTTGGTGAAGCCGCGAAATCCTCCTTGGACCGTGCGCGAGTTCGCTGGAATGGCCCCGGTGGATAGGTTGTGCTCTTCAGAGATTCTCGCTGCGATTCGGGTCTTGAGATTCAAGATGCCGTCCACCGAATTCGGGATGCCAGCGCGCGACAGGCTGGCGACGGCTGGTACCCCAGTCTCGGTCACGACGAATGCCGCCACGGTCGGTGTGGTCGAGGTGGCTGCCACCCGCATGAAGCGGATCTGGTAGCGCTGGCCAAAGACGCTTGTACCAAGGACACCGCCCCGGAGCGCGAAGTTGGCAGGCAGCAGTCCCTCCGTGATCAGAGTCGCAACCTGTAGCTCAGCCACGGCATTGACGGTGAGCGTGGCGACCCGGTCCGCCGTGAAGTAGCTGGTGGTCGCCCGCGCCAACATCGCCATCTCAGTCGATGCCTGGTTGACCAGACGTTCAGCCTGTTGCTCCTTGCCCCGGGTAGTCAACACACTCAGGCTGATCGTTAGCGCTACAGCGATCAGAGCGACGACGATGATCGTCTCGACGAGGGTAAATCCGCGCAGCCGTTGCATTTCTAAGGTCCGATTCTCGTGGGCAGGCATAGTTTAGGCGGCGGGCTACCGGCCCTCTTACGTTCGCTCTCGGTTTTGGAGGAGATTTCCGCGCCGGGAAGCACCCATCACTCGCTAGCGACAACCTCGGCATCGCCCCAGCTGGGCGTGGCGCAGGTGTTGTTCAACTTGCGTCGACCCGACTCAGGCGAAGGATCTCTTCAAGTCGGTTCAAGAGCACTCGCAGCTCGCCGGTCATCAGTGCGAACACGGCGTCGATCTCGTCACGCTGCGTGTCGCGCTCGCCCTGCTCCAGGGCTTCCGTCGCCGCTTCGAGGAACTTCAGCTTGCGGATCACCAGATCCTCGCCGAGCACGAAGCTGATGCGCTCCTCGAACACTAGGGCGATCTGGAAGGCCTGCTTGCCACACTTCAGGTGTTCGCGCACTTCCTCGGCGCTGAGCTCCTGGCGACGGCACTTGATGATGGCGCCAGCGTCGACCGGGTCACGCAGCTCGCACTCTTCGCCGAGTACGAAACCTTCGGGCAGCGGTTCGCCGTCGATCCAGGCGGTCATCAGCGCGCGCGGACTGGTCTCGGCGTTCACCGGAACCGCCGGGAAGCTGCCCAGGGCCTCGCGGATCGCGGTGACGAAGGTCTCGGCGTTCTTGCGGCTGCTCGTGTCAATCACGCACCAGCCCAAGCTCAGATCGAGATAGCCCGAGCAGCGCGAGGGCCGCGAGAAGGCGCGCGGCAGCAGGTCGGTCAGCACTTCGTCCTTGATGCGCTTGCGCTCACGGCCGCCCGGGTTACGCCCTTCGTTCTCGCGGATGTGTTCGAGCTTCTCCGCAAGTACCGCGTTGACGACCGAGCCCGGCAGCAGCTTGTCCTCGCTGCCGAGCGTCAGCAGCAGGGCCTCGGCGACGCGATGCGACAGCGCCTGCTCGCCGCGCCCCAGCGGCGAGACGAAGCCGCGGGAGGACAGCTCCAGCGGACCGACGGGCTTCAGCACGTGCTCGGCGAGCTTGTCGTCAAGCGCCTCGAAGCTGTCGTTGATCGAAGTGGGGTAGCGGAACAGGGTCAGATTCTGGAAGAACATCGAAGCTCCGGTTGAAGTTCTGTTGGACATCACTCGATCACGGTCTTGGCAAAGTGCAACTTGCGCGCAGCAGGGCCTTTCCTCCGAGCAACGCCAGAGTCGATCAGCGCACCAACTCCGCGAGCGTCTGCGGGCTCAAAACACACGCGCCACATCCAGGGGTCATCGCTGGAGGAGCGCGGGCCGTGCGCGATTTCGAAGTCAACGAGGAACCGTGTCCGGGGACAGACGGGCGCCCCAGCATGGCCTGCCTGGCGGGCTTCTTCGGCGGTGATGGAATGGAGGCGGCGTGGCGTGGTTTCCTCGGTGCGGAGAACCAGTCGGCTCGCCCACACCGGCATGGACGACCACAGCGCGCGATCCAGCGACTGCGGTGGCAGCCGAGCAAGACAGGCCGCTCCTTCGTAGATCCGCGCGCCTTCGTTGGGACGCCAGCGCCCGTCGCGCGGCTCAAGCCGGAGCGTGCCCATTGGCGCCTTCGTGCGCCAATGCGACTCGGCCACCCACGCCAGATCGCCGGGCCCGCCCAGCGGGCTACGGCGGACGCGCTCCCCCAGAAGCGGGCGGCCCAGGGCATCGAGCGGCAACCACTGGTGGTCTGGACCTGCGACGAACTTTTCGACTCGGTCAGAGGGGCGCGGCTGCATCAGCAGCCAGACTTCCCGGCACCGGCCGGCAAGCACCCGCTCAACCCATTCGGCCGCGCGAGGCAGGCGATAGACGCGCACAGCCCCGGGGCGCCCGACAGTGCCCCGCACGCTGTCCGCCGTGCTGCCAAGCTCGACGCTGGCAGGATTGGGGTCAGCGAGATCCATGGGAGGGCTGCCGATGACGGTGCGGGGTCATGGAGCCATGATGACGAGGCGAATTGACGCCCATTGCCGCTTTGGGGGCAGTTTCTGGGGGGATATCGGGAAGTTCGCCCTATCTCAGGGCAGTCCCATCTGACGTGCCCAGGGAC
The DNA here is from genome assembly GCF_900101825.1 of Aquimonas voraii. Taxonomy (GTDB): domain Bacteria; phylum Pseudomonadota; class Gammaproteobacteria; order Xanthomonadales; family Xanthomonadaceae; genus Aquimonas; species Aquimonas voraii. The sequence continues at coordinate 28,089 of NZ_FNAG01000015.1, forward strand.
CGAGGTGGCTGGCGCCGAACAGCATCCAAACCCAGATTGCGGCGCCGATCGCCGGCCCGAAGGCCAGATGCGTATGGGCGCCCTGCCCCGTCCGACGCAGGTGGATGAGTCCGAGCACCGAGATCAGGCAGGCCGCGAGGAACACCACCGGCAGAATGGCCTGCGGGCCGAACCAGGCGCCGGCGACCGCCATCAGCTTGAAGTCGCCATAGCCGAGCCCTTCCCTGCCCGTCAGCAGGTGGTGCAGCCAGAACACCGACCACAGGCTGAGATAGCCAGCCGCGGCGCCCAGGATTGCTTGGGCCGGGTGGACGAACACGCCGTTGACCGAGAGCAGGAGGCCGAGCCAGAGCAGCGGCAGCACGATGGAATCCGGCAGCAGGCGATCGCGCAGGTCGATCCCGCTCGCCGCGACGAGGGCTGCGGTGAGGACGAGGCCCGCCGCCGCCGCTGGCGTCGGTCCGAAGTGGTGCACAACGAGCGCGAAGAGAAGGCCGGTGCCCGCCTCAACCAACGGGTACTGGATGCTGATCGACGTCCCGCAACCTCGGCAGCGGCCGCGCAAGGCAACCCAGCTCACCACCGGCAAGTTCTCGAACCAGCGAATCGAGTGGCCGCAGCTCGGGCACGCTGAACGGCCGTGGAAGAAGTTCGGAGGGGCTGGCTCGTCGAAGGAACGCTCCAGCAGCTCGTGCGCGTCGCGCCGCCACTCCCACTCCAGACGGCGCGGCAGGCGGAGGATCACGACATTGAGAAAGCTCCCCACCAGGGCGCCCAGCACCCCGGCACACAGCAGGGTCAGTGCGGGATTGAGCGCGAGGGTCAGTTGCAGCGCGTGCAACGCATCGGTCACGGTGACGGCCCTGCGTGTGCGCGGATCGACTCGCGGGCGCGTTCGAGTTCGGGGAAGCCCTCGGCGCAGACGTTGAGGGCTTCGAGCAAGGCTGCCCATCGCACCGTCGGATCGGGATGGCGCAAGCGCGTGGCCAGCAGGCACTCAGGGGCCCGCCGCGGCACGCCGGCAGGACCGAGTTCCGCGGCGGCGAGCAGAGCCCAAGGGCTCTGCGGCGAGACGTGCGCGATCTGGATCATGGCGTCATTTCAACAAGCGGGGATGACCGGCAGCACCTTGCGGATCGGCAGGCTGCCGCTGCGGCCATCATTCAGCGACCAGCTCACAGTGGCGCGGTCGCAGGCCGCGAAGTCCATCGTCATGGTACCGAAGGGCTGGGTGTTCACCGTTGTCTGCCGGGCAAAGGCGACATCCTCGGTCCGGTAGACAGTGAGTTGAACGCGCGGTCCGGTGAACGTGCCGAGAGCCGAATACCAATCGCGGGCGCGTCCGTCCGGCGTGCCGGTGAACCAAGCCACGGCCAAGATGCGTGCCGATTCATCGATGTCGAAGTAGAAGCCCTGGTTGCCCATCCCTTCCGTGTTCCAGGCACCAGCCATCTGGCGGCGAACTGTCGAGAGCGCCGGCGGGGGCGCGCCGTAGTCCGCCGCGTTGTACGCCGGGATGTCGAGTCGGACCGGGGTGGGTATTGCGGCGAGATCGAAGAACAGCGTCGAGGCCTGGTCGTCGTCGAAGGCGGGAGAGAGCCCGGTGCTGATCACGTATGCGGTCGTCGGCGTGAACAGGTTTCCGCAGAGCGCAGTCGTAGCAATGTTGCTCGGCAGGTTGGTGCGAAGCAGCGAGCTGTACTGGACGTTGTTCTGAACCATGGTGACGCGGCACGGAGCGAACGGCGTGCCAGAGACGGGGGAAACGGTGATGAAGAGCTGAGCATCACCCGCCGTACCGCAGGGCCTCCGCCACGCCGTGATCTCCATCTGTGCGCCTGCAACATCGCTCGCTCGCACGGTCCATTTGGGACCGGTGGGCTGCACTGGGAATGGCTCGGTCACGCATCCTCCCGTGAACTCCTTGGACGGCGCTACAGCGAACCCGGGGCGCTCAGTCAGCGCCTGGATCTCTACCAGCGCGCGCGTCTGCGCTTCGAGTCGCTCATGATCGATTCGCGCGAAATCAAGGGCGGCGGCAGTGTTCGCGAGAAGGAGGGTGGAGAGCGCGAGAGCGACGTTCTTTCGGAGCATGGCGACACCTCAGAGACCAGGTGGCGCAGGAGTGTGAGCAGTTGACAGCCGTGCGCACAACCGGTGTCGCCGACTTGCTTCAGAGGTTCGCGGATTGGCATGCTTCGTGGCAATTCGCCCTAGGGCGACCAGCTCGCCGGGCTGCTAATCCGGCACACAGGCCCGCAAGGCCACAAAACACCCCACGGGGACGCCATGTCCCTGCCGGGGCTGTGCGTCCCCTTTTTCTTTGGAGACGCACATGCTCGACCGCGATGAGATCCGCGCCTTCCGGCGCTTTCTGAACACCGCCAACCGCAAGGAACTGGTGGAGAGGCGCTCACACATCGAGCGCATGATGGCCCTGGTTACCCAAGGCACCGAAGAAGCGCGGGACCTGCGCTTCATGCAGCGCTTGATCCGCGAGGAGATCGGCGCACGAGCCGAGGTCGACGCCATCGTCGCTCGGCGGTTGAGCAAGTAGCACGAAGAGGCCGACCCCCTCAGGGGTCGGCCTCTTGCATTGAACGTCACGTGGCAAACGCCAGTAGCGCCAGACACAGCCGGTAACAGCATCCATCACAACCAAATGCAGTTCATCAGCATGAGCCATCCCGGCTGATGTGAAGCGCGTGGGTACTGCCGGGTGGTGGGACACCAATCGGAACATCGCACCTTCCGGAGCATACATATTCAAAACAGGAACTTATTATGCAAACCGATACCTATTCTTCCGAGCACATTGCTCACGAAATCATCGACATCCTTACTCGCGATCCAAGGGGCAAAGGATGCATGCAGCTCGTCGCGGCCCAGTGCCAGTTCGGCAGCACTAGGCTGTGCGACTTCAGGAAGGGCTTCATTTACGCACTCAGAAAGGACTGGATCAAATCTGGGTCAGGCTGGCTTTGCGTGGTAGTTCAGCCACGGCAAGAGCAGGACGAGGTGGATGAGGAGCAAGGCCTTGCGCACTCGGTTGAACCGGAGTCTCTGGATAAGCCCCGCTGACTGACTCCGCTCAGCGAAGCGCGCCGCTCTAGAAGCTCCATTCCCGCAACAGCGGCTGCATCATCCCCGACCGCCAGCGCTCGCACTATCTTGCGTTCGACCTGCGCACGCCCGCCCTCAACCATCCTCAGGGCCGGGTTGCCATCCGCCGGCCCGCTCACGCCGGGTCCCGCTGCGCGAACATGGCGTCTAGCCGCTGTGTCGCGGCTTCGAGCCTGGCCTTGGCTTGGGTATAGGCCGCCTGACCTTGCTCAGCGAGCGCGAGTGCTTCGTCGATAGCCTCGGGCGGCAGCTGATCGAGCTTGCTCACGCAGGTCGAGAGGGTCTTGTAGAGCGCATCGAAGCGCTGGGTGTCGGCGACTTCGCTCATGGGGTTCTCCATCTCGGGGATGCCCGGAGTATTCGTCCGGTGCGCCCAATCATCAAGCTGCGTCAGGGGGGCACTGCCGGGGTAAGAGTTTTCCTAGGGAACCTCTGAACAAAGCGCCCCGTCCAGCAATCGAGCTCTCTGCGACGATCTTTGATGTCGCTACTGCACTTCGATCTCGCGGAACTGGTCAGATCGCGCTCGTCAGACCCTCGTTTCTCTGCGGCTCGGGGCGAAATGCCCGAGTTGCAGACACGCTTATCCCGCCGCCGCCAATCGGCGGCGCGCCAGACTCAGGTTCGCCAGCGCGAACAGCACCTGCAGCTGAGCGGCGTTCTTGGCCAAGCCGCGGTAGCGCACTTTGGTGAAGCCGAACTGGCACTTCACCACCCGGAACGGGTGCTCGACCCGCGCCCGCATCTGCGCCTTCAGCTTCTCAAGCCTTTGCGTCGCGTCCTTGAGCGCACTCTCGACCATGCGCTTGAGCGCGCCGCGCTTGGCCGCGATGTGCAGCTGGGCTTTGCCCTGAACGTATTTCTCGGCGCCGGTGTAGCCGGCATCGGCATGCACGGTTTTTTCTTCGCCGGTCAGCAGCGCTCCGATCTGGGTGACGTCCGCCGTGTTGGCCGGCGTCGCCACCACCACCCTCACCAGGCCTGACTCGGAGTCCACGCCGATGTGGGCCTTCATGCCGAAGAACCACTGGTTGCCCTTCTTCGTCTGGTGCATCTCCGGATCGCGCGTGCCGGTGCTGTTCTTGGTCGAGCTCGGCGCGTGGATGATCGTGGCGTCGACCAGGGTGCCCGCGCGCATCTGCATGCCGCGCGCCGCCAGATGCGCGTTCACGGTTTCGAGGATCCTCGGCGCCAGCGCGTGCTTCTCCAGAAAGCGCCGGAACTTCAGGATCGTGGTTTCGTCGGGGATCGCATCGACGTTGAGCTCGAGCCCGGCGAAGCGCCGCATCGACTCGATCTCATACAGCGCGTCTTCCATCGCCGGGTCGCTCAGTGCGTACCACTGCTGCAGGAAGTGGATGCGCAGCATGACCTCGGGCGACATTGGCGGCCGCCCCGCCTTGCCGCCCTTCGGGTAGTGTTCGCCGACCAGTGCCAGCAGCGGCTGCCACGGCACCACCTGCTCCATCTCGGCCAGGAACCGCTCACGCCGCGTCTGCTTCTTCTTCGCGGTGTAGGCAAGGGAGTCGAAGGTCGTCTGCTTCATCGGCCGAACAATCTGCGGAGATGCTGCATGGTAGCTGGCTGCGGGGATAAATCAGAGCTTCCCTAGCACGCTACGCGCTGGAGTCCGACTGCGCCGCGTCCGGCAGGCTGGCAACCTCACCACCATGAGCTTGTCCCGCAACGAGTTTCTTGATCAGTTGGCTGTGGCCATCGACTCCGGCGATGGTCGAGCCCGCGCGATCCTGCCGATGTTCCGTCACCTGTTGGCCGAGCTCGAACGAGACGCGGCGGCAGGGCGTCTTCCGCCTGACGGCCCTGGCCAGTTAGCGCACACATTTGCGCGTCGCCTTTCGACGGGTCGGGACCATAGCTCGGCCGCCGGCTGACGCATTTGGCACTCAGCGCTCCGGCTTGAGGGTCGCTTCGCGAGCCCCGTCCATCCACTGGATGACCACTTGGCCAGGCGCCTCCGCAGCGATCTTCACCACACGCCCATGGGTGTCCCGCACGAGCGCGAAGCCACGCGTCAGCATGCGGCGGGGGTCAAGCGCCTTCAGTTCGCCGCGTTGTTGCTCAAGGCCGATCATCGCGGCATTCAGATTGGCCTGCGCCAATTGATGGAGTCGCCCGTAGGCGCGCTCCAGCAGCAGCGGCGCCTGATCGACCCGCTGCCGCGCCTTCTGTTCCAGCTGCGCCCGCGCGCGATCCAGCCCCTGCCCAGCCGTCAACAGCCTCGTCTGCGCTTGGTTGAGCAGCTGGGCACCCTGTCGCCCGAGATTCGCCTCGCACCGTGCGAGGCGGGCCCTTACTGTCTGCTCCAGCGTGCCTTGAAGGCCGGCGAGGTCCGACGCCGCCAGGGCCGCGAGGCTGCGTGCCCGTCTCTCCGCCTGCGACTGCAGCGCCGCGAGCTGGGTGCTTGCCTGGTCGCGCTTGCCGCGCGCTGATTGGGTCAATCGCTGCTGCTGTGCGTCCAGTCGCGACCGGGCTACTTCGACCTTGCTGCTTGCCATCCGTTGGATCTTTCCTGCGTTCTCGACCGCCGTGCGGGCGCGCTCTACGATCACCCGGCGAATGTGCCCGATCACCTTGCTGGGCGTATCGAACGCAAGGCATGCCACCTCATCCGGCAAACCTCGATCTCGCTCGTGACCGACTCCCACCATCACCGGCACAGGCGCGTCGCAGATCGCCCTGCCAATCTCATAAGCGTTGAGCCAATCGAGATCGAGCTGCGCGCCGCCGCCGCGGATCAGTGCGATCGCATCGAAGGGCTCGGCGTGATGGAGGGTGGACGCTGTCGCGATGGCTTTGGCCACCGAGATCGCAGCGCTCTCGCCTTGGAACACCGCAGCAAAGGTCTTGATCTCAAGAAGGCCAAGCCGCTGCAGGATCTCCCCATCGCGCATGAAGTCGCCGAGGCCGGCGGCGCCCTCCGGAGCGATCACCGCGATGCGCGTGAAGTCGATGGGTGCCGGCAGCGCCTTGTTGCGTGCCGCAAGACCCTCAGATTCGAGGCGCGCCAGAAGTCGCTTCAACTTGGCCGCGAGTTCACCCAGCACGAAGGATGCATCGAGATCGCAAATGCTCAGGCTGAAACCGTGGGAGGGATGGAATTCTGCGGTGACCTGCACCAGTAGACGCATGCCGACCTGCGGCGGCCCGCCGACAAGATCGGTGAGGGCCTCAGTCGGAGGCCTGCGTCGCATACATCGACTCGGGCACCCTCGTAGACGCGCAACACATCGGCCAACGCCTTCAAGAACGCTGCCTTGAATTGGCGCGGCTCCTTGTACTCGGCGCCGAACTGCGTCGCCAGCGCGCCCCAAGGGATGAAGGCGTCCTTCTTCAGCTCGTGTAGGCGGTGCGGCAACCAGATGGCGATGTCGATGCGCATTGGCGACTTCTGGAAATGCTTGAGCACGCGCCAGTCGAGGGGCACTGCGCTGGTGCAGATCTCGTCGAAGAACTTCTGGCCTAGGAGCAGCCTCGACTCGAACAGGTCCTGCTGGCGGGAATTCGCGTGCGGCTGCCACCAGGTCGCACTCTCCTCGATGGGATCCCAACCCTTTGAGACCGCATGCACTTCGGCGTCGCGATAGACGACCTTGAAGGTCGCATGGGTCAGTCGCTGCAGCTGCTCGCGAAGGCGGGTGATGGTGCCGTTCTTGCCGCCGGTCATCGCCATGCCGAGCTTGTCGCGCATGAACTCGCTCACGTTGTGTCCGAGGCTGATTTCCCGGGAGCGCTTCGTGACGACTTCCGAGGTGATCCAGGCGAGCAGCAGGCGCGGCAGCGAGCCATACGGCAGACCCCCCGCATCCGGCGTGGTGGTCACGACCAGCGTCAGATTGCCGTTCGTGCGGCTGTAGGTCAGGCCCTCCGGCTCACTGTGGGGCAGGGTGGCTTGCGCCAGCACCCGGGCCATGTAGGCGAAGCTGCCCGCCTCTCGCGGGGTCTCGGACCAGATGTTGGCGAGCTCGGCGGTGCGCCTAGCGATGATTGTCGCGGCGCGATCGCGCTTGGGGCGGGCAGGCAACAGAGAAGTTTCGGTGGCTGTGTTCACGGGGAGCAGGGAAGGCGGGGCACAGGCGACCCACTCTAGGGGGCGCAATTCCGTCCCACTTCCCGATAGGTGGCGAAATCGGGGAGATATCGCGAAGTGCCGCGCATAAACGGTGACGCCCTGTCTCCGCCGGCTGTCGCGCATAAACGGTGACGGCTGCGCCCCCAGGCTAGGGTGGATAGTCCGGGACGCGCAGGTGGGCACGCATAAGCAGTGACGGTTATCCCCCAAAGCCTGTGGATAAGCCAGGTTATCCACGCATAAACGCTGACGTCGGGCCGGATCGTGCGGAGACCCGCGCCAATGCCTGCGATCCGCGGAGGCGGAGCAGAGTTGTCCACGCATAAGCGGTGACGGAAGCACGCATAAACGCTGACGTTCCTGCGCATAAACGCTGACGCGGAATCTTCTGGAAGCAAGGCGGAGCAAGGCTTTCCGGGCCCCCTCCTATAGTTACCTGTAGTTCTACCTTTAGAAGTCCTGTAGTAGGGGCCCTGCGCATGTGGACAACTGCCACGCTCGGGGGATGCTGCGGGCATGATGACTCCCGCCCCCTGGTACACCCTCTCGTCGATCCAAGGCCGCGGTGCCCATTGCCGACCCGGCTCCCTCGCTGGACTCGCAGCCGCGCGCCGCGAGAACCTGGGTGCCTTCTACACGCCGCCCGCCGTCGCCGCGATCGCGTGGACCGCCGTGCGGCCCTATCTCGACGCCGTCGCGGCTACAGGGCGGCGCGCGCAGCTCCTCGACACCAGCATCGGCACCGGCCGGCTCCTGCAATGGGCCGACCCCGAAGCGCACGCGATCACCGGCTGCGATGTCGACCCCGAGCCGCTGGAAGCACTTGGCGCCGCAATGAAGGCCGCCGGCTTCGACTTTGAGCTGCGGCGCGCCGGCATGGAGGTCGTCCAGGCGTCCGGGTTCGATGTCGCGCTGATCAATCCGCCGTTCTCGCTGACCTTGAGCAGCCCGGTGATGGCCTACAACGCCGCCTGCGGCCACGGGCCCTTCGGGCCGGGCACCCAAGCCCTGTCCCATCGCTACGCGCTCCAGCAGGCGCTGGGCGCGGCGCGCGTGGTCGCGGCCATCCTTCCCCGCAGCTTCGCCGAGACGCTGCACTCGGAAGACGGCGCAGAGCGTCTGGCGGCGCTGCTGCACCTGCCGGCGGGCGCTTTCGAGGACGGGGGCACCGAGGTTGCGACCAGCATCGCCGTTTACGGAAACCTGAAGCGCCGCGGCGAGTTGCGGAGCGTCGTCCTGCGACGCGGCCAGCCAATGCCGACGTTGGCGCTCGACCTCGGGCCTGCGGCCACGAGCGCGCGGACGCGCTTCGTGGTCGACGGTGTCGATCCCTCCGAGCCGGCCATCACCCGACCTGTCACCGGCAACGCGCGCGTGCGAATCGTGCACAGCGGACGCAAGCTCAGCCTGCAGTTCCACTGTGGCCTCGTCGAAGCGAAGGTTCTGAACACCTTGATGCGCCATCGCCTTCAACCGATTGAAGGGCTGCGCCGGCCGTCAGACTGGGTGTATGCCGGCGAAGGCGTGTTCGATGTCGAGGCCTACCTTGCCCAGACGGACCCGGTGGGCGCGCTGCGCGCGGTAGCCAACCAGCTTCGGGAAGCGGGTGGACACCCGGAGTTCGCCCCGGGCCTCCTGGAATACCTGCAACGCAGGACGCGCCGCGCGCGCCGCGAGCGCACTCCGTTCCGGCTGGAGGTGGCCAGCGCCTTCGCCGCCGTCGAGCGAGTGCAGGCCACGCCGCGCCGGTTGATGCAGATCGATCCGGACCGTTGGGGGAGCGCGGTGCTGCGCCCGACGCAGGCGGTCGAGTTCGAGCGGCAGGGCACCCAGTGGGTGTATGTGCATCCCAGCGGGGAACGGCTTGTGCTGGAGGATGCCGCGCTGTCGTCCGCTTTCGACGTGCAGACCGGGGCAGGCGGTGGTGGCGGCCATCGCGTGGTACATGCCGGGCGCGAGGTCGAGTTCCCTGCACTCGCCCGCCATGTCCGCGCGGAGATGGCGCGTCGCGGGGTCGCGGACATCGTTTCCTGGGGCTATCAGGCCTCCGACCTGGTCGAACTGCGCATGGGCCGCGGCGGCGTCGCGGCGTGGGACATGGGATTGGGCAAGACCCGTCTGGCCATCGCCCTGTGCCTCATGGGCGGCCTCCACAACCTCATCGCCGTCGAGGCCCACCTTGTCCCCGAGTTCACGGACGAGCTCAAGGCGACAGGCCTTCCGCCGGACAGCTGGCAGGTCATCGAGTCGCCGGCGGAGACTGAAGGCCTGCGCCGCATCAACGTGATCGCCTACACGCGGTTGCGTCGGCCGCTCCGCGAGGGGCATCGCAAGACCTACGCGCAGGCCCTGCGCCGCCGCATCGCGACACTCGTCGCGGACGAGGCCCATCTGCTGCGCTCACCGGACACCGCTCAGACGCGCGCTCTTTGGGCGCTGTGCCCCCGCCGCCGCTACGGGCTCACCGGCACGCCCATTCCCAGCTACCCGCGCGACCTCTTGTACCTGCTGCGCTGGGCGGGCGGTGACGGCACTGCGATACAGCCCTACGGCCTGGCACGCGCCTTCATGGAGCCGTCGGTCTTGTGGGGCCAGGGGCGGTTGGAGCGCGGCGTGGACGTCTTCCGCGAACGCCATGTGGTGACGGAGTGGGTGACCCACGAGTTCGAAGACGGCCTGACGCGCGGTGGCAAGCGTGAGGTGCCCAAGCTGGCCAACCCCGACCTGTATCGCAGCTGGGCGGCGCCCCTCGTGAAGCGCCGCACCCGCGCCGAACCGGAGGTGCGCCAGTACATCGCGCTGCCCGCGGCCGAGCGCCACGTCATCGAGTGCGACTTCGATCCCGCGCACCGCGCTCTGTTCCTCGGCGTGGCAGACGAGTTAGCGCACTGGTGGCGGGAGCGGCGTGCCGCCGACGGCGCCGATGCGCGCCGGATCAACATGGTCAGCCTGTTGGCCCACATCGGTGCAGTCGAGCGCGCAACCAACGCGCCGCAGCTGGCGATCGGCCAGTGGGGCCGGCTGGCCGGGCCGAGCAGCAAGCAGCGCCTGGCTGCCGAGCGGGCCATCGAGTGGGCGGGGCGAGGCCGCAAGGTGATCGTGTTCGCACAGTCGCCGACGACCCTCAACGTGATCGCGGCTTTGATTGCGGCAACGACCGGGGAGAAGCCCGTCGTGGTGACGGGTGAGCGGGACATCGAGACGCGCACCGAGGAGATCAATGCGCGTTTCCGCCGAGGCAGTTGCCCCTATCTCGTTGCCACCTACGGCGCAGCGCAGACGGGTCTCAACCTGCCCGAAGGTTCCGTCGTGATCCGCGCCGCGCGCGCCTGGACGCACAAGACCGAGGAACAGGCGGCCGCCCGTGTCATGCGCCCACAGCAGCGCGAGCGAGTGGTCATCGAGGATCTCGAACTTCGCGGGTCGATTGACCCCTACCAGCGACAGATGACTGCGATGAAGGCTGCGGCTGCCGCAAGTGGCCTAGACCACCTCGATGCGGACGATGAGGCGGAGTTCGAGCACTTGCACACGATCATCGATCGCTTCGTCGAAGCGGTCGAAGCCGAGACCGGCCTAAAGCGACGAGACCTGAAGGAGCGACATGCAGCCTGACCGAAGCCCCTCGCTGTCCCTGACCGTTGGCGATGGCTATGTCACCGTGCGCACCCGGCGCGGCAGCCGAACCCGCGTGGCCCGCATCCTTGGCGACGAAGCCACGCGGGAGGGTGGCCGTCGCATCACCCTCGACCGCCTGATTCACACCCCGGATGACGATGCTGACGGCTTCAAGCTCGAAGGCTGCGTCGTGACGGTGCTCGTGCGCGAGGCTCCCGGCTCATGAGGGTGAGTACCGCAACCGTCCTGACGGTCGCGCTCGACCGAGAAGGGCAGGGCAGCTACTGCGCGTTCGCCCTGCAGCCCGACGGCGGACGGGTGCGTTGCGGCACCGTCCTGGGCCGACATGGGGTCTGGCGAGCCGAGCTGATCGGGCGGTCGCCGTCCGTGCGCCTCCGCTCGCTCAGCGACGCGGCCAAGCACCTGGTGTCATGAACCTGCGCTCAAGAATTCCTGCGCGTAAATTACGAGTCGACGCAAAGGGACGCCGTAAAGCTTCCAAATAGCCCATTTGGACGGACCTTGCGGGCGCACAATGAGCGGGTTAGAGTGCAGATTCCGTAATTTACGGGACACGCTGAAGGAGGCCGTAAATGACGAATCCTGTCTTTCATCGCCCGCAGCTGGCCACCGAAGTCGCGAACCTCGCGCTGGGGCGAAACGCGTTGGGGCGTGCCGGGGCTGGTGTGTTCCTGGCTGCTCCGCGACGCACCGGCAAGACGACCTTCTTGCTCCAGGATCTGACGCCCGCCCTCCGCAGCGAAGGCGTCCACGTGATCTACGTCGACCTGTGGGCCAACAAGGAAGTGCCACCCTCCGAGCTGATCGCGAACGCCATCGCTCGTGATCTCGCTGAGACGCAGGGTGCCGCCGCCAAGATTGCAAGCGCGATCAAGGCGGTCACCATCCATGGCGTGAGCTTCGACCTGCACGAGGTTGGCAAGAAAGCAGGCGCCACGCTTGCAGAGGCGTTGAGGGAGCTTCAGGCAACGCTTGGCAGGCCCATCGCGCTGATCGTCGACGAAGCCCAGCACGTTGTCGCGGAAGGCAAGTCGATGGATGCCATGTTCGCCCTGAAGTCTGCGCGCGACACCCTCAATGTTGATGGCACCCGGAAGCTGCTGCTGATCATGTCAGGATCGGATCGAGACAAGCTGCTTCGGCTGGTGAACACGCCGAGTGCGCCCTTCTTTGGCGCTCAAATCCACGACCTGCCTCCTCTTGGGCGCGACTATGCTGCTCATGTCGCCGGACGTCTGGTTCAGGCGCATTCGCGCTTGACGATCAGCAACGACGCATTGGACGTCGCGTTCGACCGATTTGTTCGCCGGCCTGAGCCTTTCGAAGAAGCGATCGGGCTTGCCGCGAACCCCTTGGCAGGGCCTGATGCAAATTTCCACGAGCGGCTTGCTGCCGAAGCGGACAAGTACGAACGCATGCTCGATCAGGAGCACGAGGAAGTGTTCGCGGCCCTGTCTCCCTTGGAGGCAGCAGTTCTGCGCTGGGTTCTGGAGCACGGTCCTGGTGCGCGCCTCTTTACGCAGGATGCTCTGGCTTACTACGGCGGGGTGATCGGAAAGGCAGTGGGGGCTGGCTCAGCGCGCGATGCCGTTCAGTCCTTGAGGAACATCGAGCCGCCCGTGCTTTGGAAGTCCGATCGAGGCGACTACGCGCTGGAGAACACCGACATGCTCCGCTGGTATCGCAAACGCAAGGATGCTGGACTGTGGCCTCCTGGCGGATAACGCCAAGGGACCGATACGGTCCAGCGGGGAGCACGCAAGCTCAACATCGTGTCGCGCTGCGAACAACGTCGAAGGACGAGCACATGGATCAGGGATTCAAGGCCAAGGGCAATGAAGTGCTGCTTCCCGATGGTCGGCAGATGCTGGTCGTCCTGCCCTCCAGTTGCACGCGCAAACAAGCCGCTGAGATCGCGCGCATGGTGGCGCAATGGTTGAACGAACGAACAAACGATCGCGACCTCGCGTCCTGACTGCGCTGCGCGAACCGCGGCGCTAATGCCTAGAAGGCGTTGGAGGAGGATATGTTGTCAGCTGTGATCGCTGCACTTGCTGTGTACCTTTCGATCGGAGCCGCCAATTGCTTCCTGGGCCCAGCGGCGAGATGGCTGCAGATGGCATTGCGGCAGTTCGTCCGTGATGAGGCGCCGGCCGTGTACTGGCTGGAGGAGCCTGTGGACGAAGGTGGTAGTCAGCCCTCAGACAAGAACTCCGCGCCTCTCCCATGGCGGAAGTGGGTTTTCGCAGGCTTGCTCGCAGCGACCGTTCTGATCGCGTGGCCGTTGGTGCTTTTCGCCGCCTTCAGAGGCGAGAACGCCCAGTCTTCAGCCGAAGCGGACTGGAAGCCCCCAACCGAACCCTCTCGCCGAGCTGCCTCCTATATCGCGCGTATCGCGGCGGAGCCAACGAAGCGGATGTCCTTCGAAGAGTTCCGGTCCATCGGAGACGGCTTCTCGGCCTCGGACGCATACCTCATTCAGGAGGCTATGGAGGAACAGGGGCATCAAGTCCTGCTTGCGACCATGGGTGACGGACAACTGATTCCAGTCACGTTCGCGGTAGCGCGTAGCCTTGGCCAACGCATCACTTTGGCTCCCGACGGTGAGGGCGGCTGGAACTTCGAAACCTCATCGGAGAGTTGGGACAATCTCGCAGGATGCTCCGGACGGGCTCACATTGAAGCCGGCGTCGTCGTATCGGTTTTCGTTACCTCAATGAACTGATGTTCAAAGCTGTCGCTGGTAGGTCGCGTCTGGCTTGGCGGCTCGTTGGCGGTATCTAGCGCAACTTGCCGGCGTGCGAAGAAATGCGGAAATGGCTGTGCACCTTCTCGGAGCCAGCCTCATGGAACACCCAGCGGAACCCAGCAAGGACGACGCCTTTTTCGTCGACCTGTACGACACAGACGGAGTGGTCCGTGCTATGCGCGATTCGCTCCGCACCACGCACGCCCTGTTCTTTCATCAGCGCGAGCGGATGCTGGCGCTGACCACGGTGCACCCCGTGACGACCACCCGAGAGGGCATGCCCGAGGTCGGCCCAGGCCGCCCCTTGAGCTATGAGGACGAGCAATCGATTCTCGCTCTGCTCGGCAGCCGTGCCGAGGAAGAGTCCATTGAGATCCTTCCCGAGCGCGTCCTCTACCGTGATCCTTCGACCCTGCTGTGGTGGCTGCCTGCGGCCGTGCGACCCATGCACCTCCGCACGCATGCAGAGGGTCTGAGAACGATCGAGGCGCACTGGCCGGCGCTGGCCTTCCTGGTGCGCGAGCGCAGCCTCTACCTCGCTGCCCTCGCCTGCGATGCGCGGCCCACGGCAGACACGCCCCTGTTCCATGCGCCGCTTGGCAATGTCTACGTCGACACCGGGGTCTGCACCGGCTCTGCCCGTCTGCCTGAAGGACCGGAGACGCGGCACCTCGCGGCGTGGGAGGCGGTCATCACCGACACCGCGTTCACCCACACCAACCATGACGCAACCCTCCGTACACCGGGCACCCGGAAGCGCGGCACCGGCTTCGTAAAGACCGATGCGAGCTTCTGGCTAAAGCGGGCGAGCGAGGGCCCTCTGCCGGTTGCGCAGTTCAATCCGCTGGGCATCACGCTCGGCGAATGGCTGCCCCGCCTGCGGGCCAGCGAGCGCTCCGGCCGCGTCGGCGCCCGGAGGCCGCTGTGATGGCCGATGGCAACGCGCTCGACGCAACCCTGTTCCCACCGCTCGTGCCTGCGCCTCGGTTCGGGAGCCTGTCGCAACTCCAGCCCGGCCAGAAGCGATTCTTGGGTGCCTGCGACGGCCTCTACGTTGAGGCGCGCTCGGCGGCGATGCGACTGCGGCTCAAGGTCGCGAACGCCGTCCTTCCGTTCGGTCCGCTTGCCGCGCAGGTGGAGCTGGACGCGGGCCCAGTGCCCCGAGCCCTGCTTCGGGAGTTCGTCGAGCAGGCGCACGCACAGGCGGAGCGCGAGGTCGCCGCTGCCATCGTGCTGGATGGGGAGGGTGTGTACCGGCTGCACTGGCCGGAGGTGGAGGCGGCCAGCGCCGGCCACATCCGGTATCGAGACACGCTCGATGACGCACGGCTTGTGTTCGATCTACACAGCCACGCATCCGGCCCAGCGTTCTTCAGTCGCACGGACGATGCAAGTGACCTTTCTCGGCCAGGGCCGTACTTCGCCCTGGTCGTTGGCCGCTGCGACGAGCCCGATCCCGAGATCGTTGGCCGCGCGGTCCTCCCACCCTATCTGCAGCCGCTGCCGCTCGCATGGCTGATCGAACACGGAGTGCTCGCCTGATGCCCGACCAGCCCTTCTTTCTGCCCGAGCGCTGGGCCGACCATCGCGTGCAGATCACCGTCATCGGCGCGGGCGGCACCGGCTCGCAGTTCCTTGACCAGCTTGCGAGTCTCGAGTCGACGCTCACCCGTCTCGGCCATCCCGGCTTCGAGGTCGTTGTCTACGATGGCGATGCCGTTTCACCCGCCAACGTGGGTCGGCAGCGCTTCACGGCTGTGGATGTTGGTCTCAACAAGGCCCAGATCCTGGTCCACCGGATCAACCTGTTCTACGGCCTCGACTGGCAAGCCCAACCCCGGCACCTCGATCCCACCGCCCTGCCGTGGGTCGACCTGGTGGTGACGTGCGTCGACAAGGCCCTGTTCCGGGTGCAGCTGGGCGAGGCGCATGCGGAGCGTCACTCCGGTGCCCTGTGGCTCGACTTCGGCAACGGCGCGGATCGCGGCAACGTGGTGCTCGGCCACCTTGGGCGGGGCGACCGCGGCGGCCTGCGCCTGCCCAACGTGCTCGACCTCTACCCCGAACTGGCCGACATGGAAGCGGCCGATGCCGAGCAGCCGAGCTGCAGCACGGAGGAAGCGATTCGCCGTCAGGCGTGGCCTGTCAATCGAATCGCGGCCATGATCGGTGCAGAGCTTCTCTGGACCCTTTTCCGCGAGGGGCGCATAGAGACGCACGGGGCATTCTTCAGCCTGGCGCCGATGCGGGTCCAGCCGCTGGCGATCGACCCGGAGGCGTGGGCATTCATGGGACTTCAGACGCCCCCAAGCATCAAGTAAGGTTGACTCGTTTGCCACGCTCGGGTCGCGAGCGCAAACGGGGCAGACTCAATCAGGGGACGAGACATAGAGCATGGCCAAGCGCAGTGGAAACCTAAGCATAGGCGCGCTGATCGTTGTGGTCGCTATCCTGATCTGGATACCGAAAGAGGTTTGGATCGCGGTGGCGGTCGTGGGCGCCATCGGCGCTGCGATTTACTTGCTGCAGAAGAACAACAGCAGACGTGCAAATCCAAAGCGAGGCAAGGCAACGTCTAACGAGTCGGAGAAGACCCTCGCTCAGATGATGTCGGAACAGAAGCGATTCTCGGAGTCGGTTAGCAAGAGAGTCTCCAAGCAGCCCACGCAGTTGCCCGGGAAATCTGTGGAGACGGAGGGCTCCTCGACCGACCTGGTCAAGACCACCACTGCGGACGCCGGGCGCAGCGTAACGCTCACCATTGATGTGGCAGGCATAGCGGCGCGTGTTCTGGACCGCGGCCAGCGCGGGGACATCGCGCTGAGGTCTGCCGAACGCGCCGATTTTGCTGGCGACCAACCCGGAGCAAAGAGCGGTCGTGTTGCGACACACGGTGCCAGAGCGCTGCAGTGGATGCCCTTCGATACCCCGGTCCGTACGGAACGCGTTTCGATTGGACGGGGCGGTTTCTATGTGTGCGACGGCGAATCAGGGTTCGGCGCGGCGGTGGACACGCGCCTGCCCATCAGCAAACGGACGCCAGATTGGTCTGGCCAGGGCATCTACTACTTTCCCCGCTATGCGCAGCTGAGCCCTCAGCAGCGCGAGGCCTTCCTCGGCTTCCTGCACGGCACCCGGCGGGAAAGACACATCAACGCCGGTTACGTTTGGTTGTACATCTACAACCTCGAGCGGCGCGCGTTGGTTGACCCGCCCGCTGAGATACCTCTCGCCGAGCGCCTATGGCTCGTCAGCGAGCTGACCGAGCTTCTGGAGAACTACGGCGAGGGCGACCAGGAGCAGAACTATCAGGCCCTCTCGTACGGCCGCTACCTGCCAACCCTTATCTCGGTGGCGCGCGTCCGCCTTCTTGGTCCACCGCCTTATGAAGCTCCGCCCTGGCCTCCTGTCCGCCACCTAGACGAAGGGGCGCTCCTGCTGGGTTTGGGCCGCGCCACGATGGAGTCGCGCTTGTCGCCTGAGTGGGCCTACCAGTGGGCATACGCCAGTCATCCTCCGGTGTCCTATGCCCCTTGGAAGGTCGTCGAAGAGGAGCTGAAGACTCTGTTCGTCCGGCGATACCGAGAGCGCCATGCGGAGGGCATCGTTCTCAAACAGCCGGTGTCTTCGCGCACCCTCAAGCTTGAGCACCGCTTTGCATATGAGAGCACTCAGGTCTGTCGGGTCGACGCGCAGGTGCCTGACGTCAGCAAGCTGACGCGGCCGGTGAAGCCACTCCTCGACCTTCTGCTGGAGGTCATGGCCGAGTTGGAGCCGCTTCGCAAGGCGCGTCGCAGCTCGACGGCCACACGAGAAGCGGTTCTTGCGGCCTACCCCGCGTCTCTCGTCGAGGCTCAACTGCCGGACGCGCTGAAGGACGCGCTCGCCCGCTTGGAAGTCCATTTCGCTGGCGGATCGTTGGCACATGTTCGCACCGAAGACATCTACCGGGCCCTCGGCATAGCGCTACCAAACAGCCAAGACAAGCGCGGTGCTGCCCGACTTGGACACATTCTCGGCCTTGTGCGTATTGGCATGGAGCCCGACCCTCGCTTTGAGGGATCCACCCCTGGTTCTCACGTTGTCCTGTTTAGGCTTAGCAGCCTGGGGGCCACGGGACCTTCGTCGAGCTATGGCTTCGCGCTCTTGGTTGCCCAAGCCGGTAGACATCTCGCTGAAGCTTCCGAGGGGCAGTCCAGCGCTGAGCGCGACACCCTTCTAAATCTCGTGCGCACCCGTTTCGGCCTTGCGGCCGACGAGGCGGCGCGCCTTGAGGCACATATCGCCTTCGTTGATGCCTATGCATCCAAGGTCACGAAGTTGGACAGTCGCATCCGAGCGCTGCCAGAGTCGGATCGGCACGCATTGGCCAAAGCCCTACTTGAAATCGCCGCCGCAGACGGCCGCGTGGACCCTGCCGAGGTTCGCGCGCTGGAGAAGCTGTACAAGTCTTTGCAGATCCCTCCGGATTCTCTCCACGCCGATCTGCATGCCGTGCTCGCCGGGTCGACATCAGATCGGGTCACCTTGCGCGCGGAAAATGCGCCCACGTCACCGGCTGTGCGCATCAGCGAGGAAAGCCTGGCTCGAAAGCTGGAGGAGACCGTGCGTGTTCAAGCCATGCTGCACGAAATCTTTGCTGACGAAGAATCGGAGCGAGGGCACGTGCTGGCGAAGCCATCTAGTCCTCCGCCAATGGCCGAGAGCGATGCAACGATGGATGGCCTCAATCCCACTGCTGCTCGGGTTCTCCGAGCGCTGCTGTCGAAAGGAGCGGAACGATGGGATCGGGTGTCCTGGGATGCCCTCTGCGAAGAGCATGCGGTTCTCCCTGATGGCACATTGGAAGCCATCAACGAGTGGAGTTGCGAAAAGGTGGGAGAGGCGTTGCTTGAGGGCGACGATCCTTTGGAACTCAACGACTACGCCAGCACTGAGCTTGGTCTGAAAGAGGATTGAGAATGTCGGTCGACAAGCGAATCAGCCCACGTGATCGAGACAGCGTGCTGCAGGCTCTCCGAGCTGGCGTGGTTCCCCGCCGAGGCATCCAGCACATCCAGGTCGGGCGAGAGTCTGAGGTTCGCGCGCTCCTGCGGGACATCGAGCGCATCGCTGACGGCGGAGCCGCCATTCGATTCGTCGTTGGTAGCTATGGCTCAGGAAAGACGTTCTTCCTTCAGTTGGTGCGAAGCATCGCGCTGGAGAAGGGGCTGGTTGCACTGACTGCCGACCTCAACCCGGACAGGCGCCTGTTCGGGTCTGGAGGTTCGGCCCGGTCTCTCTACACAGAGTTGGCTCGAAACGTTGCAACACGGACCAAACCGGACGGAGGCGCGATGGCGAGCGTCGTTGAGCGCTTCGTCAACACGGCGCTGCAGGAGCACCAGGCGGGCGGCCGCCCCATGCGCGAGCTGATCGACGAGCGCCTCCAGCGTCTTTCAGAACTGGTCATGGGCTATGACTTCGCAACAGTCATTGAGCGCTACTACCACGGCCACGACCAAGGTAACGAGCAACTCAAGACTGACGCCGTGCGTTGGCTTCGAGGCGAGTTCTCAACGGTTACCGATGCCCGCAAGGCCCTCGGTGTTCGCGCCTTCATCGACGATGACAACATCTACGACGCCCTGAAGCTCTTCGCACGGTTCACCCGGCTCGCTGGGTATGGCGGCGCTCTCATCGGCCTGGATGAGCTGGTGAATCTCTACAAGCTCCCGAACGCGCAGAGCAGGGCGTCTAACTATGAGCAGATCCTGCGGATACTCAATGACGCGCTTCAGGGATCGGCAGAACACCTGGGAGTGCTCTTGGGTGCAACGCCGGAGACGATCAGTGATCCTAGAAGGGGGCTCTACTCGTACCAGGCTCTGCAGTCCCGACTCGCGGAGAATACGTTCGCGGCCAAGCACGGAGTCGCAGATTTCGGTGGACCAGTGGTGCGTCTTGCGAACCTTGAGCCCGAAGATCTGTTGGTGCTGTTGATCAAGTTGCGCGATCTCTCCGGGTCTGGTGTTGCCCATGTCACCAACGATCACATCAGGGCGTTCCTCGCCTTCTGTAACGACCGCATCGGTGCGGCCTACTTCCAGAGTCCGCGAGCGAGCGTCCGGGCCTTTCTGGACCTGCTCGCTGTCGCGGAAGCGCGGCCCGATATTCCGATGAGCGCGCTGCTAGAAGGCGTTGATCTGACCGACGATGCGACCTCGCAGGACGAGGGCTTGCCCAGCGAAGAGGCGGATGGCGCAGATGCGGGGGGTACGGCTGGGCTCGCTCAGCAGACGACAACGTCTCCGTCGTCCGTCGCACAGCCTCGATCATCGGCAGAGGACGATTTGAGCAGCTTCAAGTTGTAGCCCCATGGCGGGTTTCGATTCCCTCGACTTTGCCGTTCAACAGTGGATCTGGCAGCAAGGCTGGAGGCAGTTGCGGCTCATCCAGTCGGAAGCCATAGAGCCGATCTTGGCGCGCACCAGCGACGTCCTCATCGCGGCTCCCACGGCCGGCGGCAAGACCGAGGCGGCGTTCCTGCCAATTGCGAGCCGTCTGGCGCGCAGGCAGCACGAGGGCGTACTGGCGCTGGCCGTGTCTCCGCTGAAGGCGCTCATCAATGACCAGGCCCGACGGTTGGAGCACCTGTTCGAAGCCGTGGACATTCGGGTCCAGCCGTGGCACGGAGATGTCAGCAAGGGCCGCACGGGATACTGGAAGAATCCAGCGCAGGTCCTGCTGATCACGCCCGAGAGTCTGGAGGCGATGCTGATGCGTCGCGCCGGAGACGTTGCCCAGATCTTCCCGCGTCTTGAGTATGTGGTGGTCGATGAGCTCCATGCTTTCATGGGCACCACGCGCGGCGCTCAGATGCTCTCGCTGCTGCGCCGCCTGGAGTGGCTCGCTGGATGCCGTCCAACCCGGGTAGGCCTGTCGGCAACGCTCGGAGATCTGGGGCTTGCCGCGAGATATCTGAGGCCAGGCTCGACGACGCCGGCTCAGATAATCCAAGGCGAGTCAGCAGGAGCAGAGATTCGCATTGGCATGTTGACGGTCGTACCGGAAAGCCCCGTCTGCGCCGGGCAAGAGGACCAGGCGGAAGAGGCTTCTGAGGACAACGAGCCCTTCACGCCATCGCCGCCGCCAGCAACGCTGGCAGAAGCTGAAGCGCTGGCAGCTGCTCAAGCGGCTGCGGACGAATCCGCGGTGCTGACTGGGTTGTCGCGCATCGCAGATCACCTCTTTGCGAAGACACGTGGCCAAACCAACCTGGTCTTCGCGAACGCCCGATCGAGGGTCGAGCTGCTCACCGATGAGCTCGTCGCGCGGGCTGAAACCTTGGGGTTGCCGATCGAGGCCTTCGCCCATCACGGCAGCTTGTCGCGCGAGCATCGAGCTCTGGTCGAGACACGGCTACGCGAAGGGCAGCTGCCAACGACCGTTGTTTGCACTTCAACCCTCGAGCTTGGCATCGACATTGGCGATGTCGATGCCGTTGCCCAGATCGGCCCGGCACCCACGGTATCCGCCCTCAAGCAGCGCGTCGGACGCTCAGGCAGACGCCTCGGCCAAGTGCAGACGCTTCGCCAGTATGTGGATCTCACGCGGTACGCCGGCCGTTTCGAGGTGCTCGCGTCCCTTAGGCTTCCGCTGCTGCAAAGCGTCGCGACGGTGGAGGGCTTGCTTGAAGGCCAGTTCGAGACACCGAATGACCGCGACTGGCACCTCTCTACGCTGGTCCAGCAGGTACTCTCGCGAATCGTGCAGGGCAATCGCGGGGAGCGAGCACAAGACCTCTACCGGGAGTTGTGCGCGGAAACGGGACCTTTTGGTGCCGTATCCGCCGCTGTGTTCTCCGAGGTCCTGCGCGCCATGGGCTCGCGAGAGCTGATTGAGCAGCTCAGCGACGGTGCCCTGTTGCTGGGGCGGGTCGGAGAGGCGCTGACCTCCCACTACAGCTTCTACGCGACCTTCATGACCCCTGATGAGTACCGCGTCATCGCGCAGGGGGGAAAGGTACTTGGGGCCCTACCTATCGAAGTGCCCATCTCAGAGGGGCAGCTCATTGTTCTGGCTGGCAGGCGCTGGCGTGTGCTCACTATCGATCCGTCCGAAAAGCTGCTCATCGTAGAGCCGGGTCCGCGTGGCCGGCCTCCCGGCTTTGGTGGAGGGGCCGGCACAGTTGGGGCGTGGGTGCACCAACGCATGCGAGTGTTGCTTGAGGCCTCGCACTATCCTGTCTTCTTGGATCCGACGGGGCGTGATGAACTGGATGCAGCGCGGCGGGCTTATGGCCTCGTGGAGCTGCAACATCGCCGGGTCTTGGATCAAGGCGATAGTGTTGCGGTCTTCCATTGGGCAGGCTCCGCCACCGGCGCTACGCTTGCAGCCCTGCTCGCGGATCGCGGGCTTGAAGTTGAGCAAGCAGGACCTGCCGTCATGTCACATGGCGCAACGCGAGACGAAGTGGTCAAGGCCTTGGTGCAGGTTCTGGAAGATCTTCCCATCACGGCCCAGGCGATCGCGGACGTCTTCGTTCCGTTCCCGGAGCACAAGTTCGATGAGTTTCTGACCCCGTCGCTGCTACAGCGTAGCTATGCGCAACGCCACGTCGACATCGATGCGCTCAGGAGCGCGCTTGGGCAGTGTCTCAGTGCTGAGCCGGAGGGTAGTCGAGCATGACTATGGAGCTTGCGAATTGGCTAATCGAGACGCTCCCATCGAGCGGGACAGATCTGTTCAACCCGTGGCGCAACCGTTGCAACTTCGACACTCCAACCAATGGGCCCGAGGCAAGGTTGGCGCGACTTGCCGCTCACCTGAACTGCGATGCCCGATGGATCCTGGTGGGCGAAGCGCCCGGATACCAGGGGTGCCGATATACCGGGGTTGCATTCACCAGTGAGCGCCTTCTGCTGGAAGGGCAGGTTCCAAGGCAGAGTGTTCCAGAGGGACGCCTCGTACACCGCGCCCGTCCATTCTCCGAACCCAGCGCGACGCTGGTCTACCGAGCGCTTTACCGGGCGGGAATCGCAGAGACAACAGTTCTTTGGAACGCGCTGCAACTTCACCCACACCGATGTGGAAAGCCGTGGACGAATCGCCCACCAACGCCGAGTGAGCTCGCCCTCGGAACGGAGTCACTGAAGCGTCTAGTGCAGGCGTTCCCTCGCGCCAACGTTATCGCGGTGGGGCGCAAGGCTGAGGCATTGGTGGCTTCAAGCGGAGTACGCGCGGTCGCGGCGATTCGACATCCTGCGAACGGCGGCGCTTCACTCTTCACCCACGGCTTGATCAGACTTGTCGATCACAGGGAGCCATCCCAGTTCGCGGGAGCGCGGGTCTGAGAATGTCAACGCAGTCTCCCCATCGCGCGTCTGGTGAGGCTGACGGACGCACTCGCAACGTGCGCAGCGAAACGCAAATTGCCTTGTGCTGAGGTCCCGAGCATCGTTTCCACATGACCCCTCTCACCGTCACCTTCGCTCAGAAAGAACAGGTCAAGGCACTCGGGGCGCGCTGGGATAGCGTTAATCGGGTGTGGTTCGTCCCAGATGGCATGGACCTGGCCCCGTTCGCTGCTTGGCTCCCGCGCGCCGCGGGGCCTATCACAGCTCCCATCGGGCTCCGCGCAGCGACGCCAATCCGCAGCGCAAGCGTCGGCGATGGAGCGACGTCGCCCGAACCCGTTGCAATCGCTCCGGATGGAGCCACGGGCCTGCCACTGTCGAGCTACCTCCAGAGCATCGGAGCGGTGGTGAAGGCGCACTGCGCCACGCCGACATGGGTGATCGCCGAAGTCAGCGAGTGCAACCGTAGAGGCGCACACCTATACCTGACGCTGGCCGAGCTCGACGCTCGGGGAAACGCTGCTGCGAAGGTGGCGGCAAAGGCCTTCAGCGTGGAAGCGCGTAGCTGGTGGAAGCGCTTCGCCACCCCTCTTGAAGGCAGCCTAGCCCTTCGTTCCACCCGAGGGCGCGCCCGCACCGCTCGGTGGATAGTGCGTAACCGACGTTTTTTCCTCCAGCGCACAGGCGGTCCCAGGGAGCACACCGTCGGCCGGCCTCACTACCGCGCGGTCATCCGCAGACACCACGTGGCGAATGACGCTCTGGTCAGTCTGGTTGATCGCATTCACCACCACCACAGCACGCGCGTGAATGTCGAAGTTGCGCTTCGGCACGATCCGCATCCCCTGGATGCTCATGACGTCGGCGCTGGTCTCGAGGCTGACGAGGCAACGCGTGTTCCCCTCGGGCAGGGAATAGTCGATCACGGCCAGCGACTGTAGCAGCGAGGGCTGCCCATCCGCTCCAGGCGCCTCGTATCGAGCAAGTGCAGCGCCAATGGCATCGGCCCGCTCGATGAGTGTCTCAAGGCGCTTCTTTTCTTCTTCGCTTCCTTCCCCGTGCTTCTCAGCCAACAAGGCAGCAAGGTCCTGGTACTGTTTGCGGGTGGCTTCGAACATGCTCAGCGTCGCCGCGTTGATCGAGATTGGCTCGCCAAAGCGGTGGCCGTTCCCCACCGCCTGCAGAAAGACAGCGTCCAACAGCCCGGGGGTTGGACTCACAGACACACCATCGAAGCGGTATTGCGTGCGGGCCAGGGAAAGCACGAATCGCGTTGCGTCAGTCAACCGGACGGCGTCAAGCAAGCCGGGGGCGACACGCAGATTCGCAAAGGGGACGATCGAGGCCTCCTGCGGTTTCTCGCTCTCATCTTTGATGGCACTCAGGCGCCTCTGCATGCCACGGAAGTCCGTCTGCGCGGTTTGGCGCATTGCCCTCCAGGTCACCACTTGCGCGGGATCGTCCACGAGGAGCACGCCCCCTGAGCACTGTGCCTTGATCGCTATGGCGGCCTCATGCGCAGCCCGGCAGACCACTCGGTCAATCTGGTGCCTGAAGTGGACGGCGGCTCCCACCGGATTGGTGATCGCCGACTGGTCCGCCTCGAGCGGCGCTAAGCGATCCACCTTGGGGCTTTCCGCCTGGGCCGCGGCCGCGCCCGGCAACGCGAGTAGCGCACCGACCGCAACAGAGAGGGCATAGGCTTTGAATCTCATGATGGCTCTCCTGGAAGGGCATGGGCCAGTCGGTGGCCCCGCGCCAAGAGAGCGCCGTGAAGCGTACTTGTCTCAGCCGAGTTCAGGCGGTCTTGGCCGTGACCTCGGCCCCATGCGCCGCCAAGAACAGGTTTAGAGCCCGCGCCAGCTCGCGGCCCATCTGCAGCTCGAAGTAGTCCTTGCGACAGATCACCTGCACGGGGCCCGCATCGAGCCGCTGGTGTGGGAAGTAGGGGCGCTCGCGCTGCCATGCGTGGAGCTGTCCCACGGGGACCGTGATGCCCGACTCCCCGGCGATGATGCGGATCGCGTTGAGTCCGTCCAGCAGCCGATCCGCACTGTCTGATGAGTACTGTGGCGCGCTCCAGCTATAGGTCTCCTGCGCGGCATACATCTTCAACTTGATCCCGTCGCGATGGGACTCGGGTGCGGGATAGCGGCGCCCGAAGAAGATATCTCGGAAGCGTCGCGCGAGGTCTGCTCGAGCGACCTCATGCGCGTGCTCCTGCGAAGGGAAGCGGGCGCACATGGTTGGCCACAGGGCGTCCAGGGTGAAACCTGCTTCCCCATCGGCTCTAGGATTCAGACCCCGCAGGGCAAGGGCACGTCGCTCATGTCTGCCAATGTCGTCCGGAACCAGATCTGCGAACGTATCCGCCGGCAGCGGCAGCCCCTCCGGCCCAAACACCCGGCGAGCGTAGTCGGCGATCTCGCGGGCTGCCTTCCGCTCGGCAACAAGGTAGGCGACCACAAGTTCGTCTTCGATGCTGCTCCAGCTCGCCAAATGAGGACTGAGGGCCTGAGCGTGCTTTGCCAACTCGAACGCTCGCCGGTACTGGCAGGTCTGCAGCTTGCAACGCTCGATGATCTCAACAATTTCCGGAGGTGTCCCGTTCATGGCCTGCCTTCCTGGTTGATGCCGGGAAGTCAAGCACACTCACGCCCACTGTCGAGTTGGATCGGGATACGCAAAGAACCATGCGATGACGGGCGAAGGCATTCTAGGCTTGGGCAACTTCAGTGCGTCGAGGCCGGCCTTGATGCTCTGGCTCCGTGGTCGTCCATCTGCCAGTCAATGTTCTGCTTGCGCATGACGCGTTCGGTCGAAGGGTCGCCGGACGACCGCCAAGAGTGCTGCCGCAGAGTCGGGAGGATCACAGGGGAGCTACCCCTCGGGTTGTTGGCTCGGCCGGTCTCGCAGTAGACCCTGGCGCAATCTCTCCATCGAGCGTTCGGCTTGCTCACGGGAAACTGGCATGCGGCTCGGATCGACGGACACCCCACCGTTCGGACTCACCGACACGCAACGCCGGCTCCACTTACGGATTTCCTCTTCCCTCCACGCTGGGCTATCGGGTGTCGGTTTGCCACCAAGGCGCTCGCGCACCTGCGTGAGGAAGGCCACGAGGAGCGACACGAGGCGGGGCTTTTGCATTGCCTTGATCTCCATCAGCGCTGCCAACGAGCCGCAATCAATCACGCACGGTTGGCTGAGTCTCACGCTCGGCGCGAGTGCCCCAGTATGTCAGCGCATGTGCGACAGGCTCAACACTGCGCCGCCGACGGCGGCTTCTGCGATCAGCGCGTCGAGCACTCGCCCGAGCGACAGCTGGGAACCCGGCTCGCGCGTCACGCGCAGCGTCGCGCTGCAGACCTGCTGCTGTTCCTGGTGGATGAAATCGGCGAGATGCTCGCCAAAAGGCGCGGCTCGATGGATCGGGGTGATTGAGAACAAACCCTCCTCCTCGTCGTTGGAAATGTGAAGCCGCTCCTTCAGGGCGAACGTGCGCCGCCAACGAGCAAGTGCCAGCAATCGTTCGACTACTTCGCCAGCCGGGGAGCCCGCTTGTGCAGCGCGCCAGGTCTGAAACGCCCTGCCGCGTCTCGCCCAGGGGGGATTGAAGCCCTCAAGCCTGACTTCGCGCATGTGCGCGCGCATGCGCTGCAGCAGAACCTGGTCATCGGGGTCCTCGCCCATCTCCTCGGCAACCTCTGCAAGCTGTTCGTAGCTCACACGCGGCTCGTGGCCGTCCCATTCGCAGTTGAGCGCCAAATCGTTCAGAGATTCGAGCATGTAGGCGAGGTAGCTGGTCTCTCCGGCCGACTGCCACGCGTCGAGCGTGCCGACATCCAGTGCCATGACAACATCGTTCCAAGCGACACGCAGTGCGCGTGTCTCATCCGGCGTGTCGCCAGCGTAGCCCACCCACACGAACGCATCGTTGCTGAGACCGATCACCGCATCCACGTCGGTCAGCTCGGCGTCGCCTTCGTCGCTTGTGATCGAGGACGGATTGATGAGGTACAGCAGCGCTGCTGGGTAAACGAAATGGGTGGTTTCAGGCTCGCAGTCCGGCGGCAAAAGGCGCCGCAAGCTGCGGGTCACTCGCGTCACCCGCCGGACCCACGCGGCATTCAGGCAGATGGCCAGCTCGCGGGGCGACAGGTTGGGAACCGTCGCCAGCGCCTCGGGCGTGAGATCGCCGTCAGCAGCCAATGTCTCAATGAGACGCGCGAGTCCTGCGAGGACGCGATGGTCCGGTGCGGAATCCATCGCGCGCAGGTCGATCGCATGGGTCGTCAGCCGTGCCCGCTTCGGCCTGGTCGCATGCGCTCGGAACAGGGCGGCCACGCCGCTGTCGCCGCCGGCGACCGCCTGGGCAACGGCACCGGGGTCGATACGACCTGCGACCACTGCTTCCCGCAGCACGCGCCGGGCTCGCGCCCGCTCCGGCGGGGTGGGCGCCAGCATCGCGACATGGCAGGCGTCCGGCACGAAGCCGGTGCCGCGAAGCGCGGGGCGCGGCAGGGTGAGGAGAGCGAGGCTCATGCCAGCGGGATCAGCAGGGGATCACGCAGGGGGCGCGCGGGCCGCGCCAGGGCTCCGGCGCACAGTTCGGAGACGGCCTGCCAGCGCGCATCGGCAGCAGGCAGCGGATCGCGCGGGGCACTCCAGCTTTCGAGAGCGTCAAGCGCGGCCTGCAAGGCCGGATCATCATGGGTGTTGGCGCGCTGGAGGCGGGGCATGGGAAAGCTCCGTAGTGGTGCTTTGAGTTCAGCAGACAGCCGCCACCGCGCAACTTGGAGCAGCGCCCCGGAGCCGCCTCCAACGGCGGCTCCGGGCGGCGGCTGGCTCAGGCCGCCTCGGCCTCGCGCTTGAACTTCAGCTGGCCCACGGTGCAATCCTCGGCGCCGAGGTCGGAGCGCTGTCCCAAGAGGACAGGTTGGAACAGGCTGCCGCCGGGGAAGGCGTACAGGTAGGCGACCTCGACCAGATCGCCCTCGGCGGGCACCGGCTGATTCGCAGGAATCGCCACGTTGCCCACGGCGACCCACACGCCCGCAGCCGGGTCATGCAGTTCCAGCTGCACCGAGCGCTTGCCCTCGTTGATCGCGCGGACCCGGCAGGTCGCCGAATCGACGAACTTGTGCTTGCGCTGGGTGCCGCCGGAGTTCGGACGATCCGGCGTATACGGGGCGTCCATGCGCTTGAACACCACGCCCTCGCGGCGCTCGCTGCGCATCGTGTCCAAAGCGCGGCGCTTCTGGTCCGCAGTTCGATAGGTGAAGGGCCGCCCCCATTCGGTCGCGTCGATGACGAGCGCTTCGAGCGCCGCCAAGCGCGCAGCGTAGGGGCGGTCCCGCAGATCGACGCCGTTGCAGACCAGGAGATCGAAGGGGAAGTACGACTCGCCCACTTGCTCGCCATCGATCACTGTGAGGCCCGTGGTTTCGACCTTCGCACGCACGGTCTGTTCGATGCGCACTGAGAGCGCCACAGTCAGCCCTTTGCGGTTGATGCCGCTGACGGTGCCCCCGTCGATCACCAGCAGGCGGCGCTCGCCATCGTGCTTTTCCTGCATGCCCCAGGCCGCGTCCTCAAGCAGCGCGTCCAGCTGGGAAGCATCATCGACGGGGTTCAGTAGCTGCGGTCGATAGCCGCTCACGCGCCCCGCGTGCTCAGTGCCGCTGTAGGCGGCAGCGCCCTCCATCGGGGAGTACCCCTTGCTCTGCTTCTCATTGACCAGCTTGTCGTAGATGCGCTTCGCCTGCGCATACGTCACCGGAGTCGGCGTCTTACTCCCCGCGGTCAGCGCGGCACCGCGCCGACCGTACTGGAACTCGACGCGCCACTGCTCGCCGTCCGAGCTCAGCTGCGCCTGATACACCTTGTCGCTCGCGCCTTCGCGGAAGTAGAGCGTGATCGATTCGCCATCTTCGGCATCCACGGGGCGGCCGGGATCATACCCGCGCCTGTTTGAGTATTCTCGCTAAGTTCGCCTAGCGGACATCGAGAGCAGTTGCGTGCGTCAGCAACTCGCGGACTGCCGTGGTCACGGCGGCCTGCAATCCGAGCTTTTCGTGGATGGTGCGGCGTGCCCGGTAGTGGAACACCGGCAGCCCGCCATGCGCTTCGGCCACGTGGTCTTCCAGGACGGCCACGCCGTCGATCAGGCCCAACTCCTGTGCTTGGGTGGCGGTCCAGACCCGACCACTGAAAAGCTCGGGGTTGTCCTGCAGCCGCTCGCCCCGGGAGGCACGCACATCGGCGGCGAAGGTCTGCCCGACCTGGTCAACCACGTCCTGCATCGCCGCGTCCTGCGCCGGGGTGTTCGGCACGGTCAGTGCGTTGGCCGTCTTCAGCGGGCCACTGGCGAACTGCCGCTCGGTGATCCCGATCCGCTGTGCCACCTCGCTGGCGTCGTAGGTCGACACGACCGCACCGATGGAGCCGACCAGGGCATACCGATTCGCGACGATGGTGTCGCTGGCAGTCGCAACCAGGTAGGCGGCGCTGGCCCCCATGGCCTCGATGACCGAATCGACTCGCAGCTCGGGCCGGGTGCCGCGGCATCGCCGCACCGCCGCGCCGATGCGCTCGGCTTCGCTGGGGGAGCCGCCCGGGCTGTTGATACGCAGGATCAGGCCACGCGTCAGGGGGTTGGCGCAGGCGTCATCGATCAGCGGGACGATCCTCGCCGCCGAGGCGTCCGCCTCGGCTTGGATCGGGCCTGAAATCGAGACCACGGCGACGTTCGGGCGACCGGGCCCCACAGTCGGATCAAGCAGGGGGGCATAGAGGGCGAGGTACATCGCCGCGCCGCCCAGGCCCGCCGTCAGCAGCAGGGTCCGCTTGATGGTGCGCCAGCGGGTCTCCGCCCGGTGGTGCTGCAGGTAACGCCCGGCGAATTCCTCGGCCAGATCCGCGAGTCGGTCCTGGGCGGGACGCTCGGGGGTGTCCGTGGTCTGTGTGTCTCGATCCTGGTTCATTCGCTAACCCCTCCTTGGGCCATGTCCTCGGGCAGGAGCCAGTCCGACTCCTGCGTCCCCGCTCTGGGAGCGGCAGCCGCTCGCTGCTTGCGGCGCTTGTTCTGCCAGCGCGTGAGTTCCAGCGCGTCCTGCGCTGCGGGCATCCAGCGCTGCAGCTGGTCCTCGATGCCCAGGATGAAGTCGAGATACTCGGGCGCAACTTGCGTCAGGAGTTTGGTCAGGCGCTCGCGTGCACACCCGCGGCCGTTGCGCTGGACCTGTCGCGCGTACCACCTGCCGCTCGGGTCTCGCTTGATGAGGTGCATCCACGCAATGGTCGGCTTGACCTGATTCATACGGATGCGGAGCGCGATCGGGCAGAAGCCTCGGCCGGCACCGAGCGAGCGGGCGATCTGGTTCCTGCCCTCGGTGAAGGCCTGCTCCAGTTCGTTTGCGTTCTGGCGGACCTGTTCACGGAGGCGGTCCGTCAGCTGGTCGATGGCTTCCGCGGTTTCGGCGAAGGAATCCGCACTCTTGGGGATGTCGTTTTTCATGAATGCTTATGGCCACGCAGATTTGGGACATAACGCGCGCGCGCCGCGCACATGCGCGTTATGTCAGAAGGAAGTGCGTGGCTATATGTATAGAGGCGAGAGCCCCCGAGTCGAGGGGTTGACAGCACAAGGGCGCGACCGGGGGCATCCAGATGGAGGCGAGTGGCGTCTAGAGTCCTGTTTCTACGTGGTTTTTTGCCCCTAAAGGGCGGCTGAGACGAGCCTTTCCCTGCGTTTTCCGATCGCCCTGGCTTGCGGCGGTGCTCTCCGCTGGAGCAAATGCCTAGATCCTTGTTTCTACGCGCTTTTTCAATGTTTGGGCCAGTTTTGGGCCAGCCGTGGGCCAGTTTTTGCCCAATGCTGGTCCGGATTTGGGCCAGCTTTGGGCCAGATCTGGCCCAATCACTCTAGAGCATTGTTTCTGCGTGGATTTTTGCGTGGCCGTGTCCATCGCTCTACATTGTGTGGTGGCGCTTACCGCAAGTTGCAGGGGTGTCTGTCAACTGCTCAGTCTCGGGGTTGGGCCAGATCCGGCCCAGTTCTGGGCCCGTTTTGGCCCACGTCCCAACTTGCAAGGAGCATCCCAGAATGAGCACTGTCCTCGTCGGCCTCGATATCGGTTTCGGCAACACCAAGATCGCGCATCAAATTGGTGAGCCTGGTCCGGTGCAACTTCACCGCTTCGCTTCGGGCGCCTGCCCGCTCGACGTCCTGCCGGTGGCTATGGATGGCAGTCGTAACCTCTGCGGGGGGCGGCGGGTGTTGGTGCACGGTGAGGACTGGGTGGCCGGCCTCGACTCGCACTACATGAGTGGCTACACCCGCCCTCTCAGTGATGACTACACGCGCACCACCGACTGGCTCGCGCTGGCACACGCGGCGCTCGTGCACATCGGGCAGCGCCGCATCACTTGTCTGGTCGCCGGGCTGCCGGTGTCCGAGTTCTACACGCCTGGCCGCCGCGAGGCGGTTGTCGAGCGGCTGCAGGCGGTGCATCGCGTCGGCGCGGAGGCGACGGTCGAGGTGCAACAGGTGGTGGTCGTCCCGCAGCCGCTGGGCGCCTACGGAGCGTGGTTCACCCAGCACGAGGCTGCGCGCGGTCGCCCGATGGACCGCGATGCGATGGTGCTGGTGATCGATCCGGGCCACTACTCGGTCGACTGGGTCCTGATGCAGGGGTCTTTGATCCGTCGACAGTCCAGCCACTCGAGCACGCTTGCGGGCTCCGAGCTGTTGCGCCGGGCGAGCGTTCTGCTCAAGGAGCGCCATGGCCGGACGGTGACCGTGGATCGCCTGGAGGCGCGTGTGCGCCGAGACGATCTGAAGATGGACATCAGCGAGGAGATCCAGATCGACCTCGCCGAGATCCTTCAGGAGGCGGCGCTCCAGGTCGTTGACGCGGTGATCCGGGACGTCCGCGGCTCGCTGAAGTCGGTGACCGAGGCGCTGTACGGCATCGTGATCGCCGGGGGCGGCGCGCCGATCTACGCGCCGGCGGTGGCCGCCGCGTTCCCGGACGTCAAGGTCTATCGCCTGCCCGACTCGATCATGGCGAACGCGGTGGGCTTCCTGCAGTTCGCCCGACATCTGCGCACCCAGCAGGCCGCCTGATGCCCCGGCCGCACTTCACCCGCGACGCGTGGGGCGACGCGCTACGGGCGCTGCTTGAGCCCACGGACGGGCGCAAGAAGCCGAAGTCGGCGAAGCAGCGCTACTGGATGCTGCTCGGCGCAGCGGCGGAAGCGCGCGGGTTCGCCTGCGTTGTCGCCGACGACGGCACACTCGGGTTTGTCCAGCCCACGGACGGCGACGTCCGCCCAAGCGATGCCTGGGTTCGATTGCCCGGAGCGGATCACTCCAAGCCGCGGGCTGTTCCTTCGGCCGATCGCGTTTCGTCTGGGCCTCTCCTGGTATCGAGTCCGCAGGTCCTGTCGGCAGCAGCGGCCCCAGGGGGTGGATCGGTTTCGCCGTCCCTTGGGGATCTCGCGTCTGCGCCCCTGATACCGGAGCCTGATCCACCGCCGGGTCCGACCACGGCCCCGCACGGCGCATTCTTCGTCGACATGGTCGCCGGACTGGGTTGATCTCATGCTCGGCACCCTATAATTTTGGCTCGTGCCAAAAAAATACCAAACCACTCCGCGAGCTCAGCGCCGCTCCAGGCCTGAGCTCGCGCGCCTTCCGGCCTTGGGGCTACGCCCCTATCTCTGCCTCGATTCAAGCCAGACGCCACTGCCCCACCCTGCCCCACGGCCTCTCGTGGCCCTGCGCGGGCCCGCCGACTTTGACCCGCCGCAGGTCTTGCTGGGCCGCTCTCGATTGAGTGTTCCCGCGGGCTTGGTCTCGGTGTGGCTGCTGCAGCTGTCCGACGAGCAGGCGGAGTTGGTCAGCAGCTCTGACTTCGAGCCCTCCCCTCGCCCGTCCGCGGTCGCCACGACCTGCCTGGCCCTGTGGTCGGCGGGTCTGCGTCTACCCGCGATCAGCGAGGTACTCGCCTTGGGCGTCGGCGCATCGGTCGTCCAGCGATACATCCGGGCCGCGGCCATGCCGCAGTCCCTGCTGTCCCTGCTGGACCGTGGCCTCCTGACTTGGGGACACCTCCGCTTGCTGGATCGCCTTCACCCGGAGGACCGCATCGTCTGGGGGGAGCGAACCGTCGCTCGGCGGTGGTCGGTGCGCTCGCTCGCCACGGCCTTGTCGGGCAGGCAGGCGGCTCCGCCGTCCCCAGACCACGCTCACTTCGAGCGCCTGCTTCGAGAGGCGTTGCAGGCTGATGGGCTTCAGTTGCTGTCCACAGGCGATGGCGCCTACGCCCTGGAACTGAACTGGTCGTGGTTGCCGGCCCTGCAGTCGGTACTGGAGCGACTCGGCCAAGCCCCCCTCCTCGAGGACGCGGACGCCCTCCCCCGCCGCCCTCGATCCGTGCGCATCGAGCTCGACTCCACCGACGAGTTGCATGCTTTGGTCAGCCACTTGCTGCCTGAGGCTTAACTGGAGAGCAGTCAGCGCCGGCGGGTTTGCTCGGCCCCGGAGACCGCGGAGATCCGAAGCTGGTGGTCCTGTCGCACCCGCGCCATGGGTGGCCCCATCTGCTCCCCGGATGACGCTCCGCAGACCGTTACGCGAAGGGGGGGGGTCACCCGCGCAACCTTTTGATCTGGTGGCCTTTTTTCTCCAGAATTTGACGGTCAAATTTTGGAGAGATCGCCCCATCAACCCGCTTTCGGACCCCTGCCTCGGTTGGTCCCATGCCACGCGCTCAGGGCCTCGAGAGGGTGGCTCTTGAGGCCGGCTACCGGTCGATCGGTAGTGGTCGGTGCGCGCGCTCGCCACGGCCTTGTCGGGCCGGCAGGCGGCTCCGCGGTCCGCAGAACACGCTCATGCTTCGGGAGGCTCTGGAGGCTGATGGGCTTCAGCCACTGTCCACAGGCGATGGCAGCTACACCTGGGAACTGAGCTGGTTGTGGTTGCCAGCCCTACTGATCTGTATTGGACCGACTCGGCCAAGTCCCATCCTGGAGGACGCGGACGCCCTCCCCCGCCGGCCTCGATCCCTGCGCATCGAGCTCGATTCCACCGACGAGTTGCACGCCTTGGTCAGCCACCTGCTGCCTAAGGCTTAACTGGGAGGCCGTCAGGGCCGACGGGTTTGCTTAGCCCCGGAGGCTGCGGAGACTCCGGAGACCCGACGGTGGCGGTCGTGCCGAACCCGCCCGCAATGGGGGCTATCTGCTTCCGGCAGACGCTCCGAAGACCGTTACGGAAAAGGGGGGGTCACCCGCACAAACCTATGATCCAGTGACCTTTTTTCTTCAGAATTTGACGGTCAAATTCGCCGGAAGTCGCCCCGTCGGCCCCGCGCCAACCTCCGCCGCGGTTGATCCCATGCTCCTTGCTGGCGGCCACAAGAGCCAACCCATCTGGGCCGACCACAATCCTCGCGCGCAAAAAAAGGCCCGCGCGTGGCGGGCCTCTGGGAGTTGCTGGCGGCGATCTAGTCCTTGACCGCCTCGTCCGCGAGCTTACGTGCGTATTCGAGAATCTTGGTTCGCATCGACGCAGGGAGCTCCTTCGGCAGGACCAAGTGGAAGGCGTCGCCTCGCTCCACTTCCCGGATCTTCTGGACCAAAGTCTTCTCTGCCTTCGGACGCTTCAACACCTCTTTCGCGCGCTTGAGCACGGCAGCAATCGGGCTGGGCGCCCGAGGATCGAGCTTGCTGATGTACTCGACGAACTCTGGCTTCTCATAGACCTTGAGCAACAACGTCACGTCCCGGTGCGCCACCGCGACCGGATCCTTGATGCGCTCCCACGTGCCCTTGGGCGCGTCGTCGATCAACCGAAGCAGACGCGACACGTCACCTGCGTTGCGACCAAGCCGCTCCGCCAACTCCTTCTGGCTGCCATAGCGCCCGGACTCCATCATCTTGACGAGCTGGAGAGCGAGCGAGTACGGGCTCTTGTCGGCGCGCTTAGCGTTCTCGGTGTCGTGGATGAAGTCGGCCATCGCATCGTCGACTTCACGCACAGCGCAAAGCGCAGTCTTGTGACCCAGCTGCAGCAGCGCGCGGAAGCGGCGCTCACCGGCGATGACCTGGTAGAGCGTCGGACCGCCACGTACCTCGCGAACGTCGATCGGTTGCAAGTTGCCCTTGGATGTCTCGATCGATGCAACGAACGCCTCCCACTCCGGGCCGGCGAACTCGTCCGGGTGCCGCTCGTAGCCAGGCCGCACATGCAGCGTGGTCACTGCAATTGGCATGGTTGCCTTGACGGGCAGCTGCTCGATCGCTGCCTTCAGCATCGCGGCCGGGCCCGCTGTTTGTACCTTCGGCGAAATGGGGCCGGTGGTGGATGCGCTCGCCGCTTCGGAGTCTGCCCCCTGTTCCTGCAAGCGCTTCTGTTCCGCCTGATGCCGGGCCAAAGCCCTCTCACGAAAAGTTGCCATGACCAATCTCCTCAGAACAGGTTGTGTTGCGTGGCAGCGGCAGCACGTACCGCCACGAAAATCTCGTTGTGCACTGAGCGCAGAATCTTCCGCGCCTGCCGGGCCGACGCAGGCGCAGACGACAGATCGTCATCCAGCTGCTGCTCGAAGACAGTGGCCGCTCCACCGGCGGCGCGCTGCAGCGCTTCAAGACGCGGCAGCTTGTCGGGCAGAACGAAGCTGGCGATCTGCTGGCGGACCGCGAGCTCGTTGAGCTCTTCGGTGTAGGACGACTGACGCATGGTCGGCAGGACGCGGAACCACTTGAGCGGCAGAGAGAAGCTCTTAGCCAGCGTTTCCAGCCACGCATGCGTGGTGACCGCGAAGCTCTTGAGCGACTCCACGTCCAAACTCCGCATCGGGCACGGGATCAGCAATCCTTCGGTCGCCAGCAGCGTTGCCAGCGTTGCCAGCGACAGCGTCGGCGCGGTGTCGATCACGACCATGTCGTACTCCGCACCATCTAGCGAACGCAATGCGTGTCGAAGGCCAAGCCAGAACGTCGCCTGTTTGCCGGCGGCACGTGCGTCCGCAAAGTCCATGATCATGGCGAAGTCGCCCTCTACCAGATCGGGGGCGGACGGCACGATGTCGATGGACGACCAATGGGTACGGCGGATCAGCGGCCGGATGTCGGTGGTTTCACCCACAAGGACTGATGCGCACGTCATGTCCTCGTTGATGCCCAGGTTTGAACCCTCGACCAGAATTCCCTGATCGTTCTGGACCAACATCGATGTCGTCGCCGATGCCTGGGGGTCGAGATCGATCAACAGCACCCGGTAGCCGCGGGTCGCTGCATCCATCGCGAAATTGACCGCCGTCGTGGTCTTACCGACGCCCCCCTTTTGATTGGCCACCGCCATGATGTGGGGCGGGGCGCCCTTAGGCACCAGCCCTTCACCAAGGTGCCGGCGGATACGCAGCATGTCGTGGCTGAAAAACACCCGCAGACCGCGATCGTTGCGCGAAAATCCGGGCTCCTCGGGATTCGCTTGAAGCAACTCCTCTTCGAGCCGCTTGAGCGTCGAGGCGCTGATGTCTAGCACCTGAGCCGCTTCGGCCGTCTGCATCGGGATCTCCAGACGGGTGCGTCCATCCGGCGGCGCGGCCCGTTTGCGGATCGATTCCGCCGACGCACTCAAGCCACGCGCAATTGCGCCGATGGCCTCGATCACCTGATCTGACGAGGTGAAGATCGTGACACGCGAGTCTGCGTGTTTCGCCTCTTTTTGACCGACTGCCATGGGCAATTCTCCTCTTTGGTCGTCCATATTGACGGGGGGCGTTTAGCCGTGGCTAGTATAGCCACGCGCCAGACCGCGCACGTTGGGGACACCAAGCCCGTCACCGGAGACACCACCGACCAGGCCGAGAACTGCAAGCCCTGAAACGAAAAACCCCCCGCTTGCGCCAACAAGCGGAGGGTCGATCGAAGCTGAGCTATTAAGCGCTTTGGGTTACGTCTAGAACCCTAACGCCGAGAGGTTGTGGAAGGCCTCGCGCGTTATTTTACGGACGTAACGCACAGCGTCAAGCGTTCTCGCGCCTGAAATTCAGGAGCGACCTGTGTTTACGTCCAAAAATCTGCTGTCTATGGCCACGTCGGGGCTGCGCCTCGAACACGTGGCTGTCCTTTCGTTTCTGTCCGAGCACGCCGAAGAAGGGGAGGGGTTGCAACCCACCTGCTGCCTCCCTCTATGGGATATAGCCAATCAATTGAGCCTTTCGATCGATCAGGTCAAGCGAGCGATGCGGGCACTGACCGCCGCCGGCGCGATCGCGCGCCGACAAGCCGTCAAGATCAAGGGTGAGGCCGCGCTGACGGTGCTCACCGAGCGGGCTGTCGCGTGGCTGCAGGGCAGGGCAGGGCGAGCTACGCTGCCTGGGCACTTGCCTCGGGCGCTGCGCGACCTGCTCACGTTCTGCTCTCCCGAGTTCGTCGGGCATGTGGCTCAGGCTTGGGACCGCTACGAGCTCCTGCCTGAGGCCGCCACGCCGCCTTCGGGATTGACTGAATCCGACTACGCCTCAATCCGGCGAGCACTGGCTGAGCGCATCGCCGAGCGCGCTGAGCTGCTGGCTGAAGCTACCGCCGCACAGGCCGCCGACGACGCGCTCGCCGAAGAAGGCAAGGTCCAGATCCGCTGCGCCGACGGCTATGTCGTTGTCGACCGCGCGCCGTTCGCCGCGCAGAAGGGTGCACTGGCCGCTGTCGATCTCCGCTTCGTCCGCGATGTCCTGCACCGCGTCGCGGAGCGCGCCCCTGGCCTCGTCACCGTGGATGCCGTGCCCAAGCTCGTGGCCGAGGTCGCGTACAGCCGAGTCATCGGCTACGTCAGCCGGCATGACGCAGAGCGCGCGCAGCGGGCTCTCGTGGCTACGATGGCGCGCGGTACGTGGAGCCGGCCGAAGGGCATCAAGCCAGGTTTCTATGCGGCTTCCACCGCTGCAGTGAGGATATCCACAGGGGTGCGCGAAACGCTCCACTAAACAACGGTTCTCTAGAGACAACAGCAAAAGCAAACAGCTGTTGGCGATGCACGCACCGCACGCCTGTGGATACCAACCCCGAACCCGAGACCCATGACCGATCGTTCGACCGCAAATGCGCTCCAGCTCGTAGCCGGGGTTCTGTTCGAGCGCCTGACGCCCGCACTGGCCGACCAGCTGCGCCTGAAGGCTGTCGACGGCGGCGTCGCCAAAGTGAGCGCCACGAACCTTGTGTTCTACGAGATTGGACTCGAGGCGCGCCAAACGATGCTGCAATCCGCCCTTGCCGCCGGGCTGCCTATCCAACGGATCGACGTCAGCTTCCAAGGACACGGCCGCACCGCCTCCTTTGCGCCGTTAAACCAGGTGCTGGATGGCATTCCCCTCAAGCCTCGACCCCACCGCTCGCCGGGTGCGGGCCTCGGAAACGACAAACCGGTCCTGCCCACGAGCGTGATCCAGCACGCCCAGCGGCTCCAACAACTGGCCGGTCGTCTGATCCCAGCCCTGCCGCAACCGCTGCCGGCCCATGTCCGCCTCGGAAATCTCCGCGAGGACGGTGTTCTGGTCCTTCTGACGACAAGCCCAGCTTGGTCGGCGCGTGTACGGATGGATGCCGGACGCATCCTCCAGATCGCAACTGGACTCGGCCTGCAGGTCAAAGAGGTCCGTGCCAAGGTCGTGCTGGATCCCCGGCCGCCGGGAGACCGCACCTGACGCTCGCAGAGAGGCGTCCATGGCAGATGCGTTCCCAGGAAACGTGGAAATGTCGCAGAAAGCTGGAGATATCTGATATCTTCCGGCTCGTTCGATGCGGCACTCCCCTCGAAGCGCGCGCACGTCATGACCGATTCTCAGCAGTTCGATCGCCCAATCCGCGAGCTCAACTTCGCCGTCTGGCAGTTGGCACGCGACATGGCTCGCCAAAACATCCCGTACGCACGGCGCGCGTTTGGCTTGCCGGAACTCCAAGCGCGACGGCTGGCCGAGCTTGAAAACCGCGAGCTGCTGGCCCTGGCCGATGATCCCCAGCCTCACTGGGAGATCCACCATCCGCGCCAACTCGACGCTCTGCTCGACGTCATCAAGCCGATGGGCGAACCCGCGGAGCCAAACCACTTCCGCGCCGAAATCAAAGAGCTGAACCTGAGCCTCTGGCACCTTGCGCGCGACATGGCGCGCACAGACCCGGACATCGCCCGGCGCGTTTTTGGCCTGAAGCCCAATCACTGTCAGCGCCTCGCGCAGCTCAACCTCAAGGAACTGCGGGCCTTGGCTGACGACATGCGACCGACCTGGCAGATCCACCTGCCCAAGAGCATGGATCTCCTCATTGGGCACGTCATCGCCAAGCGATCCGAGGACCGGATGCGCCTGGTCCGACTCTCCGTAATGAGTTCGCGCATTCCCGCGCTCTCATTGGAGGACCTATGACCGATGACTGAGCTCAAGCTAACGCTGTCCCAACAGACATCGATGTTGGCGCTTCGCTCGATGCGTGCGGCGGACGACCTGGTCGTGATGCGATACATCGTCGAGCTCCTCGCGATCGAGGCGCGACCGATCCTCATCGAGCGGTTGACGGGATACCCCGCCAGAGCGGTGAAAGCACTGCACGCCCGCGAAGTCGTGCGCCCCCCGCAGGGCCGCTACCCGCGTGCACTCGGGCGGCTGATCGACCTACCCGTGGTCCACCTCGAGCTCTCGATCTTCCTCGCGCATTTTCGCAACGAACACATCGTCGATGCGGCCGCTGCGAAGCTTTCGCCCAAGGACGCCCCCGTGAGTGCGAGATCCTTCCTCGCGGCCTACAAGGAATACACGCGGAACGTCATATCCGGCGAGCCACTCCCGCCCGAGACACTGATGTGGCTCGCGGACTCCTGGCTCGCCGACGAGATCGCGCTCGAACGCTGTCCCGTCGACGAGACCCGCTACATCCGCTCCACCGAGGCAATGAAGCTGCGCTGGACGATGGGCAAAGGTGACTGCCCTCTCTGCCGGAGCCTGCCCACCACCTCCATCGCTCGGCGGACCCTCCGCAGCTTCGAAATCGAGCGGGCCAAGGACAACTTCAAGCGCGAGCTCGCGAAGCTGAAGCCCAAGGCAGGGGACGCGACCGACGCTGGTCCGGACGACTCCGCGCCCGAGCAGGACTCCTGACTTCCAGATATCCCCCCTGAAACCCGGGGTTTAACGGAAATGGGTGCGACACGCGGTTGGTAGCGTGGTCGCATGTCAGCCATCTCCAAACATCGCCTCCTCGGCGCCTGCCTGCTGGCGCTCCTATCCTGGCCGCCGCTTGCTGTCAGCCAGCAAGCCCGCGAGCCCGACTACTACGAGGACCGCGCCCGCGGCTGGTTCTGGCGCGAGGTCCGTCCTGTCGCCAAGCCCGCGACTCCGACCCCCAAGCCACCGCCGCCGACCAGTGGGGTAGGGCAGGGGACGGATACCGCGCCGGCGCCGGCACCGCTCACGTCGGAGTGGATCCGCCAGAACCTGGATCGCTACCGCGATCTCGCGATGGACGATCCCACGCCCGAGAACGTCGAGCGCTACATGCTGTTGCAGCGCTATGCGGTCGACAAGGCGGATCGCTTCAGCACGACCTGGATGCAGGTCGTTCGGAACACGCCCTACCTGGACGAGTCGATCAACCGCCCGTTGTCGACCGCCGGGAAAAACACCACTCAGGCGCAGATCCTCGAGTTCCGGTACTCGCTCCTGAAGAAGCTCGCCGACCGCGGCATCGGCATCTGGTACTTCTACCGGTCCGACTGCCCCTACTGCGTCCGTCAGGAGGCCTCACTCGCGATCGTAGAGCGCGTGCACGGGCTGCCGGTCCTGCCGATCTCGATGGACGGCTTGCCGCCTCCAACCGACGCCTTCGCACGCTACGTGCTCGATTCCGGCCAAGCGCAGACCTTGAGCGTGCGCGGCACCCCGACGCTTTACCTCAACAACACAGCGGATGGCTCCGTCGAACGATTGACCGTTGGCCTCCGTGCCGCGGACGAAATCGAAGATGCCCTGATCCACGCTGCACGCCGCGCCAACTGGATCACCGAAGAAGAGTTCGTCCGAGCCACACAGGGCCGGGCCTTCCCTCTGCTCGTCGACGGCGAGCCGCCGCCGGCAGACCTCGCCAACGACCCCGACATGCTCCTCGCCTACCTGCGCGCGACGGCAGCGCCCGATCAGTTCACCCCCATCGAACCATCCCGCTCACCTGGAGCCGCCCGATGATCCGCTCCCTTGTTCTCCTCGCCTCGCTCCTGCTGCTGTTCCTGCCCGGGGCCGCCCATGCGGATTCGAAGACGGTGCGTGCCATGCAGGAGCAGTTCAACCAGATGTCGAACCTGACGCCGCCCGGTGCGGCGATGGGTGCCCGCCGCGGCGTGATCAGCGGTGGATCCATCAGCATCCGCAACCGCATCACCCAGTCAGGCGCGATCAACCTCGTCTCGACCCAACCCCTCAGCTTCAACACGGGGGATGGGTGCGGCGGCATCGATCTCTACGCAGGCAGCTTGAGTGCGGTCAACGGCGACCAACTCAAGGAGGTCGGCCGCCAGATCGCATCGCAGGCCACGACCTATGCGTTCCATCTGGCGCTCGGCAGCCTGTGCTCCCAGTGCCAGAACATCATGCAGCAGGTGAACGACATCCTGCAGGAGTTCAATTTCCAGCTGCAGGACACCTGCACCTTGGCGAAGGGCATCGTCCAGCTGGCGCCCGGCGACCAGGAAGGCGACAAAGAGCGCAAGGAGATACAGGCCGGCTTCCAGTCCATGTTCAGTGGCGACAGCGCCGACGCGTTCCGTGCATTCGGCCGGCCGCGTGCGGGCGCTGAGACACCCACCCAGCGACTGCAAACACGCGGTACCGAGGAAGAACGCGAAGCGGTCATTCCGGGCAACCTCCTCTGGCGCGCCATGCGCAAAGCCAACGCTGGCGCGTGGACCAGCGTGACCGGAGGCGACGACAAGGCCTTCATGGAGGAGCTCCTGAGCCTCGTCGGCTCGATCCAGATCTGCCACGCCACTGACCCGCAGTGCCAGAGCTCCGGCGCCGATGCTGCCTCCACGCTCACGCGTGAGATCCCGCCGATCCTCAGTCTCGCTGCCTTCATCGAGGGCTCTAACGCGAGTGGCACCAGCACGCAGAACGCGCCCAACATCACACGGTCGCAGGTCTACTTCTGCAGCGACTCGCAGAACTGCCTCAACCCGCAGTCCAGGCCTATGCAGTTCAAGGGGATGCGCACCTACATCCTTGAGGCGTTCAATGGCACCCCGGGCGGTGATGGCGGGATCATCGCGAAGCAGACAGGCGACGCCACTGGTGAGATGACGGCCTTCCAGACTGCGATCCTCGGCTACCACAACGAGCTCGGGGCCCTGATCACCCAGGCGATCACCGTGCAGCCTGACGGCACCCATGCGCGCATGATCGTCCAGGAGTTCAGCAGCCAGATCGCCGCCGAGTTCACCTACGAGTTCCTGACCGAGATGCTGCGCTCCATGCGCAGTGCGGTGGCGCTCCACATCCATGACGCCAGCAAGGCCACGCAGATCCAGATGATCGAACGGGCCCAGGCGCGCCTTGACCTCGAATACAGCCAGATCCGGGCTAATCCGCAGACCGTCAACATGATGGTTGCGCGCGCCGACCAGCTGACCCGCTTCGGCGTGGGTGGCACGCCGGGTGCCCAGCGAGGGGAGACGCCGCGCGCCTCGGCGGTGCTCGGG
This sequence comes from Aquimonas voraii, assembly GCF_900101825.1. Lineage (GTDB taxonomy): Bacteria > Pseudomonadota > Gammaproteobacteria > Xanthomonadales > Xanthomonadaceae > Aquimonas > Aquimonas voraii. Next base: position 70,778 of record NZ_FNAG01000015.1, read on the forward strand.
GGGACCCAGTAATGGATTGGAACATTCAAGTCCTCGGGTCCTTCGAGTTCGTCCGTGCCGTCTTGAACGGCGCCGCGATGTTCGGCAGTGGCGGTGCCGGCGGCTATGCCTCCGTCGCCGTCCTCGGTGCGGTCATCGGACTACTGATCGCCGCCGGCAAAGCCATCATCAGCGCCGGCAAGGAGCTCGAACTCCACATCATCGCCGTCTCGGCACTGCTCTTCGCCCTCATGTTTGGATCGCGGGTGGAGGTCGTCGTCGAAGGCGTTCTGCCTGGTCCGGATGGCCAACCGCAGATCGACCGCGTGGCCAATGTCCCGATTGGCCTGGCCGTGCTGGGCCACCTGATCAGCAACACGGGCCTCTACTTCGCGCAGGAGATGGACACCGCCTTCAGCACTCCGGGCTCCAACAACGGCCTGCCGCTGGCTTCGGGGGGGTTCGGCCGAACCCTTGAACTCCTGCGGGCGCCTCTGGCGCTGGCAGACCCGCGCAACCCCAGCCGAGATCTCGCGATGCTGCGCCAGAACGTGCAGAACTACTTCAGCGCCTGCAGCTTGCGGCACATCCGACGCTTTGGCCGGAGTGAGTCGCTCTGGACCGAGCCCGATTTCCTGGCGCAGTTGCGAGCTGATGATCAGACGATCGTGATGCTCCGGCTGACGCCGTCGGCGCCCGAAACCCCGCATACGTGCTCCGATGCGTGGACGCGGCTTGGTCTCAACTACCAGGTCAATGACCCGTTTCTGCGCGACGCCCTCAACAAGGGCATGGGCGCACGGGTGAGGGAAGGGGGCGAGCTTCAGGACGTCCTCGAGGAGATCAACACTGCATTGCGCTCCTTGGCGGTGAGCAACCTCGACAACATCAAGGCGGAGCGCATCGCCGTTGCTGCGCTGGCCGTGGGCGCGATGGATGTCGGCGTCATCGAGGGCCTGCGCAACGACCCGCGTGCCATGCAGTCGCTGATGATGCAGCAGGCGTCTCGCCAGCGTGCGGCTCAGTGGGCGGCAGAGGAGGGCATGTTCCTCAAGATCATTCGTCCGATGATCAGCTTCTTCGAGGCTCTGACCTACGCCCTGGCGCCGATCATGGCGTTCCTCATTGGATTCGGAAGCTTCGGTATCCGACTCGCGGCGAAGTACCTCGTGCTCCCGATCTGGGTGGTGCTCTGGATGCCACTCATCTCGATTTGCAACCTCTACACGAACCGCATGCTCGGTGGCGTCCTTGAACGCCTTGATGCTTCGATTGCTGGCGGCGCGAGCCTCGCGCAGATCCAGTTCCTGTTCGAGGAGACGGTGAGGATCGCTGGTGTCGCCGGCCTGCTGACGGCCGGCGTCCCCAGCCTGGCCATGATGCTGCTGTTCGGTGGTGCCGTCGCCGCGAGCGCCTACGCGAACCGCCTGCAGGGGGGCGACCACGTCAACGAAAAGATGGTGGCCGGCGACAACGCCACGCCGGGTGCTGCGCTGCGCATCGATGACACCCGCGCCATGTCCGCCATGACGGCGCAGGCGCAGACGGGTGCCGCTGGCTTTGCCTACTCGCAGAGCGCGATGGGGAGCGCGATGGTGCGCTCCGCGGCGAGCCGGACGCAGTCGGCCCAGGAGTCCTTTGGCTCGGCGATCCAGCTCGCCTACAAGGACACCGCGGGCTTTGGGCTCGAAGCCAAGGAGGGCTTGCGGGCTGCGGAGACCCGGGCCTTTGAGGAGAGCCGCGGGGAGACGGCTGGGTTCCTGCAGTCCATGGGTGTCAGCCGCGATGATGTGGCGAGGGCGGGGCTTACCGAAAGAGAAGAGGCTCAGTTTGCGCAAGCTCTCGCAGGGTCCTTGAGTGGCAGAGATGTCGGCCAAGCGCTCGCGGGTACCGCCATCGCCGACAAGTTGGCCGGCATGAAGGGTCGCGGTGGTGCAATCGCGAGCGTGGTGGGTTCGCTGCTGTCCAACTCTCAGGGCTCCGTGAAGGACACCAACACTATGGCCCAGGGTCTCTCTAAGGAGATTGCGACGAGTACTGGCCAATCCCAGCAGCAGGTCCGCGATCTCGCAGACCGGTACAGCTCCCAGCTGTCCCATCGCATCGGGCGCGAGGTGGTTGACGAGACGGGAAGTAACGCCAAGCTGGCCGAGGAGATCGCTCGCAGCAATACGCTCGGCCAGCAGTTCCAGGACGTACAGACAGCGCAGTCCGCGTACGAGTCGGCGCGCCAGATGGCCAACTCGTTCGGGGCATCTCAAACGCTGCCCGAGACCCAGGCAGTTGCAGCACTGCTTGGGTCGATGGCCGAACGGGCCACGCCATCGAGCCCAGTCGATACGCAACTCGATGCGCTCTACTCGCAGGTGGCTTCCGCTGTCGGGCCCCAGGCAATGCGCGCTGCCGAGAATGGCGTAGCGCTCAATAGCGGTTTGCCTCAAGGATCTCGCGAAGCCACTGCAGCGGCCATCATGCGCGCCGCCTTCTCCAGCTCGCCCACGGCGGGTGGGGGGGCAGCACATCAGGAAGCAACTGGCGAGATCAGCCGGCTTGTCTTCGGCGACCCGGCGGCTTCGGCACCGATGTATGGCGCGAGCGCCTATGCCAACGGCAATCCTGAGCAGGCGCGGGCAGTGGACGGAGCGAGCCCCGGGGACATTGGCATTGGGCACACTGCGGCCGCGGCCAACGCAGGGTATGTCGAACGCGCGGTCACCTCGCAAATCAACATGAGCGGCGAAACCATCGACAGCCGGTCCGCAGCGGCCATGGCTCCCATCGAGAGTTTCGGCGGGCCGCCGCCGGCGGCAGATTCAGGCATTCGTGATCGCGTAATGACTGCGGACTCGCCTGCGGATGCAGAGGGCCTTGACCGGGACGTCCGGGCGGCGATGGGAGAGCCCCCTCGCGAAGGTTCTGTCGAGCCTCAATCGCGGTTGGAGGAACTGCATGCTTTGAGGCAGACGCAAGGTCTGACGATGGAGCAGGCCGACGAGTACGCAGGTCTGATGCAGACGCACACCTTCAATGAGGTGTTGGATTTGGTGACTCCGGTTGGTGACGCCAAGGCGCTGGCCGGTGCTGCGAGCGATGTCGCCAGCTGGGCAACCGGACGGTGATGGACGCTGACGGGCCGCGCTCCTTGGGCGCGGCCCGTCAGCCGTCAGTCATTCCCATCGCGCCAGTCGCGGTGGGCTTGCGTAGACTCTACGAAATGTCCGTCGGTGCCGTAGGTATCAATGTCCAAGTGCCGCGAGAACTCGAGGGCGTCCGTGCGAGGATCGCCGCGGGCCGCAGTGCTGGACAGCATTGAGGCGGCTCCTGCGCCCTGTGCTGAGGTTGACGGCTTCGGCGATCCACTGTTCCGCGAGCGCAGCCCGCTCACTACGCCGTGAATCGCAGCCAGAACGAACACCACGGCAAGAATTGCCCAGACGTACTTCGTGATTTCCATGGCGATTGCCCAGCTTTGGAGACGGCTGTGCTGGCCATCGTAGTTCCACCTTCCGTCCACAGTCGAGCTTGTCAACTTTCGACAGCATCGCGTCGCGGCTGCTGGGCCGCGCTCCTTGGGTACGGCGCTGGGGAGTTGATCCGTTCCGAGCGAGACAGTTGCAGTTGGCCTCGTCGACTCGATCAGTTGCGTGCAGGAGCCGCGGCTTTACATCTACGTGGCGCGCGACCGCAAAGGCGTCCCCGCGGGGCACGTAAGGGCACCTACCCTTGCGTCCTCAATTGTCGTCGTAGATCGCCCATGTCTGGACGTTCTTCGGGGCGTTTGACATCCCGTGCTCGCTGCGGGCCATCGATTCGATGGCGCCGTAGTGTTCTGCTTCGTCCTCACCCTTGTTGGTGGGCGAGGGTACAGGGGCCTGTATCCGCGCCGTCGGCGTGTTGCGTGCCTGGGATGCGCGTACCAGGCCGTGAATAACGGCCAGCACGACCACGAGGATCCAGATCAGAGTCATCAGTTCCATAGCGATTCCTTCGCGTTGGCGACGGCCTTCCTAGCCATCGTAGTTCCACCTTCTATGCCCCGTCGAGCCTGTCAATTTGCGACGGTCGGGCATCGTCTTCGGCCGTGAGGGTCGCAACAGGTGTCAACCCCTTGCGGCGCTCCCCGCCCCACAGGCTACCCTGCGCGGAATTCCGCCTCGGCGGGGCCGCCGGTCTCGGCAAATTGACCACATCACCCACTCGGGGGCTCGTCCCCCGTGGGGGAGGAGTCCTCATCCGATAGGAGAGGACCATGCTGTTCAGAGATCTGTTCGTTCTGGCTTTCGGCCTTGCGGCCATAGCCGGATGCTTTGCGGTGGTCTCAGCCACCATTCAAAGCCTGTTTGCACGTACGCCGGCCGGAGGGGCTTCAGCCTCAGCGGTCGGCTCGACGCTGACACCTGACCCCGTTGCTCCCCCGCCTGCGCCCAGGGTCAACTCAGCGCTGGTTGGGCCAGCAGGTGTCGTACGCCATCCGCCGATCGTTGTGACTCCCGGCGGAGTGGCGACCACGAATACGCGGGACCTTGATGAGGCCCTGCTGGATGAGGCCCTGCTGCGACAGGGTATCGACCCGGTGCAGTTCCGCCGGGCCAAGCTTGAGGCCGCGATCCTGCGGTACGGCGCGAATCTCGTGTCCGTTGATGACATGCGCCCTCCAGTTCAGGGCGTTCCCCCCGAGGCCTCCGTCACGCCTGCCCAGGATGCTGAGTTCTGGGAGGTCGAGCCGGCGCCCCGGCACGATCCAACTGTTTGACCTCGACCCGGACCCCGGCCTGCTCTGCAGGCCGGGGTTTTTCGGTTTTCGGGGTCAGACCTCCCGATATCTCCCCGAAAAGGGGGGGTATTCCGGAAGTGGGCGCGAGTTTCGGTTCTTAGAGTGGTCAGCACTCCACCCGGACGCAGCCACCCCATGAACTGGAACCAAGAGCACGAACTCCCCCTCCACCTCGATGATCCCCAGACCCTGCTGTTCTGGTCAGCCGACGAGCTGATCCCGCTGGCGATGTTCCTGATCGTTGCGATCCTGACGAACAAGCTCTTCATCTGCATGGCGGCCGGCATCCTCGGCGTCTACTGGTACCGCCGCTTCAAGCAGACCCAGCCCGAAGGTTTCCTGCTCCACCTCGCCTACTGGTATGGCTTCGTGCCAGGCAAGGCACGTTCGCTCATTTCTCCGTACATCCGTCAGGTCCTGCCGCTGTGAAGCTCGGCACACAGCGCAAGACCTTCGAGCAGGCGCTCAGGGAAAACAGCCTGACCCGGTGGATCGTCGCGGGCCAAGTGCTGGTGGTCCTCGTCATGGCCTTCGGCTGGGCCTCGACCGACCAGCGCGTGGTGCTGGTGCCTCCCACGCTGTCGACGAAGGCTGAGGTGTCCGCGAACTGGGCCAGCCAGTCCCTGCAGATCGCTTGGGGCCAGTTCCTCGCGACCAACTTCGGGAACATCAGTCCGCGCAACGCCGACGTGGTGCTGGAAACGGTGGGCAGCCATCTGTCGCCCTCGGTCTATCGCAGCGTCGTCGATCGGCTCGCCGAGCAGATCAAGGTGTTGAAGGACGAGCAGCTGACGATCGCATTCGATCCCATGAACTCGCGCTGGGACGAAAACCGCCAGTCCGTCCTGATCACCGGCGAGCATCGAATCCGTGGCCTGCGTGGCGCCGAGCGCCGCGAGGTGAAGACCTACGAGATGCGCTTCGTGGTCTCGAACTACCGGGTGCTCCTCGATCACCTCGATGTCCATGACGGGGCGACGCCGCCCCCGCCCCAGAAAGCCCAAGGCTGATTGCCCATGCAACTGAAACTTCTCGCTCTGGCCGCGGCCGGCGCGCTGCTAGCGGCCGCCCCGCTCACCGTGATCGCCGACACCCAGATTCCCGGCCTGCCGGTGAAGACGGTCGGCGATTCGATCGAACTGGAATTGCCGGCTGAACCCTCCAGCTCCACGTCGGCGGCCGACGCGCCTGCGCCCGAAAGCAAGGAGGCCGAGGCCCTTGCCGCCCAGATCAATGGTCTGCGCCAGAGCCTTCCAGCTGCCGCAACGGACGCAGAAATGGGGCGTGGACTCACGCCGCCGCCTTCATCGATCAGCGTGCGCCCAGGCGTGGTTGAGGTCATCCCGATCGGTCTGCAGCGGTTGAACCGCATCCGCACACCGTTCGCCAACCCCGACGTGAAGACCGTCAGCGAGACGGCCATGATCGAGGTCGAGGGCTCGGTCATCTACGTGTCAACGGACACCCGTGATCCGATCTCGATGTTCATCACCGAGCGAGGCCAGCCGGACCTGGCCCTGTCGCTGCAGCTGGTGCCTGCGCGCATCCCTCAGATCGAAACCTCGCTTGAGATGCCCGGTGTGTCGCTCTCCGCGGTGCGCGGCGAACCGCGAGTCGCCTCGGATTGGGAGCTTGATCAGCCGTATGTGGAGACGCTGTCCGAGCTCATGGCCACTTTGGCACGCCAGGAGGTCCCGGCTGGCTACGGCATGAAGGAGTTCAGCGCAGCCGATGGGCTGCACCTGCCTGCCTGTGCGTTCCCGCCGGGCGTGGTCGTTCGCCCCGCGCAGATCCTGACGGGATCGAACCTGATCGCCGTCATCGCCGAGGTCCGCAACGAGGGCCCCATGCAGGTGGTGCTCGATGAGAGCGCGTGTGGATCGGCAGGCGTCCTCGCTGTCGCGGCCTATCCCAGCCTGACCTTGGAGCGCGGCCAGTCCACCGAGCTCTACATCGCGCGTGAACTGCCGCAGCAGGGACCGACGCTTCCGCGTCGTCCGGTGGTCGCTGGAGGTGCCCGATGAGCACCGCGGCAGCCACGTCCAACACGAACTGGTGGCAGCGCCTGCCGCCCAAGCAGAAGCAGATCATCACCATCGCGGGCTCGCTCGTCGGGCTCCTGGTTGTCGTGCTGCCGTTCCTCGACAGCGGTCCGACCATCCAGACCACACCGTCAGCGCCGCGGGCGGTCGCCGACATTCTGCCGACCGGGGCTTCGCGCGAGCTGGGCCTTGCGGGGCTTGCCGCCGAGGTGGATGCACTGAAGCGCGACCTCGCGGAGCGCGATGCCAAGCTGGCTGCGCTGCAGGGCCAGATCGAGGAGAACAAGACCGCCGGCCCGGCGCCGCAGGATTCCGGCGCCCCGATGTCCGATGAAGCTCGCGAGTTGTCCGAGGAAATGCTCGCGCGCTTGGCGCTGCTCGAATCCCGCGTGGGAGGAGGGCAGGGCGGCGCCGTCGCACCGCCAGCGCCGCAGCAGGCTCCGCGCGCCCCCGGCATGCAGCCGCCAGGTGTGCCGCCGCAGCAGCCGGGCCAGCCACAAGCGGATGCGCAGCCATTGATCCGTGTGCCGGCACTGCGCTCGATCACAGCCGTGCCCGAGGAAGCGGCAACCGCAGAGCAGACCGATGCCGAGGACACCCGCGTTGCCTACTTGCCGTCGGGCAGCATCATCCAGGGCGTGATGCTGACGGGCCTCGATGCCCCCACTGGCCGCGGCTCGCGCCAGGACCCGGTCCCCGTGCTGGTCCGCATCAAGCACGACGCGATCCTGCCGAACCGGTTCCGCGCCGATATCAAGGAGTGCTTCATGTTGTTGGCAGGCATGGGTGACCTCTCCAGCGAGCGAGCCTACCTGCGCGGCGAGAGCTTCTCCTGCGTCCGCGAGGACGGCGGCGTGGTCGACGTCCCGCTCAACGTCTATGCAGTGGGCGAGGACGGCAAGGCCGGCCTGCGCGGGACGCTGGTCTCGAAGCAGGGTCAGGCCATCGGCAAGGCGATGCTCGCCGGTATCGCACAGAGCACGAGCCAGGCCTTCTCGCGCGGCGGCATCGGAACCGGCAACACCGGTTCGGTCGACCTCAACAACGCCGCTGAGAGCGGCCTCTATGGCGGCGCCGGCTCAGCCCTCGATCGCGTCGCGCAGTTCTACATCGATCTGGCCGAACAGATCTTCCCTGTCATCGAAGTCAGCGCGGGGCGCGATGTCTCGCTCGTCCTCGTGAAGGGCGCCGAGATACGGATGGTCCGTAGCTGATCGGACTTCCCGATATCCCCCCGAAATCGGCTGCATTCCGAACAACTGGTGCGAAACGCGCCCCCTAAGCTGACGTCATCAGGAGGTCACTCATGTCCATGAACCGCTCGCTGTTCGTTGCCGTCGTTGGGGCGCTCACGCTCCTCCAGGTGGGCTGCGGCACCACCAGCAAGTTCACCTGCGGCGCGCCGCAGGGGATTCCCTGTCTCTCCGTGCAGGAGGTCTACGACCGCACGGAGTTCTCCAGTTCGATCACTGCCGAGAGCCAGCCGCCGGCTGCTTCCATGCCCGCTGCGTCTCTGAGCTACACCTCACCAGACACCGTCCGGCCAGCACCGGTCGTCATCGAGGAGGGCTCGCTGATGATCGCCCCCACGGACAGCTCGCCCGCGCCTGTCTCCGACGCCCTGCTGACTGGTGCCCGAGTGATTCGCGTCTGGGTCGCGCCGTGGGAAGACCGCCGCGGCGACCTGCACATGAGTGGCTACGTCTTCAGCGAGGTCCAGGGCCGTCGCTGGCGCGTGGGCAACACCCCGCCGGCAAGCCGTCCGGTTCTCCGCCTCCTCGAATCCGCCTCGAATCCTCCGAATCCCTCGAGCCCCGATCCCGCGCCCGCCGGCGCTGGCTCCTGACGTTACCCGCTGCACCTACCCACCCGCACCAAAGGAGATTTGTCATGAAGCGTAATCTCGCCCTGCTGTCCCTGATCCCGCTGCTGCTGATCGGCCCGGACGCCCTCGCGATCAGCTCCACCACGCCGGATGGCGTGACCGTCGTCAATGCCGATGGCCCCTTCCAGCAGCTGCTGGGCCTCGTGGTTGGTCTCGCCACGGGTGCGCTTGGTAAGGCGCTGGCCATCATTGCGTTCATCGTCGGCCTCGTCATGGGCGTCGCGCGCCAGTCGATCATGGGCTTCCTGATCGGCGCCGCCTTCGCGGTCATCCTGGCCTTCGGCCCCGCGATGCTGATCAGCATCTTCTCCGCGACCTTGCCGGCTGCAGCTCCTGCGGCCGTGGTTGCCCCCGCCGTGTTTCCGGTCGGCTGAGCCACAAACCCCACTCGCAGGAGCGAACCCATGAAGACCACGACCCAGACTTTGGCTACCCACGTTGCAGATCACGGCGGCGATCAGCGCGACGCGCTGATCACCGTCGCCCCCGGTGTGTGCGGATTCGGCTTTGTTGTCGAAGAGATGTTCAAGGATGGCGAACTTCTCAAGCGGCTCAGCGAGAAACTTATCCCGGCGAAACCGTTTGGAGCCAAGTGGCTCGTCCACGACTTGCCGAAAGCCGAAGTCGATCGCCTCATCGCCCGGGGGAGCGTGAAGGGACCCATCACCCCCGGTGAGCCCAATCGTCCCTTCCTGCTCATGGTCATGCTGAAGGACAGCGCCGACGCTGCGACTGAGCGGCTCGTTCGTGCTGCCCGCGACTCGACTGCCGAGCTGCTGACCTCGTTGGGACTCGGTCATGAGCCTTTGACCAGCGACGGCTGCCGCCAGCTTGACCAGGCCTATCTTGACGAGTTCCGCGCGGTCGATGGATTCGATCAGCCGTACTGGCTGGGCAGCCAAGTCAGCGTGGGCGAGGAGCGAGTCCATGCGGGATAGAACCGAAACCTTGGCGGGGGTTTTCGGGGTCGTCCAGAGTTACGACGATGACGAAGGGCTCTTCGTCATCGCGCCGGGGGAGTTCGGATTCGGGGTGATCGCAGATCCCCTGACCGGGATGGACGAGAGCACGGCCGAGAAGATGAACCAGCTGCTCACGCTCCCGTTCCCAGCGGGCGCGATGATGCAGATCTCCTCTGAACTAAAGCCGAGGAGACCCCACGAGGGGAATCCCCTCGATGGGTGAGTACGAGCTGCGCTCGCGGTGGTGCTCGATCAACGCCCGAGCGGGGCTTCAGACCTTGCGGTCAGGGTGGCACGATGATGACCGAGGCGCGTAGCGGTTGCCACGGTTGACACCTGGGTGGGCGATGGTCGATCAGTGCCACTGGATCAGCTGCAATGGAGCAAAGGGCTTTCCTTGGCCGTCGCTTCGGGACGGGCAGGGAAAGCCCCCGGCACAAGGCCGGGGGTGAGACTTACCAGTCGTAGCTCGGAGCCCCATCGATGAAAGGAGCGTCTGCCGCCAGACGGATGTAACTCAGGCCATGGGCACGCGCGTGCTGCACGACCGCCGCGAGCCCGTCCGACAGACCAGGAATGCTCTCGGGCACCGTGTCTGCGACATGCAGCAACCAGCCGTCATCGCCGCTCATGCTCACGACCATCCAGGGCGTGGGCGATCTGCCCGAATCGAAGAGATCGCGCTCTGCCTCAGTCACGTGGCCGGTAGAGACGACCAGGTAGCTTTCAACGTCGTGTCCGGCCGCATGCGCGGACGCGATAGAAAGGATGGCCGCGAGAGCCTCCCTGTCGGCATAGCGCGTCGCCGAGGCCGCCGCGTGCAAGGTCTGGTCGACATCGACCGTGCCCTCCGGGCCCGCCTCCTCGACGAAACTGAGGACGAGTCCAGCGAGTGCGGACCAGTCGTCGAACTCGCCCGGCAGTCCCAGCGCCTCGGTGGTCAGCGCTAGCCTCTTGTCGGCGCAATCAGTGGCGATTTCCAGTCCCGACGCACGTTCGAGACTTTCGATAAATCGGTCGCGCTGGTCATCGATGTTGCCGGCACCGAGGCTGACCCAGACCCTGCCGCGCGTGGTCTCAAGACCAAGGTGAATTTCGCCCAGCGTGGTCACGGTTCGGATGCATTCGTCGGTGGCACCGGTTTCGGATTCCCAACGGATCTCGCGCACTGCGGGCAGACGGGCTTTGATGTCCGCCAGGCGCAGGGCTTGAACGTGGTCGTGCAGCTGGCGCTGGAGGATGGTCACCAGCGTGTAGAGATTCTCGTGCATGTGATGCTCCGTTGCGTTTGGCGCGCCGATCACGCGGCGGCATGGGAGGGGTTCGAAGCCATGACGCGCGCACGCATCCCCGACGGGGAGACATGCTCTCGCGTTGGGGTAGGCCGGTAGGCTGGTGTGTGCTCAATCATGGCCCGAGCGGGGCGCTACAGCCGCGAGGCTGCGAAAGGGGTGAAGTGAGTTGTTCCCGCGGGCCTTGCCAAGCCGAAGCGCGCCGGAACAACCCCGCGCGAGCCGGGTTGGGTGGGTCAGAACCTGCGCTGCAGGTCCTCGGGCGTGGGCCGCCAGCGGGCGGGATCGGGTGCCGCGGCGACGGCATTGAGCGCGTTGAACGTGGCGGGGCCGAGTTCGAAGGCGCGCTCGCGCAACTGCTGCAGCCCTTGCCGGCTGCGCTCGATGTCAGGCTCGAGCTCGAGGAAGCGGAGTTGGGCCGAGTAGCGGCCGCAGGCGCGGTCGGTCTCAACAAGCTGTTGGTCGTAGCCGGACAGCTGGCACGCAAGGGTGTGCGCCAGGTTTCGCACGGACGGCGGGAGCAGACCTGCAGACATTCCGTCTGCGGTATCAAGGGTGTGCATGGTGAGTCTCCAGGCGAAGCGGAGACGCACGAACCCCCTGGTGCGGGGATCGGGTCCCCGCGGGGTGACTGGGCTAGGCCCGGTGTGCTCCTTCAAGCCGGGAGCGGCGGCGCACGCAGCGGGGCTGCGATCTAGACCAAGGCTACTGCGTGACGATAACGGGGGCCAGAGGTTGACAGCTGGCGAACCGAAGAGGGGCGCGCATCTTGGTGCTGCATCATGCGCCCGCATTGGCGCTCTGCAGCTTACAGATCTGAGCGCGGCAATGCTTGTCTGTGCGAGTGATCCAGCAGGCGCTGCAATGCAGCTCGGACACAAGGCGATGCCTCCTCGATCGCTGCAGGTGGCAGGCGCGCCGATGGACTGCTGCCGCCAAGCATGAGACCTACAAGTACCGGGGCATCAACGAGAATGAACGCGGCCGAGTTCGGGCCTGGACTCATGTTGGGCTGCTCCTCAGACTGGGATAGCGCTTGAGCGAAAGGCGGCAAGAACGGTGGCGACTGCCATCGCTGCGAACCCTGCGGAAAATCCGAATCGAGCCATACGGCCATACCGCGCCGGCAGAACCGGCCTGAGCACATCGTCGAACGCGAGGGTGACCAGAGCGATAGCCGCGGCAAGTAGGGCAACGTTGCTGATCGTCCACCCCAGCAAGGAGGACTCAGCACCCAGTGCAGCAGCTGCAGCGCCGCTGACGATGCGGAGGGCGAAATTGCTCCGGCTTGTGGAGGGCTTTTTGTGGTCTGCCAAGTCCATATGGGTGTCCTTGTCGCTGAGGTTGGAGCGAGCCACGTCAGGACTCGCGCATAAGCGCTGTGTGACGCCTCCGCCGAACCACCTTTCGCTCCGCTGTCGGCAGCGGGCCATGCGCCTCCGGGAAGAGCAGGTGCTGGCTCAAGCGCGCTTCTTCAGGCTCGTAGCAGATCGTCTCGCAGGGTTTTTGGGCATGCGGGTGCTCGCCGAAGAGCCAGGCGACGCGCCACAGGTTCAAGCGAACTTCGGGTTCCGGATTCATGGACGGAGGAATTGAACGAACGAGCGCAAGCATTCGCCGGATCTACTCGCGCGCAACCGACGCGTGTCGCCACGCGCCGCGCGTCAATGAGATCCCCACCTCGCCACCCAGGTGATCCCGGAGCACGGCCGTGCGAGGGGAGGGCAGCTTCACCACGATGCCCCAGCGCGCTCCGGTTGTCGCCTTGATGAAATCGCCCACGCGCACCACGGTGCGCTCTGTGAGCGGGGTGAACTCGGCGTCCGGGGGCAAGGGCGGCGGTGGTGCCGCGGTGGATGCTGCTGACGTCGAGTTTGAAGAACTGGTGAAGGGCTTTTCCATGCCGATTTCGGCGGCGTAGCGACTGGCCAGAGACGGCTGCAGGCAGCGCCCGCCGAAGCCACCGCCGAAGAGCGCGCGGTGGACCGAGGCCATGCCGGGCAGATCCATCTCGTAGAGAAAGCGCGAGGCCGCGGCCCCAATGGGTGTCGGCACCCCGGAACCTGCTGAGATGCTTGCTTCCAGCTCGCGGTCATCCGGATGGATCAGCACGAGCCGCTCCTTGGCGCGGGTGATCGCGACGTAGGCCAGGCGACGCTCCTCCTCAAGGTTCGAGCGAGGCGAGGGAAAGCCGCCACCCCAGCCGGGCACGATGACCAGCGGCGCCTCCGCGCCCTTCGCCCGATGGATCGAGGTGATGCGCAGGTGGTCGCCCTGTGGCTTGATCCGGTTGGCCACCTCGTCGATGGCCTGCAGGAAGCTGCCGATCGTTTCGTGTTCGCCGGCGAGGGTGAGGAAGGCGGTGATGTTGCCCAGCTGGGCCGCCGCGCGCTCCGGGGTGCTGGCGCTGCGCTCGATCCCCGCGATCAGGTCGATCGCCGTGGCGTAGCGCTTCAAGACAGCACTCGGCGACTGCGTCGCATAGCGACCGCTCTCGATGTCGGCGATGGCCGCGGCTCGCCGCGCGAGGTTGCCCTGCACTGGACCCTGCAGCCGCGCGATGTGCGGATTGAGGGCAGGGCCCAGGCGCTGGCGCGCGAGCGCTGCGCGCAGGACATCGCCCTTGATCTTCTCGCTGGTGGCGCGGTCGAGGTAGAGGGTCGGCGTGCCGATCAGCGCATCGAGGTAGACCGAGAGCACGCTCGGCTCGGTCGGCAGCTTGCCGGCGGCGAGGTGCAGCGCCCCCGTCAGCATGGCCAGCTCCGGGGAGCGCAGCAGGCTCTCGCGGCCCTCGACCACGAAGGGGATGTCCGCCTTGGTGAGTTCGAACTCGAAGGGCAGGGCATGCTCGAAGTTGCGGACGAGCATCAGCACTTCGTGCAGGCGATGCTGCGCGGCCAGACCGGACAGTAGACCCACGAGCCCGCTGCTGGCGCCGGCTGCCACGGCCAGGCGCTCGATGGCCGTGTCCGGGCAGCTCGGCGCGCTGACCACGATGTGGTCGTCGCGCTCTCGGTTGTGGCTGATGAGTGCATTCGCCATCAGCGACACGCGCGGCCCGTAGCGGAAGGTGCGGCTCAGGGTGAAGCGGGTGCAGGGGCTGAACGCCTCCGCGAAGCGGCGGGTCATGATCTCGACGCGACTGCCGCGGAAGCCGTAGATCGCTTGGTCGGCGTCGCCGCAGGCCGCCACGGAGGCCGAGTCGCCGGCGAGCCCGCGGAGGAACTCGAACTGGATCTCGTTGGTGTCCTGGAATTCGTCGACGAGGATGTGATCGAGCCGCCCCTGAAGCTGCAGCCAGAGCTCCGGACGTTCCTTCAGCAGGACGAGTAGGTCGAACAGCATGTCGTCGTAGCTGCGCGCGCCGCGGCCTGCGTCGATCTCTGCGAGCCGGGTGGATTCCAGCGCCTTGAAGGCCGGCACGAAGATCGCGAATTCCGGCTTCAGCTGCGAGCGCTGGAAGGTTTCTTCGGGCGGCGCCAGCGTCGCCTTGGCGCGGGTCACGAAGCCCAGGAATTCCTGAAACACATCGGCACCGGGGCGCATGCCGCGAAAGGCCTTCGCCCACATCGGCTGGAGTGCGTGCCGAGCGCGTGCTTCCCAGAAGCCTTCTCCGGGCTCGATGCGCGCATCCGGCAGCTCGCCGCGGCGCACGAAGTGCTGGAGGAAGGCCAGCGCCAGCGAGTGATAGGTGTGGACCTTGGGTTGCTCGCCGGGCAGCCGTTTGGCCAGACGCGACTGGAACTCCAGCTGGGCGGACTTGCCGAACTGCAGGCACAGGATGCGGCTCGGTTGTGCACCGCGCTCCACCAGCCGGGCGATGCGCTCGACGAGGGTTGTCGTCTTGCCGCTGCCGGCGACGGCGCTGATGAGCGCGTGGCCGTGCCCGTGATCGGCCACGGCCTGCTGTTCGTCGGTGAACGTCTTCGTGCTCATGCTGCGATTGTCGCAGCCGGCGCCGCGCTGCCAAGTTGGATCAGCAGGTTATCCGGTGCTCAGCCGAGCGACGAGGTCGCCACGTTACAGGTTCTCCACGAAGCGCTGTGCTGCAAAGATGAGTCCTAGCGCGAGTCCCAGTCCGGCCACAGTAGGAGCCAGGGATACTCCGCTGATGGCCATCACTGCGCTGGCTACGAGGCACAGAAGAGCAGGAAGAAAGCTACGACTGGCTGCTGAGAGTATCGCGAGCGTGGGCAGAATCGCGGCGATCAAGCTGGCCGCCGTGGAGGCAAAGAGTGCCGAGGACGCGACAGTCAAGGCAGCGCCAACGAGGAACCAGCTCGTCTCCCGAGTGACAGTCCGCGGATCGAGATAGGAATGAATCAAGGGATACTCTCCGCGCTTTGGCATGATCTCCATGTGGCTCTCATCGCGTTCCTGGTTCGCGTTCGCTGTCGGCGCTCGGAGGAGGTTACCTGATGATGGTCTACAGGCTGCTTCCACGTAGCTTTCCTCCCGGAACATGGCCGTGATCGGCCGCAAGGTGTTGCTCGTCAGTGAGGGTTCGTGTTCTCAGGCTGCGATTGTCGCAGCCGGCGCCGCGCAGCCAACTTGGATCTTTGCTACCTACTCGGTGCCGCGGCGCTCAAGAGCGACTCGCCGCGCCTTGAGCACGGTCGATGCGAGCCGGTGCGTGATCTCGTTGTCGATTGCATCGGGGCAGCTCTCTAGCACTGCGGCAAGCGTGGCCTCAAGGCTGAGATGGGCCTGCTGAAGTTGATCTCGGGCTAACTCCCAGCGGTCAGCGGCACCACTCGTGGTCGTGGTAGCGCCGAAGTGGAATCCGCGGATGATCTCGATGCGCGTCGGCAGGACGGTGGTGTCGTTCGTGTTCGACATCGGCGCGCCTCAGTGATCCAGGGCCTTCAGAAACTGCGGCCGCCAGCAATCCGGCAGGCGCTCTAGCTGCGGGGCATCGAGGACCACGCGGCCGACGCAGCCGGGTCGATCGCCCTCTAGGCCATCGACTCCGAACACGCTGGCGAAGCTGTCGGTGTTTGACGCCAGCAAGCCGAGCTCTGCCGCGGGAGCGACGGCGATACGTCGGAGCTGCGGATTCACCCAGGACAGCACGCGGTCGGTCAATGCCGAAGGCATAGACGGGATTTCACCGTCGCACAGGCGCCAGGGGCTTGGCTGGCCGACCAGGTGGCGGATGGCGCGCTCGGGCACGGCGATGTACTTCGTGCGGTGGCCGTCGTGGGCGGTGAACAGGGCGGCTTCGGTGCTCATGGACAGGTCCGGGATGGGGAACACGTTGCCCATGATGGAGAGCCCAAGTGCGGCCCACTTCCCGAATAGTGGCGATTTCGCGGAGATTTCCATCAGTCGTAGCCGTCAACAGTCTTGACCCGTCCAGCTGGGGCCGTTCTGATAGGCGACGGCGGAATTCGCCATATTCCACAAGGGAAATCGAAGGATGAATAAAAAGGACCTGATCGAAACCGTCGCGGCCACCCACGAGATCTCGAAGGCGGAAGCCGAGCGCATCGTCGGCACGATCTTCTCGACCATCGCCAAGGGCATCAAGAAGGATGGCGAGGTTGCGTTGTTCGGCTTCGGCAGCTTCAAGCTGAAGAAGCGCGCCGCGCGCAACGGCCGCAACCCGCAGACCGGCGCAACGGTGAAGATCAAGGCGTCGAAGAGTGTCGGGTTCAAGCCGGCTACTGCTCTGAAGGCGTCGCTGTAAGCAGGCTTAGGCGTCCTGGTCCATGCGTGTGATCTTTGCATGGGCCAGGTGCGCGCCGGTGCCGTTTCTCCCCGAGTGTGTGCGGCAAGAGCCGCACGATATTCAGCGCATCGTCGAGTTCGCGTTCGAGCTGCCGGTAAGCAAGAGCGCCCCAGCTATCCCGGCCGGCGAGCGATGTCAGGCGTGAGCCAAGCCAACACGCCACCTTCTCCAGCACTGTGTCGAGTGGTTCGGCCGCATCGACGGCCACCTGTGGGGTGCCGGTTAGACGGGTGAAGAATGCGGTGAGGGTCGGTGTAGGGTTCCGGACGTACGGAGCGACCAAAGATGTCCAGTGCCTTTCCTTGAATCGTTGCGATCGCCGATCTCTTTCGGTTCCCATCGCTTTGGGCGCTGGCGCGGATTGGTCGGCGTTGCATAGCTGGCGCGGGGCGGTGAGCTGAAGGCCCCCACAGGCGGTGGAACACCCGGGCGCTCCTTAATGGGGTTGTGGCAGCCTTCGCGCTCCACAGCTACGCAGTAGCGGCCCGCAACGAGTCAGCTAAGCCGCTGTGCTTCAGCCTCACGTCGTCTCGCCCTGAGGTTCTTTCAACCCGCCTCCCACGAGGGTACCTGTCAGATCTGACAGGTCGGATGTTCGAAGCAAAGTGAGTACGGTGGTGGCCCCGGTTTCGGGGCTTCTATGGGTCGATCATGCCTAACCGACGCACCTTCCGTTTTTGGACTTGGGCTGTTCTCCTCATCTGCTCCTCGGTGAGCGCCCAAGACACGCTGCCGGCCCAGGACGCTACTTCGGACGCGGTCGGCACCGTCTCCGGTGTCTTCCGCGTTGACGAGAGCGGACAGGCCTCGTACCAGATCCCGATCGCGGTTACTCCGGGCGTCGCGGGTCTCGCGCCCGACCTGGCGCTCACTTACAACAGCCAGAGCGGAGACGGACCGGCCGGTTACGGCTGGTCTATCAGCGGGGGCTCTCATATCAGTCGGTGCAGGCGCACGTCCGAGCACGGCGACAGCTTGGGTGCCGACAACTACGTTGGCCTAGCGGTTCGCTTCGATGCGGATGACGTGTTCTGCCTGGATGGTCAGCGCTTGCTGCTGATAGGCGGCACCTACGGGAGCGCAAACTCGGAGTACCGGGCAGAGCAGGATCCGTTCACTCGCATCACGGCCTTGGGTGGCAACAACAGCACGAATCCGGCCAGCTATACCGGCCCCCTCAGCTTTCGTGTGGAGCGGCGAGACGGCACGGTGCAGTCCTATGGCGAGACCGAGGATGCCCGCCTCACGGTGGCAGGCTGTGGCGGCACAACCGGGGTGGCCTGCGCACACCGGCAGTGGTTGCTCAACCGTGTCGAGGACTCCAGTGGAAACTATCTGGAGTACGTCTACGCCAAATGGCTGAATAGTGCCTCGGTGGCAGCGAGCGCGATCGCCGATGAAATCCACCTGGCAGAGGTTCGCTACACCGGAAAGCGACGCTTGCCGGGGCAGTCTGCACCCGACGCCGCACCCTATGCGCGGGTCAGCTTCAGCTACGAGACACGCACCTTGGCGGCTCAGCACGCGGGTTGGCAATCCGGTGCGCCCTACCGCCTCACGCAAGAACTCACCGGCATCGGCGTGCGCGAGCCGTTGGCCACGGAAGTCCGGCACTACTCATTGGAACACGTGGCCGCCTCTTCGGGCAGCGGACGCCGGCTGCTGCAGCGCGTGTACGAATGCAGTGACTCCTCCAAGACGCTGTGCTTCCCGCCGACCGAGTTCACGTTTGAGCCGGGAAGCGACGAGCCCACCGCAGTCACGCTGTCTGAATTCGGCAGCACCACGTTTGGAGAGATGCGCTACTTCAAGGTGGGCGATATCGACGGCGACGGCCGTCAGGACATTGTGTGGGCTGGGCCGCATAGTGGCTGCAGCACCAACTACGGCGTGCGAGTGCTATTCGCCACCAAGGCAGGCGCGGGCACTTCGGCGTCGCCACAACCACTGTCTCTGACATCCCATGTGCATTGCCTGCAACGCAGCGATCAGCGCAGCGCAGACGAATGGCACCTGGTGGACATCGATGGCGACGGCCGCGATGACCTGCTCATGACGGGACCGCTCGGTGGCTCTTGGTCAGCTCATCGTTCGCTCGGTCGGCCCGCAACTGGCGTTGCGCCTGTCTTCGAGGCTGCCAACACATTGGGGGTGCAAGTGCCCGTCGGGTCGACCAGCACCGAGAGCGCCGAGTTACTGGTGCTGGATGTCAACGGTGACGGCTTGCCCGATTTGCTGTATCCGACGTACGGACAGATTGCTCCCGGCCTGGCCGCAAGCCTGGCGGTGAGGCTGGGACGCATCGATCGGAGCGGCCCTGTGCCCCGACGCAGCTTCTCGCAGGAGCTTCCGCTCGATTTCGGCCTGAAGCCCGGCGACCCTTGCCACCCGGACACGCCTCCGGGATGGCCGCAGACCTTCTGTGCGGTGTCCTTTTCGCGCGGCGGAGGTCAAGCGCGGCCGGCGGACCTGGACGGGGACGGCCGCGGCGATGTCCAGTTGTTCGTCACGCGCTACGCCCTCTTCGGTGCCCCGCAGGGCGACGTCGGCGGCCCATGGGTGTTTGCCAGCCCCGAGCAGCAGGAAGAGTGGTTGCGCCAAGCGACCCAGCGCGGCGCCGGCCCCGTGCCGCAAGAGCAAGCCTGGTACTTCTTCGTCTCAAGCGATATCGCTTCAGGTCGCGCCAACTTCGCTCAGTACGATCGAATTGCAATTGGCACTGAGGGGCTTTCCAACTTTCCTGCCTACATGTCGATGGCCGATGTCAACGGCGACGGCCTGATGGATTTCGCCTACGCCGCCGCGCCGAACTACACCGAAGTCCGAGTTCGCTTGAACACAGGGCGGGGCTTCGCGCAATCGCTGATTGCCGCGACCGGAGTCACGCACGCCGATCGCCTTCAATGGGTCGATCTCACCGGCGATGGGCGTACCGACCTCGTCTATCCAGTGGCAGTCAGTGGCCCCCAGGCCAGCTGCGGCGGGCAGCAGGTAGGCACAGCAGATCAACCGTGGTGCATGCGTCCTGCCATGGCCGGGACCAGCACCAACTGGTTTGTTCTGGATAGTGCGCGCCTGCTTCCAGCGCTGCACACCTCGATCGCGGGCCGCAGCCTTGCGGACTTCGAGTCCTTCACCATGGACATCGATGGCGACGGCGTTCTGGACTTCGCGCGCTTGGCTCGCAACGTGTTCAGCAACGCCCCGGAGGTTCGTATCGTCCGGCGGGCCTCACCGCACACCGCACGAGACACCATCACGCGCATCACGGATGGCCTGGGCGCCGAGACACGCATCCACTATCAGCCCTTGACCAACCGCGCCGTGTACCGTCCAGGCAAGGCCGCGTGGGCGCAGACGCTGGGGCGTGGCGCCCCGGTCTTCGACTTGCTGGCACCCATGTATGTCGTTGCATCAGTCGAGAGCAGCGCGCCCCTGCGCGGACAGCCCGAGGCGCGCATTGCAACCAACTACCGGTACTCCGCCGCGCGCATGCAATCCGGCGGGCGAGGTTTCCTTGGCTTCGCCGCCATAGACACCTTTGACGCCAACGAGATCAGCACCTTGGGCGCATACGGTGTCACTCGCAGTCAGTACGCGCAGGCCTTCCCCTTCGTCGGCGCACCGACGGCGACCCAGAAGGCCATCGGAGCAGGCACGCCCAGCGTTGGCGAGGGCGTCAGCACGAGCTGCCGCCAGAACCCTGAAGCCGCCCTCGATTGCTTCTCACCCACGGCCACTGAATGGACGGACACGCCCATCGGTCTCCGAGATGGCGAGAGCGGCTCCGGTGCCCGCCTGCTCAGCAGCACAGTGAACATCTATCAATCTCAAGAGTTCGGCGTGCCGCTTTCGTGCCCGACCGGCGAAAGCGGGTTCGCAACGGATGCAGTTGAGGCGCTGGCGCGAGGGGGTCAATGGGTTCTACCCCGTTTCCGCGGACGGTTTGAACAAGGCTGAAAACCTACGGTCCCGGCGAGCGACTCTACGTCGCATCCGGGGGTTGTGGAACCGCTCGATGTAGTCGAACAGATCGACCCGTGCCTCGTCACGGGTTCGGTAGTTCTGGTGATGCACGCGCTCCCGCTTGAGCTGTCCGAAGAAGCCTTCGCAGGCGGCGTTGTCGGCACAGTGACCGGCCGCACTCATGCTGCTCACCAAGGCGTTCTGATCCAGGAACCTCTGGTAGTCCCCGCTGATGAATTGCCCGCCCCG
>NZ_FNAG01000040.1 GCF_900101825.1 Aquimonas voraii
GGCCTGCTGCAGGATCTGGGTGCGGGTGAGCTCGGCGGTTTCCTTGGCGTAGTCGGCATCGCGGATGCGCGAGCGGCTGGCCGAGAGGTTTTCGCCCGCGGTCTGCAGGTTCTGGATCACTGAGGCGAAACGGTTCTGGATGGCACCCAGATCGGCTCGTTGCGAGTTGACAACATCAAGCGCCGCATCCATTGCGACTATCGCGTCGGTCGCACCATCGACCGTCGAGATATCTAGGTTCGCGAATCCCGTTTGCACCGCGTAGGTCGCTTCTGAGCTGTTTGCGGGCGCACTCGCGAATCGCGGCGTCGGTCCTGCATAACTTGCAGGGCCTCCGCCAAGCGCGAAAGCCCCTTGGCTGAAGGTGAACGCTTCGCCATCCCCACGTGTCACACGTAAAGAGCCTGCTGCGATGGCTCCCGCGATCGTTGTCTGGCCAGCTCCCAGATCCAGCGAGAATCCTGCGACGCTCCCGCTGCCGTCCGTGCCGAATCCCGCAAACTCAAGCTCGTCCGCTACATCGGAGCCTTGTGGGTTGAATCCAAAGGCTTGGATGGTGAAAGTGTCGCCGCCGGTTGAGGTGAATGTGGCCTCGTAGCGATCGGTCGCTAGTCCTCCGAAGGTGCCGGTGAAGGTTCCCAGAAGCAATGCATCTGTGGGCGCATCCAAGGACTTCCACGTGCCGAGTTGAGAGACTCTCGCGTCAGCAATGGTGTTTACGGAGATCAATTGACCGGCGTTGGCTCCGACCTGGAAAGCTTGTCCGCTAAAGCTTCCGTCAAGCAGCTTCGCGCCGTTGAATTCCGTCTGCGTCGCAACGCGATCGATCTCCTGCTTCAGCTGTGCGACTTCGGACTGGAGTGCGGCGCGATCCGAGCTTGAGTTGGTGGCGTTCACCGACTGCACGGCCAACTCGCGGATGCGCTGCAGGTTGTTGCCGATCTCGGCCATCGCGCCTTCGGCGGTCTGGGCCAGCGAGATGCCGTCGTTGGCATTGCGGGTGGCGACGTTCAGGC
>NZ_FNAG01000016.1:5000-65099 GCF_900101825.1 Aquimonas voraii
AAGGGGATGCCGGGAAGGTAGCGTTCGTTGCTGCGGTGCTCGCGCAGCTCGGAGATCTGCCGCGGGTCACGCCCCCACAGGGTGACGGCGTGCCCATTGCGTGCCATCTGGGCGGCGAGTGCGGTGCCCCAGGAGCCCGCACCCAGCACGGCGATCTTCAGCGTGTCGCTCATGCATACCGCCTCATCAGTGGATTCAAGCGTTGCCGGCGGGCTCGCCCGCAAGCTGGCCACCGGCCTGCTCGGCGCGGCGGCGCAGAGTCTCGGCGTACAGCTGGTCGAAGTTGATCGGCTGCAGGAAGTAGGGCGGGAAGCCACCGGCCTGGATCAGGTCGCTGACCAGCTGGCGCGCGTAGGGGAACAGAGTGTTGGGGCAGTAGGTGCCCAACACGGCGTCCAGGTTTCGGGCATCAAAGCCCGAAATCGTGAACACGCCGGCCTGCTGCACTTCCACCAGGTAGGCAGTCTTGTCGCCGGCGCCGCAGGTGAGCGTCAGGGTCAGCACGACCTCGAACACGTCCTGAGCCAGGGCGGTGACCTTCTGGTTCATGTTGAGCTGCAGCTGCGGGGAAATCTCTTCCTGGAAGATCTGCGGCGCGGACGGCGCCTCGAAGGACGCGTCCTTCACGTAGATCTTCTGCAGCACCAGCTGCGCCTGGGCCTGTTCACCTGCGCCGTTGGCGGCCATCTGGTTCTCTTCGCTCATGGTGTACTCCGAATGATTGGGGTGTGCCGGAAGCCGGCGAGTATCCCACGGGCGCGGAAGCAATCCGTCCCGGCTGGGGGATGAGGGGTTTGGGGCGCGGGCCCCGCGCTTCAAGCTTTGCCGCGGACCAAGGGAAGATCGGCGGCCTGCCAAGCCTGCACGCCGCCCTCCAGCAGGAAGACGTTCTTGAAACCGGCCTTGACCAGGCGCTGGGCGGCGCTCGAGGCGGTGATGCCGCTGCGGCAGACCACCGCCACCGGCAGCTCGCGCACCTTGGCCAAGGTCTTGTTCTCAGGGTCGAACTGGCTCATGGCCACATGTTTGGAGCCGAGGATGTGGCCCTTCTCGAAGTCGGCGATTGCGCTGACATCCACCACCAGGGCGTTCTCCCGGTTCATCAGCAGGGTCAGCTGGGCCGGACTGATGGCCTTGTAGCCCCGGCGCAGTCGCGAAATCTCGTTGATGACGATGGCGGCGGTGAGGCCGACAAACGCCATCGACAGGATGGGGTGGTTGCCGATGAACTCCGGCAGGCGTTCTAGAAACTGGGACACGGAAAGCTTCCGAGGGGGCGCCGTGGCGCGAGGGCCGCCGATTATCGGGCAGGCACCCGGCGGGCGCAAAAGCGGGGGGCGGCAGTGCCCGCGAACTCAGCCCCAGTCGCCGCGCTGCTGGAGGTAGGCCTGCTCGGACACCGCGGCCCAGGACCTGCCGTTGGCGCGGAAGGCCTTCACCGAGGCATGGACCTTGGCGGCGAAGGAATCGCGAGCCGCGGTCTGCTCCAACACCTCGACACTGGCCTGACGCAAAGCGTCGAGCACATCGGCCGGCAGCGGCCGGAATTCCACGCCATGCTCGCCCTTCAAAGTCTCCAGCGCAGCCTGGTTGCGCGCGGTGTACTCCGCCAGCATGGAATCGTTGACCGCGCGGCAGCAGGACTCGACCACGGCCTTGAGATCGTCTGGCAGGCCATCGAAGGCAGCCTTGTTGATCATGCATTCCAGGGTCGGGCCCGGCTCCTGCCAGCCCGGGTAGTAGCAGTACTTGGCGACGCGGTGCAGGCCGAAGGCGAGGTCGTTGTAGGGCCCCACCCACTCGGTGGCGTCGATGGCACCCGATTGCAGGGCACTGAACAGCTCGCCGCCGGGCAGGTTCACCGGGGTCGCGCCGAGCTTGGACATGACCTCGCCGCCGAGGCCCGGGATTCGCATCTTGAGGCCAGCCAGATCGGCGACGCTGTTGATCTCGCGCTTGAACCAGCCGGCCATCTGCACACCGGTGTTGCCGGCAGGGAACGGCACCAGGCCGAACTGGGCGTACAGCTCGCGCCATAGCTCCAGCCCGCCGCCGTAGTACAACCAGCCATTCATCTCCGTGGCGGTGAGCCCGAAGGGCACGGTGCAGAAGAAGGCCGCCGCTGGCGACTTGCCACCCCAGTAGTAGGCGGCGGCGTGGCCCATTTCCGCGGTGCCGCGGCTGACGGCATCGAAGACCTCGAAGGCCGGCACCAGCTCGCCAGCGCCATAGACGCGGACCTTGATCCGACCGCCGCTGGCGCGGGTGATCAGCGCCGCGAGATCCGCCGCCGCCGTGCCGAGACCGGGAAATCCGGCCGGCCAGGCCGTCACCATCTTCCAGTTGCGCACGGGCTCGTTCGCGGAGGCCGCCGGCGCAGTCTCGCTCGACGGCTGGCCCTGGCTGCAGCCGGCCAGGGCCAGGCCAGAACCCGCAGCCGCCAGACCCGCTCCCTTCAACAGATCCCTGCGCTTCATGCGACGACCTCAATGGACGTGTGTGTTCCCGATAGGCCGGCGCGTGAACGATCGCGCGGGCGGAGCGCGAGCTTAGCCGATGCGCGGGCAACCTGCGTCCAGACGTGGCGCGGCGCCGTGCGTCCCCGCATCGGCATCGATGCAATGACGCGGGAATCTGCGATCTCAGCTTCGGCGGGCCCGCAGCAGCGCTTCGGCCAGCGCGCCCGCCGGCGCCGGCGGCTGGTTGCGCGCCATCTGCTTCTGCGCGGCCTGGGTCGGACGATCCTCCCGGCGCGGTCCGCGCTGTGCGCTGCGCTCCTCGCCGATCGGATCGTCGAGGCGCATGGTCAGGGCGATGCGCTTGCGCGGCAGATCGACCTCAAGCACCTTGACCTTGACCACCTGGCCGGCCTTGACCACCTCGCGCGGGTCCTTGACGAAGCGCTCCGACAGCGCCGACACATGGACCAGACCGTCCTGGTGCACGCCGAGATCGACGAAGGCGCCGAAGGCGGCGACATTGCTGACCACGCCCTCCAGCACCATGCCGGGCTTCAGGTCCTTGATGTCCTCGACGCCGTCCTCGAAACGCGCAGTCTTGAACTCGGGACGCGGGTCGCGGCCGGGCTTCTCCAGCTCGCGCAGGATGTCGCGCACGGTCGGCAGGCCGAAGCGCTCGTCGGTGAACTCGGCCGGATTCAGGCTGCGCAAGAAGGGCGCATCGCCGATCACCTCGCGCACCTCGCGACCGCACTTGGCGAGGATGCGCTCGACCACCGGGTAGGCTTCAGGGTGCACGCTGGAGGCGTCCAGCGGGTTTTCGCCGCCGTTGATGCGCAGGAAGCCCGCGCATTGTTCGAACGCCTTCTCGCCCAGACGCGGCACCTTGAGCAGGGCGCGGCGGCTGGCGAAGGCGCCGTGCTCGTCGCGGAAACGGACAACGTTTTCAGCGACGCTGGCCGATAGGCCGGCCACGCGCGTGAGCAGGGCGGGCGAAGCGGTGTTCACATCGACGCCGACGCCGTTCACGCAGTCCTCGACGCGGCCATCCAGGGCGCGGGCGAGACGCGTCTGATTCACATCGTGCTGATACTGGCCGACGCCGATCGACTTGGGATCGATCTTGACCAGCTCGGCCAAGGGGTCCTGCAGACGCCGCGCGATCGAGACCGCACCGCGCAGGCTCACGTCCAACTCGGGCAGCTCCTTTGATGCGATCTCCGACGCCGAGTACACCGACGCTCCGGCCTCGCTGACGACAATCTTCTGCAGCTTGAGCTCCGGATGCTTTTTGATCAGCTCGGCCGCCAAGCGATCTGTCTCGCGCGAGGCGGTGCCGTTGCCAATGGCAATCAGCTCCACGCCATGCGCCGCACAGGCGCGCGCCAGTTCAGCGATTGACGCATCCCAACGGTTCGAAGGCGCATGCGGAAAAATCGTGCCGGTCTGCACCACCTTGCCGGTGCGGTCAACGGTGGCGACCTTGACGCCCGTGCGCAGGCCGGGGTCGAGGCCCATCACCACGCGCGGGCCCGCGGGCGCGGCCAGCAGCAGGTCCTTGAGGTTGTCGCCAAAGACGCGGATGGCCTCTTCCTCAGCGGCTTCGCGCGCCTTCAGCAGCAGGTCCAGCGACAGGCTGAGATGCAGCTTGAAGCGCCAGGCGTGGCGCACGGTTTCGCGCAGCCAGGCATCCGCCGGACGGCCGCGCTCGGCAACGCCTGCGCGCAGGGCAACGCGGCGCTCGGCTTCGAGGTGACCCGCTGAAGTTGCAGCCGCACGCGGGTCCTCGCTGGCCGCGCTGACCTGTGCCTTGGGCAGCAGGTCCATGCTGATCACGCCCTCGTTGCGCGCGCGCATCAGCGCCAGCAGGCGGTGCGAGGGGATCTTTGCCACGGCTTCAGCGTGATCGAAGTAGTCGCTGTACTTGGCGCCTTCCTGCTGCTTGCCTTCGATGACCTTGGCCTCGATCTCGCCGCTGCTCCACAGCCAGTCGCGCAGCTCGCCGACCAGCGCTGCATCTTCGCTGATGCGCTCGATCAGGATGGCGCGGGCGCCTTCGAGTGCGGCCTTGATGTCGGCCACGCCCTTGTCGGCATCGACGAAGGCAGCGGCGCGCGCTTCCGGCGCCTCGGACGGGTCGTCCAACAGGCCCAGCGCCAGGGGTTCCAAGCCCGCTTCCCGCGCGATCTGCGCCTTGGTGCGACGCTTGGGCTTGTAGGGCAGGTAGAGGTCTTCCAGCCGCGCCTTGGTGTCGGCGGCTTCGATATCGGCGCGCAGGGCATCCGTCAGCTTGCCCTGCTCGTGGATGCTGGCGAGGATCGCGTCGCGGCGGTCTTCAAGCTCACGCAGATAGATCAGGCGCTCTTCCAGGGTGCGCAGCTGGGTGTCGTCCAAGCCACCGGTGACTTCTTTTCGATAGCGCGCGATGAAGGGCACGGTGGCGCCGCCATCCAGGAGCTCGACCGCGGCACGCACCTGGGCGGGCTGGGCAGCGATCTCTTCGGCGATCTGGGCGCTGATGCGCTGGGCGATCTGGGCGGGGTTGCGGCTGATCTCGGAAGCGCTGGAGCTCATCGAAGCGACTGACCTGTTTTACGAGGGGGCCGGAGTATAGGCCGAGTGCCCCCGGTCGCCAGCCCGAGCCCGGTCGCTAGACCTCCCGCAGCAGGCCTTGCTCAACCAGCAGGCGCCCCGTGAGCGCACGCCACTGCTGGGCCGCCTTGGTCGATGTCGGGCGCTTCCACACCGGGCGACGTTCGGCCAAGGCCTCGGCCACCGCGACGCTGCGGTTGAGCCAGGGCTGCACAACCGGGAAGCGCTCGCTGATCTGCTCGCCAATGCGGCGGTGCTGGCGGGCCTGCGGGTTGACCAGGTTCAGCACGAACTGCGCCGGTCGCATGGCGGTGTTCAGGTTTTCGGCGATGCTCGCGATCTCGGCCAGCACGGCGGAGACGCCGTCGACCGAGTAGCTTTCCGGCACCAGTGGCACCACCACCTGCCGCGCGCAGGCCAGCGCGGCAGTCATGCGCAGGCCGATCGCCGGTGGCGTGTCGATGACCACGAGGTCGTAGGTGCCAGCCAGCTTCTTGAGATGTCCGATGGCCTCGAAGGCCGCCGACAGATTCAGACGATCGGTGCTGTTCAGGCCCTTGCCAGCGGGCAATAGGTCGATGTTCGGATCGGGCGTACGCATGGGCTGCGGGGCTTCGTCGCCGGTGAACAGCAGGTCGCTGCCGTCGTGCCCGCGCTTTTCGCTGCGCTCGATCAGGGTCGCGGTGAGGTTGGCCTGACCGTCCAGATCGACCGCCAGCACGCGCAGCTGCTCGGCCGCACGGAACACCAGATGCGCCGCCAGCGCGGTTTTTCCCACGCCACCCTTGTTGTTGCCGACCGTCAGGATCATGGCGCCTCCTTGTGTATCCCGATTCTGCGTGCACATTTCGTTCCGGGCCGCGGCTCCCCTCACGGCGCGATTCAGGGCACGGGAGGCCCGATCAGCCCAAGCGAAGCGCGGCGCACGGCAGGGAGAAGGGAAGCCCACGACATTCAGGTCGTCCCGATCGGCGCCACCCGCAAGCGTGGTGCCGGGCGCAAGTCGAGCCTACGCGTGCAAGCGAGGTTCTGCATTGCGGAAGTTGCGGCCGGATTTCGGAACATCCACAGGCAGCGCCTAGAATCGCGAGTTCCCCTCTCGCGGATGCCCACGCATGAGCAAGACCGTCCTGATCACCGGCGCCGGCAGCGGCCTGGGCCGCGCGCTGGCCCTGCGCTATGCCGCCATGGGCTGCCGCGTCGGCATCGCCGATCTCAACCTCGAACGCGCCGAAGCCGTGCGCGCCGAGATCGAAGCCGCCGGCGGCCGCGCGCTGGCGTTTCCGGTGGACATCACCAGCGACGAGGCCTGGACCCTGCTGCGCGACCAGGTCAATTCGACCTGGCACGGGCTCGACGTGCTGATCAACAACGCCGGCGTCGCCTCGGGCGGCGCCACGCTGGAGGCCAGCATCGAGGACTGGCGCTGGATGCTCGAGGTCAACCTGCTCGGCGTGGTGCGCGGCTGCAAGACCTTCGCGCCCGACATGCTGGCGCGCGGCTCGGGCCAGATCATCAACATCGCCAGCTTCGCGGGGCTCGCCGGCGCGCCGGGGCTGTCCTCGTACGGCGTGGCCAAGGGCGGCGTGGTCACCCTGAGTGAAGGCCTGCGCGGCGAGTTCGAGCCGCGCGGCCTGAAGGTATCGGTGGTCTGTCCGGCCTTCTTCAAGACCAATCTGCTGGAGAACTTCCGCGGCTCCGAGCGCATGCGCAAGACCGCGGCCAAGCTGATGGAGGAGGCGCGCGAAAGCGCGGACGACATTGCGAAGGCGATCGTCGAGGCCGCCGAACGCGGCGTGTTCCTGATCATCCCCACCGCCACCGAGCGCAAGCGCTGGCGGATCAAGCGCTGGTTTCCCGAGTTCTACTACAAGCAGGTGCAGAAACTGATGCGCCAGCGCAGCGGAGACAAGGCATGAGCCTGCGCTGGATGCTCTACGGCGCCAACGGCTACACCGGGCGCCTGATGGCCGAGGCCGCGGTGGCGCGCGGCCTGCGCCCGCTGCTGGCCGGTCGCAATGCCGAGGCCCTGAAGACGCTGGCCGAGTCGCTGGATCTCGAATGGAAGGCGATCGAGCTTTCCGACTCGGTTGCATTGAAAGAAGCGCTGCGCGAGGTCGATGCGGTGATGCACTGCGCCGGCCCGTTCTCGGCGACCTGCACGCCGATGCTCGAGGCCTGTCTGGCCAGCGGCACGCACTACCTCGACATCACCGGCGAGATCGACGTGTTCGCGCATTGCCAATCGAACGATGCGCGCGCCAAGCAGGCCGGCGTGCTGGTGCTGCCGGGTGCAGGCTTCGATGTGGTGCCCACCGACTGCCTGGCTGCCCAGCTGAAGCGCGACCTCCCCGATGCGACCCATCTGGTGCTGGCCTTCGAGGCCGGCGGCGGGCCCAGCCCGGGTACGGCCAAGACCAGCGTCGAAGGCCTGGGCAAGGGCGGCCGCGTCCGTGAGAACGGCGAGCTGAAGCGCGTGCCGCTGGCCTGGAAGGTGCGCTACTTCGAGCGCGAAGGCGTGCAGCGCTCGGCGATGACCATTCCCTGGGGCGATGTCTGCACTGCCTGGTTCAGCACCGGCATTCCCAACATCGAGGTCTACATGGCGGTGCCGCCGGCAACCATCCGCCGCGTGCGCCGCCTGCGCCTGCTCGGGCCCCTGCTGGGCCTGAAGCCGGTGCAGGAGTTCCTGAAGCGCCAGGTCGAGCGCAAGGTGCGCGGGCCTTCGAACGACTCGCGCGAGCGCAGCGCCACCTGGGTCTGGGGCGAGGCCACCAACGCTCGCGGCCAGCGCGTCGCGCGCCGCCTGCGCACGCCGAACGGCTACACGCTCACCGTCGATGCCGCGCTGGGCATCATCGAGCGACTGGCGCAGGGCGATGTGCCGAGTGGCTTCCACACGGCCTCGCAGCTGATGGGGGCGAGCTATGTCACCACCTTGCCGGGGGTGGAGCGGACGGGGTGAGAGCCGGCGTCCGCGGGTGCCGCAGCGATGAGAGGGGCGATCGCGGGTCTCACGCTGGGCCAGGGCCCACACGATGAAAGGCGATGCGTGCACGCGCGAGGCGAGCGCGCGTTTGCATAGGGCGGGCCCTGGTCCACTGTGGCCTCGAATCTCGCTCCGGTCTCACGATTGCCTGTCGTAGGCGTATCGCTGCAACCGCGTCGAAGCAGTGAGCCGCGTCTCGCCGTGACGGTCCGGCATCACCGCTCAGGTCACCCTGATCGTCGCGAGCCTCAAGACCATGCTGGGCCAGGGCCCACCCTGTTCAATCGGTCACGACACCCCACGCCGCTACAATGCGGCATGGATGTTTCCCACCTGCTCGATGCGCTCAACACGGCCCAGCGCGAGGCCGTCACCACCGACTCCAAGCACACCCTGGTGCTGGCCGGCGCCGGCTCCGGCAAGACGCGGGTGCTGGTGCACCGCATCGGCTGGCTGACCGAAGTCCTTGGCGTGCCGCCCTACGGCGTGCTGGCGGTGACCTTCACCAACAAGGCCGCCGGCGAGATGCGACATCGCATCAGCCAGCTTGGCGGCCAGGGCGGGCGCGGCATGTGGATCGGCACCTTCCACGGCATCGCCCACCGCCTGCTGCGCCTGCACTGGCATGAAGCCGGCCTGCCCGAAACCTTCCAGGTGCTGGACTCGGACGACCAGATCCGTCTGCTCAAGCGCGTGATCAACGACATGGGCCTCGACGAAAAGCGCTGGCCCGCGCGCCAGGCGGCCTGGTTCATCAATGCCGCGAAGGACGAAGGCAAGCGGCCGAAGCATGTGATCGGCGGCAACCCGGCCACCGACACCTTCATCCGCATCTACGAGGCCTACGAGACCACCGCCCGCCGCGCCGGTCTGGTCGACTTCGCCGAGCTGCTGCTGCGCGCACACGAGCTGTGGCTGAACCACGCCGGCCTGCTGCACCACTACCAGCAGCGCTTCGGCCACCTGCTGGTCGACGAGTTCCAGGACACCAACACCATCCAGTACGCCTTCGTGCGCGTGCTGGCCGGCGCCACCGGCTCGACCTTCGTGGTCGGCGACGACGACCAGGCCATCTACGGCTGGCGCGGCGCCAAGGTCGAGAACGTGCAGCACTACCTGCGCGACTTCGATGGTGCGCACACGGTGCGGCTGGAGCAGAACTACCGCTCCACCGCCAATATCCTCAAGGCCGCCAACGCGGTGATCGGCCACAACCCGCAGCGGCTGGGCAAGACGCTGTGGACGGCCGACGGCGAGGGCGAGCCGATCGACCTCTACGCCGCCTACAACGAGATGGACGAAGCCCAGCACGTGGTGCAGCGCATCCAGCGCTGGATCAGCGATGGCGGCAGCCCGTCGGACTGCGCCGTGCTGTACCGCTCGAACGCACAGTCGCGCGCGTTGGAAGAAGCGCTGATGCAGGCCGGCGTCATCTACCGCGTCTACGGCGGCCTGCGCTTCTTCGAGCGCGCCGAAATCAAGGACACCCTCGCCTATCTGCGCCTGATCGCCAGCCGCGCCGACGATGCCGCCTTCGAGCGCGCGGTCAACACGCCGGCGCGCGGCATCGGCGGCAAGACGATCGAACAGGTGCGCGCCCGCGCCCAGGCCGAGAACCTCTCGCTGTGGGAGGCCGTGCTGGCCGAGCTGACGCAGGGTGTCCTGCCCGGCCGCGCCAAGAACGCGCTGCGCGGCTTCATCGAGCTGATCGAACAGCTCGACCGCGACACGCGCACGCTCACGCTGGCCGAACAGATCGACCACGTGCTGGCAGTGTCGGGCCTGCGCACCCACTACGCCGAGGAATCGCGCGGCACCCTGGACGCGCGCACCGACAACCTCGACGAGCTGGTCACCGTCGCCAGCCGCTTCGCCCGCGTCGAGGTGGAAGAAGGTGCCGAGCCCCTGCCCGAGCTGGTCGGCTTTCTCGCCTATGCCGCGCTCGAAGCCGGCGAGGGCCAGGCCGAGGCCTGGCAGGACTGCGTGCAGCTGATGACCCTGCACTCGGCCAAGGGCCTGGAGTTCCCGCTGGTCTGCATCGTCGGGCTCGAAGAAGGTCTGTTCCCCGGCCAGAAGTCGATGGAGGAAGCCGGCCGCCTCGAAGAAGAGCGTCGGCTGGCCTACGTCGGCCTGACCCGCGCCCGCCAGAAGCTGGTGCTGTGCTACGCCGAAGCCCGCCGCATCCACGGCATGGACACCTTCGGCGCGCCCTCGCGCTTCCTGCGCGAGATCCCCGGCGACGTGCTGCACGAGGTGCGCCCGCGCGTGCAGGTCAGCCGCCCGGCCTTCTCATCGCCTGCCCCACGCGCCCGCTTCGCCGCCGAACCCACCCCCGCCGGCCTGAAGCTCGGCGCCCTGGTCAGCCACGCCAAGTTCGGTGCCGGCGTGATCACCGACTTCGAAGGCGACGGCCCGCATGCGCGGGTGCAGGTCAACTTCGAGGAGGCGGGCAGCAAGTGGCTGGTGGTGTCTTATGCGAACTTGCAGGTGGGGTGAGGCTGAACCCCATCATGACTAGTAGTCCCCGGCCCAACGATGTGATCGCACAATATCGACGCGTTTTCTAACGAGCTACAGCGGCTGACGTTAGACGGCCACTAGTCTCGTCAATATCCGCCGCGAGACTGCAGAAAAGACAACTCAATTTGCGTCAAATCTCGACCGATCATGTCTACAGCTTTGACACAGGAAATCATCCTCCTGATAGCAAAGCAAAAGGGTCTCATCGTCGATAACCCCAGAACCAACGCAACTACTCGCTTCCGAGTCAGGGCCGACGAATCCAACAGGGCCTTCGCAGTAGACATGGAGAAGGGGCTTCAAGAACGTTTCGTAGTGATAAAGCTGAGCAGCAGAAAGGGACGAGGTTTTTCCGCCGTTAGCAGCTAAAATCTTTGCGACTCCGATTGTTGCCCTTGAATCATAAGCCGTACCCTGCAGGCGGCTTTCGATTAGTTCTTGTCGCTCCGTGAGGAGGTAAGAAAGGACCTTCGTATTCATCATTTCTCCTGGACCATAGCCACTACAAGGGGCCACCTGATTCGCCGCGCGAAAACACTGTTCTCCTTGCGCAAGAATCCGTCTCAGGGCACTGCTGGCCCGGGGGGCCAAATGGCCTCTAGAGTAGGCTCAGGCAACAACTCGCAGCAGATCACTCCGCATCACATGGATACGCAGCCCTGAGGGCGTTGACAACCAAAATGTCTCCTGGAAGATGCCACGTACTGGGATTGGCTCTGAGATGATTAGCGACTATCTCAGGTAGTTGACCCCCTTTGACTTCAGGGTCGGGGCACCACAACCGATCTACAGTCACATCCGCGACACCCTTCACGTAGCCTTCGAAATACCCTGAGCGATAGCCAGAATCGTCTCTATCCCGCCCTTCCATAGCGGCCACCAAGCTGCTCCCTTCCACCCATCCTGCGATGGCTGGTAACCCCGCGCATGCAAGTGTGAATGCTGCAACGCATCTAAGAGTGACCTGCATAACCCCCTCCTGCCTGACAGTAAAAGAAATGTGAGCAAGGAGCCTTAGCATACAGGTGAGAGTAGATCGCTTCACCTAGACTCACCGAATATTCGAGCACCCTCGGCGTTCTCACGCGTTTATCGATATAAGACTGGCTCAGCCAAAGATGGAACACAACTCGAAGGAGCCGAGCAGGCGCTTGCCGTTCTGCGCGATGTAGAGTCACGCCCCGTTTTTGACACCGCCGTCGTCCGGGCCGCGCACGCCAAAATTCACCAGACGTCCTTGCTTGGGACGCTCGATTGAGCGCGAGCAAGCTCGTCTGACAGGGCTGACCCCTGCTCGGCAAACACGACGTTCAACTTGGCGGTAATCGCTGCGCCATCGCGCCGGGCGAGGTACTCAGTGATCGCCTCGGCATAGAGCCTGCTGCGCGACACGCCCAGCGCCTTCGCAAGCTCCTCGGCTTTCGCGCAGACCGGATCTGGAAGCGAAACGACGGTCTTCATGGCGGCGGAGTATCGCCCAACGGCTGCGCCCCGCTCACCAACCTCCCCCACCCCCAGCCATTCGGATTTCCGATCCATCCTGCTACGCTCGCGGGTCGGGCTTGGCCCCTCTTCCGCTTGGCGCGGAACCGGGGTCGGCCGCTTCGCGAGCGCGTATCCCGCATGACCAAAGCCGAGTTCATCGCCCTGCTGCAGTCGCAGGACTGGCAGCGCTGGTTCGATCCGGCCGCCTTGCGCGGCGGGGCCGAGCTGGCCGGGGCGGTCGAGAACATCAACTTCTTCGACTACGGCCCCGGCGGCCTGATCGCAGGACGCCTGCCGATTGGCCGCACCCTGGGCTCGACCGGCATCAGCCTGATGCAGACCGGCCGCGACAAGGGCCTGCAGGCGCGCTGGATCTGCGAGTGCCGCGAGACGCGCTGCCTGCACGCCGCCGCCCTGCTGCTGGCGCTGACCGACACCTCGCCCGAGGCCGCACTGCGGCCCTGGGACCGCTGGATGGCCAAGGTCGACGGCGTCGGCCCGCGGCCGCTGCCGAAGGTAGACCCGGAACCCGAACCCGAGCGCGCACCGGCCCTGCTGCTGAAGGTGATGGAGCTGCCGCAGCCGGTGCTGCTGGTGCAGCCCAGCCTGGTGCGCGCGGGCAAGCGCGGCGGCTTTGCCAACCCGGTGGCGATCGAGCTCGGCCAGGTCGGTGGGCCCAGCCCCAAGCCGCCGAGTGGCTACTCGGCCGAACAGCTGGAGCGGCTGGCCGCACTCGGCCTGGGCGCCGAGCCGGTATACGGGCTGAGCCGCGCCGAGCGCCACTTTCTGCCGGTGCGCTCCGCACATCAGGCACGCGCGCTGCTGGCGCTGGCGGCGGAGTGGCCGCTGCTGCTGGAGCGCGCCTCCGGCCAGCGCCTCACGCTGGGGCCGAAGCGCGGTTTGGAGCTCGATTGGCTGGATCTGGAAGACGGCAGCCAGCGCCTGTACTGCCGGGTCATCGACGCACCCGGCGCGCTGGTGCTCGAGGGCGAGACCCTGCTCTATCTCGATCGCCAGCGCGGCGAGTTCGGCGCGCTCGACGCCGACCCCAAGCTGCCGGGCCTGCTGTCCAGCGCGCCGGCCCTGCTGCCCGAACATGTCGATCACGTCGGCGAGCGCCTGAAGAAGCTGAGCCAGCTGCCCGGCCTGCCGCCGCCGCGTCCGCGCGGCGCGGTGCAGCTGCTGCAGGCGCCGCCGATTCCGGTGCTGGAGCTGCGCGAGCAGCGCGTGGTCGGCCGCAACGGCCATCGCCAGGTGGCGAGCGCGCGGCTGTCCTTCGCCTATCCGCCGCTGCTGCTGCCGCCGCTGGGCGCGCGACAGGTCGAGCGTCACTACTTCCAGGGCGAGGTCTACGAAGTGCATCGCTCGGCCGCGGCCGAACTGGCCGCGCTGGAGCGCCTGACCGAACTGGGCCTGCGCGCCGCCGACGACGAGTTCGGCGCGGCGATGGCCGCCAGCCAGGACTTCAGCCCCGAGGATTTCGTGCTGCCGCGCGGTCGCGCCGGCCATGCCGACGCCGAGCACTGGCAGCCCCTGCTGCCGCGGCTGGAAGACGCCGGCTTCGAGGTGCGCTTCGCCCGCGACTATCCAGCGCGCGTGCTCGACGGCAGCGAGGGCTGGCTGGCCGAGGTCGATGAAGACGCCGGTGGCGCCTGGTTCAACTTGAGCCTGGGCATCGAGATCGGCGGCGAGCGCATCGATCTGATGCCGGTGCTGCGGCATGTGCTGGCCGACCCGGACTTTCCGCGCCGGCCCGGCCCGCGCGAGCCGGACAACGCCACCTATGTGGCGCCGCTGGATGCGAACCGCCGCATCCGCCTGCCGCTGAAGCGCCTGCGTGCCCTGCTCGAACCTCTGCTTGAGTGGCTGGAAGACAGCTCGAACCGCGAGGGGCCGATCCGCCTGGGCCGCGCGCAGAGCACGCTTGTCGAAGAGCTGACCGGCGCCAGCCTGGTCTGGCGCGGCGCGGCGCCGCTGTACCAGCAGCTGGAGCAGCTGCGCAGCCGACGCGTGCAGGTCGACCCGCCGACCGACTTCGGCGCCGAGCTGCGGCCCTACCAGCGCGATGGTCTGGACTGGCTGGGCTTTCTGGCCGCCGCCAAGCTGGGCGGCATCCTGGCCGACGACATGGGCCTGGGCAAAACCGTTCAGGTGCTGGCGCATGTGCTGGTGGAGAAGCAGGCCGGGCGCCTGCCCGACCCGGTGCTGGTGGTGGCACCGACCTCGCTGGTGCTGAACTGGCGCAACGAGGCGCGACGCTTCTGCCCGCAGCTGAAGGTGCTGGTGCTGCACGGCAGCCAGCGCGAGGCCCTGTTCGAGTCGATGGCCGAGTTCGATCTGGTGATCACCACCTACCCGCTGCTGCCGCGCGACCGCGAGGTGCTGGTGGCCCAGCCCTTCTCGCTGCTGGTGCTGGACGAGGCGCAGACCATCAAGAACGTGCGCACCCAGGCCGCGCAGGTGGTTCGCGAGCTGAACGTCAGCCGCCGGCTGGCGATGACCGGCACGCCGCTGGAGAACCACCTGGGCGAGCTGTGGGCGCAGATGGATGCGGTCGAGCCCGGCGTGCTGGGCAGCGAGCGCCAGTTCAATCGCCTGTACCGCACGCCCATCGAGAAGCAGGCCGACATCGAGCGCCAGCAGCGGCTGAACCGGCGCATCGCGCCGCTGATGCTGCGCCGGCGCAAGCAGGACGTGCTGACCGACCTGCCGCCGAAGACCGAGATCCTGCGTGAGGTCGAGCTGGAAGGCCGACAGCGCGAGCTGTACGAAACCCTGCGCCTGGTGCAGCACGAGCGCGTGCGCGAGGCGATCGCCGAACGCGGCCTCGCCCAGAGCGGCATCATCGTGCTCGATGCGCTGCTGAAGCTGCGCCAGGTCTGCTGCGATCCGCGCCTGGTCAAGCTGGCGCACGCGCGCAGCGTCGAGGACTCGGCCAAGCTCGACCTGCTGCTGGACCTGCTCGACAGCCTGCTGGCTGAAGGCCGCCGCGTGCTGGTGTTCAGCCAGTTCGCCGAGATGCTGGCGCTGATCGAGCAGGCGCTGAACGAACGCGGCATCCAGCCGCTGGTGCTGACCGGACAGACCCGCGACCGCACGAGCCTGGTCGAACGCTTCCAGGCCGGCGAGGTGCCGGTGTTCCTGATCAGCCTGAAGGCCGGCGGCGTCGGCCTGAACCTGACCGCCGCCGACACCGTGATCCACTACGACCCCTGGTGGAACCCGGCGGTGGAATCGCAGGCCACCGACCGCGCCCACCGCATCGGCCAGGACAAGCCGGTGTTCGTCTATCGCCTGATCTGCGCGGGCACGGTCGAGGAGAAGATCCAGAACCTGCAGCAGGCCAAGGCGCAGCTGGCGCAGGCGGTGCTGGATGGCGGCACCAGCACGCGCGTGGCGTTTGGTGAGGACGATCTGGCGGAGCTGTTTGCGCCTTTGATTTGATCGACGCGAACGGGCCGCGCGTCAAGGCGGGCGGGCGGCGCGTGATTGTTTGCCGATGCGAGCATCGGACCCGTGGTGAGCCGGAGCCCGCCCTATGAGCTGCAGGAGAGCATCGAGCAGCCGGCGCGGTGGCGTGCCCAGTCCGGGCGCTTCTGCGCGTAGGCCTCGGCACCGGGCTGTTCTTCGTACGGCCGTTCAAGCACCGTCTGCAGGCGGTGCAGCGGGGCGAGATCGCCCTGCTCGGCGGCATCGATGGCCTGCTGGGCCAGCCAGTTGCGCGGCACGTACCGCGGGTTCAGCGCGGCCATGCGCGCGCGGCGCGCCTCGGTCGCGGATTCGCCGTACAGGCGCTGCGTGTAGTCGTGCAGCCAGGCCTCCAGTGCGGAACGCTGCGCCTCGAACGCCGCTTCGTCATAGCTCGCCGGGCGCAGCAGGTCGACCGCGTAGGAACCGTCATCCAAGGCCATCAGGGCGCGGAAGCTCAGGGTGAAATCGAGCTGGGCGCTGTGCATCAAGCCGTACAGACGCTGCGCCAGAGCATTGTCTTCCCCGCGCGGATCGAGCAGTCCGAGCTTGCCGGCATTGAACTCGGCGTGGG
The DNA here is from genome assembly GCF_900101825.1 of Aquimonas voraii. Lineage (GTDB taxonomy): Bacteria > Pseudomonadota > Gammaproteobacteria > Xanthomonadales > Xanthomonadaceae > Aquimonas > Aquimonas voraii. Next base: position 21,088 of record NZ_FNAG01000016.1, read on the forward strand.
CACGGTTGAAGGTCTCGGCATAGGCGCGAAGTCCGTCGCGCAGCGGTTCCTGATCGGCGAACAGCGAGGACAGCGCGCCCGCCAGGCAGGACAGGTTCCAGTGCGCGATCTGCGGCTGCCGGCCGAAGGCGTAGCGGCGGCCTTCGGCATCGGTGGTGTTCGGCGTCCAGGCCGGATCGAAATCCTCCAGCCAGCCGTAGGGGCCGTAGTCGATCGTGAGCCCCAGCACCGACAGGTTGTCGGTGTTCATCACCCCGTGCACGAAGCCGACCCGCATCCAGTGCGCGATCAGGAGCGCGGTGCGCTCGCAGATCGCACGGAACACCTGCGCATCGCGGTCTGCTCTGCCCTCGAATTCGGGAAAGTCGCGCGCGCACATGAAGTCCCACAGCTGGCGCAGCAGCGGGTGCTCGCCGCGCGAGGCGGGCAGCTCGAAGTGACCGAAGCGCAGGAAGCTCGGCGCCACCCGGCAGACGACGGCGCCGGGCTCGGGCTTGGGATCGCCCGCGTAGAGGATGTCGCGCACCACCGCTTCACCGGTCACGACCAGCGACAGGGCGCGCGTGGTCGGCACGCCCAGCGCGTGCATGGCCTCGCTGCAGACGAATTCGCGCAGGGACGAACGCAGCACCGCGCGGCCGTCGGCGCGGCGCGAATAAGGCGTGGGGCCCGCCCCTTTGAGCTGCAGTTCGTGACGGCGACCGTCGACACCAATCGCCTCGCCCAGACTGATCGCGCGGCCATCGCCGAGCTGTCCGGCCCAATGGCCGAACTGGTGGCCACCATAGTTGGTGGCGATCGGCTGCATGCCCTCGATCAGCGCATTGCCGGCGAAGACCTCGGCGAAGTGTGCGCTGGCGGTGTCCTCGGCACTGAAGCCGATGGCGGCGGCGACGGCGGGCGACAGCGCCAGCAGGCGCGGCGCACGCACCGGCGTGGGCTGCACCGCCGACCACAGCGCGCCGCTGACCGGGCGCGTGAAGTTGGCGGTTTCGGGGTCGCCCGGCAGTGCACGACGGAAGGCGTTGTCGAAGGTCAGCGGCATGCTCTTCGCTCGCGGCCGGGAAAGGTCGATCAGGATCGAGCGCACCGCGTCATGCCGCCGTGCTCGGCGCCTTGCCTGGCGCGGGCGGAGCAGCGTGAGTCAACCGCCAGACTTGAGCAGGCGGTAGCGCTGCAGGATGCCATCGTACTCGGCGTGCAGGTTCTGGCGCTCAGTCTCACGCTTGCGCAGGTACTCGCGCTGGTCCTCGACCTGCTTGCGCGCGGCCGCGATCGTGCTCTGCACGGTCGCCGGCACCGGCTTGCCGGCACGCTCCAGCGAGGCGGCGTGGGCGAGCTGGTCTTCGAGGCTCTTTTCCTGGCTGCGGATGCCGACGCGGGCGGCCTCCAGCGACTGGTCCAGCAGATCGAAGCGCTCGCGGTAGGCGCGCTCCAGATCGGCCTCGGTCGCATACGAACCCATCAGCACCGCGTCCATCTTGTCCTGCTCGGCCTTGATCGCCGCCAGGCGCGCGGCCTCGGCCTCTTCGGCCTCCTTGGCCGCGCGTTCCTCGGGAGTGAGCGCCCGATCAACGCGATTGACCGTGGTGCCACTGCGGCTGATTTCCTCGCGCGCCTGGTTCACCGCCTCGGGCGGAAGGGTGTCGGTGTAGTGGACCTTGCCCTCGGCGTCGACCCAGCGGTAGAGCTTCTGCGCAAGCGCGGGCGCCGACAGCAGGGACAGGACCAGGGCAGCGGTGACGACGACGGTGGCGCGCATGGATCGGACCTCGATGGTGCGGGGCAGCGCTCAGGCAACGCTGCCGTAGGTGTCGCGGTAAGCGAGCAGGCGGCTGCGGTGCTCGCCCAGCTCGGGCCGGTCGGCAGTATAGGCAAGCAGTTCGGCGAGCCGCGCGATGGCGATCACGGGCAGTTGCGCCTGCCGTTCAAGTTCCTGCACCGCGGACAACTCACTGGCACCGCGCTCCTGACGGTCCAGCGCGATCAGCACGCCGCAGGGCTCGGCTCCGGCCTCGCGGATGAAGCCCAGCGACTCGCGGATGGCGGTGCCGGCGGTGATCACGTCATCGACGATCAGCACCCGACCGGCCAGCGGCGCGCCAATCAGTCGCCCGCCCTCGCCATGGCTCTTGGCTTCCTTGCGGTTGAAGGCGACCGGCACGTCGATGCCGCGCGCATACAGCGCGGTGGCCACCGCGGTGGCCAGCGGAATGCCCTTGTAGGCCGGCCCGAACAGCATGTCGAACTTGAGCCCGGAAGCGAGCAGCGCTTCGACATAGCAGTCGGCGAGCCGGGCCAGCGCAGCGCCCGTGTTGAACAGCCCGGCGTTGAAGAAGTACGGACTGATCCGCCCCGACTTCAGGGTGAACTCGCCGAAGCGCAGCACCGAACGCTCGATCGAGAGCTCAAGAAACCGCCGCTGGTAGTCCTGCATCGCCTGCTGCATGGGGCGCACTCCGGGCATCCGACCAAAGCCCGCTATCATCCCAGCTTCGCCGCCGGCGGGCCACGCGCAGCACAGCCTCCACGCCTGCGCAGGCGAGTTTGCGTAAGGCGCGTGCACAGCGCGCACCCCCAAACCCGCCCCAGTCCGCTCTTTCGAATCCCGAATCCCTACTCCCGAATCCCGGCTCTCCATGCGCATCTGCAGCTTCAACGCCAACGGCCTCCGCTCCGCCGCCAGCAAGGGTTTCTTCGACTGGTTCGGGGCCCAGGACATCGATGTGCTGTGCGTGCAGGAGACCAAGGCCCAGGCCGCACAGCTGGCCGATCCGGCGCTGCGGCCGGCAGGCTGGCAGGCGCATTTCCGCGATGCGACGACGAAGAAGGGCTACAGCGGCGTCGGCATCTACAGCCGGCAGGCGCCCGACGCCGTGCTGACCGAGCTCGGCTGGGACGAGTTCGATGAAGAGGGTCGCTACATCGAGGCGCGCTTCGGTGATCTCAGCGTGGTCTCGCTGTACTTCCCTTCGGGCTCCTCGGGCGACGAGCGCCAGCAGTTCAAGTTCCGCTGCATGGACTGGTTTGGCCCGATCCTGGCCGAGTGGGTGCGCTCCTCGCGGCGCTACGTGATCTGCGGCGACTGGAACATCGTCCACACGCGCCGAGACATCCGGAACTGGACCTCGAACCAGAAGAATTCCGGCTGTCTGCCCGAGGAGCGCGCCTGGCTCGACCATCTGTTCCACGAACAGGGCTGGGTCGACAGCTATCGCCACCTGCGGCCCGAGGGCGAGGACTACACCTGGTGGAGCCAGCGCGGTGCCGCGCGCGCCAAGAACGTCGGCTGGCGGATCGACTACCAGGTGGTCTCGCCGGCGCTGCGCGAGTCGCTGCGCGGCTGCGCCATCCACGCCGAGCCAAAGTTCTCCGACCACGCGCCCTACGTGGTGGACTACGCGTGAGCGTGGCTGTGCCACAGGCGCAAGCGAAAGGCCTGCGCGCCGCCCTGCGGGCGTTCTCGCAGCCGGCGGCCTTCAGCCTGTTCCTGCTCGGTTTCGGCTGCGGCCTCCCCTTCCTGCTGGTCGGCTACACGCTGTCGATCTGGCTGCGCGAGTCCGGGCTTGAACTTTCGAGCATCGGCTTGCTGAGTTACGTCAGCCTGTTCTACGTGTTCAAGTTCCTGTGGGCGCCCCTGCTCGACCGCTGGCGCGCACCGCTGCCCATGGCCGGGCGGCGCCGGCCCTGGCTGCTGCTGTCGCAGGGCCTGCTGGCCGTCGCGCTCTGCGGCATGGCGATCGTCGGCCCCGAAGGCGGGCTGCCGCTGTTCGTGACGCTGGCGGCACTGGTCGCCTTCGCGGGTGCCACCCAGGACACCCTGGTCGACGCCTACCGCATCGAGATCGCACCGGTCGAGGCGCAGGCGGCACTCGCGGCGACCTATTCGTTCGGCTACCGCCTGGGCCTGATCCTCGGCGGCGCCGGTGCGCTCTACTTCGCCGAGTTCGGCGGCTGGCGGGTGGCGTATCTCGCCATGGCCGCGGCAATGCTGGCGCCGCTGGCCGCCACCCTGTTCAGCGCCGAACCCGAGCAGCCGGCGACGAGCGCAGCGCGACCCGGCTTCGCCGAAGCCTTCATCGCGCCGTTCCGGGCCTTCTTCAGCCACAGCGGCCTTTGGCTGGGTCTCGCCCTGCTGGTGTTCGTCGGCCTGTTCAAGCTGCCCGACCAGATGCTTGGCGTGGTCGCCGGGCCGTTCTACATCGACAGCGGCTATGACAAGGCGCAGATCGCCACGGTCTCCAAGGTGTACGGCGTGTGGATCGGTCTTGCCGGCGCCTTCCTCGGTGGCCTCGCGGTGGCCGCGCTCGGCATCCGCCGTTGCCTGCTGATCGGCGCTCTGGCGGTGGCCCTGTCGAACCTCGCCTTCCTGCTGATGGCACAGAACCCCGGCGCGCTGTGGGCCTTCACCGCCACCATCTCGGCGGACAACCTGAGCCAGGGCTTCGCCGGGACGGTGCTGGTGGCCTTCATGTCGGGCCTGACCCAGCGCGGCTACACCGCCACCCAGTACGCCCTGCTGAGCTCGCTGGCCAACCTGCCGGGCAAGCTGATTGGCGGCGGCTCGGGCTTTCTGGTGGAAGCCTGGAGCTACTCGGGCTTCTTCGTCTTCAGCACCCTCTCGGTGGTGCCGACGCTGATGCTGCTGGCTTGGCTGTGGACGCGGCCCGCGCTGGCCCAGTCCGGCCGCTGAGCAATTTCTCGGCGGGCTGGGGCCTGTGCTAGGGTTCCGGGTCCTCGCGGCGCATACAGGGGTGCACCGCGCGCAGTCTCCTCGCCGCCGACGGCCTTGCCCGCCGCAGCGCGGACGTGTCCATCGCCAGTGCGCCCCTGCATGCCCGACCTGCTCGTCAAAGACATCGACTCCGAGATCGCCGATCGCATCAAGCGGATGGCGCGCGATCGTGGCTGGCCGATCAACGATGTGGTGCTGAGCCTGCTGCGCCAGGCGCTCGGTATGGAGAAGCCTGAGCCGCCGCTGCCCGGCGACATCGCCCGGCTCACCGGCACTTGGGAAGACGAAGAGAGCCGCGCACTCAAGGAAGCCATCGAGGCGCTGCGAAAGCTCGGCTAGGCGCCGGGCCACACCCCGCCCAGCACGCGCGGACCCGCCGCGCCCGTCGCTTCGCACAAATTGCCCGGCCGCCCGGCCAGGGTCTCGCGCGCCAGCCAGGCGAAGGTCATCGCTTCGACGAAGTCGGGGTCGACGCCGTGAGCGGCGGTGGATTCGACCGTTCGTTCGGGCAAGCGCTCGGCCAGTCGCGCCATCAGCCTGGCGTTGTGCACTCCGCCTCCGCACACGAGAACGCGCAGGCCCTGCGGCTGCCAGCGCTGCAGCGCCTCGGCGATGCTGGCGACGGTGAACTCCAGCAGCGTCGCCTGCACATCGGCGGGCGATAGCGACAGACCCGCCAGTTGCGGTTCCAGCCAGGCCAGGTGGTAGCGGTCGCGACCGCTGCTTTTCGGCGGCGGCTCGGTCAGGTACGGATCGGCCAGCAGGCGCTTGAGCAGTTCGGCGTGGAACTCGCCTTCGCCGGCAAAGGTGCCGCCGGCATCGAAGGCCTGGCCGAGATGGCGCAGGCACCAGGCGTCCATCAGGCCGTTGCCCGGGCCGCAGTCGAAGCCCAGCACCGGCGCCGGCGCGCCTGCGAGCGGGCTGTGCGCGCTGCCGCCGAGCAGGCTCAGGTTGGCGATGCCACCGATGTTGAGCACGGCGCGGGCCTCGCCCTCGGCGCTGAACACGGCACGGTGGAAGGCCGGCACCAGCGGCGCGCCCTGGCCGCCGGCGGCGACGTCGCGGCGGCGGAAATCGGCGACCACCGTGCAGCCGCTGCGCTCGGCGATGCGCGAGGGGTCGCCGATCTGCAGAGTGAAGGGCCGCGGCCCGGTCGGGCGGTGGCGCAGGGTCTGGCCGTGCGAGCCGATGGCGTGCACGGCGGATGGGTCCAGCGCGAAGTCGTCGATGAGCTTGAGCGCGGCGGCCGCGAAGGCATCCGCCACCGCGGTGTCGAGCTCACCGAATTCGTCGAGCGAGATCAGAGGCTCATGCTGGGAGACGCGCAGGATCCACGCGCGCAGGCTTTCGTCCCAGGGATAGGTGCGGCCGGCCACCAGCTCGACCCGCGCGCCGCGCAGTTCGACCGCGGCGACATCGATGCCGTCGGCGCTGGTGCCCGAAATCAGGCCGAGGTAGAGGCCATCCTCGCCCGCAGGCATGCGCGGTCGATCAGCGCGAGGCGAGTGCGCTGGCGGTGGCCTGCATCTGCTGCAGGCGCGCCAGCATCGGCTGGGTCTGCTCGCGGAAGCGCGCCAGCTCGCCGGCCGGCAGCGGCTGCGGCTTGGGCATGGTCACGGTCAGCGGGTCGCGGTGCACGCCGTGCACGCGGAATTCGTAGTGCAGGTGCGGGCCCGAGGCCAGGCCAGAGGCGCCGACGTAGCCGATGGTGTTGCCTTGGCTGACGCGCGCGCCGGTCTTGTAGCTGGAGAAGCGCGACATGTGGGCGTAGAGGGTGGTGACGCCGTTGCCGTGGTCGAGGATGACCGTACGACCGTAGCCGCTGCGCCAGCCGGCAAAGCTGATGCGGCCATCGCCGGCGGCCTTGATCGGCGTGCCGGTGGGCGCGGCGTAATCGACGCCGCGGTGGGCGCGCACCGTGCCCAGCACGGGGTGACGGCGCGCGTTGGAGAAGCGCGAGCTCAGGCGCGCGAAGTCGATCGGCATGCGCAGGAAGGACTTCTTCATCGGCCTGCCATCACCGTCGTAGTACTCGGTCTTGCCGTCGGCGAAGGTATAGCGGAAGACCTGGTAGGTCTTGCCCTGATTGATGAAGGTCGCCGCCAGGATGTCGCCGCCGCGCAGGCGCTCGCCGTCGCGGTAGATGTCCTCGTACACCACATGAAAGCTGTCGCCCACGCGCAGGTCCTGGGCGAAGTCGATGTCGTAGCCGAAGACCTTGGCCATCTCGAGCATGCTGGCGGTGGACATGCCGGCCCGGGCGGTGGCCTCGGACAGGGATTCGGTGATGGTGCCCGAGGCCATCTGCACGCGGCGCTGCACCTCGCGCTCGATCTTCTCCTCGCGGATGTGCCCACCTTCGACATGCAGCACGACGCGGGTGGCCTCGTCGCGGTCGAAGCGCAGGGCGCGCAGCTCGCCATCCTCGATCTGGAAGGCGAACTCGGCGCCGGGGCGGAAGCGGGTCAGCGGCTCGCGCGCGCCGGGGTGCTCCAGCAGGCGGTGCATGAGCGTCGCCGACAGGCCCTGCGCGCTGAAGATCGCGCCGAGCGTCTGTCCGGGCCGGACCGTGACCGTGGTCCAGTCACCCGCCGCCGCTGCGGTCTGTTCCAAGGGCTCGGCCTCGGCGATTTCGGACAGCGCCGGCAGCTCCAGCTGCAGATAGGTGCGGGCCGCACTCTGCGGCTCCAGGCTGGCGCCGGCAAAGCCGGGGATGGTCAGCACCACGAAGGTCGAGACGGTGGCCATCAGGCTGGCCAGAAACCAGTGCTCGCGGCGGAAGCGCGCCAGCGCGGACAGCGGCAGGCGCGGCGAGCTGGCGGGCGTGTCGGCAGTAGCGGCCGGATCGGCGAAGTCGGCGGGGCGCGGGCGGCGGACTGCCTGGACAGGGCGGGCGGGCGCGGAGCGCGGCGTCGAGTCGTCGTGATGCACTGGCGGTGGCTCTCGGCCGTTGGGACCGCCGAACCATAACCAGCTTGAATTCCCTTCGTCAAACCTTTGTTGCAAAAGGAAATTCCTGCGCCCGCCCTTTTAACTCGGGGTTAACGGGGTTCAGGGAGCAGTGTGCTTTGAATCACATTCCACCGACAAATCCCTGCTGGCGCCAGGCCTCGAACACCAGCACCGCCACCGCGTTCGACAGGTTCAGGCTGCGGTTGCCCGGGCGCATCGGCAGGCGCAGCCGGGTCTCGGCAGGAATCGAATCCAGCACCGCCTGCGGCAGGCCGCGGCTCTCGGGCCCGAACAGGAAGGCGTCACCCGCGCCGTAAGCCACCTCGTCGTAGCGGCGCTGCGCGCGCGTCGACAGCGCGAACAGGCGCGCCGGCGTGATCGCCGCCAGCGCGGCCGGCAGGGAGTCGTGGACCTTGAGCTCGGCGTACTCGTGGTAGTCAAGGCCGGCGCGTTTCAGGCGCGCGTCGTCGAGCTCGAAGCCCAGCGGGCGGATCAAATGCAGGCGCGCGCCGGCATTGGCGCAGAGGCGGATGACATTGCCGGTGTTGGGCGGGATCTCCGGCTCGTAGAGCAGCACATCGAACATGCGGCGGTTCCAGGTGGCAGGGCGGCGCAGGCGGGCGCCCGCGGCTGCGCATTGTCGGTCCAGCACGGCCCGAGGCGACAGCGTTGGCACGCGCAGCGGCGAAGCCCGATCCGGCCTTCAGAGCGCTATCCTTCGCGCCATCCCCGCAGGCCTCGACACCATCCGCCCATGCGTTGCTACGTCTACCGCAGCGAGAAGCGCGCCGACACCTACGTCTACCTGCGCGAGGAGGGCGCCTTCGACGCCCTGCCCGAGGCCCTGCATGCCAGCCTGCGTCCGCTGGTGCCGGCGCTCAGTTTCGAGCTGGTCGAAGGACGCCGCCTGGCCCGCGAGGATGCCGCGGTGGTGCGCGCCAACCTGCTGGAGCGCGGCTTCCATATCCAGATGCCGCCGCCCGCCGAGCACCTGCCGGACATGATGCCCGCGCATGGCGGCTGAACGCCCGGTACGGGCCGCCCCGGCGGCACTGCCGCTGGCCACGGCGCTGTCCGCCCCGCTGCTGGTCGCGGCGCACGGCCTGCCACCGCTGCTGAAGCTCGACGCGCTGTGGGGCCTGCCCCTGCTGGCCGGCGCTTTCGGCCTGCAGACCGCGGGCGCGGTGCTGGCCAGCGCGCGCCTGCCGGTGCCACGCACGGGCCAGGCCCTGCAGCGCGGCCTGCTGGCGGGCGGACTGCTCCTGCTGGTCGCCCTGCTGGTAGGTGTTCCGCTGCTGGCCTGGCCCTTCGCCGGGCTGCTGAAGTCGGGCGCGCTGGGGGCCGTGCTGCTGTTCTGCGCAGGCGTGGCACTGGCCGGCCTGTTGGCCAGTCGCGTCTTCCCCGATCCCGTGCTGCTGCTGGTGCCGGAGCCGATCACCCGCCGCAGCCTTGGCCAGCACCTGGCGCGCGCGCGCTTGACCCGGCAGCGCCTGCTCGAACGCGGGCACTTCGACTTCGGCGACATCACCCTCGGCGCCGCCTGCGGCGTGCTGCAGCTGGGGCCCGCCCTGTTGGCGCTCAGCACCGAGGTGGGCCGCAGCGGCGGCCTGCCGGCGCTGGCCGCGGCCGCGCACGCGCTGCTGCTGGCGCCGCTGTGCGCGCTCGCGCTGGCGCGGCGGGTGCAGGCCTGTCTCGCCGCCGCCGAGGCGCTGCCCGCGGTCGCCAACCCGGCCGAACCAACGGCTCCCGCGGTCGAGCTCCCGCTCGCGCCCAGCCAGCCCGCGACGACGCCGGATGAGCCGGTGGCCGCACTGTTCGCGGCGGCGCGGCGCGGCGAGGTCGAACGCGCGGCCGCCCTGCTCGCCGCGCTCGGGCCCGAGCCCGCCGCGCCGCTGCCCCCCGAGGGCCGCGACCAGCGCAGCCTGGCGGTGCTGGCGAGCCTGCTCGGTGACCTGGGTCTGCTGCGCGCGCTGATCTTGCGCGGCGTCGATCTGAACGAAGCGCGCGCCGGGCTGACCCCGCTGCTCGCCTGCACCCGCGACAGCTACCACGGCCGTCCGGATGCGGTGGCCATGCTGCTGGCCAACGGCGCCGACCCGCGCCTGGCCGACGGCGAGGGCCGTACCCCCCTGCACTACGCGGCGCGCAGCAGCGACCCCGAGGTCGCGGCACAGTTGCTGGATGCCGGCGCCGAGCTCAACGCGCTCGACCGCGGCGGCCGCAGCCCGCTGTTCGAGGCCTGCGCGGCCGGCAGCTGGCGGCTGGCGCGCTTCCTGCTCGAACGTCATGCCCGCAGCGAGCCCGACGGCGGCCAGCCGGCCCTGCTGGCGGCGGCCGCAGGTGAAGACGATGCCGCCGGCGTCGAACTGCTGCTGCGCCACAAGGCCAAGGTCGATGCCCGCGGCCGGCTCGGGCGCACGGCCCTGCACGAGGCCTGTCTCGCCGGCAACGCGGCGATCGTGGCGGCGCTGCTCAAGGCCGGCGCCGACCCCGCGCGCGCCGACGACCACGGCGCCACCCCACTGATGGAAGCGGCCCGCGCCGGTTCGCTGGCCTGCGTCGAGGCTCTGCGCCGCAAGTCGCCGGCGGTCGATGCGCTCGACTCGGCCGGACGCAGCGCCCTGCACATCGCCTGCGGCTCGGCGCGCGCCGACGCCGAGGTCATCACCCGCCTGCTGCAGATGGGCGCACGGCCCGACCAGGCCTGCGCCAGCGGCCAGACCGCGCTGGAGCTGGCCCGCGCGGCGCAGCGCTGGGACCTGGTCGGGCGCATGGACCCGGACCATCCGCTGCCGGCGGCGGTCGACGATGCACCGGGCACGACGGCGGCGGTCGATGCAAGTCTGGAGCGCGTCGAACTCGGCGAGCGCCTGACCCGCGCCCTGCGTCGCGGCCGACCGGATCTGCTGCCCGCCCTGCTGCGCGAGCTGGCGCCGCCGGCCGACCTCATCTGCGAACTGTTCGATAGCCTTGGTGTGAGCCAGCCGCGCGGCGCCCTGGCCCTGCTCGCCGCGGCCCTGCCGGCGGCCGGCGAGCACGGCCGCGAAGCGCAGCTGGCGCGCGCGCTCGATCGCGCGGCGGTGGCGCCGCAGGCGCTGGACGCCCTGCTCGAACTCGGCACCTCGCCGGCGGGGCGCGGCGGTCTGGCGCGCTACCTTCGGGCCTGCCTTGATGCCCGCCTGCCGGCCGGCGCCGACGAGCAGCGCGCCCTGCGCCTGCTGGCGGCCGGCGCCGATGCCTTCGGCGAGGACGAAGGCGAGGCACCCCTGGTGCTCGCCGTCCAACTCGGCTGGTCGACCCTGGTCGATGCCCTGCTGGCCAGCGGCGCCGACCCGACGCGGCCGGGCCGGGCCGGGCAGACGGCGCTGTCGATTGCAGCCCAACGCGGCGATCTCGCCTGCGTGCGCAGCCTGCTGCGCGCCGGCGCGAGCCCGCAGCGGCGCGGACCCGACGGCCAGTGTCCGCTGGGCCAGGCCATCCATGCCGGTGATCCCGCCCTGCTGCGCTGGCTGGACTGGAGCCGCTGGCCGCACCCGGGCCGCGCCCTGCGCGATACCGACCTGATCGCCGCGGCGGTGGCCGGCGATGCGGTCGCAGTCGGCTGCCTGCTCGAACTCGGGCTTGATCGCGGCGTGCGCGATGCCCGCGGCTGCAGCGCCCTGCTGCGCGCCGCCGGCAGCGGCCACGCCGACGTGGTGGCGGTGCTGCTCAAGGCCGGGCTCGACCCCGCGCTCGCCGCCGACAGCGGCATGACCGCCCTGACTGCGGCGATCAGCCAGGGCCACGCCAACGTGGTCGAACTGCTGCTGGCCGGCGGCGCCCATGTCGAGCAGACCCTGCCCGGCGCGCTGCGCCCGCTGATGCTGGCCGCCGCGCTGGGGCAGACGCGCTGCGTACACCTGCTGCTGGCGCACGGCGCCGCCCGTGAAGCCATCGACGCCGAGGGCAACACCGTACTGCACCATGCCGCCCGCCGCGGCTGCCGCAGCACCGAAGCCGCGCCTGCGCTGGCGCTGTGGGCCGCGCTCGCACCCAGCGCCGCCGCCCTCGGCCAGGTCAATGCGCTGGGCGAGACGCCGCTGCTGCTGCTGCTCGGCGCGGCCGAACCCGCCGGCACGCCGCTGCGCACCGAAGCCCTGCTGCCGCAGCTTGAGCGCCTGCTGGAGATCGGCGTGGATCCGGATGCCCAGGACCAGCGCGGCTTCTCGGCCCTGCACTGGAGCGCCCAGCACGGTCTGCTGCCGCTGGTGCAGCGCCTGCTGCGCGCAGGTGCCGACCCCACCCGCCGCGACAGCCTTGCGCGCAGCGCCGCTGAGGTGGCACTGACCCGCGGCTATGTCGACATCGCGCGCGAGTTGGAAGGCCCCAAGCCGCCGCCGTCGATGGCGCGCTTACTGCGCTCGCCGGCGGACTGAAGGCCACCAGCGCAGGAGCCACGCTGCGGCCCGCGCGGGCTGCGCCAGCGGCCGCCGCGATCCCAAGCCGAAGGGCATCCCTTCAAGCGCGGTCGGCCCGCTGCAACGAAGACGTTTCCTCAGAGCGTGCGAAAGAACCCAGACGCCGCAGCGAGGGCGTCTCTGGGCGTTCGTGGCAAAGCGCCGTGCGCGAATTCAAGGGAGTTTGGCGAGCTAGTGACCGCGGAATTCACGTAGCGCGCTGCCGCCACGGGCGGCCAGAGGCGGCCGCAGCAGTCGGAGGGTTCTCACAGGCTCTCAGCCCTGCGCGCCGCGGGCGCGTTCCGAGGCCGCATCGGCTTCGAACAGCCGTTCGAGATCGGCGAAAGCCTCGCGCGAGCTCTGCACCAGCGCGGCCTCGTCGTCGTAGACCAGGTGCTGCTCGCGCAGCAGGGCCTCGTCATGCTCGCGGAAAGTGCGCAGGCGCGATTCGACCACCGCGGCATCCTGGCCCAGCGCCAGCAGCACGCTGCGGGTCATCTCCAGCGCCGCCGGAAAAGTCTCGCGGGTGATCCCTTCGATGTTGAGATCCATCAACCGGAAGGCGTGCTGGCGGTTGCGCGCGCGGGCATACACCTTCAGATGCGGGTACAGGCGCTTGATCATGCGCGCAGTGCGGATGTTGGCCTCGGGGTCATCGGTGGTCAGCACCAGCACCTCGGCGCGGTCGGCGCGCGCGGCCCGCAGCAGCTCGGACCGGCTGGGGTCGCCGAAGTAGAGCGTGTTGCCGAAACGCCGCGACAGCTCGACCTGCTCGGGGCTGTTCTCCAGTGCGGTGAACGGGATGTGCTGGGCACGCAGCATGCGGCCGATCATTTGCCCCATGCGGCCGAAGCCGGCAATGATCACCTTGGGCTCGTGCGCGTCGTCGATGGTGTCGAAGGCGGGCGCGGCGGCCTTTGCCCTCTCCAGCCGACCGCAGTGGCGATCCACCGCCATCAGCAGCAGCGGCGTCGCCGCCATCGACATGCCGACGATCACCACCAGCAGGCTCGATTCGGCCGGCGCCAGCAGGCCGGCCTTGCCGGCCTCGGAAAACACCACGAAAGCGAACTCACCGCCCATCGACAGCACCGCCGCCAGCTGCAGCGGCGCGCCGGTCTTGAGCTTCGCCGCCTGGCGTCCGACCACCCACAGCACGACGAACTTCAGCGCCAGCAGCGCCAGGGTGCCGATCACCACCTGGCCCGGCTGGGCGACGATCACGCCGAGGTCGATGCTCATGCCCACGGCCATGAAGAACAGACCGAGCAGCAGGCCCTTGAAGGGCTCGATATGCGATTCCAGCTCGTGGCGGAACTCGCTTTCGGCCAGCAGCACCCCGGCCAGGAAGGCGCCCAGCGCCATCGACAGCCCGGCCTGCTGCACCAGAAAGGCCGAGCCGGCGACGACCATCAGCGCGGAGGCGGTGAACACCTCCACCGCCTGCGCGCGGGCGACGACGCGGAACAGCGGCCGCAGCAGGTAGCGGCCGCCGATGACGATGGCGAGGATCACACCGACCGCCTTCAACACCGCGTCGAGGCCGGGGGCCGACTGCGCCGCGGCCTTGGCCTCGCCCAGCAGCGGGATCAGCGCCAGCAGCGGAATCGCGAAAGCATCCTGGAACAGCAGGATGGCGAAGGCCGTGCGCCCATAGTCGGCGGTCAGCGCCTTGCGCTCGGCCAGCAGCTGCAGGCCGACCGCCGTGGACGACAGGGCCAGGCCCATGCCGACCACCAGCGAGGCCTTCCAGCCGAGGCCCCACAGCGCGATCGCACCGCCGATCAGCGCCGCCGACACCCCCACCTGCAGGCTGCCGATGCCGAACACCTGGCGGCGCATCACCCACAGCCGCGCCGGCGAAAGCTCGAGGCCGATGATGAAAAGCAGCATCACCACGCCGAACTCCGAGGCCGCCAGCACCGACTCAGGATCGCTGATGAAGCCCAGCACGTGCGGGCCGATCACCACGCCCGCTGCGAGGTAGCCGAGCACGGCGCCCAAGCCGAGCCGCCGGAACAGCGGCACCGCGATCACCGCAGCGATCAGGAAGACGAGGGCGTCGGCGAGGAAACCGTGTCCGTGCATGGCCGCTGGAATGGCTGTCAGATCCGACAGTATGCCCTCTTGCTCCTGCTGGCCCGGCGCGCGCGCCGCGACCGGATGAGGGGTGCTCGGCACTTTTCACGCTTACAAAGAAGGCAGAGACTGTGAGCCGCTTCGCGGTCCGGTCCAGGGACGCCGAGTCTGCCGTGTCACGCACCTCCTGAGGGGATTCCACCATGAAGATCGATCTCGTCGGCCACGGCCGGCGCGTCCTGCTGTCCAGCCTGTTGGCCCTGGCCGGCGCGCCGTTGGCCGCTCACGCCTACTCGTACTCGGTCCTGATCGACTCGGACAACGATCCGGCCACCGGCTGCAGCGTGAGCACGCCCGACGGCAGCGTGACGGGTATCGATGCGCGGCTCGACGCGAGCGTGAGCTTCGATCCGCTGCAGGTGCAGAGCCAGAGCGTCAGCCGCTGCAGCGGCGGCAGCTTCGGCGCGCCGGAGAGCGTGCCGGCCGGACATCCGGTGGGCGTGGACCGCGGCCCCGGCGCCACCGATGTGGTCGAGCTCGGCGTGGCGCGCGGCCTGCTGGGCGATCGCCTCGGCAGCACCTGGCGACTGACCTTCCTCGCCAGCAGCCCACTGCTGGGCGCAACCGATGCCGCCGGGCCGGTGCTCGGCACCGGACTCGGCCTGCCGCCGCCGGTGCCGCGCCCTGCCGTGATCCCGGCCGCCGGTGCCGGCGCGCTGATCCTGCTCTGCCTGGCGCTGGGCCTCGCCGCCGCCTGGACCCTGCGCCGCCATCCCGGCCTGATGCTGGCGGCGCTGATGCTCGGCGCCGTCTCCAGCGCCGGCGTCGCCTGGGCCGCCGGTTACCGCCTCGACGGCGAAATCGGTGACTGGGACGCGACCGCGCTGCTGACCGATCCGGCCGGCGACACCACCCAAGCGGAGCCGCAGGTCGATCTGCGCGGCGTCTATGCCGCCAGCGAAGGCAACTCGGTGTTCTTCCGCTTCGACGTCGCCGAGATGCGCCTGCCGGTGCTGGTACCGTCCTTCCTCAACAGCAGTTTCAGCGTCGACGAGAACAGCGCCAACGGCACCGTCGTGGGCAGCATCAACGCGGCGCCCGGCGGGCTGTCGAGCCTGCTGCGCTTCGCCCTGTCGGCGCAGAGCCCCAGCGCCGGCTTCAGCGTCGACAGCGCGAGCGGTGAGATCCGCATCGCCGACAGCAGCCAGCTCGACTTCGAGACCCGCCCGAGCTTCAGCCTCGACGTGCTGGTCACCCTGCAGGGCGCGCCCGGCTTCAGCCTCAACCGCACGGTGACGGTGACCCTGAACGACCGCAACGAAGCCCCGCAGATCGCCGCGCAGAGCTTCAGCGTGTTCGAGAACGCCGCCAGCGGGACCGTGGTCGGCAGCGTGGTCGCCACCGATGTCGACGCCGGCGCCAACGGCCAACTGGGCTACAGCGTCGTCGGCGGCAGCGGCCAGACGGTGTTCGCGATCAACGCCAGCAGCGGCCAGATCACCGTGGCCAACGCCGCGGCGCTGAACCTGGCTGCTTCGCCCTACAGCCTGCAGGTGCAGGTCAGCGACGGCGGCGCGCCAGCGCTGACCGCAGCGGCGGCGATGAGCATCACGGTCAACAACGTCAACGACGCGCCCAGCTTCAGCGCCGGCCCGAGTCCGGTGGTGGTGCTGGAGGACAGCGCGCCCTACTCGCAGAACTGGGCGACGGCGATCAGCGATGGCGATGGCGGCACGCAGACGCTCAGCTTCGAGTTCAGCGGCAACTCCAACCCCGGCGTGTTCGCCACCCCACCCGCGATCAGCCCGACCGGCGTGCTGAGCTTCACCCTGGCGCCCAATGCCAACGGCAGCGCCGATCTCGATGTGCGTCTGCGCGACAACGGCGGCACCGCCAACGGCGGCGTCGATGTCTCGCCCGTCGTCAGCTTCCGGATCACCTCCACGCCGGTGAACGACGCCCCGGGCTTCACGATTCCGGCCAGCGCCCCGCCGGTGCTGGAAGGCGCCGGCCCGCAGACCGTGGCCGCCTTCGCCACCGCCATCAGCGCCGGCCCGGCCGATGAAGCCGGACAGACCCTGAGCTTCGCCGCCAACGTCACCGCCAGCACCGGCAACCTGAGCTTCGCCGTAGCCCCGGCGCTGGCGCCCAACGGCACCCTGAGCTACACCCCGCAGGCCGGCACCAGCGGCACCGCCACGGTCAGCGTGGTGCTGAGCGACAACGGCGGCACCGCCAATGGCGGCGTCGACAGCAGCGCGCCGCAGAGCTTCACCATCGCGGTCAACAACGTCAACGACGCCCCCAGCTTCACCCCGGGGCCCAGCCCGATCGCAGTCCTGGAAGACAGTGGCGCCTACAGCGCCGCCTGGGCCAGCAACCTCAACGACAACGACGGCGGCATCCAGACCCTCAGCTTCGTGGTGCTGTCGAACTCGAACCCGGGCCTGTTCAGCACCGGCCCGGCCATCAGCCCGACCGGCGTACTGAGCTTCACCCCGGCCGCCAACGCCAACGGCGTCGCCACGCTCAGCCTTGCCCTGCGCGACAACGGTGGCACCGCCAACGGCGGCATCGACCAGAGCGCCCCGGTCAGCCTGGTGCTGGACGTGACGGCGGTGAACGATGCGCCCAGCTTCAATATTCCGGCGAGCTCGACGCCGGTGTTCCAGGACGCCGGCCCCACGGTGCAGGCGGGCTTTGCCACCGCCATCAGCCGCGGCCCTGTCGACGAGGCCGGGCAAGCGCTGAGCTTCGCCCTGACCGTCACCGGCAGCACCGGCAACCTGGCCTTCGCGCAGGCGCCGGCGATCGATCCGGCCACCGGCAACCTGAGCTTCGCCGCGCAGAACGGCACCTCGGGCACCGCCACGGTGAGCGTGGTGCTGAACGATGACGGCGGCACCGCCAATGGCGGTGTTGCCAGCAGCGCCGCGCAGGTGTTTACGATCGAAGTGGTCAACGTCAATGACGCGCCCAGCTTCACCCCGGGCGCCAGTCCGCTGGTGGTGGGCGAAGACAGCGGCGCCTACAGCGCCAGCTGGGCCACCGCGATCTCCGACAACGACGGTGGCACCCAGACCCTCAGCTTCGAACTCACCGCCGGTGCGGTCACGGGCGGGCTCAGCTTCAGCACGCCGCCCAGCATCAGCCCAAGCGGCGTCCTCAGCTTCACTCCGGCAGCGGACAGCAACGGCAGCGCCAGCTTCAGCGTCGTTCTCCGCGACAGCGGCGGCACCGCCTTCGGCGGCAGTGATGTCAGCCCCGCGGTGCCCCTGGTGATCGAAGTGCAAGCCCGCAATGACGCGCCGAGCTTCACGATTCCCGCGAGCGCGCCCAGCGTGGTTGAGAACGCGGGCGCACAGACCGTCGCCGGCTTCGCCACGGGCATGAGCCCAGGCCCGGCCGACGAAGCGGGCCAGACCGTGAACTTCCTGCTCAGCGTCACCGGCAGCACCGGCAACCTGGCCTTCAGCGCACCGCCGTCCATCGATCCGGCCACCGGCACCCTGAGCTACACGCCGGCCGCCGACAGCTTCGGCGTGGCCACGGTCAGCGTGCGCCTGCAGGACAACGGCGGCACCGCCAATGGCGGCATCGACACCAGCGCCGCGCAGACCTTCACCCTGGAAGTGCTGTTCGTGAACAACGCCCCGGTCTTCAGCGGCGGCGGCAACGTGACGGTGAGCGAGGACAGCGCCCCATACAACGCCGTCTGGGCCACCGCGATCGATGATGGCGACGCCGGCATCAGTCAGACGCTCAGCTTCGTGATCCTGAGCAATGACAACCCCGGGCTGTTCACGGCCTCGCCGGGCATCAATGCGACAAGCGGCAACCTGAGCTTTCAGCCCGCGGCCAACGCCAACGGGGTGGCCAACCTGAGCGTGCGGCTGCAGGACAACGGCGGCACCGCCAACGGCGGCGTCGACACCTCGACCACGGTCAACTTCAGCATCACCGTGACGCCCTTGAACGACCCGCCGACGGTGACGCCGCCCACCAATGTGGCCGTGCACCGCCACATCGGCATCGCGATCGGCAGCGCCAACGCCGCCAGCCTGCTGGCCAACGTCAGCGATGTCGACGGCGCCGGCGGCGCGCCCTTCAGCGTGACCGTGCAGACCAATGCGCTGACCGCCCAAGGCGGCCGCGTCAGCACCGCGGCCGACGGCAGCTGGAGCTATGCGCCACCGGCCAGCGAGACAGGCAGCGCCGACAGCTTCAACTTCGAGGTCTGCGATGCCGGTGTTCCGGCGCCGGCCGCCTGCACCACTGCAACCGCCACGGTGGCGCTCAGCGGCGAGGCGATCTGGTTCGTCGATGACGACGCGCCTGCCAGCGGCGACGGCACGCTCGCGCGTCCCTTCCAGACCCTCTCGGCAGCGGTGGCTGCGGCCAGCGCGAACGCCAAGATCTTCCAGTTCAGCGGCGCCTACAGCGGCGGTGTGACCCTGAAGAACGGCCAGCAGCTGATCGGCCAGGGCGCCAGCGGCGTCTTCGACGCGGTGTTCGGCATCAGCCCGCCGACGACCGCGGTCGCGCGGCCCAGCCTGGGCGGTGCGCGTCCGCAGATCACCACCGTGGCGGCGAACACCGCTGGCATCACCCTGGGCAGCGGCAACAGCGTGCGCGGCATCGAGATCGGCAATACCACCGGCGTCGGCCTGCTCGGCACGGGCGTCGGCAGTTTGAGCCTGGGCGAGAACCGCATCGTCGGCAGCGGCCAGGCCCTGGATCTTGCCAACGGCAGCATCACCGAAGTCGGCGGCAGCGCCTTCAGCGAAGTGAGTTCGAGCAGCGGCAGCAGCAACGTCCGCCTGGCCAGCTTGAGCGGCAACCTCACGCTCGGCAGTGGCGCCCTGTCCGGCGCCAGCGGTCCCGCCTTCGTGCTGGAGGGCGGCGCCAGCGGCCAGGTCAACTACGGCGGCAACCTCACCAAGACCACGGCCGGCCCGCTGCTGCGGGTCAGCCTGCCGGGTGCCGCCGGTCTCAGCCTGAGCGGCAACCTGAGCTGCACCGGCAGCTGCGGTTCGGGCTCGGCCGGCCTGATCGTGGAGAACCGCACGGGCGGCACCTACAGCTTCAGCGGCAGCAGCAAGGTGTTCAGCGGCAGCGGCAGCAGCCCGGGCCTGCAGCTGACCAACAACAGCGGCGCCACCCTGGAGTTCAGCGGCGGCGGCCTGGCGGTCAGCACCAGCACCGGCACGGCCCTCTTGGCCACCGGCGCCGGCCCGAGTGCAGCCAGCGGCGGCACCCTCGGCATCACCGGCAGCGGCAACACCCTCACCACCACCGGCGGCACGGCGCTGAACATGGTCGACACCACCATCGGCGCGGCTGGCCTGGTGTTCGAGCGGATCAGTTCGGGCGCGGGCAGCAACGTCGGCATCCTGCTCGACAACACCGGCACCAGCGGCGGTCTCAACGTCACCGGCAGCGGCAGCGCCGGCTCGGGTGGCACCATCGCCAACAAGAGTGGCGCCGACGGCCTCACCACCGGCAACGGCATCGTCCTGCTCGACACCGCCAACGTCGCCCTGCGCTGGATGCAGCTCAACGACTTCAGCAACTCGGGCATTGTCGGCCGCAACGTCAGCGGATTCACCCTGCGCGACAGCGTGCTGGGCGGCGTCATTGGCGACAACACCGGCGTGGTCGAAGGGCCGATCAACTTCGGTCTCGTGACCGGCGCCAACGGCCTGCAGGGCAGCGGCCTGCTGCGCAACCTGCGGGTCAGCGGCGGCGTCGAGCACAACCTCGAGTTCTACAACCAGTCCGGCAGCATGAACCTGACCATCGACGGCGATGCCGCGGTCAGCGAGGGCGCGAACCCGAACAGCGCGGCCGATGACATCGCCGACTGCCGCATCGACGGCGCCGGCGTCGACGGCATCCAGATCGAAACCCGCGGCAGCTCCACGTCGGTCATCAGCATCCAGCGCTGCCTGTTCCGCGACAACGCCTCGCAGGCGGTGCAGCACTCGGTGCTGGAGAACGCGCTCTCCGAGATCAGCATCGACAGCAGCGTCGCGCGGCGCCTCACCGCAGGCAACGAGGGCTTCCTGCTGCAGAACGGCGGCAACGCCCGGCTGACTGCGCGGCTGACCAACAACCGGCTCAACCAGTTCGGTGGCGCCAGCCTGTTCGTCGGCCAGGTCGCCGGCAATGCCAACGACCTCGGCGCCAACACCGGCCTCACCGCCATCGTCCGCGGCAACACCATCAATGCTCCGGTCACCGCCACCAACCACTCGCTGATCGTGTTCCTGACCAGCACCATCGGCCAGACCAGCCGCGCCAACGTGCTGGTCGAGAACAACACGATCGACCACCCGGGCAACAGCGGCACGACCCGGCCCTTCCTGGTCGACACCCCGGATGCCAGCACCACGCCAAGCTTCACCGCACGCATCGTCAACAACGTGGTGACCGGCGTGGATGCCGGCCTCGGCAACACGGCCGACGTCACCGCCCGCCGCGGCAGCGGCTGCTTCGACATCCGCGGCAACAGCGTGACTGGCCCCTTCGGCCTGCGCGCCCGCCAGGCGGCTCCGGCGACCGTGCAGCTCGAACGCGGCGTTTCGGGCTCCAGCGACCCGCTGACCGTGCTCGACGACAACCATCCGCCCGGCACGGTGACCAGCGTCCTCGGCACCCTCAGCCCCAGCGCCAACGGGACCTGTCTGCCCGCCCCGCTCTGAGTCTTCAACCTTCCACCATTGCGGCTGGGCGGCTGCCGCCCAGCCCTTCGGGAGATCCCCATGGCAGAACCCTTCCTGTCCGAAATCCGGCTGATGAGCTTCGTCTTCGCCCCCCGGGGCTGGGCCTTGTGCAACGGCCAGCTCCTGCCGATCAACCAGAACCAGGGGCTGTTCTCCCTGCTGGGCACCACCTACGGTGGCGACGGCAGGGTCAACTTCGCCCTGCCCGACCTGCGTGGGCGCACCCCGATCCATGTCGGCAATGGCCACACCCTCGGCGAGCGCGGCGGCGAACAGACGCACACGCTGTCGATCGCCGAGATGCCGACCCACACGCATGTGCTGAGTGCGACCAGCACCACCGGCACGGCCGCCGTACCCGCCGCCAACCTGGCGCTCGCGAAGTCGAACAACTATGAGGCCTACCGCGCGCCACAGGCCCTGGTGTCGCTGCAGCCGGGCTCGGTGGCAAACGTCGGCGGCTCGCAGCCCCACCTCAACATGCAGCCCTTCCTGACGATCAGCTTCTGCATCGCGCTGCAGGGCATCTTCCCTTCCCCCACCTGAGGGCATCGACATGGCACAACCCTATGTGGGCGAGCTCCGCATCTTTGCCGGCAACTTCGCCCCGGCCGGCTGGATGTTCTGCGAGGGCCAGCTGCTGTCCATCTCCGAGAACGAGACCCTGTTCCAGCTCATCGGCACGACCTACGGCGGCGATGGCCAGAGCACCTTCGCCCTCCCCGATCTACGCGGACGCATTCCGATCCATCAGGGCAATGGCTTCGTGCTGGCCGAAACCGGCGGCGTGGAGGAGGTCACCCTCAACATCAACCAGATCCCCTCGCACAGCCATCCGCTGCTGGGCTCCACCGATCCCGCCACCACCACCGAGCCCAGGCTCAACGTGATCGGCACGCCCGCGTCGGCGACACCGCTGTTCGCGGCCCCGCCGAATCTGAGCCTGTCGGGCAACTCGATCAGCCCGGTGGGCGGCAGCCAGCCGCACAACAACATGCAGCCCTACCTGTGCGTGAACTTCATCATCTCGCTGTTCGGGATCTTCCCGAGCCCCACCTGAGGTAGCCGTCGTGGCCGACCCCTTCGTTGCCGAAATCCGCATCTTCCCGTTCAACTTCGCGCCGCGCGGCTGGGCCTTCTGCGACGGGCAGATCCTGCCCATTTCGCAGAACACCGCGCTGTTCTCTCTGCTCGGCACCACCTACGGCGGCAATGGCCAGAGCAACTTCGCACTGCCGGATCTGCAGGGATCGGCGCCGATGCATCCCGGCCAGGGGCCGGGCCTGAGCCTGCACGATCTCGGTGAGACCGGAGGCTCGGAGACGGTCAGCCTGCTGGAGTCCGAAATTCCCTCCCACTCGCATGCGCTGCGCGTCTACAACGACGTCGGCGAGGACCGTCTGGTCAATCCCACGGCAGCACTGGCGCGCTCCACCGGCGGACAGCTCTACGCCGCGCCGGGCCCGCTGGTGGACATGGCCAGCGAATCGCTGGTGCCCGCCGGCGGTGACCAGCCGCACAACAACATGCAGCCCTACCTCACCCTCAGCTTCTGCATCGCCCTGCAGGGCGTGTTTCCGCCGCGCAGCTGAACCCGGCCGCTCTCTCCGCGACCGCTCGCGGGCCGCGGACTCCACACAGGATTCCTCATGGATCGTCGCGCTTTTCTCGCGGGCAGCACCGGCGGTATCGCCGCCGCGGCCCTTATCCTTCCGCTGCGTGCCGGCGCCGGCGACGCTGCCGCACAAGTGCTCAGGCTGGACCGCCCGGCCGCCCTGTGGCGGCCTTTCGAGGCGGGTTTCGCGGCCGGCGCGGAACAAGGCGTGCAGCGGCTGCGCCTGCTGGGGCTGCAGCGGGCGGCGCAGTCGAGGCTGCAGTCTCTGACCCTGGATGCCCTGTTCGCAGAGGCAGGCGGCACGGCAGCCCGCCATCGCGCCTGGCGCTTCGAGAGCGCGCGCGCCCACGGCAACAGCGGCAGCAGCAGCCTTGTGCTGCCGGCTGCGGGCCTCGGCCTGGAGTTCCGGCTCGAAGCGCAGGGCGAGGCGCTGCCGCGCTACCTGCGCATCGACGTGGCGCACTGGCCCGAGGGCGACTACCTGGTCCGCCTCGACACGCCCTGCGTGGCGGCGCTGGCCTGCGGTGCAGGCGTGCATGGCCTGCCGGAGGGTGTCGACGGTTTCCACCTGCATCTGATCGCCGAAGCCGACAGCCCGGACCTGTGCCGACGCGCCGACCTGGCCTGTCTGCAGCAGGCGGCGGAGCCCGCCAGCGCTTGATGTCGATGCCTGTCTGCGCCGAACCGACCGCGCGCACGGCCGCGCTGCGGCAGCTGTTCGCGGGCGACTGGCGTGAACGCCCCGCGGCGCTCACGCTGCGCGAGGAGACCGGGCACGACCTCGCGCTGCTGCGCAGTCTCTACGCCAGCACGCGCAGCGAGGAGCTGGCGCGCAGCGGCTGGACGGACATCCAGCAGCAGGCCTTCATCGACCAGCAGTTCAACGCCCAGCGCAGCCACTACCGCCAGCACTATCCGGGCGCAGTGTTCTTCGTGATCGAGCACGCCGGCGCCGGCATCGGGCGGCTTTACCTGCACTGGGGTCGCGAGGAGCTGCGGCTGATGGAAATCACCCTGCTGCCCGATTGGCGTGGCCGCGGCGTCGCCCGCCAGCTGATGCGGCAGATGCTCGACTGGAGCGCCGAGCGCAGCCTGCCGATCACTCTGCACGTCGAACCCTTCAACCCTGCCCACGCCTGGTATCTACGGCTGGGCTTCGACACACTCGAAGTCCGCGGCGTCTACCACTTCATGCGCCGCGCGCCGCAGGGCTGATCGGCCCGGAGCCGCCGCGGCAGTTTCAGTTGAAGACCGCCTCGTAGAGCAGGCCCTGCGGATCGCGGCGGATCGGCGTCATGAACACCTGCAGGCAGCCATGACGCGGATGGGTGATCGCGTAGACGCCCTGGCCGAGGTTCAGCTCGGCGGGGCCGCGCAGCTGCAGCGAAAAGCCGGGCAGGCCCCGAGCGCTGGAATGCGGGTTGGGCTCGACGGCTTCGACGCGCAGCGCGAAGTGCTGGCCCGCAGCTTCGGTGGGCAGGGCCTCGCCGAGCAGGGCGGCGAAGTCTTCGGCGGGGATTTCGTTCAGGGGCGCGCTCATGCCTGCAGTCTAGGGCAACACGGATGACGTGCATCCGCGCCTTGATCGACGGTGGCGGCTGCCTGGCGCGCGGTCATGCCCGATCTTCCCGCCTCGCGCCTGCCGCCATTCGACAGCCAGCGGGGCCGGAGCGATGCACCGCCTTCGCCAGCCCTCGACCCTGGCGCACTAGACTGTCGGCCCTCGCACCACGCTCTGGCTTTGCATGCCGCTGCTGATTTCCATCGCCACCAGCATTCCCCCGATCGCGGCGAGCACGGCCGCCCTCGTGCCTGGCTGGGCCTTGCTCGCCGCCGGGGGGGCCCTGCTCGCCGCGCTCGCACTTCTGGCCATCCTGCTGCACAGAACAAAGCGCACGCAGACCGACCCCGCCTTGCTCGAACGCCTCGCCGCATTGGCCGCCACCGCCGAGCGCACCGAGCGCGCCCTGCGCGAGGAGCTGCGCGAAGCGCGCAGTGAGGCGGCCGAGCAGCAGTCACGGTTCGAAACCCAGCTGCGCGCCGCCCTGGCCGAGGGCAGCCGTGCCCAGGCCGAGCGCCTCGACACCTTCGGCCGCGGCCTCGATGCCGCCGCCCTGCGCTCGGATCAGCGCATCGAAACCCTGCGGCAGACGCTGTCGGACGATGCGCGCAAGAGTCGCGAGGAATCGGTGGCCGCGCTCAAGCAGTTCGGCGCCTCGCTGGATGCGCGTCTGCTGACGCTGACCCAGCACAACGCCGAGCGCATGAACGAAGTGCGCGGCACGCTCGAAGCCAAGCTCAAGGAACTGCAGACCGACAACGCGGCGCAGCTGGAGCGCATGCGCGAGACGGTCGACGAGAAGCTCAAGACCACGCTGGAAACCCGACTGGGCGAGAGCTTCAAGCTGGTCTCCGAGCGGCTCGAACAGGTGCACCGCGGCCTGGGCGAAATGCAGACGCTGGCGCAGGGCGTGGGTGATCTCAAGCGCGTGCTCGGCAACGTCAAAACCCGCGGCACCTTCGGCGAAGTGCAGCTCGGCGCCCTGCTGGAGCAGATCCTGAGTGCCGAACAGTACGCCAGCAATGTCGCCACCCTGCCGGGCAGCAGCGAGCGCGTCGAATACGCCATCCGCCTGCCGGGCAGCACGCCGGGCGCGCCGGTGTGGCTGCCGATCGACGCCAAGTTTCCGCGCGAGGACTACGAGCGCCTGCTCGATGCGCAGGACCGCGCCGACGCCGAGGCCGCCGGCGTGGCCGCACTCGCGCTCGAACGGCGCATCCGCGACGAGGCCAAACGCATCCGCGAGAAGTACATCGGCCCGCCGCACACTACCGACTTCGCCCTGCTGTTCCTGCCCACCGAAGGCCTGTACGCCGAGCTGATCCGCCGCCCCGGCCTGTTCGAGGCCCTGCAGCGCGACTACCGCATCACGCTTGCCGGGCCGACCACGCTGGCGGCCTTGCTCAACAGCCTGCAGATGGGTTTCCGTACGCTGGCGATCGAACAGCGCAGCAGCGAGGTCTGGCAGATCCTCGGCGCGGTCAAGAACGAGTTCGGCAAGTTCGGCGAAGTGC
Source organism: Aquimonas voraii (assembly GCF_900101825.1). Lineage (GTDB taxonomy): Bacteria > Pseudomonadota > Gammaproteobacteria > Xanthomonadales > Xanthomonadaceae > Aquimonas > Aquimonas voraii. The sequence goes on from NZ_FNAG01000016.1 coordinate 46,705, forward strand.
TGGAGCGCACCCAGAAGCAGATCGACACGGTCAGCAAGAGCATCGGTGCCGCCGGCGTTCGCACCCGCGCCATCGAACGCAAACTGCGCAGCGTGGAAACCCTGGAAGGCGCCCCCGACCTGCTGCAGCTTCCCGCCGACAGCGACGACGACGCCTCGGCGCCGGAGGACTGAGAGCATGCGAGAACCATCCGCCTACTGCGGCCGTCTCTGGCCGCCCGTGTCGGCAGCGCGCTCCGCGAATTCCGCGGTCATTTGGCTCGCCAAACTCCCTTGAATTCACGTCCCGCGCTTTGCCACTAACGCCCAGAGACGCCCTCGCTACGGCGTCTGGGTCTTTTCACAGGCTCTGAGATGAACGCCCAAGCCAACCCTCCCGTCGCGGTCGAAGTGCTGCCGGTCACGCCCTTCCAGCAGAACTGCTCGCTGATCGTCTGCCAGCGCACCAAGAAGGCCGCCCTGGTCGACCCCGGCGGCGAAGTCGACCGCCTGCTCGCCGCGGTCGCCCGTCACGGCGCGACGCTGGAGAAGGTTCTGGTGACGCACGGTCATCTCGACCACTGCTCGGGCGTGGCCGAGCTGCAGCAGCGGCTTGGCGTGCCGGTCGAAGGCCCGCACCCGGACGATGACTTCTGGATCCAGCAGCTGCCCACCCGCGCCGCAGAATACGGCTTTCCGCCGGCGCAGGTGTTCACGCCGGATCGCTGGCTCGCGCAGGGCGAACGCGTGCAGGTGGGCGCGCTCGAACTTGAAGTGCTGCACTGTCCCGGCCACACGCCGGGCCATGTGGTGTTCTTCCTGCGCGAAGTCGGCCTCGCCTTCGTCGGCGATGTCATCTTCGCCGGCAGCATCGGCCGCACCGACTTCCCGCTCGGCAACCACGCCGACCTGATCCGTTCGATCCGCGAACGTCTCTTCGCGCTGGGCGACCGCGTGCAGTTCGTGCCGGGTCACGGCCCGGTGTCGACGCTGGGCCGCGAGCGCATGAGCAATCCGTATGTGTCGGATGCGGCAGTGGGGCGCGTCCGGTCGGGGCAGGTGGACTAGCGGCCTGTCGAAAATCTCCCCCTCTGGACGTTCTTCCAGTCGGCGGTCGTGGACAGGTCCGTGCCGCCTGCTGACGCGGTACTCGCTGGCGCGCGCGCCGTGGCGACTCGGCTCCGCTTGGCCAAGCGAGCAGGCTGTTTGCCAACAGCCTGCTCGCTGCGCGAAGCGGAATACCTTGTGGCCGGCAGAGTGCTGCCGCGTGCACGCCCACCCAGCCTGCAGTTTCAGACGCTGTACCAGGCGATCTCTTCAAGGTCGACGGGCTGGCGAATCCGCTTTTGACGCGCGACCCGCCGCGGCTGCCTCCGATTGCGCGCACGATGTCCGTGGACGGGCGCGGCCCGTGCCTCATTCGAAGCCGTTCAAGAACACCTCATCGGTCAACACCACGCCGGTTCCCGAGAGCGTCACGGCGTCGGGGCTGGTGGGTGCGTCCGAAGGCACTATCAGCTGCGCGGCGCGCGCGCCCAGAGCGGCGGGTGTCATCGTGATGCCCAGACTGCAGCTTGCCCCCGGCGCCACGGTCTGGTTCGAGCAGGTGTTGGCGCCCAGTGCGAAGTCGCCCGCATCCGGGCCCATGAGGCTCAAGGTGCCCAGCATGAGCGGAGCACCGCCGGTGTTTTCCAGGGTGAGCGTCTGCGCTTCCGAACTGCGGCCTAAAAACACCTCGCCGAAGTCCACGGCAGTCGCCGACATGCCCAGCCCCGACTGCACGCCGACACCGTCCACGGCCACCACGTCGGGACCGGAGGGGGCATTGGAAGGGACACCCACCGTCGCGCTGCGTGGCCCCAGCGCGGCCGGCGTCAGGCTGAGATCGAAGCTGCAGCTCGCGTCCTGGGCGAGGGTCCGGTGGGAGCAGCCGTCGTTGCTCAGCCTGAACTCGGCGGCATGCGCGCCGCTGAGGCTCAAGGCACCGAGCTCCAGCGCCACGACATAGCCGGTGTTGGTCACGGTGAGGGTCTGGGTGGCCGAGGTCTCGCCGAGCCGCACGGCGCCCAAGTCCAGCGAGGCCTGCGAAAGCGTCGCGACCGGCAGTTCGCCCAAGCCGGTGAGGCCGCCGTAGAGCACGAAAGCGCGGCCGCGCTCATTGGAGCTTGCGCCTTGACCGGGACCGCCAATCACCAGATCGTCGACACCATCGCCATTGAGGTCGCCGGCGCCACGCACGTCCTCGCCGCAAAATCCAAGGTTGTAACACCCCTGGGCGACGAAGCCGCGCATCCCGTCAAACGGGGGAAAGAACGCCGGATTGTCCGTCGCGTCGTAGATTTCAGTCAGCTCGCCGCGGGTGCCGAACAGGATGTATGCGGACCCCGTGCCCGAACCTACCCCAGCGCGCCTGCCCGTGATCACCAGGTCCGCAAGGCCGTCACCATTGAGGTCCCCCGCGCCGCTGACCGCATGGCCCACCTCTGCGGAGCCGTTTTCGACGCCTTGAATCTTGAAGGCGTACTCCGCGTTGAGGAGGCCAAGATGCACGTAATTCGGCTGCGTCGCCGGATAGCCCTGATCGCTTCCCAGCAGGACATAGGCCGCTCCCTCCAGCCCCCCGGCCATGTCCGTGCGGGCCAAGGGTGCTCCGATCACGAGGTCGTCCAGGCCATCGCCGTTGAAGTCACCGATACCCCCCACGCTCCTCCCGAACCAAAGATCGGCGGAGATTGAGAAGCCGTCTTCACCGTTCAGGGCGGACGTTTCGAGAACCGCCGGGAACGGGTTCTGACTGCCGTAGATCACGTAGGCCAGACCGTTCAGCTGCTCATTGGGAGGCGGCACGACCTCTCCGGGTGCGCCGAGGATCACATCATCGAGGCCATCGCCATTGACATCGCCGGCGGCGGCGACCGCCCAGCCCAACTGGCTATTGTCGCCAGTGGCTGCGATGGCAAAACCGTTGCTGCCGTCCAGATCCGCCAGCGACAGCACCGGCGGAAAGTTTCCCTCGCGGCCGAAGACCACATGGGCGCGTCCGGTCGCAACCCCCTCAATCTCAAAGTACGACTCTCCAAAAACGAGATCACCGTGTCCGTCGCCGTTGATGTCACCGGCTCCGCTTGCGGTGAACCTCCAATTGCTTTGCGAGCCGGCGGCCAGAATCTTGAAACCGTTGCTGCCATCCAGGCTGCCCAGCGGCAGCACCGCCGGGAAGCCGTCTCGCCTTCCGAACACCACATAAGCCGGTTGGGTCAAATAGGGACTGATTCCGGCGCCGACGAACCAGTGCCCCGGCGCGATCATGAGGTCATCCAAGCCATCCCCATTGACATCACCGACCCCGCTCACCCACTTGCCGGCGAGGTTGTTGGTCTCGCCATCCATACGGAAGCCGTTGCTGCCATCCAGCGTCGAGGCGTCGAATACCGAGGGGAATCCCTCCCGGAGCCCGAACAACACATAGACCCGGCCCGCACTGTCGGCGCCCTGCGGCGGGGGGAGTTCCCTGCTGGCACCGACGATGAGGTCTTCCAAACCGTCGCCATTCACATCGCCGGCGGCGCTCACCCCCGTACCGAAGCCCGAATTCACGCCGCCGAGCAAGAAGAATCCGTTGCGGCCGTTCAACTCGGTATCAAGGTTCAATCGCGTCGCCGGGAAGCCGGCGAGAACGGCGTTTGACAGTCCAAACGCCAGTGCCACGATCGCGGCTGCCCGTACCAGCCATCGGCGACGCTTGGCGTGCAGGCGTGGCGCGCGGTCGAGCGGTGACCCGGGAGTGGAACTGGCGTCGGAGACGCGGGCTGGCGAGCGGGCGGATACGGTGTTCATCGGGCACTCCCGGGAGGGATCTTCTTGAGGACGTAGGCATTGCGACGGTAGGCGGATCGGGAGGCTCATGGCTTGACCCGGTCCGGAGTGGTCGGGGGGTCACGGCCTTGTCCCATCGCAGGCGCGTGAACGCAGGCCGTAGTGATCGCGACCGGCCGGCGCAGCCCGGCGCACTCGCCTGCCGCGACCTGCGCCTCCAGGGCGGCGAGTTCGTCAGTCAGGGCCCGCGAGGGGCTGGGTGTTTGCGGCATGCCGTTCATGTCTACAGGCTGCCTGTCGCGCGTTCGTGGCACTCGACCGGGCGTTGCGGATGTCCGACCGCAGGTTGCGAATGCAGGCCCGATGCGGTGCCTGGCGTGGCGGAAGCCCTCAGCGCGGGCTGTGAAACCGAGGCTCCGCAGGATCGGGCCCGCGAGTGCTCCGTGCCGCCCGGGCGAGCCGGCGCATGCGACGGCCTCGCGGCCACCGATCAAAGCCCGGCGGACTCTCCGCGTGGCCTGGGGCACTGTGGTGCGCCGGTCATCGACTAGCATGTCGGCCTGCCATCGGGGCCGGGGAACGTCAGCGGTGCGGATACGAGTTCAGCTTTTCGGCCTGTGCCTGCTGCTGGCGAGCGGGCCTGCGCTGGCCTCCGGCATCCGGCAGCTTGTCGTCCACCCAGGCTGGACCGCTCAGCGCTGGGGCGTCGAGGACGGCCTGCCCGTCAACTCGATCAACGCCTTGCTGCAGGACGGCAAGGGTTTTCTGTGGTTGGCGACCATGGACGGTCTGGTGCGCTTCGATGGCCTCCGCTTCGAGGTGTTCAACAGCCTCAACTCGCCCGGACTGGCCGGCAATCGGCTGTTGGTGCTGAAGCGCGATGGCGACGGCGCGCTGTGGATGGCGACGGAAGACATGCGCCTTGTGCGCTACCACGAGGGGGCATTCCGCACCTTGGGGCGCGAAGACGGCCTGCCGCACGAGTCGGTCATCGCGCTCTCGGTCCGCGACACGGCGGTCTGGGTGGGCACCTCGCGCGGCGCCGCGCGGTGGACCGGCGCCCGGTTCGAAGCCCTGCCCGCCCCCGTGTGGAGCGAAGCCACCACGGCGGTCCTCGATGCAGGCGCCGCAGGGGTCTGGCTGGGCGCGGAATCGGGGCGTCTGCTTCATCTCGATCCTGACGGCGGACACGCAACCACCGAGGCTGGCGGACGCATCTGGCAGTTGGAGGGCGACGGCGAGGGCGGGGTCTGGATTGCCCATCATGCGGGACTGGCACGGTCGACCGGCGGGGGTGCTCTGGTCGAGCTCATGCCTGGCTCGGCCGTGCAGCGAATCGTGCGGTTGGGCCCATCGCTGTACCTCGCTGGCACCGAGCGCATCTTGCGGCGGGTGAACGGAAATCCGTCCGAACTCGGCGGGTGGTCTCTTGGCAGTGGACGCGAGCGCCTGGCGGCGCATGGGCCTGGCGGAATCTGGCTGAACACCGAAGACGGCCTGCAGCTCGACGACGAGTTGATCCTCAGGCCCAGACTCGCGATCAACGACTGGATCGTCGATTCCAGCGGCAGCCTGCTGGTCGCGACGGCCGGCGATGGCCTCTATCGGCTTGGCCCCAATGCCTTCGAGCGACCGAGCGGACCGCTCGAACTGCGTGAGGCGGCGACCTATCCCATCGTGACGGCTGGCGACGGCGCGATCTGGGTGGGCACCCTCAAGAACGGGGTGTACGCGGTGTTGCCCGGGCGCAAGGAGGCCAAGCGCATTGCGGCCAATTCGGCACCGCGAGTCGTCTACTCGGTGTTGCCGGAGCACGGCGAGAACGGCTGGGTGGCTGGCGAAGGCCTGTGGCGAATCGATCAGGGGCAGGCGCATCAGCAAGGGGTTCCGGGGCCATTGAAGGACGCAAGCATCCGGGCGCTCTACCGAGATCGTCTTGAGCGGATCTGGGTGGGTACCGATGACGAGGGCGTGTGGCGCCTGACCGAGGGCCGATGGCAGTCGATCGCCCTGCCGCCGGGCTTGGGCAGCGGGCGCGTGCGGGTCATTGTCGAACGCGGCGATTCCATCTTCATGGGTAGCAACGGCAACGGGCTGCTCCGCTTCCGCGACGGCATCGGCTTTGAGACGCCCGCCGCGACGCTGCCCGGACGATTGATTCGCGCACTGCACTTCGATGCACGCGGCCGCCTGCTGATCGGTACCGAAGATCGCGGCCTGTGCCGAATGGAATCACCCGGAGCGGAGCTGCGCTCGGCCCAGGTCCACTGCCTTGATCGGCGCGACGGCCTGCCCCATGACGGCATCCATCAAATCCTCGCCGACGGCGAAGGCCGCCTCTGGATGAGCACCAATGGCGGCGTGTTCTCGGTTGCCGCAGCCGCACTGGACGCCGCCTTCGAGGGTGGCCGCGTTGTCGCACGGCTGCTCACCGAGACCGAGGGCATGCCCGACCGCGAAGCCAACGGTGGCGTGCAGTCGGCGGGAACGGCTGCCCCGGACGGCCGGCTGTGGTTTCCCACCGTGAAGGGGCCCGTCGCGCTGGATATCGGACGCCTGGCCCAGCCGCCCGCGCCCCCCATCGCCGTCATCGAACACCTGACCACAGCCGATGGCGCCAAACGCTTTGAGAACGCGCCAGTCGCGCTGGACGCGGGTGAGCGCAGCATCAGCCTGCGCTACACCGCCGCGGACCTGTTGGCGGGCGGCAGCGTGCAGTTCGAGACGCGCCTGATCGGACTGGACAGGGACTGGCAGGACATCGGCACCCGTCGCGAAGTCGATTACACCAACCTGTCGCATGGGGCCTACCGCTTCGAGGTGCGCGCCCGAACCGGGCCGAATGACTTCGGGCCGATCGCCTCCCTCGATCTGGAAGTGCCGGCCTTGCTGCATGAAACCACGGCGTTCCGGTCGCTTTCCGCACTGCTGTTGGCGCTGCTGGCACTGATCGGCTGGCGCTGGCGCGAGCAGCGCCAGCAGCGCAGCCGCCTTCGACTCGAGCAGGAGGTGGCCGCGCGCACCCGCGAACTCTCCGAGGCCACCGCCGAAGCCGAGCGCGCGCGCGACCAGATCGCACGACAGGCCGAGCGGCTGGAATCCCTGGATCAGGAAAAGCGTTCGTTCTTCGCCAACATCAGCCACGAACTGCGCACGCCACTGACCCTGCTGCTGGGGCCGCTGGAACAAGGGCAACAGGACCCGCAGGCCATGATCGAGCAGTGGCCGCTGATGCGACGCAATGCGCGCCGCCTGAACCGTCTCGTCGAGCAGATCCTCGACCTGCAGCGCATCGAAGGCGGCAGCCTCAGGATCGAGCCCGAGCGGCACGATCTGGTCGAATGGACCCGTTCTGTCGCATCGCTGTTCCAGCCGCTCGCGCAATCGCGCGACATCGCTCTTCTGACAAGCGCTCCCGACGACGGCGCAATGGCCTGGTTCGACGCGCCCCAGATGGAGAAGGTGCTGGGGAACCTGCTGTCGAACGCGATCAAGTACTGCCGCCCGGGTGACCGCGTGGACGTCAGGGTCGTGCGCGAGGGTGAGACCGCCAGCGTTGAGGTCGTCGACACCGGACCGGGCATCGAGGCCGAGCATCTGCCCCGCTTGTTCGATCGTTTCTACCGGGCCATGCCCAAGGGATTCCCCATCGAGGGCACCGGCATCGGACTCGCCCTGGCGCGCGAGTTGATGCTGCTGCACGGCGGCGACCTCACCGTGCGGAACGCTGAGTCCGGGGGCGCCTGCTTTACCGCCCGCTGGCCGGCGCGCGCGAGCGCGTGCGACGCACAGCAGCCGGATATCGAGGCGCCCTCGGAGCCGGCCGTGATCCCGGCCCCGGCCCCGGCGCCTTCCCACAACGAATGGGATCCCGCCGATCGGCCGCGGGTGCTTGTCGTCGATGACAACGCCGATCTGCGCGAGTGGCTGCGACACAGCCTGAGTGGGCGCTATGTGGTCGACGTCGCCGCCAGCGGCCGGGATGCGCTCGCCGCGCTGGAGGCGCATCTGCCCGACCTTGTCGTCACCGACTGGATGATGCCCGACATGGACGGCATCGAACTTCTAGAGCGCATGCGCCGCAGCGAAGTGTTCGACGGGCTGCCCGCGATCGTGCTCAGCGCGCGCGCTGAAATCGGCGATCGCATCCGCGGCCTGGATTCCGGGGCCGTCGCCTACCTGCAAAAGCCCTTCCGGATCGATCTACTGCTGGCCCAGATCGAATCACTGCTCGCGCTGCGGCTGCGTTTGCGGCGCGCCTTCGAAGCGCGGCCGGTGGCATCCGCGCCCCCCGCAGCCGCCAGCGAAGGCACGTGGCTGAGCAAGCTTCGCGATGTCATTGACGCGGAACTTCACGATCCCGGCTTCAGCGTTGAATGCTTGGCCGAACGCATGGCGATCGGCCGCACCGGACTGTTCCGGCGACTCAAGGACGAGACCGGGCAGAGTCCTTCGGAACTGTTGCGTGAAGCGCGCCTGCTTCGTGCCGCGGGATTGCTGGATCAACGCGCCGGCAGCGTCAGCGAGATCGCCTATGCCGTGGGCTTCAGCAGCGTCGATGGATTCACCCGCGCGTTTGTCGCGCGCTTTCGGCAGCGTCCGTCTGAACGCCTGGAACAGGCCCGGCAAGGATCGGCGTCGATCGACGGCCGCTAGGACCGCGCCGAAGCGTTCGTGTGCTGCGCGCCGTGGCGGGCACGCCCGCGGATCGAGCATGCGAAGTTGGATCCAAGCCCAGCGAGCACGCCAGGAACGTCACCGCGGAGCGGCCCATGCAGCCCGGACCTGGGCCGGGCTCGCGCGCCCGGATCAAGGCCGGGAGCGGCCTGATCCACCCTGCCTGAAGCATGTGCCCTCCGCTTCGTCGCGGGCTCCTGCGTCTGCCGCCGGCGATGCGCTTCATCAGCACGGATCGGCCCCTTTCAGGCCTGTTGTCGATCGCTCAGACTCCCCGCCGGGTCACGCCTCCGCGCATCGTGCAGGGGGCGCGCTGGCCCGACATTGGAGATTCTCAACCATGCCTGCAATTCCCCTTCGATGGACTCTTCTGAGCTTGCTGATGACCCAGGCCGCTCATGCCCAGGTCGACATCTATGGACGACCGCTGTTCGACGGCGACCGTCCCAATCGCTGGACGGTCCCGGGCAGTGCGGCCGACGTGGTGCCCGCCAACGCCGAGCAATGGTCCTTGGAGGCGTCCGAGGGCTTCTCGTTTGCCGCGGCTCGCATCCATGCCACCGGCTCATGGGCGGAGGCCGTGGCCATCGGCGATCTTTCGGGTGATGGCCGACGGGACATCGCGGTGGGCACGAGCTACTACTTCGATGCGATCAACGACTATTCGGTGCACCTGTTCCGCCAGGGGCCGGACGGCGTCCTGCACCCGCGCGAGCGCTTCAGCTACGAAGCCAACCAGCGGGCGAACCGCAACTCGATCGGCATCCTCGATCTCGACGGACAGAACGGCCTCGATCTGCTGGTGGGCGGCGCCTCGGGGCTTTCGGTGTTCCTCTCCACGCCAGCCGGCGGCTTGTCGGCCCCGTGGCTGGCCGACGGCGGGCAGCAGGCGATGGAGCTGGAGATCATGGATCTGAACGGCGACAGCGCAGCCGAGATCGTCACTCTCGGCTGGTCCGATGGCGGGCGCATCTACCACCCGACCCGGGCCACCGGCGTGTTCCACGCCTGGCCCTGGAATGCGACCGTTCGCGGGTACAACAGCATGGCCAGCGGCGATCTGGATGGCGACGGCCGCGCCGATGCGGCGGCCGTCAGCGGTCAGGGCCTGGGCGACAACGTTCACCTGTATCGCAACAACGGCATCGGCGGTCTTGACCTGATGAAGAGCATGAGCGCCACGTGCGATACGAGCTTCCGCAGTGCCGGCGGTGTTGGCATTGGCGATGTCAACGGCGATCGGATCAACGATCTGGTGATCTCCGGCGGCGGCAACGGACAAACGGCCTGCGTGCTGGTCTATGCCGGCACCGAGAAGGGCGGATTGGCAGCGCCCCTGCGTCTGCCGGCGCTGGATATCCCGGGCACCGTGCGAATCGTCGACCTCAATGGCAACGGGCGCCAGGACATCGTGGTCGCCCACGGCAGCTGGAACGCGATCGGCATCTACTGGCAGCGCCCCGACGGCAGCCTGTCGCCTCAGCAGCTGGTCCCCCTGCCGTTCACCAGCAGCATCGACGCCGACGGGCTCGCTGTCGGGGACTTCACTGGCGATGGCTGCAACGACATCGCTGTGGCCGGCGCGACGACCGGGTTGATCACGCTCCACGGAGCTGGCTGCCGCAAGCCGCGTGCGCGGATTCGATTCTGAGGATTGGCACCGGGGGCGCATGCGCCCCCGGTCTCTCTCCTGCAAGAGCCGCGATTGGGGATTCGGGATTCGTGGAGCGACGCGCCGCTGCGACGCGGCCTTGTCCCCAAGCCGTCGGGCTGTCTCCGCTGCGTCCATAAGCCTGCCCGCAGGCGATCGCTGACTGCGTTTCGAGCTTACCCAGCGTGTCGCGAGCGAGCTCGCTGCTGCAGGCAGCAGCCGTCACGTGGCCGGGCCCCACGAAGCTGAGAGCAGCGCAAGCCTTGCCCGTTGGGGCCAGGAGAAGCATTCACACTGAGGCGCGAGTACGCGCCAGCTTGCGGGGCAGGAGAGCCGCCGCTCTGCCCCCGGCCTGACAGATCTGACAGGTTGACCGACTGTGATGTGGCTCGCACTCTGCGGTCGGGGAACAGGGGGCGCGAAGGCGCAACGCAGGGGCTGCTTCGTCAGCGCAAACGGCAGCTTTGGCAGCGTCCGCACGCAGCACGGCCCATGCGGCTGCGCTGAGCCATCGGCGCCGCAGGTCTGACGCGCATCGGGCGCACGCCAATTCCTTTCTTCCCGCAGCGACGGCCTTGGACCGTCGCGCCGTCGCCGGGGCGATGCCCGGTCATGCCACGCCTTGCCGGCGCGTTACTGGGGAAGATCCATGTCGAGCTCGTCTGATCCATCCGCAGCCTCGCCCGCTACACCCTCGTCAAACTCAGGCTGCACCACGCCGATCCGCCTGCCGCCGGTGCTGCCACCCGAGCCCTGTTGCTGCAGCGATGACCCCATCCAGGGCCTCAAACAACTCTTCGTTGACTACTTCCAGGGCCGCGGCATGGCTGCGGGCCGCGATCCCGCCACGCGGCCGGTGTTCCTGCGTCTGCACGGCGCGGCGCAGGGGCGCTTCATCGTCGATCCGGATCTGCCCGAGTCACTGCAGGTGGGCGTGTTCAAGCCAGCACGCGAGTACCCGGTGTGGGTGCGCTTCTCGGCCGATGTCCAGCCCGGCGCGCCTGACCTCAAGGGCACCACCGGCATCGGCATCAAGCTGTTCGGCGTCGAGGGCGAGAAGCTGCTGGCGCCCGATCAGCACGCGCTCACCCACGACTTCATCCTGCAGAACCACGACGTCTTCTTCGTCGACACCGCGCGCGACATGTGCGAGTTCACCTGCGCCTCGCTGCACGGCAAGGGCGACCAGTACCTCAAGGACCACCCCATCACCCAGCAGGTGCTGGATGCGATGGAAAAGGTGGTCGACTCCGCGCTGACCACGCCCTACTGGAGCGTGCTGCCCTATGCCTTCGGCGAAGGCCGCTACGTGAAGTACAAGCTCGAACCTTTGGACGCCGCCGCCCCCGACGCGCCGCCCGACTTCAACGACCCCTTCTATCTGCGCGCCGATCTGCACGCGCGCCTGCGCCGCGGCCCGGCGCGCTTCCGCTTCCTGGTGCAGCTGCGCACCGACGACGCCGCCATGCCGCTCGATGCCGCCACCGTGGCTTGGAGCGAAGCGCTCAGCGCGCCCGTGCAGGTCGGCATTCTGGAGCTGCCGCAGCAGGACGCCGGCGCCCGCGGCCAGTCGAGCTACGGCGAGAACCTCGCCTACAACCCCTGGCATGCGCTGCCCGAGCATCGCCCGATCGGCAGCATTTCCGATGCGCGCGCCGTGGTCTATCGCGCGTCGTCCGAGAACCGCCGCAACACCAACGGCGTGCCGCTGGCCGAGCCCACCGTGCCGCGCCCTGGGGAGTACGCGCCGGGTGTGCCGTATCCGGCCGCGGTCGACACCCGCATCGTGCGCGCGGCCATCCATCCGGCGATCGGCGTCGCCCGCGTCGGCAACAGCGAGCACGACTTCTACCTCGCCCCGCAGGTCGCCGAGCCGCCGCCACAGGCGCCGGGCTTCTACCGCGACGCCACCGGCGCCTTGAAGCGCGAAGCCGCGCAGTTCCGCATCTACGGCTACAACGCCGCGGGTGAGGTGGTGCGCGAGCTCACCGCCGACTGGGCCGACATCGCCTGGACCGTGCACCTCGCCAACAGCAAGGCCGCCTGGTACCAGTGGCAGATCGCGATGGACATCCCCGAGGCCGCAACGACCGTTCTGCCGCTGCGCAACGCCAAGGTGACCGAGCGCAACACGCTGGTGATCGACGCCGGCCCGCAGCGCATCCATGGGCGCAATGCCGCCGCGGTGGACTGCAGCGGCATGTTCACTGGCGTACCCGTCAAGATCGGCGAGCTGCGCACGGATGCCGAAGGCCGGCTGCTGGTGCTCGGCGGCCATGGCGTGTCGGCCTCGCCCACCGGCACGCCGATCTTCATCCCCAGCGACGGCAACTCCTTCATCAACGCCGACGGCTGGTACGACGACACCTGCGACGGCACGGTCGAGGCCACGGTCAGCATCGAAGGCCGCGCCATCCCGGTGGAGTCGGCCTGGGTGGTCACCGCGCCGCCGAACTACGCGCCGCAGGTCAAGGCCGAGCGCACGATGTACGACCTGCTGCACGATCTCTACGTGCAGGCCGGCTGGCTGCCACCGCCCGCAACGGTGTCGTTTACGCAGGACGTGTACCCGACCCTGCAGCGGCTGAGCGGCCTGCAGTGGGTGAACCAGGGCTTCGCCACCCTGTTCGGCCACGGCGGCCGCTTCGACTTCGAAGACCCCGCGCTGATCGAGCGGCTGTGCAGCCTGCCGCCGCCCAACAGCTTCGACCCGAACACCGAATTCCGCCGCCAGATCTTCAACAGCTTCCGCCCGCCGACGCCGCCCGACGGCAACCAGATGCCCTGGCCCTGGCTGTACGGCGATGCGATGGAAGTGCCCGCGGGCGAGAGCCCGCGCCAGAACGCCAGCGTCAGCCAGACCCAGTACAACCTGCTGCAGCGCTGGGTGGCCGGCGACTTCGTCAACGACTGGGCCACGCGGCCCGCGCCGCCTGCGAGCATCGATGACGTGCCGCTGGCCGAGCAGCCGGCCATGCTCGATCGCGCGACGCTGGAGTTCTGCCTGGCCGATGCTTTCCACCCGGGCTGCGAGATGACCTGGCCCATGCGGCATCTGACGATGTATGCGCGGCCCTTCCGCATCCGCCGCCGGGCGCCGGGTGTTCAGCCGCCGAACTACGGCGCCACACTCGATCAAGCCACCACGCTGTCGGCCAACGGCCCGCTGCACGCACAGTCGCCCGGCGACATCAACCGCTGGATGGGCCTGCCTTGGCAGGCCGACACGGCCTTCTGCCGCGCCGGCTACGACACCGCCTACGACCCCTTCGCGCCCACCTTCTGGCCCGCGCGCGTGCCCAACCACGTGCTCACCGAAGCGGACTACGCGGTCGTCATCGACAGCGCGCAGCCGCGCGAGCGCCGTATCGAGGCCTTCGTCAACCGCACCAACTGGAACAAACCCCTGCACGGCAGCACCGCCGGACAGATGGAGCAGATGGTGCAGATCTTCGGCTCGATGGGCCTGGTGGAAGTGCGCGAGGGCGTGCAGGGCGACCCGGCGTTTCCGTCCACGATGATGGTGGCCAGCTACGGGCCGCAGGTCGCGCCCGCGGATGCGACCAGCCTGCACGCGGAAGCGCACCCGCCGATGCTCAAGGCCGCCGCGGCCGAAGCGCACCCCAAGCTGGGCACGCGCGCCCTGCCGCGCGGCGCCAACTTCGCCACCCACGAAGAGGCCGCCGCCGCACCGTTGCCGGTGCGTCACGGCCCGAAGCGCCGCTGAGGTTCCAGCCTTGGTGACGACGGTCGATGTCGCCATCGCCGGCGGCGGCCCGGGCGGCGCCGCTGCCGCGATTGCCTTGGCCAAGCAGGGCCAGCGCGTGCTGCTGGCCGACGCCGGCACCGGCCGCTGGCCGCGCATCGGCGAAGGCCTGCCGCCGTCTGCACGCGCGCTGCTGCGCGAACTCGGCGTGCTCGATCAGGTGCTGGCCGAGGGCCACCGCCGCAGCCCGGGCACCGTCGCCTTCTGGGGCTCGGACAGCCCGCACACCGAGGACAGCCTGTTCGGCCTGCACGGCGACGGCCTGCAGCTGGACCGCGCGCGCTTCGATGCCGGCCTGCGCACAGCCGCGCACACAGCCGGCGCACAGGTGCATGAATGCGCACGCCTGCGCCTGCTGGCGCGCGGCGATGCGTACACACCGCACACGGTCGAACTGCGCATCGGCGAAGCCGCACCGCAGCGCGTGCAGGCACGCTGGCTGATCGACGCCAGCGGCCGCAGCGCCACGCTCGCCCGTGCCCTCGGCGCGCAACGCATCGCCCACGACCGCCTGCTCGCCTTCCACCAGCGCCTGATCGGCGGCGCCGTCACCGACCGCGACGGCCGCACCTGGGTCGAATCCGTGGAGAACGGCTGGTGGTACAGCGTGCTGCTGCCCTCAGGCGAACGCCTGATCGCATATCTGAGTGACTTCAGCGGTGAAGACGGGGCAGCTGAGCGCGGTGCGTTGCTCACCGGTGAGGGCCTGTGGGATTCGCTGCGCTTAGCGCCGCAGCTGCATGCGCTGTGTGCCGAGCACGGCTGGCGGCCGCATGGGCCGGTGCAGGGCGCTGATGCGAGCAGCACGGAGCTTGATCACGCCGGCGGGGAGCGTTGGCTTGCGGTGGGTGATGCGGCGATGGCGTTTGATCCGCTGTCTTCGAAGGGGATTGCGAATGCGCTGTATACGGGTGTGCGGGCTGCGGGGGTGATTTGGGCGAGCGAGCGGGGTGATGCCGATGCGGTCGGTGGCTACGCTCGGTATCTGGGGGAGATACATCGGGTGTATCGGGAGCAGTGTCGGGGGTTCTATGCGATGGAGGGGCGGTGGGCCCGGAGCGCGTTTTGGCGAACCCGAGGCCAAACTCCTCCGGGGGGCGCGGGCGTAGCCGATCCGAATCAATCTGGTTCAGTGTTGACCAGAGGCGGCAGAACCCTTCACGACCGGCACTGCAGACTTATCCCCCGCGTTGAGCCATAGCGTCGCCGTCAGATACGGGTTTTCCGCGGAAGTCGCCTTACAAACGTTTGAGGAAGATGCGCTCTGCCCCAAGTTCTTCGTTCGCAAGTCAAGAGTATCGGAGCCGCGATGGCCACAAAGTCTCCAAACAAACTAACTGATTCGCCGATCTTTCAAGGACTGATCAAGAAACTTGTCAAGCAAAAACTGGAAAATCCATGGTGGGACCGATGGGAGCCGGATCACTCCACTGAAGTTGCCCTGGAGGATGAGATTAAGAATAAGTGTCCAGAACTGCTCGGGACAATCCATCTGGAGGATATGAATCGATTTATAGCAGATTCACTGTTGGAAATCTTTCCAGAGATGCGACCTCTTCCGGCCCCGATTCCTGGCGGAGCACAATTCTCGGTTGATGTCGATGATGCGGCGAGAAAGATATCGCAAAGGCTCTCAGATCGACTTGGAGTCGCCGTCTTTCGATATCCACTCTTTCGCGGTTCATTCGAAGGCTCTGGTCTTTCCCATGACTTTGGCTCACTGGGCTCGATCCTAGTATACAAAGGCAGCTCAGCTGGGGAGGGCGTCGAGGTATCCTCAACAGCCAAGCCCAAATCCTTTGCGGTCCAGGTCGAAGTTCATGGATTTTTATTTGAAGGGGCGTCGGCGCTGACTTCCATCGCTTCTGAACGAACCTGCGCGTTGTTGGTCTTCTTGTGGCTGACGCATTGCGTTAACTTTCATAAAGGGAGGCCAAGGATAGCTGATGGGTCATGGAAGCCGTTGGCATTCCTTAGCGGTGATTCTCTGGATTCTGCAATCGACCTGTCCCGCGATCAGAACGGTTTGGCCGACGCCGAAAGACTGTGTAGCTGGTCGTTGTTTAACGATTCCACCATTACCATCACGATTGGTCTTGCCAGAGCCCCGCAACACTCAGTCTCTCCCATTATCGACGCGAAGACTCTTGGTGATTCGTTCAACAGACTTGCCGAGGAAGACGCCGAGCGTTTTAGAATAGCGTTTCATTTCTTTGCCTCTTCCATTACCGCATCTACTAGCGCCCACGCTATCCTCAATCTATGCATCGCTTTGGAGTGCGCGCTGGGTTGGGAGTTAGCCAGGGGGAAACACTGGAACGCTCAAGATAACAGGGGAAGAATAGAAGCCCGCCTTGAGACCTCTATAGGAGGTGAAATGTCAAAGCGCGTGAACGCGAAGAAGTTCGTAACGAAGCTATTCGAAACTAGAAATTCAATCGCGCATGGGAAGACGTCAAGCGCGGTCGAGGCGGAGTCGCTGAATCTTCACCGCCAGGGTATCGAGTACTTCAGGCGTTCATGCCTGTTTTACATCAGGCACCTGGCGCAAACACGCCGATAGTAGCGAAGCTGCCCTGGCAGGCTTTCGCAAGAACTCCGGAAAAGCCAAAACGCGAGCCCGGGTTCAGGTCCATCTTCGCAGGGAAAGGGGTCAGGTTCCTCTTCTCCACAATATTTAATGAGCCTGCCCCCTTTTTTCGAAGGGGACTAACAGTCCTTCCAAGCCAACACTGCTTCGAAGCGCGGCTTAACTCGGATTAATGTTCTAAACAAAAGAAGCTCGGCATCCCACAGCATCCAGAAGGCAGCGAACTGTGAAGTACATTGAACTTGGCGAGAAGCTCGAACTCTCCTTGTCTTCGGACGATATGGACTTGTTGCAAACAGGCATCCTAAGTCAGTCCATGCATGACATCCTCAATCACGTCGCAATAGCTCTATTCGAGGAAGCTAACTTAGAGGCTGAACAGGCAGGCCAACCAAAGGTCCTTGAGCAAATCCCTCAGAATCTCACGCGAGATGACGTGCTTATTCGCGCTCGAATCTCTGGCGTCCGACAAGGCTCAGTCGTATATGAGCTAGCACCTGTGATTGCCGCTGTTTTTAGCCTTCCGGGGGCGGTGGCCGTTTGCCAGAACCTTGTGTCCAACGTAATTTGGGCGGTCGCCAGGTACGGGGTCGAGGTATCTGGAATTAGGGTAAGTCACTCTGGCCGAGGCAACGCTAGAGGGGTTCCTTCAACTAGCGGACGGAAGCGCATTCGTCCGAGGGTAGAGAGGCTGATCAAGCACCTCAAGGAGGCGAGCAACGGAGGCAAAGTCACCATAAAAAGTGGTGACGAGGAGCTTACGATTGAGTTCTTCGGTTCCGACCGAAACAGCTGACTGCGCTAGGACTAGCCGCGGGAAAATGCTTCTACAATTCCAAAGGGGCGGCCTTGGACGAAAAGGGGGTCACGACAAAAGGGGGTCAGGTTCACTTTCTACTGAACGAGGCACAGGAGCACGCGGGAGCGCGGGGCAGAGTCCGCTTTCCTAGCAACGCACAGCGAATCGGACAACCAGCGCAGTCTTGCGCGCGAAAAATTCACTCTGCCCCTGTTTCCTATCTGTTTCCTATCTGACGCACTTTTTTGGATGGCAGCCACTCCTACGCCGCGAGAACACCAGCTTGCATCAGATTCCGTCAAACTTTCCCGAAATTTGCCTGAGTAGGACGCGCCATGAAGCCCCTGAAAACAAGCAACTGGCTAAGTGAGAAAAGAAGGTGGGAGCCGCTGTTTCTGGTTGCTTGCATTTCAATTGCTACCGCTGCGGCATTAGTTTATCTTGATCATTCGAGTGGCAAGCTGCCGATTTCCGACTTGATGGAACTTTGCGCCTATGCCCTTGGCCGGGCGATAGGCATCGCGGTATTTCCAATAGTCACATGGCCATTTTTCAGGGGTAGTGTCGCGCTATCAGTCTTGGCGATTTCTGTTCTGATTAGCTTCCCTCAGTTTATGTAGCGCAGAAATGGAGGCCAAAAACGGGGTCAGGTTCACTTACCCGCTCAAGAACGGGGTCAGGTTCACTTACCCGGTCGCGTTCCTTGATCTGGCCGGCCGATGTGCCGGCCGAACGCTGGCGAAGCGCTGGGTCTTGGCTTCGACCATCGCACGAAAGTCGTCGCGGCCGTAGGCGCGCTGCTGCTGCAGGTAGAGCCGGATCGCGGCCAGGTCTTCGTCGCTGATCGCCTCGGAGAGCAGGGCGCGATAGTGGTCTGCACCGATCGCTTGCTGGACGGGGTGCGGGGTCAGCCGAAAAGGGGGTCAGGTTCACTTTCTACTCGAAAAGGGGGTCAGGTTCACTTACCTGCTTTCAAAAGTAAGTCTCACCCCAATCTTCTCCAATTCTTCTCGGAAAGCTACTGCCGAACTCATCGAGTGCCAAAAGCCTGTCAGGGCGGATACGGGTGCTCTGACTTGAAGGTGAGACCTAGCTCTTCCATGGAGGGGATGGCTAAC
>NZ_FNAG01000031.1 GCF_900101825.1 Aquimonas voraii
GGCTGAGCGCGGGGATGTGTCAAAGCAACACCTGATCGTCGCGCATGACCCTCGCGCCGCTCGCTCGGCCTAGAAGTGAACCTGACCCCGTTCTCCGGGGCGGTGAGGTCAGCAGCACCAGCTCATGCCGCGGAAACGCCGCGCGCAGATCACGCAGCGCGCCGTCGGCCTGGATCAGGTCGCCGAAGGCGCCGTGCTTGATCACCAGCAGCCGCCGGCATGGCGAACGGCGTTCGTTGGATGTGGCCATGGCCTGCGATCGCAAAAAAGGCCGTCAAGACTGCCCGAACGCCAGTGGGTCCGTCAGCAGCTGGCGTGCGGCGGTGCTCGGATATCTGGCGATGCGGCCCGCGAGGGTGCTCCTCGTGCGCTGCGTCTGGAAGGAAGAGTCCCATTGCCGCAGGCGGACTCGCCCCGCAGTGCGCCCTGCAAGCGTCGAACAAGTCCACGTCGCGCTGCCTAGTTGCCGCGCTCCAGCGCTTCGAGCACCAGCGCCCAGATCGACGGCTTGAAGGCAAGGCTGAGGTGCGGGGTGTCCACTTCCACGTGTCGGACCTGCGGTGACACCCGGTCGCGCGCGGCCTGTGGCGCCACGATGCCGTCGCGTCGGCTGACTATGGCCGTGATCGGCACCCGGATCGGGATCTGCTGGCGGCGTTCCACCTCGCGTTCGATCCAGTCGATGTCGACGCCGCGGGCCCTGAGCTTGGCGCCGGCCACGGTGTACTTGGGTCCGCCGATGACCGGCGTTCCGAGGGTGATCACCTGCGCCACCGCCTCGGGCAGTTCGCGCGCCACCTCGCGTGCGATCAGCCCGCCCAGGCTCCATCCAACCAGGCGGAACGGCGCCTCGCCCGGCGACCACAGCGAACGCAGGCGCTCGGTCATCCGCCACGCTAACAGGGTCACGCCGGCTTCGCGCGCGTAGCGCCCCGCTGGCGCCGGGCCCACCCATTCGGCAGGCAGGTCTTCGAAGCGATGGCGGATATCCAGGCCGGCCAGATTGCGGCCCAGACCCCAAGGCTGCACCTCGTGTCCCGCACGGGCCAGCTGTTTGCGCAGGGGCCACATCACGCGATCGTCCGCACCGAAGCCCGGCAACACGACCACTCGTCGCGGGTTGGACGCCCTGCGCACCCCACCGATTGCGAGATGGGCCGCCATGGCGAGCAGGTCTGGGGCTGCCCGCAGCTCCGCCCAGCGTGCGGACGTCGCCGGCGGCGACAGGGAGGGGACGGGTGTTTCCATCAATCTGTCCTTGGAGGTGCGGCGTGACCTTCGCCGGGCTCGGCGGGCGGCGCCTGCGCGAGGCTGGTTGAGGCGGCGGGATGCGGCGCCAGCCTACACCCGCCGGAGTGCGGTACTGCGCCTGCCGCGCCGACGCTCCACAGGCGATGCGGGCCGCGGGGACCCAGCGACAGCGGGCGGCTGATGCCTATGTCGCCTCATGCGCGGCGGCGGCGCCGCCTGCCTTGCGCAGGGCGTGGCGCTTGCAGGTACCGGCGCGCTGGCCCGCGACCACGAGCTTCGGCATCCGCCTTCCAGCGGCGATGGCGGCGGCTCAAGTTGCGGTGGCTGCGGTGGCGACTGAGCGGCTGGGCCTGACGCGCCGCCGCGCGTGATGTGAACGGTGGCGGGTTCGCTGGCAGGGGCGCACTGGCGGCGCTGGGTGGCGCGATGCGTTGCGACGAAGTCCATTGCAGGCATCGCCGAATGGCCGCTGCAGCGCTCAGATCCAGTCGATGTTCAAGCCCTCAACGCGTGCGAAGCCGTGATCGCCCGTCAGCATCAGGTGCTCACGCCTCAACTGCAGACAGCAGGCCGCCTGCAGGGCGTCGGGCGTGCGCAGGCCGAGGCGCCCGCGCAGCTCGGTGGCGAGCTCGACCACGATGCGTTCGAGCTCCACCCAGACCAGATCCGGCTGCTGGAAGAAGGCATCAAAGCGCGCGAGGCGTTCAGGCGAGCCGGCCTTGATGGGCCCCACGCGGCACTCCAGCCAGCTCAGCCGGCTGAGCGCGATGCGCAGATCGGGATGTGCGGCGGCCAGCGCCTGCAGCTTCGCGCGCACGCTCGCGGCCAGCGTGGCCTCGCCCTCGATCAGGTAGATCAGCGCGTTGGCATCGAGAAAGGCGATCACCAGTCCCGCCCCGCCTCCAGCTCGGCATCGATCTCAGCGCGGCTGCGCTGGGCTTGCGGCGCCTGGGTCAGCAGCCACTGCAGCGCGCTCTGGCCGGGCACGGGTTTGGGCTGGGCCTGCAGCAGGCGCGCGTACTCGGCCTCGCTCAGCACCACCGCCGCGCGTCGGTTGCGCTTCATCAGATGCACCGGCCCCTGCGCCAGGCGCTCCTCGATCACGGCCAGACCGTGTCGCTTGATCTCCGCGCTGGTAAGGGTGTTGTCGGCCATCGCTGCATCTCTAGTCGCCTCGCGGTGGCAGGCTAGCATGAAAGAGTGCTGATATCGGTACGGAAAACAGTGCTGATGCAAGCCCGCTCAGGTCCCCGTGTGGCAAGCGAGGCCGAGTCCCGCATCTGCTCTAGTCGCCGGGGCTGAAGGTGGCTGCGCGTTTCGCAGCTTCAGCCTGAACCCGCCAATCGCCGAAACCACCGCCCGGCCATCTTGATGGCAGACGGCGTGCGGCCTAGCCTCCAAGGCTTCAAGGCACGAGGACAGCCCTATCGCCGAGCCCCAACTCTCCGTGCGCAGCGCCCGGGCCCGCGATCTGGCGCATCGGCTGGCGCGGCGCGAGCAGCGCTCGGTGGCTGAAGTCGTCGAGCGCGCGCTGGAAGCCTACGAGGCCGCCCAAGCAGGCCGTGAGCCGGCCGCCAGCTTCTACGCGCGACTCAGCCAGAGCTACGGCACCGATATCGATCTTGAAGCCGTGCTGCGCGAGCTGCGCCAGTCCCATCGCGGCATCGAGCTGTGATCTTCCTCGACACCCACGTCGTCTCCGAGACGCTGAAGCGCACACCGGAGCCGACCGTGCTGCGCTGGCTGGAGACGCACGACGCCGAGCTGGCGTTGAGCACGGTCGTCATCGCCGAACTTGCTTTCCGCATCAGCAAGATCCGCCCCGATGAACGCGCCCAGCGATTGGCCGATGGTCTGGAGGCCTGGCGCAGCCGCTTTGCCGGGCGCATCTTCGCCTTTACCGAAGAGGCCGCGCTGAACTACGGCGAGCTGATGGGCGAGGCGGCACGTGCGGGTCGGCCGATGAGCGCACCCGACGGCATGATCGCCGCCATCGCCCGCGTCCACTCGGCGCCGCTGGCGACGCGGAACGTGGCGGACTTTCGCGAGACGGGCGTGGTGCTGGTGGATCCGTGGCGGGGCTGAGCGCGGGGATGTGTCAAAGCAACACCTGATCGTCGCGCATGACCCTCGCGCCGCTCGCTCGGCCTAGAAGTG
>NZ_FNAG01000006.1 GCF_900101825.1 Aquimonas voraii
ACTCCGCGGTGTAACGCTTGCGCTTCGACATGGACACTCCTTCAGCTCACTATGAGCCTTCCTGAAAGTGTCCGCAGAATCGGGGTAGAACCCAAGGACCGAGGCGAGGGTCAAGCTCCGGTCGGCCGGGGCCCACCCTATGCGGTCTTCGGTTTGCGGGTTCGGAGCGTCGGAGCGTCGGAGCGTCGGAGCGTCGGAGCGTCGGAGCGTCGGAGCGTCGGAGCGTCGGAGCGGATGCTGCCTGCACCGCTCGCGCTTGCAAGCCCGCGCTCACGCCCCCAGCTAGGGACATTCCGGGCGCGACCGCGCCGCCACCCATGTCCCACGCCGCCATGCGCGAAAGCTTCCATGCCACCACCATCGTCAGCGTCCGCCGCGGCAGCGAGGTCGTCGTCGCCGGCGACGGCCAGGTCACCCTCGGCAACACGGTCATGAAGGCCAATGCGCGCAAGGTGCGGCGCATCGCCGACGGTCGCGTCGTCGCCGGCTTCGCCGGCGCTACCGCCGATGCCTTCACCCTGTTCGAGCACTTCGAGGCCAAGCTGGAGAAGCACGGCCAGCTGATCCGCGCCGCCGTCGAACTGGCCAAGGACTGGCGCACCGACCGCCGCCTCGGCAAGCTCGAAGCGCTGCTCGCGGTCGCGGACCGCGAAACCTCGCTGATCATCAGCGGCAACGGCGACGTCATCGAGCCCGAAGGCGGCCTGATCGCCATCGGCTCCGGCGGCCCCTTCGCCTTGGCCGCGGCCCGCGCCCTGCTCGAATCCACCGATCTGCCGCCGGACGAAGTCGCGAAGCGCGCGCTGAAGATCGCGGGGGATATCTGCATTTACACCAACCACAACGTGGTCCTTGAGCAGCTGTGAGCTGCCGGGATTAGGGATTGGGGATTCGGGATTCGTACAAGCGTGCTGCGGCGAGCATTTTGCTCTTCGCTCTTACGAATCCCGAATCCCCAATCCCGAATCCCCTCGCAACCCCGCCCCTCCAGCCGGCCTCCCAAAGCCTCCACACACACGGCAACGACGGACCGAAGCGCAATGAACATGACCCCCCGCGAGATCGTCCAGGAACTCGACCGCTACATCGTCGGCCAGAACGCGGCCAAGCGCGCGGTCGCGATCGCGCTGCGCAACCGCTGGCGGCGCATGCAGCTGGACGAGGGCCTGCGCAATGAAGTCACGCCCAAGAACATCCTGATGATCGGGCCCACGGGTGTGGGCAAGACCGAGATCGCGCGGCGGCTGGCCGCGCTCGCCAACGCGCCCTTCGTCAAGGTCGAGGCCACCCGCTTCACCGAAGTCGGCTACGTCGGCAAGGACGTCGAGCAGATCATCCGCGACCTCGCCGACCAGGCGGTCAAGCTGCACCGCGAGCAGGCCAAGACCCGCGTGCGCAGCCAGGCCGAGGACCGCGCCGAGGAGCGCATCCTCGACGCCCTGCTGCCGCGCCGTCGCGACCCGTCCGGCTGGCCGATGGCCGATGAGGGCGGCAGCGATTCCGACACCCGCCAGAAGCTGCGCAAGCAGCTGCGCGAGGGCAAGCTGGACGAGCGCGAGATCGAGATCGAAACCCAGCAGAACCTCGGCCTCGACATCATGACCCCGCCGGGCATGGAGGACATGGGCCAGCAGATCCGGCAGATGTTCAACCAGATCGGCGGCCAGAAAGCCCAGCGCAAAACCGTCAAGATCCGCGCCGCCTGGCCGCAGCTGATCGAAGAGGAAGCCGCCAAGCTGGTCAACGAGGACGAGGTCCGCCAGCAGGCCATCGAGAACTGCGAGCAGAACGGCATCGTCTTCATCGACGAGATCGACAAGGTCGCCAAGCGCTCGGAAGGTTACGGCGCCGACGTCAGCCGCGAAGGCGTGCAGCGCGACCTCTTGCCGCTGGTCGAGGGCTCGATGGTCAACACCAAGTACGGCACGGTGCGCACCGACCACATCCTGTTCATTGCATCCGGCGCCTTCCACCTCGCCAAGCCGTCCGACCTGATCCCCGAGCTGCAGGGCCGCTTCCCGATCCGGGTTGAACTGACCGCGCTGACCCGCGAGGACTTCCGCCGCATCCTCACCGAGCCCAAGGCCGCGCTGACCCGGCAGTACCAGGCCCTGCTCGGCACCGAGGGCGTCAAGCTTGAATTCACCGACGACGGCATCGAACGCCTGGCCGCCATCGCCTACGAGGTCAACGCCCGCAGCGAGAACATCGGTGCCCGCCGCCTGCACACCGTGCTCGAACGCCTGCTCGACCAGATCGCCTTCGAGGCCCCCGACCGCGAAGGCGACACCGTGCGCATCGATGCAGCGGAAGTCGACGCCAAGCTCGGCGCGCTGGTGAAGGACGAGGACCTGAGCCGCTACATCCTCTGAGTCGCCAGCGGGCGGGCGAGGAGCCGCGCGCACCTGCGAGACGATGATCGAAGGGCGGCGGAAAGCTCCCGGGCGCGGCAGGGCAACAGCACATTTGGTTTCCCGGAACAGACAGCCTGCAAAGTTCAAGACAGCCGGCACTACCGTCGTGAAGCTTCCGTTGCACACCGGTGCAGAGTGAATTAGTCTTCAGGACGACGGAGCCACCGTCGATCATGGAGAAAACTAATGAACCGGAATGAGATGGAAGAAGTCATGCCCCCCCAGAACCAGTCATCGACCGAGTTGGCGGATTTCGACGACATGATGCTGCCACCTCAGGATCAGCGCCCGGCACTCATGTTCCGGGCTGAGGCCTGAACGAGGCACTGCCACTGCAGGTCCCAATAGGCGCCTGCGGTGGCCGCTAACTCACAGGCAGACGCCTCGACACTCGGCAGGCCCAAGCTAGAAAGTAAATGCAACAAGCGGCTCAAGACTACAGCAGATTAACCCAGTTGCTGCGGGGGGCACGAAGGGCGAGGTCACCCAGATCGTTGGGCCTGGACGTTCTCCCAATTGCGATCCAGATTGCCGAAGAGACGATCAGGCGTCAGTTTCTTGACCAGACCTCGTTGGAATCCGCTGATCTGAGAACAGGACTCATCGTTTACCGAAGCAGCGAGATCGAGATCTGCCTTGTTGAGGTGCGCGCCGATAACACGTTCCTCATATCCAGTTTCCCGAGCACTCACCTTTTTCTTGAACCACTCTTCTCCGCTGCGACGATTTACGCATCATCAAGTCCAGTCTCGGCACTAACCACCCAGATCAGACTGACTCCAGTTCATGACTGGGCAGACTTCAGCGGCGGGATTCTTCTCCCGCCGGGCTTCGGGCTGGCATTACCAGAAGGCTCACGCAGCCTGAGTTTCCAGGCAAGACTTCTGGGCAGCTCCAATCTTTCTCACGTTGTGTGCGGCCGCACTCTCCAATCCACTGGCATACGCCTTGAGAGTTCGACACCGTACAGACTGGCTGCGATCCTGGACGCCGCGCGAGATCTGCCGTGCGACTCGCTGGATCGAGCGGCTTCTGCTCTCGTGGAAACCGACTTGTTCTTTTTGAAGGCCCGGGCTAGGAAACGATTGGGATCTCGACCATGAAGAAGTTTGGCCGAACCAGTCTGCCGCCCATTTCGCTGGACGAGTTCCTTAGGGACTTCGGGACCAACCCTATTGGAGTATCGCCAGAAGGTGATGAACGCGCTGCCCTCGCCCTCCAGCAGCTTTGTCTGACTCGGGATATTTTGGGAAATTGGGCTCTGAAGGTCGTAGAAAGCGGCATGCAGGAGCAGCATCGAAACCCTTATGACGTTACCTCATTCGTGCTTTGGCGATCGCCATGCTGGATGCTGCGCGCGAACGTTTGGTACCCCCTGAATGAAAACACCCCGGCCTGGGCGAAGCGCGCCGCAGCCAATATCTACAGGATTGGTCACAACCACGACCAGACGCTGATTAGCTGCTGCTTCTGGGGCCCGGGATATCAAACGGTGACAGCTTGCGCTGTTGACGAATCCAATTCGGCGAGATTCGAGTTAACCCCATCTACAACAGTAGATTTCGGCCCCGGCGAAGCCATAATCTATGACGCGTTCTGCGACTTCCATGCTCAACTCCCTCCAGACCAGATCACGGTATCCATAAATCTAATTGGAACGTGGCCTTCGGCCAAGCGCGATTCAAAGATCGTGGACCTTGATTCAGGGAGAGTTCTTGGGTCCGCTTCCAGAAGAAGCGAGCATGAAGTCCAGCTCAGCAAAGCGATGCAAAGACTCGCGGAACTGCGAGCAGATTGCGAGCTCAAGATGACGAGTCCGCACTCAGTAGCATAGCGATTTCTTGCATGCATTCACTGCGAGTCCATTCACGGGCGATAGACCGGCATAGCCGGCACTCGCAGTAGCCCAAAGGCGCCGTTCAGGCCACCTCGCGACCGCCTACTCCGTTCTGGCGTCTTATGTCTGCAAGCGTTTGGGCAAGGTGTCGTGGAAGCAAGCGACACCTGGGGTGGTGCGCTTCAGGAGGCCCTGCTGGTGACCAGTCCGGTCAACTCGACCGCGAAGGCGACACCGTGCGCATCGATGAAGCGGAAGTCGACGCCAAGCTCGGCGCGCTGGTGCAGGACGAGGACCTGAGCCGCTACATCCTCTGAGGGGCCTGGACGCCACCTGATCGATCGGTGGCCGCCCCACGGATGGCGGCCGTCACCGGTTCAGGCGACAATCGGGCGTCCGGCAGCGCCATAGCGGCGTCGAATGGCCGAAGGGGAACCGGGGCGAATGAGCAGCGTGCTCGAAAACACGCAGCAGCAGGACGGCCGCGCGGTCGCGCTGCTGCGTGCCCTGCTGGTGGCCGACCTGGTCGATTCCACCGCCCTGGTCGAACGCCTCGGGGATGCGCGCGCCGCAGACGTTCTGCGCCAGCACGACCGTCTGGCCCGCCGCCTCATCCGCGAGCACGCCGGGCAGGAGATCGACAAGACCGACGGCTACCTGGTGATGTTCGAGCGCCCGGTGCAGGCCGCTGCCTTCGCGCTGGCCTACCAGCGTGCCTTGCGGGAGCTTGCGGGCGATGCCGGGCAAGCGCTGCGCGCGCGCGTCGGGATCCACGTCGGCGAAGTCATGGCCTGGCAGAACAGCGCCGAGGACATCGCCCGCGGTGCCAAGCCCATCGAGGTCGAGGGCCTGGCCAAGCCCGTCGCCGCACGCCTCATGGGGCTCGCCCTGCCGGGCCAGGTGTTGATGTCGGCGACGGCCTTTGGCCTCGCCCAGCGCGCCCACGACGAACTGGAAAGCGCCGGCTTCCAGCCGCAGTGGCGGCGCCACGGCGACTACGCGCTGAAAGGCGTACCCGAGCCGGTGACCGTACACGAGGTCGGCGAGACCGATATCGCTCCGCTGCGCCCCCCACACGTGGGCGGCAAGGCGCAGCGCGTGGTGCCCCTGTGGCGACGCCCGTTCGTGCTGGTCGCCGAGTTCGCGGTGGCCCTGCTGGTGCTGGGCCTGTTCGCCTGGGACTACCTGCGGCCGACGCAGGCAATTGCGTTTTCGGCGCGCGACTGGGTGGTCATGAGCCAAGTCCGTAATCTGACCGGCGACGAGCGATTGGACGACGCGCTGGACGCCGCCTTCCGCATGGGCATCGAGCAGTCGCGGCATGTGAATCTGTTTTCGGATCTGCAGGTGGCGAGCGCACTGCGCCGCATGGGCGCCGAACCCGCGCAGCCACTCGTGCGCGATGCGGCCGTGCAGCTTGCCCAGCGCGAGGGCGCTCGTGCCGTGTTTGCGCCGAGCGTTGCCCAGATCGGTGAGCGCGTACGCGTCAGTGTCGATCTGATCGATCCGGTCAACGGGCGCAGCGTCGCGAACCACTCTCGTGATGCTGAGTCCTTGCAGGAGTTGCTCCCCGCCGTGGATGCCGTGACCCAGGAACTTCGCGAGGCCCTGGGTGAATCGCTGACCAGCATCAGCGAGACCTCGGAGCCGCTCGAGAAGGTGACCACCGGCAACCTCGAGGCCTTGAAGGCCTACTCGCTGTCACTTCGCGAGATGGCGCAACAGAGGCCGGCCGAGGGGATCGCGCTGCTGCGGCATGCAATCGAACTGGACCCCGGCTTCGCGGCCGCGCACGGAAAGCTGGCAGGCCTCTTTCTGGGGGCCGACCAGTTCGCGGCCGCCGAGGCTTCGCTCAAGGCTGCCCGCCAAGCGCCCGAGCGCTTGTCCGCACGCGAGCGGATGGGAATAGAGGGCCTCGCGAGCTTCTTTGGCAGCTATGAATCCATGCAGCAGACCTGGCTCGTGTTGAGCCAGCTCTATCCAGACTATCCGGCAGGGCCGCAGAATCTCGGCGTGGTGCGTTGGTACTTCGGCAATGATTTTGCCGGCGCAGCCGAAGCCTTTGACACGGCAAGCCGTATCCAGAACCCGCTGCGCAGCTTCTCGCTGCAGCAGTTCGCCAGCATGCAAGTCGCGCTTGGCCATAACGAGGCCGCGGAAGCCGCCCTGAAGGCGGCTTTCGATGAGGGCCAAACATCACTGTTCGACATTCAGGTAGATCCCCTTCTCGTGCAGCGCCGCTATGCGGAAGCGCTTGCCGCGTCCACCTTCAACCAACGCCCCGAACCGCCACAGATGCGCACCTGGAAAGCGTTGCGGAGGGCGGCGATCCATCTCGACCAAGGGCAACACGCCGCAGCGCTGGAGGTCCTGTCCCAGTTGGAATCGAGCTTCGGCGATCAGATCCCCGCTCCCGACCGCGTTCGGCTCGCGCTTGCCCGGGCGGCGGTGGAGCCGCAACCGACCCCGCAACAGATCAGCACATGGGTCGAACTGCTCGAATCCGAAGCAGCCAGAACTGCGACCCTCGAGTACGCTGATCGACCGACGGAATATCTGGTTCTTGCCCTTGCACTTCGGGCGGCGCGCTGGGGCGAGACCGAATCAGCGCTGCGGGCTGCAGAAATCATTCGCACGCGCCAGAGCGGATTGGCGCTGCCGGTGATGGAAGAGCTGCAGAGCGCGATCGCCTGGGAAACGGGAACCGAGCCTTCTCGACCGCATAGCTCGGTCAACAGCCTGCAACGGGTCGGCAGCGAGTACCGACGGAAGCGCGACGACGCTCCAGCAGAAGCAGAGAAGCTGGCGCGACAGCTGTGCGCGGCGCGAGGCGCGGCGATGTCGGAATGGGGCTTCGGCTTTAGCCTGATGCTGCAGAACCTGATGGACAGCAATCGGGCCTGTCTGGATGCCGCTGACATGGCGGACGCCCGAGGCTCAGCCGCCGAAGCGAGCGCACTGAGAGATCCTGTATTGAGAGCATTGGCCGGCGGCTGACGGGAAAGTCCACGGTGACCCCACCGTGACTGGGCCCACGGTGCACTCGCCGCGGGCCCAGTCGGCGAGGCGCTACTCGACCATGAAGATGAAGAGACCGGTCTGGCCCTCGAGCTTGGACGCGAAAGCAGCGCGATTGGCCTGGATCGACTCTTTGGTGGGCAGACGGCGGATGGCGGGCACGTGCGCCGGATCGACGTTGATACCGAGCGTGTGCAGTGCCAGTGCCGGGTTGCCGAGGAATTGCTCGCGGAAACTGTCGTCGCTGCCCAGCTTGTCGAGAAGGGTGTTGGTGACTTCAGGCGTGAAAACGCAGTTGGACATGATCGACTGGCTCCGTGGTGGGTGCGATGGGTATGGTGACTGTCAGCACTCGGGCGGCACAATGCGCGCCCTGTACCGCGCAGGAGCCTAGCATGCTGATTCGTCGGCTTGAGCCGCTCTTTTCGGAGCGCGTCGAGCAGCTGGAGTTCGATCTGGCCACGCTGTTCGGCAGCACCAGCGGGTTTGGTGCACGGGCACATTGGCGGGTGCTGAGCCCCCTGCACGACGCGCCCTTCGAGTTGGCCGACGGCGACTTCCATGCCCTGATGAGCATTAGCGGAAAGCTCTGGACGGAAGTCACCGAGGTCGGCGCCAAGCTTGGCGAAACGCGGCTTCAGCAGTGGCTTGAGCAGGGCCTGCTTCAGCGCTGGCAGCCCGACAGCGGCGAGACCCTCGCCCACTGGCACGGCCCCAGCGCCGTCATGCACCGGCATGCGCGCTGGCGCAATGTGGATGCCAGCGCTCCCGAAAGTGCCGATGCACCGCGCTCGCTGGCGGAGATGGTGGCGCG
Source organism: Aquimonas voraii (assembly GCF_900101825.1). Classification (GTDB taxonomy): domain Bacteria; phylum Pseudomonadota; class Gammaproteobacteria; order Xanthomonadales; family Xanthomonadaceae; genus Aquimonas; species Aquimonas voraii. The sequence continues at coordinate 8,084 of NZ_FNAG01000006.1, forward strand.
CTATGGGCCACCGCCTGACGAGTATCTGCGCCGCGCCGACGCCCGCGCGCACACACCACTGCCCGCGCCCCAGGCCGGCGCACTCGAAGCGCTGTGCGCACGTCGCGTGACCTGCCGCAATTTCGATGCGGCGCGACCGATTACAGTCGAGACCGCGGCCAACCTTCTGCATGCCGTGTTCGGTCAGCAGGCGCGCGCCGAGGTCACGCCCGGTGCCTTCGCGATCAAGAAGAACAGCCCCAGCGGCGGCGGCCTGCATCCGATCGAAGCCTGTGTGCTGGCGCAAGGGGTTGCCGGTGTTGCCTCGGGCCTTTACCACTATCGCGTGGACGCACATGCACTCGATCTGCTGCGTTCACCCGACGAGCTGCCCGGCGACTTCGCGCTGACTGCGGTCGCGGGTCAGCACTGGTTCCATCAGGCACCGCTGCTGGTGTTCCTGGTGGCGCGCTTCGAACGCAGCCAGTGGAAGTACCGCAACCATCCCAAGCTCTATCGGGCAATCACGCTCGAAGCCGGCCACCTCTCGCAGAACCTCTACCTCGCCGCTACCCAGCACGGGCTGGGCGCCTTCATCACTGCGGCAATCAACGAGATCCCGATCGAAGACGCGCTGGGCCTGGACCCGATGCAGCAGGGCGTGCTGGCGATTTGCGGCATCGGCCACCGTGCCGCCGAGCGAACCACGGTCGAGCTGGATCCGGCCGGTACGGTCTGGCCCGTGGCGCCCTGAACCGCACTGCCGCACAATCGACCGCCTGAACGACCCTGGCCGGACGCCGGGTTCGTCACGCGGGGCCGGGAGCCCGCTTGAGCTGCGCGTCTGCCCCGCGGGCCGGCCGCGCGGCTGCCGTGCGAGGAGCTGCGATACCAATGAACGCCCAGCTTGCACCGGATGACAGCGACATCGAACCTGCGCCCGAGGGCGCGCAGGCGCTGCTGCGCAGCGTGGTCATCACCGACCTCTGCGATTCCACCGCCCTGGTCGACCGCCTCGGGGATGTGCGCGCCACCGAGCTGATCCGCGCACATGACCGTCTCCTGCGCGGCCTGATCCGCGAGCACCGCGGGCAGGAGATCGACAAGACCGACGGTTTCCTGAGCCTTTTCGAGCGGCCCATCCAGGCCGTGGCCTTCGCGCTCGCCTACCAGCGCGGCTTGCGTGCGTTCTCGCTGGAGCACGGCATCGAGGTATCGGCGCGCATCGGCCTGCACGTCGGCGAGGTGATGACCTGGCAGAACGACGAGGCCGATATCGCCAAAGGGGCGAAGCCCACCGAGGTCGAGGGCCTGGCCAAGCCGGTGGCGGCGCGCCTGATGGGCATGGCCCTGCCGGGCCAGATCCTGCTCTCGGGCGTGGCCTACACCCTGGCCCATCGCGCCGAAAGCGAACTGGGCGCCGCGCTGTCGAGGCTGCAGTGGAAAGCGCACGGCGACTTCCGCTTCAAGGGCGTGGCCGAGGCCGTGCCGGTCTACGAGATCGGCGAGGAAGGCATCGCCCCCTTCAAGGCGCCGGCCTGGAGCGGCAAAGCCCACCGCGAGGTGCCGCTGTGGCGGCGACCGGTGATGTTGGCCTTCGAGGCGATTGCCCTGATCGCCGCCCTGGCGCTTCCGGCCTGGCATTTCCTCAAACCCGAGCCAGCGATCGCGTTTGCCGAGCGCGACTGGGTGGTGCTGGCCGACCTGCGCAACCTGACCGGCGACCCGCGCTTCGACGACTCGCTGGAACAAGCCTTCCGGATCGGGCTTGAGCAGTCGCGACATGTGAACGTGCTGTCCGATCTGCAGGTGCGCGACACCCTGCAGCGCATGCAGCGCGACAGCGACAGCCCGGTGGACCGCAGCATCGGCGCCGAGATCGCGATGCGCGAAGGCGCCCGCGCCCTGGTGCTGCCGACGCTGGCGGAAGTGGGGGGGCGGCTGCGGTTCACGGCCGAAGTCATCCACCCGAATACCCAGGCGACGGTGTATTCCGAATACGCCGACGGGCGAGGCGCGGAAGCGGTGCTGCCGCTGGTGGACGAGGTGAATCGCAAGCTGCGCGGGCGCTTGGGTGAAGCCGTGGATCAGGTCAGCGAAAACTCGCGCGCGCTGGAGCGGGTGACGACGCCGAATCTCGATGCACTGAGTGCTTACACACGCGCACGAGCGCTCCTTCTTGAGCGAAATGTGTCGGATGCCATTTCTCTGTTGAATGCCGCGCTTTCGCTGGATCCGGAATTCGCAGCCGCCTCGCTGGAACTCGCGATCATCATGAATGATCGTCTCGATCCTGAAGGCGCCCTCGCGCACCTCAAGCTCGCTCTAGCTAACTCGAACCGCTTGACCCATCGCCAGATTCGACATGCATCAGCGCTGGAAAAAACAATCGCGAGCGCTCCGGAGGAAGCGATTGAAGCGTGGCGCACCCTGACAATCGAGTTCCCAGACTTCTATGTCGGCTGGGGAGCGCTTGCGTGGTACCAGTGGATATACATGAACGACTTGGCAGCTGCCAGGCAGGCTGTGGAGAGGAATATCGACGCCCGCAACCCTCGACGCAACGTCGGGCACTACCTGCTCGGCAGCCTCCTACTCGCAAGCAACGACCCGCTTCAGGCGATCGAGCAGTTCAAGGTGGCGGAAGAGCTCGGACTGAAGGTTGAGAACAGAATCTATAGCTCGGCATACGCGGTACAACGGGATTTTTCCCGCTCTCGCTCAGTGCTTGAACGCGGCACAGTGAGCGATGCGAGTGAGGGCGGCGCGAGCAAGGCGTTGGCGTTTGCGACTCATCTGGCTGATCGTGGTCGCTTGAAGGAGGCCCAAGAACTGCTCGCCCGGACAAGAGCATCGATCGAAGGACAGCGAGGCTTCCCTTCCCGTGTGCTTGCAATCGCAGAGAGCGCGGTGCTCACAGCCGAAGACGAAGAGCATCACTCCGTTTTGGCTACCGCTCTGGCTCGCGCGCTTTCCGACCAGGATCGCGAAGCGCGGTCAACCCTGTCACTGGAAGCGTCGACGCGAGCCTTGGAAGCATGGGCAGCTGCTGGCCTGTCCGAGCCGCTGGCAGGCGAAGCCTCAACGCCTAGGGACGTCGCTCGATCCCAATCAGTTAGGGCACAGATCGAGGCATTGGAGCGCGCCCGGCGGATGCGAGTAGAGGGACAGGCAGCAGCGGCTGCTAAGTTCCTAGGCGATCGGATTTCAGTGACTAGTCCTTTCGCCATGCGGGTGGAACTGATGCGCGCGCTAGTGGATGCTGGAGACTTTGAGGCGGCCGAGGCTCATGCAAAATGGGTCAGCGAGAACCGCGGCCGAGCGTATGTTGAGCCAGACGTGCTCTACGGCTTGGCGCCCTACAACGCCTTCTGGTCATCACGCGCGCTGTTGCTGCTTGCGCGAATTCACCTAGAGCTCGCGCAACGCGACGCCGCCAAGAAATACCTCAGCGAATTCGAGGCAGTCGTAGACGAGAGCGAACTGAGCAGCGCCACACTCCGAGAGCTTGCAGAGATTCGGAGTCAGCTACAGCCTGCTGCCTCGTAGGCAAGCTACGGATTGACGCGCCCGGGAGTAACTCTCAGCTTTGTGCTCAGTACCCTTTCAGGGTCGGCACAATCATCATCATCGCATCCTTAAACTGCTCAGCCGCGACGTCCTTCGCCAGCGCCTCAAACACCCCCTTGTCAGCCAAGGCCCTCGGTGCAAGACAGGCCGACTTGAGCTCGCCGATCACGCCCTGCGGCACGCCCACTTCTTCCAGTGCGGCCTGTGGATTCTTCTCGAAGCGGGCGCGGAAAGCGTCGTCACTGGCGAGGCGCTTGAGCAGGCTGAGGCCGGCTTCTTGCGGAAGCGATGCGGACATGTGAACCCCCCTGTGGTTGTCGCTGCCGGAGTGTAGTCGAAACGCATCCAGCGTGAAGCACCTTCTTTCGTATCATCGCCGCCCACGCTCCCCGCTCCGGTGACCTGCCCATGTCCGACCCCACCCTGCTTGCCGCGCTGCTCTCCACGGCCCTGGCGTCCGGGGCGGCGGCCCCGCCGCGCGATGCCGCGCTTGCCGAAGCCCTCTCGGGGCTGTGGTGCTTCTCGCGCGACGAGGGCCGCAGCTGCTGGGCCTGGGAAGAAGTCACCGCCGATGGCGGTCTGCGGGTCTGGGGGCAGACACCCGATGGCTTGAACCGCTTCTGGTCCGAGGGGCGCTACACCGTCGAAGGCGTGGTGACCTGCGTCGAGATCACTGCCTCCAGCGAGCACGCGCCGCATGTGGCAGGCGATGCCTTTTGCGCCGAGGTGGTCCACGTCGATGAACGCGTCCACCGCTTCCGTGCGGTCGGCGGCACGCGCGAGACGGTGACCTACCGGCTGGCCGACACCGCCGAAGCGCCGCGCTTCGAAGACGCGCGCGCCAGCCTGGCACCCGCGCTCATTTCGCCCTGAGGGCTTGCGCTGCGAGCTTGCGCTGCGAGGGCGCGCGGGCACTGCGATGGCACGCGCTGCACCTGCGCGGCATGGCCGCGCTGGCGGCAAGCCTGGCGGGCGCTGCAGATTCGCCAGATGCGCGCCGGCGCGCCGCAGTGCGCAGCCGCGCCTGCGCAGCCCCGGCGCGTTCCGCGCGCATGCACTTCAGCAGCCCACCCGAACGAAGCGGCGCACCGCTACCATTCCCCTCCCACGTTCTGCGAAGAACCCCATGCGCCTACGCCGTTGTCATGCCCTGCTGATCGAACCCCGCGAGGTTCGCGAACTCGACCTTGAGGCGCTGCTGATGGGCCAGCCTCGCCTAAGCAGCACGCGACGATGGATCGCGCTGGCCGCCCATATCGACGACGAGATCGAGCTGAGCGCCGAGCAGCTCGCGGCGCTGGGCGACATCTCCAGCGAAGACGCGGTGGAGCACGCGGCACTTGCCGAACGTTTTGGCGCCGCACTGATCGACAGCCTGGTCGCGCAGCGACTGCTGCTGGCCGCGGACGAGTCCACCGAGGCCGATGCCCCGCTGCGCGCCGACGCCGCAGTGCGCAGCGGCCACTGGCGCGGCCTGGCGGCGGTGATGCATCGACACCTGCGCTGGCGCGGCGTCAACAGCGAAGAAGCACGCACCTCGGGCGCGCTGGGCAATAGCGACCAGGAGATCCTGGAGCGCTTGGGCACGCCGCCCGAGGTCTCACGCGCGCGCGCCAGCGCGGAGGCTGCACAGGCCCTGCCTGCGCCGGCAGCCAACGTGCTGCCCAACAGCCCGCTGCGCGCCACCTGCCGCAACTTCGATGCTTCGCGCCAGCTGCCGCTGGAGGCCCTCGCCACTGTGCTGCATCGCGTGTACGGCGCGCAGGGCCGCAGCGTGGTGTCGGGCGTGCCGGTGCTGAAGAAGAACAGCCCCTCGGCCGGCGGCCTGCACCCGGTGGAGGCCTATCTGCTGGTGCGCCATGTCGAGGGGCTGGCGACCGGCCTCTACCACTATCGCCCTGACACCCACGCCCTGGAGCCGCTGCAGCCCTTGAGTGACGAAGAGGCCTCACGCTGCGCCAGCCTGTTCGTGGCGCACCAGCCCTGGTTTGTCGATGCACACGTGCAGGTGATCCTGGCGGCGCGATTCCGTCGCAACTACTGGAAGTACCGCAACCACGCCAAGGCCTACCGCGCGGTCATTCTCGACTCCGGCCACCTCTCGCAGATGCAGTACCTGGTGGCCACCGAGTTGGGCCTGGGCGCCTTCATCACCGCCGCCGTCAACGAGGGCGACATCGAAGACGCCTTCGGGCTCGACCCCATGCAGGAAGGGGTGATCGCCGTCACCGGCTTCGGCTGGCGCGGCGAGCGCATGGAGGTGCTGGAGTTCGACCCCTTGAAGCAGGTGTGGCCGGCATGGACGGCCGAGCCGCAGGGCTGAGCGCCGCCCTGCCTGCACGTTTCGAGCCGGGCGCGATCTGCGCCGGGTTCGGTTCTGCCCCTGACGCGCCTGCGGCCAGGGTTTTCATCTCAGAAATCCAGGAGGTTTCCATGTCGCAGTTCGATGCCCTGAACCGCTCCACGCTTGATCACTCCGCGCACGCCTTCGACCGCTCAAGCGCAGCCGATACCGGCACGCCGCCGCAGCAGGCGCCGCGGCCACGCTTGAGCCAGCAGCAGGCGCTGGAGCTGGTGCGTCTGCTGGCCAGCAGCGACAGCTTTCGCGCGCTGACGCTGAACCACCCGCAGCAGGCGCTGGAGCAGCTGGGCCTTGCGCCGGAAGCAGCCCTGCGCCTGCTGGAACCCAGCGCCGCCACGACCTGCCGCCTGGCGGACAAGGCCGTGTTCGCCGAGCTGCTGGACGCGATGCAGGCTGGCGCTACAGCGTATCGCATGGATATGTCCGTGCCGCAGATCCGCATTCGCTGAGTTGCGGGCCACCGCCAAGAGCGAGGCGAGGCGGGGCAGCGCGAGCTGCCCCGCCTCCCTCGGGAACATCGAACGTGTAAGGCTGAGCCGGAACCGACAGCCCCGGCAGGAGGCGCGCGCGGCGGCACCGTTACGCCCAGCCCCCCGCCGACGCGCGCTACGCGAAGGAAAGCCTGGGAACATGCATCGCCATCGCGACACTGGTCGTCTGGCTTCGCATGTCCCGCAGCAGCGCCTCGAACACCGCCTTGTCCGCCAGCTGCCGCTCGCGCAGACACTTGCGGTCGAGCATGCCGATCACCTCGGCCGGCACGCCGATCGACAGCAGGGCCGTCGCCGGATCGGCGGCATAGATCGCGCGGAACGCATCGTCCTGCGCCAGACGCGCGAGCAGAGCCTGGCCCTGGGCCTGGCTCAGCGAGCGCGTCGGGGCTGCTTCGAGCTGCGCATCGTTGGCGGTGTCGAGGGTCTGGTTGTGGGCTGTGTACTGGTCCATGGGTCAAATCTCCCGAGCGGATCGAAGTGGTTTGAAGGGGTGGCCGCGGCCTGCAGCAAATCGGCGCCTGCTCATCGAACTGCGGATGCGGCAACGCAAGCGCAGCCCGGCGCAGCGTACGCCAGCCCGATGCGCGAGGGTGAGCTCCGGGCTGTCATTTGCGCCGCCGAATCGTGCGGTGGCTCGCATATCCTGAAATGGGTCGATCCGGGAGCTTGCTGTTAGCCAACCTATTCAAGCTCTCTGTCAGCGGCGCTCGGCGCCACCCGCACGGCGTCGCCGTTGCCCCTCTCGCATGCATGCACTGAAGAGTCCACGTGCGACGCATGAGACGTGGCGAGCGGGGTGCGATGGGGCACACTTGGCGATTCGTTCTGTGGGAGGTCTGTGGCGTGGCGATCAAGCGGTGCAAATTGGTGGTGCTGCAGCTTCGAGAAGAGCGTGCGGTGGATCTGGAAGCCCTGCTCTCGGGCGCGCCCAGCGTGGTTGCGCGAAACCGCTGGGTGGCCCTGGCGGCACATCGGGATGGCGAGGTGGAGCTGGATCAGAACGAGATCGCCCTGCTGGGTGCGGTCACGTCGCTGCATGGTTCGGAAAGAGCCGCCCTGGAGGCGCGCTTTGGCGCGGCGGCGGTGCAGCGGTTGCTGGATGAGCAGCTGCTCTGGGACGCCGCCACGCAGGCTTCGCCCGAGCCCTCCATCCTCGATGACTGGCACCCCTTGTCGGCGGTGGCCCATCGGCACTCGCGCTGGGCCGGGGTGGACACAGGCGCGGCGGCCGAGCAGTTGGCCCGTTCGGGGCAGCGCCTGACCGATGCACTGGGCGAGGCACCGCCCACCGTGGCCGAACCCGCAGCGACCTCGGCCCGGATCGACTTGCCGTCGGTGTCGCAGGGCGCGCTGGCCGAGCTGTGCCGCAGGCGCGTGACCTGCCGCAATTTCGATGCGGGCCGACCTGTCGCGCTGGAGACGATGTCACGGGTGTTGGCCGGCACCTACGGCGCCATCGGTGAGTTCGCGATGGCGGGCGTGCAGGTGGTCAAGAAGCCGGTCGCCTCGGCCGGCGGGCTGCACGCCATCGAGCCCTATGTCATCGCGCAGCATGTGGAAGGCCTGCGGCCTGGGCTGTACCACTACAACGGCGTACAGCACAGCCTGGGCCCAGTACAGCTGCTTGAGCCTCCGGCGCTGCGGGCGCTGCTGAGCGAGGCGCTGGCCGGCCAGTTCTGGTTCGAGAACTGCCCGGTGTTCGTCGTTCACGTCGCACGCTTCGGACGCAACTTCTGGAAGTACCGTCGCCACGCCAAGGCGCTGCGCGCGCTGACGCTGGATTCAGGCCACCTCTCGCACCAGCAGTATCTGGCGGCCACCGAGTGCGGCCTGGCGGCGTTCATCACCGCAGCCATCAACGACCACACGCTGGAAGCCGCCTTCGGCCTCGACCCGATGCAGCAGGGCGTCATGGCCATCAGCGGCTTCGGCTACCGCGGTGGCGCGATGGAGAACCTGGAGTTTGATCCCAACACCGTGGCGTGGGAGAACTGGGCGACCGAGGCGGCGGGGATGGAGTGAAAGAGCGCCGCGCGTGAAGCCGCGCGGCGCTCTCATCCACGATCAACTGCAAGGTCAGCGTAGGCTTTCGAGCCCCTCTCTGAGCCGAGCCTAAAGTGGGTCGACCATGGAATCTCAGAGAGACCCGTGACCCGCTGAAGCACCACTGGCAGCCGTGGCGGAGCGAGCGCCTAGCGTCTGCACGGCGCTCAGCTCTCTAGACTCGGACATCTGAACCTTCAGATGGTGGATCGAAAACGACATGGCCAGCCGGAAGGACTCGCCGCCGATGTCGGAAAGAATCTTCTCGAAGACGGCCTTGGGGGCTGCTTCCTGAGGCGACAGGCAACGGGGAGACAGCTGCATCATCTGCTGCGGGGAAAGGCCGATCTGCCGCAGGCCTTCAATAGGATTACGCGCGAACAGCGCGCGGAAGTCATCGTCAGCCGCCAGTCGACGGATCAGCGATTCGCCCAGGGGGCCGTCCAGAAGTACGTTGCTCATTTCTTGGCTCCAGAGTTTAGTTAGGCATCGGCGTGATAGGTACGCTTCAGGAATGATCCGAGAGCCTTCTTGACGCCGACGCCTCGCGAGTGTGCCACGCGTGCAGAGGATGATTGAAGGGAGGACGGGCTTTTTGTAGGAGCGAGCTTGCTCGCGACCCGTAAGGTGGATACAAAGCTCAGGCTGCGGTCGCGTGCAAGCTGGCTCCGAGAACCGCGCGCGGACCAATTCAGGCTTCTTCTAGAACACCTGTACCGCGGTCCGGAGCTGCGGCGTTCTGGGGCTTTCCGCGAGGCTTGAGGAAATCGAAGACTGCGGCTTCAGTCCCATCGCCACCTGCCCAAGCGCCCTGCCCTGTGCCACCCTGCGCCGATGCATCACGACTGGACGACTCTGCCCCTGGGCGCCGGGGGGCGCAGCCTGATCGAGGCCAGCGCCGGCACCGGCAAGACCTGGACGATCGCCGTGCTCTACCTGCGCCTGCTGCTGGAGCAGGGCCTGTCGCCGCGCGCGATCGTGGTCACCACCTTCACCGAAGCCGCGGCGCAGGAGCTGCGCGAGCGGCTGCGTCGGCGACTGCTGTGGGCGGAGACGCGGGCAGCGGCTTTCGTGAGCGCGATAGACCGCGGAGAGTCACTGGGCCCCCGCCTGCGCGGGGGCGACGGGGATGAAGCGGCTTCGCCTGGTTTTGCCGCGGGAGGCACACAGGGCGTCGAGAGCACCTCCGATCCCGCCCTCGACTGGCTGCAGGCCCGCTGGCGCACCCCCGGCACCGCCGCGCGCGACCTGCAGGCGCTGCGGCTGGCGCTGGCCGAGCTGGAGCACGCGCCGGTCAGCACCCTGCACGGCCTGTGTCGGCGCATCCTGGCCGAGCAGCCGATCGAAGCCGGCGCGGACTTCCGCGCAGCCGAGCTGGTGTCCACCGAGAGCCTGCTGGACGAGCTAAGCGCCGATTTGTGGCGTCGCCTGCAGCAGGGCTCGGAGGACGAGCCGCTGTACCGGCTGCAGCGGATGACCGGCAAGCCGCTGTCGCTGGCCCAGCTGCGCGGCCTGCTGAAGTCGACGCTGATGGCCGGCATCGAGGTCGAAGCGCCAACGCTGCCAGCCGAGGACTCGGAGACGGCACGACGGGCGCAGCCGGATGCCGCACGCGCGGCGCGGCTGCAGGCGGTGGTGGACAACGCGGCGCTGTTCAACAAGCGCGCCAAGCTGCCGCGCGCGCTGGCCGCGCTGGCGCAGGCCCTGGACCCCGCGCGCAACACGCAGGGCCTGCCGGCCTGGCAGTGCCTGGGCGCGGACGACATCGAAGTGCTGGCGAATGCGCGCGCGCTCACCGGGGTCAGCAAGCCCGGCAAGACGCACGCCGGGCTGCTCGCCGCCACCGAGTTCGCGGCCGCGCTGTGCGAAGCCGTGCTGGCGCGCATGCAGGCAGCGCCGCAGGCCTTTCTGCATGCATTGGCCGCCGCCGGGCGCGCGCGCATGGACGCACTGCTGAGTCTGCGCCGGCAGCAGAGCTTCGACAGTCTGCTGGAGAGCGTGGATGCCGCACTCGCGCGGGAAGCGCAGGCGGCAGGGGATGGCGGCCGGCGGCCACTGGCCGACACCCTGTTCGCGCAATGGCCGGTGGCCCTGGTGGATGAGTTCCAGGACACCGACGCCCTGCAGTTCGGCATCCTCGATCGCCTGTATCGCGATGCTGCCGGCCGCGAGCGCGGGCGGCTGGTGATGATCGGCGACCCCAAGCAGGCGATCTACCGCTTCCGCGGCGGCGACATCCACGCCTATCGACGTGCGGCCGAGCAGGTCGACGAGCACCTGAACCTGGCGGTGAACCAGCGTTCGTCGCGCGCGCTGGTGGCCGGCTGCAATGCGCTGTTCGCGCTCGGCGGCGAGGCGCTGTCGACGGATGCCGACCACGACATCCGCTACCTGCCGGTGCAGGCCGCGGGCCGCGCCGATGACAAGCCCTATCGCGTCGGCGGCAGCGCGCCGGAAGCTGCGCTGGTGCTGCATTTCCAGGCCGATAGCGCCGGCGGCCAGGAGGCGCGCCGACAGACCGCGCTGCGCGCCTGCGCCAGCCAGATCGTCGAACTCTTGAACGATCCTGCCCATACGCTGGACGGCCGCCGCCTCGGCCCGGCCGACATCGCCGTGCTGCTGCCGCGTGCGGCCGACATCGCGCGCCTGCGCCTGCTGTTGGAAGCGCGCGGTGTGCCTTGTGTCGCGACCAGCCGCGACAGCGTGCTGGCCGGCGACACCGCGCGCGAGCTGCAGGTGCTGCTGCACGGCGTGGTGCATCCGGGCGATGCCGGCGCGCTGCGTGCGGCGGCCGCCACGCGGCTGTGGGGCGCGCGCTTCGCCGAGATCCGCCGCTGGCAGGACGAGCCCGAGGGCCTGCAGCAGGTGGCGCTGCGCTTCCGCGCCCTGCATGCCGTGCTGATCGAGCGCGGCGTGGCCGGGGTGATCGAGGCCCTGCTGGACCAGATCGCCGAGCGCGCGATGTCGACGCGACGCGGCGAGCGCCTGCTCACCGACCTGCGCCATCTCGGCGAGCTACTGCAGGAGGCCAGCGAAGACCTCGGCGGCCCCGAGGAGCTGCTGGCCTGGCTGCAGCACCAGCGCGAGGGCGCGGCGGTCGACGAAGCCGCCGCCGACGAGCGTCAGCTGCGCATCGAGTCACAGCAGCCGCGGCTGCGCCTGTTGACCCTGCACGCCAGCAAGGGCCTGGAGTTTCCGATCGTGTTCCTGCCGCTGATGTGGGCCAATGGCGCGGGCAGCGACCGCGCGCCCTGGCGGCGCAGCGATGCGCACAGCGCGCGGCCACGCCTCAGCTATGCGGAAGAGGCCAAGGCCCAGCAGCAGGCCGATCTGCAGGATGAGCGCTTTCGCCTGCTCTACGTGGCGCTGACCCGCGCCGTGCACGCCTGTCATGTGTACGCGCTGGACCCGACGCGGCCGAAGCGCGCGGGCTGGAACCTCCAGGCGCATCAGGGCGTGGATGCCGCACCGTTGGATGTGCTGATGCAGCGCGCGTTCGAGGCGCGACCCGAGCTGGCTGCGGCCTTGCAGGCAGGCGAAGCACCGGCGCTGCATCCGATCGGCCTGCGCGCAGCGTGGCCCGCGGCGACTCGCACGCGCTTCGCCGAGGCGGACCGCAGCGACACGCCGCGCCGCGCGCGTGAACTGCGGCCGCTGCCGGCGCGCGCGCCCGAGGCCAAGCACAGTTTCACCTCGCTGAGCCGCGCCGGCCGCGCGCAGAGCGAGGCCCTGCTGGATGCGGAAGCGCCGGCGCAGGACGAGTCGCTGCCGGTGGAGGCCGCCCGCCTGGAGAGCGTTCACGACGAAGCTCCGCATCCCGACCTGCTGGCCCTGGCCGGCCTGCGCGGCGCCGGCTTCGGCAACGCCCTGCACAGCCTGCTGGAGCTGCGCGTGATCGGCACGCCGCTGGTGCAACAGCTGGAGCATGTGCAGGCCACGCTGGCCGGCGCGGGCCTGCGCACGCGCGACTTCGAGCCACTGGGGCTGGCGCGCTTCAGCGAGCGCCTTGCGCAGCGCCTGGATGCCGCCCTGGCGGCGCCGCTGGGGCTGGAACACGCACCCGGCCTCACCCTCGCTGAGGTGCCGGCGCGGGACCAGCGCGCCGAGCTGGGCTTCGACTTCGCCCTGCCCGAGATCGCGCTGGCGGATCTCGCGGCGGCCTGCGCGCGGCACGGCGAACCCGAGCTGGTACCGGCGTCCTCGCGACGGATCGCGGGGCTGATGAACGGCAAGATCGATCTGGTGTTCAGGCTCGGCGAGCGCTTCCACGTGCTCGACTACAAGGGCAACTGGCTGGGCGAGCGCGTGGGCGATTACCTTGGCGAACGTCTCTCCGCGGCGATGGACCACAGCCATTACCGCTTCCAGGCCCTGCTCTACACGCTGGCGCTGGACCGCTACCTGCAGCAGCGTCTCGGCGATGCATATGGGCGTGAACAGCAGCTCGGCGAGTGTGTGTACCTGTTCTTGCGCGCGGCGGGGCTGGCGCCGGGTGCGGGCGTGTGGCGGCAGCGCTTCGCACCGGGCCTGATCGAGGACGCGCAGGCGGCATTGGCGGGCGCATGGCACACGGCGGTGGCGGCATGAGCGCCGCCTGGGACGAGGCCGGTCGCTTCGATTTCCGCCGCCGGCTGGGCGAGGGTTTCGATGGCGAGGACGGCGAGCTGCGCGCCATCGACCGCGCGGTGGCGCGCTGGGTGCTGGCGCACGGCGGCTCGATGCTGCTCGCGCGGGTCGCGGCGGCGGCCAGCCGCGCCGAGGGCGAAGGCGACAGCGTGCTGGTGCTGGCCGGGGACGGCAGCGGGCGCTTCATCGCGCCGCTGAGCGAGGACGCACTCGCGGCCCTGAGGAACGAACCGCTGGTGGCGAACGTCGGACAGGCGGCGCGGATGGCGGTGGGCGGAGATTCCGATGCCACCGCAGCGGCGCACGGCTGGGCATTTGTCCTCGACGGCACGCAGTTCTACCTGCGGCGCAGCTTTGCGCATGAGCAGGCGCTGGCGGCGATGCTGCGGGCGCGGCGCGGGGATTCGCCTGCGTCGCGGATCGGCACCGGGGCGGCGACCAGCTCCGCTGGGCCAGGGCCCGCCCTATGGGATGTCGAGGGCGATGCCGGCGGCGATGCGGCAGCGGGCGTGAGCGCTGAAGCGCTTGAGCGCTGGATCGATCAGCTCTTCGGCGGCGATCGCAGTGCGGCGGTGCAGGCGCAGCGGGCGGCGGTGGCGGGCTTCATGGATCGACGGCTGTTCGTGCTGACCGGCGGGCCCGGCACGGGCAAGACCACCACGGTGCTGCGCATGCTGCTGCTGCGGCTGCGCGCGCATCGGCAGCGCTTCGGGGCGTTTCCCCGTCTGCGGCTGGCCGCGCCGACCGGCAAGGCCGCGCAGCGGCTGGCCGAGAGCCTGCAGAGCGGGGCGGCTGCCCTGCGGGAAGGCAAGCGATCTGCGAGCGCCCTGGCTGCCGGCTCGAGGATGGATTCCGATGAATCTTCCGCTGCAACCTCAAGCACAGCTTCTGCCGCAGGCACGAGGGTCGCGACAACCGCGACGGGTCCCGACGCGCTTGCGGCTGAGACGCGCGCCATGCATGCGCGGACATCCACTGGAGATTCAACGGCTCGCCCCGCGCTCGATGCCACCGAAGCCGACGCGACAGCCTTCGATACCGACTGGGCGCCCGCGCTCGACCATGTGCTCGCCGCGGAAGCCGGCACCCTGCATCGCTTGCTCGGCAGCCGCGGGCCGGCGCGCGGACATGCCTGGCATTCCGGCCGCAGGCTTCCGCTGGACCTGCTGGTGATCGACGAGGCCTCGATGGTCGATCTGGCCCTGCTGCGTGCCAGCTTCGAGGCGCTGCCCGAAGACGCCGCCGTGCTGCTGGTCGGCGACGCCGAGCAGCTGGCCTCGGTGGGCACCGGCTCGGTGCTGCGCGATCTGGTCGAGGCCCTGCAGAGCGATCCACGCGGCGATCTGGTCCGGCTGCAGCACAGCTTCCGTGCGGAGGCCGCGCTGCAGCCGCTGAACGCGGCGATCGCGGCCGGCGATGCCGCAGGCTTCACCGAAGCCGCGGCGCGGGCGGGCGAAGCCTTCGCGCTGCGCGCCGTCGGCGATGCGCGCCGTCTGCAGCAGGCCTTGATCGAGCACACGCAGCGCCTGCACACAGCGCTGGATGCAGGCCAGGTGTTCGCCCCTTTGCCGATCGATGAGTCCGCGCAGAGGGCGGCGATCGCGCGCGCCCACGCCGCCCTGCGCGAGGTGCAGTTGCTCTGCGCGCTACGCGAGGGGCCGTTCGGCGCCCTGGCCTGCGATGCCGCCATCGACAGCGCGCGGAAGCGCCGGCTCGGCCTGCCCGAGGGCCAGGCCTGGTATCCGGGGCGCGCAGTGATCGTGCTGCAGAACGACTATGCCGCCGGCCTCTTCAACGGCGACATCGGACTCTGCCTGCGCTCAGCCGACGGCAGCCTGCGGGTGTGGTTCGAGGCGCGCGGCACGGAGGGCGCGGGTCCGCGCGGGCTCGCCCCAGGCGCCCTGCCCCTGCACGGCGGCGGCTTCGCGCTCAGCGTGCACAAAAGCCAGGGCAGCGAGTACGGCGAAGTCGCCCTGCTGCTGCCGCCCGATCCCGAGCACCCCATCCTCGGTCGCGCCCTGCTCTACACGGGCGCCACCCGTGCACGCCGCGCGCTGTCGCTGTGGAGCACCGAGGCCGCCCTGCGGACGGCGCTCTCGCGCCCGACCCAGCGCGTCAGCGGGCTCGCGGCGCGGCTGACGCCGGCCAACGACCGCTGACGGCTGCATCGCGCAGCCTCGGCGGCGTTTCCGCTGGCCGCACCCGTGCGCCCGCCGGGAGCAGTGAAGGCCGGCCTCGATTCGCAGTGCCCTGTGCGGCTTCTGGGCGGGCCGGAACAGGTCAAGGCTTCAGCGGTTCACCGCTGCCGCTTGAGGTGCAGTCCTCGCGCGCCGACCACGCACGTGCGCATTCGTTCGCGCCTGCCTGGGCCCAGCGCAGTCGCCACCCTGGGGAAAGCGAGTCGGGCAGGCCGGGGCGGAATGCGGCCGCCAATCGTCTCGGCAGGGGCCTGCGCCGACCGTCCTTGCGCTCAGCCGGCTTCGGCGAGCCGCTTCAGGCTGGCCAGCCCCGCTTCGAAGTCCGGGCCGACCAGACTGTCCATGAACAGGCCGAACCAGCGACTGATCGGATTGCCGCCCATATCGCCCTCGTTCGACCAGGACAGGCGCACGCCGCTGCCGGCAGGCTCGATGCGCAGCACGCCCTTCGACTCCATGCCGAAATCGGGAAAGCGCAGCACGTAGTCGACGCGCTCGCCCGGCACCGCGGCGGTGAACTCCATCGCGCCATTGCCCTCGGTCGCGCTCTGCCAGGACCAACCGGCACCCACGCCGGCTTCCGGCCCCGTGTATTCGATCCGCATGTCCGGGTCGCGCGCGTTCCAGGCCGACCAGCGCTTCCACTCGCGCGGCGAGGCGATCAGCGCATACACCTCGGCGGCCGGCGCCTCGATCTGCACCGCACGTTCGACCTTGAAGGCCGAGGGCAAGGCGAAGCCCACGGCGACCAGCAGCACGACGGCCACGACCAGCGCAGCCAGCAGCTTCAACACGAGCTTCATCAGAGTCCTCCCCCCGGAAGAGCCCTGGAGCCTAGCAGCCTCAGGCCCCCCGAAGCATGCCGCGGGCGCGCATCGCAGGTAGCGCGGCTGCATCGCCCCGCGCCGGGCGTCGCCCGCGCAAGCTGCTACCGTTGCTGCGGCCCCGACTGGAAACCGCACGATGTCCAGACTGCTGTTCTTCCTGCTGCTCTGCCTGCTGTTCCTCGTGGCTGCGCCGCTGCTGGCGCAGGACATCTCCACCCCGCTCGCATCGCCTGTCGAAGCAGCGGTGCTTGATCCCGAGACGCTTGCCAGCACGGACACGCAGGCCACTGGGACGGGAATCGAAAGCGGACCGCCGGTCGATGCGCTGGCCCAACACATCGACGGTCTGGTCGAAGCCCTGCGCCGCGAGCATCTGCTGCCCGGCGTCACCCTCGCACTGGTGCGCGCGGACGCACCGACCCTGCTGCGCGGTTATGGCCATGCCGACCTCGCCGCGCGCACGCCTGTCGATCCGCAGCAGACCCTGTTCCGCATCGGCTCGGTGTCGAAGACCTTCATCTGGACCGCGGCCCTGGTGCTGGTCGATCGCGGCCAGCTCGACCTCGATACCGACGTCAACACCTATCTGCAGGCGGTCAAGGTCGGGCCGGCCTTCGATGCGCCGGTGACCATGCGCCAGCTGATGAGCCACCGCGCCGGCTTCGAAGACAGCTTCCAGGTGTTCGCGGTCGGCGACGACGATGCGCGGCCTCTGGCCCAGCTGCTGGCCGAGCACCAGCCCAGGCGCGTGTATCCGCCGGGCGCGCGGACGTCATATTCGAACTGGGGCTCGGCGCTCGCCGCGCAGGTGGTGGCCGACATCGCCGGCGAGGACTACGGCAGCTTCCTGCGCCGCGAGCTGCTGGATCCACTGGGACTGCGCGACACCGTTTGGGAAGGGCCGACGCGGATGGACGCCGCCACCCGCGCGCGTCTGGCGCAGGGCTACAGCGAAAGCGGCGGCGTGCTGAAACCCGAGCACGAGCTGCAGCTCGGCGCCTACTGGCCGGCGGGCGGCATCTCAACCACCGCGGCCGACATGGCGCGCTGGATGCGCTTCCATCTGAACTCGGGTGAGCTCGATGGGCGTCGCCTGCTGTCTGCAAGCACCCATGCGCTGATCTGGACGCGTCCCTACAGCGACCGCGCCCAAGCCGCGGATGTCACCCACGGCTTCATCCAGTCGCCCTTCCGCGGGGTGACGCTGACCGGTCACGGCGGCGCCACCGAGAGCTATCTGAGCAATCTGGTGCTGGTGCCCGAGCTCGGCCTTGGCGTGTTCGTCAGCCAGAGCAGCGGCGCCAGCCGGAACCTCGTGCAGCGCCTGCCGGAACAGCTCGTCGAACGGCTGCAGGCGCTGCCTCCTTCGACACCACTCGCGGCCGAACACGGTGACCCGGGGGCGCTGGCCGAGGTGGATGGCGACTACCTCAGCAATCGCCGTGTCTTCAGCAGCTTCGCGGCGATCTTCGGCGCTTTCGACGGGCTTGCCCTGCGGGCGGTCAACAGCGACACGATCGCGCTGGACGCGGGTACCCGCAGCGGCGAGTACCGACGCATCGGCGAGGACCTGTTCGAATCGGCCTTCGGCCAGCGTCTTGCCCTGATCCGCGGCGCCGATGGCCGCGTGGCCGCGTTTGCCGACGGCAGCGGCGTGCACAGCTTCGAGCGTGTCGGCGGCTTGAGCTCGCCGCAGTGGCTGTTCGCAGCGCTGGGCGCCAGCCTGCTGCTGGCTGTCTCGACGCTGGGCGGGGTGGTCTGGCGGCTGGGACGCAAGCGCTATGGCGGCCCCACCGATGCCCTGGTCGGCGGCGTGTCGGTGCTGGCGGCGTTGTGCGTGCTGGCCCTGATCGGCTGCTTCGTGGCGGTGTCGATCGCCTTGCAGGATGCCGGTGCCGCCGACCTGCCCGGCAACTATCCGGTGCCGGCGATGCTGTGGACGCACTGGGCGGGATGGGCGGTGGTCGCGGCCTCACTCACCATGCTGTTGATGCTGATGCCGGCCTGGACGCGCACGCGCTTCGGCCTGTGGCGCAAACTGATGTTCACCCTGTTCACCTTCGCCCTGTTGTCCCTGTCGGTCGAGCTGTGGCTGTGGCGGGTGATCGGGGCGGCGGTGGTGTGAGGGCGGGGATCGGGGATCGGGATCGGGATCGGGATCGGGATCGGAAGAGTTTCGGCCTGAGCCGCGACGCGAGCCACCCGAATGCCGACCTCCCCTCTCCCCTTGAGGGAGAGGGGCTGGGGGAGAGGGGTAGGAAGCTTGCGGCGAAATTTCACCCCTCTCCCCAACCCCTCTCCCACAGGGGGAGAGGGGCTCAACAGCGGGCTTGCGGAAGCTCTACGAAGCCCGAAGCCCGAAGCCCCAATCCCCAATTTCTAACCCCGGCTCTTGCCCACCTCGGCGCGCATCTCCGCGATGACCTTGGCGTAGTCCGGCGCGTTGAAGATCGCCGAACCCGCGACGAAGGTATCGGCGCCGGCCGCCGCGATCTCGGCGATGTTGTCGACCTTGACGCCGCCGTCGACCTCCAGCCGGATGTCGCGGCCCGAGGCGCGGATGCGCTCGCGCGCCTCGCGGATCTTGGGCAGCACCGAGGGCAGGAAGCTCTGGCCGCCAAAGCCCGGGTTGACCGACATGATCAGGATCAGATCGATCCGGTCCATCACGTAGTCGAGGTGGTGCAGCGGGGTGGCCGGGTTGAAGACGAGGCCGGCCTTGCAACCGGAGTCGCGGATCAGCTGCAGGCTGCGGTCGATGTGCTCGCTGGCCTCGGGGTGGAAGCTGATCAGGCTGGCGCCGGCCTTGGCGAAGTCGGGAATGATGCGGTCCACCGGCTTCACCATCAGGTGCACGTCGATCGGCGCGGTGATGCCGTGCTTGCGCAGCGCCTCGCAGACCAGCGGGCCGACGGTGAGGTTGGGCACGTAGTGGTTGTCCATCACGTCGAAGTGCACCCAGTCGGCGCCGGCGGCGAGCACGTTGCGCACCTCTTCGCCGAGGCGGGCGAAGTCGGCGGAAAGGATGGAGGGTGCGATCAGGGCTTTCGACATGGCGGCCTCGGGACGGCGGGGGGTTGGGGTTCGGCACGCGCGCGATCAGCCTTCGCGCTCAGCGCGGATGCGGTCGTAGGCGGCGTTGATGGCGCGCGCGCGGGCCTCGGCGCGACGGCGCACGGCGGCCGATTCGTTGGCGACGCGATCGGGATGGTGGCGCGACATCGCGCGGCGGTAGGCGCGATCGATCTCGTCCATCGAGGCCTCGGGCGCGACTTCCAGCACCGCATAGGGGTCTTCGCCGCGGGCGGGCCGCGGCGAACGCAGGGCCAGCCAGCCGCCGTCGAAGCCCCAGCCGATCAGGAATCCGAGCACCGCACCGGCCGGATGACGCAGCAGGATCCAGCCGAAGGAGAAACCCAGCAGTCGGCCGGCGTAGCGCATGGGCTAGTTGGCGTCGCTGTTGGCGGCCGCGGCTTCAGCCGCCGCCGCGCGCTGGCCCTGCCGCGGCTGGCTGGCATACCAGAGGGCCAGGGCGTCGAGGTCGGCGTCCTGCAGCGCACCCACCACCGCCTGCATGGGCGGATGGCGGCGCTCGCCGCTCTTGTACTTCTGTAGTGACTGGCGCAGATAGGCCTCGTCCTGACCGGCCAGGTGCGGGTTGCCGGGCGCCAGCGCGATGCCGTCGACGCCGTGGCAGCTGGCGCACATGCCGAGCTGGGCCGGGCGTTCGATCGGCGCATCGCCGGCCGGCGCACCGGGACTGCAGGCGGAGAGTCCAAGGCCCAGCAGGGGGGCCAGCATCAGGGCGCGTACGTTCATGGCCGCGCATTCTACCGGCCCGGTGTCTGCGCAAGGTCGGCGTCCGAAGCGATGACTCTGTCCGCGAGAGGAATCCGGAAGCACGTGCCGGCCCTCACGCTGGGAGCCCCGCGCCGGCGCCGCTAAACTGTCGCGCTTTCCGCCAGCCCGGGCCTCCGCCGTGACCACGACCCTGCACCAGTCCGACCTCGACCTGCCGCTGCTGCACCGGGGCAAGGTGCGCGATGTCTACGGCCTGCCGGAGAACCAGCTGCTGATCGTCGCCAGCGATCGTCTGTCGGCCTTCGACGTGGTGCTGCCCGACCCGATCCCGGGCAAGGGCGAGATCCTCTGCCAGATGTCGAACTTCTGGTTCGCGCAGACGGCCGCGCTGCAGCCCAACCATCTGTCGTCGACGCCGCTGGCCAGTGTGCTGCCGGCCGGCACCGACCTCGCCCTGTACGCCAAGCGCAGCGTGGTCGCGAAGAAGCTGAAAGCCCTGCCGGTGGAAGCCATCGCCCGCGGCTACCTGATCGGCTCGGGCTGGAAGGACTACCAGCGCACGGGGGCGGTCTGCGGCATCGCCCTGCCCGCCGGCCTCCGCCAGGCCGAGGTGCTGCCGGAGCCGATCTTCACCCCATCGACCAAGGCTGCGGTGGGCGACCACGACGAGAACATCGGCTTCGACCGCGTGGTCGAGCTGATCGGCGGCGAGCTGGCCGAGGCCGTGCGCGCGGCAACGCTGAAGATCTATCGCTTCGCAGCGGCCTTCGCCGCCGAGCGCGGCATCCTGATCGCCGACACCAAGCTGGAGTTCGGCCTCGACGAGCAGGGCCAGCTGATCGTGATGGACGAGATGCTCACCCCCGACTCCTCGCGCTTCTGGCCGGCCGACCAGTACCAGGTGGGCATCAGCCCGCCGAGCTACGACAAGCAGTTCGTCCGCGACTACCTGGAGACGCTCGACTGGAACAAGACCGCGCCGGGCCCGCGCGTGCCGGCGGACGTCATCGAGGCGACGCGCGCCAAGTACGCCGAAGCCCTGCTCAAGCTCACGGGCATCGTCGCCTGAGCGTGACTTGGGCCTGCGCGACGGGCCCGATGTTGTTGAACGGATCGCTCGCACGCACCGCAGGCACAGGCCGCGGGCGACCGCAGCCCGCGCCCTGCACCCACCCCGCGTGGCGCGAGCACGTTCGCCCCTGATGACGGCCGCCCCTCGCGGGGCTACGACTTTGGTCTTCGCAGCAAGGCCTTCGAGTCTTGGGAGGCGCCCCGCTCGCGCGAGCGACGCCCCCTGCGCGGCCGCACGATCGCGACTTACAGCGGAATCCGCAGCCGCCGCATCAGCTTGCCCATCACCCAGGCCGGGCCGATCAGCAGATAGACGAGGTCGGTGAAGAAGCTGGGCTTCTTGCTTTCGTAACGGTGGCCGATGTACTGGCCGATCCAGGCCAGCACGAAGACGCCGATCGCCAGCCACAGCAGCTGCGTGGCTCCCAAGCCGAGGTACAGCATGTGGGTGATGAAGCCCACGGCCACCAGTTTGAGCGCCATCACCAGACCCAGCGGGCGCGACAGCCGGTAGTAGTAGATCGCCGCCATCGCCATGACCATGCCCGCCCAGGCCCCATCGCGGCCCAGCGCCGGCGGCACCGGGATCAGCCAGAGCAGGGCGATCACCGACCACAGGATCAGCGGCACGCAGACCACGTGGATGGTCTGGTTGGTGGGGTTGCGATGGTCGTCCGCGTAGTTCGCGAACAAGCGTTCGACGGGGCGGCGCTCGTTAGAGGGCAAGGAGTCGTCGGTGGTGTTCATCAGCACGGCGATGGGCTGGAGCGGTCGGCCACGGTAGGGGTTTGGCGAAGCCCGGACAAGACCGTGGAAGCAGGTCGGGCAGCCCGAAGGGCTGTCCGAAAGCTCTGGCTCTTGGCTTCAAGCGGCTGAGCGACGAAACAAAACCGGAGCGAGCGTGGCGCTCTTGGTGGGCCAGGGCCCACCCTATGAAAGCCGCGAAGGCAGGCAGCCCGAAGGGACTCGGAGCGCGTGCGGCGCCCCCCGCCTCGAGCCCTCTCCCAAGGGGTGAGGGGCGGGCGCAAGCGCCAAAACGCGAAAGGGGCCCCGAAGGGCCCCGTGCTTCCGTGCCGTCACCCTCGGGCGACGTCGAAGCCTCTCAATCGTCGCCGGACAGCAGATTCATCAGGTTCAGCAGATGCGAGAACAGCACCACGATGCTGCCGAACAGGCTGACGGTGATCATGATCGGATTGGCATTGGGCTCGTGGATCAGCCGGCTGACATCCCACAGGATGAAGCCGCTCATCAGCAGCACGGCCGCACCCGAGATGGTCAGCGACAGGGCCGGGATCTGCAGGAACAGGTTGGCGATGACCGCGACGATCAGCACCAGGGCGCCGACCAGCAGGAAGCCGCCCATGAAGTTGAAGTTCTTGCGCGAGACCACGGCATAGCCGGCCAGCGCGGTGAAGATCAGGGCAGTGGCGCCGAGCGCGTTGAGCACCACCGAAGCACCGCCGGGGATGCTCAGGTAGGCGCCGATCATCGGGCTGAACAAGAGGCCGACCGCGAAGGCCCAGCCGAACGTGGCCAGGATCTGGGTCTGGCCGCTGCCGATGCGCGAGATCAGGAAGGGGCCGCCGATGAACAGGACCATGAAGGCGATCGCCATGCCCAGTCCGGTCGGTAGGCGCAGGCCGAGACCAATGCCGGCGCCAACGGCGGCGACGCCCAGCACCAGACTCAGCAGGATGAAGGTGTTGCGGACCAGGGTGTTGGTCGCGGCGACGGGCAGGGCCGCGGCGATGGGAACTGCAGGACGCTCGTTCATGGCGGTCTCCGTGAGTGGATGTGGCCTGCGATGGTAGCCGCTGGCGCCGTCAAAGCGCCCTGCAGGCGGCTCAGCGCCGCCGCGGTGGCGTCGAGCGCACTGTTCGGCCAGACCGGACAGGCGGCCGCGCGGAGGGCGCGGCCCGGGCGGCAGGTTCGGCGTCGAGAATCCTGAGCTCGCCCGGCTGCAGACCCGCCAGCGCGTGCGGGCCGATCGCCGTGCGGATGAGTCGCAGCGTGGGCAGGCCGACGGCCGCGGTCATCCGCCGCAGCTGACGGTTGCGCCCCTCGCGCAGCACCACCTGCAGCCAACTCTCCGGCACCGATTTGCGGAAGCGCACCGGCGGGTCGCGCGGCCACAGCCAGTCGGGCGGGCCATCGAAACGCGTCACCTCGCACGGCAGGCAGGGACCGTCCTTGAGCAGCGGCCCCGCGGCCAGCGCACGCAGCTGAGCGTCCGTGGCCTCGCCCTCGACCTGCACCACATAGGTCTTGGACCATTTGTGCCTCGGCTGGGTGATGCGGGCGATCAGCGGGCCGTCATCGCTGAGCAGCAGCAGGCCCTCGGAGTCGGCGTCGAGGCGGCCGGCGGGATAGACGTCAGGAACGTCGACCCAATCGGCCAGGGTCGGTCGCCCCTCGCCGTCGGTGAACTGGCAGAGCACGCCGTAAGGTTTGTTGAAGGCGATCAGCATGGGCAGGGCCTCAAACGACCGCGGCCGCACGAGGCGGCCGCGGTCGTTCAGCAGGGTTCGGAAGTCGTGAGGCCATGCGGACCCAGTCCAACCTGTCCTTGATCAGCGTTCTCGCCTGCCAGGGCGGGCGAGAACGCTGAATTCTTCAGCCTTGTCTCAAGACTCCGAGCCGCCCTCGCCTTCAGGATCGCCATCGCCCGCAGGCGGGGCCGAATCGCTGGCGGCCGGCTTGACGAAGCGCAGGGTCATGCGGTCCGACTCGCCGATCGCCACGAACTTCTCGCGGTCCTCGTCACCGCCACGCAGCACCGGCGGCAGCGACCACACGCCATTGGCATGGTCGCGGGTGTCTTTCGGGTTGGCATTGATCTCCGACTTCTCTTCGAGCTTGAAGCCGGCGGCCTCGGCCAGCGCGATCACCTGCGCCTCGGTCACATAGCCGCTGCGCCCATCGGGCTCGGTGCCTTCGGCGGCGCGGTGCTCGACGATGCCGAGGGTGCCGCCTTCGCGCAGCACGTCATAGAAGCCCTTGAAATAGGCCGGTGCTGCGCCCGAGGGCATCCAGTTGTGGACGTTGCGGAAGGTCAGCACGGTGTCGACCGAACCGGGCGCACCGAACACCGGATTGGCAGGATCGAACTGCACCACCTGCGCCTTGCCGTAGACCTCGGCATTGCCGGCCAGCTTCTCCTGGAAGCTCTTCAGCGCGTTGCCGTAGTACTCGGCGGCGCGCTCGTTGGCAGCCTTGGCCGGGTCGACCACGGCGGCGATATAGCTGCCGCCATCGCGCAGCAGCGGCGCCAGGATCTCGGTGTACCAGCCGCCGCCCGGGGTGATCTCGAGCACCACCTCGGTGGGCTCGACGCCGAAGAAGCCGAGCGTCGGCGCAGGGTTGCGGAAAGCATCACGGGCGACATTCTCGGGCGTGCGCCAGGCGCCGGCCACGGCCTGCTCGAGCGGCGACTTCACCGGCTCGGCGGGGGCCGGTGCGGGCTCGGCGGCCTTCGGGGCTTCCGCGGGTGCGGCGGCGGGCGGGGCCTCGGACTGCGAGCAGGCGGCCAGCGACAGCACGATCAACAGCGGCAGGGTTTTCTTGAGCATGGGGGACTCCTCGCGGGGTCTGCAGGGTTCAGGCGCCACCGGGAGCGGCGACGCGGTCGGATGCAGCGGGGCACGCTAGCACAGGCGCGTGAGGATGGAGATAAGGCGGGTGCCTGATCCTTGCGCAGAACACGGCTGCGGGTCGGCCTCGGCCACGCGCGCGACTGGGGCGAGCGACAGGACGAAGCGGAGCGCGCTTCGTCCTGTCCTGCGCAGGCTGGGCTCAGTTGCAGACCGACTGATAGACGCAGGCCACCCACTGCGGCTGATCGACGAACGGGTTCCGATTGCCCTGGTAGGTCTGGATCAGGGCATTGCGCAGGCGTTCGGCTTCGTCCGGCGGATCCTGCTGATGCCACTGGATCAGGGTCGAGAGCCGGCCCATGTAGCCCACCGAGGCATTGCCCGAGGTGCCGACCACGAGGCTCAGATCGTTGGTGAGGCGCAGGTCGGGCTCGGCCGCGCCGGTGCCGCCGTGGCTGCCACCTTCGTAGCGGATGTCCATGTAGAACATCGCGCGGGCCACATTGCCCTTCAGCTTCGACCAGACCTCGAACACGCTGCCGTTGGTCCAGTTGGAATTGCCCGGGTACGCGCCGCTGCCGCCGCCCTGCCCGGCATAGGCGCCGGTCGGGTACTCGGTACAGCCGCTGGGGCAGTTGTCGTACGCCTTGTTGCCGCGCGCCGCGTTGTAGGCGATGTCCGAGGCCATCAGCATGTGCAGGTCGGTGTAGGCCGAATTGGTCGGGCCGTCGTTGGGAAAGCCCAGCGAATTCGGCCAGGTGTGCTCGCGGTTGTAGAAGTCGTTGCCGCCGGCGACCTTGGCATAGGACGCATTCTTGTAGACGTCGAGGATGCGGCCGCTGTTGAGCGGATCCTGCTCGGCCTGGTTCAGAACGTCCCAGGTGTCGGTGGTGCTGGCGGTGTACGGGATGCGCGTGTGGTCGTCGATCAGCGCATGCAGACTGGCGCGCAAGGCGCTGGCGCTGCCGGTCTGCACGCCGCTGTAGTAGCCCGACGGCGGCGCGCTCGCCGTGTCGAAGCTCGGCGTGAGATTCACGCCGCTGAAGCTCGTGTAGGCGCGGATCGCCACGTGCCAGGTGCCGGCCTGCGGGCTGGCGAAGCTGCAGGTTTCGGCATTGCCGGTCTGATACGGGCGACAGTCGTAGACCGTCGTGGTGGGCGCGCTGCCATAGCGCACGTAAAGGTCGGCATCACCCGTCCCACCACTCATCGCGAAGCGCAGGTTGCTGGCGCCGGAGGGCACGTCCAGGGTGAAGGCCAGGCTGCTGCCGGCCGTCGCCGCAAGACCCGTGCGGGTCACCCCGTTGCTCAGGCTCGTGCCGCCGTCGCCACCCCCACCTGCCGCCACCAGGGTCTGCCCGCTGTTGCAGGCACCGAAGCTGGCCGCGCGCGGCGCCTGCCAGGTGAAATCGCTGGCGCGACTGCCGCTGCCGGCGAGCTGCAGGGACTGCCCGACCGGGGTGGTCGCGGTTTCGGCCACGGCGATCGGCGTGGCCACGCGACCGGCGGCGGGGCCGTCGGTGGCGGTGAAGCCGCCCTCATAGCTCAAAAGCTGGACGACGGCGCCACCGGCGTCGATCAGCGCAAACCCATCCGGGCTGCCGTTCTGGATACCCGGCACATTGACCACCACGGTGCCGTGGCCACCGCACTGGTTGGCGGTGGTGCCCGAGAGGCTGTAGGTCGCGTACTGGCGACCGTCGCTGCCGTTGTAAAGCACCAGCTTCCAGCCGCTCAGCGAAGTGCCGGCCGGGGCGATGAGCTCGACGCGCTCGCCGCTGTCGGTGCCATTGTTGTCGTAGTGGAATTCGTTGATGAAGACATCGGCGCGGGCAGCGCCGGCGGCCATCAGGCACAGCGAAGCCAGCGCACTGCAGGCAGGCGCGAGTCGTCCACGCAGGGACAGGGTCATGGGAACTCCGTAAGCCGCGCGCCGCGGCATCCGGCCACGGTCACGCTGCGGAAACGAGCGGTTCCGCGTGATGCGCGGGCCCTCCCCGGCCCTGCATCCGGCGGTGGCGGCCACCGCGGCCGCCCCAGCGCGCGCGGGAGTCGCTCCCGACGCGGCGCGCGGAGTCTGCGGCTTTCGCGTGACGCTGTGAAGTCAGCGCGCCTGCAGGCGGTTGAAACGCCGCCTGCAGGCGCAGCCGGGGCGGGCCGAGTCGGAAAAGCAAGCGCGAAAGCGGCCGCTTCGTCGGAAGGCGCTACCGACCCGTGCCGGGCCGCTGTCTTGAAAGAATCCCCGGAACGGAGTTCTTCGACACGCCGCTAAACCCGCAGCCGCGACGGATACGGCGGCACATCGGCCAGCGCGCCGGCGCGGATGTCCTCCTGCAGGGCCAGCCACCAGCCGACGGTGAAGATCTCGCCGTGGGCCTCCAGCAGGGCCTCGCGCAGTTCGGGCGAGAGCCCGAGGAACTGCGGGAACTGCTCGGGGAAGACGTCGTTCTCGTCGACGTGGTACCAGGCGCCGGCGTGCAGCTCCTCGTCCTCGTGGCGTGCGGTTGGCAGGGCGCGGAATCGACACTCGGTGACGAAGCAGAGCTCGTCGTAGTCATAGAAGATCGCCCGGCCGGCGCGACTGATGCCGAAGTTCTTCAGCAGCAGGTCGCCCGGGAAGATGTTGCTGCGCGCGAGGTCCTTGATGGCTTGGCCGTAATCGACGATGGCAGCGATCGCGCGCGCCGGCTCGACCTCGCGCAGGTAGAGGTTCAGGGGTCGCAGGCGGCGCTCGATGTAGCAGTGCGAGAACACCAGGTCTTCGCCGTCCGTCTGCACCGTCTCGCGGCAGCCCTGCAGCAGTTCGTCGAGCAGGGCCGGAGCGAACTGGCGGCGCGCAAAGCGCAGGTGGCGGAACAGCTGCGCATCGACCAGGCGGCCGACGCGATCGTGGTGGAAGACCAGCCGGTACTTCTGCTCGACCTCGGCGCGGGCCATGGTCTTCGGGTAGGCGAAGCGGTCGCGGATCAGCTTGAACACCACCGGATAGCTGGGCAGGGTGAACACCGCCATCACCATGCCGCGCTCGCCGTCGGCGTGGACGAAGGCCTCCTCGGGGTGGCGCGCGAGATGCGCGAACAGGTGCCGGTAGCGCTCGGTCTTGCCCTGCTTGGCGCGGCCCAGCACGGTGTAGAGCTCATCCACAGGCTTGTGCGGCAGCAGGGTGCGCAGGAACACCACCGCATCGCCCACGGTTTCGAGATCCGCATGGAAGTAGCTGCGGGTGTAGCCGAACAGCACGGCCACCTGGGCGCGCTCGGTGATCAGCGCATCCACGCGCAGGCCCCGCTCGGTGTGCATCAGCGCGATCACGATCGGCGCAAACCGGCTCTCGCCATAGACGCGGCCGACCAGATAGGCGCGGCGCTCGCGGTAAAACACTGTCTCCATCAGCTCCAGACCGCGCACGGGCGGCGCCTCCCAGTCGGCCAGCTGCTCACCGATGCGTTCCGCCAGCTTGCGCGCGCAGTCCTGGGGGTCGGCATAAGGCACCGCGAAGGGATAGTCCGCCAGCACGCGCGCGAACACCGCGGCGAGGTCGCCGGCCACCGCGTAGCTGCGCCGCGCCACTGGATGGGTGATGCGATCGGTGGGCGCGATCGACAGCGCCACGAACTCGATCGCCGCATCCACGCCGCGGGTCGCGAAGAAGCGCCGAGTCAGTGTGTTGAAGAAGGTCTTGTACAGTTCCTGGTCGAGCAGGCCGGCGATCAGCTCGGCATAGCGGGCGTGGATGCGCGCCCACAGGGCCTTGTCCTGCGACTGTGCCTCCAGCTGCGCGGCGAGGCGTGCACCGGCGGCGGCGACGCAGCGGTCGTAGAGCTCGATGCGCTCGACTGCATCCGAGCGCGCGCCCAGCCAGTCGCGCTGCTCGAAGCGCCGCCGCGCGCGTTGGGTGATCGCGCGGAAATGGGCGTTGTAGCCCTCGAAGGCGTCACGGATGGAGGTGGACGCCAGTTCCACGCGCGCCTCGTCGGGCGTGCGAGGCTGCATAGATTCGGATGAGAACTCACTCATGTCGGTCGGGCCGGGCAGCGCGATGGGGATCAAACCGATCTTCCGCGCGATCGGCTTGCGGCAATGTGGTCTCAAGCCTTACACCATGAATGACTTGTCAGGAACGCCCTGACCCTGCATGCGACGTATCAGGCTATTTCCTTCACCTGTCGCGTGAATAATGCACCCGTGCCCGCGTTGTTCTGCGAGGCGCTCCGGACCGGCTCTCCGACCTCCCCCACGGCCCCGGTCCCATGCTCTCCCCGAAGCACACAGCCGGATCGCAGGATGCGATTCGGCTGTTTCGTTTCTGGCTCTCGATGCGCATCTGCCGAGCGCGTCGCCCCACCCCAAGGCAAGCCTGAAGAATCCAGCGTTGCCGCCGGCCATGCAGGGCGCGCCCCTGGATCGAGCGCGCGCTGCTTGATCCAGCGTTACCGCGCGAAGCGAAGGGTCGCCGCGCAGCGGCCGAACGAGTCCGGACCTGGGCCGGACTCGCGACCACGGATCAAGGCGATGAGGGACTCGATCAGCCTTGCCCTAAAGTTCGCGCGCATCCAGCCGTTATCGATCCCGAGCCGCACAGCGGCCCGCACCGGCCCCGGTGCGGCGGGGCCTGGGTTGCCGCCTTGCTCCGCCGCACCGGGGTCACTTTCACCACACTCTCAGGCGTGGCGCGCCCACAGGCGCTCGAACTCGGTGCGGAAATCCGCGACCAGCTGGGCGTGCTCGATCACCATCAGGTTCTCCTCGTTCGAAGTGCTCGCGCTGCGGGTCCAGTTGAAACTGCCGTTCAGCAGCAGGCGGCCGTCGAAAACCGCGAACTTGTGGTGCATGTGGTAGCTGCTGCGATCCACCCTCACCGGCAGGCCCTGATCGCGCAGCCAGACGACATCGCTGCCGGCGTCGAAGGCTTTGTCGTTGTCGGTGATAAGGCGCACCGCGACACCTCGGCGGTGGCACTCCAGCAGGGCCGCGGCAAGCAGGTCATCGGCGAGGGTGAACACGCAGACATCGACCTGCGTGCGGGCCGCGCGGCACAGCGCCAGGATCTTCTGCCGACAGCTCTCGCCCGGGCTGAAGTGCGCGCTGGCGGGCTCGCGCGCGACCTGCGCCTTCAGGTCCAAGGTCTTGACCACCTGCTCCAGCCACTTCAGCGCCGGCTGCGCCTGCGCGGGGTCGGCCACCAGCTCGCGCACCAGAGCAAAGGCGCGGTTGCGCAGGAAGCGGATCGCATCGGGCGACAGCGACTGGCCGAGCTCGCGCAGCTCGTCGCGCTCGTCCACGCTGAGCTTGAGGTCAGCGAGGCTGTCGCGCAGGGTCTGGTCGAGCTGGTTGAAGTCCATGCGCAGGCTCCGGATGAAGGCCCGCGATGATCGGCGGATGCGGCCCCAGCGTCGAGCTTCGGATGCGGCTTGCCAGAGCGCGCCGGATTGGCGAGCCTGCCTGGCATCCAAGCCGACGCCTGCGCCCGACCGATGACTGCGCATCCGAACGACCTCGAATTCCTGCAGGCCTGGCGCGCGGTCGGCGCGGCGGGCGACGCACTGACCTGCCTTCAGGCGCTGCGGGACGCCTGGCGCGAACCGCAGCGGCACTATCACAGCCTGCAGCATCTTTCGGAGTGTCTGGACCTGCTGCGCGCGCATCGCGCACTGGCCGAACGACCGCACGAACTCGTGCTGGCGCTGTGGTTCCACGATGCGGTCTACGATCCGCGCGCCAAGGACAACGAGCAGCGCAGCGCCGACTGGGCAGCGCAAGCGCTTGGCGAGGCCGGCGCCGATCCTGCAGCGACGGCGCGCATCCACGCCCTGATCCTCGACACCGCGCATGCCGCCGAACCGGCGCCCGGCGACCCCAGCCTGCTGGTCGACATCGACCTCGCCATTCTCGGCGCAGCCCCCGAACGCTTCGCCGAGTACGAGCAGCAGGTGCGCGGCGAGTACGTCTGGGTGCCGGGCTTCCTCTTCCGCTACAAGCGCCGCCAGCTGCTGCGCGAATTCGCGAGGCGCGAGCCGCTGTACCGCACGCCAGCCCTGCGCGCGCGGCTTGAGGCGCAGGCGCGGATCAACCTTGCGCAGGCGATCCGCTGAAGGCCCGGGCGCTCAGCGTCCGAGCCTGAAGCCCAGGTTGAAGCCCTCGCGCCGCCACACCCAGGCCAGCAGCAGATACCAGGCCGTCATCAGCGCGCCGATATGCCACTCCAGCAGGTTCTCCATGCGGTCCTTCAGCTCGGGATCCTCGAAGCCGTTGGCGACGGCGGTATAGCCCAGACCCAGGGCCAGCATCATCAGCGAGATCGCCAGCCAGACCGTGCCGACGCGGTCCCAGCGTCCGAGCCGGCGATGCCAGTGCCGCACCACCACCAGCTGCGCAAGGTAGACCGAAGCGAAGTAGAGCTGGGCGCCATATCGGCGCAGGAAGCGATAGGCCTCGCCATCCGTTCCGAGGAAGGTGGCGTAGACCGCCAGCACCAGACCGGCGAACGGCGCCAGCAGCCAGAGACTGCTACCCGCCCGGGACTCGCCTGTGCTCTGCCGCAGCCAGACGATGGTCGCCAGCCAATGCAGGGTGAGCAGCAGCGCCGAAGGCAGCATCAGCAGCCGGAACAGGTGATTGCCCAGCCCATGCCGCGCCGCCCGACTGATCGAAGTGCAGCCTTCGAAGTAAGGCACGCAAGCAGGCACGTGGCCGGCCTCGATCGACAGCGCGTAAGCGAGGTGGGCGGCGAACACGGGCACCAGGGCGACGGCGAGAGGCAGCGGCCAGAGGGCGTAGCGGCGGTCAGTCATGGCGGAGGCCTCGCTGGGTTCGAGCGACCTTGGCTCCCAGTTCGGACACAGACGGAAGTCACGCAGAATCCGAAGTCACGCAGAAGCCAGAGCGGTCGCAGGCACAAGTAGGCGATCGCAGCGCGCTTGCCGCAAGCAGGCTTCCGCTACTGCTCTCGCAGGCGAGGCTTGAGCTTGGCGCTCGACCAAACCTGCGCCCGACAATGCACAAGGCCGCCCAAAGGCGGCCTTGTGCGTTCAACCCATCACAGCGCCCGCTTACATCGCCTTGATCAGCGCGTCCGCGAACTCCGAGCACTTCACTTCCGTCGCGCCGTCCATCAGGCGGGCGAAGTCGTAGGTGACGGTCTTGGCGCCGATGGCGGCGTCCATGGCGCTGATGATGGCGTCGGCCGCTTCGGTCCAGCCCATGTAGCGCAGCATCATCTCGCCGGACAGGATCACCGAGCCCGGGTTGACCTTGTCGAGGTTGGCGTACTTCGGCGCGGTGCCGTGGGTGGCCTCGAACACGGCGTGGCCGGTCATGTAGTTGATGTTGCCGCCCGGGGCGATGCCGATGCCGCCGACCTGCGCGGCCAGGGCGTCGGAGAGGTAGTCGCCGTTCAAGTTGAGCGTGGCGATCACGTCGAACTCGTTCGGCCGCGTCAGCACCTGCTGCAGGGTGATGTCGGCGATGGCGTCCTTGATGATGATCTTGCCGGCGGCGACCGCGGCGGCCTGCTCTTCATTCGCAGCCTTCTCGCCGCTGGCGGCCTTGGTGCGCTCCCACTGGTCCCAGGTGTAGGTCTTGTCGCCGAACTCGCGCTCCGCCAGGGCGTAGCCCCAGTTGCGGAAGGCGCCTTCGGTGAACTTCATGATGTTGCCCTTGTGCACGATCGTCACCGACTTGCGGCCGTTGGCGATGGCGTACTCGATGGCGGCGCGGATGAGACGCTCGGAGCCCTCACGCGAGACCGGCTTGATGCCGATGCCCGAGGTCTCGGGGAAGCGGATCTTGCCGAAGCTCTTGGGGAAGTGTTCCTTCAGAAGGTTCAGGAACTTCGCGTTCTCGTCCGAACCCTGCTCGAACTCGATGCCGGCGTAGATGTCCTCGCAGTTCTCGCGGAAGATCACCATGTCGACCTGGTCGGGACGCTTGACCGGGCTCGGCACGCCCTTGAACCAGCGCACCGGACGCAGGCAGACATAGAGGTCGAGCATCTGCCGCAGGGCGACGTTGAGCGAGCGGATGCCACCGCCGATCGGCGTGGTCAGCGGGCCCTTGATCGAGACGAGGTAGTCGCGGCAGGCCTGCACGGTCGAGTCCGGCAGCCAGGTGCCGAACTGGTTGTTGGCCTTCTCGCCGGCGTAGATCTCCAGCCAGTGGATCTTGCGCTGGCCGCCGTAGGCCTTCTCCACCGCCGCGTCGAGCACGCGCACCGAGGCGCGCCAGATGTCCGGGCCGGTGCCGTCGCCTTCGATGAAGGGGATGATCGGGTTGTTCGGCACCTGCAGCTTGCCGCTGTCGATGGTGATCTTGGCGCCGCCGGCGGGCGGGGTGAGGGTCGGTTCTGCCATGGGGATCCTCCCGGTTGCGGCCGCCGCCGCGGAGGCGGGGCCTTTGGATGAAAGCTGTGCCTGCAGTGATGCAGGCCGGGCGCGGTCTCAGTGCCGCGCAACGCAGCGCGCCATTGTCGCCTGCGGGGGCGTGAGCGTGAAGTGCGGCCTTCGGCAGGCGCGGACGCTTGGGCGGACTCAGCCGCGCGGCCGGCGCGCCGCCACCTCGGGCCCCATGCGGGCGAGGTCGATGCCGCCGACTTCGTAGCGCAGGCTCTGCTTGCCGCCGCGGATCGGCACCTCGATCTCGATCCAGCGGGCGGTCTTCAGCGCCTCGAAGAAGCGCCGGTCCTCCTCGATGAACATGGCCGGCACCGGAGCACCCTCGGGCTGGCTGGCCTCGAAGCGCACCGGGTTTCCTTCATCAATCTTGAGATTGACGTTGCAGCGCGCGCCGCAGGCGATGCGGCCGCCGGGCAGCAGGATGTAGACGTTCTGGCCCCACTCCGGGTGCCGGCGCAGCACCAGCTGCGGACGCTCCTCGCGCGGCTTCTGAGTGCTGCCGGCTTCGTACATGAAGGCCGTGTAAGTGGTGCCCTTGACCTCGCCCACCGCGTGGTAGACCCAGAGGTTGGCGAGACGCGTGCGCTCGCGGTCGGCGGCGGCCATGGTCTCGATCTCGGCCATCGCCGCCTGCACCTTGGCGGCGGCCTCGGTACCGGGGTACTTGGCGAGGATGTCCTGGGCATAGGCCCGCGCGAGCTGGCCGCGGCCCTCGGCGCGCGCCTGGTCGAACAGGGCGATCGCCTCGTTGGCGGCGGCGCTGTTGACGGTGGGCCCGCTGGGCGGCGGTGGCGGCGGCTCGGAGCAGGCCGCCAGGGCCAAGCACAGGGCCAGGCCGCTGCTGATCGTCAGTTTCGGGTGCATGCAAGGCTCCTTGCGAGGGGCTTGGGGTGCGGGCGACGGGCAATGTCGCCAGCGTGCAGGATTCAGGCCGCTGCCATGTCCGGATAGAGCTGCTCGGCGCGGCGGAACAGCACCCAGCTGGTGGCGATGTACTTGTCGCCACGCTGGGGCCGGTTGCCACGGTGGGTGTGGGTGAAGGCGGCGGGTGCGATCAGCAGGCTGCCGACCTTGGGCTTGACCTTGCGCTCCTGGTACAGGAACTCGGTTTCGCCCTCGTCGAAGCCGTCGTTGAGGTAGACCGTCCAGAGCAGGGTGCGGTGCAGGCATTCGGCATCGCGGTCACGGGGGTAGAGCTCGCAGTGCCAGTAGGGATAGCCGCCCTCGCCGGCGCGGTAGCGCTGCAGGTTGATGGCGCCCGGGCGGAACACCTGCTGCAGCACCGGCACCAGCCGGTCCGCATTCATCCGCTCGACGTCGCTGGCGTCGAGGCGGCGCACCTCGCCGCTGTTCGGGTCCTGCATCTGCAGCATCAGCGGCGCGATGAGGGTGTGCGGATAGCGCCGCAGGTAGGCGACAAGGCCATTGAGCATGGCCGTGTTCAGCGCCTGCTCGGCGTCTTGCCACTCGGGCCGACCCGAGATCGTCAGGTCGCTGCTGTGCTTGAGCTCGGGATAGACGCCGCCCCCGACCGCCCCCGGCTGGAGCTGGTTCGACCGCTCGAAGCGCTGGATCAGTGCCGCGCACTGCTCGCGGCTGAGCGCATTGTCGTAGACCTCGATGAAATCGTTATGGCTGTGGCTCATTGCGCGACCCGCTGGACGTGAGGACCCGGTGATGGCCGATTCTACGCGCAGGCCGTGGACGGGGAGGCGGCCAAGGAGCCGGCGCACTGGCGTACACTGCGCGCCCTCATGGACCCCCGCCTCGACCTGCGCCAGGTGCGCCGAGCCTTCGGCCGCGCCGCTTCCGACTACGCCGCGATCGCCGTGCTGCAGCGCGAGGTGGAATCGCGCCTGCTGGAGCAGCTGGTGTTCGCGAAGGGCGAACCCGCGCGGATCCTGGATCTTGGCTGCGGACCCGGTCGGGCCAGCGCCGAGTTGCGTCGGCGCTATCCGAAGGCCGAGCTGGTGGCGCTCGATCTCGCGCTGCCGATGCTGGTCGAAGCTGGCCGTGGCTGGCGCTGGTACACGCCGAAGTCGAAGCGCTTCCATCGCGTCTGTGCCGATGCCCGCGCCCTGCCCTTCGCCGAACAAAGCTTCGACCTGGTGTTCTCGAACCTCTGCCTGCAGTGGATCGAGGACCTGCCGGCCGTGCTTGACGGCCTGCGCGGCCTGCTGCGGCCGGGCGGCCTGCTGCTGTTCTCGAGCTTCGGCCCCGACACCCTGTACGAGCTGCGCGAGTCCTTCGCCGCCGCCGATCGCGCACCCCATGTCTCCAGCTTCACGCCGATGCAGGCGGTGGGCGATGCGCTGATGAGCGCGGGCTTCCGCGACCCGGTACTGGACACCGACCGCTTCACCCTGACCTATCCCGACGTCCGTAGTCTGATGCGCGAGCTGCGCGGTATCGGCGCCGGCAATGCCTGGTCCGATCGTCGCCGCAGCCTGACCGGCAAGGCGCGCATGCAGCAGGTGTTCGAGGCCTACGAGCAGCACCGTCGCGAGGGCGTGCTGCCGGCCACTTACGAGGTCTTCTACGCCCAGTGCTTTGCGCCCGAGCCCGGCCAGCCGCGGCGCCGCGAGGGCGGCGGCGAGATCGCCAGCTTCCCGGTCTCGGGCCTGAAGATCCGCCGCAAGGTCTGAGGCCGCGCGTCGCGCTCACGCCGCCTGCGCGCCTGGCTCACGCGCGCTTGGCTGTCTCGCGCGCAGACTGCCGCCGATGCTCAACGCGCTCGCCAGCCTGTTCTTCTACGCCCGCTTCCTGCCCAGCTTCTCAAGGCTCGGCTACGTCCGCCGCGCCCGCGGCTTCGAAGCGCTCGACTTCGATTTCCGCGGCCAGCGCTGGGTGGTCAGCGGTGCGACCGGCGGCATCGGCCGCGCGATCGCACTGGGCGCAGCAGCGGCCGGCGCCGACGTGGTCGCCCTGGGCCGCGACGGCGCACGCCTGCAGGCGCTGGACGCCGAAGGCAGCGGTCGCATCCACGGTTTCAAGGTCGATCTGGCGAGCGTCGCGGCCACCCGCGCCACCGCCAGCGCGCTGGCCCGCGCAGGTCGTGTCGACGTGCTGGTCAACAACGTCGGCCTGATGCTGCACGACTTCCAGCGCACCGCCGAGGGGATCGAAGCCGGCTTTGCCACCAACCTGCTCAACCATTTCGTGCTGACGGAAGGGCTGCGCGAGGCGGCTGCACTGGATGCGCGCAGCGCAGTGATCTCGATGAGTTCGGGCGGGCTGTACGGCGCGCGGCTCGACCTGGCCGCGCTGGAAGCGCGCTCGGCCGAGGATCACAACGGCCTCGCCGCCTATGCCCAGCACAAGCGCGCCCAGGTCGAACTGACCCGCTGGTGGAATGGGCTCGGAGAGTCGGCGCCGCGTGCCTATGCCATGCACCCGGGCTGGGTCGACACCGAGGGCGTACGCAGCGCCCTGCCGCTGTTCCGCCGCGTGCTGGGCCGCTGGCTGCGCAGCGCCGAAGAGGGCGCGGATACCGCGCTGTGGCTGGCGGCAAAGCGCCCCGCGCGGGCGGCCGCGGGCGGGCTGTGGCTGGACCGTCAGCGCGAGACCGAGCATGCCTTCGGCTTCACCCGCGGCGGCGCTGATGCGGCAGCTCTGGTCGCGCACCTGCGCAGGCGGCTCGACGCGCTCTGAGGCGCGTGCCCGCCAGCGCTGGCGGCGGCGCCCGCTGGCCGGCATGCTCAGGGGATGACACGGCCCAGCCCGGACCCGAACGATGCGCCAAACCGGCGCCGCATCGTCCACGTCGACATGGACGCTTTCTACGCCTCGGTCGAGCAGCGCGACGACCCGAGCCTGCGCGGGCGCCCGGTGGTCGTCGCCTGGAAGGGCGCGCGCTCGGTGGTCTGTGCGGCCAGCTACGAGGCCCGTGTGTTCGGCATCCGCTCGGCGATGCCGGCGATCCGCGCCGAGCGCCTCTGCCCCGAGGCGGTGTTCGTGCCGCCCGACTTCGGCCGCTACAAGGCGGTCTCGGCCGAGGTGCGGGCGATCTTCGCCAAGCACACCGCGCTGATCGAGCCGCTGTCGCTGGACGAGGCCTACCTCGACGTCAGCGAGGACACCCAAGGCCTGGGCTCGGGCACGGCGGTGGCGAAGGCGATCCGCGCCGAGATCCGCGAGACCACCCAGCTGACCGCCAGCGCCGGGGTGGCGCCGAACAAGTTCCTCGCCAAGATCGCGTCCGACTGGCGCAAGCCCGACGGCCTGTTCGTGATCCGCCCGGAACAGGCCTTGGATTTCCTCACACCGCTGGCGGTGGGCAAGCTGCCCGGCGTCGGCAAGGTGATGCAGGCCAAGCTGGCCGAACTCGGCATCCAGCAGGTCGGCGAGCTGCGGGAGCTGGGTGCCGAGGCGCTGATCGCCCGCTTCGGCCGCTGGGGCCGGCGCCTGCACGAGCTCTCGCTGGGCATCGATGAGCACCCGGTCGAACCCGAGCGGCCCAGCCTGCAGATCTCGGCCGAGGACACCTTCGCGGTGGATCTGGAGCTCGACGCGATCGGTGCGGAGCTGGAACCCTTGGCACGCAAGGTCTGGGCGTCGGCGCAGCGCTCGCAGCGGATCGGCCGCACCGTGGTGCTGAAGCTCAAGACCACCGACTTCCGCATCCTCACCCGCAGCCTGAGCTCGGACTCACCGCCGTCCTCATGGCAGGAACTCTTGCAGATTGCACTGGCGCTGCGTGCGCGCGTCGACTTGCCAAAACGCACGCGCTATCGGCTGGCAGGCGTCGGGCTCGCGAACCTGGTGGAAGCGGAAAGCCTGCCGCGGCAGGGCAGTCTGTTCGGACGCGGGGAATGAGCCGCCGCATGCACTGTGTGCTGCAGCAGGCCTCCGCTTGAAGGTCACCCCGCCGCGGTGACAGCGCTCGCACTGCGAGCGCGAGATGACTGCGGACTCAGCGACGCGCCAGCAGGTAAGCCGCACCGTCGCAGAGCGCGAGGCCCCAGTACCAGGCCGGCACCAGCACTTCGTGGCGGACGCGATCCAGCGTGTGCAGCAGGGTCAAGGCGAACATGGTGAGCTCCGAGGGCCGCTTCAGACAGCCGGGATGGACTGGGGCGATGCCTGTGACCAGCAGCTTCCGTGCCAGATTCCGGAAAGCGGAACCGCTCACAGTTCGCCCCGTCCGCGCGCCGGCCGGTGCACCGGTCACGGCGGAAAACCGTCCGCTGGTCGATGCGCGGCTGAACCCCGAAACACTTCCTTACAGTCGCAGGACAAGCCTTTGCACGCTGGGGCACTAGCTGACGCGGCTTGACAGCCCGCCTCACAGGACACTCACACTCGCCCGCCACCCACGCATGGACGCCCCGCATGGCCGACGCCCCGCAGACCTCGCAGTTCGCCCTGCTCGCGCAGCGCCGCTTCCTGCCCTTCTTCCTGACCCAGGCGCTGGGGGCCTTCAACGACAATCTGTTCCGCAACGCGCTGATCGGCCTGGTCATCTATCGCGTCGGCACCGACCAGGAACAGAGCCTGCTGTACTCGAACATCGCCGCGGCGCTGTTCATCCTGCCCTTCTTCCTGTTCTCGGCCAGCGCCGGCCAGATCGCCGAGAAGTATGAGAAGGCGCGGCTGATCCGCCTGATCAAGTTCGCCGAGATTCTGATCATGATGGCGGCCGCGGTCGGCTTCGCGCTCGGCTCGGTCGAGCTGTTGCTCGGCGTGCTGTTCCTGATGGGTACGCAGTCGGCCTTCTTCGGCCCGCTGAAGTACTCGCTGATGCCGCAGCACCTGAAGCCCTGGGAGCTGGTCGGCGGCAATGCCTGGGTGGAAGCCGCGACCTTCATGGCGATCCTGCTCGGCTTCCTCGCGGGCGGGCCGCTGATGCAGCTCGAGAATGCCGACCTCTGGGTGTCGGTCTGCGTGATCGGGCTCGCCATCGTCGGCTGGGGCGTGAGTCTGGCGATTCCGCCGGCACCGCCGACCGCGCCGGATCTCAAATTCAACTGGAACGCGATCAGCGAAATCGGCCACACGCTCGGCACCCTGCGCGGCCGCACCGCGGTGCTGAACTCGGTGCTGGGCATCAGCTGGTTCTGGTTCTACGGCTCGCTGGTGCTGGCCCAGCTGCCGGTCTATGCGCGCGACACGCTGGGCGGCGAAGCGGCGGTGATGTCGGTGCTGCTGGCGGTGTTCGCG
The DNA here is from genome assembly GCF_900101825.1 of Aquimonas voraii. Classification (GTDB taxonomy): domain Bacteria; phylum Pseudomonadota; class Gammaproteobacteria; order Xanthomonadales; family Xanthomonadaceae; genus Aquimonas; species Aquimonas voraii. The sequence continues at coordinate 47,200 of NZ_FNAG01000006.1, forward strand.
GCTGGCATCGGCGTCGGCTCGCTGCTGTGCGAGAAGCTGTCCGGTCACAAGATCGAGATCGGCCTGGTGCCGCTGGGCGCGATCGGACTGTCGGTGTTCGGCATCGATCTCTATTTCGCCCAACCCGCAGACGTCGGCGCGCTGGGGCAGTCGGTCAGCGAGGTCTTCGGTCAGCCCGGACGCTGGCGGGTGCTGATGGATCTCGCCCTCATCGGCCTGTTCGGCGGCTTCTTCATCGTGCCCCTGTTCGCCCTGATCCAGTCGCGCACGCCGCGCGAGGAAGTGTCGCGGGTGATCGCCGCCAACAACATCCTCAATGCCCTGTTCATGGTGCTGGCGGCGGGGCTCGCGATCGGCCTGACCGCGCTGGAGCTGAACATTCCGCAGATCCTGCTGGTCACGGCGGTGCTGAACGCGCTGGTGGCCTGGCACATCTTCCGGCTGGTGCCGGAATTCCTGATGCGCTTCCTGGTCTGGCTGCTGATGAGCCTGCTTTACCGGCTGCGCGTGCGCGGCGTCGAGCAGGTGCCGGACGAAGGCGCCGCGCTGGTGGTCTGCAACCACGTCAGCTTCATGGACGCGCTGCTGATCTCGGCCTCGGTGCAGCGACCGATCCGCTTCGTCATGTACTACAAGATCTTCAACATCCCGGTGATGAGTTGGGTGTTCCGCACCGCCAAGGCGATTCCCATCGCTGGCGCCAAGGAAGACCCCGCACTGATGGAGAAAGCCTTCGCCGAGATCGACGCGGCACTGGCCGCCGGTGAGCTGGTCGGCATCTTCCCCGAGGGCCAGATCACCCGCACGGGCGAGATCAATCCCTTCCGCTCCGGCGTCGAACGCATTCTCGCCGCCCGCCCGGTGCCGGTGGTGCCGATGGCCCTGCGCGGCATGTGGGGCAGCCTGTTCAGCCGCCGCGACTCGGCCCTGCGCCGAATGCGCCTGCCGCGCCGCTTCCGCGCCCACATCGAACTGGCCATCGATCCGGCCCTGCCGCCCGAAAAGGCGACGGCTGCAGCGCTGCAGGACCTCGTGCAGGCGCTGCGGGGCGATTGGGCATAGGGTGGGTCTTGACCCACCCGATGGGCTCGGAGCACCGAGGCCAGTGCCGAGCGCACGGTGGGTCTCGACCCACCGCATCGACGGAACCGTGCAGACCCCCTGCCCTTCGCCTCTGGACAAGGCGTAGCGCGCCCGGCACCGTCCGGCGGTCACCCATCCTGCTCGAAGGAGCTACGCATGTTGCGAACACTGGGCCTGCTCGTCGCAGGCAGCCTCACGCTCCACGGCGCGCAGGCCGCCGAGCAGCGCGTGCTGAACCATGAAGACCTCTGGCTGATGCCGCGCGTGTCCGCGCCGGTGCTGAGTCCAGACGGCCGCCAGGTGGTCTTCACGCTCACCGAGCCGGCGTACAAGGCCGAGGAGCAGGTCAGCGATCTGTGGATCGTGCCGGCCGACGGCAGCGCCGAGCCCCGTCGCCTGACCGCCACCCGCGCGCCGGAAGCCGGGGTGGCCTGGAGCCGTGACAGCCGACGCATCGCATTCTCGACCAAGCGCGAGGCCGATGCGCAGAACCAGATCTACGTCCTCGATATCGACCGCGCCGGCGAGGCGCAGCGCGTCACCAGCCTCAGCACCGGCGCGCGCACGCCGCAGTTCTCGCCCGACGGCCGGCAGATCCTCTTCGTCAGCAACCTGCACCCGGATGCCGCCAGCGAAGAGGACAGCAAGCGCATCGCCGAAGAGCAGAAGAACCGCAAGTACAACGCCCGGGTCTACACCGGCTTCCCGATCCGCAACTGGGACCGCTGGCTGGACGAAACCCGGCCGCGCGTCTTCGTGCAGACCCTCGGCGAAGCTGAAGCCCGCGACCTGCTGGCCGGCACGGCCCTGCTGAAGAGCGCGGGCTTTGATGGCCGCACCACGCCCGGCAGTTCGGAGCTTGAGCCGGTGTGGACGCCCGATGGCGAGTCGATCGTGTTCGTCGCCACCACCAACCGCGACCGCGCGGCCTTCGACTTCACCCATGCCGATCTCTGGCAGGTGCCGGCTGCCGGCGGAGAGCCCAAGCGCTTGACCAATGCCGGCGTGGAAGGCGTCGGCGACAGCTATGCCACGCCGCGCTTCACCCCGGATGGGCGCCAGCTGCTGGCGCTGGTCAACGCGCGCAACGGGCGCATCTACAGCACCACCGACCTGGCCCGCATCGACTGGCCCTCAGGCAGCGAGTCGCGCCTGCGCATTCCGGGTGATCTCGCGGTCAGCAGCTATGCGGTCAGCGCCGACAGCCGCAGCCTCTACCTCTCGGCCGAACACGAGGGCTACGAGAAGCTCTGGCGCGCCGATGCGCGCAGCGGCAAGGTCGAGCTGGCATTCGCGCCCGAGCGCGGCGTCTACACCCTGGTCAATGCCGGCGGCCGCGGCAGCCAGGCGCGGATCATCGCCCTGCACGAGCACGCCGCGCAGCCGCCGGAGGTAGTACGCATCGAGCGCGGCGGCCGCGCCGTGCCGCTGACCCGCTTCACCGCCGAGCGGGTCGCCGCGCTCGACCTGCCGCCGGCCGAGCACTTCTGGAGCACCGCGCCGAACGGCAAGCAGATCCACAACCTGCTGATCCGCCCGCCGGGCTTCGATCCCGCAAAGAAGTACCCGCTGTTCGTGGTCATCCACGGCGGCCCGCACACTATGTGGCGCGACATGTGGGTGCTGCGCTGGCACTACCACCTGCTGGCCGCTCCGGGCTATGTCGTTCTGCTGACCAACTACACCGGCTCGACCGGCTTTGGCGAGGCCTTCGCCCAGGGCATCCAGGGCGACCCGTTGAAAGGGCCGTCGGACGAAATCAACGACGCCGCCGACGAGGCCATCGAGCGCTACGCCTTCATCGACGGCACGCGCCAGTGCGCCGGCGGCGCCAGCTATGGTGGCCACCTGGCCAACTGGCTGCAGGCCAGCACCACCCGCTACCGCTGCCTGGTCAGCCATGCCGGCCTGATCAGCCTGAAATCGCAGTGGGGTACGTCGGATGTCGCCTACGGCCGTGAAGTGGCACAGGGCGGCCCGCACTGGCAGGACATCCCGCTGTGGACCGAGCAGAGCCCGATCACCTACGCCGAGAACTTCAAGACGCCGGTGCTGGTGACCTTCGGCGAGAACGACTACCGCGTGCCGATCAACAACGGCCTCGAGTACTGGGCCGCACTGCAACGCCAGCAGGTCGAAAGCCGACTGGTGATCTTCCCCGACGAGAACCACTGGATTCTGAAGGGCGAGAACAGCCGCTACTTCTACCAGGAGGTCCACGACTGGCTGGCGCGCTGGCTGCAGCCCGACGCCGGCTGAGACGCCAGATCGGAACTGCGTAGACGCGAAGGGGGCCAGCCCGCCCCGTTCGCGTCTGCGCGACGCGCTGGTGGCACGTGCATGGCGCGGCGCTCGGAGCCGCGTTGCTCACGCCTGCGTTCCCTTGCCACAACTGCGGGCTCGCGTGTCACCGCCAGGCCCACGAGTCTGGACGTTCTCTGCCGTCTGAACCGGCCCAGTCCGAGGCCACTTGCCTGCGGCCAGTGAATGGCTCCTGCGCCGCCGACGCCCCGATTGCGTGCTTTTCACGGGAATGCGCTAATGCGCGCCGGAACTCCGTGGGGGAGGACCCGGGCGCTCGCAATGAGCGCCCGCGCGCTATCCAGCGTTTTCGGGGGGAAGGACACATGCGCAGGCAATCGCCGCGTAAATCTTTGGTGTGGCTGTGTGGCAGCCTGATCGGCGGCCTCGGTGCGTGGTCGGCATTGCCGGCCCAGAACGCCGCGGCATTGGAATACGAATTCGCCGAGATCCATGAGGCCGAGGCGCTCGCGCCGCCGGGCAAGCCCGGCGCGCCGTCGATGGGGTCGCCCCTAGGCGCGGCGCCCGCCCTGCTGGGCATGGGCTTCGACGGCGAAATCGAGCCCAACAACAGCAGCGCCACGGCCAGTCCGCTGGCCGAGCGCCAAGGCGTCGTGCGCGCCAAGCTCTGGCCGGCCGCCGACATCGACGTCTTCGCGATCGCGGCGCAGGCCGGCGACCGCCTGTACGCGGGGGTGATGACCTCCGCCTCCGCCGGGTCCGGCACCGATTCACTGCTGCAGGTGATCGCGCCCGATGGCACGACGGTCATCGAGGCCGACGACAACGACGGCAGCTTCGCCGGCACCTCCTCAGGCGTTGCCGGCACCACGCTGACCAGCGCGGGCACCTACTACCTGCAGGTGAGTTCGCCCAGCGCCACAGCCACCGTACGGCCGTACGAGCTGCACTACCGCCTGCAGGCAGGCTCGCCCACGGCCGAGGTGGAGCCCAACGATACGGCGGCAACCGCGAATCCGCTGCCGGCCAGCGGCTGGGTCAGCGGCGCGCGCGGCATCGCCGCCGCCACCGAACAGGACTGGTACAGCCTGAGCCTCAACGCCGGCGACACCGTCTTCCTGTCGCTGGACCTCGATCCCGAGCGCGACAACGTGCAGTGGGACGGTCGCCTCGGACTCGGCCTGTTCGGCGATGCGAGCAACCAGATCCTGGTCGCCAATGACACGTCCACCGGATCGGTGGCCAACCCGCTTTCGGAAACCCTGTTCATCACGGTCAAGGAAGCCGGCACCTACTTCGCCTTCGTCGACTCGGCCAACGCGGCGGTGGGCGGGCCCACCGCCACCTACCAACTGAGCGTCAGCGTGCAGCCGGCCGCCAACGAGGGGCTGAACTGCACCACCTACACCAGCACCGATGTGCCGGTGGCGATCGGCCCCAACCCTGGGCTTGCGACCTCGACGATCACCATCCCGGGCAATCCGCGGATCGCCGACTTGGATGTGAGCCTCCAGCTCAACCATGCGTTCATGAACGACATCGACGCCCAGCTGGTCTCACCGGCCGGCAACAGCGTCGGCCTGTTTACCGACATCGGCGCCACGTCCGCGGGCGGCCAGGCGCAGATGGATACCGTGTTCGACGACGAAGCGGCGATTCCGCCATCCTTCACGGCCCTGCGCGGCCTCGCACTGAAGCCGGAGCTCAACTACCGCTTGGCCTGGTTCGACGGCACCGACGCCGGTGGCACCTGGACGCTGGAGCTGCGCGACGACGCCAACACCGACGGCGGCAACCTCACCGGTTGGAGTCTGCGGGTCTGCGAGGCACCGCCGCCGCCAACTTGCGCCGCCGGTTTCACCCCGGTCACCGTCTACAGCACCGATTTCGAAGCGGGCGCGGCAGGCTTCACCAGCAGCGGTATCGCCAACGAATGGGAGCTGGGACTGCCGGCGACGGCCGGCACCACGACCACCAACCCGATCGCTGCGTTCAGCAGCTGCGCCAGCGGCAGCAGCTGCTGGAAGACCGACCTCGATGGCACCTATGACCTCAGCAGTTCGCAGGATCTGTTGTCGCCGAACATCGATCTGAGCGGCCTGCAGCCGCCCGTGCTGGTGCGCTGGTCGCAGCGCTACCAGATGGAGAGCGCCAACTTCGACCGCTACCACGTCGATTTCCGCCAGGTTGGCAGCGGCAGCGGCTTGCGCCTGTTCGAGTGGGCGGATGCGACGATGGCCAATGCCGTCGGCAACCCCACGCTGCAGATCCCAGCCGCCGCCGGCTGGAGCCAGAAACTCGTGCGCGCCGACGCGCTGGCCGGCCAGAACACCGAGCTGCTGTTTCATCTGGACAGCGACACCACGGTCAACTTCGCCGGCGTCGCGATCGACGATGTCAGCGTCACCGCCTGCCGCGCCCTGAGCGCCGACCTCGCGATCACCAAGACGAACGGCAGCACCACCTCGGTGCCTGGCGGCAGCACCACCTATACGATCACCTCGAGCAATGCGGGCCCGGATGCGGTCACCGGCGCCACGGTGACGGACACCTTTCCGGCCGCGCTCACCTGCAGCTGGACTTGCGTGGGCGCCGGTGGCGGCACCTGCACCGCCGCCAGCAGCGGCAACCTCAACGACAGCGTGAATCTGCCAGCCGGCGCCAGCGTGACCCACACCGCGACTTGCGCAATCGCGGCCGCGGCGACCGGCACGCTCAGCAACACCGCGACCATCAGCAGCACGATCACGGACCCGACGCCCGCCAACAACAGCGCGACCGACAGCGACACGCTGAGCCCGCAGGCTGACCTGTCGATCACCAAGACCGATGGCCAGACCGCAGTCCCAGCCGGCGGCTCGACCGTGTACACGATCACCGCCAGCAATGCCGGCCCCAGCGACGCGCCGGGCAGCACGGTCGCCGACACCTTACCGGCGGCCTGCACCAGCGTCAGTTGGACCTGCGTCGCTGCCGGCGGCGGCACCTGCACCGCGGCGGGCAGCGGCAACATCGGCGACGCGGCGAACCTGCCCGCCGGGGCCAGCGTCAGCTACACCGCGAGCTGCGCGATCGCGGCCGCGGCCAGCGGCACGCTGAGCAACACCGCCACCGTCAGCAGCGCCGTGACCGATCCGACGCCGGGCAACAATGCGGCCACCGACAGCAGCTCGGTACTGCCGCCCGGCGCGCTTGGCGCCAGCCCGAGCACGCTGAGCTTCGGCACCGTGAGTGTCGGCGCCACCAGCGCCAGCCAGACCGTGACCCTGTCGAACAGCGGCGGCAGCCCGCTCACGATCGCCAGCCTGGGCGCGGCAGCCGCTCCGTTCGCCCTCGTGGGCGGCAGCTGCGGTGCGGTGCCGATCACGCTGGCCGCCGGGGCGAGCTGCACGCTCGCCTACAGCTTCAGCCCAAGCGCCGCCGGGCTGGCGACGCAGTCGCTGACGGTCAACGCCGGCAGCGCCGGCAGTGCCAGCCTTGCCTTGAGCGGCATTGGCGGCGTCGGCAGCCTTGGCCTGCTCAGCAGCAGCCTCGATTTCGGACGCGTGCAGGTGGGCGCCGGCGGCCAGCTCAGCCTGACCCTCACCAACACCGGCAGCGGCGGCCTCGACGTGACCGGCCTGTCGGCGGTGAGCGCACCGTTCGCCCAGATCACCGGCGGCAGCTGTGGCGTCGTGCCCTTCAGCCTGGCCGCAGGCACCAGCTGCACGGTGCTGTATCGCTTTGCACCGACCGCGACCGGCAGCTTCAACCAGACCGTGACGGTGAGTTCGACCGCGGGCAGCGCCACCGCCAACCTGGTCGGCATCGGCTTCGTGGTCACGGCGGTGGATGCCATGGATGCGCGCAGCCTGAGCCTGTTGGCGCTGATTCTCGGCCTGATCGGCTGGGTGACCCTGCGCCGACGCGGCTGATCCGCAGGCCTGATGTAGTACGACGACGCCCCCGGGCTTTCCCGGGGGCGTCGTCGTTTGTGTACTCCGCCGGTTTCGGATGCCGCCGCTCTTCGGCAGGGGGGCATTCGAGAGGCAGCCTGCTGGCTCGGCCAAGCACGGACGATTCGACCAGGCGCCGGCCTACGCGAGTGATGGAGCGTGAGGTGGCACGGACACGCGCCAGAAGGCCGACTCGAAACCCCTCCGAGGGAGGGGCGTTGTTCAACAAGCTGCTAGAGTCCGCGCCCATGGCCCCAGCCGATCGCGACATCACCGTGCTCCTCGACGCCGCCCGCGCCGGTGACGGCACGGCCTGGCATCGGCTGGTGGAGCTGGTCTATCCCGAACTGAAGCGACTGGCGCGCAGTTCGCTGAACGCCAACCGCCACAACACCCTCAACACCACCGCGCTGGTGCACGAGTGCTATCTGCGGCTGGCGCGCGCCGAGAACACGCCGAAGGACCGCGGACACCTGCTCAGCCTGGCCGTGCGGATCATGCGCCAGGTGCTGATCGACCACGCCCGCGAGCGGCTGGCGCAGAAGCGGGGCGGCGGCGCGATCGCGGTCACCCTCGACGACGATGCCGCGATCGAACTGCAGCAGTTCGAACTGCTGGTCGAGATCGACTCGGCCCTGCAGCGGCTGGCGGCCATCGAGCCGCGCCAGGCCGCGGTGTTCGAGCACCGCTACTTCGGCGGATTGAACGACGACGACACCGCCGCCGCGCTGGAGATCTCGCCGCGCACGGTGCACCGTGACTGGGATGCCGCGCGCGCCTGGCTCGCAGAGGCATTGAACGCGGGCGCCTGAGCGCCTGCGATTCGCCCTCGCCTTCCGCGGTTGATTCTGCGCTCGCGTGCAGCACGCGCTGCGCTTTCGTCGACGCTGAGCGCTGCGCTCGGCAGGCTGGCTCTGGCGCATGCTCCACGTCGCCGCTGGCACTCAAGGCCGCGCGGCGCGGGCCTCGTCGCGGATCGCGATCGCACGCAAGGTCCGCGCGTGCTCCGGCCCCAGGCTCTCGCCAAGGATGGCGATGGCCTCGGCGAACGCCGCATCCGCCGCCTCGGGCCGCGCCGCCGCCTCCAGACTCAGCGCGCGGCCGATCTCGAACATGCCGGTCTGCCAGGCGCGCGCGCCGAGCTTGCGCCCTGCCCCCTCGACCGCCCGCGCGTGCATCGCCAAGGCCTCGTCGAAGCGGCCCTGGCGGCGGTACAGCCCACCCAGGTTGTGCATCAGGCTGAGCGTGTCCGGATGGTCGGCTTCGAGCAGCTCGAGCTCCAGCGCGAGCACGCGCTCGTACAGCGGCGCGGCTTTGTCCAGCTGACCCTGCAGCACATGCAGAAGGCCGAGGTTGGCCATCGCATTGCGGGTCAGCGCATTGGCCTCGCCGAACAGCTCCAGGCGTCCGGCCAGGACCGTTTCGAACAGGGGCTCGGCTTCGTCGTAGCGCTTCAATTCCTGCAGCACGGTCGCGGTCTCGCTGGCGAAGCGCAGGCTGATCGCATGGCGCGCCCCCAGCACCGCCTCAGCGTGCTGGCGCCCCGCCTGCAGCTGCTGCAGGGCCTCGTCGAAACTGCCGGCATGGCGCAGCGCCACGCCCAGATCGAGTTCGGCGGAAATGGTGTCGGGATGCAGCTCGCCTAGCGCCGCGGCATAGCTCGTGCGCAGCCGGCGCAAGGTGGCCACGACCTCGGCATCGCGGCCGAGCATGCGCAGCGAATCGGTATGCTCCTGGCGGATCCGCGCGGTGCGCAGCGCGTCTTCGCCGAGCCGATCGGCACTCAAGGCCAGCAGCGTGGACTGCAGGGCCTCGGCGCGGGCGTAGTCACCGCGGTGCCAGGCCAGCAGGGCCTGGAGGCGCACACGCTCCATCGCCATCGGCAGCGCGCCGGCCTCCAGCCGCATCAGCGCTGGCGCGGGCTGGGCGTCCACATACGCGGCGAGCGCGTCGAGATCGCCGCGATCCAGATCCAGCCAGGCGCGCTGCAGGGCGAGATCCGCCTGCACTTCGTCGCGACGCGCCTCCGGCAGTCGCGGCAGCAGGGACTGCGCCTGTTCAAGTTCGCGCAGGGACTCGTCCAGGCGCCCCAGCCGCTGGTACAGCGCGGCCAGCGCCTGGCGCACGGTCAGCTGCTCCAGCGGCGCCTCCGCGAAACGCGTGCCAACGCTTTCGGCAGCGCGATCCAGGGCCTCGCGCACGCTGATCTCGCGGCTCTGCGCGATCTCGGGCGAGGCCGCGGCGAGCAGGTCATCGGTGAGGAACTCGAGGGCGGTGGTTGCCACCTGCGCCTGGTACGTCGCGAGATCACGCTCCGCACGGACGCGCAGCGCCGACCAGGTGCCCAGCGCGGTCAGCGCCAGCAGTACAAGGCCCGCCGCCAGCGCGGAGTAACGATGGCGCTGCAGGAACTTGCGCAGGCGGTAGCCGCCGCGACGCGGCAGCGCGCGCAGCGGGCGCAGCTCGAGAAAGGCACGCACGTCGGCCATCAGCGCTTCGACCGTGGCGTAACGCTGGGCCGGTTCGGCCGCGCAGGCGCAGGCGATCAGCGCGCGCAGCTCGGCCGGCAGGGGGCTGCTGTCGAAACGCTGCTCGCTGGCTTTCGCATGGAGCACGGTGGTGGCGGAGGTCAGCGCCTCGGCTTCGGCCTCGCTGCCGGCCAGCAGGCGCTGCAGCAAACGACCAAGCTGGTAGATGTCGGCGGCCACCGTGAGGCGCTCGCCGCGCACCTGCTCGGGGCTGGCATAGCCCGGCGTGTGTGCGTGGTTGGCGAGCGCATCGTCCTCGCCGATCAGCTGGACGATGCCGAAGTCGAGCAGCTTGGCCTGGCCATTGGCCGCCACCAGCACGTTGGAGGGCTTGATGTCCCGATGCAGCAGGCCGCGCGCATGCGCATAGGCCACCGCCTCGCCGACCTGCAGGAACAGGCGCAGTCGCGCCCGCAGGTCGAGATCGAGGGCGCGCGCATGCGTGTCGATGCGCTGGCCCTCGATGAACTCCATCGCCAGCCAGGGCTGGCCGTCGACGCTGTGGCCGCCGTCCAGCAGCCGCGCGATGTGCGGATGGCTGAGATCGGCCAGGGCCTGGCGTTCACGGCGGAACAGCGCGCGTGCGCCTTCGTCGCTGCCGCCGCCACCGATCCACTTCAGCGCGACCGTCTGCGCGTACTCGCCGTCGGCGCGCTCGGCGCGATAGACCACGGCCATGCCGCCGCGGCCAAGCTCTTCGACGATGGCGAAGGGCCCGATGCGCTCACCCGGCTGCGGCAGCCGCGCGCGCTCGCGTTCGCGCAGCAGCGAAGCGGCAGCGGCGCCCAGCAAGGCGCCACCGGTGGCGAAGTCATCGGGTCGAATCGGCATGCGCGGCCCCCTGCCCGGCGCGGAGGCCCAGACTAACCGAGACGGGGGTGGCAAAGGTTCCACCGCGGCAGCGCGCCCGCGCCGTCGGCTACTCGAAGCCGCTGCCGAACAGCGCGGAAGACTGGAACAGCAGCAGCTCGCTGTGCAGCTGCCCCAGGCCGCTGCCGGCCGGCGCCGCGGCATGCTCGGCCTCGATCCTCACCAAGACCTCCGTGTCCAAGGGCAGCATCAGCGTGCTGCGCCACAGGCTGCTCTGGCGGACCATGGCCGGCAGCGGCGTAAAGCTCTGCCCGCGATCCAGCGACAGGCTGGCGCGCGGCAGGCCCGCGACCTCGGGGGCGGTGCTGCGTACGCCCCAGAACAGCCGCCGCAGGACATCGCTGTAGGCGAAGGCCTGACTGGCATGGCGATCGGGCGGCGCGATGCGGGCGATGCCCTGGCGCGGCTCGCCGGCGATGCTGGCGAAGCTGCCGATCACCCACAGGCGGCCGTCGCTGCCGAGGCTCAAGCCATCGGCGCTGCCGGTGAACGACAGGCTCCAACCCGGATCGTTGGCGCCGCCCGCCTCCACCCGCTTCAGCAGGCCGCCGTTGCCGCCCAGCAGCACGCGCCCATCGGCCTGCAGGGCGACCGCGCTGACCCGGGTGGTGCCGGCGTTGACGGTGGGCGCGAAGCTGCCGAGGCTGCCGTCCGCCTCCAGCCGGGCGACGCGGCTGCGCGCCTGCCCGCCGATGCTGGTGAAGGTGCCGCCGACATAGACCTCGCCGTTCGGGGCGATCAGCAGGCTGTCGACGCGGCCATTGGGGTTGGGCGTGAAAAGGGCCTGGATCGAGCCGTCCGCGCGCACCTTGGCGAGGTTCTGGCGCGACTCGATGCCCAGGGCACCAAAGCTGCCGCCGAGCACGATGCCGCCGTCCGGTGAGACGGCAATCGCGCGCACCACGGCCGTCGAATCCATCAGCAGATTGAAGCCGGTGTCGAGGCTGAGATCGGCATTCAGACGGGCGATCGCGCGCCGCGCCACGCCGCCGATGCTGGCGAAGGCGCCGCCGATGAGGATCTTGCCGTCGGCCTGACGGGCCAGCGCGTGGACGGTGTTGTCGGCACCGATCGACAGCGGCAGACGACCGCCCGAACTGTTCTCGATCAGCAGCAGGTGGCTGGCCACCTGGGCGCCGACTTGGGTGAAGTCGCCGCCCACCAGCAGGCGATCGTTGTCGAGCGGCAGCAGGGCCAAGGGCACGCGATTCAACGCGTGGCTGCTCGCCGGCGCGCGGCGGCCGCGGTGGTCCAGCTTGACCAGGCGTCCGACCGCGACCCCATTCAACTGGGTGAAGTCACCGCCCAGCCAGACGCCGTCCTCGAAGCTGGCCAGGGTGGTGAACACGCCGGTGTCGGTCTGGATGCGGAACTCGGCGTCGACCGTGCCGTCTGCGCGCACCCGGCCCAGGTTGCGCTGCTCGACGCCGTCGAGCGTGCTGAAGCGGCCACCGACGAGGACACTGCCGTCGGCCAGCTCCAGCAGCTCGCGCACGTTCTGCCCGTCCGGCCGCGCCAGAGGGCCGACCGCGCCATTGCTGCGGAGCAGAGGAATGCGCAGCAGGCGGTCGGTGCCGGCGACCTGCGAGAGGAAGTTGCCGGCCACCAGCACTTCGCCATTGCGGCGCTCGATCACGCGGCTCGCGCAGCAGCCGATCGGCAGGCTGAGGTTGTCCGGGCTCAGGCTGCCGTCGGCGCGCAGGCGCGTGTAGCTTGTCTGGTTCTCGCCGTTGACCGAGAAGAAGTTGCCGGCCACCAGCAGGTCGCCGTTGCGCGCCTGCTCGATGTCGAGAATCTCCTGCGTGATTCGCGCCTTGAAGCCGGGATCCGGACTGCCGCTCGGGTGCAGGCGCACCAGCGAACTCGGTGTGCCCGAGCCCGCCAGCCCGTCACTGCCGACGATCAGGCCGCCGTCGCGCACGCGCTTCAGGGCGAGCACGGTGCGCCCCTGGTACTGCGGCTGATCGGGATGCAGGCTGAAGTCGCCGTCTTCGGCGACGAAGGTTCGAATCAGTCGCACGAGGCTGTTGTCGATCAGGCTGAACTCACCGCCGACGAAGGCACCGCCACTGCCATCGGGTTCGATCGCATGGACCCGGCCGAAGCGCGCCGGAAAGGCCGGCAGCACCGCGCCCTGGGCATCCAGCACGACCAGCGCGCCACGGCTGCTGCCGCCGGTGAACAGATCGAAGCCCCCCACCCACACGCGTCCGTCGACCACGGCCAGCGCGTGGATATCCGCACCGCGGACCGCTTCCGGAAAGCTGGTGTCCGGACTGCCGTCAGGGTTGAACCGGCGCAGCGCGCTGGTGGTGCCGTCGAAGCGGGCCGCGACATAGACCCTGCCGTCGCCCGCATCGAGCAGCGCCTGCACTTCGGCTGAGGCGTCCAGCACCGGCGCCCAACCGTCGCGTGCGCTCTGAGCGGCCGCGCGCTGCGGCCCCGGCATGCACAGGATGAGGAAAAGGACGGCCAGCAGTGATCGGATCGACATGGCGGAGTCTCGGCGCGGGTCGCAGGAGGTCACGCGCAAAGGCCCTCGGTTCTGCCATCGCAGCGCGAGCGCGAACGCAGCGCGCTCCGGCCCAGGCGATTACTTACTGCGGACAGACGCCCTCGAAGCCATCGCTGAAGCCACGCACGGAACCGTCAACGATGCGTATCTCCAGCACGCCGAAGGGCAGCAGAGCCGCGCCGACCGGGTCGACCAGGCGCAGGCGGAAGGTCTCGTCGGGCTCGCCGTCGGCATCGGCCGCGATGGCGATGGCGATGCGCTTTGCCGCCAGATCGCCGGGACCCCAGCTCAGGACCTGGTCCGCGGGCGGGGAGTAATCGGCGTCCACGGTCGCCGTGCCCGTCTCATGGCGCAGCTGCACGCTGACGCTGGCGACGCCACCGCTCGGCCGCTGCACCCGCACTTCGAGTTCGCGGCCTTCCAGCGCGGTGGCGCGGCAGCCGCTGAAGCCGACCTGCTCGGGACCGGGGTCGGTGGCGGTGTGCGATGTGGTCGCCGTGAGATTGCCGCCCGTCGCGCTGGCGAAGGCGCCGCGCAGGGCGTCGTAGGTGGCGGTGAGCGTGCGCGTGCCGACCTGCGGCGCGATCAGGCTGCACAGGCCGCGGCTGACGTTCGGCGTCGCCGTTGGCTGCAGCGTGGCCTCGCAGCGCGCCGGGGGCGTGGTCGGCAGGTTCACCACTGCCACGCCGTTCGGCTTGAAGGGTCCGCTGGTGGCGGTGGCGATGACTTCCACTTCGAAGGGCAGCCCGGCCGGCCACGGATCCGGCGTATCCGCCACCGTGATCGCGGCAGTGTCGAAGCTGAACTCGCTGCTGCGGCCCTCGGCATCGGTGGCGATGGCGACGATCACGTCGTCGGCGCTCAAACTCATGCCGGGCGGAACCGCCAGGCTGACCTGCTTCTCGGTCTGCGCCTCGGCCTCCAGGTACACGTCGCTGTCGAGCAGGACTTCGCCCTCGTCGCCGAGCGCGCGGTAGAAGTCGACGCGCAGCGGGTAGCTGGCGTTGGCTGGCGCGGTGTCGACCCGGTAGCGCACCGAAAACGTGCCCGCGCCGACGCTGTAGGCGAGGATCTGCGGGTGGTTCTGCAGGTTGTTGGCGCCGCTGTCGGCATCGCCGGCATCGTTGGGCGTGCGCCCGGTCGCCGCGCCACCCCCCGCGGTGGAGTGCGGGAAGTCGAGGCCGATGCCGGCATTGTCGAGCAGGGTGTTGCCAACGAACTCGATCCGGCTGAGCGGCAGGCCGTTCTGCACGAAGGCCACCGACCCCAGCGAGGGCGAATTGGAGCCCTGGGCGATACCGGCGGCGAACGTGTTGCCCTCACCGGCACCCAGCCCTCCGACTCGCACCGCGTGTCCGTTGGCGCTGCTGCCGGCGTCAAAGAAGATGTGGTCGCGCTCTACGCCGATGCGGGTACCGTCAACGGCCAGGCCGAACACATTGCCCTCGATGCGCGCGGTGCGGTCCATCAGCGCGCCAGCGGTGAAGCGCAGGCCGCCGCCGAAGCCGCCCGAGAAGTTGCGCACCGGTCGCACCAGGCGGTTGTCGGTGAAGTCGATCTGCGCCACCGGCGCCGGCGGCGAGACGTTCTGCTGGCTGCGGATCTGGAAGGCGTCGCGCAGCGGCAGCGGGGTGACGCCATCAGGCGCCAGGCCGATCAGGTTGCCATGCACGCGCAGGCTGCCGGTGGCCGCGCAGACCTGTGCGCTGCCGCCGCCGGGCAGGCCGTCGACGTCACGACCGCTGCCGGCGATGACATTGCGATCCTCCGGGTTCGGCCCGCCGATCAGCACCTCGCTGGCGGTACACACCGACAGCGACAGCACATGGCCGTTGCCGCTGTAGTCGGGCGCAGTGCCGGCCGCGGTGACGCCGAACCAGTTGCCCTGCAGCACGAAGCGCGGCCGCGCGCCCGAAATCATGCCCCCGCTGGGCAGGAACATCGCCACCCCGCGCAAGGTGAACGCACCCTGCCCCTCGAACAGGCGGAAAGAGTTGAAGCCGGGCGCATTCGTGATCTCGATCCTGAGCTCGGCGTTGTGGGCGCCAGGCGCCGGAATCGTGTTGGGCTGCGCACCCGGCTGGGTGTAGCCATCAATGGTGAGGGGCTGGGTCACGCTGAAGTCGGCGGCAACAGCGATCCGGCATACGCCGGTGCTGGCGCTGCAGCCGGGGTCGGAGAGCGGGATGTCGAAGACGATCTCGTCGGCATCGATCGCGGCATTGGCGCGGGCGATCGCTCCGCGCAACGAGCAGTCTCCGGGCGCCGCGGTACAGGCGGTGAGGCCGGCGCTGTCGCTGCTGCTGTCGACCGTGAAGACCGCAGCCTGCGCGGACGCATGGACGAGGCAGAACAGCGAGGCCAGCAGGACAGGCGGCAGCAGTGGGCGGTTCATGGCGGGTCACCGAGGAGGCAATGAGGCATGCGGTCATCGGGGGTCACGCAAGAGCGCCCCGATTTCTGCCATGCCCCGTGGGGATTCGCGCTGCGCGCCCATGTCGACCTCTGCGCTTGCACTACTCGAAGCCGTTGTCGAACACCCGGCTGAAGTCCGGCACCTGCAGCCGGTACAGCTCCTCGCCGACCGCACCGCGCGCAGTGAACAGCACGCGTCCGCCGACGCGCCGCAGAGCGAAGGGATTGCTGCTCGCCGGACCTTGGGCGAGATCGCCGCCCACCAGGTCCAGCAGCTGACCGTTCAGCAGCAGGCGCAGCTCGCGACCGTCGTTGACGGGCGCACTGCGATGCGCGGCGAACACGAGGGCGCCGCCGTCCAGCGCCACCGCCTCGCGCCCCACCGCCTGCAGGGTCTGGGCGGCGCTGTCGTAGGCGCAGCGGGTGCCGGCTTCGCTGCCATCGCTTTCAAACAGGGCGCAGCCGGGCTGCTGCGAGCTCACCGCGCTGAAGTAGACCCGACCGTTGGCCTGCGCCAGCACGCCGTGCAGGCTGGTGTCACCGAAGGCGTTGCCGGGGCCGGCGAACAGATCGATCACGCGGCGGGTGCCGGCCAGCGTGCCGTCGCTGACGTACAGCTCGCGGCCGTGGCTGACGCTGAAGGCGGTGAAGAAGACCCGCCGCCCATCGCTGACGAAATCCTGCGGAAAGCTCGCCGGCGGGCCGGGGTTGATGTCGAGCAGGCGCTGCGTGCCCTGGCCGGTGCCGTCGCTGACCCAGAGCTCCTCTCCGAACACGCCGTCGTCCGCACGGAACACCACCAGATCGGGCAGACCCGCGCGCCCGCTCAGCGTTATGAGCTCGCCCGGCCGGCTGGACTCGGCGCCGGGGCGGATATCGCGCACCAGGCTCGGCGCGTCGTTGGCGTCGAGCGCGAACAACTCCATCTCCGAGCTGGCCGTCTTGGCTACGAACAGCAGGCGCGAACCCACGGCCGCAAGCAGTCTGCGGTTACTGAAACAGAGGTTCTGCACCCGCCGATCACCGGGCTGCGAGAGATCGGTCACCACCGCTGTGCCGGCGGCGGTGCCGTCGCTGCGGGCGATCTCGACATCGCCGAAGCTGTTGTTGTCGGTGGTGGCCAGGAAATAGACGGCGCCGTTGCGCTCGACATAGCACTCCAGCGCATCGGTCACCGCGGGCAGGCCAAGGCTCTCGCTCTGCCCCGCGGCGGTGCGGGTCATCAGCACGCTCTGTGCACCCGTGTGCCAGAAGCGCCCGAGACGCTCGCCGATCAGGTCGGACATGTCCGGCCGCGGCACGGGCGGCGAGAGATCGGCGGCGTCGAGCTCGAAGTTGAGACGCTGGCTGCCGTCGAACGCCGAGACGAAGGCGCGATCGCCGAAGCTCGCCACCATCCTGACCTGGCTGTCGCCGACCGCCGCGCGGAAGCTGCCCAGCGGCAGCGTGCCCACGCCGAGCCCGCTGCTGAACCAGGGGTCGCCGTCGTTGATGTTGGCGTTGCCGGGCGCGTGCGCGAACATCACCGTGGTGCCGCTGCTGGCCATGACACGGATGAAGCCCGGCTGGCTGAGCGCGCTGCCGCTGATGTCGAGGGTGCCGGCCGCGGTGCCATCGCTGACCCAGAGCCGGGCCGCACCGCCCAGCGCGGGGTTGGGAAACGCCATGAACACGCGGGTGCCATTGCCGCTCAGCAGGCGGCTGAAGCCGCTGACCACGGCAGGCACTCCCTGGCTGCCGTTGACCAGCTCCTTCAGCAGCGTCGTACCGGCGGCGGTGCCGTCGCTGACGTGCAGCTCGCGACCCACGCCGCTGGCAAGACCGGTGAACAGCAGCCGGTTGCCCAGACTGATGAGCGCCTCGGGCGAACTGCTCGACAGCAGCAGCGTACCGGCGGGGCTGCCGTCGGTGACCTTGAGCTGGCTGCCGCGCACGTAGAACAGGCGGAACAGCGGTGCATTGAAGGTCAGCTGGCCCATGGCGAAACTTCCGCCTGAGCTGTCGAGCAGCTGCGAGCTGGCGGCGCTGTTGCCGAACACGCGCAGCTCGGAGAGGTTCTGGACGAAGTCGCTGAGCACGAAATAGGTGTTGGGGCCCAGTGCGACGAACTCGGAAATCCTCCGGTTGGGCCCGAGGTCGAGGCCCCCCACGCCGCTGGTCCCCGAGGGTGCGCCGCTGCTGCTGGCATAGCTCAGCAGGCGCAGCTCGGTGCCACCGCCGGGCCCGACGGCGAGCAGGCAGATCTGGCTGGTGGAGCACAGCTGCACCTGACCGGGATTGGACGAACCCGGTCCCGCCACGAGGTCGGCTTCCAGCTGCACGCTGCCGCCGGCGAGGCGCCAGAGCTCACGGCCGACATCGGAACGCGTGGCGGTGAAGAAGGTGCGCGCGACGGGGCCGCCGCCGGCACTGAAGCTGACCCGGCGGAAGGCCTCGGGCCGCGAAGAGCCGGCGCCGGGTTCGATGTCGGCGACCAGCTGCGGGGAGCTGGCGGCCGCGGCCAGCGACCACAGCTCGACGCCGGTACGACCGTCGTTGCCGGTGAAGTACAGGGTCGACCCTTCGATGTGGAAGTTGGGCCCGATCGGAAAGCCGTCGCACACCCCCGGGCAGAGGTCGAAGAACAGGCGCGTGTTCTGCGGCGTGCCATCGGTCTCCCAGAGCTCGGTGCCATGTTCAGCGGTGCGCTGGGTGAACAGGTAGCGACCGCCGAAGCTCACCGCGCCGCTGAACTGCCCGCCGGTACCGCCGACCTGGGAGGCATTGGGGCCAGTGTTGAAGTCGGCGCGCAGATCGACAGCAGACTGTGCCGCGACGGGCGCGCAGACGACCCAGGCCAGGGCAAGGACCCACAGGCGCGCGCAGGCGCGGGTGGAGGCAGCAGTCATGGCAGTTCCTGACGATGGTCGCGATCCGTCCTGCCGGGGGTCACGCAAAACCGCTTGCGGTTTTGCCAGATAGAAGGCGCACCGCTTGCGGTTTTGCCAATGAGAAGAGACACCGCTTGCGGTTTTGCCAGATAGAAGGAGCACCGCTTGCGGTTTCGCCGGAGAGAAGAGACACCGCTTGCGGTTCGGCCAGACCAAAGGGGCAGCGCTCGCGGTCTGGCCAAGGACAGGTGCGGCATCGCGAGCCCTTTCGCCCGCACTCGGGTGTCCGCAGCGGATGGCCTGGCGCGGCCCCGGGCGGCGACCTGCCGCGACGGACTGCGCTGCAGTCACCGCCACGGCGAACGCCCTACACTGCGCGCCTTCCTCACAGAACATCGACGACGCCCGCCATGGCCGGATCCAGCCTGTTCGCCCTGATCGACGACATCGCCAGCCTGCTGGACGACGTCGCCGCGATGACCAAGCTCGCCACCAAGAAAACCGCCGGCGTGCTGGGCGACGACCTTGCGCTCAACGCCCAGCAGGTGACGGGTGTCAGCGCCGATCGCGAGCTGCCGGTGGTGTGGGCGGTGGCCAAAGGTTCGCTGGTGAACAAGGCGATCCTGGTGCCGGCGGCGCTGGCGATCAGCGCCTTCCTGCCCTGGGCGATCGTGCCGCTGCTGATGCTGGGCGGTGCCTTCCTCTGCTTCGAGGGCGTCGAAAAGCTGGTGCACAAGTGGCTGCATCGCGCCGAGGTCGAGGCCGAACACCAGGCGCGTATCGACGCGGTCGCCAATCCCGAGGTCGATCTGGTGGCCTTCGAGCGCGACAAGATCAAGGGCGCCGTGCGTACCGACTTCGTGCTCTCGGCCGAGATCATCGTGATCGCGCTGGGCACCGTGGCCACCGCCAGCTTCAGCCGCCAGCTCGGCACCCTGGTGGGCATCTCGCTGGTGATGACGATCGGTGTCTATGGCCTGGTCGCCGGCATCGTCAAGCTCGACGACCTCGGCCTGTACCTGACCCGGCGCGCGTCAGCGGCCAAGCAGGCGATCGGCCGCGGCATCCTCGCCGCCGCGCCTTGGCTGATGAAGTTCCTGTCGGTGGCCGGCACCGCGGCGATGTTCCTGGTCGGCGGCGGCATCCTCGTCCACGGCATCGGCCCCCTGCACCACTGGGTACAGGCGACCCTGCCCGCGCTCGGCGGCTTCGCGCTGCCGGCCGAAATGGCCATCAACGCCGGCGTCGGCATCGCCGCAGGATCGGTGCTGGTGGCGCTGTGGATGGGGGTGCAGAAGCTGCGCGGCGGCGCGGCGCACTGAGGCCCGCGCGCCGCGCACTTCCGCCCGCTACCCCTCCGGCGCCTGCATGACATAACCCGCCGTCGCTGCGGCCGGCGGCTCGTCGACGCGCTCGAAGCCGTTGGCGAACACACCAGTCGGCGCACGCATGTCGCGCACCGCCACCGCCGCCGGGCCCGGCGCCGATTCGATGCCCGCGTCGGTCAGCGCGGTGACGCGATACCAGTGGGTGCGGCCCTCGGCGCCGGTGAAGTCGATGAAGGCCGGCACGAAGCTCGAGCCCACCGGCGTCCAGTCCTGCTCGCCGGCGGCGTTGGCGGGATTGGCCCGCCAGATGCGCCAGGCGCTGACGCGAGCGTCGGTCGCCGCCGGCCATTCCAGCAGCACGTGGCGATCGCGCTGGCGCACTTCGACCTCGGGCAGGCCGGGCACTTCGAGCGCGCCGATGTCGGCGCTGCCGACATCGTTGGCACCGTCGGCATCGGCCTGGGTGCCGAGCTGCACGCGCACGAACAGCCGCCGCGTTTCATCGCGACCGAACTGCGCGGGCACGGCCACCTGCAGATCCACCAGCGCCTGACCGCCCGGCCCGAAGGCATTCAGATCCGTGCGGCCGGCGAACTCGCCAACCCCGGGCTCGGCGTCCCAGGCGGCCTCGATCCGCAGCGCCTCGCCGCCGGCCGCGCCCTGCCAGGGCTTGCCGCGGGCGCGCAGGGCCGCCTGCACGCGGATCGTGCCGCCGGGCTGCAGCACGGTATCGACGGGCAGGACGGCTTCCACCGCGAAATCGGGCGCATCGGCCAGGCTGAGCAGCTGCAGGCTGCCCTCGACCGGCGTGCTCTTGAGGGTCGGACGCAGCGGCTCGAAGGCCAGACTCTTTTCGAACGCCGCGACGTTGAACACCGGCGCCGCGCTGACGTCGGCGAGCGCCAGCAGTCCCTGCGTCGCCGGGTTCTGCACCAGCACCGGGTTCATCCACAGCCCGGCGCCATCGCCCAGGGTGAGCAGGGACGTGGGTGCGGCGTCGAAGCGCGGCACCACGCTGACCAGGCTGCCGGTGCCGGCGAGCATGCCGATCGGGTCGCCGGGGGCCGCGCGCAGGCCCTGCGCGTTCGGGCTGAAGCCCAGCCCGCGGAAGGCCAGCTGCACGTCGTCGCCGGCGGTACGCAGCAGGGTCGGCGCTTCGGCGCGCAGGCCGCGGCCGAGCGCATCGGTCTGGCGCTGGCTGGCAAAGCTGCAGCTGTTGCTGCTGCAGGTACCGAGCGCACTCCACAGCTCGGCCTGGTTGCCGATCTGCGCCGCCCCGGCCGGGTGTGCCGTGAACGCCAGCACCGGCCGGCCCTGGGCATCGCTGGTCAGCGCCTGCCAGACCACGCCCTCGGGCGCGCCGCCGACCGGCGCCGGCACGCCGCCGGGCAGCACGCGATACATCAGCTGGCGCGTGGCCTGCGCGGCCAGGCTGCGGCCGCCGGCGCGGGTGAAGCTGACGATCGGCACGCCGTTGGCATAGGTCGCACGCGCGTGCATATCGCTGCCGGCACCGGGCTCGGCGACGCGCGCCGGCGCGGTCCAGGCGCCGTTGCGGAAGAAGGCGTGCCAGACCTCGAAACGGAAGCCGAACAGATCGGCGCCGGCATCGCGCGTCCACACCGCCAGCACTTCGCCGCCGGTCGGGCAGCCGCTGCTGCCGGCGGGACAGGCCGCGAGGCTGACCTGCCCTTCGCCGCCCGCGCCGGGCGCGGTGAGGTTCTGCGCCGCGCCCCAGCTGCCGTTCTGCAGCCGACGGAACGCGAGATGTCGGCTGGCGGTGGCAGCCTGCAGGCTGGCGGCGCGGAAGGCGCTTTCCGACAGCGATGAACGCTCGTAGACCAGCAGCGCCTGGCCGGGCGCGTGGTAGGCCAGCTGCGGTGCGCTGGCGCCGACCGCAGCGCCCAGATCGACCGGCGCCGCGAAACCGCCGCCCTGCCAGGGGCGGAACTGCACCCGGCCCTCGCGCGCCTCGGCCAGCCCCCCCTGGCCCAGCGCATCGAAGGCCGCGCTGACCGGCGCCAGCCGGGTGATGCCCAGCGCTGCCAGCCGCGTCGAGGCCTCGGACTTCACACTGCCCAGGTCCGGGATCTGGCAGCTGTTGTTGGGCTCGCGCTCGTCGATCGGCACTGCCGTGTCGCCGAACTCCACGCACAGCGGGCACAGGCCGACGCTGACGTCGTAGCGCACCTGCATGCGGAAGCGGAAACAGGGCTCGCTCTGCGCAGGGTCGAGCCGGCCGTTCACCACCGTCACCGGCATCGCCACGCCGAAGCTCGGGGTGAAGCCCGCGGTCATGTCGACCAGGCCCAGCACCGCGCTGAAGTTGAAGAAGGCATCGATGGCGCCGCCCACCGAAGGCTGGGTCTTCAGCAGGCTGGCCAGCTGGCCGGTTTCCAGATCCAGCTCGGCCTGCATCTGCACCAGCAGGTCGGCCCAGAAGCGGGCGTCGATACCGAAGGTGGCGGCAGCGATCGGCGGCACGCCCCAGGCGAAGCGGAACACCGGCATCCAACCCGTATCGAGGATGCGCTCAGGCCCGATCGTCTCGCTGTAGGCCAGGCCTGACCGGGTCGCACTGCGCGGCTCGGCCTCGCGATTGACCGTGCGGTTTTCGCTTTCACCGACGCGCACGAAGCTGGTCTGGCCGTTGGCATCGAGACTGCCGCTCAGGCGCTCCTCGCCCTGGCTGCGGTTCTCGAGCGTCGGCATCTCCTGCGGCGGCGTGGCGTTCACCGCCACCGGATCCGGCCGCACGGTCATCTGCAGGTGGGCGCGCGCCGGCGTCCACTGCGCGAGGCTGCGGCTCAGCATGTCTTCCGGCGGCTGCCGCCACCACAGCGGCGGCGGGCGGGTTTCCAGCTTGAAGCGGTACTCGCCGAAGGCACTGGCCGGCGTGCCCTGCACGCGGATGCGGTAGCGATCGACGCCCCAGGGGCTGCGGTGGAAGCCCGGCAGCTTGACCTCGAACTCGGTGTCGCCGGGGCCGGCGCAGGCCTGCGAGGGGCTGACCGGAAAGCTGCCGAGGGTCTGCTCGACCCACTGGTTCTGCGCATTGCGCACCCACTTCGACAGTAAGGCCGACTGCACCACGCCGAACAGCCCCTGATCGAGGGTGAAACGGACCGGCAGGTCACCAGCGATATTCAGGCCCTGCGCATCATTGAACGCGCTGCCCGGGAAGGTGGTGATTGGGCCCCAGGTCGCCAGGCCGGCGGCGTCGACGCTGCGCGGCAGGCCGCCGATGTCGGGATCGAGCGGCAGGCTGATGGTGCCGCTGTAGGGTCGCAGCGTGTAGACCAGCAGCGGGTTGAAACCCAGCGGGTTGGTGCACTCGAAATACTCCAGCGAGTCGCCGCCGCAGAAGGTGCCGCCACCGTGCTGGTAGATGATCGGATACTCGATGCCCTGGGCGATGCCGCCGTCGGCGTTCGCGGTATAGCCCACGGTGAGCCCCGAAGCGCGCAGCAGGATCAGGCTCTCCAGCGGCGCATTGTCACCGGGGCCGGACGTGTTGCCGTCATTCGCCTGCTGGCCGAGGTGCCGGGCCGAGGCGGCCACCAACTCGGTGAAGGTGAGGGTGACGGTGACCTCGCCGTTGGCGTCGGTCTCGCCGCGCCAGAGCGTGACCGGGCACTGGCCGAGGATGCGCGCGTAGAGGGCGGGTGCGGTCTGCTGCAGGATCGGCCCGAGCTGGGCCAGATTGTTCAGCGCCATGCCGGGGTTGGAGGCCGCCACCGGCCGCGTGCCCTTCGGCTCGAGCCCTGCCAACGCGCGTCCCGGCTCACGCGGCAGGATGCTGCCGACGTTGCCATCGATGGTGACGATGCCGCCCTGGATCGGCTGGCCGTCGGGCGTGCGCAGACGCACCCGGAACTGCACCGGATCGCCCTCGGCCGGCAAGTTGACGCTGCCGGCGGGCAGGCTGAAGGGCCCGCGGCTCGGGCTGCGCGGCGAGGGCGGATCGGGCTCGGTGAACACGATGTCGGTCTGGCCCTGGCCGCTGGCCGGCAGCTGCAGCGGCAGGCCACTCCAGATCGAGCGCACCCAGCCACGGATGGCGAAGCTGCCGTCGGCAGCGACCACGCCGCGACCGTCATCGAGCGGTAGCACGCGACCATCCGGCAGGCGCAGGTTCAGCCGCGCGCGCAGGCCGGCAGGGCTGCCCTGGCGCAGCTCCAGACGGCCGCTGACGGTGAAGGCCTCGCCGATACGCAGATTCGCGGGCAGGCCGGCCAGGTTCAGCACCCGCGCCGGCGCGCTGAAGCCCGCGGCCAGCACGCGCACGCTGCCATCGCCGGCGGCGATCACCTGCGCACCTTCGAGCTGCTCGACGCGCAGGCTGGCGTTGCCACCGGTCGGCGTCGCCGCCGGCAGGCGCAGATCGACCGCCGCCGTGGCCGCACCGCCGTCGAGCAGCTCGGGGCCGAACACGCGCTGGCCGTTGATGCGGACCTGGGTCGGCGCCGGGCGCAGGCCGCTCAGGGCAAGCCGCAGCGCGTCGCCCGGCCGCAGCGGATCGGGGGTCGCAGTGAGGCCGAGCGGCGCGCCCACGGTCAGCGCGCGGCTGAACACCTGGGCGCCATTGCTGTTGTCATCGAGGGTGAGCGTGTAGCTGCCCGGGGCGATCGCACCCAACGCCAGCGAAGCGCGGACGCTGCCGTCGGTGCCGGTGTTCAGCGCGCCCGACTGCAGCAGCACCGCACCGGCGGTGCGCAGGCGGAAGCGGTAGCTGCCGGCCGCCGGCGGCACCGCCGCCAGGCTGAGCGTGGACTGCGGCGTCGGCAGCGCCGGCGTCACCGCGATCTGCGCCCAGGCCGGGATGGCCAGCAGCGCCAGCACGAGAGTCAGCAGGCTCCGCGCGGCGCGGCAGGCGGCTAAGCGTGGAAGGAGAACATGCATGGTCGTCGCTCCGGGCCCCCATGGCCGCTCCCCTGCAGGAATGCGGCCAGAGGACGAAAGCGAACGCTGACGCCCACACCAACACCAACACCAACACCCAATAGGGTGGGCCCTGGCCCACCATGAACTCGAACCACACCCTGCCCGCCCATCCGCGCAGGCCCCTGCGAATCGAGGCGAGAGGCCTGTCCACCCACGCAGATGCCGACGTATTCCAGGCCACGGTGGGCCAGGGCCCACCCTAGGCGGGATTCGAATCGCCAATCGCCGATGCTGGGGCCGACGCCTCAGCTGTGCTGGCCATGCGGGCGATCGCGCGGTTCAACTTCATGCGTACGCCGTCGGCGCTCTCGCCGAGCTCGGTCGCGATCTCGGCGAAGCTCATGCCGAACTCGAAGCGCATCAGCACCAGCGCGCGGTGGGCGGGTTCCAGCCGCTGCAGCGACTGTTCATAGGCCAGCCAATCGTCGGGATCAACCTCGGCCGCCGGCAACGTGGCCGAGGCCGCGACATCGTCCTCGCCGCCCGGACCGAGCACCGGCGAAGCCCCCTGCCGGCGCAGGGTTTCACGCAGGGCATTGATCAGCACCGTGCGCAGGTAGGCGAAGAAATCGCCGGGCGACTCGGTGCGGATCTGCGGCAGGCGCTCAAGCACCCGCAGCCAGGTGATCTGCAGCAGGTCGGCGGTGTCCTGCTGATGCCGCAGGAGCTGCGGCACGCGGCCGCGGGCGAAGCGCTGCAGCAGCGGCCCGACCCGCGCCACCAGGGCCGCACGCGCCGCCGCGTCACCGTCGCGGATGCGGTGCAGCAGAAACGCAGTGGTGTGGCCGGAACTGCTCGATTCACCCATGGCCGGGCGGAGCCTGCGCGTGAGGACCGCCACACTGTGCGCAGTTGCCGGCCCTGAATCAATCGCCCGGGGACGGCGGCCGCGCCGCCGCCCCACACAGGTTGGCGTGGGACAAAGAGCCCCCCGCCGCCAAGGCTCAGGGCGCGGCCTCGAAGCCGTTGGCGAACACCCGGTTGGTGCCCGCCTGGTAGCCACCCCCGGCACTGCCACCGCGGACCAGGCGGAGGAAGCGCGGCATCGCTTCGGACTTGAGCGCGAAGCCAGCGCGCCCGGAGCCGAAGTCGAAGTACCAGACCGCCACGGCGTTCTGGTGCACCGTGGTCGAGGTCCAGTGCAGGCCCTGCGCCGGCGCGTTCGGAAACACCTGCTCGTTGATCGCCGGAGTGCGCCGGCAGGCCTCGTGCAGGCTGGCCAGCTCCTTCAAGTTGGGCATGCGCCAGTCGCTGTGCCCGGCAAAGCCGGGCGCGCCGTCGCCATCCGCATTCGAGTCGCCCAGATTGATCGCGCGCACCAGCTGCAGCGCATCGCGCCACTGGGTCAGGTTCTGCGCCGTGCCGCTGCAGCTCGCACCGCTCCAAGCCTGGCCCAGCGAGCAGCGCATCCACTGCAGGCCGCTGGGCCGGTGCACGGCGGTGCCGTCGTTCTGGAGCTCGAAGTCCGCCGTGGGCGTGGACGCCGCGACCTGCGCGTTGAAGCAGCTCTGCGCGCTGACCGGGCCGACGGCCGACAGCGCCCACAGCACGGCGAGGAGCGCAGGCGTTCGCGTGCAGATGTCCCAGGGCCGACCGCGCGATCCCGCGGCTGCAATGCCGGCACTCATGGCGCGCTCCTCACCAGCCGCACCGAGGCGGCCAGGGTCTTGCTGGTGCCGTCGACCGGGGTGCCGTACTCGAAGTACAGGCTCCAGGCCTGGTCGCTGAAGGCCGCCGGCGTACCCGTCCAGGTGACGTTCGGCACCGGGTTCTGCGGGTTGCCGAAGTCGCCGGTCACGTCGGGAAACATCGCGGTGTCGATCGCCGGCCAGCGCGTGCCGTAGTGGACGATCGATTCCAGCTCGCGCCGGGTCGGCATGCGCCAGTCGCTGCTGCCGCAGAGGCCGACGGCATTGACCGCTTCGACATAGCCCGCGCTGTCGCAGAACAGGCCGCCCGGGTTGCTGTCGGCGTCGTACCTGTCGAAGCACTCGCCGCGATTGCTGCCGCCGGGATCGCCGCCGTTGCTGGCATTGGCGCTGCCGTCCGGCCGCTGCGCGCTGCTGTACCAGCTGTAGGTCCAGCGGCGGTCGCGAAGTGCAGGCACCGGCGTATGCGTCCTCACCTCCCAATCCAGCCCGGTGACGTGGTCACGCACGCAGGACCAGCGCGTGCCGGCGGCCTCGCTGCCGGCATCGAAGCCCTGCGTATCGCTCGCCCAGGCCTGGTCCTGCACCGGCAGCGGCTGGCCGTCCGCACCGAGCTTGCTGAAGTCGAAGCCGGCAGCGCCGCGGCCCTGCTTGGCGAGGGCGCCTTCTTCGAAAGCGATGTCGCGGCCGTGGCGCGCGTCCTGGCCGGGGAAGTCCGGCGGATCGGGCAGCGGCGAGACCGCCGTGGCGGTATAGGTCAGACGCTGGCCGGTGTCGTTCAACCGGCCGGTCTGGGCCAGCACGGACGCGGCCGGCAGGCTCGCCAGCAGGGCGAGCGGAATGCAGCGGAGTATCGGCATGGGGGCGACCTCGATCCGGCGATGGACGGATCGAGGAATGCGGCAGGACGAGCGAAGCGAACGCGGCGCCGCTCAGCCGCTGGCGCGCGCCGGACCGATCAGATCCCAGCGGTTGCCGTACAGATCCTCGAACACCACCACCTGGCCGTAGGCCTCGCTGCGCGGCGCGCCATCGAAGCGCGCGCCGGCAGCGGCCAAGCGCGCGCAGTCGGCGTCGAAGTCGGTGCTGCGCAGAAACAGCCAGACCCGCCCCCCGCCCTGTCGGCCGATGTGCGCGGCCTGCGCCTCGGTGGCGGCGCGCGCCAGCAAGACCTGCATCGACCCCGGCACGCCGACCACCACCCAGCGCTTCTCCGGCGAGAGCGGCGTGTCTTCGAGCAGGCTCCAACCCAGCGCCCGGGTGTACCAGGCGATGGCCTCGTCGTAGTCGCGGACCAGCAGGGCGAACTGGAACAGCTGTGGGGGCGTGGGCATGGGTGTGCTCGTCAAAGGAGGCTGTGAAGTGTGCCTGCCGACAATGACGAGGATCAGAGTGTTGTCCTGCGTCCTAGGACATGGAAAACTCCGCCCATGCCCGGAATCAAGAGTCAAGACATCATCCTGCTGCTCAAGCTGGTGAGCTTGGAGCGACAGCTTGGCCAAGCCCGCGTGGCCGAACTCAGAGCGCCCGCAGAGTGGATGGGCTGGACACCAGCCTCCGAAGAAGCCGGCGCAGCTGATCTCGATAACGAAGCCGACCTCTACGCCGTACGCAGCCTGGAGTTCAGCACCGGTATCAGCAAGTCCGAGGTCAGCGGCGGCCTGCGCCGCAGCCGCAGCGTCGGCCTGCTGCGCACCGATCGCCGCAGCGGTCGCCCCCAGGTGAACACCCAGGGCCTGCTGGAGTTGATCCAGTACGGACTGAAGTACTTCTTTCCTGCTGAGCCCGGCCCACTCGTGCGCGGCATTCCCACGGCGCATGCGGCTCCGGTGCTGGCGGGCCGGCTGATAGCAGCCGGTGAAGACATCTACGTCTGGCCCGATGCCCAAGGCCTGCGTCAAGGACAGGGCATCGCCCCGCTACACCGCTGCGTGCCGATCGCGGTGCGACGGGATGCCTGGCTGTATGGCTGCCTTGCCTTGGTGGATTCGATTCGCATCGGGCGAGCTCGTGAATCCATCGTCGCCGCGAAACTCCTGCAAAGCCATTTGGGGATAAAGCCATGAGCGGCTTCGCGCTGATGCATGAGGAGATGATCGGAAGAGTTGTCGAAGCCCTGGGCGAGGAGCTTCGTGCGCAAGTCGCATTCGTCGGCGGCTGCGCCACAGGCTTTCTGCTGACCGACCCGATCGTACGCAACGCCGTCCGCTCGACCGAGGATGTCGACGTGATCGTGCATGCCGTGGGTGCTGGGCCTTGGTACCTTTTGCAGGAGCAGTTGCAGAAGCGCGGCTTTCGACCTGCCGAAGATGAAGTGATCTGTCGGACTCGTCTTCGAGACGGCAAAACGCCAGAGCTCCTGGTCGACTTCATGCCAGACACACCCGACAACATCCTCGGCTTCAGCAACTACTGGTATCCGGACGCGCTGAGAACGGCGACATCTTTCAAACTTCCGAACGGGCTCGAAGCGCGCATCGTCACCGCGCCATACTTCCTCGGCACAAAGCTTGAAGCATTCAAGGGGCGCGGTCGCCGCTCGCCTCTCGGCAATATGGATGTCCTCGACATCCTGCTTGTTGTCGATGGCAGGCAAGAACTCATTGGCGAAGTTCTGGATGCTCCAGTTCGTCTCCGGGAGTACATCGGCACCGAAATTGCGGCTCTGCTTGAACTCCCGATGTT
Source organism: Aquimonas voraii (assembly GCF_900101825.1). Classification (GTDB taxonomy): domain Bacteria; phylum Pseudomonadota; class Gammaproteobacteria; order Xanthomonadales; family Xanthomonadaceae; genus Aquimonas; species Aquimonas voraii. The sequence continues at coordinate 76,284 of NZ_FNAG01000006.1, forward strand.
CGACTATGCGGTGCAGAACACGGCAGAGAGCCCAGACCGCGAAGACCTGATCTTCGATCGCCTCGAACGCCTGGCTGCGCTGCGAGGCACCTGAGGCTCGGACCGACCGCCAGCGCACGACGCCCGATCGCGCCGGCCCGCCTCCGCCGATCGCCCCTGTTTTCAATCTCACCCCGCGAGCCTAGGGCTGCACTGCGCCCGGGAAAGGCGGCGAAACCCCATGGCATCGAGCCGACTTCGGCGCTTGCGCAAAGCCTCCCGGGCTTGTCCGCCCTGCGGCGGCATGCGCCTCGCCGCGGCCGGCTTCAACGATTCCCGATGGCCAATTCCCCATTCCCGGCGGCCTTCACACCTCCGCGCTTGCCGCCTCGCCGGTTACCACATAAATTTGTGCTCATGTCACTCACCGACCGCCAGCAAGCCATCCTCGATTTCCTGAGCGCCCGCCTCGCCCAGGACGGTTCGCCGCCGAGCCTGGCAGAGATCGCCGAGGCCTTTGGCTTCAGGCAGGCGCGCTCGGCGCAGGATCACCTGCGCGCACTCGAGGCCAAGGGGCTGATCGAGCTGAAGCCCGGCAAGGCCCGCGGCATCCGCCTGCTGATGCCGACGCCCGAGGCCGGGCTGCCCCTGGTCGGCCGGGTCGCGGCGGGGCGGCCGATCCTGGCCGATGCGCACATCGAGCGGCATGTCGCGGTCGACCCCGGGCTGTTCCGCCCGCGCGCGCACTTCCTGCTGCGCGTGCAGGGCGATTCGATGGTCGATGCGGCCATCCTCGACGGTGATCTGATCGCCGTGCATCGCACCCCCGAAGCCCGCGACGGCCAGATCGTGGTCGCGCGCATCGAGGATGAGATCACCGTCAAACGCCTGCGCCAGCGCGAGGGCCGCCTGCAGCTGCTGTCGGAAAACCCGGCCTATGCGCCCATCGATATCGATGCAGCCTCCGGTGACAGCTTCGCCATCGAGGGCCTGTTCGTCGGCGTGCTGCGGCTGGGCAGCGGGAGCACGCCATGAGCGCCGAAAGCGCCACGCCGCTGGCCCAGCTGCTCACCGATCCGCGCCTGTGGCGCGCCGGCAGCGCGCGCAGCCAGCGCGCGGCCGAATCGACGGGCCTCACCGAACTCGACAGCTTCCTGCCCACCGCCGGCTGGCCGCAGTCGAGCCTGAGCGAGGTGCTGTTCGCCGCGGATGGTCAGGGCGAACTGAGCCTGGTGCTGCCCCTGCTGGCGCGCCTGAGCAACGGGCGCGGCCGCCTGGTGCTGGTGGCGCCGCCGTATCGCCCGTATGCGCCCGCCTTGGTCCAATGCGGGATCGAGCTGGATGCGCTGGTGGTGGTGCAGGCGCCGCCCAAGCAGGCCCTGTGGGCGGCCGAGCAGTGCCTGCGCGCCGGCTGCTGCGCAGCCGTGCTGTGCTGGCCGGATGCAGGCCGCGACGCCGACGAGCGCAGCCTGCGCCGGCTGCAGCTGGCGGCCGAAGCCGGCCACAGCCTGGGTCTCGCCTTCAGGCCGCTGCGTGCGGCCGCGCAGACCTCGCCGGCGGCGCTGCGCCTGAGCCTTGATGCCGACGGCGAGCTGCGCGTGCTGAAGGCCCGCGGTGCCAACCCGCCCGCGCGCAGCCTGCGCTGGCGGCAGCGCGCGCCCAGAGCCCTGAACGCGCCCGAGCCGTCGTCAGCGCCACGGGCAGCCTGCGTCGTCGAGGCGAAGGGCCTTTGCGAGGCCTATCGCGGGCCGCAGCCTGGCCTGTCGTCTGTTCTGCCCCTGCACTGAGCGCCGATGAAAGCGCCGCCCGCCGACTGCAGCCGCCGCTGGACACCCGTCGCAGCAAGGCGCTGCCCAAGGCCTGCGCGCCTCGCCACGAACGCCACGCGGCCCCTTCGCTACGGCGTCCAGTTCTGTCACGCGCTCTGATGCCGGCCCGCCATGTCGACTTCCACGCCACCGCCCCTGTGGGCCGCCGTGCATCTGCCGCAGCTGGCGCTGGACGCCGTGCTGCGCCAGCAGTCCGAGCCTGAGGCGCCGCTGGCGCTGATCGAAGGCCCGGCGCAGCGTCGCCGCGTGCTCGATGCCAACCGCGCTGCACGCAGCAGCGGCGTGCAGCGGGGCCACGCACTGGCGGCCGCACGCGCGCTCTGCGCCGAGCTGCGCGTGCTCGAACACCGCCCGCAGGACGCGCAACGCCTGCTGGAGCTGCTGGCGGCCTGGGCCTACCGCTACAGCTCGATGGTCTGCCTGCCGCAGGCCGATACCGTGGTGCTGGAGGTGGGCCGCAGCTTCGGCCTGTTCGGGCAGTGGCCGGCCTTCGAGCGCCGTCTGCGCGCCGATCTCACCGCACTCGGCGTGCAGCACCGCATCGCCGCCGCGCCCACCATCAGCGGCGCCAGCCTGCTGGCCGCGTATCGCGATGGCCTGGCGGTGGATCGACCCGACCCGCTGAAGCACGCGCTCGACCCGCTGCCGGTCGAAGCCCTGCCGCTGTCCGGGCGCGAAGCCGACAGCCTGCGCGGCATGGGCCTGCGCACACTGCGACAGGTCTTCGCCCTGCCACGCGCGGGGCTGGCGCGACGCTTCGGCCCCGAGCTGCTGGGGCGTATCGATCGTCTGCTCGGCCATGCGCCCGACCCGCAGGACCTGTATCGCCCGCCCGAACGCTTCGCTGCCCGCGTCGAATTCAGCTACGAGATCGAACACTTCACGCCGCTGCTGTTCCCCCTGCGCCGGCTGTGCAGCGACCTCGCCGAGTTCCTCACCGCCCGCGACGGCGGCGTGCAGCGCTTCGTGCTCGCCCTGGAGCACGAGGGCAGGCCCGCGACCACGCTGGAGATCGGCCTGCTCACGCCCGAGCGCGAGGCGACGCGCCTGTTCGAACTCGCCCGCGGCCGGCTCGAGCGCCTGCCACTGCCCAAGGCCGCACTGGCCCTGCGCCTGGAGGCCGACGAGCTGCCGCCTTTCATTCCGGCGCGCAACGATCTGTTCGACACCGCGCCCGGCCAGACCGAACCCTGGGAAGGCCTGCGCGAACGCCTGCGCGCCCGGCTGGGCGAAGACGCCCTGCAGCAGCTGATGCTGACCGGCGACCCGCGGCCCGAGCGCGCCCAGCAGTGGGTGGCCACGCGCAAGCAGCGCGACCCGGCCCAGCGCCCGGTGCCGCGCCCGCCCTGGCTGCTGCCCGAACCACGCCCGCTGCGCGAGGCGGTCGCCGCCGTGCTGGCCGGGCCCGAACGCATCGAAGCCGGCTGGTGGGATGAGGCCGACCAGCGCCGCGACTACTACCTCATCGAAACCCGCAGCGGCCAGCGCGCCTGGGCCTTCCGGCCGGCGGGCGATGCGGCGACTCCGAACGGATGGATGTTGCAGGGATGGTTTGCTTGAGGGCGGGGAATCGGGAATGGAGAATCGTTTGAAGCCGATGGTGTGGAGGCAGCGCGCTTGCGCGGCGTTGTCGTGCGAGACGCAGAACGCAGGAGCGCCGTGCGCGAGGGCCGGGAGGGATTCGGGATTCGTTTGAAGCCGGTGGCTTGAGGATCGACGGGCACGCCGGGTGCAACGCATCAGAGCGGGTTTCATAGGGTGGGCCCTGGCCCACCATGCGCTCGATGCTCGCCCCGGTCCTGGAAATCAGTGCGCTTGATTGACGGGATGCGCGGTCAGGATCCGGATTGGTGGCAACAGTGCGGCGCGGGAACGTGCTGCGGAGGCATGTGGGCCAGGCTTGATCGGGGCGAGTGCGGAGCTTTCGGTGGGCCAGGGCCCACCCTATGCCTGCGGCTTGCGGCTTGCGGCTTGCGGTTGCTGTTGCTCCGGCTCTTGCGGGCAGGAGCCCGCGCTCTTGAACGGGGCCCCTGGGAAGCGGCGGGAGTTCGTGGATTCGCCCGCAGGGGCGCCGGCAGGGAGGCCGGCGATGTTCGTGACAGGCCAGGGAGGGCCTGTCCACGAACACCCACGGACTCACGCGAACCCTTCGCGCACGGATGCGCGAAGGGCGCGGACGAGGGGTGGCCTTTCTTTGGCCTACCTTTCTTGACTCCGGGCATCCTGCCCTCCGCCCCTCCGGGGCCGCCTTCGGCGTTCGCGCCGCTCCTGCGGCGCAGTGGCCACGCAAAGAAAGGTAGGTCGGACAGCCCGCAGGGCTGACCGAAAGCTCTTGCTCTTGCTCTTCGCTTCCAGCGGCAAACGCCAGCGGCAGCGGCAGCGGCAGCGGCAAGCGGCAAGCGGCAAGCGGCAAGCGGCAAGCGGCAAGCGGCAAGCGATGAGAAACACACAAAGCACGAGCCAAGGCTTCCCGCTCGGCCAGGTTCAGGGCGCCCGCTCCGCCCGGCCCCTCCCCAGCCTGCCTTCGCTTCGCTCGGGCTCCAGGGCTCATCGGCTGCCACCGGCAGCCGATCAGCGACCCGAACCGCTTCCCCAAGGGAGAGGGGCTCCTATCGGCTCTTCGCTCGATCTCTCGGATTTATGGCAGCCACCGACAACCTCGTTCCCCTGCCCCGCACACCCAGCCGCGACAGCACCCGCGGCGAAGCGCCTCCGCGCCCGAGCCCCAAGCGCCCCCGCAGCACCACCCCGCCCTACGCCGAACTGCACTGCCTCTCCAACTTCAGCTTCGGCCGCGGCGCGTCCAGCGCAATGGAGCTGTTCGAGCGCGCGCGGGCGCAGGGCTACAGCGCGCTGGCGATCACCGACGAGTGCTCGCTGGCCGGCATCGTGCGCGCCTACGAGGCGGCGAAAGCCACTGACCTCAAGCTCATCGTCGGCGCCGAATTCAGCACGCGGGACCGAGCCTTCAAATGCGTGCTGCTGGTCGAGGACAGCAGCGGCTACACCGCGCTGTGCGAGCTGATCACCCGCGCGCGCCGGCGCTCGGAAAAAGGCGAGTACCGCTTCGAGCGCGCCGACCTCGAACCGGCGCCGCCGGGCCTGCTGCTGCTGTGGATTCCGCAGGCGCTGGCCGAGGCTGAACTCGTCGCCCAGGGCCAGGCCCTGGCCCAGCAGTGGCGCGATCGCTGCTGGCTGGCGGTCGAACTGCATCGCGGTCCGGACGATGAAGCACACAAGCGGCAGCGGCTCGATCTCGCCGCGCGCTGCGGCCTGCCGGCGGTCGCCTGCGGTGACGCGCACATGCACATCCGCGCGCGGCGACCGCTGCAGGACTGCCTGACTGCGCTGCGCCACCGGCTGAGCGTGGTCCAGGCCCGCGGTCTGCTGTTCCCCAACGGCGAACGCCATCTGCGCACGCGGCGAGCCCTGCTCGCGATCTACGGTGATGGGTTGATGGCGGAAACGCTCGCCATCGCGGAGCGCTGCTGCTTCAGTCTCGGCGAGATCCGCTACCGCTACCCGCGCGAGGTGGTGCCCGAGGGCCATACGCCGGACAGCTGGCTGCGGGCGCTGACCGAACAGGGCGCGCGCTGGCGCTGGCCACAGGGCGTGCCGGACACAGTGCAGGCACAGATCGAGAAGGAGCTCGCGATCATCGCCGAGCTCGACTACGCGGCCTACTTCCTGACCGTGCACGACATCGTCCGCTTCGCGCGTGAGCGCGGCATCCTCTGCCAGGGTCGCGGCTCGGCGGCGAACTCGGCGGTCTGCTTCGCGCTGGGTGTGACCGAGGTCGACCCCGCCCACAGCCAGCTGCTGTTCGAGCGCTTTCTGTCGAAGGAGCGCAACGAGCCGCCCGACATCGACATCGACTTCGAGCACCAGCGCCGCGAGGAGGTCATCCAGTACCTGTACACGCGCTACGGCCGCGAGCGCGCGGCGCTGGCGGCCACCGTGATCTGCTACCGCAGCCGCAGCGCCCTGCGCGATGCCGCGCGCGCTTTGGGCCTGTCAGCCGACCAGCTGGAGCAGCTCAGCGCGGCCTCGGCGCGCGGGCAGAGTGCCGTGCCGATCGAGGAGCGCCTGGCCGAGCGCGGCTTCGACCTCGACAGCCCGGTGGTGCGCCGGCTGCTGCAGATCGCGAGTGAGCTGAAGGGGTTTCCGCGCCATCTCTCGCAGCACGTCGGCGGCTTCGTGATCTCGGACGCGCCGCTGTCGACCCTGGTGCCGGTCGAGAACGCGGCCATGCCCGAGCGCACCATCATCCAGTGGGACAAGGACGACCTCGATACGCTCGGCCTGCTCAAGGTCGACTGCCTGGCGCTGGGCATGCTGAGCTGCGTGCGGCGCTGCCTCGACCTGCTGCGCGAGGCGCGCGGCATCGAACTCACGCCGGCCACCATTCCGGCGGAGGATGCCGCCACCTACGCAATGATCCAGCGTGCCGATACCGTCGGCGTGTTCCAGATCGAATCGCGCGCGCAGATGGCCATGCTGCCGCGGCTGAAGCCCCGCACCTTCTACGACCTGGTGATCGAGGTCGCGATCGTGCGGCCCGGGCCGATCCAGGGCCGCATGGTGCATCCCTACCTGCGACGTCGGCAGGGCCTCGAGCCCGTCACCTATCCCTCGGCCGATCTGAAACAGGTGTTCGAGCGCACGCTAGGCGTGCCGCTGTTCCAGGAGCAGGTGATGCAGCTGGCCATCGTCGCCGCCGGCTACACGCCCGGCGAGGCCGACGAGCTGCGCCGCTCGATGGCGGCCTGGAAGCGCCGCGGCGGGCTGGAGCACCATCGCGCGCGCATCCTCGAAGGCATGGCCGCGCGCGGCTATCCGCCCGAGTTCGCGGAACAGGTGTTCGAGCAGATCAAGGGCTTCGGCAGCTACGGCTTTCCGGAATCGCACGCCGCCAGCTTTGCCCTGATCACCTACGTCAGCTGCTGGCTCAAGTGCCACCACCCGGATGCCTTCGCCTGCGCCCTGCTCAACGCCCAGCCGCTGGGCTTCTACTCGACCGCGCAGATCGTGGCGGACGCCCGCCGCCACGGCGTGCGCGTGCATCCGGTGGACGTGCGCTACAGCGCCTTCGATTCGCACCTCGAGGCCGGCGGCGCGACCGCACGCGGGCCGATCCGGCTCGGCCTGCGCGAGGTGCGCGGGCTGAAATCCGAGGCGGCACAGCGCATTGTCCTGGCGCGTGCGCAGAGGGACTTCCGCGATGTCGAGGATCTCGCCCATCGCGCCCAGCTCGACCGCGGTGATCTCGGCCTCCTGGCCGAGGCCGGCGCGCTGCGCGGGCTGGCGGGACACAGGCACCGCGCGCGCTGGGCGGTGGCCGGGGTCGAGACCCCCCTGCCCCTGTTCGAGGACCTGCCCACACCCGAGGTGCAGGTCAGCCTGCCGCCGCCGAGTGCCGCCGAAAACCTGCTGGCCGACTACGCGCGTACAGGTCTGTCGCTGGGGCCGCATCCGCTGGCCCTGCTGCGGCCGCAGTTGAATGCGCTGCGCTGCAAGCGCTCGCGCGAGCTGGCGCAGATGCGCAACCGCAGCCATGTGCGCTACGCCGGCCTGGTCAGCCTGCGCCAGCAGCCCAGCACCGCCAGCGGCGTCACCTTCGTCACCCTCGAAGACGAGGACGGCATGGTCAATCTGGTGGTCTGGCAGCGGGTGGCGATCCGCGATCGCCGCGCCCTGCTGGAATCGCGCCTGCTGCTGGTGGAAGGCCACCTCGAATCTGCCGACGGCGTGCGTCACCTGATCGCAGGTCGATTGACCGACGTCAGCAACCTGCTGGGCGCGCTGGATGCGCGCTCGCGGGATTTCCATTGAACCGAAGGGCGGGCAGACAGGCCAGAACGCAGAAGGGGCCGGCAGTGCCGGCCCCTTCTGATCCACGTGCCTGAAGTCTGCGAAGACTCCGCCGAGCCTCAGCGCGGAATCTTGACCGTCCAGCCGGCGGTCCAGTTGTCGCGCGGGCCGGCGAAGGCGCCGCGGTAGTTGGCGGGGCGGAAGAAACCGTCGCTCAGCGCCTGACCGTTGCCGAGCAGCGGCGAGTTCGCCGCGGGCAGGAAGCCGGTGATCGCGGCATCGCCGGTCGCCGTGTTGCCGGCGCCGGTGCCGAACCAGGTCGCCACCGAGTAGGGATCGCTCGAGCTCGAACCGAACTGGGCGCTGCCGCAGCTGCCGATGTGGCTGTGGGTGAAGGTCAGCTGCTCACCCTGCGCCGAGGCCGAGCCCAGGGCGAAGGTGCCGGCATCGTCCAGATTCAGGCAGGACTCGCGGTAACCCTGGATCAGCACGTTGGCGTAGTTGCCGCCGGAACCGCGGCGAATGCGGGCGCCGTCGCGGCTCACTTCGGGGTTACCGATGAGCGTCAGGTTCGACACCATCGGCCGGGTGCGCGGCTGCTTGTCGTTGTTGCTGCTGTCGTTGTCGGACTCGATGCCGTTCGAATCGTTGTTCTGGTCCGGGTTGCTGCCCTGGAAGCCAAGCGCGAACTGGATCTTGCCGTTGTAGCCCTGGTCGAAGTCGAAGCAGTCGTCGCCCATGTTGGAGCACACCAGGTAGCGGCCGTTGACGCTGCCGCCGAAGAACTCGAAGCCGTCGTCGAGGCCGCTGTCGACCTGCACGTTCTCGAGCACGGTGCCGCTGCCGACGCCCAGCAGGGTCAGGGCGTTCAGCTCGTTGTCCGGAGCGATCTGCTGGCCGGCCCACAGGATGCGCACGTAGCGCAGGGCGCCGGAGTTGTCGTCAAGCACCGGAGTGGCGTTGCCGTATTCGATGTCGGGCACCGCCTCGAACTGGCAGCGCTGCTGGGCGGTGCCGTCGTTGCAGATCGAGCGACCGGCGATGACGATGCCGGCCCACGAACCGGGGACTTCCTGCGGGCCGGTGAAGGTGATCGGCTGTTCCTTGGTGCCCTCGGCCCAGATCTGGCCGCCGTTGACCACCGAAATGAAGTTGGGGCTGCTGTTGTCGGTCGAGCCAATCACGGTGACGCCGGGAGCGATCACCAGATCTCCGCCGTTGGCGACGTTGACACGCCCACGCACGATGTAGTTCTTGCCGGCCGGCAGGAACAGGCGTCCGGTGATCTCGTTCGGCAGCTGGCAGGCATTGCCCACCGCGGTGGTGCCTTCCGGGCAGCTCGCGACGGGCTCATTGCACTGTCCGGAGGTCAGCTTCTTCAGGCCCAGCGAGGGCTCGAAGACGAAGTTGGCCGGGGTCAGGTTCGAGCCGGCCGCCGGCGTGATGTCCATGGTGATGCCGTCGCAGCTGAAACCCAGCGTGGCCGTACCCAAGGTCGCCGGGGTCGGGCTGCCGCGCTCACTGAAGCGGCCGCCCGTGTAGCGGAGCACAGGAACATTGGTGTAGTCGTTCTGGCCTTCTACCAGCTGCGTGGACACGATCGACCAGACCTGCGAGCCGTCGTTGGCGTAGGTGAAGAAGGCGCCGAAGAAGATCTTCTGGTCAGGCAGCACGTCGACCAGCAGGCCCTTGTTGTCGTCGCCGGCGACGTTGGTCCACGCGCCATCGAAAGCTTCGGTCACGATGGTGGCAGAAGCCGGGCCGGCCAGGGCCAGCGCGCACGAGGTCGCGAGCAGGGTCTTGCGGATGGAAAACATGGGGGAGCTCCGTAAGGGGAAATCGCGCCGACGGTGCCGACGGGAGCTCGCACACTAAGAAGCTTTTGTTTCAGTCAGCCTGCGTACGCATGACCGTTTGGTGACAGCGGTCCGCGAGGCCGACGCAGACACGCCAGGGCGGAAAGGTCGTGGGCCGCGTTTGCGGCCACCCGGCGCGAAAGCGCGGAGCCCAGCCAGCCCTGCACGCAGGCACGCGACACCGCATGCCTGCGCGGCCAGCAGGCTCGGCGCCTGCGGACCGGTCCGCTCACGCGCGACGGCGGCTTCCGACGTTCAGAACTTCCACTCGACCGAGAAGGCCGCCTCACGCCCCTTGCGGTAGCGGTTGGTCGGCTGGTCGCCCTGCAGGAACTCGACGTCCGGATCGAGCAGGTTGCGCAGGCGCAGCTTGAGCTTCCAGCCCTCCCAGGGCAGCGCCTGCGAGAGGGTGAAGTCGAGCTGGCCGAAGGGCTGTTCATAGATGTCGGGCAGGCCACTGTCGCCGACCCGCGAAATGCGTTCGCCCGAGACGTTGTACAGCAGGGTCGCCTCGGTTCCACCGTCCGGCTTCTGGTAGGACAGGCTGAAGTTCACCACGTAGGGCGACTGGCCCTGCAGCGGACGCAGGGCGTTGGTCTGGGTGCCCTGCTGATCGCCAAGATCGATCTCGGAGTCGATCCATGCGTAGTTGGCGCCGATGTACACATCCGCCAGCGGCAGTCCGCGCAGGAAAGCCGGCAGCCAATCGATGCGCTCCACGAAATCCAGCGACTTGTAGAGGTCGAACTCGACGCCGCGATTGACCGCCTCGCGGGCGTTGCGCAGGCCCAGCAGCTGATCCGAGGCCGGCACCTGCACCAGCTCGATCGGGTTTACGAAGTCCTTCTGGAACAGGGCGACCGAGAAGCTTTCGGACGGCGAGAAGTAGTACTCCCAGCGCAGGTCGAGGCTCTCGATCTGCGCCTGCTGCAGCTGCGGATTGCCCTGCACGCGCACGTCAAGCAGCGGGTCGACGAAGTCGGCGGGCGACAGCTCGCGGAAGTCCGGGCGCGACACCGTTTCGCTGTAGGCCAGACGCAGCTGGGCCTTGTCCGAGTAAGCCCAGGTCAGGGCGCCGGCAGGCAGAAGATCGTCGGCCTCGACACGGCCGACAACCGGCGCCGCATTCGGATTGAAGGGCGGCTGATTCACGACCTCCTGGACATTGCGCTCCTCGCGCGCGCCCAGGTTGAGGCGCCAGTCCTTCCAGCCCAGATCGACGCCGAGGAAGGCCGAGTCGAGCGTCTGCGCCGCGGTGTAGGCGTCAGCAGACTGTGTGGTTTCACTGAGCCTGAGACCGTCCGGGCGGATCTGCTCGGGCGTAAACACGGTTTCAAGATCGGTGATGTTGATCCCTCTTCTGCCGAGGAAGACAAAGCGGCGGATGAAGGAATCGCGCTCGCGCTCCAGCCGGCCGGCGCCGCCGAACACCGCCAGCTCCCAGTGTTCGCCGAACTGCAGCGGCAGGCGGAAGTCGATCCGCGCCTCCTCGGCGTCATCGATCAGCCCCTCGAAGCGACTCACCAGGCTGCCGTCCCACTCGTAGCGTTCATCCTGCGAGTCGAGTTGGAAGCGGTAGCTGCGCCGCGCCGGAGAAACGCGCTGCGCCCGCGAATTGGTGTACTGCCAGTTCAGCAGCAGGTTGGAGAAGCCGGTGATGACGTGCTCGCCAGTGAGCTGGCGAGTGGTCAGCTCGTTCTCGACCCACTCAAGCTCGAAGTTCTGCTCGTCGTTGCCGGAGCCACCGATGCCCTCGCTGATCTGCGCCTGATCGGTGGTCTGGCGGACCTGGAAGGCCGTGCCGGTCACCGCATGATGCTCGCCAATCTTGAGGCCGGTGCTGAAGAACAGGCCAGCGTCGATGGCACGCTCGGTGCGCTCGAGATCGAAATCCGACAGCGGCACCAGCTGACCGTTGCCCAGCACGCTGTAGGTCGCCCTCTGTTCCTCGCGCGAATCCCAGTTCTGGCTGTAGCGGGTCGAAAGGATGTAGCCCAGGCTCCACGCATTGTCGGCGAAGGGCAGGTCATCGCCCACCGAGAACGAGAAGCCGGTATTCGGGCCCACCTGCTTCGGACGGATGTTGAAACCCTGGGCGGCGATGGCTTCGCCATAGGCCTCGAGCTGCTGTGGATCGGTGGGCAGGCGACCATCGAGCAGGCCGGCCGGCGCCTCGCGCGCACCGTCGTCAAAGCCCGTCCAGTCACGGCCACCACCGGTGTAGCGCAGACCGTCATCGCCGGTGGTGCCATCCGCCCATCCCACCGTTCCCGACGCGCGCAACAAGAAGCTCTCCGGCACGCCGCGGGTGCGCAGCTGGATGGTGCCGCCACCGAACTCACCGGGCATGTCGGCGGTATAGGTCTTCTGCACGACGATGCCGTTGAGGATCTCGGTCGGAAACAGGTCCAGCGGCACGACGCGACGAGTGGGATCGGGGCTGGGCACCTGGGCGCCATTGATCACCACCGACGAATAGCGCTCACCCAAGCCACGCACATAGACGAACTTGCCGTCGACCAGGGTCAGGCCGGTCACGCGCTTCAAGGCGCCGGCGGCGTCCGAGTCGCCCGCGCGCGAGATCTGTTCGGCGCCTAGGATGTCGGTCACCGCCGAGCTGGTGCGGCGCTCTTCGACGAAGCTCGCCAGCGAGCCTTCGATGAAGGGCTCCAGCACCACGAACTCGGGCAGCTCGACGCCGGCCGGGGTCAGCTCGATGGCCTGCTCGGTGGTCTGCTCGCTGGCGATGCTCACGCCCTCGAAGCTGCGCGAGGCGAAGCTCGGCGCCAGCACCGAGATCGCATAGGTGCCGGGCGGCACCTCGGCGCTGAAGCGGCCTTCCGCGTCGCTGACCAGATCGATGGGTGTGCCGGACACATAGACGCGCGCGCCGGCCACCGGCTTGCCGTCTTCGCTGTTGAAGACGCGGCCGCTCAAGGTTCCCGGCGGCCCCAGCTCGGGCTTGGCCTCGGCGGCCGCGGCGGCACCGGCGTTGGTGCTCTCGATGAACACGCTGGGCGCGGCATCGGGGTAGAGCGTGGCGATGATCTGTGCGTCCTCGTCCTCGACCAGGTTCAGTTGGAGGCTGAGCACTTCGGCGCCGCCACGCAGCACGCGCAAGGTGCGCGCGCCCGGCTCGATCCTGAGGTTCAGGGCGCCGTCGCTGCTGGTGCGTCCGCGCGCTGCGGCGTCGATCTGCACTTCGGCATCGGCCACCGGCCGGCCTTCGTCGAACAGGTAGAGCGACAGCTCGGCGGGCTCGGCCGCGCCCGCCGTGGTGGTGACGAGGGCGGCGATGGCGAGAGCAAGCAGGCGGCGCTTCATGGCGTGGCGTTCCAGGGATCGTGGTGCCCGCGCCGCGCGCAGGCAGGGTGCATCAGGCGCAGGCCCAGGGCGTATCGGCGCATTCCTGCATCAGCCGGCGCAGCTCGGTGGCGCGACGGAACAGCTCGGGCCGGGTCAGCACCTGCAGATGGCCCTCGACGCGCTCGAACTGGCCCAGGCGGTACCAGGCGTAGGCCAGCGCGTAGCGCAGGTCTTCGTCGTCCCACAGGCCGGCGCGACGCAGGGCACCTTCGAGCGCGGTGACCTCGGCGTACTTGCGGGCCGCGATCAGCAGGCCGACGCGCTGCTTCAGCTTGCGCTCGCCGTCCTCGACGCGCGCATTCAAGTTGAGCGCGCGCGCGGTCTGGCCGGCTCGCCGATACAGCTCGGCGGCTTCGACCAGCAGCTCGGGCTCGCGCTCGGCCTGCGCGGCCATCACTTCGGCCGCGGCCAGCGGCTTGCCGCTCTCCAGCCAGGTCTGCGCCAGCGCGCGTGCGATCGCGCCGTTGTCGGGAAACTTGAGCCGCGCAGCTTCGAGAAAGCGCAGGGCCTCCTCGAAGGACTTGCTGCGGCGGAGCGCGGTGCCGATCGCGGCGTAGTCCTCGGCCTTGGGCTCGCCGCGATTCAGGTAATCGCGGCCCAGCTCGGCGGCCTCGGCGTACAGACCGGCCTCGACCAGGTAGAACACCTGCCGGCGCTGGAAGCCCAGGTTCCCGGGAAACCGATCACCCGCCTCGCTGAGCGTGTCCAGTGCCGCCTGGCGCTGGCCCTGCATCCACTGCGCGTGCGCGCGCAGCAGCCAGGCGCCGCTGATGCCGTTGACGGTTTCACCGGCCTCGTCCAAGGCCTGCACCGCCTGTTCGTAGCGCTCCAGACCGAAGTAGGCCTGGGCGCGGTAGAGGTGGATCATGGGCTCGGCCTGGCCGGCGCCGACCGCGGCGTCGAAAGCCTCGGCGGCGGTTTCGAGCTGCTGCTGCTCCAGCGCGATCAGGCCACGCACGGTGTGGTACTTGGCGAGGTCGATGCCCTCGACGCTGAGATCCACGCGGGCCAACGCCTCGGCGGCGCGTGCGGCCTCGCCGTCGCGCATCAGCAGCGCGGCCAGTTCGACGTAGTCGACTTCGTCGCTGCTCGTGTCCTGCGCGATCGCAGTGAGCGACAGCGCCAGCAGCAGCGCGAGTACAGGCAGGTGACTCATGACAGGTTGAACCTCACGCGCTGGGTGGCCCACACGCGCACGTTCTCGCCGCGATAGGTGGCCGGCTCGAACTTCCAGGTCTGCACGCCGGCCACGGCAACGTCGTCGAAGACGCCGGCAGGCTGCGCTTCCAGCACCTTGACGCGCTCGACCTGGCCGGTCGGGCCGATCAGCACGCTGAGCAGCACGTAGCCGGTCACGCCCTGCGCGCGGGCGCGCGGCGGATAGGTCATCGGCGTCTGCAGGATCGGCCGCGGCGCGACGTCCACCGTGTCGTCGGTCATCACCACATCGCCGCTGTCACCGAGGATGTCGTTGCCGAGACCCAGCTCGTTGGCGTCGAAGCCGGGCAAGCCGAAATTCAGGCCGGACAGGCCGCTGTCGAGGCCGACGATGGGTGCGGGCGCGCTGCGCTGCGGCGGGCGCTTGGGCGGTTCGGGTCGGCGTACCGGCTCGGCGGCGGGCGGCTTTTCGCGCTTGACCACCTCGATCGAGCTGAACGCGCTGCCGTCTTCCCCCTCCGGCTTCTGGAAGGGGCGATTCATGAACAGCACCAGGCCCAGCACCAGAGCGGTGCCCAGCGCAGACGCGCCCAGCCCCGCCAAGCGTGGATCGCGGAGCTTCATCAGCCTTCCCCAGCTTCAGCAACCGTGGCGACGCCAACATCCTCGGCGCCTGCAAGCCGCGCGGCGTCGACGACGCGGATCAGCTTCTCGGCCGGCACCTGGTCGTCGGTGATGACCAGCACCGATTTCTGGGTCATGCCTTTCAGCTGGTCGCGCACCCGCGACTGGATGACCCATTCGCGCACCGGTTCGCCGTCGAGGTAGGTCTCGCCCTGGCGGTCGATGTACAGACGCACCGCCTTGGTCGAGGCCACCGTCTGCGTCTGCGCGGCCGGACGGTTGATGTCCAGCTTCATGTCCTTGACGAAGGTCGTCGAGACCATGAAGAAGATCAGCAGGATGAAGGTCATGTCGATCATCGGGGTGAGATCGACGGCGGCTTCGGGGGACTTGCTCTGACGACGACGCAACATGAGCGGACAGCCTTAGGCGGTAGCCGGCGCAGCCGGCACGTGGCGGTGGTCGGCTTCGGGGTCGAAGCGGCTGATCAGCAGATCCTTGATCTGCGCGAGGTCGAGCTCCAGCTGCTGCTGGCGCCGGTCGAGGAAGAACTTGACGATGACCCCGGGCACGGCGACCACGAGGCCCATCTGGGTGGTGAACAGGGCCGTCGAGATGCCGGCGGCGATACCGCCACCCTGCGAGAACAGGCTCATGTCGCCCAGTGAGCGGAAAGTCTCGATCATGCCCGCGACGGTGCCGAGCAGACCCAGAAGCGGGGCGATCGAAACGACGGCCGTGATCACCGTGGCGTGCTGCTTCAGCTGGCCGTCGAAATCGCCGAAGGCTTCGTCGAGGTAGCGTCGCAGGTTGCTGCGCGGCTGCGCGCAGACCTGCATGCCGCGAACGATGGCCTGATCGACGATACCGTCCGGCGCCTTGGCGCGGCCGTCGGCGTAGCGCTTGATCAGCACCCGGACATTCTTGCGGCTGCCGCGCTGCAGCAGGGCCCAGCGCGCGCCGATGGCGTACCACAGCACCACCGCACAGACGACCAGCACCGGCATCACGAATCCGCCGGAGCCGATGTAGGCGCCGATCGATTCGAGGAGGCTGCTGTCGGGGTCGAGTCCCAGGGCCATGGCGGTCGTTCGTCCGGGGCTCTGGGCTCAGGCCGCGTTGCGCGCGGGCTGGCCGCTACGCACGTCCTGGTAGAGGTTGACCACCTTCAGCGCGGCCTTTTCCATGTCGTCCTTGATGCTCTCGGCCCAGCCGTTCAACAGGCTGCCGAACAGCAGGGCGGGAATCGCCACGATCAGGCCCTGCATCGTCGTCACCAGCGCGGTGGCGATACCACCCGAGAGCAGCTTGGGATCGGACGTGCCGAATTCGGTGATGACATCGAAGGTCTGGATCATGCCGGTGACGGTGCCGAGCAGGCCCAGCAGCGGCGCGACGGCGGCGATCATCAGGATGTAGGCGCCGAAGCGGTTGAGGTGCGTCGACTCGTGCAGGATCGACTCCGAGACGATGTCCTCGAGGTGCTCGCGCTCGCGATCGAGGTTGCGCAGGGCCGCGGTGACCACGCGCGCAGCCGAGCCCTTGAAGCGCTTGGCAGCGGCGATGGCGTCATCGATCTTGCGCGCACGCACGGCCGGCGCCACGCCGTCCATGATGTTCTGGATGCTGGCGCCGGCGCGCTGCAGGAACAGCGCACGCAGAACGATCAGCAGCGCCGCCGACAGGCCGAGCAGCAGGATGATGTAGCCGATCAGCCCACCCTTTTTCATCTCGGTGACGAAGCTCTTGTCTTCCGGATCGAGCACGGCGGTGTTGGCGTTCTCGAACAGGTAGGCCTTGAGCGTGGCCGGCAGCTGGCCCTGGGCCAGGGTCTGCGCGCTTTCTGCGGCCGGGTCCTTCCACAGGCGGAAGCGACCGCCGCCCGCAGGCACCAGCGCGCCGCTGCCCTGCTCGCTCACCCCGTAGGCGGCGATGTTGCCGAAGCGAACGATCTGGCCCTGCACCTCGGTACCGTCCGCAAGGAAGAACGCGCCGGGCTCGCGGCGGATTTCGCCGAGCACGCGCAGCTGGGCGATGCCCTGCTCGAACATGCCCTGCAGCTTGCCGAGCTCGTCGCGCGCCGCGAAGTCGTCGGCCGACAGGGTTTCGTTGCCGAAGCCGGCCAGCGTGCTGCGCGCCTGCTCCAAGGTCGCGTCGATGAAGCCGGCGTTCTCGGCCAGCGCAAACGCCGCCTGCTCGATGCGGGTGAGTTCCTCGGTGGCGGTCTCGGCCTCGGCGCGCTCGGCAAACACGCGGTTTTCCAGGGCGGCCACCTCCGCTTCGAGCCGCGATTTCTGTGCGGCGGTCTGCTGGCGGATCTCGGCGACGCGCGCGGTGAGCTCGCGCTTCTGGGCTTCCAGCAGCGCGTATTCGCGGCGATAGGCCTGTTCGACGTCCACGGTCGGCGCGGGCGCGGCCGTCGCGGGCGTTGGCGCCGCGGTGGCGGGCTGCGCGGGTGCGCTGTCCTGGGCAAGGGCGGCGAAGGGCATCACGCAGGCAAGGACGAGGGAGACAAGGCGGTTCATCGGGCGGCTCCGGCGGCAGCCAGCGGCAGTTCGAACCAGCCCTGGCGGATCTGCTTGCCCAGCGCATCGAACAGGTTGCGCACCTGCGCCTGCTGGCTGGCATCGGTGAGTTCAACGAAGGCCCAGCCGCTGCCCTGGCGCTGGGCCTGGCCCAGGCGGCCGTCGCGGGTGCGGAAATACAGGGCCATCGAGCCCAGCTTGGCGACGTCGGCGAGCACGCGCTCGTCGCCGAGCTGGATGGTCTGGCTGTGCAGGCTGTTGTCGCGCGAGAGCCGGAACTCGTCCTCGAAGTAGGCCCACAGGCGGTTCACTCCGCGCTGCGCCGGCACGCTGCCGTTTTCCAGCTCACCGCGGAACCGGTCGAGTTCGCCGAGACGCTCTTCGATCTTGAACGGAAGACCGGACTGGATGTGCGCCTTCAGGGCTTCGATCGCAGCGATCAGGGCCGGGCGCAGGTTGTCGCCGCTGGCGCCGGCGGCTTCGATCTCGGCTTGCTTGGCGGCCAGCTTCTCGCGCGCTTCGCGGGCGGACAGGCCCTGGCGCTCGGCGCTGTTGCTCAGCTCGGCCTTCTGCTGGTTCAGGCCCGCCAACATCACTCGCTGCTCCTCCCGCAGCAGTTCCAGCTCGGCGTTCAGCTGCTCGACCTCGCCACGCAGGCGGATCAGGCCCTGGGCCAGTTCATCGGCCGCGTCCTGGGCCGGGGCGGGGGCGACAGCCGAGAAGCACAGGGCCGCGAACACAGCCAGTACTCGCGGTCGAAACGCGTTGGGGCGGGTCATGGAAGCTCCGGACAGCAGAAACGGCGCGGCAGAAGCTGCGCGACAGCCGCATACGCTATGACCGGGCGGTTGCGCTTTTATGACAGGGCGGTCATGCACTTGAAACATCCGCGCGCGCAGCAGCTGCGCGAAGCGACGCGAGCGGAGCTGTGATGACGGGTCCGCCAGAAGCCTGCTGCTCCAGGATCCGCGGCGAGCGCGCGCTCATGGTGGGCCAAGGCCCAGCCCATGGAAGTCGGGGTGAGCGGAAGTCCGACGGGTTGGCCGAAAGCGTCGGCACGCCGCGCAGAGCGTTGCGGCGGCGAGGCCAGCCCCGAAACGACAGTGCAGCCGAGTAAGGCCACTGACCCGACAGACGAGGTTCACGGATCACGCGAAGCCGCATCGCGCCACATTCGAATCCGCAGCCGCCAACCGCTCCACTTCAGTGGCAATTCACCCGCCCATGCCAAGACTCGGCCAGTGATGCGCGCCGCCTGCGAGCATCAGGCTGCTGGACGCCAGCCGGTGCGTCCTGACTCGGGGAGTACGCCATGAATCGCTGGAAGACCGCCCTGCTGCTGCCGCTGTCGCTGCTGCTCGGCGGCTGCGTCACCTACCCCACCTACAGCTACCGCGACGGCACGCCGGTGCGCGACACGCACTACGTCGGCGACGATACCTACTACAGCCCGGCCAACGGCGACTACGGCGACTACTACAGCAGCAGCTACCGCTACGGCTCCGGCGGCTATCGCTACTACGCGCCGGACTACGTCAGCTACTCGGCCTACTACTCGCTGTTCTGGCCGCTGCACCGCTGGTACCACGACCCCTACTGGTACCCGGACTTCCATTACGGCGTGACCTACTTCCCGCGCAACTACTTCAGCGTCAGCTTCCACAGCGGCTGGCGCGGGCACAGCCTGTCGCACTGGGGCTATGGCAGCGGCTACAGCATCGCGCTGGGCTACAGCCACTGGTACTCGCCCTACCGCTACAGCTGGGTCGACAGTTACTACGACTGGGATCGCTATCGCTTCCACTATCGCGAAAACCGCCAGGGCCACGGCAACTACGCGCCAGCCTACAGCCAGCCGCGGTTCGGAAACGCGCGCAACGCCGCCGAGCGCCTCGCCTCGCGGGAGCGCGAACGCTCGGCTCCGCGCGGCGACGGCATCGCGACGGGCCTCGGCGTTCCCGCGGTGCGCGCCTACGACGGCGGCCGCGCGCCCTCGCGAGGCGCGGACTATGGTCGTCGCGGCGACACGCGCCTTGCGCCGGCCTCGGCGCCGATCACCCTGCCCGGCCCGACCATGCCCGCCCGCGAGGTCGGGTCCGGGTCCGGCTTCGATCGCCGCGAGCAGCGCAGCGCGCCCGTGCGCACGATCGAGGGCGGCCGTCGCGGTCTCGGCGATCGCGGCCCCGACAGCCAAGGCCTGGCCCTGCCCGCGACGCCACGCTCCGAGGCCCCCGCCCTGCAAAGCGCGCCGGCGCGGGTGTACGAGGACACGCCGGACGCCCGCGACCGCTACCGCAGCCGCGACTTCAGGCCGGCTGAGGACTACCGGCAGGCGCCGCGCATTTCGATGCCCGCGCGCGAGTATCGCGAGCCGCAGCAGCAGTTCGCACCGGCGCAGCGCTTCGAACCCGCCGCCCCGCGCGGCGAGTTCCGCACGGAGCGCGGCGGGCGCGGCTCGGACTTCGGCGGCCGCAGCGTCGATGTGCCGGCCCCCCGCGTGGAGAGCCCGCGACAGGAGATGTTCCGGAACACCCCCAGCGAGATCCGCAGCGAGCCCGCGCCACGCTTTGACGGGAGCGGGCGCGAGCAGCGCGGAGATCGTGAGTCCTCGCGCGCGCGCGAGGCGCTGCCGTTCGACTGAAGAGGCCGCGGACGAGCGATCCGCGGCGGCTTCGCAGGTTGGCGGTACGGACTGCGCCGATCATGGGAGAAACGCAGCATCGGCCGGGGTGCGGTCGCATCGTGAGGAGCGAGCAGGGAGCCCTTGGCAGCTTGTTGAAAAGCTCCCTTCCGGGGAGTTCTTCAAGTTCCCGGTGCGGCGCAGGTCCGCAGAGCCTCAAGACACATCAATCGCTTAGGCGCTTGCTTCGCCGTCCCGATCCTCCCTGGTCGGGCTGGCAGGCTGTTTTTCAACAGGCTGCCAGGGTGACAGCCAAGTCCAGCGACGGAGCAGCCACGTCGCAGCCAAGCGTGCCGCCCGCGCCGGCTCGGCGCAGGCTGGCTGTTCTGACTTCAGGCGGCGAGTCGCGCCAGGGCGTCGCGGATCATCCGCTGCTGCCGCTGCAGTCGCTCCAGTTCGGATTCGCTGGCGCGCTGGCGGGCCAGTTCCTGAGCCTGCTCAACGCGGTACAGCTCGACCATGAGGTCGTGGCGGTAACGCAGATCTTCGGGCGTGTCGAAGTGCTCGATGGCGTTCATGGCTTCAGTTCCGGATGCGGTGTTTCCGCTCCGCCCCACCGTCTTGGGTGATGGGCTTCACAGAGGTTTGTAAAAAAGCTTGCACAGGCCGACCAGGCGGCGGCAGAATCCATCGCGTTGACGCTTGAGGTCGGGTTCTGACGCACAGCGGTCGCGTCTCCTCCCCCTCCGGCACGCTCATCGGCGCCCGGGCCAACGGTCCCCTGGATTCCCCCTGTTCCTAAGACTGCCGGGCGCCGACTCTCCTCCGATCTGAGCAGCTGGAACGCGGGCGCCATCGCGTTCTTGCCTGATGTCACCTTTGCGTTTCGACACAGCGGTTGCGCACTGTGTCGGCACCCGGCACGCAATCGCCCACAGCCAGACGCTGCACCTTCGCAGGCGCGCTTCCGAAGGCTGGGGTGTGTGCCTCGCGCTTGGATGACGCTGGCGCTGCGGCCGCGTCATTCCGACCGCGGCCGCGCGCCGTGCTACCCCGCCGCGCGCATGGCCGGTCCCTGTTCCAAACCCGGCCACCTTGCGGTCAGCCGCCGCGGGTGCAGGGCGGCGGATGCACTTTGCGTGCCAAGAGGGCCAGCGTTCACGTTTCGGCGCGACAGATCCGGGGGCACAGCCTCAGAATCCGCTCCCTGCCCTCGCCTCTCGCTGGATCACCCGGACCGCAGCCATGGACCATTTCGATGTCATCGTCGTCGGCGGCGGCCACGCCGGCACCGAAGCCGCGCTGGCGGCCGCCCGCTCGGGCGCGCGCACCCTGCTGCTCAGCCACAGCATCGAAACCATCGGCGCGATGAGCTGCAACCCGGCGATCGGCGGCATCGGCAAGGGTCATCTGGTGCGCGAGGTCGATGCGCTGGGCGGCGTCATGGCCTGGGCCGCCGACCGCGCCGGCATCCAGTGGCGCACGCTGAACGCCTCCAAGGGCCCGGCGGTGCGCGCCACGCGCTGCCAGGCCGACCGCATGCTCTACCGCGCGGCGATCCGCGAGGCGGTGGAGAACGCACCCAACCTGCGCCTGTTCCAGCAGGCCGTCGACGACCTGCTGATCGAAGGCACTCGCGTGGTCGGCGTGCGCACGCAGATGGGCCTCGACTTCTTCGCGGCGGCCGTGGTGCTGACCGCCGGCACCTTCCTGGCGGGCCGCATCCATATCGGCCCCGCCCAGTACAGCGGTGGTCGCGCCGGTGATCCGCCCGCGGTGGCCCTGGCCGAGAAGCTGCGCGAACTCGATCTCGGCGTGGGGCGACTGAAAACCGGCACACCGCCGCGCATCGACGGCCGCACGCTCGACTACTCGGCGATGGAGATCCAGCCCGGTGACGACCCGGCGCCAGTGTTCTCCTTCATGGGGACGCGCGACGCGCATCCGCGGCAGGTGCCGTGCTGGATCACCCACACCACCCCCCGGACCCACGACACCATCCGCGGCGCGCTGGATCGTTCACCGCTGTACTCGGGCCAGATCGAAGGCACCGGCCCGCGCTACTGCCCCTCGATCGAGGACAAGGTGGTGCGCTTCGCCGAGCGCGACTCGCACCAGATCTTCGTCGAGCCCGAGGGGCTGAACACCCACGAGATCTATCCCAACGGCATCTCGACCTCGCTGCCTTTCGACGTGCAGGTGGAGCTGGTGCGCTCCATCCGCGGCTTCGAGAAGGCACAGATCACCCGCCCCGGCTATGCCATCGAATACGACTTCTTCGACCCGCGCGGGCTGAAAGCCTCGCTGGAGACCAAGGCCATTGAAGGCCTGTTCTTCGCCGGCCAGATCAATGGCACCACCGGCTACGAAGAGGCGGCCGCCCAGGGCCTGATCGCCGGCCTGAACGCGTCCCGCCATGCGCGCGGCGAGGCGCCGTGGACACCGCGCCGCGACGAGGCCTATATCGGCGTGCTGATCGACGACCTGATCACCATGGGCGCGCCCGAGCCCTACCGCATGTTCACCTCGCGCGCCGAGTACCGCCTGCAGCTGCGCGAGGACAATGCCGACCTGCGGCTCACGGCGATCGGGCGCGAACTCAAGTTGGTCGA
This sequence comes from Aquimonas voraii, assembly GCF_900101825.1. Lineage (GTDB taxonomy): Bacteria > Pseudomonadota > Gammaproteobacteria > Xanthomonadales > Xanthomonadaceae > Aquimonas > Aquimonas voraii. Next base: position 98,664 of record NZ_FNAG01000006.1, read on the forward strand.
CGACGCGCGCTGGGCGCGGGTGAGCGCAAAGCGCGAGGCGATCGAGCGGGAGACCGCGCGCCTCGCGGCCCTGTGGGCGGCCCCGAACAATGCGCTGGGCGCAGCGATCGCCGCGCAGCTTGAAGTGCCGATCAGCCGCGAGACTCCGGTGCTGGATCTGCTGAAGCGCCCGGAAATCGACTACGCGAAGCTGATGCAAGTCGAGGCGCTGCAGCCCGGCATCGACGACGCCGAGGCCATCGAGCAGATCGAAGTGCAGACCCGCTACAGCGGCTACCTGGATCGCCAGCGCGAAGAGATCGAGCGCGCACGCCGCAGCGAAGGCACGCCGATACCCGCCGACTTCGACTACACCTGCGTCACCGGCCTGTCGGCGGAGGTGCTGCAGAAGCTGCGCGCGACGCGGCCCGAAACCGTGGGCCAGGCCAGCCGCATCCCCGGCATGACGCCCGCGGCGATCTCGCTGCTGCTGGTGTTCTTGAAGCGGGGATTGGGGATTCGGGATTCGGGATTGGGCGAGCGCGGCGCGGCAAGCTCGGGCGCAGCGCGATAGCTCCGCCGCAGGGCATGAGAACGCTGCTGAGCCCCTCTCCCCGTGGAGCGGTTCGGGGACGCTGATCGGCTGCCGATGGCAGCCGATGGCCCCGAGAGCCCGAGCGAAGCGAGGTGGGGTTGGGGTGAGGGTTCGGGCGGAGCGCGGATGCGAATCTCGCACGAGCGTGCCGAAGTCTCATTGCCGCGACATCCTCGCGCTTCGAACGGCCCCTCATCGGGGGCTGCGCGCCACCTTCTCACTTGGGGAGAAGGGCAAAGCGCGGATCCTCGTCGCCCCCAATCCCCAATCCCCGCTCCCAGGCCTCCAACCAAAGCCACAGGCCGCTCACACCCTGCGGGCGCACACTCCGGGCCCTGCCCATCCGCCGGAGCCCGCCATGCGTCTCTTGCTCGCCCCGCTCGCCCTGTCCCTCAGCCTGCTGCTGCAGGCCTCGCCCGCCAGCGCCGCCGATCGCATCACCGGCCAGCCCTTCACCACGCGCTCCGAGGTCATCGCACCGTCCGCGATGGCGGCAACCTCGCATCCGCTGGCCACGCAGATCGCGCTCGACGTGATGAAGGCCGGCGGCACTGCGGTGGATGCGGCGATCGCGGCGAATGCCGCCCTCGGCCTGATGGAGCCCACCGGCAACGGCATCGGCGGCGACCTGTTCGCCATCGTCTGGGACCCGAAGACGCAGAAGCTGCACGGCTACAACGGCCACGGTCGTTCACCCGCAAACCTTTCCCTGCAGTGGTTCATCGACAAGGGCTATCAGGACATCCCGCCGCGCGGCCCGCTGCCGGTCAGCGTGCCCGGTGCGGTCGCCGGCTGGTTCGACCTGCATGAGCGCTTCGGCAAGCTCTCCATGCGCCAGGTGCTGCAGCCGACCATCGACTACGCGCGCCGCGGCCACCCGGTCCACGAGACCATCGCCTACTACTGGGAGCGCAGCGTGCCCGCGCTTTCGCAGTACCCGGGCTTCGTCGAGCAGTTCACCCTCGACGGCCGCGCGCCGCGCAAGGGTGAGATGTGGAAGAACCCATTCCTTGCGAACACGCTGGAGACCATCGCCCACCGCGGCCGCGATGGCTTCTACAAGGGCGAGGTGGCGAAGACCATCGCCGACTACGTGCAGGCCCAGGGCGGCTTCCTCAGCGTCGAGGACCTTGCCGAACACCGCGGTGAATGGGTCGAGCCGGTCTCAACCAACTACCGCGGTTACGACGTGTGGGAATTGCCGCCCAGCGGACAGGGCATCGCTGCCCTGCAGATCCTGAACATTCTGGAAGGCTACGATCTGAAGTCCTACGGCTTCGGCAGCTTCGAGCATGTGCACCTGTTCACCGAGGCCAAGAAGCTGGCCTTCGAGGACCGCGCGCGCTGGTACGCCGACCCCGAGTTCGCGCCGGCACCCGTGGCCGAGCTCATCAGCAAGGACTACGCCGCCGAGCGCCGCGCGCTGATCAATCCGCAGCGCGCCGCGCGCACCGTCGAGGCCGGCAATCCGCGGCTCAACGAGGGCGACACCATCTATCTCACCACCGCCGATGCGAGCGGCATGATGGTCTCCTTGATCCAGTCGAACTACCGCGGCATGGGCTCGGGCATGACCCCGCCGGGGCTCGGCTTCATCCTGCAGAACCGCGGCGAGATGTTCGTGCTGAAGGAAGGCCATGCCAACAGCTTCGCCCCGCGCAAGCGTCCCTTCCACACCATCATCCCCGCCTTCATCACGCGCGACGGCAAGCCCTGGATGAGCTTTGGCCTGATGGGCGGCGCCATGCAGCCGCAGGGCCATGCGCAGATCGTCATGAACATGGTCGACTTCGGCATGAACCTGCAGGAGGCCGGCGACGCCCCGCGCATCCACCACGACGGCAGCACCGAGCCGACCGGCCAGGCCCTGCAGATGACCGACGGCGGCGTGATCGAACTGGAGACGGGCTATCCCTACGAGACCGTGCGCGCACTGATGAATGCCGGCCACAGCGTCAAGTTCGCCAACGGCCCCTTCGGCGGCTACCAGGCGATCGCCCGCGACCACGAACAGGGCGTCTACATCGGGGCCTCGGAAAGCCGCAAGGACGGGCAGGCGGCGGGCTACTGATCGGGGTGCGGCTGCACCCACTCGAGCCGGGCCCTGCCGGCGGCGCGCTCGAACCAGACGAAGGCGTTCTGCTGGAAGCGGCGCATCAGGGCATGCGCCGCCTCCAGCGCAAGACCCGGCACCAGCAGGCTGGGTTCGTGGTGGTCGCCGACCTGGGCGCGACCCAGGCCACGCAGCGCCGGCAGACCGAGCGCCTCGACGGCAGATCGCAAGCGCGCCATCGCTTCACGGTTCTCGGCGTCGGTTCGGATCTCGCTGCGCGGGTTGCAGGCGGTGATGAAGGCCGCGGCCGCGTAGCCCTGCAAACGCAGCCAGTGGCTCAGCCTTTCGCAGGGCTCATCGATGCGCAGCCTGCACTGCAGCCGCGGATCCTCCACGACGTAGTCGGTGGCGCGGTAGAGCGGCTCGAAGCGTTTGCGCAGGTCGTCGTCCATGCTTCGCAGGCTTGCAGGCGGCGATGTCCGAGGCAAGCCGCCACACGCGATCGCAGGCTCGATTTCAGGCCGCGACGCGCGTTTGCGGCTCCACGGCCAGGGCTGCGGCCTGCAGCCCGCGCTGCAGATCGGCCCAAAGATCCTCGACATCCTCAAGGCCTACGGACAACCGCAGCGTGCCGGGGCCGATGCCGTGCGCCGCCAGCACCTCGGGGGCGACCACGCGATGGGTCAGCCCGGCCGGATGCTGGATCAGGCTGTCGACCGAGCCCAGGCTGACCGCGACCGTGTGCAGCTCCAGGGCCTGCAGGCAGGCGCTGGCAGCGGCGTGGCCGCCGCGCAGCTCGAAGCTCATCAGGCTGCCGGGACCACGCAGCTGGCCGCCCAGAAGATGGGCGTTGTTCACCGTGCCGAGGCCCGGGTAGTTCACCCGCAGCACCTGCGCATGCGCAGCCAGACGCTCCGCCAGCACGCGCGCACTGGCCTGTGCCGCTTCGACGCGCAGCTTGAGCGTGGGCAGGCCGCGATGCAGCAGGTAGGCCGCCAGCGGGTGCAGCAGCGCCCCCGTGGCCGCACGCACCTGGCGCAGCTTCTGCGCATGCGCCTCGCTGCAGGCGACCACGCCGGCGATCACATCGCCGTGCCCGCCGAGGAACTTGGTCGCGCTGTGGAGCACGAGCGCGGCGCCGAAATCGGCCGGGTTCTGCAGCACCGGCGTGGCGAAGGTCGAATCCACCAGCACCGGCACGTCGCCGGCCGCCTGCACGACTTGAGCGATATCGACCAGATCCAGATTCGGGTTGGCCGGCGTCTCGATGAAGACCAGGCCGGTGTCGGCGTTGATGGCGCCTGCGATGTCTTCGGCCTCGAGGAAACGCACCCGCGCGCCAAGCAGGCCCGAGCTCAGCAGGTGATCGCTGGTGCCGTAGATCGGTCGCACCGCCAGCACTTCGCGGCCCTGCGCAAAGGCCAGCAGGCAGGCGCTGACAGCGGCCATGCCCGAGGCGAAACCGACGGCCGCCTCGGTGTGCTCGAGCTTCGCCATCGCCTGCTCGAAGCGCGCCACGGTCGGGTTGAACAGGCGCGCATAGATCGGGTTCGCCGCGCTGGCCGCACCGCCGACCAGAGCATCGAAGCTGGCCGTGCCGGTGGTCAGATCGGTGACCGGGTAGGTGGTCGAGAGATCGATCGGCAGGGCATGCACCCCCAGCGCGCCGAGGTCATCGCGGCCGGCGTGGACGAGGTCGGTGGCTAGCTTCATGGCGGCAACTCGATTCGGGCGTGAGGCATGAACTCTGGCGTATCGGCCGCGGTTCGGCGCATCATCCGAACAGAATTTCGCGAGATCGCCCTGACCCGCCCCATGGACCGAATCGACGTCGAGCTTTTGCGCCTCTTGCGCAACAACGCGCGACTGCCCAACAAGACCCTCGCCGAGAAAGTCGGCGTGGCGCCTTCGACCGCGCTGGAACGCATCCGGAGGTTGCGGGAGTCGGGCGTGATCGAGGGTTACCACGCCGAGTTCGAGCCGCGCGCCGTCGGCATCGGCCTGCAGGCGATGGTGGCGGTGCGCATGGCGCGGCATTCCCGCGAGCTGCTGGATGGCTTCCGCCAGCACCTGCTGCAACTGCCCGAGGTGCTGGCCTTCTATCACGTGGCCGGCGCCAACGATTTCCAGGTGCATGTGGCGGTGCGCGACTCCGACCACCTGCGCGACTTCGCGCTCGATGCCTTCACCCGCCGGCCCGAGGTCGCCCACATCGAGACCTCGCTGATCTTCGAATTCCGCCGCAGCCCGGAGATGCCGATCTATGTCGAACAGGACAAGGATTGAGCCGGCGGCGCGATGGCCAGAACCTTGGGTGATGCACACGCTGTGATTCCCCTGCTGCTCACGGGGCCACGCCGGACACTCTGGTCCAGTGCTCTGTCCGCTCGTCCCCTCGCCCGGGGAACTTCCTTCTGGGACGTTCTTCGAGGCGATGGTCCCGTGCAAGTCCGTATCGCCTCCGACACATCGATCGCATTCGCGCTCGCTTCGTCGATCCCCCGATCCCCGGCCGGGCTGACAGGCCGCATCTTCAACAGCCTGCTTCAGCCAGGGCCTCCACGACTCGACGGCCGCCCGGGCAGTACAGCAGCGCCCACCGTCCAGCGCCGCTGGCGCATTCAGCCCATCGGGCAGCCCAAGTCGACGATGGCGCAGCTGCCGCCGCTTTACGCTGTTCCGCTGGGTTGAGCCGTCGATACGCCCTGCTAGCATTCGCATGAGCCTTCCACCGCTGCGCAGGCCTCTTTCAGGCCACGCAGCCCTCCTGCTTACCCACCTACCTGAAGAATTCAATGTTCCTCACGTCAGTCGATCGCAGTGAAACTCGGCGAAGCCGCCCTCATCTCCCCCATCGACGCGCCCAGATTTCCCGTCACTGGGCGGGGCTGCTCATCCTCTGGCTGTGGCTGCTCGGTACAGCAGCGCCCGCGCTCGCGCAAACGCCATTCTGGGTTGGCTTCCAGGTTGAGGGTGAAGTTGCCTACATCCTGCGCAAGTCGCCTTCCGAGATCCTGCGCTACGACCTCGCGACGGAGCAGTGGCTGCCCGCACTGCCGCTGCAGGACGAACCTTCTGCGTTTGTCGTGGGGACGAGCCATATCTTCATCGCATCCGATCGCAAGATTGAGCGCGTGAGCCTGGAGGGCACGGGCAAGACCCATGTCGCCAACACACCGGACTCCATCCATGGCCTGTTCATCAACGGCGACATCCTGATCGCCAACCGTAGCCGCGGGTCGTACACCCGGTTCTCCAGCTTCAACACCGACAGCAATGCCCTGATCGACACGTACGAGAACTATCCGCGCTCGATGGTGGGCGCCTCGCATTCACCTTCGACCAGGCGAATTTTTGGCCGCACCGAGAGCAGCAGCCCAGGAAGTCTCATGGGCCTCACCTACGACAGCTCGGGCCACTTCCTGGACCAGGATGAAATTGGCCACTACGGCGCCTATGGATCAGCCAACCGCACCTGGGCATGGCCGGATGGTCGCAAGCTCGTGGACAACAGTGGCAACGTCCATCTGGGCCTTGACCTCAGCTTTGCGGGAAGGCTCACGAACAACATCAGCGACGTCGCCTTTCATGGGCTCGACGTTCCCATCGTTCTGAGCAACACCCAGCTCATCGCATTCAACCAGGCCTTGATCGAAACCGGTCGCGTCGCCCTCGCGCTACCCGGCAGGGGCCTCGCGGTTCGGGCCGGCACGGTCTTCGTTTTCAACGAAGACAGCGCATCACCCCAGCGCATTGGCGTGGAAAAAGTGCCGCTCAGCGCCCTGTCGCCCGCGCAGCCGGGAGCCCCCGTCTCGCCCATCGGGCTCGACTACACCGTGACGTCTTCGGCGGTGGATGACGACGGCATCGTCTATCTCTTGAGCAAGGCGCACAGCAGCATTTTCCGCTGGGACATCAGCAGCCAGGCGTATCTTTCCACGATCTCCCTGCCGGTGACCGGCGATCTGATGGTCTTCAGCACGGCCCTCAACGCCCTGTTCCTGCGGGGGCTCGATCGGACCGTGTACCGGATCAACCTTGCACCCGCGGTGGCAAGCGTCGAGCCCTTCGCCACGCCGCCCGACCTGTACTCGCGCATGATTCCGATGGGGTCGGATCTTCTCGTGGCTGCCAGCGGCAGCTCGACCCAACAGTGGGTGTATTCCTCCACTGGCGCTCTACTGAGCAGTTCGAGCCACTGCTGCCACACATTCCACTTCTTTGACGCCCCCCGGAATCGCCTGTTTGTCAACGCAGCGCACCTGACCTACCTCGGCAATGGTCAGTTCTCGGGCTCGGCAGACTTCTACGCCCCCGGAAGCTACAGTCCACTCGGGATCTCGCCCGATGGGCAGCAGATTCTCGCGGGCCAAGGCGTGCTGTATCAGGCAAGTCCATTGCAGGCCATCGGCTACCTGTCGAACAATGTTTCGTCGGTTGCGTGGATCGGCGCCGACCGCATGCTCACCGTGCTCAACCCCGGCCCCGGCGGCAGCACAAGTACGACAGTGCAGCGCTGGTCGCCCGGCTTGGCGATCGAGGCCGAAGTGTTGCTCCCGGGCTCACACGTCGCATTCCATGCCTCGGGGAACCGGGTGGTGCAGATCACGAACGAGTCCGGGCGGCCACGCCTTTATGTGCTCGACGACGCACTCGGCGTGTTGCCGCCCGCGACGCTGGACGCTCCCTTGCTTGAACTGGCAAGCGCGAGCGCCTTCGGCATCGCACTGCAGTGGAGTGACGTGCAGGGTGAGCGCGCCTACGACATCGAGCGACGGCAGGTGGGAGGCGCGGACTGGCTGCGCGTGGGAGTGGTCGACCGCGACACGACCCGTTTCACCGACGTCGATCGGCACAGCGGACGGCAGCTTGAGTACCGCGTGCGATCGCGCAACGGCAGCCTGGTTTCAGCGTGGTCGAACCCGGTCGGCGTCGATCTCAGTACCGGAAGCACGGGGACGCCTGTGGACCCCAACGCAGTCGCTTTCACCGTCGACAAGGCAGCGATGGGCCGCGACGGCCGCATCTACATCCTCTCCACGGCACACCGCAGCGTCTTCGTGTGGAACCCCCACGGGCAGCGCTTTGAGCGGACGATCGCCCTGCGCAGCCAGCCCGAGCACCTCGCCTACTCCAGCACCCGAGACGCGCTCTTTATCGGCTACGCCGACAACTCGCTCTACGCCATCGACCCGAAAGCAGAGATACCGGTCGAGCACCGCCTCGCAGACACAGAGTCCCGCCCGATTGGGCTGTTGGCAGCGGATGATGTGGTGGTTGCAAGCACCGAAGCGGGATGGTCACACAGCTTCAGTCTGGCCGGCCAGCGGGTTGGGAGCAGGAACTGGGGGAGATGGATCGCCGAAGGGGTGTGGAGCTCTGCACGGCAGCGGATCTACCACTTTGGTGGCTTCGCTCTCGCATACACGCCTGTCGAGCGAGATGGGACGCTCGGTTTCGTGGTGGAGAACGGTAACGTCAAGCCGCTGCAACTTTGGCATCCGATCCGCGTCAGCCCGGATGGAAACCGCGCGGTCACCGGCTCGGGCCACGTCTTCGATGCCAATAGCCTGGAGCACCTGGGCACTCTGTCCCGCGAGATGATAGACGCCGCATGGCTCGGCGGAGAGCTGCTCACGCTGCGCCGCGATGGACTTTACTGGCAGCCCTCGGAGCTTTCGGCCGCTGAGCGGGTGGCCGACATCAGTGGCCTGGGCAGAGGCGTGTTCACCACACCTTCGGGCAGGATCGTGACGGTGGTCCAGCAGGGCGTTTCAACCGTTCTCACCGTTTACAACAGGTCCTTCCAGGTGATCACGCCGCCCTTGTTCGCCGATGGCTTTGACTGACGTGTCGCACGACTTGCGGGTGTGCAGCGGACCGGCTGGACGCATGCGAGGTTCCCATGCGTCCAGGCGAAGCCATGCAGCGCCCCGGCCTGCAACACCAGCGTCCTGATCGTGGTCTGTTCGCTCGCGAGGCGCGGCAAAGGGGCGGCTCTGCGACCCGAGGTCGCCCATATCGAGACATCGCTGATCTTCGAATTCCGCCGCGGCCCGGAGATGCCGATCCATGTCGAACAGCGCGAGCACTGAGCCGTTGGCACCCTTGCGCAAGCCCGCGCTGCTGCGCGCGCTGGCGGCCCTGCCCGATGCCATCACCGCCGGCGTGTTCCTGGTGCTGTGGGTGGCGCCCTTTGCCTTCGGTGAGTCCGGCGTGCGCAACGGCATGCTGCTGATGCTGGTCGAGTTCGTGCTAATCCACGCCACTGCGATGATGGGCGCGACGGTCGAGGCGCGCTCGGGGCGAGTGGCCAAGGTCCGCGTGCTGCTGGGCTTCGGCCTGCTCTACGCGCTGTTCATCGGTGCCTTCGCCTTCGCCTTCCGCGAGTGGTGGCCGGTGTACGCCTTCGGCTGGCTGCTGCTGGCCAAGCTGATGCGCCTGTTCGGCAGCGCCGACAGCGACGAGGCCCGCTGGCAGCGCCACTCCGACTGGGCCCTGACCTGCATGCTCTACCTGGGCGGCGTCTTCGCCACCCTGTTCCTGCCGCTGCCGCGGCTTGGCATCACCCGCGAGATCCAGCCGCAGCTCGGCATCGAAGGCAGCGGCGAATGGGTCAGCAACCCGCACATCGTGATCGCCTTCGGCGCCCTGTACTTCGGCGCACTGGCCTGGGCGCGCTGGCGCGATTTCCGCTTTCCGCGCGCGCATCTGCCGAACCTGAAGAAGCCGCCGAGCACCTAGGTGCTGCGGGATCCGAAGTGCGGATATCCGATTCGAGTTCACGGCACGGGCCAGCCGCCGGCTGAGGGCCTCATCGAACCCGGGGCTGGAGTCCTTGCACCGCGAGTCGGCCCTGGGGCACGGAGCTCAGCAACCGCGGACCGGCTCTGCCGCGCGGGCGGAAGGTGAGCTGCCGCATCCGCGCAGCCGGGGGCGCGACTCAGGCGGCGCGAGAGGCCTCACGCTGGGCGAAGAGATTCCCGCAGCGACGCCGCGAGGCCTTCGCGGGGTCTCACGTCCACGTATTCACGTCCCCCTTGGCTTCGCCCGATGCGTGGCCTGTGCGGTCCAGGGGTCGTCGGGCCAGGGGTGCTTGGGATAGCGGCCCTTCAGCTCTTTCTTGACCTCGGCATAGGTGCGCTCCCAGAAGCCGCGCAGGTCCTGGGTCACCTGGATGGGGCGGCCGCCGGGGCTGAGCAGGTGCAGGGTCAGGCGCACGCGGCCCTCGGCAATCGCAGGCGTGTCGGCGAGGCCGAACAGTTCCTGCAGCTTCACCGCCAGCACCGGAGGCTGTTCCGGCACGTACTCGATGGCGCGCTCCATGCCCGAGGGCACCGTGATGCGCGTGGGTGCGAGACGGTCGATGGCCTGGCGCTGGCTGTGGTCGAGGCGCGAGCGCAGGGCTTCGCCGAGCAGGGCGGCGTCGATCTGCGACAGCCGCGTCTTGCCGCCGAGATAGGGGCCGAGCCAGGTGTCGAGTGAAGCCAGCAAGGCTTCATCGCTGACGTCGGGCAGGCCCAGCTCGGGGCAATGCGCGCGCAGCAGGGCGACGCGCTGCTGCCACTGCCGCTGCGCCTCGCTGAAGTCCAGCACCTGCAGGCCGAGACGGCGGATGCCGCTGATCAGGCCCTGCACGCAGAGTTCGGCGTCGGGTTTGCCGATCGGCTTGCGGCTCAGCACGATCTGCTCATAGCGGCGCACGCGCGAGGCGGTGACCGCGCGCGCGGCTTCGTCCCAGCCGGCCTCGTCGCGCTCGATGAAGCGCTCGGGGAATTCCCGTTCAAGCGCCTCTTCGTCGAAGCCGGTGGCGCGCAGGATCAGGCCGTCGCCGCTGTCGGCGCGCAGCTCGCTGATCACCAGCCAGGGCTCGCCGACCAGGGGCGAGTCCGGCATCAGCTTGGCCATGCGGCCATTGGCCAAGGCGTAACGCAGGCGGTCGTTGGGCAGCACGTGCGCGATGCGATCCGGAAAGGCGTGCAGCAGCAACTCGCCCAGGCGGTGCGGCGAGGCGCTGGCCACTTCGGCATTCGTGTCCAGGCGCCGACGCCAACTGCGCGCGGCCTGCTCCACGGCCATGAGCGCGCTGCGATCGGTGTCGTGGCCGCCGCGGCGGGCGCGGAAATCCTGCAGGGCCTGCCAGCGGCTGGCCCAGTCCTCGCGACGGCGCGACTCGCCGCGCAGGACGTCGCGGCCCTCGATCAAGGCGACCAGGTCACAGGCCAGCGCGCGCGCCTGCGCATCGGGTGCCGCGCACAGCATCGCGGCAAGACGCGGATGGGTGCCGAGCTTGAGCATGCGCCGGCCCAAGGGCGTCAGCGCGCCCGAGGCATCGAGTGCGCCCAGCGCGCGCAGCAGGTCTTCGGCTTGAGCGAGCGCGCCCGGCGGCGGTGCGTCAACGAAGGGCAGGGCATCGCTGCCCCAGGCGCGCAGCTCCAGCAGCAGGCCGGAGAGCTCGACCTGCATCAGCTCGGGCCGGCGCGCAGGCTCCAAGCGCTGGCTCTCCGGCCACAGGCGATAGCAGACGCCAGGCGCCACGCGGCCGGCGCGACCGGCGCGCTGGTCGGCCGAGGCCTGCGAGATGTTCACCGTCATCAGCTTCGAGAAGCCGGAGTTCGGATCGAAGCGCGGCTCGCGCGCCAAACCCGAATCGATCACCGCCTTCACTCCGGGCAGGGTGACGCTGCTCTCGGCGACATTGGTGGCCAGCACGATGCGGCGGCGGCCGTCGCTGGAGGGCTTCAGCACCGCGGCCTGCTGCTCCACCGGCAGCTCGCCGTACAGCGGCAGCACCTCTGCGTCCGCCGCCTGCGCCGACTCGAGCAGCAGGCGCTCGCCGCGCTGGATCTCGCGCAGGCCGGGCAGGAAGACCAGCAGGTCGCCGTCGGTTTCGCGCAGGGCGAGTTCGACCGCGCGCTTCAACTGCGCGTCCTCCGGCTCGTTGCCCTGCCGCGGCGGGTAGGCGATGCGCACGGGATGACTGCGGCCGGCGCTGGTCAGGCGCGGGGCGTCGAGCGTCTTGGCCAGACGTTCGCCGTCGAGCGTGGCCGACATCACCACGAGGCGCAGGTCGGGGCGCAGCTGGGACTGCACTTCGAGCGCAAGGGCCAGCCCCAGGTCGGCGCTGAGATGACGCTCGTGGAACTCGTCGAAGATCAGCGCGCCGATGCCGTCGAGCAGCGGATCGTCCTGGATCAGGCGGGTGAGGATGCCTTCGGTGACGACCTCAATGCGCGTGCGCGGGCCGACCTTGGATTCGAAGCGGATGCGATAGCCGACGGTGTCGCCGGGCGGCTCGCCGCGTGCGCTGGCCATGAAGTTCGCGGCGGCGCGCGCGGCGATGCGGCGCGGCTCCAGCATCAGCACCTTGCGGCCTTCGAGCCATGAGGCATCGAGCAAGGCCGGGGGCACGCGCGTGGTCTTGCCGGCGCCGGGCGGGGCCTCCAGCACCAGCCGCGGATGTCGCTCAAGGCTGGCCAGGATCTCGGGCAGCAGGGGATCGATGGGAAACGCGTCGGACACGGGCAGCACAACCGGCAGGAAAGAAAACGCCGCCGCGGGCGGGCCGCGGCGGCGTAGTGTCCACGATTTGGCAGCTGCGCTTCAGCGCTTGCCGTTGACCCGCTGCACCAGGGCCTGCACTTCGCTCTCGAAGGCGATGTAGCCGGCCTCGGCCTGCTCGCGCTTGCGCTGGGCGACGGACTTCAGCGGTGCGGCTTCACGCAGTGCCGGCGTGTCGTCGACGTTCGCCGCCTCGACGCGCTTGCTCGGCCCGCGACCGGTCTCGACAAAGGTGCGGCTGGCCGAGCGGAATCCACGCAGCGGATACAGCACGTAGTTCAGCGGATTGGCACTGCAGGGGAAGATGGTGAATCCGCCGTCGTTGTTGCCGGTGGCGCCTGCACTGAAGTACTCGGACTGCACCGGCGCTTCGTAGTACATGCACAGGCGCTGGCCGCTGCTGTTGACGCTGTTGTCATCGACCACGATCGATTGCCGACGGCGGTCGCGGCTGTAGAAGCCCGAGGCGCCATTGAAGCGCAGCGCATTGGCGCTGCACTCGGCGTCCAGCGATGTCTCACTGCGGCAGCCATCGAAGTACCAGGTGCCATCGCTGAGATTGGCCTCATCGAACACCAGCACATCACCACTGAAGCGGAAGGCACCGTAATTGGGGTAGTCGCTGAAATCGAGGTTCAGGCTCCACTCGCCCAGCATCTTGGTGACCTGGATCGGCGCAGAGCCGTCACCGCCGCGCTTGTAGTAGTAGTAGTAGCGCTCGATCGGCATGCTGCGGGTCGGCTGCGGCGGCACGTTCCAGGTCAGGGTACCGCGGGTCGGGTCATTGGCATCGAAGGCCAGACGCAGGCTGCCCACGCGCTGGCCCTGCGGCGGACCGCTGTAGCTGCAGCCGGCGCACTGCGAACCTGTGAAGCGCAGCAGGTCGCCTTCGTAGAGGGCGTTGCCGTTCATGAAGCCCGCCGAGGTGTACCAGACCGGCTGGCCGTTGGTCTCGCCCAGGTAGCCGGTGAAGGCCAACACATTGTCCTGCAGCTCGATGGTGAACCCGGAGCCGCTCTCGTTCGGGTTCCACCACAGTCCAGCCTCGGGCTGGTAGGCCTGGGCGCTGCCAGCAGACACGGCAAGCAGGAGGGCGAGGGTCTTGCGCATGGGAGGCTCCGGTGACGCTGTGGGCGCGCGGACTGCGCGGTGAACGGACCCTAGGCCCGAAGGGCTTAATCGCGACTTAGCGGAACTGTCGGCGCTGCCGTCGCATGCATGGATCAGCTGCGCGCGCGACGAGCGGCTCGCGCCAACCAGCGCAGCATGGGTTGCCACGGCTCCGCCTGGATTCGCACGGCCTCATTGTCGTAATCGAACAGGCTTTTGCCCAGCGCCGCCAGCAACACGTAGCTCTGGGAATCGCGCAGCTCGGCGCGCAGGGGCCAGGGCCATTCGGCGAGCTGGGCCAGTGCGCGCTGGCTGGCCTGGGTGGTGAGGCGCAGTCGGTTGGCCACCAGCCCCACCTGCAGGCTGCCCTCGGCCATGCGCCGATGGCTGGACAGCGCATCGAGAAAGCCCGCCGTGGCTTCGAGGTCGAAGGCCGAGGGCAGCACCGGCACCAGCAGGGCATCGACGCGTTCGATCACCGCCTTGAGCGTCGACGGCTGCGAGCCCGCCGGCGCATCGAACACCAGCCACTCGGTATCCGCCGGAACGCGCTTCTGCCAGCGGCCGTCCTCGCCGTGCAGGCCCAGCACGGCAGGCGCTTCGGCCTGGGCGCGCCGCTCGCACCAGTGCAGGGACGAACCCTGCGGGTCCAAGTCCACCAGGGCCGCGCGCCGGCCCTGCACCGCGGCCCATGCCGCGAGCTGGGTCGCGATCGTCGACTTGCCGCAGCCGCCTTTGCTGCTCGCCACCAGAACCGAGTGCATGCGCCACCTCGCCTGCCGTCGTGACTGTCGCGGACTGTAGCAGCGTGGTTCTGGCGCGCGCTCGCGGCCACAACGAAACGGGGCCCCGCAGGGCCCCGTTTGCGATCACGCACAGCGCCGATCAGGCCGCCTGCGAGGCCTGCTCCACCGGCTGCTGCCAGCGCGCCAGCAGCGTCTCGCGCAGCTGCTTGGCCTGCGCCATGTGCGCTTCCTTGACGTGGCCGAAGCCGCGGATGCGCTCGGGCACGCGGGCGATCTCGACCGCCAGCTCAAGCTTGTCGGCGCTCAGCTCACCCAGCAGGCGCTCGATCGTGCTGCGGTATTCCTCGATCAGGGCGCGCTCGGTGCGACGCTCTTCGGTGTAGCCGAAGATATCGAGCTTGCTGCCGCGCAGGCCCTTGAAGTGCTTGAGCAAGCCGAAGGCCTTGAGCATCCAGGGGCCATACTCGGCCTTCATCAGCTTGCCGTTCTCGTCGCGCTTGGCGAACAGCGGCGGCGCCAGGTTGAAGTGCAGCTTGTAGTCGCCCTCGAACTGGCTGGCCACGCGCTTCAGGAAGTCGCCCGAGGTGTAGAGGCGCGCCACTTCGTACTCGTCCTTGTAGGCCATGAGCTTGAAGTAGTAGCGGGCCACAGCCTCGGTGAGCTTGGTCGAGCCGGGCGCGCGCTTCGCCTCTTCCGCACGCACCGTGTCGACCAGGGCGCGGTACTTCGCGGCGTAGGCGGCGTCCTGGTAGTCGGTGAGGAAGGCCACGCGGCGCTCGATCATCTGGTCGAGGTTGGCCGACAGACGCAGGTCGTCCAGCGGCGCCGGGGTGATCGCAGTTACTTCGGCCGTCGGCTTGGACAGTCCCGCGGCCTCGGTGACCGCCTGCAGGTCCACCGCGGCGAGACGACCCCAGTTGAAGGCCTGGGTATTCATCTCGACGGCGGCGCCATTGAGCTGCACGGCGCGCAGGATCGAGTCCAGCGACAGCGGCACCAGGCCCTGCTGCCAGGCGTAGCCGAGCATGAACAGGTTGGTGGCGATGGCATCACCCAGCAGGGCCGTCGCCAGCTGGGTGGCGTCGACCAGCATCGGCTCGCGGCCGCCCAGCGCCACGCGCACGGCCTCGATGATGTCCTTGGCCGGGAACTGCATGTCGGGCTTCATGGTGAAGGGGCCCGGCATGGCCTCGTAGGTGTTCAGCACCACCGCACTGCGGTCGGCGCGCACCTTCGACAGCGCCCAGTAGTCGTTCACCACGACCATGTCGCAGCCGAGCACCAGGTCCGCCTCGCCCGCAGCGATGCGCACGGCATGGATGTCGGTCGGGCTCTTGGCGATGCGGATATGGGTCGTGACCGCGCCGCCCTTCTGCGCCAGGCCGGTCTGGTCGAGCACGCTGGCACCCTTGTTCTCCAGATGGCCGGCCATGCCCAGCAGGGCGCCGATGGTGACCACGCCGGTGCCACCGACGCCGGTGATCAGGATGTTCCAAGGCTGCTCCAGAGTGGACTTGAACTGCGGCATCGGCAGGCTGGAGAGGCGCTCTTCGACGCTGACCCGCTTGCTCTTCTTGAGCTGGCCGCCCTTGACGGTGACGAAGCTCGGGCAGAAGCCCTTCACGCAGCTGAAATCCTTGTTGCAGTTCGACTGGTCGATGTCGCGCTTGCGGCCGTACTCGGTTTCCTTCGGCAGCACGGAGACGCAGAAGCTCTGCACGCCGCAGTCGCCACAGCCTTCGCAGACCAGGCTGTTGATGACCGTGCGCTGCTGCGGGTCGACCATCTTGCCGCGCTTGCGGCGGCGGCGCTTCTCGGTGGCGCAGGTCTGGTCGTAGATCAGCACGCTGGTGCCCTTGACCTCGCGCAGGCGCTTCTGCACGGCGTCCAGATGGTCGCGGTGTTCGAACTCGACGCCGGCCGGGAAGATCTCGGGCTTCGACCACTTCTCGATATCGTCCGAGACCACAACAATCGTCTGCACGCCTTCCGAGCGCATCTGGTGGGCGATGTCGGGCACGGTCAGGGTGCCGTCGACCGGCTGGCCACCGGTCATGGCGACGGCGTCGTTGTAGAGGATCTTGTAGGTGATGTTCACCTTGGCCGCGATCGCCTGACGGATGGCGAGGCTGCCCGAGTGGAAGTAGGTGCCGTCGCCGAGGTTCTGGAACACGTGCGGCGTGTCGGTGAACGGCGCCTGCCCGCACCAGGTCGCACCCTCGCCGCCCATCTGGGTGAAGGTGTCGGTGCGGCGGTCCATCCAGGTGACCATGTAGTGGCAACCGATGCCGCCGAGCGCGCGCGAACCCTCCGGGACCTTGGTCGAGGTGTTGTGCGGGCAGCCCGAGCAGTAGTGCGGCACGCGCGGGAAGTTGGCGCGCGGCGCGGCCAGCTCGGCCTCCTTGGATTCCATCCAGCGCAGGCGCTGCTCCATCGCCTCGGAGCTGAAGAAGCGCTTCAGACGCTTGCCGATCACCTGGGCGATGGTGGCAGGCGTGAGTTCGCCGGTGCTGGGCAGACACCACTGGCCCTGTTCGTCGTACTTGCCGACCACGCTGGGGCGGTGCTGCCAGTTGAACATGTACTCCTTCATCTGCGACTCGACGAAGGCGCGCTTCTCTTCGACCACCAGCACGTCCTCAAGGCCCTCGCAGAAGCTGCGGATGCCTTCGGGTTCCAGCGGCCAGGTCATGCCGACCTTGTAGACGCGGATGCCGATGTCCTCGCAGGTGCGGCGGTCGAGGCCCAGGTATTCCAGCGCCTGCAGCACGTCGAGGTAGCTCTTGCCGGTGGTGACGATGCCCAGACGTGCCTTGGGCGAATCGATGACGACCTTGTCGATGTGGTTGGCGCGGGCGAAGGCCTGCGCCGCGGCCACCGCGTAGCGGTGCAGGCGCATTTCCTGGTCGAGCGGTGGATCCGGCCAGCGGATGTTGAGTCCACCGGCGGGCAGCTCGAAATCGCTCGGAATCACGATGTCGAGCTGGTGCGGGTTGACGTTGACCGAGGCCGAGCTTTCGACCGTTTCGGCAATCGTCTTGAAGCCCACCCAGCGGCCGGTGAAGCGCGACATCGCCCAGCCGAGCAGGCCCATGTCGAGGATGTCCTGCACGCCGGCCGGGTTCAGCACCGGCATCATCGCCGACACAAATTCCAGCTCTGAACCATGCGGCAGGGTCGAGCTGCGGCAGGCATGGTCATCGGCGGCCAGCGCCAGCACGCCGCCGAACTTCGAGGTGCCGGCCGCATTGCCGTGCTTGAACACATCGCCGCAGCGGTCCACGCCCGGGCCCTTGCCGTACCACATCGAGAACACGCCGTCGTACTTCGCGCCCTCGAACAGGTTGGTCTGCTGGCTGCCCCAGACCATGGTCGCACCGAGGTCTTCGTTCAAGCCCGGGGTGAAGTGGATGGCCGAGGCGGCAAGGTGCTTCTTGGCCTTCCACAGTTCGAGGTCGAAGCCGCCCAGCGGGCTGCCACGGTAGCCCGAAATGAAGCCGGCGGTATGCAGGTTCTGCGCACGATCGCGCATCTGCTGCATCAGCGGCAGGCGCACCAGGGCCTGCACGCCGGAGAGGTAGATGCGCCCCGATTCGCGGGTGTACTTGTGCTCGAGGCTGTAGTCGAGGTCGATCCGCGGCGCGTCGAGCAAGACGGCCGGAATGGCGTTGGCAGTGGCGGACATCGGCTGTGACCGGGGCTGAGGAGACCACAAATTCTAACATTCGACCTTTGTCTGGCCCCGTATGCTCGACGCCAGTTGCCGAGGTCCGAGGGTTCTGGCACCCGGGCCGGCGACCTCATTCCAGTGATCAGGGACACTCTCGATGTTTGTGAAGACATACTGCGTGCCGCTCGCTTGGGCGCTGTGCCTGGGACTCGTGTTCGGCCTCCCGCAGGCCAGAGCGCAGGAACTGCCGCCGACCGATGCCAGCTACGTGGAGGTCGACCCGGCCGCGCAGCGAGTAGCGGCGATCAATGCCGAGGACAATGGCGCGCGCAGCGCGCTGGAGAGCCTGGTGCGCCGCGAGCCGCGCAACGCGCTGGCGCGCCTGCAGTACGCGCAGATGCTGCTCGATCGCGGCCTGCGCGCACGGGTGGCGCGCGAGCTCGACAGCGCGGAGCGCTTCAGCGAAGCCGGCAGCCCGCTGCGTCGCAGCGTGCACTTCAACGCCGGCTGGATCCTGTTCCGCATGGGCGACTTCGACGGCGCCCGCAGTCAGTGGCTGCAGGCCTGGCAGCAGCACGGCGGCCACCCCGACTGGGTGCCGGTCGCTTTCGCACTGGCGCTGTGGAGCCAGGGCGACCGCGACACCGCGCTGGCCTTCTTCAAGGCCGAGCTGGCGGCACGACCCGATCAATGGCAGAGCGCCGAAGCGTTCGACGCCCGCACCCGCGACATGAGCCCAGGCGAGCGCTTCGCCCTGCAGTCGATGCAGCAGGCCCTGGCTTCCGCGCGCTGAAATCCGACGATCCCTCGGCCCGGCGCGCGGCCTTGGTCGAATCGGTTCACCCCTTGGGCACCGCTATGCTGTTTGCCCCTAGCCTGCCTGCGCCGACATGGCCTTCGATGCCTTCCTGCTGATCGTGGTGATGCTGGTGGTCGGCATGCTGGCCGCCCGCAGCGGACTGTTCGCCGACAACGCGGCGGAAGTGCTGAACCGCTTCGTGCTCTACGTCTGCCTGCCGGCGGCGATCCTGCGCGCCGCGCCCAAGCTCGAGTTCAGCCCGGCCCTGCTCGGCCTCGTCGCCGTGCCCTGGATCGTGTTGCTGCTGAGCATCGCGCTGGTCCTGCTGGCCGCGCGCCTGCTGCGCTTCGGCGAAGCCGAGCGCGCCGTGCTGCTGCTGTGCGTGCCGCTAGGCAACACCAGCTATCTTGGCTACCCGCTGATCGAAGCCATGCTCGGCGAGTACGCGCTGCGCTACGCCGTGGTCTACGACCAGTTCGGCAGCTTCATGATCCTCTCGACCTGGGGCCTGTGGGTGCTGGCGCGCTACGGCGGCGATGCCAAGCCGCGACTGCGCGACATGGGCCTGCGGGTGCTGAAGTTCCCGCCCTTCATCGCCCTGGTGCTGGCGCTGACCCTGATGCCCGCGCAGCCGCCGCAGGCGATCGACGCCATCCTGCAGCGCTTGGCCGACGCCCTGCTGCCGGTGGTGGCGATGGCGGTCGGCCTGCAGGTGCGGCTGGCCCTGCCGCGTAATGAAGCCGTGCCGCTGGTGGTGGGCATCGCCTACAAGCTGGCGCTGATGCCCCTGCTGGTCTGGCTGCTGCTGCCGCTGCTGGGCTTGTCCGGCGACATGGCGCGGGCCGCCGTGCTCGAAACCGCGATGCCGCCGATGATCACCGCCGGCGCCCTGGCCATCTCGCACGGGCTGGCGCCGCGCCTGGCGGCCGCCTTCGTCGGCTATGGCATCGTGCTGTCGCTGCTTTCGCTGCCGCTCTGGCATAGGCTGCTCACCTGAGCGCATGCGAGGGGCTGGCCCGCCGGCAGTGGTCGATGCGGGTCCATCGAGCTTCCGATCCGCTTCGAGTCCCCTGCCCTTTGCCGGAGTCACTCCATGGCCATCGATCCGCAGCGTCTCTCTTCGCTCTATCCGCTGGACAGCCTTCGCCGCGACACGCTTGAACACCTCGCCGGCGAGGCCAGCCTCCTGCACTACGGCCCCGGCGAGCCGCTGTTCCGCGCCGGCGAGGTCGACGAGGACCTGGTTTACCTACTGAGCGGCGCGGTCGACGGCCAATACCCTGACGGCCGCAACAAACGCATCGAAGCCGACAGCCTGCAGGGTCGCTACCCGGTCGGCGAGGCACAGCCGCGCCGCTTCACCGCGGTCGCAGGCCACGAAGGCGCGGAAGTCGTGCGTCTGGAGCGCCGCGCCACCGAGAAGCTGCTGGCCTGGGACCAGCTCTGCCGGCACCGCAACGAGCAGGCGGACAGCGCGGAGGACAACGCCTGGGTCTATCGCCTGCTCGGCAGCCGCGCCTTCCAGAAGCTGCCAACCGGCAACATCGAACGCATGTTCGCGGCCTTTCGCGAAATCCGGGTGCCGGCCGGCGAGAACGTGATCGAGGAAGGCGCGCAGCCCGACTATTTCTACGTGATCAAGCACGGCAGCCTTTCGGTCGCGAAGACGCTCGACGGCCCAGCGGTGGTGGTCGCCTATCTGGTGCGCGGCGACTGCTTCGGCGAGGACGCCCTGCTGTCGAACTCACCGCGCAACGCCACCGTGCGAACGCTCGAGGACTGCCGCCTGATGCGACTGGCGCGCGCGGAATTCGAGGCCGTGCTGAAGCCACCGGCGGTCGACTGGGCGACGGTTGAAGAAGCCGCTGCGCTGACCCGCGCCGGCGCCAGCGTGGTCGACGTGCGTCTGCCCAGCGAATACCGTCAGCGCGCGCTGCGCGACGCCATCAACCTGCCGCTGGCCATGCTCCGCGAGGGCGCGGTCGAACGGCTGGATCGGCGCCGACCGGTGCTGGTCTACTGCAACACCGGCGAGCGCAGCGCGGCGGCGTGTTTCATCCTGACCCGCTTGGGCTATGACGTGCGTGCCCTGCAGGGCGGCTTGTCACGGGTGATGAAGAAGTCGGGCGCGTAAAGCCACAACGCTCCTGCCGGCAGCCGGCAGCCCAGCCAAGCGCAGGGAATTGTGGGCCAGCGACCGCCCTCCGCCCCGG
Source organism: Aquimonas voraii (assembly GCF_900101825.1). Classification (GTDB taxonomy): domain Bacteria; phylum Pseudomonadota; class Gammaproteobacteria; order Xanthomonadales; family Xanthomonadaceae; genus Aquimonas; species Aquimonas voraii. The sequence goes on from NZ_FNAG01000006.1 coordinate 119,390, forward strand.
CGCGCCCGGACGCGATCAGCGCCCGACGATAACTTCATCCGCCGGGCGTGCGGCGAACAGGCCGCAGCAGACCACGCCGACGATCTGGTTGATCTCGCGCTCCAGCCCGACCGGATCGACGATGCGCAGGTTGTGTACGTCGAGAATCCAGTTGCCGTTGTCGGTCACCACGCCCTCGCGCCAGACCGGTTGCCCACCGAGCGCCACCAGCTTGCGGCCGACGTGGCTGCGCGCCATCGGGATCACCTCGACCGGCAGCGGGAAGCGGCCGAGCACATCGACCTGCTTGCTGGAATCGATCACGCAGACGAATTTGGCGCTGGCCGCGGCGATGATCTTCTCGCGGGTGAGGGCGGCACCGCCGCCCTTGATGAGGCGCTTGTGCGGATCGCACTCGTCGGCGCCATCGACGTACAGCGACAGCGGGCCGACCGCGTTGAGATCCATCACCTCGATGCCCTGCGCGCGCAGCAGGGCGCTGCTCTGCTCCGAGCTCGACACCGCGCCGCGGATGCGCGACTTCATGCGGCCCAGACCTTCGATGAAGTAGCGCACGGTGGAGCCGGTGCCAACGCCGACGATGCTGTCGTCTTCGACGTGTTCAAGCGCGAGTTCAGCGGCCTTGCGTTTCTGTTCTTCGAGGGACATGGGTGGGAGTCCGGGATTGGGGATTCGGGATTGGGGATTCGCAGAAACGGGTTGCCGCAGGATTCGAGACCACGGCGCTGCAGATTGGCGAGCGGCAGCTCAGGCCTCGCCGGCGAGCTGCAGGATATGCGCCCACTGGGCGTCGGTGACCGGCAGGATCGACAGCCGGTTGCCGCGGCGAAGCAGGGCGAAGTCGCCCAGGGCTTCGGCCTCGCCGCGCAGCTGGTCGAGCGAGACCACGCGCTTGAATTTGCGCTCAAAAGCGACGTGGCGCAGCCACCAGCGCGGGTTGTCGGGCGCGCTCTTCGGATCGTGGTAGTCGCTGCCGGGCTGGAACTGGGTGGGGTCGGGCTCGGGTTCGCCAACGACCCTGGCGAGGCCGACCACGCCGGGCACCGGGCAGTTGGAGTGGTAGAACAGCACGCCATCACCCGGCTGCATGTCCTTCCACATGAAGTTGCGCGCCTGGTAGTTGCGCACGCCGGTCCAGGGTTCGCTCTTGACCTTCTTCAGGTCGTCGATCGAGAACTCTTCGGGTTCGGACTTCATCAGCCAATAGGCCATGCGCTGCATTCTCCGTCGAAAGGCTCAGGCCGCGGCGCGGCAGTCGATCAGCTCACGCTCGGTGGCGACGTAATCCAGCGCCACGTCCCACGGCTCGGCCGTGAAATCCTGCAGCTGCTGGAAGCTGTAGCCGACCCCGACCAGCTGCGGCGACGCCGGCCGCGGTTGGGCGTTGAGGAAGGCGAAGCTGCGGTCGTAGTAGCCGCCGCCCGCGCCCAGCCGCCCACCGCGGCGGTCGAAGCCGACCAGCGGCACCAGCACGCAGTGCATCTGCTCGGGCTCGAGCTGCGAAGCTCGCTCGAGATCAGGTTCGGGAATGCCATAGCGGTTGCTGCGCAGGGGATCCCCCGTTCGCCAGGGGGCGAAGCCGAGCGAGCCGTCCTCGCGCAGGCAGGGCAGGCAGTACACGAACGCGGGTTGCCCCATCAGCAGCGCATGCAGCGAGAGTTCGCCGTCCACCGCCCAGTAGCCGGCGACGTAGCCGGGCTGCGACAGCGCCGGCAGCTCGCGCAGGCGCTGCGGCAGGGCGAGTGCAGCGGCCATGCGCTCGGGCGCACCGAGCGCACGACGGCGCGCTCTCAGGTCGCGGCGCTGCGGGTCGCGGGTGTCGGGGCTGGTCATGCGCGTGGATGCGAGGCTGGCGCGTCGAAGGCAACGCTTGGGAGAGCGAAGCGCGCCGGTTCCGGGGAACGCGCGCATCAGGAAGGGAGATCCTCCACCGTGCCGTTGCGAAAACGAACGACCTTGATCCCAGGGATCAGGTGGGATTGCTCACAGGCCCTTGGGCTTTCCGCTGCGTGGCGGACTTGCACGCTGGGCCCGGTGTCGCGCTCCCGGGGTCGTTATTTAGGGTCAAGGCAATATGTAAGTTTCCGCTGGCGGCACGGCAGAGGACGCCGCGAGTGTAGCGCGCTGGCGCCGGGTCGGCGACGCTGCAGATGCGGCGGATACGTGAAAGCGGGCGGCAAGGCGAGTCGGCGTGACCGCTGACTGTGCCGGCGGCGCGCTCGGCTACGTCGATGGCTTCGGCGGCAGGCCGAGGGCGGCGCCCTGCATCAGCGCGTCGAGCCGGTGGTTGAGGTCGGTCAGGCTGCGCTCGAGTCGCGCGTCGCGTTCGCGCTGCGACTGGCGCAGCGCGTTCAGCTCGTGGGTGAGGTTCAGGGCCATCAGCACGGCGAGGCGGTCGACGGTCGCACTCGGGTGGCTGCGCCGCAGCTCGCGCAGCTGGCGATCGACCTGCTCGGCCGAGGCTACCAGGCCCGCGCGCTCCTCGGGCTTGCAGGCCACCAGAAATTCGCGGTCGAGCACACGCAGGTTGACGGGATCAGTCATCGGGCGATGCCTAGGCGCTCTGTTCCAGGGACTTCAGGCGCTGGATCATCGCCTCCACCCGCGCACGCGCCTGCTCGTTCTTCGACAGCAGGCTGGCCCGCTCTCCCAGCAGCTGCTGCTGCGACTGGCGCAGGTTCGCGTTCTCGCCGGACAGCTGCTGGACCAGCGCGGCCAGGCGCTCGACGCGCTCGGCCAGGGCCGCGAGCTGTTCGACGGGATCGGGGATGCTCATGGCCGGCGACGATAGGCGCGCGCAGGCTCAGCGGTCAATAGACAGGCGCAGGCCCGCGCTGGCGAGCAGCAGGGCCGGATCGTGGTGGTCGAGGAAGTTCGCGCAGTCGCTTTCCTCGATCGGTCGCGACAGCCAGTAGCCCTGGATCTCGTCGCAGCCCTGCTCGTGCAGGTACTGCAGCTGTTCGACGGTCTCGACGCCTTCGGCCACCACGTTCAGGCCCAGCGAGTGCGCCATGGTGATGATGGTGGCGGTAATCGCCTCGTCGTCGGGGTCGGTGGTGAGGTCGCCGACGAACTCCTTGTCGATCTTGAGCGTATCGATCGGCAGGCGCTTCAGATAGACCAGCGAAGAGTAGCCGGTGCCGAAATCGTCGATCGCCAGCAGCACGCCGAGCTTCTTCAGCTCATGCAGCACCGCGGTGGCCTGGGCGGCATTGGCCATGACCATGCTCTCGGTCACCTCCAGCTCGATCGAGGCCGGCGGCAGCGGATACTCGCGCAGCAGCTCGCGGATCAGCTCGACCACGTTGCCGCGCAGCAGCTGCAGCACCGAGACGTTGATCGACATGGCAAGCCCCTCGCGGCCGGTGGCACGCCAGCCGGACAGCACGCTGAAGGCCTCCCGCAGCACCCATTCGCCGATCGGCAGGATCAGGCCGGTTTCTTCGGCGACCGGGATGAATTCACCCGGGCTCATCTCGCCGAGCTCCTCGCTGCGCCAGCGCAGCAGGGCTTCGAAGCCGGCGACGCCACCGGAACCGAGGTCGAGCCGCGGCTGGAACACCAGGTAGAACTCGCGGCGGTCCAGCGCGCGCCGCAAGGCCGCCACCAGCGAAGCGCGGCGGCGGGCCTCGGCGTCCATCGCCTCGTTGTAGAAGCTGTAGGTATTGCGGCCGCGGTCCTTGGCCGCGTACATCGCGGTGTCGGCGAACTTCAGCAGGTCGGTGGGCACCAAGGCGTGGTCCGGGTACAGGCTGATGCCGATCGATGGGGTGATGATGACCTCGCTGCGGCCCTCGACCTCGAGCGGGGCCTCGAAGGCACCGATCACCCTCTCCGCGACGTCCTCGGCCGCGCCGCGATCCTCAAGGTCTTCGAGGATCACGGTGAACTCGTCACCGCCGAGGCGGGCGACGGTGTCCTGCGGCCGCACGGTGGCGAGCAGGCGCGCCGCCGCCGATTTCAGGATGCGGTCGCCGGCGGCGTGACCCATCGAGTCGTTGATGTCCTTGAAGCGGTCGAGATCCAGAAACAGCACCGCCACCCGCGTGCCCTGCCGGCGCGCGCGCACCACCGCCCGGGCCAGGCGTTCGGACAGCAGGCTGCGGTTGGGCAGGCCGGTCAGGGTGTCGTAATTGGCGAGGTAGCGGAGTTCCTGCTCGGCGCGCTTGCGGTCGGTGATGTCGCTGACCACCCAGACGTAATGGCTGCGCTCCCCCTGCGCATCGGTGACCGCGTTCACCTGCACCGCGGCGAGATACTCCTCGCCGTCGCGGCGGCGCTGCCACATCTCCCCGCTCCATTGCCCCGCTGCGGTGACCGTGCCGTTGACCTGTCGATAGAAGGCCTCGTCGTGCTGGCTGCTGTGCAGGAGGTCCACCGAGCGGCCGTTGACCTCGTCGGGGCCGTAGCCGGTGATTCGGCAGAAGGCCGGATTGACGCTGACGAAGTGCAGGTCGAGATCGCAGACAGCCACCGCCTCGCCCATGCTGCGGAGCACTTCCGAGGCAATGCGCCGCTCGTACTCGGCGGCGCGGCTCTCGGTGATGTCGCGCGCGGTGCCGGCCATTCGAACCGGAGTCCCGTTGGGATCGCGCTCGACCACCTTGCCACGCGAGCGCACCCAGACCCAGTCGCCATCGCCGCGGCGCACGCGGTGCTCGGACTCGAAGAACGCGGTGCGGCCGGCGATGTGCGCCTGCATGGTCTGCTGCAGGCGACGGATGTCTTCGGGATGCACCGCACGGGCGCGGAAATCCTCGGTGTCTAGCTCATTGTCGGCGCCCGGCCCGAGCAGCTGCTCGGCGCCGACGCGGTACAGCCGGTTGCCGCGGATGTCCCAGTCCCAGAACTCGTCGCCCGAGCCCCACAGGGACAGCTTCAGGCGCTCCTCGCGCTCGCGCAGCTCGCCCAGCAACTGGCGCTCGCGCGCCCGCTCCTGGCGCTGGGCGCGCAGCCACAGCGCCAGCAGGGCGATCGCCAGCAGCGCGTAGGCGATGAAGGCCGGCTGGCTGGCCCAGACCGGCGGCACGACCTCGATCTGCAGCACGGCCTCTTCGCGGCTGACCCGTCCGTCGCGGTTGCTGCCCTGCACCCGCAGGGTGTAGTGGCCTGCGGCGAGATTGGTGTAGGTCGCGGAGTTGAGGGTGCCGGCATCGGCCCAGTCCTCGTCGAAGCCCTCCAGCCGATAGCGGAAGTGGTTGCGCTCCGGGAAGCTGAAATCGAGCGCGGCGAACTCCACCCGCAGCACCTGTTCGGTCTGGGCAAGGCGCAGCTCGGCCGGCATGTCGAGCCCGGCCACCGGCTGCAGGCGGCGGCCGACGCCGATCGAGGTGAGGCGTACCGGCGCGTCATAGTTGCTCGGCGCGAAGCGCCGCGGATCGAGCAGGTTCAGGCCGCGCACGCCGCCGAAAGCCAGCCGGCCGTCACGCAGGGCGAGCGCGGCGGCGCCGTTGAACTCGAGGTCCTGCAGGCCGTCCTGCAGCTCGTAGCGGACCACATCGCCGGCATCCGGATCGAGCCGGGCCAGGCCGCTGTTGCCGCTCAGCCAGACCCGGCCCCTGGCATCCATCAGCGCGGCGTAGACGGTCGGCGTAGCGAGACCGCGCGCGGTTCCGTAGCGGGTCACCTGCAGCCCACCCTCCGGCAGCCAACGCAGCCGATTCAGGCCGCTGTGGGTGGACACCCACAGCAGGCCCTCGGGGTCCTGGAAGAGATGCCTGACCAGGTTGCCACTCAGGGTATTGGGGTCGGCCGGGTCGTGCAGCAGCCGCTGCACCTTGCCGCTGACGGGGTCGATGCGGTTCAGGCCTTCCAGGCTGCCCGCCCAGATCGCGCCTTCGCGGTCTTCCAGCACATAGGTGATCAGCGGATGGCTGAGGGTGGCGAGGTCGTCGGCAGCGTGGCGGTACCAGCGGTGTTCGCCGCTGTCGACGTCCCAGGCCAGCAGGCCGTCGCCGAAGGTGGCGATCCACAGGCGGCCATCGCGGGCCCGCAGCAGGTGGCGCAGGTCGGTGACCGCGCTGTCCTTGCCGGGTGGACGGGGCAGTTCGCGCAGCCGCGCGCTGCGCTTGACGGGGTCGTATTCGAAAAGCCCGCGGTCGGAGGACACCCAGAGCCCGCCTGCGCCGGCATCGGCGATTCCGAATACCCGGATCGAGCCGTCCTCGCCATTGCGCGGCAGGGCCGCGCGCAGGGCCGGGTAGTGGCTCTCGAACTCCATCCCCGGCGCAACCAGCCGGATCAGGCCACGGCCTTCGCTGCCGAGCCAGAGCTGGCCCTCGATGTCCTCGTGCAGGGTGCGGATGTTGTTGGCCAGCACCGGATCGAGCGCGCTGCGGGTCTCGCTGATCCGCGTGAACAGCGCCCCTTCCGGCCGGGTCGTGGCGACCCCGCGGGCTTCTCCGCCCACCCACAGCAGACCGGAACGAGAAATCATCAGTCGCGCAACGCGATCTTCGTGCAGGCTCTGCTCCAGATCGGGATCGTGGCGCAGGCTGAGGGTGTCTCCGCTGGCCGGGTCCAGCCGCAGCAGGCCGCTGTTGTGCAGGGCCAGCCAGAGCTGCTGCTCGGCATCGACCACGATCGCCCGTACGGGCATGCCGCGTCCCTGCAATGGCCAGACGCGCTGCGGCTCGCGCTCACCTCGGCGCCAGCGATACAGCCCGTCATCGCCCCCCACCCAGGCCCCGTCGGCGCCTTGCAGAGCCAGCGCATGCAGGCGCTGTCGCGGGCCGAGGCGACGCGGCAGGGTCGCGCCGGGTGCGAACAGGAACAGCCCCTCATGGGTCGCCGCCAGCACGCTGCCATCGGTCTGCAGGGCCAGACCGGCGAGGCGCAGGCTGCCTTCGATCTCACCCTCGAAGCTCAGCCGACGCTCGCGCTGGCCGGTGTCAGGATGGAACAGCTCCACGCCCTGGCCGGTACTGACCCAGAGGCCCACGCCGGGTTGGTGCAGCAGCCCGGTGACGCGGTCGCGGTGGCCCGTGCCGCCCTCGGAGCGGACCAGCAGGTGGCGCTCGATACGGCCGCTGGCGAGGTCGATGGAAGCGAGGAAGCGGGTGTTGGTGCCCACCCAGAGGCGCCCGGCATCGTCTTCGGCGAGCGCGGTGATGAAGCTTTCCGGCAGGCTGGTCGGATCGTCCGGGTCGTGCAGGAACAGCCGCAGGCTGTAGCCGTCGTAGCGGTGCAAGCCGCCTTCGGTGCCGATCCAGACGAAGCCGCGGCTGTCCTGCAGAAGGGCGTTGACGGTGTTCTGGGCCAGCCCGCTGCGGCTGTCGAGCACCCGGAAGTGGTAGTCCTGGCGCGCGGCCTGCGCAAACAGGGGAAACAGCAGGCACAGCAGAGCGACGAGGAGGCTCGGACTCCTGACCACGCTGCGTTTGGCGCTGTGCTCGCCCCGGCCCATGTCCGTCCCGTTCCTGGTTGCCGCCCCCTCGTCCCGCCCACCGCGACGATCCGGCCGCGGCGGCCGCCGGACCAGAGCGTCGGAGTGTAGGCAGCGGCGGCACGACCAACAAGCAAACGTGATGGCTTGCGCAGTCTGCGGCGCCAGTGTCGACCCGACATGCAGGGCCGATGCCAGACACAGCCGGCTGCGGCCCCGGCGAGGCCCCGCGCTACACTGCGGGGCCTTTTGCGTTGGTGCCTCGCCCCGTGCCCGAACCGTCCCTGCCCTCACTGCCCGAAGTGGATCGCGCCCTGTCGGAGGCCGCGATCGGTATCGACGCGGCCGAACTGCACGGTTCGATCTGCGGCCTGCTCTCCGCCGGTGGTCGTCTGGCTGGCGCCGACTGGCTTGATGCGCTGGCCGTGGAAGGCCCGCGTCAAGCGCCCGGCGGCGTGCTCGATCGGCTCCGCACGAGCACCCTGGCCCAGCTGGCCGACAGCGAGTACGGCTTCGAGCTGCTGCTGCCCGACGAGGACGCCGCGCTCGGCGACCGCATCGAAGCCCTTGGCGCCTGGTGCCGCGGCTTCCTCGGCGGCTTCGGGCTCGGCACCGCCTCGGCCGCGCGGCTGTCGGACGACGGCCGCGAGGCGCTGGAGGACCTCGCCCGGATCGCCCAGGCCGAACTCAGCTTCGAGGACGACGAGGACGACGCCAGCGCGCTGGAGGAGATCATCGAGTTCGTCCGCGTCGCCGTCCTGCTGCTGCACAGCGAGAACGGCGCCGATTCCGCCCAGTCCACCCTGCACTGAGCCCGCATCGACTCGCCATGGCCCCCCTGCGCGCCCCTGCCCCGATCCGCACCGCCGAGTACGTGCGCCGCCGCCGTCAGCTGATGCGGCTGGCCGGTGACGACGCCATTCTGATCCTGCCGGCCGCGGCCGAGCGCGTCCGCAACCGCGACAGCACCTATCCCTACCGGCAGGACAGCGACTTCTGGTACCTGACCGGCTTCAACGAGCCGGAGGCCGTGCTGGTGCTGATCCCCGGCCGCAGCCATGGGGAAGCCCTGCTGTTCTGCCGCGAGCGCGACGCCGAGCGCGAAGCCTGGGACGGGCCGCGCGCGGGGCCGGAGGGCGCGGTCGAGCAGTTCGGCTTCGACGATGCCTACCCCATCGGCGACATCGACGACATCCTGCCGGGCCTGATCGAAGGCCGCTCGCGGGTTTTCTACCACTTCGGCCGCGAGGTCGAGTTCGATCTCAAGCTGATCGGCTGGGTGAACCGCGTGCGCGCGCAGATCCGCCACGGCGCCGAGTCGCCGCACGAGTTCATGGAGCTGGGCCACCTGCTGCACGAGCAGCGGCTGTTCAAAAGCCCTGCCGAGCTGAAACTGATGCGACACAGCGCGGCGATCGCCGCTGAAGCGCACGTGCTCGCCATCCAGGCAACGCGGCCCGGCCTGTACGAATACGCGATCGAGGCCGAGCTGCTGCGCGGATTCCGTCGCCACGGCGCGGTGCCGAGCTACGAGCCCATCGTCGGCGGCGGGGCCAATGCCTGCGTGCTGCATTACCGGGCGAACAAGGCCGCGCTCAAGCCCGGCGAGCTGCTGCTGATCGACGCCGGCGCCGAGTACGAGGGCTATGCCTCGGACATCACCCGCACCTTCCCGATCTCGGAGACCTACAGCCGCGAGCAGCGGGCGCTGTACGAGCTCGTGCTCGCCGCCCAGCAGGCGGCGATCGCGGCGGTGAAGCCGGGCCAGCGCTGGATCGATCCGCACGAGGCCGCCGTCGAGGTGCTGACGGAGGGCCTGCTCTCGCTGGGCCTGCTGCGCGGCACGCTGAAACAGTGCATCGCCGACGAGAGCTACCGCCGCTTCTACATGCACAAGACCGGCCACTGGCTGGGCCTCGACGTGCACGATGTCGGCGACTACCGGATCGGCGGTGAATACCGCCTGCTCGAAGCCGGCATGGTGCTGACCATCGAGCCTGGCCTGTACATCGCGCCCGGCACGAAGGGCGTGGCGGCCAAATGGCAGGGCATCGGCATCCGCATCGAGGACGATGTGGTCGTCACCGCCGAGGGGCACGAGGTGCTGACTGGCGGGGTGCCCAAGGACATTGACGCGATCGAGGCGCTGAAAGCGCGCGCGGCCTGAGCGCTGCCGCGAGCGCCGCGCTGTCCTCTGCTTCTTGGGCCCGGCTCAGGCCGTGGCCAGGCCGCTGTTCTCGCGCTGCGCCGCACGACTGGGAAACGCGTGGCGCAGGATGCGCCAGAGCACCTGGGCGAACTGCCGCGGCATCGAGCCGGTGTTGTAGTGCTGGCCGTAGCGGGCGCACAGCGCGCGCACTTCGACCGCGATCTGCGCATAGCGGTTGGCCGGCAGCTCCGGGAACAGGTGGTGCTCGATCTGGTGGCTGAGGTTGCCGGTCATGAGATCCAGCAGGCGGCCGCCGCGCAGGTTGGAGCTGCCGTGCAGCTGGCGCAGGTACCACTGGCCGCGCGATTCGTGGCGCAGCACGTCTTTCGGAAAGGTGATCGCATCGGCGGTGAAGTGGCCGCAGAAGATCACCACCCAGGTCCAGACGTTGCGGATCAGGTTGGAGACGATCGCACCCAGCAGCACCGGCAGGAAGAAGGGCCCGGCCAGCAGCGGCAGCACCAGGTAATCGCGGACGATCTGCCGGCGCATCTTCTTCGCCGCCGGCTGCCACTTGGCGCGCAGCTCGGCCTTGCTCATGCGGCCCTTGAAGTAGCGGCCGAGGTGCAGGTTCTGCACGGCGATGCCCCATTCGAACAGCAGGGCGAACACCACCGCGATCAGGGGCTGGAACAGATAGAAGGGCTTCCAGCGCTGCTCGGGGAACAGGCGCAGCAGGCCGTAGCCGAGGTCCTCGTCCATGCCGCGCACATTGGTGTAGGTGTGGTGGCGGTAGTTGTGGGTCTCGCGCCAGTTGTCCGAGGTGCCGGCGATGTCCCACTCGTAGCGGCGGCCATCCAGCACCGGATCGCGCAGCCAGTCGTACTGGCCGTGGATCACGTTGTGGGCCAGCTCCATGTTTTCGAGGATCTTGGAGAGCGCCAGCAGCAGCACGCCGAGGCCGCAGAGCGGCCACAGCAGGGCCGGCAGCCACAGGCCGCTGACGATGGCGCCCAGCACCAGCAGGGCGCGGCCGGCGAAGCCGGTATAGCGCACGGCGGCGTACACGCGGCGGATGTGGCGCGCGTCGGCCTCGCCAAGCTGGGCGCGAATACGCTCGCGCAGGGTGTCGAGTTCGGCGGCGAAGGCTTCGGTCTGGGCGGCGTCGAGCACGCGGCTGTGCGGTGAGTACTGCATTACAGGTCCAGGACAAGGCCCGCGGCGGCGGCGTGCACGCACAGGCGGATGGGAGTGGAAGGTTCGTCACGCAGGCTGCCGTTCTGCAGATCACGGGTGGCACCGGCCACGCGGTCACAGCTGCAGGTGTTGCAGATACCGCGACGGCAGCCGAAGGCCGGCGTCTGCCCGGCTTCTTCGAGCGCCTGCAGCAGCGGGCGGTCGGTGGGCAGGTCCAGCGCGAGCCCGCTGCGCTTGAGCCGCACGCGGACGGCGCCTGCATCCGAGTCGATGGGAATGGCCGCGGTGAAGCCCTCGGCCTGGAAGTCGCGCGCGGACGCACACAGTTCGCGCGCTCGCGCGATGAAGCCGTCGGGGCCGCAGGCCAGCACTTCACTCGCGGCAAGTTCAGGCGCAAGTGTCTGCAGCTGCGCGGCGTTGATGCGTGCTGCGGGCGCTTCGGGGTCGCGGGTCAGCAGGAATGCGACGCGCAGGTTCGGATGCTTGTTGGCGAGCTGCAGCAGTTCCTCGCTGAAGCACAACTCCTCGCGGGTCTGCGCCCAGTACAGCAGGGTGATCGCGCGCGTCTCGCCCTTCGCCAGCGCCTCCAGCAGCAGGGCGCGCAGCGGGGTGATGCCGCTGCCGGCGGCCAACAGCAGCGCCTCGGCGCCGGCAGTGGTCGGCAGGCGCAGACCACCATAGGGCGCGGACAGCTCCAGCACGGCGCCCACCTTCGTCATGCGCGCCAGCACCGGGCTGACCAGGCCGCTTTCGACCTCAACCACGGTGATCTCGATGGCGCCATCGGCGCGCGGCGGCGCTGACAGGCTGTAGCTGCGGCGATGGCGCACGCCCGCGATTTCGACGATGACGTCCAGATGCTGGCCGGCCAGCGCGCCGGGCCAGTGGCGGTTGGGTCTCAGCACCAGCGTGGTCGCCCGCGAGGACGCGGCGCGGAGCTCGATCACGCGGGCAAGGATGCGTTCGGCCGACCACGTGCGATCGATGTGCCGCGCCCAGAAGTCGAAGACCGCGGGCTGCAGCCAGTGGCGGGGATTCAGACGCGCGAGCGGCTTGAGCCGGCTGCGGGTACGTTCGCGACCCGCTTCGGAAGCTGCCGACACCGTGGGCGCATGACCGAGGCCAGCGTCGTGCTCCGCAGGGCCAAGGCCCACCCTCTGGCCTGCAAGGGCGTCAGGGAGGCGCGAGGCGAAGGTGTCGGAACCGCGCGCGGGGCGGGTTTCGGGCAGCAGGGCGGTGGCGGTGGGCTCGGGCATGCGCTGCACTATACGCATATATGCACGCGTGTGCAGATACTCGTCCTTAAATGCAGGCGGCTAAGATGGCGCCCTGCCCCCAGCCGGAGTGCGTCTTGCCTCCTTCCGCGTCACGCCCGGCCGACCATACGCCGGGGCGCAAGCCCAGCATCGCCCGCGAGGACCTGATCGCCGCCGCCCTGCGGCTGATCGGCCCGCATCGCAGCGTCTCGACGTTGAGCCTGCGCGAGGTCGCGCGCGAGGCCGACATCGCGCCGAACAGCTTCTACCGCCATTTCCGCGACATCGATGAACTCGCGGTGGCGCTCATCGAACTCAGCGGCGAGGCCCTGCGCCGCATCGTCGGCAATGCGCGCAAGCGCGCCGGCGACGCCAGCAGCATCGTGCGCAGTTCAATCGAGGTGTTCATCGAGCAGGTGCGCGCCGACGACCGCCTGCTGCACGTGCTGCTGCGCGAGGGCACGGCCGGCACCGACGCCTTCAAGGCCGCGGTGGATCGCGAACTGGGCTTCTTCGAGGACGAACTGCACTCGGACCTCGTGCGCATCAACGCGGCGCAGGGCAAGCGCCTGCATCAACCCCGGGCAGTCGCGCGCGCCATCACTCGGCTGGTGTTCGCGATGGGGGCCACCGCCATCGACGCGCCGCGCGAGCGCGACGCCGAACTGATCGCGGAGCTGAGCCTGATGGTGCGGATGATTCTGGCCGGCGCGCGCAGCCTGGCCGAGCGCGAAGACGCCTGAGCCTCCGCCTCGCCGCCACCGCGACGGCCGCCGCCACGCGCAGGTTCAGGCCCGCCGCCCGCCGACCTCAGACACGAGGTGGGTGCAATGCGCCAGGGCGCACAGCCGCGGCAGGTCCAGCAGCTGCACCTTGCGGCCGGCGATGCGGATCAGGCCGTCCTCCTGCAGGCGGCCAAAGCTGCGGCTGACGGTTTCGATGACGATGCCCAGATAGCTGGCGATCTCGGCCCGGCTCATGGGCAGGGTGAAGCGCTTGCCGTCGAGGCCCTGGGCCTGCAGGCGCCCGGTCAGGTTGACCAGGAACATGGCCAGCCGCTCCAAGGCCTGTGGCCGACTGAGGATGGACAGGTGGTCCTGGTCGTACTCGACCGTGTGCCCCATCAGGCGCAGCAGCCCATGCTGCAGGCCGGGCACCTCGCGGGCCGCCGTTTCCAGCTGGGCCATGTTCAGCTCGCAGACTTCCGAGGATTCCAACGCCACCGCCTGGCAGCGATGCCGCCCGCTGCCGAGCGCGTCGAGGCCGATCAGCTCGCCGGGCAGATGGAAACCGATGACCTGCTCGTTGCCGTCCTCGTCGATGGCCACCGATTTCAGGCTGCCCTGCCGCAGCACGAACAGCGCGCCCAGGTTCTCACCCAGATGAAACAGGGTCTCGCCCGCCGGCAGCAGGCGATGGCGCCCGTGCAGGGCATGGAGTCCATCGATCTGCTCCGGCCTCAAGCCGATCGGCCCGGCCAGCTGGCGAACAAGCAGTGCGCCACAGTCCTCGCGCAGGCGCAGGGGAAGGAGGCGTGAGGGTGCCGCGGGAATGGAGGTCTGGTGCATGCATGGCCTCAAAGGACCGCAACCGCCGCGACCGGCTGCGGGACAGGATTGCAGAGGCAGATGCCCGTGAAAACCCCGGGCAGTCCAGACTGCAGACCACTCGCTGCATTGGTATCTCAAACGACTCGACCGGCGCAGCTGCAACGGCCTCGATTCGCGCACGCCCAGCCCCTTGCCCCATACGCCCAGGTACGCGTTTGCTGCTCTGCAACAGAGGGCCCGCGGGCGGCGCCATCGGTTAACATGCGCCGGTTTCGTCCGCGTCCGCGCGACGAGGGTCGTGCCGTGCGGCGCCGCACTGCAGACCACACGCATACCACTCGAACACCACCGCGCACAGCCGCAGCCTTCGGAGGGCCGCCATGAATGTTCTGCAGGATCTGATCGACACCGATCTCGACCCCACCGAAACCCAGGAATGGGTCGAAGCGCTGTCGGCGGTCATCGCAGCCGATGGCGGTGACCGCGCCCACTACCTGCTGGAGCGCATGGTCGAGCAGACCCGCCGCGCCGGCGCCCACCTGCCCTTCAGCCCGACCACCGAGTACGTCAACACCATCCCCGCCCACCTGGAGCCGAAGAGCCCCGGCGACGCCGCCCTGGAATGGCGGATCCGCTCGATCATCCGCTGGAACGCGATGGCCATGGTGGTGCGCGCCAACCGCAAGCCGGGCGAGCTCGGCGGCCACATCGCCAGCTTCGCCTCCTCGGCCACCCTGTACGACGTCGGCTTCAACCACTTCTGGCGCGCACCCAGCGCCGACCACCCCGGCGACCTGATTGGGGTGCAGGGCCATTCCTCGCCGGGCGTCTACGCCCGCGCCTTCCTTGAAGGCCGCATCAGCGAGAGCCAGCTCGACCACTTCCGCATGGAAGTCGACGGCAAGGGCATCAGCTCCTATCCGCACCCCTGGCTGATGCCGGACTTCTGGCAGCTGCCCACCGTGTCCATGGGCCTGGGCCCGATCAGCGCGATTTACCAGGCGCGCTTCTGGAAGTACCTCGAAGGCCGCGGCCTGATGCCGAAGACCGACCGCAAGGTGTGGTGCTTCCTCGGCGACGGCGAATGCGACGAGCCCGAGAGCCTGGGCGCGATCGCGCTGGCCGGCCGCGAAGGCCTGGACAACCTGATCTTCGTCATCAACTGCAACCTGCAGCGCCTGGACGGCCCGGTGCGCGGCAACGGCAAGATCATCCAGGAGCTGGAGGGCAGCTTCCGCGGCGCCAACTGGAACGTGATCAAGCTGGTCTGGGGCAGCTACTGGGATCCGCTGCTGGCCCGCGACAGCACCGGCAAGCTGCGTCAGCTGATGATGGAAACCGTCGACGGCGAGTACCAGAACTGCAAGGCCTTCGGCGGCAAGTACACGCGCGACAACTTCTTCGGCAAGCACCCGGAAACCGCGGCCCTGGTGGCCAACCTGAGCGACGAGGACATCTGGCGCCTGAACCGCGGCGGCCACGATCCGCACAAGGTCTACGCCGCCTACGACGCCGCCATGAAGACCCAGGGCATGCCGACGGTCATCCTGGCCAAGACGGTCAAGGGCTACGGCATGGGCAAGGCCGGTGAATCACTCAACCCGACCCACCAGACCAAGAAGCTCGACGACGAGGCGGTGCGCGCGTTCCGTGACCGCTTCAAGATCCCGGTGCCCGACGACAAGCTGGCCGAGGTGCCCTTCTACCATCCGGGCCCCGACTCACCCGAAGTGCAGTACCTGAAGGCGCGTCGCGCAGCGCTGGGCGGCCCGCTGCCGCAGCGCCGGCAGAAAGCCAGCGAATCGCTGAAGGTTCCGGAACTGAACGCCTTCGAGCGCCTGTTGAAGGCCAGCGGCGACCGCGAGATCAGCACCACGATGGCCTTCGTGCAGGCCTTCAACATCATCCTGCGCGACAAACAGGTCGGCCCGCGCTGCGTGCCGATCGTCGCCGACGAGGCCCGCACCTTCGGCATGGAGGGTCTGTTCCGGCAGATCGGCATCTATGCGCCGCACGGCCAGAAATACAAGCCGGTCGACGCCGACCAGCTGATGTACTACCGCGAAGACGCCGCCGGCCAGGTGCTGGAGGAAGGCATCACCGAGGCCGGTGCGTTCTCGAGCTGGATGGCGGCCGCCACCAGCTACAGCACCAACAACCTGCAGATGCTGCCGTTCTACATCTACTACTCGATGTTCGGCTTCCAGCGCATCGGCGACTCCGCCTGGCAGGCCGCCGACATGCGTTCGCGCGGCTTCCTGCTGGGCGCCACCGCGGGCCGCACCACGCTCAACGGCGAGGGCCTGCAGCACGAAGACGGCCACAGCCATCTGCTGGCGGGTGCGATCCCGAACTGCCGTCCGTACGATCCGACCTTCGGCTACGAAGTCGCGGTGATCCTGCAGCACGGCATGCGCCGCATGATCGAGGAGCAGGTCGACGAGTACTACTACCTGACCCTGATGAACGAGAACTACGCGCACCCGGAAATGCCGGCCGGCGCGGAGGACGGGATCATCCGCGGCATGTATCTGCTGCGGGAAGCCGAGAATGGCAAGGCCAAGAGCAAGAGCAAGAAGCCGCATGTGCAGTTGCTCGGTTCCGGCACGATCCTGCGCGAGGTGATGGCGGCCGCCGAGCTGCTGGAGAAGGAATTCGGCGTCAGCGCCGACATCTGGAGCTGCCCGAGCTTCACCGAGCTGCGTCGCGACGGCTTCGACGCCGAGCGCCACAACCGCCTGAACCCGGAGAAGCCGCCGCGCAAGGCCTACGTGACCCAGCTGCTGGAAGGCCGCGCGGGCCCGGCGATCGCCGCCACCGACTACGTGCGCGGCTTCGCCGACCAGATCCGCGCGTTTGTTCCGATGCGCTACACCGTGCTCGGCACCGACGGCTTCGGCCGCTCGGACACCCGCGCCAACCTGCGCCGCTTCTTCGAAGTCGACCGCTTCCACATCGCCCACGCGGCAATCTGCGCGCTGGCCGAGGAGGGCGTGATGAACGCCAAGGACGTGGCGCGGGCGATCAAGGAGTTCGGCATCCAGGCCGACAAGCCCAATCCCAGTCACGTCTGAGCACGATCAACGCGGTTCGAAACGACATGGGGGGCACCGCGAGGTGCCCCCCATGTCGTTTTGCCGACGACCACCCGCCACGGTGGACGCGGAGCCAATAGGGCATCCCGGGCCACTGTGAATCCGGCTGATCGAGCGCCGCGACCGTCCGGCCGTGCGGCTGCCGCATCCCGAGGGCCATTGCCGAACCCGAGAGGCCTGCCCAACCCCAAATGGAGCCGGACAGGAGACCGCGGAGTCAGGATGGGTCGAGTCGAATCGGGACTGGATGGACAGTCGCAGATCCGGGGCAAGCCCTGGCGGCCAAGGCGTCGGCCAATGCCGCGCCCTTCGATCATGACCCAGGGAAGGTCTGAACAACTCCATCCGGGGGTTGTTCAGACCTCATGAGTCCGGCACATCTCCGTACTCACTCACGCTGAACCAAGCGCTTGCGTGCCTGATTAGCGGAAGCACCATCGCTGGCGCGCGGAAGGCTCTGAGGAATCAGAGCTTCCCTAGACCGGATATCCGGGAATCGGCGGCGCCCAGGGGCTTGTCGGATCGATAGGCTGCCCCGGTCGATAGACCTCGAAGGGGCCATACCACGGAGCTCCTTCCCAGCCTCCGGCCACATTCATCATGTCCTCGGTGCTCAAGCTCTTCATTTGACCTCCGATGGGACTCGCAGCATCACAGCTGCGAGAAGTCAGGGTAGGGGTTCGGCCACGGACCGGGAATCGGCGACGGCGTCGGGAACGGCCACGGAAGCGGGTTGGGAAAAGGGAACGGATCCGGATACGGATACGGGTTCGGCCAGGGATACACGGTGCCGCCGCTGACGGCGGCGATGGCTTCGAGATCGAGCGTCTTCATTGCAGTTCCTCTGTTGATGGCCTTGCTCCATGCTCGCTTGACGAGTACGGCCGCGAAGGCGGGTTGGCGCAGGCTGCGTGCGCGCCAGGTCACGATGAAACGGTCTGGCTCAGTGCTGCTGCTGCGGCGGCAGCGGATGCCAGGGGGCGTGGATCGGCCCTGGCGCAGGCGGCGTCCAAGGCAGCTCGCACGGATAGGGCAACGGCACAGGCGTGGCTTGGGGCAGGCTGAGCCCACCGCCAATGCGTGCGGTTTCGTTCTTCAACAAAGCTTTCATTCGAACGCCTATCAGTAGAAGACGGGCGGACGCACCGGCTCGACCGGCAGGTACTCGAACGGCGGCGGAAGTGCCTCAGCCCTTACCACTGGTCCGCCGTCGCCGAGTCCGGTCAGGGTCGGCTGGAAACGGCCTTCGGCTTGGTCCCCGCCGCCAACGGCATCGGTTTCATGGGTCTTCAGGTCTTGCATGACGTGTCTCCTTGAATCTGGTTGGGAAGCGCTGCACCGCTTGGAGAGCGAACAGTTCGATCAGGCTCTCGAAGCACAAACTCGCAGCGACAGGAGCCTGTCGATCACTGTTCATTTCACGAATCACACGCATTGAAGCCTCGGACAGGCGCAACAGCCCATCCGACGTCGCACGGCGGCTCGCTCTGCGCCTGCCTTCGACGGGTGTCCAGGCAACCTGCAGCACCGCGGGCAGCGCGAGCGTCAGCGCCCTGATCCGTCGCGACTCCGGATCCCGAGTGAAGGGGTATCTCTTCCATATGGGCCCACCTCATGAGCACTCCTCTGTTCCGCCACGAAGCCATCGAGAGCCAGCGCAGCAACTGGATGGGTTCGATCGCACTGGCACAGCCACCGGCCTTGCGCCTGCTGGCGGTCGGCGCAGCCTTCGTTGGCCTTGGCTTGCTGGCCCTGCTTGTGTTCGGCAACTACAGCAGCAAAGCCAGAGTCAGCGGCCAGCTGGTGCCCGATCGAGGGCTGATCACGGTGACGGCCCCCAACGCGGGCGTGGTCGTCGAGCGGCGTGTGCAGGAGGGCGACCGCGTACGCGCGGGCGACGTCATCGCCATCGTCTCGGGCGAACGCGTCAGCCGCAGCGGCGGCACCCAGAGCGAGATCGGTGAACAGCTGGCGACCCGGCAGCGCAGCCTGCGGCGCGACCTGGAGCAGTTGAAGCGACTGCACGAAGAGCAGCTGGCCGGCGCACAATCCAGACTTTCGGCCGCGCGTGCGCAGCGCGAACAGTTGGGGGCCGCGCTGCAGACCCAGAGCGAACGCGCACGACTCGCAAGTGAGACCCTCGCGCGCTTCGAAGAATTGGCCGCGCGCGGCTTCGTCTCCAAGCTGCAAGTGCAACAGTCACGTGAAGCCATGCTTGAACAACAGGCCCAGACACAGTCCATGGGTCAGCAGCGCCTGGCACTGGCTCGCGAGATAGCGGCACTGGAGCAGGAGCTGACCGAACTGCCGCTGCGCGCGGCGACCCAGCAGGGCGCGATCGAGCGCGAGCTCGCCATGGTCGGACAGGAGTCCGCCGAGAATGCGGCGCGCCTCGACCAAGTGATCAAGGCGCCCGCCGACGGCGTGATCGGAGCGCTGCTCGTCCTGCCCGGCCAGAGCCTGCGCGCAGGACAGGTGGTTGCGAATCTCGTCCCGGACGGCTCGCGCCTTCAAGCCCACGTCTACGCGCCCAGTCGCGCCATCGGTTTTCTTGCGGAAGGGCACGAGGTCCAGCTGCGCTACCCCGCCTTCCCGTATCAGAAGTTCGGTCACCAGCACGGCCGCATCCTGCAGATCTCGCGCAATGCGCTCAGTCCGGCCGAGCTCGATGCCATGGGGCTGTCCACCAGCCAGGACGTGATGTACCGGATCATTGTCGAGCTCGATTCCGAGCATGTGCGCGCCTACGGCCGTGATGAGCCCCTGCGCCCGGGGATGGTGCTGGAAGCGGACGTACTGCTTGAGCGGCGGCGTCTGTACGAGTGGGTGCTGGAGCCGCTGTTTGCCGCGGCAGCGAAGGTCTAGGGCAACGCAGAAGAACGCAACGCTGTCGCGCGCAATGGAGGGCGCGCTTGCGGATCGAGCACGCGATGCTTGATCCGGCGCAAGCGAGTCCGGACCTGTGCCGGACTCGCGACCACTGATCAAAGCCAGTAGGGACTTGATCAGTATTGCCCCAAGAGCCCATGCACCGTCCTCGCACGAGGACCCCATGCCATTCCGGCCCCGCCGCTGCGCAGTGTGACGCCGCGACGGCGCAAGCGTTCGCTCGCGATCGGCGAGGTGCCAACGTCGATGGTCAATGAGGCCCGGCACAGAGCCGGCGGCGGCTGGGCGCAGCGGCTCCGCAAGGAAAGGCTGGCGCCTGGGTTTCGGCCGGGTGTTGAGGCAGCCCCCCCGGCAAGCGCCATGGCAGCGCGGGCCTCCAGCTTGCGATCAGCGGCTCGCGACGCGACTTCGTATGCACCTCAACCGCGCCGCTGCAAGCGGTGAACGCTCCTCCACCCGGGCACCCACGCGGTTGCATCAATCGGATCCGCCAGCGCCGCGCTGGGCCGCGAGTCGTCAACCTGCTGCGTTGCGTACTGTCCTGTGCGTCGTTGAGCGCCAGCCACGGCGGGTCTCTCGCCTGAGAGAGAGTCCGGCACCTCTGCCGCGGGCTTGGAACTCAAACGCGGTAGCCCAGCGGCATCCGCGCGGTCATGTCGCCAAGCAATGCGCAGGACAGGTCGCCAGGCCACCGTGGATGCCGGCTTGAATGTTGCCGCTGGCGCCTTGGCCTGGCCACCTCTCTGGCGATGCGGCGCAGCGGCGCGCGGACTACGCCGGCGAGATGCGGTGCGGCGCATGCGCAACAGCACGCGAGCCGCCTATCTTCGGCGAGATGCAGCCGTGCACTGGTATTCGCGCCAGCGTGCATCTCGGCCGATATCCGCGCGCTCATTCGCGGCTCTGCGATGGCAGGGGCGTCTTGCGTATGCGCGGACGAACTCCAGCGCCCGGCGCAGCCGGAGGCGGCGGGGCAGAGTGACGCGCCTTCGCAGGCACAAGAGGTCTTGTGGCGCCGCCCACGCCAATCAACGCGAAAAGGCCCTCGGTGGAACCGAGAGCCTTGATTCCGCCTGCAAGCGAGCCATCGCGACGATGATGGCGTCGACTGCAAATTGTCTATGCGGTAGAACGCGCGGGTTGATCGCTGACGCTACGCCTTGTTTGCGAGTCCATCCTTGGTCTTGGCCAGAGGAGCCTCCGCAAAGACGGCCAGAAGGAAGCCTGCAACGCAGACGGCCCAGAAGCCAGCGATTGGCCACCAGTAGCTGGCAACCCACCACACCAGGAATGCCGACACCAGGGCGCGAACCACGATGGCTGCAAGGCGCTGTCCCTTGGATACATGAGGCATGGACACCTCCCTGGCCAGGCCGGGCCGCGAGGCCCGACCCGACGCAGTGGATCAGCAGAAGATCAGCGAGCCAATCAGCGCATGACCGCCGGCAGAAATGGCGCCGGCAGCAGCACCGATCGGGCCGCCCAGAAGAAAGCCGACGCCCGCGCCGACCATGGCAGCGCCAGCAACCGTGTTGACGTGGCACTCGTTGCCGCCACCGACCTGTTCCAGCTGGATGTTCGAGAGGGTCTGCATGATGTGTACTCCTTGGAATGTTGGGATGGGTTGGATCAATTGATGGCCTGGAGCAGCATGCCGGCGCCGCAGCCGATCACCGCACCGGCGGCCGCGCCGGGAAGGTTTCCGATCAGCCCGCCGATGAAGCTGCCGGCGCCTGCGCCGGTCACGCAGGCCTGGGCGTAGGAACCGCCAGAGACGGCGGCAATGTCGCTGAAGCTCAGCTCACGGGTGTTCAAGTGGGTTGCGCTATGCATGTTGTTTCCTTTTCACGGCTGTTCATTGATAAAACGACATTGAGGGGAGTCCGTGTGCTTCTCGTCGCCCCCCAGGCATCTACTCGCGTCTGCAACGGCCGATCGATCAAACGCTGCTGCCCACCCCGCATCGGTCACGGTGCGCAGGCGTCCCAGCGCCGCGAGAGGCTGCTTTGAGCGGCGAAGCTGCCGCGTTCCGAGTAGAGGGGAGAGTTCCCCGCCGGCCACCCGCCATGACTGATGCATCCCCGATCCTGGGCCGCTCCCGCCTCCGCCCCATCCTGCAAACCGAGGCCGCAGAATGCGGCCTCGCCTGCCTGGCGATGGTGGCGGGCTACCACGGACTCGCTACCGACCTTCCGACCCTGCGTCAGCAACACTCGCTGTCACTGAAGGGCGCGAACCTGGTGCGGCTGATCGACATCGCGGGTCGCATGGGTCTGAATGCGCGCGCGCTGCGGCTGGAGCTCGACGAGCTTGGACAGCTGAAAGCGCCCTGCGTGCTGCATTGGGACCTGAACCACTTCGTGGTGCTCAAGTCGGTCGACTCCAAGCGGGTGGTGATCCTCGATCCCGCGCACGGCGAGCGCACGCTGAGCCTCAAGGAGGCTTCGCGCCACTTCACCGGCGTCGCGCTGGAGCTTCAGCCCGGCGCCGACTTCCGCGCCGGCGAAGCGCGCCAGCGGGTGACGCTGCGCCAGCTGCTCGGCCAGGTGTCCGGCCTCAAGCGCGCGCTGGTCACGATTCTCGCGCTGGCGCTGGTGCTCGAGCTGTTCGTACTGGTCATGCCCTTCCATATGCAGTGGATGATCGACCACGCGCTGGTGACCTCCGACCGCAGCCTGGTCACCGTGCTGGGCGTGGCCTTCCTGATGCTGATCGCTTTCCAGGCCGCGGTCTCGGCGGCACGCAGCTGGGCGGTGGGCTACCTCGGCATCCATCTCAACCTGCAGTGGACCGCCAACGTATTCGCGCACCTCTTGCGGCTTCCCATCGACTACTTCGAAAAGCGCCATCTGGGTGACGTGGTCTCTCGCTTTGGCTCGCTGCAGGCCATCCAGCGGGCACTCACCACCAGCTTCATCGAAGCCCTGCTCGATGGCCTGCTTGGCGCGGTCACCCTCGTCGTCATGTGGCTGTATGCGCCCCTGCTGGCGGCCGTCGCGGTCGGCGCGGTGCTGCTCTACCTGGGGCTCAGGCTGGCCCTGTATGCGCCGCTGCGCGAGGCCACCGAGCAGCAGATCGTCTGCGGCGCGAAGGCGCAGAGCCACCTGCTGGAGTCGGTGCGCGGGGTCCAGACCATCAAGCTCGCGGATCGCGCCGCCGACCGTCGCGGTCGCTACTTCAATCTCAATGTCGACACCGCCAATCGCGAGTTCTCGATCGTGCGCCTGGGCGTAGGGTTCGGCGCGGCCAACCGCCTGTTGTTCGGCGCAGAACGCATCGTGGTGATCTGGCTGGGCGCACTCGCAGTGCTTGACGCACAGTTCTCGGTCGGGATGCTGGTGGCCTTCCTCGCCTACAAGGACCAGTTCACGTCGCGCACCTCGGCCCTGATCGAAAAGCTCTTCGAGCTGCGCATGCTTCGCCTGCATGGCGAGCGCCTCGCCGACATCGCGCTGACCGCGCCCGAACCGGACGAGGCCGAACTGCGCCAGTTCACGGGCCCTGAGCTTCGAGCCACGCTGTCGGTGCGGAACCTGAGCTACCGCTATGCCGAGGGCGAGCCCTGGGTGGTCAAGGACCTCGATCTGGAAATCGAGGAAGGCGAATCGGTGGCCGTGATCGGCGCCTCGGGCTGCGGCAAGACGACCCTGCTCAAGCTCATGCTCGGCCTGCTGAAGCCGGTGCAGGGCGAAGTGCTGGTGGATGGCCAGCCCTTGCAGCGCATCGGAATGCGGCGCTATCGCGGCATGCTCGGCGCGGTGATGCAGGAGGACCAGTTGTTCGCGGGCTCGCTGGCCGACAACATCGCCCTGTTCGATCCCGAAGTCGATCAGCAGCGCGTGGAATCCGCGGCGCGCATGGCCGCGGTGCATGAAGACATCGCCGCCATGCCGATGGGCTACAACACACTGATCGGTGACATGGGCACATCGCTTTCAGGCGGCCAGAAGCAGCGCGTGCTGCTGGCGCGCGCCCTGTATCGCCAGCCCAGGCTGCTGTTCCTCGACGAGGCCACCAGCCACCTCGACGTCGAGCGCGAGCGCCTCGTCAACGATGCGGTGAAGCAGATGCAAGTCACCCGCATCATCATCGCCCACCGTCCGGAGACCATTCACAGCGCAGACCGCGTGGTGGTGATGCACGGTGGCCGCATCGTCCAGACGTTCCGCCCACGCGATCTGCTGCGGCCGGCTGAGGCCGGCCAGCACCCGCTCTCGCAGGGGTCACAGCAGGCCGCAGCGGCTCCGGCCGCGACCGCCCTCGCCAGTTGAGGCCAGCCAACCGGCTTCCCGGCCGGGGCAACCTGACCGCCGCCGCTTGCGTTCCCGCTGCTGACGTCCGGTCTTGCGTCACGCCCGTTGCCGGGCTGCATACGGGTCGCGGACGCCTCGACCCGAGCACCTCACAGGTTGAGTTTGCTGAAGAGCCCGGCGCCCCACGCTTATTGGTTACGCTGCTGCAACCACGATCGGCGGGCGCACGTGCAGTGCGTGTCCTCGCCCTATGCGCGGGGCCAGTGGCAGCCACCGTTTGCTAGGCAGTGCGGATCACGCGACGCGACTGATCCAAGCGCTTCGATGGGAGCGCGCTGGTCAACGGGCAAGCCAATCCCCCTCTACGGGGAGCGGAGAAACCTTGGCGGACGCGGCCGGGCCGTCGACGAGCCGCAACCTGATGCCCAAACGGCACAAGCGCGCTTGCCTCGTGGCGGACAAGTCCTGCCGAACTATGTCTGACCGCGCAGCACCGGGCGCGGCAACGGCCCCGTCAATCTGCGCGTCGGAGTCCCGTGCTCGCACGCGGGGCGCTGCGGCTGTGGAAGTCGACGATGCCGCCGCGCAGAGGACGCGAACGGTGGGCAGGCGCGGCAGTCGGGCGCAGCGTCCTGCGACACCTGCCTGGTGCTGTCCTGCCGCATCGCCGATCCGGAGCGGCTCGCATCTGTCCAGGCGGCCCGCCGCATCCGCACCGACGCGCACTCGAATCGCAGCCGCTGAAACGCAAAAGCCCCGGACGCAAGGTCCGGGGCTGCCACGAAGATCTGCTGAACGCTGTGGACACCTGTTTGAGGGCAGCAGGCTCCGAAGGGGGCTCGTCTCGTCCCTTCCAGGACGACGCTCGTACTGCCGATTGCTCTTCCGGACCTGCGGAACGCGCGCCCTGCAGAGGGCCGCGCGGACCGCATTACTCAGTGCACAACCGGACGCCGGCGCACGCGAGGGGACGTTCAGCGCTGCTGCATCTCGGGCCCACTGCCTTCGGCGCTGGCAGCCTTGCCGCCCTCGGGCCTGCGGGCGCCCACGTCGAAATGCAGCTCAAGGCCGCGGCTCCGCCACAGCTGCAGGCGGGTGTTGGCGTCCAGCGTGGGCAGACCGACTTCGACGCTCTGCTGGCCGCTGGACACCTTCAACTGCGGTCCGTTCAGTTCGTCGATGCGCCAGTCGACCAGTACGCTGCTGCGACCCTGTGCGAGCGGCAGGCGCGCCAGCGGACGGCTCTCGCCAAGGGCGCGCACCAGCAGCTCGAAGCCGCCATGGCCATCACGTTCGATCTGCAGCGAAACGCCGCTGCGCTTGCCGTCCATCGCCTGCAGCTCGAGCACCGGCAGGCTGCTGCCGACACCGTAGCCAAGTGCCTGGGAGTCCAGCGCCAGACGCAGGCTGCGACCGGAATCGCGAGGGTCATGCAAGGCGAACTCGACGGGCAGCGGCAGACTCAGCGCAGGCAGTGATTTCAGCATCATCTCGTGGTCTTCGTAACCGCCGCCACGCGGCATCGGCGTCCAGCTGCTGAGGCAATGCCAGTTGCCCGTGGCCAGGTAGGAGGTACACAGGCCCTCGTCCAGGTTGTCGCCCCACAGCGCGCAGCCGATCGGCGGGTAGAAGTGAGCGGGCCGATCACAGCGCCAGTCCTCACGGACTTCGGCATGGGCCACCGACACCGTTGCCAGGCTGAGCATCACGAGGGTGGAAGGCTGGAGGGACAGGTTCGACACGGCGGATCTCCGATGGCTGGACGGGATGGCAACACGATCACGGCTTCTACGGCCGTGCTTGTCTACTCGCAGCCGGCAGGGCCGATCGATCAGGGTGACGACACGCCCGATGCAAGCACGCGTCGGGCGCGCAGGCAGGCGTCAGTCCCCTTCGCTTCGCTGGCCACGCAGGCGTCCGCCACTATGCGGCGGAGCAGTTCGCGCACCGGTGCTGGCGCCTGCTCCAGCATCGGCCTGGGCACGGCCATGAGGATGCGGAGTGCCTCATCGGCCCGGCCCCTCTGCAGCAGCGAATCCGCCATTCCCGCACGGAAAAAAGCCAAGGTCTGGCCCGACTCGCCGAAGACACGCAGCCCGGTCGCCAAGACTTCCTCAAACAGCTGGTCGGAGCGCGGATCCATCGGTGCGCTGCGCGCCAGCGACAGCGCCAGGTTGTACTGCGCGCGCAGGGTGGTGCCGTGCTCCGGGCCAAGTTGGCTGCGATACAGCTCTACGGCTTCCTCGAGCACCGGAACCGCCCTCGCCGAATCGCCAGTGCTGTCCAGGGCATTGGCCAAGGTATTGAGCGCTGCGGCATACACCGGCACCTCGCGCCCGTAGGCCCTCACGATGTCGTCAACAGCGCGTTGCGCCTCGGAAATCGCAGCATCGACGCGCCCCAGGCGGCGCAAGACCTCGACGCGCCGCAGACGAGCGCGCGTCAGGTTCGGATGTCCCGGGGAGTGCAGGACGGATTGTTCGGCCAGTAGCGCGTCCAGGGTCGCCAGGGAGGCTTCGTCCCGACCCTGCAGGCGCTGCAGGTAGGCGAGTTCAAGCTTGGCGTGGAAGGTCCAGACGGAGTCGTTGCCGGCCGCCAGCGCGGCACGGAAGTCGGCCTCGGCCTCTGCATAGCGTCGCTCGTACACGGCCAGGGTACCGCGCACCACATGCAGTTCCGCGGTTTGGGGGCCGCCTGCCTCCACATAGTCATGCAGCGCCGCATGGGCGGCCTGCAGGCGGTCGCCGAGCGTGTCCGCACGCGCCTTGAGCAGCCGCAACGCCTGCGCTTCCGCGGGCGTGGCGATGCCCGTGGCCAGCGCCTGCGCGGCGAGGCCTGCGGCGTTCTCCGACAGGCCGAGACCGAGCTCGACGTCCGCGATGACTCCGGCCAGGCTCGCGTAGAGCTCGGGCTGGACCGTGCGCAGACTGTCGAGATCGGCACGTGCCGCCGCCATCACCTGGCGTGCCGACAGGTCGGCGCCCGCACTGCGTGCAGGGTCGGCGGCGTAGAACGCGGCCTTGAGGAAGTCGATGGCCTGCTCCGCGCGATCGCGTTCGCGGCGCACCTCCATCGTCTGCTGCAGGATCACCGCACCGAGAACAAGGGCGGCAATACAGCCCGCCGCCACGCCGGCCACGGCATAGCGATGGCGGCCCAGAAACTTGCGCAGGCGATACCAGTGCTGTCCGCCGCGTGCGCTGACCGGGCGCTGTTCAAGATAGGCGGAGATATCGGCATCGAAGTGCTCCAGCGTGGCGTAGCGTTCACCGACGCCCTTGCGGAGCGCGCGCTCCACGATGGCGTCGAGATCCCCGCGCAGGCTGCGGACAAGCGACTGAGGCCGCACGTGCCCGCGCGCGAGCGCGACCACCGACGCCGCCTGGCTGGCACGCCGGCTCGGAGCCTCGGGCGGCGTATGCAGGATCAAGCGCTCGATCTGACCCGGGCTCAGGCCTTCGAAGTCGAAGGGCGGGCTGCCGCACAGCAGCTCGTAAAGCAGCACGCCGAGTGCATAGACGTCGCAGCCGACCGTGACGGGTTCGCCCCGCCACTGCTCGGGCGCCGCATGCGAAAGCGTGAAGTAGCGCTCAGCCGTGCCGGTGACCTGGTCACCAGCGGCGTCCAGCGGCTTGGCGATGCCAAAGTCGAGCAGCTTGGCCTGACCCGCGGCATCGACCAGGATGTTCGAAGGCTTCAAGTCGCGGTGGACGATCAGATTGCGGTGAGCGTGCGAACAGGCGGCGAGCACCTGCCGGAACAGGCGCAGGCGGGCATCGAGGTCCAGTCCGCGGACATCGCAGTGGCGGGTAATCGGTTCCCCGCGCACGCGCTCCATCGCCACCCAGGGCGTGCCATCTTCGGCGCTGCCGGCATCGAGCAGGCGACAGATGCCGGGGTGATCCAGCGCCGCGAGCATGCGTCGTTCGCTGGAGAAGCGGCGCAGCAGCGCAGGATTGACCATCTGCCGGCTGACCAGCTTGACCGCGACTTCCTGCTCGAACTCGCCATCGGTGCGGCGGGCGGCGTGGACACGCCCCATGCCTCCGCGTCCGATCTCCTCTCCCAGCAGGTAGCGGCCCAGGGTCTGACCGCTGTAGTCGCGCTCTTCGAAGGGGTCGTCGAAGTCACCGGTGAGGCGCTCAAGGGCGGACACGGTATGCGCGTCACGCAGACGCAAATCGCGCGCGATCAGCCGCTCAAGCTCGACGCGCAGCGCAGTGTCGGAACCCGTCTGCGAAGCGATGTAGCGCTCGCGCTCGCCCCGCGGCATGTCCACCGCGATGTTGAACAGCTGCAGCAACCGCTTCAGGCGATCCGGATCTCGCGTGCTCGAACTCAAGGCGACCTCGTCAACGCGGGGCGTCCGGGATGTCGAGGCGCTCCGCCAGCCAGGTGCGAGCAAAGCGCCATTGGCGGCCAACGGTGGCGGTTGAGGAGCCCATGACCGTTGCGATCTGCTCGACTGCAAGCCCGGAGAACAGGCGCAGCTCAACCACCCTGGCGCAGTCGGGGTCAGACTCCGCGAGCTCGGTCAGCGCCTGGTCCACAGCCAGCCAGTCGACCATGTCCGGCTGCATCGGCAGCTCGCCCAGGGCGACGTCCTCCAACTGCACGAAGGGCAAACCACCGCCGCGCTTCTCGGCGCTGCGCTCGCGCAGGTAGTCGACCACCACGCGGCGAATCACGGTCGCGGCAATCGCGAAGAAGTGGTCGCGATTCTTCCAATCCACGACCTTCTGCGGCGCCAGCCGTTCGTAGGCCTCGTGGGCCAGCTCGGTGGCACTCAGGGTCAGGACGCGCGAGTTGCGTCGCACCTGGGCACGCGCCATGTCGCGCAGCACCGGGTAGATGCTGCGCACAAGGCGATCTTCGGCAGACCGGTCGCCACGGTGCCAGTCGGCCAGCAGGGCGGTGATGGCAGCCTCACGCCCGGGAGGTAGTTCTTCAGCCACGGCCGCCACAAGTTCAGGCGATTCGGAGTGCAAGACTAGCATCGTGGCGATCCTCCCAGTGTCGACGCCCAAGCCCATGCGGTTGGTTCGGCGGGCTCACCAGGTCTACTCGCAGCCGCGGCAGGCGATCGATCAATCCACCAGTACAGCCCCATGCCGGCGGGGCATCAGGGCCACTTCGCAGTCGGGAATTCTGCGGATGGCTCAGTCAGCCACGGGGCTCGCCTCGACCTCGAAGCCATCGGCAAAGACGGCCTTGCCCTGCCCGGTCAGCGATTCCATCCGGAGTTCACCGATGGCACCGACGGTCAGCGCATGGTTGTGCGAGCGGACCACGCCGCCGGCCTGCAGTCGTGTGACGGTCTCGACGCCCAGCGTCGGGGCGGCGGTATGGCGCAGCCGCAGGCTGAGTGCCGCCGGGCTGCCGCCGCTGTTGGCCCAGAGCAGACGGGGGCTGGTTTCATCCGGGCTGTCGACGTCGACTCCCCCGACTTCAAGCGTGCCGGCCCGCACGCGCAGCGGCACGCGCACGAAGTCGCTGACGCCCGGCAGGCTCAGCGCGCCGCTGTCGACCATCGCTCCCGGCGCCACGCCTTCGAAGCGCAGGGTGGGCGGCAGACTCGGCAGCAGGTCGAGTGCCGGCAGGGCATCCAAGGTCAGCACCCAGCGGTTGGAGAACAGTCCGCCGATCTCGGTGATGCCGGTGCCGAAGCCGAGCAGCTGGGCGCTGTCGGGCAGATAGGCCAGGGCCGAGAGGCTGTGATCGCGGGCGCTGGACGCAAAGCGCCCGAAAAAGCCGCCGCTGAAGCCGACCCCCTGCGGATAGACCGCCACCAGCGCACCGCTGACGCTGGCGTCGGTGTAGCTGCCCACGGCGACGGCACCGGCATTCGGCAGCAGCTGCACGTCGCGAACGGTGTGGAAGTTGTCGAGCTCCTCCGAGGCCGAGGCCATCAGCTGGCCGTTGCCATCGAACTGCCAGAGGTAGGGCGCGTTGCTGCCCCCGGCGGTGCTGAAGCCGCCGACCAGGATCACCCCCTCGGGCGAGACATCGGCCGCGCTGCCGACGGTGCGCAGGCCGGTGTTGCTGGCGCGGCGATGGGCGTAGAGCCGTGGCTCGCCGCCGTTGAAGTCAGGATCGACGCTGCCGTCGGCGCGCAGGCGCCGCATCAGCAGCTCGCTCTGGCCGGTCAGGAAGTTGCTGGCGGTGCCGACCAGCTGGATGCGTCCGTCGGCCAGCAGGCCGATCCCGCTGAAGGCGGGTTCCGGCAGGAAGGTCTGGAACTGGTTGGGGCTGGGCAGCCCGGGCTGACGGAAGAAGCCGTCGGAGGCGAAGCTGGTATCGAGGCTGCCGTTCGGGTCCAGACGCAGCGCCACCGCCAGCCGCTCACCGCCGCCGTTCAGCGACGGCTGACTGCCGGCCATCAGGATCCGACCATCGGCCTGCAGGGCCAGCGTGTGGGCCTCGTCGGCGCCGAGCGTCGGATCGAAGACGAAGGGCGTGAAGCCCGGCGCGGGGTCGCCGTCGGCATCCAGCTTGACCACACGCGTGAAGCTGTCGCTCGGCGAGTCCGGGTTGGCCAGGGTGTAGGCCAGCAGCACGCCGCCGTCCGGCAGGGCCAGCAGGCTGCGCGCACCGAGATTGATGGCGGCGCCGTGCTGCAGGCTGAAGTTGAAGCTCGGGTCGGGGCTGCCATTGGCCGCGACGCGGCGCGCCAGCAGGTATACGGGGGCGACCTCGCCGCGCTGGATGGCGGTTCCCGCCACCGTATAGCTGCCATCGGCGTGCACGGCCAGCGCCGCACCCAACGCATTGTTGGCCTCGCCGAAAGGGCTCAGGTACTGCACGCCCTCGGGATCGAACTGGGCCTGCGCAGTCGCCGGCAGCAGCGCGGCCAGCGGCAGCGACGAAAGGGTCAGGCGAAGCAGGACGCGCAGCGCGAGGTTCATGCGGGGCTCGGCGCGAAGGGGAGGATGTGCGGGATACGCAGTCCAAACGGCAATCCCGACATCCGCTCAGGGGCTCTCCCTTGCCCCTGCGACATCGTGTCCCATCGACCATTCACGCCGCCGACGCTAGGCTCGCGCGCATCGCCCTGTGGATGCCCGCCATGCTGCTTCGCGCCCTCGCCTGTTCCCTGCTGCTCTCCGCCCTGCTGCCAGCGGCGCCTGCTGTCGCCACTGAGGCGTCGACGCTGCACCTCGACGGCGCCTGGGTGCGGCCGATGCCGCCCGGCGCGCGCGTCGGCGGCGGCTATGTCGAGATCCACAACGCGGGCGACACAACACGCCGTCTGCTCGGCGCGGAAAGCCCGCGGGCGTCGAGCATGGAAATCCACACCATGACCGAGGTCGAGGGTGTGATGCGCATGCGCCGCCTGCCCGACGGCATCGAGATTCCCGCCGGGGCCACGGTCACACTGAAGCCGGGCGCCGAGCACCTGATGTTCTTCAACCCGGAGCCGGCCTTCGCAGAAGGCGAGCGGATTCCGGTCACCCTGCGCTTCGACGGCGAAGAATCCATCACCGTCGAGTTCGAAGTGGCGGATCGCAGCGGCAAGCCGGCCGGCGCGCACGCCCAGCACTGACGGCAGCTCAGGCGCCGCCCGAAGCGGCGCTTCGGCGATTTCCCGCGCGAAGACCTGAAGCGCCGCGCGGCCTGCGCCCCTCAGCGGAAGCCGTAGACCAGGCCGATGAAGGCCCGACGCTCGCTGCCGCGATCGACCAGCGGGCTGTCGGTGATCTCCGAGGGCAGATCGTCGAAGGACACGCGCGCGAACAGGCTCCACTGGCCGCCCAGCGGCGCCAGCGCGTTCACCGCGATCCGCGGCACCAGCGCCGAGTCGGCGCGATAGGCCGGCCGCAGCGCGGTGGCCTCGTCGGCGCGCACCCCGAAGTAGTAGTCGACCAGATCCTCGCTCTGCCAGCGCAGGCCGAACTCGGGCTGCACGCGGAAGGGCCCCTGGCCGAAGTCGCCGCGCCACATCAGGTCCAGCTCCTGGCCGCCGCTGCGGTTGAGCGCGTCGGTGAACGCCGCGAACTCGATGCGGCCCGGGCCGAGCGCGCGGCTGGCCGAGGCACCGAGCTCCAGCGAGCGCTCGCGCTCGGCCATGCCGGCGAAGACCGGCGAATCCTCGGCCTCGAAGCCGTCGAGGCGGGCGCGGGCAATCAGCTCGACCTGGATGTCGGCGCCAGGGTCGAGCTTCCAGCCAAGATTGAGCCCGCGGAAGTACAGCCGCTCGCCCTCGTACTGCACGAAAGGCACAAGGATGTTGTCGCTGTCGGCCTGGCGATAGGGCGTGTCGCGAACGATGCCCATGACCCCAGCACTCCAGGTCGGCGGGCCGCGCCGATCGTTCTGGGCCTGCGCATCAGGAGAGGGCAACGCAAGCAGGGCAAGCAGGCCGAGCGAAGCCAGCGGGCTGGCAAAGGACATGGGCAGGCGCCGGACAGTGAAGGAGATGCGGAGCCTGAGGGGGCCGGCGGCAAGGCGGCGTCAAGCTTGCCTGCGGAGCGCATGTGGGCGGGCGGATCGCAGCCAGCGCAGGACCCCCACCTGTCGCCCTGCCCAGTGCGCCAGCGGTGCACCCTGCGCGGACCCTCGGTTCGCCCGAATCAGGGGCATGGCGTCAATGGTCTTCCTGTGGTGCGCGTGCTGGGCGCCGGCCGCCGCGTGACTTCCCTCAAGGCATTGCCCGCTCCAGCCACGCAAGAAACGCCGGGCCTCGATCAGGTCGGGGCGGCACATCGCGCGCTCGGGCTTCAGCCCACCCGCTCCCGCAGGTGCAGGATGTTGCCCTCGGGGTCGCAGACATTGCGCACGCGCAGGCCGGGGCCGGGCCAGATCGGGCCGTGGAGGCGCCCCCCGCAGGTTTCGACCTCGCGCTCGGCCTCGGCCAGGCTGGGCACGGTGAAGAAGGGCTTGATGGCCTGGGTCTCGCGCGGCTCGGGCGGTGATGCAATCACCACCTGCGCGGCGACCTGCGGCGGCAGGGCGTGCAGCAGGAGCTGCGCGTCGGCGCCGCTCAGCACCCGATGCATCTCATCGGCATGCACTTCGCGCAGGCCCAGCACGCGCTGGTAGAACTCCGACATGCGCTCAAGCTGCTTGGCGTAGATCAGCACGCCGGTATTCGATGTCATGGTCGTTGCACTCGCGCCGGTGGGGGGGCTGCGCGGCGCGACTCAGCGCGTCGCCCGCTCCAGCCGCGTCAGCCAGGCCAGGGCCTCGGCCGCATCCGCGCCGCACATCGCGGGCTCGGGCTTCAGGGCCGAGCACACCGCCGGCCGCTCGGGCTGCCCGAAGATCCGGCAGCGGTTCTTCTCATCAAGCTGCACGCAGCGCACGCCCGCGGGCTTGCCCTGCGGCATGCCGGGGATCGGGCTGCTGATGCTGGGCGCGATGCAGCAGGCACCGCAGCCGGCCCGGCAGGCGATCACCGGCAGGGCCTCTGCGGCATCGGCTCAGTCCGCCGTGTGCAGTTCATTGGCGCGGGCACGCAGGGCGGCATAGACCTCGTCGGTCTGCGGACGCACGCCGTGCCAGCGCAGGAAGCTCTCCGCCGCCTGTTCGATCAGCATGCCGAGGCCGTCGACCGCGTGCTCGCAGCCGCCGGCGCGGGCCCAGGACAGGAACGGAATCGCCGCCTCGCCATAGCTGAGGTCCACGCACAGCGCGCGCGGCGCCAGCAGGCTGAAGGGCAGGTCGAGGCTGCCGCCGAGTCGCCCCGCCGAGGTGGCATTGATGATGAGTTCAAAGCTGCCCTGCTCGCCCATGTCCTGCCAGTAGCGGGTCTTGACGCGGTCGGGTTCGCCAAGGATGTCGGCCAGCTTGTCGGCGCGCTCCGGGCTGCGGTTGACGATCATCAGCTCGGCCACGCCCGCTTCGATCAACGCGGGGGCGACGCCGCGCGCCGCACCACCGGCGCCGATCATCAGGCAGCGGCGTCCACGCAGGTCGAGGCGCTCGCGCTCGGTGAGGTCGCGGATCAGGCCGGCGCCGTCGGTGTTGTCGCCCAGCCAGCCGTCGCCCTGGCGGATCAGGGTGTTCACCGCGCCGGCGTGGAAGGCGTACTCGCTCACTTCCTTGCACAGGGCATAGGCGGCCTCCTTGTGCGGCAGGGTGATGTTGGCGCCGCGGCCACCGGCGGCAGCGAAGGCAGCGATCGCGGTCGCGAAGTCCTCCGGGCTGGCCTCGATGGCGCGGTAGTCGAGGTCGATCCCGCACTGCTTGCCGAACTCGGCGTGGATGAAAGGCGACAGCGAATGGCTGATCGGCTGGCCGAAGACGGCGAAGTGCTGGGTCATGGCAGGCTCCTCGATGCGGATGCGGATGCGGATGCGGGGTCAGGGCTTGGACTCTAGCAGTTTGCACTGCGCCCCCCGGCGGGCGCGCGCGTGCCGCAAAGTCGGATCGGTCGCTTGCCTGCGGCGCGCGACTCAGCGCGGGTCTTCAGTCACCGCCCGGGCTGCGCGCAGGCTCAGGCGCGAACGGGTGAGCGGGCACGCGAGCGAGCAGGGCACAGCTCACGATGGGCCAGGGCCCAGGCGATGCGCGCAGTCAGCGCGCGGCGTCCAGCGCGTAGCAGGTGAGGATGGCATCGGCGCCGGCGCGCTCGATCCGGCGCGGACGCGCTATGGCATCCTCCGGGCTTTCGCGTATCCGGGGTTGATCGATGCCGTTGAGCTGGAACGAGATCAAGGACCGCGCCCTGCGCTTCTCGCGCGACTGGGCGCAGGAGTCGTCGGAGGACGCCGAGGCCAAGAGCTTCTGGGACGGCTTCTTCCACATCTTCGGCATCAGCCGCCGCCGCGTCGCCACCTTCGAGCGCAAGGTCAAGAAGCTCGACGGCCGCGACGGCTACATCGACCTGCTCTGGCGTGGCGTGCTGCTGATCGAGCACAAGTCGCGCGGCAAGGACCTCGACCGCGCCCATGCCCAGGCCCGCGATTACTTCGCAGGCCTCAGCGAAGCCGAGCTGCCGCGCTGGCTGCTGGTCTCCGACTTTGCCCGCTTCCGCCTCTACGACCTCGAAAGCGCCGAGCCGCCGGTGGAGTTCGCCATCGGCGAGCTGCACAAGCATGTGCGCCGCTTCGGCTTCATCGCCGGCTACCAGGCGCGCAGCTACCAGGAGGAAGACCCGGTCAACGTGCAGGCCGCCGAGCGCATGGGCCGCCTGCACGATGCGCTGAAGGCCTCGGGCTACGAGGGCCACGCGCTCGAAGTGCTGCTGGTGCGCCTGCTGTTCTGCCTGTTCGCCGACGACACCGGCATCTTCGAGCGCAATGCCTTTACCGAGCTCCTGAACCAGCGCACCGGCGAGGACGGCGCCGACCTCGGCCAGTGGCTGACCCAGCTGTTCCAGGTGCTCAACACCTCGCGCGAGCGCCGGCAGCGCAACCTCGACGAGCAGCTGGCCGAGTTCCCCTACGTCAACGGCCGCCTGTTCGACGAGTTCCTGCCGATCCCGGCGTTTGATGCGCGCATGCGCGCCACCCTGCTGGAGGCCACCACGCTGGACTGGAGCCGCATCAGCCCGGCCATCTTCGGCTCCATGTTCCAGTCGGTGATGGACGCCAAGGCCCGCCGCAACCTGGGCGCGCACTACACCAGCGAGAAGAACATCCTGAAGCTGATCGGCCCATTGTTCCTCGATGAGCTGAAGGCAGAGCTGGAAAGGATCGGCGGCAACACCGCGCGGCTCAAGAGCTTCCATATCAAGCTGGCCAACCTGCGCTTTCTCGACCCGGCCTGCGGCTGCGGCAATTTCCTGGTCATCGCCTACCGCGAGCTGCGCCTGCTGGAGCTGGAGGTGCTGAAGCGCCTGTATGCGGTGCAGGACAGCCTGCTGACCCGCGTCTCCGAGCACGTCGCGGTGGACGTGGACCAGTTTTACGGCATCGAGATCGAAGAGTTCCCCGCGCAGATCGCACAGGTCGCGCTGTGGCTGATGGACCACCAGATGAACACCCGCGTCGGCGAGCAGTTCGGCGAATACTTCGCCCGCCTGCCGCTGGTGAAGTCGGCCACCATCGTGCATGGCAACGCGCTGCGCATCGACTGGAACTCGGTGGTGCCGAAGGAGAGGCTGAGCTACATCCTGGGGAATCCGCCGTTCTCAGGCGCGATGGTGATGGACGACACCGCGCGCTCGGCCTTCGCGGAGGCGTTCTCTGATCTGCCCGGGGCTGGCGTGCTGGACTTCGTGGCTGCGTGGTACTGGCTGGCTGCCAAGTACATCCAGGACACCCGGATCGAGGTTGGCTTTGTGTCGACCAACTCGATCTGCCAGGGCGAGCAGGTGGGCCTGCTATGGCGGCCCCTGTTGGAGCGCTGGAAAGTGCAGATCAACTTCGCGCACCGGACCTTCAAGTGGTCGAATGAGGCGCGCGGCACGGCCGCTGTTCACTGCGTCATCGTCGGCTTTGGCCTTCTGCCTCGACACGAGAAGACGATATTCGACTATGCGACGCTGGATTCGGAGCCACTCGCATCAAAGGCGACAAACATCAATCCCTATCTGTTCGATGGAGCCAACGTCCTTCTCGAAAATCGCCGACACCCACTCTGCGGGGTGCCAGATCTCAGATTCGGAAGCATGCCGCGTGATGGTGGGAACCTGATCCTCTCGGAAGAGGAGTATCACCACCTCGTCGAAGCAGAGCCTGATTCGGCCCGCTGGCTGCGACCGTACGTAGGGGCTGAGCAATACATCAGCGGGCGATGGAGATGGTGCATCTGGCTGGATGGTGTCGAGCCCTCTGCTTATCGTGGATCGCGCGCAGTAATGGCAAGAGTTGAGCTCACTCGGCAGTTCAGGCAGGCCAGTAAGGCAAGCTCAACGCGTAACTTTGCAGCTACTCCTGGAGTTTTTTGCCAGATCGCGCAACCAACTGCGGACTACTTGCTCGTGCCAGCGATCACGACGCAACGACGTCGGTATGTTCCGTTGGGCTTCATGCCACGCGAGGTGATCGCGAACAACAAGCTGTATGTGGCCCAAGGGGCCACAAAGTTACATCTGGGCGTTCTTTCGTCGGAGATGCACATGGCATGGATGCGCTACACCTGTGGGCGCATGAAAAGCGATTTCAGCTACTCGCGCGACATCGTCTACAACAACTTCCCCTGGCCCGAACCGCTGGACGACAAGGCGCGCAGCGCCATCGAAGCCGCCGCCCAGGCTGTGCTCGATGCCCGCGCCGCCTTTCCCGACAGTACGCTGGCCGACCTCTACGACCCGCTGTCGATGCCGCCGGCCCTGGTGAAAGCCCACCAGCAGCTCGACCGCGCTGTCGATGCCGCCTACACCGCGGTCGAGAAGGCCGCCGGCCGCAAGGCGCCCAAACTCGGCACTGACGCCGAACGCGTCGCCTTCCTGTTCGAACGCTACCAGGCCCTGACCAGCCTGCTGCCAGCCGAGAAGCCGAAGCGCGGGCGCGCCAAGGCTAGGGCTTCACAGGTGGACGGCGCGGCGTGAGCGCAAGCGCTGGCAACCCCTGGCGAGCACTGCCAGTCGCGGCACCCTTCGTTCCGGCCTGCGATGCGCCTTGGCTGCCGCTGCTGCAGTCGCCTGTGGCGGAAGGCGACGAGGAGAGCGCGAGCGCGGCGCTGGCTCTCGATCTACAGCCCGAGCCCTTCTTCGGTCCACACGAGGCGCCGGTGGTGGTGCTGCTGTTGAACCCGGGTTTGAGCGAGGACGATGCCCGCCATCATTTGCGCGGTGAGTTCACCCTCGCGCTGCGGGCGCATGTGCAAAGCGAGCGCGGCGCACCGCACTTCCACCTGCTGGACCCGAGCCACGGCCCCGGCCATCGCTGGTGGCTGCGCCAGGTCGGGCCCGTGCTCAAGGCGTCCGGCTGCAGCGTCGAACAGCTGGCCGCGCGCCTGCTGTGCATCGAGTTCTTCCCCTACCACTCGCGCTCCTTCGCCCACGCCCATCTGCGCCTGCCCTCGCAGCGCTTCAGCTTCGCGCTGCTGCAGCGGGCGATCCGCCGCGGTGCGCTGGTGCTGTGCATGCGCGGCTATCGCCACTGGTGCGGCGCGGTGCCGGAGCTTGCGAGCTATGCGGGCCTGCTGCGACCGAAGAACCCGCGCTCGGCGTCCTTGAGCGCGGGCAATCTTGGGGCGGAGGGCTTCGCGAGGGTGCTAAGCGCGCTCGACGTCGGCCTTGCTGGCACGCTAGCGCGGGGGGTCTGAATGGAGGGCGCCGAGCAGGTGTTCGCGCCGATGGCTCAAACAGTTTCTGTCATCCGGGCGCCCGACCTCGGGCCGCCCTGCGCTTGAGGCGAAGATGCGAAGGACAACGTGCGTTCGAGCAGTGTGCCGCTCATGGTGGGCCAGGGCCCACCCTATGGATGTGGGGCTTCACGCGGCCGGCGCGCGCTGGCTGGGGCCGCGGCGCGAGGGTAGGTCCGCCATGAGCAGTGCACAGCCCGCGGCGGGCCAGGGCCCACCCTAGGCGCTCAGCTCCCGCGCAGCCAGCGCGCGGCGTCCAGCGCGTAGTAGGTGAGGATGGCGTCGGCGCCGGCGCGCTTGATCGACAGCAGCGACTCCAGCGCCACCGCGCGCTCGTCGAGCCAGCCGTTCTGGGCGGCGGCCTTGACCATCGCGTACTCGCCGCTGACCTGGTAGACGAAGGTCGGCGCGCCGAAGCGGTCCTTCACCCGCCGCACGATGTCGAGGTAGGGCAGGCCCGGCTTGACCATCACCATGTCGGCGCCCTCGTCGAGATCGAGGCCGACCTCGCGCAGGGCTTCGTCGGAGTTGGCCGGGTCCATCTGGTAGGTGTACTTGTTGCCCTTGCCGAGGTTGCCGGCCGAGCCGACGGCGTCGCGGAAGGGGCCGTAGAAGCTGCTGGCGTACTTGGCCGAATACGCGAGGATGCGGGTGTGGATGTGGCCCGCCGCTTCCAGCGCGGAACGAATCGCGCCGATGCGGCCGTCCATCATGTCCGACGGCGCGACCACGTCGGCGCCGGCCTCGGCGTGGCTCAGCGCCTGCTTGACCAGGGCTTCGACGGTCTCGTCGTTGACGACGTAGCCGCTGGCGTCGATCAGGCCGTCCTGGCCGTGAGTGGTGAAGGGGTCCAGGGCGACATCGGTGATCACGCCGAGACCCGGATGCCGCGCCTTCAGGGCGCGCACCGCGCGCTGGGCCAGACCCTGCGGGTTCCAGGCCTCGGCCGCGTCCAGCGACTTGGCTTCGGGTGGCGTCACCGGGAACAGGGCCAGCGCCGGAATGCCGAGTTCGACCGCTTCATCGGCGAGCTTCAGCAGCAGATCGATCGACAGCCGCTCCACACCCGGCATCGAGCCGACCGGCTCGCGCAGGTTCTCGCCCTCGCGCACGAACACCGGCAGGATCAGGTCGTCCGCGCTCAGGCGATGTTCGCGCATCAGCCGGCGCGAGAAATCGTCGCGGCGCATGCGGCGGGGGCGGGTGTGCGGGTAGGCCATGGCGGGCTCCGGTCGATTCGGGAAAGGCGCGCAGTGTAAGGCTGAGCCTGTCTGCGCTCGTTGATCGCGATCGCCTGGCCGTATCCTGCGCGGCGATGACCGTCGACGCCCTGCCCCTGCCTGCTCAACGCTCCGCCCTGGCCTCGCCGCCCGTGCGGCGCCTGCTGTGGCTGCTTGGCGTGCTTGCCGTGCTCGGCTTGGTTGGCCCGCTGATCACCGGCAGCGAGGCGGCCTGGAAGCCCGACTGGGAGGCGCTGTCCGAGCCGCCTTCGTGGCAGCACTGGCTGGGCACCGATGCCATCGGCCGCGACGTGCTGGCGCGCAGTCTGATGGGCCTGCGCATGTCGCTGCTGATCGGCGTGTGCGCGACTTTCGTCGCCCTGCTGATCGGGCTCGCCTACGGCGCCTGGGCCGGGCTCAGCGGCGGCCGCAGCGAGCGCCTTATGATGCGCGCGCTGGACGTGCTCTCCGCCCTGCCCTTCCTGCTGCTGGTGATCCTGCTGCTGGCCCTGTTCGAGCGCTCGCTGTGGCTGCTGCTCGCCGCCATCGCCGGGCAGGCCTGGATCGATCTGGCGCGGGTGATGCGCGCCGAAGCTGCACGCCTGCGCGACAGCGGTTTCGTGCTGGCCGCGCGCGCCGCCGGCGCCGGGCGTCTCGACCTGCTGCGCCGGCATGTGATTCCCAACCTGCTGCCGCTGGCCCTCGTCTATGCCGGCCTGATCGCCGCCAACGTGGTGCTGATCGAGAGCTTTCTCGGCTTTCTGGGGCTCGGCCTCAGCGAGCCTTGGGCGGGGCTGGGCGCGCTGCTGGGCGAAGGCGCGCAGGAGCTCGACACCGCGCCCTGGGTGCTGATGGGTCCGGCCCTGCTGCTCTGCGCGCTGCTGCTGACCTTCCAGCGCCTGGGTGAAGCGCTGCGCGATGCGCTGGATCCGCGGCTGGTCGACGCTGCCCCGCAGGCGTCCGCTTCGGGCGAGTCCCGCATCGAGCCCAGCGCCGATGCGAAGCTCCACACGAGCGACGCAGACACCGCGATCGCCGTCGAGGATCTCACCATCACCCTGCCCGACGGCCGCGCGATCGGCCCGCTGTCCTTCGCGCTGGCGCGCGGCGCCTGCCTCGGCCTGATCGGCGGCTCGGGTTCGGGCAAGAGTCTGTCGGCGCTGGCGCTGACCGGGCTGCTGCCGCGCGGACTGCGTGCGCAGGGGCGGCTGCAGCTGGGTGATCGCTGCATTGATCTGGCCGAACCGCTGCCGACGGGGCTGCGCGGGCGCGCGATCGGCATGGTCTTCCAGGACCCGCTGGCCAGCCTGCATCCGCTGCGCACGGTGGGCAGCCAGCTGCGCGAGAGCCTGCTCCAGCTGCGCGGCCTGCGTGGCGCGGCGCTGGAGTCAGCGGCGCGGGCGGCGCTGATCGAAGTCGGGCTGGGCGAGGGCGCGGCAGGGGACGCCGCCGAGCCTGGTGCTTCTGCGCACGCCTCCCACGAACCGACCGCGGGCAAGGCGTCGTCGCGCGAAGCGCACGGTCGGACAGTCGAGCGCTTCCTGCAAGCCCTACCCCGCCAGCTCAGCGGCGGCCAGCGACAGCGGGTGATGATCGCGCTGGCCCTGTGCGGGCAGCCGCAGCTCCTGATCTGCGACGAGGCCACCAGCGCGCTCGATCTGCTGAGCCAGCATGAGGTGCTGGAACTGCTGGAGCAGCTGCGCCGCGAGCGCGGCCTCGCCCTGCTGTTCATCGGCCACGATCTCGACGTGGTGGCGCGTCTGGCGGATCAGCTCTGCGTGCTGGAGCGCGGGTGCGTGGTCGAGCAGGGGCGGACGACCGACGTCCTCGCGAAGCCGCAGGCCGGCTATACGCAGCGCCTCCTGGCGGCGCGCGACGCCGGTGCTGCGCCTGAGCGCCACATCCGCGCACAGGGCAGCCCGGCGGCCGCCCACGCCGACGATCACCCGCGCACGCCGACGGCTGCGTCGGTGTCATCGCTCCCGCCCACCGTGGCCGAAGTGACTTCGCCCCTGCTGCGCCTGCGCGGATTCGGCCTGCGCTACCCGCGCGCCGAACGCGCCGCCGTGCGGGGCGTGGCGCTGGCGCTCGCGCGGGGCGAGTGCCTGGCCGTGCTCGGCGCCTCCGGCAGCGGCAAGAGCTCGCTGGTGCGCGGCCTGCTGCAGCTCACCGAGGCGCGCATCGAGGGCGAGGCCTGGCTGCAGGACGCGCCGCTGCACGCACTGCGCGGTGCTGCGCTGCGCCGGCTGCGCCCGCGTGCACAGATCGTCTTCCAGGACCCCTACAGCTCGCTCGATCCGCGCCAGCGCATCGCCGACCTACTGGCCGAGCCGCTGTCCCTGCATGGCCGGCGCTGCACGCGCGACCGACTGGTGCAGGCCCTGAACGAAGTCGGGTTGGAATCCGATGCGCTGGAGCGCTATCCACATGCCTTCTCCGGCGGCCAGCGCCAGCGCATCGCCATCGCCCGCGCGCTGATGCTTGAACCGGCGCTGCTGGTCTGCGACGAGGCGGTCAGCGCGCTCGATGCCATCAGCCGCCGCCAGGTGCTGGACTTGCTGCGCGACCTGCAGCGCGCGCGGGGCTTGAGCCTGCTGTTCATCACCCATGATCCAGGCGCGGCGGCCGCACTGGCCCAGCGCTGTGCGGTGATGTTCGCGGGCCGCGTGGTCGAAGTCGGGCCGACCGCGAGCCTGCTGTCGACACCTCGGCATGCGCACACGCAGGCCCTGATCGGCGCCTGGCGCGCCCTGCAGGCGCCCGGGCGGAGCAGCGCGGCCGTTACACTGGCGCCATGAGTTCCAAGCCTTCCTCCCTTTGGGCGCCGCGCCACTGGCCGGCCCAGCTCGGTGTCGCTGCGCTCAAGCTGGCGGCGCGCGTTCCGTGGTCCTGGCAGTTGCGCATCGGCCCGGTGTTCGGCCGCCTGCTGCGGTGGGTCGCGCGCGGCCGTCGCCGCGTGGCCGCACGCAATCTCGAACTGGTGTTTCCCGCGCTCGCACCCGCCGATCGCGCGCGACTCCTGCGCGAGCACTTCGCCGCGCTCGGCACCGGCGCGTTCGAATTCGCCCGCGCCTGGTTCGGCAGCGAGCAGCCCTGGCGGCAGGGCCTTGAGATCGAGGGCATCGAGCACCTGCAGGCGCTGGCCCGCGAGGGCCGCGGCGTACTGCTGGTGTCCGGCCACTTCACCACCCTGGAGGCCTGCGGGCGGCTCTTGACCGCGCACGTGCCGGTGGCCGGCATGTACCGCGCCCACGACGAGCCGGTGATGGAAGCCGCGGTACTGGCCGGGCGTCTGCGCTACGCCTGCGCGATGTTCAAGCGCGAGGAGCTGCGCGCGGCGATCCGCCATCTGAAGGGCGGCGGCATCCTCTGGTACGCGCCCGACCAGGACATGCTGGGCAAGGACACCGTCTTCGTGCCCTTCTTCGGTATCCCGGCGGCCAGCATCACCGCCACCCACCAGCTGGCGCGGCTGTCCGGTGCGGCCGTGGTGCCCTTCTTCCATCGTCGCGAGGGCGCGCGCTACGTGCTGCGCATCGGCCAGCCGCTGGCGGATTTCCCCAGCGCCGATGCCGCCGCCGACACCGCGCGGGTCAACGCCGCGGTCGAGGCCATGGTGCGCGAAGCGCCGGCGCAGTACCTGTGGGTGCACAAGCGCTACAAGCGCCGGCCGCCGGGCGAGCCGCCGGTGTATTGAGGCGACGGCACTCGCCACGCAGGCAGCGAGCGCCGGACGGCCGCAGCGAGCCAGCAAGCCAGCAAGGCGCTGTAGGTTGGGCCAAGCGCAGCGCGGCCCAACGCAGTGCGCGCCAGCGTTTCCGCGAGGTTCACCGCTGCTGCGCCGGAGGCGTTGAAACCGCCGACCGAGGCGAACCTCCAGCTCACGGTGGGTCAGGGCCCACCCTATTGCGGACGCGCTTCGTTGGGCCGCGTCCCACCCAGTTCCTCACGCGCCCGGGCGGGCCCTGGCCCACCACGAGTCCCACTCTCGCCCCGGTCTCCTCCCTCGCGGGCAGGCACCGCTCGCAGCATGGCCGAACACCTCAGCCGCGATCGCCTGCCGCCAGCGCGGCCCGCACCTTGTCCAGCTCCGCCTGCACGTCGGCGATGCCCGGGTGTTCGGGCGGCAGGCGCGCACGGCGCAGCTCGAGGGCGCGCTCCAGCTCGACCAGCGCCTCCGCCCACTGGCCCAGCGCCGCATGCGCCTTGCCGGCGCCGAAGTGGGTTTCCTCGACCACTGGATGCTCGGCCGGAAACACCCCCTGCGACAGCTCACGCGCGCGCAGGTGGCTCTGCAGCGAGCTCTGCGCATCGCCCGCGCTCAATTGGTAGTTGCCAAGGTTGGCCAGGGTCTGGATCGCGCGTGGATGGGTCTCGCCGAAGGCCGCCACGAAGCCCTCGTAGGCGCGCCGGTAGTAGGGGCCGGACTCTTCGACCTTGCCCTGCTGGCGCAGGGCGCCGGCGAGGTTGCTCGCGGTGTTCAGCGTCGCCAGGTGCTCGGGGCCGTACGCCGCCTCGCTCGCGGCCAGGTTCTGCCGCAGCACGGGTTCGGCTTCGGCGTAGCGTCGCTGCTGCAGCAGGAGCACGCCAAGACTGTTGCCGAGCCGCAAGGTGCGCGCGTGCGCTTCACCGAAGGCCGCGATATGGGCCTGCAGCAGCGGCCGCAGGAGGTTCTCGGCCTCTTCGGCACGCCCCATGTCGCTCAGCACCACCTGCTCGACATAGCCGGCCGTCAGGGGGTCGGGGTCGCCATCGGGCGTGGGCAGCATCGCCAGTTCGGCGCGCGCGGTGCGCACCGCCGCCAGGGCCTCGTCGAAACGGCCCTGGTCGCGCAAGGCCCAGGCCAGGCTCAGGCGCAGGTCCGGCGCGGCCAGCGCGTAGCGCGGATCGAAGCCGCCGACGGCGGCCAGCGCGGGCCGCAGGACGGCCTCGGCCTCCTTCGCCTCGCCGGTGATGGCAAGGGCATCGGCCAAGCGCGCCGCCAGGCGCAGGCGCGCGGGGTGCGAGGCGGGCAAACGCGATGTCGCCAGCGCATGCCCCTGACGCAGCAGTGCGATGCCGCGCTTGTGGTCGCCGACGTTGGCATAGGTGCTGCCGACCACGCCGAGCACCTCGGCCAACGCATCCGGGCGCGTGGCGAGCTGGTCCTCGGCGCGCTCGGCAGCGTCGTCGAGGATGCGGTTCAACAGGGTTCGGTCCAATCCGTCCGCGTACTGCGGATCGACGCCGGTCAGCACATCGGACATGAAGCCGCCCATCAGCCGCGCGTGCTCGGCTTCGCTGCGCGCTTCGCGCAGACCGTAGAGCGCAAAGCTGAGACCGGTCGCCAGCGCCAGCACAATGGCGAGCAGGGCCGAGGCAGCCAGCGCATGCCGGCGCAGGAACAGGCCGAAGCGGTAGCCACGCGCCTCCCCCATCACCGCCAGCGGACGCCGCTGCAGGTAGCGCTCCAGATCGAGCGCCAGGGCCTCGGCCGAGGCATAGCGCTCGGCCTGGCTCGGCGCCAGCGCGCAGCGCAGCACCTGCAGCAGTGGGCGCGGCAGCGCCGCCAACAGCGGTTCGGCGCGGCCGCGGCCAGTGGCAAGGGCGGCATCGAAACGCAGGCGCAGGCGCTGCGGATCGGCACTGTCCTCGCCCAGCGCGCCCAGTCGCGCCTCGGGCAGCAGCAGGCAGAGCAGGATCATGCCGAGCGCGTACACATCGGCGCGCGGATCGATGGCCTCGGCGGCGCCCTCGCGCTGCTCGGG
This sequence comes from Aquimonas voraii, assembly GCF_900101825.1. Classification (GTDB taxonomy): domain Bacteria; phylum Pseudomonadota; class Gammaproteobacteria; order Xanthomonadales; family Xanthomonadaceae; genus Aquimonas; species Aquimonas voraii. The sequence continues at coordinate 164,323 of NZ_FNAG01000006.1, forward strand.
GCTCATGAAGGCGCCGCTGCCGGCGGCCTCGTAGCTGTGCGCATCGCCCGGGCTGGTCGGGCCCGCATCCAACCCCAGCGCGATGCCGAAGTCGATCAGCTTGGGCTGGGGCTGGCCATCAACCTGCACCACCAGCACGTTGCCGGGCTTCAGGTCCCGATGCAGCACGCCACGGGCATGGGCATGCTGCACGCCGCGCGCGAGCGCGGCCACCAGGCGCAGGCGGGTCGGAAGATCCGGCTGGCGCTCGCGGTACCAGTCGAGCAGGGCTTCGCCGTCGATCCACTCCATCACCAGCCAGGGATGGCCTTCGGAGGTACGGCCGGCGTCGAAGACCTTGGCGATGGCCGGATGGTCCATGCGCGCCAGCGCCTGCCGCTCGACCTCGAAGTAGGCCTCGGACAGAGGGCCCAGCAGCTGCCGCTGCATCAGCTTCAGCGCCACCGGGCGACGCACCGGTTCGAGCTGCTCGGCCAGCCAGACCTCACCCATGCCACCGGCGCCGAGCGCACGCTGCAGCCGGTAGGCGCCGATGCGCAGTCCGGGCTGGGCGGCAGCGCCACCGGGCGGGGCCGGCGAAACGGCCACGGCCACGGTCGGCGCGTCCTCGTGTTCGCTGGATGGAATGCTCATGCGACCTCCGGCGCCCGAGTATGCCGCGCGCTGCGTGACAGCGCCCAGCGCACTCCGCCCGGATTCGGCCCGTCCCGCCGAGTCCCATTGCGGATCAAACGTCAGACGACGATCCGCCGTGGCCAGACAGACTGCGGGGGCGTGCGCCTGTGCTTCCGGCCCCTGGCGCAGTGCGGCAGCGTCGATGGAGAACGCATATGCGCCCGGTCGCGGACGCCGAGCGCCCGTAGCGCCCGGCTCAGCGCCCGCCGCCGCTGCGCCAGATCGACCAGATCAACCAGGCCCCGCAGGCGCCGGCGCCGAGAAAGCCGAGCAGGCCGAACAGCGGCAGGCCGAGCAGGGTCGGCCCGCCGGAGACGGTCATCACGATCGAGGAGCCGATGATCAGCGCGGCGGTGACGACGCCGATGCTGAGCCGGTTGGCGGAGTGCTCGACCTGTTCGCCGAAGCGCTTCAGGCGGTCGACATCGATGTGCACGTTGAAGCGCCCGCGCCGCGCGGTCTGCAGCAGCTGGCGCAGCTCGCGCGGCATCGCCTGCAGCAGGGCCAGCGCATCGCCGGCGGCGCGCCAGCCGCGACGCGCCATCGCTCTCGGGTGGTAGCGCTTCAACACCGAGCGTTTCAGGAAAGGCGCCGCCTCGGCGGCCATGTCGAAGCCGGGGTCGAGCATGCGACCCATGCCTTCGAGGGTGACGAAGACCTTGATGACGAGCGCGAGGTCGGCCGGCAGCACCAGATGGTGATCGCGCAGCAGGGCCATCACCTCGCCCAGCAGACGACCGAACTGCAGCTCGCCCAGCGGCACGCCGTGGTAGCTGTCGATCAGCGCGTCGATGTCCTCGGCCAACGCGTCTTCGTCGAGCTCACCCTCTTCGGCCCAGGCCAGCAGCACCTCGACCACGGCGGCGGTGTCGCGCGCGACCAGGCCCTGCATCAGCTCGATCAGCTGGGCGCGGCGGCCCTCGGACAGCCGACCGACCATGCCGAAATCGATCAGGGCAAGCCGATCACCGTGCAGCCAGAACACGTTGCCGGCATGCGGATCGGCGTGGAAGAAGCCGTCCTCGAACATCATCTTCAGCACCGCCTGCGCGCCAAGCCGGGCGACGGCGGCGCGATCAGCACCGGCGGCATCCAGCGCCGCGCCATCGCTCAGCGGCACCCCCTCGATGTAGTCCTGCACGTTGACGCGCGTAGAGGTCAGCGGCCAATGCACGCGCGGCACCACGATGCGCGGCTCCGCGGCAAAGCTGGCGGCGATGCGCTCGGAGTGGCGCGCCTCGGCGGCGAGATCCAACTCGCGGCGCAGCGAGGACTTCAGCTGGCGCACCAGCGCCAGCGGCTGGTAGCGCCGCCACTCCGGCCACTCCGACTCGACCATGCGGGCGACGCGCTCCAGCAGGCGGGTGTCGGCGGCGACCGTGGCTTCGATGTCGGGGCGGCGGATCTTCACCACCACCGCACGGCCCTCGGGCAGGCGCGCGCGATGCACCTGGGCGATCGAGGCCGCGGCCAGCGGCGTGGTGTCGAACTCGGCGAACACGGTCTCAACCCCGCCGCCGATGTCCTGCTCCAGCTGCGGACGCAGCAGGGCGAAGTCGACCGCCGGCACCTGGTTCTGCAACTTGCCGAACTCGGCGATCCAGTCCGGCCCGAACAGATCGACGCGGGTGGCCAGCACCTGGCCCAACTTGACGAAGCAGGGCCCGAGCTCCTCCAGCACGCAGCGGATGCGCTGCTCGGGCTTCAAGGCGACCAGCGCCTCCAGATTCTGCGTCGGCAGCACCCGGCCGACCCGCTCCAGCGCGCTCAGCATGCCGAGCCGCCGCGCGACATCGCCGAAGCCATGCCGCACCAGCACGCCCGCCACTTCGTGCAGGCGGCCAAGATCGCGGGCAGCGGTGAGGGTTTCCCAGAGCATGGGCGGGAGTGTAGTGGAGTGCGGACGAACGATTGGCCGCCGGGTTCGCTAGGATCCGGGCTTCGCATCCCAGCGCATCGACCCGGCTCATGCCTCCCACCGGCGAACCTCGCCTCTCGCAGCAACTGCCGATCTGGGCGCTGAGCCTGATCTCGACGCTGCCGCTCGTCGCGATCGCGGCAGGTCAGGTCGAAGCAAGCACTTCCGCCGCGATGCTCGCGCTGGCGCCCCATGTGTTCGCTCGGGTCATCGCGGGCTTTCTTCCGGAGTGGTTCGACGCCGGCGGACGACCGTTCCGGTTCGCGGGCGGACTCGCGCAGTTACTCAGCGCCCTCGCGCTGGCCGGCGTTCACTACGAATGGCTCGCTCCTGCGTGGCTCATTCCTTCAGTCGCCGCGCTCGCCGTGTCCATCGTGCTGCAGGTGATCGGATGCGCGGTCGACTTTCGCGGGGGCCGCGCGTGGCAGCGAAACGGCGCGCTCGCTCCGTCTGCGGCGACTGGCGAGCATCAAGGCTGAGATCCCGGACGGCGGCACGACATGGGGTGGTTGGAGGCGCAGGGGTGTCGGAACGCCGCCGCCGGTGCCGTATCGCCGCTGTCATCCCAGCGGACTCCAGCCATGCCTCGCACCCTTGCTGTCTTGCTGCTGGCGCTCGCCAGCCTGCCCGCCGCCGCGGACACCTTCAGCGTCTCCAACATCGGTGACGACGGCGCAGGCTCGCTGCGCGCGGCCATCGTGGCCGCCAATGCCGCGGGCAGCGCCGGTGCGCCGCACCGCATCGAGTTCACCGCGGCCTTTCCGCTGAACGGCGAGATCGAGCTGTTCACGGCGCTGCCGCGGATCAACGTGGTTGCCGAGATCGACGGCAACGGCCGCGCGCCGGTGCTGCGGCCCTTCGATACGACGCAGGACCTGCGCCTGCTGGCGAGCTCGCGTGCGTTGACCCTGCGCCGCTTCACCCTGCAGCAGGGTCGTGCCGACAGCGGCGGCTGCCTGGCCTCGGATGGCGCCGGCGCCGGCGCCAACCTGGTGCTGGACCGCATGCGCTTTGCCGGCTGTCTGTCCGTGCAGGGCGGGACCACCAGCGCCGTCGGCGGCGCCGTCTCGTGGACGCCCACGGCCAGCGTGGGCGTGTTCGAGAGCGTGTTCGAGGCCAACGGCGCCGCCAATACCGGCACGGGCACCGGCTCGGGCGGCGCGCTGTCGGTGACGGGTCCGCTGCTGGTGCAGTCCTCGCGCTTCGTTGACAACCTTGCCAATGGTCGCTTCACCAGCGGCGCCGCCATCCGCTGGACGGGTCTGACGGCCTCGACGCTGGAGATCCGCGACAGCGTCTTCATCGGCAACCTCGCCCTGCCCGAGAGCGGCGGAGCCGGCTTTGGCGGCGCGCTGGCGGTGGACTGCCCGAGCTGCAGCGTGAGCGTGGTGCGCAGCTACTTCGGCGGCAACCGCGCGGGCTTTGCCGGGGCGATTTTCGTCCGCGGCAACAACGGCGAGGGGGCCGCCGATACCGTGCTGGAGAACACCAGCTTCGTCGACAACCGCGCGCTGGGCGACGGCGGTGCCCTCGGTACCCAGGGCGCCCGTCTGAGCGGGCGGCACCTCAGCTTCTTCGGCAACGAGTCGCCGACCCTGGGTGCGCACCTGACGACCTCGTCCACGCAGCTGGTCGAGTGGAGCAACTCCGCGATGGCCCCCAAACGCGCCGGCTCCGGCAATGCCTGCGCCATCAGCAGCGCGGCCGCCAGCACCCTGGGTACCCTGCTGGCGGCCGGCGACAACAGCTGCAGCATCGGGCTCACGGGGGCGAGCGCGGGCGTGGACTTCCAGGTGGTCGGCGTTGACGAAGCCGCCGTCATGCCGGTGCTGGCCTTCGATCCCTCCAGCCCCGCCGTCGATGGCGCCAACGCCGCGCGCTGCCTGCCCACTGACGCGCGTGGGGTGACGCGGCCGCAGGACGGCAACGGCGACGGCAACGCCGCCTGCGATGTCGGCGCCTTCGAGCTGCAGGCGATCGAGCTGTTCGCCGACGGCTTCGAGGACTGAGAGCCTGTGTCGTGCGAGGCGCTGCCGTCAGCGATCTGCGGCGTCGATGCCTGCGGTGGGCCAGGGCCCACCCTATGAACGCTTGCGCAAGGTGGCGACTCGCGCAGGTTGGGTCCCGGCCCACCGCGGCTCGACGCTGGCCTCACCGAAGGCCTTCGAGGGCAGTGTCGAGCTTCGCAGGCACGTTCACGCCTGCAGCGCTAAGATCCCGTCCATGCTGCGCCGCCTGCTCACCCTGCTGCTGATGCTCTGTCTCGCCACCGGCGCGGCGGCGCGCGGCTGTCCGATGGCGCTGGCGATGCAGGCGCAGGCCGGCGCTGACGCCTCGGCGCACGCCGCCATGCCGGACTGCCCGCATGCCCGCGCGGCCTCAGCCGCGGCGCTTGACGCGGAAGACGCCGGCGGCAGCCAGGCCAGCGCCGGCAAGACCGGCTGCGATCACTGCAAGCAGTGCCGCGTACAGGTCCCGCCGGTCGAATTCCTGAGCCTGCAAGCACCGCTGCCGCCGGTCCATGCGCCGCGCAGTCAGCGCAGCCTGTCGCCCGCGCCCTTCAGCGCGCCAAACCTGCGGCCTCCGATCTCCGACAGCCCAGCGCCACACGCCTGAGCCGCCGGGCCGCGCCCGGCCCCTGTTGCTGGAGATCTCCCATGTCCGCTGTTTCCCACGCGTCGCAGCGCCGCTGCGCCCTGCTGCTGGCCCTGCCGCTTTGCCTGTCAGCCCTCAGCCTGCCCGCCCTGCCGATTGCCAGCGCGCAGGACGCGCGGCCCTCGTCCGAACCCGCACACGCCGATCACTCCGATCACTCCGATCACTCCGATCACTCGGATCACTCGGATCACTCGGATCACGCCTCGCCTGCGCAGACCGCGCAGGCGCATGCCGGGCATGGGGAGCATGCCGGCCACGATGGGCACGCGCACGCGAGTCCCGCCGAATCCACGCCCGCGCTGCCTGTCGCGCCCGCCGCCGAGTCCCTGCCCGGCACTGGGACGGCGGCGCCCTCGCTCTACGTCTGCCCCATGCACCCGCAGATCACCAGCGAGACGCCGGGCAGCTGCCCGATCTGCGGCATGGACCTGGTCGCGCGCAGCCGCAGTGCCGCGCAGGCGGCCCCGGTCATCGAAGTCGACGCCGGCCTGCGTCAGGCCCTGGGCATCCGCACCGCTGAGGTCGACCGCCGCGTGCTGTCGCCGCGGGTGCGCGCACCGGCCGAGGTGGTGGCCGACGAACACCGCATCCGCCATGTGCATACGCGCGTCTCCGGCTGGGTCGAGGACCTGCGCGTGCACGCGCTCGGCGAACGCGTGCGTGCGGGCCAGGTGCTGATGGAGATCTACGCGCCGGATCTGGTCGCCGCCCAGGAGGACTACCTGATCGCCTTGCGCTCGGGCGGCGTCGGCTCGCGCGCCCAGCGTGCGGCGGCCGAGCGCCTGCGCCGGCTGGGGGTCGACGACGGCTTCATCGATGCGCTCAGCGAACGCGGCAGTTCGCTGCAGCGGGTGCCGGTGCGCGCGCCCGCCGAGGGCGTGGTGACGATGCTCGACGTGCGCCACGGCATGTTCATCGAACCCTCGACCATCGCGCTGGAGATCACCGATCTCAGCGAGGTCTGGGTCAGCGTGGCGGTGTTCCCCGAGGAGCTGGAGCGTCTGGGCAGCGGCACGATCTACGCGGCGCTGAACCTGCCCAACCAGCCGGACCGGATGTGGCGCGGCGAGGTGAGCTATGTGTACCCGAGCCAGGACGCTGTCACTCGCACCGTGCAGCTGCGCGTGCCGGTGCCCAACCGTCGCGGCCTGCTGCGGGTGGGCCAGTACATGGAGGCGCGGCTGCGCGGCGAGGAAGGCGAGCCGGTGCTGACGGTGCCCAGCGAAGCGGTGATCCGCACCGCCGACGGCGAGCGCGTGGTGATCGCGGAGGACGAGGGCCGCTTCCGCGTGGCGCAGGTGCATTCGGGCCTGCGCGTCGACGGCCGCACCCAGATCCTGCACGGGCTGAAGGAAGGCGAGCGGGTGGTGGTCTCGGCGCAGTTCCTGCTCGACTCCGAAGCCGCGCTGCGCGCGGGCCTGCAGCGACTGGAGGCGGGTCATGCGCATTGAGATCTCGACGGGTTGTTGCCCCGGGGTTCGCCCAGGAAGCAGAACCCTCGCCCGAACAGGTGTCAGCATCGGCCCTCGCCCCCCGGCCCTTTGTAGGAGCCTGCTTGCAGGCGACCGCAGCCTGCGCCCTGCGCTTGCTCTGGGTGTCGCGAGCAAGCGCGCTCCTACAGACAGCAGGCAAGCGGCTTGGCCCTCGCCGCAGCGCGCTCTGCGAATCCCGAATCCCCAATCCCGAATCCCGGCTGCACGAATCCCCAATCCCCAATCCCCAATCCCGGCTCTTGGGGCCCAGCCATGATCGCCGCCCTCATCCGCGCCTCGCTGGCCAATCGCGGTCTGGTGCTGCTGCTCTCGCTGCTGCTGACCCTGGCCGCACTGCAGGCCACGCGCACCCTGCCGGTCGATGCGATTCCCGATCTGTCCGACGTGCAGGTCACCGTGCGCACGGAGTGGCCCGGGCAGTCGCCGCAGCTGGTCGAGGACCAGATCACCTATCCGCTGGCCTCGCGCCTGCTGGCCGTGCCGGGTGCCCGCCATGTGCGCGGCTTCTCGATGACGGGCGACTCCTTCGTCTACGTGCTGTTCGAGGACGGAACGGATCCCTACTGGGCCCGCTCGCGGGTGCTGGAGTACCTGAGCCAGGCCCGTGCCGAGCTGCCCGACAGCGTCGAGCCCGCCTTGGGCCCGGATGCCAGCGGCGTCGGCTGGGTCTACCAGTACGCGCTGGTCGACCGCAGCGGCGGCCATGACCTGTCCGAGCTGCGCGCGCTGCAGGACTGGTTCCTGAAGCTCGAACTGCAGGCCCTGCCCGGCGTCTCCGAGGTCGCCACGGTCGGCGGCATGGAGCGCCAGTACCAGGCCATCATCGATCCGCTGCGCCTGCGCCAGTACGGCCTGCAGATCAACGACGTGGCGGCGCGGATCCGTGCCGCGGGCGCGGAGCGCGGCGGCTCGCTGATCGAGGTTGGCGAAGGCGAGATCAGCCTGCGCGGCGTCGGCTTTCTGCGGAAGCTCGAAGACCTGGCGCAGGTGCCGCTGGGCCCGCTGATGGACGGCGTACCGGTGCTGCTCGGCGATGTCGCCGAGATCCGCTTCGGCGCCGGCCCGCGCCAGGGCATGGCCGAACTCGACGGCGAGGGCGAGGTGGTCGGCGGCATCGTGGTGATGCGCGACGGTGGCAACGCGCGTGAGGTCATCCAGGCGGTCGAAGCACGGCTCGAGGCGCTGAAACCCGGCCTTCCCGAGGGCGTGGAGATCGTCACCACCTACGACCGCTCGGCCCTGATCGAGCGCGCGGTGGATCACCTCTCGACCAAGCTGGTCGAGGAGATCCTGGTGGTCGGCCTGGTCTGTCTGCTCTTCCTCGGCCACTTCCGCTCGGCCCTGGTGCCGGCCCTGCTGCTGCCGCTGGGTGTTCTCGCAGCGCTGGCGATCATGCGGCTGCAGGGCATCAACGCCAACATCATGTCGCTGGGCGGCATCGCGATCGCCATCGGCGCCATGGTCGATGCGGCGATCGTGCTGGTCGAGAACGCGCACAAGCGCATCGAGCATTTCCGCGACGACAGCGGACGCGAGCCGGACGAGCCCGAGCGCCTGAAGCTGGTCGCCGAAGCCTGCGTCGAAGTCGGACCCGCGGTGTTCGTGTCGCTGCTGATCATCGCGCTCAGCTTCCTGCCGGTGTTCCTGCTCGAAGCCCAGGAAGGCCGCATGTTCGAACCGCTGGCCTGGACCAAGACCTGGGCCATGCTGGCCGCCGCCGTGCTGGCGGTGACGCTCGGGCCGGTGCTGATGGCGCTGTGCGTGCGCGGACGCATCCGCGGCGAGCACGAGCAGATCCTCTCGCGCAGCCTGATCGCGCTGTACCGGCCGGTGCTGCGCGGCGTGCTGCGTGCGCCCTGGCTGACCGTGCTGCTGAGCCTCGTGATCGCGGCCAGCGCGCTGTATCCGCTGCGCCAGCTCGGCAGCGAGTTCATGCCGCAGCTGGAAGAGGGCGACCTGATGTACATGCCCACCACCCTGCCCGAGCTTTCGCCCGGCAAGGCGCAGGAGCTGCTGCAGCAGACCAGCCGGCTGATCCGGCAGACGCCCGAGGTCGAAACCGTGTTCGGCAAGATCGGCCGCGCCGACAGCGCCACCGATCCCGCACCGCTGTCGATGATCGAGACCACGATCCGCCTGAAGCCCGAGTCCGAGTGGCGCGAAGGCTTCAGCATCGAGGACCTGATCGCCGAGCTCGATGCGCGCCTGCGCATTCCCGGCGTCACCAATGCCTGGGTGCAGCCGATCCGCACGCGCATCGACATGCAGTCGACCGGCCTGCGCACGCCGCTGGGCGTGCGTCTTGCCGGCGATGATCTGCAGCAGCTGACCGCCTTGGCCACCGAAGTGGAAGCCGCGCTGGCCGACGTGCCGGGCATCCGCTCGGCCTTCGCCGATCGCGGCGCTGCGGCGCGCAGCCTGGAGATCCGCCCGCGCCGCGAAGACCTCGCCCGCTACGGCGTCGAGATGGAGGCCTTCATGGCCTGGCTGGGTGAAGCCATCGGCGGCGCACCGATCGCCACCGCCTACGAGGGCCGGCGGCGCTTTCCGGTGGCGATGCGCCTGCCGCAGGACGTGCGCGACACGCCCGAAGCGCTGGCCGAGCTCGGCGTGGTGACCCCGTCCGGCGCGCAGGTGCCGCTGGGCCGGCTGGCCGACATCGAGCTGGTCGAGGCGCCGGCGATGATCCGCAGCGAGAACGCGCGCCTGACTGCGTGGGTGTTCGTCGACACCGACACCCGTGACCTGGTCGGCACCATGCGCGCGGCCGATGCGGCGCTCGCCGAGCGCGTTCAGCTGCCGCCGGGCGTGAGCCTTGGGTGGACCGGCCAGTACGAGAGCCTGCTGCGCGCCAGCGAGCGTCTGAGCCTCGCCATTCCAGCCGCGCTCGGCATCATCCTGGTGCTGCTCTACCTCGTGTTCCGGCGCTGGCCCGATGCGCTGATCGTGCTGCTGACCGCGCCGCTGTCGGTGGTCGGCGGGCTGTGGCTGCTGTGGGGCCTCGACTACGCGCTGTCGGTGGCGGTGGTGGTCGGCTTCCTCGCCCTGTTCGGCGTGGCCGCCGAGTTCGGCGTGGTGATGCTGCTGTATCTGGCGCAGGCCGTGGAGCGCGCACGCGCCACCGGCCGCATGAACACCCTGCGCGAGCTCGATGCGGCGCTGGAGGAAGGCGCCGTGCAGCGCGTACGCCCGAAGGCGATGACCGTGCTGACCCTGCTGGTCGGCCTCACCCCGATCCTGCTCAGCGACGGCGCTGGTGCCGCGACCATGCAGCGCATCGCCGCGCCCATGCTCGGCGGCATGCTCAGCGCGCCGCTGCTGTCGCTGCTGCTGATCCCGGCGATCTACCGGATCTGGCTGGGGTGGAAGCTGCGGGGCTGAGGAGCGGGGATTGGGGATTGGGGATTCGCGGGCGCCGTGCATGCGGTGCCCGCGAATCGCCGCATAGGGTGGGCCCTGGCCCACCGTGGCCTGGAGACTCGCGCCGGTGTCGCGTGTCCCGGCGCCGGGACTTGCCCCGGTGTCGCGTGTCCCGCCCGGTGCGGGTCCATCGATGCGGCCGACACCGCCGCGGCCATCGCCTGCGCCCTTGCTCTGGCGTGAGCGCCGTGGCGCCACGGGCGCCGGGCGTCGATGGCCGGGGCGCGCGTGACGCCAACCTTGGCCGACGCCCTGCCTATGGCGAGGTGGAACTCGCGGGCCAGGCGATCTCCACCCGCAGGCCTTGCCCCTCGCGTCCGGCACCCAGGTTCAACTGCCCGCCCGAGAGCTCGACCACGCGGGCCACGATCGACAGGCCAAGCCCGCTGCCGTCGGCGCGCGTGCCGGGCGGGCGGTAGAAGGGGTCGAGCACGCGCGCACGCTCGTCGGGGGGCAGGCCGGGGCCGGCGTCTTCAACGGCAAGGCGCACGTGGTTGCCACTCTGAACGACTTCGATCCTCACCCGCGCCGGCCGGCCGCCGTGGCGCAGGGCGTTGTCGACCAGATTGCGCAGCAAGAGCTGCAGCTGATCGCGATCGATGGTGATCGCGCAGCCCGGCGCGGCGATGAGCTCCAGCTCGTCGTCGTTGGCAAGGCCGGAGTCGATCCATTCGGCCAGCCAGCCCGGCAGCTGTGCGGACAGTTCGACCCGCTCGCTGCGCGGTGCCGGCGCGCCGGGGCCGAGGCGGCTGAGTGTCAGCAGCTGAGCCACGCCACGCTCCAGCCTGGCCTGGCCGCGCTGGATCTGCGACAGTGCGCGCGCCCGCGCCGCCTCGTCTTCCGCCTCGATCAGGTTGGACAGATGCAGGCGCATACCGGCGACCGGAGTGCGCAACTCGTGCGCCGCCTCGTCGATGAAGCGGCGCTCGCGGCGCAGGGTTTCATCGACGCGGCCCAACAGGTCATTGATGGCGTCCACCAGGCCGTGGATCTCCACCGGAACCCGCGTACGCTCGATCGGCTGAAGGCGGTCGCCCGCCTGGGCCGATACCGCGCGGGCGATGCGCCGCAGCGATCGGCTGCCCATGCGCACGGCCGCACCGATCAGCAGTGCCAGCAGGGGCAGTTCCAAGACCAGCGGCCAGGCCATGCCGCGCGCGATCTCGGTGCTGATATGGCTGCGGACCTGGAGCGGCTCCAGGCCGAGCACGCGCAGGCCCTCGGGGCCGTCGAGACGGAAGCTGCGCCAGACGCGGTCGCCCTCGCGGACTTCGCCGAAGCCCTCGAGCGCCGCCTCGCGATCCAGCGCCGGCGCGTCCTGCGAGCGCAGCAGGAGGCGCTCACCGCGCCAGAGGTAATAGCGGCGCAGGCGCTCGTAGGCGTGACCGCGCGCGCCCGTGGCCGCGGCACCCAACTGGTCCATCGCGCCCTGCCAGGCCGGCAGCTCCTGTGGCGGAGCGCGCTCTCCGCTGTCCTGCAGCAGGCCCTGCGCCAGCACCGCCAGGCCGCGCACCGACTGCGACAGCTCGGCGTCCAGCAGCTCATCGACCTCAACCCGCGCCGCGCGCCAGCTGACCCAGGTGCTGAGCGCGCCGGCTGCGGTGGTGGCGAGCAGCAGGCCGGCCAGCAGCGGCTTCCACAGCGTCCTCATGTGGGCGCCAGCAGGCGGTAGCCGATGCCGCGCACGGTGCCGATACGCTCCGCGCCCAGCTTGCGTCGCAGATGGTGGATCAGCACCTCCAGCGTGTTGCTGCTCACGTCCTCGTCCCAACCGTACAGGCGCTGCTGCAGCAGCTCGCGCGAGACCACCCGGCCGTTGGCCTCGACCAGCGAATGCAACAGCGCGAACTCGCGACGCGGCAGGTCGAGCAGCTGGCCATCGAGCCGGGCCTCGAAGCGCACCGGATCGAGCTCGATACCGGCGAACGCCAGCTGCATGCGCGGCGCAGCCTCGCGCCGGCGCAGCAGGGCCCGCAGCCGGGCCAGCAGCTCGGCCGGATCGAAGGGCTTGGCGAGGAAGTCATCGGCGCCGCCGTCCAGCGCTTCGACGCGATGGGCCACCGCATCGCGCGCGGTCAGCACCAGCACCGGCAGCGCCGCACCCGCCGCACGCGCCTGGCGGATCACCCGCTGGCCGTCGAGCCGGGGCAGGCCCAGATCAAGCACCGCGATGTCGAAGCCACCGTCGCGCAGGGCGTCGAGCGCGTGCTGACCGTCCTGCAGCCAGTCGACGGTGTAGCCGGCGCGCCGCAGGGCTTCCTGCAGGCCCTCGCCAAGCAGGGTGTCGTCTTCGATCAGCAAGAGGCGCATGGGGGCTCCGTGGTGGGCGCGGTGGACACTGTAATCGCAGCGCGGTCATGGGGTGGGCTCCGGCCCACCGTGGCATGGAGGCTCGGCCCGGTCGGGTCGATGCGCGGTGTCGAGGACGGAGGCGCAGGTGGCGTTGGTTGGGGATGACCGGCGCCAGAGCGGAGCTCATGGTGGGCCAGGGCCCACCCTATGCGGTGCTCGCGCGCCGCCCGCCGCGCAAGGCCGCTTCGAATCCCGAATCCCGAATCCCGGCTGCGCAAGCCAATCTCCTACCCGAAGCCACGGGCATCGCGGATGGCAGCGCGTCGCCGTGCCTGTCGAACATGTGCGCATGCCGAACTATCGACGCCCGCGGATACCCGGCGCGACTTCGTTCTTCACGGTGAACCTGTGGAATCGCGAGGCGCGCCTGCTGGTAGAGAACATCGAGGCCCTGCGCGCGGCATTCCGCGAGACGCGTCGAGTGCTGCCGTTCACGCCCATCGCGATGGTGGTGCTGCCGGATCATCTGCACTGCCTGTGGGCGCTGCCCGAGGGCGACTGCAACAGCGCCGCGCGCTGGCAGCGGATCAAGAGCGGGTTCTCGCGCGCCGTGCCCGAGGGTGAGCTGCGCAGCGCCAGCCGGGCGTCGAGCCGCGAGCGCGGGCTCTGGCAGCGGCGCTACTTCGAGCGGGTCATCGTCGATACGCTCGACCTGCGCGCGCACATCAACTACATCCACTACAACCCGGTCAAACACGGCCATGTGCAGCGCGCGATCGACTGGCCGCATTCGAGCTTCCATCGCTACGTGGAGCGCGGATGGCTGGCGCCCGATTGGGGCACGTCCCTGGCGGCCTTTCATCACGCCCTGGGCGAAGCGCGCCCGTGACCGGCAGCGACATCGAATTCGCTTCGGGTGGGCCCTGACCCGCCACGCAAGGGACGCTCGCCCCGGCTTTTCGATGCGCCTTTTCGAAGACCGTGGTCTGGGTGGCTTGGGGTCGGAACGAGCGGGGCCAGAGTGGAGCTCATGGTGGGCCAGGGCCCACCCTCTGCAGGTGTTGCAAGGCGGCCCGCCGTGCAAGGCGGCTTCGATTCCGCTCTCCGATTCCGCTTTCCCATTCCTGCGCAAGCCGCCAAGCCACACCCACAAGCCGACCTCATCACGCACTCCAAGCACGCGGGCGCCGGATGCGAAGCGGAAGCCCATAGGGTGGGCCCTGGCCCACCGTGGCATGGAGGCTCGCCCCGGTTCGTCGATTCACGATGTCGGTGGTCTCGGAACGGAAGGCCTCGGGTCGCGATGACCGGTGCCAGAGCGGGGCTCATGGTGGGCCAGGGCCCACCCTATGCAGGTGTCGCAAGCCAGTCCGCCGCGCAAGGCGGCTTCGAATCCCGAATCCCGAATCCCGAATCCCGAATCCCGAATCCCGAATCCCGAATCCCCACCCTCAACCCCGCAGCTCCTCCTGCGCCTTGGCCAAGCCGGCCTCGATCTCGGCGCGGCGACCCGCGTCGGCGCTTTCGCGGCCGGGACGCGGTGGGGCCGACAGGGCTTTCTGGAAGGCCTGCACGGCGCCGGCGTAGTCCTCCTGATCGAGCAGGAAATCGCCCCAGAAGTAGTTGGCGTCGATGCCGTCGGGTGCGATCGACAGGCCCTGCTGCAACAGCTCGCGCGCCTTGTCTTCGTCACCGAAACCGATCGGCCAGCCGGGCACCTGGTAGTAGAGGCTGCCAAGGCTGGTGTAGGCCGAACCATCGAGCACCTGACCGTCCTTCTCGATCACCGCCTCGAACTCCTTGCGCGCCTGCTTGCACAGGCTGAGCGCGCCCAGGCCGCCCTGCGCGCCGGCTTCGCTGGCCAGCACGATGCCTTTCCAGACCTGCAGACGGAGGTCGTCCGGCGTGCGCTGCTGGGCCCGGCCGATCTCGTTCACCAGTGCATCAAAAGCCTTGACGCGTTCAGCCTCCGGAAGCTGATAGCGGATCTCGGCCCAGCGGGCCTGGATGCCCGTCAGCGGGTCGAGGGCGTCGACCGCGGCGGTCGCCACGGGGGCATTCGCGCTGTCGTCGGCGCGGGCAGGCTCAAGGCCCACCAGCCCGCCCAGCGCGGCAATCGACAGGGCGAGGGCAAGAGCGCTGCGCGTCAGGGACGCAGGCGAACGCGTCGGCGCCACGCGCGTGGCGCTGGAAAAGAGGCGGATCGGCTTCATGGGGTCACTCCTGGGTTCGAGGGTGTGGCGGAGCTTGGGGCGCGATAGGACGCAGGGGTGGGGCCGGCGCCCAGTCGGTGCTCGGGTCGCTTGAGCGCTGCACGGGCCGTGGCACCCGTGTCCGACGCCGGCGGGGTTGCGCCCGCAATGAACGGGGCCGCCGCAGTGGCCGCGCCGGCGGGCGAGCGCGCCGCATGCGTGCGCACCACCGGCAGCGCCGAACGCAGACCGCGATCCACCAGCGTGGGAAGAGCGCCGTTGAGCCAGGCGAAAAGCTTCTCCGGCCAACCCAGCTGCCGCCGGCGCGTACCGGCGCGCAGGGCGTGGACGATCTGCGCGGCGACCTCGTCAACGGCATCGACGTGGGTCTTCAGCGCTTTGTTCAAGGCCACGACATTCGGTGGATTGAAGGCCGTATCGGTGGCGCGCGGGGCGATCCACTGGGCGACGAGGCCCGTGTCGGCATGCTCGCGGCCCAGCGCCTCGATGAAGCCGCGCAGGGCGAACTTCGATGCGCTGTAGGCAGCAAAGCCCGGATGCGCGAGGCTGCCGAAGGTCGAGCCCACCGCCAGCACGCGCGCCTCGGGTCGCTGCAGCAGGGCCGGCAGCAGGGCCTGGGTGAGCGCCATGGGCGCCAACACATTGGTCTGGAACAGGGCCTCGCGCTCGCTGGCCTCGCTGTCGGCGAACAGGCCGAAGCTGCCCAGCGCGGCGGCGTGAATCAGGGCGTCGGGTGCGCTCGCCACCTCGGCGATACGTGCGCGGTCACGCGGGCAGTTGATGTCGGCGACCAGCGGCTGCAGCCGACCGGGCCGGCCCGCAACGCGCTGACGCAGCGCCTCCAGCGCCGCCGGTCGGCGGCCGATGGCGATGACCTGCGCGCCTTCGGCGCAGAGTTCCAGCGCCAGTGCGCTGCCGATGCCGCCGGTGGCGCCGGTCAGTACCACGGTCTTGCCATTGAGCTCCATCACGCCGCCTCCGCCAGCTGGGCGCCGGCGTCGATGCTGCGGAAGATGTCGGCGTAGAGACGATAGAAGCGGCGCGCGGCGTGCACGATCACGGCCTGCTCGGCGGGGTCCTCGATGCGATCCATCAGACGCTCGTAGAAGCCGGCGTGCTCGATATCGAGGTCGCCGTGCGAACGCAGGTAGGTGAAGGCCGTGCGCGGCAGGCCGAGGCTCTGTTCGATCGCTTCGGCCGCGCGCGTGGCCAGCGCCACGCTGGTGCCTTCAAGCACCAGCACCATGCCGAAGAAGCTGAGCGGCGAGACCCGCGCGATGCTGTCGTAGGCGTAGGCCACCATCAGTTCGGTGGCGTGCAGCGGCGTGCTGGCCGCCCAGCGGGCGCGGTCCTCGCCCAGGGCTTCGAGGTCGTCGAGGATCCACTCCTCGTGACCGATCTCCTCTTCGATGTACTCGGCCACGGCGCGACGCAGCCATTCGTGGCTGGCCGGCAGGCGCGCGCCGCAGGCCATCAGCAGGGGCACGGTGTGGCGCACGTGTTGATAGGCCTGGCCGAGGAAGGCGGCGTATTCCTCGCGGCCGATGCGGCCGGCGAGCGCGCGCTGGACGATCGGCAGGCTCTGCAGTTCGGCGCGCTCGCGGCTGGTTTCGGCGAGCAGTCGGGCGTGGAAACTCATGCGGGGATCTCCTGGGGGCGAGAGGTGCGGTTCATCGTTGGACTGGCGTCAATCAGGGCGGCGTCCGGTCCCTGCGCGCGTCGCGCGGCGATGGCCGCGGCGTAGTGGGCAAGCACGGCGGCGCGACGTGGGCGGCCATTGGCGGTGAGCAGTCCGGCTTCGATCGAGAGCGGCGCGGGCAGTCGCAGCGCGCCGCCGATGCGCGCGTAGTCGGGCAGGCCCGCGTTGACGCGCTGGATCACGCGCGCGAGCTCGGCCTCGCTGATGGCTGGATCGCGCGGCCAGATCAGGGCGAGGTTCCAGGGTTCGGCTTCACCGACCACCACCGCCTGGGCGATCGCAGCCTCAGCCAACAGTTCGCCCTCGACCCAGGCCGGCGCCACGTTGCGGCCGTAGCTGGTGATGAACATCTCGCGCAGACGGCCCTCGATATGCACGCGCCCTTCGGCGTCGATGGCACCGAGATCGCCGGTGCGCAGCGGGCCCGGCGGCAGTGCCGGCTCACCGAGGTAGCCGAGGAAGCGCGGGCCGTCCACGCACAGCTCGCCGTTGTCAGCGACGCTGAGCCGCAGGTGCGGCAGCGGCCGGCCGACGCTGCCGGGCGTCACATCACCCCGGCGATTCAGGCAGACCACCGAGCCGGCTTCGCTGAGCCCATAGCCCTCGAAGACGGTGAGCCCGGCGGCGGCCGCGCGCTGCAGCAGTCGCGGCGCGACGCGGGCGCCGCCGACGGCGATCAGGCGCGGCGGCTGCGGCAGGGCGCCATCGGCGGCGATCGCCAGCAGCAGGCCATCCAGCAGCTGCGGGACCAGGATCAGGCTGTGCGGCTGCACGTCGGCCAGCACCGCGCGCAGGCGCCGCGGATCGAGCCCGGCCGCACCGCTGTAGCCGAGCTCCGACAGGCCGCGCAGTTCGACGCGGCCGCCGACGAACAGCGCGGCATAGGCGCCGACGGTTTCCAGCAGGGTCGACAGCGGCAGCGCGCAGAGATGGTGACGCGGCGCCAGCGCGTCGAAGGCTTCACCCAGCGAGCCTGCGACCTGGGCCAGGTGTTCAGCAGAAAGGCACACGCCCTTGGGCGCGCCGGTACTGCCGCTGGTGTAGGTGATGCAGGCGGTGCCCGACGGCAGCGCGACAGCCTCTGCCGGCGCGGCGCGACGCCAGAGCGACAGGCCCGGCCACGGTGCGGAAGCTTCGCAGCGCCAGCGGGCATCGGGTGCCGGCGCGCCCTGCGGCAGCAGCAGCATCCGCGCACCGCTCTGGTCCAGCGCGTGCCGGCACTGCGCGGCCGTGAAGTAGGGCGGCAGGGCCAGTGCGGCGACATCGGCCGCCTGCGCCGCAAGCTCGACCAGCAGGGCCGGCACGCCGTTGTCGAGCCGGCTGGCGAGCACGGGCCCCTCGATGCGCAGGGCGTAGAGCAGGCCGGTCAGCACGTCCGGCAGCTCACCGAAGCGCAGCGCCCAGTGGCCGTCCTTGAGCGCCAGGGCCTGCGGCTGCGCGCGGGCGGCATCGAGCACGCGGGCGTACAGGGCATTGTGGATGGGCGGACGGCTCATGCCGGTGCCTCGCAGCCCAGCGCGGCGCGCGCGACGACGGGGACGTCGCGCGCGGGCTTCGACGCGGCGTATTCACCGACGCCCACGCGAGCGCCTTCGAGATCCCCGAACAGCACTTCCGGGTCGGTTTCGTAATAGCGCCCCCAGGCTTCGCCCTCGGAACCCAGGGCCTCGGCCTGCGCCCGGCACAGGAAGCGCGGGTCCAGACCCAGGCGGGCGAAGGCATTGCGCAGCTGGCGGGTGGCGGCGAACAGGGTCCAGCGCAGGCCGGCGCCGCGCAGCAGGGGGATCAGGGCGAGGATCAGCGCGCGCGCCGCACCCGGCGTGGCGGCGGCGAAGTTGCCGATCTCCACCACCTCCGCACGCGGCGGCGCGTGGCCCAGACGCTCGGCCAGCACGCGCTCGACCGGCGCGCCGAGGTAGCGCTCGACGAACAGCGGACCTTCGATGGCGCAGCGCAGGCCCACCGCGGCGAGCAGTTCACCGTCGGCGTCGCGGAACGCCAGCAGATGCGGCATCAGCGCCGGCGGCCGCGCGTCGAAACGCGCGGCATAGATCGCGTGGATGAAGGCCTCGACCTCGGCGCGCTGCGGATGCGCACGGTCGATGCAGTCGGCATGGCGGAAGGCGCGAGCGCCCTGGGGGGAGGTGTCCATGGCGCAGAGCCTGCGCGCCGAAGCTTGGGCCAAGCTTGTGGCGGCGTTAAACCGGCGTTCGCGGCGGGTTAGGGATTCGCTGCATGGGCTGGGTGCTCGGCGCATGGCGCACAGGCCGGTGCGCCCAGGGCACGGGATTGGGGATTCGGGATTCGGGATTCGAAAGAGCGAGCGGCCGCGGTTCGCCGTGCATGCCCGAACACCGCATAGGGTGGGCCCTGGCCCACCATGAGCTCGACACCCGCCGCGCAGAGGGTCTTCGACGGGGCAAGGCCGGCTATCCGGGTACGCCTCCGTCGAAGTCCCGGGGCGAGCCTCCAGGCCACGGTGGGCCAGGGCCCACCCTATGCAGGCTTCGGCTTCGGCTTCGGCTTTGGCGGCCAGGCGCCCGCGCTCTTCAAGGGGCCCCTGGGGAGCGGCGGAAGGCGGTCGATCTGCCCGCAGGGTTGGCCGCAGGGATGCGGCCAAGGTTTTCGACAGGCCAGGGATGGCCTGTCCGGAAACCCCGACCGACTCACGCGAACTCTTCGCGCACGGTTGCGCGAAGGGCGCGGACGAACAGGCCTTTCTTTGGCCTACCTTTCTTGACTCCGGGCATCCGGCCCTCCGCCCCTCCGGGGCCGCCTTCGGCGTTCGCGCCGCTCTTGCGGCGCAGTGGCCACGCAAAGAGAGGTAGGTCGGGCAGCCCGCACGTGGGAATGGCCATGGATGGCCATGCTTTGGGAGCGCGGAAGGGCTGGCCGAAAGCTCTTGCTCTGCGCTTCCAGCAACGGAGCGACGAGACAGGACCGGGGCGAGTGCGAAGCGCATGGTGGGCCAGGGCCCACCCTATGCGGTCGCGGGGCGCACACGCCTGCGGCACGAGCGCACGACGCCCTCGGGCCTGCGATCAAAACCGGCAGCACCCGCGCATGCGAGCATCGCAGCAGAACCCCGGATACCGCACATGCCCACACCCAGCGAGCTGCTCGATCGACTGTCCAGCCTGCCGAACGTCGAGACCGGTCTCACCGCGGCGGAGGTCGAAGGCCTGCGCGCCCGCTACGGCGACAACCGCATCGTCGAGCCGCCGCGGCACCGGTTCTGGCATGCCCTGCGCGACGCCTCTCGCGATCCGATGCTGGGCTTCCTGCTGGTGGTCAGCACGCTGTTCTTCGCCACCGGCGAGACCGTCGAAGCGGCGGTGCTGCTGTTCGCGATCCTGCCCCTGCTCGGGATGGACGCCTTCTTGCACCGGCGCACGCGGCTGTCGACCGCGGCGCTGGCGAGCCGGCTCGCCAGCGCGACAGAGGTGCTGCGTGAGGGCCGATGGCAAACGATCGCGGCGACCGAACTGGTGCCCGGTGACCGCGTACGCGTCGGCAGCGGCGAGGCACTTCCCGCCGATGGACTGTGGCGCGTGGCCGAGGCGCTGCAGGTCGACGAGTCCAGCCTGAGCGGCGAATCGGTGCCGGTGCGCAAACAGATCGCCGGGAGCGCGATGAGCGCGTCCGAGGGCTGGGGCTTCGCCGGCACCCGCGTGCTGGCCGGCCACGGCGAGCTGCAGGTGCTCGGCACGGGCGGCGACAGCCGCTACGGCGAGCTGGTGCGGCTGGCGGTGACGGCGCCGCAGCCGCGCACGCCGCTGCAGCAGGCGGTGGGCCGGCTGGTGCTGCAGCTGGTGTGGATCGCGTTCGCCCTGTGCCTGCTGCTGGCCGCGGTGCGCCTGTGGCAGGGCCAGGGCTGGCTGGATGCGCTGCTGAGCGGGCTGACGCTGGCGATCGCCGCCCTGCCCGAGGAGTTCCCGGTCGTGCTGAGCCTGTTCCTCGGCGTCGGCGTGTTCCGGCTGGCGCGGCGCAATGCGCTGGTGCGGCGCGCGGTGGCGGTCGAGGACATCGGCCGGGTCAGCGTGCTCTGCACCGACAAGACCGGTACGCTGACCGAGGGCCGGCTGCGCCTGCGCGAGCTGCGGCCCGCGCCGGACCTTTCTGCCGAGGAACTCGCGCAGCGCGCCGCGCAGTCGCTGGCCATCGACAGCACCGACCCGCTGGATGTCTGCCTGCGCGAGGCCGCGGCTGCAGCCCCCGCCTTGGCGGTTCAGCAGCGCTTTCCCTTCACCGAGGACCGCCGCCGCGAAACGGTGCTGCTGCTCGACGGCACGGCGGTGATCGCGCGCATGAAGGGCGCGCCCGAAACCGTGCTGCGCGCCTGTGCGATCGAGGCGGATGCAGCCACGCGCTGGCGGGCCGAGGCGCAGGCGCTGGCATCGCGGGGGCTGAAGGTGCTGGCGCTGGCCGAACGCAGCATCGAAAGCACTGCCGAGGAGAGCGTCGAGCCGGACGCGGGCTTTCGGATGCTCGGCCTGCTGGGCTTCGGCGATCCGCTGCGGCCCGGCGTGGCCGAGGCGGTGGCGCGCTGCCGCGCGCAGGGGCTGCGGGTCGTGATGCTGACCGGCGACCATCCCGCCACTGCGACTGCCATCGCCATCGAAGCCGGCCTGTGTGCTGGCGCGCCGCGGGTGGTCAGTCTTGAGGATGCGGTCAGCCCGGAAGCGCTGGCGCTGGCCGACGTGGTGGCACGCGCGCAGCCGAAGCAGAAGCTGGCCCTGGTGCAGGCCCTGCAGGCTTCGGGTGCGGCGGTGGCGGTCACCGGCGATGGCGTCAACGATGTGCCGGCGCTGAAGGCCGCCGACGTCGGCATCGCCATGGGCCAGCGCGGCACCCAGGCGGCGCGCGAATCGGCCGCCATTGTTCTGCTGGACGACGACTTCGCCACGCTGGCCGGCGCCATCGCCGAAGGCCGCGCGCTGTATCGCAATCTGCGCGCCAGCTTCGCCTACCTGCTGCTGGTGCACCTGCCCTTCGTGCTCAGCGCGGCCCTGGTGCCAGCCTTTGGCGGGCCGCTGCTGTTCCTGCCCCTGCACGTGGTCTGGCTGGAGTTGATCATCCATCCGAGCGCCATGCTCGGCTTCCAGCGCGAGGCCAGGGAAGGGGACGGCGGCGCGCCAACCCAGGCCGGGCGGCTGTTCGATGCGCGCGCGTGGTGGCGACTGCTGCTCGGCGGCAGTCTGGGCTGCGCCGCCGTACTGCTGGCGCAGGCGCTGCCGGGGTGGTTCGATCCCGCCCACGCCGAGGCCGGCCGGCGCGCACTGGCACTGGCCGCACTCATCGCCTTCAGCGCGGTGGTGCTGAGCGGCCTCGGCCGCAGCCGCAGCGCCTATCTCATCGCCACCCTGTCCCTTGGCAGCCTCGCGCTCACCCTCTGGCCCGCGGCCAGCGAGGTGCTTGCCACTGCCCCGCCGGCGTTCGCACCGCTGCTGCTCGCGCTCTCCCTTGGCGGCGTTGCCGCGGTGGCGGCTTTGGCGCTGCAACCGCTGGGACGGGCGCGGGTTTCCTGAGCCGGGATTCGGGATTCGGGATTCGGGATTCGGGATTCGGGATTCGGGAGAGGCTCGTGGCCGAGCGCGTGCGACGCAAGCGGTGCCTCGCATAGGGTGGGCCCTGGCCCACCATGACCTCGACACTCGCCCCGGTGCATGGCATCGCGGATCTCCGCATGCGCGCTCGTGTTGCGAGTCGACGACCGAGGCGAGAGTGAAGCCCACGGTGGGCCAGGCCCCCCAATCGGAGCGCCGGCTTCTCGATGCGCCTGCCGCCGCGTCGCCACCTGCAGTGCTGCCCGCGGAGTTGTCGGCAAGCCTTGAGCGGGATGGGGACGGCGCGCTTGCCGGGCGAGGCCAGCCCTTGCACATGGCGGCTTTGCCACTTGCCGCTTTCCGCAAGGCGCCTGGCCCCCCTGCGCCACCTCACCCGAGGCGACGCCAGGCTCGCCGGGCCTGCGCCGCCACAACGCGTGCACAGCCGCACAGCAAGAACGCGCGAATTTGATCGCGCTTAAGGCTCGCGAAAGATTCGGCTGCCACCCTCACCGGGAACCCAGCTTCTGGAGAGGCGCCGTGACCCGCACACTGACCGCCCGCCTGCTGTTCTTGGCGCTCGTTTCGCTGGCGCCCTTGGCCCATGCACAAACGCGGCTGAAGCTGGCGCTGCAGCCTGGGCAGGTCGAGGCCATGGCCCTGGGCTTCGCGGCACCGGTGCCGGTGGAGTGGATTCCCGTCGCGCGACTGCCGGCCGAACTCGAATCCCCGCCGGAGACGCAGGCGCTACTCGTCGCCGCCTTTCCCGGCACCCTGGTGCAAGGCATCGCTGCCGAAGGCGAGCTGTTGCAGGCCGGAGCGCCCGTCCTGCGGCTGGCCAGCCCCGCCTGGGCGGCAGCCCTGGCCGAGGCGCAAGCCCGGGCAGCGCGCAGCGAGGCCGCAAGCCGCCAGTCCGAACGCAGTGAGGCACTGCTCGATGCCGGTGTGATCTCGCTGCGCGAGGCGGAGGCGCTGCGGGCCGAGGCACTCGCCCTGGATGCCGCGGTGCGGGGCGACCGCGGGCTCCTGGCGGCCTCACTCGCGGCCGACGGCAGCGTGCTGCTGAGCAGCCCGCGCGCGGGGCGTCTGCTTGCACGCATGTCCGGCGCGGGCATGGCCTTCGAGGCCGGTGCCCTGCTTGCCAGGATCGGCGACGCTGCGGAACGCATCGCCCACGCCCAGGCGCCGGCGCGACTGGCAGGCGTGATCCTGCCGGGCATGCAGGCACAGGTCGGCGAGGCCAGCGGCGAAGTCGTCGCGGTGGCGGCGGCGCTGGATCCCGAGAGCCGCTCGCTGGCG
Organism: Aquimonas voraii; assembly: GCF_900101825.1. Lineage (GTDB taxonomy): Bacteria > Pseudomonadota > Gammaproteobacteria > Xanthomonadales > Xanthomonadaceae > Aquimonas > Aquimonas voraii. The sequence goes on from NZ_FNAG01000006.1 coordinate 187,536, forward strand.
GTGACCGCGCGGGTGCCCGCCGCGGCCGGCTTGCCGGGGGCTCCGGTGGAGCTGGCGGTGTCACGGCCCGCTCCCGCCGGGACGCGGCGCATTCCCGCCGCTGCGCTGATCCGTGTCGATGGCGCCGATGTCGTGTTCGTCCGCCGCGAGGGCGAGATCGAGGGCATGGTCGTGGGCGTGGCCTTTCGTGACGGCGAAGCCGCCTGGGTGACCGGCCTGCCCGACCGCGTCGAGGTCGTGTTCCGCGGCGTCCTGGCGCTGAAGGCGGTGGCCGAAGCCCAGGCCGCCGACGGGGAGGGCTGAGCATGCTCGCCCGTCTTGTCGCCTGGGCCCTGGCGCAGCGCTTGCTCGTCGCGCTCGCCGCGCTGGGGCTCGCTCTGGCCAGCGTGCAAGCCTGGCGCGGACTGCCGATCGACGCGTTTCCGGACATCGCGCCAACCCAGGTGAAGCTGATCCTCAAGGCGCCCGGAATGACGCCCGAGGAGGTTGAGCAGCGCGTCATCGTGCCACTGGAGATGGAGCTGCTGGGTATCCCACGCCAGACCATGCTGCGCGCCTCGGCCAAGTACGCTCTGGCCGACATCACCATCGACTTCGAGCAGGGCAGCGACATCTACTGGGCCCGCCAGCAAGTGGCGGAGCGCTTCGCCGCAGTGGCGGGGGATCTTCCGCCGGGGCTCGATGGTGGGCTCGCGCCGATCGCCACGCCGCTTTCGGACATGTACATGTTCACCGTCGAGGGCGAAGGCTACTCGCTGGCGCAACGGCGGGAAGTGCTCGACTGGGTGATCCGCCCCGCCCTGCGCACCGTGCCCGGCGTGGCCGATGTCAACGCGCTCGGTGGGCGCGTGCGCAGTTGGGAAGTGGTGCCGGACCGGGCGGCACTCGCGGCCGCCGGCCTTGGCATCGAGCACCTGGCAGCGGCACTTGCCGACAACAACGGCAACGACGGCGCCGGACGCCTCGACGAGGGCGAGGAATCGCTGGTCGTGCGCGCCACCGGCGCGATCCGCGACGGTGCGGACATCGAGGCCACGGTGGTCGCCGCGGTCGACGACCGGGTGCTGCGGGTGGCCGATCTGGCCGCGGTCCGCGAGGGCGCGCTGACCCGCTACGGGGTGGTGACGCGCGACGGCAAAGGCGAGGCGGTGCAGGGGCTGGTGGTTGGCCTGCGCGGGGCCGACGCCTCGGCGGTGGTTCGCGGGGTCAAGGCGCGCCTCGCCGAACTCGCCCCCAGCCTGCCGCCGGGCATGCGTGTCGAGGCCTTCTACGACCGCAGCGAGCTGATCGGACGCGCGACCGGCACGGTCGGGCGCGCGCTGATCGAAGCGATGGTGCTGGTGGTCGTGCTGCTGCTGCTGTTCCTGGGCGACGTGCGCGCCGCGGTGGTGGTGGCGGTCACCCTGCCGCTGTCGGTGCTGGTGACCTTCCTGGTCATGCGGATGACCGGGCTGAGCGCCAATCTGATGAGCCTCGGCGGGCTGGCGATCGCGATCGGCATGCTGGTGGACGCCGCGGTGGTGGTGGTCGAGAACACGGTCGAGCAGTTGGCGCCCGCGCGCGAAGGCGATGGCGTTCCGCGTCTTCACCGGGTGTGGCGCGCGGCCGCGGAAGTCGCCGCGCCAGTCAGCGCGGGCGTGCTGATCATCGCCCTGGTGTTCACGCCGCTGCTGACCCTGGAGGGCCTGGAGGGGCGGATGTTCAGTCCGGTGGCGCTGGCCATCGTGTTCGCCCTTGGTGCCTCGCTGCTGCTGTCGCTGACCCTCATCCCGGTGCTGGCCTCGTGGCTGTTGCGCAGCGGACACCACGCCGAGCCTTGGTTGATGCGCCAGCTCAGCCCGCTTTATGCGCGTGCCCTCGAGGCGGCGCTGGCACACCCTCGCCTCGCCGCGACGGCGGCCGCAGCGGCGCTGCTGTTGGCGGCGCTCGCCTGGTCCGGCATCGGCAAGACCTTCATGCCGACCATGGACGAGGGCGCGATCCTCGTGCAGCTCGAGAAGCTGCCTTCCGCCAACCTCGACGCCAGCGGCGAAGTCGACCTCGCGGTGCAGCGTGCCCTGCTGGCCGAAGTCCCCGAAGTGCGCAGCATCATCGCCCGCGCCGGTGCCGATGAGCTCGGCTTCGATCCGATGGGCCTGAACCAGACCGACAGCTTCCTGGTGCTCGCGCCAAAGGACGAATGGCGGCAACCCGACAAGGACTGGCTCACCGAGCAGCTGCGTCAGGTGCTGGATCGCTTTCCTGGCACCGCCTATGCCTTTACCCAGCCGATCGAGATGCGGGTGTCGGAGATGCTGACCGGCGCGCGCGGCGACATCGCCATCAAGCTGTTCGGCCCCGACCTCGTCGAACTCGAGCGACTGTCGGCCAAGGTCGAGGACGCGGTCCGCGCGGTGGCCGGTGCCGAGGACGTCTATCGCCTGAGCAATGGCGGCGTGCAGTATCTGGAGATCGAGGTCGATCGCCTGGCGGCGGGACGCATGGGCTTCGATGTCGCCAGCCTGCAGCGCGAGCTGCGCGTGCAGGTCGAGGGCGTTGCGGTCGGCGTCGTGATCGAAGGTGGGCGGCGCATTCCACTCGTGCTGCGCGGCGACGAGTCGCTGCGACGCGACCCCGCCCGTTTCGCCGACCTCGTGCTGGTCTCGCCCAGTGGCCAGCGCGTGCGCGTCGGCGACTTGGCGGAGGTCCGGCGCGTGGAAGGCCCCGTCAAGGTCGATCGCGAGGCTGGCTCGCGCTATGCCCTGGTGCAGGCGAACGTCAGTGGTCGCGATCTGGTGGGCTTCGTGGAGGAAGCGCGGGCTGCGGTCGCCACCGCGGTGAACCTGCCACCCGGCTACCGGCTGGCCTGGGGTGGCCAGTTCGAGAACCAGCAGCGGGCCGCCGCGCGGCTTGCGCTGGTGGTGCCGATCGCCCTGGGCCTGATCTTCGTGGTCCTGTTCAGCAGCCTCGGCAGCGCCCGCCAGGCGCTGCTGGTGCTGACCAATATTCCCTTCGCACTGGTCGGCGGCGTGCTCGCCCTGTGGGCCTCCGGCGAGTATGTGTCGGTGCCTGCCTCGGTCGGCTTCATTGCCCTGCTCGGCATTGCCGTGCTCAACGGCACGGTGATGGTGGGGCATTTCAACGACCTGCACGCGCGCGGCCTGCCGATGGCGCGGATCGTCGTGGAGGGCGCGCGACGCCGGCTGCGGCCGGTGCTGATGACGGCAGCCATCACCGCGCTGGGCCTGGTGCCACTCTTGCTCGCGAGCGGCCCGGGCTCGGAGATCCAGCGTCCGCTGGCGATTGTGGTGGTCGGCGGGCTCGCCACCGCAACCCCGCTGACCCTGCTGCTCCTGCCCCTGCTGTTCCTCCACTTCGGCCATCCCCGTGCCGGGAGCACCTCATGAACGCAAGGTCCATGGTCCAGCTCGTCCTGGCCTACCCGCGCCCCGCCGAGCGCCAGCTGCTCGCCGAACTGCTCGATCTCGAACCCGGCATGGGCGGCTTCACCACGCTGCTTGCCGAGGGTCACGGCAGCGGGTTCGCTCGCGCTTCGGTGCAGGAGCAGGTGCGCGGGCGCGCCGATCGCGGCCTGCTGCTGGCGGTGATGCCGCGAGAGACGGCCGAGCGCCTGCTCGCAGGGCTGCGCGAGCGCCTGCCTTCAAACGAGATCGCCTGGTGGATCCTGCCGGTCGAGAGCTTCGGGAGGCTGGCATGAGAACGCGCATACTGATTGCGTTCAGCGCAGTGCTGGCCCTGCTGCCGCCTGCGCCTGCCCGGGCGGCGTCGGCCGGGCCGGCGGCTGAACTGGCAACCGCTCTGCCGCCGCGCGCCGCCGTGCTGGCCGCGCTGGACGCGGACCCCGCGGTGGCGCGCGCGCGCGCCGGACAGGCCGCCGCAGAAGCCCGGGCAGCGGCACGCCTGCGCGGGCCGCATGAATGGACGCTCGAAGGCCAACTGCAGAATCGCGACGCTGGCAGCGAAGGCGGCTTCCGCGAATGGGAGGTCAGCGTGCAGCGCGCCTTGCGCCTGCCCGGCAAGGCCGAGCTCGACCGCCAAATCGCGAGCGCCGAACGGGCTCTGGGTGGCAATGCGCTGGCCGAGGCCCGCCATTCCGCGGCGGTGAACCTGCTCGAACACTGGGTGGAATGGTTGGCCGCCAGCGAACTGTCCCTGCATCGCGGCGCCGCGGCAGACATCGCGGCGCGCGACCGCGGCTCGGCGCAGCTGCGCTTCGCGCGCGGTGACCTGTCGGCGGCAGGGCTGGATGCGGCAACCGCCGCCGACGCGCAGGCCGCGCGCGCGCTCCAAGAGGCGGAGCTGCGCGAGCAGGAGGCCGCCCTGGCCCTCAGTGCGCGCTTTCCCGCCATCATCCGGCCGAGCCCCGCGCCGCGCCTGCCGCCGCCCGCCGAGATCGATCCCGACTGGCCGGCCTGGGCGGAGCAGGCCATCGATCTGGACCACGAAAGCAGGGTGGCGCAAGGCCGCGCCGAACTGGCCAGACTCGACGCCGAGCGGGCCTACCAGGATCGGCGCGCCGACCCCTCCTTTGGCCTGCGCACCCTGTCGGAGCGGGGCGGACAGGAACGGGCGCTGGGCCTGTTTGTCAGCATTCCCCTGGGCAGGGGTGTTCGTGGTCACGTGGCCGCCGAGCAGACGGCGCTGGCCGACGCAGCCGAGGTCGAGGCCGCGGCGATCCGTCGCGAAATCGATCTCAAGGCCCGCACGCTGGCGCGACGGGCTGGGCTGCTCACCCAGGCCTGGCGCCTCGCCCAGGCCTCGGCCAGCGCGCAGGGCGAGGAAGCACGCCGACTGGCCGAGGGCTACGCCCTGGGCGGCGTGGACTTGACGGAGCTGCTGGCGGCGCGACGCCGCGCCAGTGAAGCGGCTGCAGCCGAGGTCGAGGCCAGGGCCGCCGCCTTCAGCGCAGCCGCGCGACTGCTGCTGGACGCGCATGCCTATTGGCTGGAGACCAGCGCGCAGACCGGGGCGGATCACCTGCATCCCGACCACTGAAGGCAGCTGCGAGGCCATACACCCGACGCGCCGGCGAGTGCGTCGCGAGCCGTTCGTGGCGGAGCGCGGGACCGGAATTCCCAGGCGTTCGGCGGGCGGGTGAGCACGGACTCCGCGTCGTGCGCTGCCGCCACCCAGGGCCGGCGGCGCCCGCAGCAGGCGAAAGGTTGATGCCTGCTCTCAGCCGACCGCCCCGAACAGCGCCCCCGCCGCCCAGGTGCAGGCCATCGCCAGCCCGCCCCAGAACAGCACGCGCGCCGCGCCACGCAGGACCGGCGCGCCACCGGCCCAGGCGGCCAGGGCACCGAGCGCGCCCAGCAGGACCAGGCTGCCCACCAGCACCCACATCGCCATCGCCGCCGGCGCGGCCAGCAGGACCAGCAGCAGCGGCAGGCCGGCGCCGGTGGCGAAGGCCGCCGCCGAAGCCAGCGCGGCCTGCACCGGGCGCGCGCGCTGCTGCTCGGTGATGCCCAGCTCGTCGCGCGCATGCGCGCCCAGCGCGTCGTGGGCGGTGAGGGCGATCGCGACTTCGCGGGCCAGTGCGGGCGGCAAGCCGCGCGCCTGCTGCAGGGCGACCAGCTCTTCGAGTTCGGCCTCGGGGGTCTCGGCCAGCTCGCGCCGCTCGCGGGCCAGATCGGCGCCCTCGATGTCGGCCTGGGTGCTGACCGAGATGTACTCGCCGGCCGCCATCGACAGCGCGCCGGCCACCAGGCCCGCGGTGCCGGCTACCAGCACCGCGGACGTCTCGCCGCCCGCGGCGACCACGCCGAGCACCAGGCTGGCCGTCGAGATCAGGCCGTCATTGGCGCCCAGCACGGCCGCGCGCAGCCAGCCGCCGCGCTGCACGCCATGGCGCTCGACGTGCCAGCGGCGCATCACGCCCGCGGCCCCGGCAGCATCCGCCGCAGGGTGTCGTCGCGGCGCAGGTAGTGGTGGTAGAGCCCGGCCAGCGCATGCAGGCCGATCAGGGCATAGCCCAGCGTGGCGCCGATCTCGTGCCATTCCTCCAGCGTGTGGGCGAGCTCACCGTTCTTGCCGACCAGGGCCGGCAGCGGAAGGCCCCACAGGCTGATCGAGGCGCCCTCGGCCGAGAGGATCAGCCAGCCGACGAGGGGCATGCCGAGCATGAACCCGTACAGCGCCAGGTGGCCGGCGGTCGCGGCCAGCTTCTGCAGGGCCGGCAGCGGTGGGCTGACCGGCGGGATCGGGCCGCGCAGGCGCAGATAGAGCCGCGCGAGCACGAACAGCAGCACGGTCAGGCCGCCGGAGAAATGGATCGCCTTCATCAGCTCGCGCGGCTCGCTGCCGCGCGGGAAGACGCCGCGGAACTCCATGCAGGCGTAGACCACCGCGATCAGCAGCAGGGTCAGCCAGTGCAGCGCGATCAACGGACGGGGATAGCGGGCTTGGCTCATGGCAGGACCTCGTGGGATGGGAACAGAACTGCGGCGCGATCTTCGCGGCAGAGGTGACACGCGCGAAAGAGGGCAATCCGTCGGACCGAGCGCCGGCGGCTGGCAGGACTTTCACGCGACACGCGAACCGGATCTGGCGGTCCGGCGCAGGTCCGTACCGCCTCACGACACATCAATCGCTCAAGCGCTTGCTTCGTCGTCGCGGCCATCCCTGACCGGGCTGGCAGCCCGTTCTTCAACAGCCTGCAAAGGACGGTTCGTCTGCCGCGGGTCCGCCGCGCAGGCCTCCTCGCTCGCGCCTTCGGCTTCGCGCAGGGCGGCGACTTCATCCTCGAAGTCCTCGCCATGGTGGTCGGGCTCGCGGTGCTTGCGGATCAGCGCCAGATTGCGCAGATAGACGATCAGGCCAAAGCTCTGGCCGAGGATGATCACCGCATCGCCGGTGTGCAGGGCATAGGCCAGCAGCAGCAGGCTGCCGGACAGCGACAGGTACCAGAACTGCACGGGATTGACCGAGGCTTGGGCGCGCTCGGAGGCATAGAGCTGGACGACGAAGCGGCCGGTGAACAGGGCCTGGCCCAGGAAGCCGAGCGCGAACCACAGCGGTGCCGCGCGTTCGACCGCCGCCTTCGCCACCGGCGCCTCGTGGCTCAGCAGGCCGGCGGCGAGCGCGAGCCCGGCCAAGCCCAGCCACGGCCACAGAAAGCCGATCGCGCGGCCCCGCGCCGCGCGCTGCACCAGCTCGATGTTGCGCAGGTAGATCGCGAGCCCGACGATCTGCCCGAGCGCGATCACCGCATCGCGCTGGTGCGCGGCATAGGCCAGCAGCAGCACCGAACCCGCCACGCTGAAGAACCAGAAGTGCACCGGCAGCAGGGAGCGTCGCGCGCGCTCGGACAGCACCCACTGCACCAGGAAACGCGCCGAGAACGCGGCCTGCGCAACCAGACCCACCGCCAGCCAGATCGGATCGGCGAAGTTCACGAGGGCCGCTGCTCGTTGAGCGTGGTCACCCGCGTGCGCCGGCCCAGCCAGGCCACGCCGAACAGGTCGACGATGCCGACCCACAGGCGGTTCCAGGTGCCGTAGTGCGACTGCCCCGCACCGCGCGGCCGGTGGTTGACCGGCAGGCTGTCGACGTTCCAGCCGCCCTGGCGGATCAGCGCCGGGATGAAGCGGTGCATGTGGTCGAAGGCCGGCGCGTTGAGCAGGGCGGCGCGTTCGACCACGCGGATGCCGCAGCCGCTGTCGGGCGTCGAGTCGCGCAGCAGGCCACCGCGCACGGCGTTGGCGATCTTCGAGGACAGGCGTTTGATACCGGAATCGCGGCGGCTGACCCGCCAGCCCTGGATCAGCTTGAGCGCGGGGTCGGCGCGGCGCTCGATCTCGGCGAGCAGGCGCGGCAGGTCGGCGGGATCGTTCTGGGCATCGCCGTCGAGCGTGCCGATCCACACCCCGCGCGCATGCCGCACGCCGTTGATCAGCGCGGTGCTCTGGCCGGCATTGCGCACGTGGCGCAGGACGCGCAGCTGCGGCAGGCGCTGCTGCAGCCGGGCCAGCACGGCCGGGCTGTCGTCGCTGCTGGCGTCGTCGACCACCACGATCTCGTAGTCGCGGCGGCCGGCGAACGCGGCTGCCACCTCGTCGATCAGGCCGGGCAGGTTGCCGGCTTCGTTGTGGGCGGGAATGACGACCGAAATCGTCAGGCGGTCGGAAGCGTCCAAGGGCTCAGTCATCCGGATCGAGATGGAGGGGAGAGGTTTCGTCGGGGGCCGGCGGCACGCAGTCCGCGCGCAGGCCGGCGGCATTGACCAGGAACCAGTGGCGGCGGTTGGACACGCCGACCTCGATGGCCCGGGCCGGGTCGATGCAGTCGTCCTTGTCGCTGCGCTGGATCAGCATCCAGTGGCGATCGGACTCGCGCAGCCAGGCGTCGGCGAGCTGGCGCTGGTGCTCGACCGGGGTCTTGAAGCCGAAGGCGCGGACCTCGCCCACGCCCTGCAGCAGAAACTGCTCGGGCGCGCCGACGAGGCCGAGGGCGGCGTCCCCGGGCAGCAGCGCGTGGGCGCGCTCCATCAGCGCGCGCCCGGAGCGCGCGCCGTTCATGTCGGGATAGCCGAACAGGCCGTAGCCGCTCCACACCAGGGTCATCACCACGGCGAAGGCGATCGCACCGCGCCGCCACAGCGCGACGCAGGCCAGCACGCCCAGCGCGCCGACCGCGAGCAGCCAGTCCCAGGGCGCGACGCCGTTCTGCTCCAGCACGCGCTGGGCGAAGCGCGGCTCGCCGACCAGCGCCCAGGCCGCGGCGACCGCGAGCAGGCCGGCGATGGCGAGGCCCAGAGCCCACAGCGCGCGCTGCGCGCCGGCGCGGCGCAGCAGGCCCGGCAGCAGCGGCGCCAGCGCCATTGCCAGCGCCGGCACCGCCGGCAGCAGGTAGACACCGCGCTTGCCCGGCGACAGCGAGAAGAACAGCAGCACCAGCGCCACCCAGCCCAGCAGCAGCAGCGGCCGCGCATCGCCACGACGCATCCGCCGCCACCACGCGGGCAGCGCCCAGGGCAGCAGCAGGGCGAGCGGCAGCCACAGCACCGGCACCACCTCGACCAGGTAGTACCACCAGGGCTTCAGGTGCATCCAGGCATTGGCATAGCGGGTGACCGTCTGCTTGAACAGCAGGTCGTCGCGGTAGGCGGCGAGTTCGGCGTTGCCCGGCTGGGCGGCGAAGTAGAGCAGCGGCAGCGCCCAGGCGAGGATCGGCAGCAGCATCGCCAGCGGGCCCAGCGCCCAGCGCCAGCCGCCCTCGAAGCGGGCCAGCCCGCGCATGCCGCGCACACGGGCGACGGCATACGGAATCATCAACAGCCAGGGCAGGAAGCCGGTGCCCTTGGTGATGACGCCGAGCCCGGTGGCGACCCCGGCCAGCACATACCAGCCCCAGGCCGGGCCAAGCAGCAGATGGCGGAGGAGGCCGTACAGGCCCAGCGTGGTGAACAGCACCAGCACCATGTCGATCTGCGCGGTGCGGCCCTGCAGGGTGAACTGCACGCAGAAGAGCAGGCCGAGCGCGCCCCAGAAGGCGACGCGGCGGTTGTAGACACGACGCAGCAGATCCCAGGTCAGGGCCAGGGTGCCGAAGGCCGCCAGCAGCGAGGGCAGCAGGAAAGCGAGGCGGGTCTGTCCGGTCAGCGCATAGGCCGCGGCCTGCAGCCACAGGAACACCGGCGGCTTCTCGGCGTACAGCTCGGGCCCGCGGTGCGGCACCCACCAGCGCGCGGTCTCGACCATGTCGCGGCCCATCAGCGCGAAGCGCGGCTCGTCCGCCGGCCAGGGCTCGCGCAGGCCGTAGCCCACGCCCAGCAGCCACAGGGCGAGGGCGGCCAGCAGCCAGAGGTCGAGGGGCGCGCGCAGTCGCGGCACGACGGGGAGGACGGAAACCATGGGTGGGAAGAATGCGCGTGCGGGTTTGCGGAAAGCTTGGCAGGGAGTGAGTGATTCGTTAAGCCGGAGCGGCGCGAGACTCCGCTGCAGCGATCGTAGCGCGCTGCCGTCGCCGCGAGTTCCGGCGTGCAAGCGTAGCCGCTGTCCGCGACGAGCGCCCCCGCCATGGCCGACGCGGCAGCGCTGCGCGCGCTTTGATGCGGTTCGATTCGCCCCTGCGCAGGCTGAGGATCACCACGCGCAAGGCGCGCTCAACGGAATTGCTTAACATCGCCCGCGCCAAGCTGTCGCCACCCATGCTACGTGACTCGACTCCGCCGTGCCGACACTCGATCCCCATCGCGCCCCCTTCGCCTTGCGTCGGCGGCCCCCTGCGCTTGCGCAGTCGCCGCTACCCGTCCTGCTCGCTCTCTTGGCTTTCGCCATCGCCTCGCTGTGGCTGCGGCCGACCCTGCCGGTGGACGAAACCCGCTATCTCGCAGTGGCCTGGGAGATGTGGTGGCGCGGCGATTTCGTGCTGCCCTGGCTGAGCGGCGAGCCCTACCACCACAAGCCGCCGCTGCTGTTCTGGTTGATCCATGCCGGCTGGTCGGTGTTCGGCGTCAGCGAGGTCTGGCCGCGTCTCGTGAGCCCGCTGGCCGCGGTGGCGGCGGTGTTCGGCCTGCGTGCGCTGGCCCGCGCGCTGTGGCCCGAGCGCCCTGCGGCGTCGGCGCTGGCGCCGCTCCTCGCCTTCGGCAGTCTGTATCTGTTCGCGTATGCCTCGGCGCTGATGTTCGACACCCTGCTGCTGGCCCTGCTGCTGGCCGCATGGCTGCAGCTGCACCGCCTGCTGAGCGCACCTTCGGCGACCGCGGCCGCGCTGTTCCTGCTGTGGGCGAGCCTGGCCCTGCTCTGCAAGGGGCCGGTGGCGATGCTGCACCTGCTGGCGCCGATCCTCGGCTGGCCCTGGTGGCGGCCGGCTGGGCAGCCCGCGCTCAAGCGCCTGTGGCTGCCCCTGCTGCTGACCGTGCTGGCGGCCCTGCCCCTGCTGCTGTGGGCGCTGGCCGCCAGCGAACGCGGCGGCGAGGCCTTCCGCCAGGCCCTGCTGTTCGGCCAGACCCTCGACCGGGTGCAGGGGGCGATGGGCCACCCGCGGCCGTTCTGGTTCTACCTGCCCTTCCTGCTGCTGTTGACCGCGCCCTGGAGCCTGTGGCCGCGCGCCTGGCGTGCGCTGGGACGGCTGCGCGCGCTGCGCGGCGACAGCGGCGCCCGCTTCGCGATCGCCACGCTCGGCCTGGCCTCGCTGATCCATCTGTTCATCGCCGGCAAGCAGGTCCACTACCTGATTCCCATGCTCGCGCTGGGCTGCCTGCTGCTGGCGCGACTGCTCACGGAGGCGGACCCGCCCCTGCGCGCGGTGCAGAGGATCGCCCTCGGCGGCCAGGCCGCGCTGCTGCTCCTGCTGGCGCTGGCGGCGGTTCCGCTGTCAGCGCACTACCCGCTGCGGGCGATCGGTCAGGCCCTGGCGGCGGTCGAGGCGCAGGGACGACCGATCGCCTACATCGGCAACTACCAGGGCGAGTTCCACTTCGCCGGCCGCCTGCGTCAGCCGATCGCGGAGATCGCGCCGGCGGAGGCGTTGTCCTGGGCACAGGCGCATCCGCAGGGCCTGCTGTTCGCCCGCGACAAGCGCCTGCGCGGCGCGCTGGCGGCGCGCAGCGAGGCGCGCTTCGACTACAAGCGCAGCCCGCTGTGGCTGCTGCCGGCGCGCGCCTTCATCGATGGCGCAGTGCAGGCGAGCGAGCCCGATCCGGCAGACAGCGCGCTCGAGTCCGATGCGTTCGCCATCGACTCGCCGACGTCGCCGTCGCCAACCAGCCGATAGCCCAGCCCGTACACGGTGCGGATCAGGGGGCGATCGAAGGGCCGATCGAGCACCGCGCGCAGCGCAGCCATCAGGCTGTGCAGGGCATCGATGCCGGGTGTCTGCGCGCCCCAGACCTGCTCGGCCAGCCGCGCGCTGTCGACCACGGCGGGGCTGGCGCGCAGCAGCGCCTCCAGCAGTCGCGCCTGCAGGGCGGAGAGCGCGAGCCTGCGCCCTGCCCGGCTGAAACCGCCGCCGTGCGGATCGAAGCTGAGCTCGCCGGCACTCAGGGGGCCGCCGGAGTTCCGGCGCCGGTGCAGGCTGAGCAGCCGGGCCTCCAGTTCGAGCAGAGCGAAAGGCTTGGGCAGATAGTCATCGGCCCCGCGCCTGAAGCCGGCCAGGCGGTCGTGGAGATCGCCGCGCGCGCTCAGCATCAGCACGGGCACAGCGTGGCCGCGGGCGCGCAGGCGTTCGCAGAGCTCCAGCCCGTCGAGACGCGGCAGTTCGAGATCCAGCACCAGCGCATCGAAATCGCCGGTCTCGGCCATGCGCAGGCCCTGCAGCCCATCGCCTGCGTGGTCGATGCAATGGCCACGCGCCTCCAGGAACTCCCAGAGGTTGGCGGCAAGGTCACGCTGGTCTTCCACGATCAGGATCTTCATCGGCCGTTCGCTGCACGGTGGGCGCCGCATCGCCGGGGCGACGACGCGGGCGTCGGTGGCGCATCGACCGCAGGCCATCACGCCCCCGGCAACCCTCGCGACACCACGCAAGGCACATGCCGCCACAGCCGCCTTGCGCCAGCCTTGCGCCCGGGTTAAGCCGCCGTTGGGCGCCTGCGGCGCGGCCACGCTGTCAGGGCGCAGGCGATCGGTCGCGCTCTTCGCGCCGGAGCGCTTCGCCGCGGCCGTCCATGTTCAGGCAACACGGATCAAGACCGGCCCGGCCTTGATCCGTCTCGCGTGGAAGCTGCGCGCTGGCCTACCCGCGCGACGACCTCTCGCTCAGAGCGGCTCGTCTCCGCAGCGGAAGCCGGTGATGTCGAGGTCGCTGGCCGTGCCGTTGCTGACCCGCACCGTCACGCTGACCGCCTGGATACCGGGGCAGTGGAAGCTGATCGTGGGGTTGCTGTGGGGCGGGTAGGTGGTGGTGGTCCAGCCGACCCGCACGGTCCACTCGTACTGCAGGCGATCCTCATCGCCCGGGTTGACCGCATACACCCGCGGCCAGGCTTCGCAGGTGGCGCTGTTCGCGCCCGTGAAGCATTCGAGGATGGCGTAGACAGGTTCGTTGACCGCGATCGATTTTGGGCAGACCAGGTTGGGGGCAGCGACCACGTAGAACGAGCCTTCGGCGCCGGACTTGGGGATGGTGCAGAGCACCGGCGTCTTGGGCGGCGCCTGGGTCGGCGCCGATTCAGACGGGTCCTCGCCAGCGGCGATGGCCGCCCCGGTGGCGGCAAGCATGAGCAGCAGGAGCGGCGGAAGCAGGGGCAGGTTCATGGCGAATCCTCGTGGGTGACGGGCGCAGGCGCTGCGCCGGGCGGGGTGAGGCCAGTGCCGTCGGCCGCGTGCGGGACCTGCTCCGTCTGGCACTGGAGGTAGTGGGCGCGGACGGCACGAGGAGCCTGGTCCGGCGGCGGCGACGCGCGCGGCGTGCAGTCGGGCGTGCCGTACAGCCGCCCCAGCAGATCCAGGAAGTCGGCGCGATTGCCCGCATCGAAGCGCTCGACCTGCGGGTACCCGCTTGCGGGCAGCAGCACCTCGCGCGCCTTGGCAAAGCGCTCGCGCTGCAGCAGCTGGCGGGCGAACACGGCGCGGAAGAACATCGGCAAGGGCGACAGCGGCGGCCGCGCGCGCGAGGCGCTGTCGACCGCCGCCGCGAAGTCGTCGTCGGCGGCGTCCGTTCCCGGCTGCAGATGCACGCGCAGCTGGGCCGCGTTGAAGCGCGCCCGCGCCGCATTCAGATGATGGTCGCCGAGGCTGGCGGCGTACTCGATCGCCGCCGCGCTGTAGGCATCGGCGGCCTCGGCGAACCGCTGCTGCGCCATGCGTAGGCTGGCGCGACTGGCCTGCAGGTGGGCGAGCACGGCCGAACGCTGACCGAAGCGCTCGGCGATGGCCGGCGAGAGCGCCTGCAGCTCGGCCTCGGCCTCGTCCAGCCGGCCGAGCTCGACCAGCACATCCAGCCGATGCAGCCGGGTCAGCAGTGCACCACCCTGGCCGAGCTCCCGCTGGCTGTCGAGCAGGGCGGCCAGCACGGCCAATGCCTCCTCGGCCCGCCCCGCGAGCCGCAGCGCCCGCGCCTGCAGCCAGAGCAGCTCGCGGCGCAGGCTCGGCTCCAGCGCATCCGCGCGCTGCAACAGCGGCTGCAGCGCAGCCAGCGCGGGCTGTGCCTCCTGCCCCTGCAGCCAACGTTGCGCATCGATCAGCGCGACCCGCGGGTCCGCGGGCGCGGCTTCGCGCAGCTGCGCGATTCGCGCAGCGGCCTCGTCGAGCCGCTGCGCCAGCACGAACTCACGCGCGGCCGCGAGCTGCAGACGGCGGATGAGTTCGGCATCCACCCGCTGACGCTCGGCATGGGCGAGCGCCTGCGCCAGCACACCGTCATCCTCGAGGATGCCGAGCGCGCTGCGGATCTCGCTGATCTGCGCGCTCAGTTCGGCGGCCAGTGCGGGCTGGGTCGACTGCAGCGCGTGCAGCCGCTCGGCAGCGGCCTGCAGGACCTCGCGCACGCGCGTCTCACCGCCCTCCGAACGGGTCGGATCGGACGCGAGAAAGGCCTCGTTGAGAATGCCCAGCGCGGCGACGGCACGATCGCGTTCGTGGGCCGCCACCCGCCCCTGCCGCCACACCTGCGCGGCAGCGCCGAGCAGCACGAGGGCGCTGAGCGCCGCCAGCCCAGCGGCCAGCGCATTGCGCTGCAGGAAGCGCTGAAGGCGGTACCAGAGGCGACCCTGGCGCGCCTGGACCGGCCGTCGCTGCAGCCAGTTCTGCAGGTCCTCGTCGAAGGCTTCGACACTGGAATAGCGCTGCGCGGGCGGCTTGCGCAGGGCCTTCTGCACCACCGCCTCAAGGTCGCCGCGGAGCGCGCCTGCCCACGCGGACAGATCGTCGCGCCCAAGCCGTGAACGCGCTCGCTCGCGGCCCACGCAGCTCTGCGCCAGCGTGGGCGGAGTGGCTTCCAGAATCAGCTGCTCGGCGGCTCCCGCCGAGCGATCGGCCAGCTCGAAGGGCGCTGTGCCCGCGAGCAGCTCATAGAGCAGCGCACCGAGCGCATAGACATCGGTGGCGATGGTGATGCGCTCGCCGCGCAGCTGCTCGGGCGCGGCATAGGCCGGGGTGAGGAAGCGCGCCGCCGTCTGCGTGCGCTCCTGCGGCTCGGCGTCAAGGAAGCGCGCCAGGCCAAAATCCAGCAGGCGTACGCGGCCGTCCTCATCCACCATCACGTTCGAAGGCTTGAGGTCGCGATGCACCAGCAGGGCCCGATGCGCATGCGCGACCGCCGCCAGCACGCCGCGGAACAGCTCGACGCGCTCGCGCACGCCCAGGCCGCGGTGGGCGCACCAGTCCAGCAGCGGCTCGCCGCGCACCCGCTCCATGGCGACGAAGGCGATGCCCTCGGCGCTGCGACCGGCCTCGAGCAGGCGCGCGATGCCCGGGTGGTCGAGACTTGCGAGCGCGCGCGCCTCTTCGCGCAGTCGCTGTTCGGCAAGCGGGTCCCAGCGATCGCTGCGCAGGATCTTGATCGCCGCATGCTGCTCCACGCCGTCGCGCGTGCAGACGCCATGCAGCACGCGCCCCATGCCACCGCGACCGAGTTCGCCGGCGATGGCGAAGCGTCCGATCCGACTTGGCAGGGGCTCGGCGACTTCCGCACACCAGGCCTGCAGGGCCGCCTCCGGGCGCTGCGTGGGCTCGGCCACGATCACCTGGTCACGCTGGAGCAGGCGCCGCAGCTCAGCGCGCAGTGCGCCGTCGTCGCCATCGAGCCGCGCAACCCAGTCCTCTCGCACCGCGGGATCCAGCGCGATCGCCTGGTCGAACAGCGTGCGCAGACGACGGAAGCGCTGCGCTTCGTCGGCGCGGACCTCAGCCTTCACTGTCCAGTTCCATCTGTTCGGCCAGCCAACTGCGGGCGAAGCGCCACTGCCGCACCACCGTCGGCACGGAGACGCCGGTCAGTGCGGCAACGGCGTCGATGGTCAGTCCGGCGAACACGCGCAGCTCGATCACGCGCGCGCAGTCGGGGTCGAGCAGGCTCAGCCGGTTCAGGGCCTGGTCCAGCGCCAGCCAGTCGGTGTGGTCGCCCTGTCGGGGCAGATCGACCTCGCGGGCATCCTGCAGGGCCAGCACGACGGCGTCGGCACCGCGCTTCTCCGCGCCGCGCGCGCGCAGGTAGTCGATCACCACCCGCCGCAGCAGCGACGCAGCGATGGCGAAGAAGTGGTCGCGGTTCTGCCAGTCGACCACGCGCTGCGCCTGAAGACGAATGAAGGCTTCGTTCGCCAGCGCCGTCGCCGACAGGGTGGGCGTGCCGTCGACATCGCGCAGCTGGCTGCCGGCCAGCCGCCGCAGCATGGGGTACAGCTGCTCGACGATGCGCGCTTCGACGCTGCGATCGCCTGAACTCCAGCGCTCCAGCAGCTCGGTGATGTCGCCGGAGGGTTCGTTCACGCCGCGATCCCGCAACAGGACAAGCGCGCGAGTGTAGGTGCCGAAGGCGGACACCGCCACGCCGCTCGGGTCAGGCGCCATTGCCTGCGTCGATATCACTCGCGCAGCTCAGGGTGCACGTGCCGGCTGCGCCTGCAGCAAGGTCTGCAGCTGCTCTGGCACATACCCGTTGACCCGATGCGTGGCAGTGAACAGCACCGGCACGCTGTCGATACCGAGCTCACGCGCGAGACGCGCCGCCTCCGCATCGGTGTCGACGCTGAGCTCGTGGTAGGTGATGGCGTTGTCGCCCATCCAGCGCCGCAGCTGGGCGCAGGCGGGGCAGGTGCTGAGGGTGAACACCACCGGCCGTGGCAGCTGCTCCAGGGCCGCCACCGGCGCGCTCAGCACCTCGACGGCCAGCGGCTCCGGTGTGCTGAACCACCAGCGGGTGAGCAGGCTGCCGCCGACGGTGCCGGCGAGCACCACGATGAGCATGAGCAGTGCGGTCTTCAGCGTCTGCATGGGAATCCTCCGGGCAAAGCCGCAGCCCGGCGCGAGGCCGGGCCGCAGCAGGGGCGCGACAGGCGCGCGTTCTGGCTCAGCCTCGCATCAGGGAATGATGCAGCGACGGCTCAGCATGCAGCTCTCGTAGAGGCCGATGCAGCGCGGGTGGTCCTCGCCGTAGGACCAGTTGCAGTCGTTCTGCAGCTGCGTGCAGCAGATGTACATGCTGTAGTTGATGGACTGGGCCTGGACGCTGGCGCCCAGGGCGGAGCCGACAGCCAGCAGCGCGCCCAGCATCAGTTTGCTGATCTTCATGGTGTTCTCCCTCATTCGGTCCTATGGAAGGATCCCGCCTGCGACACGGCTTGCCCTCTCCCTGGCGCTGTCGCCGACGTCCTCCCAGGGCGTTACGCGCAGCGCAGCGGTCGATCTGATCACGCCCCTCGGTGGGCAACGATGGCGTCGTGGTGTCACGGTCGGAGCGCTTGGCTGCGTTGTCGGCCCTGGCCGCGCGCCCTGGCCGGCGCTGCCGCGGATCGGGCACGCAGGGGCCTGGGCTCGCCCACGCGACTCCGGAGATGCGCCGGACCCGCGAGCACCGATTCAGGCCACGGGGGGCGTGATCGGCGTTGCCCTAGACTGCGGCGGAGCGCTCTTCGCGCGCATCCCCTCCAGCCTCCGGGAGCCTTACGTGACCTCGATGGAACTCCGCCTGTCAGCCCTCGTGCAGGAGCGCCGCAGCCGACTTCAGTCGCTGGACGCGGCGAGCTTCGAAATCCTGCAGTCAGGAGCGCTTGGCCCTTGCCTCGACCGCCTGCTGGCGGCCTCGGACTACGCCTACGAGCAGCTGTGCAAGCGCCCCGCACTGATGGCCCAGCTGCTGCAGCCCGAGCCGGAGCCCGTGCTCGACGGTCTTGATGAGGCCACGGCAATGGCCGTTCTGCGCCGCTGGCGCCACGCCGAATGCGTGCGTCAGATCGCCCGCGACGTCGCCGGTCTCGACGCCGTGCAGGACACCGTGCGCGCCAGCGCCGTACTCGCCGACCGCTGCTGCCAGCTCGCGCTGGACTACGCCATGGCGGCCCTGGTCGCGCGTCATGGCCAGCCGCGCTCGCGTGAGGGCGCGCCACAGCAGCTGGTGGTGTTCGGCCTCGGCAAGCAGGGCGGCAGCGAGCTCAATTTCAGCTCGGACATCGACCTGGTCTTCGCCTATCCGGAAGCCGGTGAAACCGACGGCGCGCGCGCGCTCGACAACGAGAGCTTCTTCGTGCGCCTGGGCCAGCTGCTGATCCGCCTGCTTGGCGAGGTGACCGTCGACGGCTTCGTCTACCGCGTCGACATGCGCCTGCGGCCTTTCGGCAATGCCGGCCGGCTGGCGCTGTCGTTTGCGGCGATGGAGCAGTACTTCCAGCGCGAGGGCCGCGACTGGGAGCGCTACGCCTGGATCAAGGCGCGGCCGATCGCCGGCGACATCGAAGCCGGCGAGGCCTTCCTGCGCACCCTGCGACCTTTCATCTACCGGCGCTACTTCGACTACACCGCCTATGAAGGCCTGCGCGAGATGAAGGCCATGATCGAGGCCGAGGTGCAGCGCCGCGAGCTGGCCGAGCATCTGAAACTCGGCCCCGGCGGCATCCGCGAGATCGAATTCATGGTGCAGCTGCAGCAGCTGATCCGCGGCGGCCGCGAGCCGGCGCTGCGCGCGCGCGGGCTGGAGCCGGCGCTGGCGGCGCTGCGTGAGGGCGGGCATGTGGACGCGGCGCAGGCGGATGCCCTGCTCGCCGCCTATCGGCTGTTGCGTCATGCCGAGAACCATCTGCAGATGCTGCGCGAGCAGCAGGCGCACGAGCTGCCGGAAGAGCCCTTCGAGCAGCTGCGGCTGGCCCGCGGCTTGGGCTTCGCCGACTACGCGGAGCTGCTGCAGGCCTTGAATGCGCAGCGCGCGCTGGTGCGTGCGGCCTTCGAGGAGGTCTTCGAGGGCGGCCGCGGCGAGACCGCCAGCCCGCGCGCGGGCCTGCTGCAGGACTACTGGCGTCAGATCGACCGCGAGCCGCCCATCGAGCTGCTGCGGCAAGCCGGCTTTGCACAGCCCGAGGCGGCGCAGCAGCGGCTGCTGCAGTTCGCCGCCAGCCCGGTGCGGGCCCAGCTGTCGGCACGCGCGCGGGCGCGCCTCGATCGCCTGGTGCCGGCCCTGCTCGAAGCCCTGCCCTCGCGGCCGCAGCCGCAAAAGCTGCTGGAGCGCGTGCTGCACTTCCTGCATGCGGTGCTGCGCCGTTCCAGCTACCTGGCCCTGCTCGACGAGAGCGCGCCAGCCCGCGAACGCCTGCTCGACACCTTCGTCGCCAGCACCTGGATGGCCGAGCGCCTGTCGGCCCATCCGCTCTTGCTGGATGACCTGCTGGACACCCGCAGCCAGGGCGCTCCGGAGTCGCGTGCCGCGATCACCGAAGAGCTGCAGCAGGCCCTGATCGAAGTGCCGCGCGACGACATCGAACGCCTGCTTCCGGCACTGAATGAATTCCGCCAGAGCGTGGCCTTCCGCATCGCACGGGCCACCCTGTTCGGCGGCCAGGCGCCAACCGAGAGCGCGCGTCAGCTGGCCTGGCTGGCCGAGGTCATCGTCGATCTGCTGCTGGAGCGCGCCGAGGCCGAGGTCATCGCCGCCCACGGCCGTCTGCCGGACAGCGGCGTCGCCCTGCTCGGCTTCGGCAGCTTCGGCGCCTATGAGCTGGGCTTCAACTCCGACCTCGACCTGGTCTTCCTCTACCGCGCCCGCGAGGGGGCCGAAAGCGACGGCGCGCGCGGCTTGGATGCCGCCCGCTACTACCAGCGCGTGGTGCAGAAGCTGCTGTCCTGGCTGGGCATGACCACCACCGGCGGGCGCCTGTACGAGGTCGACCTGCGGCTGCGCCCGGACGGCAGCAAGGGCCTGTTGATCTCGACACTCGCGAGCTTCGAGGCCTACCAGCGCGAGCGCGCCTGGCTGTGGGAGAAACAGGCCCTGGTGCGGGCCCGCTTCGTCTGCGGCGATGCGCAGATCGGCGCCGGCTTCGAGCGCGCGCGCGCGCAGGTGCTGGCAGAGCCGCGCGCGCTGGACGAGGTGCTGCGCGAGGTCGCGGCGATGCGCCGGCGCATGCGCGAAGCGCTGGATCGCAGTCGCGCGGGCGAGTTCGACCTGAAGCAGGGCGAAGGCGGACTGGTGGATCTGGAGTTCCTGCTGCAGGCCGGCGTGCTGGCGCTGGGCGCCGCGCATGGCGAACTCGTCGAGGCGCGCGAGAGCGCCGAGCTGATCCAGCGCTGCGCCAAGGCGGGCTGGTTCGATGCCGACACGGGGGCCGCTCTGGCGTCTGCCCATGCGGAGCTGTTGGCGCTGGGCCTGGCCTGCACGCTCGACGGCCGGCCGCGGCTGGTGCCGGAGTCGAAAGCGCCCGAGACGGCGCGAGCGGCGATCACGCGGGCTTGGCAGGCGCGTGGACTCGGATCGGTCTAGGCGCGGCCTTGGTCTGCTTGGCGCGCAGCCCCGGCGTCGATAACGGTGCGGCTGCCCGCGCTCGTGCCGGTACCGGCGGCAAGATTCAGGATTCGGGGTGAGGCGGCGCGTTTGCGCGGCATGCCGCGCGCGCCGCCGAACGCCCGAGCGCTGTGCGCGAGGGCGGGGAGCGGGATTCGCAAGTGCAAGAAGCCAGCGCGTCATAGGGTGGGCCCTGGCCCACCATGAGCTCGACGCTGGCCACGGTCCTGCGCTCGTGATGCTCCAGCTCCCCCTCGGTCCGCCACTCGCCAGACACCCTGCCCGCCTCGCGGGACGGTTCGCGCCGAGCTGGGGCGCGCCCATGCGTCACCGCCCGAGGCTCCGCGAATCTGTCACAAAGCGCTTCTGGTCGGCTTTAGTGCACTGCAGCGTGCAAGCCCACCTGAACAGTGTCTAAAGTCGGCCCCGCGGTTGCGGCGCTATGACGTCCGCCGCGAACCCTGGGGAGGGAGAGGCCCGCTTCGTGCAGACGAAGCGGGCTTCGTTCTTTTCAGGCGCCCAAACTCGCAGGGGCATGCGCAGGCGCTGCGCCTCCAAGACTTACGCGCGGCTTGGCCCATGTGACCGGGATGACCGGGGCGAGCGTGCAGCCCACGGTGGGCCAGGGCCCACCCTATACAGCGCCGGCTTCGCGCTGATGACCGGCGCGCGCGGCATGCCGCGCAAACGCGCCGCCTCACACCCAATCCCGAATACCGAATCCCGGCTTTACAGCGCCATCTGCGCCCGCAGCTGCTGGGCCGCCCTTCGACTGACTTCGATATCGGCGCCGCTGGCGGTCCGGGCGATCAGGCCCTGGCCGACATCCGGTTCAAGACTGCGGATCGCATCCAGCCTGAGGATGCAGCTGCGATTGACGCGGAAGAAATGGGCCGGGTCGAGGCGTTGCTCGATGCGGTTGAGCGAGCTCAGCACGAAGCTCTGGCCGTATGGGGTGTAGACCGCGGCGTGGTTGCCGACCGACTCGAAGCGCTCGATCTCGCGTAGACGGACGATGCGCGCGCTCTCGCCGAACTTGAGCAGCAGGCCGTGCTCCATCGGCAGGGTCGCGACCGTGGCCCGGGTCTCCGGCGGGCGCAGGCGTGCGATGGTTTTCGCGAGGCGCTCGGGCTCCACCGGCTTGACCAGATAGTCGAGGGCATTGAGGCCAAAGGCGTCGATGGCGAAGCTGTCGAAGGCGGTGCAGAAGACGAACTGGCAGCGGTCCTCGATGTGCTCGGCCAGCTGCAGGCCGCTCATGCCGGGCATCTGGATGTCCAAGAAGGCGAGGTCGGGCTGCAGCTGCTCCAGCGCGGCGAGCGCCTCCTGCGCGTGGGTGGCCTCGCCGACGATCTCGATCTGCGGATGCGCGGCCAGCAGACGCCGCAGCTCGGCGCGAGCGAGGCGCTCGTCATCGACCAGCAGGGTACGGATGCGGGCACTCATACGGACGTGCTCCCCGTGCGAGCGCGCACGCAAGCACATGGCGCGGGCCCCGGCCCACCGTGGCGAAGGGGTGTCCTCTCCCACTCCGACAACGAGGTCGCAACGTCGACGCGCGCCTTCGTCCGCCCTCTTCCCTTGCTCAGGAATAGGGCGGGCCCCGGCCCTCCACGGCGAAGGCCTGTCCTCACGAACTCGCATGGCGAGATCCACACACAGACCGGCACCCTCATGCGCCCTCTCCGCTTACACGGGAAAAGGGTGGGCCCCGGCCCTCCACGGCGAAGGCCTGTCCTCACGAACCCGCATGGCGAGATCGACACACAGACCCGCACCCTCGTGCGCCCTCTCCACTTACACGGGAATAGGGTGGGCCCTGGCCCACCGTGGCGCAGGCGCGTCCTCACCAACCCGCATGGCGAGGCCGACACATGGGCCGGCGCCCTCATGCGCCCTCTCCGTTCGATCGCCAGGGCAGGCACAGCCGCGCCCGGAACTGGGTGGTGAGCGCCTGCAGCTCCAGCCGCGCCGCATCGCCATAGCCGAGCTGCAGGCGCTCGCGCAGATTGGCGAGCCCGGTCCGGGTGCCGTCGGCATGCGCGTCGGAGGACAGCGGGTTCACCACCTCCAGCCACCAGTGATCGGCCTGCGGACGCGCGCGGATCAACAGCTCGCCACCTTCCGGCCGCGGCGCGATGCCGTGCTTGATCGCGTTCTCGACCAGCAGCAGCAGGGCCAGCGAAGGCAGGCTGCGGCTCAGGCAGACCGGATCGAGATCGACGTTCACCCGCAGACGCTGCTCCAGACGCGCCTGCTCGATGGCGAGGTAGCGCTGCGCCAGCCGCCATTCCTCTTCCAGCGTCTGCGTGCTGCGCTCGGCCTGCGAGAGATGGAAGCGGAACAGCTCGGACAGCTGGGTCACCAGATCGGCCGCGCGCTGCGGGTCTTCGAAGATGGTGCCGCGGATGGTGTTGAAGGCGTTGAACAGGAAATGCGGATTGAGCTGGCGGGTCAGCTGGTCCAGCCGCGCCTGGCGCACCTGCTGCTGCAGGCGGCGGCGCTGGCGGAAGGCGTGCCAGCCGAGGTAGAGCGCCGTCCAGACGCACAGGGTGGAGGCGAGATTGGCGACGGCCAGCACGTAGAACTGCGCGCCCTCGATGCTGACGCCGAACTCCGCGCCCTCGGAATTGAAGCGCACCGAGGTGATGGTGCCGGCCTGCATCAATTTCAGAGAGTCGATGGCGAGCGTCGCGCCCAGCGACAGCAGGGCCAGCACGACGATCCACCCGAGCAGCCCGAGCCAGGCCGGCCAGCGCGGCACCTGGCCGAGGAAGAACAGGCGCAGTGCAGGCCGCAGTCCCGCATGCGTGATCAGGAAGAAGACCCAGGACTCCAGCGCCATCCGCGCGATCCAGGCCTGGCTGCTGGCGCCGCCGCTGCCCACGATCTTCTGCAGCAGGGTGGCACTGACCAGAATCGAGCCAATGAACACCGCCGTCTGCAGCGCCCAGTAGGCGGGCGAGGCGTTGAACAGGGTGGCGCGCCAAGCCCTCAGCAGCGAGCGCGCGGTGCTTGGCGATGGGGCGTCGGCGTGCATGGGGTCTCAATGATGTTCAGGCCCGCGCATCATCGCGCGGCGCGAGGCAAGATGCCGCCCGCGCGCGTCCCTGCGCGCGGCACGACGGGACGCGCGAACGCCCCCCAACCGAAGCGCGTCCCGCGCTTCGCAGCCACCGCATCGCTCGCGATGCGGCGGAGTTCGAACGAGCGAGCGCCCCCTCTCCCCCAGCCCACCTTCGCTTCGCTCGGGCTCCAGAGAGCGTCGGCTGCCACCGGCAGCCGACAAGCGCTCTCCTCCGCTTCCCACCAGGGGAGAGGGGAGCTTGGGAATCGCTCTGCGCAGATTGGATCTGGGCGTTCCAGGCCGAGACTCCGGTGTCGGAAGGACGCCTGACTTCGAGCCCCTCTTCCATTGAGGGAGAGGGGAGCTGGCACAGCGCTCAGCACCGAGGGGTCTCGCCAATCCCGAATCCCTAATCCCCAATTCCGGCTTCTCACTCATACCGCAGCGCCTCGATCGGATTGAGCCGCGCCGCCTTCACCGCCGGCGCCAAGCCGAAGATCACCCCGATCGCGGTGGTGAAGCCCAGCGACAGCAGCACCGCCCAGCCCGGCACCGAGGCGCCGCTCAGGGCCGGCACCACCGCGCTCAGCAGGAAGGCGAAGCCCCAACCCAGCGCGAGACCTATCAGACCGCCGAACAGACTGAGCACCAGCGCTTCGACCAGGAACTGCAGCAGGATGAAGCGCGGCGTCGCGCCCAGCGCCTTGACGATGCCGATCTCGCGGGTGCGCTCGGTGACCGAGACCAGCATGATGTTCATCACGCCGATGCCGCCGACCAGGAGGCTGATGCCGACCACCGCGCCGGCCACCAGGGTCACTCCGCTGACGATGCTGTCGAAGTTCTCGCGGGTGCGCTCGGCGGTCTGGAACTGCACCGGGTCGGGCGCGTCCTTGGCCAGCGCGCGGCGCGCCCGGATCACCTGCTTGACCTGGGCTTCCAGTTGCTTGATGTCGCCGCCCGCCTTCGGCCGGAAGTAGATCTGCACGTCCTCGCGCGCGCCGGGCGCCGACAATGAGCGCAGGGTCGAGAAGGGCGCGAAGACATAGTTGTCCTGGTCGAAGCCGAACAGGGTGCCGCGCGACTCGCCCACGCCGATCACCCGGAACCACTCGCTGCCAAGCTGCACGAACTGGCCGACCGGGTTGTCGCCAAGCTCCAGATCCTTCACCACGGTAGTGCCCAGCACGACGACGCGGCGGCGGCGCGCATCGTCACTGTCGGAGATGAAGCGACCCTGGTCCGTATAGACGCGCACCACGTGCTGGTAGTTGGCGGTGGTGCCGAGGATCTGCGCGGTGGCGGTCGAGGTCGCGCTGCGGATCTGCCCGCCGAGGCCGATCGCCTGGGTCACCGCAGTCATGTCCTCGACCTCTCGAACGCGCTCGCGCACGGCCAGGAAGTCCTCGCTGGACAGCGTGTTGCGCAGGCCCAGCATGGCCTGCTGGCGCGGCGTGTAGGCGCTGACGATGACCATGTCGGAGGCGAGGTCGTCGAGCTGCTTGGTGACCGAGCTGGACAGGCCCTGCATCACCGCCACCACGGCAATGACCGCGGCCACGCCGATGATGATGCCGAGCGCGGTCAGCGCGCTGCGCAGGGCGTTCGCGCGGATCGCCGCGATCGCCGCGAAGCTGCCCTCGAGCACCGCATGGCCAAGGCCCGACTCGATCACCGCGGGCACGCCGCGAACCTTCTCAGTGCGCGCCATCGGCCACCCCCTTGCGCCCGGACTGGCGGCGGTCCTCGACGATGCGGCCGTCGACCAGGCGCAGGCTGCGCTGGCAGTGATCGGCGATGTCCTGCTCGTGCGTGACCAGCAGGATGGTGTGACCTTCCGCATGCAGGGCATCGAACAGGGCCATGATCTCCACCGTGGTGCGGCTGTCGAGGTTGCCGGTCGGCTCGTCGCCCAGCAGGATCGTCGGCTCAGTGACGAGGGCTCGCGCGATCGCGACGCGCTGGCGCTGGCCGCCGGAGAGCTGGTTGGGCAGATGGTTCACCCGCTGCGCGAGGCCCACCCGTTCCAGCGCATGCAGCGCACGCTCGCGACGCTCGCCGCGCGACATCACCCGATAGACCAGCGGCTGCATGACGTTGGCCAGGGCCGAAGCCCGCGGCAGCAGGTTGAAGCTCTGGAAGATGAAGCCCACCGAGCGGTTGCGCTCGTGCGCGAGTTCGGTCTCGTCCATCTTCGCGACGTCGCGCCCGCGCAGCAGGTAGCGCCCCTCGCTGGGCACGTCGAGGCAGCCGAGAATGTTCATCAGGGTCGACTTGCCCGAACCCGAGGGCCCGACAATCGCCACGTACTCGTTGGCCTCGATGGCGACATCGATGCCGTCCAGCGCCATGAACTCGCTCTCGCCCATGCGGTAGCGCTTGCGCACGCCTTCGAGACGGATGACCTCATCCGCATGGGCCACCGGTTGCACGGTCATTGGTCGGCGTCCCCGTCGGCCGCAGCCTCGGCTGCGCCCTCGCGCAGGCGCAGCGGCTGACCCACGGTCAGCGAAGCCAACACCCGGCCCGGGCCGGTGACCACGCGATCGCCTTCCTTGAGCTCACCGCGCACTTCCTGCGAGAAATCGTTGGCCATGCCGACCTCGACATCGACGCGCTCGGCCACCTGCTCGCTGCCCACGCGCCAGACGTAGTGCTGCTCGCCTTCCTTGCGGACGGCCGCCACCGGCACGTTCAGGCCGGGCTCGCCCTGCGCGGTCTCGATCTCGGCGCGACAGCTCATGCCCGGATGCAGCACCAGCTCGGTCGGATCGATCTGCACCTGCACCTTGAAGCTCAGGCTCTGGCTGACGCCCTGCGCACGCGCCGAAGTGCCGATCTGCACGACGGTGCCGGTGAGCGGGGTGTTCGGATGCGCCGCCGCAAAGACCTGCACCGGCTGGCCCAGGCGGATGCGCGCGATGTCGGCTTCATCCACCCGCAGCTCTGCCAGCAGCACTGACGGATCGGCCAGCACCATCAGGTCGGAGCCGACGATGTTGGTGGTGCCCGCGATGACGGTTTCACCCGGTTTGATGTCGACCGAGATCATCACGCCGTCGATCGGTGCGGTGAACAGGGTGCGCTGCAGGCGATCGCGCGACAGCTCGCGCTGCGCCTGCGCTTGCGCCAGGGTCTGTTCGCCAGCCTCGACTGCGATGCGCGCGATCTCGTGCTGGCTCTGCAGCTGCTCGAAACCGTCCTGACCCACCAGCCCGCGCTCGCGCAAGGCACGCTGGCGCTCCAGCTGGCGCGACAGGTCGGCCAGCCGCGCGCGACGCGAGCGGATCTCGATCTCGGCCGCGCGCACACCCGCATCGGCGGCATCCAGATCGGCCTGGAAGGCTTCCTGGTCGAGGCGCATCAGCAGATCGCCGCGCTGCACGCGCTGGCCTTCCTCCACCAGCACCTCGGCAACCCGTCCGGTCACTTCCGAACGCAGCTGGATCTGGGTCTCGTAGACCAGGTTGCCGGAGGCCAGCGCGGTGTCGTTGAGCGCGCCGCGCTCGACTTCGGCGACGTCGACCTGGGGAACCTGTTGGCCACCGCGCGAACCGGCCCAGAGCACCAGACCGAGGCCGGCAGCGATGGCGAGAGCGATGAGAGGCTTGCGCATGGGGATCAGCCCTTCGCCAGAACGATGGCCAGCCACGGGCCGTAGATCAGCAGGCTGGGCAGAGCTGCCAGCAGCAGGGCCTTGCCCCAGCCGAGACCGCTCCAGACGCGCGCGGCCACCGCCACGAGGAACAGGCTCCAGAACGAGAACAGATTGACGCTGCTGGCCAGGGTGTGACCGTCTTCGCCGGCCGGAATGCCAAGGACGAGCGCATTGAGGCTGGCGTAGTTGCCGAGGTCCATCGGCAGGTTGCCGCCGCCGCGCACCAGCACCAGCGCGATCAGACCAAGCGCGCTGAGCACCATCGGCAGCATCGAGAAGCACGAGGCCGCGAACCAGCGGCCGAAGCTGTTGCGCTCGCGGCTCAGCAGGCGCTCGCCGGCGAAGTAGACCAGGCCGAACAGCAGGGCGAAGATCGGCAGCGAGACCACGCTGCCGCCCGCCGCGAAGTGCGCAGTCATCGGCGCGAACTGCTGCATCTGCGCGCGCATCGCGGCCTCCTGGTCGACCGGCATGTCGGGCTGCGCGGCCATCTGCTGCTCGACGATCCACTCCGGCGTCATGCCGCTGAACAGGGTGTAGGTGGAGGCCACCGTGGCCAGCGCTACCAGCAGCAGCGCCGCCCAGGCCCAGGCGGGACGCTCGCGCAGGGCGGCGAAAGCCTGTGAAGGCGCGAGATAGGTGTCGATCAGAGCGGAAGGCAGATTGCGCGAAGCGGTCATGGTGGTCTCCCCGGATACGTGTGCACAGTGAGCGTGCCCGGGGCCAGACGCGGCTGCCGGAAAAATGTGATCAGCGGTTTTACGGCGTGGGGAGCGGTCGGCTGGGCGGAGCGCACGCGGCTCCGCAACGACTCTGTCAGCCACACCTGCGCTGCTCAAGATCGCTCTGGCCCGACCGCCGCAGTGCGCTGGCCTCGTCCCGCCATTCTCGGGACGCACAGGGTGGGCCCTGGCCCGGCGTGAGCTCCACACTCGCCTCGTTCTTGCTTCGGTGCTCCAAGCGAAGAGGGATCGCTCGAGATCAGCCCTGCCGCGCTCGCGATGTCTGGCGACCCACGGCCATTTCCTCTTTTGGCCCGAGCAAGCGTTTGCCTGACGCCCCCGCTGAGCAGTGCGGATGCCCGGCCGCGAGAGCCTGCCCACGGAACTCCGCGCCAACTCCACAGTCTGTTCGGGCCCCGCACCTTTCGGTGCTTGCCTGTCTGCCTTCCATGACCCGTCACTATCGCGTCCTGTTCTGGACAGCTCTGGTCCTTTCCGCGCTCGCAGCCGCGTGGCACGTTTATGCCCCCCGCGCAGCCCAACCCGGCCACCCCCATCCTGCCGCGATGCCGTCCGTTGCAGCACGGGAACCCGGGCACGTGCAGGAGGGCGCTGAAGCTGGCGCCGTGTTTGGGGCGGCTCCTGCCCGTGCGGGCACAGGGCAGACAAGCGCCTCCGGCATCGCCGCTGCCCTCCTGCCCGACGACACCCCGGTCGACCACGTCATCGCCCAGCTCGACATGGCCGCACGTGCGGGTGACGCTCAGGCGGCCTGCCGCATCGGCAACGAGCTCATGCGCTGCGAGAAGCTGCGCTACTGGGAAACCCGAGAGTGGTCCGAAGAGTTCGTGCGGCGCGCCGCCGGGCAGGAGGGCATCGACCGATTGCTTCCCGAAATGACGCAAGCGATCGAGCGCGGCCAGAGGCTCGCCGAATCCTGTGCACGCGTCGACGCAAGGCTCAGGCGCGAGCTGCCCCGCTATCACCTGGTCGCTGCCCTGCAGGGCGACGTGCACTCGGCCGCGCAGTTCGTTTCCATGGCGACGCAGCCGCGCGATCTGGTGCGCGATCCGCAGCTGTATGCGATGTACCGTCTGCATGCCTGGCGCCTGTTCCGGCTGGCCTTTGACGCGGGCCATCCGGACGTGCTCCTTGCCTGGAGCGGAGCCAGCTCGGGTGCGAACGCCCTCGGCGGGGTGATTCCGGAGGAGTGGCGCAAACCCGAGGTCGCCTCGGCCCTGTTTCGTCGCGTCTACCTGGGCGGCGAAGATTGGCGCGAGGTGCAAGGCAGGCCGCTCAGACCGGAGCAGGTCGACGAAGTGGAATCGATCTACCGTCGGCACTTCGAGCACAGCCCCTGGGAGCCGCAGTTTCCCCAGCTGGCGGGCAGGCCTGACGACCTTGGCGAACGTCTGCTGCAGGAGATCTCGGAACCGCTTCGGCTCAAGTCCTGCGCGGCATCCACTGCGCCGTATTCGCCATAGGTCAGACGAAGTCAGTCCGTCGCGGGCCTCGTGCGTGCCCGCGGCAAAGGTGCCGCGGAGGGACCGTTCTGGGCTAAGCGCTGATCGAATGCTCTGCGCCTTGTGCAAGGCGGCACATGGTCGGAAAGACGAGAGGCAATGCTCCGCGACGGTTGTAGCAATCACTTCGCTAAGCCCTCACACCAACCCCTTGGCCTTCGCCTCGCTCGGGCTCTCGGCGGCAGAGGGAGAAGAGCTCAGGCACAGAAGCCGAGACGACGTGCTCGGCGAAGTTCGGAGCACGCGCTGCGCCCGGCCCTTGCCCCAAGCCCTTGGCCTTCGTTTCGCTCGGACCCTCGGCGCCAGCGGCTGCCACCTGCAGCCGCTGGCGCCGAACCGCTCCGCTGGGGGAGCGGCCAAAGCGCTGCAGCGCAGGCCGGAGCGACTTGAGCGCCCCCCACGCCGCGACTGCAGTCAGTGGTCTAGCATCGTCCGACCCATGCACCGGAGCCTCCCCATGCCCCACCCCACCCTCTCCTACGCCGCCCCCTCCGCCAAGGCCCCGCTGGCGCCCTTCAAGCTCGATCGCCGCGAGGTCGGGCCCACCGATGTGCTGATCGAGATCGCCTACTGCGGGGTCTGCCATTCCGATCTGCACCAGGCCCGCGAGGACTGGGGTCCGGCCCTGTTTCCGATGGTGCCGGGCCACGAAATCGTCGGTCATGTCAGCGCGGTCGGCGCCAAGGTCGAGAAGTACAAGGTCGGTGACCGCGTCGGCGTCGGCTGCATGGTCGACTCCTGCCGCACCTGCGAGCAGTGCTCAGCCGGCGAGGAGCAGTTCTGCGACCGCGGCGCGTCGATGACCTACAACGGTTTCGAGCAGGACGGCAAGACGATGACCTTCGGCGGCTACAGCCAGCGCATCACCGTCGATCAGGCCTTCGTGGTGCGCGTGCCCGAGGCCCTGCCGCTGGACCGCGCCGCGCCGCTGCTGTGTGCGGGCATCACCACCTATTCGCCGCTGAAGCGCTTCGGCGCCGGCCCCGGCAAGAGGGTCGGAGTGATGGGCCTGGGCGGGCTGGGCCACGTCGGCGTGCGCATCGCCCGCGCCATGGGTGCGGAGGTGACGGTGATCTCGACCTCCGAGCGCAAGCGCGCGGACGCGGCCGAACTCGGTGCGCACGACTTCCTGGTCAGCACCGACGCCAAGGCGATGAAGGCCGCCGCCGGGCGCTTCGACCTGATCCTCGACACCGTGTCGGCGCCGCATGACCTGAACGCTGGCCTCAACCTGCTGCGCACCGACGGCACCCTGGTGCTGGTCGGCGTGCCGGAAGAAGCCCTGCCGGTGCAGCCCTTCGCCCTCATCGGCCGCCGTCGCCGCCTCGCCGGCTCGCTGATCGGCGGCATCGCCGAGACGCAGGAGATGCTGGACTTCTGTGCCCGGCACGGCGTGCTGGCCGACATCGAGACCGTGGCCATGGCCGACATCAACCAGGCCTGGGAGCGCCTGCTGAAGAACGACGTGCGCTACCGCTTCGTGATCGACATGGCGACCCTGCAGGCGGCCTGAGGCGATCGGGCCGGGTGCGCGCCTTGACGCGGCGCGCACGCGGCCTGCACGCCAGCTTACGACGACCTGCCCAAGCATGCGTGCATGCCAAACCTGAAACTCCCCGCGCTTCGCTTCTCCCGCCTTGCCCTGTTTGCGATCGGCCTGGGCGCCGCAGGCGCTGCCGCGCACGCCGCCGTGCCCGAGCCTGGCACAGGCGCGCGCCTGCTCCGCTATGCCGGCGAGGCGCGCGCACCCGACAGCGGTGCGCTGATCTACGTGGAAGAACACCTGCTGCGCGAGCTGGCCGGGCAGCCGGTCGAACGGCTGGTGCTGTACCGCTGCGCCGACGGCACGCCCTTCGCGCGCAAGCAAGTCGAGTACGGCACCCCGCCCTTCGCGCCGGCCTTCGAACTGGTCGATGCACGGCTCGACTACCGCGAGGGCCTGCGTCGCGAAGGCGGGGACTGGATCGTCTTCGGTGGCGCCGGCGAGCGCGCTCACCAGACGCCGCTGGAGGAGATCGGCTCGATCGTCGCCGACGCCGGCTTCGAGCCCTTCGTGCGTCAGCACTGGGCGCAGCTGCAGGCGGGCGAAAGCGTCGGCATCGATTTCCTGGTGCCCTCACGGGCGCGCAGCTACGGCTTCCGCCTGAGCAAGGTCGAGGCGCTTGAGATCGACGGCGAGGCCGCCAGCCGCATGCGTCTGGCGCTGAGCGGCATGTTCGGCCTGTTCGCGCCCCCCATCGATGTGATCTACCGCGATGCCGACCAGTGGCTGCTGCGCTTCGAGGGCATGACCAACATCCGCGAGAGCGCACGCGAGAACGTGGTGGCGCACATCGCGTTTCCGCAGACGCCGCAGCCGGTGGCCGCCGACGCGTGGGCGCAGGCGAGCGCCGAATCGCTGCAGAGCTGCGCGCTGCCGGCGGCGGGTTGAGGATCGAGGCTGCGGGCGCTGCGCGGGTCGAAGCGCCGCGGGTGATCCGGGGCACGCCTCGCCAACCGGGCGATCGGGCGATCGGGCGATCGGCGCTACCAAGACAGCGGTTCCACCTAGGGTGGGCCCTGGCCCACCCTGAGCCCGACGCTGGCGCCAGTCATCCTCATCGACGAGGCGCGGGGCGCGATGTATGGAAGCGGATGCGGACATACCGGAGGGGCGTGCATGCCGCGGTGGGCCAGGGCCCACCCTACGCGGGCTTCATGACCAGGTTCGCGATGCCCCCGAAGCCGCTCACTCCCCGTAGCCCGTCAGCTCCAGATAGCCCTCGGCCCGAACCTCACGCCCGTCGAGCCGCCCGCGCGCATCGATCGCGCCCTCCCAGTAGCGCACCGTGGTGTCGAGCTCCTGCGCGTCCTGCACGCTGTCGACTTCGAGATCGAAGTCAAAGCGGGTCGAGCGCAGGCGCCAGCCCAGCGGATAGCGCACGCCGGTCTTGGGGCTGAGCCACTGGCGCTGCGCGCTGGCTTCCACCATGCCATCGGCGAAGGGCTCGACCCGCCCGTCGGCGTGGATGAAGCTGCCGCGGCTGGCGACGACTTCGCCAGAACGATCGCGGATGTGGAACAGCATCAAGGCCTCACCCGAATCGAAGCGCAGCGAGAACCAGTCCCAGCCGACCTGGTCGGCGCCGAGCAGGCTGGACGTCCATTCGTGGTCGTACCAGGCGCCGCCCTGCACCGCATGCGTCTCGCCGTCGAGCGTGATCGCGCCGCGCGCGTCGAGAAACGGATACGCGTAGTAGAACGAGGCCGCGCCCGGAAGATCGGACTTGGCGCTGTAGCCACCCTCGCCGTGCAGTACGCGCGGGCCGGCTTCCGACAGTTCCAGCCGGTAACGGAAATCCTCGCCACCGCAGTCGAGGGTGAGCGGGAAAAGCGGCTGCGCATTGGACGACGCACCCACGCAGTCGCCCAGCCAGCCGCGCCAGGGCGAGGTCTGCACACCCGCAAGCCCTGCTGCACCGCGGGCGAAGCGCTCGACGTGGCGGAAGCCTCCGCGGTCGAGATCGCTGACCGCCGCATGCAGCATGTAGACCTGGCCACCGGAGAAGTCGGCGCGGGTGGCTGCGTCTTCCGGCCGCAGCGCGAAGCGGAACAGCGCCCACTGCGCGCCGAAGCGCCGGCCCTGCGCGTCCTGAAGCCGCGCGGTGAGATACCACCATTCGATGCGATGCCGCGGATGCGCGCCGTGGTCGGCGGGGAAGCCGAGCGCGCGCGGCGTGACCGTGTCGAAACCTGCGGTGTCCTCGCCGAGCTGGAGGGTGCGGGCGAGGGGGGCAGGCGCATTCGATTCGACCTCAGCGCCTGCGTCGCCCGGTTCGCGCGCGCAGGCGACCAGCACGAGCAGGGTCGACAGCGCGAGGGTGACTCCGCGCAGCCGCCGCAGACCTCGGAGCTTCGCGATCGCAGTCATGCGCCCGCGCCTCGCAGCTGACGGCTGAGATCCGCGCCGGCGCTGCGCCGCGCCGGCCACCAGGCGGCCAGCACCGCGGCCAAGGTCGAGATCGCGATGGCGCTGGCGATCTGAGCCCAGGGCAGGTCGAGCTGCATGCTCCAGCCGAAGCTGCGGCGGTTGATCACTTCGATCAGCAGCACGGCCAGACCCAGCCCCAGCGGCAGGGCCGCCAGGCCGGCGATCAGGCCGAGCACCGCGCCCTGCACGCGCTGCAGGCGCGAGAGTTCGACCGGCGCCAGGCCCAGCGCACGCAGCAGGGCGAACTCGCGGCTGCGCTCGATCGCCAGCGCCGACAGTGCGCCGAGCACCGCGACCACGGCGATCAGGCCCGCCAGCAGACGCAGCACGTCGGTGATGGCGAAAGTGCGGGCGAACACCTCCAGGCTGATCGCACGGATTTCGCCGGCGGTGACCACCTGCAGGCCGGCGTGCTCGGCGAAGCGCGCGGCGATCAGCGCTTCGAGTTCGGTCTTGAGGCGCGCGGCTTCGGAACCTGGCGCATACAGGGCCAGGGCCCCAACTGCGCGGTCGCCGAACAGCTGCTGATAGCGCGCGAGGTCCAGGGTCAGCACGCCCTGCGGACTGCTGTAGTCGCGGTAGATGGCGGCCACGCGCAGATCGACCTGGCCCTGCGGCGTGGGCATGCGGAACACGTCGCCCACGGCAAGCCTCAGGCGCTGCGACAGCGGCTCGCTGACCAGGGCTTCGCCGGCAGCGAAGCGCGACCAGAGATCCGGATCGTCGGCACCGGCGATCAGCTCGAAGCCGCTGCGGCCCTGCGCCGGCAGCTGCAGGCCCACCACTTCCACGGGGCCGGACTCGGGCAAGCGCTGGCTGCGGCGATTGAGGCCGATGCCCTCGACGCCCTCCAGTGCCTCGGCCGCCTCCACCAGGCCCTCGGGCAGGGCGCTGCGGCCGCCGGCCGAAAGGTAGACCTGGGCCTGCAGACTGTGATCGATCCACACGCTCAGCGCCTCGCGGAAGCTGTGGATCATGCTGCTCATGCCGATCACGGTGGCGATGGCCAGCGCCAGTGCGGCCAGTGCGATGCCGGTGCGGCCCAGCGTGCGGCGGGTGCCGGCGATCAGCCAGCGCCAGCGCACGGGGGCGTCCCGCAGCACCGCTTCGAGCGCGCCCAGGGCATGGCCGGCGGCCCACGGGATCAGGCCCAGGGCTGCGATCAGGCAGGCGAACAGACCTGCAAAGCCCCAGAACAAGCCCTGCGGTCCGTACAGGATCAGCATGAGGCCTGCCGCGAAGAGCACGACGGCCGGCAGCAGCAGCGCGCGCAGACGCTGCTCGGGCGCGCGCAGGCCGGCGCTGTCGCGGCCCAGCGCATCCAGCACCGGCACGCCCAGCGCATCGCGCAGCGGCAGCAGCACGGCGACGAGGGCGCCTGCGATGGCCAGCGCCGCGGCCTTGCCGAGCAGCAGCGGCGACAGGCTGAGCGCGCTCACCTCGATCCGGTAGAACAGCTCGCCGTAGCTGCGCGCCAGGCCCTGCAGCAGCACGCTACCCAGCGCGATGCCGAGCGCGATGCCGATACCCGCGGCCAGCGCGCCGACCAGCGCCGCCTCGCCGAGCATCAGCGTGCCGAGCTCACGGTTCGACACGCCGAGCGCGCGCAGCAGGCCGATCAATCGTCGACGCTGCAGGGCCAGGAAGCTCAAGGTCTGGAACACCACGAACACGCCGACCAGCAGGGCCAGCAGGCTGAGTGCCTTCAGGTTGATCTCGAAGGCGCCGCTCATCGCCGCAAGCTGGCTGTCCTGCTCGGTGGTGGCGACGAGACGCAGGCCCTGCGGCAGCGACTGCGCAATGGCGGCGGCGCGGGCTTCGTCCGCGATCAGGTCGATGCGGGTGAAGCCTTCGAGGCCGGTGATGGCCTGCGCGGCAGCGATGTCGGCCAGCACCCAGTCGCCGCTGCCGCTCGGCAGGCGGTCATCGGGCAGCAGGGCGAGCACGCGCAGCGCCTCGCGGCGACCGTCGACGCTGAGCGTGAGCGCATCGCCCGGCGCGAGCTTCAAGCGCGCCGCCAGCCGCTGCGACAGCAGCACGACGTCGTTGCGTCCAATCAACGCACCCGGGTCGATGGGAGCGGGGTCGAGCGGCGCCGACTCCTCATCACTTCGGCCCCCCATGTCGCCCGCCAGCCAGGGCCGCAGCGCGGCTTCGCTCAAGGGCTCGATGCCGAGCAGACGCAGGCGCGCGCCAGAACCCGCATGCAGCACCTCGCGCTCGATCAGCGGCGCGCTGCGCCACAGCCCCTGCGCGCGCAGCTCGGCCAGCAGCGGCATCGGCACCTCGCCGCCATCCGCGGTGATCTGGTGCGTGGCCGCGCCCGACAGCGCGCGCCGCGATTCGAGAAAGGCGCCACGCGCAGAGTCGACCGCGAGATCGATGGCCACCACCACCGCCACGCTGAGCGCGAGGCCGAGCAGCATCAAGAGCGCCTGGCCCGGCGCGCGCCGGTGCGCGTTCCACAGCGTCAGGACGAGACGCGACGGCATGACTCAGGCCGGCACCAGGCGGCCGTCCTGCATGCGCAGCAGGCGGTCGGCCTGGCCCATCACCTCGGCCGCATGGGTCACCAGCAGCAGGCTGGCGCCGGCCTCACGACACGCACCGATCAAGAGCCGCATCACCGCCGCCGCGCTCTCGGCATCGAGGCTGCCGGTGGGCTCGTCGGCCAGCAGCACCGAGGGCCCGTGCACCAGCG
This sequence comes from Aquimonas voraii, assembly GCF_900101825.1. GTDB lineage: Bacteria > Pseudomonadota > Gammaproteobacteria > Xanthomonadales > Xanthomonadaceae > Aquimonas > Aquimonas voraii. The sequence continues at coordinate 223,544 of NZ_FNAG01000006.1, forward strand.
CGCGCGCCACCGCCACGCGCTGCTGCTGGCCGCCGGAGAGTTCATCGGGAAAGCGTTTCGCCAGCGCACCGAGCCCCAGCTGATCGAGCAACGCCTGCGCGCGCCTTTTCGCCTCCGTACCGCCGACTCCGATCAACTCCAGCGGCAGGCAGAGGTTGTCGAGCGCGGAGAGGCTGGGCACCAGGTTCCAGCTCTGGAACACGAGCCCCAGATGCCGCCGCCGGAAGCGCGTTCGCGCCGCTTCATCCAGCGTGTCGAGCCGCGTGTCATCGAAGCGGATCTCGCCGCCATCGGCGCGATCGATGCCCGCCACCAGATGCAGCAGGGTCGACTTGCCCGCCCCGCTGCGCCCCACCAGGGCCACGCACTCACCGGGCGCGAGGTCGAGGTCGAGCCCGTCGAGGACCGGGGTATCGCCGAATCGGCGCTGCAGCTGGCGGACGGTGAGGTGCATGGGCGGCAGTGTGGGCCGATGCGCGTGAAATGCGGATGGGCTCGGGCGGCCCGGCGCCGGGCCACGTGGCGAAAAGCAGAAGGGCAGGCCGCAAGGCCTGCCCTTCCGTTTTCAACGCGCGGCGGCGGGCTTACTCGAAGCCGTCGGCGAAGACATCGTCGAGGCCGACGGTGCTCTGCAGGCTGGCGCTGTTGTTGGCCGGCATCGGGTCGGTGAACGGCGCCACCGGGCTCACGGTGGCGGTGCTGGTCAAGCGCGTGCCCAGGGCGGTGCCTGCCGCCACCGTCGCGGTGATCTGCAGGCGCGCGCTGCCGCTGATGCCGAGTGCGAGGCTGGGCAGCGCGCCGCTGCCGCTGGCCGCCGAGCAGCTCGATCCGGCGGACGCTGTGCAGGTCCAGCTCAGGCCCTGCAGCTGCGTGGCGGGGGTGAAGGTCACGGTGGCCTGCGGTACTGCGAGCACCCCGCTCGCGTTCTCCACATCGATGACATAACTCACCGGAGCGTCTGCGAGGACCAGGCCCGGCAGCCGCGCCAGGCTCAGGCGCAGATCGGCGACGAAGTCGTCGTTGACGATCTCGCCGATGGCAGAGGCGGGATTCAGCACGATCCCCGGCTGGCTGGTCGAGAGGTCGAGGAAGAAGCGCTCGTCGGCCTCGGCCTCACTGTCGCCAATGACCTGCACGATGAGCGTTTGGCTGGGGTTGACGCTGCCATCAAAGCTCAGGCTGCCGCTGCTGGCGACGAAGTCCTGGCCGGCCACTGCCGTGTCGCCGCGCGTGGCATAGGCGACATCGAAGCCCCCCGCCACCTGCCCGTTCAGCTGCAGGGTGAAGGTCAGCGGACGCGTAGCGCTGTCGCCCTCGGCCACCAGCACGGGGGCGGTGCTCAGGGTCGCGCTGTCGTTGTCGGTGATCGCCACGGTGATCGGAGCAACGCTGACCCCGGCGTAGCCGCCGCCGCTGACGCTGTGCGTGATCATGCCCGTGTGAGGGCCTTCGACCACGCTGTCGTTGACGGCGCTGACGGTGATGGTCTGCGGCAGGTTCCAGTTCAGCGCGTCGAACTGCAGGGTCGTCTGGCTGAGCTGCAGCTGGGCGTCCGGGCTGGCGGTGAAGCTCACGGTGCCGGAAGGCGGGGCGCTGAGGCTCACGGTGTAGGTGTCGCCATCACCGCCTTCGGTGGCCGTCGTGTTGCCGCCGCTCTCGATCAGCACCACCGACACCTGCGGACCACAGCCACCGTTGCCCTGGCTGCAGATACCCGCCGGGCGCGACGCCGACAGGCGCAAGCCCGGGGTGATGCCGCCCTGCGTCGTCGGCAGCTGGGTGAACACGCTGCCGGTCGTGGCGGCCTGGGCGCCGACGGTAGCCGAGACGCCGTTCGCATTGGCGCTGCCCGTCTGCGCGTAGAGGTAGCTGAACGCCTCGCTGCCCTCGACGAACTCGATGGCGAAGTTCACCGTCTGCGCCACGGCGGTGTCCTGCACGTGCTTGCCCCGCCATTCGATCAGCCAGCGGCGGTTGGGCGCGGTGCCCAGCACCTGCTGGTAGACACCCGCACCGGGCGAACCGGCGGTACGCAGGTCGAGATCGTCCCAGTAGGGCATCAGGACAGCGTTGGATGCCGGGAAGGCGCCAGCGCCGCCGTCCGCATTGCCCGCGCTGGGCAGTGCAGTATTGGTCCAGCCCGACGAGCCGCCGGTGCCGACCAGCTGCAGGTTGCCATTGGTGCTGACCCGCAGGGTTTCGCCGCCGGTGTAGCTCTGTCCGTAGACGCTGAAGGCGAAGCCGGCGGGCACGCTGAGATTGACCACCGCGTCATCCACCTGCGTACCGGCGACCAGGGTGCCGCCGCCCGGCAGGGTGGCGCCGCTGCTGGGGGTGAAGGTGTAGTTCGGCGAAGCCGCCTGGCCCACCGGCAACTGGATCGTGCTGCTGAAGGGACCGCCGCCGCCGCTGTAGTCCACGGTGAGCTGCAGGTCGATATTGCCGAAGCAGGTCAGGCCGTCCGAGGTGCTGATCTGGAACGGCGTCTGGCTGGTCTGGCTGTCGCCATTGCCGGCGATGTCGGCGAAGCTGGTGCTGGCCTGGCTGATGGTGACGCCGGGCGTGGTGGTGGCCAGGGTCGCGCTCACGGCCGTTGCAGCGCCTGCTCCGTTGTTGCGCAGACTGACGTTGAACTGGTTGCACTCGTTCGGCTCGACCAGGCCGTTGCCGGTGGGCAGGCTGGTGGACGCGACCTCCAGCGCCGGCTCCGCATTGGCCACCGTGAGGGTGAAGCTGCGACGCTCGATCGCGCCACAGCTGTCCGCCGCCTCGACCGTGATCGGATACGCCCCGAACGGCGTGGTTGCGCCCACCGCCAGGGTGACGGTGCCGTTGCTGGCCACGCTCACGCTGCCGCCTCCGTCCAGACTCGTCGGAGTCACGCTCACGCCAAGCAGGTTGCCATTGGCGTCGGCGACCGCGGCACTTGGCGTCACGGCCTGGCTGGCGCCCCGGATCAGGATCTGGTTGGCGTAGGCGCCGAGGCTCGGCACCTGGTTGCGCGACACGTTGACCACGACGTCGGCCGTCGTCGTCGCGCCGCCGCTGTCGGTCACGCTGAGCTGCAGCGGATAGGCGCGGTTGCCGTTCGGCGCCACCAGCTCGCAGCTGGCCGTCGCGCTCAGGCTGACCGTGCCGCCGCTGTTCACCGCGCTGACCGCAAGACCTGGAGGTGCGCCGCTGATGGCGACCGCGAGGCTGCCTGCGCTCTGCTGCGCATCGCTGACGGTGGCGACGTTGGCGGTGGCGGCCGGGCTGCCCTGGCGGGTGCTGAGCGCGCCGGTGACGCTGACCGAAGGCGGCGTGTTGCCGGCGGCGGTGACGCTGAAGTTCGCGTCGCTGACGTCGAAGAAGATGTTGCCCACCGCCTGCACGCGGACGCGCGCCTGCGTGCTCGCCGGCAGGTTTGCCGGCAAGGTCAGCTCCTCGCTGCCGTCATTGGCGGTCGAGGCAGCGAGTTCGATGGGCCAGCTCCGTCCGCCATCCAGCGACAGCGTGATGCGGACATTGGCGGTGTTGATGCCGTTGGCGGTGGTGCCGGCGACGTTCCAGGTGACCGTCTGCAGGCTTCCCGCCGCCCAGCTTGCGGCGGTGTTGGGTGCGGTGACGGCGAAGGGTCCGGCCGCCGCCACCACCGTCACCGCCGTGCTGGCCTCGTTGGTGCCGCCGCCACCCGCGCGGTTGTCGCGTGCGGTGACGCGGAAGTTGAGCGTGCGGTTGGTGCTCGGCAAGACCTCGGCGGTGAGCCAGTTCGGTGAGCTGGTGCCCGGCAGCGGCGCGGTGGCGGGTGCCACGTTCGCGTTGTTGAGGATCCAGCGCCAGCTCGGAAACACCCGGCTGGACGACAGGGTCGGCGCGAACGAACGGAACAGGGGCCCCTGGCCGGCATCGACGATGGTGCCGGCGACATTGGCGCTGGTGCCGCGGTCGAACTGCTCCCACAGGTAGCTCAGGGTGTCGCTGTTGTCATCACTGCCGGTCGCCGTCAGCTCGAAGGGCGTGCGCGAAGGGATGGTCCAGGCGGCAGGGGTGCTGATCGTCGGTGGGGTGTTGCCGGTGGCATTGGTGGTGCCGCAGTTCGAACCACCGCCGGTGGTGGTGAAGGCCAGCATCTCGTTGAGGCTGACCCGATGGAAGTAGTCGTCGCTGTTGGGCTGCAGGTTGTCGGCGCCGCAAATACCGGCATAGGCCTGGATGGTGATGCCGCTGCCGGGCTCATAGGCGGTGTTGCCGTTGCGGTTGCCGCCGCTGCAGCTGCCGCCCGAGCCGTTGAAGGTGTGGTTGCCGGCGAACTGGTGGCCCATCTCGTGGGCCACGTAGTCGACGTCGAAGGGGTCGGCAACCGGCGAGCCCGAGCCGGTGACGCCGCGCGCCTTGCTGGAGCTGCAGACCACGCCCAGGCCGGCAATGCCGCCGCCGCCGGTGCTGACGACGTGGCCGATATCGAAGTTGGCCGAGCCGATCACCGTGTTCAGATTGGCGACGTTCTCGCCGAGCATCGTCGACCCGCTGGTGTTGGTGTACGGGTCGGTGGCGGCATTGGTGTAGATGATGCGGTCGTTGTCGGCCACCAGCACCATCCGCACCGACAGCTCGCGCTCGTAGATGCCGTTGACGCGGTTCATGGTGGTCACGATGGCCGCCAGGCCGTCGGCCACGGTGCCGCCGTGGAAGGCGGTGTACTCGGCGGTGGCCGCCACCGCCAGGCGGTAGGTGCGGCGCACGGTACCCGAGCTGATCTTGGCGGCCGCGCCCTTCTGCTGGAAGTTCGGCAGGTCCTTCGGCAGCGCCTGGCCGGTGACGCCACAGCGCGGGCGCTCGCCGTCGTCCGGCGCGTCGCGCTTCGAATACACCACGTAGGTGTCGAGATCTTTCGGCTGATAGGGATCGACGTAATAGCTGCCGCGCCAGCCGATGACCTGGGCGCGGAAACCCTGCGGACTGACATCGAAGCGCAGGGTAGCGGTCGGGTCGTCGATGCCCTGGCCGAGGTAGGTGCGGATCTCGGGGAACTTGGCCGCGAGCGCGGCTTCCATGATCGGCGACTCGACGATACGGAAGCGGGCGTAGTCACCCTCGGGGGTCGGCAGGCTGAGCTCAAGGCTGCTTTCCACCGCCGCGGTCTGCGCTTCAAGCGGGGCGGACTTCAGCAGGTCGGCCAGGCGCGCGCGATCCAATTGCTGGGTGCGGTAGCGCTGCGGCACCAGCCGCCGCGGCTCCGCGCTGCGCGCGACCTGGGCTTCGTCGATCGGGGTCCACAAGCCGTCCGCGGAGGCAAGGGCTTGGCCGAAGGCCGCACCCGAGGGCACAGCAAGCAAAAGAACTGCAAGCAGAGCAGCCAGAGCTGTCCGCAGAGCGGCATGAAGCATGGAGGGTCCCCGTTCAGAGCACGACGGGCGCCGTGCAAGCGATCAAGCATGCGCGGCCTGCGCCGGCTTGGGCAAGTGCACCCAGGTCGCAAATTCGATGCGGCTTGCGGGCTGCGGACGACGCGATCGAAGCTGCGTCCGTCGCCGGCCACGGCCTACACTCCGGCGCATCCACCCCGCCTTCGGAGTTCGCCCGCATGTCGCTGAAAGATCGCACCCTGTTCATCACCGGCGCCTCGCGCGGCATCGGTCTCGCCATCGCGCTGCGGGCGGCGCGCGACGGTGCCAACGTGGTGATCGCGGCGAAGTCCTCGGTGCCGAATCCGAAGCTGCCGGGCACCATCCACAGCGCGGCTGAGGCCGTGGTTGCGGCCGGTGGGCAGGCGCTGGCGGTGAAGTGCGACATCCGCGAGGAGGATGAGGTGCAGGCCGCAGTCGCAGCCGCGGTCGAACGCTTCGGCGGCATCGATATCCTGGTCAACAACGCCAGCGCGATCTGGCTGCGCGGCGCGCTCGACACGCCGATGAAGCGCTATGACCTGATGCACGGCGTCAACGCGCGCGGCACCTTCCTGTGCAGCCAAGCCTGCCTGCCGCATCTCTTGAAGTCGTCGAATCCGCACATCCTGACGCTGGCACCGCCGCCCAACCTCGACCCCAAGTGGTTTGCGCCGCACACCGCCTACACCATGGCCAAGTACGGCATGAGCCTGGCCACGCTGGGCCTGGCCGCGGAGTTCGGCCCGCAGGGCGTGGCGGTGAATGCGCTGTGGCCGAAGACGGTGATCCTCACCGATGCGCTGAAGATGATTCCCGGCGTCGACCACGACGGCTGCCGCAGGCCGGAGATCGTCGCCGACGCCGCCCACGCGGTGCTGTGCACCCCGGCCGCGCGGCTGAGCGGCCAGTTCCTGATCGACGAGGACGTGCTGCGGGTGCACGGCATCGAGGACTTCGAGCACTACGCGGTGAAGCCCGGACACCCGCTGATGCCGGATCTGTTTCTCTGACACGGCGTGCCGGCGGCCGCCGGGCGGGCTGAGGCGCCGCGGGGCACGGTGACGCTTGCCTGGGCCCTGCGGCCAGTCCCCTGCTGGAAGCCGCCGAAGCGATTCACTCACGAACGTGTTGGACTTGTGATTCCAGTGGGTCAGACTGCGGCCCATGGGGAGAATCAAGAACACGCTTGGCCTCGACCGGCTGCGCCCAGCGCGGCTCGCGCTGGCGGGGCGCCTTGCCCTCGGTGCCGCCTGCGCCGCCGCGGCGGGCCCGGCGTCCGCGCAGAGTTCCAGTTGGCACTTCGAAGAGGACAGCGTCGCCGCGGGCCTCAGAATCAGCCATGGCTACACCTTCGGCTTCGACGGTGAGCCGGACATGATGGGCGGTGGCGCAGCCGCCGGCGATCTGGACGGCGACGGCGACGTCGACCTGGTCGTGGTGCGGGGCGACCTGGGCGCGCCCGCCCTGCTGCGAAATCGCGGCGACGGCCGCTTCGAAAGCCTGACGGCCGGCAGCGGCGTGCCCGCGGCCGGCAAGTACAACGGCGTGCACCTGGTCGATCTGGATGCCGACGGCCGTCTCGACCTCCTGTTTGGCGGGCTCGGCGGACAATCGCCGCGCCTGTTCCGCAACCTGGGTGGCTGGCGCTTCGCCGCGATCGCCGACACCGGCCTCGAGCTTGGTGACGATTCCTGGTCGATGGCGCTGGCCGACTACGACGGTGACGGTCTGCTGGATCTCGCGCTTGGCCGCTGGGCGCGCGGGGTCGGACGGTCCGGACATCTGTTCCGTGGGCTCGGTGACGGGCGCTTCCAGAACGCGGACGCGGATCTCGCGATCAGCGCCGCCCTTGGCCAGCGCTCCTACACCTTCACCCCGCAGTTCGGCGATCTCGACGGCGACGGTCGCATCGACCTCGCGCTGGCCGCCGATTTCGGGACCAGTCGGGTACTGCTGAACCGGGGCGGCCGTCTGGTCGACACGACCACGGCCTCGATCGACGATGAGAACGGCATGGGGGCCGCGCTCGGCGACTATGACGGCGACGGCGATCTGGACTGGTTCGTCACCAGCATCCACGACCCTTCCGGCGTGCCGCTGGGCAACTGGGGCACCTCAGGCAACCGCCTCTACCGCAACCGCGGCAACGGCGAGTTCGAGGACGTGTCGCTGGCCGCCGGTGTCCGCGAAGGTGGATGGGGCTGGGCGGCCTGCTTCGCCGACATCGACCTCGACGGCCACCTCGACATCGTACACGTCAATGGCATGTCGGCCGCGCCCGCCGCGGCCTTCCACGCCGACCCCTCGCGCCTGTTCATCAGTGACGGGCGGGGTGGCTTCACCGAACAGGCATTGGCCCGCGGCTTCGACGACCGCGGCCAGGGCCGCGCCCTGGTCTGCTTCGATGCCGACAACGACGGCGACGTCGATCTGTTCGTCCAGAACAACAGCGGCAGCAGTCGCTTCTACCGCAACCAGGGCGCATCGGCAGGCGGACGCTGGCTGCGGGTGACAGTGCGCCAGGACGGGCCCAACCCCGAGGCGATCGGCGCGCGGGTCGAGCTTCGCGCCGGCGGACGCCTGCAGGTGCGCGAGATCGGCAGCGGCAGCCAGTTCCTCTCGAGCGGCCCCGCCGAAGCCCACTTCGGAGTGGGCTCGGCCGCGGTGGTCGAGCGGCTGCAGGTGCGCTGGCCTGACGGCACCGTCGAACGCTTTCCGGCGCCGCAGCTCGATCAGCCGCTGCGGCTGCTGCGCGGCCGTGGACTGCCGCCGCTGTCGTCGGCGCGCCCGGTTCCGCTGGCCACCCCGACGACCCTGCTGAGCCTGGCGCTGGGCCTGCTGCTGCTCGCGGGCCCCGCACGCCGGCGCTTCGACCGGGCGACGCGGTCATGACCCGCTCCGGCAGCCGGCTGCACCCCGCTCCGACTGCCTTGGCGGACGCCAACCCGGCAGGCGCGGCGCGAAACCTGCAACCGCCCGCACACGGTTTTCAAGCCACGCGCCCGTCGTGTGGCCCTGTTCAACACGGCGCCAGCGCTGTGCCCATCCGCTCACCCGCTCACACGAAGGAAGGTCCCATGCGCCTGCATACCCTCGCTCTCGCCTGCTGCCTGTTCGCTCCCCTGTCCCAGGCCGCGCCGCTGCTGCTCAGCTTCGGTGAGCAGCCGATCACCGTCGAAGCCCCTGAAGGTTGGGCACGGGTCCGACTGATCCTGGTCGACCCCAAGGGTGAAGTGCACCTGCGCAGCTACCCCGCACAGGGTCTGAACCGCCTGGATCTCGACCTCCAGACCCCGATGGACGGCCACTGGAGCTACAGCCTGCAGTTCGAAGGGGCCAAGCAAGCCTCCGCAGCCGGCGGCAGCGACTCCGCAGAGGGTCGCCGTGGCGCACCCGGCAAGGCCTGGCCGGTGCTGCAGGGACATTTCGCCGTGTCGTCGGGTCGGCTCGCCAACGGGCTGGCCAAGGAAGGCAGCGATCCGCTGCAACCCAAGCAGGTGATTGCCGAAGACCTGATCGTCATCGGCAGTACGTGCACGGGCTTGAACTGCGTCAACGGTGAGAACTTCGGCACCGATACGCTGCGCCTGAAAGAGGACAACCTCCGCATCCACTTCGACGACACCTCGGTCAGTGCGGGCTTTCCGAACCACGACTGGACGATCATCGCGAACGACCAGGCAAACGGGGGCATCAACCGTTTCTCCATCGACAACCGCACCACCGGCACGATGCCTTTCACGATTGAGGGCGGTGCGCCCAGCAATACGCTGTGGCTCGACAACAGCGGACGCATTGGCCTGCGCACCAGCGCGCCTGTGCTGGACATCCATGCGGTCACGGGCAATACGCCGGGAATCCGACTCGAGCAGAGCGCCGCCGGTGGCTTCACCGCTCAGACCTTCGACATCGGCAGCAACGAAGCGAACTTCTTCGTGCGCGATGTCACCAATGGCGCGCTGTTGCCTTTCCGGATTCGCCCGGGTGCGCCGACCTCCAGCCTTGACATCAACGCCAACGGCAACGTCGGGTTCGGCGGTGGCACCGCCGCGGCCCGGATCGAGGCCTTCACCAACGCCCCGGAGGTGTCGCCCGTGCTCGCGCTGCAGGTGCGCAACACCAATGCCGATTTCGCCGGCGACGTGCAGGACCGGTTCAGCGTCGACAGCAACGGCAACGTCACGGCCCGCGGAACCATTTCGCAGCTGTCCAGCCGCGCGACCAAGGAAAACGTGCAGGCGATCGAAGGCCCGCTGCTGCTGGCGAAGCTCGAGCGGCTGGAAGTTCCGGCCTGGAACTACCGGGAGTCGACCGAAGGTGAGCGCCATATCGGGCCCATGGCCGAGGACTTCCACGCCACCTTCGGCGTTGGCGCCGACCCGCGCTTCCTGGCGCCAGGCGATGTCGCTGGCGTGGCGCTGGCCTCGGTCAAGGCACTGCAGGATGAAGTGAAACAGCGCGATGCGCGAATCGCCGAGCTCGAGGCGCGACTGCTGCGTCTGGAAGCCCTGCTGCCGGCGGCGAACTGAGCGCGCCCCCATGACACTGCGCTCGATTCTTTCCGCAGGATTCGCGCTGGTGCTGGCCAGCCTCGTGCCTTCGGCACAGGCCGAGATCTACGCCCTGGGTTTCGCCGAGGACAGCGGCGACACCCTGCTTCGCGAGGTCGACACCGGCGCCGAAAGCCCCGCCCGCGTGGCGAACTGCTGCAGCATCGGGGTCGGCACGCCGACCTTCGATCTGCTCGCCAATCGGGCCTATTTCGTGGCCCAGAACGGCGGTGGCCAACAGCTGGTTCGCTTCGACTATGCCTCCGGCGGCAGCGAGCGGCTGGCGCTGGACCCGGGCTTTTCGCTCACCCACCTCGAGTACCACGCCGGCAGCAATCTGCTGTACGCACTGGGCCGGGAGCTCGCCAGTGGCAATGTGGTGATGGCGACGGTCAATCCGAGCACGGCCCAGATCAGCGTGCGTGCGTCGCTGCCGGCCCCCTGCTGCACCCTCAAGGCCGGCGTCTCCACCCTGGTCGACAGCGGCAACCTGCGGTTGCTGGCGGTGGTTCGCAACGGCCAGCAGGAGGCCATTCTGCCCTTCGACTTCACCACCAACAGCCTGGCTGCAGAGATCGCCCTGCCCGCCGGCATGCAGCTGGGCGACCTGGCTCGCCACCCTGCTTCGGGAACGGTCTGGGGCCTGGCCCACGATCCCGCGACCGGCCTGGGCCAGCTGATCGCAGTCGGGCCAGCGCCGACCTTCACCATCACACCGGTGGGCAGCGGCGTGGCGGGCTGCTGCTTCATCCAGGCAGGCGCCGCGGCCATCGACCAGACCGCGAACGCGCTGGTCATCCTCGGCCAGGACGCGGCCGGCGATGCGCCGCGGGTGCTGCGCTTCAGCCTCGCGGACGGCAGCCGCAGTGCAGGTGCCTCGCAGGCTGGGCATGCGCTTTTCCAGGAGTTCGGGCTCGACTTCGACGCCCTGTTCTCGGACGGCTTCGAGACGCCCTGACCCAACACGGATCAAGGGCCGCCGGGCCTTGATCCGTGGTCGCGAGTCCGGCGCCGGTCCGGACTCGCTTGCGCGGGCTCAAGCACGGACCTGCCCTCCCTGGCGCACGACAAAGCCGAAGGCGGCGACCGTGTCTTGAGCTCAACGCGGCGCAAGCACTGGCAACGACGGCGCTTCGATTCGCGTCTTGGCTGTTGCATGCGCTAACCTTTGCAGCGCTGAATTTCCGGACCCGTTGCCAAGGGCCCATGTGTCGCCGCGCGCGGATGCGCTGCTGCCGCCGCCTCAACGATGACGTCAGCCGGCGCATCGCGCATTCTGCTGGCCATGCCGAGCCAGGTCGTTGGACATCCTCGCGCCATGGAAGCCCCCACTACCGCTCGCTCCCTGCACCGCCGGCACACGCGCGATCCGCACCGGCGCCGGGGTCTTGTCTGCGCCTGCCTTCTGCTCGGCGGCATCGCGCCGCTGCAGGCCGTGGACCTGGGCTGTGCGCTGCCCGCGCCACCTGCACCCGCGCGCGACTCCTGCGTCACCGGAAGGTCGTGGGAGGCCGCGCTGGGCGCGATCGACGAGGCCCAACGCGTGGGCGCCTTCGAGGAGGCGGAGCGCCAACTGCACTGCGCGTGGGCAGAGCTCGAGGTCGAATCGGCAGCCAGCACTGAAGGCGCTGTCGTCATCGAGGACGAGCGGCCGTATCTGCTGGTCCGTCGCTGGGGCATTCTGGACTACCGTCGCGAGCGCCTGCCGCAGGCGCTGTCCTGGTTCGAATGCGCGCTCAAGCAGGCGAAGTCGCGCGGTGACCGTGCCGCGATCGCCCGCGAGGAAAAGAACATCGGCAGCGTGCTGCGACGGCTCGGTGACTTCAGCGGTGCCCTGCGCGCCCTGACCGCAAGCCTGGAGACCCAGCGCGAAATCGGTGCCGTCAGCGGCGCCGTGCTGAACAACATCGCGGACGTCCATCGAGACCTTGAAGACCACGATTCGGCCCTGCGCTACTACCGCGAGGCGCTGTCCGCCTTCGACGCCGCCGGCGAGACGCTGGAGGCTTCGCATGTCCTGGAGTCGATGAGCGAGCTGAGTCTCGATCGCGGCGATACCCGCTCGGCCCAGGACTGGCTGCGGACTGCGCTGGAGAGCTACCGCGCGGCCGGCCTGCCCGAACTGCAGCTGCGCGCGCACGGTGGCCTGATCCGGGCTGCACTGGATGCCGACCGGACGCTTGAGGCGCGCGAGTGGAGCGCCTCGGCGCTGACGCTGGCCAGGCAGTACGCGCTGCAGCCGCCGGCCTATGTCGAGCGGCAGATTGCGCGCAGCGAACGTGCGGCCGGTGAACTCGCGGCGGCAGAGCGCCGCTTGCGGGCGGTGATCGCGCGCCTCGCCGAGGGCGACACCGAACGTCCGGCGCTGATCGAAGCGCTGGCCACCCTGCTGGAAGCGCGCGGCGACCTGCCCGGCGCCCTGCGTGAGGCGCGTCGCGCCCACCTCGAGCAGAGCCGACTCGCGCATGCCCAGCAGGATCGTCAGCTCGGATGGCTGAGGGCGCGCTTCGAGCTCAGCGAGCGCGACCACACGATCGCAGCACTGGCGGCCGACAAGGCCATCAACGAGGCCCGGCTGCGCCAGCGGACCCTGGTGCTGGGCCTGGCACTGGCGCTCACCCTGGCCGGCCTGCTGGCGCTCTGGGTCCTCCAGCAGCGGCGCAGTCAGCGCGAACGCCTGCGGATCGCCGCCGAACGCATGCGCGAGCAGGACGAACTGCTTCGCTACCGCCGCGAGGCCGACTCCCTGGCGGAGGACCGCAGCCTGCTGCAGGCCCTGCTGGACAGCCGCGAAAGCGCGCTCTGCCTGCTCGATGCCGACGGTCAGCTGCTGGCCGCCAACCGCAGCGCGCGCCGCGTGCTGGAGCTCGACCCCGAGGCGCCGATGGGGCGCTCGATTGTCGAACTCCTGTTCGGGGAGGATGCGGCCGCTCTCACCGCGGCTTTGGAGCGGATGGAGGACGCGGAGGTACACGGGCTGGAGCTCACCTCGCGCAATCGCGGGCCCCGCTTGCAGGCGCGCCTGCGCCCCTGGGGCGAGGGCGAGGGCCTGGTGGTGATGGAGCTGAACCAAGGCGCGACCGTGCCTGAGTCGCCCTCGGAAGCGCACGCGCCGGTTCGGCAGGCGACGGATGCGCAGCCGCTGCACGAGGAGTTCAAGCGCAGCATCGTCGAGTTGATGCTGGCGGTGGTGGATGCCTGGGAGCGCGCCACCGGCAGCAATCGGCTGGAGCTGGCGGAGAAGAGCCGGATCTGGCGCGTCAGCATCGATGACGGCCGTCTGCGCGCCCGCGCCATGGAGCGCTATCTCGCGGTGTCCAAACTGCCTCGCAACCCGCGCTGGCGCGACGTGTTGCGGTCCGCCTACTTCGTGCTCAGCCAGTGCACGCTCGACCCCACGGTCCGTGAGGACCTCAAGCGCCGGGCCGACGCCGTGCTGGCCTACACGCGCCGCAAGGCGCTGGCCTAGGCGCGTTCTGGACACGGTCGTCGGCGGGTTGTTCAGACCTCGCGACGGGTTTGCCGGGCCACGGCCGAACGTGCCCGCAGACTCGAGGCGGTCGGGCCAGCGCCGATCGAGGCCCGCAGGCGCGGGATCGGTGCGGGTCGGGGCTCGCCGCGCAGCAAAGACGGGCCGGCCCGCGCCCGGTCAGCGCGCGCTGTCCTTCTTCTCGCACACGACGCAGGCGCCGCGCAGCCCTTCGCTGAGCCGGTATTCGCGATGATGTTCGGTGTCGAGGAAGCTCGGGGGGTCGAGGATGATCGGCATGGCGTTCGCCTCCTCGGAGGTCTCAGCGCAGTAGCCGGCAGCGATCAGATCCGCCCAGGACCACATGTCGACGATGCCGCAGCGGCTGTCGAACAGGCCGGGCTGGGGCGGTTTGCGACTGTGGTCGTGGGTTTCTTCGAAGGCGCGGATGCGCGCCATCAGTTCGTCTTCGTCGAAGTTGAACTCGCGCGCCACCGCGGGCGGCAGGTGCCCGTCCTGGCACCAGTCTTCAGGCAGGGTGTCGTGGGCGCCTGCGGCCAGCGGGCAGAGCAGGACGGCGACTCGGAACATCGACTGCAGGATCACGCGCATGGGAACGTCCTCGTGGGGGAGGCCGGACTCTAGGCGCGGCGGTGGGCGCACGCCACCGCGCAGGCGGGAACAAGCTGGGGAAGATTCCGCGCAAGCCATTGAAAAACCGGCATTCGACCCGGTCCCGAGCCGGCGCCATCGCGGGCCTGCCAGGCCTGCCACACGGGCGAAGCACGCAGCCCGCCACAGGGCGGGCTGCGTGCGCCAAGCCGGCGCGCGGCCGGGTGAGGATCAGCGATAGACCTCGAGCTCGTTGATGCGGATGTGCGCAGGTTGCACCTCAGGCCCCTTGCGACCCAGCACCCGGATCGAACGGGTGGTCACCGGCGGGAAGGTGAAACTCAGCTGGGTGCTGGTGTTGTCGGTCGGGAAGCCCGGCGTGGCCGACAGGGTGATCCACTGCGAACCAGCGAGGTACTGGATCACGAAATCCTGGACCTCGAAGCCGCTGGTGGTGAACAGGTCGACGCGCTGCAGGGTCAGCGGGGCGGGCCAGGTGAGCGCGACCCATTGCGGGCCGATCGGCAACAAGGACGGGGTGGTGTTGGCTCCGCCCACACCATCCGGATTGATGCAGATCGAGCGCGGATCGGTGCAGTCGGGCAGATCGTTGGTCCAGCTGTAGAGCCCGCCGAGCTGGGTCGAGGTGACGCCATCGTTGATGCGGGCGGCGCTGTAGCACTGGTTGCCCGGTCCTCGGCAGTAGGTGGTCGAGGCCGAGGCCGCAGCGCGGGGGGCCAGATTGATCGGCGCCGTGCTGGCCTGCACCTGGCGCGTGGTCGTCTTGTTGAAGCTGCGCCCGTGGCTGTCGCCGACGGCGGTCAGACTGAGCAGCGGCGTACCGCCGCTGTTCCAGGTGTGACTCGCCTGGGTCAGGTTGGCCGCGGGCCCGGACATCGGCTGGGCGGCGCTGCCGTCACCCCAGTTCATCGAGTACTGGACGGTGTCGGTGTAGGGCCAGCAGGGCCGCATCTTGGCGCCGAAGGTTTCCGCAAGGCCGACCGGGACCACGGCGGGGCCGCTGAGCATCGGCGACATCGCGGTCGAACCCTGCCCGCCGAGCAGGTCCCAGAAGCCGATATGCCAGCGCGGCGATGTCCACAGGTTCCGGTGCCAGGCGCTGGTGAGGAAGGTGTCGGCCTGACCGGTGATGTAGAGCTGCCAGTCGAGGTCGAAGGTCAGCGCCTGCACGGTTTCGTAGTGGCCGTTGGCATCGGCGTCACCGCAGTTGTTGCCGTAGTAGCCCCAGAGATCGCCTCGCAGGTAGGGCCGCACGCCGACCTGGGCATAGGCGACGCCTTCGGTGTACAGGTAGCCGCGCATGGCGACCTGCGCATAGATGTTCGGCTGGAAGCGTCCCGACACGCTGCCGGTCATCGGCTGCGAGCCGAGGCCCGACGAATTGAACTGCGAACTGCCGGTGCAGCCGGACGAGGTGCAGCGGTAGTCGAAGGTGCCCGAGAAGGTGCGGTTGCCGCTGTAGGTGGTGGATCCGGTGACGCTGCCGCTCAGCCCGCCCTGGTCGTAGCCTGCGGTGATCGGCAGGTTGAAGCCGATGTGCACCGGAATCGGGCCGGCGAAGAAGTTCAGGGAGAACAGGTGCGGCTTGGCGATCTGCCATTCCCGCGCTTCGCGGTTGGCGTAGTGGATCGTGCCGCTCAGGGTTGCGCCGTGCTCGATGTTGGCCGAGCCGCGGACCCGTGCGTGGTTGAAGCGCACACCGTACGGGATGCAGAGGAACCAGGCCTTGAAGCGCTTGAGCTTGATCAGCACTTCGCCATTGGCGTTGACCGCGGCGTTGCCGGTCAGCGCGAGGCTGCCGCTGAAGCCGCCACCGATGCCGAAATTGCGGTTCAGCGGTGCGTTGATGCTGAAGCTGCGATTGCGGTAGATGTCGCGGTCGCCGCAGCTGCCCTTCGCCGCCGCCGCCGTACCCAGCGGGCCGTCGCCTTCCTCCAGCATCGCCACGAGACGGATGAGCTCGTCGGTGGGTTTGCCCTGCGCTTCCGATTTGCGCACCTCCTCGGCCACGCGCACGCTCACCGAGAAGGCGATCGGCTCGTCTCCCTCGCGCTCGGCGAGATCGAGAATCAGGCTTTCACGCAGGCTGTCGGGAAGCGGGACGGCGGCGACACCGCGTTCGCCGTCGATCATGAACATCTCTTCGGCGTAGGGCTCGCCGGTCTCGTCGAGTACGCCGGAGGACAGCACGCGCTGCCAGCCTTCGCCCTGTTCGAGCACTTTCTGCGAGTAGCTGAGGTCCGGCTCGGGCTCGCCCTCGCCTTTGCCCGGTGGCACCACGGCCTGAGCGGCGACGCTGCCGGCGAACAGAAGCGCACAGAGTGCGGCTCCGCAGGCCCAGCGTGCGCGCAAGAAGCGGGGTTGCACGGCGCGGCGCGCCGGACTCCCGGAAGAACGGTTCATTGAGTGCCTCCCATCTGTCGGTAGTGGATCGCGACCCGCAGTGCGGAGCCGCGCGCAGGGCCCGGCATCGGCCCGTGGGCGATTTGCCGGGGCGGCAGTCCAGGCCGGAGCCGCCGCGAGATCACGCTAGAACCGACCCTGCAGTCGCCACGAGGCTGACGACGGGACCGCGCGGGAAGAAGCCGGGCACGGCAAAGACCCGATCGGCAGCACAAACACCTGCGAAATCAGATGCCTGGAAAGCAACTCGACCAGGAAACTCCCCGCCATCGCGAGCCCAGGGGCCTTCACCGATCAGCGAGGACATGCGGCGCCTCGACGGCGTCACCGACGTCGAGGGCCGTGCGATGAAGCCGCGGCACCCGCGGATGGCGGATGGGTTCTCTGAGCCGGGATTGGGGATTCGGGATTCGCAGGAGCCGCGGCGTTTGGGCATGCCGCAGCCGCTTGCCCGGCGCCCCGCTCAGGGGCTTGTGATGCGCTCAAGCGCGCGGCTTGGCGTTACCCTCGGATCCCGAATCCCGAACAACGAATCCCGGCTCAGATGAAATACCTCCACGCCATGGTCCGCGTCCGCAACCTCGACGCCTCCCTCAAATTCTGGTGCGAAGGCCTCGGCCTGGTCGAAACGCGTCGCCGCGACTATCCGCAGGGGCGCTTCACCCTGGTTTATCTGGCGGCACCGGAGAACCCCGAGGTCGAGGTCGAGCTGACCTGGAACTACGACGACGGGGATAGCGAAGGCATGCCTTCGCTGGGCAGCGCGCGCAACTTCGGTCACCTCGCCTTCGCCGTCGACGATATCTACGCGACCTGCGCCCACCTGCAGGCGCAGGGCATCACCCTCAATCGCCCGCCCCGCGACGGGCGCATGGCCTTCGTGCGCAGCCCGGACCTGATCTCCGTCGAGTTGCTGCAGAAGGGCGAGGCGCTGGCGCCGGCCGAGCCCTGGGCTTCGATGCCGAACGTCGGCAGTTGGTAGTCGGGGGGCGCTGCAAAGAGGAAGGGCAGGCCTCGCGGCCTGCCCTGTCCGTGGATGCGTGCGGGACGGCCTCGCGGCGCTTCAATCGGCCTGCGGCGCGCTGCCGTCGGCCAGGAGCGGCACGCCCATCGAGCTGCGGCGCTCGAGCGCTTCGCTGCCCGCGCCGATCGCGGCGCGCGGACGCGCGCTGAGCGTCGACGGCGCCTGCCCGCGCTGGGCGGCCAAGGCGTTCTGCAGGGCCTGGCGGGCGCGCAGCTCCTCGCCCTGGGCCACGAAGGCCAGCGCCAGTTCCTCCCAGGCCACGGCCGCATGGGGACCCCGGCTGGCGCGCAGCAGATGCGCCTCGGCCTTGCCCCACAGACCATCGATGCGGCACAGACGGCCCAGGGCCAGCTGCAGGGCGGCGCTGTCGGGGTGTTCTTCCAGCCAGGCTTCGGCGCGGCGGATGCGCTCGCGCTGGTCGCCGCGGCCGGCGCGGCCGTAGTCGGCGACCAGCAGTTCGTCCCACTGCTTGCGCAGGACCTGCTCGATGGCGTCGTCGGCCAGTTCGGGGGCGTCCAGCGCGCGCGCGCGGTCGGCGAAGGCAGCGACGAGACGCGGCTCGATGCGCGCACCGCGCGGCAGCTCGGCCATGCGCTGGCGCAGCAGTTCCAAGTCGGGGCTGTGGCGCAGGGCCGCGGCCAGGGTTTCGGCTTCCAGCTCGGCCGGCACGGCTGCAGCGCCGGCCTTGAGCGCGCGCAGATCCAGCAGGGCGGCACCGGCCTCGCCCTCGGCCAGGGCCGCGCGTATGCGCTCGATGCGCACGGCCGGTGCGGGCGGTTCCGCCGCTGCACGCAGCAGCACCAGCGCTGCGGCCGCATCGCCGGCCGCGAGCCGGGAACGCGCCCGCGCCAGCCGCGCGGATTCGGCGTCGGCCTCATCGAGTGCGGACAGCGCGCGCTGTTCGGCACCCTCGTCGGCCAGCGCACGCGCGCTCTCGGCCGCCGCGACCAGCGCCGGCACCCGGAAGCGGGCACGGCGCGCGGCGCGATTCAGCAGCTTGAGCGCGGTGGCGTGTTCGCCGCGCTGGGCGGCCAGCAGGCCATCGGCGAGGCGCCGCCGCGCCCTGCGCTCGCCGTGCCGCCGCCAGGCGCGGAGCGGCCACATCAGCAGGCCCAGCAGGATGCGCAAAAGCAGCCAGGCGGCGACGACCAGGGCCAGCGCCGTGACCGCAGTGGATTCGATCGCATAGCCCCGCCACTCGAGCAGCAGGTAGCCGGGGTCTTCGGCCAGCAGGCCGAACAGCAGGGCGCCCAGCGCGGCCAGGCCGAGGCCCCACAGCAGCAGGCGGTAGCTCTTCATGTGCGCGACCCGGGCTCGCCTTCGACTTCGGGCTCAAGCGGAAGCTCGAGCTCGACGGATTCGACCGGCTCGCCTTCGGCCGCGGGTACCGCCGGCACCGGCGCGTCAGGCAGACGCTGGCGACCGCCGCGCAGGGCGCGCAGCTCGGCCAGGCTGGCGCCCAGCGTCGGCAGGGGAGCGGCAAGATCGGCCGGCTGCAAGGTGGCCAAGGCCTCGCTGAGCGCGCGCACGCGCGCATCGGCTGGATCGAACAGACGCACGAAGGCGGACTGCACGCGCGTCAGCGCGGCCGCCAGAGCATCGGCATCGCGCGCCTCGGCGGCCAACAAGGCCACCCGCAGGTCGAGCTGAAGGGCTTCCAGCGCCGCCTCGCGAGCGCTTCCGCTCAGCACGGCCGCGGCCGCATCGGTGCGGCGCACGGTGACCAGACCGGACAGGGCCTGCTGCAGCCGGCCCACGCCGGCCGAGGCATCAACGCGGGATTCCTGCAACGCCGCTCGCGGCAGGTCGGGCACGACCGACAGGGCATCCGCCAGCACCTTGCGCAGGCCCGGCAGCGGATCGGCCGGCAGCGCATCGAGCTGGGCCAGTTCGGCGCGCAGCGGCAGGGCCAAGCCGGCATAGAGCGGATCCTCGACGGCATCGAGCGCGGAAAGAGCCAGCTGCAGGGCGGTGCGCGCGCCGGCGCGGTCGCGCGCCAGCAGCAGGCGCTGGTCGGCCAACACCAGCAGGCCTTCGATCTCGTTGAGCTTGAGTGCGGTCTCACCGCGCAGGCGCTGATCGGAGAGGCGCGCCACGGCGTCCTCGATAGTCGCCGCGCGCTCGCCCATGCCCAGCAGCTCTTGGCGGATCACCCGCTGGTTGCTGGCCAGTTCGGCGGTACGCTCGTCGAGGCTGCGACGGCCGCCGTCGTACTGGGCGAGCTGGCGATCCAACGCCGACAGCCGCGCATTCAGCGCTTCCGCCTCCAAACGCCAGGCCTCGGCATCGACCGCCGCACCGCGCGCGCGCTGCAGCTCGAAGTGGACATAGCCCGCACCGCCGCCGGCTGCGGCCAACAGGACCAAGGCGAACCAGAGGGCGCCGCGACCGCGCGTGGGCGGGGCGGGAGATTGATCGGGACGAGTCGGCGTGTCGCTCACGCAGGTCTCCGGAGGAACGGAACAGAGGCGCCACGCCGCAGCGGCCGGGCGCGCGGTTGCCAGTGTAGCGGCAGGTCATGGGGATTCGGCTGCGTCCGCAGCCTGTGGCCGTCATGGCATGGACGAACAGCGCCCCCTGTGCAGTGGACGTTCGCGCGCGTGCGGACGCGGGCTTGCGAGGCCACAAAAAACCCGGGCCCGCATCAAGCGGGCCCGGGTAGGATCGGCGGCAAACGAAGCGGGGCTTCGCTTACTTGATCTTGCCTTCCTTGTAGATCACGTGCTTGCGGACCACGGGATCGTACTTCTTGATTTCCATCTTCGACGGCATGTTCTTCTTGTTCTTGTCGGTCGTGTAGAAGTGACCGGTGCCGGCGGAGGAGATCAGGCGGATCTTGTCGCGCTTGGATGCCATGACTTATCGCTCCTTAGATCTTTTCGCCGCGGGCGCGCAGCTCGGCGATCACGGCTTCGATGCCGTTCTTGTCGATGGTGCGCAGGGCGTGGGTGGAAACGCGCAGCTTGACCCAGCGCTTCTCGCTGGGGACCCAGAACCGGCGCTCGTGCAGGTTCGGCAGCCAGCGGCGGCGGGTCTTGTTGTTGGCGTGCGAAACATTGTTGCCGCTCTGGACGGCCTTTCCGGACACTTGGCAAACGCGTGCCATGGCGCACCTCGATGGTAGCTGTGGAGCCGCCCTTGGCCAGGGCGGCAGCGGCCCCGCGCGACGCCCCCACGAGGGAACGCCGGCGCACAGTCGGGAGACAACGGCGCTGGCCAGACGGTGCGTTCGCGGGCGACTGCGCAAGCCCTGGAACACCGGCCGATGGATCGGCTGGACACAGCGAGCCGCGCATTATGCCCGCGCTTGACAGCCGCGGCAAGTTGGGGTGCGGGCGGTCGTGGCATGCTTGCCGGCCATGAGTCTCCTGTCCGACTTTCAGGCCGGCGACGTGCACCTGCTGTGGTGGCCGGCCCCGGAGCCGCGTCCCGGCGGCCGCCGCGATTGGCTCGACGCGCGCCTGCGCGAAGCGCTCGCGCCCTATGCCGGCCTGCCGGCGGCGGCGCTGCGCTTTGGCCGCGAGCCGCGCGGGCGGCCCTTCCTGCTCGAATCCGCCCTGCCCGCGCTGCAGTTCAGCCTGAGCGACACCGTCGGCGGCTGCCTGCTGGCGCTGGCGAACGGGCTGCGCATCGGTGTCGATCTGGAGCGGGCAGAGCGGCGCATGCCAGCGCTGCAGCTGGCGCGCCGCTACTTTGCGGCGAGCGAGTTCGAGGCCCTGTCAGCCCTGCCAGAGCACCTTCGCGAGCGCGCGTTCCTGCACGCTTGGACGGCCAAGGAGGCGGCCTGCAAGGCCACCGGCAGCGGCCTGCGCGATCGCCTGGATGCCTGGGTGTTCGGAATCGACCCCGATGGCATCGAGCCCGAACTGCTGGCGGCACCGGCCGAGGCCGGCGATGCCGCGGCCTGGCGCTTCCAGCGTCTGCAGCCGGCACCGGCCTATACCGCGGTGTTGGCCAGCCCCGGGCCGATCCATCGCCTGCGCAGGCTGGCGATGGCCGCGCCCGGAGCCTTGCGTCAGGGGGCGTAACCCAGGGCTTCGGCCGCCGGCGCCAGCCGGGCGAAGGCTTCTGCCAGCTCGCCCTCGCGGTAGCGACGCCAGCGCCCCGGCGCCAGTTCGAGCACGTTGCCGGGTTCGCCGCGTGCCTTGATGTAGTCGCCCGGATTGCCCTCGAGGCCGAGGAATTCGGCCGCGGCGCGCAGGCTGGTCTGCGGATCGGCGGCCAAGTCCTCGACTCGCAGCAGGCGGGTGAGCCCGGGCGCCGCCTGCAGACGCTGCTGCAGGCAGGCGCAGCCCTCCGCCAGCCAGGATGCGAGCAGTTCGGGCTGCTGGATCGCGTACCCCTGCAGGCTGCCGAAGGCGATCCAGGCAAGCAGCACATCGCGCGGGTCGCCGATCAGCGCGAGCAGCTTCGCATCAGGCAGGGCCGAGACGATCTCCGCGTCCACGTGCGGCAGCACGTCGATCACCTGCGCAGGCTGCAGCCCGCGCGCCGCCAGCTGGGAGCGCCAGACGCCCTCGGCGCCCTGCTCGCCATGGTTGCCGGCCTGCGGGCGGAGCGGGCCGAGGCCGTCGGCGCGGTCACTGCTGTTGAAGCGGTCGACCAGGCAGAGCGCCAGGCCGCCAAGGCTGTTCAGCACGGCACCCACCGGCGTGCCGGGCAGCGGCCAGAGCAGACGCGCGTCGGCGCCGCGCGGCGCGTCGGCCGCCAGCTGCGGGCCGGCAGGCAGGTGGGCCGGCAGCGGCAGGCCCAGCGGCAGCTCGCCCGGCGGCATGCGATGCACCTCCAGCCAGACGTCCAGCGCTTCTTCCGGGCGATCCAGCTGGTCGAGCAGCATGCCGCGCAGGCTGGCGATGCCGCGCCGCAGTCCGACGTTGAGCGGCCGCTGCGCCAGCGCAGCGAGGCGGGCCAGTGCGGCTTCGGGATCGCGCTCGCGCTCGGCGCGCACCAGCAACAGTTCCGCGCCGACGCGCTGCGGATCCTTTTCCAGCAGCGCGCGCGCGATGGCCTCGGCCTCCTCACGCTGCCCCAGCAGGTGGGCGCGCTGCGCCGCGGCCTCCTCGACGTCGAGGCTGCCGGGCTGGGCTTCGCGCCAACGCTGCAGCACGGCTTCGCCTTCGGGCAGCGCGACATCGAGACTGAAACGCGCGTTCCACAGCGACACCGACTGCGAATGCTGCTTCAGCAGCGCATCCAGGCCGGCACGCGCGCGATCACGAGCGTTGGCGCGCTCCCAGAGATTGAGGAGTGCGCTCAGCAGCGCGGGCTGTTCGGGCTCCAAGGCAAGGCTCTGCAGCATTGCCTGCTCACAGCCGGCGACGTTGCCCAGGCCCATGGCGATGCGACTGAGCAGGCCCCAGCCGCCAGCGTCGCCCGGCTCGCGCTGCAGAATCTGCAGCAGCTGCTCCTGCGCGGCCTGGGGCTCGTTGGCATCGAGCAGCACGGTGACCAGCAGGCGCTGGGCGACGCGCATGTGGGGCGCGAGCCGCAGGGTGTTGCGCAGGGCCTGCGCGGCCACCGCCGGCAGGCCGCGGCGCTGGAACACCATGCCCAGCGCCAGGTGCAGCTCGGGATTGTTGGGCTGCTGCTTGACCGCCCGGTCGAAGGCGGAAAGCGCGGCATCCAGGTTGCCGCGCGCCATTTCGAGTTCGCCCTCGGCGCGCAGCAGGGCCGGATGCTCGGCCTCGATCCGGCGGCCGTACTTGATGCGCGACTCGGCCAGATCCAACTGGCCACGCGCCACCTCGAGCCGTGCCAGGCCGACGTAGCCCGCGAGCAGATTCGGGTCCTGCTCGACGGCATGGCGCAGGTCGGCGTAGGCCGCATCCTGCTCGCCGCGCGCGAACGCCAGCTCCGCCCGCGTCAGCAGGAAATGACCGCGGTGCGGCGCCAGCGCGACCGCCTGCGTCAGCGCATCCTCGCCTTCCTCGACCTGCCCCTTCTGCAGCAGCGCCAGCGCCAGCAGGTGCAGCAGGTCGGGGCTGCTCGGCAGGCTGGCCAGCGCTTCGCGCGCCAGACGGATCGCGGTGTCGAGGTCGTTGCGACGCAGGGCGTCCTGGATGGGCTGGAGCATGGGCGAGGCCTGGCAGACGAAAGCCGGCGAGTCTACCAGTGCCCAGGACGCCGCCGAAGTGCGGCCCCGTAGTGAGGTTCTCAGCCCTCGGCCGCCAGCGCCTGCTGGATGCGCTCGGCAACCCAGTGGCTGGCGTGGCTGCGCGCACCGAAGCCGTCGAAAAAGCCGCAGTGGCCGCCGTGGCGGGCAATCTGCACGCGGGCGTGCACAGGCAGCTGCAGCCGGTGGAAATCCTCGACGGGGATCACCGGGTCATCGGCCGCGGTGAGGATGCTCACCGGCACCTGCAGCGCGGCCAGGCGGTCACCGGCGATCGAATAGCTGTCGAGGTAGGCCTCGAGGCTGCCGAGCGCGGTGTGGCGCTCGACCAGGATGCGGGTGAGTTCGCGCATGCCGCTGCGGAACTCCGCCGGTGTGAAGCGGTAGCGCTCCGGGTAGAGCTGCTGCTTGCGCTTGAGCGAACCCGTCCACTTGAGCATGAAGTAGTGCTCGTAGAACCAGGGCGCGCGCTCGATCGCGCTCAAGCCCGCCTCGGGGCTGATGACCGGACACACCGCGGCTGCGTGATCGAGGCGGATCCCGGCCGCCGGGGCGCGCAGCGCCACCCGCAGAGCGAAGTTGCCGCCGAGCGAAAACCCGGCCACCGCCAAACGCGTGGGCGCGAACAGCTGCTGGACCATCGCCACCGCTTCCACCACTTCCTCGATGCGGTTCGAGCTGAACAGCTCCGGGTTCAGGTGATGGGTATCGCCGTGGTCGCGGAAGTTGAGCCGAAATACGTCGAAGCCGCGCTGCAGCAGCTCGCCGCCGGTGTCGAGGATGTAGTTGGAGCGGGCGCTGCCCTCCCAGCCGTGCAGCAGCATCACCAGGCCTCGGCTGTGCGCCTGCACCTGCTGGCGGGTGATGAAGCCCTGCAGGCGGGCGCCGCCGGGGCAATTCAGCTCGCGCACCTCGGCCTCGCGTTCGAGATGCGAGCGCGCGCGCAGGGCATAGCGGCGCAGCCGGCTGCTGGCCAGCACCGACTGCAGGTGCGGATTGCGCAGCAGGCGCGGCGGATGGAACTCCGCGCTCATCGCTCCATCGCGGCGGCGATCTGCGCACGCGCGCTTTCGGCCAGGCGGCGGCGGCCGTCCTCACTGGGCGCTATGGGCTGCAGAAAATGCACCTCGGCCACGCGCGCCGGGTCGCCCAGCACACGCAGGAAGTTCTGCAGGAAGTTTTCATCCGGCTGGAATGCCACCAGCGCCTGCGCGCTGCCGCGTTCGCCGTAGCGCAGGGCCACCGGCTGCACGGTGGCCGGCGCGGCGACGGCCGGCTGGAAGATGCGCGCGTGGAAGGTGTGCACGCTCAGGCCATCCGTGGTGCGACCCTCGGGAAACACGCCGACCGCCTGGCCCGACTGCAGCCGCATCACCATCTGGTGCATCACCCCGTGCAGCGATTCATTGTTGCCGCGGTGGTGGTAGATGGTGCCGGCACGACTGGCGAGCCAACCGATCAGCGGCCAGCGGCTGATCTCGGCCTTGGCGACGAAGCCCACCACGTGGCAGCTGTGCAGCAGGCTGATGTCCAGCCAGGCGACATGGTTCGCCACGAACAGCACGCCGCCTTCCAGCGGACGTCCGAACTGGCGGATGCGGAAGCCGAAGATCCGCAGCAGCCCACCCTGCCAGGCGCGGATGGCGCGGTGATCGATCCGCTCGCCGCGCACGCGCAGTCGCGCAGTCAGCGGATTGATGAGCAGCAGGGTAATCGGCAGGCCAAGCAGCAGATGCAGGAGCAGCACCGGCACGCGCAGCGCATAGCGCAGCGCGCGCCAAGGGTCGCGCTGCCGCGCGCGCGCTGGCGAGTCCGAGGCATAGTTCATGCGCCGGCACGATACCCGAGGGGGCCGCCGGGGGCCAGATGCTGCAGTGCATCGGGCCGTGCTGTCGGCTGCCGCGCGTGCGGACTGGCACTCAGCGGAAGCGGATGCGCTCCAGCCGCTCCACCGCCTCGCGGTATTCGGCCTGCATCTGCAGCACCAGCTCGCGCACCGGCTGCACCGCATGGATGCCGCCAACGCCCTGGCCGGCGCCCCAGATGTCCTTCCAGGCCTTGGCGTCGGTGTTGCCGCCCGAGCCGAAATCCATCTTCGACTTGTCGGCCTCGGGCAGGTTGTCGGCGTCGAAGCCGGCGCGGGTGATGCTGGGCTTCAGGTAGTTGCCCTTGACCCCGGTGAACAGCGAGCTGTAGACGATGTCCTCGGCGCGGCAGTCGACCAGCATCTGCTTGTAGTCGTCGACGGCCCGCGCTTCCGGCGTGGCGATGAAGCGGGTGCCGAGGTAGGCCAGGTCCGCACCGATCGCCTGCGCCGCCAGCACGTCGGCGCCCGAGGCCATCGCGCCGGACAGCAGGATCGTGCCCGGATAGAACTGGCGGATCTCGCGCACCAAGGCGAACGGGCTCAACGGGCCGGCATGTCCACCGGCCCCTGCGCACACGGCGATCAAGCCGTCCACGCCCTGCGCCGCGGCTTTCTCGGCATGGCGACGGCTGATCACGTCGTGGAAGACCACGCCGCCATAGCTGTGCACGGCCGCCACCACTTCCGACGGCGGCGACAGGCTGGTGATCACCACCGGCACCCGGTACTTCTCGACCAGCTTCAGGTCCTCGGCCAGACGATTGTTGCTGGCGTGCACGATCAGGTTGACCGCGAACGGCGCGACCGGCTCCTCTGGCGTCGAGGCCGCATACGCGGCGGCGATGTCCTCGCTGAGCTGGGCCAGCCATTCGTCCAGCTGCGACAGCGGACGCGCGTTGAGCGAAGGAAAGCTGCCGACGATTCCGGCCTTGCACTGCGCGGCCACGAGTTCCGGACCCGAAACGATGAACATCGGCGAGCCGACCAGGGGCAGGCGCAGGCGGCTTTCGAGCAGGGCTGGCAAGGGCATGGGGGGCTCCGGTGGCTTGGGGAGGAAGTGGCGGGATTCGTTTACGGATGGGCGCGGGAGGCTGTCGCTTGTGCTTGTGCTTGTGCTCGGGCTTGGGCTTGTGCTTGGGCTCCAGCCGCCGCACGACTACCTACGTACTCGCGCGCTGTGGCTTCTGCGGGCAGGAGCCCGCGCGCTTCACGGGGCCCCTGGGGAGCGGCGGAAGGCGGTCGATCCGCCCGCAGGGTTGGCCGCAGGGATGCGGCCAAGGTTTTCGACAGGCCAGGGATGGCCTGTCCGAAAACCCCGACCGACTCACGCGAACCCTTCGCGCACGGATGCGCGAAGGGCGCGGACGAGGGGTGGCCTTTCTTT
>NZ_FNAG01000019.1 GCF_900101825.1 Aquimonas voraii
CGCCGATGGTAGTGTGGCATTTGCCATGTGAGAGTAGGTCATCGCCAGGGCCTTACACCAAAAGGGCCACCCCAATCGGGGTGGCCCTTTTCCTTGTACGCGAATGCAATGACTCGGCTGACTCCAAGCTGCACCACAGCATAGGAACCTCGGCGGCAGCGACAGATTTCGCGGGTTCCCAAGGACGGGGCCGAATCCTCGAAGCGCTATTCCATAGCGGATATCTCTGGCTCTTCGGTTTATTCCCGCAACCGTACTGCAGAGCCTTCAAAGGCCAAAAAGAAGCCCGCACTGGGCGGGCTTCCTGTGCGACTGGTTTCGCCGCGCCTATTTCAAGGCGTAGCCGAACTGCTGGCGGAACTGCTCGGCGAATTCCTCATAGTCGAAGCGCTGGTTCTGCGGGCCGAGATGCTCGATCTTCAGAGCTCCCATGAGTGACGCGATCCGGCCAGCAGTTGCCAAATCCATTCCGTTCATGAGTCCAAATATGAGGCCGGCTCGATAGGCGTCGCCACAGCCGGTCGGGTCCACCACGCGCATCGCATTCGCGGCAGGCACATGCATCACGCCCTGACGCGTGTGCACCTCGGAGCCCTTGGGCCCCCGGGTGATGATGTAGGCCTGCACCCTTTCAGAGATGTCCTTGGCGCTGAGGCCACTCTTCTCCTGAAGCAGGCTCGACTCGTAGTCATTGACCGTGACGTAGGTGGCCTGCTCGATCATCTGGCGCAGTTCCTCACCATTGAAGAGCGGCATCGCCTGGCCGGGATCGAAGATGAACGGGATCCCCAGCTCAGCGAACTCACGTGAGTTCTGCAGCATCGCCTCGTAGCCGTCCGGGCCGACGATGCCGAACTTCACTCCCGGCACATCGCGGACGTGGTTCTCGTAGGAGCGCATCATGGCGCCTGGATGGAAGGCCGTGATCTGATTGTCGTCCAGGTCCGTGGTGATGAAGGCTTGCGCGGTGAACAGGTCGTCGATCACCTTGACATGGTCGAGGCTGATGCCGCAGCCGATGAAGTGCTCCCGATAGGGGGCGAAATCCTGCCCGACGGTTGCCATCGGGATGGGGTGACCGCCAAGCAGCTTAAGGTTGTACGCGATGTTGCCTGCGCACCCGCCGAACTCACGGCGCATACGCGGCACCAGAAAGGACACATTCAGGATATGGACCTTGTCCGGCAGGATGTGATTCTTGAACTGGTCCTGGAACACCATGATGGTGTCGTAGGCGAGCGATCCGCAGATCAGGGCAGGCATGGGGGCTCCGGTACGAGGCCGAGTGTCGGCGCTCAATGAGGGGGAGTGGGTCGGCCACAGCCGACGAACCTGCAAGTTTGAAGCATACCGGCGCCATCCGCACCCCTTGTGCGCCTGCGAGCACTGGGCTGGCGGCGCTGCTCGATCCACGCCCCAAGGCCTGACTGCCGAGAATCCAATCCTGGCCTCGCCAACAGGCCATCGCGAGTGGGGCTGCGCACGCGGTGACCCGTGTGCCGATAGTCCAAGGCCATGCCAGACGAGGGCCCGCCGCTTCCCCTTTGCCATTGCCAATGCCGCAATGCGCTTCCTTGCTGAGCGAAGGGGCGCTTGCTAGGCTTGAGCGCTTTTCTGCCGGAGCGCGCTGCGCCATGTTCAAGAGCCTTCGAGGCCTCTTCTCCAACGATCTCTCCATCGATCTTGGCACCGCCAACACCCTGATCTACGTCAGGAATCAGGGCATCGTGCTGAATGAGCCCTCGGTGGTCGCGATCCGCCAGGACCGCGGGCCAGGCTCTCACAAGTCGGTGGCTGCGGTGGGACATGAGGCCAAGCGCATGCTGGGTCGAACGCCCGGCAATATTTCCACCATCCGCCCGATGAAAGACGGCGTGATCGCTGACTTCAGCACTACGGAAGAGATGCTCAAGCACTTCATCCGCAAGGTGCACCGCTCGCGCTTCCTGCGTCCCAGTCCGCGCGTCCTGATCTGTGTGCCCTGCGGTTCCACCCAGGTCGAGCGCCGAGCCATCAAGGAATCGGCGGAAGAGGCAGGCGCGCGCGAAGTGTTCCTGATCGAGGAGCCCATGGCAGCCGCAATCGGAGCCGGCATCCCGGTGCACGAGGCGCGCGGTGCGATGGTGCTGGACATCGGCGGCGGCACGTCCGAGGTGGCGGTGATTTCGCTGAATGGCATCGTCTACTCGCAGTCCGTGCGCATCGGCGGCGACCGTTTCGACGAGGCGATCATCAGCTACGTTCGCCGCAACCACGGCACGCTGATCGGTGAAACCACGGCCGAGAAGATCAAGATCGAAATCGGCTGCGCCTTCCCGCAGGCGGAAGTGCGTGAGATCGAATTCTCTGGACGCAACCTCGCCGAGGGCGTGCCGCGCAATTTCACGATGAACTCGAATGAGGTGCTGGAGGCTCTGCATGAGCCTCTCGCCGGGATCACTAGCGCCGTACGCGCTGCCTTGGAACAGACCCCGCCGGAGCTCTGCGCCGACGTCGCCGAGCGCGGCATCGTGTTGACCGGTGGCGGCGCCCTGCTGCGCGACCTCGACCGCCTTATCTCCGAGGAGACCGGCTTGCACGTGCACGTGGCGGATGACCCGCTCACCTGCGTCGCCCGCGGCGGCGGTCGTGCGCTCGAACTGATCGACATGCACGGCAACGACTTCTTCGCTCCGGAGTGAAAAGTGGACTTCGGTTCGGCCAGTGCAGTCGCCGCAGTCGCCAGCAGACTCTGCGGCAGCACGCTACGACGAGTGCCCGCGCGTCCATCGCGATGCGCCGGCCCTACGTCGTTCTCAACGTAGAGCGTTCGAGCGCAGAACAGCCGGCTTCCGACGACGCGCGCACGTGAATTACAACCCCCGCCAGGCTCCCGGTCTTTTTGCCGACACCGGCGTGGGGCCTATCCGACTGCTGATTTATCTGCTGGCCGCCGTGGGTCTGATGGTGGCTGATCACCGAACCGCCCTGCTGGAGCAGGCGCGCGCTCACGCCGTTGCCTTGGTGCAGCCGATCTACCTGCTCGCCGGCCTGCCCTCGCGCGCTGTGGGCGCCGCCTCCGATCTGCTTGCATCGCGCGAGCGCCTGCAACAAGAGCGCGATGCATTCCAGCGCCGGCTGCTGGTTGCCGAAGCCCGCCTCAGTCGCCTGCAGGCCGTGCAGATCGAGAATCTGCGCCTTCGCGAATTGTTGAATGGCACGCGCGGGCTCCAGCTCAGCGTGCAAATGGCCTCCGTGCTGGACGTCGATCTCGACCCCTTCCGCCATCGGATCGTGCTTGATGCCGGCGCCCAGCGTGGCGCGCGGGAGGGGCTCGCGCTGATCGACGCAGGGGGCGTGGTCGGTCAAATCCTCGAGGTCTCGTCCTTCACCTCCACCGCGCTGCTGATTTCAGACCCCAACCATAGCGTCCCCGTGCAGGTGGTCCGCACCGGCCTGCGCACGATCGCCTACGGCACCGGCCGCACCGATGAGCTGGTCCTTCCCAATATCCCGCAGAGTGCGGATCTCGTTGTCGGCGATCAGCTCGTCACCTCCGGCATCGGCGGGCGCTTTCCCGCTGGCCTCGCAGTAGGTGAAGTGACCGCGATCAGCGCTGATGACACTCGGCTGTTTCTGGTCGCCAGTGCACGGCCGGCGGCGCGCCTGGATCGCAGCGGCGAGGTGCTGCTGTTGTCGATGAGCGAATCGCTGCCTGATTTCGGTCCGCCGATCGAACTGATGTCGCCGCCGCCGGAGGTGCCTTGATGCGCCTGCGCAACTTCGCCCTGTTCCCAGCCTCGCTCCTCGTCGCCCTGCTGCTGGGTCTGCTTCCCATTCCGGTTGAACTCGCAGGGTTCAAGCCCTTCTGGCTGGCCCTTGTCATCTGTTACTGGTTGCTCGAAGCCCCCGAGCGGGTCGGGCTCGGCGTGGCCTTTGCCATCGGGCTGGTCGCCGATGTGGTGCATGGCAGCCTGTTGGGCGAGCACGCCCTGCGTCTCTGCATGTTGGCCTTCATTGTCCTGCGCTTCCGCCCCCGCCTGCGTTTCTTCACCCTTTGGCAGCAGGCCTTGGCGGTGGGAGCCATGCTGTTGAATGATCGCGTGGTCGTGTTGATGATCCGCGGCTTCAGCGGAGAAGCCATGCCGCCGCTCGACTACTGGCTGTCGCCGCTGGTGGGCCTCGCGCTCTGGCCCTGGCTTTTCCTTGTCCTCGATGGGCTGCGGCTGCGCGCCCGCCAGCGGGGCGATTGAGCATGCGTGGCGTACGTCGCCTGCGGGATGCCGCGGCCGAGGCCCGACTGTTCCGGTCGCGCGCCGCGATTGCCTTCGTGCTGGCGCTGGTGGTTCTGGCGGCGCTGGGTACGCGATTCGCCCATCTACAGGTCGTCAGGCACGAGGAGTACGCCACCGAATCGGAGGCGAACCGCATCCGCTCCCGGCCGATCGTGCCGGCGCGCGGCCTGATCTACGACCGTGCCGGTCGACTGCTGGCTGACAACGTGCCTGCCTACCGGCTTGAACTCGTCCCCGAACAGGTCGAGGATCTCGACGCGACGCTGCGGTCGCTGACCGAACTGCTGCAGCTGACGGAGGAGGATCTGCAGAGCTTCGAGGCTGATCGGCTGTCGAAGCGCCGTTTCCAGGCGGTGCCCTTGAAGCTGCGACTCAGCGAATCGGAGGTGGCGCGCTTCGCAGTGCGCAGGCACGAGTTCCCTGGCGTCGATGTGGTTCCCTATCTCACCCGGCGCTATCCCTACGGCGAACTGCTCGCCCACGTCATCGGCTACGTCGGGCGCATTGATGCCCAGGATCAGGAAATCCTCGACCCCGCGCGCTATCGCGGGGCAACCCATGTCGGAAAGTCGGGCATCGAACGCTTCTACGAGAGCCGCCTGCATGGGCAGGTTGGCATCGAGCGGGTCGAGATCAATGCCGAGGGCCGCACCCTGCGCGTGCTGGAGCGCCAGGCGGCGGAGTCCGGCGAGCATCTCTACCTGAGCCTCGACCTCGAACTGCAGCAGGCGGCGGTGTCAGCCTTCGCGGGACAGTCGGGTGCGGCGGTCGCGATGGATCCGCGGACCGGCGAAGTGCTGGCGATGGTCAGCCTGCCGAGTTATGACCCCAATCCCTTCGTCAACGGCATCGGTCGCGCTGCCTATGCCGATTTGCTCAACGCTCCCTCGCGACCCCTGTTCAACAGGGTGCTGTTGGGTGGCTACGAGCCGGGCTCGACCCTGAAACCCTTCATCGGACTCGCCGGACTTGAGCTCGGCTTGCGTCGCCCGAGCGACACGGTGTTCTCCAGTGGAGCCTTCCGCCTGCCGGGCCAGGAGCGCGAGTACCGCGACTGGCGACGCGGAGGCCACGGCACCATCGATCTGCGCGAGTCGCTGGCGCAGTCGGTCAATACGTACTACTACCAACTCGCCCTCGACCTCGGCATCGAGCGTCTGACCGGCTATGTCGCCCAGTTCGGCTTTGGTGCGCCGACGGGCATCGATCTGATCGGCGAGTCCAGCGGCATTCTGCCCACGCCGGCCTGGAAACGTGCCGCGCGCAACCAGCCCTGGTATCCGGGCGAGACCGTCATCGCCGGCATCGGCCAGGGCTTCTGGGTGACCACACCGCTGCAGCTCGCCTACGCCACGGCCATCCTGGCCGCCGGTGGCGAGCGTCATCCCCCGCACCTCTTGCGCTCCGCACAGGCGGGGTTCGATGCCGAGATCGTGCAGGTCGACGTTCCACCGCTGGGGCCGCCGCTGTCGATCCGCCCCGACCACCTAGAGGCGGTGGTCGAGGGGATGGAGGCGGTGATGCACGGCCCGACAGGAACCGCGCGGGCGATGGGCGAGGGCCTGTCCTACCGGATCGCCAGCAAGACCGGCACGGCCCAGCGCGTCAGCCGCAGCGGCGCCACCGATGTCGATCCCTCGCGGCTGACCGCGAACCAGCGCAACCAGGCCCTGTTCATCGCCTTCGCACCCGCCAGTGAACCGACCATCGCGCTTGCCCTGGTGATCGAAGCCGGTGGCTCGGGTACGCGCGCCGCCGCACCCGTGGCGCGGCAGATCCTCGATGCATGGATCCTGCGCGAGGCGGCACCGTGAACCGCCCTCTGCGTCCCATGGGAGGGATACTGGGCGCGTTCGTGCCGCGGCTCGACCTGCCGCTGCTGGCGGGCCTGCTGGCCTTGTCCGCGGCCGGACTGCTGACCCTGCACAGCGCCACGCATGGCAATCCCCAGCTGTTCATGGCGCAAGCCCTGCGTTTTGCGGTCGGCTTCGGCGCGCTCTGGCTGATCGCGCTGGTGCCACCCCAGCAGCTGCGCCTGTGGACGCCATGGCTGTTCGCGCTCAGCCTGCTGTTGCTGCTGCTCGTACCGGTGCTTGGCACCGGCCGCAGCGGTCGCCACTGGCTTAACCTGGGTGTGTTCTACCTGCAGCCGGCGGAGCTGGTGAAGCTCACCCTGCCGATGGCGGTGGCCGCCTTCCTGCACGGGCAGTCGCTGCCGCCGCGCTGGAGCAGCCTGCTGGTCTGCGCGCCCATCATCGGCGTGCCGGCCGCACTGATCGCCATCCAGCCGGATCTTGGCGGCGCGGTCACGGTCGCGGCCTCGGGCTGCTTCGTGATCTTCTTCGCCGGCCTCGCCTGGTCGCGGATTGCGCTGTTCGCCGGCCTCGGCCTGGTGGCGGCGCCCGTGGGCTGGTTCTTCCTCAAGGACTACCAGCGCGCCCGCCTGACCACCTTTCTTGATCCCGAGAGTGATCCCTTGGGCTCGGGCTGGAACATCATCCAGTCGAAAATCGCGGTCGGTTCGGGCGGCGTGTTCGGCAAGGGCTGGGGCGAGGGCACGCAGTCGCGGCTCGACTTCCTGCCCGAACACACGACCGACTTCATCTTCTCGGTGTTCGCCGAGGAGTTCGGTCTGGTCGGCGTGGCCGGCATGCTGCTGCTGTTCGCCTTCATCATTGGCCGCAGCCTGTGGATCGTGGCGCAGTCCCGCGACACCTTCGCGCGACTGGTCGGCAGCGCGCTGGCGATGACCTTCTTCCTGTTCGTCGTGCTGAACAGCGGCATGATCTCGGGCGTGCTGCCCGTGGTCGGTGTGCCCATGCCGCTGATGAGCTACGGCGGCACCTCGGCCGTTTCCCTGCTGGCCGGCTTCGGAATCATCATGTCGGTCAACGCGCATCGCCGGTTCATGGGGGAATGAGCCGGCCTCGTGACTTCAAGCCCTGCACCGCGCTGGCGCCCCCGCCTAGCCTTGTCGAAACACCACCGGAGACCCGCATGACCTCGCGATCCCGTCCCACTCGCGGCCTGCTTGCCGCGACACTTGCTTCGCTGCTCCTCGCCGGCTGCGGCGGCAGCGCCCCTGAACCCGCTGCCGCGCCGGCAGAACCCGCCAAGACCGAGGAGACCCGCGTGGCTGCAGCCGAAGACCCCTACCTCTGGCTGGAGGACGTTGAGGGCGAAAAGGCGCTCGACTGGGTGCGCGCGCAGAACGCTGCGTCCAAGGATTCGCTGGAGAGCCTCGAAGGCTTCGCCCAGCTGCGTGACGACCTGCGCGCGATCCTCGACTCCAACGACAAGATTCCCTTCGTCCGCGAGATGGGCGGCTACCTGTACAACTTCTGGCAGGACGCCAACAACCCGCGCGGGCTGTGGCGCCGCACTACGTTGGACAGCTACCGCTCGGCCGCGCCGCAGTGGGAAGTGATCCTCGACCTTGATGCGCTGAACAAGGCCGAGGGCGAGAACTGGGTGTGGGCGGGTGCCGACTGCCTGCGTCCGGAGTACACGCGCTGTCTGCTGTCCCTGTCGCGCGGTGGTGCCGATGCCAACGTCACCCGCGAGTTCGATGTCGCGACCAAGTCCTTCGTCGAGGGTGGCTTCTTCCGTCCCGAGGCCAAGGGCGGCATGGGCTGGATCGACCTCGACACGGTCTTCGTCTACACCGATTTCGGCGACGGCTCGATGACCAGCTCGGGCTATCCGCGCATCGCCAAGCGCTGGAAGCGCGGCACCGAGCTCGCCAGCGCCGAGACCGTGTACGAAGGTCAGGCCGATGACATGTACATCGCCGCCAGCCACGACGACACCCCCGGCTACGAGCGCAGCTTCGTCTCGCGCACGCTGGCCTTCTACAACGACGAGCTTTACCTCATCGGCGACGGCGGCACGCTGACCAGGATCGACGCGCCCAACAGCGCCAACAAATCGGTGCACAAGGACTGGCTGCTGCTGGAACTGCGCGAGCCGCTGACCGTGGCCGAGATCACCTTCGCCGCGGGCAGCCTGCTGGCGGCCAAGCTCGATGCCTTCCTCGCTGGCGAGCGCCGCTTCACCGTGCTTTTCGAGCCGAGCGACACGACCTCGCTGGCGGGCTACAGCTTCACCGCCAACCACCTCGTGCTTAACGTGCTGGAGGACGTCAAGAACCGCCTGAGCGTGCTGACGCCCGCGGCCGAAGCGGGCCAGCCCTGGGCCTCGCAGCCGCTGCCCGGAGCGCCGGCTTTCGGCACGGTGTCGGTCAGCGCCTATGACGAGGAGAAGTCGGACCTGGTGTGGATGACCAGCACCGACTACCTCACCCCGACCACGCTCTACCTCGGCGAGCTGCTGGGCGAGAAGGCCAAGCTGAAGGAGATGCCGTCCTTCTTCGACAAGGAAGGCCTTGAGATCACCCAGGGCTTCGCGACCAGCGACGACGGCACCCGCGTTCCCTACTTCATGGTGGCGCGCAAGGGCATGGAGCGTAACGGCAAGAACCCGACCCTGCTGTATGGCTACGGCGGCTTCGAGATTTCGCTGACGCCCGGCTACTCGGGAGCGGTCGGTCGCGCCTGGCTGCAGGACGGCGGCGTCTACGTGGTCGCCAACATCCGCGGCGGCGGCGAGTACGGCCCGCGCTGGCACCAGGCCGCGCTGAAGGCCAACCGCAACAAGGCCTACGAGGACTTCGCGGCGGTCGCCAAGGAACTCATCGCCCAGAACATCACCGCGCCGGCCCACCTCGGCATGCAGGGCGGCAGCAACGGCGGCCTGCTGATGGGCAACATGACCGTGATGTACCCCGAGCTGTTCGGCGCGGTGGTCTGCCAGGTGCCTCTGCTCGACATGAAGCGCTACCACCTGCTGCTGGCGGGCGCCTCCTGGATGGCCGAGTACGGCAACCCCGACACCGCCGACTGGGAGTTCCTGCAGAAGTACTCGCCCTACCAGAACGTCAAGGCCGACGCGAAGTACCCGCCGGTGCTGTTCACCACCTCGACCCGCGATGACCGCGTGCATCCGGGCCACGCCCGCAAGATGTTCGCGCGCATGCAGGAGCAGGGCCACAGCGTCGCCTACTACGAGAACATCGAAGGCGGCCATGGCGGCGCGGCCGACAACGGCCAGCGCGCCTACATGCAGGCGATTGCCTACAGTTTCCTGCGTCAGCACCTGTTCCCCAAAGGCTGATCTCGTTTGTCCCGCAGCCGGCGTAGACTCCGTCGGCTGCGGCGAACGTTCGCCCCAGAACCCACATCCGACCCCGGTCTGCAGGCGCAGGCCGGGGTTCTGCATGGAAGGAGACCCCATGAGCATGCACGCCTCTCATCGCCAGCTGCCGCGGCTCGCCGCGCTGGCAGCTTCAATCCTCGCGGTTGCCGGCTGCTCCCGAGGCCCCGATGCGGGCGGCGGTGCCGCTGACACCGCCACCGCGGACACGCCGAAACCACCCGTCGCCGAGACGCGGCCGCATGAGGTCAAGGCTCCGCACGGCGCGGTGCGCCAGGACGAGTACTACTGGCTGCGCGACGACAGCCGCAAGGACCCGCAGATGCTGGCCTATCTGCAGGCCGAGAACGCCTATGCCGATGCCATGCTGGCGCCACTGGCGGCGCTCAAGGAACAGCTCTACGGCGAGCTGGTCGGACGCATCAAGCAGGACGATTCCAGCGTGCCCTTCCAGGAGAATGGCTACTGGTACTACACCCGCTTCGAGGAAGGCCGCGAGTATCCGATCCATGCGCGTCGCAAGGGCAGCATGGACGCCCCCGAAGAGGTGCTGCTGGACGTCAACAAGTTGGCCGAAGGGCAGGGCTTCTTCCAGATCGCGCGCTACGAGGTCAGCCCCGACAATCGCCTGATGGCCTACTTCGAGGACACCAGCGGTCGCCGCCAGTACACCTTGCGGGTGAAGAACCTCGAAACCGGCGAGCTGCTGCCGGTCGAGATCAAGGGCCTCTCGGCAAGCATCGCGTGGACGGCGGACAGCAGCAGCTTCTACTACGTCGAGAACGACCCCGAGACTCTTCTGACCACGCGCGTGCGCCTGCACACTCTGGGCCTCGCCGAGGGCAAGGACCGCGTGGTCTACGAGGAGCGCGACCCCAGCTTCTACATGGGCGTCGGCAAGACCACTTCGGACAAGTACATCTGCATCAGCGTCAGCAGCACCGTGTCCTCGGAGATGCGCTGCACGCTGGCGGCGGCCCCGGGTGACTTCGAGATCCTCGCCCCGCGCGAGCGCGACTTCGAGTACTCGGCCGACCACCTCGGCGAGCGCTGGGTCATTCGCACCAACTGGGAGGCCAAGAACTTCCGCCTGATGCAGGCCAGCGAGAATGACGTGCGTGCCCGCACCGAGTGGAAGGACCTGATCGCGCACGACGACAAGGTGTTCATCGAGGACTTCGCCCTGTTCGACGGCTTCCTCGCGGTCGAGGAGCGCTCCGAGGGCCTGACCCGACTGCGCCTGCGCAAGAACGACGGCAGCGAGCAGTACGTCGCCGCCGATGAGACCGCTTATGCGATGGGCCTGTCGGTCAACGCCGAGCCTGCGACCGACTGGCTGCGCTACAGCTACACCTCGCTGACCACGCCAGCCACCACCTTCGAGCTCAACGTGGTGACCGGCGAGCGCAAGCTGCTGAAGGAGCAGCCGGTGCTGGGCGGCTTCGACAAGAAGAACTACGTCACCGAGCGCCTCTGGGCCACCGCCCGCGACGGCACCCGCGTGCCGGTGACCGTGCTGCATCGCGCCGACTTCAAGCGCGACGGCAGCGCGGCCCTGCTGCAGTACGGCTACGGTAGCTACGGCAACAGCATCGATCCGGCCTTCAACTCGAACGTGCTGTCCCTGGTCGACCGCGGCATGGTCTACGCGATCGCCCACATCCGCGGCGGACAGGAAATGGGCCGTGCCTGGTACGAGGACGGCAAGCTGCTGAAGAAGCTCAACACCTTCACCGACTTCATCGACGTCACCGATTTTCTGGTGGCGGAGAAATACGTCGCTGCTGATCGTGTGTCCGCCATGGGTGGCAGCGCCGGCGGCCTGCTGATGGGGGCGGTGGCCAACATGGCGCCGGAGAAGTACCGCGCCATCGTCAGCCAGGTGCCCTTTGTCGACGTGGTCACCACGATGCTTGACCCGAGCATTCCGCTGACCACCAACGAATACGACGAGTGGGGCAACCCCGAGGACAAGACCTACTACGACTACATGCTGGCCTACTCGCCCTACGATCAGATCGAAGCCAAGGCCTACCCAGCCACCTTCGTTGGCACCGGCCTCTGGGACAGCCAGGTGCAGTACTGGGAGCCTGCCAAGTACGTGGCCCGCCTGCGCGCGAAGAAGACCGACGAGAACCTGCTGGTCTTCCGCACCAACATGGAGGCCGGGCACGGTGGCAAGTCGGGACGCTTCCAGCGTTTCCGTGAGGCCGCCGAGTACTACGCCTTCCTGCTGGACCAGCTTGGCGTGAAGTAGGTACTCCATCGATGTCGAAAGCGAAAGGCCCGGCACTGCCGGGCCTTTCGCGTTTCAGAAGCGCGCTCTGGATCGCTCAGAACGCGTGATCGAAGGCCACAACGCCGCTCACGCCCACCTGATAGGCCGAGACTCTGCGCTCGAAGAAGTTCGTCAGCTCCTGAACGTCCTGCAGCTCCATGAAGGGCAGCGGATTGCGCACGTGGTAACGCGGTGGGAGCCCGAGCTTGGCGAAATGCTGGTCGGCGCAGTGCTGCAGGTACTGCCGCATGTCACGCATCGAGATGCCGGCCACGCCGCCAGAAAGCACGTCCTCGGCAAACGCGAGCTCGCATTCGATGGCTTCTTCCAGCATGTCGTAGACCTGCTGCCGCATGGCTGAGTCGAACAGCTCGGGCTCTTCGCTGCGAATCGTGCGCACGCACTCGAAGGCGAAGGCCATGTGGCAGCTCTCGTCACGGAACACCCAATTGGTGCCGGAGGCCAGCCCAGGCAATAGACCGCGAGAGCGGAAGTAGTAGACGTAGGCGAAGGCGGCAAAGAAGAACAGCCCCTCGATGCAGGCCGCGAAGCAGATCTGGTTCAGCAGGAACTGCCGGCGCTGCGCTGGCGTCTCGATACGCCGCAGATCCTGCAGGCTGTCGATCCACTTGAAGCAGAACTCGGCCTTCTGTCGGATCGACGGGATGTTCTCCACCGCAGCGAAGGCCTTGATCCGTTCTGACGGGTCAGGCAGATAGTTGTCGAGCAGGGTCAGGTAGAACTGCACGTGCAGCGCTTCTTCATACAGCTGGCGCGACAGGTACATCCGCGCTTCCGGCGCGTTGAGATGCTGGTAGAGGTTCAGCACCAGGTTGTTCGACACGATCGAATCACCAGTGGCGAAGAAGGCCACGAGCCGGTGGATCAGGTGCCGATCCGCTGCCGTCATCTTCGAGTGCAGGTCGCTGATATCGATCTGGAAGTTGATCTCATCCACGGTCCACGAATTCTTGATCGCATCGCGATACATCTCGTAGAACTGCGGGTAGCGCATGGGGCGCAGGGTGAGCTCGAAGCCTGCGTCCAGCAGCATCTGCTGCGCCGAACCTGACGCCACTGACTTCTGCCCCGACGGGACTGCCGCCTCGGCGTTCATTGGCAGGCCTCGCAGGCTTCAGGGTTCTCCAGCGAGCAAACGCCAGCTTGTTCGGCTGCGTTGGAGCTCAAGGTGGCCTTGGCGATCTTTGTGGCAGGGCGCGAGCGCAGGTAGTAGGTGGTTTTCAGTCCCTGCTTCCAGGCGTACATGTACATGGACGACAGTGCACCGATGTTCGGGCTCTCCATGAACAGGTTCAGCGAAGCAGACTGGTCGATGAAGGGGCCGCGCTCGGCGGCCATGTCGATCAGCGAGCGCATCGGCAGCTCCCAGGCGGTGCGGTAGATTTGCCGCAATGGCTCGGGAATTTGCGGGATGTTCTGGATGGAACCTTCGGCCAGCTTGATTGCGTCGCGCATCTCGGCGGTCCACAGGCCCAGCTTCTTCAGCTCATCGACGAGATAGCGATTGATCTGCAGGAAGTCGCCCGACAGGGTCTCGCGCTTGAACAGATTGCTGACCTGCGGCTCGATGCATTCGTAGCAGCCGGCGATCGAAGCAATCGTCGCGGTCGGAGCGATCGCGATCAGCAGCGAGTTGCGCAGGCCATGCTGCTGGATGCGTGCGCGCAGCGCCTTCCAGCGCTCGGCCTTGGCGGGCGTCACGCCCCAGGCATCAAATTGCAGCTCGCCGCGGGCCGCGCGCGTATTGGCGAATGCGGGATGCCGCCCACGGTCCTGTGCGAGTTCGACCGATGTCTCCAGCGCGTGAAGGTAGACCTCTTCGGCGATCCGCGCCGACAAAGCGCGTGCTGGTTCGCTGTCGAAGGGAAGGCGCAGCCGGAAGAACACATCCTGCAGGCCCATGCAGCCCAAGCCCACCGGCCGCCAGCGCAGATTGCCGCGACGCGCCGATTCGATCGGGTAGAAGTTCAGGTCGATCACGCGATCGAGTTGGCGCACAGCCAGTCGCACGGTTTCCGCCAAGGCCTCGAAGTCGAACTGGCCATCGGCATCGAAATGCCGCGCAAGGTTGATCGAGCCGAGGTTGCAGACGGCGGTTTCCTCGGTCGAGGTGACCTCGAGAATCTCGGTACACAGGTTCGACAGGTGGATGACGTTGCCGGCCTTGGCGGTCTGATTGCTGGCCGCGTTGCACTTGTCCTTGAAAGTCATCCAGCCGTTGCCGGTCTCGGCCAGCGTCCGCATCATCCGCGCGTAGAGCTTGCGCGCGGGCACCGACTTCGCCGCCTTGCCCTGGGCTTCCGCCTGCGCATAGGCGCGCTCGAAGGCATCGCCATACAGGTCGGTCAGCTCGGGCACCACGCGCGGATCAAACAGCGACCAATCCTGATCCGCCTCGACCCGCTTCATGAACAGATCGGGCACCCAGTTGGCGAGATTCAGATTGTGCGTGCGCCGCGCCTCGTCGCCGGCGTTGTCGCGCAGCTCAAGGAAATCCTCGATGTCGGCGTGCCAGGTCTCCAGGTACACGCAGGCCGCGCCCTTGCGCTTGCCGCCCTGGTTCACCGCGGCCACCGACGCATCCAGCGTCTTCAGCCAGGGCACGATGCCGTTGCTGTGTCCATTGGTGGAGCGGATCAGCGAGCCGCGCGAGCGAACCCGCGTGTAGCTCACGCCGATGCCGCCGCTGAACTTCGACAGCTGGGCAATATCGCTATAGCGCTGGTAGATCGATTCCAGCGAATCCTGCGGCGAGTCCAGCAGAAAGCAGGACGACAGTTGCTCATGCGTCGTTCCGCTGTTGAACAGCGTCGGCGAGCTCGGCAGATACTCGAGCTGGGCCATGCGCCGGTACAGCGCCAGGGCCTCCGGTACGTCCTCACTGAGCGCGCAGGCAATTCGCAGAAAGAACTGCTGGGGCGTTTCGATCACCTTGCGTGCGTGCGGATGGCGCAGCAGGTAGCGGTCGTAGAGCGTGCGCAGGCCGAAGTAGTCGAAGCCACGGTCCAGCGAGGCGTCCAGCGCGTCGTTGAGCTTGCGCGCATTCGCCTGCACGAAACCGAGCAGGCGCTCGTTGATCAGACCCAGCTCATGGCCGCGGGTGATCGACTGCGAGAAGGCGTGGATCTCCTGGCCGGCGACATCCTTTTCGATCACCTGGGCCAGCAGGCGCGCCGCCAGACGTCCGTACTCCGGGTCCTCGTTGGTTAGCAGTGCCGCCGTGCGGATCGACAGCTCATCCAGCTCGCGCGTGCTGGCGCCGTCGTACAGGCCCGAGATCGTACGGGTGGCGACCCGCATCGGGTCGACCGAGTGCAGACCCTCGCAGCAGCGGGTTACTGCGCGCACGATCTTGTCCAGATCGACCGGCTCGCGGCGACCGCTGCGCTTGGTCACGCACATGCCGGGGGCGTCGTGCGGTGGGCGGAGTTCAAGGGAGGGGCGGGCTGTGGCTCCGCTGTGATCGATGCGATTCGAGTCCGTTGCGCTGGCGTCGAGCGACGCGGGTCTCTGCGCGTCGTTTGCAGCGCTTGGAGCGTCTTGTGTTTGCATGGGGTGGGTCCGTGTGGCGCACGGTGCGCGAACCCTCCCTCGCGGGGCCGCGCGCTTGAGCGAACGTCAACACAGACGCAGGCCTCGACCGGAACGGGCCGGTCGCGCGCACGACTGCGGCAACGCCCCCTCGGGCGTTGGACTCTCCACCGGTCGAACGACAGGACTCAGCGCATGGCCGTCAGGCCGATGCGAGTGCGTCCGGCCGCTTCCCCGCGGAAGCCCTGATGCCGGGACCGTGCGTGTGTGCTTCGCACGGCTGTCGGCAGGTCTTCGGGCTCATGGACAGGCCCGGTTGCACCCGGGCACCTACTGGCCGTCGCTTCCCGGAGCCGCTGAGCTCCAGTGCCAATGACGGCGGTCGTTTCCACATACCGCTGCGGGGCAGCGCCGGTTTCACACCGGCTTCCCTATTAAGCCGACCCTGCGGGGTTCGGCACCGACGGGCCACAAAATATTGGGGTTTGGATGCCGAGTCAACCCAAGATATTGTGGTCGCCC
This sequence comes from Aquimonas voraii, assembly GCF_900101825.1. Classification (GTDB taxonomy): domain Bacteria; phylum Pseudomonadota; class Gammaproteobacteria; order Xanthomonadales; family Xanthomonadaceae; genus Aquimonas; species Aquimonas voraii. Next base: position 15,838 of record NZ_FNAG01000019.1, read on the forward strand.
CCGTCGCGCAGAGGGCTGTCAATGCGAGCCTGTGGCGACCCGCGGCGGCAGCACCCGACCCAGCCCCCACATCAGGCCCAGCGCCGAGAACAGGGTGATGAACATCAGGTGCAGGTAGTGCAGGGGCGTCCACCAGAAGGTGAAGTAGGCATAGAGGGCGGCACCGAACACCAGCGCGATCTTGGCTGCCCGGGGGTCCGGGCGCTGGAAGAACACCGCGGCCAGGAACACCGCCAGCACCGGCATCGAATACAGTCCGTTCAACTGCTGCAGCGTGGCGATGATGCTCTGCGAGTTCTGATAGAGCGGCACCAGCGCCACGGCGACCACGCTGGCCACCACCGCCACCGCCTGACCGATACGGCGCACGTTGGCCTTGGGGTCGATGTAGCGCACGTGCAGGTCGAGCGTATACAGCGCGGCCGCCGAGTTGAGGCAGGAGTTGAAGCTGGACAGCACGGCGCCGGCGATCACCGCGGCGAACGCGCCCGACAGCCACGGCGGCAGCACATCACCGACCAGACGCCCGTAGGCGACATCGCCGATGTCGCCGTAGAGCTTGTAGGCGATGATGCCCGGCAGCACGACGATCAGCGGGATGACCAGCTTGAATGCGGCGGCGGCATAGATGCCCTTCTGCGCCTCGCGCACGGTTCGGGCCGCCATCGCCCGCTGCACGATCACCATGTTCGTGCCCCAGTAGAACAGGTGGGCGAAGAACATGCCGGTGAGCAGGGTGGTCCACGGGATGTCCGAGTCGGCGTCGCCGATCAGGCTGAAGCGCTCGGCCGGAATGCCCGACAGATCCCAGTCGATGGCGGACATCGCGAATGCCGTGACGGCGAGGCCCATGACCAGCAGACCGACGCCGTTGAAGGTGTCCGAGATGGCGATGGCACGCAAACCACCGAAGGCCGCGTAGGCGAGTCCGGCCGCGGCAAGTGCCGCCGCGATGCTCAGCACCGAGAAGTCCAGCGCGAACATCGACTTCATGAACACGGCGCCGGTGTAGAGCACCACCGGCAGCAGGATGAACTGGTAGCCGAACAGGAACAGCAGGCCGACGCCGGCGCGAATGCCGGAGTCGCCGAACCGGTGTTCGAGCAGCTCGGTCGTGGTGGTGCAGCGATACTTGTAGTACAGGGGCACCAGCACCTTGGCCAACACGATCAGAGCGACCGCGGCGCCAAACTCCCACCACGCCACCAGGGCCATCTGCGCGCCATTCATGCCGACGATCTGTTCGGCCGAGATGTTGGTGAGCAGAAGAGATCCCGCCACCACCGGCCACGCGAGACCACCGCCGGCCAGGAAGTATTCGCGCGAGGCCTCCCCGGAATGCTCGGCTCGCCGGCAGAACCACCAGGTCAGCGCGGCGACCAGAAGGGTCAGGCCAATGAAGATGCTCCACTGCAGCGCGCTGCTGGTCATGCGTTGACTCCTCGGCCGCCCCCGCGGCCCGCGGGGTACGCTAACCGCTGGGGCTGGATTGCCCGTTGTGCAGTTGCGTTGAATACGTATTCACGGACATCGCCCGGAGGCCCATGGCCGTTGACACCGCCGACATCGAAATCCGCGTGCAGCGCATCGAACAGCTGTTCGATTCGCTGGATCCCTCGCCCTTTCGCGAGAAATCGCTGAACGTGGATTTCGAGACCTACCTGCGCGACTGCGCCGGCGAGCACTCGCCGGGCACGCGCCTGCGCCTGCACATCCACGCGCCCGCCGAGCTACGCGCGCGCGGCGCCGACATCGAGTCGGCCATCCACGTCCATTTCCGCTTCCTGCTGCAGCAGGCCGAGCGCCGCCACCGGGCCAGCCAGCGGCGCTACCGTAGCGTGGTGCTTGCCGGTTTCGCCGTGCTCGCGGCGAGCCTGGTGCTGCGCCGGCTGATCGAGGGCTGGCACAGCGCCGTCAGCGAAGTGGTGATCGAGGGCCTGCTGGTGCTGGGCTGGGTTGCACTGTGGCGGCCGATCGAGGTGCTGCTGTTCGAGCGCAATGAAGCTCGGCAGCATCGGCAGATGCTGGCCGCGCTGGCTGCGATCGAGATCGACTGGCGACCGGCCGACAGCGCGATCGAGCCCGTCTGAGCTGGCGCGGGCGGGGGCGGACCCTGATGTGCTGGCGGAATCCGGGCGGCCAGGGCCGATCCGCGCTTGACGCCCCTTATGCTCAAACCTAGCATTAGGCCCTCCTTATGCTCATGTCGAGCATAAGCACTCGGCGTCCGAGCCCGCCTTCCGTCAACGGCCGCGCCGCGTTTCCGCATCCGGAGTGCCCATGAGCCCTGCCAGCCTGTCGAGCCTGCCCACCGCCGATGACGCCATGGCGCGTCGCCACGCCGCCCTGCGCGAGCGCACCCGCCAGGTGATCTCCGACGCCGAGTGGGCCCTGCACCTGCCCTACATCGACGCAATCCAGCGCCTCAAGCGCGAAAAGCGGGCAGTCATCCTGGCCCACAACTACCAGACGCCGGAGATCTTCCATGGCGTTGCCGACATCGTCGGCGACTCGCTGGCGCTGGCCCAGCAGGCCGTGAACGTCGATGCCGACATCATCGTGATGGCCGGCGTCCACTTCATGGCCGAGACGGCCAAGATCATGAACCCGGCCAAGACCGTGCTGATTCCGGACACCGCGGCCGGCTGTTCGCTCGCCACCGGCATCACCGCCGAGGACATCCGACTGCTGCGCCAGCGCTATCCCGGCGTACCCGTGGTGACCTACGTCAACACGACAGCTGAAGTGAAGGCCGAGAGCGATGTCTGCTGCACCTCGGCGAACGCGGTGCACGTGGTCGAGTCGCTGGGCGTGGACCGCGTGCTGTTCCTGCCTGACCAGTACCTCGGCCAGTACGTCGCCTCGAAGACCCAGGTGGAGGTCATCCTCTGGCAGGGCAGCTGCGAGGTGCACGAGCGTTTCACCGGCGCCGAACTGCGCGGCTACCGCGCAGCGCAGGGAGACGTGCACATCCTCGCCCACCCCGAATGCCCGCAGGACGTGCTCGCCGAAGCCGACTTCGTCGGCAGCACGGCGGCGATGATCCACCACCTCGACGCCAAGCGGCCGAAGCGGGTGGTGATGGTCACCGAGTGCTCGATGAGCGACAACGTCGCCGTCAACTTTCCGGACATCGAGTTCACCCGGCCCTGCAACCTGTGTCCGCACATGAAGCGGATCACCCTGCCGAAGATCCTCGACGCCCTGCGCTTGGGTCAGCATGAAGTGCAGGTCGATGCCGAGACCGCGCGCCGCGCCCGCCAGGCCGTGCAGCGCATGCTCGACATCGGTCGGCGCGAGGCGGCGTAAGCGCGTGCGCGCCGAGGTCCTGATCGTCGGCTCCGGCATCGCCGCGCAGAGCGCAGCGCTCGCGGCGGCACCGCGGCGCGTCCTGATCCTGACGCCCGGGCGACTGGGCCTCGATGGCGCCAGCCACTGGGCGCAGGGCGGAATCGCCGCGGCGATCGGCGCGGGCGACAGCGCCGAGGCGCACGCGCAGGACACGCTCGCGGCCGGCGTCTTCCACAACGACACCGAGCGCGTGCATGCGCTTACCGCCGCGGCGCCCGAACTCATCGACTGGCTGGCCGCCATCGGCGCACGCTTCGACCGCGACGCCGCGGGTGCCTTGAGCCTCGGCCGCGAAGCCGCGCACTCGGCCAGGCGCATCGTGCACGCTCAGGGCGACGCCACCGGCGCGGAGGTGATGCGAGCGTTGGCAGCAGCAGTGCGGCGCGCCTCGCATATCGAGGTGCTGCAAGGCTTCGAGGCGCGCGCCCTGCTGCAATCGGAGTCGACCGTGGCTGGCGCGCTGGCCGAGGACCGCAGCGGCCGCCGCTATGCGCTCACCGCCGGCGCGGTGGTGCTGGCCACCGGCGGCATCGGCCAGCTCTACCGCTACACCACCAATCCGGCGCATGCGGACGGCAGCGGCCTGGCGATGGCGCTGGAGGTCGGTGCCGAACTGCGCGACCTGGAGTTCGTGCAGTTCCATCCCACGGCGCTGGCGGTGCGCGGGCTAGACCCTGCGCCGCTGCCCCTGTTGACCGAAGCCCTGCGTGGCGCGGGTGCGGTGCTGCTCGATCACGCCGGCCGCCGCTTCCTTGCGGACACGCCCGGCGCCGAACTCGCCCCGCGCGACGTGGTGGCGCGCGCGGTGTACCGGCAGCTGCGGCAGGGGCCGGTATGGCTGGATGCACGCGAGGCCGTTGGCGCGGCCTTCCCCGATCGCTTCCCTGCGGTGTTCGCGTTGGCACTGCAGCACGGTCTGGATCCGCGCACCGAAGCCCTGCCGGTGGCGCCGGCCGAGCACTACCACATGGGCGGTATCGCCGTGGATGTCGCCGGCCAAAGCAACATCAAGGGCCTGTTCGCGATCGGCGAATGCGCCTGCACCGGCGTGCATGGGGCCAATCGACTCGCCAGCAACTCCCTGCTCGAAGGCCTCGCCTTTGGCCGTCGCACCGGCCGAAGTCTTGCCGCCTGCGAGCTGCCTGCGATCCGTCCCTGGCGCGCGCCTGCGCTGGCCGCCGAGCCCGCCGATGCGGACGCCTTGAGCCTGCGACTGCGCCATCTTCTTTGGGATCACGCTGGCATCGAGCGCGATGCCCAGGGTCTTGCCACCGCCGCCGAGTGGCTGCGCGAGAACCTGCGTGCTTCGCCCGCGGGCAGCCGCATACATGCACGCTTTCGGGTTGCGCAGGCGCTGGTGCAAGCCGCACAGGCGCGCCCGCTCAGCCTTGGTGCGCACTGCCGGGTGGACGGCACTGCTCTCATCGAGGCGGGGGCGCGACGCCAGCGCGCCTGAGTCACGGCAGCGGATCGCCTCGCTGGCGCCCCGCCTATACTCGCCGCCGGCATCAGCGCGTGGACCAGGGCATGAGCGAGCAGGGCGCGGAGGCGGCGAGGGCAGGCGACACGGCGACCGAACTTGGGCTGCGCCGCGAGCTGTACTTCTTCGCCCTCTACCGCGCACTGGAGGGCGCCTTGCTGGTGTTCGTCGTGTTCAGCCCGTTCGCGGCCGACCTGGTGCAGCTGGTGTCGCCGGGCCTGGCGCGCGGGGCGGCGGCGGTCTACATCGTGTTGGCCCTGCTGCTGGTGGTTGCCGCCAGCCAGCTGCGCCTGCGCCTGCAGGCGCAGGCCGCGATCGGCCTCGCGCTGGACATCGGCATCGCCCTGCTGTTCTTCCACGTGACCGAGGGAATCGATACCGCGATCAGCCTGATGATGCTGGTCAATGTCGGCGCCGGCGCGCTCCTGCTGCCGCTCCGGGTCAGCCTCGCACTGGCTGCGGCGATGGCCTTCGGCGGCGTCGCCGAGTATTTCCTCACCGGCCTCGGCGACCGCGGCGGCTCGCGCGACCTGGTCGAGTCGGTGATGTTGGCGATCAGCTACTTCGCGGCAGCGGTGCTGTGCAACCTGCTGGGCCGGCAGATGCGCGAGGCCAACCGGCTGGCCGCCCAGCGCGGGGAAGACCTCGCCAACCTGTCGCAGCTCAATGAGCTGATCATCCGTCGCATGCGCACCGGCGTGCTGGTGGTCGATGCCGGCAACCAGATCCAGCTGAGCAACGAGGCAGCCTGGAACCTGCTCGGCCAGCCCTCGCCGGCCGAGCAGTACCTCGGCACGGTGGCGCCCGCGCTGGCGCGGCGCCTGGCCGACTGGCAGCGCGGTCGCGAGGGCGCCAGCCAGCCGCTGCAGCTGGCCGGCGAAGGCATCGAGGTCATCCCGCGTTTCGCCAAGCTCTCCGCCAGCGACGGCCTGGTGCTGATCTTCCTCGACGATGCCAGCCTGGTCTCGCGCCGCGCCGAGGAGCTGACCCTGTCCACGCTCGGGCGCTTGTCGGCCAGCATCGCGCATGAGGTGCGCAATCCACTGGCGGCGATCAGCTACTCGGCCCAGCTGCTGGAGGAGTCGCCCGACCTGCCCGAAACCGACAAGCGCCTGGTCGAGATCATCCTCTCGCACTGCCACCGCATGAACGGGATCATCGAGAACGTGCTCAACCTTTCGCGGCGCGAGCGCTCGCGACCGGAGCAGGTCGACCTCTCGCAGTGGGTCCGCCAGTTCGTCGACGACTACCAGGCCAGCCATCACCTCGACCAGGACCAGCTGATCGCCGCACCGCCGCCGCGTCGCCTGTATGCCGTGGTCGATCCGGCCCAGCTGCATCAGGCCGTCACCGTGCTGGTCAGCAATGCGCTGAGCTATGGCCGCCTGCCGGGCGAGCCGGCGCGCGTCACGGTGAGCGCGCGGCAGGCGCTGGATTACGGGCCGCCGGTGGTGGAGGTCATGGATCGCGGACCCGGCATTCCGGCCAAGGTCGCGGCGAGCATCTTCGAGCCCTTCTTCACCACCCACGAACACGGCACCGGGCTGGGGCTCTACATCGCCCGCCAGCTCTGCGAAGCCAACCAGGCCAGCCTGGACTACGTGCCCGTGCCCGCCGGCGGCGCCTGCTTCCGGATCACCCTGGCCAAGTCGCGCAACTTCGGGCAGCCCGTCGGCGAGACGTAAACCGGACGGTGTCGTATCCTCACGCGGGCTTGATGCCCGCTGCCCGCGGCGGCTCCGCCGCCGGGCCCCGAATCCTGACAGGTGACCATGTCGACCACGCGCTGTGCACTGATCGTCGACGACGAGCGTGATATCCGCGAACTGCTGGTGCTGACCCTGGGCCGCATGGGCCTGCGGGTCGAGACTGCAGCTGACCTTGCCTCGGCTCGCGAGCAGCTCTCGCGCCAGCGCTATGACCTGTGCTTCACCGACATGCGCCTGCCGGATGGCAGCGGCCAGAGCCTGATCGAGCTGATCTCGCAGAAGTATCCGGAAACGCCGGTGGCGATGATCACCGCCTACGGCAACGTCGATGCGGCGGTGAATGCGCTGAAGGCCGGCGCCTTCGATTTCGTCTCCAAGCCGGTCGACCTGCATGTGCTGCGGCGGCTGGTGCAGAGCGCGCTGCAGCTCGGCGAGCAGCGCCGCGCCCAGCTGCAGCTGTCCGCCAACAAGCTGCAGGGCGATTCGCCGGCGATGCAGCAGCTGCGCGCCACCATTTCCAAGGTCGCGCGCAGCCAGGCGCCGGTCTACATCAGCGGCGAGTCTGGCGTCGGCAAGGAGCTGGTGGCCCGCCTGATCCATGAACAGGGCCCGCGCGCCGAAGGCCCGTTCGTGCCGGTCAACTGCGGCGCCATTCCCTCCGAGCTGATGGAGAGCGAGTTCTTCGGCCACAAGAAGGGCAGCTTCACCGGTGCCCACGGCGACAAGGAAGGCCTGTTCCAGGCGGCGCATGGCGGCACCCTGTTCCTCGACGAGGTCGCCGAGCTGCCGATCCACATGCAGGTCAAGCTGCTGCGCGTGATCCAGGAGAAGTCGGTGCGGCCGGTGGGCGCAAACACCGAGCAGCTGGTGGACGTGCGCATCCTCTCGGCGACCCACAAGAACCTCGCCCAGCTGGTCGCCGAGGCCAAGTTCCGCCACGACCTCTACTACCGCATCAATGTCATCGAGCTGCGCGTGCCGCCGCTGCGCGAGCGCACCGGCGACATCCTGCCGCTGGCCGATGCGATCCTGCGCCGGCTTGCACAGGAAAACGGCGACCCGCCCTACCGCCTGAACGACGATGCCGTGGCTGCACTGAAGGCCTATCCCTTCCCCGGCAACGTGCGCGAACTGGAGAACATCTTGGAGCGCGCGGTGGCGCTCTGTGACAGCGGCAGCATCGGCGCCGACGACCTGCACCTGCCGCGCGCGGCCGCCATGTTCGTGCCCGAGGCGCAGGCCGGCGCCGTGCCGCCAATCGCGCCGACGCCTGCCGCCGCCCCTGCCGCGGGACCGACCGTGGTCGAGGCGGCCCCGGCTGCGCGCTCGCCGACCGAGCCCCTGACCGACTTCATCGAGCAGGTCGAGCGCGAGGCGATCATGAAGGCGCTCGAGGAGTGCCGCTACAACAAGACCAAGGCGGCGGCCAAGCTCGGCATCACCTTCCGCGCCCTGCGCTACAAGCTGAAGAAACTTGGCATCGACTGAGCCGTCGGCTTCGGCCAAGCCCTACGCCGGGCTGGATCCGGCCAGCGTGATCGCCGCGGTCGAAGCTCAGGGCCATGCTTGCAGCGGGCATGTGTTCGCACTCAACAGCTTCGAGAACCGCGTGTTCCGCGTCGGCCTCGACGAGGGCGCGCCGCTGGTGGCGAAGTTCTACCGGCCCGGCCGCTGGAGCGATGCCGCGATCATCGAGGAGCTTGAGTTCACGCGCGAGCTCGAAGCCGCCGAGATCCCGGTGGTGGCGCCGATCGCGCGTGAGGGGCAGTGCCTGTTCCGTCACCAGGGCTTCCGCTTCGCTCTGTTCCCGCTGCGCGGTGGGCTCGCCCCCGAGCTGGATGCGCCAGCGACGCTGGAGCAGCTCGGCCGCGCGCTGGGCCGCCTGCATCAGGTCGGCGCGCGCACTGCGTTCCGACACCGCCCGCGCATTGATCTGCTGAGCCACGGCGAGGCGCCGCTGGAGTTCCTGCTCACCCAGGGCTGGCTGCCCGCCGAACTGGAGGCCAGCTTCGAGCAGACCGCGGAATCCCTGCTCGATGCCATCGAGGACGCCTTCGACGAAGCCGCCCCGCTCGCCGAGCTGCGCCTGCACGGCGACTGCCACCCCGGCAACCTGCTCTGGCGCGAGGGCCAGATCCAGTTCGTCGACTTCGACGACTGCGCCACCGGGCCGGCCATGCAGGACCTGTGGATGCTGCTCTCCGGAAATCGGGAGTCCATGCGCCGCCAGCTCGGCGATCTGCTGGAGGGCTACAGCCTGTTCCGCGCTTTCGAGCCGCGCGAGTTCGTACTGATCGAAGCCCTGCGCAGCCTGCGCCTGCTGCACTACCACGCCTGGATCGCGCGGCGCTGGGCTGACCCGGCGTTTCCGGCGGCGTTTCCGTGGTTCGAGGAACGCGCGCACTGGGATCGGCTGCTGAACCAGTTGCGTGAGCAGCTCGACCTGCTGGAAGGGCCGCCGCTGAGGCTGTAGAGCCGGCAATCGGGAATCGGCCGAGCCGGCGCGTGCGGCGCGCTCCCGCGCGCTCCCGCGAGCGTCAGCGGATGGCCCAGCGATGTAAGAAGTGCGTGGCCGCAATCCTCCACGGGCGCGGCGCTCCCGGGGCCGTGTCCGCTGCAGGCTTGAGGCCCGCGTCGCGCCGGTCCACAGTCGGCACACCCGACCACCGGAGCCCCCCATGCGCCACTTGTTCGCCCTGAGCCTGCTGTTCGCCACCGCCGTGTATGGCGGAGTCCCCAAGCCGCTGAGCAGCGCCGAGGTCCTGGCGCAGGCGCCGGCCGAGGCCTGGCGCGCGGTCGAGCCGGAGAATCTCGTCCTGCTGGAGCTCGACTCCGGCACGGTCTACATCGAGCTCGCCCCGGCCTTCGCGCCGAAGCACGCCGGCCAGCTGCGCGGGCTGATCGCACAGGGCTATTTCGACGGCCTTGCGGTGCTGCGCTCGCAGGACAACTACGTCGCCCAGTGGGGCGATCCGCTGGCCGACGACGTCGAGCAGGCGCGCCCGCGCGGGGAGCAGGCCGAGCGCCTGGCCGCCGAGTTCGACCAGGCCAGCGACAAGGTCGGCGTTTTCACCCCGGTGCCGGATGGCGACGTCTATGCGCCCGAGGCGGGCTTCATCGACGGCTTCCCGGCCGCGCGCGATCCCGCGACTGGCCGCAGCTGGCTGGCGCACTGCTACGGCACGCTCGGCGCCGGCCGCGACAACGCTCCCGACAGCGGCAGCGCGGCCCAGCTCTACGTGGTGACCGGGCACGCCCCCCGCCATCTGGACCGCAACGTCACCCTGTTCGGCCGCGTGCTGGAGGGCATCGAGCATCTGTCGAGCCTGCCGCGCGGGCGCGCGCCCCTCGGCTTCTACGCCGCCGACCAGGCCAAGCCCGCAGTCAAGGCCATGCGTCTGGCCAGCGCGATGGAGGCCGCCGAACGGCCGCGCTTCGAGGTGATGCGCACCGACTCCGACAGCTTCCGCGCCTTCATCGAATCGCGCCGCTTCCGCTACGAAGCCTGGTTCGCGCACCCGGCCGGGCGCATCGAGGTCTGCAACGTCGCGATTCCGACGCGGCGCAGCACCGTCGCGGACTGACAAGGTCCAAAACCGCATACGACACTTTGGTCATATGCCCGTAAAAAACGCTGGCGGGCTTGACACAAACCCGTTAGGTTCGATCCATCGCTTCATATGACGCGATGCACCAACCGAGCAGGCCTGTCGGCCTGTCCGGTTCAGCAAGACCCCCGCACCACCCAAAGCACTCCCGGGCGCGAAGTCGCCCACACCCGAGGTCACGACCATGAAATCGATTAATACCGGCAACCCGTGTATTGCCATGTCCTACGTAGGCGGTTGGGGCTTTACCAGCGCCCACTGGTACACCCTTGACGCCAGCAACGACACCCAGCACCAGCCCTTGCGATCTCCCGGAACGACATCATGACCCTGACCCAGCTCCGCACCGTCCTCGCCATCGTCGACTCCGGGCTCAACGTGACGCTCGCCGCCGAGCGTATCCACGCCACCCAGTCCGGCCTGTCCAAGCAACTCCGCCAGCTCGAATCCGGGCTTGGCTTCCGCCTCTTCAAGCGCCGTGGCAAGAGCCTCGAAGCGCTGACACCCGAAGGCCAGGAAGTCGTGCAGCGCGCCCGCCGCATGATTGCCGAAGCCGAACAGATCCGTGCGCTCGCGCAGAGCCTGAAGCGCGACAACGGCGGTGTCCTGTCCATCACCTCCTCGCCCACGCTCGCGCGCAGCATCCTGCCCGCTGCCATGTCGGTGCTCCAGGCCGAACAGCCGCAGCTGGTGATCCGCCTGCGCCACGCCAGCCGTGAGGATGCGCTCACCCAGCTCGCCACCGGCGATACCGATATCGCCCTGGTCAGCACCTCCACCGATGTCCCGCCCGGCCCGCTTGCGGTGCCCGTGCTGCGCTGGCAGCGGGTGGCGGTGGTGCCGCGCAACCATCCGCTGGCCGAACTGCGTCGGGTGAGCCTGTCCCAGCTCGCGCGCCACCCCTTGATCAGCTACGACTCGACGCTCGATGAGCGTTCGAGCCTGCGCCGTGCCTTCGCCTCCGCCGGCTTCAGCCTGCGGGTCGGCTGCACCGCCCAGGACAGCGAGCTGATCAAGAGCTACGTGCGCCGCGGCATGGGCGTGGGCATCCTCGCCGAGCTCTCGCTCGACGAGAACGACACCGATCTCGTTGCCCTGCCGCTTGGCCACCTGCTGCCGATCTGCACCACCTGGGCCATGCCCCGCACCGACCGCGCGCTGTCCGCCCCGGTCGAGCGTCTGCTGGCCTTGCTCGCCCCGCATGGCGACCGCGTCGCCGTGCGCCGCTGGCTCGCCGGCGATCGCCGCAGCGGCCCCGCTCCGCTCGAACCGGAACAGGTGCCCGTGTGGCAGCTGCAGCGCCCCACGCCCACCGTCAGCTCGCGCGCGGTGCTGGCTGCGGTCTGTGCTTGAAGGGCCGGGATTCGGGATTCGGGAATCGGGATTCGGGATTCGGGATTCGGGATTCGTTAGAAGCGGGACGCGGACTGGTTCGGCGGCTTCGCTCAATGGATTCCTAGTTGTGATTCCGGTCCTCTAGAGCTCCAGCGCGTTCTTCGAAGCACTGCTGTCAAGCCCCTCTCCCCTCGTGGGAAGCGGAGGAGAGTGTCGGCTGCCGGTGGCAGCCGACACTCTCCGGAGCCCGAGCGAAGCGAAGGCAGGTTGGGGACAGGGGGCCAATCTCGCCCCACCCTTCGACTATCCCGACCTCAGCGCGCGTCTGGCGCGACGTAGCCCGCCACCGCATCCGCCCCACCGCCGAACAGGAACTTCTCCATCTGCTCACCCAGGTAGGCGCGGTGCTTGGGGTCCATCGGCGACAGCCGGTTCTCGTTGATCAGCATGGTCTGATGCGCCAGCCATTCGGCCCAGGCCGGCTTGCCGATCTCGCTGTAGACACGCTTGCCGAGCTCGCCCGGCCAGGGGGCGAAGTCGAGGCCTTCGGTTTCGATCTTGTGCTTTGCGCAGAACACGGTGCGGGGCATGGGGGCTCCAGTGGCTGGTCAGTCGCAGGCGCCACAGGCGCGCAGGGCGCCGCTGGCTTGAAGGTGTTCGCCCAGCAGCTTGCGCACGGGCGCGGGCAGGCCCAGCGATTCGATTGCGGCCGCGTCGAACCATGCGCGCTGCGGGCTGCTGTGCGAGCCTTCACCCACACCCTCGATCGCCCGCGCGCGCCAGCGCAGGGGCTGGACGTCGAGATGGTAGTGGCTGAAAGTGTGGCGGAAGCCGGGCAGAGGTTCGGCCTGGCCTTCAAGGCGTGCCGGCAGGGCGCAGGCGGCATGTTCGGCATCCGCGTCCCCGGCGCATTCCGGCAGGCTCCACAGCTCGGCCCAGACGCCGGTCTGTGGCCGCCGCTCCAGCAGCACGCGGCCATGGGCATCGACCAGCAGCAGCATCCGCGTGCTGCGCACCGGAGTCTCCTTGCGCGGCCGTGCCGCTGGAATCAGGCCGGTCAGGCCCTGCGCATGGGCGGCACAGCTCTCGCGCAGCGGGCACAGCAGGCAGGCCGGCTTGCCGCGCGTGCAGACGGTGGCGCCGAGATCCATCTGCGCCTGCGTGTAGTCAGCGAGCCGCTCATCCGGCAGATGCGACTCCGCCAGCCGCCACAGCTGTTTCTCGACCGCCGGCAGGCCCGGCCATTCGGCGATGCCGTGGTAGCGCGCCAACACCCGGCGGACGTTGCCGTCGAGAATCGGAAAGCGCAGGCCATGCGCCTGGGCAAGGATGGCGCCAGCGGTGCTGCGGCCGATGCCGGGCAGGGCCATCAGCGCCTCCAGCGTCGTCGGCAGTTCGCCCGCATGCGCTTCGGCGCAGCGCTGCGCCGCACGGTGCAGATTGCGGGCTCGGCTGTAATAGCCGAGGCCAGACCAAAGCCCAAGCACCTGGTCCAGCGGTGCGGCCGCCAGCGCCGGCAGCGAGGGCAGGGCTTCGACGAAGCGTTCGAAGTAGCTGATCACCGTGCCGACCTGGGTCTGCTGCAGCATCACCTCGGACAGCCACACCCGATAAGGTGTTCGCGGATGCTGCCAGGGCAGGTCGTGGCGGCCGTGCTGCACCTGCCAGTCGAGCAGGCGCGCAGCCAGCCCCCACGGCGGTGCTGCGTTCGATTCAGTCGGCATCGGCTTCGGTTTCCGTTTCGCGCAGTTCGATCTGCAGGCCTTCGATGCGCAGGTCCGGCTGTTCGATCAGCGGGACCGTCGCACGGAACTGCGCCGGAGGCAGATCGCGCGGCCCCGGCTGGGCGATCCATTCCAGCAGCTCGGCGGCATCCGCCTGCAGATCGGCCTGCAGGCTGCCGCGCGCGAAGCGCGCCGTGAGCGGGCCGCGGCCCTCGGGCGTGCCGACGAACTCCAGGGCCAGGGTGTACTCGCCGGGCGACTCGTCGGCTGCCCGCGGCAGGGACGGCCAATCGCGCGGCCAGCGGCGACCGCGGCCCTCCAGTAGCAGCTGCAGGCGATGGGGCCAGGCCAGTTCCAGATGGCCGTTGAGTCGCAGCAACTCCTCATCCTCACGCTCGGGATCCAGCCAGCGCAGGGCCAATGGCGCCAGCTCCAGCGGCATGCCCTGTGTGGCCAGCTGACCGGCGGCGTCCGCCTGCAGAGGTATCCGCAGATCGCCCTCGCGGTAGTCCAGCGCAAGCGAGAGGCGGAAGTCCTTGCCGGGCAGCAGGCGCGAGAGCTGCAGATCGATCTCCTCGAGCGCCCAGCTGTCAGCGGCGCGGCCAAACACCCGGCCCTCGCTGATCGCGAGTTCGGCCGCAAGCCGCGGCAGTCTGGGGGGCGCCGCCGGTCCGACCGTGCTCGGGCGCGCCGACAGCCAGTTCGCCAAGGCGTCGCGATCCAGCTGCGGGCGCTGCAGGCGCAGCGCAGTGAGTTCGATCTCGCGGCCCCAGAGCGTGCCCCAGGGCAGGGCCAGCTCGACCCGCTCGGCGGTGAGCAGCGGACGCGCGCCAGCCTCGCTGCGCGCTTCCAGCCCACGCAGCACGATGTTGAGATCCGGCCACAGCGAGACGTCGGCGGGCACCGCCAGCTTCAAGCTCAGTCCCGTCGCTCCTTCGGCCTGTGCCAGCAGAGTCGCGGACAGGTGCTCGGGCTGCATGTGGTGGCGCAGCAGCGCCAGCAGCAGGATCAGCAGCAGGATCACGCCGCCGGCATACAGCGGCCAGCGCTGCCCGCGTGGGGCCGCGCTGGCGTTCACGCGCCCAGCGACTCCGGCAGCAGGGCGTCGACAAAGGCGGCCGGCTCGAACTCGCGGAGGTCGGCTGCCTTCTCACCCAGTCCCACGAAGCGGATCGGCAGGCCGAACTCGCGGGCCAGCGCGAACACCACACCGCCCTTGGCCGAGCCGTCGAGCTTGGTCACCACCAGCCCGGTGACGCCGGCGCTGGCGCGGAACTGGCGTACCTGGTTGACCGCGTTCTGGCCAGTGGTACCGTCGATCACCATCAGTACTTCGTGCGGGGCCGAAGCGTCGAGCTTGCCCAGCACGCGGCGGATCTTGGCGAGTTCGTCCATCAGCCCGCTCTGCGTGTGCAGGCGGCCGGCGGTGTCGGCGATCAGCAGGTCGGCACCGCGGGACTGCGCGGCCGCCAGTGCGTCATAGATCACCGAGGCCGAGTCGGCGCCGCTGCCCTGGGCGATCACCGGCACCTGGTTGCGTTCGCCCCAGGTCTTGAGCTGCTCGACGGCCGCCGCGCGGAAGGTGTCGCCGGCAGCCAGCAGAAGCTGCTTGCCCTGCCCACGGTAGCGGTGCGCCAGTTTGCCGATGGTGGTGGTCTTGCCGACGCCGTTGATGCCGACGGTGAGGATCACGAAAGGCCTGGCGCCGGCGATCGACAGCGGCTGCGCCACCGGCTGCAGCAGGGCCTGCAGTTCGCCGCGCAGGGCATTCATCAGCGCGCGCGCATCGGCGAACTCGCGGCGATTCATGCGCGTGCGCAGTCCTGAAACCAGCGACTCGGTCGCGGCCACGCCGACGTCGGCGGTCAGCAGGCAGGTTTCGATCTCGTCGAGCAGGTCCTCGTCGAGCTTGGGATTGCGCGAAAACAGTGAGGCGAAGCCGCGCGCCAGCGCGCTGCCGGCGAGGCGTTCGCGCCAGCTCAGCTTGGCCGGCGCAGGCGCATTTGCGGTCGCGGCCGCTTCCGCGGACGGCGCCACAGCTTCGGGGGCGTCGTTGGGCGCCTCGGCAATCCGCTCAGCCGCCAAGGGCGCGGCGACATCGTCGGCCGCGACAGCGCCGGCAGCGACGGCTGCGGGAGCAAGGGCTGTGTCGTCGGCGTACGACGCGGCCGGCGCCTGCGCGTCCTGCGGCGGGGCATCGGCGCAGGCGTCCGTGCCGGCAGACGTTTCGGCCGGCGCGGGCGCCGGGGTCGCGGCAGGTTTCTTCTTCCAGAACTTGAACATGCAGGCGCAGGCATCCCGGGGGATGCGCATGGTAGCAGCAGGCCCCCGCGCGCCTCGTGCGCGGGCAGGCGCGAAGCCTTAGCCTTGGCGCCATGTCACGAACTTCCAAACGCGCGCCCCTGCCCGCCGCCGACGGCGAAGTGCGGATCATCGGCGGCCGCCTGCGCGGCAGCCGGCTGAAGTTCCCCGCCCTGCCGGGCCTTCGCCCCAGCTCGGACCGGATGCGCGAGACCCTGTTCAACTGGCTGATGCACGAGACCGCCGGTCGCGCCTGCCTCGACCTGTTTGCCGGCAGCGGCGCGCTCGGCTTCGAGGCGGCTTCGCGCGGCGCCACGCCAGTGCTGTTGATCGAGCGTGATCCCGCCGCCGCCGCCGCCCTCCGCACCAGCGCGCAGCGTCTCGGGGCGGCGCTGGACGTGCATCTTGGCGATGCGCTCGCTTGGCTGCGGCAGCCCCCGGCGCGGGGCTGGCAGCTGGTCTTCATCGATCCGCCCTTTGCCGCCGGCGTGCAGGCGTCGGTCATCGGCCTCGTCGACGCGCACCTTGCCGAGCGCGCCTTCGTCTACGTCGAGTCGGCGCCCGGCCCGGCGCCGGTGGTGCCCGCGCACTGGCAGCTGCACCGCGAGCTTGCGACCCGGCACGCCCATGGCCGCCTGTACCTGTGCGACCGGGCGAGGCCGGAATCCCCCCTGCTACACTCCGGCGCCTGATGCCGAAGGCCCTGACCGCATGAGTTCGACCCGCCAGCGCACCGCCGTCTACCCCGGCACCTTCGATCCGATCACCAACGGTCACATCGACCTGGTGTCGCGGGCCGCGCCGCTGTTCGAGCGCATCGTCGTCGGCGTGGCCGAGAGCCCGCACAAGGGCCCGGGCTTCGCGCTCGCCGAGCGCATCGAGCTGGCCCGCATCACTCTTGGCGATATCCCGAACGTCGAGGTGGTGGGCTTCGACAGCCTGCTGGCGGATTTCGTCCGCAAGGTCGGCGGCGGCGTGCTGCTGCGTGGCCTGCGCGCGGTGTCGGATTTCGAGTACGAGTTCCAGATGGCCAGCATGAACCGCCATCTGATCCCCGAGGTGGAGACCCTGTTCCTCACCCCGGCCGAGCAGTACAGCTTCATTTCCTCGTCCCTGGTCCGCGAGATCGCCCGCTTGGGCGGCGACGTCTCCGGCTTCGTGCACCCGGCCGTGGATGCAGCGCTCAAGAAGCGCTGGAACCGCGTCTGATCCCGTCGGTCGGGCCCGCATCCGGCCACCGATTCACACACAACGCAAACAGGAGCCCCCCATGAAGTCCACCGTCCGCTTCGCGCCGATCGCCCTCGTGGCCCTGCTCGGCCTTGGCCTCGTCGGCTGCGGCAAGCAGGAGCAGCAGGCCGCGCCGGCCGCCACCGAGCAGGTCGCCCTCACTGTGCCCGCCGATCCCAACGACGAGCGCGCGTGGAAGCTCTACCTGACCAACGTGGTCAAGCAGAACCTGCCCGAGAAGCTGCGCACCAGCCCCTTCATGTACTACCTGCCGGCCGCCACCCGCGAGGACTTCCAGGGCGAGTACGAGCGCCAGCTCGACAACGTCTATGGCACGGTGTCGCGCGGCGTGCTGCCGGGCAACATGCTGGCCTTCGGTTCGCCGGAGTCGGCCAAGATGGCCGACCTCATCGTCGATGCCTTCAAGGAAGCGTCGGCCGGCTCCTTCAACGAAGTGCGCGTGCTGTTCATCGGCAAGGCCGAGGACTCCGAGCGCGTGGGCCAGGCCCTGCAGGCCTCGGGCGCCGAGTACGTCTTCGTCGAAGCGAAGTAATCCCCGTTTGGAAGGCTCCACGCCGCCCCGGGGCATCGCGCCCCGGGGGCAGGCCGCGACGCAGGTACAGCATGGCCCTCATCATCAACGCGCTCTGCGTCAACTGCGACGTCTGCGAGCCGGCCTGCCCGAATGGCGCAATCAGCCAGGGTGAGGTGATCTACGAGATCGCGCCCGAGCGCTGCACCGAGTGCGTCGGCCATTACGACGAGCCCCAGTGCGTCGAGGTCTGCCCGGTCGAGTGCATCGACCTCGACCCGGCCCATCCCGAAACGCGTGAGCAGCTGCTCATCAAGTTCGAACTGCTGACAGGAGTCGCCAAGTGCGCCTGAGCATTCTCCGCGGTGCGGCACTGGCCGGCCTGCTGCTGTGCGTGTCCGTCTCGTTCGCGGCCGAGAAGCCGCGCCACCCGGCGATCGCCAGCGCCAACGCGCAGGCCACCGACGCCGGCATGGAAGTGCTGGCCGCCGGCGGCAATGCCTTCGACGCGGCCGTGGCGGTCAGCGCGGCGCTCGGCCTGGTCGAGCCCGAAAGCTCGGGCATCGGCGGCGGCGGTTTCTTCCTGCTGCACATCGCCGCCGAGGACCGCTACGTCTTCATCGACGCCCGCGAACGCGCGCCCTTGGCGGCCACCCGCGACATGTTCCTCGATGAGAACGGCGAGCCCGTGCGCCGCCGCAGCGTGGACGGCGCGCTGGCCGCGGCCATCCCCGGCCTGCCGGCGGGGCTGGTGCACCTGTCGCACAAGTACGGCCGCTTGCCGCTGTCGAAGTCGCTGGCGCCGGCCATCCGCATGGCCCGCGAAGGCTGGACCTTCGGTCGCAAGAATTCCCTGATGCTCGGCTTCCGCAAGGAGGTCATCGCCGCCGATCCGGGCGCTTCCGCGCTGTTCCTGCGCCGCGGTGAAATCCCCGCCGAAGGCACGCGCATGCTCAACCCCGACTATGCCGCGATGCTGGAGAAGCTCGCGGCCGAGGGCCACGACGGCTTCTATCGCGGTGAGCTCGCGCAGACGCTCGTGGACGGCGTGCGCGCCGCGGGCGGCATCTGGACGATCGAGGATCTCGAGCAGTACGCCGTGGTCGAGCGCGCGCCGCTGTCGGTCCCGTTCGGCGAGCACCGCATCGTCACCGCACCGCCGCCGTCTTCCGGTGGCATCGCCATCGCGCAGGTGCTGAACATTCTCGGCGGCTACGATCTGGCGCCGCTGTCGCGGGTCGACCGCATCCACCTCACCGTCGAGGCCATGCGTCGCGCCTACCGCGACCGCGCCATGCACCTCGGCGATCCCGACCACGTCGAAGTGCCGGTCGAGCTGCTGATGAGCCCGCAGTACGCCGCCGGCCTGCGCGCCGGCATCCACCCGCAGCGCGCCACGCCCAGCGAGCTGCTGCCGGGCGTCGGCATGGGCGCGCGACCCGACACCACGCATTTCTCGCTGCTGGACACCGAGGGCAACCTGGTCGCGGTCACCCAGACCGTGAACCTGCCCTATGGCAATGCCATGGTCGTTCCCGGCACCGGCTTCCTGCTCAACAACGAGATGGACGACTTCTCGATGAAGGCCGGCGTGCCCAACGCCTTCGGCCTCGTCGGCGAAGACGCCAATGCCATTGCCCCCGGCAAGCGCCCGCTGTCCTCGATGAGCCCCAGCATCCTGGTCAGCCCCGAGCGCACGGCCATCCTCGGCACGCCCGGTGGCAGCCGCATCATCAGCATGGTCATCCTCGGTCTGCTGAACCTCGTCGACGGCGGCGGCGCGCAGGCCACGGCCGACCTGCCGCGCTTCCACCACCAGTACCTGCCAGACCAGCTCTCGGTCGAGGCGGAAGCGCTGTCGCCGGCCGAAACCGAGGCGCTGAGCGCGCGCGGCCACGTCATCAAGGCCGCCGAGCGGCCCTGGGGCAACATGCAGGTGGTGGTCTGGAACCGTGCCACCGGTGCAGTCGAGGCCGGCACCGACTCGCGCTGGGAAGGCGTGGGCAAGGCCGCCGACGGCAGCGGCGACGACGCCATCTTCCGCTGAGCAGGAGAACATCATGACGACGAGGCTGTGGTCCCTGATCGGCAACTCGCAGAAGCTCGACGGCGGCGCCATGTTCGGCAATGTGCCGCGGGCGATGTGGTCCAAATGGGTGGAAGTCGACGAAGACAACCGCATCGACCTCGCCTGCCGGGCGCTGCTGGCTGACGGCGTCAACGGCAAGCGGGTGCTGTTCGAGACCGGCATCGGCGCCTTCTTCGAGCCCAAGCTCAAGGCGCGCTTCGGCGTGGTCGAGGATCGCCACGTGCTGCTCGACTCGCTCGCCAGCGCCGGCTTCAGCGATGCCGACATCGACGTGGTGGTGCTGAGCCACCTGCACTTCGACCACGCCGGCGGCCTGCTTGCCGCGCATGAGGACGGCCAGCCGCCGCGGCTCCTGTTCCCCAACGCGCGCTACGTGGTCAGCCGCGCCTGCTTCGAACGTGCCAAGCACCCGCATCCGCGCGACCGCGCCAGCTTCATTCCCGAGCTGCCCGAGCTGCTGGAGCGCAGCGGCCGGCTGGAACTGGTCGACGGGCCGCACTGCGAATCCCTGGGCACGGCCGTGCGCTTCCATTACAGCGACGGCCACACCCCGGGCCTGATGCTGGCCGAGATCGTGGGCCCGAACGGCCGTGGCGGCGTGGTGTTCTGCGCCGATCTGATCCCCGGCGCGCCCTGGGTGCATCTGCCGGTCACCATGGGCTATGACCGCTACCCGGAAATGCTGATCGACGAGAAGCGCGCCTTCCTCGACGACATGCGCGCCCGCGGCGTGCGTCTGTACTTCACCCACGACACGCGCTGCGCCATGGCCGAGGTCGCGCTGGACGACAAGGGCCGCTACGGCGTGGCCCAGCCGCAGGCAGAGCTGCAGGCCCAGCCCTTGGCGGCCTGAGCCTCGCCTGCGCTATCGTGCGGGCTCCTTCACACGCGGCACGCGCCGCCCGGAGCCTCGCTATGCGCACCACCCTGATCGCTTTCTGCCTGTCCGCCGTGCTGCCCGCGCTGGCTGTTGCCGGCAGTTATGGACTTGAACCCATGCCCGCAGGCGAGGCCACGCCGGTGCAGGCCGCCATCGCCGACTTCGACAAGCACGCCGAGGGCCGGCAGAAGTTCAGCGGCCGCATCGTCGAGGTCTGCCAGAACAAGGGCTGCTGGGTGGTGCTGGAAGAAGAGGGCGGAAGCGTCCGCGTGATGATGCACGACCACAAGTTCGACGTGCCCAAGGATTCCAGCGGCCCTGCCGTGGTCTACGGCCAACTGCAGCGCAAGGAGCTGTCCGACGACCACCGCCAGCACCTGCAGGAGGAATCGACCCGTGGCATGGAGGTCGCCAAGGTCGAGTACCGCATCGACGCCTACGCCGTCGAGATCGGCGAAACCGCCGAGTAAGCCGACATGATTCCAGGCCTGCGCATGCCGCACGCGCAAACCGGCAAGGGCAAGGGCGTGCTCGGCGGTGCCCTGTTCGGGCTCGCCATGATCGCTGTCGCACTCGGCCTGCAGTTCTGGAACGAAGGCCGCGCCATGCGCCGCACCCAGGTGCTGGACGCGGCCAGCGCTCAAGTGCAGCCGCTTGCGCAGGCGGGCGAGGGCGGTCTCGCCCACGTCAGCGCCGCGGCCAGCGCCAGCGCACCGGTGGCGGACCCGGATTTCGGCGTCGCCACCCAGGGCCTGGC
Source organism: Aquimonas voraii (assembly GCF_900101825.1). Lineage (GTDB taxonomy): Bacteria > Pseudomonadota > Gammaproteobacteria > Xanthomonadales > Xanthomonadaceae > Aquimonas > Aquimonas voraii. The sequence goes on from NZ_FNAG01000019.1 coordinate 36,834, forward strand.
CCTGCGCCGCGAAGTCGAGATGTTCCAGTGGGTGGAGAAGCGCGAGACGCGCAGCGAGCGCCGCGCGGACGGCAGCACCCGGCAGGTCGAGGAGTACCGTTACGAGCGCCGCTGGAGCGAGGATCACCAGGACAGCAGCCGCTTCGAGGATCGGTCCGGCCACGAGAACCCGCCACCGCCGCCCTTCCGCAGCCAGCGTTTCAGCGCGGGCGAAGTGCGCGTGGACGGCCGCGTGCTGGACCCGAGGATCGCCAGCGAGATCGGCGGCTGGGAGCCGCTGCCGGCCAGCACCGACGCGCTGCCGCCCAACCTCGCCGCCAGCCTGCGCCCGGCCGACGGCTGGCTGTACAGCGGCGAGAACTTCGCCTCGCCGCAGGTTGGCGACCTGCGCATCCGCTTCGCGCGAATACCGGAAGGCCAGGTCAGCCTGATCGCCGCGGTGGCACCCGGCCGGCTCGCGCCGGCCAAGCTGCGCAGCGACGAAGTCTTCTTCCTCATCGAGCGCGGCCAACACTCGCCGGAAGCGCTGATCGAATCGGCCCGCAGCAGCAACAGCGCGCTCGCCTGGGGCCTGCGTGTCGGCGGCTTCGGCCTGCTGTGGATGGGCTTCGGCCTGCTGCTGCGGCCGCTGGTGGCGCTGGCCGAGTGGGTGCCCCTGCTCGGCCGCCTGGTCGGCGGCGCCGCCGCTGCCGTGTCGTTCGTCTTCGCCGCCCTCTTCAGCCTGGTCGCCATCGGCAGCGGCTGGCTCTGGTACCGGCCGTGGTGGTTGTTCGGTGGCTTGGCCCTGCTGGTGGCCGTCGGCGTGCTGCTGTTCCGTCGTGGCGACAAGCCCGCACTGCCGGCGACCGGCTCGCCGCCTACCGCGCCGCCGCCGCCCCCTCCGGCCTAACGCCCGCTGTCTGCGGGCCTGTCCTCAAGCGGGGCCAGGCCCAGCAGCTTCAGCAGGAAACTGAAGCCCGCCAGCGCACTGCTGCCGACAAACAGGCCGGCCAGCAGCACCAGCGCGAGATGCAGCAGGCTCGCGCCTGGGCCCGGCCCGCGGTAGAGCTGGAAACCTGCGATGAGCAGGCCAAAGAACCCCAGCAGGGACAGCACGGTCACACCCAGCAGCCAGAGCAGATGGCGTTTGCGCATGGAGCGCCTGAGCGCAATGGCCAGCCCCAGCGCAAGCGCCATGACCGGCGCGGTGTAGGCTCCCAGATAGGCCAGAACGATTTCACTCACGGCGGGCCCAGGCCTCCTGCTGCGTGCGCTGGATCTCGCGCGCTCCCGCATTGGATACGCGACCTGCGCGAGCGCCTAGCCACGGTCTGCAGGGGAGGCCGCCGAAGCGTTCGCCGCGCGGACCCTGCGCGCGGCGGCCAGGCCAAGGCCCACCCCGATGGCGATGCCGGGGCCCATGCCCAAGGCCAGGTTGCCCAGTGCCACGCCCAGGCCCGCGCCGATCGCCGCTCCCAGGCAGAGGCCGATGCCAATGAAATGCCCCGTCTTGATCGAGTTGCCAGCGTGCGTGCAAAGGATTCCAAGAAGCGGGCCAAGTCCCCCGTCGGTGCGAGTCGGGCCGGCGAAGGGTCAGGCCCCACCGGTCGGCCTGTGTTGGGTGCCTTCGCCTCGGGTGACGCAAAGCATACGACTTGGCGCAAAGAACTTGGCCGTGTGCCAGACGTTTTGTGGCACTGCCTGCGCTCCTCGGCCGGAGATCTGCGCTGAAACGGTGCCGGACGGAAGCTCCAGCATGAGTTCGACATCACCGCTAAGCGGGTAAAGGAACGCGTCGCCCTGTGGATGCATCTCCCAGTTCGCCCAATCTTCGGCACAGACGAACTCGCTGATGAGCCAGCCTTGATCGAACCTGGCGATTTGCTCAGGCGCAAGGAGAGCGGGTCAGCAGGAAACAAAGAACAGCCGACGCGTCAGCGGGTGACGAGGGAGTCCATACATGACCGTTTGGCCCGCGGCCAACAGCCGTGGTCCTCGTCGATGTCGATTCCCTGGAGCGCGATGGCTGATGGATCAGGATCGAAGGCCTCGGCCTGCAGAAGCATGAGCCTCAGAACTTGCCGATCTGCCCTGCGCCGACCATCGTCAAATTGGGGCTCTGAGCCAGTGGCGAGCCGATAGCGCGTTTCGGCATCTTGCCATGGCTCGCGAAGATGGCATCCGAGATCCAACAGTTAGTCGTTGGTCGTGTTGTTCATTCGGTCTAAGGTCGAGGTAGCCGGGCCAGAACGGCGTGGTGCCTGGGCCGGGAGGCACAGCAAAGACAGAGAGCGCCTCGCGGCGAGGTGCCATGGCGCGTAGGCTCGGGTTGACCTACAGGTTAGGAATCGTGTAGCAGCGTAAGAGGTGCAATGCCAACAGCCAGCCACTTCTCGGCGCCCGAATCGAACTTGATGAGTACTCTCTCGCGTCCAGCTTCTACAGTGGAGGTAAGCACCTCCCCCGGGCCGAAGCGCCCATGACCAACGCGAGCGCCGCTTGCAAAGGTCGGAGCCGTTGAGTCGTTTTTTGCTGTGGTGGAGTCAGGAGCATCTGAAAGAGAAGATGCGCTGAGGCCCGTTGCCTCCATCCACTCAAGCAGGCGGGTGTCAAGTACCGTGGCGACCCTCTCGTAGTTTTGCCAGTTGTCGCTGACCTTGGCTAGAACGTCAAGAGACGCGTTTGGACTAAGTCCAAAGGTGTCCAGATAGTCGTGAAAGTATCGGTCGTAGTACCAGTTCGCAAACGCAGCCCCGGTCTCGTTCAGATCTTTCTTGTCGACCAGTGTGGAGCCGCAGTATCTGTTCAGAAATTCGGATCCGGTGATCTCTCTGGCCTTTAGGCGGTGGTAGTCGAAGTTGATGTGTGATGACGCTCCAAGCCCCTTCAAGAGGGCCCAAGCCAAGAACATCCCAATGTGAGTTGTGGCCGCAGAAGGCGGGGTCCCGGCCTGCTCGAAGTTCAGCAAGTAGATCTCTGCGTCATCCAGTTTTTTCATGTGGGCAGGACTCCCGGGGTGCTGAGTTTCGACGCCAACTGCGCGAGTTCGGGCTGGTGATTGCCTCGGGAGCCGAGCGCGTGCGGCTGACCTGAGACGGCTTCGACGGTGCATGCGACAAGTATCCATCCATGGAGCGCCCGCCGGCCAAGCCATCCTTGGCTTGGCGTTCGCGTGAGCGCGCGCCAGTGGCGCGCAAGCGCTGCCGCTCACCCCATGGCCCTTCGCCACAGCCTCCACCACCTGCTCGAAGAGATCGCCCTGTGCGAGCGCGGCATGCAGGGCATCGAGAAGGAACTCGACACCTTCGCGCGTCGCGATCGGCGCAGCCAGCTGTATCTCCAGGCCGGCGGCGTCGGTCTGCTGACGGCGACTGCGCTGAGCGCGTCGGTTGGTGACCTTGCGCGCTTCGATTCCGGCCGCCACCTCGCCAGCGCACTCGGCCTACCGCCACGCGAACACTCCAGCGGCAACACGCGACGACTCGGACGCATGACCAAACGCGGCGACAGCTGACCTGCCCCCACCCAGCCGTACCACTCGAAGCTAGGTAGAGTCCGTCACCCTGAGAGGACGGACATGCGCAAGAGTCGATTCACCACCGAGCAGATCATCGGGTTCATCAAGCAGGCCGAAGCGGGGATGGCCGTGACCGAGTTGGGTCGCCAGCACGGCTTCAGCCCCGCCAGCTTCTACGCCTGGCGAGCCAAGTACGGCGGGATGGAGGCGGAGGACGCCAAGCGCCTCAAGGAACTTGAGTTGGAGAACAGCCGGCTGAAGCGCCTGCTCGCCGAAGCACACCTGGACATCGAGGCGCTGAAGGTCGGCTTCGGGGTAAAACGCTA
>NZ_FNAG01000026.1 GCF_900101825.1 Aquimonas voraii
GTGGCCTCTCCCCGCAGGTCCGGTTGAGCACATAGTTAGGCGCCAGATGCCCCGCGGTGTAACAGAGCTTTGTAGTGACGAAGGCCTTCGAGCAAAACGTGATCCTCGACGTAGAACAATTCGGGGCAGGGTTCTTTGGGTTGGGAGGCAATGACCAGAAGCTGCCCAAGACGAAGATCGGGGTTAGAGCGCCAGATTGCGCCAAGCTCACCAAGTATCGGGTCAATTCGCGCTGGATAGCTCATATGGCACCTAACGCCGCGTGAAGCGGCCGCGGGCCGATGATATATCAGGAAACATCGAACTCTCTCCCCGCGGCCCGCTTGAACGCATAGTTAGATGGCACCTGCGCCGGGACTAGCGCTGGTGCTCCTGGGCTGCATGCCACTATCTTCCAGAACAGAAGTGAACGGCTCATCGAACTGAAAGAGTGTTCCGCCACGCATCTTGGCCCCATGGGACAGCTCCACATCTAGGGTAACCATTGCCAGCTGGAGAGCCTGCATGCTATCGCCCCCGTGGATCTGATGAGTGCGGGCTTCTCCGCCAAAAACCGTGACGCAAGCGCAGGTCCACTCCTCTGCTCCAACCTCAGTAGGCCGGCCGAGCGCAGCGACGACGGCCATGCTGCCCTTTGGTGTCCGGAGCTCGAGATGTCTTTCCGCAATCGTGTCCACGAGGAGTGCCACCTAACGTTTGACATGAGCGGTGGCCGACCGGCGCAGCCGGTCGGACATCCGCTCGATGGAATGGTTAGGTTTCATTCTCACCGCAGCACGTCTCGGATGTTCTCAAGGCCTTCGAAGTTGACAGACGGCCAATCGTGTTCATCGGGGCAAAAGGACTGGAAGTAGCGAAGCGCTCGCCAAACCGGCAGCAGAACCTCTTCCTTGCTTGCCACGACTAGCGCGACCTCTGACTGTGAACTCTCTCTGGACGCAGAAGCGAAGGAGCACTGAAACTGAACTTGGGACTGCAGCGGGGAAAACTTGAAGTAGTACCCGTCTGGCTCAAGATGCCACCAGACCGTTGCCTCCAACCCTTTTGCACTGAGCGCCAGCGCATCAACAAGTTGCTGCAGAGGGTTGTTGGGAACGTCGGACGCAACGAACTCGATCGATTTGCCGCCGATCGACAGATGAACCTCTACCCACCCGTGCTTCGGTTGCCCAAACGTGAGGCGCACAAGTGCCATTGCCAATGAAACCTAACGTTCGACATGAGCGGCATGACCCGGCTTGCCGGGGCATGTCCGCTCGATGGAGGGGTTAGGCACCGGCGCCGAAGACACGCTCGTAGACCTGATTTTGGTACTCATCGTGAAGGCACTCCAACTCCGGCGCGTTTAGTTGCTGACGGGATCCGTCATGCACTGCAAATACTTCAAATTTAGTAGACGGATCGAGCATGCGCGATCCATCAAGCACGCACAAAGTGCCAAACAGTGTTGAATGAACAGCCAATTCAAGAACTTCCCGAACGCGCGTCTGATCTGCCGAGGGTAGACCTTGGTACCACTCACTCAGCTCAGCGAGTCGACGCGGCGGACGACGGCCGCTCGGTCCAGCGTGAAGCATTTCCAATGTGTCTGACACGCTCGCTTCATGGACGATCTCGACCAATCCGGCGACGAAGCTCTCAGGGGTCATCGAGGTGCCTAACTCAATGTAGACGTCAAATTGACGCCTAATCTGGTCGTATAACTCGGGCGCCAAGCCGCCCGAACCCAAAAAACACCAACAATTTCAGCGCTCTGCGTTCTGCCCGCGCGATAATCTGCCGTTCAAACACGTCATCGCGTTCGCGCCGCGTCCGAAGCGCTTGTGGGACGTTAGCCCACCCCATCGCTGGACTCAATCGCGGGTCGCGTCTGAGCGCAGACGTCCCGCACGGCGTCCGTCCGCGGTTCGAGACTTCCGATGAAATCAGAAACCCCGCCGACCGACCAAAGCCAGCCGGCGGGGCCAATCCAGCCCTACTCCCCCAAGCCCCCATGCTCTTCAAACCAGCGCTTCACCTGCTGGTACCAGAACACCGAGTTCTGCGGCTTCAAGATCCAGTGGTTCTCGTTGGGGTAGTACACGTAGCGCGTCGGCACGCCTTTCATCAGCAGCGTCTGATACAGCTCCTGGCCGTGGTTCACCGGCACGCGCAGATCGGTCTGGCCGTGCACCACGAGCGTCGGCGTCTTGAAGTTGGCGGCGTGGTAGTGCGGTGAGGTCTTCTCGATCATCTCGCGGTTGGCCTCTTCCCAGAAGCCGCCGAAGCGCGGCATCTCAACGGCGAAGTCGGCGGCGTACTGGGTGTAGAGGTTGTAGACCGCGGCGTGTGCCACCAGGGCGCGGAAGGGGTGTTCGCGGCCCAGGATCAGGCTGGTCAGGTAGCCGCCGTAGCTGCCGCCGCCGGCGACCATGCGCTCTGCGTCGATCCACGGCTGCTGGGCGAACCACTGGGCGGCCTTGATCACGTCCTCGTAGGGCTTGTCGGCCCAGTTGGGGTTGATCGAGTCGGCGAATTCCTGGCCGAAGCCCGAGCTGCCGTGGAAGTTCGGCCAGGCGGTGACATAGCCCCAGCTGCTGAACACCTGGGCGTTCCAGCGGAAGGCCATGCCGTTGGTGATGGCGTTGTGCGGGCCGCCGTGGATCAGCATGAAGAAGGGGTATTTCTTCGTCTTGTCGAAGCCCGGCGGGTAGTTCACCCACATCTGGATCTCGGCACCGTTGGCGCCGGTGTAGGTGATCGACTCGTAGGTGCCGAAGTCGGTGGCGGCCAGCAGGGCGTCGTTGATTGTCGAGAGCTTGGTGGTGCCGCCGCGGCGCGGGTCTATCGAGACCAGGGTTGGCGGTTCGATAAAGGTCTGGCGCAGGCCGATCAAACGGCCCGACGTGGACAGGGCCAGCGCGCCGACAGATTCCACGCCCGTCAGCGCGCGCGGTGCGCCGTTCAGCGGCAGCTCGTAGACGCGCTCGGTGCCGGCGTCGTCGATCGAGGCGTAGAGGCGCTTGCTGTTGTCGGCCCACAGCGCGCCGCTGATGCTGCGGTCGAAGTCCGGGTACAGCTCGCGGGTGTCACCGCTGCGGCGCTCGCGCAGCATCAGGCGCATGCGGTCGGCGTAGAAGCCTTTGATGCGCTGCTGGCTGTAACTGAGATAACGGCCGTCGGGGCTGTAGGCCGGGCTGCCGTCGTTGGCCGGGTTGTCGGCGGTGTGGTTGGTGGCGGCCTCGCTGCCCAAGGCCACGGTGAACACGTCGAGGTTGCTGCGGTTCGGCGCGGGGTCGGAATCGGCCACGAAGGCCAGCTCGGCGCCATCCGGCGACAGCGCGAACAGGCCGTCGGTGCCCATTACTGACGCGCGCGGCAGGCTCAGGCCGGTCGGCTGCGTGAGCGCCTGCACTTCACCGCCGGCGGCAGGCACGGCGAAGACGTGGAACTCGCGTTCGTCGAGGTACTGGTCCCAGGCGGTGACCGAGCCCTCGAACACGCGCGCGGTCATCTTGCTGTTGGCGCGCTCGTCCAGGCGCTTGCCCTGCTCGGCCAGCGGCAGGTCGGTGAACACGCGCGAGACGAAGGCCAGCTTCGATCCGTCGCCGATCCACTTCGGGCTCTGCACGCCGGTGGCCAGCGTGGTCAGGCGCGTGGCCTCACCGCCGTCGATCGGCATCACGTAGAGCTGCGGGGCCTTGTCGTCTTCGCGCTGGGCGACAAAGGCGATGTGCCTGCCATCGGGGCTGAACACCGGCGCGTTCTCGCCGCTGGTGTGGGTGGTGAAGCGGCGTTCGCCGCTGCCGTCGGCGTTCCAGAGCCACAGGTCGGTGTAGCCGCGGTCCTCGGCCATCACGAAGCGCGTCACCGGCGCGACGATGCGGCTGCCGTCGGGCGAGATGGTCGGCGTGCCGAGGCGCTGGATCTCCCAGCTGCGCTCGATGGTGAAAGGCTGCTTGGTCGCCGTGTCCGCGAGCGCGGGCAGGGCGGCGGCCAGCAGGCCAAGGCAGGTCAGGTGTCGAAGCATCACGGGCGCTCCAGCGGGTGGAAAGCCCCGATGCTGGTCGGCGCCATGGCGCCGATCAAGTGCCGTCCGCCGTTATGGCTGGCGGGTTTCGTCGAGGGGCGCGTGAGCGATGTGTTTAGGCCGCCACGATCTCCGCCACCTTCGCGCCCAGCACCTGCGCGAACACGCGCGGCTCGAGCTCGAGCTGCAGGCCGCGCTGGCCGCCGTTGCAGTAGACCGTGGCGTGGTCCAGCGCGGAGTGCTCCAGCACCACGGGTACGCGCTTCTTCTGGCCGAAGGGGCTGATGCCGCCGACGTGATAGCCGGTGATGCGCTCGGCGGTGGGCACCGGCAGCATCGCGGCGTGCTTGCCGCCCAGGGCTGCGGCAAGTTTCTTCAGGCTGAGCTCGTGGTCGACCGGCAGGATCGCGCAGGCGGGTTTGCCGTCGAGCTCGACCATCAGCGTCTTCAGCATGCGCGCGGGGTCGATGCCCAGCGCCGCGGCGGCCTGCAGGCCGATGTTGGCGGCCTCGGGGTCGTAGTCGTAGGTGTGCCGGCGATACGCGATCTTCGCGGCATCGAGCATGCGGGTGGCGGGGGTGGCACGGCTCATCGTGGGGTTCCGATCGAGGCGGCGGATGTGCCGTCGCGCGGTGGGGCGAAGTGCGGTGCGGCGAAGCTGACGGTGGGCCAGGGCCCGCCCGATGACTTGCGAGGCTGCGGCCGGGGGGCTTCTGGTGGGCCAAGGCCCGCCCTATGACGTCTGAGGGGGCGCCGCCGGATGCGCTTACTCGTCGTCGTCCGCCGGCACCGCGGTGGCGCGACCGTCGACGGTGAGCTTGCCGGCCAGCAGCACGGCCTGGGTGCGCGAGTGCGCGCCAAGCTTGCGCAGGATCGCGGTCATATGGGCCTTGATGGTGGCCTCGCTGACGTTCAATTCGTAGGCGATCTGCTTGTTGAGCAGGCCGTTGCACACCATCGTCAGCACGCGGTACTGCTGCGGCGTCAGTTCGGCGATGCGTGCGGCCAGGGCTTCTTCTTCGGGGTCGAGCGAGACGGCCGAGCCGCCGATGCCGGGCGGCAGCCAGGTGTCACCGTCGAGCACGGCGTGGATGGCGCGGCCGATCTGTTCGACATCCGCCGACTTCGGAATGAAGCCCGAGGCACCGTGGCCGAGCGCGCGGCGCATGAGCGCGGGATCTTCGCGCGCTGAAACAATCAGAATCGGCAGGGTCGGAAACGCCGCGCGCAGATGCACCAGGGCCGAGAAGCCGTGCGCGCCGGGCATGTTGAGATCGAGCAGCAGCAGCTCGGCACGCGGGTGGCGCGCGGCCAGCTCGCTCAGGCTGTCGACCGAATCGGCTTCGAGCAGGCGGGCATCGGGAAGGATCTGCGCGACCGTACGGCGCAGGGCGTCGCGGAACAGCGGATGGTCGTCGGCAATCAGGATGTCGCGCATGTCTTCGCTGGCAGCGTGCGCCGGGTCGGCGCCGGCCCAAGCCTGCCCGAGGCGATCGGATTCGTCCATGCTGCCGCCCTCACAGCCGGGTTTGGCCATGGCGGTGTCCTCCTGCGTGGGGTCGGGCGTGCCGCCCGGCCCGCGACAACTTCGGTGTGCGCCCGAGGCGCGACGCCCTGGCCGCTCCGCGCGGGAGCGGCCAGGGTCTTCGATTACTTGAGGAAGCGCTCGCGCACCAGGTTCTCGACCACGCTGGGGTCGGCCAGGGTCGAGGTGTCGCCCAATTGGTCCGGCTGGTTCTCGGCGATCTTGCGCAGGATGCGGCGCATGATCTTGCCCGAGCGGGTCTTCGGCAGGCCCGGCGCCCACTGGATGAAGTCCGGTGTGGCGATCGGGCCGATCTCCTTGCGCACCCACTGGGCCAGCTCCTTGCGCAGCTCCTCGCTGGGCTGCTCGCCGGCGTTCAAGGTGACGTAGGCGTAGATGCCCTGGCCCTTGATGTCGTGCGGGCAGCCCACCACCGCGGCCTCCGCGACCTTGGGATGCGCGACCAGCGCGCTCTCCACCTCGGCCGTGCCCATGCGGTGGCCGGAGACATTGATGACGTCGTCGACGCGGCCGGTGATCCAGTAGTAGCCGTCGGCATCGCGGCGCGCGCCGTCGCCGGTGAAGTAGGTGCCGGGGAAGGTCTTGAAGTAGGTGTCGATGAAGCGCTGGTGGTCGCCGTAGACCGTGCGCATCTGGCCGGGCCAGGAATCGAGCAGCACCAGGTTGCCCTCGGTGGCGCCCTCCAGCACCTTGCCTTCGCCGTCAACGATCGCCGGGCGCACGCCGAAGAAGGGCAGGGTGGCCGAGCCGGGCTTCTGCGGGATCGCCCCGGGCAGCGGGGTGATCAGGATGCCGCCGGTCTCGGTCTGCCACCAGGTGTCGACGATCGGGCAGCGGCTGTCGCCGACCACGCGGTAGTACCACTCCCAGGCCTCCGGGTTGATCGGTTCACCGACCGAACCGAGCAGGCGCAGGCTGGCGCGCGAGCTGCGCTTGACCGGCTCCTCGCCCTCGCGCATCAGCGCGCGGATGGCGGTCGGTGCGGTGTAGAACAGGGTGACCTTGTGCTTGTCGCAGACGTCCCAGAAGCGGCTGACGCTCGGGTAGTTGGGCACGCCCTCGAACATCAGGCTGGTGGCGCCATTGGCCAGCGGACCGTAGACGACATAGCTGTGGCCGGTCACCCAGCCGACGTCGGCGGTGCACCAGAACACGTCGTCCTCGCGCACGTCGAAGATCGCTTCATGGGTCAGGCTGGCGTACAGCAGGTAGCCGCCGGTGGTGTGCAGCACGCCCTTCGGTTTGCCGGTGCTGCCCGAGGTGTAGAGGATGAACAGCGGGTCTTCCGCATTCATGCGCTCGGGCTCGCAGGTGGCGGGCTGGCCCTCGACCAGCACGTCGTACCAGCGGTCGCGCGGGCTCTGCATGTCGATGGCACCGCCGGTGCGGCGGACCACGATCACGGTCTCGACGCAGTTCGTCTCGGGGTTCTTGAGCGCCGCATCGACATTGGCCTTGAGCGGCACGTGCTTGCCGCCGCGCATGCTCTCGTCCGAGGTGATGACGATCTTGCTGCCGCAGTCGGCGATGCGCCCGGCCAGGGCATCCGGCGAGAAGCCGCCAAACACGATGGAGTGCACCGCGCCGATGCGCGCGCAGGCCAGCATGGCGACGGCCGCTTCCGGAATCATCGGCAGGTAGAGGGTGACGCGATCGCCGCGCTTCACGCCCAGGTTGCGCAGCGCGTTGGCGAGCTTGCAGACCCGCGCATGCAGGTCGCGGTAGCTGACGTGGGCCGATTCCTCGGGGCTGTCGCCCTCCCACAGGATCGCGGTCTTGTCGCCGCGCGTGGCGAGGTGGCGGTCCAGGCAGTTGACGCTGACGTTGAGCTCGCCGTCCTCGAACCAGCGGATGTGCAGGTCCTCGGCCTTGTAGCTGACGTCCTTGATCTTTGTCGGCTTCTTGAACCAGTCGAGACGCTCGGCCATGCGGCCCCAGAAGCCGACGTTGTCCTCGACCGACTCGCGGTAGAGGCGTTCGTAGTCCTCGCGGCGGTAGCGGGCTTTGGCGGCGAACTCGGCGGAGGCGGCGTAGATGGGGCCGCTGCTGGCTTCACTGGACATGGGCTTCCTCCCTGGGCTGAGCCATCGTGCGGGGGCGTCTTGGGCGACGTCGGATGCGTCGCGCCCCCGATTGTTTGCGCCCGAGTCTAGTCCCGCTTCAGGGGGCTGCGGCGCGCGCGTCGACCATGGTCGAAGCCCCGCCACCTCGGTCGCAGCCGCTCAGCTGGCGTTTAGACCATCGTGGAATGGAATGCTGCACTGCGGCGCACCCATGCTCGGCTCGCATCCTTGGGAGGGAGTGCCCTATGTTCACGCAGAAAACGTTCAAAAAGGGGCCGCTGGCCCTGGCAATCGCCAGCCTGCTGGTGGTGGGACCCGCGTTCGCCCAAACCGAACGCGAAGCGCAGCTCGAAGCCCGCATCGCCGAGCTCGAGCGCATGGTCGGGGAGCTGGTCAAGCAGCAGGCGGCCGCACCCGCGGCAGCCCCGGCCGCACCGGCGCTGCCGGCCGGCACGCAGCCGGTGCAGGCCACAAGCGTGGTTCCGGGTGCCAACCCCGGCACCCGTTTCGGCTTCGGTGGCTTCATCAAGGCCAACAGCGCCTGGACCGACTACAGCGACGGCAACCCGGCAGCGGGCAGCGTGGGTCGCGACTTCTACCTGCCGGGTGCCATCCCGGTCGGCGGCGTGGGCGAGTCGGCGGTGTTCGATTCGCATGCCAAGCAGTCGCGCTTCTGGTTCACCACCGACACCGTGCTCGAGAACGGCAGCAAGCTCGGCTCGCGTTTCGAGCTGGATTTCGCTGTGCCGGTGGGCGGCGACGAGCGCAACACCAACACCTACAACCCGGTGCTGCGTCGCGCCTTCCTGACCTATGACAACTGGCTGTTCGGCCAGGAGTGGTCGAACTTCATGGAGCTGGGCGCCCTGCCCGAGACCACCGACTTCGTCGGCCCGACCGAGGGCATGGTTTTCGTGCGCCAGCCGCAGATCCGCTACACCAGCGGGGCATGGTCGGTGTCGATCGAGAACCCGGAATCGACTCTGACGCCCTTCGGTGGCGGCGCGCGCATCGTCACCGACGACAACACCGTGCCGGACTTCACCGCCCGTTACGCCAACCGTGGCACCTGGGGCTTCGTCTCGGTCGCCGGCCTGCTGCGGCAGCTGCGCAGCGACAACGGCGTCCGCTCGACCACTGACACCGGCTTCGGCGTCAGCGTGTCCAGCAAGATCATGTTCGGCAACAACGACCTCCGCCTGATGGCGACCGCCGGTTCGGGCATCGGGCGCTACGTCGGCCTCAACTTCTTCGAGGATGGCGTGCTCGAAGCCAGTGGCGATATCGACAGCCTCGACGTCATCGCCGCCTATGCCGCCTGGCGTCAGGTGTGGAGCGGCAGCTGGCGCTCCAACTTCGTGCTCGGCTACGCCTCGGCCGACAACGACCGCGCGCTCACCGGTCTGAATGCGAATGCCGAGGCCAGCAGTGCCCGTGTCAACCTGTTCTGGACCCCGGCGCCGAAGCTCGATGTCGGCATCGAACTCTCCACCGCCAAGCGTGAGCTCGAGCGCGGCACCAGCGGCACCATGAATCGCGTCGACTTCATGGCCCGCTACTCGTTCTAAGACCTCAGGGAGCCCGCCGCGCAGACTGCGCGGCGGGCAACAACGGAATCCAGGGAGACACCCATGTCAGGCAACAAGTCACCCGCCGAGTACTGGAAGGCCAATGTGCGGATCATCACGATCTGCATGGGCCTTTGGGCCCTCGTGTCCTTCGGCTTCGGCATCGTGCTGCGCCCGTTGATTTCGGGCATCAAGTTCGGCGGCACCGATCTCGGCTTCTGGTTCGCGCAGCAGGGCTCGATCCTGAGCTTCATCGCGCTGATCTTCTTCTACACCTGGTACATGAACCGACTCGACCGCGACTACGGCGTGGACGAGCAGTAAGGAGTACGACCCATGGACCAGTTCACCATCAATCTGCTCTTCGTCGGCGGCTCGTTCGCGCTCTACATCGCGATCGCGATCTGGGCCCGCGCCGGCTCCACCTCAGAGTTCTACACCGCCGGTGGCGGCGTCAGCCCCGTCGTGAACGGCATGGCCACTGCCGCCGACTGGATGTCCGCTGCCAGCTTCATCTCGATGGCAGGCCTGATCGCCTTCGTCGGCTATGGCAACTCGACCTACCTCATGGGCTGGACGGGCGGCTACGTGCTCTTGGCCCTGCTGCTGGCGCCCTACCTGAGAAAGTTCGGCCGCTTCACGGTGCCGGACTTCATCGGTGACCGCTTCTACAGCCGCAGGGCGCGTCTGGTGGCGGTGGCCAGCTTGCTGATCATGTCGATCACCTACGTCATCGGTCAGATGACGGGTGCCGGCGTCGCCTTCTCTCGCTTCCTGGAAGTCGATACCGCCACGGGCCTGCTGATCGCGTCGGCCGTGGTCTTCGTGTATGCGGTGCTCGGCGGCATGAAGGGCATCACCTACACCCAGGTCGCCCAGTACGTCGTCCTGATCATCGCCTACACCATCCCGGCCGTGTTCATCTCGCTGCAGCTCACCGGCAATCCGATCCCGCAGCTGGGCCTGTTCTCCGAGCACTCCGCCAGCGGCACGCCGATCCTGGCCAAGCTGGACACCGTGCTGAAGGAGCTGGGCTTCAACGACTACACCGGCCACCACGGCTCGACCCTCAACATGGTGCTTTTCACCCTGTCGCTGATGGTCGGCACCGCCGGCCTGCCGCACGTGATCATCCGTTTCTTCACCGTGCCCAAGGTGTCGGACGCCCGCAAGTCGGCCGGCTGGGCCCTGGTCTTCATCGCCCTGCTCTACACCGTCGCACCGGCGGTGGGCTCGATGGCTCGCTTGAACATCATCGACACCATCTACCCGCAGGGCACTTCGGCCCCGGCTGTTGCCTTCGACGAGCGCCCGGACTGGATGCGCAACTGGGAGAAGACCGGCCTGCTCAAGTTCGAGGACAAGAACGGCGACGGCCGCATCCAGTACTACAACGAGGCCAGCGCCACCTTCAAGGAAGAAGCCGAGGCTCGCGGCTGGAAGGGCAACGAGATGGTGACCTTCAACCAGGACATCCTCGTGCTCGCCAACCCCGAAATCGCGCAGCTGCCGGGCTGGGTGCTGGGCCTGATCGCAGCCGGCGGCTTGGCGGCGGCGCTTTCGACGGCGGCAGGTCTGCTGCTGGCGATCTCGTCGGCGATCAGCCACGACCTGGTCAAGTCGACCTTCAAGCCCGACATCACGGAGAAGGGTGAGTTGCTCTGGGCGCGTGGGTCGATGGCCGTGGCGATCGTGGTTGCCACCTGGCTCGGCATGAATCCGCCCGGCTTCGCTGCTCAGGTGGTGGCCCTGGCCTTCGGCCTGGCGGCGTCCTCGCTGTTCCCGGCGATCATGATGGGCATCTTCTCGAAGACGATGAACTCGGCCGGTGCCATCACGGGCATGCTGGTGGGCCTGGGCTCGACCGTGCTGTACATCTTCACCTACCTCGGCTGGTTCTTCATCCCGGGCACCAACATGCTCGAGAACGTGCCGGCCAACTGGCTGTTCGGCATCTCGCCGCTGTCTTTCGGCGCGGTCGGTGCCCTGCTCAACTTCATCGCGGCCTTCGTGGTGATGAAGATGACCCAGCCGGCGCCTGCCCACATCCAGGAGCTGGTGGAAAGCATCCGCATTCCCCGCGGTGCCGGTGCGGCCACGCACCACTGAGCCGGCCCGAAGACCGGTGTAATGCAGCGGCCCGTCCCCTCGCGGGGGCGGGCCGCTGCATTTTCGGCTTCGCTGTCTCGATGCATGCGCTTGCAGATGCTGCGGGCGCGCCCTATTGATGCGCTTCCGCCGCCCTTGTCCAGGACCCTTGCATGCTGTTTGAACTGATCGCCGTCATCGCCTCGGGCTTCTGCCTGGCCGGCCTGGCCCTCACCCTGCGCTGGCTGCTGCGCGGCCGCTTGCCGACCTGGCTGGTGCCTGCGGCGGCGGGGCTGGGCATGCTGTCGTATTCGGTATGGTCGGAGTACAGCTGGCTGGAACGGGCGCGCTCCACGCTGCCGGTGACGGCAGAGGTGGTCTCGACCAACGAGGTGCGGGCCTGGTACCGGCCGTGGACCTATGTGGTGCCGCAGGTCAACCGGCTGATCGCGATCGATCGCGCCGAGCTGAAGCGCAATCCGGCGCAGCCGGGCAAGGTCCTGGCTGGGGTGCTGCTGATGGGGCGCTGGGAGCCGACCCGCAAGATCGGTGTGATGTTCGACTGCGTCGAAGCCAAGCGGGCCGATCTGCTGGATGGCGTGCAGTTCGATGATTCCGGCGCCTTGCAGGGCGCGCACTGGATCGATCTGGCGGCCGGCGATCCCCTGCTGGCAGTTGCTTGCCGCGAGGACAGCGCCGGCTGAGCGAAGCGCCTGCGCAGCGAAGTTGGTGGCTCAGGGCCGCGCTGGACAACTCAGAGGGTGTGAAAAAACCCAGACGCCGTAGCGAGGGCGTCTCTGGCCGCCACGGGCGGCCAGAGGCGGCCGCAGTAGGCGGATGGTCTTTTCACGTGCTCTCAGCGTGGCCGCGCGCCGTGCAGGGCGCTGCAACGGATCAAGGCCAGGCGGGGCCTGGCCTGTGTTGCCTCAGGCCGAGGGCGAGTCCTGGGCGGCAGCCGCTTCCTGGGCACGGCGGCGGGCTTCGGCTTCGGCGCGCAGGCGCGCCACTTCGACCGGATCGATGATCGCGCCGCCGCTTTGCGAGTTGCTCTCGATGCGCGCCTGCACCAGCAGCAGGGTGCCCCAGACCATCGCCACCAGCGCGATCGCGAGCAGGGGGAAGGCGACTGCGACGGTCTGGCTCTTCAGCACGACGGCGAAGCAGACCAGCGAAAGCCCGTACAGGGCCCAGGGTTTCCATGCCATGGCGAGACTCCGGCGCGCCGGGCGGCGCGGGTTCTGGATAGTGGTCGGGCGGCAGCGCCCAGCGCGGAAGTGTAGTGCGCCAGGGCGGAGCTTGCCGGGCCGCCCATCGGCTGTCTGCGGCTTCTGCCCCCTGCGTGTCGTTTTTCGACACCGGATTTCGTACTTGCGAAGGACGGATGCGCGCCGCGCGCGTTCGCCCTTTCCTGCCCATCCGGAGCCTCGCCATGCACGCGTCTTCCCTGCGCCGACTCTTCAGCCTGCTGGCGATCAGCCTGGCCGCGCCCTGCGCCGCGGGGCCCGGCGTTTGGACCGGCAGCGGCCCGGACGGGGGCTCGATCTACGACCTTGAGATCCATCCGAGCAGTCCGGCGCTGCTCTACGCGTCCACGCGCGGCGGCATCTATCGCAGCGTCGACGGTGCCAGCACCTGGCAGCGTATCGAAAACGGTTTCGGTGCCGGCAGCCTCACCGACGTCAAGCTCACCCTGGACCGCGATGCGCCGGACCGGCTGTGGGCGGTCAACTACGGCGGGCGGCTGTTCCGCAGCAGTGACGGTGGCGACAACTGGACCCCCACCGGCTGGTCCGGCAGCACCGCGGTCGAAGCGATCGCGGATGTGCCCGGCGCCAGTGGGCAGCTCTACCTCATGCAGCGCGATGGCCTCCTTCTGCGCAGCGCGGACAATGGATCAAGCTTCGCGCCCCTGCCGCTGGCCCTTGCCGCGCAGCCTTTGTCGGAGGCGCGACTGTTCACCGATCCGGCGCGTCCGCTGGAGCTGGTGGTCGCGGTGGCTTACCAAAGCGGCATTGGCGATCCCGCCGCCCGGGTGGCCCTGCACCGCAGCGTCGATGGCGGCGCGAGCTTTGCGCCCCTGCTGACCCTGCCAGTCGATCCCGCCAACTTCGGCGTCGACTTCAGCCGCGGCCCCGGCAGCCGCCTGTATGCCGCGGCCAATGGCCAGCTCTGGCGCAGCGATGACGGCGGCGCGAGCTGGGTGGCCACCGCGCTGGCAGCAGAGCGCGTGCGTGCCCATCCCACCGTCGCCGACACCGTCTGGCTGGGCCAAACGCTGCAGGACGGCAGCGGCAACCTCCGGCGCAGCACCGATGGCGGGGTCTCGGCGGTCGACATCACCGCGGGACTGTCACCCAACCCCGGCTATGCCTCGACCGCGGCGGTAGCGGAGATCGTGCTGCATCCGCAGTACCCGACCGTGCCGCGTCTGTTCGTGGCTGCTATCGACGGCGGGCTCTACGTCTCCGACAACGACGGCTTGAGCTTCAGCACCGCCCAGCAGGGCTTGGCCGGGGTCAATGTGCGCGCACTCGCCGTGCTGCCGAACCCGGCCTTCTCCGGCACCGGCAATCGGCGGATCTACGCCGGCTACGGTGATGCCTTCAGCGCCGCCCTGCCGCTGCACTGGAGCGTCAACAGCGGTGCGAGCTGGTCGGGTCGCAGTTCGGGTCTGCGCGGTCTGCAGGTGCGCAGCCTGGCGATGGATCCGACCACGGTCGGCAACACTGCCGGTGCGCTGGCCTCGACCGTGATCTATGCCGGCGGGCGCTCGGCGCAAACCCCAAGCCTGCGCAATGCCGGTCTCTACAAGAGCACCGACGGCGGCAACAGCTGGGCCAGCATCGAAGCCGGCCTGCCCACGTCGGGCACTCCGGCCACGAGCTTCCTTGGCACCGTCCGCCAGATCACCCTGGACCCGCGCTCCTGCGCCAGTCCGCCCGTGAGTGGCGCCTGCACCAGCGGTCCCCTGCAGACCCTGTATGCCACCAGCAACGGTTTCATGGTCTCGGTGGTGGGCGTCGATGGCGTGCGCCGGCAGCAGCTCAGTCATCGCGTCATCAAGTCGAGCAATGCCGGCGGGCTGTGGGCGAATGCCGAGGCCGGCCTGCCCCTGCAGTACGGGCCGGTGCAGGGCACGCCGCCCAATCAGTTCCAGAACCTGAGCAGCATCGCGGTTCCGGTGCCCCTGGTGCTGAACCCCCAGAACCCGCAGATTGGCTACGTCGGCACCTTCCTCAACACCAGCGACGACTTGTCGGTGACGCCGCCGACGATTGCCAGCGGCGTGTTCAAGACGGTCGACGGCGGCGCGACCTGGACGCATTCGAGCGCGGGCCTGCCGACCTACCCGGGTAGCAGCGTCGCCGCTTTCGATGTGCTGGCGCTGGCGATCCACCCGAGCAATCCGGACATCCTGTGGGCGACGGCGGTCAACCTTCGCGATGACGTCAATCCGCGCCAGGGCTTCGTCTACAAGACCACCAACGGCGGCCTGAGCTGGAGCAGCAGCTCGACGGGCCTCAGTACCGATGTCGACATCCGCGCGCTGATTGTCGATGCCGGCAATCCGGATGTGCTCTACGCCGCAGGCGCGGGCTCGCTGGCCAACCCCGGCTCGGTCTTCAAGAGCGAGGACGGCGGTGCCAGCTGGCGTTCGCTGAGCATCGGCCTGCCGGCCGATTCGGTGCTCGCCCTGCACATCGATCCCTTCAATCCGACCCTGCTGTATGCCGGCACCAATGCCGCGGTCTGGCAGATCGAGCAGGTGCCCGATGCGGATGGCGACGGCGCGCCGGACCAGGTCGAAGGCAATGCTCCGAATGGCGGTGACGGCAACGGTGACGGCCAGGCCGATGCCCAGCAGTCCCAGGTGGGCTCGGCGATCGCCTTGCTGGCTGGGCGCGCAGGCGAAGACAAGCAGGCGCTGGTGGCAGGCTCGTTCACTGCCACTGTGGTGAGTGGCACCGGCGCCGGCTGCCAGCGATTGAATGACGTGCAGGGTGTGGTCGCCGCACGCAATGGCCGCGACTGGCTGCCGGGCGGCGAAGGCCTGGGCCGCTTCCACGCCTACCCGCAGGACCTGGTGCGCTTCGAGCTGCGCGAGTGCAGCGCGGCGGTGGTGGATATCCGCTTCCACGCGCCCGGGCTCGATTTCAGCGGTTCCGACTGGAGCTGGCGCATGTACGGCCCCTCCGAGCCGGGCAACGACGCGACCATGGGCTGGCACGACCTCTCAACGCGCGCCCAGCGAATCGATGCGCGCACCTGGCGGCTGAGTCTGGAGGCCAACGCCTTCGGCAGCTATCGCCCGAGCGACAGCGCCATCCTGTTCGTTGGCGGCCCCGCCTTCTTTGCCACCGGCGTGTTCGCCAATGGTTTCGAAGCCACGCCCTGAGCCTGTCGCGATCTGCCGCTCCGCTTCGTAGCACGCCCGTCCGCACCACGAGAGGAACGCGCCATGAAGAACGGAAAGCTGTTGGGGGGATGTCTTGCCGTGGCCCTGGTGCTGCTGGTGGCTGGCGGTGGAGCCTTGTACTGGATCGTGCTGCGCCCGCTGTGGCAGGGCGCCAGCGCCCTTGTCGACAGCGCCCAGCAATGGCAGCAGGTGGCGCAGCTTGAGCAGCAGGTGAGCAACCGCGAGCCCTTCCGTGCGCCGGCCGATGGCCGTCTGGACAGTGCCCGCGTGGCCGCTCTGGTCGCCGTTCAGCAGGCCCTGTCGGCGCGACTCGGCGATCGCTGGCAGGAGCTCGAGGCGAAGTACGCAGAGCTCAAGTCCGAACAGCAGCGCGATGGCCGCGAGCCCGGTGTGCAGGACATGTTCGTCGCCTATGCCGACATCGCGGCCCTGATCGTCGAAGCCAAGCGTGCGCAGGTCGAGGCCCTGAACGCGCAGGGCCTGTCGCTGGAGGAGTACCGCTGGATCCGCGCGCAAGCGTTCGCAGCGCTGGGGCTTGCGGCGCAGGACGCCACCCCGCCGGCGTTGGCTGGCAGCGAGATGGCGGCCAATGCCGAGCTGCTGCGCCCGCACCGCGAACTGCTGGCCAAGACCGCGGCGAGCGCCTGGTTGGGTTTCTGAGCGTTTATCCGGCGGGTCTCTGCCTGCAAGTTCGCGGCGGCGCGGGCGCGGGCAAGCCCGTGTCGGCGCCACGAAGTGCACCCTGGGCGGCGCCTCGTCGCCTGCGGCGGCCAGAGCACTGTCTTTCCACCCTTCCGCCGCGCACGCAGGCTGGTCCATACTGCGGCGTATTGCTGCTGGAACATGCCCCCGAATGCACAGCCAAACCTTTGCCGGCGCTGCCGGACTGCGCCTTGCCGCCAGCGTTGGCGGACCGCAGGAGGGCCAGCCGATCGTGCTGTTGCACGGCGGCGGCCAGACCCGCCACGCCTGGCGGCATGCCGCTGCCGATCTCGCCCGCGCCGGCCGCCGCGTCATCAGCCTCGACCTGCGCGGCCATGGCGACAGCGCCTGGTCGCCCGAGGCCGACTACAGCTTCGATGCCTTTGCCGCCGACCTGCGCGCCGTGCTGGCGACGCTGGACGAGCCGCCGGCCCTGGTGGGCGCCTCGCTGGGTGGGCTGACCTCGCTGCTGGTCGCCGGTGAAAACCCGCCCGTCGAGCTGCGCGCCCTGGTGCTGGTCGACGTGGTGCCGCGACTGGAGCGCGAGGGCGTCATGCAGATCGTGCGCTTCATGCTGGCCCATGCCGATGGCTTCGCCAGCCTCGATGAAGCCGCGGATGCCGTCGCCGCCTACCTGCCGCACCGCCCACGTCCTGAGAGCACCGCCGGGCTGCGCAAGAATCTGCGCGAGGGCGCCGATGGCCGCCTGCGCTGGCATTGGGATCCCAAGCTCCTGCTCGGCGAGAGGGTGCCTGACCCCGAGCCTGCGATCCCCCGCTTCGAAGCGGCTTGCCGGCGCGTTCGCGTGCCGACCCTGCTGGTGCGCGGTGCGCGCAGCGAGATGGTCACCGAGGCCGGCGTGCAGGACTTCCTGCGCCTGATCCCCGCCGCCGAGTTCGTCGACGTGCGCGAGGCCGGCCACATGGTCGCCGGCGACGACAATGATGCCTTTAATGCTGCGGTCGAAGGCTTCCTGGCGAGGCTGCCGTGACGGGATCCCGCGGCCTTCCGCGCCCTGCGATCGTCATGGGGTGGGCCCTGGCCCACCATGGACTCGACTCCTGCCTCGGTCATGCTTCATCGCTTCGTGTTTGGAAGCGAAGAGCAAGCGCTTTCGGTCGGCCCTTCGGCTGGCCGCGCCCTGCAATCGCCATAGGGTGGGCCCTGGCCCACCATGAGCTTCAACCTCGCCTCGGCGTTGTCGTGTCGCTCTGTCGTTTGAAGCGAAGAGCAAGCGCTTTCGGTCAGCCCTGCGGGCTGCCCGAGTTCCTCACTTTGCGTGGCCAAAGAAAAGGAACCAAAAGAAAGGCCACCCCTCGTCCGCGCCCTTCGCGCATCCGTGCGCGAAGGGTTCGCGTGAGTCGGTCGGGGTTTTCGGACAGGCCATCCCTGGCCTGTCGAAAACCTTGGCCGCATCCCTGCGGCCAACCCTGCGGGCG
>NZ_FNAG01000025.1 GCF_900101825.1 Aquimonas voraii
TGGTGGATCCGTGGCGGGGCTGAGCGCGGGGATGTGTCAAAGCAACACCTGATCGTCGCGCATGACCCTCGCGCCGCTCGCTCGGCCTAGAAGTGAACCTGACCCCGTTCTCGGGCATATCGCGCACTCAATTCGTTGGGGTCAGATCCTTCGATGTCACCGAGACACCCTATTTGGCAAAACAGGAACTGACCCTTGCCCTTCTCGCGCTGCTCTTTCGGACCAGAAGTGAACCTGACCCCCTTTTTGACCCCCTTTTTGGGACCTGACCCCCGCGCTGCTCCCGCCTAGAAGTGAACCTGACCCTCTTCTTCTCTGCTCTAGTGGATCCTCGGTAGAACTGAGCGCTGGTGCTTGTCAGAGCAAGGCCTTCGAGTGCCGTCGCCGCCTTGAGCCGCTGGAACAGCGTCGTATAAAGTCGCGCGCCGCTCCAGAGAAGCGACCTCGATCCTCTGGCGCCGGCGCTCGAGGGCTCAGAGCATCGAGGATGGTGCGGCGGTGTCGTGGCAGGAGGGTCACGCATTCATGGCTGAGAGCCGGCGGAGACTCAGTATCGATTGGTATGAGCGTTCAATAGCTAGGGGGAACAAGATGTTTGAAAGCGTTGGCAGAACTCTGATTGTGTGTCTCTTCGCGGCCGCGTCCAGCATGAGCGCGGGAGAGGCATTTGCGCTTGGTGGGAGCTCGGGCACAAAAGGCACACCTGCCCCGGTTCCCGCCTTTGGCTCTGTACCCGCTGAGGGGACGGTGAGCTGCGATGGGACAGCGGGGACCGCTGTGCAGCGGCAGATAGTGATCACGAACGTGGGCGCTGCCGGTTCGGGTCTGGATGTCGATTGTCGCCCTTTCTTGAGCCCCACGGGCGTAACGGTCACAGGTGGAGTTCACACCGGGATCGCCGTGGGCGAATCGCGCGCCGTTTCCGTGTCATGCGCCGCCCCCGCCGCAGGTCAAACGACGGTCTATCAGGTG
Organism: Aquimonas voraii; assembly: GCF_900101825.1. GTDB lineage: Bacteria > Pseudomonadota > Gammaproteobacteria > Xanthomonadales > Xanthomonadaceae > Aquimonas > Aquimonas voraii. The sequence goes on from NZ_FNAG01000025.1 coordinate 973, forward strand.
GTATGCATCACCAATGTGCCGGGAGTCATGCCTGGGTCTACCCGTGCTCACCTGTTCAATTTTAGTTCGACAGGGTCCCCGCTGCCTCCGGCAGTGCCGCGACCTGCTGTTGTTCCGGCCAGTTCTGCGTGGTCGCAGATCGTGCTGATCTCACTGTTGATGGCTTTGGGCTTGGGCATGGTTGCTCAGCGCCGCAGCCAGTAAATTGAGACTGGCGCAGGGCAGAAGGGGCATCTCCGGGTGCCCCTTCTGCGTTGCGGCGGCCTCGAATTGTCCTGAGCCACTGGCATGAGCCACGACAAAGCACGGTGCGGGGCGCGCTCGGATGCTGGGAGTGCTGCGCCGGCTTGCGCGCGCCATGCCGAGCTGGCGCTGGGCAGGTTGTGATCGTGGTGCTGGCCTTCGCAAAGGAGCCTTGACCAACGCGCTCACCGTCTGGCCGATGTCTTGGAGCCCTGGAGCAGCCGCGTTGCCGGCCGCATCTTCGCCTTCACCGAGGATGCCGCGCCGACCTATGGCGAGCTGATGGGCGAGGCGGCGCGCACGGGTCGCCCGATGCGCGCACCCGACGGGCTGGTCGCCGCCATCGGCCGCGTCCACTCGGCGCCGCTGGCGACGCGGAACGTGGCGGACTTTCGCGAGGCCGGTGTGGTGCTGAGGGATTCTTGGCGGGGCTGAGCGCAGGGATGTGTCAAAACAAGACCTGACCCTCGCCCTCGTGTGACCCTCGCCCTCGTGAACCGAAGCTCAGATGCTACGAAGCTAGACCTGACCCCGAAGCCTCGCTCGGCGCCGCTGGCGACGCGGAATGTGGCGGACTTTCGGGAGACGGGCGTGGCGCTGGTGGATCCTTGGCGGGGCTGAGCGCTGGGATGTGTCAAAACAAGACCTGACCCTCGCGCTTGCGACGAACGCGCCCAGCGATTGGCCGATGGTCTGGAGGCCTGGCGCAGCCGCTTTGCCGGGCGCATTTTCGCGTTTACGGAAGAGGCCGCGTTGAGCTACGGCGAACTGATGGGCGAGGCGGCACGTGCGGGTCGCCCGATGAGCGCACCCGACGGCATGATCGCTGCCATCGCCCGAGTCCACTCGGCGCCGCTGGCGACGCGGAACTTGGCGGACTTTCGGGAGACGGGCGTGGCGCTGGTGGATCCGTGGCGGGGCTGAGCGCTGGGATGTGTCAAAACAAGACCTGACCTTCGGGCTCCCTTCTCGCTGCTGCTAAAATGCGCAAACGAATTGGAGATAACTAGCTCCAGATCGCTCGAAGAATCAACGGCGGATAAAAATCCAGTTAACGGGATACACGGAGAAGCTCTAGCATGGCTATGTACTCAATCGACCTGTTTGCAGGAGCGGGTGGTCTTTCACAAGGCCTGCGAATGGCTGGATTCGAGTGTTTATGGGCAAATGAGTTCGATAAGTATGCTGCGGAGACATTCTCTGAGAACTTCCCAGCGGCAGTGGTGGACTCTACTGATATACGTGAAATTTCTCCTGCTGATGTGCGTCAATCCCTAGGCATCGGGGTTGGCGAGCTCGCTGTTGTAGTTGGCGGCCCACCATGTCAGGGCTTCTCCACTTACGGGAAGCGCGATGAGTTCGATCCCCGCAATCAGCTATATCGGAACTTCTTTAGCTTCATTGACGAGTTTCGGCCGCACTGTTTCGTCATGGAGAACGTTGTCGGAATGCTCTCCATGAATAACGGAGAGGTTATTGCTGACGTGCTGAGGATCGCAAGTTCGTTGGGATATGATGTAAACGTTCACAACGTGCGCGCCGAAAATTTTGGTGTCCCGCAAAGGAGAAGGCGCGTTTTTGTGATCGGTTCTCTAAAGGGAGGGGCGCCTTCATTTATTGAGCCGCAATATGAGGAGCCGAGCACTTCGACCTCCCGTGTGCTAGATCTCTTCGGGCAGGTAGGGAAGTTGAAGCCAGCCCGAACCGTGAGAGATGCGATTTCTGATCTTGCGTTGGTTGATCCATTTGCTCCCGCGGATACCGAAAAAAGCGTCGCATATCCTTGTGCGCCTCTATCCGAATACCAATCACTGATGCGCGGAGACGCCTCCGAAGTCCCCAATCACTCAGCCAAGAGAATGCTGGGCGTGCGGCGCCTTCGGTTGGCGCTTATGAGGCCGGGAGATTACGGGAAACAGTTGCGCGAAAGAATCCGAGGGGATGGGTTGCCTTACGCGGCGATCGACGAAATTCTCTTTGGTCACGGAAGTGCCCGTGACTTGGAGGGCTGTCGGAAGCAGGATGTTGCCGTGGAAATGAAGCTTAGAGAAATGCTTCATGAGGGGAAGCATGAGCTTGATGAAGTTCTAAGTTTCATCGATCACGGCGGTTTCGCAAATAAGTACAGGCGTCTCGCTTGGGATGAGCCCAGCCACACGCTGGTGGCGCACATGGCTCGCGACTGCTCGGACTTTGTGCATCCTGAACTAGATCGATTTGTTTCCGTGAGAGAGGCTGCGCGGCTGCAATCGTTTCCAGACAATTTTCGTCTGCCTGGGTCTCAGTTCCAACAGTTCAAGCAGCTCGGAAATGCGGTGCCGCCGCTGCTCGGCAAGGCAGTAGGCGACGCCGTAGTTCGGCACCTTTCGCGTACTTTGCCCGAGCCTAAAGACTTCGAGATTTCCTCCAAGTGCGCCAGTCATCGATAACCGTGGTTAGCAAGGCATCGCTGTCGTCAAAGCGCGACGTGTATACCTTCTTGCCACTTTCAGTTGCAGGTCCGGATGGGACTGTCCTTGTGTTGTACGAAAAACAGGCGTCGAAGCTGCCGTGCTTCTCGATGTAGCTACGCTTGTCGGAGGGCTTGGAGGGGGTTCCAAGCTCGCCAAGGTTCTGTAGATCCCCGGTTGGAGGCGGAAAAGACTTGGCGTCAAAGGTAAAAAGATAGCTTTTGAACCCCGCAGCCATCATCCGCTCGCTGCACGGCTTATCATCTGAGACGCGCTCGGCCAGCGACGCCTTTGCGTGGACCCCTGCAAACGGAGTGGGGCCATTCCGGCCCATTCCATAAAGACAGATGTCCAACTTGCTGCCTCCTGCAACTTGGTCAGCCAGCCCCATCTCGGTGAGAAACTTGTTCTTCTCGCGCGCTTCAAAGGCTAATTCTATTGAAATGCCAGCCGTCGCAAGGCGAGCGCTGTAGTGATGCTTAAAGAACAGCTCCACTGCCTCGCCGCCGGCTCGAACCCAGCTTTGTTTTGGGTCGGTTCGGTTGTATTCTCGAAGGTACAACCTGTAAACCACGTGGTGGTATATGTCTGAGGGGTTGGCCTCGGGCATTTCCGATATTGCCAAAAGCAGTGCTTCCGCGATTGCGTCTCGATTGCTTTGGGTCTTGCGGGCACTGTTGAGTGATGCGAATCTAGCCGCTATCTCTCGCTCAACTTTCAAGAATTTCCCGATATCGCTTCCTGGGAAGTGGATTGGGTACTCTTTATTCCTCCAGCTTAGCAAGAGATTAAAGCCATTGTTAGTTTCACTTGCGCCAATTGGCAAGGCCGTTTCGTTGCTTCGGTGCGCGCTGTGTAAAGTTTTTCTGGCCTCGGGAGTTTGCGCCTCAAGATATCCTGAAAATCGCAACGCATCTTCCATGGTCTGGCCTAGGATTTCGCACCATCTCGCTAGGAGTTCAATATCTAGTTGGAGCTCTCTCTTTTCGTAGCGTGAGATGTTTGACTGACTTAAGTCTAGCCTGTCACTCAAGTCTTTCTGCTTGAAGCCCTTTGCCTTTCGCTGATCCACCAGCCATTCCACAAGGCTGACGTATTTCCTTTCAGACGTTGTTTTCATTCTCTGCGCCTCGTTGTTTGGCGCAGCTTGATGTTAGGTGTCAGTTATGCAAAATTTGCATAATCTGCGTGCCTTTGGGCACAGCGGACGGGATGACTCGCACCCCCATGCTTCAGTACAAATCCCCCGGATCCACATCCAGCGACCACCTTACCCCCCGCCCGCTCTTCAACTCAAACAGCGCCGCATTCCAGGCCCGCAACGCCGCCTGCAACCCCGGCCTCAGCTTCGCCGACAAGAGCATCTGCGCCCGCATCCGTCCCGCCCGTCGCGCCATCGGGGCCGGCATCGGTGCATGCACCTCCACGCTCAAGCTCGGATCCGCCGCCACGATCGCCCGCGCCGCCGCATATGCCTCGCGCATGAACAGCTGCAGCGCGTCCTCCCGATGGCTGTCCACCCTTAGCAGCGCCAGATGCGCAAACGGCGGAAACCCCGCCGCCTCGCGCTCCGCCAGTTCGAGCTTGGCGAAGGCCGGATAGCCGCCGGCCAATAGCGTTGCCAGCAGCGGGTGCTCGGGGTGGTGGGTTTGCAGGAGCACTTCGCCCGGGGCCTGGGCGCGGCCGGCGCGGCCGCTGACCTGGATGAGGAGTTGGGCGAGCTTTTCGGCGGCGCGGAAGTCGGCGCTGAACAGGCCTTCGTCGATGGTCACCACCACCACCAGCGACAGCTTGGCGAGGTCGTGGCCCTTGGCCAGCATCTGGGTGCCGACGATCAGGCCGGCGCCTTGCCCCAACGTGTCGAAGTGGCGGGCCAGGTCGCCGTGGTCGCGGGTGGTCTCGCTGTCGATGCGCACCAGGGGCACGTCGGGGAAGCGTTCGGCCAGCGCCACTTCAACGCGCTCGGTGCCGGCACCCTGCGGCATCAGGGCCAGGCTGCCGCAGTCGGGGCAGGCCGTGGGGGCGCGTTCGCGGTGGCCGCAGTGGTGGCAGATCAGGCGGTCGCGGCCGTGCAGGGTCAGCGCCGCATCGCAGCGGCTGCAGTTGGCGCGGTAGCCGCAGTCGTGGCAGAGCAGGGCCGGCGCGTAGCCGCGGCGGTTGCGGAACACCAGGGCCTGTTCGCCGCGCTGCAGGCACTCGGCGATCGCCTGGAAGGCCGGCTCGCTCAGGCCGTGGGTCAGGCGCTGGCGGCGGGCGTCCAGCACGCGCACATGCGGGGCGCGTGCGGCGGCGGCGCGCTTCTTCAGCTGCACGTGGGCGAGGCGGCGGCTGCGCGCCAGCTGCAGGGTCTCCAGCGCCGGCGTGGCGCTGCCCAGCACCACGGGGATGTTGAGTGCCTTGCCGCGCACCAGGGCGAAGTCGCGGGCGTGGTAGCGGAAGCCGTCCTGCTGCTTGTAGCTGCTGTCGTGCTCCTCGTCGATGATGATCAGGCCGGGCTGCGGCAGCGGCGCGAACACCGCCGAGCGGGTGCCGACCAGCACGCGGGCCTCGCCGCGGCGCATGGCTGTCCAGGCGCGCGCGCGGGCACCTTCGGCCATGCCGGAATGGAAGCTGTGCACCTCCACCGGCAGACGCTGCTGGAAGCGCCGCAGGGTCTGCGGGGTCAGCCCGATCTCGGGCACCAGGATCAGGGCCTGCTCGCCGCGGCTGAGCGCGGCTTCGATGGCGTCCAGATAGACCTCGGTCTTGCCCGAGCCGGTGACGCCTTCGATCAGGATCGGGTCGAACTGGCCCAGTGCCTGTTTGATGCGTTCGGCGGCGGCGGTCTGCTCGGGGTTGAGCGCGGGCGGGGCGCGTTCGGGCGATCTCTGAGCGTTCGCGCCCAGGCATTCCTCGACGAAGCCGCGGCCCATCAGGCTGCGCAGGGCCGGGCGCCAGTCGGGCAGGCGCTGGTTGAGGGCGGCGGCATCCAGCGCGCCGGCTTCGGCCAGCCAGTCGGCGAGCTGACGCGGGCGCCCGCCGGCGCGCAGCTGGCGCAGATTGGCCGCGCCAATAGCTGTGAGTCGCCAAGCCAGCGGGGCGGTATCAGGCAGGGGTTTGCCCTGACGCATATCCACCGGCAGCGCCGCGGCCAGCACCTCGCCCAGCGGCCTCTGGTAGTAGCCGGCGGCCCAGCGCAGGCTGGCCAGCAGCTCGCCGGCGATCAGCGGCTCGGTGTCGAGGCGTTCGCTCGCGGGCTTGAGCTTGCCTGGGTCGATCTCCGGCGGGCCGACCTCGGCGACCACGCCGATGGCATGGCCGCGGCCGAAGGGCACGCGCACGCGGCAGCCGATCCAGCCGGCGTCGACCGTCGCCCGCGCCGGCGGGGCGTAGTCGAACAGCTGCGGCAGGGGCAGGGGCAGGGCGACGCGCAGGGCGGTGCAGGCGAACATCCCGCCAGTGTAGCCAGCGGCTTGGCGGTGTCCGGGGTCACTTGCCGGGCATTCCTCACCTCAGCCTGACAAATTCCCCCTAAGTCGCCGATGGGCTTCAAGTTTCCGGCTTATCCACACAGCCTGTGGATAAGTCGGTGGATGAAGGGCGGATGAGGCCCTCGCCGGCCCGCTGGCGCCGGGCTTGCGTGGATTGTGGCGAAAATTTGACCAAGACTTTTTGGTCAATTAAATCAACGGCTTGCAATTGTTCGGTTCGGCGAATGTGACAGGAGCACGGCCCGCGCCGGCCCAGAACACCTGTCGCGGGGCTGGCCCTGCAGCCTGTGCACAAGTCAAGCCCCCCGTCGACGCAAGGGTGGCGCGGGAGAGCGCCGGCCGACCGAAAGTCAAGCCGCAGGGCAGCGACTCGATGGCGCCCACCCGGCACTTCCGCCAGATCGGTGCCGGCGCGTGCTGCCGCTACACTCGCCGGCCAGCCACGCCTCGCCGACCCGTCTGATGCCCGATTCCGCTGCCGCCCGCTCCTCTGCCTTGCTGCGGGCCTGGCTACTGGCCGAGGGGCTGCCACCCGCCGCCGCGCGGCGTGTGCGCGATTTCGCCCAGGGCCTGACCCTGCTGCAGTCGCAGCCCGGCACCCGCGGTCACCCTGAATTCGACGCCGCCGCCTCCTGGCTGCGCCTGTGGGCCGGGCTGCCGGCCGGCGCCCGCGATCTGCTGGCCCTGCGCGTGCTGGGCGGGCTGGCGCTGGAGCGCGTGGCCGAGCTGCAGGGGCGGCCGCTTGCCCGGCTTGAGCGCGAATGGCTGCTGCTGGGGCGGCGGCTGGCGGCAAAGAGCCCGGCCTGGCCGGCCGACTTGCGCGCGGCGTTTCTTTCCTTGCAGCCCGAGCTTGCGCCGCCTCGCCGCGCCCTGCGCGTCGGGTTCGGCCTGGCGGCCCTGGCCTGCTTCGCTGGCGCGGCCTTCGCGCCGCAGCTGCACTACGCCTTCCTGCTCGACCCCGCCCAGCAGCGTCTGCAGGCGCCGCCGGCTGCGCCGCCGCCGGTGGTGGAGCAGGTGCCGCTGTCGGCGTCGGAGTTCGAGCTCTGGGCCGATGCGGTCGAGTTCGCGACGCTGGAACGCCTCGATTTCCTGCTGTGGCGACTGCAGGCGGGCGGCGGCGAGGTGGTCGCCGCCGCGGGCCCCGCCGCGCCGCCGGAGAGCCTCGACACTGTCCCGGCGGACCTTGACGCGCTGACGCCCTGGGCGGAATCGTGGCCGCGCCTGCAGCCCGCGCAGCGCGCCGAGCTGTGGGCCCGGGCGCGCCGCTGGGAGGCCTTGGGCGAGCCCGAGCGACTGCGCTTCGAGCAGCGCGCCGCGGCCTATCGCAGCCTGCCGCCGCTGCAGCGCGCCGACCTGCGCGAGCGGCATGCGCGCTGGGCGGGTTTCGACGCCGCCACGCAGTCGACCCTGCGCGCGCTGGAGGCCGGGCTGGCGTCGGCCACCGCCGAGGAGCAGTCGACCCTGCGCGCGCAGTTCGAGGCCCTGCCGGAGGCTGTGCGCCGCGGGCTGCTGGCTGGCAAGACCCCGGAGTTGGCCGAACTGGCACGCGAGGCCTTCGCTTTCGTGCCCGAAGAGGAGCGCGAGGCCACCGTCGAACTGCTGCGCGGACTGGGCGAGACCGAGCACGGCCTGCTGCGGCGCATGGCGCGTCGACTCGATCCGGCCGCACGCGAAGCCCTGCGCGCCGAGCTGCTTGCGGCCGAGCCGCCGGCGCGGGCGGCCCTGGTGCGGGATCGCGCGGCGGCGGTCGGCGTGCGCGCCGACTGATGCCGTTTCCGACGGGGCGGGCGCGCTCTTCGCGTTCGCGCTGTCCTACATCGCCACCAGGCTGATCAGCAGGGTCACCGTGATGCCCACGCTGATCAACACGGTGTAGGCGGTGCCGAGCAGGCCGTACTTGAGCAGGGTCAGGATCCAGCCCTGGCGGTACACCCGCTTCTGCATGATCAACAGGTACAGCGGCATCCACAGCGCGAGCGCCAGCTCGACCCAGCCCAGCGCGGCGTGCAGCAGGCCTTCGCCCAGCGTGGTGCGGGCCAGCGTCGCCAGCGCCAGCAGCAACACCGCGGTGCTGAGGAAGGCATGGCTGTGCAGGGCGACGATCAGGTGCTCCATGTACAGCCGGCGCTTGAAGAGATAGGCCAGCTTCAGCATCAGCGCGAAGATCGGCAGCAGCACGAACAGGGTCTGCGGCAGGAAGTCGAGGAAGGCCTCGGCCAGCAGGCGCGGGTTGCTGTTGACGCGCTCGCTGTTGTCCAGCGCGCGGCTGATCCAAGCGTTCAAGCGTGCGTTCGCCAGTTCCGGCAGCCAGCCGATCTTGACTGGGTTGGTCTGCGGGTCCCAAGCGCCGTTGCCGAAGTTGATCGAGCTGCGCAGGGCGCGGTTGCCGGCGGCCTGGGCTTCGCTGGGGCCGTCCTTCATGCCGGCTCCGGCGGAAGCCGCCGCGGTGGGCACGGAGGACTCTGCTTCCACGGCGTTGTCGGCGGCGCTGTCCGCTGCCGTCGCGGTGCTCGCACGGTCGGCGGCTGCATCGCCTGTCTCTGCTGCTTCCGCCTTCTGCAGTTCGCGAATGCGGCGCTGCGCCTCGGCTTCGATGCCCTGACGCGCGGCCTGCAGGCCGATGCCGAGGCCAGGCACGTTCGGCGTTTCCTTGAGCGCCTTGTCGAACTCGGCCAGCGCGGCGTCGCGCGCGGCCTCGACTTCGGCCACGGTCTTCGCGTCCAGCATCGAGGTCGAGGCGACTTCGATCGGTGGTCGCTCCAGCGCAGCCTCCCCGGTATCGACGCTGAGACGCGAGGCCAGGAAGGCCAGCAGGCAGGTGAACACGAACAGGCGCACCGGGCTGACGTAGCGCACGCGGCGACCGGCGAAGTATTCGAGGCTCAGGAAGCCCGGCTTGAACAGCAGGGGGCCAAGGGTGCGGAAGATCCGGCCGTCGACGTTGAAGACGGTGTCGGCGAAGTCGCCGACGATGCTGCTGAAGTGCCGCACCAGGCCCTTGGTCGGCTGACCGCAGGCGTAGCAGTGCTCGCCGCGCAGCTCGGCGCCGCAGTTTTCGCACAGGCGAACGCCCGCAGCAGGCGCGTTCGCGAAGGAGGGGGAGGTCTCGGCGGGTCGGCTGTCCATGGCGCGGTTCGTCGGGGAGGGCAGCGGCTACCATAGCGCCCCCGCTTCACGGTCCGCCACGCATGTCAGCCCCCACGCCTCCGTTCTTCCGCCGACTCGGCGCGGAGGTCCTCGCCACCACCGTGCTGGCCCTGCCGCTGGTGATGGGCCAGCTGTCCTCGATGATGATGAACGTCATCGACACGGTGTTGGCCGGGCGCCACTCGGCGCTCACCCAGGCGGCGGTGGCGATCGGCACCGCGGTGTGGTCGGTGGCCATCCTGATCGTGATCGGCGTGCTGATGGCGATCCCGCCGACCGTGGCCCAGCTCGACGGCGCCGGTCGTCGCGGCGAGATCGGCACGGTGTTCCGCCAGGCCGTCTGGCTGGCCCTGATCATGGGCAGTGCGCTGGCCTTCTTCGTGGCCAATGCCGACTGGCTGCTGGCCCTGGCCAATGTGGCCGAGGACGTGCGGCCGCAGGCGCGCGCCTTCCTCGCCGGGGTGGCGCCCGGGGCGCCGGCGCTGGCCTTGTTCTTCTGCTTCCGCTATCTGAGCGAGGGCGTCTCGCTGACCAAGCCGACCATGCTGATCGGCCTGGGTGGCCTGGTGCTGCTGTTGCCGCTGGGCTATGCGCTGATGTTCGGGCGCTTCGGCGCGCCCGAGCTGGGCGCGCAGGGCCTTGGCATCGCCACCGCGGTCACCCTGTGGGCGCAGGCAATCGCCTATGGGTTGACCCTGCGCTACGGGCGCGGCTATGTCGATCTGGATCTCTTCGCCGGCTTCGAATGGCCGCGCTGGGCGCCGATCGCCGACCTGCTGAAGATCGGCCTGCCGATGGGCTTCTCGGTGTTCATGGAGGGCAGCCTGTTCGTCGCCACCGCGCTGATCATCGGCAGCCTCGGCACCCTGCAGACGGCCGCGCACCAGGTCGCGATCAATCTCGCTTCGGTGACTTTCATGATTCCGCTGGGCGTGGCGATGGCCACCACGGTGCGGGTCGGCAATGCGGTCGGCCGCGGCGATCCGCGTGGCGTAGCCTGGGCCGGTGGCGCCGGCTATGCGATCACCTGCGGCACCCAGCTGGCCTCGGCCCTGGTGCTGCTGTTCGGCGCCGGTGCGATCGCCTCGGTGTGGACCAAGGACCCGGCGGTCGCCGCCTTGGCCGCCCAGCTGATGGTGCTGGCCGCGGCCTTCCAGTTCTCCGATGGCATCCAGGCGGCGTCTGCCGGTGCGCTGCGCGGCCTCAAGGACACCCGCCTGCCGGCGATCATCACCGTGCTGAGCTACTGGGGCCTCGGCATGCCGCTGGGCTACTGGATGGGCATCGTCAACGGGCAGGGCGCACAGGGCATGTGGTACGGGCTGATCCTCGGCCTGTCGGCGGCGGCGCTGATGCTGACGATCCGCTTCGTCATCCTGGCCCGGCGGCTGCGTCGCGGCGCCCTGCGTTCCGGCGCATGACCCTTTCCACGTGACCGCGGCGACGCGAGCCTCTACCCTTCGGCCGCGTTCGCGTCACATGCGCGGATGCCGGCGCATCCTGCCGGCCACCTCGACCCCGGGCGACCGCTTCCGCCCGCGGCGACTCCTTGAACCACGAGACTGTCCATGAACCAGCCCAAGCGCGGCGCTTTCGTCAACTTCGTGATCTTCCTCTGGGACGCCCTCAACTTCAGCCGCCGGCTGCTGATGAATGGCGTCCTGCTGCTGGTCGTCGGCCTGATCCTGTTCGCGGTGCTGAAGGGCGGCCCAACCCTGGAGGAGCGCAACGCCTTCGTGCTGTCGCCCAAGGGCCGCATCGTCGAGCAGTTCACCGTCGACCCTGCCTCGCGTGCGCTTGGCCAGCTCACCGGCGATACCGTCGCCGAGGTGCAGCTGCGTGACCTGCTGCGGGCGATCGACTCGGCCGCCACCGACAAGCGCATCGAGCGCATGGTCATCCGCACCGATCAGATGGCCGGGGCCGGATTCGCCGCCCTGCGCGAGGTCGGTGCGGCGCTGAAGCGCTTCAAGGAGAGCGGCAAGCAGATCGTGGCCTATGCCGACAACATGGACCAGGCCGGCTACTACCTGGCCGCCCACGCCGACGAGGTCTACCTGCACCCCTCCGGTGCCGTGCTGCTGGAAGGCATCGGCCGCTACCGCGCCTACTACCGCGAAGCCCTGCAGGACAAGCTGGGCGTGAAGGTGCATCTGTTCCGCGTCGGCGAGTTCAAGAGCTTCGCCGAGCCCTACATCCGCGACAACGCCTCGCCCGAGGCCAACGAGGCCGACCTCTACTGGATGACCGACATCTGGCAGCGCTACCTGGCCGAGGTGGCCGAGCTGCGCAAGCTCGATGCCGCCACCCTGCAGGCGCAGATCGATGGCCTGGATGTCGAAGTGGCCGCGGTGCAGGGCGACCTCGGCCAGCTGGCCCTGCGCATGGGCCTCGTCGATGAGCTGAAGACCGCCGACGAGTTCCGCGCGCTGATGATCGAGCGCGGCGAGAAGGACGAGGAGAACCACACCTTCCGCCAGGTCAGCCTGGAGGCCTACCTCGGCTTCCTCGACCGCGAGAAGCTGCCGATCGACAGCCGCCCGAAGGTGGCCGTGGTCGTCGCCCAGGGCGGTATTGCCGATGGCGAACTGCCGCAGGGCCAGGTCGGCGGCGTGTCGACCTCGGCGCTGATCCGCGAGGCCCGCGAAGACGAGGACGTGAAGGCTCTGGTGCTGCGCGTCGACTCCCCCGGCGGCGGCGTGTTCCCGTCGGAGCAGATCCGCCGCGAGGTCGAGCTGACCCGCGCCGCCGGCAAGCCGGTGGTGGTGTCGATGGCCAATGTGGCCGCGTCGGGCGGCTACTGGATCTCGATGAACGCGCAGGAGATCTACGCCGACCCCAGCACGATCACCGGTTCGATCGGCATCTTCGGCCTGTTCTTCACCGCCGAGCAGCCGCTGGAGCGGATCGGCGTGCGCACCGACGGTGTCGGCACCACCCGCATCGCCGGCGCTTTCGACATCACCCGGCCGATGGACCCGATGGTCGGCAGCATCCTGCAGACCGTGATCGAGGACGGTTACCGCGACTTCATCGGTCGTGTTGCCGAGGCCCGCGGCAAGAGCTACGAGGACGCCGACAAGGTCGGCCGCGGCCGCGTCTGGAGCGGTGCGCAGGCGCTGGAGCTGGGTCTGGTCGACAAGCTGGGTGGCCTGCGTGACGCCATCGACGCCGCCGCGGGCTTTGCCTCGCTGGAGAAGGACAGCTTCCAGGTCAGCTATGTCGAGAAGCAGCCCTCGCCCTTCGAGAAGTTCCTGGCCGACATGGGCAAGAACGCCACCGCGCGCGCGGTGGCCGGCAGCCTCGGCCTGCCGCCGGGCCTGGCCCAGCAGCCGCTGGTGCGGCAGCTGCGCGAAGAGATCGAGCTGATGGCGCCGCCGGTGCGCGGCCTGCCGGCGCGGGTGCTGGCGCACTGCCTCTGCAGCGCAGAGTAGACCGCTGGTGTCATCCGCAACGCGCGGGGCCGGCTTTGGATGGGCCGGCCCCGCGCGTTTGCGAAGCCGGACAGCCCGACCGGATCCGCGCTTCCGCAGGTCGGAGCGAATCGGTGCCGGCCTTCACAGATCGCCGCCGATCGCGCTGACTTCTCCGCCCGATCCACGCTGATCCGGGCTCTTCCAACTTGCAGCACCGGACAAAGCCCGGTAGCGTTCGCAGGCTTTGCCGTCTTCCACACCGGAATTCCCATGCTGTTCCAGCACGTCTCCATCGCCAGCGTGGCGCACATCGACGCGCCGCATCCGCTGAGCTCGGCGGACATCAACGCCCAGCTGAAGCCCACGCTCGAGCGCCTGAACATCCGCGCCGACGTCCTCCAGGACATCGCCGGCATCCGCTCGCGCCGCATGTGGGACGACGACGTGCTGGCCTCGGACGCCGCCACGCTCGCCGCCGAGAAGGCCCTGGCCGAAGCCGGCGTCGAGCGCGGCCGCATCGGTCTCCTGGTCAACACCTCGGTCAGCCGTGACTTCCTGGAGCCGTCCACCGCCAGCATCGTCTCCGGCAACCTCGGTCTGCCCGAGACCTGCCAGAACTTCGACGTGGCGAATGCCTGCCTCGCCTTCCTCAACGGCATGGACATCGCCAGCCGGATGATCGAGCGCGGCGAGATCGACTACGCCCTGATCGTCGACGGCGAGACCGCCAACCTGGTCTACAAGAAAACCATCCAGCGCATGCTGAGCCCGACCATCACCGACGAGGAGTTCCGCAGCGAACTCGCTTCGCTCACGCTCGGCTGCGGTGCGGCGGCGATGGTGCTGGCGCGTCGCGAACTCGCCCCGGACGCCCCGCGCTACCGCGGCGGCGTCACCCGCGCGGCCACGCAGTGGAGCCACCTCTGCCGCGGCAACCTGGACCGCATGGTCACCGACACCAAGTCCCTGCTGATCGAGGGCATGAAGCTGGCCCAGGTCACCTTCGGCGCCGCTCGCCAGGCCCTGGGCTGGGTGATCGACGAGCTCGACGAGTTCGTGATCCACCAGGTCAGCCGCGTGCACACCGAGGCCCTGCTGAAGACCTTCGGCATCGACCCCAAGAAGGTGCACACCATCTTCCAGGAGCACGGCAACATCGGCCCGGCCTCGGTGCCGATCGTGCTGTCCAAGCTCAAGGAGATGGGCCGCCTGCGCAAGGGCCAGCGCATCGCCCTGCTCGGCATCGGCTCAGGCCTCAACTGCTCGATGGCCGAAGTGGTGTGGTGATGTCGCGCGCGCGGGCCTGAGGCCCGTGCCTACCCACCCTCCGCCTGTAGCCGCGTGCCGCGCGTCGGCGCCCACGTGATCCCCGCAAAGCCCGCGCCCCGCGCGGGCTGTGTCGTTTCATAGGGTGGGCCCTGGCCCACCATGAGCTTCGCACTCGCCCCAGTCTTCGCTTCAAGCCACGAGGCGACCAGACAACACCGAGGCGAGGATGGAGCCCACGGTGGGCCAGGGCCCACCCTATGACGGCCACATTGCGCGGCAGACCGAGGGACGGGCCGCGAGCTCCTGTCGCTCGCCAAGCAACGAAGCGACGAAGCGACGAAGCGACGAAGCCAGACCGAAGCTCACGGTGGGCCGTGTGCGACGGCCGACCCGCGCGTCGCGGACCGCAGCCTAGGCGAGCAGCCGCTCCAGCATCTCGCCGCAGTCACGCGAGAGGCCCTGCGCGGCGAGACCGCGCAGCCCCGCTTCGATGAGCTCCCGACGGTCGGCGTCGAAGCGCTGCCAGGCTTCGAGCGCGCCGAGCAGCCGTGCCGCCACCTGCGGATTGAGCGCGTCGATCTTCGGCAGCTGGGCGAAGAGCAGGGCATAGCCGGCGCCATCGGCGCGGTGGAAGGCGGCCGGATTGCTGCGGGCGAAGCTGCCGAGCAGGGCGCGCACGCGATTGGGATTGCGCGGGTGCCAGTGCGGGCTGGAGAGCAGGTCCAGCACGTCATCGAGCGCGGCCGGCTGCGGTCGGGTGGCGACCGCGGCGATCCACTTGTCGTTGAGCAGAAGGTCCTCGCCCACCCGCTGCTGGAAGGCATCGAGGGCGGCGTCCGCCTGCTCGGCACTGCCGTGGATCAGTACGGTCAGCGCCGCAAGCCGATCGGTGAGCGTGCCGGACCGCTGGAACTGGGCGAAGGCGCGCAGGCCGTCGGTCTCGACCAGGCCGAGGTAGTGCAGGCAGAGGTTCTTCAGGCGCCGCGCGGCGGCGGCCTCGGCTTCGAGTGAATCCGGCGCCTGCGCGTCGAGTGCGGCGTAGCGCTGCGCCAGCAGGTCCGCATGGTCGTGCGCCAGCTTGAGCCGCAGGGCGCGGCGCGTGCCCAGCAGGCCGTCGATGTCGACCTGCGGGCGCGCGTTCACCAGCACCTCGAACTCGGGCAGCTGCCAGCACAGGGCGACGAAGCTCGGGTCGACGCTCTCGTTGGCCAGCAGCACGCCCAGCGCTTCGCTGAGCGCCTGCGCATGCGCGGCCGAAGCATCGAGCAGCGCGGACTGCGCCAGCTGCTGCAGGGCATCCCAGCGGCACAGCGGATCGCGCTCGATGCGCGCCAGCCGCGCCAGTTCGGCGGGGCTGTAGTCGAAGCGCAGGCGCACCGGCGCCGACAGGCCCTGCAGGAAGCTCAGCAGCGGCGGCGCATCGATGCCCTCGAAGACCACCGTGTGCCGCTCGGCAGTGAGCTCGATCAGGCCGGAACGGGCGATGGCATCACCGCTGGGCACCGCGTCGATCGGCCCATCGTCGGCGCCGTACAGGGCGTAGGCCAGGGGAATGTGCAGGGGCTGCTTGTCGGCCTGGTCGGGCGTCGGTGCGGTGTGCTGGCGGATGTCCAGTGTGCAGCGTCGCGCCTGCGCGTCGTAGCGCGCTTCAATCCGCACTTCCGGTGTGCCGCTCTGCGCGTACCAGCGCTCGAACTGCAGGAGATCGCGGCCGCTGGCTTCGCGCATGGCGTCCAGGAAGGCATCGACGCTGGCGGCCTGGCCGTCCCAGCGCGCGAAGTAGAGGTCGCAGCCCCGGCGGAAGGTCTCCTCGCCAAGCAGGGTGTGCAGCATGCGCACCAGCTCCGCACCCTTCTCGTAGACGGTGGCGGTGTAGAAGTTGTTGATCTCGCGGTAGCTGTCGGGCCGCACCGGATGCGCCAGTGCGCCCGCGTCCTCGGGGAACTGGCGCATGCGCAGCAGGCGCACGTCTTCGATGCGCTTGACCGCGCGCGAGCGCAGGTCGGCGGTGAACTCCTGGTCGCGGAACACGGTGAAGCCTTCCTTCAGCGACAGCTGGAACCAGTCGCGCACGGTGACCCGGTTGCCGCTCCAGTTGTGGAAGTACTCGTGCCCGATCACCGACTCCACCGCCTCGAAATCGGCGTCGGTGGCGCTGTCGATGTCGGCCAGGATGTAGCGCGCGTTGAAGATGTTGAGGCCCTTGTTCTCCATCGCGCCCATGGTGAAATCCTGGGCGGCGACGATGTTGAACACGTCCAGGTCGTAGCAGCGGCCGAAGCGCTGCTCGTCCCAGCGCATCGCCCGCAGCGTCGCCCCCAGCGCGTACTCGCAGCGCGGGGCGAAGCCGGGCTCGGACCAGACATTGACCTCGACGTGGCGACCCTCGCTGGTGATGTAGGGCGCCGAGACGCGCTCCATGCGCCCGGCGGCGATCGCGAACAGGTAGCAGGGCTTGGGGTGCGGGTCCTGCCAGCGCGCGAAGTGGCGGCCGTTCTCCAGCGCGCCGCTGCCGGCGGGATTGCCGTTGGCCAGCAGCACCGGAAAGCGCGCGCGCTCGGCGCGCAGCTCGACCGCATACACGCTGAGCACATCGGGCCGATCGATGAAGAAGGTGATCCGGCGAAAGCCCTCGGCCTCGCACTGGGTGAGCAGCAGTGCGCCGCTGGTGTACAGGCCTTCCAGCGCGGTGTTGGCGGACGGAGCGATCGCCACCCGGCTGCGCAGCACGCTGGGCTGACGCAGGCCTTCGATGCACAGGCGATGGCCGTCGTAACGGTAGTCGCCGGGCGCGAGTCGACGGCCGTCCAGCTCCAGCCATTCGAGCTCAAGGCCCTCGCCGTCGAGTTCCAGCGCCTCGCCGCGGCGGCTGCGCTCGGGCTCCAGCCACAGCTCGGCTTCGACCACGGTGCGTTCGGCATCGAGTTCGAACAGGAGGCCGATGCGCGGGATGCGCCAGGCCGGTGGGCGGTAGTCATGGCGGTGGATCAGCGGAGACTCGGACATGGCGAAAGCAAGCAAGAGTGATCGCGTAGGATGCCGCCAGCGGCGCGATCCGGCGAGCCGCGAAGGTCACAGACGTGCGGCAGCGTGGTTCGCAGCGGCCGATCCAAGACCAAAGTCGAAGGAGTTTGAGCGTGTATCGACTGTACGGACGCGAGGGCTGGGGCTCGGCCCTGATCGAGGCCCAGCTCGAGTGGTACGGCCTGCCGTATCGCTTCGAGCGCGTGGGCGATCTGCTGGCCGATGCGGAGGCGCGCGCAGCGCTGGCCAAGCTCAATCCGCTGGCCCAGGTGCCAACGCTGGTCACCGCCGGTGGCGACGTGCTGGCCGAGAGCCTGGCGATCACGCTCTGGCTGGCCGAGACCAATGACAGCGAGGACTGGGTGCCCCTGCCCAACGAGCGCTGCCGCGGCCGATTCCTGCGCTGGCTGACCTTCTGCGTATCGACGCTCTATCCCACCTTCACCTATGCCGATATTCCCGCCCGTTTCGTGCCGATGGCCGAAGCGCAGCCCGGGTTTCTGGCGTGCGTGGAAGACTGGCGCAACCGCGCCTGGGCGATGCTCGAGGCCGAAGCCGGCGGGCCCTGGTTCCTTGGCGAGCGGATGAGCGCGATCGACCTCTACATCGCGGTGATGAGCCGTTGGAAGCCGCGTCGACCGTGGTTCGCCGCGCACGCGCCGAAGCTCCACGCCATCGCCGTGGCCATCGATGCCCTGCCGCCGATCGATGCGGTGATGGCGCGCAATTTTCCGGCGAAGGCTTGAGGGCTGGGATTGGGGATTGGGGATTCGGGCTTCGTAGAGGGGCCGCGGCTGCCGCGAGGCGTCGTCCCTGCTCTTTGTGGACACTCTCTTTCAGGTCAAGCCTCCTCGGCGGTGTAGAGGAGAGCGCGCGACCCGCAAGCTGGGTGCAGGCCGCAGGCTGCGTGCAGAGCGTTGGCTGCTGTTGAGCCCCTCTCCCCCCGAGGGAGAGGGGTTGGGGAGAGGGGGCACACTCGCGGCAAGATCGCCCCCTCTCCCCCGGCCCCTCTCCCTCCAGGGGAGAGGGGAGCAAAGCACTGAATCGGCGCGCGGCGGGCCACAAGCGCCGTCCTTCGAGCAAGAGCCTTCAAGGCGTCGCGCGCCTCGGACTTGCGCATCGAGGCTCCAATTGCGCCACCATCGCAGCCCGCTCAGCGTGCGCTCCCCGATCGAAGCCAAGGTGACCATGAACCCCGCCACCACCGTCCCCACCCTCGACGACATCCGCGCGGCCGCCGCGCGCATCGCGCCGCATGCCCAGGTCACGCCGGTGCTGCGCTCCGGCTCGCTGGACCGCATTGCCGGCTGTCGCCTGCACTTCAAGTGCGAGAACTTCCAGCGCATCGGCGCCTTCAAGTTCCGCGGTGCGGCGAATGCGGTGTTCGGGCTCAGCGATGAACAGGCCGCGCGCGGCGTGCTGACCCAGAGCAGCGGCAACCACGGTGCCGCCATCGCGCTGGCCTGCCGTCTGCGTGGCATTCCCGCGCGCGTGGTGGTGCCGCGCTCGGCGCCCAAGATCAAGCTCGCCGCGATCCGCGACTTCGGCGCCGAGATCATTCCCTGCGACACCCACCAGGCCGCGCGCGATGCCGCCATGGCCGAAGTGCTGGCGCAGACCGGCGCCGAGGTCGTGCACCCCTACAACGATGCGCGGGTGATCGCAGGGCAGGGCACCGCCACGCTGGAGCTGCTGCACAGCGTGCCCGAGCTCGACACCGTGCTGGCGCCGGTCAGCGGCGGGGGCCTGCTGTCGGGCACGGCGATCGCCGCGCAGTCGCTCAAGCCCGGCATCCGCGTGTTCGGCGCCGAACCCGAACAGGCTTGTGACGCGCACGACTCGCTGAAGTCCGGCCAGCGCATCACCGGTCGCATCGCCGACACGATCTGCGACGGCCTGCGCGCGGAACTCGGCCCGCTGACCTTCGGCATCCTGAGCGAGCGCCTCGACGACATCCTGCTGGCGAGCGAGGCCGAGATCATCGCCGCCATGCGCCTGATCTGGGAACGGCTCAAGATCGTCATCGAGCCGAGCTGCGCGGTGCCGCTGGCGGTG
The DNA here is from genome assembly GCF_900101825.1 of Aquimonas voraii. Classification (GTDB taxonomy): domain Bacteria; phylum Pseudomonadota; class Gammaproteobacteria; order Xanthomonadales; family Xanthomonadaceae; genus Aquimonas; species Aquimonas voraii. Next base: position 20,047 of record NZ_FNAG01000025.1, read on the forward strand.
ATCCTGAAGAACCCCGCGCTGTTCGAAGATCGCGAGGTGGGCGTGATCCTGTCGGGCGGCAATGTGGATCTGGACGCCCTGCCCTGGTAGCCCGCGTCGCACGTGCGCGGCCTTGCGTGACGCCCGGCAATGCGCGGCGCTTGGCCCGGCAGACGCATAGGGTGGGCCCCGGCCCACCATGAGCTCGACACTCGGCGCGGTCCGCTTCGTCGCAGCGCCGTGCGAAGCGAAGAGCAGAATCAAGAGCTTTCGGTCAGCCCTGCGGGCTGCCCGACCTACTTCTCTTTGCGTGGCCAAAGAGAAGTAGGCAAGAGAAAGGCCACCCCTCGTCCGCGCCCTTCGCGC
>NZ_FNAG01000018.1:0-9184 GCF_900101825.1 Aquimonas voraii
GGCCGGGGCCGAAGGCAGACGGCGCGTTTGCGCGGCATGCCGCGCGCGCCGTCGAACGCCCGAGCGCTGTGCGCGAGGGCCGGGGCCGAAGGCAGGCGCTGGTGGCGCAGCCACCCGCTGCGTGCCTCGCCGGCTACGCGCCAGCGATCCGCGAAGCGGTGCGCGCGAACGCGACTAGGGTGGGCCCTCGCCCACCGTGGGCTTGATGCTCGCCGCGGTCGTTGCGCGCAGGGCGGTGATGATGGCGGTGGGGTTGGTGGTCCGATGGGGACCGGGGCGAGGTTGACGCTCCTGGTGGGCCAGGGCCCACCCTAGGCTTCTCACCCGCACCCGCACCCGCACCCGCACCCGCACCCCGAATCCCGAATCCCGATTCCCGAATCCCGATTCCCGATTCCCGATTCCCGATTCCCGATTCCCGACCTCAGCCGTGGAAGCCGTCGATCTCCACGGCCAGTTCGCGGCGGCAGATATCGCCCTGCAGGATCAGGCGCGGCACATCGGCCGGCAGCAGGCGGGAGAGCGTGGCCTGCAGCTCGGGCAGAGCGGCGGCATCGCGCAGGTAGACCTTGAGCAGGGCGTGCGCGCCAAAGGCAGGCGCGATCCGCGCGTCGGCGGCGCGCGCCGCACCCAGCAGGCTGTCGAAGTTGTCGAAAGTCTCGCGCAGCTGGGCGACTATCGAGTCGTGGTGCAGGCTGGCGTGGCCGACCACGGCGGCGGTGCCGGAAATCATTAGCGGCAGGGCATCAACCGGATCAGCGCGCATCGCGCGGGCAAAGCTCGGTGCGCGCGGGCCATAGCTGCGCGGATAGCGGTAGGCCGGCACCTGGCGCGGGTTCTCCACCGGCAGGCCGGGTCGCGTCGAGGCCAGCCAGTAGACCTGCAGCAGGCGCGTGCCCTCGCGATGGCCGATGGCGGTGGCCGCCGGCAGGGCCTCATCGGGAATGTCGAGTGCTTCGGCGCGGCCGACGCAGAACTGCCGGTAGCGCTCGGCATCACCTTCGCCCTCGACAATGGCGTCGAGGTAGTTCCAGAGGCGCAGCAGGTGGGGATGTGCGGCCGCATGGCGATGCTCCGCGAGCAGCCGATAGGCCCGCTCTGCGGTGGCGGCGGGGCCAGCCTGGTCCTCGTGGAGCTGCAGCGATCCGAAGCACAGCGAGGCGCTGCGGCCACCGCCGATCAGCCCTTCACGCCAGGGCTCGACCGCTTCGCTGCAGGTCCAGACCTCGTAGGTGTCGATACCTTCCGGTTCCAGCGGCTGCAGCGGCACGCGCAGGTAGCGCGGGTCCTCAAGCTGGCCGGGCGCTGCGGCCCCGAAACCGAACACCGCCAGCGTGCGCGGGCCGAGCAGGCTCCGCGGATCGCGCGAGCGCACATAGCCCGGCGTCAGCGCGAAGGCCGGCTGGTCGAGTCGCGGCTGCGCGCTCATGCGGCCTCCGTTCGCGCGGACGCGGGCAGGCTCGGCGCACGCCGCTCGCCGCGCAGCTTCTGCAGCAGGGCAGTGACGGCGTAGATCACGCGGAAGGCTCGCAGCCGCTTCAGTACGGCGCGGTCATCAAAGACATTGCCGGCGAGCATGGCGATCACCGCCTGTTCGATCTGCCAGACATTGCGCGGGTTCTGGAACAGCTCGCGCATCACCGGCGTGGTGAAGCGCTCGATGAACCAGCTGAACACCCCGATGCCGCCGTCGATGCGCCGGCGATAGGCCTGCTGCAGTGCGGTCTCTCGCGACGGCTCGCGGAGCACGGCATCGACCAGCTCGGCGGCGCGCTCGGCGCCATGCATGGCGAGGAACACGCCCGACGAAAAGATCGGATCGACGAAGGCATAGGCGTCGCCGGCCATCACCCAGCCGGGGCCGGCAATGCGGCCGCAGGCGTAGCTGTAGTTGCCGGTGGCCTCGGGTTCGGAGATGCGCTCGGCGCCCTGCATCCGGCGCGCGGCGTCGGGGTGCTTGAGGATGGTGTCGAGCAGGAACTGATCCAGCGGGCCGCGCCGGGTCTTCAGGTACTCCGGCGTGCAGACCGCGCCGACGCTCATGACATCGTGGGGCAGCGGGATCATCCACATCCAGCCGGAAGGCAGGCGGTAGATGGTGATGTTGCCGGCGGCTTCGCCCGGCTGGCGCGCCACGCCGCGAAAGTGCGCGTAGACCGCCGCCGAGCGGTGCCGCGGGTTGGCGCGCTTGAGATCGAACTGACGGCCGAGCAGGGTGTCGCGGCCGGAGGCATCGACCACATAACGCGCTTCCAGGCAGCGCTCATCGCCGTCGACGCGGAGACGCAACCGTGAACGCCCCGATTCGAGCCGCTCGATGCCCAGCACTTCGATGCCCTCGTGCGCCTCGGCGCCGGCCGCGGTCGCGTTGGCGAACAGCAGCTCATCGAACTGGTCGCGGCGCACCTGGAAGGCGTGGTCAGGCACATCGCCCAGTGCGCGCGCGAAAGGAAAGCTGTTGTAGCCGCCGATGTCGGCAGGAAAGTCCGCGGCCGGCTTGCGCACGCCGATGGCCTCGACCTCAGCCAGCACACCGAGGCGTTCAAGGATGGGCAGGTTCATCGGCAGCAGGCTTTCACCGATGTGGAAGCGCGGGTGCCGGCCCTTCTCGAACAGGCCGACGCGCCAGCCGGCGCGCGCCAGCAGGGTGGCCGCCGTGCTGCCCGCGGGGCCACCGCCGATCACTGCGACGTCAAGCGGGTCTGGAAGGTCGCGTGCGACGCTGGAACTCATGCGGACATCGTGGGAATGGGGGCGCCGGCAGGGCTGGCGAAAGTGGCGTGAATGATACACTCCGCGCCCGCCCGAGGCCGGCTGCGACGTGCTGCCCCTCGTTTACGTAAAGACGGGTCTGCAGATGGCAGGCCCAAGGATCCACGCCCCATGTCGAACCAGTCGCCCGCCGAGCGCGAGCTCGCCGAACTCCTGATCGAAGCCCTCAATCTCGAGGACGTCGAGGCCGCATCGATCGACCCCGCCGCGCCCCTGTTCGGCGATGGCCTCGGCCTCGATTCGATCGATGCGCTGGAGCTGGCGCTGGCGATCTCGAAGAAGTACGGCTTCCAGCTGCGCTCGGACAATGCCGACAACCGCCGCATTTTCGGTTCGCTGGCAGCACTCTCGGCCCACGTGCAAGAGCACCGGACAGTGTGAGCCGGCTGCTGCCGGTCGCGCTCGCGCTGGCGTTTCCCGTGCTGGCGCATGCCTCGGCGGTGACCGCCTCGCTCGCACTCGCCACGGCCGCCGTGGCCTGCCTGCTGATTCTCGTCTGCCTGCCGCTGCGGGCCAGGCCTGTGCTCGCGCTTGGCGCGTTCGCGGCAGGGGCGGGCGTGCTGGCGGTGCTGTATGCCAGCGGACACGCGCACCTGCCGCTGATGCTGCCGCCGGTGTTGTTCAACCTTGCGGTGGGCCTGTACTTCGCGCGCAGCCTGGCGCCCGGGCGCATGCCGCTGATTGAGCGCATCGTGCGTGCGCTGAACAATGGCCAGGTGCATCACCCCGAGGTGCCGGGTTACGCACGCGCTTGGACGCGCGCGTGGGCGGCGCTGCTGATTGGGCTTGCGCTCATCAACGCCCTGCTGGCCCTCCTCGCCGAGCCCAAAGGCCTGCTCGTGAGCGTCGGCGTCGTCCCGCCGCAGACCGTGCCGCTGGAACTCTGGTCGCTGTTCGCCAACCTGCTCAACTATCTGATCGTGGCCCTCGTGTTTGTCGGTGAGTACGTCTATCGCGCGCGACGCTTCCCGCACAGCGACTACGGTGGCTTCGTCGGTTTCCTGAAGCGCGTCGGCCGGCTGGGCCCGGCCTTCTGGCGCGGCAGCGATGCCGCCGTGGGCTCGGGCCGATGAGCGGCTTCCGCATCCGCGCCGACCATCCCTGCCTGCCCGGCCATTTCCCCGGACAGCCGGTGGTGCCGGGCGTGGTCGTGCTCGACGAGGTGCTGGCGCTGGCGCGGGCGCAGTTCGGCGCGCGCGCCCTGCTGCGCATGCCGCAGGTGAAGTTCGCCGCGCCGCTGCTGCCGGAGCAGGACGCGACGGTCGAGTTCGAGCCGCGGGGCGAGCGTCTGCGCTTCCGCGTGCTGCGAGGCGAGGATCTGATCGCCAGCGGTGAGCTGGTGTTCGCGGATCCCGCATGAGCCGCGCCGGCGAGGCCGAATGGCAGCAGCGCCCCGAGGGTGGCGGGCGCTTCGCGCTGTGGCTGATCCGCAGCATTGCCCGCTACGGTGGGCGCTGGCTGTCGCGGCCGCTGCTGATCCCGATCACGCTCTATTTCCTGATCGTGCGTGGCCCCGAGCGGCGCGCGTCCCGCGCCTACCTCGAGCGCGTGCTGGGCCGGCCGGCCACGCTCTGGGAATGCGCGAAACACGTGCATGCGTTCGCTTCCACGATCCTCGATCGGGTGTTCATGCTCTCGGGGCAGTTCCGCAGCTTCGATCTTGAAATCACCGGGCTCAAGGAGCTGCACGATCAGATCGACCTCGGCCGCGGCGTCCTGCTGTTCGGCTCGCACCACGGCAGCTTCGAGGCCCTGCGGGTGCTCTCGCGCGAGCGACCGGATGTGACCGTGCGGGTGGTGATGGACCGCGGGCAGAACGCCGCCGTCACCCAGCTGCTGGAAGCGCTCTGCCCGGACATCGCCGAAACCGTGATCGATGCCGCCCAGGACGGCACCGCGATCACGCTCGCGATCCGCGATGCCACCGAGCAGGGCGCCCTTGTCAGCCTGCTGGTCGATCGTGCGAGGGGCGCCGAGCCGGTGCAGTGGATCGATTTTCTGGGCAGTCCCGCGCCGTTTCCGAGCGCGCATTTCCTGATCGCCGCGGCGCTGAAGGTGCCGGTGCTGATCTGCTTCGGCCTGTACCTGGGCGGGCGGAAGTACGCCCTGCATTTCGAGCTGTTCGACCCCGGCATCGAGCTGCCGCGGCGCGAGCGCGCGCAGAAGCTGTACGCCCTGCAGGAGCGCTACGTGCGCCGGCTGGAGCATTTCGTGCGGCGCGCGCCCTACAACTGGTTCAATTTCTACGATTTCTGGAGAAGCGATGACCCCGCGCATCCGCATCGCCGTGACCCTGCTGCTGGCCAGCCTGACGGCACGGGCGGACGTCCCTGAGCTCGATGCCCTGCTGGCCGGCTTCGCGCAGCCTGCGCCCGCGCGCACCGCCTACTTCGAGCGCCGCGACTCGCCGCTGCTGATCCAGCCCCTGCTGTTCGGCGGCGAGCTGTCGCAGCCGGCCGCCGATGAGCTGGTCAAGACCGTCGAAGGCGCGCAGCCCGAGCGCCTGCGCATTGCCGGCGAGCGCGTGGAAGTGCAGCGCGAGGGGCAGGGCAGCCGCCGCTTCTCGCTCAAACGCGCGCCCGAGCTTGCGGCGCTGGCGGCCAGCCTGCGCGCGCTGCTTGGGGGCGATCGTGCGCTCCTGGAGCGGCACTTCACGATCCAGCTCGCGCCCTCCGGTGCGGGCTGGACGCTCGACCTCACCCCCACCGATGCCCGCGTCGCCCGCAAGGTGCGCGGCATGCGTCTGCACGGCGTGGCGGGCGAGTGGCGCTGTTTCGATCTGGACCTGGCCGAGGACGAGCGCAGCCGCATGTGGCTCGGCCCATGGGCCGAGTCCGCGCGCGCCGCTGCCGATGAAGCCACGCGCGACGCGCTCTGCGGCGCATCCGCCGGATGAGCGCGCCCGGCGTGGGCACACGCCTGCTGCGCGTCGCGCTTTGGCTGGGCGCGCTGGCGCTGATCGCCGTGCTCGCGCTCGGCGAGCTGAAGCTGAGCGGCGATCTGCGCCTGTTCATGCCCGCCGCGCGCACCGCCGAGCAGCGCCTGCTGCTGGAACAGCTGGGAGAAGGCCCAGGCGCGCGCCTGCTGCTGGTGGCGCTGTCGGGTGCGGAGCCGGAGGTTCTCGTCGAGCGCTCGCGTGCGCTGCGCGAGGCCTTGGAGGAATCGCCCGAGTTCGTTTGGGTCGGCAACGGCGAGGACGGCCTGGAGTCGATTCCCGAGACGCTGGTCGACTACCGCTACCTGCTCTCGGCCGGTGTGCAGCCGGGCGCCTTCGAGGCGCCCGCACTGTCAGAAGCGCTGCGCCAGCGCCAGCAGGATCTGGCCTCGCCTGCCGCGGCCCTGATCGCGCCGCTGCTGCGCGCGGATCCCACGCTCGAAACCCTGCGCGTGCTCGAAGCCTGGACGCCGGCGATCGAGCCCGAGCGCAGGGACGGTGTGTGGTTCGCCAGCACCCGCGGCGAAGCCCTGCTGTTGGCCGAAACGGCGTCGCCGGGCTTCGACCCCGACGGCCAGACGCGCGCGCTCGCCGCTCTGCGCGCGGCGCATGCACAGGTGCTGCTCGAGGACGGCGAGGCCGCGGTGGGTGCGCTTGAAGTCAGCGGCCCCGGCGCCTTTGCCGAGAAGATCGCCGCGCAGACCCGCGGCGAGGCTTCGCGCCTCGGTGGTTTCGGTATCGCCGGTCTGCTGCTGCTGATGGCGCTGGCCTACCGCAGCCTCGCCCTGCCCCTGCTCGGTGCGCTGCCCTTGGCGACCGGTGCCGTGTTCGGTTTGTCCGCGACGGCCCTGCTGTTCGGTGAGGTCCACGGCATCACCCTGGCCTTCGGCCTGACCCTGCTCGGCGTGGCCCAGGACTATCCCGTCCATCTGTTCAGCCACCGACGCAAGGGCGAGCCCGCCGCACGCAGCGCGCGCGCGATCTGGCCGACGCTGGCGACCGGCGCCTTCTCCAGCGCCCTGGCCTATCTGGTGTTCTTCTTCGCCGGCGTCGACGGCCTGCGCCAGCTCGCGGTGCTGACCGTGGTCGGCCTGATCAGCGCGGTCTTCGCCACCCGCTATCTGCTGCCGCGGGTGCTCGGCGAGCCGCACCACGCGGTCGGCGAGGGCGCCTTCGTGCACGGGCTGCAGCGGCGACTGGCGCAGGTGCACCGGCTGCGCTGGCTGGCGCTGCTGATTGCGGCCTTGGCCGGTCTGGCCCTGCTGCGGCCGGGCCCCTGGTGGCAGGACAGCCTGGCTGCGCTGACGCCGGTGCCGACCGAGCTTCTGATGCGTGATCGTGAGCTCCGCCAGGCCCTGAATGCGCCCGATGTGCGCTGGCTGCTGGCCCTGCGTGCGGACAGCGAAGAGGCCGCGCTTGCCCGCAGCGCCGAGCTCGTGCCCGGCCTGCAGGACCTGGTCGGAAAGGGCGCGCTTGGCCACTTCGAGCTGGCCGCGCGCTATCTGCCGCCGCCGGCCGTGCAGCGTGCGCGCCAGGCGGCGTTGCCGTCCCCTGGCGCGCTGCGTGCGGCGCTCGCGGAAGCGCAGCAGGGTCTCGCTTTCCGGCCGGAGGCCTTCGGAAACTTCCTTGACGCGATCGAGCGCGCGCGGCATCTGCCGCCGCTGACCTCCGAAGCCCTGATCGGCACTCCGCTGGAGCTGCGTATTGCCGGTCTGCTGATCCGCGATGGCGCGGAAACGGTGGCGCTGGTGCAGCTGTCCGACCTGCGCGAGGTCGAGGCCGTGCGCGCCTTCGCGGCCGCCCATCCCGATCTCGACCTGATCGACCTGAAAGCGACCGCCGATTCCCTGGCCGCGAGCTGGCGTGCGCAGGTGCTGCTGGCGATGGCGGTCGGCGCACTGCTGCTCGCCGCCCTGGTGTTCGCCGCGCTGCACGCCGCGTCTGCAGCGCAGCGCCGGGGGACCGTGACCCGGAGCGCAGACCGCCTGGGCGGCGCAGACCGGGCCGATGCTGCCGTGGATACGGGGGATGAGGGCAGGGCCGTCGGCCCAGGCGGCAGGGGTCTGAGATCCAGCGTCTCGCGCAGCCTGCGCGTACTTCTGCCGGTGGCCCTGTCCAGTCTGGTGGTGCTGGCCGTGCTGCACGGCGTCGGCGTGGCGCTGACCCTGTTCCACCTGATCGCGCTGGTGCTGGCGGCTGGGCTGGGCCTCGACTACGCCCTGTTCTTCGAGCGCAGCGCAGGTGCCGTCGATGCCGAGGCTGCGGCCGAGCAGCGCCGCACCCTGCATGCGCTCTGCGTGTGCGCCGCCTCGACCCTGCTGGTGTTCGGCCTGCTGTCGTTGTCCAGCATCCCGGTGCTGAACGCACTGGGCAGCACGGTGGCGCTGGGCGTCGCCGTGCACTTCGCGCTCGCCCTGCTGCTGGCCGGCAGTCGTTCTGCCTCCGCCGAGATCCCGAGATGAAGCTTCCCGATAGCCGTTTCGAAATCGAACAGTTGATTCCCCACGCGGGTGGCATGTGTCTGCTCGAGCGCGTCATCGCGTTCGACGAGAGCGGTCTGCATGCGCAGAGCGACGCCCACCGCGACCCCGCGCACCCGCTGCGACGCGAGGGACGCCTGTCGGCCCTGCACCTCTGCGAGTACGGCGCCCAGGCCATGGCCGTGCACGGCGGCCTGCTCGCGGCGCGCGATGGACGCACGGCGCCACCCGGCCTGCTGGTGTCCTTGCGTGGCGTCGAGCTCTCACGCGAGTTCATCGACGAGCTGCCCGGTCCGCTGGACGTGTACGCGCAGGACGTCGCCGACAGCGGTGCGGGCTGGCAGTGCGGCTTCCGCATCGAGCATGCGGGTGAGGTGCTGGCCACGGGCCGCGCGGCGGTGCTGCGACGGGATTCTTAGGGTGGGCTCCGGCCCACCATGAGCTCGACGCTTGCCCCCGTCCTGCTTCGCCGCTTCGCCGCTTCGCCGCTTCGTTGCTCGAAGCGAAGAGCAAGAGCATTCGGTCAGCCCTGCGGGCTGCCCGACTTCGCGCCTGTCATAGGGTGGGCCCTGGCCCACCATGAGCTTCGCTCTCGCCCCGGTCTTGCTTCGTTGCGCGTTCGTTTGAAGCGAAGAGCGAGAGCTTTCGGTCCGTCCTTCGGCCGGCCCGACCTACTTCTCTTTGCGTGCCCAAAGAGAAGTAGGCAAGAGAAAGGGCTGCTCGTCCGCGCCCTGGGTGCATCCCTGCACCAAGGGTTCGCATGAGGCTGTCGGGGTTTTCGGACAGGCCGTCCCTGGCCTGTCGAAAACCTTGGCCGCATCCCTGCGGCCAACCCTGCGGGCGCATCGACCGCCTCCCGCCGCTCCCGAGGGGCCCCAAGGAAACGCGCGGGCTCCTGCCCGCAAGAGCCGAAGCGAGAGGCCGAAGCGAGAAGCTGAAGCGAGAAGCTGAAGCGAGAAGCTGAAGCGAGAAGCTGAAGCGAGAAGCTGAAGCGAGA
>NZ_FNAG01000018.1:9229-42662 GCF_900101825.1 Aquimonas voraii
GAGAAGCTGAAGCGAGAAGCTGAAGCGAGAAGCTGAAGCGAGAAGCTGAAGCGAGAAGCTGAAGCGAGAAGCTGAAGCGAGAAGCTGAAGCGAGAGGCCGTCGCCGGTCTTGCCCTCTTCCGCAGCCGAGTACGCTAGGGTTCCGGCCGGTGCCGCACTCCCTCGCTCACATGCGATCGTCCGACGCCAGAATCTGGGCGATGCGAAGGCAGTCGGGGGAGAGGGTGCAGGGCGTCGCAAGAGTTCTCCCGCCTCTCCCCAACCGCTCTCCCACCAGGGGAGAGGGGCTTGAACCAGAGCCTGCGTCACATGGCACACCGCCACCGCCACCGCCACCGCCACCGCCACCGCCACCGCCACCGCCACCGCTACCGCTACCGCTACCGCTACCGCTACCGCCACCGCCAAAGTCCAACCCAGGCCCCGATCTCCCACGTTCTGCTTCCCAGGCCCAATCCCCAGTCCCCAAGCCCAGTCCTTGCCCATGACCACTCCCAAACGCGCCCTCGTCACCGGCGGCAGCGGCGATCTCGGCAGCGCCATCTGTCGTGCGCTTGCCGAAGCCGGCCACCACGTCTACGTCCACGCCAACAGCGGCCTCGATCGCGCGCAGGCGCTGGTTGACGAGCTCTTGGCTGCTGGGCATTCCGCCGAAGCCATTGCTTTCGACGTCGCCGATGCCGCGGCCTGTGCGCAGGCCACGGCGAAGATGCTCGAAGCCGGCCCGATCCAGATCGTCGTCAACAACGCCGGCATCCACGACGATGCGCCGATGGCCGGCATGAGCGAAGCGCAGTGGAAGCGGGTGATCGATGTCAGCCTGCACGGCTTCTTCCATGTCACCCAGCCCCTGCTGCTGCCGATGGCGCGCACGCGCTGGGGGCGGATCGTCAGCGTCTCTTCGGTCGCGGCCGTCCTGGGCAACCGCGGCCAGACCAACTACGCCGCGGCCAAGGCCGGCCTGCACGGCGCCACGCTCTCACTCGCCCGCGAGATGGCCAGCCGCGGCATCACCGCCAACGTGGTCGCGCCGGGCGTGATCGCGGGGCGGATGGCGGCCGATGCCTTCCCGCCCGAAATGATCAAGGCCACCGTGCCAGCGGGGCGCGCGGGCCGCCCCGAAGAAGTTGCAGCCGTCATCGCCTTCCTCGCCTCGGAGGGGGCGTCCTACGTCAACGGTCAGGTGATCGGAGTCAACGGCGGCATGGGCTGAATCCCGGTGTGGACTGCTGTCACCGCGGATGCGGAGGCGGAGGCAGGCATTGCATAAGGATCGGCCCCGGCCCACCAAGGGCTTCACTTTCACTTCGGGCCATAGTGAATCGAGCGTTCGGCACGGCAGGCCGGAGCCCAGCCCAGGCATCCTTCGAGCTTGCACTCCCCAAGTGAATCCGTTCGCGCTAACTTCACGCCTTTCGCGTGCCCTGCACGCATCACTGGAGAGTCCTCGATGAGTCTGTTGCGCCGTTCCGCTGCCCTGCTGCTCGCCTTTGTTGCTGCACCTGCCTTCGCCGAGCGTGTGCAGGTCCAAAGCTCCATCCCCTATGCCGAAGACGCGGACATCCAGAACAAGGTGCGGGAGGAGTGCACCCAGCTGAACACCCAGCTGGCCGAGTTCACCCAGGAATTCGGACGCGAGAACGGTATCGAGGTGCAGCTGGTCGAGACGCTCGACACCGCGGCTGAAGGCCGCGTGCTGCAGATGGAGATCGTCGACGCGGTGAGCATGGGCAATGCCTTCATCGGCCACCAGAAGTACAGCCGCGTGCGCGGCGTGCTGTTCGAGAACGGCGAGCAGATCGCCGACTTCCGCGGCCGTCGCAACTCCATGGGCGGCGCCTTCGCCGGCTACAAGGGTTCGTGCTCGGTGCTGGGGCGCACAGTGAAGGCCTTGGGCAAGGACATCGCGCAGTGGCTGGCGAACCCGCAGGATGGGGCGCAGTTGGGGGATTGAGGTGATGCGGTCCAAGCCCAGAAGCTGGTGGGCACGATCGCGGACAGCATTCTCGCGGCTGCGCTGCAACTGAGTCAGGCGCAGGATTAGGGTTGGGGCCAGTGGAGATGATCTCTCAAACCTGTCCGGACTGCGGTGGCGTTATTGCGGTGGCGTCGCGATTGCGCTTGCTCGTACTGGACGCGATGCCCTGCCGGAAATGCGGGGTGCGTCTGGTAGTGCGGCCCGTTTGGTCGCGGCTTTGGCATCCGATCGGGTTGTTGCTGGTGTTCGTGCCTGGGCTGGTGCGCGCGCGGTACTTCCCGGACGTCCCCAGCTCGTTTCTGGTCCTGTGGATCGCTGCCATTTGGCTCGCCATCAGTTCCGTCACGGCGATGGGGCGGCTGGAGCCGGAGGCCGTTCACAAGCGATTCCCGCCGCTTGAGGTGCTCAAGTTCGGTGCGCTGCTGTTCCTGATTGTCGCGATGCTGCTGGCTGGCCTTGCAGCGCTCTCGTGGATCACCGTTTGATGTCAGGGTTCGACGCGACATGCCATGCGCGCCGTGTATCACCGGACGATCGCCCGAACAGTCGATTCGATCGGCGAGGACGGCGATGAAAGGGGCGTGTCCAATCTGCAGAACGAAGATTGAAGGCCGGCTGGGCTGGAGAATGGCGGTGGGGGCTGGCGAGTCCTGTCCGAGCTGTCGTTCGCTGCTGCAGTTGGACGCCCGCTGGATGCGGTGGGTGCTGTTGATGTATGCGCTGATCGCGATGGTCTGGATCTGGCTTGTCCCGACGGAGTTCGCCATCGCGCCGGCGCTTGGCGCGGGTCTGCAAAGTCTGCTGTGGCTGTCCGCGCTCTGGGCGCTGGCGTCTGGGCCCTTGCAGGTGCGCACCCATCGCTGGCCCGTCGCGCAGGGTGTCGTTCTCGGCATGCTGCTGCTTATGGGACTGAGTGTGGCGCTGTAGGTCAACGCCGCGGTCGTCTGATCTGCAGATCGAGGGAGGCTACTGCCCTCAAGCGCGAAGCGGGCTCTGCTTCTTTCCTGGTTTTGCTTGGGCTTGGGCTGTGGCTGTGGCTGTCGCTCTTGCTGTTGCGGGCAGGAGCCCGCGCTCTTCCACGGGGCCCCTGGGGAGCGGCGGGAGGCGGTCGAACAGCCCGTAGGGGGCCGGCATGGATGCCGGCGCGGTTTTCGACAGGCCAGGGAGGGCCTGTCCGAAAACCCCGACCGGCCCACGCGTACCCGGAGCGCAGGGATGCGCGTAGGGCGCGGACGAGGGGTGGCCTTTCTCTTGCCTACTTCTCTTTGGCCACGCAAAGAGAAGTAGGTCGGGCAGCCCGTAGGGCTGACCGAAAGCTCTTGCTGTCTGCTTCGCGCGACGAGACGGTCAAACAGCACAGAGGCGAGTGCGCAACTCATGGTGGGCCAGGGCCCACCCTATGAGGGTCGCGAGATCGGGCAGCTCGGCGGGCTCGCGGTCAGCTCTTCGCTTTCGCTTCAAGCGACGAAGCGACAGAACAACACCGAGGCGAGTGTCGAGCTCATGGTGGGCCAGGGCCCACCCTATGCCGCGCCTTTCCACTCCGCTGTGAGCAGCGGTTCACCCGAATCCGCCACCGGCGCAGTCGCCAACAGCGCTTCAAGCGCCGACACATCGAGCGTGGGATGGGTTTCGCGCGCCAGCTCCATCAGCTCGCGCGCCAAGCGCCGCAGACACACCAGATTCGAGCGCATGCGTGCCTTGAAGGCCGCATCGTCCAGATCATCGCGCAGCGCGCGGTTCAACTCGGCGAACCAGCCCAGCCGCGCCTGGTCGAGGAAGGCCGAGGAATCCACCGCCGCATGCGGTCGCGCGTTTGCCGCGCACCAGCGCTGGAAGAGGTCCTGCAGGGCAAAGTTCAGGGCCTTGGCTTCGGCCAGCTCGGGCTTCAGCCGCGACAGGGTGGTGAGGTCGTCGATGCGACGGCCGAAGAACAATGCGGCGAGCACGCCCCAGTAGTAGCTGTAGTCCCACAGCACCTTGAGCGGCATCAGCTGGGCATCGCCGAACAGGCCGTACTGGCCGCGGTACATGGCCATGGTGCTTTCGTAGAAGCTGAAGTAGAGCTGCTCATAGACGCCGGCATAGGGCTGCCAGGCCTCACCCGCGCGGTCCTTCTCGATCAGCCGGCTGATGTAGGTGTTGCTGATCGCGATGAAGTCGCTGCCGGGCGAGTAGAACGGATCGAGGAACACGCCGGCTTCGCCGGTAAGCGCCCAGCGGTTGGCGCTGAACACCTGCTTGCAGCCATAGGAAAAGTTGCGGAAGAAGGCGAAGTCCTGCAGCTCGTCGCGCATCGGCTCGATGGCCTGGTGCACCCGCGGCTGATGTTGGGCCAGCCAGTCCATCGCCTTCTCGAAGCTGTTCATCGTCTCCAGCGGGTGCGTCTCGGCATCGCAGACGATGCCCACCGAATGCGAGCCCGAGGACAGCGGGATCAGCCAGACCCAGTAGCCGGGGCCGACCAGATGATTGGTGCTGCGCCAGCGCTCGGGCGGCGTGCAGCGGCTCAGCCAGTCGCTGCAGCCGGACCACTCGTGCGGATCGATGCGGCCCTTCAAGCGGAACCACACCGCATTGGCCTTGTGGCCGTTGTCCTCGGCCAGGCCGAGCTTGCGCTTGATCAGCCCGGCGCGGCCGCTGGCGTCGACCACCCAGCGCGCTTCGGCCTGACTGCGCTCTCCGCCGCGCTCCCACTCGATACGGTGTGCGCTGTCGTCTTCGCTGAGCTCGATCTGCTTGACCACAGCGCCGTCGATGAACTCGATGCCGAGCGACTGCGCGCGCTCGGCGAGGAAATTCTCGAAGCGGCCGCGGTCGATCTGCCAGGCGCCGGTCGGCAGGGACTGGCTGGCGCCGAGCTCGGCGCAGCGGTCCGGTGCCGAGTGACCTTCGGAGAAGAAGAAGCGGAAGCCGAACTTGACGATGTGTTCCTGATCGAGATGCTCGCGCAGGCCGAGTACGTCACCGAAGTAATTCGCGGCGATCTCGACCGTGCTCTCGCCGATCTTGAAGGCGGCCTCCGGCACCGGATGCGCGCGCCGCTCGATCACGCGGATGCGCGTGTCGGCGTCGCGCCGCTTCAGTTGCAGGGCGAGCGTGAGGCCGGCGAGGCCGCCGCCCAGGATCAGCACATCGACAGGGTTCTCGGCGATCGCGGTGTTCATGCGGTGCGGCTCTCGAACTGCGGCAGGGCGGCGCTGGGCAGAGTCGCCGGGCCCGGGTCAAAAATGCGTGGGCGCGAGCGCCGCGCTTCGATGTAGCGCGGGATCACGCGGCCATGGGTCCAGACCCGGCCGACCACATGCGAGGTGATGCGGTAGAGGTCGGTCAGCGGGCGGAAGTGGCTGCGCCGGAACTGCCCGGCCAGGCCGTCGCCGGCGTAGCGCGACTCGATCGGCACCGACACGCAGCCCATGCCGAGCCGGCGCGCGGCCTGGATGAGGATGTCGGCCTCGAACACGAAGCCCTCGCCGGCGACGTCGGCGATTTCGCAGACCGCGCGCGGGTAGTAGCGCTGGCCGCTCTGGGTGTCGGCGATGCGATAACCGGTGGCCCAGGCGATGCCCCAATCGCCGAACTCGTTGGCGAGGCGGCGGTGGATCGGCTGCTGGGCGCGCTTCTTCAGGCGCGCGCCGATGATGATGTCGTTGGGAAACTGCGCGGCGGCAGCGACCAGACGCGGCACGTCCGAGGCCAGGTGCTGGCCGTCGCCGTCCATGCTGACCACGCCATCGATGTCGAGCGCGAGTGCAGCGCGGAAGCCGCTGCGCAGGCCCTCGCCCTTGCCGCGGCGGCTGGCGTGCTGGATCAGGGTGATCGGCAGATCGGCGATCGCCGCGACGGTGCCGTCGGTGGAGCCGTCGTCGATCACGATCACGTGCGGGGTGCAGGCCAGCGCGCCTTCGACCACCTCGCGGATGCGCAGGGCTTCGTTCAGGGCGGGAATGATCACCGCGGTGCGGGCCAGCTCAGCCATGACGCAGCTCCAGCACGAGGCGACTGTCGCAGCCGGCGGGCAGTTCGCATTTCGCTTCAGCGCGCGCCAGCGCCTGGGCCAGACGCGCGGCCGGCGCCATCGCGTTGCGCGCGGTGGCTTCGATCAGCGGGCCAGTGGCCTCGGCGCAGTCGCCCGAGGCGAGACGCGGTGCAAGCGTGAGTCCCGTGCCATCGGCGCGGTCCAGCACCAGGGCGAAGCCGAACAGGCCCTCGCTCTTCGAGGTGTGCTGCAGGGGCCCGCCGGCGGGGCTGTCGTAGGCCACCAGCAGCACCGGGCCGCCGTCGATGGTGATCTGCAGCGCGGCCTCGATCAGGCCCTGGGCGAAGCTGGCATCGAAGGCCGAGATCGCGGTGGCCGGCGCATGGCAGCCGACGCCGATGGTCCAGTAGCCGGCGGCGGCGTTGTGCACCGAGTTGTGGAACTTGGTCGGCGAGACTTCGGTCGGCGCGCTGGCCAGCGTCGCGCACATGTAGTCGGTGATCGCCAGATCGCCGTGGGTGGAGGTGAACACCGAGGGCAGCGCGGCCGGATCCGCACCGGCGTTCTCGCAGGCGGCCTCGGCCACCCGCAGCGCCAGCAGCACCGAATCCGGCGCGCGGCGGCGCTCGTTGGCCGGCAGCATCGAGGGCGCGGGCTTCTTCGGCGCACCTTCGATGAGGCCTGCTTCGCTGCGCGCGAACGCGGCCATCGCAGCCCAGTCGGGCAGACCGTCGGCGAAGGCGCCGATGCCCAGCACTCTCAGCGCAGGCAGGCCGCTCATGCGCGCACCTCCGCGCCGAACACCAGCGAGCAGTTGTTGCCGCCGAAGCCGAAGGAATTGTTCATCGCATAGCGCACCTCGCCGCGCGTGTTCTCGCGCAGGATCTGCGGGCCGCAGGCGGGGTCGGGGTCGTCGCAGTTGAGCGTGCCGGGCATCAGGCCCGACTCGATGGCCTCGATCGCGATCAGGCTCTCGACGATGCCGGCGGCCCCCAGGGTGTGGCCGGTGTAGGCCTTGGTCGAGCTCGCGCGCAGGCGCTCGCCGAACAGGCGCGCCACCGCGCCGGCTTCGATCTCGTCGTTCTTCGGCGTGGCCGTGCCGTGCAGGTTGAGGTAGTCGATGTCTCCGGGCTCAAGCCCCGCGCGGGTGATCGCCGCCTGCATGCACAGCCGCGCGCCCAGGCCTTCCGGGTGCGGGCTGCTCATGTGGTGCGCATCGGACGACTCGCCGTAGCCGAGCAGTCGCGGGCCCGCGCCCTCGCGTTCGAGGATCGCGTAGCCGCCAGCCTCGCCCAGCGACAGCCCGTTGCGGGCCACATCAAACGGCCGGCACTGCGATGCTGACACCAGACCCAGCGCATTGAAGCCGAACAGCACGCTGCCGCAGAGGGTGTCGACGCCGCCGACGAGTGCCGCATCGACCACACCGGCCTGGATCAGGCGCGCCGCTTGGGCGAACACCTTGGCGCTGGACGAACACGCGGTGGCCACGGTCACGCAGGGCCCGCGCAGGCCGGTGGCGGCGGCGAGAAAGCTGCCCAGCGAATGCGGCGTGTGGATGATCGGGCGGTGCAGATCGGCCGGGAAGCGATCGCCATCGAGGCGGGTGTAGGCCTCTTCCGAGGCGCCGATGCTGGACGTGCTGGTGCCGATGATGATCGCCACGCGCGTCGCCCCGTAGCGTTCGCGCAGGGTGTCCACCCGCGCCGCCACGCCGTCCTGCTGCAGGGCGAACCAGGCCAGGCGGTTGTTGCGGCAGTCCCAGCCCATCAGCTCGGCGGGCAGCTGCAGGTCTTCCAGGCCGTCGACGCGGCCAATCCAGGTCTCCAGCGGATGCGCGGAGAAATCATTGCGGCGCAGCCCGCTGCGGCGTGCCGCCAGCGACTCGCGCATCGTGTTCAATCCCGCTCCACAGGCGGTAGTCAGGGTGCGGGCGGTAATCGCCAGCGGCGGCATGGCTGCAGCAGACATCAGCTCAGGGTGTCCTCATCGAATAGCGGCGGATTATAGAGAGACGGGATTCGGGATTCGGGATTGGGGATTGGGGATTGGGGATTGGGGATTGGGGATTGGGGATTGGGGATTGGGGGCGGAGCCGGGCGACGCGTTTGCGCGGCATGCCGCGCGCGTCGCCGAGCGCCCCGAGCGCTGCGCTCTGCGGGAACTCGCATAAGGTGGGTCCCGGCCCCTCATGGCCCTAGCCACGCGCTACCTCAGGCCCGCTCCCGCAGCCGGAACACCCTGCCGAAGACCCTCGGCGCCAAGGCCATGGCGTGCCGTGCTGAAACGTCGCCGTGCGCTCGCGCGACGCGCTGTGAACAAGGACAATGCGCGGCGGCGTGCGCACCGTGCCAAGACGCTCGCGCGCGTTCACGAATCCCCGCCCGGCCCTCGCGCATGGCGCTCGGGGGTTCGTCGACACGCGCGGCATGCCGCGCAAACGCGTCGCCTGGCTCCGCCCCCGGCCCTCGCGCATAGCGCGCGGGCGTTCGGCGACACGCGCGGCATGCCGCGCAAACGCGTCGCCTCACCCCAAATCCCGACTCCCAAGTGTCCTCCCGCCAAGCCCACCGTCTGCGTCTCCTGCGCGATACCGATGCCCTGCAGGGTCTCGTGGTCGCCCTGCTGCTGCTGGCCGCGACCGGAGGCCTGCTCTACGTCTATTACGCGATCCGGGTCTGGAATCTCGCACGCCGCGCGCCGGCCTGGCCGGATCTCGATCCGCAGCGGCCGGCGCGTTTGCTGCTGTTCGGGAAACGCTGCGAAGACGGTGAGCCCGACAGGGACTTCCAGCAGCGCATCCAGCGCGCGCTGAGCCTGGCCGGCCGCCATCCCCAGCTCGAACTGCTGCTGCTGGGCGGCGGGCCGCATCCGACCGAGGCCGAAGTGGCCGAGCGCGAGCTGCGCGCCGCGGGGCTGGGTGCGCAGGCCCGCATCACCCTCGAGGACCAGTCGCGCGACACGCTTGAAAACCTGCGCCACGCGCGCCTGCTGCTGCGCCAGGGCGAGGGCGACGTGCTGCTGTTGTCCAGCCGCTATCACCTCGCCCGCTGCAGCCTGTTTGCCCGTTGGCTGGGCATCGAGCACCGCCTGTGCGCGGCGGAAGAGCGCTGGGCGCCGAGCTGGAGTGAACGCGGTCGCCTGCTGCTGGAGGCGGCCTACATGGTGTGGGTGGAATGCGGGCGCGCCTGGGCCCGTCTGCTGCGCAGCGAACGGATGCTGGCCAAGGTGAGTTGAGCATCGCGGGCCCGCGGACTGGCCTCGTGCGCTGCGGCGGTCGCGAGAATCCTCGGCCAAGGGCCCCCCACCGCGCTTTGCTCCCCTCCCCCCTGGTGGGGGAGGGGTCGGGGGAGAGGGGGCAGAGCTTGCCGCGAGCCCACGACGTGGACTCACACCCGCGCCTTGGAACTGCGGCAGTGTTGGGCCGCGCTGCGCTTGGCCCAAGCTACGTCGGCTCGCTTGACCCGATCTACATCGCCTGAGCCTGCAAATCGAGGCGCCGGCGCGTCGCTGACGGCAGGGTGCTTCTTGTAGGTGGGTGCCGAGCGCAGCGAGGCCCAACGTCGCGCGCGCTAGGGTCAAAACAGACCATTGATGCGCGCCGGCAGGCCTGCCGAGCCTACGCTTCGAATCCCGAATCCCCGCTCTCACCACCGCGTCGGCTTGGGATTCCGCTCGTCGAAGCCGCGCTGGTGCCAGTACGGATAGATCGGCGTGCGCTGGCTGGCCGCATCGAGCGTCGCGATCTGCTCTTGCGACAGCGACCAGCCGACGGCGCCGAGGTTCTGCCGCAGCTGATCCTCATTGCGCGCGCCGATGACGAGGTTCGCCACGCCGGGCCGCTGCAGCAGCCAGTTCAGCGCCACCTGCGCCACGGTCTTGCCGGTTTCGGCGGCGACGGCGTCCAGCGCATCAACCACGCGATACAGGAATGCGTCCTCCACCGGCGGCCCGCCGACGTCGCCGCCAGCGGCGATGCGGCCCTCGCTCGGCTGTTCGCCGCGACGGATCTTGCCGGTCAGGCGGCCCCAGCCCAGCGGGCTCCAGACCATGGTGCCGAGGCCCTGATCGAGCGACAGCGGCATCAGCTCCCACTCGTAGTCGCGGCCGATCAGCGAGTAGTAGCCCTGGTAGCAGACGTAGCGGTTCAGGCCATAGCGCTCCGAGGTCGCCAGTGCCTTCATCACCTGCCAGCCGGAGAAGTTGCTGCAGCCGATGTAGCGGATCTTGCCGGCGCGGGTCAGGTCGTCGAGTGCGCGCAGCGTTTCCTCCACCGGCGTCAGCGCGTCGAAGCCGTGCATGAAGTACAGGTCGATGTGCCCGGTCTGCAGGCGCCGCAGGCTGGCCTCGCAGGCGCGAACCAGATGGTGTCGCGAGCTGCCCTTGTCGTTCGGCGAGCTGCCGGTGGTGAAGGTGGCCTTGGTGGCGATCAGCGCTTCGTTGCGGCGGCCCTTCAGCGCCTCGCCGAGGATTTCCTCGGAAGCGCCCGCCGAATAGATGTCGGCGGTGTCGAAGAAGTTGAGTCCGTGCTCGAAGCAGATGTCGAGCAGGCGCCGCGCATCGGCGACGTCGGTGGCGCCCCAGCGGCCGAAAAACTCGCCGACCCCTCCGAAGGTGCCGGTGCCGAGGCTGAGGACGGGGACTTTCAGGCCGGAGTGGCCGAGACGGCGGTGTTCCATGCGGAAGCTCCTCGGGAGTGGTTCGCGAAGCCTGCCATGCACTGCGTTAGGCCAGCGGCAACACAGAGCAGCTCATGCTTGGGGCACTTCCGGATCAGGTGCATTTCGCTGCGGCTTCCCTCGCTGCGCAGGCGTTCCTTTCAGGCGGCACGCAGGCGCCGCAGCCGCAGCAGGGCGATCAGGGCCAGCGTCGCCAGCACCACTTCTACAGCCAGCGCAAACCACAGGAAGGGCGTGGCTACGCCGCCGGCGAGCATGCCGATCGCGCGTCCGATCGCGATGCCGCCGTAAGCGCCCAGCGCAAGCAGCAGGCCGTAGGGGCGATGGCGGGCGCCGAAGTCCGAGGCCAGAATCAGCGCGCCCACGCCCAGCTCGAAGCCACCGTAGAACGCGCGCAGTTCAGCGGCGGCGAGATCGCCGCTCAACACGATACCTGTCGCCGCGAGCGTGCCCAGCGGATCGAGCATGAAGGCCGCACCGAAAGCGATGAAGCCAAGGCCCGACAGCCAGAGCACGATGCGCGCGAATCCCATGAAGCGTCTCCCGCTGAACGTGGGCGCAGGATGGAGCAGTGCGGATCAATCCGGGGTGAGGGGATGAGGGCTATCGCCGCGTCCGAACCACCCCCACGAGACTGCGAGGCTTTCTGTGGCGCCGAGTTCAAGTGCCCCTGCCTTCGGCAAGCGAGGGAGGCCACCGGGCGCCTTGACGAATCCCGAATCCCGATTCACGAATCCCGGCCTGCAAGCCCTGCGTACAATCCGCCGCATGCATATCACCCCCGAACACCTGGCGCGTCTGCGCGGCATGGGCTGGCGCGAGGACGCGCCGGCGGCGTACGCGTACGCCGAAGCGAGCGAGGGTCGACTGGCCCGGGTCATCGAGCAGCACCGTTCGGGCTATGTGGTCGACGACGGCGAGCGCGAGTTTCCCGCGCAGGCGCCGGCGCCGTGGACGCGCAAGGGCTTCGCGCCGGAGCAGCGCGCCGCGGTCGGCGACTGGGTGCGCTTGAAGGAGGACGAGGACCTGATCCTCGATTGGCTGCCGCGCTTCGGCGTGCTGAAGCGGGCGGCGGCGGGCGAGCACTACAAGCAGCAGCTGATCGCCGCCAACATCGACCGCGTGCTGGTGGTCTGCGGCCTCGATGGCGATTTCAACCCGCGCCGGCTGGAGCGCTACCTGGTACTGGTGCGCGGCTCGGGTGCCGAAGCGGTGTTCGTGCTGACCAAAGCGGACCAGCTCGACGGCGAGGATGTCGAGATGGCGATGGACGTGCTGCAGCCGCTGGAAGAGGCCGGCGCGCGCCTGATCGCGCTGAACGCGCGTTCGCTCGACTCGGTGAGGGTGCTGCATCCGCTGCTGGGGCCGGGTATCACCGCCGTGCTGGTCGGTTCCAGCGGCGCCGGCAAGTCCACGCTGACCAACGCCCTGCTGGGCATCGAGCGGCAGAAGACCAATGCCGTGCGCGCCAACGACAGCCGCGGTCGCCACACCACCACCCACCGCGCCCTGCTGCGCCTGCCCTCGGGCGGCTGCCTGATCGACACGCCCGGCATGCGCGAGCTGAAGCTGACCGGCGAGGAAACGCTGGACCGCAGCGGCTTCGACCGCATCGAGGAGCTCGCTGCGCACTGCCGCTTCCGCGATTGCCAGCACGAGCGCGAGCCCGGCTGCGCGGTGCGGGCCGCGCTGGAGGCCGAGGAGATCGATCCGGGCGCGCTGGCCAACTACCGCAAGCTGCAGGGCGAGCTGGAGCAGGCGCGGCAGGTGCTGAAGCAGCGCGAGCGCCAGGGCCCGCGCGGCCCGCGGCGGCGCTGAGCGCAGAGCGCCTGGCAAAGTCGCGACCGCAGCCCAGGAGCGCGTGGGCGATGGCGCCGACCCCGGTGAACAAAAATGGGGCCGCCACCGCGTCTGCATGAGGGCGCTCCGGGCGAGTCCGGGCGTTCAGCGGGCAGGGCACGACGGTATGCCGGCCGTCGACGTGCCGTGGCTTCGCGCGCAAGGCCTTGCCCCGCCGGCTAGTCGAATCCCGCCCTGCGGCTTCCGCTGCACCTCGCGCGCGGCGGGCCGCTGGCATACTCCGCCCCCTTTGCTGCCACGCGACGCTGCCCCGTGATTACCGCCGCCGAATTCGATTCGCTCGCCGCCCAGGGCTACAACCGCATCCCGCTCGTACGCGAGCTGCTGTCCGACCTCGACACGCCGCTGTCGGTCTATCTGAAGCTGGCCGACGGTCCGTATTCCTATCTTTTCGAGTCGGTGCAGGGCGGCGAGAACTGGGCGCGCTATTCGATCATCGGGCTGCCGGCGCGGCGCGTGTTCAGCCTGCGCGGCAGCACGCTGAGCGTCGAGGATTGCGGGGCAGTGGTCGAGACCCGCGAGTTGGGCGATCCGCTGGCCGAGATCGAAGCCCTGCGCGCGTCGTTCAAGGTGCCCAAGCTGGCCGGCCTGCCGGCCTTCACCGGCGGCCTGGTTGGCTACTTCGGCTTCGAGACCATCGCCTGGATCGAGCCGCGCTTCGGCGCGTGCGACAAGCCCGACATGCTGGGCACGCCGGACGCGCTGCTGATGCTGAGCGAAGAGGTTGCGGTCTTCGACAACCTGCACGGCAAGCTCTATCTGGTCGTGCATGTCGATACCGCCGAGCCGCAGGCGTATGCGCGCGGTGTGCGCCGGCTGGATGCGCTCACCCACCGCCTGCGCATGGGCGCGCCGAGCTATCCGGAAGTGCTCGATCCGTCGACGGTGTCCGAGGCTGACTTCGTCAGCGGCTTCACCAAGGAGGGCTTCCTCGCCGCGGTTGACCGCTGCAAGGACTACATCCGCGCCGGCGACATCTTTCAGGTGGTGCTGTCGCAGCGCCTGTCGATCCCGTTCAAGGCGCGGCCGGTGGACGTGTACCGCGCGCTGCGCGCGCTGAACCCCTCGCCCTACATGTACTTCCTCGATCTGGGCGCCACCCAGATCGTCGGCTCCTCGCCGGAGATTCTGGTGCGTCTGGAGCAAGGTCGCATCACCCTGCGCCCGATCGCCGGCACCCGTCCGCGCGGCGCCACGCCTGAAGAAGATGCGGCGCTCGAAGCCGATCTGCTGGCCGACCCCAAGGAGCGTGCCGAGCATCTGATGCTGATCGACCTCGGTCGCAACGACGTCGGTCGGGTGTCGAGAACGGGCAGCGTCAGCGTGCCCGACAAGTTCATCATCGAGCGCTATTCGCACGTGATGCACATCGTCAGCCAGGTCGAGGGCGATCTGGCCGAAGGCCTCGATTTCGGCGACGTCCTGCGCGCGACCTTTCCGGCCGGCACGGTCAGCGGCGCGCCCAAGATCCGCGCGCTCGAGGTCATCCAGGAGCTGGAGCCGGTCAAGCGCAACATCTATTCGGGGGCCGTGGGCTACCTCGGCTGGCACGGCGATGCCGATACCGCGATCGCGATCCGCACGGCGGTGATCCAGGACGGCCGCCTGCACGTGCAGGCGGGCGCCGGCATCGTGTTCGACTCCGACCCCGAGAAAGAGTGGGAGGAGACGCTCAACAAGGGCCGCGCGCTGTTCCGCGCGGTGGCGCGGGCGGCGGGCGGGCTGTAGCCAGGCTCTCGAAAGGTTCAACGCTTCGGTTGTTGGACTCCGATTGCCGAGGCTCTCCAGTGGTCGAGCTCACCCGAGCGTTGCTGACAGGACTCGTCCCCGGCGCTCACCGAAGTGCGCCGCTACGAATCTCCAATCCCGATTCCCGAATCCCGGCGCGCCGCAGGCGCGCCTACACCATCACCCGCCCATGCACCCGCGCGATCCGCGGCCGCACGCGCCAGCGCTTCTCGCCCTCGGTGCGTTCGAACAGGCGATAGCTCGGCAGGGCGCCGCCGTGAAGGTGCAGGGTGATCGCCCAGTTCTGGCTGCTCAGATTGCGACAGCGGTGGGCCAGGTTTTCGCTGCGCTCGAACCACAGCGCATCGCTCTCGCCCAGCCAGGTGATCTTGCGCTGGCTCGGCGGCTCTCCCTCGGCGCCGATCGCGTATTCCTGTACTTCCAGCGAGCCCTGCAGCACGAGCTCCATGCCATAGTCGCCGCTCATCGAATTGACCGGCGTGACGTGACCGGGCGGCCAGATCAGCAGGCTGGCGCTGAAGGCCGGGCGCTTGGAGTCGAGGATCAACAGGCGGGTGAAGCCACGCTGGGCGCGGCCGCGCAGGCCATTCAACTGCTGCTCGTAGCGGCCGTCGGAGCCGAGATGGACCACGGCGCCCAACTCGCGGGCGAGCCAGGCCAGATCGGGCTTCGGGCCGCGGACGCCGTCTTCCAGCACCGAACGCAGCAGGGAAACCAGTCGCGGTGTGCGTGCCATGAAGCGCTCCTTGCGCATGACCGGAGCATAGGAAACCACCCGTAGCGTTAAGCCCCCGGTAAGCCGGTGAGGACTTGATGTTTGTTTACGCCGGCGCTTCCATCCGCGACCGGTCAAACGCACAGCCCCCGCGCGGGGCGGGGGCTGTGGCTTGCCGCTTGAACGGGCTGGGCTCAGGCGGCCTGGTCCAGTCCCTTGGCCCGACGCCGCGCCATTGCGGCGGATTCGAGGTCAGCCGGATCGAAGTCATCGACACCGATCACATCCTCGACCAGCACCCGCACCTCGCGCAGCAGGTTGACCTCTTCCGCGCTCAGCACGCCCTTCAGTCGCGCCTCGTTGAGCTGCTCGTCGGCATCCAGAGCGGTGATTTCGCCGGCCTTGATCGCCTTGACCAGCTTGCGCTCGACCGGCTCCGCCGCGATCACCCGCGGCAGGGCGGCGTTGACGCGTCCGGCCGGGTTGTTGTCGCAGGGCGTGGTGAACACGCCCTCGCACAGGCGATCGCGGGTGTCGGACGGCGTCATCAGCAGGGCTGCGGCACGGTGACCCAGACGGTCCGAGGGCGCCTGCGCGCGGCGGCCCCAGGGGAAGACCAGCAGCCACAGCGCCCAGCCGACCGGACGGATCGGGAAGTTGCGCAGCGCCGCCGACAGGGCAAGCTCGATCCGATGGTTGATGTCGAACATCGCCCAGGCCAGCAGGGGCTGATCGCCAGCGGGCTGGCCGTTGTCCTCATAGCGCTTCAGGATCGCCGAGCCGATGTAGAGCAGGCTGAGCACGTCGCCCAACCGCCCCGACAGGCTCTCCTTGAACTTGAGCTTGCCGCCGAGGGTGAGCATCGAGGTGTCGGCCACCAGCGCCAGGTTGGCCGAGTAGCGGTTCATGCGGCGATAGAAGCGGCGGGTGTAGGCGTCACCCGGCACCAGGCCGATGCGCGCGCCGGTCAGGCCGAGGATCAGGCTGCGCGCCGCGTTCGAGATGGCGAAGCCGATGTGGCCGAACAGGGTGCGGTCGAAGTCCTTCAGCCGCGTCGCCGGGTCGGGATGCTGGGCCGCCTGCATCTCCTTCAGCACCCACGGATGGCAGCGGATTGCGCCCTGGCCGAAGATCATCATGCTGCGGGTGAGGATGTTGGCGCCCTCGACGGTGATCGAGATCGGCGAGCCCTGCCAGGCGCGGCCCAGGTAGTTGCGTGGGCCGAGGATGATGCCCTTGCCGCCGTGCACGTCCATCGCGTCCTTGATGATCTCGCGATAGGTCTCGGTGGCGTGGTACTTGGCGATCGCCGACGGCACCGAGGGCTTCTCGCCGCGATCGACGGCGGCGGCGGTGGATTCGGACAGCGCGCTGACCGCGTAGGCGCGGCCAGCAATGCGCGCCAGCGCTTCCTCGACGCCCTCGAAGCGGCCGATCGGCAAACCGAACTGCTTGCGGATACGCGCATAGGCGCCGGTCACCAGCGCGCCCATCTTGGCGCCGGCGGTGCCGGCCGAGGGCAGGGAAATCGCGCGGCCCACCGACAGGCACTCGACCAGCATGCGCCAGCCCTCACCGATCATCTTCTCGCCGCCGATCAGGGCCGACAGCGGCAGGAACACGTCCTTGCCGCGGACCGGGCCGTTCTGGAAGGGCACGTTCAGCGGGAAGTGGCGGCGGCCGATGTCCAAGCCGGGCGTGCTGCGTGGGATCAGGGCCAGCGTGATGCCGCGATCCTTTTCGTCGCCCAGCAGGCCCTCGGGGTCATGCAGGCGGAAGGCGAGGCCCACCACGGTGGCAACCGGGGCAAGCGTGATGTAGCGCTTGTCGAAGGTGAGCCGCACGCCGACCACCTTGGCGCCTTCCCATTCGCCCTCGCAGACGATGCCGTAGTCGGGCAGTGAGGTGGCGTCCGAACCCGCCGACGGCCCGGTCAGCGCGAAGCAGGGAATCTCGCGGCCGTCGGCCAGGCGCGGCAGGTAGTGGTTCTTCTGCTCGTCGGTGCCGTAGTGGAGCAGCAGCTCGGCAGGGCCCAGCGAGTTCGGCACCGCGACGGTCGAGCCGAGCGTGGCCGAGGCCGAATTCAGCTTCTGCAGCACGCGCGAATGCGCCAGCGCCGAGAAGCCGAGGCCGCCGTATTCGCGGGGGATGATCATCCCGAAGAATTTGTGCTTCTTGAGGTAGTCCCAGACCTGCGGCGGCAGGTCGGCGCGCTCGTGGCTGACCTCCCAGTCGTTGGTCATCCGGCAGACCTCTTCGCAGGGACCGTTGAGGAAGGCCTGCTCCTCGGCCGTCAGTTCCGGCTTCGGCTGGGCCAGCAGCTGCTTCCACTTCGGCAGGCCCGAGAACAGCTCGCCTTCCCAGCCCACCGTGCCGGCTTCCAGCGCGGTTTTCTCGGTGTCCGAGAGCTGCGGCAGCATCTTCGTGTAGATCTTCAGCAGCGGTGCGGTGATCTTGTGGCGGCGGGTCGGCGTATGCAGCAGCGGCACAGCCACCGCGGCCAACAGCAGACCGGCGATGATCGTGGCGACGAGGCTGGCCTGCAGCAGCACGGCGACCACCAGGGCGGCCACGCTGAGCGCGGCCCAGGTCTTGAGGTTGGTTCGGAAGTAGGCCGCGGCGAGGCCGGCGACCAGCAGGGCGAGGAAGGGCAGCAGGATGCTCATGACGGGGCTCCGTTGCGATCCGGTGCGGGTGGGGAGAGCGGACAGCGAGGGTCTGCACACTATCCGCGCGCATTCGAGTCCTGGCACCAGAGCCGGGTTCGAAGCGCGCGGGCGGAAAACCGTACTGGCGAGTATGTTCGGCCGTCGTGCAGGAATCAATACGCCTACGTATGGGCTTCGTGAAATGCCTTAGCACATTGATTCGCGTGCGGAAAATCCGGCATGGCCGGGCACGGCCGTGGATTTGCAAGGTTCGGGCCGCCCGCTACACTCCCCACGATGAACGCCCCCTCCAAGAAAGCCGACAAGGCGCCGCGGCTGTCGGCGAACGACTGGGCCCAGGGTGCCCTGGACCTGATTGCCGAGCAGGGCGTCGCCGCGGTGGCCGTCGAGCCGCTGGCGCGTCGTCTGGGCGTCACCAAGGGCAGCTTCTACTGGCACTTCCCCTCGCGTGAAGCCCTGCTGCGGGCCGCGCTTGAGCGCTGGGAGCAGCGCGAGCTGGAGGAGGTCTTCGCCCAGCTTGAAGGTATCGAGGATCCACGCAACCGCCTGGAGCAGCTGTTCCGTCTGGTTGGTACCCAGACCGCATCGCACGCCATCTACTCCGAACTGCTGAAAGCAATGGATCACGCCGTTGTGCAGCCGGTGATGCAGCGGGTTTCCGCGCGGCGCATGGATTGGCTGACCCTCGCCTACCGCCAAGTCGGGCTGCCGCGCGTCGAGGCGCAGCATCGCGCGCGCCTCACCTACGCCGCCTACGTGGGTTTCCTGCAGCTGTCGCTGCAATTGGGTCAGCCGCGCATGCGCCACGAAGAGTTCGACGAGTACCTGGCCCACGTCATGTCGACCCTGATTCCCGGCTGAGCCAGCCGCCGCAGCCGAATTTTGCTCAGCCACTGAATCAGTTGGCGCATCCATCGGGTGGCTGCGCGCGGATGCCAGCGTGCAGTGTGGCCCTTCGCCATCGCGCCCGAAGTCTCGAAAATCCAGTGCTGGCAAGCATGACACGGGTTTCCAGGGGGGTTGGATCCGGACACTGGACTGCCATTGGACTTGTTCACCCGCACTGGTCTGGCTATGGTCTGCTGCCCGAACCGGCCGCTGCCCGGCGGTCACCGCGACGGTGACCCGGCGGCCGTCCATGGAGCCCTTGCATGTCCAGCACGCTCGCAGCGCTCAACCAGTGGGTTGAGCAGGTTGCCCGTCTTACGCGTCCCGATGCCATCCACTGGTGCGACGGCAGTGAAGCCGAACGCGAGCGCCTGACCGCGCTGATGCTCGAATCCGGTGACCTGTACGCCCTGAATCCGGACACCCATCCTGACTGCTACCTGCACCGCTCCAACCCATCGGATGTCGCCCGCGTCGAGCATCTGACCTTCGTGTGCACGCGCGAGCGCGACGAGGCGGGCGCCAACAACAACTGGATGGCCCCGGACGAGGCGCGAGCCAAGATGCAGGCTCTGTTCGCGGGCTGCATGCAGGGCCGCACCCTCTACGTCGTGCCCTACTGCATGGGGCCCATCGATTCCCCGCTGGCCCGCTGCGGCGTCGAGATCACCGACAGCCCCTACGTCGTCGTGAACATGCGTCTGATGACCCGCATGGGTGCCGACGCGCAGCGGCGGATCGAGCGCGAGGGCCGCTTCGTGAAGGGCCTGCACTCCACCGGAGAACTCGACCCCGAGCGCCGCTTCATCATGCATTTCCCTGAGGACCTGGAAATCCAGTCCTACGGCTCCGGCTATGGCGGCAATGCGCTGCTGGGCAAGAAGTGCCACGCCCTGCGTATCGCCAGCCACCAGGCCCGCAGCGAAGGCTGGATGGCGGAACACATGCTGATCCTGGGCGTGGAGACGCCCAAGGGCGACACGCACTATGTCGCCGCAGCCTTCCCCAGCGCCTGCGGCAAGACCAATCTGGCCATGCTGATTCCGCCCGAGGGCTACCGCCGTGAGGGCTGGAAGATCTTCACTATCGGCGATGACATCGCCTGGATGCAGCCGGGCGCCGACGGCCGCCTGTACGCGATCAATCCCGAAGCCGGCTTCTTCGGTGTGGCGCCGGGCACAAGCGAGGCCACCAATCCGAACGCGCTTGCCATGTTGGGCCGAAATGCGATCTTCACCAATACGGGTGTGACCGCCGACAACCAACCTTGGTGGGAGGGGCTGCCGGGCGCGCCGGCCAAGGATTGGCAGGGTCGTGATTTCGATCCTGCCAGGGGCCCTGCGGCACATCCCAACTCACGCTTCACCGTCAGCGCCAGGCAGTGCCCCAGCTACAGCCCTGAATCCGAGAATCCGTCGGGCGTCCCGATTTCGGCCATCATTTTCGGCGGCCGCCGCGCCAGCCTGGTGCCGCTGGTGATGGAGGCGGAGGACTGGACCCACGGTGTTCTGATGGGTGCGTCCATGGCGTCCGAGACCACCGCCGCGGCCACCGGCGCGGTCGGCGTGGTGCGGCGTGACCCGATGGCGATGAAGCCCTTCTGCGGCTACAACTTCGCCGATTACTTCGGCCACTGGCTGGGCTTCGACCGCGCCGGCGCCAAGCTTCCCAAGATCTTCCACGTCAACTGGTTCCGCAAGGGCGCCGACGGCAAGTTCCTGTGGCCGGGCTTCGGCGAGAACATGCGCGTGCTGGAGTGGATCATCGCCCGCTGCGAGGAACGCGGCGAAGCGGTCGAGACGCCGGTGGGTCACCTGCCCTCGTTCGCCGGGCTGCGCACCGAAGGGCTCGAGATCTCCGCCCAGGATCTGGAGGCGCTGCTCAGCATCGAAGCCGACGCCTGGCAGCATGAGCTGGAAGAGGTCGAGCGTTTCATGCTCGAGCTGGGCGAACGCACGCCTGCCGTGCTGGTGGAAGAGCTGCGTCGCCGCCGCGCCTTGCTGGGCGAACGCAAGGCGGCCTGAGAGCGCTGCCACCCCGCCGATGCCCAAAGCATCGGCGGGGTGGCAGGTTCTGAAGAAGCTGTGCTATCGGGAAGCGCCCGTAACGCGGATGCCGGGTTACAGATCCTGCTGGTAGCGCACGTAAGGCACGCGGCCGGCGGTTTCTTCGACGGGCGGCAGCTCGCGCAGCGGCCAGTTCCGGGTGTCGCCGCGGCTCCAGTACTGGGTGGCGCCGACGGTCAACTCGCCGCGCCAAGGCGTGCGCCAGGTGATGCCCAGGTCGAGGCTGTTCAGCACGCCGGGCAGGCCACGCAGTTCGAGCGAGCGCGCGCTGAGCGTGCTGCTGAGCGCGCCGCTGCCGGCTGAGAAGCTGAGCGCGTCGCTCTCGAACACGGGCACGGGGATGCCCCAAAGGTCGACCGTCCTGCCCTGGCTGCGCAAATTCTGGCCCTCGATGCGCAGCCAGCCGCCCTCGCCCAGCTCGAAGCCCAAGCCGAAGCTCAGCCGCTGAGCATGGCCCGAAGTCGGCAGCGCGAGGTGCAGGGGCGTGGCCTCGGACAATCCCGGCAGTCCGGGCCATAGGCTGGGCGCTGCGCCGAACCGCTGCGGCTGTTGCACGCTGAGCCAGGCCAAGCCGTAGTTCACATCGATGCCCGCGCGTTCAATGAACCAGGCGCCGGACAGGCCGACGCCGTTGCCGTAGCCGGGCAGGGTGGTGGCATCGAGTTCAAGGCGAGCGAGCATGCATTGCTCGCTGAGTCCGATCGCACCGGCACCGCCGCGATCGCAGAGGATGGCGAGACCGGGCTGGCTGGGCGACAGGCCCAGCCCCGAGAAGCCGCGCTCCGCTGCCGGGCCGCGCACCGGACGCTGGCTGTCGTGCCCCAGCGCGCTTGCCACACCGAGCAGGCGATCCAGCAAGGAGGCATCGTTCTGGCTGGGCTCGGTGCCAAGCAGAAGAGCGCCATCGGTGGCGTCCGACGCAGACGCCGTCAGGCAGGCCAACGCCGACCCGAAGGCCAGTGCGAGCGTGAGAGCGGAGCGGCGAGAAGTCATGGTAATCGCGTGGCGAACTGGTTTTCGCTGAAGAGTCGCAGTGATCGTTTCGAGCGGCGTAAGGCTGGTGGCCACGACCGTGCGCGGCGCAGGGCGTTCCCACGCGCACAAAGTTTAACGCGACGCTAACTTCCGCGAAACGGTACAGGCAGGGCATGCCCGCGCAGCGTGAGCCGTGGGGCGGTTCGGTGGCCTTCATGCCCTGTTCCAATTGTGGCGACATGGTGAAATGCCCGCATAATCGCCCGGTCGGACGCTTCGCCTCTCTGGGCGGGGTCCAGGCAGCAGGGGCGCGACGCCGGTCCACGGCCGGCGGCGCGCGACGATTCAAGCTTTCGAAGGCGTACCAGCCCCGCCCATGGCTTCCTGGAAAGGCGCAGAAGACCTCGACGGGGACACCGCTGCCCTGGCCGGGGTGCATGCTGAGACCCCGGTGCACGGCGCCGGGCTCGAGGAGGTCCTGCTGAGAGCGCTGGAGACCCTCAGCGATGGCCGCGCCTCGCTGCGCCTCGGCCTGCGCTGCCTGGGCGATGCCTCGCTGCGCGCTGAGGCCCATCTGCCTGGCTTGGCGCTCCCTGAACCAAGCCCCTCCATGTCAGCTGTGCAGCGCATCGAGTGGACGCTGGCCGGCCTGCCCGGGGCGCCGGTGCTTCTCAACCTCAGCTGGGCAGAGGGGCAGGCGCCCCAGCCTTTCGAGATGGAGGCTCTGGAGCGCATCCTGCGCGCAGGCCTGCCGGCGGCACTTGAAGTGGAGCGACTGCAGAGCGCGCTGGAGCGCCTCGCCGAGGCCGAGCGTCTTCAGCGCGCCCTGTTCTCGATCGCCGACCTCGCCAGCGCCGAGGGCGATGCCGGAGAACTCATCGCCGGCGTACATGCCATTCTCGCGGGCTTGATGTACGCCGAGAACTTCTACATCGCTCTGCTTGATGATGCCCAGGACACACTGGTCTTCCCCTACTTCCGTGACGGCGTGGACAGTGAAGGGCCGCCGATCGGCAGGCCGATCCCGCGCGAGGAGTACCGGGGTTCTCTGACCGACGAGGTGTTCAGATCCGGGCGTCCGCTGATGGGCGATGCAGCCCAACTGCTGCGGGCGATTGGCAGGCCCGAGCGTGCCTCCAGCTTCGGCCCGCTCTCGCTTGATTGGCTGGGCGTTCCGCTGATGCGGGGCGGCGAGGTTTTCGGGGTGGTGGTGGTGCAGAGCTACGACCCCGAGCAGCGCTACAGTGAGCGCGAACGCGCGCTGCTGAGTTACGTGGCCCAGCACATCGCCACCGCGCTTGAGCGCAAGCTTGTGCACGATGACTTGGAGCGTCGCGTCGCCCAGCGCACCGATGAACTGCGCGAAGCGAACGAGGCCCTGCGGGCGGAGATCGAGGAGCGCCAGCGCGCCGACCGACTGCAGGCTGCGCTGTTCAGAATCGCCGAACTGGGGTCCTCGGGTGGCAGCCTGGAGGACTTCTTCGGCGCGGTGCATCGGGTCATCGGCGAACTGCTGTTCGCCGAGAATTTCTACATCGCCTTGCACGATGCCGAGCAGGACCTGATCAGCTTTCCCTACTCGGTCGACCAGCATGACCGGCGAAGGCCGACCCGGAGAATGGCGCGCGGCATGACCGAATACGTGCTGCGCACTGGCCGTCCCATCCTGCTCGACCGCGCGGGAATGGCAGTGCTGGCAGAGCGTGGCGAGGTTGAGGCTTCGGGCACCCAGGCGCAGATCTGGTTGGGGGTGCCCCTGACCTGCGCCAACACGACGGTTGGCGTACTCGCGGTGCAGAGCTACGACGATGCACTGGGCTACCAGCCGCGCGACCAGGAACTGCTGACCTTCGTCTCCTACCACGTGGCCAATGCACTGGAACGCAAGCGCGCCACCGATTCGCTGCGCCAGGCCTATGCTGAGCTGGAGCGCCGGGTCGAGCAGCGGACCGAAGCACTGTTCGAAGCCAACCGCGACCTCCGCCAGCAGATCACCGAGCGCGAGCGCATCGAGTGGCAGCTGAAGCATGCCGCCTTGCACGATGCGCTGACCGGCCTGCCCAACCGCAGCTATCTGATGACCCGGCTGGACGAGGCGCTGCTGCGCTATGCGGCCAATCGCAGCGACTGCTTCGCGGTGCTGTTCCTCGACCTTGACCGCTTCAAGGTGGTGAATGACTCCGTCGGCCATCTCGTCGGCGACGAGCTGCTGAAGGAGGCAGGCGCGCGCATCGCCGCCAGTGTTGGCCGCCGCGGCACCATCGCGCGCCTAGGCGGCGATGAGTTCGCGATTCTCATCGAGGGCGTCGAGGCCGAGGCCGAGGCCAGCGAGGCGGCCGCGCGCATCATCGATGCCATGGAGATGCCGATCCGCGCCGGCGGCAAGGAACTCTACAGCTCGGTGAGCATCGGCATCGCCCTGGCCCAGCCGCACTACCGTACTGCCGCCGAGCTGCTACGTGACGCCGATGTCGCCCTGTACCGGGCGAAAGCCAATGGTCGCCGCCGATTCGAGCTGTTCGACGAGGCCCTGCGCCGCGAGGCCCTGCTGCAGCTGGAGCTGGAGGGCAACCTGCGGCGTGCTCTCGTGCGCAGCGAGTTCGAGCCGGTGTTCCAGCCGATCCTGGACCTTGAAAGTGGCGCCATTGCAGGTTACGAGGCACTGCTGCGCTGGCGCCACCCGCAGCGTGGCCTGCTTGCGCCGTCCGATTTCCTGGGCCAGGCCGAAGAATCGGGTTTGTTGGAGGCGATCGACTGGCAAATCTATGAGCTGGTGTTTGCCCAGGCTTGGCAGCTCGTCGCCCAGGGCGGCTACGTCAGCATCAACGTCGGCGCGCGCCACTTGCGCTCCGCGCAGTTCGTGCCGGAGATCGCGCGCCTGCTCGCGCGCTACGGTTTGCCGCCGCAGCGCCTGCGCATCGAGGTCACGGAGCGCAGCCTGTTCGAGCAGCCGGAGCTCGCGCGCGAGCTGTTCCGCGAGCTGCGTGCGCTCGGGGTGTCGCTGGCGCTGGACGATTTCGGGACTGGCTACTCGTCGCTCAGCTATCTTCATCAGTTCCCCCTGCAGGTGCTGAAGATCGACCGCAGCTTCGTCGAGGCCGCAGACCAGGGCGAGCCGGGCAATGCGCTGGCTGTGCTGCGCGCCATCTGTGCGTTGGGCTCGTCCCTGGGCATGGAGGTGGTGGCCGAGGGCATCGAATCCGAGGCGCAGCTTGCGCGCGTGCGTGAACTCGGCTGCCGATACGGCCAAGGTTATCTGCTCGGGCTGCCGCAGCCGGTATGCTTGATCGCGCCACCGGCGGCGTCAGCTGCCACCGAGGCAGAGTCGTCGCTGTCGCCTGCTGCGCTCGCTGAGCGCGTTGCCTCTTGAGCGCGCGATCCGGGCGCGCTCGCGGATAGGCCATCTCGGCTCGGCTGTGGTGTCGCGTTCATTTCCCGGGCGCGCTGCGCTAGCGTGCGCCGCGGCACAGCCCATCCATCGCGGAGCTCTGATGTCCCGTCCTGCCAGCCTGGCCGCTGAACCCGAAACCCTGCGCGAAGTCGACCTGCCGGCCAGCGACCAGCCGCTGCGTGAAGACGTCAAACGACTCGGCGCCCTGGTCGGCGAGGTGATCGCGGACCAGGAAGGCGAGGCCTTCTTCGAGCGCGTCGAAGCCCTGCGTCGACTCGCCATCCAGCGCCGCGAACAAGGCGAGGGCCTCGATGCGCTGGCCGCCGCTGTCGATGGCCTGCCGCTGGATGAGGCTGAGGGCTTGGTGCGGTCGTTCGCGACTTATTTCGGCGTGGTCAACCTGGCAGAGCGCATCCACCGCATCCGCCGTCGTCGCGATTACCAGAAGCAGGCCACTGCCGCGCCGCAGCCGGGCGGACTGCTGGCCGCAGTCACCGAGCTCAAGGCTGCGGGTGTCGAGTTCGATGAACTGCTGGGCCTGTTGCGTCGCCTCCACATCGAGCCGGTTTTCACCGCACATCCCACCGAGGCCGTGCGGCGCGCGCTGTTGGAAAAGGAAGCGGAAATTGTCCGCGCGCTGATCGACGACCTCGACCGCGCACGTACGCCGGGCGAGCGGCGGCTGGACCTGGCGCGCATTCGCATGGCGCTCACCAGCGGCTGGCAAACCGCGGAGAACGCGATTGAGAAGCCCACCGTGGCGGATGAGCTCGAGCACGTCAGCTACTACCTCGGCCATGTGCTCTACCTGATTCTGCCGGTCTTCCACGAGCTGCTGGCCGATGCGGTGGAAACCGTCTACGGCCGCGCGCTGCCCGCGCTGCCGCCGATCCTGCGCTTCGGCTCGTGGGTGGGCGGCGACATGGACGGCAATCCCTTCGTCGGCGCCGACACCATCGAAGCCAGCCTTGCGGCGCAGCGTGGCCTGATCCTGTCCAACTACCGCGGCGATCTCGCCCACCTCGCCGGCCTGTTGACCCAGTCGACCAGCCGCATTGGTGTCGATCCGCGCGTGCTCAAACGCATCGACGATTACCGTGCGCGCCTCGGCGAGTCGGCGCAGCGCCTGCGCTCGCGCCACGACGACATGCCCTACCGGCAGCTGTTGAACCTGATGATCCTCCGGCTGGAGGCGACTGAAGCCGAGGCTGCGGAAGGCTATCGCGGCCCGGCCGGCCTGCTGGATGACCTGAACCTCATCGCCCATTCGCTGAAGAGCCAGCGCGGCGAGCACGCCGGCTTCTTCGCCCTGCGGCGCCTGCTGCGCCGGGTCGAGGCCTTCGGCTTCCATCTGGCCACCCTCGACCAGCGCCAGGACTCGCGGGTGCACGACGCCGCGCTGGCGGTTCTGCTGAAGGACGCTGACTGGCCGCAGCGCTCAGTCGAGGATCGGGCGGCGCGCCTTGCCGAACTGCTGGGCGGCGAGCTCGGCAAGCGCAGCTCCACCGAGTCGGGCACCCAGCGCGTGCTCGATGTGTTCGCCAAGCTTGCCGAACTGCGTCCGCGCTACGGCGCCGAGGCTTTCGGGCCCTACATCGTCAGCATGAGCCGCAGCGCAGCCGATGCGCTGGCCGTGCTGGCGCTGGCGCGCATGGGCGGCCATGCCGATGCCAAGGGCGCGGTTCCGCTGGACGTCGCCCCGCTGTTCGAGACCGTGGATGACCTGGCGGCCGCACCCGAGGTGGTCGCGGCCCTGCTCGATGATCCGGTCTATCGCGTCCATGTCGCCGCCCGCGGCGAACGCCAGGTGGTGATGCTGGGCTACTCGGACAGCGCCAAGGATGCCGGGCTCGCCGCCTCGCGCTGGGCCATCCAGCGCGCGCAGATCGCACTCTGCGCCTTGGGCGCCGAACGCGGCGTACGCATCCTTTTCTTCCACGGTCGTGGCGGCTCCGCCAGCCGTGGCGGCAGCAAGACCGAACGCGCGGTGATCGCCGCACCCCGCGGCAGCGTCGACGGCTATCTGCGACTGACCGAGCAGGGCGAGGTGATCCATCGCAAGTACGGCATCCGCGCGCTGGCCCTGCGCAACCTCGAACAGACGGCCGGTGCGGTGCTGCGCGCGACCGCGCGCCCGCGCCCGCCCGAGCCGCGCGAGCCGGCCTGGCGCGAGGCCATGGCCCTGATCGCCAACGAGTCGCGCCGGGTCTATCGGGCCTTCGTGCACGAGGAGCCGGCGTTCGTCCCCTATTTCCGCGAGGCCACGCCGATCGATGTGATCGAGCGCCTGAAGCTCGGCTCACGGCCTGCCAAGCGCGCGGCCGGGGGCCAGGCCGGGGTCGAATCGCTACGCGCGATTCCATGGGTGTTCGCCTGGTCACAGAACCGCTGCAACCTCACCGGCTGGTACGGCGTCGGCAGCGGGCTGGCCGCCGCGATCGAGGCCCGGGGCATCGAGGCCATGGCCGAGATGGCGCGCGACTGGCCCTTCTTCGCCACCCTGGTGGACGACGTCGAGATGGTGCTGGCCAAGACCGAGCTCGACATCTTCGCCCGCTATTCGCTTCTGGCGGGCGCTGAACTGCACGCGGCCCTGTTTCCGCGGATCGAGGCCGAGTTGGAGCGCACGCGACGTGCGGTGCTCGAACTCAAGGGCGCGCAGGAACTGCTGGCCGGCGATCGCCGGCTGCGGCTGTCGATCCGCCTGCGCAACCCCTACGTGGATCCGATCAGCCTGCTGCAGGTCGACCTGCTGCGCCGCTGGCGCATGGCAGGCCGGCCCGAGGACGCCCTGTTCCATGCGCTGGTGGCCACGGTCAACGGCATCGCCGCCGGCGTGCAGAACACCGGCTGATCGCGCGGCTACAACCCGTGCAGTGCCTGCTGCAGGTCTTCGATCAGATCGTCGGCGTGTTCGAGGCCGACCGAGACCCGCAGCAGGCCCTGCGGCGACACCGGATGCGCGCCTTCGACGGAAGCGCGGTGCTCGATCAGCGACTCGCAGCCGCCAAGTGAGGTGGCGCAGTGGAACAGGCGGGTGCTGCCGGCGACCTTGAGCGCCGCGTCGCGACCCGCGGCCAGTTCGAAGCTCAGCATGCCGCCGGGGTGCTTCATCTGCTTCGTCGCCAGCGCATGGCCTGCGTGCGAGGCGAGCCCGGGGTAGTGCACGACTGACACGGCAGGATGCGCGGCCAGTGCGGCCGCCACTTTCTCGGCGTTCGCGCAATGCAGGGTCATCCGCGCCGGCAGCGAGCGCAGGCCGCGCAGGATCAGCCAGGCGTTGAAGGGGCTGGCGCTGGCGCCGAGCAGCTTGCGTACCTCATAGCAGCGCGCGGCCAGCGCGTCGTCGCGCGCGAAACAGAGCAGCCCGCCCATCACGTCGGAGTGGCCGCCCATGTACTTGGTGGCCGAATGCATCACCACGTCGGCGCCGAGTGCGATCGGCTGCTGCAGTATCGGCGTGGCAAAGGTGCTGTCGACCACCAGCAGGGCGCCGCTGGCATGCGCGATCTCGGCACAGGCGGCGATGTCCACCACCTGCATCAGCGGGTTCGATGGAGTCTCGATCCAGAGCATGCGGGTCTCGCCATCGACCGCCGCGCGCACGGCAGTGGAATCGCGGCCGTCGACGAAGCGCGAGGACAGGCCCCAACGCGGCAGCCAATGCTCGGCCAACTCGCGCACGCCGTGGTACAGGTCGCGCTGGAACACCACGTTGCCGCCTGACGGCAGCGCTTGCAGCAGGCAGTTCGCGGCCGCCATGCCCGTCGACAGCAGCAGGGCGCGCGAGGCGCCGTCGAGTGCCGCCGCCGCCTGCTCCAGCCGTACCTGGGTGGGGTTGTTGTCGCGCTGGTACAGGTAGCCGTGGTCCTGGGTGCCATCGGGCGCGTGCAGGAAGGTGGTGGAGAGGTTGAGCGGCGCCGCCAGCGCGCCGGTTTCTCGATCGGGCTCGGCGCCGATGTGTACGGCGCGGGTTTCAAGGCGCATGGCCGGTCCTGATGGGTGGGGCGCGCGCAGTGTGTTCGGTGCGATGGAACGCGGCAATGGTCGAAGGTCAGCCGGCACGCGGCTTTGCGATACTGCGCGGACTCCCAGCGCTTGAGATCCGCTTCGATGTCCAGCCACGCCCCCGCTGACGAGCTGCTTGCCACTGCGCGCCGTCGCTACCTGCCGATCTACCGCCCGCGCGAGCTGATCCTGGAGCACGGCGAAGGCTCGCGCGTCTGGGACAGCGCCGGCCGCGACTACATCGATCTGGCCGGCGGTATTGCCGTAAATGCGCTCGGCCATGCCGACCCGGATCTGCGCGCCGCCCTGATCGAGCAGAGCGCCAAGCTCTGGCACACCAGCAACATCTTCTACAGCGAGCCGCCGGTGCGCTTGGCCGAGGAACTGGCCGCGGCCTCGGGCTTCGCCGAGCGCGTGTTCCTGTGCAACTCGGGCGCGGAAGCGAATGAGGCCGCGATCAAGCTTGCGCGCAGGCACGCGGCAGCCCAAGGCAGGGCACCGGCGCAGCGGGTGATCCTCACGTTTCGGGGCAGCTTCCACGGCCGCACGCTGGCGACCATCACTGCGACCGCGCAGCCCAAGTATCAGGAAGGCTTCGAGCCCCTGCCGGGCGGCTTCCGCTATGTCGACTTCAACGACATCGCCGCCTTCGACGCGGCCTTTGATGCCGATGTCTGCGCGGTCCTGGTCGAGCCGATCCAGGGCGAGGGCGGGGTGATGCCGGCGGCACCAGGCTTCCTCGCGCACCTGCGCCGCCGCTGCGACGAGACCGGCGCGCTGCTCATGCTGGACGAGATCCAGTGCGGGATGGGCCGCACCGGGCGGCTGTTCGCCTGCCACGGCGAAGGCGTGCAGCCTGACTCCGTGAGCCTGGCCAAGGCGCTGGGCGGCGGCTTTCCGATCGGCGCTCTGCTGGTCGGCACGCGCGCCGCCGAGAGCCTGGGCTTCGGTAGCCACGGCACCACCTTTGGAGGTAACCCGCTGGCGGCCGCGGTGGCGCGCGCGGCGCTGGCCAAGCTGAAGTCGCCGGAGCTGCTGGCGAACGTCGAGGCGCGTGGCGCGCAGCTGGTGGCCGGCCTGCACGCGATCAACAGCCGCCTCGGCGTGTTCAGCGGGGTGCGTGGACGCGGGCTCATGCAGGGTGGCGTGCTGATTGATGAACATGCCGCGCGCGCGGCCGAAGTGCTCGATGCCGCGGCTGGCGAAGGTCTGCTGGTGCTGTCGGCGGGCGTCGGCGTGCTGCGCTTCGTGCCTGCGCTCAACATCCGCGAGGACGAGCTGGCTGAGGGCTTGCAGCGGCTGGAGTGCGCGTTGCGGACGGTGTTTGGCTAGCCAGACCCATGGCAAGACATCGCACTGCATTGCAGAGGGCAGCGGGGGATCTGGTCTCTGCTGTTCAGAAGGTGTGGATCCTCCAGCTTGGCGAGGCCGACGCTTCTTCAAGCGAGCGTGCCCTGGGACTGGCGCATCAACTGTTTCAAGCCGCCGCCTCTGCCGGCGAGCTGCGCGCCGCTCTCGGCGCGCGCTCAATCGAGGAGTTTCTTGGAGATGCCTGGGTCTTGCGACATCCCTCGACGCACGAAGCCATCGAAGCTCTGAAGTCCGTGTTGATTTCAGAGTGCTAGCTGCTCGCGTTCATTGCTTCGCTGAACGCCTCTCGCGCCGCAGCGATTGTGGCCTCGATATCCGCCTCGGAGTGCGCCGCAGAAATGAACCCCGCCTCGTAAGCGGAGGGCGCGAAGTACACGCCGCGCTTCAGCAGGCCGTGGAAGAAGCGATTGAAGGCTGCGATGTCGCACGTCGTCGCCTGGGCGAAGCTCTCCACCTTCTGGTCGGTGAAGAACAGGCCGAACATGCCGGGCACGCGATTGGTGGTGACCTCGACGCCGGCCTCGTGCGCAGCTTGCTCTAGGCCATCACAGAGCAGATTGGTCTTGCGCATCAGGTCCTCGTAGAACCCGGGCGTCTGGATGAGCTCCAGGGTGGCGAGACCGGCGGCCATCGCCACGGGATTTCCAGACAAGGTGCCAGCCTGGTAGATCGGGCCCGAAGGTGCGACCTGCGACATGATCTCGCGGCGGCCGCCGTAGGCGCCCACCGGCATGCCGCCGCCGATGATCTTGCCAAAGGTGCTCAAGTCCGGCGTGACCCCATACAGCGCCTGCGCGCCGCCCAAAGCCACGCGGAAACCCGTCATCACCTCGTCGAAGATCAGCAGCGCACCATGCCGGCTGCACAGCTCGCGCAGGTGCTGCAAGTAGCCGGGCTTGGGCAGGATGCAGTTCATGTTTCCGGCGATCGGCTCGATGATCAGGCAGGCGATTTCGCTGCCGTGCTGCTCGAACAGCGCCGTCGCAGCCTCGAATTCGTTGTAGGCGAGGGTGAGGGTGAGATCGGCGAGCCCGCTGGGCACGCCCGGCGAGGTCGGTACGCCGAAGGTGAGCATTCCGGAACCGGCTTTCACCAGGAAGGCATCGCCGTGGCCGTGGTAACAGCCCTCGAACTTCACCACCCGGGAGCGCCCGGTGTAGCCGCGGGCCAGCCGTATCGCCGACATGGTGGCCTCGGTGCCGGAGTTCACCATCCGGCTCATTTCCATCGATGGAACGAGGCGCGCGACGGTCTCGGCCATGGTCACCTCCAGCGGGTTGGGCACGCCGAAGCTGAGGCCGTTGGCTGCCGTGCGGGTGACTGCTTCCAGCACCTTGGGGTGCGCATGGCCGGCGATCATCGGACCCCAGCTGCCGATGTAGTCGATGTAGCGCTGGCCTTCGACGTCCCACAGATAAGGCCCTTCGGCACGGGTGGCGAAGAAGGGTTCACCGCCCACCGAACGGAAAGCGCGCACAGGCGAATTCACGCCGCCGGGCATCAGCTGCTGGGCGCGCTCAAACAGCGCGTGGTTGGTCTGCATGGGAGTCTCCTTGGAATTCGGAAAAGGCCTGGCGAAGCGCGAGCACGGCGGCGGCCGGGTCAGCGGCTTCATAGACAGAGCTGATGACGGCCAGAAGGTCCGCCCCTGCGGTGACGATGCTGGGCGCAATGGCCGGTGTGATGCCGCCGATGGCGACGATGGGCAAGGCCAGCGGACGCGCCTGTTCGAGCAGCGTCAAATCGGCACGCTTGGCCAAGGGTTTGGTTGGCGATGCTGCAAAGGCGCCGAACGCGATGTAGCTCGCTCCCTCGGCACGTGCCAGCGCAGCGCGCTCGTAGCTGGCGTAGCAGGAAGCGCCAATGAGCGCTTTGGGCCCCATGCGTTCGCGGGCAAGCCGCAGCGAACCGTCCTCGCCGCCGAGGTGAACGCCGGACGCACCCACGTCCATGGCCATCTCCACGCCGTCGTTCACGATCATGGGGACGTTGAACTCCCGGCACAGCTCGGCAAGTGCGGACGCCTGCCGAGCGCGCACCTTCATCGTCGCGGTCTTGTTCCGGTATTGAAGCAGTGCTAGACCCGCCGACAGTGCGCGGCGGCTCCGCTCAATCAAGAGCGCTGTGTCGCCCAGGTCGGGGGTGATCAGGTACACGCCGCGCAGGGGCGTAGGCATGGGAGGGCTTGCTTGGGCTGCATGCAGCGGACATGGAAGAATATCAGCCGACACTTCCACCCAAAGAGGAGAGGACATGAGCACAGCGGCCGCCGCACCAGGCAAACGACATTGGATGTGCGTTGTGTGCGGCTTCATCTACAGCGAGGCCGCGGGCTTGCCCGAGGAGGGCATCGCGCCCGGCACCCCCTGGGAGGATGTCCCGGAAACCTGGCTGTGCCCGGACTGTGGCGTGACCAAATCGGACTTTGAGATGGTCGAAATCAAAGCCTGAACACGCGGCGCGCGGCTTGCACCGCACGTCCACCTTGAGGCTCAGGGCTGTCCGCGCTCGGGAATGCCCGGGCCGAACACCAGCTCATCTCCTCGCCGCACGCCAAGGGCGTCGGCGCTGCCCGCATTGAGCTCCAAGGTGTAGAGGC
This sequence comes from Aquimonas voraii, assembly GCF_900101825.1. Lineage (GTDB taxonomy): Bacteria > Pseudomonadota > Gammaproteobacteria > Xanthomonadales > Xanthomonadaceae > Aquimonas > Aquimonas voraii. The sequence goes on from NZ_FNAG01000018.1 coordinate 42,157, forward strand.
CGGGCCCCGCGCTCGGGTAGCTGGGGCACATGGCGCTCTTGCAGGGCGGCACGTTGCGCGCGACGGAAACGAGCCGCCGCTGGTCGTCGAAGTAGAAGATGTCGAGCGCGATGAGTGTGTTCTTCATCCAGAAGGCCAGCGGCTGCATCCGCTCGAAGAGGAAGAGCATGCCTTGGTCGGCAGGTAGCTCGGCCCGATGCATCAGCCCCTGCTGCCGCGCGGCTTCGGTCTGCACCACTTCTACATAGAAGCGTTGGCCCTTGAGTTCTACCCAGGTGTCGGGGCGCGCCTGGCAGGCGGAAACAAGAAGGACGAGGCTGAGAGCGAGCAGGAAGCGCATGGAAGCTCCAGATGGTGGGTTGGCTGTCGGGGAACCTTAACCAAGATCCACGCCGCAATCTTTTTCCCTCCGCCCTCTTTACAACTTTGGAAAACGCGGTATAGTGGGCGGCTCGCACGGACGGGGTCGCTGCTGAAGCGGCTCCGGAAGTCGGCAGAAAAAGTTT
>NZ_FNAG01000021.1 GCF_900101825.1 Aquimonas voraii
GTACTCCGCGGTGTAACGCTTGCGCTTCGACATGGACACTCCTTCAGCTCACTATGAGCCTTCCTGAAAGTGTCCGCAGAATCGGGGTAGAACCCAATTGGCGCCGGCCGAGTTCCTGCGTGGCGCAGGTCAAGCCCAGGTGTCCCGGGCGCCGGTGCTGCTCGGCACCCTGGAGGAAGGCTTCAGCGCTACCACCAATGTGCAAGTGCACGAGCGGCTGAGCCTGAGCTTCAGCCTCTTCTGTTACGAGGACGGCTATGGAAACCTCACCCGCGGCTTCACCGACGTGCGTGATCCGGCCAGCGGGTTCACCGAGCGCCTGCACTTCACGACCACGACCTCGGCCTTCGACAACGGAAACCCGCTACTGAGCACCCAGCCCTGGCGGCTGGGCCGGATGACCCAAAGCAGCGTGGAGAAGCGCCTGCGCCCGCAGAGCACCACGCCTCAAGTCTCGGTGCGCAAGGCGCACTTCACCTATGACCTCGCCAGTCAGGCCAAAACCGGCCAATTGCTGTCCGAGCGCGCCGAAGTGAATGGCACCCACGCCACCCGCACCCTTTACACGCTGGACGACTACGGAAACCACGTCGCAGCGTACGTATGTTCCGATCAAGAATGGGACGGCAGCACACTCACCGATGCAGAGTGTCGCGACCCGACGAGAGTTCGCATGAGGCCGACGCAGGCCAACGGCGAACCCACAGCCGCCGTGCACCGTTACAGCCGGACCGAGTTCGACAGCCGCGGACGCTACCCCGTTCGCACCTACGCCCCCTTCTTTGTACCGACCGCAACGAACGAGATGCTCGAGCGCGTCACCGAGCAGGTACTGGCGCGCAATGTCTTCGGGCAGGCAACCCACACCCGCGACACCAATGGCCGCAACGTCTATGCGCGCTTTGGTGCAATGGGGCGCGCCTTCGCTACCGAGCTTCAGGGCGGCGGCACCGCGGTGACGCGCCTGCGTCTGTGCGGGGGCAGCGTGAGCTGCCCGGTGGAGACCGTCTATCGCCAACACACGTCGCCAAACGATGGCCCGCAGCAGTGGAGCTACCACGATCGCTTGGGCCGAGCGGTGGTGACCGTCAGCGAGTCCTTTGAAGCGGGCAACCCCGACCGCAATTTCAGCGCAATCTGCGCCTTCAGCGATGTCAAAGCACGCCCCAGCCTAGTGTCGGTGCCGTTCTTTCTGAGCGCACAGACCGGAGCAGAGCCGAGCTTCAGTGGGGCCGGCAGCAACCCTTGCGAGGCGTCGAGCACGCGCTACGAAGAGAAGCGTTTCGATCTGATTGGCCGGCCTACCGCCGACGTGGCCGCCGACGGCAGCGGTACGCAGTTCGCCTACAGCGGCCAGACCATCGAGCAGACCAATGCCCGGCTTCAGCGCAGTTGGGTTGTTCGCAATGTGCTTGGGCAGGTGGTGCGCGAAGTGCAGGCAGACCCCGTCAACCCGACGCTGCAGGGGATGGCGGTCACGCACGAATACGACGCCGAGGGCCAACTGCGCTTCACCCGCCGCAATGCGGGCGCAGGCGAAATCCTGCACGAGCGTCGGTACGACCTCTTCGGACGCTTGGAGCGCAGCTTGGACCCCGACCGGGGCGAGGAGCGCTTCAGCTACAACGCCGCCGGCGAAGTCATTCGCCGCGTCGATGCGGGCGGGCAGGTGGTGGAACAGCACTACGACGCCCAAGGCCGCCTGTGGAAGCGCGAGGCCGGCTCGCCGCGGCCCCCCGAGCCGCCTGGGGGCTCGGTGATCTTTGCCTCCGGTTTCGAACTGCCGGGCACCGTGCAGGTGCGGCAGGTTGACACCTGGCAGTTCGACGTCGCCGCGAACGGCTTGGGCCAGATCGCGATCGAAGAGCGCGAGACCCCGGGCGAGCCCGTGTTCCGACGGGTGTTCGCCTACGACAGCCTGGGCCGAACGCAGGACGTCACGACGCTGATCCAGGGAGTGTCCCGCAGCGCGTCCACCGCCTACGACAGCCTGGGCCGTGTGTGGCGGCAGACCGATGCGACCGGCGGTGTGCTGGAGCAGGTCCATACCCCGCGCGGTTTTGTTGAGCAATTGCGCAACGGCAACAACCTGGGCCAAGTGTACAACCGCGTGCTGCAAGTGAACCCGCGCGGCCAGGTGACTCGCGAGCGCCGCGGCGACAGTGCCGCGATGGAGGTGACCCGCCACTATGACGCCCTGCGCGGGTGGCTGACCAGCATTGACAGCGGCAGTGGCCAAAGCCTGCAGAAGCTGCGCTACCAGTTCGACGTGTTGGGCCGCCTGGAATGGCGCGACGACCAGCGTCTGAATCAGCGCGAGACCTTCGGGTACGACGAGCTGAACCGGCTGCGCACTGCACACGTGCAGCTCAGCGGGATGAACTCGTTGCAGACGATGAATCTGACCTACGACGCGCTCGGCAATCTGTGCAGCAAGAACGGCACGCTTTACACCTACGCAGGCCGCAGCGGCTGTGCGGGCAGCGCCGGCGTGGCCACGGCCAGCCCACATGCGGTCACGGCCATCGGCGGCCGCGTCATCCATTACCACAGCCAGGGCCACATGCGGTTCAAGACCGGTGCGACCACGGCACAGGACCGCTACACCGAGTTCAACGGCCTGGAGCAACTGGTGCTAGCGATGGTAGGCAGCGTGCTCTCGCCCACCGCCGAACTGCAGTTGGACTACGCGCCTGGGGGCGACCGCTATCTGCGCCGTGATCGCACCTCAGCGGGACTGACCACCACGCGCATCTGGGGCAACGTGGAAGAAGTGATTCGCCCGAACGGCACCGTCGAAACCCGCCGGTATCTCGCGGGTGCGGCTATCGAAACGAAGCAAGGCAGCAGCTTCAACTTAGGCACGTCCGAGCTGCGCTACCTGTTCACCGATCACCTGGGCTCGCTGGACGTGATCGCAAACGCCAGCGGTGGTGTGATCGAGCGCCTGAGCTTCGATGCGCACGGCCGCCGTCGTCAGGTGAGCGACTGGACGTCAAGCGTCCCGCCCGCCGCTTCCACCATCACCCCGCGAGGCTTCACCGGCCACGAGCACTTGGACGCCTACGGGCTGATTCACATGAATGGCCGCGTCTATGACCCGGAGCTCGGCCGGTTCCTGCAGGCGGACCCGATGCTTGACGTCGGAATCCAAGGCCTGAATCGCTACAGCTACGTGCTGAACAACCCGCTGAGCCTGACCGATCCAAGTGGGTACTCGTCCTTCGGGGAGTTCCTGCGCGTGGTGGTGGCGGTGGCAATCACGGTGTGGACGGGCGGTGCAGCAAGCACGCTTTGGGCGGGTGGCTTTTACGGTCAGGCCTTCGCGGTGGCGGCTGCAGGTGGTTTCGCGGCAGGCGCGATCCAAAGCGGCACGCTCAAGGGCGGACTGCAGGGCGCCTTCACGGCTGCTGCATTCTTTGGGGTGGGCAGCTACTTCGAATCTGCCAAGTGGGCCAAGAGCGCGAACGATGCCACCAAGTTGAGCGCGATCGGCCGCACGGCGAAGATCGTGGCGCATGGGGTGACCGGTGGCGTACTGTCCGACGTGCAGGGCGGCAAGTTCGCGCACGGCTTCGTGGCGGCGGGCTTCTCGGAAGCAGCCGGCCCGTTGACTGAAAGCATGCCGACACAGATGGGCCGCGGCGTTGCGCATGCCCTGATCGGCGGCTCGGCTTCCAAGCTGAGCGGTGGAAAGTTCAGTAATGGGGCGGTTACAGCCGCGATGGGCTTCGCATTCAACTCGCTGATTCACTCTAGCGGATTTGAGGGGGCTGATGGAAATCTTAATCTGACTGCTGAAGAGTATCTCGAAGCAGTGGCAGACGGTCTCTGGAGTCGCGCAGAGACCATCCCTGGTTTCGATCGCCAGTCGGAGGTCAATGAGGCGGGACGACGCGCCGCTGCGAAACCTATTTTGAGTGCAAATGTTGAAGCAGACCCACGGTTCGCCGAGTTTGTGCGAGCTACGTCTAGAGCAACTGCGAGGGCTCGCCTTGCACCGGGAGTCCAGGGTGAGAAGTTCTTGGCCCTCGCAATCCGGAACAACGAGGTGGTAGTTTTGCGGGTGGGCGTGCTGCTGGGGCTAGGCGGGGATGTCACGAGCTTTGTTCGGGGTGCAGGGGCAATCGCGCATGTGCACCCACAAGGTATAGTGCAGCGACCTGGTCCAGGCGATAACAGTCCGCCCAGATCCGGTATCCCCAATTTCATGATTGGGCAAACTGGGGCAGCGATTTGGGAAATTGGCATAGTCAACAATATCGACATGCAACGAAGAATAACTTCCTCGGGAGCTGGAGAATGGCGCAGATTCACAGGAAAATGAACTTGCACCTATTGCAAGCTCTGGTACTGGCGGTCGTCTGCATGGCAGTGCTCTGTGGAGCTCATGCATCAGAGGCACCATCTGAATTAGGCTGGAACAAGCGTGCGCTTCTGACTGGCTCGCCAGTCTCAGCTCGGCAGCTTCCGGCGAGGCAGGGGACGCCGGGACAAATAGTTTTGGCCGAGCAGTATCGTGTCAGGCTAGAAAATGTTGACGTTGTCTACGGCGAAATTGATGTGAAGCGTCTCACTATCGATTTGCAGGCATCACAACCCACCGCAATCACTGGAAATCGACGAATCTTTGTGCTAGTGGAAATTCGCGAAAATGGCCAGTACAACGCACTTACCTGGGGGGTGCCCCTTAGTGTTATTTGCGTCGACAGTGCGATCGTGGAGAGCTCCGGAATTGGCGGTGACTTCTATGAATTCGAGATGGCGAAGGGAGCCAAGTGTACTAACGCTGAATGGTTTCAGTGAGTGGTAATTGCTCTGTGACTTTGCGCTCGCAACAAAGGCAAGCGCGCTTTCCCTTGAGGCGACCGAACTCAAGGTCACCCGACGCACTCCAAAGTGCTTCGCCTCTCGATCCTAGTTATGGAGCGATCAGTCAGCATCGCCGCGCCCTGTGGATATCGGCCTTCGGCAGGGCGGGCTTACAACCACCCTTGTGGCCACGCGCCCTTGGCGTAGTTGGGCCGGAAGGGATCCGTTCCCAAATCAAGCTGCGCTCGAACTCGGTCAGCGCGCTGAACAGATGGAACACCAGGCGCCTCGGCTCCTGGTGGTATCCAACGTTGTAGAGCATGGCAATCTTCCACCCTAGAGGGTAGCAAGCTCGCGACTGACAATCGCATGCACAACACAGGGAGGGTTCTTGTGCGGTGCCTCTATCCGGGCACAGAGAGCAGTGCAGCGCGCCGCCCTCACTCCCCAAGCGCGTGCGGCACCAGCCTCGCGATGTTCAGCGCGTCGTCGAGCCCGCGGTGGTGAGTCCCCAACGGGTAGAGGCCGACCATTAGAATGGCTCTCTGCATGCCCACCTGTTGGATCTTGCGGCGCTTTGCGAAGCGTTGTTTCAGGTTGGTGTGTGGGATGTGACCCAAGGGGTTCGCGAAGCCCTTGCGCGCGCACTCTCGTTCGAATTGGCGACAGTCGAACGCGCCCCAGCTTCCCCAGCCGATGAGCGTATGCCTGTGGCCGTCCAGCCAGCCGGAGAGCTGGCCCAGGACCGTGTCGAGCGGCGCTGCCTTCTCCACGTCCGCCTGCTGGATGCTGGTCAGCTTGGAGCAGAATTCGGTGAGGGCAGGGCGCTCGGTGGGACGCACGAAGCGCCCGAAGCGGTCCAGCACTTCACCGCGCAGGGTCGCGATGACTGCGCCGATTTCGATGATCTCCATCGCCTCTGGCGCGACCTGCTCCGCGACCGGGGTGGTCTCATCGGAACACGTGCATTCAAGGTCGATTACGAGCAGGCAGTCAGTGGTCATTCGCATCCTTCCATGGTGCTGTGGTGTTAGGCATCACTCGCCGCGCAACGACCGATGCAGACCGTTGTTGGGTGCCCACTCGGCGACGTCGATCGCACTGATCGGCCGCGCCCGCGTGTCGATGATCACCATGCGATCCGAGGCAGCCCAGACCTTGCGGAAGCGACCGTCGAACAGCTGCTGATCGCCGCGCGGACACAGCACGTCTTCGACCCCTTTCAGGATGTTGGTCCCATCGGGTTTCACCTGGTGCGGGGTGAGGTGGCGTCTGCCACGCTCGGCGCCTGACCAACTCGCTGGCATCGCAAAGTAGGCGATCACCAGATAGGACTCGGGCAGCACCGCGCCGAGTAGACGCAGGTGGTCGGCGTAAGCTCGGTAGCGCAGCACGGCCGGGCGCTTGCGGTAACGGTCTGAGCTCACCATCGTCGGCTTGCCCTGCGCCCGGATCGCGAGCACCTGGACTTCGGGGGCAAGGGAGCTTGACGCAGGCAATGCCGGCGAACGCGGCGCCGGCGCGGCGCGCGAGGGTTCCTGCCGCCGAAGGCCGCTCGCAGGCCTGGTCGGTGCCGCTGGCAGCGGCCCGGCAGCTACGCCTTTTTCAGCGAAGAGCTTGGCCCACGCGGCGCGCGATCTCATGCCCGTGCCTCGGTCAGCCGGTGCACGATCAGGCTGCCGGCCCAGCCCGGGATCAGACGCCCGCTGGACACCATCCCGAGGGCCTGAAGCTCGGCAAGGACGTGCTCGACGTCGGCGCGGGGCTTGCGCAGTGCGCCGGCCAGTTCGTCGGTCGTCATCGGTCCTTTCCCAAGTTCTTCGAGGACACGTACTGCGCGCACCCCACGGCAGCGCACCCCGCGGACCTGCTCGCGCGCTCGAAGCCGCGCGAGGATGCCATCGATCGAGGCTTTAGCATGTGTGGCGATCTGCTCAGGCATAGAGAGCTTCCGTGGCCTCCTGGATGTCGGCGCGGACCTGAGCTTCGGACAGGCCATGCGAGCGGCCGAAATTCGCGTGTGCCTCGGCGAGGACGGCGAGCGTCCGCAGGACCGCAGCTTCGGAAAAGGCCTCGTTGGCCAGCAGCAGTCGGATCACGATCGCCAGCTGGGTCGGGTCCAGATTCCACGCCAGGTAGTGAATCCATGCGCTCCACTCGCGGGCGATCGCATGGAACCAGCGGACGACGTCCGGAATCTGGTGGAGCTCTCGCGGATCGGCGTCGTAGCCGTGCACGAACAGCACGAGCCGTCGCCGGTAGTGGGTGATTTTCTCGGGCTCATCGGTGAGCGCGATGAGCGAGGCCAGCGCCTTGCCAATGTGGCCGGACTCGATCTCGGCGCGGGTGACCAGCAGCGCGAGGAGGTCGGCGTTGGCCGCGCCCGGGAACTCGCTGTGATCGACCAGATGGACTTCAGGGCGGGGCATGGGCTGCCTTGGTGGGAGGGGTAGGCGCAGCATGGCCGCCGAACGCTCGCCGTCAATTTGCGCAGGCTCCGGTAGCCTGTTGGCCATGACCGAACATGTCGTTGAACAGCGCTTCCGCTGCCCTCTCTGCAGTGCCGAGCAATACCGATCGGTGTCGATCGAGCGCCCCGGGCAGTCGCCCTTCGTCCTCCCTCTTTTCGCCTGCAACGGCTGCACGGTCGTGTTCACCGACCCTTGGCTGTTCACGCGCCAACACCATGCGGGCTATCAGGTGGCCCCACACGCGCGGGAAATCATCGATCCCCGCCAGCGGTGAGTCGCGGCTTCCCGATATCTCCCCGGTTTGCGGGGGTATTCCGGAAGCTGGCGCCAATATCGGCTCGTATCGTGGAGGTCCCTGGATCTACGAGTACGCCTCCATGTCGACTGTCGTCCACTTCGGCACGCCGAAGCAGGCCAAGTACCTCGCCCAGCTGTGCCGGCGCGCCGGCCATTCCTCGATCGAGGCCGGCCTGATTGCCCTAGGTCGCCCCGAGGCCGCGGAAGCAGGCCTCGATGTGACCGAGGCCAGTGCCGTGATCGGCGCGCTGGAGGACGCACTGAAGCCGTCGCTGGCCCCGCCGGCCGGGCTCGCCGAGGCGTGCCGCTATCTGCGCGCGCAGGGTGAGTCGAAAGCCCCGCTCGCCGCCGAGCTGGATGACGACGTGCGCTGGGTGATTGAGCGCCTGCGCGGTTGCGCAAGCCGGCGGCCCCAGAACAGCAAACGCGGCAAGCCGATTGCGATGGAGGCTCTCGTCCAACATTTCGGGGGGTGGGAGGGCGTAGCACTCGCTTTCGGGGTCACCGTCAGCACGGCCAAGGCCTGGGGCACCCACCTGCCGCAGGCTAGATCGTACGAGGCACAGGTAAAGTCCGACGGCTATTTCCATGCACCGCGCGAGGGCTGAGACGATGGGGTTTTTCGGTAGAGAGCCGGTGGCTCTGGTCCTGCTCGCGAGCATGGCCCTGCCCGGGTGCGCGCCGGCCCAGCCGTCGATCGTGGGCCAGGCCTCCGTTGTCGATGGCGACAGCCTGGAGATCCGTGGCGAGCGCATCCGCCTGTTCGGCATCGATTCGCCGGAGGCCCGCCAGACGTGTACCCGTGACGGGCGGCCTTGGCGCTGCGGCCAGACGGCCGGGCAGCGCCTGGAGGCCCTGATCGGCGGCCGCAACCTGCGCTGCGAGCCCGAGGATGTCGACCGCTACGGGCGCGTGGTCGCGGTCTGCTACGAGGGCGAGATTGACCTCAACGGCGCGCTGGTCGCAGAAGGACTAGCGCTGGCCTATCGCGACTTCAGCCGGCGCTACGTGCCCGATGAGGATGCCGCCCGGTCTGCCGGCCGTGGCGTGTGGGCGCCCGGCGTCCAGTTCGAGCCGCCTTGGTAGTGGAGACGGCGGTAGCGGGGTCGAGATCTGCTGGCGAGAGCTTGGCGGATACCAACCTCTGCCCATCACTGCGGCTCGAATCCATTCGAGAACAGCGCGCCGGGCTCCACAACGAAAATGGGAAGATCCCGACTCACGCCGCCGAACTGCACGCGCAGCAGGCCGCTTCCAACCCGCGTTCCGATAATCATGCCGTCGGAAAGTTGCGCCGCTGCCGCAGACGCCCCAACCCAAACGGCAGACGCCGATCCCGCAATTTCCGCCGACGATGTTGCGTACAGCGCGCGAATGCTCACCGGGACGCTGGTTCCGACGTCCAATACCAGCGACCTGGGCTCGATCTGCAACGATACAGGGGCCGTTGAAGGCAGAGCGACCGGACTTTCCACGAGAAAACGCGCATATCGCATGCCGCTAAGCAGGACCACGCCCGACGCCTTGAAAGAAAGCCGCCGGGGTGTGAAGGTCGCAGCGATAGAGCTGCCAGTGACACTCTGCAGCCCGCCGTCATCCACTGTGATGAACACCCTCTCAACCGTTCCCTCCGCCGGCGCAAGCACCAGGCGATTGCTGACGCCAAGCACGAGCGATTCGTTCTCAAAGCGAGCCCCCAGAGCACTCTGAGGGACCTCTTGGCGCGCGGCGACGTCTATCGTCAGAACCTCATCCAGCAAAGCCGCGTTCTTCGGTTGAGCCGTCTGAGGGGTCACGGCCGCCTGGGCGCACGCAGTTGTGCCGCCAAGGAAGCAGGCCGCATGCCGCATTACCTCGGAACTGTTCGTTTCGGTCGGGGTGCTCAGGAGGTAGGGCAAGACGGTGGCATGGAAAAGGTTGGCCACGTCGCGCTGCTCCGATGCGCCGTGGTTCTGGCTGTCATATCCAACGATCGTGTCGTGCTGAGAGCTCGGGGGATGACCACCCTCGGAAGACTGGAACAGCTGATCCAGCGTCGAGAGCGTTACGGGAAACGTGATGGCGTTCAGCAGTCGTTCCTCGGTGGAGTTCTCAGGTGCGACGCCACGAACCCCAACGTAGGGTAGCCTCTCGATTGAGGCCAGACTGTTCTGAAGAGCGGAGCTGCCTGGGGATAACGCCTTGACGGCAGCGCAGTCCGGTCCGAACTGGCAGTCGATCCGCTTGTTTGCAGTCCGCAAGACATCAGCCAACGTCACCCCTCCCGCATTGCAGAGCGGCGACGCGGCGCACATCAACTGCCTTAGCAGGCTGCAACTGCCGTTCACGCAAAGCGGAAATCCTGCATTTGCATTCTCGTCCAGTTTTCGAGCGAGTGGGCTTCCCTTCATGGGGCTTCCAACCGACACCAGCCGCGCGAACTCACCTCGGTTGTTATTGCTGGGCGATAAGTAGTTTGGCTGGTTGGCATAAGCCCGTGCAACCAGCGCGCCCATGGAGTGACCGATGACGTTGAATTGTGTAAATGCCAATCCCGAGTCCGTCAACTCCTTACGCTTGCTCTGAATCTGCGCACGCACAGTATCCTGCACTTGAGGTGCGTTGAACGCGAAGTGGTTGAAGGCTTCATAACTTATCGTCGAGATATCGGCCACGGGAAGGTACCTGCGCAACTCTTCGAGACGCTCCCACGACTTCGGGTTAGACCAAAGACCATGAATAGCTAAAACCGGCGGCGCTACGATCTCGACGCTGGTCAAAGTAGCGACTCCATTCTGCGTTACTTCAAAATTTGCTGCCGGTGTCGTACCGCTTTGCCAATCGATAGAATTGACAACAAAGGAGACGCGGGCCTGAAATTGGAGCGATCCACTCTGTGAGGCGGTTGGAGTTACGCTTTGGTCCGTTGCGGATATCGCGCTTCTGTACGCGGGATTGTTTGGCACAGTAATCCTGACGCTCGCTGGATCCGGGCTAACCGTCTCAAAAAACAAGAGTCACGTTGGTGATGCCATCTGCTGCAATCCTGCTCACGGCCGAGTCAATCCGACTAGCGGATGCTATTCTCAATGTTCGTTGTGGCTGAATGAGAATCCGTGAGGGACTAGAAACTGTCCCGTTGTTGTCGTAGCGAATTTCGCTGGAGTATCGCCCGCTGGTGATTTTGCTTGTTTCGATCTGCACTGCATTATAGGCGCCTGTTCTAATATCCATTGCCGCATGAAGCGTGGCGCCTAAAACACGTCGCTCGTTTTGGATGTTGTTGCATTGATTCACCGGATCATTTGAGGAAAAACTACCCCGCCAAGTCAATACGCCATCAGGTGACAGGGACACCGTTCCAGACATATTCCGCCCGATGTTTGATGCAAAGTTGATCGAAGGACTCCAAAGCGTGAAAGGCAAAAACCGCCCTCCGCACTCAATTACCGATCCAGCCGGCGGCGAAAGAGCACGGACACTCTGAGAAGAAGTACTGGAGGAAGTCGTCACATTGAAAGAGCAAGTGGGCAATGGGACCGTGGTTTCGACCGTTACGAATCCCGGAATAATCGAGCTCCCAAACGAATACCGATAGCAATTCGTCGATGCTTGCGATAAATCACTTAGTAGCGTCAGAATGAATACTGAGCAGGCGAGCATTCTAGACATAGGTTTTCCCAAGATTGATGCGGAGTTGTGTTTAGCCTTGCTGGCGCAAGTGCACGCGCGAAGGTCAATCCGGCCCCCTCGCACGCATCGGAGACGGGCGTTAGCGCAATTCACGACGAAACGTAACACGGCGCAGCGGTCAGCGAGCGGGTTAAAGTCTGAAACTTTATGAAAGAACGCTCCCTCCGCGCATCAAGCGAGGTGATCCGGCCCTGCGCGGATTCTTCCGATGCTCCGCGACCAGTACGTCGACCATACGATCCAGCTCGTCATCGGGCATCGACTGCATCATCACGTCATGCCTCTTCTGATCCGGGTGGGGTGCGAGCAGTCCCTGGTCTCGCCGAGTTCTTCTAGTTTTGGGTGGTCCAGGTTTTCGGGAGGAGGTCACTTGCGTGCAATAAGTGCGCCCCCGCGCCTAGGGCAGGTGCAACGATACGCGGCGCCACGTTCCGAGTCGTATGCCGACACGAGAGTGCCATTCCTCAGTTCATAAAGGACGCGGATCATCGGCGACTGGGCGACCATGTCGGCGTCTCAAATCGAGTTGAACAGGTCCCGAATATTCCGCCCGTACCATAGAAAGGATCGAAGACCGTGATTACTTTCAGGTGGCGCTGCTCCCTTGAAATGATATGCTCCATCGCGTGTGGCAGCGCTGCCACATGCAATCAACCAAAGGGAAGTGCTTATGTCGATCGATATCTCTCACCTCAGTCCGCAGCAGCTCGATGAGCTGATTGCGAAGGCGGCCGAAGCCAAGCGCAATCTGCACAAGCAGCGGATCAACGACGTCCGCAAGAAGCTGACCCAGATGGCGAAGGACGAGGGCTACAGTATCGAGGAGCTGTTCGGTAAGGGTGGCAAGGGCGGCAAGGGCAGTGTGGCGGCGAAGTACGCCAATCCCGCTGATCTCTCGCAGACTTGGACGGGCCGCGGGAAGCGCCCGAACTGGTTCAAGGATGCCTTGGCCGCAGGTGCTACCGAGGCTTCGTTGCTGGTGGGCTGATTTGTCTCGGCCCGGGCCGGTATCAGGCCAGAAACCGGCCCGGACTGATTATAGAGAGCGCTCTGAGGTTCACAGAGCGCGGCTATGTGGTGCGTAGCTTGTATGAAACACCGAGACATCAAGCTTCTCCACAGTATTACCAATGAAGTACGCCGGATGCCCCTCGGGAAGCCAGTCCGCTCTTGACACCGGCATAGGCAGTGCTTGGTCGGGCTGGTAGGGCAGGTACGAAGTCGCCATGCCCCAAGTGTCGCGGCATCAAACAATCCTTTGGGCTCTGCCGCCCAGGCTCCTAGCCCTCGTCGAGGCCGTCCGCTTCGACCGTGTACCGGATGCTCTGGTTGTTCGCTTCATGCACGGTGATGCGGACAGAACGAAAGCGAATCTCCGGGGACGCGCGGTCGTAGGTAAGCTGCTGCGAGAACGCTGGCCGCGCCATATCGTCAGGCGTGTACTCGCGATATAGCAGGTTCAGTGCATCGCGCGTCGTGCCACTGTAGATCAGCTCGAAGTTGGTCCAACCCTTTGAGCGATCGGTCTGGCTCGTGGTGCCCGCGATAAAGCGCAGCGTTGGTGGCGTGGGCTGGTACTCGAAGCCCATGCGCTGGCCAAGGTGGTTGATCGCAGTGCCCTCAAAGCTGCCGTCGTCATTCAGCAGGAAGCGCAGGAGCTGCGCGGCGGGCCCCGGGAGCTGTACCAGTCGATACGTCTGGCCATCGCGTTCTGTGGTGCCGACGAGCCGGGCGAAGTCGCCCTTGTTGATCTGTAGCGTCGAGAAGGGCGGAAGCCGCAGAGTTGCCGCTTCGGTGGCCGCAAGGCCGCTCGACGTGGTGGTGCGCTCCCAGAAGTCCTTCACACGAACGATTGCCTCGCCCACGAAGGCCTGCGATGGGGTCCCCAGCACATAGTTGCGTTCGACCTTGCGTTCTGACTCGACCTCGACGGTCCGCGCTGGCGCGGTGGCAGGCTGCACGGAGGCGCAGCCCGTAGCTAGCACGGTGAGCAGCAGACACAGCACTTGGGTTCGCATTGTCAGACCTCCTTTAGCATTCTGAAAGAATCAAACATTCCTGAGGACGGCAACTCATTAATGGCGGGGTGAAAGCACGGGCTCGCCAAGTCGTTTTCATGGAGCAAAGAGAGAAACAGGGGAAACGTGTCAATTCTGTAGAGCGCGCATTAACGCTGGGGCGAGTGTGCGTATTGGCTGCGGTGCGCACAAAGGGAAACCACTCTTTGAGATGCCCGGCTTTTACACGGGCCAATGGTTCTTCCTGATTTTGGCGTTGGTGGTAACCGGAATTTACGTCTTTATAGGTGAAGGAGTCCTCGTTTTTCGCTCAGCGCCCTTCGTCTTTGGGTTCGGATTTATGATTATGCGAGCCTTCAAAACCGTGTGGTTGAGGCGCCACTAGCGGGAATCATCGCAGCGGCGACAGGGTTTTAGCGAATGCCTTCGCCCCACCGTTGCGTTTTCTCATCTTTGACCATCGTTTGCTCCCTTTTGGGCGCGAGAACGCGCTACGACATCCTTTACGACCATACCTGCCAGACATAACAGGCCGAGAACGATTAGGAGAATTAAAAAGGCCAGCCAGTGAAAGCCAGACTCAACATAACGAGCGTTGAGTGCCAACTCCTCTTTTGCATCAGTCTCAGCTACACGCGCGCGCAGAGTTCGAATTATTCTGTCGAGGTCCCGCTGAGTACCCGAGCACGTGGTTTCGATCTGAGTGACCGGTGCATCGACTGAACACTTTAGAATACCCAAATAGCGGTCGATATCACCGCGCAAGAGCTGGTATTCAACAAGTTCCCAGTCGTAACCGCTCTCGGTCTTGCTCCAATCCACCAGCTTGGCCATCTTGTCGTGACTATCCGCCGACCGCCGATGCGAGTCCCAGTATTCTGTCAATGGCGTTCGAATAAAGCCGGCGAGGACTATTGAAGCAAACACTATGAAGCCAAACGAACGAGGCGTTAGCAGGTTATCCCCGCTCTCGTTCCCAGGAAAAATTACCGTATTGCGGTCAGTTATCGAAACTTGATACGAAAACCAGACGGCAGTAGCCATCCCGAGCGCTAGCGACACCCAGTCAGGCCAACCAGCTGTATCGCAAAATCGCCAGTCGCTAACAAAAACCGGACATGTCTCAACGTAAAAAGTCCTCAGTGCGCGAGTGGCAAGATATCCCGCGGCAAGAATACTCGAGATCGCAAGAGTCCAGACCATTATCCGATGGATACGATAGCCCATTTCTAAGCCCCGGCATTGCTTGTGATGAGTGCCAAACTAATCAGTCCTTGTCACGTAGGCCGAAAGGATTCCAGTATCGCGGCTTGGTCAAGATGTCTGGTTCTGTGGTGTCTTCAGCGCGGTCAGCGCTTGGTGGATTCGCTCAAGCTGCCCGATCAACGCTGGCGGATTCCGAAGCAGGTTGTCGCGCTCGTGGATCACGCTACGCAGGTCCTCCCGCGCCCGGTTGAGGTCGATCTCGAGCTTATCGCGCAGCTTGGCCTCTGCAGTGAGAGTGGCCACGGTTTTTTGGTGCTGCAGCAGGTCCGTGCCGCGACGGTCGTAATCTGCGCGCAGGCCCTCGAGCGTCTGGCGGGTGGCTTCCAAGTCCGCTTCGGCCTTGGCAAGGCGATTCGCGGTATCGCGCGCCGCGCTGGCAGACTCCATCTGGAGGTCGCGAGCGCTCTTGGTCTCGGCTTGGGCTGCGTTCAGGGCGAGCTGTAGGGTCGCCCGCTCCAGCACGAGGTTGTCCGCGCGCTTCTGGGCTTCTGCCAGTTGGTCCTGCAGGTGGCGGTGGCGCTCCGCCTCGTGGGCGTTCTTGTTGGCCTCGGCCTTGACGCGCTCGTTCGCAGCGGCCAGTTCACCCTGAGTCACGGCCAATGCGTGCTTCGCCTCGGCGGCATCGGCAAGTGCCTCTTCCAGGCGCTTTCGCTGTACCTGTGCCTCGACGAGCGCCTGGTCCCGCTCTTTGGTGCGTTCCGCAAGCGTGCCGCGCAGATCCTGTGCCGACAGCCGGGCGCTGGCGACCTCGGCCTCCATGCCGGCTAGGCGCTCCCCGAGGACCTGCTCGCGTGTCTCGAGGTCGCGGCGCAGCACGTCGAGCTGGGTGCGCGTGGCGTCTTGCTGGTCGGCTATTTCGCTGAAGCTCGCCCGCGCCGCGACACGGGCTTCCTCCAGTAGCACATCCCACAGGTCGAGTAGGCGCTGCGGCAGCTTGGCGCCGTCCTCGCGGCTGGCCAGGCCTCGCTGCAGGGTGCGGTTCAGCCAGAGCTGCCGCAGGTGCGGCGTGATCACGTTGGGGCTGCCGCCGCCGAACACCTGGCGGATCGCGCGCACGCTCGGCGGCAAGCCGTGGCCGGCCAGCAGCAGCGCGATCTCGCGGACGTCATCGACGCTGATCGGGCCCTTGATGCGGCCCGCTCTCTGGACGTTCCACACCTTTCGGACTTCTTCGATCCGACCCTGGAAGAGCAGGTCGTCGTCCGCGAGTTGGGTGCTGCCGGCGGTGTCGGGTGTTTCAGACATGGTCAGGGCCTGGGTGATGGCGTGCTGAGCAATATACAGGTGCAAGCGCGCGCGCTGGAAAAATACGTGATATGCGCTAAGAACACGTTATGCTGCACGAAATAGGACATACCGACCATGACAACGGTACGTATGTCGTACACTGGTGCCAGAAGAGGGGGGCGCTTATGCGCAATGCAAGTTCAAGGGCCACGTTGAGCTGCTGTAGACGCGCAACCGTGTCGCGTCGGCGCCGTGCTCCTGCTATCTCGAAACGCTACCGAGGGCGGCACATGCGGCGGGTGGTCTGCTGTGCGCGTCACACCTGGGCGGCGTTGGCACTGCACTGCCCGTCGTCTGCTGCGCGCTCCCGTAATTCCAGCGCGGGGGCCGCCGATCCGCAGACGAGGGACACGGCGGTCAAACACCGTTCGCACCTTGCCGGCGGACAAACCAGACCCCAAGGTGACCGGGAGAACGCGAACCACCGCGCCATCCCACTCCAGACACTGCGCCGGTCCCGGGCTGTCAGCAAGTGCCTCAATCATCCTCGAGGTCAGCCGAGCGCGTGCGCCCAGTTCTGTGCGCACGACGCGAGCCGTTGCGGCGTGCTGGCGGGGGGATACTCACCCCATCGTTCACCCTCAACGAAGGTGCACGCTCCGTGAGCGAAGACGACTTCGACGACGACTACGAATTCCAGGCCGAGCCTGCCCCCGAGCGCTCGCAGCCCGCAGATGACGGCCTCACGCCGCAGGAGCGCAGGCGCCAGAAGCGCAACGCGCGCCTGCGCCGGCAGCGCGAGGTGAAGCGGCTGGCCCAGGGCAAGCCCAAGCGCCCCAGTACGCCTTTCAAGCGCGGCTACGCCATCCTGCGTGGCAGCGCCGCCGCCGGCTACGACGAGGCCGGCGAGCCCGGCACGGACCTGACGGTGGCCGGCGAGCGCCTGCGACATGCCCTAAGCGCGGAGCAGCTGAACACGGCGCGCGAGGTCTTCGAGGCCATGGGTCGCCGCGGGAACACCGGATTCGCCGCCAACACTCGGCGCGCCATGGCCGCAGACATGCTGCACTGGAAGGCCTTCTGCGCCGAGACGGGGCATGCAGTGCTGCCGATCGACGAGGAGGGCCTAAAGCGGTTCTTCGATGCCCTCGTCGACGTCGGCTACAAGCGAGGCACTCTCGAGCATCTGCTGTTCACCTTCCGCACCGTGGGCCGCTTCTACGGTTGCGGCGATCCCTTGGCCAGCCGTAGCGCCTGGGCCTACTGGCGTGACCTTTGTCGAGAACGGCTTTCAGCGCGTTCAAAGCAGGCTACCGGACTGATGCTGAGGCATGTAGAAGCCATGGCTCTGGTCGTAGACCGAAGCAATCCCGTGGATCTGCGGGATCTTGCGATGGTGCGGGTCTGCTACGACCTTATGACGCGCCCCAGCGAACTCGTGTCCCTGCGTTGGGCGGATCTCACGGACGAGGACAATGGCGAGGGCCTAATCCTGATTGAGCGCTCCAAGACCGATCAGCACGGCGTCGGGCACATGGGTTACCTGAGCCAGCCGACCATGGCGTCGCTCCGCAACTGGAAGGCCGTATGCGACCCGCGCGCCGAGTTTCTGTTCCATGCGGTGCGGACCGTCGGCACGGCGGACTGGGAGGCGAAGCAACGCACCGCTGAAGAGGTCGCGTTGCGCGTGTCGTTTGCCGCATCTGTAACCAAGGGCGGGCCCCCTGCCCTCACCGTGAAGGCGGTTGCCGCGGCGATGCAGCGCCTCGCGACGCGGGCTGGGCTCGGAACGCTCAAATTCTCGGGTCACTCGGCGCGCGTAGGTGCCGCGCAGGATATGGTAGATGCCGGCGTGCCCCTCTTGGAGGTGATGCACCAAGGGCGGTGGAAAAGCCCGTCAATGCCGGCGCGGTACGCGGAAAATCGCAACGCGATCGACGCAGGGCGATCGCGCTTCTCGAAGGTGAGTGCATCGGAAAGGAGGAGATCGACCGGCGAGCCTTGACCGAAGAGCCCGCGGCCACTGCCAGGGTTGCTAAGCAGGTCGGTGATCACCCGGGACCTCGCAGTCATCGACTGCCGCCGTGAGACGATTCGCGCATCGTCTATCGATGGAGGACACACACCCAACGCGACCGGGTACACTTTTTCGGGTATGCGGTCAACGACTCCGTCACCGCTTCCCATTCACCAGGCAGCGTTGCATGAGACCAGAGAGATGACCGCAGTAGGCCACGCCGGTGAAGATCTGAGGAGATCCGGGCGCAGATCTGACCCTTTGGGGAGGTACTACACGTCCCCCGAAGTAAGTAGCTCCCTTGTAGAGCTCATCTGCGCCCCAAGGCCCAAGCTGATCCTCGAATTGGGATCGGGCTCGGGTGCCTTGTGCGCCGCCGCCGCACGCCGCTGGCAAGAAGCACGAATCATCACCGTCGATACCGACACGTGCGCAAACAAGCGGCAGAGCGCACGCAATCCAGACCAACATGCAAAGCACAGCCATTTCGTGCATGACGCACTCGACCAGGACCTGCCGAACAAGGTCGGATTGAGCCTGGGAACGGTTGACGTTGCAGTCTGCAATCCACCCTACATTCGCCCGCGTTGGCGCGCTGGCTTTGGCAGCATCCTCGAAGATGCCGGCCTATCAGGCGCACTGGCCTCATTGCACGATGCTGGCGCGGATCTGCTGTTCCTCGCGCAAAACCTTCGGCTCCTGCGGCGTAAGGGTAAGTTGGGCTTGATTCTGCCTGACGGATTGGTGACGGCGGAACGATTCAGCGGCGTGCGTCGTGTGTTGCTTCGTCAACACCTAATCGAGCAGGTCGTACAGTTGCCACGAGGTGTCTTCAAAGGCACCGAAGCGCAAACCTACCTCGCTGTCCTGTCAAAGATGGCCGGCGAGACCGAACAGCTGACGTTACGCCAGATGGGCCCAGACGGCCAACTAAGTACCGCAGTCAAGGTTCCTCAGGAAGTAGCCGCCAAACGGATGGACTACTCCTTTCACTCGCAGTTGCGCTCGGGACATCTCCTGACAGACGGGTGCAGGGGGATGCTGCTGGGCGAAGCCCTGACCGATCTGGTCCGCGGTTCGATCTGCTCGTCCGAGATCAGCGCCTTTGCCACCCCCGTTTTTCACCTCGGCGATTTCGCAAAACTTCGATGCGACAAGGACCTTCGCATCGTGCCCAATCACTTCTCAGTCCGCAACCGCGCGGTCACGACGATCAGTCGTAACGCTCAGTTGGCCCTGCCTGGTGACATCCTCTTGGCGCGCGTAGGGCGCAATCTGCACGATAAGCTGGCCATGGTGGTACATGGTCCATGCGTAATCAGCGACTGTATATTTGCTCTGCGCGCGACGGAGGAGCACCGGGGCCGGCTTTACAGGTTCTTAGAGAGTGATGCAGGTAAGCTCGCGCTGGCGCGCTCAGCTCACGGCGTCGCCGCACGATTCCTGTCCAAGCAAAACCTACTCGATATCCAATTCTGAATACTGCTGATCGTGGTGGCTGTTGCTTAGGCTTCGCCATCCGGCCTCTACCTGATTGGGCCCAACCCAGTCTCACTCGAGTCACCCAACCTGTGATGCTTACATGAACACTACGACTCTAGATAGCGCACCGTCCCTGACACAAGATGAAGAGCGCGAGGTTGAGCAGCAATACGAAGAGCGTGCCGACCATCTGGAGCTTGCTGCGTTTCCGTCCAGGACGGCGCTAACAACGGATGCAGAAGAGTGGATTCGCTCGCTTACCGGCCCAGGCGCTAAGCTGCTAGTAGGCCCGCGGGGGTGTGGCAAGACGCACTTGATGCGGTTCGCCTTTACGCAATGCATAGCCAATCCGGATCTTCCCCTGGCGGTCTACATCAACCTGAACAGGTACTACACGCTGGAGCCCCTGTTGCGTCGTCGGCCCGAAGCCATGTCGACGTTTTACGTTTGGGTGCTCGCCAATGTAATGGTTGGCTGCCACGACTCTATAAAGGCGTTCAACGCTCACGGCGTCGCCCCTAACCTCGACGTCGATACGCTCTTGGAGTTCAACGAGACAGAACTTCGTGACTTGATCGGCGCCTACGAAAAAAACCAGCCATTGAACGCGCAGCTCGACGAAGTCTCCAGCCGGTTGACGATCGATCGAGTCAAGCAACTGCTGCTCCGCAGCGCAGACGCGGTCGGTCGTCGGCGGGTTGTGCTGCTGCTCGACGATGCTGCGCTCACCCTCACTCCCGAGTACTTGCTTCACTTCTTCGATATCTATCGGGCGCTGAAAGCTGCCCGAATCGCACCGAAGGCGTCGGTCTACCCGGGCACGACGGAATATGGCCCCAACTTCCACGCTGGGCATGAAGCCGACACGATCTTCGTTTGGAAGCGCGTCACCGATCAAGACTATCTAGCCTTCATGCTGGACATTGGGGCAAAGCGTTTTCCAGACATGTCTTCGGTTCCTGATGACATCCGAGAGCTGCTCGCCTACTGCGCCTTCGGGGTCCCCCGTGCGTTCATGACTCTGGTCCGGAGCTATTTAAAGAACGTCAAGCGCCATGGGACGGCCCAGAGCACCTTCAACGTCACCATCGACGAATTCTTAGCTGATCGCACACGCGAGTACCTCACACTGAAGGACAAGAAACCCCAGTTCTCCAGCATCGTTAGCATCGGCAAGCAGTTACTCGACAAGATGGTTGAAGCCGTCTCTGACGCCAATCAAGTTCTTCTTGAAGGCACGACGCGCCAACTTTACATCGGGATTGACGCGTCAGGCGTCAATGACAAGCCGTATGTGCAGCGGATGCTCCTGCTACTCCAAGAGGCTGGCATGGTTTACGCTGCCTCAGGCGTCTCTCACGGTGATCGCGACTACTCGCGATTTGTGCCCCACTTGGCGGCCGTGCAGGCACGCCGCGCTTTCGCAAAGAAGGGAGGCTTCTCGCCAAGGTTTGCAGTCGAGATGCTGACCCGTCCTGATGAGAAGCATCCTGTGCGTCGCTCGATGTCTACTCTGTTGGATTCGACAACGCTTGAAGCACTGTGCCTGGACCTTCCGAACTGCCTAAACTGCCAAACCAAGCGTGTGGAAGGCGCCAAGTACTGCTTTAACTGTGGAGAGAAGCTCACTGATGAATCGACCTACGACAGGCTGATGTTGACACGCCTCGCAGATGTGCCGGGGCTAACGCCCTGGCAACGAGAAAAACTCAGCAACTCTCGCACGTTGCCGCAAACCATTGGCGAATTCATCGTCTTGCAAGACCCTGGCACAACGCTGCGCACGATTCATCGTGTTGGCCAGGTGCGCGCCAAGACGATAATTGATGCAGTTCAGGCATTTCTTGATGAGTATCTGTCGTGAGCATGAGCACGAAATCCGCGAGCCTGTTTGAAACGATCACGCCTTTCCCGGCACCCACGGCAACGAGATTGGACACTTCAAAGTGGTTCGATGCGTCGCACGAACCATCGGTTGAGTCGCCAATCGATGAGTTCCGCCGGAACCTTGCGGAAATCAACAAGCTATATCTGCAGGCAGACCAGCGCAACGAATACGTGCCGATGCTCGGTTCATTGGTGTACCTAGGTATGGTTTCAGCAGCCGAGGGCTATTTCCGATCGCTGCTGAGACGCTTGATTCGTCAAGACACCGCATGTGAAGCCAATGCCGCAACGCGGATGGTAACTTATGGTGCTGCGATCCATCATGACATAGAGCTACTTCCTGAGTCCCTGCTTGAAGGGGTTTCACTCGCATCGGCCAAGAAGGTCTGTGACGAAATTCGTTCGTTGTGCGACATCCAGATGCCTGACGCGCTTCAGCAATTGTTCCAGAATTTCGAGGCCATTAGCCAGGTGCGCCATTGCGGCATTCATCGCTTCGGCAAACTTGGCAGCCAACAGGCTCTCCGGCTCGGAATTGACAAGCACAAGCCATTGCTCGAGAAGCCGCTGGCCTTACAGGTTCAGCAGCTTCAAGAAATCGCCGACGCTCTCCAGGCACTAGTTCATGCTGTTAACTCTTTTTGCTTTTCTGAGATTCTGAAGAGGACACATACGGCTAGCCCGAGCGGTTGGGGCAAAGAGAAGATGTATCAGGAAAGCTGGCATCAAGACTGGGAAGCGGACAAGACAAGATTCATCTCGTACTACAACATATTCGCATCGGCGAGCAAACCTGATCCCTCCGCCCCCGTTAGGGATGTCTACGACGCTTTCATGCGTTTCATAGCGGACTATGGCGCTGCGCAGGGGCGTCCGAAAGGCGCAACCAAGCCTGCGGCTCCTGTCGATACGGCTTAATCGTTGCTTCGCTGAGAGAGTCAAGTCGCGGTGATCTGCAGGCCGTTTCTGGACCTGCCCCGGAGGAACACCCTTCGCGTTCCCTGAACGATCCCTACCAGGAGGCGATAGGCTTCCGTAGGAAGCCAGCGCAAGGCAGCAGATAGTCACGCCGTGAAGTAGGCCTGTGAGAGCACCCATGGCCCACCTCGTCACGGTGTCGGAGCGTTTCCTTGGGCAAACGCTTCCGTCGCCACTCGGAGGGCGACAGGACGGCGGCGGGTGTTGCCGCCTGTCATTCTCAGGTGCGGCGTGCCTGCGGGGACTCTGCGCGCGCCTTCGCCATCGGCGCGGTCAGCCGAGTCAGGATGTCGCGCGCGGCTGCCCAGTCGATCTCGTCGTTCACGGCCTGGAACGCACGCGCGACGAGTGTCGCGACGCGCGTGCTGCGGCCGACGTCCAGCTGCACAGCCGCTTTGCGATCACTCCCCTCGGCCATGGTCAGGTACAGGTGCTTGCCCTGGTGTTCGAGCTTCATCGACTTGTTGTGCTGAGGCCCGTGGTTGCGGTAGTCGACGCTGGGCAGCAGGCCAAGGAAGACGCAGAGGAGCTGGGGCAGCTCGTCCTCAGTGAGGTAGAAGATGATCTTGTCGTCCCAGTTGTATTTGCTCGGCTGGGTCGGGTGCTTGCCGGCGGTTTCGATCTTGAGCGCCGGCTGCCGCTCACCCGTACGCTCGTCCACGATGCGCGTGGTCAGCTCGAAGCAGGCAGCGGCGCGCGCAACCATCTGATTGTCTTGGCGGGTCTGGTTGTAGACGTGCACCGACTGGAACCGACGCGGCTGGTTGCCAGCGTGGCCGGAGACTTCACTTTCGACGCCCGGACCCGGCGCGCTGTCGCGTCGGTAGCTCGGACGATCGGCGCCCGGCGGCGCTGGACGGGGACCGCGCGGCTGGCGCGGGCCGAACTGGGTGACGGTGCCGCCGCTCGGCGCGGCTTCTCCTTGGGAGGCGCGCCGGTAGCCCTGGGCACGCTGGTGCGGCGGCTCCGCCTGCTGGCCGGCGGGCTCGTCGTCGGGCGGCGCCAAGCGCGGGCGCGGCGCCGCGGCCTGGCCATTCGTGGACGGATCCTCACCCGACTGCAGGGCGGCCGTCAGCGCAGCACCTTCGCCCGCTTCGGCGGCTCGCAGCGCCGCGAGGAAGGCGTTTAAGCCGACCGTCCGCAGCCCCTTGCGCACCACGTCGGGCGACAGCGACGACCCCTGCAGCGCGAGCAGGGCACGGCGGGTGAAATGCGACACCATCGCGTCCACTAGCACTCGCGCATTCTTGGCCTCCACGGCCGCACGGATCGGCTCCTTGCCTGCATCGCCGACGATCCCGAGGATCAGGGCGTCGTCGACTGGCAGGCCGATCACTTCGCGGAACTGGTCGAAGGCAGAGCCGCTCGGAGCGGTGCGGTGCGCAGGTGCAGGCATGGTGGAATCTCCCCAGGGTGGCATGGAAGTGGGCCGCGCGCGAGTCTCAGTGGCTGAGACTGCGAGGGTCTGGAATACGGGTTCTACCCCGATTCTGCGGACACTTTCAGGAAGGCTCATAGTGAGCTGAAGGAGTGTCCATGTCGAAGCGCAAGCGTTACACCGCGGAGTACAAGCGGGAGATCGTCGAGCTGGTGCGGCGATCGAAGTCGAGTTGCCGCCAGGTGGCTCTGGAGGTCGGGGTCAACCCGAACATGCTGACCCGCTGGGTTCGGGAGGCTGAGTCGGCTGGCGGCAAGGCTTTTCCCGGGGCTGGAACACCGCGCGATGAGGAGGTGGCCCGCCTCAAGCGCGAGCTGTCGCGGATCACCAAGGAACGGGATTTTTTAAGAGACGCGGCAGCGTACTTCGCGAAGCAATCACCGAACGGTAC